>NZ_PIPZ01000009.1 GCF_003987045.1 Pseudidiomarina marina | reverse complement strand
TGTAATCCCCCCATTTTAAGCAGCAGTTATTCGTAGAATTAATGAACCGCTTGCGTTAATTGTTTGGGCGGAATGCCTCCGATAGCCGTGTTAGGCCGTTCGTTGTTATAAAGCCAAAGCCACTGAGTGGCAAGTTCTTGTGCATGTTCAACGCTTTCAAACAGGTGCAAATCGAGCCATTCATGCCGTACTGTTCGATTAAATCGTTCAACATAGGCATTCTGAGTCGGTTTACCTGGTTGAATATAGAGCATCGTAATTTGATGTTTTTCAGCCCAGTTAATCAGCTCGCTTGACAAATATTCTGGGCCATTGTCGCACCGAATCGCCGCAGGTTTTCCTCGCCATTCAATCACTTGCTCTAAGGCTCGAATAACACGAGCACTTGGCAGCGAAAGGTCTACTTCGATGGTTAACCCTTCGCGATTGTAATCGTCGATGACGTTAAATGTTCGCAGTGAACGGCCGTCGGCTAAGCTGTCGGACATAAAGTCCATCGACCAGACTTGATTCATTGCGGTTGGCACGCTTAAAGCGTCAGGTTTATCGCGTCGCAGGCGACGTTTGGGTTTGATCCGTAAATTCAGCTCTAGCTCTCGATAAATGCGATACACGCGTTTGTGGTTCCATGGAAACCCTTTCACGTTACGCAAGTGCAAGAAGCACAAACCAAAACCCCAGCGCTTCTGCGCAGTGGTTAAGCGCAGCAACCAATCAGCAATCACAGCGTTTTCATCGCTGAGTTTGCTTTGATAGTGGTAACAGCTCGTGCTAATGCCCATGCAAACACAGGCAAAACGAACACTAATACCATGACGTTGAATGGCAGCTTGCGCCATCTCTTTGCGCTGAGATGGCTTTACAGCTTTCCCTCAAGGGCTTCCTTGCGGATCTCAGCTTTAAGTCGCTCTTCGGCATACATTTTCTTGAGGCGCTTATTTTCGTCCTCAAGCTCTTTGAGACGCTTCATCATCGATGCGTCCATGCCGCCAAACTTGGCGCGCCATTTATAAAATTGAGCTGAGCTCATGCCGTGTTCACGGCAAAGCTCTGGAACGGGCACACCGTTCTCGTTTTGTTTCAGAATCGCTAAGATCTGACTGTCTGTGTATCGTGATTTGCGCATAGAAAACTCCTTCGTTTTAGTTTAACGGAATTTTCTACTTATAACTGCTCCGATTTTTCGGGGGGATTACA
>NZ_PIPZ01000008.1 GCF_003987045.1 Pseudidiomarina marina | reverse complement strand
GCAGTGTATAGCCAATTAATGATTGCGGTTGCACCCACTTTCGGCCATTAATTTTGAGCTACTGTGCGTGGCTTTGGCCGCATTTTCGTTAGTAGTGCACATTCACCGTACATTCGCCTCTCGCTCAAAACCAATCAACGAGCGGCCAAGCTCAGTAACCGATATTTGTCTTGACTCGGTAATCGCCGCGAGAAAGTTGGGTTTCGCCTCATGTTCCCAAATGCCGAGTAAGCCGAAAAAATAACAATAGCGTTGCCGAAATAGCAACTTGCGTGGGTCTTCGTCTTCTTCGTGCCAAATTTTGCGCTCAATGGGCTCCCGCATAATACCGGCAACAATTCCTGCGAGTAGGTCGTACAGCATTTCATCACTTACCGGTGTTTGCGGAAGCAGTAAACTGCTCTGTAATAGCATGATTGGCGCCGCGCTTTGCTGTAATGGGCATTCATTGGAGTAGGTGATGCACCCCCAGTTAAACTTGCGCAGTGTTGCTTCGAGCAATTCGAGGTAGAGTTGTGCGTAGTCGCGCATTGCCACTAGTTCTAGGCCTTTGAGCGTAAGTCCCATCGTTGTTTTAGTGGTTTCAACGAGGCCACTCATCAGCAAAATGTGACGAAGCACAGTCGCTGCTTTAACGACAGACTCAGAGCTAGGTTGATACCGCTGTAATTCACGGATCATTGGGTAGCGGTTGTCGCTTAATTCGGCAAACATGGCTTTCACGTATTTAACCGGTAAATAGCCGCTACTCGTATATTTGATTTGTTTACTTAACATATCGATCAACATTGGCATGACTGCACGCACAATGGGCGCGTCCTTTGCTAACTCAACGGGCGGCGCTTGAATGTGTAGGGGACGATAGCCGAAAGGATCATTATCAAAGGGTTGGAGATGCTCAAAGCCGTAAAGGTCTTCAATGGTATCGTAGATATGAAAACGCATCGCTTGATCGGCAGCATTACTTAAAGGGTGTCGAAATTGCTCGGTGTCTTCGTCGAGTTGGTCGAAGCCATGTACTTTACAAAAGGCAGGTTGCGGAGCCTCGCCGTCGGTAACGGTTAAACGGTAAAACTCATCTAACCGTTGTTGTATGAGAGTGAGGTCCGGCTTACGCGTGCTGCGTTGGGGTAAATTCCAGACGCCACCGCTGTCTTCTTTTGGACACGCACCAATGGCGTTACGCAATCTCACGCCTCGTTCATTTGCGTCAATTACGCTGCCAATGTGGCGTATGGTATGTTTCCAATCATCTCCAAAGTCATATAGGTAGGTCATTGAGCTGCCTTTGCGCGGCAACACGTCGGTGATTTTGATACCAAATTCAGGTTGATCTTCGCTCGGCTCAAAGTCGTCAAAATAATCGGTAAATTTACCTATTGTGGTAGTGAACAGATGTAGATGGCTAAGTTCCCAGCCCATAGCCAACTGTATGTAGTAATGCAATTGATGCAGGTCTGTCGCCGCCGGCACGCGCAGAGTTCGTGTGATCGGGTAGGGTGTGTCGTTGATTGTGATTTCGAGATCGATGTATTTTGGCATAGTGTTGGTGACTGAATGTACTGTGCGTCAATATTAATATGAATCAGCGTTGACGGCGATCTTAATCGTATTTGAATAAATTTTGCGCAAGTACTGTCATTACAGGCCATTTAACAAATAAAGCCCGAAGGAGTCGAGCCGGATGACGGGCGCTGAAATACAGCAAGCGTTAGAGCAGGCCTACTACGAACTTGTTACCCAGGAAGGTTAGGGTAAAGTAGCTAAAAGGATGATTGTCATGGAACGACAGCTATACGTTTTTGCTCAGCTGAGTAGCGCGATTTACGCGTCTGGACGCGGGGCAGGTCTCCAGCTTTTTCAAAAATAGGTACCACTGTCTTAAATACTTTTGTGACGGATAACCCAGTATTCGAACTGTTGCTGCTGCACGCTTTCCCAGTTGGATGCAGAGCTTTACTGCTCTAATTCGATCTTCATATGAAAACATCAGACTACCTTCAAAGTAGTCCAAGTTTTTGGCCGCACCCTCAGTTACATATCGAGAGCATGACTTGGCAGTTCCGTTTGATTTATAGGTAAAAGGAATTCGATGAAATGAACAGGGATGATGTCATTTTAGTTGATACCAATGTCATTATTGAGGCTCTGCACCCCTTTTAAATTTGAATAAATTTTGTTCAAGCACTATCATTACAGGCCGCTTAAGAAACAAAGCCCGAAGGAGCGTATCCGCATGACGGACACCAAAGGAAACAACACATCAAACTATTCATTCGACCTTGCCCGAATGACTGAAGCTGTCGAAGGCAATGACAGCGATGAGGTGGTTGTGTTGAAAGGGCCAATGACGGCCGACGAAATACAAAAAACGTTAGAGCAGGCCTATTACGACTTGGTAGCTCAGGAAGGTTAAAGCAACTTAACCACAAGGATGATTGTCATGGAACGACAGCTATCAGTAAGTTTTCACTTCTTAAAAATCTACATGAATGCGCTGATGACTCTAGTCGTGGCGATTGGTTATCAGCCTACCTTTTAAACTTTCAACGCTTTAGTGATAGTTATATTAAGCTAGTTGATTTGAATAGTCATCCACCCTTTAAGCTGCCTGATGCTGAGTACTTTGACGGGGAGGTTGGGGTTGCTAGGGACCGGAAAGGCCATTTGCGGGTGGTGAAGTGATGGGTAAAAAGAGATCGTTTTATGGGTGCAGATAAGGTCACAAAATTACAAGGGCAAATATTCGAGGCATTGCCTGAGCGAGTTTCAACGGTTGATGAATTTGATGACCAAACACACACATGCACGGCTGATGCTATGTATAAGTTTATTAACAGTAGCAGCGGTGAAGGGCTAACGATCGGCTTAGAAGGCTCTTGGGGAACTGATAAATCGCAAGTTATTGCATGAAATACAATATACACTTGAGCAAGCCTACAACCAGCTTGAGTGTTGAGTGAGTAAGTAAAACGACGAAATTTTTGTAAGTGATGGCTGATTCTAGACATGAAATTCTCCAATTTTATAACGAACTCTCCTAATACTTTGCAGCAGTTAACTCAACTAGTGCAGGAATCAAACGTAGATAATTGGGATGGCGATGGCGCAAACGCGATTGATGTGAATTTGGTTCCTGAAATCTATTCCGTGCTGAAAAAAGCCATTTAATCGGCTACTAACGCCGGAAGGGAGTAAATATTGTGGAACAGGGGAACTTTCCGATGATTTGGCGAATTTTGAAAAGTTTATTGAGAGGGCGTCAAGCTGAACAACATATATAGCTAGATGTAGCGCCCTCCAAAGTATGTTATAACTTGCTTAAAGATAAACGTCTGTTTGGAACCAAATACATGAAGTTAGTCCTCAAAAATATAGGAATGCTTAAATCAGCTGAGATCACACTGAACCAGCTAACTGTAATTGCGGGGGAGAATGATAACGGCAAGAGTACAGTCGGTAAGGTTGTGTTTTGTATAATAAAAGCAATCAATCGCTATAAAGAAGATCTACAGGAATCAAAAGATTACAAAATTGATGACAAGCTACGCGAGTTATTTTTTATACTTAGAAGAGGCTCAAGCAATTTTACCGATGATGTCGAAAGTGCATTTAGACGATTAAGACAACGAACCTACGAATTGCTAGAAGAGCTATCTCTGTCTTCGGTTTTTGAAAGTGATGCAAATGAGTTAAAAGCTCTTGCTGGCCTGAAAGGTACATATGAGCTCGAGTTCGATGAATTATGTGGCGATATTTCTCGAATTGCGGTATCACCGGAAGATGAAAAGAAATCAATTGAAAGCGCATTGAATAAGGTTTTTGCTTCAGAATTCGATTCAACGGTTTTGTATTCAGGCGCTAAATCCGGTTCAATTCGTCTTTTCGAAAACAAGATTAAATTGTTGGATATTAAGGTGCACCACGGTAACAAGTTCACCTTAGAAGGGGACATTGAACCTATTCAACTCAAAGATGCTACCTTTATAGAGTCACCTCTAATACTGAATAATCATGATCTTCTCATTCGTAGTCAGTCCGGTTTAAACTTGCGGCGTGGGAATATTGCTCGGTTAGGTGTTCCTTATACAACTCTGCACACTAAGGATCTGTTCGATAAACTTCGTGAGCCAGGTCTTGGAGCTCTTTTCCTTTCGGAAAAGGAAATCGAGTTTAGGGATAAACTTGAAAGAATTATTTCTGGAAAAGTTGACTATGATAACTCAGCAAAAGATTTTATTTATCGTCGTGCAGGTGCTGATTTATCGATTAAAAATACAGCGAGTGGGATAAAGGTTTTCGGAATACTTCAATTGCTCGTAATCAACGATTTTATGAGTAAAAATACGATTTTGATATTTGATGAGCCAGAAAATCATCTTCATCCCAAATGGCAGTTGAAACTCGCCGATGCGTTAGTTCAGTTTGCAAAGCATGGAGTTTATATTCTTGTATCGTCTCATAGTCCATATATGATTGAGGCGCTCAAACGGTATGCGGATTGTAAGGGATTAAACAATGAGAATTGTTTTTATCTTGCGGAAAATAACGTAATTGAAGATCAAGAGCGGTTAGAAGATATATTTAGAATACTAGCTGAGCCGTTTGAAGTCTTTAGAAGCATGGATGCTGAGAAATTAAAAGATGAATAAGTACTCTATAAAAGCCTTTTGTCACAGTGAGTTTGCGGATTTCAGCTCTACGTTAAAAAGAACGAGCTGGGATGCGACAAACGATGAATATTTGTGTAATGATGTATTAACATTACCCGTTTACGATTTTGACCAATATGTTAAAAATCGATTTGATAACGATAAACTTCCAGCATCGCCGGATGCTATTTATATAGGCAATAAAAAACTTTATTTTATCGAGTTTAAAAATCAGCATCCGGCAGATATCGATACTGCACAAGTTAAACGTAAATTTGTAAAAGGGACTGAGA
>NZ_PIPZ01000007.1 GCF_003987045.1 Pseudidiomarina marina | reverse complement strand
AGCTCGGGGTCTCGTCGTATTTGAAGCCTGGCGGTGTCCTACTCTCACATGGGGAAGCCCCACACTACCATCGGCGCTGAAGCGTTTCACTACTGAGTTCGGAATGGATCAGGTGGTTCCACTTCGCTATGGCCGCCAGGCAAAAACTGTTAAACAATATAAACGCGCTGATTGTTCGTATGAATGCGCACCCTACAGGAACGTATTTTAATAGAAGCTCGAACTTGCGTCCCCGGCGTCAAACGCCGGGCTACATTAGCCCTAAACACCTTCGGTGTTGTATGGTTAAGCCTCACGGGCAATTAGTACGGGTTAGCTCAACGCATTACTACGCTTCCACACCCCGCCTATCAACGTTGTAGTCTCCAACAACCCTTCAGGACAATTACATGTCAGTGAGAGCTTATCTTGAGGCTCGCTTCCCGCTTAGATGCTTTCAGCGGTTATCGATTCCGAACATAGCTACCGGGCAGTGCCACTGGCGTGACAACCCGAACACCAGAGGTTCGTTCACTCCGGTCCTCTCGTACTAGGAGCAACCCCTCTCAACTCTCAAACGCCCACGGCAGATAGGGACCGAACTGTCTCACGACGTTCTAAACCCAGCTCGCGTACCACTTTAAATGGCGAACAGCCATACCCTTGGGACCGACTACAGCCCCAGGATGTGATGAGCCGACATCGAGGTGCCAAACACCGCCGTCGATATGAACTCTTGGGCGGTATCAGCCTGTTATCCCCGGAGTACCTTTTATCCGTTGAGCGATGGCCCTTCCATTCAGAACCACCGGATCACTATGACCTGCTTTCGCACCTGCTCGACGTGTCTGTCTCGCAGTTAAGCTGGCTTGTGCCATTACACTAACCGTACGATGTCCGACCGTACTTAGCCAACCTTCGTGCTCCTCCGTTACTCTTTGGGAGGAGACCGCCCCAGTCAAACTACCCACCAGGCACTGTCCTCGATCCCGATAAGGGACCTAAGTTAGAACATCAAACATACAAGGGTGGTATTTCAAGGATGGCTCCACGTCAACTAGCGCCAACGCTTCATAGCCTCCCACCTATCCTACACATGGAGGTTCAATGTTCAGTGCCAAGCTATAGTAAAGGTTCACGGGGTCTTTCCGTCTAGCCGCGGGTACACCGCATCTTCACGGCGATTTCAATTTCACTGAGTCTCGGGTGGAGACAGCGTGGCCATGGTTACACCATTCGTGCAGGTCGGAACTTACCCGACAAGGAATTTCGCTACCTTAGGACCGTTATAGTTACGGCCGCCGTTTACCGGGGCTTCGATCAAGAGCTTCGCTTACGCTAACCCCATCAATTAACCTTCCGGCACCGGGCAGGTGTCACACCCTATACGTCATCTTTCGATTTTGCAGAGTGCTGTGTTTTTAATAAACAGTCCCAGCCACCTGGTCACTGCGGCCAGCTCCAGCTCCCCCCGCAAGGGGTTCACTAGCTCTGGCGTACCTTCTCCCGAAGTTACGGTACTATTTTGCCTAGTTCCTTCACCCGAGTTCTCTCAAGCGCCTTAGTATTCTCTACCTGACCACCTGTGTCGGTTTCGGGTACGGTCAACATGTACCTGAAGCTTAGAGGCTTTTCCTGGAAGCAGGGCATCAACAACTTCGCATCCGTAGATGCTCGTCTCGTATCTCAGTCTTAGTCGCCCGGATTTTCCTAAGCAACCAACCTACATACTTTCACCGGGATAACCAACACCCGGCTTGCCTAGCCTTCTCCGTCCCCCCATCGCAGTACATGTCGGTTCAGGAATATTAACCTGATTCCCATCGACTACGCCTCTCGGCCTCGCCTTAGGGGCCGACTTACCCTACCCTGATTAGCATGGGATAGGAAACCTTGGTCTTCCGGCGTGCGGGTTTTTCACCCGCATTATCGTTACTCATGTCAGCATTCGCACTTCTGATACCTCCAGCATGCTTCTCAACACACCTTCAACGGCTTACAGAACGCTCCCCTACCCAGCACACAAGTGTGCTGCCGCAGCTTCGGTGCATGGCTTAGCCCCGTTACATCTTCCGCGCAGGCCGACTCGACTAGTGAGCTATTACGCTTTCTTTAAAGGATGGCTGCTTCTAAGCCAACCTCCTAGCTGTCTGAGCCTTCCCACATCGTTTCCCACTTAGCCATGACTTCGGGACCTTAGCTGGCGGTCTGGGTTGTTTCCCTCTTCACGACGGACGTTAGCACCCGCCGTGTGTCTCCCGGATAGTACTCACTGGTATTCGGAGTTTGCATGGGGTTGGTAAGTCGGGATGACCCCCTAGCCCAAACAGTGCTCTACCCCCAGTGGTATTCGTCCGAGGCTCTACCTAAATAGATTTCGGGGAGAACCAGCTATCTCCGGGCTTGATTAGCCTTTCACTCCGATCCACAAGTCATCCCCATCTTTTTCAACAGATGTGGGTTCGGTCCTCCAATTGATGTTACTCAATCTTCAACCTGCTCATGGATAGATCGCCCGGTTTCGGGTCTATACCTTGCAACTCAAGCGCCCAGTTAAGACTCGGTTTCCCTACGGCTCCCCTATACGGTTAACCTTGCTACAAAATATAAGTCGCTGACCCATTATACAAAAGGTACGCAGTCACCCCGAAGGGCTCCTACTGCTTGTACGTAGACGGTTTCAGGTTCTATTTCACTCCCCTCGCCGGGGTTCTTTTCGCCTTTCCCTCACGGTACTGGTTCACTATCGGTCAGTTGGGAGTATTTAGCCTTGGAGGATGGTCCCCCCATATTCAGTCAAGATAACACGTGTCCCGACCTACTCGTTTTCACAATCATTGCCTCGTCGTGTACGGGACTATCACCCTGTATCGTCAAGCTTTCCAGCTTGTTCCACTAAAACGATGATTGCTTAAGGGCTACTTCCCGTTCGCTCGCCGCTACTAGGGAAATCTCGGTTGATTTCTTTTCCTCCGGGTACTTAGATGTTTCAGTTCTCCGGGTTCGCTTCCTTAGGCTATGTATTCACCTAAGGATACTGAGCAAGCTCAGTGGGTTTCCCCATTCGGAAATCCATGACTATAACGGCTCTTACTGCCTCATCATGGCTTATCGCAAGTTAGTACGTCCTTCATCGCCTCCAACTGCCTAGGCATCCACCGTCTACGCTTAGTCACTTAACCATACAACCCGAAAATGTTTATTCGAATCGCATGGGCTGTTCTCTATGCTGTACACAAGTTCGATACGCCTCTACCAAAATGGTGTTTCAAGTAGAGTGGCATTTCATTACTTTATTACAATCAGCTTGTTCATATTGTTAAAGAGCGTCGTAACATGAGGTTACTGATAACTATTCTCGTAAGAACGTTTATCGCTAACCTTGGATAAAAACCGTTATTCGTGATTGGTTATTCGTTATTCGAAAAACCAAGCCAGAAGCTTGCTTCAATGTTAGGCAAGGCGGGAAGCCGCGAAGCATACATCAGTATGTGAGTGGCTTTCCAACGCAGCATAACGTTGAAGTGGTGGAGCCAAGCGGGATCGAACCGCTGACCTCCTGCGTGCAAGGCAGGCGCTCTCCCAGCTGAGCTATGGCCCCGTTTCGCGGTCGGTACGACCTCACCCGCTTATGCAGGGCAGGTGCACTCTATCGAGCTGAGCTACAGACCCAGTTTCTATCCGTTACATCTACCAAACCAGGCAATCTGTGTGAGCACTTAACTTCTTCAAGGCTTTTTCATAAGGAGGTGATCCAGCCGCAGGTTCCCCTACGGCTACCTTGTTACGACTTCACCCCAGTCATGAACCACACCGTGGTAAACGCCCTCCCGAAGGTTAAGCTATCTACTTCTGGTGCAGCCCACTCCCATGGTGTGACGGGCGGTGTGTACAAGGCCCGGGAACGTATTCACCGTGGCATTCTGATCCACGATTACTAGCGATTCCGACTTCATGGAGTCGAGTTGCAGACTCCAATCCGGACTACGACGCGCTTTTTGAGATCCGCACACTCTCGCGAGTTAGCTTCCCATTGTACGCGCCATTGTAGCACGTGTGTAGCCCATCCCGTAAGGGCCATGATGACTTGACGTCGTCCCCACCTTCCTCCGGTTTATCACCGGCAGTCTCCCCAGAGTTCCCGCCATTACGCGCTGGCAACTAAGGATAAGGGTTGCGCTCGTTGCGGGACTTAACCCAACATCTCACAACACGAGCTGACGACAGCCATGCAGCACCTGTCTCAGTGTTCCCGAAGGCACTCATCTATCTCTAGATAATTCACTGGATGTCAAGGGATGGTAAGGTTCTTCGCGTTGCATCGAATTAAACCACATGCTCCACCGCTTGTGCGGGCCCCCGTCAATTCATTTGAGTTTTAACCTTGCGGCCGTACTCCCCAGGCGGTCAACTTAGTGCGTTAGCTGCGTTACTCACTTCGTTTATGAAACGAACAACTAGTTGACATCGTTTACGGCGTGGACTACCAGGGTATCTAATCCTGTTTGCTCCCCACGCTTTCGTACCTCAGCGTCAGTTTCTGACCAGGTGGCCGCCTTCGCCACCGGTATTCCTTCCTATATCTACGCATTTCACCGCTACACAGGAAATTCTACCACCCTCTTCAGAACTCGAGCCTGCCAGTTCAAAATGCCATTCCCAGGTTGAGCCCGGGGCTTTCACATCTTGCTTAACAAGCCGCCTACGTACGCTTTACGCCCAGTAATTCCGATTAACGCTTGCACCCTCCGTATTACCGCGGCTGCTGGCACGGAGTTAGCCGGTGCTTCTTCTGTGGCTAACGTCAATATGCAAGAGTATTAATCTTACATCCTTCCTCACCACTGAAAGTGCTTTACAACCCGAAGGCCTTCTTCACACACGCGGCATGGCTGCATCAGGGTTTCCCCCATTGTGCAATATTCCCCACTGCTGCCTCCCGTAGGAGTCTGGGCCGTGTCTCAGTCCCAGTGTGGCTGATCATCCTCTCAGAACAGCTAGAGATCGTCGCCTTGGTGGGCCTTTACCCCACCAACTAGCTAATCTCACTTGGGCCTATCTCTAGGTGCAAGGTCCGAAGATCCCCTGCTTTGGTCCGTAGACATTATGCGGTATTAGCCACAGTTTCCCGTGGTTATCCCCCTCCTAAAGGCAAGTTCCCAAGCATTACTCACCCGTCCGCCGCTCGCCGGCAGAGTAGCAAGCTACTCCCCGCTGCCGCTCGACTTGCATGTGTTAGGCCTGCCGCCAGCGTTCAATCTGAGCCATGATCAAACTCTTCAGTTTAAAGTGTTTAATCGACCCATTGAATCAATGACTTAATAAATCTAATTTGTTAAGCACTTTTCCAATCAGTCAGGTGGTCTATTTAAAGACCTTTTGTGCATCCGAAGATGCTTTCTCTGCCTGAATCCGGTAAGTGCCCACACAGTTTGCTTGGCTTGGTATATTGTTAAAGA
>NZ_PIPZ01000006.1 GCF_003987045.1 Pseudidiomarina marina | reverse complement strand
GCGAAGTGGAACCACCTGATCCATTCCGAACTCAGTAGTGAAACGCTTCAGCGCCGATGGTAGTGTGGGGCTTCCCCATGTGAGAGTAGGACACCGCCAGGCTTCAAATACGACGAGACCCCGAGCTAACGCTCGGGGTTTTTTCGTTTGGGAAAACCAAAAACGTGACTCGTGGTTCGTGCGCTGCGCTGTTCGTGCGTTCGGCTTCGCCTCTCTGTTCGATAACGAACAGTGCGTAGCACGGACGAGCAGTGAACGAAGTGAACGCACGAATAACGAATAACGAATAACGAATAACGCCCTTCGCTCTTCTAATATCTAATATCCAACAGCTAATATCGTCCTTGCTCTACTTCTCGATTGTGTAGAAGATGTCACCACCTTGCGCTTCACTACTTGCTGTCGTCTCTATAATGAGTTTCTCAGATAACAAATAACGCACTAAAAAGGTATTGGTATCTTCAAATAACCCGACGCCATACTTCACATAAAGTTTAGGTGAAAGGTACTTACCAATATAAAAGGAGGTATCGTTGGGATTCATTGTTGAGTCAATTCCAAACTCATCAAATCCGAAGGTATCTTGCAATGATTCGCCGATAAAATCAGTGCCTTTAGAGCCAAGTAAAATAAGCGCTTGGAGCTGGAGGTTCTCATTACCGGCTGTAGCGGTTCCAGAGCCGCGGCCAAGAATTAAATAAGATAATACTTCACTGTCAGGCATTGCTGGCGTTGAGTACAAACGAAAGTCTGGCTCTTGCAAAGTACCACTGACCTGGGCGCCGACGCGGACATCTTCAGTTGCCAACATGTTCTCTGATGAGCGTTCTACACGCAGATCTAACCCGGGGTTATCAATTGGTCCGCCGTTATAAATAAAGGAACCTCGCTCTATCTCTAAGCGTTGGCCATAAAGCTCATAAAAACCTTTATTAACGGATATATTACCGCTAGCAGTTAATGCACGTTTTGGTGTTTCTGTAAGTCGTAAACTTCCGGCTAAATCGCCTTCAAAGCCAAAGCCTTTAACTTTTACATCATCTCCAAGTGTAACTCGGACATCGGCATATATTGGGTAGAGGCCAGCTTCCTGAGCTCTAAGCGGCTCGCCGTTTTGATAGACTTCGACATCGGTTGATGTTGTAACGCCCATATCAGCGATTTCTGGTTGATCAATACGTACATACGGAATGTCGACTTCGCCTGTTACATCGATGCGTTCGTTAAGTAAGGTGATTTTGATATTAGGACTAATATCAACTGTGGCAGTTGGTATCTGGATTGCACGGAACTCTTCACCTTGAATAGTCAGTGTCAGCTCCGGTTTTAATGGTTCGAGTAACCCAGCAATACTGATCCAACCTTGTCCAGACTGAGCTTGACCGTCGAGCGTAATCCCATTATCGACTTCGGCGGTATCGAATGCTGCAATTCGAACGTTTGTAAGCAACAAACCACTTTGTGCGAAACCGATCTCTTGAGCTGCCAACTCAATTGAACCAGTAACGCTAGGAGCCTGGGTACTTCCACTGATATTTATTTGTGCTAGTGCATGTGCATTCTCGTAACGAAGGTCGGGTAGCGCCCACTGTAGGACAGTGAGATCACGCAATTCGATAATAATATCACCACTTAGGTCAGCGCCATCGGCGATATTACTGGCGACCAGATCGCCAATAACTAACCCTTTATCTTCTTCCAATTCCGCTGTAATAGACGTTTCAAGTTTGTCTAAATTACCCTGCCAATCTAATTGCCAATAGTTAAAGCGTGTGGATATTTCTTCATCAAGCGCAAACAATATAGTCCGCTCGCTGCGAAGTGCACCCTCAGTTTCCACTAACGACCATGTACTGGTATCGTAGCTAATGCTGCTGTTTAAATTTGCAAGTCCCCAAATTCGTTCAGCGACGTCGGATTCTCGGAATCGGTTGAGTAAAGCTAAAGGTAGATTCTGGCCGGTAATTTGCGTGGTCTGTATAGAGTTATTTGCCGTTGTATCAAAGCAAAGATTAGCAGGTGCCCGTTGGGTATTCGCCGTTAGGCATAAGGAGTCTACTGAGGTTGCAAGTGGTGTTGCGACCGGAACCGAAATTAATCCTTGATCGGTATTAGTCCAATTACCAAAGTCAGGATGATTAAGAACCAAATCCTTTACTTGGATATCGATACGTTCATCAATTGTTCCAGTGATGGCTAAGTTAGCTTTAACATCGCCAGAAAAGTATTCGTTATTCGATAATGTAGATAAATCCGGTACGTCTAAGGATAGATTTAATTCTGAGCTTTCAGTCATCGCACCATTCAAATTAATGCTGTTCTCACCCCAGCGAATTAGCAGGTTTTCCGCCGCTAGCCGTTGCTCCTTATAGATAACATTGCCTTGCGCGCGCAGTTCGTAATCGGCTAATTCTTTTAGCTGTTCCAACTGAGCTGAAAACGAATGTATCGACGCTGAAACTGCAAGTTCAGAAGACCAATCAACAGTCGAAGTTATATCGGCAGTAATTGCATCAGAGTTGATTTGTGCGTGTTCAACTGTAAAGTGTGACGCACTCCCATTCCCCGAGAATTTAACCTCTGCAGGCAATTTATTATCATAAGTTGCGTTGATATCTAGATTGTGTGAAAAAGATTCAAGGCTGCCTTCAACGTTACCCGTAAGCTCATTAATATCAAGTTGCAGACCAATCGCCTCATGGGGCAATGATAACTTGGAGCTATTCAGCGCTCCTCTTAAACTGACCTTAGATAAACTTTCGTTAAACGCTAAATAGTTATTAAGAACACCGTCGAATGCCACATAACCTTTATTGGCGCCAATATTTGAAAGTAAGAACTCTTCTATTGCTACTTGCTGATTATCAATCGTTGCATCAAGAGTCAGAGATGAGCTATTCAGCCAGCTATACCATGGTGAATCGTTTGCCAATATTATCGGTATTAATGGCGAGGTAGATAACTGATTAATTGCTACCTCAGCAAGCCACGAGCGGCTATTAGAGAGTGTATCTTTTACTTGCAAATGAATGGTGTGTTGCTCAGTTTGTGGCGGTACTGTAAATGTCGTGACCGCGTCAATGTTGGCAATACTTCCGCGAACATGGGTGTTACCGGTGATACCTTCAATAGCTGATTTGTCAATTGGATCGCTAAGTTGCCATCTTAATTCAAGATTAATTGGATAATCATTTCGAGTTGTTATTGAACCTGCGATGAAGGTGCTAATTTGCTGATAATCGAGGTGCAGTTGTTTCATGTTGAGTTTCGTACCGCGCCAATCTAAGCGACCATCAATGTCTGGCAGTTGTTGGCGATTATTATCGAGAACCAAGTTACTATTAATGGCGCTGAAATCGTTAACCATCAAAGTAATAGGTAACTTTAATTGCGGTAAGGTAATTGCCTCAGATGAAGTTGAGTTGTTATCTGCTGTGGCAATTTCAAATAGTAACGAGCGGGTTTCAATTTTTTTAAAAACGAGCGCCTGATCTAACAGTTGCGATGGTTGCCATTCAAGAGTTAGTGATTCAACACTAGCTTGCCAAGGTGATTTGGCCACTTTGAGGTTCTTAAGGGTCAATTGGCCGACTAAATTGCCACTTAATGAATCAAACTCTAAATCGATATCCGCTAATTGAGCCGACCGCTCAATGATAAACTGTGAGCCAGTGGAGGTCATGACCAATACCGCCAACGTACTCGGTATTAGCACGAATAACGCAACAATTGTCCAGGCGAGATATTTAACAAACTTCATAAATCAGGCCCCAGCGTTAAGTGAAGACGCCACGGTTTACTTGGCTCATCTAATGCCATGGCTAAATCAAGTCTGACTGGACCAATCGGAGAAACCCATCGAAAGCCAAATCCGACCGATTGTTTAAGACCCTCATCCCATTGCATCATACTATTCCCAATATCGGTAAACAGTGCCACGCGCCAGTTTGGTTTGAACGAATAATCAACTTCTACTGAACTCGCGGTCATGTATTTACCACCAACAACTACACCATCGGCGTTCTCGGGCCCCAATTGTTGATAGGCATAGCCTCGGACATTATGATCACCACCCGCAAAAAATCGAAGCGTAGGACCAAGCGCTTCAAAGTTGTCAGCTCGCAAGGCTCCAATTTCGCTACGAACCAGAACACGCCAGCTTTCGTTTAGTCGATGAATCCACTTTGCTCCAACTTTGACTGAAGCAAACGTGGTATCGGAAAGAGCACCGTCATAGCCACCCTGCAACATAATTGATAACCGATAACCGTCATCAATGATGTTACGATTTGCCGGCAGGTTTGAACTTTCAATTAGGCTCCATTCGACGGATGGAATTAAGAAATTCGATGATTCAGTTGGTTCGTCACCAAAGGCAAAGTCTTCGCGTTGATAGGCGAGTTGATAGGTACGGTGCCAACGATCATAATGGCGAAGATCTTTGAAAGAGGTGCGATATAACGTCGAGCGTTGTTCTTCAAAGGACCGATCAGTGATCTCGCCGTTAAAGCTATAAGAGTCTCGTGCTGGATTATTTCCGGGAATGATATAGCTAACAAAACCGGTGTTTTGAACTTCTGATAACCGTATAACACTACTTAAACGATGACCTCGATCATTGACCCAACGTCTATCAAAACCTAACGTGATGCGTGCGCCAGTGTCGGTTCCATAGCCTAAGCCGACTTGATAACGGTCGCGTTCGTTGGGGGTTAGTGCGACATCGATTGGAACATGATGATCACTCGTATTTTGCCACTGAGGCGATACTTCCACACGGTTAAAATAGTCGCTACCGGCTAAATCAACCTGTAAATCCAAGAGTGCACGTGTGTTGAACGGCTCACCAGTTTCGTATTGAATGAATCGATTGAGTAAAGAATCACCAAGGAAGGCGCAGCAAAAGGTCGTTTCGCCAAACAAATAACGCTCACCAGAATCAAAAACAAGCGAGACATCAGCAAGCTGTTGCGACGTTTCTACTTTGACTGAGTGCTCGGTGAAGGTCGCATCATAATAACCGCGCTCAGCTGCGAGATTTCTCAAGCTAGCTTTGAAACGCTCATATGCTTGATGGTTAAATACTTGCCCTGAATATGGCTGTTGCGACTCAATAAGTTTTTGAAAAGCAGTATCGTTTTGTGCGTTTCCGATCAGCCTAACATTCACATTATTGTAGGTTGTAACGGGGCCAACATCGACGACATAACGAACGGTCCAAATGTCTTCGCCTTCATTAATCTCGCTAGTTACACTAGCATTATAAAAGCCAAAGGGTTCAAGTGCGGAACGGATTTCTTGTTCACCGGTTCGACTCAGATAGCGAACTCGAAAAATGGAAGGTACTTTCTCACCTTCGAGGGCGGTGAGACTGAGAAAAATACGCGCGTTTGTTAAAAGTGCCCCTTCAATGCCATCAATTTCAATTGCCAATTTAGCATTAGGTGGTTGCCATGAAGTCTGCGAGAGTGCTGGCAGGCTTAATAGCATGAGGAAGATAGCAAGCAATCCTTGCACATAACGCACACTCATAAATCAGAAATACCTTTCAGTAAGTGTCTAATACAATTTAGTATAACACCGCACTTTGCGATAAGTGGTGAAAAATCCCGCAGTTGGCAATTTGGAGCGCATAAATCGCTTGCCAGTGCCAGATTGGACAGTATAATTCAGACCTTGATTGCAGGGGTGTAGTTCCAATTGGTAGAACAGCGGTCTCCAAAACCGACGGTTGGGGGTTCGAATCCCTCCACCCCTGCCATTTCCTTTCAAGATCTTCCTAAAAGAAGGCGTTTGGGCTAGGCTAAGCGCATGACAGAAAATATCTTCAATAAATCTCAACAAAAAGCGCTTGCTGCACTTGGTTTGCCGTTGTGGAAGCTGCGTGCAAGTGTGGCTGAAGCTCAAGAGAACTTAGCTACAGAAAATCCCGTTGCACAAAATTCCGAAGCAGGCGTATCTCACTGCTATCGTTTAGGTCCGTGGCTATTGTTATTTACTGAACGCCTTCCGGTAAAACATCCACAGTGGCTCGTGGATATTGCACTAGCGTTAGGCCAAGCTTCATCCTCTGCTATCGCTGAAGTTCCAAGCGCAAGCAAAGAGCAATGGGATAGCGCGTTTATAGTAACCTTTAACGTCGATATTCAAGATACTATTCCAGCTTCGATGAAAGCCAAGATATGGAATCAGATTCAAAATCAACTCTCATGAACAGCGCTATAGCTATTGTTGAGTTAAAAACTTGGACTCCCGATGTCGCGGCTATTGAAACCGGAACAAACCAGCTTCCATGGTCGGTAGAGACGCTAAAGTCGTGTTTTTCGAATGGTTATCAAAATTTTGGGTTGTACCGAGATAATGGTCAGCAGTTGCTGGGATTTATTATCGTCCATCAACCAATGCCAGATGAATGGACCATTATGAATGTTGTTGTTTCATCAGCTTTTCAAAGGCAGGGATTAGGCGAGGCGCTCGTTCGACACGTTTGCGAGTTGGCGCAAAATAAGCATGCCAGTGTGTTTCTTGAAGTGCGCGAATCGAACCAACCAGCTATCGCCCTATACACCAAGCTCGGCTTTAAAACTCTTGGGCGTCGTAAGGGATATTATCCAACCGCATCTGGTAAACGCGAAGACGCTATCGTTATGCAAAACTGATGATCTAATCAGTGAATGTCGGGCAGAATTTGCTACGAAGCAACTGCATGAATTGCATTGTATCCGGATCGTTAATTGAATAATAAATTGTTTGCGCCTGCTTACGAAACTTCACTAGACCTTGTTCGCGCAATACAGCTAAATGTTGAGAGAATGCTGATGGACTGAGCGGGAAATGCTTGTTCAATTCACCGACACTCTTTTCGCCACCCGCTAGATGACACAAAATTTGTAAACGGTGTTCATTGGCGATCGATCGCAAAAATGCCGCAGCATTTTGTGCTTCACCTGTTTGCATTTCAGCATCCATCAGCATGCTCATAGCGTTTCTCTCTATTATTTCTGTAGCGCTAACTCGCGCTCGGTTTTTAATTTAAATACTTTCTTTAAAAAGATACTGGCGGGACAAAAGCCAGTGAATGATTGCTGGAATAAATTAGCACCAACAAACACAGTTAACCATACCCAATTTGGATGGACCCAAACAGTCAAGGCGACAGATAATAACACCATAAAGCCGGCAAAGGCAGTTAAAGCTTTTTCAACACTCATGAGAATCTCCTTAATTTAGAAACTACTAAATTAATATAGCTCTAATTTTTCCATTCGGGAAGTGATCAGAGTCATTAATTTAGTAACTCCTTAATTAACCTCCCCCTTTTGGTGTACTTGGATTCGCGCGAATATCGGGGTAAGCTTTACTGCCATACATTAATGTAACGTCTTATGACCATTGAACAAGATAAAATTAGTCCTATTAAGACATTAGCAAAAGCTGCAGCCGAGCATGCTTATGCTCCGTATAGCCAATTTAAAGTTGGCGCCGTTCTAGTCACTGACACTGGCGAAGTAATTAGTGGCTGTAATGTTGAGAACGTTTCTTACGGGCTATCCAACTGTGCTGAACGCACGGCTATATTCGCCGCCATTGCGCAAGGCCTCAACCCTAAGTCAATTAAGCAAGTGGTTATCTATACGCCGAGTGAAAAAGTATATTCACCGTGTGGTGCATGCCGCCAAGTTTTAGCCGAGTTTTTGAACCCCGAAACACCGGTTATATCAACTTGCGACAATGACTTTGAACAGTGGACGGTCGCAAGTTTGCTACCGCAAGCCTTTCATTTTGATATCAACGAATACAGAAATAGCTAATGATGACAATTAAAGAAACTGCCCAGCGTGCAATTCAATTGATGGATTTAACATCGTTGAATAATAACGATTCAGTAGAAGTCATTTCGAACCTATGTGCGGCGGCAAAAACTGATTTTGGCTCGCCAGCCGCTATTTGCGTTTATCCAGAGATGATTGTATGGAGCAAGCTAGAGCTTGCTCGGCTCGGTCTGCACTCGGTTAAAGTTGCTACGGTAACCAACTTTCCAGAAGGCTCTGAGAATGTCGATAGAGCTCAAGCCGAAACCGAGCGAGCTGTTGCTGCCGGCGCCGATGAAGTGGATGTGGTATTTCCATATAAAGCACTTATTGCCGGTAATGCGCAAGTTGGCTTTGAATTGGTCAAGGCTTGTAAAGAGGCGTGCGCGGATAAAGCTAAATTAAAGGTGATTATAGAGAGTGGCGAACTGAAGACCGCTGCGTTGATTCGCCAAGCAAGTGAAATAGCTATTTCTGCTGGAGCAGACTTTATTAAAACGTCGACTGGAAAAGTACCAGTTAACGCAACGCTAGAAGCAACCGAAATTATGCTCAAGGCAATTCAAGCGAGTGGCGCAAAGTGTGGTTTTAAGGCTGCCGGTGGCGTTCGCACCGCAGACGATGCAGCGCAGTATTTAGAGCTTGCGGCCTCGATTATGGGAATAGACTGGATTAGTGCAGATAACTTCCGCTTCGGTGCGAGTAGTTTACTTGGCAATTTGCTCAGTACTTTAAATAATGCCGAGGCAGTGGAAAAGGACGGCTACTAATGTATTTACCGCAAGAAATTATTCGCATTAAACGCGATGGTGGTGTGTTAAGCGATGAACAAATTCGGTTTTTCGTCAATGGGCTTACAACCGGCGCTATTTCAGAGAGTCAAATATCAGCGCTGGCAATGGCTATATATTTTCAGGGAATGACCGCAGATGAACGCGTCGCCTTAACGCTGGCAATGCGCGACTCTGGTACTGTTCTTGATTGGCAGTCGATGGCACTTGATGGGCCAGTGTTAGATAAGCACTCAACGGGTGGGGTTGGCGACGTGGTGAGCTTAATGCTTGGCCCAATTGTAGCTGCCTGCGGTGGTTATGTGCCAATGATCTCCGGTCGTGGCCTCGGTCATACTGGCGGTACACTAGATAAAATGGACTCGATACCAGGCTATCAAACGATACCGACTCTGGATGAATTTCGTCGCGTGGTTAAAAGTACAGGTGTCGCAATTATCGGACAAACGGGTGACTTGGCTCCGGCGGACAAACGTTTTTACGCAACGCGCGATATTACAGCGACGGTTGAATCTGTTCCACTTATCACAGCTTCGATTTTATCAAAGAAATTAGCCGCAGGCTTGGAAGGTTTGGTACTCGACGTAAAAGTTGGTAACGGCGCCGTGATGCAGGATATTGAGCAAGCGACCGAATTAGCAAATAGTCTTGTAACTGTGGCTAATGGTGCGGGTTTGCCGACATCAGCAATTTTGACTGATATGAATGAGGTCCTAGCTAAATCAGCCGGCAATGCGATTGAGGTGCGTGAGGCGATACGATATCTCACCGGTGATTATCAAGCGCCGCGCTTGCATGAAGTAACAGTGGCCCTTTGCGTTGAAATGCTGGTGCTCGGTGGTCTTGTCGATACCGAAGAGCAAGCTCGTAAAAAGGTACTCAATGCCCTTAATAGCGGTGCGGCAGCTGAAAGATTCGCTAAAATGGTAAAAGAACTCGGTGGTCCATCGGATTTGTTGACCAATTACTCAAATCACTTGCCACTTGCACCGATTGTCAAACCGGTGTTTTTGACTGAATCAGGATATGTTGAACACATCGATACCCGTGCAGTTGGCATGGCAGTGGTTGCCTTAGGTGGAGGTAGACAACGTAGTTCTGATGTACTCGATTTTGGTGTTGGCTTGGATAACATTGTTGGGCTTGGTGACTATGTTGATCAGCAAAAACCAGTCGCCATGTTGTACGCACGAGATGATGCATCATGGGACAGTGCCGCTGAACGTTTACGTCGCGCTTTTACTGTCGCTAATGAAGCAAACAATCACAATGTTGTGATTCATCAGTACATTCGCAATTAGTCGATTCGCAAGCAGTAAATTCGTCATAAGAGGTTAATCATATGTCCCGTGCCATCATTGTAGTACTTGATTCATTTGGTATTGGTGCTGCCGCCGATGCAGATAAGTTTGGTGATGAAGGTGCGGACACATTCGGACATATTGCAGCGGAAGCGGCAGCGGGGCGAGCTGATAATGGCCGCTCCGGCGCACTGAAAATACCAAACCTAGTCAAGTTAGGTTTAGCCGAGGCGTATTACGGTGCAACTGGCGAGCAGCCGGCTGGTATTGAGCCAGCGGATGAAATTGTCGGACGTTTTGGCTGGGCGCAGGAATTATCTTCGGGTAAAGATACGCCGTCGGGGCATTGGGAAATGGCAGGTGTACCTGTTTTATTCGACTGGGGATATTTTTTAGAACCCAAGAATTCGTTTCCACAAGATTTGCTCGACAAAATTGTCGAAAAAGCCAATTTGCCGGGATATTTAGGTAACTGTCATGCTTCAGGAACGACAATTATTGCGGAGCTTGGTGAAGAACATATGCGTACTGGTAAGCCGATTTTCTATACTTCGGCAGACTCAGTATTCCAAATAGCCTGTCATGAAGAAAGTTTTGGATTAGAGAAGCTATATCAACTATGTGAGTGTGTACGCCAATTGCTAGAGCCATACAATGTTGGCCGAGTTATTGCGCGCCCGTTTGTTGGTGAGAATAGCGCCAACTTCAAACGCACTGGAAATCGCCGAGATTACGCAGTACCACCACCTGAGCCAACGGTTCTTGACCGGCTGGCTGACGCCGGCGGAGAGGTTATTAGCATTGGGAAAATAGCCGATATCTTTGCGCACCAAGGCATAACCCAAAAATACAAAGCGACAGGTATTCCAGCTTTAGTTGATGCGACAATTGAGCAAATTCAAATCGCACCGGCAGATTCGATTATCTTCACGAATTTAGTCGATTTTGATAGCGATTATGGGCATCGACGCGATGTTAGTGGTTATGCGGCAGCGCTCGAAGAGTTTGATCAGCTTTTACCGGCATTGATGTCATCGTTACAACCGCAAGACATATTAATTTTAACTGCCGATCATGGCTGTGACCCAACGTGGCCAGGAACCGATCATACTCGCGAATATGTGCCAGTTCTTGCCTTTGGTAACGCTATCGAACCTGGTTCAATGGGGCTTCGAGAAAGCTTTGCTGATATTGGTCAATCGATTGCGACGTGGTTAGGGTTACCATCAATGAATTATGGTCAATCATTCATAACGAAGTAGCTAAAACTATGACAACACCTCATATTAATGCGCCGGAAGGTGCCTTTGCCGAATTGTGTTTATTACCTGGAGATCCGCTACGAGCCAAATTCATAGCTGAACAGTTTCTCGAAAACGCGCGGTGTGTCACTGATGTTCGCAACATGCTGGGCTTTACTGGTACCTACAAAGGCCAACCTGTATCCGTTATGGGTACAGGCATGGGTATTCCATCTTGCTCAATTTATACCACTGAGTTAATTCGCCATTATGGCGTGTCAAAGCTAGTTCGCGTTGGTAGTTGCGGCGCGATCATGCCAGAGATTCAGTTGCATGACATTATCGTGGCGCAAGGTGCTTGCACTGATTCTGGTGTTAACCGGCAACGCTTCAATAACTTTGATTTTGCCGCCATTGCAGACTTCGAATTATTGCGCCGAGTTGTCAATCACGCAGAGAGTACCTCGGTTGATGTGCGCGTCGGCAATGTTTTTTCCGCTGATCTGTTTTATCAGGCAGACACAGCATTACGACAACGATTCCAACAAATGGGAATATTAGGCGTCGAAATGGAAGCTGCCGGATTATATGGTGTTGCTGCGGAACATGGTGTTGCAGCGCTAACAGTACTAACTGTATCCGATCATATAATGCGTGGCGAAGCGATGAGCTCGGATGAACGCCAGCTAGGCTTTAAAGCCATGGTCGAATTAACTCTTGATGCACTAATTTAATTGTTAAAAAATAAAATTATCCATAAATTTAACTAATCATTACTCCTCTTTCATACTATCGGTAATAGAGGGTTTAACCTAAAAGTGGTAGCCCTCGTTTACTCCTTCATTTCACTCGTAAAAGCCCGTCAATTCGCTAATCTATAGTCATCAACTAAAGACTTCGAATAAGGGGTATTACGATGACTAACGTTAATAAATTTAAATCAGGCATTTTTGCAGCAGCTTCTGTTCTCGCTTTATTTTCTGCTGGCGTCCACGCCGATGCAGGTGAAGCGGTTTATAAGAAAAATTGCATGGCATGCCATCAGGCTAATGGCCAGGGTATGGCGGCTGTATTTCCTCCACTGGTGGATAACTCAAACATCACCGATAAGCCTGCCTACATTGCAGAAACCATCGTGAAAGGTAAGTCCGGCAAAATCACCGTTAATGGCGCTGAGTTCAACGGCATGATGCCACCAATGGCTTATATGACTGACGCAGATATAGCTGCGGTAGTGAACTACGTCAATACAAAGTTTGCTAGCGGAAGCAAAGAAATTTCAGCGGCTGAAGTAAAAGCAGTTCGCTAACAGTTTTAGATTAAATACATCGGAGAATAACTATGAAAACCTTCATTAAAAGTGCAGTCGCAAGTGCCTTAGTCGTTTCTTTTGCCGGCTTACCCGTTATCGCAGAAGCAAACGTACCATTAAAACACGATAGCGAATATGTTATCGACGGTAAAATCTATGGCATGCCAAAAGCTAAAATCTATCGCGATGATTACAATGGTCCAGCGGTAGTTGGCGACTATGTGACTATGGTTCCGCATTTAGCTGAACTTGACTATAAAGGCAACAAAGAACACGAAGTGCGCATGGACGTGTTTTCACAGAAAGTTGAAGTAGCACCAGGTGTGAGCTACAACGCATGGACTTTCGGTGGCAGCGTACCAGGCCCAGTACTGCATGTTCGCGAAGGTGACCGCGTTGTCTTCAAAATGAAGAACCGTTCAACTGAAGAAGTTGTGATTACCAAACCATTCAAAGGTGCTTCACCATACTTTGATCAAATTGCTGCGAACCAATTGCAGAAGCATCAACCGGTTGTTGCGCCAATGCCACACTCGATGGACTTCCATAGCGGTACTGTAGCGGCAGATGATAAATGGGCAACAATTGCTCCGGGCGAAACCATTGAGTTTGAATGGATTGCGAACTACGCCGGTACTTATATGTATCACTGCGGTACTTCAAGCGTACTTATGCACACTGCAATGGGCCAATACGGTGCCGTAGTTGTATCACCAAAAGAAGGTTACCCAACTGATAAAGAAGTTGACCAAGAGTACGTGATTGTTCAGTCAGAGATGTACCTTGAGCAGATGGGTGATGAATATATCTACGACCACTCAGCGGCGTTAGCACGTGATCCGAGTCATGTTGTCTTCAACGGTCACGTTTCTGCGTTGAGCGAGAATCCGCTGAAATCTAACGCTGGTGACCGTGTGCGTATTCACTTCTTGAATGCTGGTCCATCAGGCACTTCAAGCTTCCACGTTATCGGTGCAATTTTCGATAAAGTTTGGGCTGAAGGCGACCCGCGTAACACTTGGTACGGTATGCAGACTGTGTTGCTGGGTGCTAGCAGTAGCGCAACTGTTGAATTCATTGTTCCTGAAGAAGGCGTTTACAAACTGGTAGACCATGAGTTTGCAGATGCTGAACGTGGTGCTGCTGGCGCGTTATACGCAGGCCCACGTAAGAAATAAGGCAACAGGAGTTGATCATGTATAAGTGGCTGAGTGTTTTGAGTATGGTGGTGGCTGCGCAAGCAGCCGCCGAGCCGGTCATCATTCCCGCCGGTGAATATAAACCTGCGGTACTCCTTGATGAAACCGTTGAGGTTGTGGTGATGCCAGCGTTTAAGCTAGATGCAGCACCAGTCACTTATGCACAGTATCTTGAATTTGTATCGGAAAACTCGAAATGGCAACGCGATAACATTGCTGCCATTTTCCATGATGGTAATTATTTGAAGAGCTGGCCTGGTAATGAACAAGTACCGGCTGAGTACGAAGATAAAGCCGTCACGCAGGTTTCTTGGTTTGCCGCTCGTGCGTATTGTGATGCACAAGGCGGGCGCTTACCGACGCTCGATGAATGGGAATATGCATCGAATTATTACCTGCAACAACAAAACTTGAGCGACAAAGCATACGCGCAGATGTTGTTTGCACGAAACAGCAATCCAACCGCATATAGCAAGCAACATGTAGATGCGAATATTGAGCATCTTGAATACATGCACAACCGTGTTAACGAATGGGTTGAAGATTATCAGTTGTTGCTAACTAACGGCGACGACAATGATTTACTCGCCGGTTCTTGCGGAGATAGCGCAAGATTTATGGCTGATTTTGGTGATGCGAGCTACGCAACGTTTTTTCGGTATCAATCGCGTAGTAACTATCGCCCACAAAGTACAACGAGCACTTTAGGCTTCCGTTGTGCTTACGATATGGAGAAATGATTATGAAAAACATCATGTTTGCTTTATCCGTCATTTTTTTGAGTTCTGGTGTCGCTGTGGCACAAGATCACAGTCAACATAATCATCATGATCATAAAAATCACACAACGTTCAAAGCTGAACCGGTGAATCAAGAACACTCGATTTATCACTTAGATGGTGAGTGGCAAGCACACACTGGCGAGTCATTGACGCTGGCCAACTTCCAAGGGAAACCAGTTGTTGTTTCCATGATTTATGGTAGTTGCACCACCGCATGTCCAGTGCTAGTCAATGATGCACGCCGCATCTTCGAAGCGTTACCGGAAGCTTATAAACGTGAAGTGAAATTAGTCATGATAAGCTTTGACGAAGACCGCGACACCCCAGCAGCATTGGCAGAATATGCGGAGAAATATAATTTGGGAGACGATGTTTGGACATTTCTTCACGGTGAAGACACCAACATTCGCGCCTTAGCTACTTTACTCGGCGTTCGTTACCGTAAACGCGCAGATGGAGATTTTGATCACAGTAATTTAGTTACCGTACTCGATGTCCATGGTCGGGTGGTAGAACGTGTAGAAGGCTTGAACCGACCTGTTGACGATGCAGTGAAGGCTTTGGTGAAAATTATTGACGAGAATCATTTGTTGCACCACTAAACCCGCTGACTCTCTATTTGAGTTAATCGTACAAAAGTGCCGCGAATTCGGTTAGAATTCGCGGCACTTTCGTATTTATTGTCTTTATATTGACTTATCCATTAGGAAAAAGAGTTCAGCATGTCAGATCTGGCCAAAGTTATCGCCAAAGAAGTCGCCAAGCGACGCACGTTCGCTATTATCTCGCACCCTGATGCGGGTAAAACGACCATTACTGAAAAAGTATTGTTACACGGTCAAAAGCTTCAAAAAGCTGGTACGGTGAAAGGCAAGAAATCGGGTCAGCATGCGAAATCTGACTGGATGGAAATGGAAAAAGAGCGGGGGATCTCGGTGACCACCTCGGTGATGCAATTTCCCTATCGAAATGCCTTGGTCAACTTGCTTGATACTCCAGGTCACGAAGACTTCTCTGAAGATACCTACCGCACCCTGACAGCAGTCGACTCTTGCCTCATGGTGATTGACGGCGCAAAAGGTGTTGAGGATCGCACAATTAAATTGATGGAAGTAACACGTCTGCGTGATACACCAATCATCACCTTCATGAATAAACTCGACCGCGATATTCGCGATCCACTTGAGTTATTGGACGAAGTCGAGAATGTTCTGAATATCATGTGCGCGCCAATTACTTGGCCAATCGGTTCTGGCAAGAATTTTAAAGGGGTTTACCACCTTCTTAAAGATGAGGTTATTTTTTACAAAACCGGTCAAGGTCACCGCATTCAAGAGGTCGACGTAATCAAAGGCTTGGATAACCCTGAACTGGATTCGCGAATTGGCGATTTTGCCGACGAATTACGCATGCAAATTGAGTTGGTGAAAGGGGCTTCGAACGGTTTTGATCTTGAGATGTTTTTGGCTGGCGAATTAACACCGGTCTATTTTGGTACAGCATTGGGTAACTTTGGTGTTGACCACATGCTGGATGGCCTTGTGGATTGGGCGCCAACGCCGCTTGCGCGTGAAACCGATGACGGGAAGGCTATTGCAGCGACTCACCCAGATTTCTCTGGTTTCGTTTTCAAAATCCAAGCGAATATGGATCCGAAGCACCGTGACCGTGTGGCATTTATGCGTATCGTTTCAGGCAAGTATGAGAAGGGTATGAAAATGCACCAAGTACGCATTGGTAAAGACGTTCGTATTGCCGATGCGTTAACCTTTTTGGCCGGTGATCGTGAGCAGGTTGAAGAGGCATATCCGGGGGATATTATTGGCTTGCACAACCACGGTACCATTCAAATTGGTGATACCTTTACTGGCGGTGAGCAGTTTAAGTTCAGTGGCATTCCGAATTTTGCGCCAGAACTCTTCCGCCGTATTCGCTTAAAAGATCCGTTGAAGCAAAAGCAATTGCTCAAAGGATTAGTGCAGCTATCTGAAGAAGGCGCGGTACAGGTTTTCCGCCCACTGAGTAATAACGATCTGATTGTTGGCGCGGTGGGTGTGCTGCAGTTTGATGTGGTTGTTCATCGATTGAAGTCGGAATATAACGTCGATGCGGTTTACGAGAATATTAATGTTGCGACGGCGCGTTGGGTCAGTTGTTCTGATGCTAAAAAACTCGACGATTTTCGCCGTAAAGCGGAATCAAATCTTGCTCTCGATGGTGGTGACAATCTAACTTATATTGCACCGACCATGGTGAATCTGAGCTTGGCTACCGAGCGTTACCCAGATATCGTCTTTAGCCATACGCGGGAGCACTAAATAACGGCTCATCAAAGGGGGCGTCGTGAAATTGTTTGATAGTCACTGTCACATTAATTTTGACGCCTTTCAACAGGATCGAGAAGCTGTGATGCAACGGGCTGCGCAGCAAGGTGTAAAGCGGCTTTTCGTTCCTGGTGTCACCCGCCAATTAAGCAGTGATAAACGATGGATTGATGACTGTCTGCCGATAGAGATTATTGAAGGATATGGCCTGCATCCTTATTTTATTGAAGAACATCAAGCTTCAGATCTTGATTGGTTAGCGCGACAACTCGACAGCGCTCCGGGCGCTGTCGTGGGAGAAATTGGCCTCGACGCTAATATGAGCGACTACAAAAAACAATACGAGCTATTCTCTGCTCAAGTTGATTTAGCCGTAACGTTTAAGCGCCGTGTCGTTTTACACCATCGAAAAACCCAGCCCGAATTACTTCGAATTTTAAAACCTGTGCGAGATAAGCTACCTGAAGTTCCCGGGGTCATCCATGCCTTTTCTGGCAGCGCAGAGCAAGCCAATGAATGGATTAATCTAGGATTTATGCTGGGAGTTGGCGGAACCATTACCTATTCACGAGCCAATAAGACACGTCAAGCCATTCAACAAGCCAATATCCATCATCTAGTGCTTGAAACTGACGCACCGGATATGCCATTGAAAGGATTTCAAGGCCAGCGGAACGAGCCTGCACAATGCTTTAGAGTATTGGAACAACTCAGTGAGCTACGAGGCGAGCCGATAGAGCAACTAGCAAAAGTTATCTGGAATAACACCTGTCGTCTATTTGGCGCGTCTATTCGGTAGTTTCAGGAAGCGCAGAACGTCGGTATCGCCAACGATTAAAGGTGATGGCCATAAAAATACCTGCCAGAACCGCAAATCCTAATAAAAACTGACCGTAGAAGGTTAGATAGGCGTGCGTTTTAACCGGCGCTTCAAGCAACAATGACTCATCAACAGTTAACGTCAAATAACCGATAACTCGATCACCATCCATAACTTCTTCAACGAGAACTAGTGCTTGCTCAACTTGGTCACTTTCGGCCTGGGCAAGCGAAGAGGTGATTGCTTGACCAAAGCGGTTTTGAATTTGTGCTGCCGCAATAAACGGTTTAAGTTGCAGTTGTGACACTAATTGTTCGAGACTCTCGGTATCGTCTACCGTTATCCAATAACGAGCTTCGGCAGCGGCTTGTTCAGCGGTTAAACTCATTAATTGGTGGCTGTGTGATTGAAACTCCTGCAGACTAGTGGTGTGCATGGCACTCCACAACTGCTCAATGAGTAATATCAACAGTATCGCGAGCCCGAATCGGCGCCCTCGCCGATAGACAAGTTTGAATAGACTGTTAACATGAGTAGGGATTTTTATCATGCGGCAAATATACGTTGAATTGCTTGTGCTTAGCAACCTACTTAACATTTAAGGCGAACCCTTCATGCCCGATTTTTCAAAACCCGGTCTCGTTGTTTTTGATATGGATTCGACCCTAATCACTATCGAATGTATTGATGAAATAGCGGCACTTGCTGGTTGTAAGGATACGGTGAGCGCAATTACTGAGAGTGCGATGCGAGGTGAATTGGATTTCTCTGAAAGCTTGCGGGCGCGAGTTGCAGCGTTAACTGGAGTGACAGCAAAGCAATTAAGTACACTCTTCGAGCCAATCCCATTCACGCCAGGCGCAGAGGACCTCGTACGTTGGTTGCAGCAGCATCACTGGCATGTCGGGCTGGTATCTGGTGGCTTTACTTGGTTTACAGACAAGGTACAGGAGCAATTGAGCTTACGTTTCTGTCGCGCTAATACGTTGCTGTGGAACGCAGACCGGTTAACTGGGGAGGTTGCGGAGCCGATTGTTGATGCAAAAACGAAAGCTGAATGTCTCGTGAACTGGGCTAATGAACTCGGCATAGACAAACGGCAAACGATTGCAATCGGTGATGGTGCAAATGATATTCCTATGCTTGAAGCTGCCAACTTTGGCATCGCGTTTTGCGCCAAGCCGGCGCTACGAAATGTGGCCGACCTGTGTATCGATGTTCCCGATTTATCAGCTGTTATCGATTATTTTGAGCAACAGACTTTAGCTACGAAATAAGATCGAACAGTTTTAAAGGAAAAATTTAAACGATGGCAAAAACGAAAACAGCATATGTCTGCAATGATTGTGGCGCTGACTTTGCTAGATGGCTGGGGCAGTGTCCTGAGTGCAAAGCATGGAATACCATCACTGAGGTGCGATTAGGAAGCGTCAAAGCAACTGGTGCTGAACGCCGCGGCTATGCTGGCGCTACGCTTGCAAAAGTGCAGACATTGAATGAAGTGGATTTAGAAGAGCTACCTCGATTTAGCAGTAGCTTCACCGAATTCGACCGAGTTCTTGGTGGCGGCATTGTGCCAGGCTCTGCCATTCTTATTGGTGGCTCGCCGGGCGCTGGTAAAAGTACTTTGTTACTACAAACCATGTGTCGCTTGGCAGACCAGATGAATGTTTTGTATATCACTGGTGAAGAGTCATTGCAGCAGGTAGCTTTACGCGCGCAACGTCTATCGTTGCCAACAAACAAACTTCGCATGTTGGCCGAAACTTCGGTTGAGACGATTTGCGACCTTGCTGACCAAGAACAACCTCGGGTGATGGTTATCGACTCTATTCAAGTGATGCATTTGGCTGATATTCAGTCGGCACCTGGCAGTGTTTCACAGGTTCGTGAATGCGCTGCTTATCTCACGCGGTATGCGAAACAAAAGGGCGTTGCGATAATTATGGTTGGCCATGTTACCAAGGATGGCTCGCTAGCTGGACCAAAGGTGCTGGAGCATTGTATCGACTGCTCAATATTGCTGGAAGGCGATACTGATTCCCGGTTTAGAACGCTTCGTGGTCATAAAAATCGCTTTGGCCCTGCCAACGAGCTCGGCGTTTTTGCGATGACAGGACAAGGTCTCAAAGAAGTCACGAATCCATCGGCGATATTCTTACAGCGTGGCGAGCAACACGGTAGCGGTTCGGTGGTGATGGTTATCTGGGAAGGAACGCGTCCCTTGTTGGTTGAATTGCAAGCGCTGGTTGATGTGAGTCAGCTTGCTAATCCAAGACGCGTTGCTGTGGGTATGGAAACAACGCGCTTAGCTATGTTATTGGCAGTGCTGCACCGTCATGGCGGGTTGCACATGTCAGACCAAGATGTTTTTGTAAACGTTGTTGGTGGTGTGCGTGTGATGGAAACTGGCGCCGACCTTGCGCTATTGCTCGCAATTGTTTCCAGTTTTCGCGAAACCGAGTTGCCTCGTGATCTTATCGTGTTTGGCGAGGTTGGTTTGTCCGGAGAAATTCGGCCAGTACCGAATGGTCAAGCTCGACTCCACGAGGCGGCTAAACATGGTTTCACTAAAGCTATCGTTCCGGTCGCCAATAAACCTAAAGATAAAATTGAAGGGATGGAAGTGATCGGTGTGAAAAGTTTGCAAGAAGCGCTTGAGGCAACTTAATTGTGCATTCAAAGCTCGGGCAACGGAAAGTATTAGGCTATATCAGTCTTTTATTAATCGGATTAACAACGGGTACCACTGCCGCAGCACAGCGTTTAGTGTCGCTCAACCCATGCTTCGATGATTGGGTACCTCAATGGCTACCTGCAAATTGGGAGTTCATTCCGAGTACAGCCCATGGAAATCGCTTAGAGCGAGTGCTTCGAGCTTCGCCGGATGTTGTGCTGTACGGAACTTATACGAACCCGCGGTTAGTCGCGCAGCTGACTGCGACAACGCGCGCTGTTCTGGTGGAAGAGCCAAATACGTGGATGCAATGGCAGCAAACGCTTCAGCAAGTTGGTGTAGCGCTTAACCTTGAACAACCTTTGCAGAGCTGGCAACAGCAGCAACAAGAGCAATTAGCTCAGTTACCTAGCTTGATTGAGTCAGTTTTGGTGATTATGCCGAATCAATACAGTTGGGGTGGTGAAAGCTTTATCGTCGACATGCTGAGAACTAACCAGATAACCGTCGTAGTGGCCGATGAGTCGAATCAACTTGTACAGCTCAACTTAGAACAATTACTGCAATTAAAGCCTGAGCGAGTGGTACTTGACGGTTTTTCTAACGACTATGCTCGCGCCAATGAATGGTTGTGGCACGGCGCGCTATCACCATGGCTCGCCAAGCGCAAAGTAGTGCAAATTCCGTCGACCGTGAGTGGCTGCCCAGCCCAGCGAGCCCTTGAATATATTACTCTGGTAGTTATGCCATGATGACTCGTAGTTTCTTAATTCTAGTCTTCGCGTTATTGATGATGTTGTGGCACCTCGGTAGCGGCGGTGAAACTTGGTCGTTATTGCCGAGCAATGAGTTAGAAAGCTTTATTCTTACTGAAATTAGGTTACCTCGCGTATTGTTAGCCTTCTGTAACGGTGTTGCTCTGGGATTAGCGGGAAGCATCTTGCAGCTTTTACTTCGGAATCCACTTGCCGAACCCGGCATTACAGGAATTGCCGGTGGAGCGGCACTTGCAACCGTTGCGACATTGTATTGGGGGGCAGTCGGGCCGGTGTCCTGGTGGCTACCAGCTGTTGGACTACTCGGCGGCATGGTCACATTAGGCCTATTATGGTTATTGTCGGGGCGACAGCCGCAAGGTGTTCGAATCATTTTGGTTGGCGTTGCTCTTTCAGCTATTTCGGGTGCTCTCATTGCGGTGGTGCTTAACTTAGCCCCGAATCCATTTGCCTTTCAAGAATGGGCGCTGTGGTTAATGGGCTCGGTTGCCAACCGTGGCTGGGCATACGTTTGGATAATTCTGCCACTACTTATTGTTAGTCTATTGATACTGGTCACGCAACGTCGTTATATTCAAGCTCAAATTTTTGACGAGCCGACAGCTCAAACTCTTGGATTCAATGAGTATTGGTCGAGGTTTTTGCTGTTACTGGTTACGGCACTGCTTGTATCAGCATCGGTTGTTACCGCAGGTATTATTGGCTTTATCGGTTTGGTGGCGCCGCATTTGGTTCGATTATTGGGGATACGTCGGCCAAACTCGCTTATTTATAGCAGCGGATTTGTTGGTGGAATGCTATTAGTTGGGGTTGATGCGCTCGTACAAACCATCAATACTCGAGTTGAACTACAACTGGGGGTAGTCATTGCCTTAATTGGCGCGCCCTGGCTGTTGTTGTTACTTCATCGCTCAGGACGTATGTAATGCTTGAACTTTCGAATATCTCTTATCCTCGGCGATTACAAAGTGTCTCTTATCGTGCACCTGCTGGGCGATTAGTAGGTGTTATTGGTGCCAACGGCTCCGGAAAGTCGACGTTGTTATCGATATTAGCGGGTGGCCTGAAAAAGGCGAAAGGAGCTGCGTTATGGCACAGTCACGATCTGTTTCGATGGTCGCCTTCAGAACAACGCCAGCAACTCGCATACCTTTCGCAAAAAAATGAATTTCATGAGCCTGTTCGGGTTAGTGATTTGCTTATGACGAGCCAAGTTAATCTTGAGGAATCTTCGCAAACATTAACGGCATGGCGTGAACGAAGTATCGACGACTTTCATTTGCAAACGTTGATGAATCGTTCGATTACCGAATTATCCGGCGGAGAGCAACGCCGTGTGATGCTGGCCTGCGTCAACGCGATGAATCGGCCATTGATTCTGGCTGATGAACCAATAGCAAGCCTCGATTTAAACTATCAGTTGTTAGTGATGGACTGGCTAAAAGCGATGAGCGGGCAGGGTAAACTGGTTCTCGTTGCGCTGCATGACCTCGCACTTGCCGCGCAATATTGCGATGAATTGATGTTGTTACACGAAGGGCAATTACTTGCAAGTGGTGAGCCTAACCAGGTGTTATCCGACACTAACCTTGCACTGGCATACAAGGTTAGTGTGGATTGGTTATGCAATCGAAATGGCGTTGCAATGCTTGCTCGCCGTCTTTAGTGTTCTTGACGCCACAAATCTGGCAGTTTCGTTGGGCGACGTTGCTCATCTAACTGCTGTTCAGTGAGCGAGCGACGTGTGTCTTTGTCAGAAATTGTGGCAGCCGGCTGACACTGTCCGTATGTAATGTGATAAGCCGCAGCTTGCAACATCGGATCATTTTCGTCGCCCCAGTCACCAACGAGTACATCGTCTGCACTACAATTCGGCGCTAAACCGTCATAATAACGACCTTCGTCGATAGCATTCACGGTTTCGAAATTCACCACAAAAGCGCGTTTGTCGCAAATCAACTCAGGAATCTGTCCAACCGGCTTACCACAGGTAGGTTGGCCAATAACAAGGACGTCAATGTACGGATCTAAAGAGTTAATGATTAACTCAGATGAGGAACAACTCGCACCCGTAGTCAAAATATAGACACGGTTCAAATTTAGTTGTTGAATGCCATCATATAGTTGAAATTGCTCGATGAAATTGGAGTCAGTATTATTGGCATTGAACAGATATTTGGTGAATACCTCACCAATGACTGTATCGCCAGCAGCTTGTGTCGATGCTTGGTTTGCATAACGAGTAAGACCACCGCCGTTATAACGAAGGTCAATCACCAACTCATCGACGCCCATAAATTGGTCATAAGCACTATTTAAGTCTTCACCGGTGCGGTTAATAAAGCTGTTCAATACGTAATAACCAACTTCTTTGCCGTCGATTAAGAAGCGCTCAGTCGCTAGTACCGTATTGGTTTCGACAATTTCTTTGGTGAGTACATCGGTGTAGCTGACACCATCCATATCTCGCCAAGTTAATTCAACGCTTACGCCAGTTTCATCGCCACCGAGGGCTTCTTGATAACGATTTTGCTGAATCAGTGTTTGCACCGATTCGCCATTGATATGTGTTATCTCATCGGAACGTTTCATACCGGCAATTTCGGCCGGAGAATCTGCGTAGACATAATTGATGAATACACGGTCATCGAGCGTTAATCTTGAACTGAAACCAAAACCAGCATACTCAGCGTCAACAAAGCGACTTTGATATTCCTCTTCGGTAAGAATAAAGCTGTACCGGTCTTCCGGTACCACCAAAGCTTCCAGCAAATCATAAATATTATTGTAATTATCAGGATTAACATTGGTCGGCATATCTTCGTTCCACAAGTAATCCTCTTGCATATAGTCGTAGAAGGTGTCGACTTGTCCGCGAGCGCTGCACTGTTCAACGATAGGACCTACAGTTACATCGCCGTCACCCCCACAGCCGGCTAAAACTAAACAACTAGCAATACTTGTTAAGACGAGTTTGGCGGATGATTTCATAAGAATAATCTCTATGTTGATAATCGACGTATTCATAAGATGACAGATTTTTAACTAAATCTCCAAGATTTGACTAGTGACGGATGATTTTTATTTTGGCACACTGCCTGCCGACACGGAGATAAGAGATAGCTATATGACCGCAGTAATGATTGATCTTGAAGGCACTGAATTAACCGACTCAGAACGTGAGCTATTAGCTCATCCTGCAGTGGGTGGCGTGATCTTCTTTAGTCGAAACTTCGAAAATCATCAGCAATTGCTGGAACTTGTCCGTCAAACTCGTGCTGCGGCTCGCAATCCACTCATTTTAGCTGTGGATCATGAAGGTGGACGGGTGCAACGTTTCCGCGAAGGTTTTAGTGCTATTCCGGCAATGGCTGAAATTGGTCGCTATGCTGACAGTGAACGGCAAGCCCAACACTGGGCGCAAGAGTTGGGTTGGTTAATGGCGGCTGAGGTCTTAGCGTTGGATATCGATATTAGCTTTGCTCCTGTGCTCGATGTGAACGGCATAAGTGAAGTTATTGGCGATCGCGCATTTGCGCAGAAAGCTGAACAGTTAACGCCAATTGCTCGTGCTTTCATTCGTGGTATGCATCAAGCGGGTATGAAGGCAACCGGTAAGCACTTTCCTGGGCACGGTTCTGTGCGCGCCGACTCGCACATTGAAATACCTGTTGATGAACGTAGTTGGGAAGAAATTTTAGCAACTGATTTGCCGCCGTTTATCGAACTTGCCAGCTGCCTCGATGCTGTCATGCCTGCGCACGTTATCTATCCGGCAGTCGACGATAAGCCAGCTGGGTTTTCAAGTTATTGGCTGCAAGATATTTTGCGCGCGCAATTGCAATTCAACGGTATTATTTTTAGTGACGACTTAGGTATGGCTGGCGCGACAGTTGCAGGAACCATGAGCGAACGCGCCCATGCGGCGCTGGATGCTGGTTGCGATATGGTGTTGGTATGTAACGATAGGGCTGGCGCAATTGAAGTAATCAATGCCATTGAGCCACGGCTTGAACAACTGAAGAAAAACGCGGCTCGTTGTTATCAGCAACTCAGTAAACCCGCCGGTATGACGATGAATGTGTTGCAGAATCATCCTCGCTGGCATGGCGCTCAGGCGGTACTTACTGAAATGAGTAATGCGAAAGACAAACGTTAACTCACGATTCATATTGCAGCGGATCAGTTACCTGATTCGTTGCAAAAGCCTCAAGCCGTTCAACACAGGCTCCACATTTACCACACGCCTTTTCACGACCGTTGTAGCACGTCCAGGTTTGGCTGTAGTCAAGGTTCATGCGTAAACCATCCGCCAATATTTCTGCTTTGTTGTTGCGCAAATATGGTACTTCAATTCGAACTGGCTCGTAGTTAGCAATGAGGCTGACAGCGTTCATTTTTTCGACAAACTCAGGGCGGCAGTCGGGGTAAATGGCGTGGTCGCCTGAGTGTGCACCATAGTAAACGGCTTCGGCGCCCAAACTGACGGCGTAACCAATCGCTAACGACAATAAAATCATATTTCGGTTAGGAACGACTGTTGATTGCATCGATGCTTCAGCGTAATGACCTTCAGGAATTTCAATATCGGAGGTGAGAGAACTTCCTGCTAATAGACTATTTATCGCTGTGATATCGACCACTTTATGCGGAATTCCAAGCTGCTGACAAACACGTGCTGCAGCATCAAGTTCTCGCACATGGCGTTGTCCGTAGTTGAAGCTAAGTGCATAAACTTCATGCCCGTGGCGTACTGCATGGTGCAATACGGTAAATGAATCCATACCACCAGAGTAGATAACGACAACTTTTGCCATGTTACGATCCTAATTTGACTCAATTTACGCTAAAATTCGCTGAATATTGTAACCTAAATTATTTTCAAGATGTTGGAGAATCCTATTAATACGCTCTATCCAATTAATGAAGTGTTCCAAACCATTCAAGGTGAGGGCATTTTCACCGGAGTTCCAGCAGTTTTTATTCGTTTGCAGGGGTGTCCTGTAGGGTGTCCGTGGTGCGATACGCAACATACTTGGGAACAGCATGTGAGTGATGAGGTGGCATTATCGCGGGTTACGGAAAAAACTCAGCCAACAGCGCAGTGGGCGAATGCAACGGCCGAACAGCTGGTCGAGCTTATGCGGCAAAAAGGCTATAGCGCGCGTCATATCGTTATCACTGGTGGTGAACCAGCTATGTATGATTTAACCCAGCTCGGTGAGGCACTCGAACAAGCTGGCTTCAAATTACAGATTGAAACCAGTGGTACTTTTCCATTAAAGGTTACTGATGCAACCTGGGTTACCGTTTCGCCTAAACTCGACATGCCAGGTGGCTATATGGTGCGCCCGGATTGTATGAAAAGAGCCGACGAGATCAAGTACCCAGTGGCGATGCAAAAGCACATTGATCAACTTGACAAGTTATTAGCCAGCTGTCCGCCGCGAGAGGGCGTTAGTATTGGATTGCAGCCAATTAGTCAGCGTCCTCGCGCAACCGAGTTAGCGATGAAAGTTTGTATTGAGCGCAACTGGCGTCTGTCCGTTCAGCTCCATAAGTATCTTAATATTGAGTAAGTGAAAACCGACTACCAAATGCCTCACTAATTTGTAGCGCTACACTGAGTTTCCTAACTAACCTTCGATAAGGAAACTCAGATGCGAACTACCCAAAAGCTTTCCTATCCTTCCGCGTTACGTCGCAGCCTCGGTCAGGGTATGACCGAATACATTATCATCGTTGCGCTAATTGCAGTTGCTGCCATTGGTGTCTATTCGTTGCTTGGGAAAACTGTACGTGGCCAAGTAGCGGGCATGGCCAGCGAAATAACAGGGCAAAGCTCAACCAATCAGCTGAATAGTGCTCGAAGTGCGGCGAGACGAGCAAGTACGCTTGGGCGTCAAGATGTCAGTTTGGGTAATTATGACGAAGTTACTGAGTCTGGTAATTAAGATGCAAGGTGATCGTGGATACGTCAGTGTTCTGATATTACCGGCCATTGCGGGATTGTTAATTTTATTAGTGTTGATAGTGTCGCAGCAGCAACGACTTCAGCAACGTTGGCATCTGCAAAGTGCGGCGGACAATATGGCCATAAGCGCGGCAACCATTATTGCGCGCGAGTTTAACCTCATTGCGATTATCAATCGTGCGTTAATTGCGAATCACGTTGCCCAAGGGCAATTATTGGGATTAGCGAGTTGGTTGAGCAACCTCAACTCAGCTACTGAAAGGCTCGCATTAGTGAGTAGTATCATCCCCTATGTGAATGTCATTACACGTCATTTAGCAACGGCGGTAAACCATATAGAGAGGCCTATAAATAGGATTATTAACAGCGCGTTAATGATGCAGCGAGCGCTGCTAGCCTCGCTACAAACCGCGCAATGGATGATTCGGGCTTCATTCGCCATGATGATACCGAAGAGTCTTGCAGAAATCGCCCAGGTTCAAAAAATTGAGCAGCATTCATGGACGTTATTGCATGCTCCAGGAATTTTAAAGTTTCCATGGTTGTGGTGGCGATACCTGCCGCTCCAACATGCCTCCAGAGATGATGGGTTGTTGTTGGAGATGACACAGAATAGCCGTGACCCTTTCTCTAAAAGCCGCAGCTATAAATGGTTTGATGGCGGTTTAATTAAAGCGCAAAAAGCGGGTGGTAGTGAACTTGTTGCCAGTAAAAATGGGCAGTGGGCATGGCAGTCTATGGATACGGTAGCACTGCATCTGCGCCTACTGTTTAAGCGAGAGGAAATTCCTTGGGGTGACGGCACGACCTATCAGAATAGATTATTAAACAACGTCAATGAAAATCAATTTGGCGAAAGCCGCCGACTTAATCCTCGAGCGACGCAACTGGCGCTGATTAATCAGCAACGATTGGGAACTACAGATACACCTTACTATTTTAGTCGTGAACGGTTAGATCCGAGTGATTGGCCTTCCGTCATTATTAAATTCGATCACGTTATCTCGAAAGCAGGAATTCGATTTTCACGGCCGCAAACAATCATGCCAAGAGCCAAAATCTCAATTGAGCGAGCGAACATGTTTAATGCGCTTTGGGAACCAGAACTACAGTCACTTAGTGCACAAGAAAAACTAATTTTGAGCCGCTTTGCGCAGGATTCTCTATGAAATACACGTCATTAAATAACGAATATGGGCAAGGTATGGTTGAGTTTATTCTAATACTTGGGCTCGTTGCTGTTACTTTGTCCTTCAGTATTGAAAAGGTGCACGGAACTTTGTTTTCGCAGCACCAGGAGCTTAATGAATTACGAGGCAAGATCTTACAGCCGATATCTGACAGCTCCTGGCAACGTCAGCCGTCAGATGCATTTAGTGCGCAAGTCAAGCCGGTACTAGCGCCTTTGAATCGCTATACCGCACTAAATTTAGGTTTGGACAATCTTTATTATGTCGCATCCGAACAATCACCTTATCAATTAGCGCGATTAACAGATGGGTGGCAGCTAGATAACAATGCTGAACTGTTATCTTATCCACAATCGCTAACTTTGAGCCACTATTTAAACCAAGTTGGCTTGAGTAATGTACTCGATGTTGTTGGGGTATTGCCGATTGCCAAGGAGCTTAGTCATGACTCGCTGGTTCTTGGTAAAGTGGATGCGGATATCACGCCCTACGAATTGCGCTGTGTCGACCCAGTATGTCGCTAATTGCATCGTGGATGTTAGCTCATGCGCAATTGGTGGCAGAGAATAGCCATGGCGCACTGTGGCAGTTAAACGAGGCAAACTTGGTGGCGCAGCTTGTGGAACATTTTTCCTGTGAACCAATCGCTGATTTACGCGCGAACTTCTATTGTCGCGCGAGCGAACATGAAATTTGGCACATCCAGATACTTAATGGCGCTTACTTCGCGCAATCGTTTAAATTGCGGGATCAACCATTACAACCGCAAAATACCTGGCTTGGTACGAAGCTTGTGACGCAGCAATTTGAAAAGTATCGGATTGAAATCTTTGCGTCTCCTCACCGGTCAAAAACTTTAGCTGATGGATTTAGCTTTCGATATGGTGCTCGCCTTGCATCTGTTAAGGAAATAGAACATGGACGTTATCACATACTCTTGGAAAACCCAGAAACCTCGGTGCTGTTGGTACAACAGAAAACAGTTACCCATAGCATCCAAATTACAGCAAGGGCAAAGCCTCGTTGAGAGCATAGTGGTGATGTTGTTGGGGAGTATTATTTGGATTATCCCAGTAACATCGGCCGGACACTCAATTGTGACGATGGTTAAGCATATCGTTCAATCGACAGCGGCACACGTTGATTGGATTTGGCAGTATTTTGTCCTGAATCCGTTGGTTTGGTGACGCCTCATGTTGACCTTAACTCCGAAAGCAAAGCTCGCTGCGCTGGTTATGCTGAGTTTGGCTCTGAGTCTTGCAAGCTATCAGTTAGTCACTGGCTATGTTGCCGAGCAAGCGTCGATTGAAGTCGAAGAGCAACGTGAACAAGAGCTTGGCATATTAGTTACCCAACGCGACATTTTAGTTGGGGAAATTATTAATGCTGATACGTTGGTGATTCGAAACTTTCCGCAAAGCTTAGTACAAGATGGATGGCTCCGCCCCGAAGATGCTCCGAGTATACTCGGGTTAGCCTCCAGCCGATTTATTGATCGCGGAGAGCCGCTTACGGCTAATGCAATTGAGCCCTATCAAACACCGCGATTTGCGGCGAAATTACGCCCTGGATTTTATGCTGTAACAAGTCTAGTTTCCGTGCAGCAGTTGCACAACGGACTGGTCAAAATTGGTGACAAAGTAACGCTTCGAGGGAGTAACTTCCAAGAAAATAATAAGCCATTAGTCTTGGTTAATATTCCCGTGATTGCAATGGACAACTTTGATGACCATGCACAGATCGACGTCAACCCCTCGCACTATTTGCCTAGCACAATGACATTTGAATTGACCGCGGAGCAAGCTGCTAAGTTTGAGACGATGAGAATGCAGAATTTTGAAGTTTGGTTGCAACACGCCGAAAGCTCATATGTTTCAGTAGCGCCATCACCCCCAATAAAGATACATCGATTTTTTGCCAAGGAGGTCGAGCTCGATGCGATCTATTAATCTATTTCTCGCGATCATTCTGGTGATAAGTGTCAATTCCGCTCATGCCTTAAATACCTTGAGCCTGAAAGTAGGAGAAACGCAAATTATTTCGCTCAAGGGCGTTTCTGATGTTGTCGTGGGAAATGAAAACTTACTGAAAGTGGAATTATTGCCACCACATGATTTGGTTATTAAAGCTATCTCTTCTGGATATACCGAGCTGCTGGTTCGTTACGAGTCTGGGAGTAATGATAAAATTCCAATAGTCGTTAATGCGCCGTTGGATAAAAAAGAACAGCTTCACTTACAGTGGCTTAAGCAACAGTACTCGCAATTACAGTTTGACGAGAAAGCGGGTACGACAGTCATTTCTGGACAATTACCCCAACTCGAACTGGAGCAATTTAAGCGGGCGATAATTGATTATCCGGATTGGTTAATTCAGGTGAGTGAAGTGCCTGCCGCTATCGATCAAATGATCGAGTTGCAGGTCACCATTCTTGAAGTGAAACGACAAAGCGCTCAACACCTGGGAATTAAGTGGCAGCATTCAATAAGTGGCCCAACCCTTAGTGATGCGAGCGCGCAGTGGGTAACGTTTCCGATTACTTTACTCTCGACGGTAAATTTACTTGTCCAAAATGGACATGCACGAATACTTGCTGAACCGAAGTTGATTGCCGCTAGTGGTGGGCAAGCAGACTTTCTTGTTGGCGGAGAGTTTCCAATCCCCCAAGTTCTGACGCAAGGAGCACAGGATGTCGAGTTTCGTGATTACGGCATCTCTTTATCCATGTCGCCTCATGATCTGGGCGGTGGTCAAATATCAACAGAGATTAAAGCACAGATCAGCACAATAGATCCGGCAACCGCTATTCAAGGAATTCCAGGAATGCTAACTCGACGAGTGAGCAGCCTGATTACTGCCAAGAGTGGCGAAGCCATTATTTTGTCCGGATTACTCAGTCAAGAACAATCGTTGCAGGCGGAATCGTTTCCCTTACTGCATCAAATTCCGATCTTAGGAGAGTTATTTTCATCGCGCGAATTTCGTGATGCTGAAACCGAGTTATTCGTAGTTGTGACGCCGTTGCTGCAATCACACCAACGTCAAACTCAACAATCACATGAGCATGCGAAGTCATTAATTAAATCATTTCGTGATAACGCAACCTGCGTGGGGTTAACCGATGGCTTTTAATAGTGATTTAGCGCGGCAACATCTGCGACAAACTTTGCAACGAAGTGAACAAAATATCGAGCAAATGTCAGCTGCAGAACTGCAACAGCATGCGGTCAATATTTTAGAAAACTATCAGACTAGTTTGTCGGTTAATGATGCGAACGAATTATCATTAGCTATAGAGAATATCGTAAATGACTGCATCGGTTTCGGTCCCTTGACCAGCTTGCTTCATGATAATGCGATTTCCGAGATCATGGTAAATGACTTTCAAACAATCTTCGTCGAGAAGGAAGGGCAACTGTCCCGCTGCCCAATTTCATTTTCAAGTGAAGAAGAGTTGCTGCGCGTTATTGATCGAATTATTACGCCGCTGGGACGTCGATTAGACAGTTCGCAACCGATGGTTGATGCGCGCATGCCTGACGGTTCTCGCATAAATGCGGTGTTATCTCCATTGGCACTTAGAGGCAGCTGTTTAACAGTTCGAAAGTTTCTAGCAAAGCGACTGCAGTTTGATGACTTGGTTCGTCAAGGTGTGCTATCGACTGAAGCTGCTGACTATTTGCTTCGATGTGTGGTTGAGCGCCGGAATATTTTAATCGCAGGAGGTACTGGTACCGGAAAAACGACGCTTCTTAATACGTTGGCAGGCGTCATTCCATCGCATCAACGGGTCATCACGATTGAAGATGCCGCTGAACTACAGCTGTCACATCAAAACTTAATAGCGCTTGAGGCGAGACCTCCAAACGCCGAAGGAAACGGAAAAATATCGATTCGCGACTTATTGATCAATGCGCTTAGGATGCGCCCCGACCGAATCATTGTCGGTGAGTGCCGTGGTATTGAAGCGATAGATATGTTGCAAGCAATGAATACAGGTCACGAAGGCTCATTAACAACCTTACACGCTAACAGTGCTCGTGACGCAATTCGGCGGCTTGAAGTTATGGTTCTTATGGCAGGTCTTGAGATTCCTCTGTCGGCAATTCGGCAACAAATTGCATCGGCGATCGATGTCATTATCCAAATTCAGCGCACAAATGAAGGCGCTCGGGTCATTCGTGAAATTTCCGAAGTGTCGGGAGTTGATGCCGATGTTATCCAAATGAATCAAATGTTTATTCGAGAGATGAATCAGTGTATGGCCACAGGAGTGCTTTCTACATGGCATTAACCGACATGGGGTTAACAATCGGAGCACTCGTAATTGTTGCATTAGCATGCGTTTATTTAACGTCCGTTGTCCTCGTGATTACCATGATTTCGCGGTGGAAAAATCCCGCACAAAAGTGGTTGAAAGATAGTACCGAGCAATCGCTTGCAGATTTCTTAATTTACTTACCGGCTAAAATATTTTGGGAAAGACTAGCGTTGCTCGTTTTGCCGCTATTGATGATCATTGGCTTAATCTCCTCTGCTCTAATCAGTTTTCTAGTCGGATGCGGCATGGCTGTCGCTGCGATAGTGACGAAAAATTATTTGCTGGCGCGACGACATCGTCTTATCACCGTTCAACTTCCAGACGCTATTGATCTTCTGGTAACGGCAATGCAGGCCGGACTTAGCTTCAATGCAGCATTTGAGCGCAGCGGATTGCAGGTTGCAGCGCCACTGAGATACGAATGGCTACTCGTTATTCGCAGAATGCGCACAGGTGAGACGCCAATTGTTGCGCTCAAGAGCTTCTATCTGCGAGTTAATACCGAAGCGGTTTTGCAGATGTTACTAACGATGCAACTCGGTATACAGCATGGCTCTCAGCAAGCGGATATTCTCCAGCGATTGGCGGTAACTTTAAGGCAGCAGCAGTATGCAATAGAGCGGGTAAAGAGTTTATCTGCGCAAGCTCGATTGCAAGGAAAAGTTATGATGCTACTTCCTCTTGGCCTTTTTACAGCGCTACATTTTTTGCACCCTGAAAACACCGTCATGCTAACTCAAACCGAGCCTGGTCATTATTTACTGGCAGCCAGCGCTGGATTGATGATGTTAGGGCATTTCCTCATTCGAAAAATTTTAGGCGATGCCTATGCCAATTGATAATTTAATGTGGGTGGTTTTAATGGTGACCAGCGTGACCATTTCGGCCTTATGGATTGGCGTTATTGGTCTTTGCAATGAAAGTCAGCCTGCTGAAACGAGGGCTCAATGCGTTACTTAACGCATTGCCCGAAAACTTAACCTCGACGATTACTAGGTTGGCGCAGCAGTCAGTTCCCGAACAAAGCCCTTCTGAATGGTTACTCCATCGTATTCTCGTCGTTCTGACGATTTTACTCATTGTGAGTTTGCCAATTGGTTCGTTGATAAAACTCAGTGTTCTTTTGCCGCTAGCCATTGTGGTGATTGAACGCCGTAACCGACGACAAGTCTATCTGAAAAAAGTGTTAAGGCAGTGGCCTAGTGCGCTTGATATGGTTGCCATGTTGATGCACTCCGGATTATCGTTTCGAGCCGCACTCCATGCGCTGCAAAACATCCCGAATGATTTGTCTGCCGCCACCGAAATTTCAAGGCTTCACCGGCTGCAGCAAAGTGGTTATTCGCTGCATCAAGCTGTTGATGGATTGTCTCATCGCATACCCCACCCGTGGATCAGCTTATTTGCTGGCGCTGTGTTACAAGCGCACCAAACCGGCGGTGCATTAGCGAATACTTTAAAAGTGCAAGCGAATCAGTTCCGCCAACAACAGTTGTTAGAAGCTGAAAAGCGTGCGCAAGAAGTTTCAGTCAAATTAATGTTACCCCTTATCTTTTGTTTTTTTCCCGTAACCATGTTGCTGATACTAGGTCCGGTGTTTATCGGGTTTACCCAAGGAGGAGTTATATGAAACAGGGATGTTTCTATCTTAATTCGAGTGGTCGCTGCATTTGGCGTGATGTCAAAGTGATGGAGTATTTCCCCCAGCGTCTGGTAGGAATGCTTTATCTGCGAGTTGCATCACCCCAACGAGCATTTTGGTTTCCTCGGTGTAGCGCTATTCATACCTGGGGAATGCGTTTTGCGATCGATGTAATAGGATTGGATAAGCAACTTAAAATAGTGAAAGTAGTGCGCAATGTTCAACCCGCTAATGTGGTGCGACTGACAGGTGTTGACTCCATCATTGAGTGTGAAGCCGGATGTCCACTTCCTTTAGAATTTTGGCAAGGTCAAACACTCAAGTTCTGTGTAAAGGAGCCGGTTTATGACTAACTACTCCTATCTGTTTATCCTACTCGCCTTGGTCATACTTACGAGTGGCTGCAAAACCACAAACGATGTGAACTTTTCTTCGGTTGAACAACACTATTCAATCGCGAGCGATGTCTACCAGCAAGGTGATTTGCATACCGCAGAGGGTTTTCTGCAAAAAGTCATTAAAGCGCAGCCAAATCACCGCGAAAGTTGGTGTTTGTTAGGGCACGTTTACTATCGATTAAATAGCTACCGAGCGGCCGATAACGCCTACCAAAAATGTTTGTCGCTGCGCGCTGAGCAACCTCAAATTTGGCATAATCTAGCTGCTGTCAAACTGCGCCAAGCAACCGAGTTACTAATAACGGGATTACCTTATTTGGAGCCCAATGAGAGCAATGTAACTTTCAATGCGAATTATCGATTGCTGTTGCAGGAGCTTGCTCATCTGCATGGTGTATCCAGTTTGATTCTGGAGAGCAGCATTGAGCGTTAGACAAGCGGGATTATTTACTCCTCTATTTGTTGCCATCGTACTTATTGTCGCTGCCGCGATGATGCCGTTACCTCCTAGTAAGCAAGTTGTCGAGCTTGAAAAGTTGCGATATGAACACTCAGTCTGGTGGTTTTGGCAACAAGCGGCGGCCCATTATTATCGGAAGTTCGATGTGTGGCCACAATCACTTACCGAATTAGCTCTAACGTTTGATCTGACACCCGCACCGGATTTCTTATCCGGGTTTGCAGAGCAAAACTGCTTCAGATTAAGCTGGACGCAATTAAACGCCACACAAATCGAGTTATTGAGAAATGGGTTAAGTCATCCGCATGTTGAACTATCCGAAGATCAAATTGATGCGGTAATGGGGATGTCGACGCCACTGAATGAAGTTGAAGGTATTTATCGTTTCGAAAGCTCAACCATGGCGTCAAATCTTTCTCTAGATAGTCACAATATAGTTCGCGCTCGAGATGTTTATGTGCGAGAAGCCGAGGTGAAAACACCGAGTGAACCGGATCGATTACGAACGACAACAGCAACGATGGCGTGGCTAGCCATCGATAGCCATGTGACGGTTGATAAAATTGCTCCAAACCCGTTGCGGGTTGACGAATTGACTAAGTTACTTAACGAAATCAATCAACAATATAGTAAGCTTGCAGCGCACATGGAATCTGAACCAGAAGGTCCGACTCCATATCAATCTTCATCAGAATATTGATTAGGTTGTGCGCGCAGGTCACGTGTATTTTCAACACGCTTTAATTCAAGATGAAGACCGGCTTTGGCAAGCAAATGCGCACTAATGGGAGCGGTTAAGAATAAGAAAATGGTGATTAATAATTCATGCCAAGAGAACGTGGCAGTGACAGAAAAATAAACAATAGAACCGAGAATAACACCACCAACACCTAATGTTGTGCTTTTGGTTGGTGCATGTAAACGCGCCATAAAATCAGGTAAGCGCGCAAGGCCTACCGAGCCTATCAAGGCAAAGAGGGCGCCTATAATGATCAGACTTGAAACCAACCAATCTGCCCAGCCAGGGAGTTCTGTCATATTCATATGTTATGCCCTATTCAATGATGTCGCCGCGAAGCAAGAATTTTGCCGCCGCTACCGTGCCAATAAAACCTAACATGGCGATTAAAAGTGCAGCTTCGAAATAAAAAGCGGTGCCGTGCCAGATACCAAACAACACCAATAGCGCAAGTGAATTAATATAAATTGTATCTAACGCGAGTATGCGATCAGGTAAGTCTGGCCCACGAAATAGTCGCCATAAGTTCAGCAACAAAGCCACGCTAAAGGCGACAAAGGCGAATTGAACGGCGAAAACTAACATTTGAAAATCTCCTTTAGACGCATTTCGTAGCGTTGCTTAATTGATGCTATCAATTTTTCATGATCATCAACATTGAGTGCATGAATCATCAGTGCACGACCATCGCGACGAATTTCCGCGGTAATTGTACCCGGTGTTAAGCTTATTGTGCTGGCCAGAACCGTGATTGGTACTTCACCAACAATGTCCAACGGGTATTCAATTAGAGCCGGCTTGATGCGACGCGAAGGCATCAAAATAATCGCCGCAATGTTCAAGTTAGAAATCAGTATATCGACCAAGAGCAAAAAGAAATATTCAATTGCCTTGAACGGTTTACGAATGGTTGCTGGAAAATCTCGCCCACGGTTCGTATAAAGGGGAATTGCCACGGCTAGAATCGCACCAAGCACAACCAAGCCAGGTGTAATCGTGTTTTGCAGCAGTAACCAGAAAACCAGCAGAAACAGGCTGAGAAACGGCGCAGGTAAAATTTTATTCATTGGAATACCCCTCTCCTAACACGGCTTCAATGTACGAAGCAGGGTGCATCACGTCATATGCGATACCATTAATGAACGTACTAATACTTCCCGCGAAAATAGTTAATCCAATAATGGCTAACAGCAATAATCCAATGGCGACTAACTGCCCGGTTGGGTGGCTGACGTCTCCAGGTTTACCATCGAAGGTATGCCAGAACATGCGGCTACCAGCTCGTGATAATGAAATCATCACCAAAAAAGTACTGCCAAGAACTAGTGGCCACAGCAGTGCTACTTGAGCTCCAGTTCTTGCCGCTTCAAGGATAAATAATTTTCCGATGAATCCGGAAAATGGTGGCATACCGATAATCGCAATCGCGGCAGCGAAGAACATCATACCTAAAATGGCGTGTTGTGCCATTTTACGTCCTTTAACTATTCGCGATGCCGTTTTGCCGCGTTGTTTGGCAACCACATCAACAATCAAAAATAGGGCTGCTGTGATAAAGGTTGAGTGCAACATGTAGTACATCACGGCAGTAATAGAGCGTTCAGAATTCATGCTAAATGTGGTTAGCATTGTTCCAACTGAAATTACAACGAGATAGGCGATGACTAAACGCAAATCACGACTACCTATAACGCCAAGAGCCCCAATGGCGAGAGTACCGAGACCTAACCACCAAAGCCATTCGTAACCTAATAATGCGGCGGCACCAGAATCATCGCCAAAGATCAGGGTGAAAACGCGAATAATTGCGTAAATACCGACTTTTGTCATGATGGCAAATAACGCGGCCACAGTTCCTGTTGTCATTGCATAAGCTTGTGGTAACCAAAAATACAGTGGTAATAGAGCTGCTTTAAGTGCGAAAACAATCAATAACAGCAACCCACCAACTCGAGCAATGTGCGCATCGTCTGCTTGCAGGCTTGCGACTTTATGGGCGAGATCGGCCATGTTTAACGTGCCAGTAATGCCATAAATAACGCCAAGTGCGATCAAAAATATTGCCGAACCAGTTAGATTCAGTAGCACGTAGTGCAAAGTCGCTCGAAGTTTTTGCTTCCCACCACCGTGCATTAAAAGTGCATAGCTTGATATCAACAAAATTTCGAAGAATACGAATAAGTTAAATAAGTCGCCGGTCAGAAATGCGCCGAGAATACCAAGCAGCTGGAATTGAAATAGTGCTTGGAAATGCGAACCAAGATTATCTTCTCCGTAGCACGCATACCAAAGTACCGGGAGCGCTAATAATGCGGTTAATAACACCATGAGGGCAGACAGTTTGTCGGCCACGATGACAATACCGTACGGTGCCTGCCAACTTCCTAATGCGTAAACACTAGGACCGTGCTGCGACTGTAATAGCAGTAATATAGCCACCGCTATCAATGCGACACATGAAGTCATTCCAATTGCTCGGCGGTAGCGCTGCGGTTCATCGCCCCAAGGCAACAGTTGCAACAAGGCGGCAAGCATTGGAATAAGTAAGGGAAGTATGACCAAGTGCTGGCTTAACATTAGCGCTGCGCCTCCCCATCATTTTGATTGGGTTCGTTGACTTCATCCGTACCAAGCTCGCCTCGCACTCGCACCGCTAAAATAATTGAATAAGCGGTCATGGCAAAGCCGATAACAATTGCAGTAAGAACTAAAGCTTGCGGTAATGGGTCGGTATATTCCGATTGATTTCCAATAATTGGTAATTGGTTCAATACCAGTCGGCCAGTCGAGAATAGAAATAAATTCACGGCGTAAGACAGCATCGTAATGCCAATGACGATAGGAAACGAGCGACCGCGAAGAATCAGATAAATACTGCAGGCAGTTAGCATGCCTACGGTAACTGCATATAAGGCTTCCATTAATGCTTCTCCTGTCTTGGACGGTGACGTGTAGTCATTTGACCGAAGTTGGCCAATATCATCAAAGTGGCACCAATAACGGTGAGATAGACACCGAGATCAAACAAAATTGCCGTGGCGAACTCGAACTCACCAACAATCGGCCAATGAACATGGGTGAACCACGATGTCAAAAAGTTATGACCAAAGAACCAACTGCCAACGCCGGTGAATAGGGCGATCATAACGCCAACTGACGCTAGGGTTTGGTAATTGTAATTAAATCGATGTTTGACCCAGTCTACACCGTTCGCCATGTACTGTAGGATCATGGCCGATGCAGTAATCAAACCAGCGATAAACCCTCCGCCAGGCAAGTTGTGTCCACGCAAGAAAATATAGAACGACACCATGAGCGCTAAAGGCAATATTGCTTGCGAAACAGTCTGTACCAACAGCGGGTGTTTCACACGGTGCCAAGGTCGTCCATCGACATCGCTAGATGGCATAAATGGACGTAAGTTATTCAGTAACTTATGAATGCCGGCTGCAGCAATGGCGAGTACCGTAATTTCGCCTAATGTGTCAAAGCCACGGAAATCGACGAGAATGACGTTTACTACATTCGTACCGCCGCCACCCGATACCGAGTTCTCAAGGAAAAAGTCTGAGATACTGTTCATTGGACGAGTCAAGAATGCGTAGTTGAGCGAGCCGACTATTCCGCCCACAAATCCCGCAAGTAGAATATCTCGAGCGACACGGCCACCACTTGACGCTTTCGGGATACGTTGTGGCATAAAGAACAGTGCCAATATCATCAAGATAATACTGACCACCTCTACTACCAATTGGGTTAAAGCCAAATCGGGCGCTGAAAAATGGATAAACGTAAGTGATACCATCAAGCCAACCACGGATAACATCATTAACGAGGTGAGCCGTTGATGGTGAAACGCAGCGGTTCCAATCGCGGCCAAAATGGTAATGACTGCACCAGCTAAACTCACTGCGTTAACAGGCAGTTGCTCGCGTGACCCCGTTAACTGATTTATTTGATACAACTCTGGTAACACAAATACCACAGTTATAATGAGCAGGGCGGCGATGTAGCGTTGCAGCGAGCCGGTTTCGACTCGATTCATGAGTCCATCACAAAAGTTGGTCACCGACTTAACAATTTTCGCGAATACTTCTTTCGCGTCGTGGTGGTCAAACTGCCGATTAAACGACAGTAAATCTTCTCGATAGACATAAATTCCCACGCCACCAATGATCGCCAGAATACTCATCAACAGCGCGAGGTTAAAGCCATGCCAAATTGAAATAGCAACGTCAATGGAAGTAGGGCTGACTACCGCTATAGCTGTTTGTAATAAGTCGGAAACAAACAACATGGGCGCGACGCCGACTGCAATACACAGCGTCGCTAAAATGATAACTGGAGCGCGCATCATTAACGGTGGTTCATGTGGTGTTTTGGGTAGGTTCTCTGCGACCTTATCGAAGAACACGCCGTGCACAAAACGAATTGAGTAAGCCACCGACAACATCGCTCCAGCAGTGGCCAATACTGGAACTAACCAAGATAGACCGCCGAACAAGTGTTGTTGATATGACTCAACGAACAACATTTCTTTTGACAAAAAGCCATTGAATAGTGGAATTCCTGCCATGGCTGCCGACGTGATTAGAGCAAGCACCATGGTGTATGGCATAAACTTGCGCAAGCCACTGAGCTTTCTCAAATCGCGGCTGCCAGTTTCATGATCAACAATGCCGGCAATCATGAACAATCCGGCTTTGAACGTTGCGTGGTTCAGAATATGGAACAGTGCCGCAAGTAAGGCACCGGCGCTACCTAAACCAAGTAGCATGGTAATTAATCCAAGGTGACTAATTGTAGAAAATGCCAGTAATCCTTTGAGGTCCGTTTTAAACAGCGCAAAGTAGGCACCGAAGAGCATTGTTGCCAATCCGGTTAACGTAACGATCGTGAACCATTCGGGTGTGCCGCCTAATACAGGAAATAAGCGAGCCATTAAGAAAATACCCGCTTTCACCATAGTCGCTGAATGTAAGTATGCGCTTACTGGCGTCGGTGCTGCCATTGCATGGGGAAGCCAAAACTGAAATGGGAATTGAGCTGATTTGGTAAACGCGCCGAGTAATACCAGCAGTAAAGCGGGAATATATAGCGAATGCTCGCGGATAGAATCAGCTGCGGCAAAGACAGCATCTAATTGATAACTGCCCGCTATATTGCCAATCAACAGAATACCGGCAAGTAACGCCAGCCCACCTGCACCGGTGATGGCAAGCGCCATTCGCGCACCGCGGCGTGCATTGCTTTGATGAAACCAATAACCGATTAACAAGAAGCTTGAAATACTGGTGAGCTCCCAGAACAACCAAAGTAAAATGAGGTTGTCTGCGGTGACGATGCCTAACATCGAGCCCATAAATAATAGTAAACATGCGAAAAAACGGCCGCTATCGTCTTTCTCACTTAAATAATAATGAGCATAAGTGATGATCAGTAGACCAATGCCGAGGATTAAACCGGCAAATAGTAGCGATAACCCATCTAAACGAAAGCTGAAACTCAATCCTAACGCCGGTAACCAATCGACATGGGTTGTTGGAACTAGCCCTTGCAACGTTTGCGGGGCAAGAAACAAGAGAAGAAAGAAGCTTATTGCAGTAATTGTTGCCGTTGTGAGCGTAATGACCCAGCGCGGTCGGCTACTCACCAGTAGAGGTAATACCGCACCGATAAACGGCAACATAACGAGTATAGCTAGATTCATTGGAATCCTTATATTGCAAAAAGTTGATCGTTCCCAAGGTTTATACGATTGAATTTACCACTTAGCTCAAGCGGTTGCCAACAGCTTCGAACGTGACATATCGACGGTTTAACTCTTGTTCTGCGCGATCTGAACTCATAAATAAGTAGAGTGAAAGCGCTCGACATATAACCTTATTCTGTTAGAATTTGTCCCGTTGCTTATAACTCTAAGCAATATGAACTGCGACCCAATTCGCAGTTTGGAAATCAGCAAGCACGAACAAGTAAACTTTTCTTAGTTTATTTCCTACATCGCACTACCATCTCGAAATTTTATCTGTTACAATTCGCCGCCCTTTTTATAAGGGGAAGTCTTTTATTCTCGAAATTTAGGTTCACGAGTTTTGTGGCTTAATTTAGAGGGTAACTGGACAACAGCGACTCGAGAGGGTCTGTTTTTTACATAAAGCGGAGCACTGCAATGATCCAAATGCAAACTACTCTGGAAGTGGCCGATAACAGCGGCGCACGCAGCGTACAATGTATTAAGGTTCTGGGTGGCTCGCACCGCCGTTACGCAAACATTGGCGATATCATCAAAGTTTCTGTTAAAGAAGCGATTCCTCGCGGTAAAGTGAAGAAAGGTGATGTTGTGAATGCGGTGGTCGTTCGCACCAAGAAAGGCGTCCGTCGTCAAGACGGGTCAGTCATCCGTTTTGACCGCAACGCGGCTGTTTTGTTGAACAATAACAAACAACCGATTGGCACTCGTATCTTTGGACCAGTGACTCGTGAATTGCGCTCTGAGCAGTTCATGAAGATTATCTCTCTGGCACCAGAAGTACTGTAAGGAGTCCAGATATGGCGGCAAAAATCAAACGTGATGATGAAGTAGTAGTCCTGGCAGGTAAAGACAAGGGTAAGCGCGGTAAAGTGCTTAAAGTCGATACCGCTTCGAATCGTGTATTCGTTGAAGGCGTAAACATCGTTAAGAAACACCAGAAGCCAAACCCTGCATTGGGCGTAGCGGGCGGTATCGTGGAGCAGGAAGCACCAATCCACGTTTCTAACGTAGCAGTTTACAACCCAGAGACTGGTAAAGCAGATCGTGTTGGTTTCAAGATTGAAGACGGCAAAAAAGTTCGTTTCTTCAAATCTAACAACGCAATCATTTAATTTTTAATTTGGAGTTTTACGATGGCGAAACTGCATGATTTTTACAAAGAATCAGTAGTTCCTGAGCTGCTTAAACAGTTCGGCTACAACAGCGTCATGCAAGTCCCTCGGATTGAAAAAATCACCCTTAACATGGGTGTTGGTGAAGCTCTGGCTGACAAAAAGATTCTCGACAATGCAGTATCTGACCTTGAAGCAATTTCTGGTCAACGTCCGGTACGTACTGTTGCTCGTAAATCTGTCGCTGGCTTCAAAATCCGTGAAGGCTACCCAATTGGCTGTAAAGTGACTCTGCGTGGCGAGCGTATGTGGGACTTTTTGCAACGTTTAATTATGATTGCAATTCCACGTATTCGCGATTTCCGTGGTTTGAACCCGAAATCTTTCGATGGTCGGGGAAATTACAGTATGGGCGTACGTGAGCAGATCATCTTCCCTGAAATCGACTTTGATAAAGTTGATAAGGTTCGTGGTCTTGACATCACTATCACCACTACTGCAGGCACTGATGACGAAGCTCGCGCTTTGCTCGCTGCCTTTAACTTCCCGTTCAAGAAGTAAGGTGTAGAGTTATGGCAAAAGAGTCAATGAAAATGCGTGAGCTGAAGCGTCAAAAGCTAGCAGCTAAATACGCAGAGAAACGCATCGCACTGAAAAATGTGATCAGCGATCCGAATACTTCGGACGAAGAGCGTTGGGAAGCCGTGCTTAAATTGCAAAGTCTTCCTCGTGATTCGAGCCCAAGCCGTCAGCGTAACCGCTGCCGCGTAACGGGCCGCCCACACGGTTTCCTACGTAAGTTCGGCATGAGCCGTATCAAAGTACGTGAGAAAGCGATGCGCGGTGAAATTCCTGGCTTGAAAAAAGCTAGCTGGTAAGCCACGAGTCACGGGAGAAAGCAAATATGAGCATGCAAGATCCAATTGCGGATATGTTCACTCGCATCCGCAACGCTCAGGGTGCTAACAAAGTTGCCGTGCGCATGCCTGCTTCTAAGCAGAAAGTGGCTATTGCCCAAGTTCTGAAAGAAGAAGGTTATATCGCGGACTTCAGCGTATCTGGTGATGTGAAAGCAGAACTAGAAGTTACATTGAAGTACTTTGAAGGTAAGCCTGTTATTGAATCAATTGAGCGCGTAAGTCGCCCTGGTCTGCGTATCTATAAGAAACGCAACGAACTACCTAAAGTTATGGGTGGTCTAGGTGTCGCAGTTGTCTCTACTTCGAAAGGCCTGATGACTGACCGTGCCGCTCGCAAAGCGGGTCTTGGCGGTGAAGTTATTGGTTACGTAGCTTAACGAGGAGTTAGGAAATGTCACGAGTTGCTAAAGCACCGATTGCCATTCCTGCTGGCGTTGAAGTTACGCTAAATGGCCAGGAAGTAACAATCAAAGGTGCCAAAGGCTCATTGAGCCGTGTAGTTAACGATGCGGTTGAAGTTGTTAAAGAAGACAACGTTATCCGTACTATCCCACGTGAAGGCGTTGCAAACGCTACTGCGCAAGCAGGTACAGCACGTGCGTTACTGCAAAACATGGTGGTTGGTGTTGCGCAGGGTTATGAGAAAAAATTACAGCTAATTGGTGTTGGTTATCGTGCTAACACTGCGGGTTCTAAATTGAACCTGACGCTGGGCTTTTCTCACCCGATTGAGTTCGATATCCCTCAGGGAATCACTATCGAAGTCCCAGCACAAACTGAAGTAGTCGTGAAAGGTGTCGACAAGCAGTTAGTTGGTCAAGTTGCCGCTAACATTCGCGCATTCCGTAAGCCTGAGCCTTATAAAGGTAAAGGTGTGCGTTATGCCGATGAGCAAGTGCGCCGTAAAGAAGCCAAGAAAAAGTAAGGTAAGACGATGGACAAGAAATCAGCTCGCTTACGTCGCGCAACTCGCGCTCGTAAGAAAATGCAAGAGTTGGGTGCTAACCGCCTGGTCGTTCACCGTACACCACGGCATATTTACGCACAGCTTATTGCACCGAACGGTTCTGAAGTACTAGCTTCAGCATCAACTGTTGAGAAAACTATGCGTGAGCAGTTCAAATCTGCTGGTAACGTAGAAGCAGCCAAAGCAGTTGGTAAGCTGATCGCTGAACGGGCGATTGAAAAAGGCGTGAAAAGCGTTGCATTCGATCGCAGTGGTTTCCGTTATCACGGTCGTGTCGCCGCTTTGGCTGACGCAGCTCGTGAAGCTGGACTTCAGTTCTAGGAGACGAACATGGCAAATGCAAATGTAGAAGCTCAACAAAGTGACCTGCAAGAAAAGCTGATCACAGTAAACCGTGTAGCGAAAGTAGTTAAAGGTGGTCGCATCTTTAGTTTCACTGCACTGACTGTGGTTGGTGATGGTCAAGGTAAAGTGGGTTTCGGTTATGGTAAAGCTCGCGAAGTTCCAGCTGCTATTCAAAAGGCAATGGAAAAAGCGCGTCGCAACATGGTAACCGTGCAGCTGAAAGGTGATACCTTGCAGCACCCTGTTAAAGGCCGTCACTCAGGTTCACAGGTATTTATGCAGCCAGCTTCTGAAGGTACAGGTATCATCGCCGGTGGTGCGATGCGTGCAGTACTGGAAGTTGCCGGTGTACACAACGTGCTGTCAAAAGCATATGGTTCAACCAACCCAATCAACGTTGTTCGTGCCACTATCAAGGCACTTCACGGTATGAAGTCGCCTGAGCAAGTAGCGGCTAAACGTGGATTGAGCGTTGATGAAATTTTGGGGTAGTGAGCAATGGCGAAAAAGACAATCAAAGTAACCCAGACGCGTAGCTCAATCGGTCGTTTACCGAAACATAAAGCTACACTTCGTGGTCTTGGTCTGCGCCGCATTGGTCACACGGTCGAGCTGGAAGATACTCCAGCCGTCCGCGGCATGGTGAACCAAGTCACTTATATGGTAAAGGTGGAGGACTAAGACATGTACTTAAACACTATCTCCCCTGCACCTGGTGCTAAATCCAGCAAAAAGCGTCTCGGCCGTGGTATCGGTTCAGGCCTTGGTAAAACTGGTGGACGTGGTCATAAAGGTCAAACTTCACGCTCTGGCGGCTCTATTAAGCCAGGTTTTGAAGGCGGCCAAATGCCAATCCAACGTCGTTTGCCAAAGTTTGGCTTTACTTCACGCAAGGCTATGACTACTGCAGAAGTAAACCTGGCAGAGATCGCAAAAGTTGCTGGTGATACTGTTACTCTAGCTTCATTAAAAGAAGCTGGTGTGATTCGTCACGACGTGTTGACGGTTAAAGTTATCAAGTCAGGCGAAATCAGCCGTAAAGTAACGGTTCAAGGCATTAAGGTCACCAAAGGCGCCCGCGAAGCTATTGAAGCTGCTGGCGGCAAAATCGAAGGATAGGGCACATGGCTAAACCAGGATTGGAATCTAACAGAGCTCAAGGTGGCACGTCGGAGCTTAAACGTCGACTGCTGTTTGTACTCGGCGCGTTAATCGTGTTCCGTGCGGGCTCCTTTGTGCCGATTCCTGGTATAGATGCCGCTGTGTTGGCGCAATTATTCGATCAGCAAAAAGATACCATCGTTGCCATGTTTAACATGTTCAGCGGTGGTGCTCTTGAGCGTGCTTCGGTATTTGCTTTAGGTATTATGCCGTACATTTCGGCTTCAATTATTATGCAATTAGCAAGCGTGATTCATCCTCGTCTTGCTGAGCTTAAGAAAGAAGGCGAAAGTGGCCGTCGTAAGATCAGCCAATACACGCGTTGGGGTACGTTGATACTCGCAACTTTCCAATCAATTGGTATAGCCACTGGCTTACCAAATCTGATGCCAGGTCTCGTTATTGACCCTGGTTTTGGATTCTACTTCACGGCTATCGTGAGTTTGGTTACTGGTACCATGTTCTTAATGTGGTTAGGTGAGCAAATTACCGAACGTGGAATTGGAAACGGTATCTCTATTCTAATCTTCACCGGTATTGTAGCAGGGCTCCCGTCGGCCATTGGCCAAACGGCAGAGCAAGCTCGTCAGGGTGATTTACATTTATTACTGTTATTGCTTATTGGTGTTATTGTTCTTGCAGTAACGTACTTCGTTGTGTTCGTAGAACGTGGTCAACGTCGTATTGTTGTGAACTATGCAAAGCGTCAGCAGGGCCGTAAGGTGTTTGCAGCGCAAAGCACTCACTTGCCATTGAAAGTTAATATGGCGGGTGTGATTCCACCAATCTTTGCATCAAGCATTATTTTGTTCCCGGGTACTATCGCTACTTGGTTCGGCCAAGGCGAAGGTGCGGTAGCAAACTTCCTGCAGGAGTTGTCGTTGACGTTGTCACCGGGTCAACCTCTGTATGTCATGCTATATGCAGCAGCAATTATTTTCTTCTGTTTCTTCTATACTGCGTTGGTATTTAACCCACGTGAGACAGCGGATAACTTGAAGAAATCCGGAGCGTTTATCCCTGGTATTCGTCCAGGTGAGCAAACCTCGCGGTACATTGATAAAGTAATGACTCGTTTGACGCTTGCTGGCGCCTTATACATTACCTTTGTCTGTTTGGTTCCTGAGTTCATGATGATTGCGTGGAACGTACAATTCTATTTTGGTGGTACGTCGCTTTTAATTATCGTAGTTGTTATCATGGACTTTATGGCGCAGGTCCAGACTCATCTGATGTCACATCAGTATGATTCGGTCCTGAAAAAAGCTAACCTTAAAGGCTTCGGCCGTTAAGGTTGGATAATTACGGAGTGTAGCAATGAAAGTTCGTGCTTCCGTGAAGAAAATCTGCCGTAACTGTAAAGTTATCAAGCGCAACGGTGTTGTGCGTGTAATTTGCAGTGACCCTAAGCACAAGCAACGGCAAGGTTAATTCGAAGAAGAAGTCCGCAGTCAAAAAATATTTTTGGCTGCGGCTTTGATATGTTTGCAAATTGGCGACCGGTTGAGTATCCTAACGGGCTTTTCAAATCCGGTCACCCATAAACTATAGGAGACGTGTTAGTGGCCCGTATCGCTGGCATTAACGTTCCTGACAATAAGCATGCAGTCATTGCCTTGACTGCGATTTACGGTATCGGCCGTACTCGTTCAAAAGCTATCTTAGCTTCGATCGATCTGCCTGAAGATACCAAAATCGGCTCTTTGTCAGAAGAAAAACTGGATGTACTTCGTGATGCAGTAGCTAAGTTTACTGTTGAAGGCGATCTTCGCCGTGAAGTATCTATGAACATCAAACGCTTGATGGATCTCGGATGTTACCGTGGTCTACGTCATCGTCGTGGCTTGCCTCTACGTGGACAGCGCACTAAAACAAATGCGCGCACCCGTAAAGGTCCGCGTAAACCAATTAAGAAGTAGGGAGTTGAGAAATGGCTAAACAACCAACTCGTACTCGTAAGCGCGTTAAAAAGCAAGTCGCAGATGGCATGGCTCACATCCATGCATCTTTCAATAACACCATTGTGACCATCACTGACCGTCAAGGTAACGCGTTAGCATGGGCAACTGCAGGTGGTTCTGGTTTCCGTGGTTCACGTAAATCAACTCCGTTTGCTGCACAGGTTGCTGCTGAGCGCGCAGGTGAAATGGCGAAGGAATATGGTTTGAAAAACCTAGAAGTGTTCGTTAAGGGCCCAGGTCCTGGTCGTGAATCATCGATTCGCGCATTGAACGCTGTAGGTTATCGCATCACGAACATTACTGATGTGACACCTATTCCTCACAACGGTTGTCGTCCGCCTAAGAAACGTCGCGTTTAATAGGCGCTATACGATAGTTGGAGAAAGAACATGGCTAGATATTTGGGTCCAAAACTCAAACTGAGTCGTCGCGAAGGAACAGATTTGTTCCTGAAAAGCGGCGTACGCGCAATCGATTCGAAATGTAAACTCGAAAGCGCACCGGGTCAGCACGGCGCTCGTCGCGGTCGTTTGTCTGATTACGGTTTGCAGTTACGTGAAAAGCAAAAGGTTCGTCGTATCTACGGCGTACTCGAAAAGCAATTCCGTAACTATTACAAAGAAGCTGCCCGTATTAAGGGTAATACTGGTGAGAACCTGCTGCAATTGCTTGAGCAACGCCTTGATAACGTGGTGTACCGTATGGGCTTCGCGTCAACTCGTGCTGAAGCGCGCCAGTTGGTGAGCCACAAAGCAGTAGTAGTGAATGGTCAGGTAGTCAACATTCCGTCGTTTAAAGTACGTCCGGAAGACGTTGTGTCCGTTCGCGAAAAAGCGAAAAAGCAGGCGCGCATCGCAGCCGCACTGGAACTCGCTGAACAGCGTGAAAAACCAGTATGGTTGGAAGTAGACAGCACTAAGATGGAAGGTCAGTTCAAACGTCTTCCAGAGCGTGCAGATTTGTCTGCTGAAATTAACGAACAGTTGATCGTAGAGCTTTACTCTAAGTAAAGCTTAAGCATAAAGAGAGGACACAATGCAGGGTTCTGTTACCGAATTCCTAAAGCCAAGGCTAGTCGATATCGAACAAATTAGCCCGACTCACGCTAAAGTGACGTTGGAGCCTCTTGAGCGTGGCTTTGGTCACACGCTGGGCAACGCGTTGCGCCGTATTTTGCTTTCGTCAATGCCAGGTGTGGCAGTGACTGAAGTAAAGATTGACGGTGTTCAACACGAATACAGCAGCAAAGAGGGTGTTCAGGAAGACATCATCGAGATTCTGTTGAACCTTAAAGGTTTGTCAGTAGTCATGGAAGGCAAAGATGAAGCGATTCTGACCTTGAAAAAATCCGGAGCGGGCCCTGTCAAGGCTGGCGATATCACTCATGATGGTGATATCCAGATCATTAATCCTGATCACCTCATCTGTACTCTTACAGGTGACACTGAGATTGACATGTCAATCAAAGTTGAGCGTGGTCGTGGTTATGTTCCAGCCTCGGCACGTCAGTCTGCTGACGATGAAGAGCGTCCGCTCGGTCTACTATTAGTTGACGCCTCTTTCAGTCCAGTTGAGCGTATTGCTTACAGTGTAGATTCTGCACGTGTTGAGCAACGCACCGACTTGGATAAACTGGTTATCGATATGGAAACCAATGGTACATTGGATCCAGAAGAAGCGATTCGTCGCGCAGCAACCATTCTTGCTCAACAGCTAGAAGCGTTTGTTGAATTACGTGACATGAGCGAGCCAGAAGAGAAAGAAGAGAAGCCGGAATTCGATCCGATTCTTTTACGTCCGGTAGACGATTTGGAATTAACTGTGCGTTCTGCGAACTGTTTGAAAGCAGAAGCTATTCAGTACATTGGTGACTTAGTGCAGCGTACCGAAGTTGAGTTGTTGAAAACTCCAAACTTGGGTAAAAAATCGCTCACCGAAATCAAAGACGTGCTTGCGTCACGTGGTTTGTCTTTAGGCATGCGTCTAGAGAACTGGCCACCAGCAAGCCTCGTTGATCGCGACTAAGTTATCTTTTACAGAGATTTACTGAGAAGGGTATAGGTATGCGCCATCGTAAGAGTGGTCGTCAACTCAACCGCAACAGCAGCCATCGCAAAGCGATGTTCAGCAATATGGCAAGCTCACTGGTTCGTCACGAAGTGATTAAAACCACTTTGCCAAAAGCGAAAGAACTGCGCCGTGTAATCGAGCCGCTAATCACATTAGCGAAGCAAGATAGTGTTGCAAATCGCCGTTTGGCTTTTGCACGTACACGTGACCAAGAAGTGGTTGGTAAGTTGTTCAATGAATTAGGTCCGCGTTATCAAGAGCGCGCAGGCGGTTACACTCGTATCATGAAGTGTGGCTTCCGTGCTGGCGACAATGCACCTATGGCATATGTTGAACTAGTTGACCGTCCAGAAGTAGACGCTACTGTTGCTGAAGAAGTAGCAGTAGAGGAATAAGCGAAGTATTTCGCTAAGAAAAAAGCCGCTCAATGAGCGGCTTTTTTGTTTCTTAGTTTCTAAATTTGACTATTGATTAACGATCGAATCTAACTCTTGTGAAGTGAGTTCATGCCGAGCAGCAATCGCATTGAGTTGCTCTTTAGTTAAACCACCAGCATTGTATGCGCTTCGTAGTAATGTAATCGCACGTTGCCGTTCCTGATCTTGCTTAATCTCACCGCTTTCTTCGGCCTCTGCAGAACCAATGATGTCGCTTATCGTATCAGCTAAATAGCCGCCCACTGCTGGAGCTGCTGCTAATACGGCTTGAATGATTGATTCTAGTTTTCCTACTTCGGCTTCTTTGTTGGCGCGAAGAATTCCGTCGGCGGTATATGGTTCGGTTGTTACTGCAACGCGAATCACCTCATTTAAGTGAGCAGGATCTATCTCGTCGACAGTGCCGACTATAGCTTCTGCATAACTTGGCTCGGTTTCAACTGCAATTCTTACAATTTCGGCGGGATCAGCGACACGTAAATTGAGTGCGGCTGAAATCACGTCGCGAGTGAATGCAGGTTCAGCATCTATAGCTGCTTTAATAATGTGCCGGTAATGACGAGGGTAGCGATCAAAAGCGGCGTAGAGAATAGGTTCAACATGATGAGGATAATTACTCATCAATACCCTAACTGACCGAGTAGAGGAAAAATTTCGTTGTTCATAATATCGAAGCATCCGTGCGTATGTATCTGCGAGTCGTTGGTTCTCTTCATCTAAAACATAAACGCTAGGTTTGGTCGTTTCGACCACAGCAGAGTCTGCTGCGTAACTTGCGTAAGTCATAAATACGCTCGCAGCCAATAAAGTTGGTAAAACTTTCATAGGCGCACCCCGATTTAACAATGTGTCTTTCTAGTAATTATTAGTGACGACCTTGAACAATAGCAGTGTTTATAGACAATCAATAGTTAAACTTTGTTCAATTTGAGTAAAAATAAACCAATTAGAAAAAAATGCAAAAAAAGATCTTGCACCGTAGGCGGCGATCCTTATAATTCGCCGCCGTTGTCACCGAGTGATGACGCGGGTTCAGAAAGTGACGTAGGTCACAAAAAAAGATCCAAAAGGATCTTGACCTGAACCAAGGATGGCGTAAAATACGCATCCCGCTTCACGAAGAAGCGAACGTTCTTTAACAATATACCAAGCCAAGCAAACTGTGTGGGCACTTACCGGATTCAGGCAGAGAAAGCATCTTCGGATGCACAAAAGGTCTTTAAATAGACCACCTGACTGATTGGAAAAGTGCTTAACAA
>NZ_PIPZ01000005.1 GCF_003987045.1 Pseudidiomarina marina | reverse complement strand
TTGTTAAGCACTTTTCCAATCAGTCAGGTGGTCTATTTAAAGACCTTTTGTGCATCCGAAGATGCTTTCTCTGCCTGAATCCGGTAAGTGCCCACACAGTTTGCTTGGCTTGGTATATTGTTAAAGAGCGTTCGCTTCTTCGTGAAGCGGGATGCGTATTTTACGCCATCCTTGGTTCAGGTCAAGATCCTTTTGGATCTTTTTTTGTGACCTGCGTCACTTTCTGAACCCGCGTCACCACTCGGTGACAACGGCGGCGAATTATAAGGATCGCCGCCTACGGTGCAAGATCTTTTTTGCCAATTTTGAACTGACTGATGAGTTTTTAATCGGTTGTATTTTTTGCGCTCGATTTCGACTCATTTTCTGAGCTGTTTTGTTGGTTTTTAGTTGCTTCTTCCGTTTCTTCGCAATCTGAATCACCGACCACATGTTCCAACTTTATTTTCTTCACCGTTCTAAACGTCGTAATCGGACCTGAGATTGCGTAAAGAAGAAAAATTGAGAATAAGACCAGCGACGGTTCAGTTGCTACCACCACAAATGCCAGCACAATAAGAAGAATAGCAATGAACGGCACACGGTCGCGCCAGTCGACATCTTTGAATGAGTGATAGCGGAAATTACTGACCATAAGCAAACCAGCAGCAATAGTTAATACGGCTGCGATGTAACTTACGTTTGATGGGTCGATCTCGTATTTGCTACCAACCCAAACAAAACCAGAAACAATGGCTGCTGCACTTGGAATCGCTAAACCTTGGAAATAACGTTTGTCAGAAGTTCCAAGATTGGTATTGAATCGTGCTAAACGCAACGCACCGCCAGCGACAAAGATAAATGCAGCTAACCAACCTAGTTTACCTAAATCAGAAAGCCCCCAGTTATACATGACGAGCGCAGGCGCCATACCGAATGAAACAATATCGGCCATGCTGTCATATTCAGCCCCAAATGCGCTCTCGGTATTTGTCATTCGTGCGACACGTCCATCTAAGCCGTCGAAGACCATCGCGATAAAAATTGCGACTGCGGCTGATTCAAATAATCCGTTCATTGACGCGACAATTGCAAAAAAGCCCGAAAACAGTCCCGCTGTTGTCAACAAGTTAGGCAACAGGAATATTCCGCGGTTCTTTGCGGTGGCTACTGACTGTTCTGTTTTATTCGGCATAATTTGATTCCCTAATCATAGTGGCCGCACAGCATAACATAGCTTATTCATAGCAATAAATAGCCGAGCTTTCCCTTAGCTCGGCTATTACACTTCGCGATTACTGCGAAATAATCAGTTGCTCGTCGCGGTAATCAACACGAATGACTCGCTTCGGAACCAATTTACCGGCCAGCATTTGTTGCGCCAGCGGGTTCTCGAGTTCCTGTTGAATAGCCCGTTTCAATGGGCGTGCACCAAACACCGGATCGAAACCAGCGGCAGCCAAATGCTCCAACGCTGCGTCAGATAATTCCATCGAGTAATCGCGTTCAGCTAAACGCTGATATAAACGCTGCAACTGAATCTGGGCGATGTTCTTAATGTGATCCTTCGCGAGCGGATGGAACACGACCGTTTCGTCCACTCGGTTTAAGAATTCCGGACGGAAGTAATGAGAAAGTATTCCCATCACCTCGGTTTTCATTTCGTCATAGGTTTGCTGATGCGCTTTCTCTTGAATCACATCGGAACCTAAATTTGACGTCATGATGATCACGGTATTCCTAAAATCAACCGTACGCCCTTGACCATCGGTTAAACGTCCATCATCCAATACTTGTAGTAAAATGTTGAAAACATCTGGGTGCGCTTTCTCTACTTCATCTAAAAGAATCACAGAGTATGGACGACGACGAACCGCTTCGGTTAAGTACCCACCTTCTTCATAACCCACATAACCTGGAGGCGCACCAACAAGTCGAGCAACTGAATGTTTCTCCATAAACTCTGACATGTCGATACGAACCATCGCTTCGTCGGTATCAAACATAAAGTGTGCTAACGCTTTGCACAATTCTGTTTTACCAACACCGGTTGGGCCGAGGAACAAAAACGAACCGATTGGTCGTTGCGGATCCGATAACCCAGCACGCGAACGACGAATTGCATTCGCAACAGACGTAACCGCTTCGTCTTGGCCAACGACGCGACTATGCAGTTGCTCTTCCATCTTCAACAACTTGTCACGCTCGCCTTCAAGCATTTTGCTTACCGGAATTCCGGTCCATCGCGACAGCACATCGGCAATTTGCTCTTCAGTCACTTTATTTTTAAGTAACGACATGCCTTGTTCGTCAGCCTCGGTTGCAGCTTTTAATTGACGCTCTAACTCCGGAATTTTGCCGTACTGAAGCTCTGACATACGATTTAAATCGCCTGCGCGACGCGCAATCTCCAAATCAGTTTTAGCTTGTTCCAGTTGCGCTTTGATATTCTGCTCACCCTGAACAACAGCTTTTTCCGACAACCAAACTTCTTCAAGCTCAGCGTATTTGCGCTGCTGATCTTGCAATTCTTCTTCCAAGAGCTCTAAACGTTTCTTACTCGCTTCGTCCTTTTCTTTCTGCAACGCTTTTTGCTCAAGCTGTAGCTGAATGATTCGACGCTCTAAGCGATCCAAGTCTTCTGGCTTAGAATCAATTTGCATGCGAATACTTGATGCCGCTTCATCGATCAGGTCAATTGCTTTGTCGGGCAACTGTCGATCACTGATATAACGATGCGACAAAGACGCCGCCGCAACAATAGCGGGGTCGGTAATTTGCACCGAGTGATGCACTTCATAACGTTCTTTTAGGCCACGCAAGATGGCAATGGTATCTTCCACCGAAGGTTCGTCCACCAGAACTTTCTGGAAACGGCGTTCAAGTGCAGCATCTTTTTCAATATATTGGCGATACTCGTCCAGTGTGGTTGCACCAACGCAGTGCAATTCACCGCGAGCCAGTGCTGGCTTAAGCATATTACCGGCATCCATCGCGCCATCGGCTTTACCGGCACCAACCATGGTGTGCAACTCATCAATAAATAGAATGATGCGGCCTTCTTCTTTACCCAGTTCGTTCAACACCGCTTTCAGTCGTTCTTCGAACTCGCCACGATATTTCGCGCCAGCTAGAAGCGCGCCTAAATCTAACGAGAGCACGCGCTTGTGCTTCAAGCCTTCTGGCACTTCACCGTTTACTATACGCTGGGCAAGCCCTTCAACAATCGCTGTTTTACCAACGCCCGGCTCACCAATTAACACTGGGTTATTTTTGGTGCGGCGTTGCAATACTTGAATAGTGCGACGAATTTCGTCATCACGACCAATCACTGGGTCAAGCTTACCGAGCTCTGCTCGTTCAGTTAGATCAATTGTGTATTTCGACAAAGCTTCGCGTTTATCTTCGGCATTTTGGTCGTTCACGGCTTCACCACCTCGCACCTTCTCAATTGCTCGTTCGACTTTTTCTCGAGTCACACCTAATTTCTTCAAGATTTCGCCAAGAGCGCCTTTATCTTCTGTTGCCGCCAATACGAAAAGCTCTGATGAAATAAACTGATCATTACGTTTCTGTGCGAACTTGTCGCACAGGTTGAGTAACGTTCCAGTTGCCGCAGAAACTTGAACATCACCGCCGGTACCTTCCACTTTTGGTAGTTTATCCAAAGCAGCTGATAGCTGTGTTTTTAATGTATTTGAATCGACCTGGAGTAAGGTCAAGAGAGGACGAATTGAGCCGCCATCTTGTGTCATCAAAGCGTGCATCACGTGCACTGGCTCAATAAATTGATGGTCGCGACCCAACGCCAATGACTGTGCGTCAGCAATCGCCATTTGGAACTTGTTGGTTAATTTATCAAATCGCATGATTACCCCTTAAAAAATCCGTTATATCCTGATTCTTTATGTGGGTATTACTGAGCAAATTTCAAGCGCCAGCCGATTATTTTTTCCAAATCACTGACGCAATGCGACCACAACTTGAATCACGACGATAGGAATACCAACGCGAATCAGTGTAGGTGCAGTGACCACTTTGTTTAACGGCTTGGCAGCCATGTTGTTCAAGTATTCTTTGCGCTAACAAAGGTAGATTCGCGTGCCATTTACCAGCAATATGGGAGCGGAATGTTTCGGAATCAACTGCACCTGTAGATAAAAATGCAGCACGCACCTCGTCACCAACTTCAAATACAGGCATTGAAATAGCTGGTCCGATATAAGCTGACAACTGATGCGCAGGACAATCAAATCGCATCAACGCGTTATCGATAATACCGCCGGCTAACCCTCGCCAGCCAGCGTGCACGGCAGCGATCTCGCTACCATCATCGCTGCATAATAGAATAGGTAAACAGTCCGCGGTTAATACAGCGCAAACTGTTTGTGATTGATTAGCATAAATTGCGTCAGCTTCGGCGGTCGGGTACGCATCGTCGAAATCAACCACACGCGTGCTATGAACTTGCCGAAGCCAACGTGGTGAAACAGGTAAGTCGAATTGATTCTGCAACTGACGACGGTTGCGAATTACCGCGGCGGGATCATCACCAACATGAACCGCTAAATTGCCAGGTTGACTTACTGTTGTCACGGCGGCAAATACGCCTTCTGGTAAATTCCAATCCAGCAGTTCCATTCAAAACACCTATGTTAGTCGATTGGATGCTCTTTTCTGTCGGCGCGCAATGCTTCAATGAGCGCTACCATGTCATCAGGCGTTGGCGCATCCCAACTCATCCATTCACCGGTAATTGGGTGGTGCAAAGATAAACGCGCCGCATGCAAAGCCTGACGGCGGAAATTGCGTAACGTTTCGAGTAACTCTGGGCTGGCTTTCTGTGGTGGTCGCGGGCGACCGCCATAGGTAAAATCACCGACCAGCGGATGACGTAAATGAGCCATGTGCACACGAATTTGGTGCGTACGACCGGTTTCAAGACGCAGACGCAAATGCGTATGGGCACGGAAGCGTTCAACCACTCGGTAGTGCGTAATGGCCGGCTTTCCTAAAGCAACAACAGCCATATGTGTACGCTTGGTTGGATGGCGCGCAATCGGTTCATCAATCATGCCGCCAGCAGTCATTGGCCCATTACATACGGCTTCATACTCTCGCGTAATTTCACGTTCTTGCATGGCTGCAACTAAGTGAGTTTGTGCGGGGACGGTTTTGGCAACGACCATCAAGCCCGTGGTATCTTTATCTAACCGATGAATAATTCCGGCACGCGGCACTTGGTCGATAGCTGGAAAGTGATGCAACAGGGCATTCAACAATGTTCCATCTGGAGTGCCGGCACCTGGATGGACAACCAAACCAGCTGGCTTATTAATTACTAAAATATCGTCATCTTCGTAGACGATATTTAGTTCAATCGGTTGCGCTTCGAAGCGTTGCTCTTCCACAAGTTCGGCCGCCACCTCAATCGCCATACCGGCTAAAACTTTCTCGCGAGGCTTATCAACCACCTGCCCCTCTACCTTCACCTGTCCCTCGGTAATCCAGCTTTTTAACCGAGAACGTGAATAATCTGGGAACATCTCAGCGAGAGTTTGGTCCAATCGCTTGCCGTTCGCCGAAGGGGGGACATTTCCTGTTAGTGAAATCTGTTCGCTCATAAATTCGTATTCGGACCTGTGAAAGCAGCCAGTGCTGCGCTAGAATGCGTGAATATGTATAGTGTACCCGTTTGGGACGCTGCACCAAAGTTAAATCAACAGAGATAAAAAAAACACATTATGAAATTTCGTCTAATTGTAGCCTGTGTAACCCTCATGACCTTGAGCGCATGCTCAAGTTCGCCTGATGAATTTGAAAATACTCGAATGACTGATATCGAAGTTGGGTATGAACGGGCGCAACAAGCCATTCAAGCTGGAAACTTCAGTAGCGCTCTGCAAACTTTGGAAGCATTAAATACGCGCTTCCCATTTGGTCCACTGACACATCAAATTCAGCTCGACTTAATTTATGTTTACTACAAAACGGGCGATATTGATAAGTCACTCGCTGCCATTGATCGCTTCACACGCTTAAACCCAAATCACCAATCGGTTGATTATGCCTTATACATGCGAGGCTTAACCAACGAACGCGCCGCTGAAAATCTATTCCAAGATTTAGTCGGCATTGACCGCTCTGATCGTGACCCGACAAAAGCTCGTGAGGCATTTGATGATTATGCAGAACTGGTTCGCCGCTTTCCGGATAGCAAGTACTCGGCGGATGCACGTCAGCGAATGATTGGTATTAAGAGTCGTTTAGCGCGTCATGAGTTGGCGGTTGCTCAATACTATATGAAGCGTGAGGCATTCTTGGCCGCTGCAAATCGCGGTAAGTACGTACTGGAAAACTTTAGTGATACGCCTGAAGCTGAACACGCTCTAGCCGTTATGGCTGAAGCTTATCGCAGCCTTGAGCTAACTGAATTGTATGCTGATGCGGTAGCTACGCTGAAACATAACTTCCCTCGCAGCGACTACCTATCAAAGCTCGATTAATGACTACCGACGCGGTGCCTTACACCGCGTCTTCATTTTCCTCGCCAGTACGAATTCGAATCACTCTTTCAACATTCGTCACAAAGATTTTTCCATCGCCGATTTTACCTGTTTGCGCCGTTTCTAAAATGGTATCAATGCAGCGCTCAACCTGATCATCAGCAACAACAATTTCAAGTTTCACTTTCGGCAGAAAATCAACCATGTACTCTGCACCACGATATAATTCAGTATGCCCTTTTTGACGACCGAAGCCTTTGACTTCAGCCACCGTCATACCTGCAATACCGATTTCTGATAACGCTTCACGTACATCATCCAGTTTAAATGGCTTAATGATGGCTTCAATTTTTTTCATGAGAGCTCCGAGCTTGCACTTGTCGTTCTAATTCATAACGAAAGTGATTGGTAATTGGATAACGACGATCTTTGCCGAAGTTACGCGCTGTTATTTTCGGGCCAACGGCACCTTGTCGACGTTTGTACTCATTAATATCAACCAAGCGCACAACACGCAATACATCTGCCTCATCGAATCCACAATCGATAATGGCATTAGGTGACCAATCTTGCTCCACATAGAGTGTCAAAATTCGGTCTAACACGTCATACGGCGGCAAACTGTCTTGATCTTTCTGATCCGGCGCTAGCTCAGCAGATGGTGGACGCGTAATAACACGCTCAGGAATAACTTCTTGCTCTAAATTGCGAAAGCGCGCCAATTCGAACACCAATGTTTTTGGTACGTCTTTAATTGGTGCGAAACCACCGTTCATATCGCCATATAACGTACAGTAACCAACCGCCAACTCACTTTTGTTACCGGTGGTTAACACCAACGAACGCGTTTTATTTGATACCGCCATCAGCAAGGTGCCACGTGCACGCGCTTGAAGATTCTCTTCGGTGGTGTCTTTTTCGGTACCTGAAAACAGCGGTTCAAGCTGTTGCATGAATGCATCGTACATCGGTTCAATTGCCACAACATCGTACTTAACACCCATTCGCCGAGCCTGCTCTGCCGCATCATCTTGGCTCATTTGTGAGGTATAGCGAAATGGCATCATGATGGCGTGAACTTTGTCCGCCCCTAATGCATCAACAGCAATCGCCATGGTTACCGCTGAATCAATGCCCCCCGATAACCCCAACGTGACCCCCCGAAAACCGTTCTTAGTAACGTAATCGCGCACTGATAAAACTAGCGCTTGATAAATTTCGGTCAATAACGATTGTTCGCGTGGTTTAAATTGAGTATCGAGTAGTTGTAGCCCGCTGTTGTCAGAGCGAATGCTCGCACACGCTGTTTGACAGTGCGGCAGCTCAGCAACGAGATCACCGTTGGCATCCATAACCAACGAATGACCATCGAAAACTAATTCATCTTGCCCGCCACAATTATTGACGTAGACAATGGGAATGCGCGTTTCGCTGACGCGTTGCTGCAAAATATGTAAGCGTTGCTGGTGTTTCTCAACTTCGTACGGCGATGCATTTAGAGAAATCACCAAATCGATGTTCTCAGCTGCAAGACTCGCCAGCGGCGCCGCATGCCAAAGATCTTCGCAAATCAGCAAGCCAATACGGTGTCCTTGCCAGGTGAAAATGCCATTGTCGTGACCAGGAATGAAATAACGCTGTTCGTCGAACACGCCATATTGCGGCAGGCGCTGCTTATGGTAGCGCGCAAGGCATTTACCTTTGTGCAGCACCGAGACACTATTATAAAGCTCGTCACCAACGCGTTGAGGGTGACCAACAATAGCAAGATTCGTGTCAGCCGCTGCCGCAATTTTGTCTAGCGCTTGGTAAACCAACTTTTCAAAGTCATCTCGAAACAGAAGATCTTCTGGCGGATATCCAGTAATCGCGAGCTCGGGAAATATGACTAAGTCACTATCAGCGTATTGCTGCAACGTTGCGATAATCGACTCGGTATTGCGAGTGATAGCACCCACCGTAAAATCAAGTTGGGCAAGCGTTATCGTTATAGGCTTCATGAACGGTATCTCAAGCTCGGCTACAAATAGGATGCGTATGATAGAGCAGCGTTATGTTTCGCGCAAATTCAGCACATCATTATTGGTTTAAATAGAAACGTGAACCGGCACTCTCTATCGTGTAAATATCGCGCCCATGATGTTGCTGTACTTGGGCTATTTCCGCCCATTGATAAACCACGTTGCGATGAACTTTCGCCCAGAGGTCTCTGCCGCAATCAACATACAGTTGCTCGTTGCGCACAATAAGGGGATGCTGCTCTGAAAGAGCAAATTGTTGATCGATATTGGTTGTTACCTGAATCACGGTTGGCGAAACATCAGTAACTTTCGTCCAAGTAACAACAATAAAAGGAACGTCAGCGACACTAATTTTGACTTTCTCGGCAGGGGTTACCAAGAAATAATCCCCCTGCTCATGCACCAACACACTAGCGAACAGTTTTACCAACCTATCGCGTTGAATTGGCGACCCTTGATAATGCCACTGACCATTTTCATCAATGTGAATTGGAATTTCACCACAATATGGTGGGTTCCAACGTTCAGTTGGAGCATGTTTCCCTTGCTCTAACGAGCTAAGTATTTGCTCCAAACTCATTTAGCCCACCAAACGTTTCTGGCGCAACAGATACCAAAGTGTTGCCTCAGTTCGATTCGATACCTTAATGGCCTTAAAGATAGCCGAAAGGTGCACCCGAATTGTCCCCTCGGTAATACCAAGTATGGTTGCGATTTCTTTGTTCGATAAACCTTGTGCCAACAACTGCATAATTTCCAACTGACGCGGCGACAAAAAGTGCTCAGCACTCCCTTGTCGATTGATGTTGTCGTTTAGTCGCGACTCTTCTGGTAAATAACGGTCGTTTTGCAACAAAATACGTATTGCTTGTTTTGCTTCTTCGGCACTTGCATCTTTTGGCAGGTAGCTACGTACCCCGTTACTTAGGGCTTGGCGTACTTCAGACAACGGACGTGGCCAGCTAAACAAGACAATATGCGAACTTGGCGCCATTTTTTTCAGCGTCTGCAAGGTCGGACGGATTTCCGCATCAGGGATATCCATGTCGAGGAAAATTAGGTTATAGTCGTTTTGGTGGCGCAAGTATTCTTGCGCAATATCAAAGCTCGGGGCTTCGTAAATAGCGAGCTGGTCAGAGAAACTGGTTAGTACTTGGATGAGTCCAGCACGTACAAAGAATTGCGAATCTATTATTAATATTTTCATTTAAAACCACGCGCTTTAATTGGTCACTAACATTTAGCGTATTGTACACGCTTTAACGAATGTTTGAAGTTGTTGTGTTACTAAATTGTAAATTAATGTAAAAAATCAAGAATTGCAGTATCAGATATAAACAATCGAAAACAGTCTGAGTGTGCTATAGCGCATAAAATTCAATGAAAAAGAGAAATTTATGAGAATTTTACGTTTAATTGGGTTTGTTTTATTAATGTTACATTCTGGATCGGTGTTTGCCCAGTCTGTTTTGTTTCATAATTTTAACGGTTACACATTAACCGGAAATCCTGGTCACGAGGCCGTATTGGTCAAGTTTGACGCCATGTTGATTCATGATGGTAAGGTGGCAGCCATTGGTACGCTTGCTGAGCTCGAAGGCGTGTATGGTTCACTTACCAAGCAAAAACGCGTGAACTTAAATGGCAAATTTGTGTTGCCTGGCCTCATCGATGCACACGGACACGTACTAGGCCTCGGTCAGAACTTAATGTTAGCTGATTTGCGTGATGCTAAATCAGAAAGCGATGCGGCAGCTATCGTTGCCAACTTCGCACAAAACACGCCCTCGGCAGAATGGATTTTAGGTCGCGGCTGGAACCAAGAAAACTGGACAGTTAAAGCGTTTCCAAACGCTGAATCGCTGGACGAAGTTTCATCTGATAAACCAATTTACCTAACCCGCGTTGATGGACACGCAGCATGGGCTAACAGTAAAGCGCTCGAAATTGCAGGAATCACAGCAGACACCGTAAGCCCAGATGGCGGAGAAATTATTCGCGATTCGCAAGGTAACCCAACTGGGGTTCTGATTGATAACGCCATGAATTTGGTGGAGCAAAAAATTCCAGCCGCGTCAGCGCAGCAACAAGAAGAGGCTTTAAAGTTAGCTTTTAATCACCTTCTAGAGCGCGGCATCACAGGCGTTCATGACGCAGGTGTCGATGCGACGACCCTTCAGGTATATAAAGAGCTCGCAGACAAGCAGGCAATGCCACTGCGTATTTACGCGATGTTATCAGCAACAGAACCAAAGCTACCTGAGCTTCTCGCGGCTGGGCATTACGTGACAGCAGATGACAAACTCACCGTTCGCAGCGTAAAAATCTATGGTGATGGTGCCCTCGGTAGTCGCGGCGCCGCGCTTTTAGCGCCATATCATGATGCGCCAGATCAACATGGCTTAATGGTTACCTCACAAGAGCGCATTCGTGAGTTATACGAACTCATCATTCCACATGGTTTCCAAATCAACACACACGCCATTGGCGACCGTGCCAACCGAATTGTACTGGATGAGTATGAACATGCCTTTGACACCATTGGCGGGCGTAACTTGCGTCACCGCATTGAACATTCGCAAATTGTCCACCCAGAAGATATTCCACGCTTCAAAGAGCTGAACATTATTGCATCCATGCAGCCAACGCACGCCACCAGCGACAAAAACATGGCTGAAGATCGATTAGGCAAAGCACGCATGAAAGGTGCTTACGCCTGGCAGACGTTTGCCGAGCAAGGCACTATTATCGCTGCCGGTTCTGATTTTCCAGTCGAACTCGCTGATCCGTTCTTTGGCTTACATGCTGCGGTAACGCGTCAAGATCGTGACAATCAACCCGAAGGTGGTTGGTATGCGCATGAAAAGCTTACTTTAGAGCAAGCATTACGCGCATTTACTTTGGACGCAGCTTACGCTGCTGGCCAAGAACAAGAGCTCGGCACATTGGAACCTGGAAAGTGGGCTGATTTCATTGTGTTAGATCATGATCCGTTTGCCCGTGACGCCGCTATACTATGGCAGAATAAAGTGCATGCAACCTACGTTGCCGGCAAAGCTGAGTACCTATCTAAATAGGAAAGCGAAATAAAAACTAAGGAAACAACGCAGTATGGATTTAAAAAATGTTCGTCGTGATTATGAGCAAGGTAAATTGTGCCGCGAGTCTCTGCTTGACGATCCAATGCAACAATTTGCGCATTGGTTCGCTGCCGCGAAAGATCACCCGTCGCAAACCGATCCAACTGCGTTCACCCTCGCTACCGTTGGTGCGGATAACCAACCGCACCAGCGCATCGTGTTATTGAAAGAAGTGCGTGACAATGGCTTCGTGTTTTATACCAATTACGATAGCCAGAAAGGCCATGACATCAGTACGAATAGCCGTGTGGCAATGCTCTTTTCGTGGCTAGCTATTGAGCAGCAAGTTCGTATTGAAGGCTTCGCGCGCAAAATTTCACGAGAAGATAGCGAAGCGTATTTTTATAGCCGCCCAAGAGAGAGTCAACTTGGCGCGCTAGCATCTGCGCAAAGCCATCCCATTGCAAGTCGCAGCGAATTAGAAGCGCGTTATCATGAGCTCACTGAGAAATATAAAGATCAACAAGTGCCAATGCCGCAACACTGGGGTGGTTATGTTGTGGTACCGGAGCGCTTTGAGTTCTGGCAAGGCGGTCGCTATCGACTGCATGACCGCTTCACCTTTACTAAAGCCAATGGCGCCTGGACTATTGAGCGCCTTCAACCTTAATTAATCTGCTCTAGGTAGTTAATTCTGGCAATGGTTGCTGCATCATGTCGGCAACCTTCGCCAACTGCCGCCACAACTCTGGACTATATTCTACCCCGCTCTGAAGCTGACGAGTTCGGGTTGCCATAGCGCCCTCTCCCGGAATTCGAACCGGATAATTTTTGTCAATTGGCGTCACTGCTTTCATTCCGTCAACTAATGCTTGAGCCTGCGCTTTGAATTCGTTCACATCGCCAAACGCACTCGGATCAATGACTTGAATCCATACGGTATTCGCATCCAAGCCTGGCTGTTCTTGATGACGCCCTAATTGACTCAGCGCCAGCGTCCACAACTCGCTAAACAAACACAAGCCCGAACCTTTATAGCCTAATTCTTGGCCACCTAGCGGCGCCAGCACACTCGCGGGATCATGCAAAAACGTGGTTGCATCGGTGGTGTAATCTCCCGTTGCGGTAATTAGTGCTGGGTAAGGCAACGGCTGCTGTTCCGCAATGGCCTTACGGACCTTGCCAGCCGCCGTCATCGAAAAACTAATATCGAACAGTATTGGATGCGATTGGGTGGGTGCGCCAATCGCAAATGGATTTGGTGAGAACCACGCTGATTTCGCGCCGTGTGGCGCCACAACCTGCTGCCCTGGCGTTGCGCACATCAATTGAATGAGCATGCCTTCATTTACGGCTCGCTCAAGATAAACCGCAAGTGCGGCGACATGCTGAGCGCGTTTCACAATAACCGTTCCGGTACCGCACTCGCGTGCCATCGCAATTGCCGTATCAACCGCTTGCGGCACCACGTAAAGACCTGACAACAAATCAGCATCCCACAGCTGCACCGCTGCGCGTTTACTGATAACGCTGTAATCACCGCTTGGGCGAGAGCTACCATCACGCAGACAGTTAATGTTGTAACGTAAACGCATTAAACCATGAGTACGAAACCCCATTAAGTCGGCGGCTACCAAATTCTCGGCCATCGCTGCGGCAACAACTTCCTCTGCACCCGCCTGCTGCAGGCAATTTTGTGCCCACTGACGAATCGAATCTGCTGAAATATGAATATTTTTTTGCTCTGACATGTGCGCTTCATTGTAAATTGAGTTAACTTCGATAAGCTTATCAGACAATAGGAAAGAGGAGTATAGAGGTGTCTGAAACATCGACAAAGCAACGGATTGGTGTGCTAACCAGTGGTGGCGACGCCCCTGGCATGAATGCAGCGCTGCGCGCAGTGGTATTGGCTGCCGAGCACTATGGCATGGAAGTGATGGCGTTTCGTCATGGCTACGAAGGCCTGTTGAATAACGAACATGTGCCACTGAAATCTGCGGATGTCCTGCACGTTCTACAATATTCAGGAACAATCATTAAAAGCGCTCGGTGCCCGCGCTTTAAAGAAGTTGAGAGTGCCCAACTCGCTGCGAACAATCTCGATTCACTCGGGATCAGCGCACTCGTCGTCATTGGCGGCGATGGCTCGTTCCGTGGCGCGCATCATTTAAGCCAATACTGGAAGGGCCAAATCATTGGCGTGCCTGGCACTATCGATAACGATTTATATGGCACCGATGCCACCATCGGTTATTCGACCGCTGTCGCGATAGCAATGGACGCTTTGGATAAAATTCGCGACACCGCCGATGCGATGGATCGTGTGTTTATCGTGGAAGTCATGGGCCGTCATGCAGGTTTTATTGGTCTCAAAAGCGCCATGGCAGCCGGCGCCGAACGGATGATTTTGCCAGAGTTGCAAAAAGATAAACCATTAACGATTGCGGCATTGGTCAAACACATTAAACGTGTTGAAGAAGTTCGCGGTGCCGGCAGTTACGTTATGGTGTTGAGCGAGCATCAATGGCCAGGCGGTGCAGTTGCACTGTCTGAACAACTTGAAGCTGAATATAATATGCCTTGTCGCCCGTGCTTGCTTGGCCATATTCAACGTGGTGGACCACCAACGCCATCCGACCGAGTACTCGCATCAGAGCTGGGGGTACATGCGGTAGAGCTTATTCTGCAGGGTAAAACTGAGGTTATGGCTGGCATTAAAGCCGGTGAAATGGTCGAAGTGCCATTGGTTGATACATGGACCAAAAAGAACCCACTCGATGCGAATCTTTTACGTATTCAACACGAGATTTTTAATCCAGTAAAAAAGTCGACACGTAGTTAATCAGATAGTGGCAATTTGGGGCAATTATACGGATAATATGCCCCTTTTTAATTTGCCCAAATCAACCCTGTTGAACGAACGGAGGTGAATCACCTTGAGTCAACAAAGCCCAAATCAAATGACCGCTCAGACCAAAGTTGCTGAAGCTGTAAAAACTGACGCGCCAGTGCGCGAGTTTTTTGGCGCAACCACCGATAATGCCGTGTACACCAACGGTACGCATATTATTGGTTTCGGTTTTGATGGTACAGCATGTTTTCGTAAAGGAACACGTAACGGTCCTGATGGCCTACGCGCGGTGTCGGAAGATATCGAAAGCTATTCGCCATACCTTGATGCCGATCTCTTTGATCACCCGTTTTACGATTTGGGCAATTTATCGCTTGGCTCAAGTGATGATGTGGAAGCGCAGTGGCAACACGCTAGCGACCAATTTGATGAGATTTTCCAACCGCTCGACCTGCAAGCGAACAATGTTCGCGTGTTAACGCTTGGCGGCGAACACTCTATTTCGTATGCGCCAATTCGCAAATACTTACAACAGTACCCTGATTTAGTGCTACTGCACCTTGATGCGCACGCTGATTTGCGTGACGGCTTCTTGGGCTACCATTACTCACACGCCTCTATTATTCGTCGCTCGCTTGACCATTTTGGTCCGGGCCACGAACTCATTCAGTATGGTATTCGCTCAGGCACGCGCGAAGAATACCAGTACATGAACGAGCACGGCACGGTGCGCAAGTCACGCAAAGATTTCTTAGACAGCGTGGCAGCTATCGCTGACGACCGTCCAATCTATCTCACGTTGGATTTAGACTACTTCGATCCAGCATTTTTACCAGGCACCGGCACACCGGAGCCAGGCGGGGAAGATTTTCATTCGTACGTAAGCTTAATGAAGTTACTGCGCGGCAAAAACCTAGTCGGTGCCGATGTTGTTGAGCTATCGCCAGAGATCGATCCAACTGGTAACTCTGATGTGTTTGCGGCAAAAATTGTACGCGAACTGTTAATCATTCTGAACGAAAAAGGGGCTCGCTGATGGCTCAGAACTGGACAATCGACGATGCCGAAGAACTCTACGGGGTAAACCGCTGGGGTGCGGGATACTTCTCGATTGGTGCAAATGGCAATATCCAAATCGCACCGAATCACCGTTTGCCTGATGTCACCATCGATATGCAGGAAGTGGTGGATGAAATCTTAGCTGAAGGCATTCAGTTGCCAGCGGTCATTCGTTTTCACGATATTCTGCGCTCACAAGTTGAAATTCTGAACGAAACTTTCGCTAAAACCATCGCTGATGCTGGCTACAATGCGCGCTACGTTGGTGTGTTCCCAATTAAAGTGAACCAAATGCGTGAGGTGGTTGAAGAAATCATCGACGCGGGCGAACCCTACGATTACGGCCTTGAGGCTGGTTCAAAGCCGGAGTTGATGGCCGTACTTGCCTACAACGAAAACCCAAATGCTTTGACCGTTCTCAATGGTTATAAAGACGAAGATTACTTGACCCTCGCCCTACTTGGCCGTCAGCTGCGCCGTAAAATGATCATTGTCATTGAAAAGTTCAGTGAACTTGAAATGCTGATTCCACTGGCGAAAAAACTCGGCGTTGAGCCGATGATTGGTTTGCGTAGCAAAATGATGGTACGTAGCGCTGGTAAATGGGCTGGCTCAAGCGGCGACCGTGCAAAATTTGGTTTAAGCATCACTGAAATCTTAAACATTGTTGAGCTTCTGAAAAAAGAAGACATGTTGCACTGTGCGAAGTTATTACACTTCCACATCGGCAGCCAAATGTCGGATATTCGTAAAGTGAAAGAAGCAGTTTCTGAGGGCGCTCGTTTGTATGCCAAACTCATTCAAATTGGCGTGCCCCTTGAGTATCTAGACATCGGTGGTGGCCTTGGTATCGACTATGACGGCACCAGTTCAACTACCGACTCGTCGCGTAACTACTCGACCGAAGAATATGTTGCCGACGTGGTTTATGGTGTAAAACAGATCTGTGATTTGGAAGAAGTACCACACCCGAACCTTGTGAGCGAAAGTGGCCGCGCCATTACCGCTCACCACAGCTGTGTGGTGACCAATATTGTCGGTGAAATCAAAAACACCGGCGCACAGTTTGATATTAGCGCCAGCGCCGACGAACACATTCTTGTGAGCAACATGCGTGAACTTGTGAACGCTGCGGATATGCACCCGCAAGAACGTTACAACGACGCTGCATCATTCAAACAGAGCGCTTACGAAGCATTCAAGCTTGGTATTTTATCGTTAGAAGAAATGGCGAAGCTCGACACCATGTACTGGCGCATTTTGAGCGAGATTCATCAATCGCTTGATCGCGAAAGCTTCGTGTTCCAAGAATTGGAAGAACTCGAAGACATGTTGGCAAGCCAATACTTGTGTAACTTCTCAATTTTCCAATCGGCGGCCGATACTTGGGCCATTGGCCAAGTGCTACCCATTGTGCCAATTAGCCGCTTAAACGAGAAGCCAGAAGTACGCTGCTCTATAGTCGACATTACTTGTGATAGTGACGGTAAGCTAAGCAAATACATTGAAGGCACCGAAATCAGCGATAATATTCCAATGCATGCGTTACGCAAAGGCGATAACTATTACGTTGGTATGTTCCTAACCGGCGCCTATCAAGACGTGATGGGCGATATGCACAACTTATTCGGTCGTTTAACCGAAGTGCATATTTACTGCCACGATGACGAACCAGGCGACTTTTACATTGAAGAGGTGGTTCCGGGTACCTCAGCTGAGAAAGTGCTTGAAACGATGCAATACAACACTGATTTCATGGCAAAAACCGTGAAGAAGTCGATTGATCGTGAAGTTCGGAAAGGCCACATCGCACCGCGTGAAGGCGTGAAGTGGACTGACTATTACGAGAAGTGTTTGGCCGGTAGCACCTACTTAAAGGTGTAAAACCAATCAAATTGCGTATTTACTGAGCAAACGGTCTGAATTCACCGATTTTCCTTAAAAAAGCGGTTGACTCAGACCCGAAAAACTCGTTTAATACGCCCCGACGCCCAGATAGCTCAGTCGGTAGAGCAGGGGATTGAAAATCCCCGTGTCGGTGGTTCGATTCCGCCTCTGGGCACCATCATTTAGTACCATAATATTACAGGTACGACTAAAGCCAGCATAAACGCTGGCTTTTTTTATGTTTTTTTGTCTGGTATGGTCTTAGTTAGTCCCATTGAATCCCACCCTTTTGGGGGTACTTATAGGGGTATCATTTACTTGTACCCCTACACATAACTAAGAGTAACAGCGATGTCTTTAAACGATACCCGTCTTCGCAAAGCAAAAGTTACCGCGAACCGTTTGTATGACCGAGATGGTTTATACATACAGGCCGATACATCTAAATCTAAATATCGCTATTGGCGATTAAAATACTATCGACCTGTGGATAAGAGAGAAGATGTATTAGCGCTTGGCAAATATCCAGAGGTATCACTCAAAGAAGCTCGATTGAAGGCCGCAGAAGCTCGTTCGTTATTAGAGCAAGGGATAGATCCAAAAAAACACAAAAAAGCTAGTAGAGAGCGATTACGGCGTACTAATGAACGCAGTTTTGAAAAGGTTGCTTTGGAAGTTATAGACAATCAAGAGTTAACAGAATCTACTCGCTTTAAAAAACTCTCTCGCTTTAAAAACTATGTTTTTCCGCTCATTGGTAAAGAACCGATTGAAAAGCTCTCTACTCCAGATCTTGCAGATGTTATCAAAAGGCTTGTAGCAGCTAAAAAGCACGAAACAGCTCGAAAAGTAAGACGTGAATTAGACCAAGTGTTTATCTATGCTACGCAAGCTGGATACGTGACTACAAACAACGCACAGAACTTAAGAGGTATTGTTCCGACAACAACAGTAACGCATAAGCCCGCGATTACTGATCCATCAGAGTTTGGAGTGCTACTGACCAAGATAGATAACTATAATGAACATTCAATAGTCGGCGCAGCCCTCAAACTAGCTCCTCTTGTATTTCAACGTCCGGGCGAACTAGTAAGTGTCGAATGGACAGAAATAGATATGGAAAAAGGTTTGTGGGAGATACCGCCGGAGAAGAAAAAGGAAAGGAAGCATATGTCGGGCTCACATATCGTGCCATTGAGTGAGCAAGCTTTAGATATTTTAAAGTTTCTGAAGCCAATTACAGGTAATCGTACATATGTTTTTAGTAATCAAAAAAATAATGATAAACACATCACTACAGCGGCTGTGATAAAGGCGCTTCGTTCAATTGGGTATGATACTAAAACAGAACAATCTGTACATGGCTTTAGAGCTTCAGCTCGAACTATGCTTGAGGAACAATTGAAGTATTCGTACACGCTCATAGAGCAGCAGCTATCACATACCGTCAGAGACACTCATAAACGAGCCTATAATAGAACACAGTTTTTAGTTGAACGCACCAAAATGATGCAAAATTGGGCTGATTATTTAGATAAGCTACGAAAGTAAAAAGCGATTTTGAATTAAGGCCAATATGTAATACTTTAAAAGCCTACTTAAATTTTTTTCGAATATGTTAACGCAAGAATCAACACAATCAATCATCGAAACTATATTCTTATTACTAGTTTCTGATTACTTATTTTATACAAAATGTTGACATTCCAATTTATTTGGATAAAGCTCAAATTGATAATCATTTGTTGTTGGTGTACAATTCGCGACCACTTTTTATGGGTTTGATTATGCTAAGCAACGATGTTTTTGCGAAAGCTTTGCTTCAACGAGCTGAAAGTAAACACATTTCGGTTGACAATTTGAAGCTTCAAAAGCTGACTTATTATTGTCAGGGATATCACTTGGCAATCTATAAAGAACCTGCTTTTGATGGCGAGATTTGTGCATGGGAACATGGACCCGTTGTTTCTGAGCTCTACAACACCTATAGAGGTTTTGGGTCTACGTGTATCATTTCACAAGCCGATACAGATTACTTTTCTGAAATTAGTGAATCTGTTCAACATATTGTCGATTGGGTGTTGGAAACTTATGGTAGAGTTGGCTCATGGACTCTCCGCAATAAAACTCATCAAGAAAGGCCGTGGCTTTCACATTATGATTCTGAGACTTGTAAGGCGGACAACAGAGTTATTACTCATACCGAGTTGCAATCTTTTTTTAAGGAAAATCTAGTGGCAGCTCAAGACTCATACTTAGCAGCACTTTTAGATAGTGTCGAGTCAGAGGCTATAGACGTTCCTGAACATATTCAAAACGAAGATCAATTTTACGCTTGGATTATGGATGATTCACAAAGTTAAAGTTAGCAACAATTGCAAAAAAGAACTTCAAAAATTGGATAAAGCGCTTTCAGATTGTTTGTGGCGAAACTTCATACAACCAATACAAAACGGGCTAGTTCCCCCAGAAGAACTTCAAGGCAAATACAAACCTAGTTGGGCGGCGAACTTCTTAGGTTCTCCGATGGCTGAAGCTTTTCGAAAGTGTGCAGAAGAAAATAACCTTTATCATTACCACATCGGTTATCGCTTTTATCGCACTGGGAACGATCCAGACTATCCGGGTGATGTATCTGAAGGAATAGCGCACACTCGATGCGAAAGGTATCAAGATACCTTTCAACACACCGTAATCAAACTATGTTCAACCCATAGTTCTCCATTTACTATTCCTCTCGCAAATATAAAGGATGAATAGAGCTCATCAGTTGTAACTGACTAATTGCTAAAACATACCAAATACTAGTCCACAATTGTCTTTCTAATTCATCCTCAACTAGATTCCACCAAAGCTATTGTCTTTAACCCAGTAAACAAAATGGGTGAGCCCCTTCCCTACGACCAGTAATGGTGCTTATAGTCCGTGGACATATAATCATCAGAAGCATTTTAATGGTCACATGAAAAACTTCTCAATATTACAAACATTCGGTTCGAACATCAGAAGTCTTAGGCGTGCACAAAACATGTCACAAGAGGACTTAGCTGACCGTAGCGGATTAGATCGATCATATTTGGGAAGTGTTGAACGAGGCGAACGCAATATAAGTCTGATAAACATCTTGAAGATTGCCAATGCGTTAGGTATTTCAGCAAAGGAACTGTTTAACGATGTCTAATGAGCAAATTCATAAATTATTAAAGGAATTTCGTAGATTACGGCTAGAGCGAGGAATTACTGCGGAGCAACTCGAATCCAGACTAATATTGGGAACAGGTTGGATAGAAGATATTGAGGAAGGGAATGTTTCAATTACGCTTGAAATGTTTTTTGCGCTGCTCAAGGAGACCGGCATCACTTTAAATGACATTAGCAGTGCGGTTCTTGATAATACCAATGAAATAGAAGTACCTAGAGCAATTCGTGCTGAACAACATGGTAAGAATTTAAAAGTACTGTTTAAATATGCCAAGTTCGATTCTCAGTATTTACTACACAATGCTTCGCTTGAACAATTCAACCAAGTATTAAAGTGCTTACGAGATGGTTTATCTAGACTAGTAACAGCAGATGAACAAAAGAAAGAAGCGATAAAAACAGAATCGGTCGCTAGTGCTTTTAAACTTGCCGTAACTTTATGGCCTAAAGCAAACCCGTCTGATCTTTGGTGGTTCGTTGTTTATAGAGCCTATCTTGATCAATTTAATCATCCATCTATATATTCTCGTATGAGTTTTGAACAAAGCTGGAAACGAACTGGTGGTTGGGCATTGGAAGAAGTCTTAGTCCGCCATTATGGTCCGGCGCTAAGAGAGGTCGGTATAAATTTATTTATTGCGTCAAAGGATCAAAGGATAAGACTTCTCAGTCAAGCCAATATTTCAGAACGACTCGAAGCTGACAAAGCTGACGTTTTGCTTACCGGAATTATCGATGGTGTAGAAATTTTCTTCGGTATCGTTCATGTAAAAGCTAGTTTTGCAGAAAGACGAACAGACGATGTACCGATGAGCAAAGCATTAGTTGATGCTGGCTATGTATCTCCACTTTGGACTATGGATTGCAAAAGTTCCCCTTCTGTCAATCCTAATAATAAAGGGGAGCTTGGCGCGGTTAAAACTAAGACACTTGACGTAAGAAGCGCCAAGCGTAAAGATATTGAAGATGATGGGTATTTTTCAGCTTGTTTTTCATATAACACAAACACAATAGCGACACCTGAAAGCCAAGATGCCGCCGCTCGTATATTTGTATGTAACTTCGCTTCTCCTGATGCCGATGACTTTTTCAACTATATAAATGAACGGTGGCAAATATTTAAGAAAGACTTAAAGGCAACTCAGAAATAGCATTTTGAATTCGCTCATTAGATGCATCTACTTGCTCATGGTCAATTTCAAAACCAATGTAAGAACAACCTAATTTCAAGGCAGCGAGTCCAGTTGTACCTGATCCTGAAAACGGGTCGAAGACTACAACATCTTCTCCAGTCCGACCAAATGCCTCAATACACCGGATCGGAAGCTCGAGAGGAAATCTCGAGTAGTGCTTCTTACCATCTATCTTTTCGTTCCCAAATTCCCATACACTTTTAACTGGTGGACTAGTTCTAAATTGATGGCGTTCATGCTTTGCAAAAAGATAGATTGGCTCATGCTGACGATGCGGCCTTCTGCACCTTCCTTCAGGCATAGCATTTTTCTTCTTCCATAAAACTTCCCCTCGAAATAAATACCCTTTGTCGGAAAGTCCCGTCACCAGTCGATATGTTAGTGCAAGCAAGTTGCCGTATGTAAGCCAAGGAATCTCTTTATCGATAAATGCCTTTCTTTTAGCCCTATTTTTTGTATACGCTGAATTTTCTGGATTAAGCCCACTTTTATCGGCACCAAGTGAACTATATACGTGATCTTCTCGACTCCAATTAACTGGGGTATTATACGCATCTCCGATATTAATCCACATGACTCCTTCTTTTTTAAGTTTTGGAAGAAACCTCGTAAACGTATCCACTAGAAAATCTAAATACTCCCTAGGATCATCTTCGGTACCTGTACCTTCAGATGTTCTCTGCCCCCAGTATGGAGGACTAGTGACTAAAATATCGATACTTTCGTCAGGAAGGAAATCAATTAAATGGTTGCAGTCTCCGTGGTGAACTTGGTTAAGAGTCAAGTTTCCTAGTTTTTTCGTCATTAATGTATTCCCAAAATAGTATTTAGATTAAGCAGATTAGGTTTTCTACATTCGATTAATATCTTGCTATTGGCGTCGAATGTAAATTTGATAGAGCAATTTATTTTTTCAGACTACACGAACGTTTCACGGATGAAATGGATATTCCGAAATGCTCGGCTGTTTCTCGAATACTTGCGTTATTACAAACTCTCCAGTCTCGAACGCTTTGGTCGTCTATAGATTTACGTCGACCTAACAGCTTGCCTTTTTCTCTTGCATTTTTGATCCCTGCCATCTGGCGAGCATAAATATTCTTGCGTTCAAGTTCGGCTAATCCAGCCAACATAGTGAGAAGTAGTTTACCGTGATCAGTTGTAAGATCGAACCCTTCTCTGAGAGATATTAAGGCCACATTTTTCTTATTTAGAACTTCCACGGTTTCAAGAACATCGATTGTGTTTCGCCCCAATCGATCAATCGCGTATACGACTACGGTGTCACCATCGCGAACAAACTCTAGTAACTCACCTAGTCCTTTCCGCTCTGAACCTTTTGTCAATCCAGAAGTAGAATTATCTTGATACCATCGTTCAATTTTAAATCTCTCATCAATCGACATTCTTTGAGAATCATTCGACTGTTGATCCGAGCTAACTCGCAGATACCCAACGATCAAAGCAACTCCTTATTTGGCTCATAAATATAGGCTCAAATAGTAACACGTGGCTCAAAAGATATCATCAATTTTGAGCCAAAAAAATTGTCCGTATCGAATTGGCTCACAAGGTGTACTTTTTGAGCCACTATAAATATCAATTGACGGGGTATTGCTTCAGGATATCTGGAGCTTGCGATAAACAAGCGAATGCGAGTTTTTCAATATCTTGGATGGGTTCTGTCTTAAAATGACGATGGTAGGAGTTATAGTCTTTCCATTCCTCAATAAGTCTACTTCCGCCATGAATTAACTCATTTCGCAAATTATACAATTTAGGAAATTTTTCTATCCATTGATTTGGTTCACTTAAGCAAGGAAGCCGAGATTCAATCGATTCGTATACGGCTCTCGATTTACCAAATAGAGCATCTAAGCAGATGAAATAATAGATAAATGCGTCCACGCCGGAAAGGTTTATAGCTTGATTTAAAAAGTGCGCTCCTTTGTCTAATCTATCTCGATCTGCCTTCTCAAGTGAATTTCTCTTCCGATACCAGGTTTTTACTAAACCAATTTTTTCAACGCTTAATTGCAATTCATCTCCATAGAACGGGTAGAATATGCCTAAAGACCCTCGAATTGGACTCATTCGTTGATTTTGATGGGGTAAAATTACACAAGCAGATGAAGGGATCTCACCAACTTTAGTTCTCATGCATGGAAGGCTATTAGCTAAAATCACAGAAAAGAATCTTCGAAGTTTAATATTAGCTTGAATTTTGCACTCTTCATCTGTTCCAACTGTTTCAACCACACAGAAGCATTGATAGTCTTTATCCATTAGCAAACTAGGTAATCGAGGTAATTTAAGATGATCTTCTTTTGGGTTTAATTCGTCTACAATGTAGCCCAGCGCACGAAGTTCAATCCAGATCTTATCATCATCTTTCTTTATGAAATGTATGCCGTCTGATGCAACTGAAAAGGAAGTCCCTGTAATTCTTGGTGCTGTATATGCAACTAACTTCTTTTGCGATTTATTTTTGAGGCTACAAATAATCTCCCTATATAAATATTTCCCCATCTCTTGTGGGTTCGATGACAATCTGCTTTCGAAAAGACTAGCGCCACTAGCTCTTGTAATCATGCGGCGATCGAATATTTGTGGGTCTAGACAAACTTCTTGAAACGTTTGTCTAATTGATTTGATTATTGTCGTTCGATGATTGCTTGCTAGGAAGGTATGTTCTTGTTTTAACATATCAGAAATTTCATCTAAAACTCTATCAGCTCCCTCAATCTCCCACCATGATAAAATCGTTTCTCCAGCGAATCCGACGCCGTTATTCTTTCCTGCGACAAACTGTGCAGGATAGATTTCTGAATTGTTAGGCGCTTTAGATGTAATCAGCTTTGTTACTTCTATTAATTTTCTAACTATTTTTGAAGACATTTGTCTAATCCATCATCTGCATTTAGATATTCTCTACTTTACATTCTGAATAGATACTTTGAAGCTTATTCCGATTCCTGATGTAGGTAGGACTTTGTCTATTCAATTTCTGTTTTATATTTGGGAAAACTTCGTTAACTGATTTTTCAAGTATGGTCGCTATAAAATAGGCGACTCCGAAAGATTTTGCATTTCCGGATATTACTTTGGATATTAGGCTTGGACTTTTTCCCATAACCTCAGCTATCAAAGTTTGTGAATAGCCAAGCTGGTGTAGGGATTGGTTAATATCTTCGGGTTTCATCTATTACGCTCGTGTAATTTTTTTTCTTTTATACACAGCGAAACTCATAATACCAATCCTATATTTTTGTACTACATCGACTAACCTGCCCTATTTAACCTTTCATACTCGGGTGGGTATATTGGCGACTTGGACGTTTTCCCGTGTAGCTGCGACGATCTAGTTCGTCATGTAAATCCTTATAGTAGATCGAAGCCCCTCTAGCGCCATTTATAGTCGAAGGACGAATTGAGCGTAGCTTTTCCATTTCAGCTAGGATCATATCTGTACTTTTTGCATTTGGAGATAAATTCTTTTTGATTCGAAAGTCGATAATTTCAGCAAACCGCAATGCAAGAACATTTATAATTTTCTGATCAACTTCAGTCATCGTCACTTCGTCAATGACCTGATCACCGAAACTATCGTTTAGAACATCTCGAATAGATGAGTTATTGATTTGCATCTCAGAGCGGATTCTTTTAGCTAGTAATGCGTATTCGTCTTCACAACCATTTTCTTTGCAACACGTATTAGCCGGATCTATTTCGAAAAGAACTTGCGCCAGCTCTTTTTCGAACAATGGTTCTAACTCTTCAAAGTGCTCTATAGCCCATTGTAAGGCCTTTTCATTACTACTTAGGTCAGTTGGCTTACCATTACTACCTAATGGCGTTACACCTAGCTGTAGGCGTCTCCGCTGTACAATTTCAATATAATCGCGGTGCATTGGGTTCGTTCCCTGACGCCTTTCCTTACTTTCTAATATCGAATCGTAAACAAAGTCATATTCTTCAGGAAAATTACAATTGTACAAAATATCGGCAACGCGCTTAATCAGATTTTCTAGCGGCGTGTTGGATTTCAAGCTTTTCAAAAGTCACTCCTTAGAATTAGAGTACCCGTTTAATGAAAAATGATATCAAAAACAGGTTGTTAACCATTTTACAACATGGCAGGATTGATTGCTTCCATAAATTTATAAAAGTAAAGGAGGACTTATGAGCTTAGCAAAAGCAATACCCAAGGTTATCGCCGGATCAGCAATGGCTGGTATCGGTTTAAGTCTTGGAAGAGACATTTACAAATCATCTAAAAATAACAATGGGTTGATATTCGCTGTCATCTTTTTAGTTCTTTCAGTATGGCTATACATACAATCTTGGACATGGCTATTTAGAAATTACAAAACAACGGCGGGTAGCATTTTTGCTAGAGTATTCTCACTTCCTACATTATTGTTAGGAGCAATTTTCACGGCTTTTAGTCTATGGGTCCTAGGCGCACTAATTGGCATGATTTTTATAGATGAAGAAGCTCAAAATCCGTTAATGATCTACACCGTAGCTTATTGGATAGCAGAGAATATTTTACTTCCCCTTACTAACTCAATTTTCTGGCTACTCGGTGGTACAGGGTCTGACGAAATACTTACTCCGCAAAATGAACAACTAACACGCGATCAGTTAGCCGCGTCGTTTGCAGTTTTTGGAATTGTATTGTTTCCATATATCGGTATTAAAAGAGGTTTGAAACAACGCAAAGCTAGAGAACAAGCGTGGGAAGCAGAACTACATAATATGTTGTTCATGAACGAAATAGGTCTACAAGAAGTTGGTGATAAGCAATTTGTTGATGAAGAAGGTAATCGATATCGTCTAGAAAACGAGTTACGGAATATGATCGAACTATTCCCATTAGGACGTAGAAACCGCAGAGCTTACCTAGAGTTCGATGAGACAGGTAAATTTACAAACTGGACTGGTATAGTAAAAATATAAAAATAATACCTTATACGCGCATTAAGAGCGTTCTATTGCGCGTTTTCTATCACATTTTAATGAGTTAATGCAGCTAACGGTAAATTACACCGGATGCTCTTAGGTTTCTTGTTGAACTTGAAAACAGCGCCACGATTAGTAAATTCAAGATCATACAAATGATTCAGGTACTTATAAATTTGATTACAAAAGCGACGGTAAATTTTTGTTTTACGAGGTGAGTTAGCTTCAATTACAAATTCTTCTGGTTGTAGTTTAGCCATTTCAGTGACTATATTTTTCAAAACCAATTTAGATAGTTTAAAGACATTTATTGATTGATTTATCTCGTGGTATATATGTTCTGGATCCTCTCCAAACCAAACTAGACCTGATTTTGATAGGTAACGATTACCGTAAGCTCGATTAATAAATCCTAAATGGAAACTAGAACCATTAAAGCTTAAATTATAATCAATTCCGTCGATAGTAAGCGTTTTACTAAAACCTGTATTTTTTATAACAACCTCCAATAAAAACAGTTGGTTACTATATCATTTTGAACAAAATTTGTAACTAATTAGTGGCTTTAAAAATTACAGGTTTCAATAAAATTATAGATATATTTTATAGGTGGCTTCGCCACTTGGCCTGCTACGCAGCCCAAAACTTATCTTCTACACTCTACAGGTAATACATGTTCATTAGCATCCCAGTGGGTAATGAAGAAATTTGGATTATTCATATTTGAATATTTTGTGACATATCGACAAGCAGCAGCATTATCCTTTTTTACTTGTACTTGTTCTACTTGTAAATCTACTAGTTTATTTTGATAACCAAACCTTTTTCTAAATTCCCAAAAATTTAATAATTCATGTGACGCATTATTTAATAGGCGTTTATTTTTATTCGTTTGTTTTACATCATGTGGAGGCTCACTTAGAAGTAAATGAAGATGGATAGCTCCTGTAGCATGTCTCTCGACACTACCAAACATCATTAAGTTTTTACTTTGATCAAAGTGCTTTGCTGCATGTCTTCCGTATAATTGCTGTCTTAGATGGTTTACTAAAAGTTTTATATGTTTAGCTACTCTTTCAACACTAGTAACTTCATACCGATAAGTTAATGTAATAAACCATCTAAAATTATCATTATAATGATTAGTAATTGCTGTTTTAATCTTATTGTTCACTTCATATTCAGTCATAATTAATCCTAATTTAATTTTCAATTGGCATTACTAAGATCAAGGCGATGAATGGCTACCACGCCGTTTTCATACCTGTAGGGGTTATTTTAAACAAAGCTAGTCCAAGCAACTTTCGGGCTCCGAGACCGACTCGTCAGCTATTTCAGGTTGCCATGAAGTACCTAAAACTCACCGGCACTTAATGTTATTTAGTAGCGCGTTATGAGGATTCAGGATTTTTTTTGAAATTATTTTTTAAGTGATTAAAAAATAAGGATTTTTAGTAGTTATTCTTATTGAGGTAATTGGGTTTGAGTTAGCATATAAACCGTGTGTAGGTATAAATAGGTTGCTAATCTGAATACTGATTAATGGTTTTAATCCATCTCTCGATATCGTCCTGACGCCAACGAACTGCTCGTCTACCCAATTTAATTGGTTGGGGGAATTCCCTATATCGCATCCATCTGTAAATTGTGGACTTCGAAATTTTTAGCTGAGCTTCTAAATCAAATATTGTTATAAAATCCATAGAGTTACCTCATAATACTAGTTGGTTACATTAGTATTTAGTTGGCAATCCATACCCCACTTAGGCCATTTATAACGGACACACCTAAATCCTAGGCATTAATCTGAAGCCCAAGATTATAAGTGTGTTTGAAAGGTTAAAAACTCAGGGAGGGTTTAACTTGCTTTATAAATTATATCTTTAAAGGGGTTAGCAGCGCTGAAATTTTACACATGCACACCCGAACGTGACATTTGAATGGTGAGGCATTCAAAGTCTGGTACATTGCCTAATGCATATGCATTGATTTGTTCTTACTAACCGAGCCAGTATTTTTATCCCATTCTTCAACTTCATTTTTGTTCCATCTAACTAGTCTTGGACTAAATCTTTTTGGTTCTGGGAAATCACGTTCTTTTATCCACCGATAAAGCGTACTCTTTGAAATACTGAAATTTCTTTTGACTTCACGAATATCTATATACAATTTCGATACCTCTTATCCTTCTAGTTGTTGCGTAATTGCTATACAATTTTACCATGCTGGAAAACGCCGATAAACTTTTATATAAAATAAATTCGAAAGCATAAAGGCTAGAATTTTAGGGGTACTTTTGGGGGTATCAAATAACACATTCAAAACCAAAAGCCTTATAAAACAGATGTTTAAAAAATAATTTCATTCCGCCTCTGGGCACCATTATTCGAAAAGCCTCGCTAACAATAGCGGGGCTTTTCTTTTTGTGGCTTTGTGTCAGATTCTTTTTTGAATTCACCAAAGTATCATCCTTGATTCGTCAACAATGCAAACTCCCCACATCAACCGGGCCCCTCTTTGGCTGATATAAACTTTCTTTCTTTATCGGGATCCATAAGTTCGCTTTTATCAATATAAATACCAAGAGCTAACTTAACCTTTTGAGCTGAATAGCAGTTTAGAATACCTTGGTTATTTAGTGCGGCATCATGTCCATTTGACAGTCCTATCAAATTACTCGATCCAGTTTTGATATTCTGAATTGTTGGCAACCCGAACAATTTACAAGTCCATTTATAGGCAGGAATCAACGCCATATTTGCCTGCAACTTTGATGAGAGGATTCTAAATTTCTTAAATGCGTTATCCTGATGTTCATCTATTCCCATCGCCTTGGGGTTAGCATAGATGTTGGCATAGAGAATTAGATCATGTGAAATTTCAGAGATGGTGTTTTTCATCATGTGAACTGGTTCAATCAATATTTTTAAAGCCAACTGTCCTGCAACAAATGTCATTGCCCCCGCGACAACTGTAAAAAAAATTTCCACTTATACCTACTCCTTGTAGCTTAACTCTCTAGGCGAATAAGAATGCAATGTCCAACACTCGATATCACTCATAGGTGATAATAGACGCCTCGCAACTTGAGTTACCAACAATTGCCATTGCAGTGCCAACATTCATTCCGCCAAATCCATTTTTTGCTCGATATTTCATATAGAGCACATGATTGCCTTTCTCGTTCACGGGCGTAATTTTAGTTTCAATATGCTCAAAGCTACTTGGGTCTCGCAAGCTCTCTTTAACGTTAACTTTGACGGAAGTGTGAGAACCATCCCATGCACTCAAACAATGAAAACCTTTGCGCCTATTTTCAGCTCGTTCTTTTGCTTGTTGAGCTAAATCCTCTTTTGTTGGCTCATCATCGGCCAACCAACTATATAGTCCGTAAAACAATCCAACTATGACCAGGCCAGCTATAACTTGTGCGAATGCACCACCAGTATCGTTTGATTTATTCTGTTGCCTTGCTCTTACTCCCGATGGCATTATTTTGGTTCCGCAACTAAAACAAGTTCCTATGTTCGAATCCACCGGTGTATTGCAATTGGGACATTTTACAATAGCCATAATCAACTCCATTGATCTTCTTAAATACATAGTTATGAATTATCACATCCATTTGGGCCAGCGATTATATCCAATATCAGGACTACCGAAATATCTGAAACTTCCCACACTGTCTTTACCAATATAAATTTTCCCTGTGGGATATGAAATCATATAAATCTGTTTCATTGTTTAGTCTTACAATAATACTCATTTAATCAGTTGTCATATGGGAATAACTATAGCTCAATCAACGTGATTACCGAAATTTCAGTAACTTTACACTGTACCAGATTCGTACCAGCAACAAACGAAAAAGGGCGCATCCTGCGCCCTCTCCTTTCGTCATTCAGTGCTGCGAATTAGAACTCGTAGCTGTAGCTTAAGCTGAACACTTGCCCTACTTCGCGGGTTTGTACTATGACGTCAGACTGCGTGACTTCTTGATCTTCGCCAAGCAAGTTTTGCACTTTGAAACTAATTTTCGAGTTAAAGTCTGGGTAATAGTTGTAAACCAAATCAAGTGAGTGGAACGGTTGTTCGTAAGCATCACCACGGCCACCGATACCAGCCGCCAAAATGCGCTCACCAAACACGTTGTACACTAGCGAGCTTGAGTGATTGCCGTTCAGTGAATCGTAGCCTAACTGGAAGTTAGCCACGTACTTTGAATGGCCTGTCATGCGCTTGGTTGGGTTAGTTAAGTTACCCGCTAGCGCTGGGTCAATCACTGCTTCTGAGTCACTTAAGGTAAGGTTACCAGCGGTGAAGAAGCCGTCAGCCAGATAAGCAAGGTCATGTAACCACTCGAATTCAACGCCGTATACCTCAGCTGAAATACCGTTCACGTAATTCAACGTGTACTCTTCGTCACCCACGCTGAGTACTGACTCAATTGGCTTTTCAATATCCTTGTAGAAAGCCGAGATTGTGTAGTTATCACCGTTGTCAGCAAAGTACTCGAAACGCGCGTCTAAGTTCGTCATTGGGCTGCTTTCAAGGCCCGCACGACCGATGGTACGAATATCGGTAATTGGGTCGTAGTAAGCAACTGGCACAGTTTCACGAATATCAGGGCGCACAACCGTTTCAGAGAAACCGAAACGTAACTGGTAATTGTCGTCGCTGATATAGGTTAACGATAATGCTGGATAGAAATCATCTTCCACGGTGGTGCCGTTTAAAATACGATTAACCGAGTAGAATGTTTCCAGATCTTCACGGGTGAAAATCAAGCTTGAAGTTGCCAATGACACTTGTTTGAACTCTTCCCAACGCACACCACCAGCTAAACGCCAGTTGTTAGTCAGGAACGCATCAAACGAGCCGTAAAACGCATCGATTTTCTGCACAGCCATGTAATCGTCGGCGTCTGGCGAAGTTGGCTCACGATAAGACAACAAGAAGTTGTTTTCAGCAATGCGCTCGTCGGTCAGATAATCCGTTACACCCAACACATCGTTCGCGTCTTCGTTAACAGTTACACGCAAGCCTGAACCGTTATCCATAGCGAAGCGGTCAGTTGTGTAGTAGCGCGCCTTGTCAGTAAAGTCGTAGCCCGCTTTCAACTCAACATCCATGCCGGCAAAGTTGGTCGGTAAGCTGAAGTTACCGCTGTACGATTTCACGTTGTCTTGCATATCTACGTACTGATACACCGCGCGGTTATCATCACCGGTGACAACAGTCGCTAAGTACTCACCCTGGCTGCCATATAAATCATCGAAACGATACGAAATATCCGTTGGGATATCTGTTTGCGCTTCAGATTCAGTGTATTGCCAGTCAAAGCCGATACCCCAGTAGTCCAAGAAAGTATGCTGACCACGAATTTGGTCGATATCGAGTGTACGCTCTTCATATTTGAATTCGTGTTCACGATTAGCGATACCAGAACCAAAGATAGTTTTTAGGTTACTACCATTTGGACTTTGCATAATACCGAACTCAGACTCATCTTCAGAGTCGGTCAAATACAACTTGGTGTAGCTCACACTGTGCGTATCAAGCTCATAGCCGACACTAAATACACCGTTCAAACGTTCTGTTTCGGTGGTCAGTGTGGTTTCACTTAAGGTGTTGTAGCACGAGTTTGAAACTTCTTCGGCACTGTTCAGTGTGGTCGCACAGCCATCAGTCGCATTCTCACTCAGTACCGCATTGGTGCGTTCAGACACATCCCATTTGGTGTCGTAGGCACCCGCCAATAAGAAACCAATGCTACCGCCGAAATACTCCTCGTCGAAGCTGTTACCAATACTGGCTTTAATGCTGTAGTTCGGATCTAACGAATCGTCCTGTAGCGCGATGTCACGCGGTAAAGATTCTGCTAATCCGGCGTTAATGGCTCGCGCTTGGTCACTTGCACTGCCGGTTTCATTGCTAACCAGACCGTCACGGCTCACGATATTACGCAAACTGAAATCACCACGATACTTCACAATCGCTTCGCGAATGTTTTGCGGTACGCCTGCTTCGTTACGGTTATACGTGTAGCCATCCGATGCATTGGTGTTGTGACCAATGCCAACCTCAAGGTTTACTTGAAAGTCAGACGGGAGTGATTTGGTACGAATATCGATATTACCGCCACCAAAAGCTGCTGGCATGGTCGGCGAGAATACTTTCTGTACCGCTAAGCTCTCGATAATGGTTGATGGAATAATATCGAGCGGAATAACGTTACGAGTTAAATCAGGGCTAGGAATGCTCGCGCCGTTCAAACGTGCACTTGAGTAGCGCTCACCTAAACCACGAACATAAACATATTTACCGTCAACAAGGGTCAAACCTGTGACACGACGTAATGCCGAAGCTGCATCGCTATCGCCGGTTCTTGATAACTGTTCAGCACCAAGAATATCTGCCACGAAGGCTTGGTTCTTACGCTCGTCAACAACAGCTGCAGCGCTGCCTTGTAAACGGGTACCTGTGGTTACAACTTCTTCAATCGCAGTATCCGCTGCGGTTTCGGTTGTTGCTTGCTCGGATTCTTGCTGCTGCGCGTACGCCTGACCACTCGCAAGAAGGGCAATACTGACCGCTAGGGCTAGCGGCTTGAGTTTATAATTGGTGCTCATCGTCAACTCCTGCGTTATCGGTAATAGCAGGCGTGCCATAAGCACGCCTGCCATAGATTGCTATGCAACAAGTTCGTATTAATCTTGTTCTGCAGCAGTTAACGCAGTTTCAACCCACTGATACCATTCAGAAGAAGTGTCTGTGCTTGAAACCGCACCAACATAATCAACCGCTTCAAAGAAGCTGTTACCTAAACCGCTTAGGTCGTTGGCAGTCACAGTGATATCAGCTGATGACATGTCAGTTGCGAAACCATCTGAGCCAAATACTGTTGCGTTGCCACCGATGCGCTCGTTCAAGCCACCGTTGTCGAACCAGTCTTGACGGCTCGTACCATCAGCAAACAGGTCAGCCGATGTAAATTCGTTTTCAGCAACACAAGCCATCGCTGAGTTGAAGAAGTTCAAATCACCAGCGGTTACACCTAACTCACCATCACCAGTAAACAGGATGCAGCGGGTATCGTTGGTTGCAACGTCAGTTTTAACCAGTAAGAAGTTATAAAGCTGACCTTGGAAGTTATCGTCAAACTTCATCGCTGTTGATGGATCGTTGTCACGCGTTGATAAACCATCAGTGGTTACAACAGTGACGTTAGCAATGTTTGGACGTGAGGTTGGTGCTTGTGAGTATTCAGCGCCTGAGTTTTTCTCACCGTCAGCTTCAAAGCCGCCGTTACCCATGAATACGTCAGTTCCGTCAACGTTTACCGTACCGTGTTTGATGTACAAGAACTGCGCGTTACCCTGCCAGCCTGCATCGATATCGATTGAATCATCTTGGGTATCTGTAACAACAATACGTTTGATATCAGCTGCACCACCGAAGAATTCGATACCGTCATCGTAACCTTGGTGAATATGGATGTACTCGTAAGAAGAGCCTGAACCTACAGCGTTCAAGGTTAATGAGTTCAAGTCATCGCCGTCACCGCCAGCACGTGGGCCTGAACCAGCGTACCAGATTTTTGCATATTTCATTGAACCGCTATCATCAGCGTTATCATTACCGCCGTAGTAGCTTACGATACCTTCAGAAGCAACGTTACAGGTTCCTGCATCACGCTGTGCATCAGTACACTGGTTGGTGATACCTTCGCCGTTTACGATAATGCCACCCCAGTCAGCGAAACGTGGGCCGTTACCAACGACGTCAAAGCGGGTGAAAGCATTCGCAGAAGTGAAAGTGATTGGCTTATCAAAAGTACCGATTGCATTTAATTTTGCACCACGAGCAACACGAATGATTGCTTCACCGCTGGTGAAGGCTAACGTCGCACCTGGCTCAACAGTCATCACTGGGCCGTCTTGGTTAATCGTACATGACGTGGTGGTATCACAATCTTCACCAATCAATAATGCGCCATCAAATACGTGCACACCGCCGTCTGGTAATTCTGCGAAAGTAATGTCTTCAGTAATTTCGACGTTACGGCTCGCAAACTCAAGGTTGTATTCACAATCGCGGCCATCAAATGCGCCCTGTACACCATTGTTGGTTGCACACAGGTTATCGTTAGTTGTGTCACCGCCTGAATCGCCACCTGAGCCATTATTTACAACGCTGTTATCATTCACTGTCGGGGTAATTTCGATATCGCCACCACAACCGGCTAATGCCAATGCTGAAGCAACGGCGGTAACTTGGAAAAGAGTTTGCAATTTCATTGTGTTCTCCTGGAAGGAACGAGTGTAAGTAATTAAACGACGCAGGCAGATTAGTGAGGAGGCATGACAAATTTGTGACAAATTCGTTTTATCATGAAAGATTCATTGAACCGAAACAGAACTGTCACGGTAAAAATAAGGAAAGAAACGCGAAGTTTCGATGAACAATGTGGAGCAGTAGCAGAGCGAGTGCTACATTGATAATCAGCAGTAAGTAAAATGAGGTTTATATAACGTGCGCTATTTCATTGTTATTGCGGTTGCAGTGCTGGGCCTATTGTTATGGTTCGCACCAGCCGATTCTCAAATACGCCTCATTACCTTGAGTAAATCAGAGATTGGTTGGACGGTAACCTACCAGTTGAATGAACCAGTATCGCAATTAGAGTTCGTGCGCTCGCCTAACAATTCTCGAGCGACTCGTTGGCAGCCATTAACTGATAATATTGAGATTGCTTGGCAAAACGGTTCGGAAGTAATTCGTAGCCAAAACGGCGAACCGTTTACTGAAGCCGCTTTTACCCTTGATGCGAGTTATACCACCCTCCCGAAAGACTACGCACCGTTTTCTCCGTTTAGTGACGGCGGCATGCTCGTTCATACGGCACGCTTTTTTGCCTGTGCAGAAAGCTGTGGCGCCGCACACCATGAATGGCCAATGGCCGTCAATTTAACCACTAATGACTATATGCTGGTGGATGGTCAATTACGACTTGGCTTCCACGAATGGCTCGATAGAGACAGTGGACGCGCCATCTATATTGGCTCGCAACCGCCGGAAACATTCTCAGCTCTGGTCGCTATCATTGACCCTGCCCTGCCTTCGTCATTACGCCAAAACATGATTACGGAGCTACCGATGATCATGAGTTACTATACCAAGGAACTGGGCGCACTCTCACAAACGCCGACATTATTCGCCTCTTACAGTGACTTTGACGGCAGTTATTACGGGCATCAAGGCGGTGTTCTGCCGAATCAAGTGTTTATGCATTGGTATGGCGAGCAGGCACTGGATAACGTCGATGAGCAAAATACCTTATGGTTCTTCGCGCACGAAATAGCGCATTTGTTTCAGGGCGCTGGGTTAAAATATTCGAGCTCAGATGAAGCTTGGATTCATGAAGGCGCCGCCGAATTGATGTCGTACCTTTATACGGATGCGAAGTTAGCGAAGAGCAATCAGTTAGTACAAGATGCCGTGCGTAAGGCGCAAACAGAATGCGTCGCATCGTGGCCGGCAAGCGAACCGTTTGTGATTGTTGGCCGAATTAACTTTAAAGCGCATTACAGCTGTGGCCTAGTTGCCAATGCTGAGCTTCATGCGCAACTGCAAGCCAATGGCATACGGTCAGGTATCTTTGCGCTATGGGAAACCTATTCAGAATTAGTCGCTGATGGCGCGGCGGCCGATTCCGAAACCTATTTTGCCGCCTTTGAACAGTTAACCGGTTACGCCTCAATGTCGCTTCGGCAATTGATTGATCGACCAGTATCTGCTTCTATAGCTCCCTAAAGTAAAATTATTCAGGAATTTCATATGAAACCGCAGCGAATATTTATCACTGGCGGCGCCAGCGGCCTTGGTTTTGCTCTTGCTCAAATTTGTGCCAAAGGTGGTTGGCGTGTTTGTATTGGTGATCGAGATATTGAACGTGGTGAAGCAGTCATAGGCAGCCTACAAAAGCTACAACGCCAAGCCATGTTCATGCCCTGCGATGTCACTCGTGTCAGCGACCTCGAGCAAGTCGCAAAGAAGCTCGAAGAAGAATGGGGTGGTGTTGATGTGGTGGTGAACAATGCGGGGGTCGCTCAAGTCGGTCAACTCGCTCAAACCACGTTGAATGATTGGCAATGGATCATCGATATCAACTTATTAGGCGTTGTGCGCGGTTGTAAGGTATTTACCCCGATGTTCAAACGCCAAGATCATGGTCATTTTGTCAACGTAGCATCAATGGCTGGACTACTTGATGTACCCAACATGAGTGCTTATAACGCCACCAAGGCGGCTGTTGTGAGCCTATCGGAGACCCTGCAAAACGAGCTTAAAAAAGACAATATTCACGTGACGGTGGTGTGTCCAAGTTTCTTCAAAACAAATTTGGGGCACGGCATGCGAACCTCTATTGATGGCATGGAGCAGAAGCTCGATAAGCTCATGCGCTCAAGCAAATTGAATGCAGTTGATATCGCACGCCTAATTATGAAGGCGGTCGACAAGAAGAAAACCCACGTGCTTCCGCACCGCCAAGGTCGAATGGCTTGGTACATGAAACGGTTTTTGCCGCGTAGCTGGTACCAGAAACTACTCTATTCACGAATAAAATAATCAGCACATCCGTTTTTATATAACGCCCTCTGCTTGAGGGCGTTGTTGTTTAAATTTCAGACAGCACACCTTTATATACGCGTTCTTGTGTTGAACGCATCCGTTTAACTTCATTTATCATTCACCCTATGAATGCCTGTAATGCACTTCATTCATTTGTTGTATTAGTCGAATTCAGTCTAGCCTAGAGTTCGTTAACACACGAACAACAACTGGATGAATTATGAACGGACTAAAACTCCCAAAACTTGAGCAACCCGCAGCCGGTTTGATTAATCAAAACTGCCAACAATTTTTGGTCGACTTGGTACGAAATTTTCGCCCGAAACTCGAACAGTTACTAGTAAATCGCCAGCAACGGCAGCAGCAAATTGATCATGGTGCCCTTCCTGACTTTGCGCCAGAAACACAAGCCATTCGTGACAGCGACTGGCAAGTGGCGACGCTGCCGAAAGATCTCACGAAGCGACGTTTAGAAATCACTGGCCCTGTCGATCGCAAAATGGTGATCAATGCGCTCAATGCCAATGTTGATTGTTACATGGCTGACTTCGAGGATTCGCAATCGCCAACTTGGGAAGGTGTGATTCAAGGACAAATCAATCTATTCGACGCGAATACGGGTCACATGACTTATACCGATCCGACCTCGAACAAACGCTACCAGCTTAATGAAAATCCAGCACTGTTGATTGCCCGCGTTCGCGGTCTGCACCTACCAGAAAAACACGTTCTGGTTGATGGCACGGTGATTCCCGGCTGCCTGTTTGATTTTGCGGTTTATTTCTATCTCAACTATCAACAACGTGTTGCAAACGGCACTGGTGTTTACTACTACCTGCCAAAACTTGAGCACAGCAGCGAAGCGCAATGGTGGGCGGATGTCTTTACCTTTACCGAAAACTATTTTCAGCAGCCACGCGGCACCATTCGCGCCACGGTGTTAATTGAAACCTTACCCGCCGTATTCCAAATGGACGAGATTTTATACGCCATGCGTGACCACATTGTGGCGCTGAACTGCGGTCGTTGGGATTATATTTTTAGCTACATCAAGACTCTGAAAAACCACGCTGACAGAGTACTCCCAGACCGTCAGGTCGTGACCATGAGCCAACCTTTCTTAAATGCGTATTCACGGTTACTAGTGAAAACTTGCCACAAGCGCGGCGCACTTGCGATGGGCGGCATGGCGGCGTTTATCCCGAGCAAAGATCCAGCTGAAAACGCCACCATACTCGCGAAGGTGAAAGCGGACAAAGAACTTGAGCGGAGCAATGGCCACGATGGCACTTGGATTGCGCATCCGGGGCTTGCCGATACCGTGCGCGAGGTGTTTGTTGATGGGCTTGATGGCGACAATCAATTACATGTATTGCGTGAAAACGATGCGCCGATAACCGCCGCCGATCTGCTCGAACCGAGCTCTGGTGAGCGCACCGAAGCCGGTATGCGAACCAATATTCGCGTCGCATTGCAGTACATTGCCGCATGGATATCCGGCAAAGGCTGTGTGCCAATTTACGGCCTCATGGAAGATGCAGCTACCGCCGAAATTTCACGTACATCGATTTGGCAATGGATTAAGCACGGTAAAACCCTTGATAACGGTGAGGTCGTGACCAAAGACCTATTCCGCACCTACCTGCAACAAGAAGCCAGAGTTGTTCGCAACGAAGTGGGCGAGCAACGCTGGGAAAACGAGAACTTTGCAACAGCCAAGCAATTGTTAGAAGACATCACCACCGCTGATGACTTGGTGGAGTTTCTTACTCTGCCCGGCTACGAACTCATTCAATAATAATTCCACTACTTAACAGGACAACAACCATGACAACCATTCCATTACACCAAGCAGAAGCTGCCAAACAGCTGGAACAAGATTGGCAACAAAACCCACGCTGGACTGGCGTTGAACGCACTTATTCCGCACTCGATGTAGTGCGTCTACGCGGGAGTGTTCAGCCCGAGTGTACCTATGCCCAAAACGGTGCAGCAAAACTGTGGCGTTTAGTGAACGGCGCCGCCCAAGAGAAGTTCGGCAAAGACTATGTGAATGCGCTCGGTGCGCTCACCGGCGGCCAAGCGGTACAGCAGGTTAAGGCCGGCTTGCAAGCCATTTACCTGTCGGGCTGGCAAGTCGCTGCCGACAATAACACCTCGTTGAGCATGTATCCGGATCAATCGCTGTACCCAGTGGATTCAGTACCCACGGTGGTTGAGCGCATCAATAACAGCTTTGCGCGCGCAGACCAAATTCAATGGTCAAAGGGTATCGGCCCTGAGCAAGAGGGCTATGTCGATTACTTCGCACCAATTGTTGCCGATGCAGAGGCTGGATTCGGCGGCGTGTTGAACGCTTACGAGCTGATGCAGGCGATGATTCGTGCTGGTGCAGCCGGTGTGCATTTTGAAGATCAATTGGCATCGGTGAAAAAATGCGGTCATATGGGCGGCAAGGTCTTGGTACCAACCCAAGAAGCGGTGCAGAAATTGATTGCCGCGCGCCTTGCAGCTGATGTTGCCGGTGTGCCGACGTTGATTCTTGCCCGCACCGATGCCAATGCCGCCGATTTGCTCACATCCGATGTCGATCCGAATGACCAACCGTTCTGCACGGGTGAGCGCACCGCCGAAGGTTTCTACAGAGTGAATGCCGGCATTGATCAGGCTATTTCACGTGGCTTGGCCTATGCGCCTTATGCTGATTTATTATGGTGTGAAACCGCTAAACCTGATTTAGATGAAGCGCGCAAGTTTGCCGAGGCCATTCATGCACAGTATCCAGGTAAGTTGCTTGCGTACAACTGCTCTCCAAGCTTTAACTGGAAGCGCAATCTTGATGATGCAACCATTGCTAAGTTCCAGCGCGAACTTGCAGCCATGGGTTATAAGTTCCAGTTCATCACCTTGGCTGGCGTGCACAACATGTGGTACCACATGTTTGAATTGGCGCATGACTACGCACGTAACGATATGTCCGCATATGTGAAGCTGCAGCAGCAAGAATTTGCGGCAGCTGAGAAAGGCTACACCTTTGTGGCTCACCAACAAGAGGTTGGTACGGGCTACTTCGATGAAGTCACCAATGTGATTCAAGGTGGGAAGTCTTCAGTGACCGCCCTAACGGGCTCAACTGAAGAAGAACAGTTCAAAAAACCGGCGTAAGCTCAGGTTTACGAATACCCACTTAGAATTACCTCGGAAAATACTGAGTATAAGCCGCCAAGCACAGGTGTTTGGCGGCTTTTTTGTGGTAGTATGCGCGCGCCTGAACAGACAACTCATCTCATAAATTGTGCTGTTCACCCCTGAAGCCTCACATGTTGAAGGAATAACACTCATGTGGAAACTACTGCTGTTATTGTTAGGCGCTAGCCTGTTCTCACCTGCCGCATTGGCGGCCGCTGGTCAACTTGATCTCACCACCGCCAACGTTGGTATTGCTGCCATCGTTATCTTTACCGTTGCCTATATTCTGGTGATGGGCGAAGAGCGATTACACATGCGCAAATCGAAGCCGGTATTGGTCGCCGCTGGCTTAATCTGGATCATGATCGGTTTTGTCTATATGCAAAACGACTTGCCAGGTGTCGCCGAAGACGCATTTCGTCATAACTTACTTGAATTTGCCGAACTGATGCTGTTCTTGTTGGTGGCGATGACCTACATCAACGCCATGGAAGAGCGTCGTTTATTTGATGGCTTGCGCGCGTGGATGATTAAGAAAGGCTTCACCTACAAACAGTTATTTTGGCTATCAGGGTTTCTCGCATTCTTTATCTCTCCCGTTGCGGACAACCTAACAACTGCCCTACTGATGTGCGCCGTAGTGATGAAAGTTGCCGATGGCGATAAGAAGTTCATCAGTATCTCGTGTGTCAGCATTGTGATTGCCGCGAACGCGGGCGGTGCCTTTAGCCCATTTGGCGACATTACCACGCTGATGGTTTGGCAAGCGGGTATGGTTGAATTCCAAGAGTTCTTTGTCTTGTTCATCCCATCGTTGCTGAATTACTTAGTACCAGCGGTGATCATGAGCTTCTTTATAGAAAATCGTAAGCCATCAGCAATCTACGAAGAAGTTGAACTGAAGCGCGGTGCTTTGCGAATTACTACCCTCTTCTTGCTCACTATCGCAACGGCGGTTGCTTGTCACATGTGGCTGCACTTACCGCCAGTACTTGGCATGATGATGGGTCTCGGTTATCTACAATTCTTCGGTTATTTCTTGCGGATGACGTTACCAGGCTCACTGGCGCGCAAACGCGCTATGGCGGAACGCGCCGGCGATATGGCGCGGCTTGAACGCCTTGGTAGTGTGGTGCCATTCGACGTATTTAGCCGTGTACAACGTGCCGAGTGGGACACCTTGTTATTCTTCTACGGCATCGTGATCTGCGTTGGCGGCCTTGGCTTTATGGGCTACTTATCACTGCTTTCCAATACCTTGTATTTAGACATGAGCCCAACCTTTGCCAACGTCGCATTAGGGGTCATGTCAGCAATTATCGATAACATTCCGGTAATGTTTGCGGTACTGTCGATGCAACCAGAAATGTCGCACGGTCAGTGGTTATTGATTACCTTAACGGCCGGTACGGGCGGTAGTTTGTTATCGATTGGTTCAGCGGCAGGTGTGGCACTCATGGGGCAAGCGCGTGGCTATTACACCTTCGCCAGCCACTTAAAATGGACGCCGGTGATTGCGCTCGGTTACATCGTCAGCATCCTAGCCCACATGTGGCTGAATGAGCAGTTGTTTACCGTCTTCAACCACTAACGAATAACCAATAACGATTAACGAATAACGTCAGTCGCCCTACCCCGAAGTCGTGCGCACACACCGCATAAAGCGCACGGCATCAGGGTACGGAAACACATCCGTAATCACGCCACGCGCAAGATTATCTTGTTGCTGCCGCCAAAACTCAGCATCAATCAGCTCCGGATGATATTTCAGTAAGATATCTCGTAACTTCGGTTGCGGAACTGCGTAGGTCGCGAGCTGCTCCGGAAATACATCATTCGGCGCCACCGTATACCAAGGTTCTGGCGCAATCATTTGCTCGTAGGTTTCTGGCTTCGGTAATTTGCGGAAATTCATTTCGGTGAGGTACTGAACTTCGTCATAATCGTAAAACACCACCCGCTTATGGCGCGTTAAACCAAAGTTTTTCAGCAGCATGTCACCTGGGAAAATATTCGCGGCCATCATGTCTTTAATGGCTTGTCCGTAGTCCTTCATCACCAATTCTATTTCAGCGTCAGTGCCGTATTCCAAGAAGATATTCAATGGCATCATGCGGCGCTCAACAAATAGCTGACTAATCACCAGTTGACCGTCTTCAATAGTTAAACTACCCGCCACAGTGCTAGTGAGTTCGTCGAGTAAATCTGGAGAGATACGCTCAAGCGGAATCGCAACGTTGGCAAATTCATAAGTATCCGCCATGCGCCCTGCACGATCATGGCGTTTAACCATGCGATAGCGATCAATAACCGTTTGCCGACTCATCTGCTTGCCGCCACCAAACTGGTCTTTAATCACTTTGAATACATACGGGTACGACGGTAGCGTAAATACCGTCATCACCATGCCTTTAATACCTGCAGCGGCGACCAATTGATCATCGCTGGCGGCTAAGTGATGCAGAAAATCACGATAGAATTCAGTTTTACTTTGCTTATGTAGGCCAATGGCCGAGTACAGTTCCGCGATTGTTTTCTTTGGCATTAGCCCTTTTAAGAAGCGTACTAACGCCGAAGGTGCTCGGGTATGCACCATAAAATACGAACGCGCGAAAGCAAAAATGATCGCCATGTGGTCGGTATCGGTGATTAATGCATCCAAATAAAGCCGCCCAGCACTATTTCTTAGCACCGGAACAATAAACGGGAAAATACGGTTCGCGCTAACAATACGGCCGACGACATACGCGGCCTTGTTACGGAAGAAGGGTTCTTTCAGCACATCAATGCGTAGCTGATAGGCAGAAAGCTCGCCGGCGGCTGTTTGTTCGCGAAATGCCTTGCGCAATAAGCGAATATCTTCCGATAAATCATCATATTCGGCGCCAAAATCAATATCGCCCATGATGCGTGCAAGCGTGCGGCGCATGCCCTGTACGACGGGGAAATATGAGCGGAATTCAGTTTCAAGCGCAAGCGGAATACTGTCGCTTAGCGTCGTTTCGACAAAAATGTAGGCGTTATTAAAGTAGCGGCGATGAAAAAGATTACAAAATACCGAGTTATAAAAGGTTTCGGCCAATTCGGCCTGCGGGTGAAACTGCAGAAACTGCTGGTAGATTTTGCGTGTTTCTAACCAAAGCTCTTCATTGAGTTTGCCGCCCGTCAGCTGACTAAGAATCGCGGTGGTTTCACGTACGCGCTGATCATAAAAGCTAATGCGCACGGTTGCCGCGTACTGGCCGGCGTGCCAATCGCCCTCGCCGAACCGTTCTTTGGCTCGACGAGTTACTTCTTGAAACAGGGCATAGTGCTTATGAAAGCCCTGCAATATCTTTCGGGCAAACATGCCCGCGCGCTTCGCATCGCCCATGATTAATGGTGCGCTGCGGTATCGGTTATCAATTGCCGAAACCAACGATGCCCGGCGTCATGTTGCAATAACGGGCTCCAAATCATGGTGAGCTCAAGCGCTGGAATTGCAAACGGTGGCTCTAACATGACCAACTCGTCATCGTCTTTGTATAACGCAGCAGCCTGACTCGGCAAAGTCGCGATAAGCCCTTGGCGCGCTAAATGCATAGCCACATGGTAGTTTCGCGTAAAGATGCGGATTTCTCGCTTATGCCCCAGCGAACCTAAAGCTTCATCAACCCACCCGAGCTTTTGCACGTCATGCGGATCCATACCAACACCAACACCGAAGCCAGTTTTACTTACCCAAACGTGCTCGCCCTTGAGGTAATTCTCAAGTGTGTAGTCTTGTACCAATGGGTGGTCTTTGCGCACTAAGCAACTAAAGTCGTCTTCCCATAAGTTTTTCTGATGAAACGACTGCGGTAATTTCTCAAAGCGGTTAATCGCCAGATCGACCTTGCCGTTTTCAACATCGTGAAAGCTGATATCACTCGGTGTCATGATATCGAGTGCCACATGCGGTGCTTGTTGTTTCAGCTTTTCAAGTAACCGCGGCATCAACGTCGATGCAGCATAATCTGACGCCATAATTCGAAATACACGGTCGCTGGTCGCCGCATCAAACTCACGCGCCGGTTGCACCATTTCTTCTACGGAATAGAGTATTTGGCGTACCGGTTCTTGCATGCGCAAGGCGGTTTCAGTGGGGAGCATACCTTCACTAGTACGCACTAATATTGGATCGTTCAGAAGTGTGCGTAATCGCTTCAAGCCGTTACTCATTGCGGGCTGGGTAATATTCAGTTGCGCCGCCGCTTTGGTCACATTGCGCTCGCGCAATAACACGTCGAGGTAGACCAATAAGTTGAGGTCGATATCTTTAATGTTATTCATAAAAAAAATAAATCCCGCTATAAGAATATAGCGGGATTATAGACATAATTTTTCTGAGATACATCACTTGTGTGATGCGACTATGGTCTATTCCCAGAAAAATGGCTTACGTGGCTCAGCTTTTGGCACCAACTGATTCATGGTTTCCGCATCAAACAAGCGGCCATTGACCATGGTGTGCGTGACACGATCAGTGACAAAAATATCCGCTAACGGATTACCATCAATCACGATAATGTCAGCCAGTTTGCCCTCTTTCAACGAGCCGATATATTTATCCATACCGAACTCTTTCGCTGGGTTAATCGTCGATGTCGCTAATGCTTCCAGCGGTGTCATACCACCTTGCGCCATCATCCAAATTTCCCAGTGTTGAGCTAAACCTTCACGCTGACCATGCGCGCCAGCCACCACATCAACGCCGAGATCTTGTAGCTGTTTGGCTACATCGGCATTGTTGAAATGGTTGTAGTGGTTATGCGGTGCTTTCTCACGGCGCACAGAGCCCACCAATGCATCTTCTGGTACAAACTTCGATAGCTTCGGATGTTTCCACACGTCCGTTTCAGCGTACCAATAGTTCTCACCCCAAATACCGCCGTATGCAACACCCAACGTCGGGGTATAGTTCACGTCGGTTTGGCTCCAGAATTGCTCAATATCATCGTAGATTTTGGCAACTGGAATTGAGTGTTCGACTGTGGTGTGACCATCAGCAATCATCGTCAAGTTATGTTGCAGCAATGAGCCACCTTCCGGTACCACCATCATGCCTAACTCGCGACCAGCTTGAATAACTTGCTGACGCTGATTACGACGCGGCTGGTTATAGCTCTTCACCGAAAATGCACCAACTTTCTGCAGACGCTCAAGATGGAACTTCGCATCTTCAAGACTATCAACATGCGCGGTATAACCCGGACCGTTCGCACCATATAAAATAGTACCGGTTGAGAATGTGCGTGGCGCAGCAATGTAGCCTGCTTTTTGCAATTCACTCGCAGCAAAGATTTCAGTGGTGTCATTGGATGGATCGTGAATTGAGGTTACACCAAACGCCAACGTGGCATAGGTTTTCCAGTTTTGCTCTGGAATAATCTCGTTGTCACCTTGCGGGCCGTGTGCGTGACCATCGAACAAGCCAGGCATGACCGTCTTGCCAGTGGTATCAATCACGGTTGCACCGCTTGGCACAGTCACATCATCGACGCGACCAACCGCAACGATTTTGTTGCCTTTCACGACAACAGCACCGCGCTCAATCACTTGATCGCCTTCCATGGTGATAACCTGACCGCCTACAAACGCAACGGTTTCATCATGAATACCGGCATCCGCATCAAAGCTGATATCCAAGCCATTCGCTACTTTCTCGAACTCAGATTCGCCATCAATGCCGAACAAGCCGTTTACTGAGGCATGGTAAAGCTCAGGGCCCAGAGACCAATACAGCGCCTGGCCGTCGCCGCTCCACGAAATATTTTCGCCAGCACGAACCGACAATTGTTCAACTGGGAACTGTTTGTCCGTTGGGCTGATTTTAATTGGCGCACCACGTTCAACAAATGGCGTCACGAATACTTTGAAACGCTCAGCAAAAGCCAAGTTCTTACCATCCGGTGATACACGGAATTCAGTTGCGTGCTCCGCGGTATAGAGCGTGCGCGATTCTTTCGTAGTTAAATCCACGCTCATCAATGACGGCGAGCCATTGAATGCCATTAGGTAAACCCGATCGCTACGCGCACCAAACTGTGGCGAGCTACCGCTTTCACTAATCAGACGTGGCTTCGCGTTTTTGCTCAGCGACAAGTGATAAACACCAGGGTTCAAGCCGTAAGTATCAGAAGTGATATAACCACCACGGATTTTACGATAGACCACGGCGTTGCCATCTGGGCTAAACACCGGCTCAACGAATTTACCTTCGCCGGTTGCCAATACCGTTTCTTTGCCCGATTTCACGTCACGAACAATAAGTTGGCCAAGTTCTTGGTCATCCCATGTCGCATAAACGAGCTTGCTGCCATCGCGTGAATAGCTTGGGTAAAGCTCCCAAGCGCCTTCACGATTGGTTAATCGCTTCGGCTCACCGTTCGGTAAACTACGCACGTATAATTTGCCGAGCGCCTCGAACACCACTTGCTTCGCATTTGGCGCTACTTGCACCATACGCAGCATTTTCACCTTGAACTTGTCTTCATCTAGGTTGGTTTCGAAGTGCAAGGCATGCTGAACTTTCTTCGTGGTTTCAACGCTAAATGGAATCACGCGGGTACTGCGGCTAGCAACATCAAGTTGCATGATTTTGCCGTCAGCCCAAAACACCATTTTCTTGCTATCCGGGCTCCAATCCATGGTCGGATACACGCCATGAATTGCCCATGTTTCCTGCATGTCGCGATCAAGCTGGCTGTATAACCGCTTTTTCTCGCCTGACTCGAGGTCATATAAATACAGTACGCTGTTGAAATCTTCGCGCTTAATATAGGCAAGATACTTACCATCCGGCGAAGGTGTCGGGCGAATTGCGCCACCTGCACCACTTAAAATCACATCAATGTCGCCGGTTTCGCGATCATAGCGTTTGATTTTATAAATGCCTTCCAGCGAATCTTTGCTGTAATGGAAGGTTTTACCTGGGGTATCGTCTTGCGAGAAATAGATATAACGGCCATCTGGTGAAAACGCCGGCTCGCCTAAGTCTTTTTGATCATTTGGACGCTCAGTCAACATCACACCTGAGCCACCCGAGCGGTGATACATCCACACTTCACCAGCACCGAGTGAACGGCGCGCCGTAAAGTGTTTACGCGCAACGATAAACTCGCTGTCTGGGCTCCATGCTGGGCTGTTCAACAAACGGAAGGTTTCGTCTGTGACTTGGCGCGGATTGCTACCATCCGCATCCATGATCCAAATATTGTCGCCACCGTCGGCATCCGAGGTAAAGGCAATGTATTTGCCATCCGGTGAGTAAACCGGCTGCATATGCCATGCAATACCACCAATCAATAATTCAGCATCGCCGCCGCTGGCAGGAATACGATAAATATCGCCGAGCATATCGAAGACAATGAATTTGCCATCGGGGCTCATATCCACGTTCATCCAAGTACCTTCAGAGGTTTTGATCTGAATGTCTTTGAATTCACCTTGAGGATTATTTACGTCCCAACCATTTTCCGTTTGGGCAAGCGTAGGCGCAGAAAAAGATAAAGCTACGCTGACCCCAAGGGCCAGCGTTGATAATTTCTTCATGGGTAAACCTTATAGTTATTTTTTGGCGATAACCCAAACCGCGTGAACGATACCTGGTATGTAACCAAGCAATGTCAAAATAATATTAATCCAAAAGTGCTTACCAATACCGACCTGTAAAAATACACCCAGTGGCGGTAACAAAATTGCGATTAAAATGCGGATTAAATCCATGAGTTATCTCCTTAATTATTAATATTTCGCTGCTTCATCCTTAGCAGGAATAGTCGCTTTTATGAATTCGCGCAAGTCGTTGTTCGATAATTTCAAATCTTCAGCGCGCAAATACATCATGTGACCGCTACGATAACCTTTGAATCCAATACGGTCTGCCATGCGGCCGCTCGGATCGATGTGCCACATATTGTATTTCGCATCGAAATAGTTGGTCGCACCGTCGTAGTAACCCGATTGAATCAAGACATTCAAGTATGGGTTTTGTGCCATCGCTTGACGCAGGTTTTCACCGGTATTGTCGTTGCTGCGATCCCACGGATGCACTGGGCCAAACATGTTGTATTTCACATCAGTTTTGTAGCCAAGTTCTTCGCGCAAGTAGTAGTTAATTGCCGGAGTAAACGAGTGCAACCAAGAAGTCAGTTCTGAGTTGTAATCTGGGCGAGACCCCACGTCATCACGGTCAATACCGAGATAGCGCGAATCGAGACGACCAATCGTCTGGCCACGATCACGCAGTAATTCTTTCCAGAAAAACGAGGTGCTGATGTCTAGGTTAGAACGCATAACCGTTTGCTTATCTAAACCTGAATACTTCGCCACTTGCTCAGCAATTTGCTCTTTTTCAGCAGCAGGCAACATGGCGCCTTTAGCTAACGCTGGCAAGTAAACGTCAAGCGTATATTTCTCAACTTCTGGCAGCAATTCGAGTAAGTCTTTGCTTTGCAGATCAGAGCCTAGGGCATTGTGATACCACGCCGCTGCCGCAAAGTACGGTAAGCGGTTAGCTGCTTTCACAGGGCCGTTACGCTCAATACCGATATCGGTTGGCGATACTAAAATCACGCCATTTAGATACATCCACTGACGGTTTTGTAGCTCAAGCGCTAAGCCAGATACACGGGTGGTACCGTAGCTTTCACCAATCAGGTACTTCGGCGAGCGCCAGCGTTCATGACGCGTCACAAAAGTGTTGATCCAGTCAGCTAAATATTTCACATCGGCGTTTACACCGAAGAACATTTTTTGCAGTTCATCACGCGAATATTGCGAGCCATCTTTCTTAGGTAGAGGACGTGAATAACCTGTATTTACTGGGTTCACAAACACAATATCAGCCACATCTAATACCGAATGCGGGTTCTCTTTAACGCCGTATGGCATAAGTGGGAAGCCTTCGTCATCAACGCGAAGCGATTTTGGGCCGGTGTAAGCCACGTGCATCCACACGGATGCTGAACCTGGGCCGCCATTAAATGAAATCAATAATGGACGTTCTTCGCGATTTTTAACGCCTTGGCGCTCATAGTAGGTAAAATGGAGTGCAGCCGTGGCTTCACCGTCTTCGTTGAAAACTGGCTGCGTGCCGGTGGTTGCTTTGTATTTAAAACGCTGACCATTAATGGTCGTGCTGTGCTCAGTCACAACCGTTTCGTCAGCTGCAATTTTGGCTTCTGGGAGTTCTGTTGCAGTTGCCGTAACAACCAAGCTTGACCCCATCATCACCGCTAAAATGAGATGTTTCATGCCCTTCATGATTACTTCCTCTGGTTTTATTGTTGTTCCATTTAATGCAATCACTCACCAAAGCTCAAGGCGAGTGAGCTAAACGCACTTATTTTCAAGATAGTCATGAGCCCATGAAGATTAAAAAGTACAAATACCCCATGGCAAACACAATTAAGTAGGTTAAACCTAACCAGCCGTACAGCCGCATCAGCGTCGACATCTTGTTTTTACGTGCGAGTTTAAAGTTGAGCCACGCGAAAAATGGCGTGGTTAAAAAGGCGAGCGTCATGGCGAACGTTAACATTGGCCCTAACGCACTTTGAAAGTAAATAATCACTAACATGCCAGCGAACGATTGGCCGATAACCCACCAAGTAAGACGCTCTGTTGTCGCCGGCGGTTTATTATCTTGCGCACGCGGCGCTAGTAGCGAACGGCATTCTTTGAGTGTTCGTGCGTAGCCATCGAGCACCGCAAGCGTGGTTCCGAACATACATAAAAATGCGATACCGCCAACCAAATACTCCGACCACGCCCCAATGGTATTGCCGTACATACTGACAAACTGCTGCGCAAATTGCGTTCCCGCTAATGCAATGGGTTGGTCACTGCCAAACTGAACGAGCGCACCAAGGGCAAGGAACACCACCGCCAAAGCAGCCGTCACCCAGTAGCCTAAATTGAAATCGAACAAGCCATGTTTCAGGCTAATGCGCGTGAGCTTTTGCTTGCTTTGAAGCCACAATGAATTGATTGCCGAAAGCTCGATGGGAACGGGCATCCAGCCCATCATCGCCACCAAGAACGCTAATGCAGAAAGCTGCCACGGTGACGGTGCCACAAAATCGTCAGGCAGCGGCTGCGCGTTACCCCACGCCATAATCACGGCGACAACAGTTGCCAGACTCAAACTCGCCATAATCCATTTCGAGAGATTATCGAGCATGCGGTATTGGCCACCGAGAATAACTAACAGGCATCCGAGCAAAATCAGCCAGCAAAGTGCTATCAGCGGCAGCTCAGGAATAAATAACTTTAATAGGCTGGCGCTCAGCAGTAACACACCGGCGGTATTGACCACTGCAGCGATGGCGTTCAACACGGTGAAAAGCCACAGATAAAGCTTGCCCTCGCCGTAATAGCCGGCAATTAAATTTTGCTTACTTTCGAGTGTGTAGGTAACGGCGAAGCGGAAAAACGGGTACTTCAACACGTTAACTAGCACGATCACCCACCACAACTGCCAACCGAACAAAGCACCGGCTTGGGTAGATGCGACAAGATGTGACGCACCTACCGCCGCTGCAGCTAAAATGATTCCAGGCCCCAGTGCGTGGCGTCGTGATGATTCTGTGCGTTGTGTCATCGATTTATTCTTATTGTTTGAAAAATGACGCCCCACAGCATAGCGCCAATTTCGCCCAAGCCAAAATTATGTTTATACTGCTGATGTAAGTCATTGCGACATCAGTGCGGCATAAGGAAAGAGAACATGAGTAGCAATGAACGGCAGTTGATGGTTGATGGTCACCCCGCTAAATGGGAGCAGCTACTAAAGTCTGGCGACCGCATATTCATAGGAACCCATGCGGGCGTTCCACATGCGCTGATGCATGACCTTGCTGACCACAGCAAACACTTCCATGACATTGAAATTGTGCAAATTTATGCGCTTGGCGATAACCACTGGGTAAACCCAGAATACAACCAAACCTTCAAGGTCAACTCACTGTTTATTGGCGGCGAAAGAGTTCGACAAGCCGTTGCCGAAGGCCGCGCCGATTACACCCCTGCCTTCATGTCGGATATTCCGTCACTATTTAGCGAAGACATTTTACCTTTAGATGCCGCGTTAATTATGGTCAGCCCGCCCGACCAATATGGTTATCATTCACTCGGTGTGTCGGTCGATATTGTGTCGTCAGCACTACGCTCCGCCAAGAAAGTGATTGCGCAAGTGAACCCGAAAATGCCGGTAACATTCGGCCAAGCTTTTATTCATAAAGGCCAAATTGATGCGTTTTTTGACGCCGAGCAAGATTTACCCGAAATCACCGCGCCCGAACTTGATGCGGTCACCGAACGGATAGGCCAATATGTGTCGTTGCTGGTGGAAGATGGTGCCACCATTCAAATTGGCTTTGGCAAAATTTGCGACGCCGTGTTGCGCTACCTCAGCAATCACAAAGACTTGGGCGTACACAGTGAGCTGATCACCGACGGCATTATGGAGCTGATGCTCAGCGGCGTGATCAATAACCGGAAGAAAACCTACCACCAGCACAAAGCGGTGACCAGCTTCTGCATCGGCAGCAAAAAACTGTACGACTTTGTGAACAACAACCCACACATTGGCTTTTACCCGTCAGAGTATGTGAACTCGCCCGCTAACATTGCGCGCAACGAAAAAATGGTGTCGATTAACAGTGCCATTGAAGTGGATTTGACCGGCCAAGTGGTATCAGACTCCATCGGCCATCACTTTTACAGCGGTATCGGCGGCCATGTGGATTTTAGTCGCGGCGCCAGCATGAGTCCTGGCGGTAAACCGGTGATTGCCCTGCCCTCAACCGCGAAAAACGGTACTGTGTCACGCATTGTGCCGTTTATAAGCGAAGGCAGCGGCGTGGCGACCTCGCGAGCGCATGTGTATTACGTGGTCACCGAATTCGGCGTAGCGTCGTTACGTGGCAAAAGCATTCGTGAACGCGCACTTGAGTTAATTCGGGTGGCGCATCCGAAATTCCGCCAACAATTATTAGAAGAAGTTCGTAAACATTACTACGTGCCGCACTATCAAATTCTGCATTCGGTAGAAGTGCCAGAACTTGGCCCCGTTGGCTTCAAAGAAATTGTGATTAACGGTGAGTTTTTCGATTTACGCCCGCTGAACCCCAGTGACGAGCGACGCCTGCAAGAATTTTTCTACTCGCACACCAAAGAAACACTGCAGATGCGCTACAACACCGTGCCAACCAGTATGAGCCGAGAGAAATCATGTACCTTGGTGAGTGTGGATCAGTCGCGTGATTTAGCGCTGTGCATTGTGCGACAAAAAGGCTCGATGGCACAGATTCAAGCCGTTGGTCGCTATTATCTGCTACACGACGAAAAAAGCTGTGAAGTTGCCTTCGTGACGCGAGAAACTCAGCACGGTAAGGGCATGGCAACCCGCCTACTTGATGAAATGAAGCGCATTGCCCGAGAACGCGGACTTGAGCGCATGCTGGCTTATGTGCGCGCTGAGAATGGCAAAATGCTGGCGGTGTTTGAACGCGCTGGCTTTGTGCGCAAGCCTTCGGAAGAGCCGGGCGAGGTTTACTTGCAGCTTGATTTGAACGAGCCCGCCGTGGTTGAACAACCTAAAGACAGTGAGTGATGTATGTCGATAACCGTGTTTAGTCATCCGTATTGCAGTCTGCACCGCGTGTCAGAGGTTCACCCTGAAGAGCCGGCGCGCATTGCCGCCATTAACGATCAGATTATTCGCTCGGGCATGGAGTTTGCACTCACTCAGAAAGACGCCAAGCCGGCCACACGTGAAGACTTACTTCGCGTGCACGCCGCAAACTACATTGATGATGTATTTGAACGCGCACCCACTGAACCCGACCAACACATTTGGCTCGACCCCGATACCATGATGACCGCAGGCACACTGCGTGCGGCCTTGTATGCCGCCGGCAGCGGTATCTGCGCTGTGGATGAAGTGTTTACTGCCGAAAACCGTCGGGCTTTTTGTGCTGTGCGCCCGCCAGGGCATCATGCCACTTGGGATGCCGCCATGGGCTTTTGTATTTTCAACAATATTGCGGTGGCGACCGCCTATGCCATGCATACCTATGGCATTGAGCGAGTGGCGATTGTGGATTTTGATGTGCACCACGGCAACGGCACTGAAGATATCTTTTTGAACGATGAACGCGTGCTGTTTTGTAGCTCGTTTCAGCATCCGCTGTACCCAAACTCAGGTACCGAAACCATCAGCCATGAAGTGATTAACATACCGTTACCAGCTGGTTGCGATGGGCCAACGTGGCAGGCCGCAGTACGCGAACGCTGGTTCCCAGCTATAGATGCCTTTGAGCCGCAACTAATTATGGTTTCCGCGGGCTTTGACGGGCATTTAGAAGACGACATGGCGCAGTTTAAACTCACCGAAACCGACTATCATTGGATTGGACGTGAACTGAAAGAGCTCGCTGAACGCCACTGTGACGGCCGCATTGTCGCAACGCTTGAGGGTGGTTATGACCACAGCTCGCTGGGGCGCAGCGTGGTGGCGTTTTTGAAGGGCATGCAGTGACGGTAGGCTGGCAGTGGCTTGTTGGCCATTTAGCGCTTTTGCTCATCGAATTGAATCTATTCGGGCTGACACCATGTCTTTCTAGAACCTAAAGTCGTCATGTAATTTCGACCAATGCAGTCTTAAGGCTTTCTTGTGTTCTTCATTCATCGGCAATTCGGTTAATAGTTGCGGCCAAATAGTTTGGGCTTTGTCTAATGCATCAACAATATGAACTTTAACTGCTTGCCATGGCACACCAACACGGTTAGACCAAGTTTCAAACGAAGCCATATTGACTTGGTACCAGTTTTTGTTTTTACCCATATTCAGAGCGAACTCAGTCTCACCTTGCACGTAGGGTAGCGTTGAAACGATATCATAAGCTGGCGATAACATAGGACGCTGCGGGTTAGTATATATCACAGACCAGTTTTTAAGGTGTGCATCGCCATTAGCAAGTAATATATTCACGAGCAAACGCCTAGCCATTTGTTGCACGTCTTTTAAAGCTTGTTGGCTGTACGAATATAAAGCATCAGCAATTTGCTCGTAATTGTACTTTTTATATTTTTCCCGAGAGTACACTTGGAATACTTGCGCAAAATCTTCGGTGTGTATTCGTTGTCCATTGCCTCTATCAAATCGCTTTATCGCGTACGCATGCTGCTCATTTGGTAACTGAATATCAGGTAAGTTATCTAAGTCAGACAAATCAACCAGCTTTATTTCCGGAATATCAACACCGACAGTTTCAGCAAGGCGCATAGCTGAGAACTCGTTGTAAGGCACAAATTTGTGCACAGTTGATGGTGTTTTAATGATCCAGCTTTCGTGATTAGCATCATTGCCTATATTAAACCGCCCATCTCGATTTCGAACGGAAGAAAACTTCATTTGTACGCCGGCAAGGGAGAATTTATTTTGTTGATGCCCTACATCAATTTGTACAGCTTCAACTTGTTCCCGATGATCGAGCGCCCATGTCGGTAACTGACCGGCAACTATCGGTGTCGCAATAATACCTCCTGGCAAACCTTTCCCCATATGTGCCAGCAACGGGAATTCGTTGTCCGCATGCACCTTAAGAGACTGTGACATCCAATCTCTTAATGCCCCCTCCGGTAATAAGTTAGATAGTACAGGCGGCAAACGCTGTGAACTGATAAGCGGCTGACGAAGGTATCGTTCATCAATCAATTGCGACATCGTGAATGTGTTGCGTTTATTGCTAGGCAACGCTGTGTAATCAGGTGAGAATACAAAGATATTCTTGCCGCCCGAATAGTGAGATATAACACCAATTTCTTGATTGTTAATACTCAGGCTAAGACCTTCGACCTGTTCTATGCGCTTTGTGGTCATAGTGCCTAGTCCTCGAGGTGCTTATGTTTGTTCGCCCAAATATTCTCATGCTGGGTGTCAGTTGCCGTTGAGGGTTGATTCTCAAGGTTTAACGGGTCTACAACTGCTAGCTCTAAACCTAAACCAACAAGTATGCGAAGTAAGGTCGAGACCTTTAGATCTTGCCCAGACTCCACTCGCTGATACTGTTGTTGCGACATGCCAATAAGCATCCGCATGTCTTTTTGCGACAACCCTCGTTTCTTGCGCTCGCTAATTAATAACTCACTTAGCTCATTTAACGTTTTCATAAAACAACCTAAATATTGTTTTTATAACAATAAACAACTTATACGCTGTTATTTTAGAAAAGACAACTTTTATGTGTTGGTTGACTTAGGCTGCAACCTTAACGTCAAACCTAACGCATAAACGATGAATGCGGGATCACCATCGGATTCTTCCATACATGCCTCTGAATTTGCAATCTTCCGACTTTGGCGTATGTTGTTTGTATAAAAATCAAACAATCCAAGGAGTGGTAGAGATGAAACTTGCGAACGTCCTCTCAGCAGTTAACCAAATTGAAAAGTCAAAATTCGTTAATTTCCTCGATCGCGTATGCACTGAAGCAAGTGAACACGACAAAGAACTCGCCAAACGAATCCGCAACATAGACGGTCAGATTAAAGACGCCTCAAGCGGCGAAGTCACTCAATTATTTAAATTGGCAATGCCGCTATTAAGCCGCGAAGTGAAGCATTTGCTTGCGCTAAGCGGAGCCCAAGCTGCCCTGCTCGTCAATATCTTAAGCCGTGACGGCAACTGCGTAGCCCAAATTTCATGGATAGAACGTTTATATGCAAAAGAGTGGAAGAGTATTAACGATCATTCAAAAGCGATAAAAGAAGTATTAGAAAAAGAAACAGAACCTAGTGTTTTTGACGAAAATCGACGCTTAGGTATTTACTTTCGATGCTTGAATGAAGCATTTCATAATGACGAACGAATTAATCGCGAAGCCAAAATTACGGATGAAGAACGCGGAATTTTGAACGTATTAGCTCATCAGCTTGATGTGACAGCAGAAGACAAAGTTGCCATTGAGCACTTAGTTTATCCGATACCTAAGAATGGCGTTCAGGATTGCCTTAACCAATTGCGGGAAATTGGCCTTCTCTTTATCAGTAAAAAAGAACAAACAGTTTATGTTCCCGATGAAATTGTCGCCATGCTGCACCGCATTCAAGGTAAGCAAATTGCCGATAAGCACCTGCTTAGAATTCTTCGTACCCTTTCGGATGCTGAACTTTCAAATATTCTAAAAGCTCATGACAAGCGGATTCGTGGTGTTGAACGTGTGGAAAAAATCAGCTCGATATTCAAAATGGGGCTGTCAGTTACCCAAATTCTAGCGGATGACATGCATGCCGAACAAGCCCTTCTAAACGAGAAGAAAGATCGTCTGAAAGCGTTAGTAGAACACCTACAACTAAAACTCGACAAGCTGGGAACGACACTTGAAGAACGCATTCACTTAATAATCGATACGCTCAATAACTCATCGGACAAAGAATTTAATGTTCTCTCCGCTGCCGGTTACAAGGCGTTGTTCGAAACAATTACCAAACACAACCCCAAAATTGTGAAATTGTTACGAGAAGAGTTTGAGCTGGAAGACAATATTGAAATTGATGTTGAACGCCTCCGCGCCCTATCCATCACTCCTTTCGATATTTTATATGCGCTCTCAAACGACGAGGTGAAAGATCTCAAATCAGCGATGGGAATAACCCGACGTGGTGATCTTCGCCAAGTGATTGTCGAAGCTTTTGCAAACGCCACTGATAAGCTAATTGAGAACTACGAAGCACTCGCCAAACGTGATTTGGCAACTTTGAAACAGAATAATATTGAAATAGCAGAAGCAGAGATTGGCGTTAAATTTGAAGAAGTCACCAAAGCCATTTTTGAAGAGCTTGGATTTGCTGTTGATGAAGATTTACGCCGGTCAATTAACACTGCCAAAGACCAAGCTGACATACTCATATCGCTCAGTGATGACGACGTGATTATTGGCGAAGCGAAAACCTGTAAAAACGGTGACTTTGCGAAATACTCAACCACATCACGACAAATAAAGGCTTACGTAAACCGATGTGAAGCCGCCGGCAAACGCGTTTCACAAGTACTGATTATCGCTCCAACGTTTTCAACCGACTTTATCGAGTCTGCCGAACTGGATACCGAAGTGAATATATCGTTACTTGAAGCGGCTGGGTTGAAGAAAATATTAGAAGCCTATAAAGCACGAAGAAATCCGAACTTTTCCGCGAAGCTATTAACCAAGGGTGGGTTGCTTAAGGCGGATTTGATTGCTAAGCGGATATGACATGTCTGTTATGTGCCAAGAGCGGACGGTGGTAACGCCTGAGTGCACCTCGGCGCATTACTTGTTAAATGATTTCACCCCATGTAAGGCAATCCCTGACACAGTACGGTCAAGGGTATTATAGACGATGGCATTGATTTAAATCGTTTGGGGTTTTTGTTGATCGCTTGGCGAAGTTTTTTTGCTGCGGCTACGTTTTTCACCAACACAGCGTGAGGATCGTTTGGTAGCCGAAAATTTCCCTTCGAGCGCCATTCTCGTTCATGGACCCAGTTTATACCTTCTCCATCGACTCCTTCTAGCCGCACTACTCGCCATAGTTCTTTTTGAGGGACAGCGATTGATTCTAGCTCGTCGTTGGATAAGTACATGACTGGGCGGCAACCGCGTTTATAGGCAAAGGTCTTTGAAACGATTAGACCGAACGGCTCATATCGTGGCTTTTTAGGATCTGTGTTCGCTGAATTAAGAACGTATTTAAGTGAGGTTAAAGGTATATCCATGAAACACGCAGCGGTGTTAGGCCCTTTAATAAAGCCTTTTTCAGTATCACTCCCCCAAACTTCCCCAGTTTTCAAAATATTAACGAGGTTATCGTATGCAGAGAATTCGTCTTCCTCTTTTGTGTTCTTGGTGAGATGAACCAGAAATGGCGACAAATCTGGACGCTCAAAGAACGGCAAATTATTGGATTCTTTTTTCGTCATTCTTCACTCCTTTAACAGCTTATTATCGAAAGATTAGGTAGTTTTCCTATTGCAACTTATCTCGATTTTACTCTTTCGATATTGGTAACAAATTCTTGCATCGCTTACTAGCACCTAATTTTCGGTAGTTTAGTAATTGGATAAGTCTCCGCTCTTCGCTCAATGTTGACGTTAAAGTTAATCTCATTGGTCGACTTGTGCCAAAAGCGCACGTTAACGCTTACTCTACTATGGAAAACTAAAATTACAGCGAGATAATTTCTTCGAGTGCAAAAACTTCTTATGGGTTTGGCTATCAGGTTAGTATTCGTAAGTTATCTGAGTACTCTTTTAACGCTAATTTATATTCTTCAGCGTAGGCTTTGTCAGAAACTTTTACATATACTTTTTTGCCTTCATCTAGCAGTCTTTTTACTTCGTGAATCAATGCTATTCTTCTGGAAGTCATACGAATATCGCTATCCTGAACGTATATAACTTTGCATCCTTCGTTATAAGATAAGGTAGCTTGCCGGCTATACGCTGATCCTATTGTTGATGGAATGATTGAAGCTGTACAATTTTTAACGGCATCTATCAGTTCTTTATTAGCAGCCGTCATTTCAAAGTAGTGACTTTTCTTCTTAAAGGAATAATTGACTAAATTAGTATCTATGGCGCATGACTTAATGCGCCGCCAAGATAAAGCCCCCCCATTATCTCCTTCAAGATTATCAAGCGAGTACTCATCTCCGTCATCATTAATGATTATTTTATCTGGATAAAACTTAACACTGGCGAAAGATGCTCCACTATGTTTAAGGGAGTTCTGTAGAACTTCAAGGATCAAGTCACAAAAGTAGCGCAGGAAACTTCTGTCATAACCAACCTCATTAAGGTAATACTCGAGTTTCCTCTCTATGATTATTCCGACTTCATCATTTAAGAGGTCATTAAGATCATCTGATTTAATAGTCTTTTTCAGAACTCTGATTTCATTGCCAAATAAACGGTCAATAAGAAGTAACTCATCAGGCTTAGATATACTAAAATTAATCAATGCATTACTTATCAGCAACTCGTTAAGAGTACGCAGTGCTAACGAAGCTGAAACTGCTGCCTCTGGTTGATTTGAACGTTCAAAATCATCACATCCGAAATCCGACACTGACTTAATAATCAGCCAAGGAGTTCTCTTTAACGAAGGCACGAAACCGAAAGCCTCCATTTCTCCGCCTATCAAATATGGGTACTGTTGAAGCAACTGTTCCCTTTCAGAAGTACTTGATAGCAAAGTCTCTAAACTTGCTAGTTCTCCTAGTTGAGAGTCCGCAATTTCTCGATTTATTTCTTTACTTACATGGGAAAGGTCAAGTGAACTTCTGTATTGTGTTGCTTTGTATATGGACTCTTTGCCTTTGCTTATTCTTGAATTAAGTGAATAAATTGTATCGGAAATTATAATATCGCCAATATTTGTTAATGTCGGATTACCCCAACAAAATCCCACTAAATACACTAGCCCAGGAGAAGGCATATTGTTTCGACTGACAAACTCGACTACTAACCTACTTGCCGAGCCTTCAGCAGATATGCCGCTACTTCCCGTTAAATGAATTGCAAACATGCCGTCCAACAGCCCTATACTGCACCCACCTGTAGACATGTGAACAGAAAGATTTTTCCTATTGGTCATGATTTCATTAACAGCTTTCTTCTCTTTGCTATTTGAAGTGACAATGAGAAGATAGTTATTTTTCAGAGCGTCATAATAGTCTTGTATATCTATGTTCACGTTAAACAATGCCTATACTCTGTGTCGCGTGCATAAAATCCACATGATGACCGCATCAAATTTAGCTCGAATTATCGAGTAAAGCTCGCTAACCGCCATTTAGCCACCTATTCGTTGACTCGCTTGTTAATTAACGTTTTCACGATTGTCTTACTCAAACTTACCTCCCCCAAATAGAACCATGATATCGACGACATTTCCATTAAATGGTACAATGATGGCTCTTGTGAACGATATTCTCAGGAATACTCGCCCATATTCAGTGAGGTCCGCAATTCGCTCAAAAACGGAAGTAATCAAGATAACATCCGTTTCGATCTCATTGCCGATTCTGTCAGCTATTTCGTAAATCGCTAATACCAACCATAGCACATCCTATACTACTCGCAGTGCCTCTAACTTAATGCAATTATTTTTTAATTGCATATTGATAATATGTGTCTAAAATCATGGATGAACTAAATGACTAGGTTGGAAAAGCTATATCAGCGCATGCTAGCAACGCCTACCCCCTGCGATGTGCGACATGAAGAGCTGAAGATATTTTTGAAGTCACTAGGGTTAGTCGAAGTCAAGCGTGGAAAAACATCTGGCTCGCGAATCAAGTTTATGGACCCACAGAATCCAAGCCGACAAATACGATTGCATAAATCACATGGTGACTCACCTGTTGATCGTGGCGCATTGAAAGATGTGATTACACGGTTACGATTGATGGGATTCATAGAGTGAGTAAGGTTATGTCACAAAAATTATTACGCCATAGAGGCTACCAAGGCACTGTCGAAGTCGATTTCGACAAAAGCTGCCTATATGGCAAAGTTCTGTTTATTAAGAGCCTTATTACTTATGCAGGAGCGACACCGGATGAGTTAAAGGCGAGCTTTGAGCAAGAAGTCGACGAATATATTGCCGATTGTGAGGCGTTTAATGTCGAACCCGAAAAGCCGTTCAGCGGCACCTTCCAAATTCGCTGTTCAGCTGAATTACATAAGGAGCTAAGCTCCGAAGCTCTGAATGCTGGCGTGTCATTTAATAAATATGTGGTGGCATTGCTTGAGCAAGGCACACGCGAACAATAAAAAAGGCGAGCTAAAAAGCTCGCCTTCTTCATCACATCTGTTTTCATGAAATAAGTCGTTTAATCAAGGTCTTTGTTTTAAGGCCTTTCAAGAGTACGTGATCTGAAATAAGTCGTTTATAGAATCTCTTGTCCTGTGTCGAACTCTAAGCATGCTTCTACATGGCTCAAGTTGCTTAAAGAGCACTTAACACTTGAAAGATCTTAGCTCATGACTTCGCTAGTCGCTCCTTGACTTCATCCACGCCAAAGGCTGGTTTTCGTCTATGAATCATGGCGTGGCAGTTTGGACATACTGGCTTCAGATCACGAACAGGATCGATGACATACTCTTCTCCTATGCTCGATAACTCCAACTCATGATGAACATGAATGAAGTCTCTTCCAATTTCTCCATAGGCAGACAGAAAGTCGAATCCACAAATAAAGCAGTAGCAACCATAGTGCTCGATACATTGCGCCCGAGCAACCGGGTTCCTTTCGTAAATGTTCACATATACGCTTCGTACCTTTCCTTCCCGAAGCTCTTTAGACTCATCAACTTCGTCAGGGAAGATATAATCATCATTTGTGGAAACCTGAGCTAGTCGAGAAAATTCCTCATAAATTTTTTTGCGTTTGACTACGTTGGCATTGCCGACCGTTTCGTAGTAGTCAATGTGCTGTCGTAAGGAGGACAATGCATTCAGCAGCTTGTCTCTACCATCTTCTTTTAGGATCATTTCCAGATAGTAGCGTGTCGCTTCTGCGTTCGTTGTTCGGGTAAATCGTTTACCCTGAATCAAGCTCCGATAGTTATATATGTAATCGACTGCGGAGTTACGGTTCATCCCATGACTCGTTTGAATGGTAAGGCCTGAGATTTCCCGACACCTTTTATGGTAAAAATGTAACTATGACCATAAGAGGTAAATCATGGGTAAAGGTATCCGATATTCGGACGAGTTTAAACAAGAAGCCGTGAATCAAGTCGC
>NZ_PIPZ01000004.1 GCF_003987045.1 Pseudidiomarina marina | reverse complement strand
GCGAAGTGGAACCACCTGATCCATTCCGAACTCAGTAGTGAAACGCTTCAGCGCCGATGGTAGTGTGGGGCTTCCCCATGTGAGAGTAGGACACCGCCAGGCTTCAAATACGACGAGACCCCGAGCTAACGCTCGGGGTTTTTTCGTTTGGGGAAAGCCAAAAGCGTTATTGGTTATTCGTTATTGGTTATTCGAAAAAACCAACCCCACCCACGAACAACGAGTAACGAGTAACGACCTTCGCCTTCCACTAATATCTAATATCCAACAATTAATATCGCTCCTATCTTTATCTCTTCGGAACATTCTGATCTATATCAGAACAATTCGGTGTAATTAATAAGTTACAAAGTCGACTATGATATTAATTACAAACGATAGAGGTAGAGGACATCGATATGACAAATTCTAATGTAAACTTAGCGATATTGGCGGCACTGAGCCCAGCATTGTATATCAGTGCAAATACAGCAGTTGCACAAGATAATACAGAGGCAGAAACAGAAGCTGCGGAACGGATACAAGTGGTCGGTTCACGGCTCTCTTATCGAACCGCTACTGACGGTTCGGCTCCTGTTGATATCATTTCTGGAGACGATCTTGCGGCCAGCGGCATTACAGAAACAGCTCGCGCACTCCAATATGCAGTACCAAGTTTCAACTTCCCAAGTTCATCAATCACAGACGGGTCCGATGCAGTACGGCCAGCATCATTACGTGGTTTATCTCCTGATCACACGCTTGTTCTAATTAATGGTAAACGTCGCCATAGCAGCGCCTTGGTTCACTTAAATGGTACCACTGGTCGTGGAAGCTCGAACGTTGATCTAAACGCGATTCCTATTTCGGCGATTAAACGAATTGAAGTATTACGAGACGGCGCTTCGGCTTTGTATGGGTCTGATGCTATCGCAGGTGTCATTAATATTGTTCTGAAAGACCAAAGCGAGGGCGGCTCTATCACTGCCAATGGCGGTCAGACTTATGAAGGTGATGGTGAACAATATAAAGTACACGGAAATACAGGCTTTTTAATTGGTGACGCAGGCTCGTTAACACTTGCTGCCGAATATCACCATAAGAATAAAACCAATCGTGCTGGTTTAGATCCGCGTCAACAGTATCCGCTGATTGACGGTGAGTTAGATCCGCGTGAAGAAACCTTTAATCGGTTGAATCACCATGTGGGTGATGCATCGTTTGAAAACAAAGCACTCTTTGCGAACTTTAAATTGCCTGTTGGTGATTCTTCACAAATTTATGCGTTCGCTGGCTATAGCGATCGTACCTCGCAGTCTGGCGCTTTTTACCGCCGAGCGCTCGATAACCGCAATCTCTTAGAGGTTTACCCCGATGGCTTTTTGCCATTATTGTCTCCAGAAACGCAAGATGTGAGTTTAACCGGTGGGTATAAATTCCGAGTCGGCGAATGGGATGTTGATGCGAGTGCAGGAATGGGCTCGAGCGAGTTCCAATATCGTCTTGAGAATTCCTTAAATGCATCTTTGGGGCCAACGACTCCAACTGAGTTTGACGCTGGTACTTTAAAAATGGAAGAAACAAATGCAAGTATAGATTTCTCGCGTTTCATTCCATTTGTTAATAACTCCGACTTAGCCGTCGCCTTCGGTGTCAGTTACCGCGAGAATGCTTACGAAATAACTGCAGGCGATGAGGCTTCGTATATTAATGGCGAATACGACGGACGTCCTGCAGGAAGCCAAGGTTTCACCGGTTTCAAACCTGAATCTGAGGTTGATGAATCACGCGACAACATTGGTATTTATGCAGAAGTCGAGAATATGCTGACAAGTCAGTTCCAATGGGGCGCCGCAATTCGATATGAAGATTATTCGGATTTCGGTAGCAACACGAGCTGGAAATTGTCTGGACGTTATGACTTCACTGATAGCTTTGCCGTACGTGCAACGGCAAATACTGGTTTTCGTGCGCCAAGTGTTCAGCAAATTTACTTTACTAATATTTCAACGTTATTTATCAATCGCGATGGTGTTCTTGTCCCGGAGCAGTCAGGTACGTTCAACAACATCAGTCCTGTAGCACAGTCACTTGAACTTGGCGCTCTTCAGCCAGAAGAGTCTCAAAGTTTTAGTTTTGGCTTTGTTTGGCGAGGCAACGATGATTTGACATTGACGGTTGATGCGTTTCGCATTGCAATTGACGACAGAATTATTCTTTCAAGCTCGTTAGTGCCAGATGATTCGCCCGCAGTTGCAGATGCTCTAGCCCAAGCAGGAGCTGATAATGCCCGATTCTTCATTAATGCTGTTGATACAACAACTCAAGGTGTTGATGTCGTTCTCACCAAAGATTTCCAATTAACGTATGGTGACTTACGAACGCAATTAGCTTATGGCTATAACAAAACAGAAATTGATGGCGTTAATTTGCCACAGATTCTCGATGGTCTCGAAGGTAAATTATTTGATGGTGTTGAACGAACACGTATGACACGTTCGGTGCCGCGTAATAGTGGCTCGCTAGCATTTACCCACAGCATCAATGATTTTGAGACTCGGTTGGCGTTTAATTATTTCGGAGATTATGTGCTGGAAAATAACTCTGGTCTGCAAACAACATTCAGCGGCAAGTGGATCACGGATTTATCATTACGATACCAAGCAACTGATAGCGTGAATGTTAGCATCGGTGTTCAAAATTTATTTGATGAGTATCCAGATGAACAAGATCCGTCGAATCAATTCAACGGCATTTTTATTTATCCAAATACCAATGCACCTTTTGGGTTTAATGGTGGATATTACTTTGCCGAGTTAACTTATTCGTTCTGAGTTTAAAATTTAACGAAATAGTTGTTAAAGCCACTAACTTCAGGTTAGTGGCTTTTTTATTTATCTCGAAAAAACCAATAAAAACAGTGATATAAAAATCGGCACGACAATTGCATGTAACTTATTGGATAGAATTTTGATGACATAGCATGTTGGAGATAAGTTTATGCAACGCAAACAAAATATCATGTGGATCGTAATTGCGGTAATCGCCGCTTTGTTTTTCGCTGATGAAATACTTGGCTTTGTAGGCGCCGTTATTGGCATCGTATTTAGTATTGGGTTTACCGGTTTATTGCTTCTTGCACTGGCGGCAGGCGCATTCGCTTTGGCGGTGTTTGTAGGCTGTAGTGTCGGTTTGGCGTTGACTATTGCAACCGTAGCACTCGTATTGAGTCTATTTGGTTGGTTGCTGCCGTACCTGTTGGTTGGCTTTCTAGTCTATTTGGTAGTACGAAAGAAGCCTAATACTGTGTAAACTGCAACAACACATGTTGCGGAGAGAGTTATGCAGATTATAAAAAGGCTACTTCTGATTTCGTTTATTTTGCCGATTCACGTAATGGCTGCAGAGGTTGAAATCTCAAATGCTTGGGTGAAAGAGTCGATACCGGGTACAGAGAATGGTGCAGGCTACTTTACTATAAGTAATACAGGCACGTCAGTGATCAGTATTGTTGGTGCAGACACTGATGCGTCACGAGCCATAGAAGTGCATCAGCATGTGATGCGTGACGGCATGATGCGTATGCGTCGCGTACCTGAACTTGCTCTAGAAGCTGGCGAAACAGTCGTTTTTCAGCCGGGCAGCTATCATTTAATGATGTTTGGTGTAAAGAATACGTTTAAGCCGGGTGATCAAGTTGAATTTACGCTTCATTTTAGCGATGGTGATAGTGTAAGCTTCGACGCCGAAGTTAGAACAATCCGTTAATAGGGATCACATCCATGAAAAAAATTGCAGTAGCTATTCTTGCTCCAGTGTTCATATTCTCTGGTGCTGCTCAGGCAGACACGTTACTCGGCATCTACGCCGGTGGCCAAATCTGGGATACTGAAAATACCGGTAACTTTGGCTCAGGCGATGGTAATCAATCGTTTGGCTTCGCCGACGAAAAGCAAAACAGTCTGTATCTCGCGTTCGAGCATCCAATTCCGTTGCTACCGAATATCAAGATTCGAGATAATGAGTTATCAACCCAAGGAATGGTGACGCTTTCCGAAGACTTTACCTATAACGGCGAAGGTTATGCAGCGGGAACAACGCTCGCCAGCTCAATTGATTTAAGCCACACCGATGTGACGCTTTATTACGAGATTTTTGATAACGACTTACTATCGTTTGACCTTGGCGTTACAGGTAAGAAAGTCGATGGTTTATTAGCGGTTCGTGATGCGCAATCTGAAAATTCGTTAGAAAGTGATGGTTGGATCCCAACCGGTTATGCGCAGTTGCGTGTTGGCATTCCAGCGACTCCACTTACTGTTTATGGCTTAGCGAACGCAATAAGCATCGATGATAGCAGTGTACGTGACATTGAAGCCGGTATTGAATATCGGGTAATTGAGAATTTAGCGGTCGACGTGAATTTACAGTTGGGCTACCGCGATATCACCATCGAACTTGATGATTTAGACGGGATATACTCAGACCTTCAATTTAAAGGGCCATATTTGGGCTTAGAAGTCCATTTCTAAACCAGAAATACCCTTAAACTTAGTAATACGGTGTCACTGTAGCGGCGGTCATACGATAGCCGACTACAGCGACATCACCTTCTACCCGTTTTACCTCGATTGTTCCCTCTACCCAAACGGCATCAAACGTATCTTCGTACTTAACACCCTCGGTGAAATCGACTAGCACGATTTGATTCGGTGGCGGCGGTGGAACGTGAACACACGCGCCGAAATATGGAACCAGTAAAAATTGGGTGACCTTTTCTGCGTCACCTTCTAATTGCACAACATAACCAGGAATTTTAATTTTCTTGCCATCCAAGCTTTCGACCATTGGAGCGTCTAACTCTGGCTGAATGGCTAATTCCGGGTTCGCATCATAAAAGGCTTGGCTACGCACAGGCGGTGGCTTGTACCCTTCAGGCACAAGCTCTTTCCAGTGCGTAGTTTTATATTCTTCGGCATGTAAGGTTGGGGCCAAAAAACAGAGTAGAGTTGTTAGGAATACAGCAGAAATTAGTTTCATAATCGAATCGTGAGTCCATCAGCTAAGGCATTGCGATATGCTCGCCATGCCGGAATAAAACTTAATAGTATGGCAGCACCAAGCACCGCCCCAGCAAAGATCCACTCAACTGCTGTTAACGGTGTTGCACGTAAAAGCATTCCAGTGTTTATCAATAACCAGTCGGCACCGAAACCAAGAATCAAAAATAGAATTGAAATGCCGAGCGCGATGCCGGCAACTGCCAGTAAAAATGCTTCGCTAACTAGTAAGCCAAATATGGTGAACGGGCCGGCTCCAATAGATCGTAGGACCGCCATTTCGCGGCGTCGTTCTCGTAAACTTGCTAATAAGGTCGTTAGCATGCCCAATAAGCCTGTCGCAACGACGAGCGCTGATACTGCAAACAATGCTTTTTCGAATAGATTCAACGTGCGCCATAGCTCGGTTAGCGCAAGCCCAGGCATAATCGCGGTTAACGGCTCACCCTCGTAGGTGTTAATTTGACGTTGTAACCTTAGCGCTAGCGGTTTGTTGGATAACCCTAATAGAACAGCGCTCAGTGTATAAACGGGTTGTTCATGGGCATGATCATGATCATGGTCGTGAGCCTGTTCATCTTCCACGATTTCTCCGTGAACCAAGCCAAGTCCGGCTAGCGGTATATACAGAGCTTGATCAGCCGGTGTCGCTGTCGGTGCCAAAATGCCTCGCACAATGAAGGGATGCGTATCATGATCACTAAAGCTAATACCACCCGAGCCATGTGCAATGGTTAATTCGTCGCCAATATTGAGATTAAGTCGACGTGCAACTTCTGCGCCTAGTACAGCCGCATCGGTGTCATCGTCGTGAAAAATATCGCCTTGACTTAATTGAAGTGCTTTTCGATTGCCATATTGAAAATACTCAAAGAATGCGGACGTTGTCCCGACGACCGGATAACTCGAGAAACTATCACCCAAGGCCATCGGAATATGCCACGCGACGCCCGGAAGCTGTTGGAGGTATTCATAGCTCTGCCAGCTTAAACTGTTATTCATTGCGCCAATATGAAAGACACTACTCAACAGAAGCTGAGTTGACCCAGTGCGGGCGCCGACAATCAGGTCGGTTCCTGAAATGGTGTTAGCAAAGTTTTCTTGGGTTTGTGTACGCACGCGCTCAACACCAAGCAGCAACAGTGTACTAACGGCGATGGCAAGTATGGTTAACCATGCACTCGCTTTGCGATTCGCGAGACTAGCTAGAGCAAGACGAATCATATCGCCTCCTCGTTTGCGGTATTGATTTCAGCAAGCTCAATCGCGCGATCGAAGTGATGTGCCAAGCTGCCATCATGCGTGACAAATAGAAGTGTTGTACCGTGCTTCTTACAAGCGTCGAAAAGTATTTCGATAAAATTGTCGCGATGATCGGCGTCGAGCGCCGAGGTCGGTTCATCAGCAATAATTAATGCAGGATTGCCAAATAATGCTCGTGCTGCCGCGACACGTTGCTGCTGCCCAACACTCAGTTGATGAGCTGGGCGCTCTAACTCGTCTGCATTTAATCCGAGGTGTTGAAGCAATTGCTTCGCAAGATACTTGTGGCTTTCAGAATGTTCGCGAAGCCGCTCACGTCGGGCGGGTGAAAATTGCTGAGCAAGTACCACGTTCTGCCATGCAGAAAGATACGGAAGTAAGTTAAACTGCTGGAAGATATAGCCAATTTCATTTGCTCTCAATTTGTCGCGCTGACGCTGCGAGAGCTTGCCAAGATCTTGGCCTAAAACGAAAACTTGGTTGGTCGCTGCTTGATGTATCCCAGCAATCAGACTGAGTAATGTTGATTTACCGGAACCGCTGGCACCGCGCAGTAAAACATGTTCACCGCGTGTGATGATTAACTCTGGAATTTGCAGGAGAGGGCGTGTGGCACCTGGCCACCGAAACTCAAGTTGCTTGAGTTCAATACAGGTGCCACGCATAGAGCTTATTTCTGTTTCGCGCGCTCGAATGAAGTCACAATCTCTTCTTTCGCCGCGTTGATGTCGCCCCAGCCTTCAACTTTAACCCACTTGCCTTTTTCAAGCTCTTTATAACGCTCAAAAAAGTGAGTGATTTGAGCCTTCAGTAAGTCTGGAAGGTCGTTCACATTGGTGATGTGGTCATATTCTTTCGTTAATTTGCTTACTGGAACAGCGATAACTTTCGCATCTTCGCCAGATTCGTCGGTCATTTTTAATACGCCAACTGGGCGGCATTTAATCACTGAGCCCGGTTGTAATGGATACGGTGTAGGCACTAAAACGTCAACAGGGTCGCCGTCTAATGATAACGTCTCATTGATAAATCCATAGTTGCACGGGTAGAACATTGGCGTTGACATAAAACGGTCAACCCATAACGTTCCAGTGTCTTTATCAACTTCATATTTAATCGGATCTGCATTCGCAGGGATTTCGATGATAACGTTTACTTCTTCTGGCAAGTTTTTACCTGCGCTAACGTGACTTAAGCTCATGTTTTTTCCTGTTTCAAAAACGATAAAATTATGGGGCGATATTATACGGTCTTGTCGCTCGAATGCGAACCCTCTAAGTACCGTAAGCACGTTTCAACTTCGTGCTTGGCGCCAAGGATAATGCCGACGCGCTGGTGAATATCAGTTGGCTGAATATCCAAAATTCGTTCTTCACCACTATGGGCAGCGCCGCCTGCTTGCTCAATCAGCCACGCCATTGGGTTGCCCTCGTACATCAATCGCAATTTGTACGGTTTATTTGCAGAGCGCGCATCCCATGGATAGGCGAATAACCCACCGCGGCATAGAATGCGATGTACATCAGCAACCATTGCCGCAACCCAACGCATGTTGAAGTTCTTCGCGCGAGGTCCGCTGGTACCGGCTAGCAAATCGTCGACATAGAGTTGCATGCCTTCTTGCCAGTGACGAAAGTTTGACATATTAATGGCAAACTCAGAGGTTTCCGGTTCTATTTTTAAATCTTTTTTCGTCAATAAGAACTCACCAACGGTTTGATCGAGCGTGAACATACGCAAACCGTTACCGGTAGTAAATGCCATCATGATTGATGGACCGTAGAGAATATAACCTGCGGCAACTTGGTTTCTGCCCGGCTGCAAAAACATATCGACATCGCCACTATTGTCTTCTGGCACTGGCAAAATTGAGAAGATGGTACCAACCATGCTGTTGATATCGATGTTTGAACTGCCATCAAGGGGGTCAAAAGCCACAAGGTATTTGCCATGGTCGCTGCCGAGAACGATGCCTTCTTCTTCTTCAGAGGCAACGGCACGAACATGTTGGCATTCTAATAAGATTTCTTTAATAAGCTGATTCGACAAGATATCTAGCTTTTTTTGCGTTTCGCCTTGAATATTTTCCGAAAGCGTCGAGCCAAGCACACCGGCTAACTCACCCTGACCAACACGAAAAGAAATCTCCTTCGCGCAAATTTGCAAAGAATTAATGACTGATATCAGAGCTTCGTCGACCTGATCGTTACGTAAGGTCGGGATTAGGCGTTGCATGGAACCCTCGTGAAATTACTTGTTAGTTGCGAACCGAGTATTTAACGCGGCTAAGTTTACCGCAAATTTAAGCAAATTGCCTGCCCAGATTGTCGTCGTTTGAATGTGCCGTGGTACACTATCATCACGATAAAAAATTGAGTGAAACCCATGCATATTCATATTCTTGGAATCTGTGGCACCTTTATGGGAGGCATTGCGGCACTGGCGAAGCAGCTTGGTCATAAAGTGACGGGGAGTGACGCCCAAGTTTATCCGCCGATGAGTGACCAATTACGCCAACTTGGTATTGAGCTTATTGAAGGATACGAGCCAAGCCAACTCGAGCCTCGACCCGATTTAGTGATTATCGGCAATGCGTTAAGTCGAGGAAATTCGGCCGTTGAAGCGGTGTTGAACCAGCGAATTCCTTACACATCAGGGGCGCAATGGCTCCATGATGCGCTACTTCAGCACAAATGGGTTTTAGCCGTTGCCGGTACACATGGCAAAACCACAACCTCGAGTATGCTGGCGTGGTTGTTGGAATATGCTGGTATGAAACCGGGATTTTTGGTTGGCGGTGTGCTGGCTAATTTTCAGCAATCAGCGCGCTTGGGCGAGAGTGATTTCTTTGTTATTGAAGCCGATGAGTACGATACGGCTTTTTTTGATAAGCGCTCGAAGTTTGTTCACTACTGTCCAAGTACATTGGTACTTAATAACCTCGAATATGACCATGCCGATATCTTCCCAGATTTAGCCTCTATTCAACGCCAATTTCATCACTTAGTGCGGGTAGTGCCTAGCTACGGCCGAATATTTTACCCTGAGCACGAGGAAGCGATTCAGCAAGTCTTAGCACAAGGCTGCTGGAGCGAGAAAGTTGCGATTGGTGTCAACGGTGAGTGGCATGCGCAATTAAACCACGCTGACGGTAGTTCATTTGATGTTTTCTATCGCGGTGAAAAACAAGCGACTGTTGAGTGGTCTTTAATTGGGCAACACAACGTATATAACGGCCTTATGGCAATTGCCGCTGCGCATCATGTGGGTGTGCCAGCTTCGGTAAGCGCTGAAGCATTTCAACAGTATAAAAATACCAAGCGACGCCTTGAATTACTGGGCGAGGTAGCAGGTATTAAAGTTTATGATGACTTTGCTCATCATCCGACGGCAATTACCACCACGCTCGCTGGTATGCGTAAACGTGTTGATGATGCACGCATCATCGCAGTATTAGAACCGCGTTCGAATACCATGAAGCTTGGTACTATGGCGGATGCACTCGATGATGCGTTAAGTGAAGCGAATGAAATTTTTATGCTGCAGCCAGACAAGGTACAATGGTTGGTTTCAGAGAAAGTGCCGCGAGCACAGGTAGGAAACTCAGTTGAACAGCTACTCGAGATGATTATCGGTCAGGCTCGTACAGGCGATCATATTGTGATCATGAGTAATGGCGGTTTTGGCAATATTCATCAACGTTTGCTTGATGGCTTAAAAGCGTCGTTGTAAGTAAATAGCTAAGGAATAATCATGACCCAATCAAGCATTACCGTAGCGATCACCGGAGCTTCGGGCGCGCCTTATGCCGTGCGCTTGTTGGCGTGTTTACTAGCTCAACAGCAGCAAGTGCATGTATTGATGTCGAGTGCCGCACGTGTCGTGTTTGCAACTGAACTTGATTGGCAACTACCAGCGTCGCCGCAAGCGATGAGCGAGGCGATGCAGCAACACTTTAAGGTGGCGCCTGAGCAGTTGCGCGTCTATGGCAAAGAGGAGTGGTTTTCTCCAGTTGCATCTGGCTCGGCAGCGCCGAAAAAAATGGTCGTTTGCCCCTGTTCAACAGGCACGCTATCGGCAATTGCGCATGGTAGTAGCGATAATTTGATTGAGCGAGCTGCTGACGTTGTGATCAAAGAACGCGGTCAACTTATTTTACTGCCGCGCGAGATGCCACTCTCTGCAATTCACTTAGAAAATATGCACAAGCTAGCGCTGCTTGGTGTAACCATAATGCCAGCTGCGCCAGGTTTTTATCATAAGCCGGAATCAATCGACGATTTAGTGGATTTTGTGGTGGCCCGCATTTTGGACCATCTCGGCTTAGAACAAACATTGCAACCACGCTGGGGATACGGCGAGGAGTCAAAATAATCTATGAAAGCATTGTCAATTCGTGGTTTAAAGAAAACCTACAAAGGTGGTCAGATTGCGCTTAAAGGGATTGATCTGGATGTTGAAGAAGGTGACTTTTTCGCATTACTTGGCCCGAACGGCGCTGGTAAATCTACAACCATCGGTATCATTTCGTCATTAGTTAATAAAACCGAAGGACAAGTAACAGTCTTCGGTTTTGATCTTGATACGCAGTTGAGTGATCTGAAACGCCAAATCGGGTTAGTCCCACAAGAATTCAATTTTAATCAATTTGAGACGGTACAACAGATTGTTGTTAACCAAGCAGGTTATTACGGTGTACCACGCGAAGTTGCGAAAGAGCGTTCAGAAAAGTACCTCAAACAATTGAGCTTATGGGATAAACGCAATAGTCCGGCGCGTATGTTATCAGGTGGTATGAAGCGTCGTTTGATGATTGCACGTGCTTTGTTACATGAACCAAAGCTACTCATTCTAGATGAACCAACGGCCGGCGTAGACATTGAGCTACGGCGTAGCATGTGGGACTACCTTGAAGATATTAATAAGCAGGGTATTACCATTATCTTAACCACACACTATCTCGAAGAAGCGGAAACCTTGTGTCGTAATATTGCGATAATTGACCAAGGAACCATTATCGAAAACACCTCGATAAAACGTCTTCTAGCCACGCTTAATATGGAAACCTTTGTATTTGATTTGGCGCCAAATGACAACGATGAAACGACTCAAGCTTTGACCCTCGAAGGGTTTACATGGCGAATCGTCGACGGTCATACAATTGAAGTTGATGTTGAGAAAAGCCAAGGATTAAATCGTGTTTTTGAGCAATTGAGCCAGCAAAAAATCACTGTGCTTTCCATGCGAAACAAGGCAAATCGTCTTGAAGAATTGTTTGTAAACCTAGTCGAAAAGGGCCGTCAGCCAGCGGCTGCGGGGGCTTAATATGCAATCATCTATTAGCTACATTGCGCTTAAAACAATTTGGATTAAAGAGTGCACGCGCTTTTTACGTATTTGGGTACAAACATTGGTTCCACCAGCCATCACCATGACCTTGTACTTTGTGATATTCGGTAGCATTGTTGGTGAGCGCATCGGTGAAATGGGCGGACGCCCATATATGGAATTCATCGTACCTGGCTTAATTATGATGTCGGTGATCACGAACTCGTATTCGAACGTGGCATCGTCATTTTTTAGTGCGAAGTTTCAACGCAACATTGAAGAAATGCTCGTTGCCCCAGTTTCCCCTGCGGTAATTATTGGCGGTTATGTAGGCGGTGGTTTAGCTCGGGCACTGATTGTTGCGATAATCGTTACGTGCGTGTCGTTTTTGTTTGTTGAGAACGTAAATATTCATAACCTATTAATTTTGGTTATCACTGTCATTCTCACTTCAACTTTATTCTCATTGGGTGGCTTAATAAACGCAGTTCATGCGAAGACATTTGATGATATTTCGATTGTGCCAACATTTGTGTTAACCCCGCTCACCTATCTGGGCGGGGTTTTCTTCAGTATCCAATTACTACCGGGAATTTGGCAAACCATTGCGCAAGCAAATCCTGTATTGTACATGGTCAATGCGTTTCGCTATGGCTTCTTGGGTGTTTCTGACGTCAACGTCGGCGTTGCTTTGGCAGTGATTATTGGCTTTAACCTGGTGTTGTTTATCACCGCATACACGTTATTGAAGCGTGGCGCAGGTATTCGTTCGTGAATAAAGAATCTAGGCCAGTTACAACCAATCAGCATGGTAACCACGAAGACTTAGTTGCGGTTGTCATGCGTCATTTGCGATCGCCGTTTCGCAAACCGATACAAGAACATAATCGTGAAGCTTTTGCGCAAGTGCAGAAGCTCGTTGCCGATTGGCAAGGACCAATTATTCTCGATTCATGCTGTGGCGTTGGTGAAAGTACCGCATACATTGCTGAACAGAATCCAGAGGCTCTTGTGATTGGTGTGGATAAATCAGCACATCGACTCGGCCGCCATGCGCATTATCAAAATGCCGCAGCAGGCCAGCGTTATATTCTTGTTCGTGCAGATTTGCATGATTTCTGGCGTTTAGCAGTAGAAGCCCACTGGCAACTTCATGAGCATTACATATTGTATCCAAACCCTTGGCCAAAGGCCGCTCACTTTGGGCGCCGTTGGCACGGTAGCCCAGTTTGGCCGTATGTGTTAGGGCTGGGTGGTCGTTTAGTGATGCGTTCCAATTGGGTGACTTATTTGACTGAAGTGGCGAGTAGCTTAGCGTTGGTCAATTGCAGTGCGTCAATATCGCCGCTGCTTGCCCGTCATGAGCCGATCACGCCGTTTGAGCGAAAATACCAACGTAGCGGCCAGCAACTTTGGGAGCTAGAAGCTCAGTTACCCGAAGATGGTCGATATTTTTCTGCAATCGAGGCAGAATAGAGCGCTTCCTTGTTAGTAATAAAAAGGGTTTAGTAACATCAAGGGTTCAGTAATCACAAGGATATTTGTTTGAGCGACAACAATTTTGCAGAAGTAAGCCAAGAGGCGTTACTGAAAATTTTTACAATTCCCGAAGCGCCAGATTCAACGCTAGGCAAAATCGAGAAACACCTTTCTGAAAACCTCATGGGCTTCTTAGGTGAGCATATTGTTGCGCGCGAAAAACCGCTGCATGAAATTGAGCAAAATTTTAGTTCAAGCGAAATCCCAGAAGAACCCCGTTATGTTTCTGACCACACGGAATTCTTACTCAACAACCTGGTTGCGCACTCAGTGCACACGTCATCGCCACGATTTATTGGCCATATGACATCGGCCCTGCCGTATTTCCTATTGCCATTGGCAAAGTTAATGGTTGGGCTGAATCAAAACTTAGTGAAAATAGAAACTTCAAAAGCGTTTACGCCCTTAGAGCGTAATGTTTTAGGTATGTTGCACCATTTGGTGTATCAGCAAAACGACAGCTTCTATCAGCGCTGGATGCATAGTGCACAGCACTCACTCGGCGCTATGTGTTCGGGTGGCACAATAGCCAACATCACGGCATTGTGGGTTGCACGTAACCTAGCGCTTAAACCTGACGGTGACTTCGCTGGCATCGCCGCAGAAGGTTTAGCCGCTGGTTTAGCTCATTACGGGTACAAACGTTTAACGATTATGGTCTCTGAGCGCGGGCATTATTCATTAAGTAAAGCGGCCGATGTACTGGGCATTGGGCGCCGCAATTTAATCGCGGTACCGACCGACGAAAACAACCGAATACGTATCGATAAGTTACGCGAAGCGTGTGACAAAGTGACCGCAGAGGGTGGCCGAGTACTCGCGATTGTGGGGGTTGGTGGAACCACCGAAACCGGTCATATCGACCCACTTGATGAATTAGCTGATGTAGCAGAGGAAGTGGGCGCTCACTTTCACGTCGATGCCGCATGGGGTGGTGCGACATTGTTATCACACCGCCATCGTCATTTGTTGCGCGGCGTAGAACGTGCTGACAGTGTAACGATTGATGCGCATAAACAGATGTATGTACCGATGGGTGCCGGCATGGTGCTGTTTAAAGATCCGAGCATGGTTCGCGCTATCGAACATCATGCCGAGTATGTCATTCGCCACGGTTCGAAAGATCTTGGCGCGCATACTATGGAAGGCTCGCGTCCAGGTATGGCCATGTTGGTCTATTCCGCCATGCACGTGATGGGGCGTCGTGGTTATGAACTCCTAATCGATCAAAGTATCGAAAAAGCGCAAGAATTTGCAGAGCTGATTAAGCAACAAGACGATTTTGAGCTCATCACCGAACCAGAGCTTTGTTTACTGACGTATCGATTTGTTCCTGCGAAAGTAAAGCCTCTTCTAAAGCAAGCGAGTGCTGAGCAAATACGTCGAATTATGCCGCACTTAAATGCGCTTACACGATTTATTCAAAAACGTCAGCGCGAAACAGGTCGCTCGTTCGTGTCTCGGACGAAACTTACACCAGCACAGTATCATCGGGAGCCAACCGTGGTGTTTCGTGTGGTATTGGCCAACCCATTAACAACTAAAGAAATGCTCGAAGAAGTGTTGCAAGAGCAGCGTGAGATTGCCGCGCAAGCGATGAGCTTACGCGGGGCGTTATATACCGAACTGCGTGAATTGGGGCTGGTTCGCGAACCCCACGGTCGTTAACGATCGAATTGCAGATTATCGATTAATCGCGTTTTGCCAAGGTAAGCAGCGACAAGTAAAACCAGTTGCGGGTCAGTCACTTGCGCTGGCGCTAGGTCATCGCGTCGCCGTAGCTCCAAGTAATCCATGCGCAAGCCATTGTCTTCAAGGTGCTTTCGAGCATGGCTAAGAGCTGCTTCGGGCGCTGCACCAGAGCGAATCTCAGCTGCCGCGTGTTGCAACGTTTGATAGATAATCGGTGCTATTTTACGATGCTCAGCCGACAAATAACCATTACGTGAACTCAAGGCGAGGCCATCGTTAGCTCGCTCGGTCGGCATGCCAATGATATCTACTGGGAGACTTAAATCACGCGTCATTAAGCGGATGACTTGTAGTTGCTGGAAATCTTTTTCGCCGAATATGGCAACATCTGGCTGCACCATATTGAATAGCTTGGCAACAATCGTCGCCACACCACGAAAATGGCCAGGTCGGCTGGCGCCGCACAAGATATCCGAAATGCCAGGAACTTCAATAAATGTCTGCTGTTCGAGACCCCGCGGGTACACATCTGCAACCGTAGGTGCAAATACCGCTGTTGCTTTGCGTTCGGCGAGGGCGATGCAATCCGCATCAAGAGTGCGTGGGTAACTATCAAGATCTTCGTTGGCGCCAAACTGCATGGGGTTTACGAAAATACTTACTACAACATGATCAGCGTGTTGCTTGGCTAGATCCACTAACTTTAAATGGCCTTCGTGCAGGTTGCCCATGGTTGGTACTAATGCCACAGTACCTTTTAATTGAGTACGCCAACCGCGAAGCTCGTCAAGACTTTTCAAAAGCTGCATAGTGATTACTCGAATGAATGCTCTGGGCCAGGAAAGGTACCGTCTTTTACCTGTTTAATATAAAGCTCAACGGCACTTGATAAATCACCCGCTTCAGCGAGAAAGTTTTTAACAAACTTGGGTAGATAATCGCTGTTCAGACCAAACATATCATGCATGACGAGTATCTGGCCGTCAGTGTGAGGGCCTGCGCCAATGCCAATAACTGGAATAGATAATTTACTACTGATAAGTTGACCGAGTTCGGTTGGAACGCACTCTAAAACTAACATTTGGGCGCCCGCTTGTTGCAGCGCAAGCGCTTGGCGTACTGTATTTTCGGCAGCACTTTGCTCACGCCCTTGAACCTTATAACCGCCAAGTACATTGATCGATTGTGGCAGCAGCCCAAGGTGCGCGCAGACAGGAACACTTCGTTCAACGAGCATGCGGATAGTTTCGAGTAGCCACTCGCCACCTTCAAGCTTCACCATGTTAGCACCTGCACGCATTAATTTTGCGGCTTCATGACATGCCTGTTCAGGTGTGGTGTAACTCATGAATGGCATATCCGCCATCACGAAAGCATCCGGCGCTCCACGGCGAACCGCTTCGGTATGATAGGCAACTTGTTCAACGGTAACTGGCAACGTCGTCGCTTGCCCCTGAATCACATTCCCTAGTGAATCACCAACTAACATAAAATCCATACCACAACTCGCAAAGAGCTTGGCAAAGGATGCATCATAAGCGGTTACCGAGACTATTTTGTCTCCGGCAGCTTTCATTTTTGTTAGTTTTGAAATTGTCATGCCCGCCATGGCGAACTCCTTGAGGCAGCCTAATGAGCTTCGATTGTATCAGGTTATTTTTTCAAGGTCATGATGCGTCATGTTGGCTAACAATGACGCAATAGTACGACCATCGGGCAGAGTAAGCTCTGGCTCCAGTTCAGCTAACGGTACCAGCACAAAGTCACGTTCTGTCATACCTGGATGAGGTATCCGCAGCCGCGGATCATCGATGGTGAGGTCATCATAAAGCAGTATATCAAGGTCTAGCGTCCGTGGACCCCAGTGACGAATCCGCTGCCGACCAAATTGACTCTCAAGCGCCTGTAATAAATCAAGTAAATCTAGCGGCGCGAGGCTTGTTTCCGCACACGCGACGGCGTTCACGTAATCTGGTTGATCACTTGGCCCCATCGGCGTGCTGGTATAAAGCGAACTACTTCTAACAAATTGAAATTGCGGCAGGCCACTCAAGCTGAGAATCGCGTCTTTAAGCGTTTCCACTGGATTACCTAAATTAGCCCCCAATGCAATATAGACCTTTGCCATTAATCTGTCTTCTTGGTCGATTTGGTTCGGCGTCGGCGACCGCCACGACGTCCGCGCTTCTTGTTTGGTTTGTCATCATCGGTAGTAACCGACGAGGAGCCTATATTGGTATTTTCTTGAAGCTTGGTCCAAAACTGAGCCCGTTGTTCGAGAGGTTTTTGCTCGAGCGGGGTCGCTGTTTTTGCGCGGAGTAACAAAAAGTCATAGGCCGCACGGAATTTAGGATGCGTGAGCAAGCTATTAATTCGCTTACCTTTAGCTCGCTCCATACGTTGTTGTAGTTGCCAAATTTCTCGAGCTGGAATACTAAATCGTTTCGGAATCGAAATGGTTTGTACCTGACGCCCAATCACATCAGCGGCAGCAATATTCAACGCATCGACCGGCGGTAAACCACTTTCGACACTTAATTGTTCCATGCGCGCTTGCAGCGGCCACCAGAGCAATGCGGCAAACAAGTAAGCAGGCGTAATGCGTTGGTCGTTGCGCACCCGAGTGTCGGTATCTAAAAAGGTTTGCCGCAGCATTTGATACGGAGCTTCAGTCGGCGCTGACAAATACGATTTCAGTAATGGGAACAATTGCTGAAATAAATGATAGTCCACTAACATTTCGAAGTTGGCTAAGCCTTTCCCTGCGGTGAAGAGCTTTAGGACTTCTTCAAACAGTCGAGCTGGCGGAATATTTTGCAATAACGGAGCAAGCTCACGAATTGGCTTTGCCACCGTATCATCCAGGCGCATGTTCAGTTTGGTTGCGAAACGAACTGCTCGTAGCATACGCACAGGGTCTTCGCGGTAACGCGTTGACGCATCGCCAATCATGCGCAATACACCACTTTCGATATCTTTCATGCCATCGGCAAAATCAATAATGCTGAAGTCGGCAATGTTGTAATACAGCGCATTGACTGTGAAATCTCGGCGTTGTGCGTCCTCGTCGATCGTTCCGTAGACGTTATCACGCAGCAACATGCCTTCGTCGTCCTGCTTCGCTACTTTATCGGTGCGTTCATCTTCTGCGCTATCGTGATGACCACGAAAGGTTGCGACTTCAATAATCTCACGACCAAAGACAACATGCGCGAGGCGAAATCGGCGGCCGACTAATCGACAGTTGCGGAATAGCTTACGCACTTGCTCAGGTGTTGCGTTAGTTGCGATATCAAAGTCTTTTGGATGAAGTCCTAGAATCAGGTCGCGCACACAACCGCCAACCAAATAGGCTTGGTAGCCAGAATTATGTAGTCGGTACAGTACTTTCAGAGCTGGCTCTGAAATATCTTTGCGCGATATTGGATGTTTATCGCGAGGAATAATTTTAGGCTTAGCGAGAATATTCTGCGGTAAATTTGCATTGTCCGCAGGGCGCTTTAAAGCGCGTTGGGCCAAAGCTTTCATGCGTTTGATAATAAGAGGTTCTCCAACTGATGTCGCAAACGGTTATATTGTATCCTGCTGGGGCGTTTCAGGGAAGCTCCGCGCTTGCCATTGCGTGACAGCTTCAGCGAGTAACTGCGGTACTGTGAGCTTATGGCTTGGGGTTAATCCAAGAAACACGAGTGCGGCTTGTAATTGTGCTTTTGCATCGTCATTGTTCAGCGCCGGAGCATGATTCTGTTTGCTCAATTTGCGGCCATGTTCATCCAGCGCCAACGGCACGTGTTTAAAACGCGGAACCCGATCAGTAAAGTACCGCCATAAGTTCAATTGCCAACTTGTGGCAGTAAGCAAATCTTCACCTCGCACGATATCGGTAACGCCTTGCTCGATATCATCGACGACAACGGCTAATTGATAAGTAAATAATCCATCGCGTCGAAATAAAACGAAATCTTCACTGGCAAAATTTGGGTCGATGGTTACATGACCTTGCCAACCATCTTCAAACGAGAGAATGGGTTCATCATTACGAAATCGAATGGCAGAATCTGTTGAGTCGATGTTTTTGTTTCGGCAAATGCCTGTGTAGTAAGGCCCTAGCGCTTTGATTTGCTTTCGAGAGCACTCGCATCGGTAGGTTAGGTGGCGATGCTGAAGATATTCTAATGCAACTTGATAAGCGTCTGTCCTTTCACTTTGGTACCAGATGTCACCATCCCAATGTAACTCGTGACGTTTTAGCTGTTCAAGAATGACTTGGTCGGCGCCTTCAACGGCACGCGGGGTGTCGACATCTTCGATGCGCACTAGCCATTTTCCAGCGTGTGCGCGCGCATCGAGGTAACTCGCGAGAGCTGCAATGAGAGAGCCAAAATGAAGAGGCCCCGACGGGGTCGGGGCAAAGCGTCCACAATAGGGTAACGAAGCGGCCATACTAGGCGCCAGTCATTTGCTTCTCTTTGATTTCAGCTAACGTTTTGCAATCGACACAGAGGTCTGCGGTTGGGCGAGCTTCTAAGCGGCGAATTCCGATTTCGATGCCGCACTGATCGCAAAAGCCGAAATCATCTGCTTCAATTTTCTGCAGCGTTTTTTCGATTTTCTTAATCAATTTACGCTCACGGTCGCGTGTACGAAGCTCTAAACTGAACTCTTCCTCTTGAGCAGCACGGTCAACCGGGTCAGGGAAGTTTGCTGCTTCATCTTTCATGTGATGCACGGTGCGATCAACTTCTTCACGCAATTGTGCGCGCCACACTTCAAGAATTTTACGAAAATGCGCACGTTGCGCCTCATTCATGTACTCTTCGTCCGGCCCGAGCTCGTATGGCTCTAAACCAGCTTGCGCCAGAATGCCATGGGCTTTTTTCGGCGTTCCTTGAGGCATTATGGTTCTCCTGTATGAGACGTTGTTATTAAAAAGGTCGGTACATATACCAGAAAGCGAATATCGGCGCAATTTAATTTCTAATAATTTGCATTTGAAGTTTTCGCATTATCTATATTATTACGGGTAGTTCTTGTCGCGGCGTTATTGCCTGCAACGTTAATTCACAGCCTAACGCGTAAAACTCCACACCCGCCTTACTTGCCTTCTGACATTCCTCAGCGTACTTCGGGTCAATGTGCCGTGCAGCACTCACGTTTTCAATACCGCTGTGTAAAACGGTATACAAAACTACAGCTCGATGGCCGTCAGCGACCATGTCTTGCAAACTTCTTAAATGGTCTGAAGCACGTTTACTGACGGTATCAGGGAAGTAGCCTTGGTTAGCATCTGCTAAGGTCACACTCTTTACTTCAATATAGACTTCGCGGTGTTGTGAATCGCGAGCAAACCAATCAATGCGGCGGTTATCATAGCCGTATTTACGTTCTGCACTCAACTGCTGAAGCTCGGTTAGCTGCTCAATGACATTGCTATCTAAAGCTTCTCCTGCAACACGGTTAGCACGGTGCGTATTGACGCAAATTAATTGCCCCTTGAAAGTTTCGGCGATTTCCCAAGTGAAACGGTATTTTCGTTTAGAATTGGCAGAATCGCTTAGCCATACTCGCATGCCGGCTTCGGCACAGCCGGTCATGGCGCCTGTATTCGGGCAGTGTACGGTAACAACTTCACCGTTTTCGAGTTCAACATCAGCTAAAAAGCGTTTATAGCGTTTAATTAGCACAGCCTGTCGTAAAGGGTTGTGAAACAGCATTGTAAGCCTCATATAGCTCGGATACGATAGAGCATTAAAAGCCAAAAACATACTGGGAGCGTATTCGCATGTCTAGCACTGTATCTGTCTTTGTTTCGACACAGCAACCAAATCAATCGGCTTGGAAGCCAAGCACTGCGGTGATTCTTGGTGAGCAGGGTGCGACAATTTATGTTGCTGAAAATGAAGCTAACAACTTACGGAAGATTCAAAAGGCAGGCCGTCAGCTTGATTCAATGGGGGTAAAGTCGGTTTCGCTAGAAGGTGAAGGCTGGGATATTGAGCGTCAATGGGCTTTCTCGAATGGATTCACCGACACGTTAACGAAAAACCAAATTAACTGGGCAAGTGCTTCAGAACAACTGACACAATTGCGTGAAACAGCTGCATGGATTCGTGGGTTAATTAATTTACCACCAAACGAAATTTATCCTGAGTCACTCGCTAGCAAAGTCGCTGATAAATTGACGAGCATAGGTGGTGATGCGGTAAATGTACGTACTGTCGTTGGCGATGAATTGATTGCTGACGGACGCATGGGTATCCACACCGTAGGCCGCGCAAGCAAGCGCCCACCGGTTATGTTGGTGGTGGATTATAACCCGTCGAAACAAGCTGATGCGCCAGTTGATGCTGTATTAATTGGTAAAGGCATCACGTTTGACAGTGGTGGCTACAGCATTAAAAGTAGCGAAGGCATGCTCGCCATGAAATGTGACATGGGCGGTGCAGCAACAGTCGCAGGCGCGCTTGTGCATGCAATTCAACAAGGTCTACAAAAACGAGTGCAATTGGTGTTGTGCTGCGCTGAAAACCTGATTGACGGTAGCGCGTACAAGCTTGGCGATATTATTACTTATAAAGACGGTCAGACCGTGGAAATTGTGAATACCGATGCCGAAGGCCGTTTAGTTTTAGCCGATGGATTAATTTATGCTGGCGAGGTTAAGGCCCCATTGATCATTGACGCTGCTACTTTAACTGGCGCTGCGCAAGTTGCCGTGGGTACCGAGTACAATGCTTTATTTAGTGTCGATGATGCATTAGCGCAGTCAGCGCTTAAAATTGCCGATGAGCAACGCGAACTCTTGTGGCGTTTACCGTTAAATCAATGGCACAAAGATAATTGCCCGTCAGCATTTGCCGATACCGCCAATAGTCGACCACAGAAAGGTGGTGGCGCAGGTGGCGCAAGTAATGCCGCTGGTTTCTTATTACGCTTTGCGCCGAACGATGGTGCTGGATGGTTGCACTTCGATATTGCTGGCGCCTATAACGGCAGTGCCAACGCAATGTGGCCAGCTGGGGCAACAGCGCTTGGGTTCCGCACCATTGCAGCCACGTTATTGAAATAACCTTATGACGACACCACAGGTGCTGCCAGTAACAGCACTCATCGATGATGTGATTCGGTTACTACCGAGTGCACCTGTGGTGCTAGAAGCGCCGCCCGGAGCAGGGAAGTCGACGGCATTACCGCTTGCGCTCATGCAAAGCGAACTTTTTCAACAGCAACGAATTCTCCTTCTCCAGCCGCGGCGTATGGCGGCTCTCTCAATTGCACATTTTCTTGCCGAACAGCTTGGGGAAGCGGTTGGTGAATCGGTGGGCTATCACATTCGCGGTGAAGCAAAATTCAATGCGCAAACGCGGCTGTTGGTAGTTACCGAAGGGATGTTTACTCAATATATCCAGCGAGACCCTGAGCTGCTTGGTACCGGCTTAATTATCTTTGATGAATTTCACGAGCGTAATCTTGCCACTGATTTAGGTTTGGCAATGGCATTAGAGAGCGCCAGTTTACGTGACGACCTTCGGTTACTGATTATGTCGGCAACGTTGCCAGCACAAACAATTGCAAATTGGCTTGGCGATGCGCATGTGCTGCAAAGTGAAGGGCGACAGTATCCAATTAATATTCAGTATCAACCAGTGCCAGCAAATCAAACTTGGCTGCAAGCCATGCCGGCGGTCATCCGTGAAGCTATGCGCTTGGCATCAAAGGGTGTTCTGGTATTCGTACCGGGCAAGCGTGAGATCGATCAACTGAGCGCCATGTTCGAAGGGAATTCCGAGTGGCTCGTGATGCCACTGCACCGACAAATTCCGTTAGCCCAGCAAAAGCAAGTATTAGACGAACGCGACACGCGTCGGCGCCTCGTCATTTCAACAAATATTGCTGAAACCAGTGTGACCATTCCAAACATTGATGTGGTGGTAGATAGTGGGCGAGAGCGACAGGCTCAGTTTTATCCACAACATGGCATCACCAAACTCGTCACAAGCCGTATCAGCAAGGCGTCGGCAACGCAGCGTGCTGGACGCGCTGGGCGTCTTGGTCCGGGACACTGTTTTCGATTATGGGCACAGGCCGACGAGCATGGTTTGCGTGATTATCAAGCACCTGAGCTGGAAACCGCTGACTTGACTAGCTTTCTACTTGAGTGCCGACGTTGGGGCTCTAGTCCCGAGCAATTAAAGTTTTTCAGTTTGCCGAATCGGGGAAACTTAGCGCAAGCAAACTCGGTGTTAAAGGCGCTCGAATTATGTAATGAGCAAGGCATGCTGACAGCACTTGGTCATCAAGTTGCTGACCTCGGCACCGAGCCACGATTGGCCACGCTCTTAGTTCGTGCAAAAACGACATCAGCAACACACGCCGCCACAGCGGCTTGGTTAGTCGCCCAGCTTGAACACAATGTCGAGGCAAACCAATTTCCGCTGCCAGTTGAGCGTTTGACGCAAACGATGCGTCAACGTTATCAATATTGGTGTAAGCAATTGGAACTGACGCAACCGAGAGTCGATGCAAGCTTATGCAGTGAGGTGTTACTGTGGGGATTCCCCGATCGTGTTGCTAAACTGCGCGCAAACTCAGACCGCTATTTGTTGAGTAACGGCGCTGGCGCGATGCTCCATCAACAAGACACCCGAAGCCGCGATGACTGGTTATTGGTGCTTGATATGACCTTATCTGAGCATCACCGTGACGCGATTATTCGTACAGCGATTCCGCTAAATAACACCGATCTTGAGCATCCAGCGATAATACGAGAACGCCGTGTCGAGGTTCGTTGGCAGGGGCCACAGCAACGTTTGCAAGCTTTAGAGGTTGATGCAATAGGTGCAATCGTACTGCGCGAGATTCCGCAACCCGATAAAATTAGCTCTGAACAGCGGCTGCATGCACTGGGTAATTATGTCAAAGCGCAGATGCGTGAGCGGGGGCTAGAGCTATTTCAACTGAGCCCAGCAACGCAGCAGTGGCTGGCGCGAGTTCGTCTGTATGAGAAACTTCAGCAACCCACCGAGTGGCCGTCAATTGCGATTGAGGTATTAGTCGATAGCATTGAGCAATGGGCTGAGCCGTATTGGCAATCCATTGATAGCCTCAGCAAGTTGCATGCATGGGACCCGCTACCCGCACTTCAAGCACGATTGACGTTTCAACAACAACAGCAACTTGATGAAGCATGTCCAGCGGCTCTCGCTATCCCGAGTGGCCGGCTTGTTGCAATTGACTATTGTGCTGAAAAACCGAAACTTTCTGCTAAGTTGCAGGAGCTTTTCGGCGAGCCAGTGTCGCCAACCATTTGTAACGGCAGACAAAGTATTACCATAGATTTACTTTCTCCAGCGGGGCGTTTGTTGCAACGCACCGCCGATTTAGCTAGCTTTTGGAAAAATGCTTATCAACACGTCAAAAAAGAGATGAAAGGGCGTTATCCAAAGCACCCTTGGCCTGATGATCCGTTACAAGCGCAAGCAACGCATAAGACGAAGAGACAATTAAAATGACCCGAAAGAAAAAGTCGACGCCGAAGCCATCTTTTATTCGACGCATTGTCATGCTCGGATTAAAGCTGTCGATTGTCGGCATTGTGGTACTTGTTGGGTATCTTATCTATCTCGATGCGACATTAACCGAGCGCTTTAGCTCGAGTCGATATCAAGCGCCGGCGTTAATTTATGGCCGTAGTCTTACCCTAGAACCACAAGCAACAGTTAATAAATCAACATTAATTAGTGAATTGCGCCGCCTTAATTATCGTGCGGTTGATACCGTCAAAGATTCAGGTCAGTACCGCTTGACCGAGTATGGCGTTGAGTTTTATCGGCGACCATTCGATTTTGCTAACGGCCCGCAAATGGCGAAGCGTGTGCAAGTAAATTTTGCCGGTAATCGTGTACAAGCAATTTTAAGCTTACCTGATGGTCGTACGTTAAATCGAATTCAACTGGAACCACCTTACTTAGGTCGATTATCCGGTGGCAACGATGAAGATCGGTTGCTGGTTGGTCTTGAGCGCGTTCCGAGTCTTCTTATCGAAACCTTGTTGTTGGTAGAAGACCGCGATTTTTATCATCACTCAGGTATCTCTCTAACGTCGATTGGTCGTGCTGCGCTTGCCAATTTATCTGCCATGCGCACGGTGCAGGGTGGCAGTACCTTGACCCAACAGTTGGTTAAAAATCTTTATTTAACGCGCGAGCGGTCATTGTGGCGAAAAATGAACGAAGCTTTAATGGCAATCGTGCTCGATTATCGATTTAGCAAAAACGAGATACTTGAAACCTACTTGAATGAAGTGTATTTCGGTCAAGATCGAGGCTCGGCAATACACGGTGTCGGCTTAGCGAGCCGTCTGTATTTTGGAAAGCAAGTTGAAGAACTTAATGCCGCCGATATTGCGCTGCTAGTCGGCATTATCAAAGGTCCTTCGTATTATGACCCACGTCGCTACCCAGAACGTGCGCAAGAGCGTCGCGACCTCATATTGCAACTCATGTTTGCGCAAAACCTTATGAATAAAACGCAATATGTTGCTAGCGTGAGTCAGCCTGTACTACCAGCAGGTACGGGGCGGTTAGTTACTGAGAACCTACCGCATTATATGGAGTTGGTGAAGTTTGAGCTGGGACGCTTAAACCTTCCAGTGAATTGGCAGCAAGAAGGTTTGCGGGTTTTTACTTATTTTGATCCAGTGACCCAGAACGCAGCTGAAGCAGCAATTGTTACCGAATTACCTCGCGTGAGCGACGATGATGAATTACAAGGTGCGATTGTTATTGCCAACCATCAAGAGGCGGGCGTTACTGCAGTTGTTGGTGATAAGAATCCACGCCAAGTTGGGTTTAACCGAGCTGTTGCAGCGATGAGACCGGTTGGCTCGCTGATTAAGCCACTCATTTATGCTGAAGCTTTCCAGTCTCTACCAGATTTTGAATTAGGCTCTTTAGTTTCTGATGAACCATTTCAACTAGCACAGTCGAACCAACCAATATGGATACCGCAGAATTTCGACAAAAAATTCGAAGGCGAAATGTTGGCTTATGATGCGCTCGCACAGTCGCGAAATGTGCCAGCTGTTCGTCTCGGCGTTGAAGTCGGTATTGAACGCTTAGCCGAACTGCTACAGATGAGCGGCGTCGATTCGCCAATTACAAGTGTTCCAGCCATTACTCTCGGCGCTGTGCCACTTTCCCCTATGGCTATTACTGAGATATATACCATGCTGGCACAGCATGGCGGTTATCGCCCACTACAAAGTATACGTGCGGTGACCAATCATGAAGGGTTAACCGTTTACGAGCGCAACGTCTCCCAACAGCAACGACTCTTTAGTGAGGCTTCAGGCTTTTTGGTGAACTTTGGTTTGCGTGGGGTTATCAATGAAGGTACCGGGAGCAAGCTAGCGGATGCTTTTGGCGTTAACAAACTAGCTGGTAAGAGTGGTACCACTAATGATTATCGTGATAGCTGGTTCGTGGCGTATGACAATCAGCATGTGGTTACCGTTTGGTTGGGGCGAGACGATAATCAACCGGTGCAACTCACCGGCAGCAGTGGTGCACTAAAGGTAGTGCAGCAAGTACTTGAGCAGATACCAATTGTACCGTTGCAATTAAACTCACCAACCGATGTCGAAGCGGCGGGCTTTCATCCGCAGCTCGGCGTGCGTATTCCAGTGGACTGTAATAATGCTCGACTATTACCGGCCCGACAAAAAAAATTGCCCGAGGACCTTGGGTGCTCGGGCAATATTGAAGAGAAGTCGTGGTGGCAGCGCTTATTTTAGCGCTGCAAATGCAACCTTGGCAGCAGCTAATGTGGCGTCAATGTCAGCATCCGTATGTGCAGCCGACATAAAGCCCGCTTCAAACGCTGACGGCGCTAAGTACACACCTTGTTTTAGCATGCTGTGATAGAAGCTACGGAAGTGCTCCATATTGCATTGTGTAGCTTGTGCATAGCTGGTGATTGGGCCATCCGAGCTAAAGAAGAAGCCAAACATTGAACCAGCACGGTTCGTGGTGAATGGAACACCAGCCTCATCCGCGAGGGCTTGAAGCCCGTCGACTAAGCGATCAACCTTGGCATATAAGCTTGGATATAACTGCTCGTCATCAAGCTGGGTTAATGCGGCAAGACCTGCTGCCATCGCAACGGGGTTACCTGATAATGTACCGGCTTGATAAACAGGGCCTACCGGCGCAATGTAATCCATGATTTCGCGTTTACCGCCGAAAGCGCCAACTGGCATGCCGCCACCAATGACCTTGCCGAGCGTGGTTAGGTCAGGCGTGACTTGGTAACGTTCTTGAGCGCCACCGCGAGCAACACGAAAACCAGTCATTACCTCATCGAAAATCAATACGCTACCGTACTCATCACAAATTTCGCGCAAGCCTTCTAAGAAGCCAGGAGCAGGTGGAATGCAGTTCATGTTGCCAGCAACAGGTTCAACAATAATAGTCGCGATTTCGTCGCCAACTTCGCCGAAAATCTGACGAACTGATTCAATATCATTGAAAGTTACAGTGAGCGTATGTTTTGCAAAATCTTCTGGAATACCTGGCGAATTTGGTACGCCAAGCGTCAACGCACCCGATCCAGCTTTTACCAATAACGCATCAGCATGACCGTGATAGCAGCCTTCAAATTTTAAAATTTTGTCACGACCGGTATAGCCGCGCGCCAAACGAATTGCAGTCATGGTTGCTTCGGTACCCGAATTGACCATCCGCACTTTCTCAATTGACGGCACCAGTGCTTTGATTTTCTCAGCCATGGTGATTTCATTTGCCGTTGGCGTACCAAAACTCAAGCCACGGTCTACTGCTTTATGGGTTGCTTCGCGAATGGCTGGGTTGTTATGGCCAAGAATCATTGGGCCCCAAGAACCAACGTAGTCGATGTAACGTTTACCGTCGGCATCAAACATATAGGCACCATCGGCGCTTTCGATAAAAATTGGTGAGCCACCAACGCCGTTGAAAGCGCGCACCGGAGAGTTCACACCACCGGGAATGCTGTGTTGAGCTTGTGCGAATAATTCGTCAGAACGTGACATTCGTTTCCTCGTAATCGTTTAAGTTACTTAATAACTGGTGCGCTTTTCGCTATACCAGTTGACGTCGCACTCGTATTTTTCAATTTGATCGGCCACACCTAAAGTGAGCGCAAAGAGTGCCATCCGAATGAGAACGCCATTATCTGCTTGACGGAATATGGCTAAATTCGGGTTTTGGTTCAAATCGTTATCTAATTCATTTGCTTCAGCGCGTGAGTCACGCGGCAGCGGGTGCATAATCACGGTGTTCGGCTTGTAGTGTTTCGTATAAATTTCACTGTTGAGGCGGAATTTACCACGGTACATGTCTGCTTCTTGTGGCGTTGTAAAGCGCTCTTGTTGAATGCGAGTTTGATAGACAATGTCGGCATCCGAACTTCCGCTAACCTGATCGGTAATGGTAACCCGATGGCCAGCCTTATCAAGCACCTCAAGTACACTATCAGGCATTGCCAGCTCTCGCGGCGAAATCAGAGTGAAGCGAATATCCTTGTACATAGCGAGTAAGCGCGACAGTGAGTGCACAGTTCGACCAAATTTTAAATCACCGATCATGCAAATGTGCATACCATCAACGTCGTGGCCGTGATAAGCCAATTCTTTTTTGATGGTATATAAATCAAGTAGTGCTTGAGTTGGGTGCTCGTTCGCACCGTCACCGCCATTGATAACAGGTACGCGACTACCTTCGGCAAATTCGGCTACTGAGCCAGATTTTGGATGACGCATCGCTATCACGTCACTGTAGCTACTGAGCACGCGCGCCGTGTCGTAGAGTGATTCGCCTTTAGCTAGCGCGGAACTCTCCATACCGGTTGTTTCACGTACCTCGCCGCCAAGTAAATTAAACGCGGTGCCAAAGCTAACACGGGTTCGGGTAGACGGTTCAAAAAACAAATTACCTAGAATGGCACCATCGAGCACTTTGGTACGTTTTTGCCTGCGAGCATAAGGTTGCATGCGGTCGGCAATAGCAAAAATAGTCTGAATACTGTCGATATCGAATTGCTCAACAGAAAGGATATTTGAACCGGTAAAATTCATGATGAAAGGCCCTGCAGTGATTGCACACACTGGGCCAGTACTTTAACAGAAACTGCGCTTAAAAAGAATGATCAAACCGCTAAAACGGTTTGACCACGGCTAAAATGATGATGGCAAATAATGCAAGCACCGGAATCTCGTTAAAAACGCGGTAAAATCTATGACTGCGGGTGTTTCGATTGTGTTTGAAATCGGCCAACAGCTTAAAGCAATAGCCATGATAAACGTAGAGCAATGTAACGATGACAAGTTTTACATGCAGCCAACCGCTGGCTTTTAGCCAAGCGCTGCCATAAATCCACATTAATGCGAGACCAAAAACCAACGTCAAGATGGCAAATGGCGTTACAAAGTAGAGTAAACGGCGCTCCATAACTTTGAACTGCTCGTGAACAGCGTCGTTTTGGTTCTGCGCGTGGTACACGAATAATCGAGGTAAGTAGAAGATGCCGGCAAACCAAGCCACCATAAAAATAACGTGAAACGCTTTTAACCAAAGAATCATCTGAAAGCCCATGTGTTTATTTTTAGTTGCGTCCTAACCAGTGCCTGCGTAGCATGGCGCTAATTCATGATAAGAAGTGAGCCCATGAAAGAGAAGCAAAATATCATAACAGCAGCATTAGTTCACCGCTTTGGTGGCTGGGGTGTCATTGCACTAGCAATCGCTATCGGTGCATTAGCTGGCTATTGGGGTGGTCATTGGCATGTTTTAAAGCTTATCGATAAAGTTGCTCAACAAGAGGCGACAATTGAGCAACTTTATGAGCGAGCTGAAACCTTTGATTATCAGCAGCACATTGCGACCGTTGAATTAGGGATAGAACGCGCTGCCAGTCAAAGTTTGCAGCAAGAGCTCCTGATGGCGCAGGACGAGAACTTTGCCTTGCGTCGTGAATTGACGTTCTACCAAAAAATTATGGCGCCAGAAATGGAAGCCAGTGGCGTTGTCATTGATTCGCTTGAGTTACAGCAGAACATTGCCGCCGACCATTATCATTTTCGTATTGCAGTGGTGCAAATGGAACGTCTGCGTAACCTCACTAAGGGGACGTTAACCATGCGTTTGCATGGTCGAAAGGACGGCAAGTCGGCGAGTTTTGACTTAATGGCTCTGGCAAATATTGAAGCGAAAGATCGTCAATTTAGTATGCGATACTTTACCGTCCAAGCGGGTGATTTTGTGCTACCGGAAGACTTTTTACCGGAGCGTATTGATGTTGAAGTGAAGATAGATGGTTCGAATCAATCGCTGACACGAAGCTTCTATTGGAGCCAACTTCTGCAAGGCAATACTTGACCCTTTTAGTCAGGTAAGAGAAAATAGCACCAGAATTTTCAAGAGGTACCGAAAGACTATGTCAGATGTTGCACAAGCCATGCCTATTCAGTTTACTGAATCCGCAGCTAACAAAGTTAAAAAACTTATCGCTGAAGAAGAAAATCCGGCGTTGAAACTGCGTGTGTATGTGACAGGCGGCGGCTGCTCAGGTTTCCAGTATGGTTTTACCTTCGATGAAAAGACCAACCCTGGTGATATGGAAATCGAGAAAAACGGTGTGACATTGGTGGTTGATCCAATGAGTCTGCAATATTTGGTTGGCGGCACGGTAAATTACGAAGAAGGGTTGCAAGGCGCACGTTTTTTTGTAGATAACCCGAATGCGACGACTACCTGTGGCTGTGGGTCAAGCTTCGCCATCTAGAGATGAGTTAATGCGTTGTTTCGGTTAGAATGTTGCCAAACATTCTAACCGAGGTATTTATGAGCGCATACGCAGACCATATCGCCACAGTTAAAGCCAGATTTGACGAAGCTCTTACCGCAACTGGTTTCGATTCTGTTCTTATCTATGCAGGGCAACCACGCGTCGCCTTCTTGGACGATAATCCAGCTCCCTATAAAGTGAATCCACTGTTTAAGTATTGGGTTCCTGTCATCGAAAGCCCGAAGAGTGCCATTTTTTACCAGCCAGGGCAAAAGCCAGTCGTGTTCTTGTTCAAACCTCGCGATTTCTGGCACGCGGAAGTGAAGATTCCCGCAGAAGAATGGCAGCAACACGTTGAGCTGATCGTTATTGATAACCAAGAAAAAATGACGGATTGGCTCGGTGACAAGATCAAATCCGCTGCTTTCATTGGCGAAGATTTTGCCGAGCCAGTGGCGAGCTGGCCAGTAAAGGCACGTAATCCAGCAAATTTAATCGATCATCTGCACTTCCATCGCGCAATCAAAACGGCGTGGGAAGTAGAAAACATGCGGCAGGCGAATAAATTGGCGGCTAAGGCGCATCTTGCCGCTCGTGATGCATTCATGGCTGGCGCTAGTGAGTTAGAAATTCATCACGCTTACCTTGCCGCCATTAATTTTCGTGAAAGCCAAGTACCATATAACAGCATTGTGGCATTGAATGAACACGGTGCGGTACTGCATTACGATGTATATGAAACTAGCGCTCCTGAGCAATCACGTTCATTCCTGATTGATGCTGGTGCATTGTATCGCGGTTACTGTGCGGATATCACCCGTACTTACTCACGTGAAGAGGGCTTCTTTGCGGATCTCATCGAAGCGATGGATGATGCGCAACAAAGCTTGTTAAGCGAAATTAAACCAGGCATCAATTATTACGAGCTGCATGTTAGTCAGCACCTTAAAATTGCAAAAATTCTTGGTGAGTTTGGCTTTGTTAAGGGAACTGCTGAAAGTATTTACGAACAAGGATACAGCAGCGCCTTCTTCCCACATGGCTTGGGTCACTTCATTGGTTTGCAAGTGCATGATGTGGGTGGGTTCTTGGCGAATGATCGTGGTGACACCATTGCTCGCGATCCACGTCATCCATTCTTGCGTTTACTCCGTGATGTTGAAGTAGGACAAGTGTTCACTATTGAGCCAGGCCTCTACGTTGTTGATCAGTTACTCGAAGAACATGCCGGTAACAAAGACTTCAATTGGGATAAGATTGCCGAGTTACGTCCATATGGCGGCATTCGCATTGAAGATAGTATTGTTGTTGGAACAGATGGTAACAACGAGAATCTGACTCGCGATGCTTTTGCTGAGTTAGGAAGTTAAACGACAACGTTTTACTACGGTAAGTACAAGCCGCCGAGTATAGTTGGGCGGCTTGCTCCGGTAACAGCCGGTAAATTGCCTGGCACACGATGCATATAGCAACGTGCAAGCCAGGCAAATGCCATGGCTTCTACGTGTTGAGGTGCAACGCCAAGCACCGAAGTTGCATGCCACCCGCAATGTGGCAACTTCGCCTTCAGAGCACTCATTAAAATTGGGTTGTAAGCACCACCCCCCGCAACAAAAATTGTCTCGGGTCGCTCTGGCAACCAGTCTTTGATGGCTTGAGCTACGGTGCAAGCTGTCAGTTCGACTAGGGTCGCTTGTAAATCTTCTGCTTTAAATTTCGATAAATCGCCAAGGTACTTTTCAAGCCACTTTAAATTGAAATCTTCACGACCAGTACTCTTAGGTGGAGGACGTTTGAAATAATCATCATCAAGAAGTTTCGCTAGAACATCATCAAGAACTTGCCCATGAGCGGCAAATGCACCGTGTCGGTCAAAATCATCTTCATGGTTGGGATGACAGGCTGTAAACCATCGGTCTAGTAGTGTATTTGCAGGTCCAGTATCAAATCCCGTCACCCCTGCCGGCGTACCTGGAAGCCACGTAATATTCGCAATACCACCAAGATTTAGAATAACCCGTGATTCGTCAAAGCTACTAAAAATGGCCTGATGAAATGCTGGAACCAGTGGGGCGCCTTGCCCTCCTAAGGCGATATCCTTGCGCCGAAAATCGGCGACGACAGGTATTCCTGTTAACGCAGCGAGCGTGTTCGGATCACCGAGCTGAAGTGTATAGGCTGGAGACTGATCGGGTTGATGACGAACCGTTTGTCCATGACTCCCAATCGCTTTAATGGCACTCGGTGAAATATCGAAATAGGTTAGAAAGTGATTCACCGATTCGGCACAAAACTCGGCGAAACGTCGATCGGCACAACCCCATAAGTGAAGTTCGCCTGTTGATTCGTGACAAAGGATATGTAGTTGCTCTTGAAGCTCGTCATCGAGGGGATACTGACGATGTTGCAGAAGCTCTGGTTGCGCTGCATCGAACTCTACGAGAACCACATCAAGCCCGTCCATACTAGTACCGGACATGAGGCCGAGGAAGAGCTCACGTTGAGGCATCAGCGCATCGCCAAATACAACCGCTTACTATCATTCAAAACTGCGAGACGCTGTTGCGCTATCTCTTTGAATACCGGCAGTTCCGCAGCAACCAGTGATTCGGCTTGTGGGAACTTAACTGTGCGTGGATTACGATGTACGCCATCAACTAAAAACTCATAATGCAGGTGCGCACCGGTAACACGACCCGTCGCGCCGACGCGGCCAATCAGTTCACCTTGCTTCACCCGTTGCCCTTTCTTGACAAGGCGCTTACTCAAATGCAGGTACTTCGTCACATAACGCTCACCATGTTGAATAAACACGTAGTGACCATTTAGGTTGTTATAGGCGCTAGCAATCACTTTACCTGCACCAGAGGACATCACTGGTGTGCCAGTTTGAGCAGCGTAGTCGATACCATTATGCGGTCGAACTTGACCAGTTACAGGGTGCAAGCGACGCGGGTTGAAACTTGAACTGATATAGGTGAACTTAACCGGTGAACGCAGGAATGATTTCCGCATTGCTCGACCTTCGGCATTATAAAAATCACCGTTTTCATGTAAAAAGGCTTGGTAGTGTTCGCCGCGGTTTACAAATTCAGCAGCGAGAACACGGCCATAACCAACGAACTCGCCATCAGCATACTCTTTCTCGAACATGACGCTAAACTCATCACCTTCACGTAAGTCGAGCGCGAAATCGATATCCCAACCAAAAATATCTGCAATGCTCATGATTTGACCTTCAGTCAAACCGGCATCAATACCCGCATTCCAAAAACTCGAAGTGATTCGTGCGTGCGCAGTTTCAGTTCTTACTTCAACTGTTTTTGATTCAATTTCACTAACGAAACCGTTTTCCGATTTGCTAACAATTAACGTATCAGTTGGATTGATTTGATAAGCAATTTGAATCAAATCATCGTGTTCATCTTTGGCAAAGCGTAAGGTATCACCTGGGTGAATCTTGCGCAGGAGTTTATCTGCCTGAGCGTCTTGAGTAACGCGATAGAGTTGCTGCGGGGTGAACCCCATTTGGTCAAAAATACGCGCTAACGAGTCACCCGAACGAACTTCATAGCCGCTCCAACGTACAGTTGTGTCTTGCTGACCCGAAGCATTTGATTGCGGGTTTTCGACATTAATCTGCAGTTGATAGCGTTGTCCAAGGATTAATTCGGCTTGGCCTAATTGTGGTTCAGAAACGTGCTTAGATGCTGTCGCAGACTCGGATGGAAGCAACACAACAAGGAGTGTTACCGCGCAGACAGAGCTGAGCAGTACTTGATGTCGACGCGGCAAAGCGGCGATGAATCTTGTCATATACTTAGGAATCGACTTCATAACCTTCCGATGTGTTAGCGCATTATTTTTTTAAGTCAGACTGCAGAATAATATGAAGCATGGCGATTTTCCAGTCAATTTACTATTAATTGCGCTTAAAAGAGTTAAGGAAATAGCATACAATGCGGGGTTTGTGGCCAATTTGAATTGCGTAGGGAGAAAGCCGAATATGACCTTGTCAGCTGCGGATGCGTTTGCGGAAATTGCGCGTGGTACCGAAGAAATTCTTTTAGCAGAAGAGCTTAAAGAGAAGCTAGCAAGTGGCAAACCACTTGTCATTAAGGCCGGTTTTGACCCAACTGCACCGGATTTACACTTGGGCCACACCGTTCTCATTAACAAAATGCGCGTATTTCAAGATCTAGGTCATGAAATCATATTTTTAATTGGTGATTTTACCGGCATGATTGGTGATCCAACTGGTAAAAATGTCACCCGTAAGCCATTGTCGCGAGAAGATGTGCTAGCGAATGCGCAAACTTACAAAGAGCAAGTATTTAAAATTTTGGACCCGGCGAAAACCAAAATTCGATTCAACTCTGAATGGATGAATGAGTTGGGTGCGGCTGGCATGATCAAGTTAGCCGCGCGTCAGACGGTAGCGCGCATGCTTGAGCGCGATGACTTCAAGAAGCGCTATGGTTCAGGTCAGCCAATTGCGATTCATGAGTTTTTGTATCCGTTGGTGCAGGGCTGGGATTCGGTTGCATTGAAAGCGGACGTTGAGTTAGGTGGAACCGATCAGCGCTTTAACCTATTGATGGGACGCGAGCTGCAAAAAGATGAAGGTCAGAAGCCACAAACGGTCATTATGGTGCCGTTGCTCGAAGGCTTAGACGGCGTGCAGAAAATGTCAAAATCACTCGGTAACTATATTGGTATTACCGAGCCCGCAAATGACATGTTCGGCAAAGTCATGTCGGTCTCTGATGAATTGATGTGGCGCTACTACGAGTTATTGAGTTTCCGTCCTTTAGATGAAATCAAGAGCTTCAAACAGGCAGTGGCTGATGGCGCTAACCCGCGTGATTATAAAGTGTTATTAGCAAAAGAAATTATCGCGCGCTTCCATGATGAAGCGGCAGCGAACGCTGCAGAACAAGATTTTGTTCAGCGTTTCAGTAAAAACGCTATTCCTGATGAAATGCCAGAGCTCACAATTACCAGTGATAATGGCGAATTGGCCATTGGTAATTTATTGCGCGACGCAGAGCTTGTTGCTTCGACTTCTGAAGCAATGCGAATGATCAAACAAGGTGCTGTGAAAATCGACGGAGAAAAAGTTAGCGATACCAAGCTAACGTTAACGGCGGGAACCACTGCTGTTTATCAAGTTGGGAAACGCAAGTTTGCTCGAATCACTTTGAGCTAACCAGCAGCTCGTACTTTGATGCGATGGCCGTCCGGCCATCGCATCACGGTTAAATACTCGCCCCAAACACAGCCCGTATCTAAGCCAATGACATCATCGCGTAATGTTTTACCCATCAATGCTGCCCAGTGCCCGAATACTAAGGTGTGCTCGGATACATCCCACAATTCAAACCAAGGCTTGAGATGTGCAGGGACGTTGCAATCGTCAGGCGATTGTTTGACTGAAAAATTCAAATGGCCACTGAGGTCGCAGAAACGCATGCGGGTAAATACATTTATAAAGAACCGAATACGGTCCATTCCTTCGAGCGAGGTTGACCATTGCGTTGGTTCATTGCCGTACATAGCCACTAAGAATTTGTCGAGCTTGTTTGAGCGCCATGCCTGTTGGAGTGCTTCAGACACTTCTTTAGCGTATGACTCTGCCTCAGATACACTCCACCACGGATAAATACCAGCGTGGGTCATTATTAAATTATCTTCGCTACGTATTAATAGCGGGTGTTGTACTAACCAATCTATCCATTCGCGCTTTTCGCTTTCTGGTAAGTTAACGACTGTATCTAATCGATCGTTGGGGTTGGCTTCACGAACACCGCTTAATACCGCTAACAGGTTTAAATCATGATTACCAAGAACCATCTTGGTGGCAGTTCCCATGTCGCGTATCAATTCGAGACATTCGAGTGGGCTTGGGCCGCGACCGATGATGTCGCCAACGCACCAAAGCTCATCAAACTTGGCATCAAAATTGATTTGTTTGAGCGCTTGCTTTAGTGGCGCGGCACAGCCTTGTATGTCACCAACGAGATAGCGCGCCATGACTAATGAATGATGTTTGGAATAGCGAGTCGAAACGAAGGGATTTCAACATCAAAATGCTCGCCTGATGTTGCAACCATTGTGTAGAAGCCTTCCATGGTGCCAATTGGCGTAGCGAGCACCGTGCCGCTGGTATAGCTATAGCTCTCGCCGGGGGCAATCTGTGGTTGTTCACCCACGACACCGTCGCCGGCTACGCGAGTAATTTTATGATCGGCGTCAGTTATCTTCCAAGCGCGCTTCAGTAACTGAACGGTCACGTCGGAATGGTTGGTAATGGTGATGGTATAAGCGAATGCATATTCATTCGCGCTTTCATTTGAATGCGAAGCAATAAAATGAGTTTTCACTTGAATGTCGATATTATGCATGGTCACCTTGCTGCTCACTGTACCAGTTCGCCAGTCGGCAATAATCAGCTACAGATAATGTTTCTGGACGAGCACCTGGATCAATTCCTAGAGCCTCAAGCTGCTCGTCGTTCATAATTTGCTTGAGGTTATTACGAATTGTTTTACGGCGTTGATTAAAAGCAATCAAACAAATTTTATGTAACGCTTTTCGGTCGTTGACTGGGTAAGGCGATGTTTTGTGCGGTACCAAGCGCACGACAGCTGACTCCACTTTGGGCGGCGGAGTAAATGCACCCGGTGGCACCATAAGTACTGGTTCAACGGCACATGCTTGTTGTACGGCAACGCTAATCCGCCCATAGGCTTTACTGTTTGGCTCTGCTGCTAAACGCTCGACAACCTCTTTCTGCAGCATAAAGTGCATATCTTCTACAACGTCCAAATGTTCCAACAAATGGAATATAAGTGGCGTGGAAATGTTGTAGGGCAGGTTACCGAAAACGCGAATCGGCTGCTCGCTGGCAAATTGCCGAAAATCTGTTTTTAGTGCGTCGCCGCGAAACACGGTTAACTTACTTTTTAAAAATGGATGCTGCTCGAGGCGATCAGCGAGATCGCGATCTAACTCAACCACCGTGAGTTTACCGGCGCGGTCCACGACCGGCTCAGTGAGAGCCGCTAATCCGGGACCAATTTCAACGAGGTTATCGCTGGGTTGCGGATTAATTGCGTCAACAATATCGTTGATGACGAATTGATCATGGAGGAAGTTTTGTCCAAAACGCTTTCTTGCGCGGTGACCCAAATGTGTTTTTGTCATCGATTTACCATGTCGATTGCAGTGCGCAAAGCGAGTAATGCACTACTGTCATCTATGTTGTGTGTGCCAGCCCGGTCCAAAGCGGTACCATGGTCGACTGAAGTGCGAATAAATGGCAATCCCAAGGTTATATTGATGGCATTGCCAAACCCTTTGTATTTTAACACAGGTAAACCTTGGTCATGATACATTGCGACAATGGCGTCAGCTTCGGCTAAATAATGTGGCTGAAACACGGTGTCGGCTGGATACGGGCCACTCACCTTGAATCCTTGTCTTTGCATGCTTTGAATTGCAGGAATAATATGGTCAATCTCTTCGCGACCCAAATGTCCTTGCTCACCAGCGTGGGGATTCAATCCGCAGACTAAAATTCGAGGCGCTGCGATTCCCCATTTTTTAGCTAAATCAGCATGCAGAATTTGCAAGGTTTCTTCAACCGCAGCCCGAGTAATTGCCGCTGCAACATCTTTTAGCGGTAAATGAGTTGTCACTAACGCTACCCGTAAGCCTTCAGTCGCTAACATCATGACAACACGAGCTGTTTTACTATGTTGCGCGAAAAACTCGGTATGGCCGCTAAAGGGAATTCCAGCCTGATTGATCACACCTTTGTGAACCGGTCCTGTAACCACGGCAGCAAATTCATGACTTAGGCAACCTTGACTGGCACGCTCAAGAGTCGCCAAAACGTATTTGGCATTGTTGCTATTGAGCTGCTGCACAATGACATCTTCAGCAAGGGGAGTATGACACACCGTTAATGAACCCGCAGCCTGAGCAACAGCAGGTTTATCAGGGGTATATTGGCGAATAGTTAAAGGGAGCTTTAATTGCGCTGCACGCTGTGCGAGCAATGTTGCATCAGCAATCACAACAAGCTCAATTGGCCAAGCGTGTTGCGCGAGTTTGACAATTAAATCAGGTCCGATACCAGCCGGTTCACCTGGGGTAAATGCAATTCGCGCAACCGTCATCGTTTGCCTTATTGAATCAATGTTTCAATGTATGCTTGATCACGTAATTCTTGCTGCCAGTTTTCAAGCTCTTCTTGATACTTCCGGCTAAATAATAGCTGGTATGCGCGATTTTGCTGACTGCGCTTAGTGGCATCTAATTGACGACGCTCCATGACTTCAACAATGTGCCAGCCAAATTGAGTTTCAAATGGTTCACTTAACTCACCAATTGGTAACCGCTCAACTTGACGCTTAAATTCTTCGGCATAAATATTCGGTTCTGCCCAACCAAGGTCGCCCCCCGCAGCGGCAGAGCCAGGATCGGCAGAATGCTCGCGCGCGGCATCAGCAAACTCGACTTCGCCAGCTAGAATACGCTCGCGAATGCCAGCAAGCTTCTCTTGCGCTTTACGCTCAGAAAGAATAATTGATGGTTTGATAAGAATATGACGCGCTTTCACTTCGTCCACTTGTACTTGTTCAATACCGCGAACATCGCTGACTTTCAAAATGTGAAAACCAACACCGCTACGCAGTGGACCAATAAACTCGCCTTTACCCTTATCACGAACCGCATCAGCAAATAACGTCGGCATCGCATTAATATTCATCCAGCCAAGGTCACCACCTTCAAGAGCTCGGGGACCTGACGATGACGTGATTGCCGCCTGCGAAAAATCTGCGCCGTCACGTAAGCGTTCTAACAATTTCTCTGCGCGCTCGCGCGTTGCTTGCACCTCGTCCGCATCGGCGCCCTCGCGAAAACCAACTAAGATATGACTCAAGCGATATTCCACTTCCTGTTCGGTCATTTCTTTCATCGCGTTCACAAGGTTTTCGATTTCTTGTGGCGATACATAAACACGACGTCTAACGGTAGCGCGTTGGGTCTCGGTAATGATCATTTCTTTACGAACTGTTTCGCGATAGTTATCCCAGTTGGTACCGCTCGCTTCAGTCGTTGAACGCAATTCATCCATTGACATATTTTGATCTTGCGCAATAGCCTCTAACGCTTGTTGGAGTTGCGTATCGGAGATAGTAATACCCATGCGCTCAGCCATTTGTAACTGCAATTCAGCTAATATCAAACGATCCATGGCTTGAATACGCAACACGCGATCGGATGGCAGGTCGGTACCTTTTTGCTGCGCATTTCGTTTTACTTGTTGAAGCAATTGTTCGACTTCGCTTTGAAGAACAACGCCCTCGTTGACAACAACGGCGACACGGTCAAGTAGTTGTTGACTCCATGCTGAAGCGCTTGATGAAAGCAGCATTGCTGCAACGAAAACCTTTACAATTTTACCCATGAATACTACCTAGTTGCTTAAGTGGAACGGGTGACGATAGCCAAACAAGCTTTGTTCAAGCATATCAAGTAAGCTGCGATTATCGCTGCCCAAACCTTTTATAATGAATTGTACACTAATTCCGTTATCAAACTCCGGCGCACCTAAATCGGGGACGCCGGTATTTATTTCTAAATTGCGGTTAATGCGTCGATAACCACTTATTCGCATAGCCCAACAACAATCGCTGTACTGTAACGCAATGAAAGCATCGTTGGTACGACTGTTTTGCAAATCGTAGTACCAATTTGATGCAAGTTGCCAACGGGGGCTGAGTTCTACGACACCCAACATGCCAACTTGTTCCACGTCATTCTCAAGTAGATTCGTTACCGTACGGTGGCTCAACTGAACTAAATTAAACTCGTTGAGACGATATTCCAAAGTCGTTTGACTTTTACGTGTGCTATTTAGCTCTAGGTTGTATTGAATTGAGCTATTGAAGAACATGTTGTCATTGATTCGAAAGCGTGTTTCTAGCGCCAGATCAGAACGATTCTCGGACGTTTCAGTACTCGTATCGAATAGTTGAGTTTGGCTATTTTCAAAATAATAGATCTGACCAAAGCTCACCCGCGCAATCTCTTTTGCTTGTTGATCGAACAAGCTTGAAGAGGCACCTATCGTAACCTGATTGGCATCTGCGATACGGTCTAAGCCTGAAAATCGACGAGCCCGAAACAACCCTTGGTAATCGTCTTGCATTAAGGTCGAATCGTAGATTCCAATACCTGATTGGTCACGATACGGCGTATACAAATACTGAATTTGGGGTTGTAACGTGTGGGTATAATTGCGTTGTTTAATGTCGATGTTGCGTTCTAGATTCACTCGCCCACGCCAGCGAAATGTCGGAAGACTACGCGAAGGGTTCTCCGAGCGATTATTCTCAAAATCTGCGTCTTGATTGTAATAAGTGTAGGCATAGCTGAGTTCCGCTAACCAATCGTAACCCGGTTGTTCTAAGTGATAACTCAACTGTGGCTCAATATGCATTCGAGTCGCCGTGTCCTGGCTCAAGTCCTGATTTTGGAAGTGGGACATTTCAGCAAACAACGCAAAATCAACATCAAAGCCGGCGTTGGCGGCGTAATAGCTTTTAATTTGCGGCATGGTTCGATAAGGCGAACGATACGAGCCAAGCAATTCAAAATCCTCAGCGCGCATGGTCACTTGCCAGTTCTCGTTGAGGTAATCAAGTTGAGCGTGTCGATATAGTTGCGCATCAGCTCGGCCTGCAAAATCGCTGCCTAAATCGTTTAAGTAATCATCATCGCTAATAAATGTGCCGTTGATATATCCGCGCCAGTGTTCGCCCCAACGTTGATTTTGCTCAATACGCCACAAATAACGAGCAGCGTTGTCGTCGGTGCTTTTGTCTTGCTCAAGATAAGCAACATTATATTGGCCATTACCGGTTTCGCTTAGTGTTCGAAATTCAGCCTGAATTTGTGTGCCGCGCTCGGCCATATAACGTGGCGCAATTGTGGCATCCATATTCGGTGCGATATTGAAGTAATAAGGAACTTCAACCTCAAAACCATTTTTTTGTGACGATCCAAAAGTCGGAAATAAAAAACCTGATTTGCGTGCATCGGTAACTGGAAAGTTAATATATGGCAGATACAGCACTGGTAAGCCGAACAATTCAAATTTGGCATGCCAAGCTTCACCCCATTCTTCGTCTTCGTTTAACGATATTTCTTGAGCGCTCATTTGCCAAACTGGGCTATCACTCGGGCAGGTTGTAAATGTTGAGCCTTCAAGCAAAACTTGCTGTGGTGATAACGATAAAATATCGGCTTTACCATGGGCTCCGGTTTCAGTTAGTTGATATTCAGCACCGCTCAAAAAAGCCCGATTTTCGCCCGAATTTAAGCGAAAGTTTTCCGATGACACTTGAACGTAACCGTCTGTAAATAGCGTTGCGCCACTGGCGTTGATATTACCGCTTAGTTGATCAATCTGTGCTTGTTGAGTTCTCAATTGTTGCTGATCAAACTGAACTTCAACGTTACCGAAGAACGATGCAACTTGAGATTGAGAATCGATATCGGCGCGATCTGCGCGTACGCCGATGGCACCGGGTTGCAAGTTCTCGATAGGTTGTATCGGCGTCTTAAATAGTGGCGCAGGTAACGGGCAAACTTCAGACAGCACCGCAGACGAAGACTGCTGTGCATGAACAGTGGCACAACTAACACTTAGCGCGACTGTCCAAAATGACGTCTGAAAAATTTTTTGCATAGAGCGGTTTACCCTGGGTTGTCCTTCACAATGTGCAGGGTATGATAAAGCAATTTTTATTCTCTCGCCATTTGCTACACTGTGGTTTTTTTAGAATCTTACGAAAGTAGAACGAGTTGGCGAATATTGACGCAATGTGAGGGTGATGTGAACGAACAACGAGAACTGAAACTGCAAGCTTGGTGCGAAGCAGTCACCGGGTATCATCAACAGCAATTGCAGCCAGTTTCCGGAGATGCGAGTTTTCGTCGTTATTTTCGCTGCTCTGATGGTCATCGCAGTCTTATTGCCGTTGATGCGCCGCCACCACAGGAGTCATTGCAACCATTTATAGCTATCGCGCAAGCATATGCCGAAGCTGGTGTCTTGGTTCCTTCGGTTATCGCGTCAGACGAAAAGCAAGGCTTTATGTTATTGAGTGACTTAGGTTCGACCCTGTTGCTCAGTGAATTGACCGACTCGTCAATGTTAGACTGGTATCGTAAAGCATTACGCGATTTATGTGACATCATGCCAGTAACAAGCACCGAACTCGGTGAATTGCCTCCTTATGATACGGCACTTCTGCGCCGTGAAATCGACTTATTCCATGATTGGCTGGTGGTTGAGCATCTTGGTTTAGACTTGACTGGTGAGCACCAAGCGATGTGGCGACGAGTTACAGACGTATTGATAGAAAACGCTCTACAGCAACCACAGGTTGGCGTTCACCGCGATTTCCACGCGCGTAATATCATGGTGCAAGGGAATGGCGAACTAGCCTATATTGACTTTCAAGATGCGGTGAAAGGGCCAATTACTTATGATGCCGTCAGCTTATTGCGAGACTGTTATGTGCGTTGGCCGCAACAGCAAGTGATTGAACTGAGCAATGAACTATTTGAACGATTGCAAGAGCAACAACTCCTTCCTAGTACAGTGGAACAATCGCAGTGGCAACGTTGGTTTGATTTAATGGGAATGCAACGCCATACCAAGGCTGCGGGTATTTTTGCACGGCTTTATCACCGCGATGGTAAGGCGGGCTATTTGCAGGATATTCCGAGAACGGTCGGCTATTTATACGATGTCGCTGGGCTCTACCCAGAATTTGCCGACTATCGGCGCTGGCTAGCAGAACATATTCAGCCGGCACTGCAGGAGCGCATCTAGTGCGAGCAATGATACTGGCGGCTGGTCGAGGCGAGCGCATGCGACCACTCACCGATACGACGCCGAAGCCGTTGTTGCGGGTGCGCGGTAAGCCCCTCATTGAATACCATTTGGAAAAACTTGCCGCACAAGGCATTAAACAAGTGGTGATAAACCATGCGTGGTTGGGCGAACAATTGGTGCAAGCTCTGGGTAATGGCAAGCAGTTTGGATTGGAAATTCTATTTTCACCCGAACCTGAGGGGGGATTAGAAACCGCTGGGGGTATTATTCGAGCGTTACCAATGCTTGGCGACGAGCCATTTTGGGTAATCAACGGCGATATTTTCACCACTTTAGATTTCAGTGCATTACCTCGTGAACTTCCTGCTGGTATTGTTGCCCATCTATTGCTGGCGAACAACCCGCCGCATAACGCCCACGGCGACTTCGCTGTGCAAAGCGGCATGTTACAAGCGGCAACGGGAAGTAAGCAAACTTATACCTATACCGGGATGGGGCTATTTTCGCCGCAGTTATTTAGCGATTACCAATCTGGTAGTGAACAGTTTATTCGACTGCGGCCATTATTAGACAGTGGTATTGAAAACGAACAAATCGCAGCATCGATTATTTCCGCGGAGTGGACTGATGTCGGCACTCCCAAGCGACTAGCACAATTACAGGAGTACCCATGATCTGGGGTAAAATTCTCGGCGGCTTTTTTGGTTTTTTATTTGCGCGATTCATCGGTCTACTGTTGGGACTAATGATTGGTCACTGGTTTGATAAATCACTAACCCGCGCAATGCAGCAAAACAGCACTCAACCCCAGCAATTCGTGAGTACTTTGTTTGCCGTTTTAGGGCACTTAGCAAAATCAAAAGGCCGCGTGACCGAACAAGACATAGATTACGTCACGCGCTTAATGGATCACCTCCAGCTTTCAGAAGAAGCGCGTATTGATGCTCAAGAGAGCTTTCGCGAAGGTAAACAATCTGATTTCCCGCTCACTCAGCGCGTTCAGCAACTTCGAACTCAACTTGCGTGGCGGCGAGATCTGCTGCAGTTTTTCCTCGAGCAATTACTAACAATTGCACTGCACGATGGACAGCTTGAGCAAGCCGAATACGAGGTTTTACTGAAGGTAACGCAAGCACTTGGGTTTCGTCGCGCACAATTGGATATCTTATTGCAAATGGCACAAGCCGGGCAGCGATTCGGCACCGGCGGAAGTTCGCAGCAGTACAGCCAGCAAACCACGGCGAATCAACTTGATGATGCCTATGCCGTGCTCGGTGTGAGTCGCTCAGCAAGCTTTTCTGAGGTCAAGAAGGCCTATCGTAAATTGATGAACAAGCATCACCCCGATAAGCTTGCCGCACAGGGCTTACCGCCGGAAATGCGCGAATCAGCGCGAGCGAAAGCACAACAAATTCAAGCGGCTTATGAATTAATTAAAAGTCGGCAGGGCAATTAAAGACCAAACGCTCACCGCTTGTGGGCTGATCAAACGCCAAGTGTTCAGCGTGTAATAATAGCCGCGCTGCAGCAGCGTATCCCTCACTGGATGCATAAAATTTGTCACCAATTATTGGCGTACCAAGCGCCTGCATGTGAACACGCAACTGATGTGAGCGACCTGTATAAGGCGTGAGCGCGACGATATCACCATGCACATGCTTTCCAATCACCTGATAAAAGGTGAGTGCAGGCTTGCCAAGAACCAAATCAACCATCTGCCGTGGTCGATTTGGCCAATCACAGCGCAGTGCCAAGTCAATTGCGCCACGTTGTGCAGGTAAATGCCCCCATACCTGTGCTCGATAGCATTTACTGACAGTACGCCGTTCAAACTGACGTTGTAACGATGCCTGTGCCACTTTATTTCGAGCAAAGACCAACAATCCTGATGTGGCCATATCTAAACGGTGGATAACGCGCACTTGCGGACAGCTTCGCTCTAGACGAAACCAAGCTGAGTCGCGATGTTCGGGAGCCTTGCCAGGAACACTAAGCAAACCGCTCGGCTTATTAATAACCACCACGTCATCGTCACTATAGACAATATCCAAGTATGGCGTTGTTGGAGGTGAATAGTGCAATAGCGTCATGCTGGCATATTCACCATGATACGAACCGAATCGAGTTGCAGCAATGGTTGCTCGAATGCAGCCAGAAGCGCATCGCGACGCTGTGAAATAGCGTTTAGCTCACTATCGCGCACTAACGGGTTCGATTGTTTTAGCTTAATTAAACGTGCCAACTCGTGATTGAGCACTTCAGTAACCTGTTCGCTGGCGCTTGCAAGTGCCTTATGTTGTTGCTCTTCGGCTGGCTTCCAAGCGGCCTGTATGGCTGTTTGGCATTCTGTTCGTAGTTGTTTGAGTAATAGCCGAGCTTGTTTCTTATCCACAAACTGCAATTGTTTATCAAGTGCGCCCGGAGCCACTTTATTAGTGAGGTCGCGCATTTGACCATCGAGTAAAACGCGGAAACTATGATGTGGATAAAACTCCTGCACGGCTAGCTGTTTCGGTGCTAGCACAACGCTACTGAATTGTAGTTCAATAAACCATGCACCAGCAGGCAAAGCTCGATTTTGAAGTAATGCAACGGCTGTGCTACCAAACGTATCACGCGTCAATAGTTCAAGCGCTTGTTGCACTAATGGATGATCCCAACTCAAAAACGTCACGTATTCGTGTGCTAACGCATAAGCACGTGAGAATGTCACTGTCAAACCTTCTTCTGGTAGCTCTGCTAGAGGTATACGCATTTGATCGGTTGGGTATAACCAGCCGCTATCGTCATTCAAGCGATCGAACTCGAGGCCAAAGCGATCCCAAAACGACAACATGAATCGCTCGAGTTCTGCAGGTTGTTGAATGGCTTCAATTGCGCTGAGTAGCTCGTTTATTTGATGAGGACGAAAGGCATTGAGCTCTTGTAAGCGATCGCGTCCGGCATCTGCCGCGACACGCATTTTTGCCGCCATATCGCGAGTTTCTTGTAGCGTTATACTTAACAACTCCTCATCGAAATCGCCATTTGTTTGGTGATCAATGAGTTGCTCGAGCGCTGGTGCAAAGTGGCGATACAACATGGCACCAATAGCGTTGGTTTGGGTAAAGGCATTCATTGCTTCATACCAAGCAAACAGAATTTGTTCGGCGCTATTGTCAACCACTGGCACATGAATATAGATGTCTTCTCGTTGCCCAAGACGGTCAAGTCGACCTATACGCTGCTCTAATAAGTCAGGGTGTCGCGGCAGGTCGAACAGAATTAAGTGTTGGGCGAACTGGAAGTTGCGTCCCTCACTACCAATTTCGGAACATAAGAGTAACTGACACCCATCTTCAGGGCTGGCAAAGTAGGCGGCAGCGCGGTCGCGCTCAACTAAGCTCAGCCCCTCATGGAATACTGCGGCATGAATGCCTTGTTGTACACGCAGCATTTCGTGCAACGCCAAGACCAATTCGCTGCTGCGACATATGAGTACAAATTTCTCATTTTTATGAGCTTTGAGCAGGGCAACTAACCATTCAAAGCGTTGGAGCAGAGCATCGCCCGCGTCCAACTCGGTAACTTGCAGATGACGTGTCGGGAAGCCACCGATGTGACGACGGCTATTTCGAAACATCACTCGGCCAGTACCATAACTGTCTAAGAGCTCATCAAGCGCCTCCAACTGCCCGCTGTTGGCTAACGCTTCAGCTTTTGGTACCAAGGCTTGATAACTCTCTTGTTCTTCAACAAAAGCCTCGAAGTTATTAAACCGATCAGGGTCTAACAATTGTAAGCGTGCGAAATGGGCTTCTAACCCCGCCTGTTCCGGTGTTGCGGTTAACAGCAGTACACTTGGAACGTGCTGGGAAAGTTGTTGTAGTAACGCAAAGCATATTTCAGCTGGGGCGAGTTGATGCGCTTCATCGACAATAAGTAAGTCCCAACTCACTTCAAACAACTCGCCAGACCAAATAGGGTTTGCAAGCAACGATTGCGGAACTAAAACGAGTTGTTCACTGGCAAAAATGGCATCGCCATCAAGGGCCGCTTGCTCACATCGTTCAACATCAAATAGGCTAAAGCCTAAGTTAAATCGCCTCAGTAGCTCGACTAACCATTGATGAGCAAGACTGTCTGGTACCACAATCAAGATACGTTCACTGCGCCCAGTTAGCAGTCGGCGCTGCAGAATCAACCCAGCTTCAATGGTTTTACCAAGACCAACTTCATCGGCGAGTAATACGCGCGGGTGATGACGATCGGCTATCTGTCCAGCAACATACAGCTGATGTGGTAATAAGTCGGCTCGCGCCCCGATCAAACCAGCAGCCGAGCTGCTTTGCCATCTCTGTAAATGTTGCTGTGCTTGCTGGCGCAATTGATACATATCGAGGCGATCGACTTTGCCGGCAAGAATCCGCGTCAGCGGATGGTTGGTGGCTACCTGTGCCGCAAGCTGTGCCTCGGGCACGACAACGGCTTCATCGTTGTCTTCACGCATGCCGTGATAGGTTAGAAGCCCTTCGTGCTCTTCAACTTGAGTTACACGAAAAGACCAGCCATCACCATGGTGCCCTTGTTCATCAACCAGCAATCGATAACGAGCGAGTGGCGCTTCATTCATTGCGTAATGGCGAAACTCGCCGGTAACGGGAAATAACACCGTGACCATGCGTCCTTGAAGCTGGCTTACCATACCCAAGCCTTGCTCCATTTCGGTTTCGCTGAGCCAGCGTTGACCTGGAATAAATTGCATTGATGTTGCGTTCGCTACCATGAATAAATGACCTATACAGCATAGTCGATAAAAAGGGCGCACATGGTAGCGAAAATTATTTCAATATTCACACCATTTTCATAAAAGTTAGGCTAGTCTTAGAAATGAAAGGCACGTTATCACAATCACTAAAATATCAACGTAGCTTGAGGTCCGTTATGACTGAAACCGTTCCAAAGTATTACCTGCTTGATACCAATATTCTCCTCCATGAACCCCTCGCGTTTTTGAATTTTGATGAACACCACGTTGTGATTCCGATGGTGGTGTTAGAAGAGCTCGATAACATTAAAGACCGTCATAAAGACGTTAGCCGCGAAGCGCGAACGGCAATTCGCTCACTGGAAAACGCATTGAAGGATGCCACGCCAGAACAAATTATTGCCGGCGTTCCGTTAAGCAATATGCAAGGTGCTCACCAAGCTCAAGGTACCTTAGCAATATTTCCAGATTACCAGTTAAAACAGCAGGATGCCGTGTTAAACCTGTCCGAGAATGATCACCGAATTATTCAATCGGCGCTGGCCATTCAACACCAACATCCTGATACGAAAGTTGTTCTGGTTACGAAAGATATCAACATGCGTTTAAAGGCCAAGGGCGCCGGCGTGAAGCATGTTGAAGATTACCGCACCGACCAATTAATTGATGATATTCGATTTCTCTCAAAAGGCTTTGTTGAAATTGAAGGTGACTTTTGGGAGCACGTGGGGGAGGTAACCAGTGCGCAAGAGGGGCGTGAAACGTTTCACGAAGTGGAGCGCAAAGTATTGCCTACGGTTTTTCGTAATCAATACATTATTGACCAAACTGAACACTTTGCTGCAAAGGTCGTTGGTTACGATAACCAACACGTGCGCCTTCATGACATTGGGTTTGAGCGTATGATGAGCTATCGGGCTTGGGGCATTCAGCCCAAGAACATTTATCAGGCTATGGCAATGAACGCTTTACTCGACCCAGCAATTGATCTTGTTATTTTGACGGGGCCTGCGGGTAGCGGTAAAACACTACTAGCTTTAGCTTCAGCACTCGAATTGGTGGTTGAACAGGGTATTTACGAGAAAATCATTGTTACACGAAATACCCCAGAAATTGCTGAGTCGATTGGTTATTTGCCCGGTACTGAAGAAGAGAAAATGGCGCCTTGGCTGGCGGCAATCACCGATTCACTCGAGGTATTGCATAAACACGATGAGAGCATGGAATCGAGCCTAAACTACATCATGAACAAGGCGAATATTCAGTTTAAATCGTTGAATTTTATGCGAGGTCGCAGTATTCAAAACGCAATTGTACTGTTAGACGAATCGCAAAACCTAACCGCATCTCAATTGAAAACCATTATTACCCGTTGTGGTACCGGCACAAAAATTATTTGTTCGGGGAACTTAGCGCAGATTGATAGTTACTATTTAACTGCAGTAACGTCAGGTTTAACCTACATAGTGGAGCGGTTCAAAGACTACCCAGGCAGTGCAACGGTGAACCTCAACGGTGTCGTACGTAGTTCGTTGGCACAATACGCAGAAGAAAATCTTTAATTCTGGTTAAAGTAATCTTCAAGTATCAACTGAGCAGCGGCGCTATCAACTTTGCCTTTTTGCAATTGTTTATAGCCGCCGCGGCCAAATAGGGTTTCTTTTGCAGCTACCGTGGTTAAGCGCTCATCTTGCAATACCACTTGAATGCCGAAGCGACCATGCAGTCGATTCGCAAACTTGCGAGCAAGATCGGTAAGCGGTTGCTCAGTGCCATCCATATTCAGCGGCAAACCAACCACAAGAAACTCCGGTTGCCATTCCTTAATCAACTTTTCGACAGCATCCCAGCTCGGTTGGCCATCTTTAGCTTTCAGCGCCGCAAGTGGTGAGGCAGTACCGGTAATCGTTTGACCAACGGCGACACCAATACTGTGTGTACCAAAATCGAAGCCGATGACTTGGCTCATGCATGCCCCACGTCAGGACCAAGCTGCCATGTTTGAATACCCAATTTCTTCACCGCCTTTTGCCAACGCTCTTTGCTTGGCGTGTGAAACAAAATGTCGTTATCAGCAGGGATGGTCAGCCAACTATTCTCGGCTAATTCGCGTTCAAGTTGGCCTGCTTCCCAGCCCGCATAACCCAAGGTGAGTAAGTAGTCACTTGGCATATTGCCTTTACCCATCGCCTCAAGAATATCTTTCGATGTGGTAATCACAACATCATCGCTAAGCTGTACTGAGCTACGCCAATTTTGATCGGCTGAGTGCAATACGAAACCACGGTCGCGAGCAAGTGGGCCGCCTGAATAGACAGGGCCATCCAATCGTTGGTTATGCTCTGGAATCACAATTTCCAACTTTTCCAACAAATCTTCGACGCTTAGCTCCACCGGTTGATTAATGATGAGCCCCATAGCGCCTTCCGCATTGTGTTCACAAATATAAGTGACTGTGCGCGCAAAATACGGATCATCCATGCTCGGCATAGCGATCAAAAAGTGATTTTGCAGGCTTTGTAAGGTTTCCATCTGTTTAACTTCTCCGCAATAGCATGATGTTTACAACAATCAACACATGCCAAGCTGGCGCTCAATGGCCTCAAAAACTTTGGCAGCGATATTAATATCATATGCGGCCTCAATTTCACGCATACAAGTAGGACTGGTGACATTTATTTCGGTCACGCGGTCGCCAATCACATCTAAGCCGACGATGGTTAAACCACGACGTTTTAATTCTGGGCCAACTTGACGCGCAACTTCCCAGTCCGATTCGCTAAGCGGCTGCGGGCGGCCGGTGCCACCAGCGGCTAAATTGCCGCGAGTTTCACCTGCTGATGGAACGCGAGCAAGGGAATATGGCATTGGCTCACCATCAATAATCAAAATACGTTTATCGCCGTCTTTAATTTCTGGTAGGTATTTTTGTACCATGGCGAACTGCTGACCATGGTTGGTTAGGGTTTCAATAATCACACCTAAATTAGTACCATCATCACGAACACGGAAAATTGAAGCACCACCCATGCCGTCCAATGGTTTTAGAATAATGTCACGATGCTGCTCGTGGAACGCACGGATCTGTTCGGCACGACGGGTAACAATCGTTGGCGGGGTGAGATCAGAGAACCAAGCGGTGAAGAGTTTCTCATTACAATCTCGCAAGCTTTGTGGTTTATTCACCACCAGAGCACCGCGACGCTCGGCTAGCTCAAGTAAGTACGTCGCGTAAACAAACTCGGTATCAAACGGCGGGTCTTTGCGCATTAAAATGACATCAAAACTACCCAAATTCATTTCTGTCGGCTCGCCTAGTGTATAAAAATCGGTCGGTTGGTCGACAACTTGCAGTGAACGGGCGTTACCCATCGGCTCACCTTCAATGAGCGACAAATCATTCATGGTGAGATAGTAGATTTCGTAGTCTCGCGCCTGAGCTTCAAGCAGCAAACGAAAACTTGTGTCTTTGTAGGTTTTAACCGATTCAATCGGGTCCATAATCATCGCAAGTTTCATTAGAATTCCTTAATTAGGCTAATCGTTAAGCCATCAGTTAGGCTAGGTCGCCAAATTGATATTGAATAATACTTAAAGCCGTCAGTGCGGCCGTTTCGGTACGCAGAATGCGAGGACCAAGGCGAACTGGCAAAAAACCATGTTCACTGGCGCTTGTCACTTCATGGTCACTAAGACCGCCTTCTGGGCCAATAAAAAGGGTCAACTTCTCCGGATATTCGGCGAGATCTCGCAATGGCTTTTCAGCATAGGGGTCGAGAGTTAGGCGAAGCCCTTCCGGTAACTGCGTCAACCACTGGTTAAATGACACCGGCGTATGTACTGTTGGAACCTTGCTACGGCCACTTTGTTCACAAGCGGCTATAACTATTTTTTGCCATTGCTGCTGTTTTTTCAATAGCCGCTCTCCACTCAGCTTAACGCCACAACGCTCCGTGAACAGAGGTGTAATTTCTGCCACACCTAATTCCACTGATTTTTGCAAAACAAAATCCATTCGGTCACCGCGCGATATGCCTTGCGCGAGATGAATGTGCACAGCAGACTCCGATGCATTTGCTTCAATATGCTCGACTTGCACAGTAACCGAGCGTTTTGACGATTCAATAATTGTCGCAGCGTAATTACTGCCGTCACCATTAAAAAGTTCAAGTTGCTGCCCCGTGTTCATTCGTAAAACTCGACCAACATGATTCGCTGCATCGGCTTCAAGCTCAATCATTTCACCAATGCTCCAGGGGCTTGAAGCAGTCTGATAAATGCGTGGAATTCGCATGAAAGGTAAACCCTTCTGAGTAGCCAGATTTGATTGCATCTTATCATTCAGCGGAAAGTTTGACAGCTTGAAAAAATTTGATTTTGTTAGTCATCCGACCGATCATGGCTCAAGCGTGATTACCTAGGAGATGAATTACATGTATCTGTCGCGATTCGTAATAATGTTGAGTTTTATTGTTGCTTTGGTGGCGGGTCAACCTGCTCAAGCAGAAGATGTCCACAGTTACGCACGTTTGAATCAAGTGTCGACGCCGCACCTTGAGCTGAACTTGACGGTCGATTTTGAAGCGCGTCAATTGAAAGGTCATGCAACCTATACCTTGGCTCGTCATGATAAAACCACGCAGCTTTATCTCGACACCAGTGATTTAACCATCGAACGTGCAGAATTGTTAATCGATGATCAGTGGCAGCCAACGAAGTTTACTTTAGGCGATGTTCACCCAAGCCTAGGCCGCGAATTAATTGTTGATATTGGTAGCGTGGCCAAGCAAGTGCGTATTCATTACCAAACCGCACCAACAGCAAGTGGTTTGCAATGGTTAACGCCAGAGCAGACAGCGGGCAAAAAGCATCCGTTTATGTTTAGCCAATCCCAACCAATACATTCGCGTAGCTGGATTCCTATTCAAGACAGCCCAGCATTACGATTAACCTACAACGCAACCATCACCACACCCAAAGGCCTATTGGCAGTGATGAGCGCCGATAACAGCTTAAGTGATGAGCGTCCTGGAACCTATGAATTCGCCATGCCCCAACCGATTCCCCCTTACTTGATTGCGATTGCCGCAGGTGATTTAGCGATTAAGTCAATTAGTGAAAATGTTGCGGTGTTTGCAGAACAGTACATTTTAGAAGACGCCGCTTGGGAATTTGCGGATACCCCAGCCATGATTGAAACCACCGAAGCAATGTATGGGCCATACCGCTGGGATCGCTACGATTTACTCATTTTGCCGCCGAGCTTTCCGTTTGGTGGTATGGAGAATCCGCGGTTGTCTTTTATCACGCCAACTGTTGTTTCCGGCGATCGGAGTTTAGTAAACCTTATTGCACATGAACTTGCACATAGTTGGTCAGGTAATCTTGTCACAAATGCAAGCTGGCGCGATTTGTGGATAAACGAAGGCTTCACGAGCTACGTTGAAAACCGCATCATGGAAGCTTTGTTTGGTGAGCGCCGCGCGAACATGGAGCTAGCGCTGGGGTACCAGGACTTATTAGATAACATGGAGCTTTTAAAACCGCAGGATACTGTGCTCAATATCGATTTAGGCACGCGACATCCTGATGATGTTTTCTCCCAAGTACCTTATGTAAAGGGCCAATTGTTCTTGGTTTACCTTGAGCAAAAATTTGGTCGCGACATGTTTGACAAGTTTTTGCGTCAGTACTTTGAAGACTTCGCGTTTCAAAGTATTTCAACGGAGCAATTCAAAACATACCTAAAGCGTCAACTTCTGGATAAACAGCCAGACACTGTCACCATGAGTAAAATCAACGAGTGGTTGCATGAGCCAGGTTTACCAGAAGATGCACCAAAACCGACGTCAGATGCGTTTACTCAAGTAGAACAACAGATGCAGCGGTGGTTGAAAGGCGGTCAGTTACAAACTGATAAATGGACAACGCATGAATGGTTGCACTTTATCAACAATCTGCCTTTAGATATCTCTGCCAACAACATGGCGCGACTCGATCGCGAGTTTAATTTAACGAACATTCAGAATAGTGAAATTGCACATGCCTGGTTAAAACTGGCGATTGTGAAAAAATATGAACCAGCGCGCGAAAGATTGCGTAGTTATTTGCTAACGATTGGTCGGAATAAGCTGGTTAGTCCACTTTACCGTGAACTAGCGAAAACATCCGATAATTTAAAATGGGCACGTGAAGTCTATCAGCAAGCAAAACCAGGCTATCACCCATTAACTCAAACCGTGAATGAAGCGTTGTTATACGGTGACAATTAAGGAGTAAACATGCCAAAAGCATTAGGATTTGCGGCTCAAGCAGCCGATAAGCCGCTTGAATATTTCGAGTTCGAACGTCGTGACCCCACCGAAAACGATGTTGAAATAGAGATAGCCTACTGCGGCGTTTGTCACTCTGATTTGCATCAGGCTCGTAATGAATGGGGCGGTACTGTGTTTCCATGTGTGCCAGGCCATGAAATTGTCGGTAAAGTCACGCGCGTTGGTAAAAAGGTCACCAAATATCAAGTTGGCGATACCGTTGGTGTTGGTTGTATGGTGGATTCGTGTCGCACCTGTGCTAACTGTGAAGATGGCTACGAGCAGTATTGCGATAATGGTTTTGTTGGAACCTATAATGGTGAAGATAAACACTCTGGTGGGGTGACCTTCGGTGGTTACTCAAATCGTATCACTGTTGATCAAGATTTCGTTTTGAAAGTATCAGACAAGCTCGATCTAGCCGGCGTTGCCCCGCTACTTTGTGCTGGTATCACCACTTATTCACCATTACGTCACTGGGGTGTTCGTGACGGTCATAAAGTCGGTGTGGTTGGCTTGGGCGGACTAGGTCACATGGCGGTTAAATTAGCCAAGGCCATGGGTGCTGAAGTAGTACTGTTTACGACATCGCCAAGCAAAGTTGATGATGCTAAACGTCTTGGCGCTGACCATGTGGTCATTTCAAAAGACGAAGAGCAAATGAAAGCATGGCGTAATCGCCTTGATTTCATTCTTAACACGGTTGCAGCGCCACACGACCTGGATACCTACCTGACGCTATTGCGCTTGAATGGCACCATGACATTAGTCGGCGTACCCGCTGAATCGCATCCGTCACCTGCGGTATACAACTTAATTGCAAAACGACGCAGCTTAGCCGGCTCGTTAATTGGTGGTATCGCAGAAACTCAAGAAATGCTGGATTTCTGTGCTGAACATGGCATCACTTCAGATATTGAGATGATTGCCATGGACGACATTAACGAAGCATATGAGCGGATGCTCAAAAGTGATGTGAAATATCGCTTTGTTATTGATATGGCGACATTAAAACAGAAATAAAGACTTTTAGACGTCTAAATGTAGAAAAGTGGGTGTGGTTCAGTTAAACTACGCCCACTTTTTTCTTCCCAACTTTGATTAGAGATTGCAAAGCATGGCACAGCATTTATTCACTTCTGAATCCGTATCAGAAGGTCATCCGGACAAAATTGCCGACCAAATTTCTGACGCGGTACTTGATGCGATACTCACACAAGATTCGCGCGCACGCGTCGCCTGTGAGACCTATGTGAAAACCGGCATGGTGCTTGTCGGCGGCGAAATTAACACCAACGCTTGGGTGGATATTGAAGAAATTACCCGTAATACAGTTCGTAATATTGGTTATGTGCACTCAGATATGGGATTCGATGCCGACTCATGCGCGGTACTAAATGCTATTGGTAAGCAATCACCTGATATCAATCAAGGGGTTGATCGCGGTAGTTTAGAAGAACAAGGTGCCGGCGACCAAGGTTTGATGTTTGGCTACGCCTCGAACGAAACTGACGTGCTGATGCCAGCACCAATTACCTACGCGCATCGTTTAGTGCAGCGTCAAGCGGAAGTGCGCAAGAATGGCACACTACCGTGGTTGCGCCCCGATGCAAAATCTCAGTTAACCTTTATTTATGAAGATGGCCGTCCGGTAGGTATCGATGCCGTGGTTTTGTCGACCCAGCACCACCAAGATATCAGTCAAAAAGACCTACGCGAAGCGGTGATTGAAACGATTATCAAGCCGGTATTACCAGAAGAATGGTTTCCGAAAAGCCAAGAGCGCATTTTTATCAATCCAACTGGTAAGTTTGTTATTGGCGGGCCAATGGGTGACTGCGGGCTAACTGGTCGTAAAATTATCGTCGATACATACGGCGGTATGGCACGTCACGGCGGCGGCGCATTCTCTGGTAAAGATCCGTCGAAAGTGGATCGCAGTGCCGCTTATGCCGCACGTTACGTGGCGAAGAATTTAGTAGCAGCCGGGCTTGCAGAGCGCCTTGAGATTCAGGTGTCTTACGCGATAGGTGTTGCGGAGCCAACGTCAATTAGCATTGAAACCTTCGGTACTAGTGAGCACAGCGAAGAAAAATTGATTGCTTTAGTTCGCAAGCATTTTGACCTACGCCCATACGGTTTAATTCAAATGCTTGACCTCGAGCGCCCAATTTATCAACCAACAGCGGCTTATGGTCACTTTGGTCGTGATGAGTTCCCGTGGGAAAAAACGGACAAGGTTGAAGCACTCCGAGCTGATATCTAATTTGCGTCAAAGCCCCGAATTGTGGAGAATACGCGCACCATTTGTGCATTTTTCCTTACGCTAAAATTCGGGGTTTGTTATGACAACAGCAGTAACTGAGCGAAAATACCTAGCCAATGCTATTCGTGCGCTGAGCATGGATGCCGTGCAACAAGCGAATTCTGGGCATCCAGGCGCGCCTATGGGCATGGCGGATATCGCCGAAGTACTGTGGCGCGACTTCTTAAAGCATAACCCTGCCAACCCGAATTGGGCCGACCGTGACCGGTTTGTTTTATCAAATGGTCATGGTTCGATGTTAATTTACTCACTGTTGCACCTCACAGGTTACGAACTTGATCTGAGTGAGCTAAAAAACTTCCGCCAATTGCATTCAAAAACACCAGGTCATCCAGAATATGGCTATGCACCGGGAATAGAAACCACCACGGGCCCGCTTGGGCAAGGCGTCACTAACGCCGTTGGTATGGCACTAGCAGAAAAAACTTTGGCGGCACAATTCAACCGTCCGGGTCATGACGTGGTTGATCACTACACCTACACCTTTCTTGGTGACGGCTGTTTGATGGAAGGTATTTCTCATGAAGCCTGTTCACTAGCAGGAACGTTAGGCCTCGGAAAGTTAATCGCATTTTATGACGACAACGGCATTTCAATTGATGGTGAGGTTGAGGGCTGGTTTACCGATGATACGTCGAAACGCTTTGAAGCTTATAACTGGCATGTTATTGCCGACGTTGATGGGCATGACGCCAACGCAGTAAAAGCCGCTGTGGAAACCGCACGCGCTGAAACGAGTAAACCAACGTTAATCATTTGCAAAACCATTATTGGTTTCGGCGCTCCGAACAAACAAGGCACAGAAAGTTGCCATGGTGCGCCATTAGGTGCCGATGAGATTGTTGCTGCGCGTGAGCAGTTAGGCTGGCAGCACGGACCATTTGAGATACCTGACGACGTTTATGCTGCTTGGTCTGCTAAAGAAGCCGGAGCCAAAGCTGAAGCCAACTGGCAACAGCGCTTCAACAGCTACGCGCAGGAATATCCAGAGTTAGCCGCTGAGTTAAAGCGCCGCTTAGCCGGCGATTTACCAAATGATTTCGTGGCACAAGCTGATGCCTATATTGCCAAGCTTCAAGCCGAACCAGCGGATATTGCGAGCCGCAAAGCATCGCAGAACGCACTGAATACCTATGGTCCGTTATTGCCAGAGCTGCTCGGTGGCTCGGCTGACTTAGCAGGGTCGAACCTAACACTGTGGAGCGGCTCCAAAGGTATTAGCAAAGATGATGCCAGTGGTAATTACGTATTCTACGGAGTTCGCGAATTCGGCATGTCGGCCATCATGAACGGCATTGCCTTGCATGGTGGGTTTACACCCTACGGCGCCACCTTTTTGATGTTCATGGAGTACGCGCGCAACGCGGTTCGTATGGCTGCGCTGATGAAGCAGCAAAGTATTTTCGTCTACACTCACGATTCAATTGGTCTTGGTGAAGACGGACCTACCCATCAGCCGGTTGAACAAATTGCTAGTTTGCGTATGACACCGAATATGAGTACATGGCGTCCGTGTGACCAAGTTGAGTCTGCTGTTGCTTGGAAATACGCATTAATGCGTAAGAATGGGCCGACGTCACTAATTTTCAGTCGTCAAAATCTTGCACAACAACAGCGCACTAATGACCAACTGAAAAACATCGAGCGTGGTGGCTATGTTTTACTTGATTGCGAACAAGCACCTGAATTGATTCTCATTGCAACAGGCTCTGAAGTTGCGCTTGCTGTTAGTGCAGCGAAAACGTTGCAAGCGTCAGGACATCAAGTGCGCGTTGTTTCAATGCCAGCAACGGATGTGTTTGAGCAGCAAGATGCAGCCTATCGTGAGCACGTATTACCAAGTGCTGTCACGAAGCGCATTGCGGTTGAGGCTGGTATTGCCGATTATTGGTACAAATATGTGGGCCTAAATGGTCGTATTATCGGTATGACCAGCTTTGGGGAGTCAGCGCCTGCAGGTGATTTATTTAAGCACTTTGGTTTCACCACTGAAAACGTCATTGCGACGGCACAGGAACTACTAAACGCATGAGTGTAAAACCAGCTCGTATTGGTATCAATGGATTTGGACGTATTGGGCGCAGTGTTCTGCGCTCATTGTACGAGCGCGGTTATCGCAACCATATTGAAGTTGTTGCGATTAATGAGCTGGCGCCCGTTGAGGCGATGGCTCATTTACTAAAATACGACACCAGTCATGGTCGTTTTCAAAGCCCAGTTGCTGTTCGTGATGAACATCATCTTGAGGTTGGCGGTGATCGCATTGTGGTGTCAGCGGAAAGCGAAATTCGAGATTTGAACTGGCGTGATCTGGCGCTTGATTTGGTGTTAGATTGCACCGGTGTTCATGGTGATCCTGAGCATGGCGCCGCCTATGAAAAAGTCGGCGTTCCAAAGGTTTTGTTTTCGCAACCAGGCAGTGCAGATTTAGATTTCACCGCAATCTATGGCGTAAATTCGGATGCTATTGAGGCTCACCACAAATGGGTCTCGAATGGCTCGTGTACCACAAACTGCATCGTGCCAGTTATCAAAGTACTTGATGAAGCCTTTGGTATCGATAGTGGCGCTATTACAACCATTCACGCCGCCATGCATGATCAACAAGTCATTGATGCCTATCACACTGATCCGCGTTTAGCTCGTGCTGCTGGGCGCTCTATTATTCCGGTCGATACGCGCTTAGCTCGAGGTATCGAGCGAATTCTACCGAAGTTTGCTGGACGTTTTGAAGCAATCCAAGTACGCGTGCCAACAACGAATGTGACGGCAATGGATTTAAGCGTCACGGTAAATACGCCAGTGACTGTGACGCATGTCAATGAAGTGCTGTCTGATGCTGCGCGCGGGCCAATGGCAAGCATTCTGGGTTTTGTTGATGAACCGTTAGTATCGATAGATTTTAACCATGACCCACGCTCAAGCATTGTTGATGGCACCCAAACACGTGTAGCAGATAAGCGATTAATTAAAGTGTTGTGCTGGTGTGATAACGAGTGGGGATTTGCAAACCGCATGTTAGATACCGCGCAAGTGATGCTTGCACGGAATTAATTACTGATTTGAAATGAATAGACGAGGCAAAGATATGTCAGCTGTAATTACCATGGCGGATTTAGATCTTGAAGGATTGCGAGTTCTCATTCGCGAAGATTTGAACGTACCTATTAAAGATGGCAAGGTCACTTCTGATGCGCGCTTACGTGCAGCGATGCCGACTATCCAAGCCGCACTCGCGGCTGGTGCAAAAGTGATGGTGATGTCACACTTAGGCCGTCCGGAAGAGGGCGTTTACGACGCTGAATTTTCCATGCAACCCGTTGTTGACTACTTAAACGATGCATTAGATGTTCCAGTTCGCCTCGCCAAAGATTACCTTGACGGTGTTGAAGTAAATAGCAACGAAGTGGTTGTGTTTGAAAACATTCGCTTTAATAAAGGCGAAAAGAAAAACGACGATACGTTGGCACAAAAATTAGCGGCGTTATGCGATGTGTTTGTGATGGATGCCTTTGGTACCGCACACCGTGCACAGGCATCAACACATGGTGTTGCTAAGTTTGCGGATGTGGCGTGTGCTGGCCCGTTACTGGCTGCCGAGCTAGATGCTTTAGGTAAAGCGCTTGCAAACCCGGCGCGTCCGCTCGTAGCTATAGTAGGTGGCTCAAAAGTTTCAACCAAACTGACGGTTTTAGAGTCGCTATCAAGCGTAGTTGACCAATTGATTGTTGGTGGTGGTATTGCGAATACGTTCATTGCTGCGGCCGGTCATAACGTTGGTAAATCACTATACGAAGAAGATTTAATCGATGAAGCCAAACGTCTTGTAGCGGCGGCGCAAGCAAAAGGTGGTGACATTCCGTTACCTTCTGACGTGGTTACCGGTAAAGAATTCAGTGCAGATGCGAAAGCAGAGACTAAATCAGTCGACAGTATTACTGCAGATGACATGGTGTTCGATATCGGCCCTGATACAGCAGAAGCTTTTGCAAAGATTCTTGAACAAGCCGGCACCATTGTGTGGAATGGTCCAGTGGGCGTATTTGAATTTGATCAGTTTGGTGAAGGTACTAAAGCTCTCGCGCATGCTATTGCAAACAGTAAAGCATTTTCGATTGCTGGCGGTGGCGATACACTGGCGGCAATTGATAAGTACGGCATCGCTGATAAAATTAGTTATATCTCAACCGGCGGCGGTGCATTTTTAGAATTCTTAGAAGGTAAGAAATTACCTGCTGTCGCGATTCTGGAAGAACGCGCGTTAAATGGCTAATACGCCAAACCAAATAGGAAATTAGGAGAATATTACATGGCATTGATTTCATTACGTCAGTTGCTTGATCACGCAGCTGAAAATAATTACGGCGTACCGGCATTTAATGTAAACAATCTTGAGCAAATGCGCGCCATAATGGAAGCTGCAGATGCAACCGATAGCCCAGTTATCGTTCAAGCTTCAGCGGGTGCGCGTAGCTATGCTGGTGCCCCGTTTTTGCGTCATTTAATCTTGGCAGCAATTGAAGAATGGCCACATATTCCTGTGGTTATGCACCAAGATCATGGTACATCACCAGCCATTTGTCAGCGTTCAATTCAACTTGGCTTTAGCTCAGTAATGATGGATGGTTCGTTAAAAGAAGATGGTAAAACACCAGCAGACTATGATTACAACGTGAAAGTAACGCAAGAAGCTGTCGCCATGGCGCATGCTTGCGGTGTATCCGTTGAAGGTGAGCTGGGTGTTTTAGGCTCGCTTGAAACAGGTGAAGCAGGCGAAGAAGACGGCGTTGGTGCAGAAGGTAAATTAACGCATGACCAATTGTTAACGGACCCAGAAGAAGCCGCACAGTTTGTTCGTGCAACCAATGTTGACGCATTAGCTATCGCTTGCGGAACCTCGCATGGTGCCTATAAGTTCTCGCGTCCACCAACCGGTGATATTTTAGCGATTGATCGCATTAAAGAAATCCACAAGCGCATTCCAAACACGCATCTAGTAATGCATGGTTCATCGTCAGTGCCGCAAGAGTGGTTAAAAGTAATCAACGAATTTGGCGGTGAGATTCCAGAAACCTACGGCGTGCCAGTAGAGCAAATCGCAGAGGGCATCAAACATGGCGTGCGTAAAGTTAACATTGATACCGACTTGCGTTTAGCCTCAACGGGTGCGATACGTCGTCACTTGGCACAAAACACCAGCAACTTCGATCCGCGTAAATATTTGAAGGCTTCAACGGACGCCATGTACGAAATTTGCAAGGCGCGTTACGAGGCGTTTGGTTGTGCAGGCCAAGCCAGCAAAATTAAAGTGATATCGCTTGAGGAAATGTTTAAGCGCTACGAACGGGGCGAATTAGACGCTAAAGTGAACTAAATCACCCTTAGCGAGCGAAACCTTAATCTGTATAATGAAGGGTGAGGTTTCGCTGGAATTGCGAATAAAAAAGAAAGGAAAGGGGGTCCATGTGCGCTTAACATTATTATCATTAGCCCTAGTTACAGTCGTTGGGTTCGCTAGCCCGACTGCGTCTGCAAGTATTTTTATGTATGACGATGCCAGTGATCTAGATACCGAGACCAAATCGGAATGGGACGCTAGTGCGGAAATAGGCTTGCTGTTCACGTCGGGTAACACAGACACCGAGACTTTTAAGGCTAAGCTGAACCTTGCACGCGACGTTGAGAATTGGCGTCATAAAGGTGTTATTGATTACTATCGCTCAGAACAAAAAGACCAAGCGACAGGCGATACCATCTTAACGGGTGACAAAACGTTTTTATCTGCTCAGAGTAACTATAAGTTCTCGCCTGAAAGCCGTTCATCAGTTTTTGTATTCGGCTCATATGAGGAAGATAAATTCAGCGGTTACGAGTATCAAGGTACGTTCGCGGTAGGTTATGGTGCACGTTATCGCTATAGCGAAGCGCTGTATGCTGATTACGAAGTGGGTCCTGGTTACTCAATTAACAAGCCGATTGTTGGTGGCGTTCCGCAAGAACAAGAGAGCAGCGCGATTCTGCGTTTAGCGGGTAACCTTGTTTGGGATATCTCGAAAAACTCGAAATTCAACGCGTTAGCGTCTACCGAAGTTGGTGAAGAGAATACTAAGACCCGTGCTGAAGTTTCGATTTCTGCAAATGTGAACAGTTCACTTGCGCTGAAATTCTCGGTGGCTGGCTCTCACAACTCTTATTTAGAAGATGAGAGCAAAGAAAAGCTCGACACCGAAACAGCAGTAACGCTGGTTTACTCTTTCTAACCTGTTGTAAGTATTGCGACGGACTATTGTCCGTCGCCAATACGTTTCTTCAAATGAACAGGCTCTCGATGCTTCCGGACGCGCAAGTTCAGTAGCTCGACGCCCAGACTAAATGCCATCGCAAAATATACGTAGCCTTTCGGAACGTGGAAGCCTAAACCTTCACCAACCAAAGTAAATCCGATAAGTATTAAGAAGCTCAATGCCAGCATTTTTATAGTCGGGTGCGCATCAACAAAATCGCCAATTGATTTTGCCGCAACTAACATCACCAACACAGCAACAACAACCGCGATAATCATCACACTGACATGATCCACTAATCCAACTGCGGTAATCACTGAATCGAGCGAAAAAACGATATCGATAACAGCAATCTGCGCGATAATTGCCCCAAATGTCGCAGCCTTACCTGCCGACTTATGAGACTCGGCACCTTCCAAAGAATGATGTATTTCAAGTGTGCTTTTTGCCAGCAAAAATAAGCCACCGCCTAGCAAAATCAAATCTCGACCTGAAAACGAGTATTCCAGTACCGAGAAGAGTGGCTTGGTGAGGCCCATGACCCAAACAATCGCTAATAGCAGCGCAATACGCATGCCCATTGCAAGCATCAAACCGATCTGTCTCGCTTTGTGACGTTGCTCCGCAGGCAAGCGGCCCACTAAAATTGAAATAAAGATGATATTGTCTATGCCCAGAACAATCTCTAGTAGCGTTAGGGTCAATAACGCAAGCCAAGCTTCTGGCATCATGATCCACTCGAACATTTTCCTTAATACTCCAAGCTGTGATGTGACTTTTTCACAATAAATAGGTTATTGTTTAAGCACAATAGTTAAATTATTCTTTGCGTGACTTATTAATCTTCGTTAGTATTCGCGCACCTGAAATCAGGTATATCTAACGTATATTTCCGCAGCAACAAAGGCGAACTTTTATGTCTGCAAACTCGTTTCTTGGTGTATTTGCCAAGTCACCGATCAAACCGATGATCGAGCATATTGATCAAGTGCACGATTGTGCGATGACCTTAAAGCCTTTTTTCCAAGCCGTCTATGCAGGTGACTGGGAAGAAGCTGAAATCCACCGAAAAGAGATCGTCAAAAAAGAAAAAGCCGCTGACGACCTTAAACGCGAAATTCGATTGAATCTTCCTGGCGGATTGTTTATGCCAGTTGAGCGGACTGATTTATTAGAATTGGTATCGCAGCAAGATCGTATTGCCAATAAAGCAAAGGATATTTCAGGCTTGATGACTGGCCGTGAAATGCAAATCCCTGCCTCAATGGTTGAAGGTTTCGATGCTTATTTATCGCGTTGCCTAGATGCTACCGATAAAGCTAAAGAAACAATTGGTGAGTTTGATGATCTGCTTGAGGTTGGCTTCAAAGGTCGTGAACGAACCATCGTTGATAAGATGATTTCTGAACTGGATGAAATTGAGCAAGACACCGATGCACTTCAAGTAAAATTGCGTCGTCAATTGCGTGCCCTTGAGCAGGATATGAATCCGCTTGACGCCATGTTCTTGTATCAAATTTTAGATTGGGTTGGTGATTTGGCCGACCTAGCCGAGCGCGTGGGTGCACGTTTTGAGCTCATGCTTGCACGAGTCTAAGTCGGGGTAATTTAGATGGATATTTTAAGCACTTATAGCATGACATTGATCGTGCTAGCGGCTGTATTTGGTTTGTTTATGGCATGGGGCATTGGTGCGAACGACGTTGCCAATGCGATGGGAACATCTGTTGGTTCCAAAGCCCTTACCATTAAGCAAGCCATTGTTGTTGCGATGATTTTTGAATTTGCTGGCGCCTATTTGGCGGGTGGTGAAGTCACCTCAACCATACGAAAAGGCATTATTGAGTCAGCCTATTTTGTTGATACACCCGAATTGTTGGTGTTTGGCATGATTGGTTCATTGCTCGCCGCTGGAACTTGGTTGTTGATCGCGTCTTGGGCAGGTTGGCCAGTTTCAACGACGCATTCAATCATTGGCGCGATTGTAGGCTTCTCGGCCGTTGGCGTTGGAGTTGAATCAGTCAATTGGGGCTCGGTAGTCGGCATTATCGGTAGCTGGATAGTAACGCCGATGATTGCAGGTATTATCGCCTACTTCGTATTCTTAAGTGCCCAAAAGCTTATTTTTGACAGCGAAAACCCATTGAACATGGCGAAGCGTTATGTGCCTTTTTACATGGCACTGACAGGCTTCATGATTTCGCTTGTAACTATCAAGAAAGGCTTAAAGCACGTTGGTATCGAGTTAAGCAGTGTTGAAGGATATTCACTTGCAATCAGTATTGCCGTTGTTGTCGGTATTTTGGGTAAAATCCTCATTTCACGTTTGAAGTTTGATCCTGCCGCTGACAAAGACATGCACTACACCAACGTAGAAAAAGTCTTTGCTGTTCTGATGATTGTAACGGCTTGTGCTATGGCATTCGCACACGGTTCAAACGACGTAGCTAATGCAATCGGTCCATTAGCCGCTGTTGTCAGTGTGGTAGAAAGTGGCGGTGAAATTGCCTCGAAAGCGAAGCTTGCTTGGTGGGTACTTCCTATTGGTGCATTTGGTATTGTGCTCGGTTTGGCAATGCTGGGCCGTCGTGTTATTGCAACCATTGGTAAAGGCATCACACACTTAACACCAAGCCGCGGTTTTGCTGCTGAATTGGCTGCCGCGACAACGGTTGTTATCGCATCAGGTACAGGCTTACCAATTTCAACCACGCAAACGTTGGTTGGTGCGGTATTAGGTGTTGGTATGGCTCGGGGTATTGCAGCGTTAAACCTAGGTGTTGTGCGTAATATCGTGGTGTCATGGGTTGTCACACTCCCTGCCGGCGCTATCATGTCGATTATTTTCTTCTTTATCATTAAGGCCGCTTTTGGCGTTTAATGACTATCGAAATGAGAAAAAGAGCACTTCGGTGCTCTTTTTTTTTGATCCATTTTTAATGATGAGAACGTATTAACTGCAACCGGTCTCCACGATCGGTTGTCATCTCGTTTTTAGCGCGCCTCCTACGGCGCGCTTTTTTTTACCTTCACTTTTTTTCAAGCCGTAAAAACGGTAAAGTACGCGCCAATTGAATTTGTGATGAAACCGCCATGAATGTTAAAGATTTTAGCTTTGAATTACCTGATGAATTGATTGCGCGTTATCCGCAACCGGAGCGCAGTGCCAGTCGTTTATTGTGCCTGAATGGCACAACTGGTGCGGTGACACACCAAACCTTCAAAAATATTGTGGACCACATACAAGCGGGTGATCTGCTTATTTTTAACGATACCCGAGTGATACCGGCGCGAATGTTGGGTGAAAAGGTATCTGGCGGTAAAGTTGAAGTGTTGGTTGAGCGGATTATCGACGAACACCGCGTGCTTGCGCATTTGCGTAGCAATCGCTCGCCGAAGCCTGGCGCAAAAATGATTTTAGAAGGCGCAGTGGAAGTCGAAATGGTCGGTCGCCAAGATGCGTTGTTTGAGTTGCAGTTCAATACCCAAGAGCCGGTACTAAATGTGCTTGAGCAATATGGACATATGCCATTACCACCTTATATCGACCGTCCGGATGAGGACAGTGATCGCGAGCGCTATCAAACCGTCTACAACAAAAAGCCAGGAGCAGTAGCCGCACCCACAGCGGGACTTCATTTTGACGATGCAATATTGGCACAATTACGTGAAAAGGGCGCGGAGTTTGCCTATGTGACGCTACACGTAGGCGCAGGAACATTCCAGCCGGTGCGAGTTGATAATATCGAAGAGCATCACATGCATAGTGAATATGCTGAAGTACCGGAAGAAACCGTCGCCGCAATTGCAGCAACGCGTCGGCGCGGTGGTCGCGTGATTGCAGTCGGCACAACATCGGTTCGTTCGCTCGAATCGGCAGCACAAGCCGCGAAGCAAAATGGTGAAGCATTACAGCCATTCTTTTCTGATACCGATATCTTTATTTACCCAGGGTATGAATTCCAAGTTGTGGACGCCATGATCACCAACTTTCATCTGCCAGAATCGACGCTGATTATGTTGGTGTCGGCTTTTGCCGGACGCGAGCATGTACTTAATGCATACAGTGAAGCCGTGCATGAACGTTACCGGTTCTTTAGTTATGGCGATGCAATGTTTGTGACCCGAACTGAGCGCTAAGGTATACTAAGCGCCTCGGACTGTTTTTCCGTGATAATTTATCGGTGAAAAAATGAAATTTGAATTATTGAAAACCTCGGGCAAAGCGCGCCGAGGCCGTATGGTTTTTGATCGCGGTGTCGTTGAAACACCTGCTTTTATGCCAGTAGGTACTGCAGGTACCGTAAAAGGCATGACGCCAGAAGAAGTTAAAGCAACAGGTGCTCAAATTTGTTTGGGTAACACCTTCCACCTTATGCTGCGTCCAGGTACGTCGATTATTAAGCAACACGGCGATCTGCATGACTTTATGAATTGGGATAAACCAATTCTGACCGATTCAGGTGGCTTCCAAGTTTTTAGCTTGGGCGAGCTACGTAAAATTACCGAAGAAGGTGTAACTTTCCGCTCGCCAATTAACGGCGAAAAAATTCTTCTCACCCCTGAGAAGTCGATGGAAGTGCAACGCGACCTTGGCTCAGACATTGTCATGATTTTCGACGAGTGCACGCCGTATCCTGCAACACACGCCGAAGCGCGCTCGTCAATGGAGTTGTCATTGCGCTGGGCGGAACGTTCTAAAACCGCACACGGCGATAATCCATCGGCATTATTCGGGATTATTCAAGGCGGTATGTACGAAGAGTTACGTACTATTTCGTTGGAAGGACTCACAGATATTGGCTTTGATGGTTATGCCATTGGTGGCCTGTCAGTTGGTGAGCCAAAAGAAGATATGATGCGAATTTTGGATCATATCGCGCCAGAAATGCCAATTGATAAACCGCGCTACCTGATGGGTGTCGGTAAACCAGAAGATTTAGTGGAAGCCGTACGTCGTGGCGTGGATATGTTTGACTGCGTGATGCCAACGCGAAACGCCCGTAATGGTCATTTGTTTGTTAGTAATGGTGTGGTGAAAATCCGTAATGCGGTTCATCGTACCGATACCGGGCCACTTGATCCTGAATGTGATTGCTACACCTGTAAAAATTATTCTCGCGCGTATTTGCATCACTTAGACCGTTCTAACGAGATGCTCGGTGGTCGCTTGAATACTATTCACAACCTGCATTTTTATCAGAAGGTCATGCAAGATTTGCGCGACGCCATTGATGAAGATCGCTTAGAACAACATGTCGCAGAGTTTTATGCCAAACGCGGTATGGAAGTACCCGCGCTTAAATAGCGCGGGCAATATCGATAATATATGGCTTGATGCCGGCGAAGAAAAACTCGACGGCAATCAACATCACAATTAGGCCCATCAATCGCATTAAAATCTTACTACCACTGCGGCCAAGCTTTGCCATCAACTGACGACCAGTTGCTAATACAAAAGCCGTGAGAATACATACCGCGATGATTGCTGCGAATAAGCTAATGGTATTTGATGTTGCTGGGCTTTCTTGAATAAACAAGATTACCATGGTGATGGCACCAGGCCCTGCAACCATCGGAATACCAATTGGGGTGACTGCGACATCCGAGCCAAAATCACTTTCGGTCTCGCCATCAACACGTTTTGGCACAGTGCGACCGCGTAGCATCTCAAACCCCATCACGAAGAATAAAATACCACCGGCAACCCGTAACCCGTTCACTGAAATATTAAAGAAGCTAAAAATTGCTTCGCCTACTAATGCAAATACACAAAGAGCAATACAAGCGGTAATTGCCGCCCGCATGGCAACCCAACGCGCTGCCTTTGGTGCCATCGCTTCAGTGAGTGCAATATAAATCGGTACCGCAGCAATGGGGTTGATCATGGTGAATAAAGAAGTGAATTGAAATAGAAAGGTATCCAACATGACATGCTCCAGGCAAAAGTAAGAAGGTATAGTTTACAAACTAATTGGCAGAACTGCATGATTTTTAAATTATTTTAGATAAAACTAAAATTGTGCGTCAATTATCGTCGCATAGTTGTGCGAGAATGCTAGGCGAGCTGGCACTTTAAGTTGGTTCATAACGCTATTGGAAGTGTCGCCACACCCCAATGTGAGCCTGTTCAGCCTGTCTCACAGTGGTGACACTTCCTTCCCCAAAACATACTCATTTAAATTGATCTTAGGCTTTACATCAGGATCTGAACTCGCTACAATTCAGCACCAAATTTAATCGTGGTGGTTATTTTTTAACCAGATTTATTCATCCACAGTTGATTCAACTAATTCAACAACAGAATTTTCATTGAGGTGAGATTTTAATGCCAGTTGTTAAAGTAAAAGAAAACGAGCCGTTTGACGTAGCTCTGCGTCGCTTTAAGCGCTCTTGCGAGAAAGCAGGTGTATTATCAGAAGTTCGTCGTCGTGAATTCTACGAAAAGCCAACTTCTGAGCGTAAGCGCAAGAAAGCAGCTGCGGTTAAGCGTCACGCGAAAAAATTGTCGCGTGAAAATGCACGTCGCACTCGTCTGTACTAAGTAACTGGTACCGTAGCGGCACAGCCGATAGCGGTGTCACTACAGCACAGACCTCGAAGAGCCGGAATGAGTTAGACTCAGTCCGGCTTTTTCATATCTGGCTTGCACCAAACTCAAGTCAGAGTACAATCTAAGGCACAATTCTCGCTTCGCAATTCCATTATAATTACGTGCACAGGCAGGCCATGGCAGGTTTAATTCCTAAAAGCTTTATTCACGATCTCATTGAACGAGCTGATGTCGTAGAGATTGTCGATAGCCGTGTACCGCTGAAAAAGGCAGGGCGAAACTACCAAGCCTGTTGTCCGTTTCATAACGAAAAATCACCGAGTTTTACTGTAGCGCCCGACAAACAGTTTTATCATTGTTTTGGTTGTGGTGAGCATGGCAATGCGCTTGATTTCTTGATGAAATTTGATGGCCTTGAGTTCCCAGAGGCAGTGGAAGAGTTAGCTCACATGCTCGGTCTTGAAGTGCCGCGGGAGACCTCAACAAATCCAGCGGCCGATGCGCGCAAGCGCGCGCAAGAGTCCAGCGATTACGAGCAAATGGAACGCGCAACCAAGTTCTTTGCGCACCAATTACGTCATCATGCCAACTCAAAACGTGTTATCGACTATTTAAAAGGACGTGGTTTAAGTGGCGACATCGTAAAGCAGTTTCAAATTGGCTATGCCCCTGACGGTTGGGACGGCGTTTTGAATGCCTTAGGATCAGATCAACGATCCAAGCAACAACTGGTTGATCTGAAACTCGTGAATCAAAACGAGCAAGGCCGCTATTACGACTTCTTCCGCGACCGTGTGATGTTTCCGATACGTGATCGACGTGGGCGCGTGGTTGGCTTTGGCGGGCGTGTACTCGAGGGGGACGGTCCGAAGTATTTGAACTCACCAGAAACTCGAATCTTCCACAAAGGCCGTGAACTCTATGGTTTTTACGAAGCGCGACAAGCAAACCGTGAACTCGAACAGGTTGTGATTGTTGAAGGCTACATGGATGTTGTTGCGTTGGCACAAGCCGGTATTAGTTATGCGGTGGCATCACTTGGAACCGCAACGACAACGGACCAATTGCAGATGTTGTTTCGCGCCACGCGTAAAGTGGTGTGTTGCTACGATGGCGACCGGGCAGGCCGTGACGCTGCTTGGCGAGCATTAGAAAATGCCTTGCCATTGCTCAATGATGGCATTGAATTGAGTTTCTTATTTTTGCCTGATGGCGAAGATCCGGATACGTTAGTGCGCAAAGAGGGGGCAGAAGCCTTTACTCAGCGGCTGCAAAAAGCGCAAAGCTTTACCGATTACTTTTTTGCCCACCTCACCGAAACCATTGACGTGCAATCGGATGCCGGCAAATCATTGCTATTGAAGCAGGCAAAACCACTTATTGAGCGCATCGCGAGTGACTTTTACCGTGAAACTCTAATGGAGCGTTTGGCGCGACTGCTCCGTCGGGAGACATCACAGTTAGAAGCACAAATCAAAGCGCCTGCACGGACAAAGCCCGAACAGTCGGCTCTAAAACTGACCCCAATGCGTCGCGCAATCGGCTTGTTGGTGCAACACCCAGAAATCGGTCGCGAAATTCCGCTACACACTGAATTAAGTGCGTTGAAACAACCAGGTATCGATTTGTTGTTGAAATTGCACGAACAGACTCACTTACAGTCGTTAACCTCGGCACAAATATTAGAATTATGGCGTGGCGAGCCCGAAGAAAAAGCGTTACGCCAGTTGGCTCGTTGGGAGCATCATCTTGATGCCGAAAAGGCAGCGCAGGAATTCTTCGATATTTTTGCCTTTTTCATTGATTTGTTTGTTGAACAGCGAGCGAATGAGTTGCTGGAGAAAGAGCGTACTGCGCCGTTGAATAAAGCAGAAAAACAAGAATACCTCACCTTGTTGCAGTATTTGAAAGATCGTGAAAAACGCTAATTTGCGTTCGGTTTTACTAAAACATTCGCGTTCCACACCAATGTTTTGCATCGTTTGTTATAAAAAAACACATTAAAAACAATAGTATAAGTTTGTGGCATTAATTTTGCATACACAATTAGGTGTAAACCATAAATTTGTACTTAAATAGAATAAAAATGAGGAGTAAAACATGAAGTTTCCAAAGTTAGCCATGGTTGGTGCTGTTGTTATCTTATCTGCAGGTTTGCAAGGCTGTGTAATTGCTGTGAACGGCGATGGTGAGCACTATAGCTCGAGTGATAGTGTGACCAAAAAAGAGAAACGTAATCGCACAGCCATCGCGTCATTTACTAATGGAATGTCCGTTGACGCCGTGCAACGAGAATTAGGCACGCCGGAATTTTCCGACTTATGGACGGTTGATAATGTACGCTATCGCGTACTGTATTATCGTACCCAACGTGTGCACGCTGACGGCAACACCACTCGCGATGAATGCACCCCAATTGTGTTTGCCGACGGCAATTTAATTGGTACCGGTGAGTTAGCATTGACACGAATTCCTGAGAATAACTGATTAAATTCTGGCTGAAAACGACAGTATCTGCTACAATTTCCGGTCTTGAATTTTATACCTCACGCACTCATCTAATTAGTGTACATAATCGTACCTTTTTGAGTCGCCGTAAGTTTAAGACCGGTTACTTTTCTATATTAATAACAGGTGGTAGATCTGTATGCAGCAGAGTCGTCAATCACAGCTCAGGCTTCTTATTGCCAAAGGTAAGGAGCAAGGTTATCTCACTTTTTCAGAAGTGAACGATCACCTACCTTCTGAGATCGTTGATTCGGATCAAATCGAAGACATCATCGGCATGATCAATGACATGGGTATTCAGGTGTTTGAAAACGCACCCGATGCCGATGAATTGATGATGAGCGAAGACACCGCTGATGAAGACGCAGCTGAAGCCGCCGCGCAAGCATTAGCAAGCGTGGATGGTGAGTTGGGTCGCACCACTGACCCTGTGCGCATGTACATGCGTGAAATGGGCACAGTTGAATTGTTAACTCGCGAAGGCGAGATCGACATCGCAAAACGCATTGAAGATGGTATTAACCAAGTTCAATGTTCCGTTGCTGAATATCCTGAAGCCATCAACTTCTTGTTGGACCAGTGGGATTCATGCGAAGCGGAAGAAATGCGTTTAACCGACATTATTTCTGGTTTTATTGACCCGAATGAAGTGGATGAAGCGCCTGTCGCTGCAACGCACATTGGTTCTGAACTGAGCGAAGACCAGCTTGAAGACGAAGATGAAGACGTTGATGACGACGACGATGACAGTGATGATGACAGCTCAGATAGCGGTATCGATCCTGAATTCGCGCGTCAGAAATTCGCTGAACTTCGTGACCAATACGAGAAAACCCGTGCCGCAATTAGCAAGCATGGTCGTGATAACGCAAAAGCGCGCAAAGAAATTGAAGCGCTAAGCGAATTGTTTAAGCAATTCCGTCTGGTACCAAAGCAGTTTGATCGCTTAGTTAAAGACATGCGTGACATGATGCACCGCGTGCGTGTACAAGAACGTTTAATCATGAAAATGTGTGTTGAACAGGCGGGCATGCCGAAACGCGCATTCATGAAGCTGTTTGCGGGTAACGAGAATAGCACCGCGTGGTTGGCGAAAGCCATTGACGATGGCGAAGCGTATTCCGAGTCGCTATCAACGCTGCAACCAGAGTTGGAGCGTTGTATTCACAAGCTTGCAGAAGTGGAAGTGGAAACTGGCTTAACCATTGCTAAAGTCAAAGATATCAACCGTCGCATGTCAATTGGTGAAGCGAAAGCTCGCCGTGCGAAGAAAGAGATGGTTGAAGCGAACTTGCGTTTGGTTATCTCTATTGCGAAAAAATACACCAACCGTGGTTTACAGTTCTTGGATTTAATTCAAGAAGGTAACATCGGCTTGATGAAAGCAGTAGATAAGTTCGAATATCGTCGTGGCTATAAGTTCTCAACTTATGCAACATGGTGGATTCGTCAGGCCATTACGCGTTCAATTGCGGACCAGGCGCGTACCATTCGTATTCCGGTTCACATGATTGAAACCATCAATAAATTGAACCGTATCTCGCGTCAAATGCTTCAGGAAATGGGTCGTGAACCTACCCCAGAAGAGTTGGCCGAGCGCATGGTCATGCCAGAAGACAAAATCCGCAAAGTGCTGAAAATCGCTAAAGAGCCCATTTCGATGGAGACTCCAATTGGTGACGATGAAGATTCGCATCTTGGCGACTTCATTGAGGACACCACGTTGGATCTTCCGGTGGACTCAGCGACTTCAGAAAGCTTACGCAACGCGGTTCGCGAAGTGTTAGGTGGGTTGACGCAACGTGAAGCAAAAGTACTTCGTATGCGCTTTGGTATTGATATGAATACCGACCATACGTTGGAAGAAGTTGGTAAACAGTTTGACGTTACCCGTGAGCGGATTCGTCAGATTGAAGCCAAAGCGTTACGCAAGCTACGTCATCCAAGTCGTTCTGAGCAGTTAAAATCGTTCTTGGACGAGTAAGTTCAGATTTATTCTGAACGATTTAACGTAAAAAACGTCTTAAGAAGCTCTAGCCCTTGTGGCTAGGGCTTTTTTATTTTTAGGGCGAAATTTGTTAAAATGTGCCTAACTTCGCTGAAAAGGATGAAATATGATCGCAGTTGATCAGAACAACACCGAAATACAGCAACCGCGTCGAATTATCGATGCCCACTTTCATATCTACAACGATTCATTTCCGTTGATAGAGAATCAAGGTTTTCTACCGAAGCCGTTTTCCATTGAAGATTATCGTCATCGTACCAAGGATTTTAATATTCGTGGCGGCGTGATTGTGTCGGGCTCTGTGCAGGGGTTTGATCAAAGCTACTTAAAAGCAGCCTTGGCAGATATGGGTGATCAATTTGTTGGCATCACTAACTTGCCAAGTAGTGTCTCTGATGAAGAAATATTAAAGCTACGTGACCACCGCATTCGTGGCATTCGCGTGAACTTAAAACGCCGCGTGGTCAGTGGTCTTGATAACTTAGTCGACTTTGGCCAACGCATTTGGGATTTAGCAGGCTGGCATTTAGAAATCTACGTGGATAGCCGCGAACTTGATGAAGTAATGCCAAAGCTCTTGAAGCTACCGAAGGTGTCAGTTGACCACTTAGGCATGGCACGCTCTGGCTTATCGCAAATTCAGAAGCTGGCAGACAATGGGGTTCATATTAAGGCATCTGGCTTCGGACGTACCGAAGTAGATGTTGCCAAGGCGGTGAAAGCTATTTATGCGATTAACCCTGAAAGCTTAATGTTTGGTACTGATTTGCCATCAACGCGCGCCGAGCGTCCGTTCAATGTGCGTGATATTGAAACCGTGTGCGAAGCACTCGGTGATGACAAAGCCATTGATAAAGTGTTCGCTGGCAACGCCGCCGATTTCTATCACATAAACCTATAAAAAACCCCATTCGGGGTCATGACAAGCGGGTCGAAATTTCATATACTTGCGCCCGCTTTGTTAATCCCACGGGATTAACCACCTACCTGTAATGGCCCCTTAGCTCAGTGGTTAGAGCAGCCGACTCATAATCGGTTGGTCCCCAGTTCAAATCTGGGAGGGGCCACCATTTCGATAGTAATCTTTAATTCTAAAGCAAGGTGCACTCCAAATTTAGGGGAAAACCCCTATATCCAAAATTCAGCTCTGGTGTAATTCTGCTCGAGTCAAAAACGATATTTTTGGAGAACAACATGAACAAAAAACTATCATCATTAGGTATTTTGGCTTCTGGGTTACTAATCACTACATCAGTTCAGGCGGATGCGTTACTCGACCCTAAACTGGCACAAGACATCGAAACTAAAGCCGGACCGTACGAAGTTATTGTCTCTTTTGATAAAAATAGCAATATTGATCCAGTTTTGCAGAATCTTGGAATACCTTATCTATCACTTAAAACGATGCCCATGGCAGGTGCTACGGTAACCAAAGGTCAGTTAGAGGCATTAATTAAAAACTCCGCAGTTAGCAGTATCTATGCGAATGCTCCTTTGCAATATAGTAATTATACGTCCGGAGAAATTACGGGTGGTCATTATGTGCATGATTATTACGGTTTAGATGGCCACGGCGTTACCATAGCAGTACTTGATTCTGGCGTCGATGCCACCCACCCAGATCTTGAATTCCAGACTAAGACCATTGAAAACGTTAAAATTTTAGGTGATCTTGATTTATTAGGCGGACGCAATGCATTTATTGAGGGAGTTCCTAATAGCGATACCACCTCAGGTCATGGAACTCACGTTGCCGGTACTGTCGCTGGTAGCGGCATGGTGTCGGTGAATGATGAACGAAGAGCATACTATCATGATGGGATTGCGCCGGGAGCGAGTATCATTGGTCTTGGTGCTGGCGAAGGTCTCTCGATATTGTATGCGCTGTTGGGTTTCGATTATGCCATTGCGAACCAAGACCGACTTGGGATTGATATCATTACTAATAGCTGGGGTGGTGGTGATGGTGCAGAGTTCGATCCAAATAACCCGATTAACAAAGCTTCTTTTGAGGCCTATAGCAAAGGTATGGTCGTTAGTTTTGCAGCATCAAATTCCGGCCCCGACGAAGACACCTTGAATCAATACGCTATAGCTCCTTGGGTAATTAATGTAGCGGCAGGTACGAGTGAAAAGGAACTTGCTGACTTTTCGAGTCGTGGCGTAGCTGGTCATGTATATAAGTTGCCCGACATTACCGCACCCGGTCAAAATATCACTTCGACTCGTGCTCCAAATACCGTGATTGGTGCTATGGGACCAGTGGTTGATCTCGAACATCCTGAGTATGCGGCTTATTATCACACGATAAGTGGCACCTCGATGGCGACTCCATTTGTTGCTGGAGTGGCAGCGCTATTGCTAGAAGTAAACCCAGACCTATCACCTGACCAAATCGAACAAATTCTTAAGGACTCTGCGGAGCCGATGAATTATGCACCACACGAGGTTGGAGCGGGCTATATTGATGTTAAAGCTGCTGTAGATTTGGCGAAGATTACGTCAGGTAACCGTCCGAGCTTCATGAGTGGTAATACCCAGTGGTCTAGCCAAGGGTATTGGGCGCAATTTGATAATAATAATGACGAATTGGTTTACTTAGGTAAATGGCAAACTAAATCGTACGATACAGCGTTTCAGCAATCTGTTGCTGTGGCAAAGAATAATAACGCATCAATCTTTGCAAAAATCCGCGGTGAAAGAGTACGTTTTCACTTCTTAGCAACTAACTCTAATCCTGCTTCGATTGAAGTTATCATGAATGGGCGTTCACTCGGCACTGAAACAATATATGCTGCCAATGCGTCCGAAACATCACCTCAGGAAGTTGTGATTGCGTTTGATGACTTAGGTGAAGGTGTGCATGATTTAGAAGTACGTATTTTAAATAAACATGTCATGTTTGATCGTATAGATGTCGATGGGGATTTATTGGCTCCTGATGTTAGTTTCTCAATCAGTCAGCAGATAAATTCTGGCACTATGGGAGTTTCAGCGGAAAATCTTGAAGTACAGGAGTTTCCTCTAGAAATCACACCAAATGATGTGAGCATTACTTCATCATTGAGTTGGACAGGTGTGGCTGACTTAGATTTTTATCTTGTAAATCCTGACGGGGTTGAAGTGGCTTCTAGTGCTTCTTTGGAAAATCCAGAGGAGCTACAATTTTGGACTGATACCCCTGGAACTTACACCTTGCGCGTTACGGGATACATAAGTATTGCTACACCATTTACAATTACTACTGATATTACGTCGGAAATAAAGTAGATGTGGCGGAAACCGCCGTGCAATTGATAGCTAGTCATGTGAAGCAAAAAGGCGCCTATGGCGCCTTTTCTCTCTGGTACTCGCGGGCCAACCAAACTTTCATTTTGAGAAGGACGAATCGTTCCCATCACACATGGTTTTGTAATTCTTATTTGTGGTAATCTGCTGACAACACTCAGATAGGAAGTAACAACGTGAAACCATTAAAAAACTACTTAGTTTGCTTATCTCTTTTCACAGCAATGATGTTGCCAGCGGCAATCAATGCGCAAGATCCAGAAGCTAAACAAGAGAGTGCAGCAACAGCGCAACCCGTTCCAGAACCGACCAATTTCCGTTCGCAGCATAAAGGTACGTTTAACGGTACGCGGTTAACGTACACGGTGGATGCTGGTGAAACCTATATTCGGAATAACGAAGGCGACCCAACTGCGGCGATTTTCTCATTCGATTATGTGGTGGGAAGCAAACAAAACCGACCGGTCGCGTTTATTTGGAATGGTGGCCCAGGTTCGTCGTCAAACTGGTTACACATGGGCGGCTATGGCCCGAAACGCATTGTGGTTCCAAGTGATGCGGAGCATCCGGGCGCTGCGCCATACACCATGAAAGATGCACCGGAAACCATTCTTGATGTTACCGATATGGTGTTCGTTGACCCGGTAGGCACCGGTTTTTCACGAGCAATTGTCAAGGGTAAGAAAGAAGACTTTTGGGGCTTAACCGAAGATGCGAAGTCAATGGCCGCGTTTATTGCTGAATGGCTAACCAAGAACAATCGTTGGAACTCGCCAGTGTTCTTACTTGGCGAAAGCTTCGGTACGACGCGAGCTGCTGCGGTAGCCAAGGTATTACTCGATGATTACGTGATAAATGTGAACGGTATTGTTTTTGTGTCACAGGCGCTCGATTATCAAGGCTCAACGCCGTATGTGGATGACAACATCATTTCTTATATCACCTATATTCCGACCATGGCCGCGACCGCGTGGTATCACGGCAAGGTTGATAACTCAGGTGATTTTGAAACCTTCATTCAGCAGAGCCGTGACTTTGCATCACAGGAACTGTTACCAGCACTGTTTCAAGGTAACTTACTTAGTTCAGAGGAGCGGGCGCGCTTGGTGAGTCAGCTTCAGCGTTTCACCGGCCTTAGCAAAGAATATATTGAGCAAGTGGATTTACGAATTAACGCGTTCCGTTTTGCGAAGGAATTACGCCGTGACGAAGGCGTTGCCGTCGGTTTACTCGATAGCCGTTATATTAACGATGAGCGCGACGATGTCGCAGCCCGCCCAGAATCTGATGCAGCACGAGCAATTTCGCCAGCGTATAAAGCATCACTCATGCACTACATGCGTAATGATTTGGGGATTGATTGGAATCGGAAATACTTGAATCCGGCCGATCCAGAGCTATCTGGTAAATGGCGCTGGAGCCCGCTGCCTGAAGGGCGCTCATGGGAACCTCATTATGTGAATACGGCACCTGACTTAGCCTTTGTGCTGCGTAGCAACCCAATGCTAAAAGTTATGGTTGGCTCTGGCTATTATGACCTGATCACGCCGTTTTTCGACGCCGAGTACACCTTGAATCGTCATGGCATTGCGAGTGATGACATCATCTATCGTTATTATCACGGCGGTCATATGATGTACGTGCATGAACCTGCGCGCCAAGCATTACTGAAAGATACGCGTGATTTTATTCGCTCGCAGATTGGTAAATCGAATTAAAAAAATGTAACCGCGGAAACAATTGCTTACGACGTCAACCTGTCGTTGAGGTGGTGTAACTGCTAAATTTGAGCTCTCGATAACGTTGTTGTGAGAGCTCAAATGTTTTTCTCTTTAAATAAATCTCTAGTTATTCTCGGTCTCTTAGCTGCCATTGGCACAATTTTGCCAGTGCATGCCGATGCCACACAAAATGTCACCATCTGTCAGCAAGGTGATTGTGGTCGCGACTTGGCAGAGTTGGAACGGTTTGCGCGCAAAGGCAGTGGTGATGCGGCCGCCGTTGTGGCAATGGCATACGCTAGCGGCGATGGTGTCGAACAAGATCTCGAAAAAGCCAAAGAATTTATTGAACAAGGCGCTCGTCGTCGTAATGCGATGGCGATGTTCGTGTTATCGGACTGGCACAGTCGCGGCTTTGTGGTAGAGCAAAGCGACGAAAAGGCACAGCAATGGCTTCAGCGAGCCGTTGATTTAGGCTACGCCCCAGCGCAATACCAACGTGGCATGCAGTTGCTCGCAGCAGCTGACCTAGAGACGCAACAAGAAGGCGTTCAGTTGGTACAAGCCGCAGCTGATACCAACCTCGTAAGCGCAATATATGTGATAGCGCGCTTTAAGCAAACTGGCACATTAATGGAACAAGACTTAACCGCGGCTGGCGCGCTCTATGCTAAGCTCGCGCGTACTGGTCATGCTGATGCCCAAAAGCAGTTACGACGGATCAATCAACAACTCGCACAAGCCGGTATGAATAACACCGAAGAAGCGAAACGTTTGCAAGCGGCTGAAGCGGGTATGGAACGCATAACAGTAACGGCCGATGCCAATCATTTCCGTAGCCAACTGGGTCGCTTGATAGACCAGATTGATGCCTCAGGAAGTTTCGACAACCGTTCGGTAGGGTCGCGTATACAAGGTGTCGGCTGTGCCGATACCGGCAGTGTTTGTGCCGTCAACAAACCTGAGAAAGGTCAGGGCAGCTTACGAGATGTGCTTTCAGGCGGGCAAGGCAACTAATCATAAATGACCAGCGGTACCGTGATGCGCATAGCAACAACGCGTACCGCTGGTAAATTCTTAGCCTTGAGCTTTTGCAGCTCGAGCGGCGTGTAATTTTTTGTAGCTTTCAATTAAACGTAGATGGCGATCAAGTCCCTCTAACTGCGTATTGGTTGGGGTTAAACCTGGGAAGCGCACCGAGCCTTCCACCGCACCTACTACGTCTGCCATCGTTTGCTCACCAAACATACGTTTGAAGTTTGGTAGGTAATCTTCCAATGCCATATCGTCGTCTAATGCAATTTCTAGAACCGCGCTCACCGCACGGTAGAACAAGGTACGTGCAACTGTGTTGTCGTTGTACTGAAGAAAGGCTTCAACTAAATCGTAAGCATCTTCGTGACGGCCTAAGGCAAGATAGATAAGAATCTTGAGCTCAAGAATGGTTAATTGGCCCCACACGGTGTTTTCGTCGAACTCGATACCAATGAGTGTGATGATATCGATGTAGTTGTCCAATTGGCTGTCTTCTAGGCGTTCAACTAGATCTTCAAGCTGTTCGTCAGTAAGACGGTGCAGATTAAGAATATCTTCACGGTAATCGAGCGCTTTGTTGGTATTGTCCCAAACTAAGTCTTCAATTGGATAAACTTCGGAGTAACCTGGTACCAAAATTCGACATACAGGTGCACCAAGCTCAGTATAAACCGCCATGTAAGCCTCAAGCTCCATGCCTTCAAGAATACCAAAAAGATTTTCTGCTTCTTCTTGGTTGGTGCCAGAGAAGTCCCATTCGCAAAACTCATAGTCGCTGCGCGAACTGAAGAATCGCCATGATACGAGACCGGAAGAATCGATAAAATGCTCGACAAAGTTGTTTGGCTCAGTCACGGCCATGCTATTAAAAGTTGGCGGTAAAAAGTCATTCAAACCTTCGAAGCTACGGCCCTGCATCAACTCCGTAAGACTGCGCTCCAGCGCTACATGAAAACTTGGATGCGCACCAAACGAAGCAAACACGCCACCAGTGCGCGGGTTCATTAAGGTGACACAAGCAACTGGGAAGCGTCCGCCTAATGAGGCATCTTTCACAAGTATTGGATACCCTTGTGCCTCGAGTGCTTGAATGGCCTCAACAATATCAGGGTACTTGGCGAGCACCTCGGCCGGCACATCAGGTAACGCAATTTCATGTTCGATAATTTGTTTTTTAACGGCGCGCTCGAAAATCTCCGATAGGCACTGTACTTGTGCCTCTGGCAAGGTATTGCCGGCACTCATACCGTTACTCAAGTAGAGGTTTTCAATTAGGTTCGATGGAAAATAAATAGTTTCGCCATCGGAGTGACGCTGAAACGGTAGCGCGCAAATACCACGATCAGCACGACCGGAGTTGGTATCGATTAAATGAGACCCTTGCAATTCGTTGTCTGGGTTATAAATATCCAAACAATAATCATCCAGTAACCCATCAGGAATGGCGTCATTTTCGGTCAGCGGGAACCACTTTTCATTTGGGTAGTGAACGAAGTCAGCATGCGCAATTTCCTCTCCGAAATACTGGTCGTTATAGAAAAAATTGCAGTTGAGTCGTTCAATAAATTCGCCTAATGCTGAAGCCAATGCCGCTTCTTTGGTTGCGCCTTTGCCGTTGGTAAAGCACATCGGCGAGGCGGCGTCGCGAATATGCAATGACCATACATGTGGCACAATGTTGCGCCATGAAGCGATTTCGATCTTCATGCCAAGATCGGCAAGAATTTGCGTCATATTGGCAATGGTTTGCTCTAGCGGCAAATCTTTGCCTTCAATATAGGTGAGAGAACTGCCTTCTGGCGGCCCCATCAATAGCGCTTGCGCATCTTCATCGAGATTCTCAACCACTTCAATTTGGAACTCGGGGCCGGTTTGTACCACTTTTTTAACTGTACAACGGTCGATAGAACGCAGAATGCCTTGACGGTCTTTCTCAGAAATATCTTCAGGTAACTCGACCTGAATTTTAAATATCTGGTTATAACGATTCTCGGGGTCGACAATATTATTCTGTGATAGACGTATATTGTCCGTCGGAATATTGCGCGAAAGACAGTAAACCTTCACGAAGTACGCCGCGCACATAGCTGATGATGCTAGGAAATAGTCGAACGGACTTGGTGCGGAGCCATCCCCTTTATAACGAATGGGTTGGTCGGTGACGACTGTAAAGTCATCGAACTTGGCTTCAAGACGCAAGTTATCTAAAAAGTTTACTTTGATTTCCATGAGCTCATCTAAACCACAAATTAAGAATTCGTCGGCTATTATCCCGTTTTTAGGTTAAATTGTCTTGGTGAATTCAAACTTTAACCTGCGATAGGGGCAGCGCCAGTATGACCGGATTAAGAGTGACACTTAGCGTGGTTTGTTTGAGCTTGTTGATAAATGGCTGTACATATCGTGGCGCTTACCAAGAAATGCAACGCGAGCAATTACGCCAATGCGTTGAAGAACAAGGCATTCCATACCATGAGTGTCTTGAGCGCACGAACAAATCTTACGATGAGTACATGCGCGAACGACAAGAAGTGATTAATAATCAGTAGGTATTTTTAGAAATACCGAGAGCCTGGCGCATGCTATTCGCAAATGCGACGAATTTTTCCTTCATGGTTTGTTTTACTGAAACTTCGACCGACCCCAAAACGCTGTAGCCCGTAATGGTTATTTGTGGTGCTTGGCGACCGGCCATTGATGGTGCTTTGTTCTCGGATGAGCCAACAATATCGTACATGCGAATGGTGACATTCACACTTTCAGGAACAAAGATTTCGAGGCTACCCAAAACATTCGCTACGTTTACTTCAATGTTTTGATGTTGGAAAATAGCATCAGTGAAGTCAATTTTGGTTGAGCCTAAAACATCAATGACATTAATTTTCTTTGGTACAACCCACTGACCTTCACGAACACTTGAACCCAAAATACTGACAAGCCTGTCATCTTGAGAGGCCTCTCCAGCACCATAATTAGGCGTAAACGAACGCTCTTTTTTGGCGTCGTAACTGGCGTCAGCTTCTAACGGCAGGTCTTCAACTAAGGCCACTAATTGCTGATGAGAATCCGTTGCCATGGCTTCATCAAGTCGGCGTTCAAATGCCTCGGAAGAAATAATCGCGTGGCTATAATTAACGATGAGTTTATCGACGGTTTCTTCGCGAACCTGCTCGATTGGTCGGTCTTCAAGTTTTACTGGCATGGTTGGTTCCTTGTCATGACTTTAATTACTATAGTCAAAAATCATGCAATATCTAGACCAATAATGCTAAATCCTTATTAATCAAAGCGTTAATTGTCAATTAGCCAAGCATTAGTTATCAATTTGACAATTAATTCGTAGAATTCCCTTAATTTTGGTCATTATCCGCATAACCACTACCAATCGCACTGAAGGGCAGATCAAGCCGAAGCTCCGGCACTTGAAGACCTACCCACGCTGGGAATGTATTACTGTTGGGGCCAGGAACGGCTTCATACTCGTTCGCCCACGGATAGCGCTCCGCCGCGTCGATAATCTGAGGAATCAGTTCACCAGCTTTATCGCCAACCATAGATAACACTTTTTCCGGTTTAGCACCGTACCAGTAACGGTCAGGTGTCGCTGTTTTATAGTTGTGTAGCGCTGGCTGGCCACGATTTAAGCGCCAACCCACCACTTCATATACCGTATATTCCTTGGCGTTAGCTGGTTTTACCGCAATCCAGGTGTGTACCGCGAACCAGCCGCGCCAACCAAATGCATCGGCCGCATAAACTTCAATCACCGGTTGGGTTTCAATAGCTGGGCTAGGTGCTATACCTGCAGGTTCGCGAGAGGCAGTTCGCCAATCGCCTGATGAGCAACCAATGAGTAACGCAGTAATCAAAGTAACAACAAGTGTTCTGTACATAGTTGTCTCGTTAGAAAATTAAAAAAGCCTGTGCAGTTTTAACACAGGCTTCTAATACGTCAAAATCGAGCAGTTAGATTACTTGAATGTGCGAGGCTTCAACGCTTCAGGCTTCAAGAAAGGCTTCTCGCCAGTGTTGTCGTGTTGCCCCAAAATTTTCCCGTTAACCTCAGTACCGTAAACCGTTGCGTTATGGAAATTCATGAATTTCTCACGTGTCTCCTTTGCATCACCTGTATAGCGAGGATCTTGCGGACGTTCTTGAGAATTGATAAATAGCGCAACGTCCCAAGCTTCTTGGTCGGTTAAACGACCTGGTTGACCCAGTGGCATATTGTTTTGGATAAATGAGGCGGCAGTGAAGATTCGAGTCATACCTGCGCCCCAGTTATAAGAGCCGTCACCCCAAAGCGGTGGATAGACGATTTCACCCGCAAATTTTTTACCTGCCCCATCTGAGCCATGACAGATCGCACAGTTTGCTTGATAAACCTTCTCGCCATTGGCATATGTCGTTGCTTCAGGTATGTCTTTGCCTAAATGCCCAAAACCGCGACCAGCAATGTTTTTGTCATACATTTTTGCGCCTTTGGCCATGTACTGATGATAAGCCGACAGCGCTAACATGGTGTCACTACCGTATGCAGGAGGTGTGCCGTTCATTGAAAATGAAAAACATCCAGCGATGCGCTCTTCAAGTGAATTCACATGACCATTTTTGCCGCGAAAGTCAGGTAAAGTTGTTGCGGCTGGCCAAATTGGACCGGACCAAGCCATTCGGCCTTCACCCATGTGGCACGATTTACAATTCATATCGTTGAAGACGTACTCGCCACGCAGTTGTTGCGTATTCATAAATAAGTCACGACCCTTCAAAATAACTTTACGTAGTTCTGGGTGAAGGTCTTTGTCGTTTTGAATATCCGCTAGAGTAGGTGCCTTATGCTCATACTGTCCCGGTTTTGGTGTTGGTAGTTTAATTTCCTCCGGTGCTTTAGACTGCGCACCAATTACAGCAACCGAGAAACTCGCGGTAAATAAAGCGGCCATGCCAAATGTGATTTTCGATAACGTTGTCATCAGTCGTCTCCTTGTCTTAACTACTGCGCCGGCTGACTGGCGAGGTATGCTGCAACCGCTTTAATTTGCTCGTCACTCAGGCGCTTAGCAATTGCTTCCATGAGCTGCACTGGGTCAGACGTGCGTTGACCTTGCTGCCACGCTTTTAGCTGTTGTTCAATATAGCTAGCGTGCTGACCGGCAATACGAGGAAAATTCTCATCCACGCCTTGATTGTTTGGACCATGGCAACTGCTGCACGGCGGAATATAGGCATCCCAATTACCGAGTGTTGCAAGCTTCTCGCCGGCTTCGAGAAGTTCAGTTGTCGCTGATGGAGCCGAAGGTTTTGGTACTGAAAGCTGAGAGAAATAAGCGGCAAGGTCGAGTAAGTCTTGCTCTTTAAAGTTATCAATGTTCATGCTCATTACTGGATTCACGCGAGTACCATCTTGATAAGCTTTCATGGTACGGAACAAGTATCCTTCATCGAGTCCAGCTAGCATCGGAAACGCACCTGCTGCATTGCCTTCACCGTTCGCGCCATGACAAGCTAAACATGGCGCACCACTACCATCACCTTGCATGGCGAGTTGCTGTCCGCGCTGAGCATCACTTGCCGCGAACACAGACGGAATGAGAAGTGATGATGCAACAATCATTACAATTGGTTTGAGCTTCATGGCGAATCCTTATTTCCATTAAATTGACGAAGCAGATAATACTTTAGAACATTCTAATATATAATCCATAATAAATGTAAGGAAATATCTTCAAGGAGATGTGATGAAACGAGCTTTCGCCTGTCAATGTGTACTGGTTGCAAGTTTATTATGGGGTATGCCTAGCGTTGCAGTCGCCAATAATACAAAGCTTTCGAGCCAAATTTTTGTTAACTTCAGTAATCTCCAAATCGATGACCACCAAGCTGCTACAGAAGGGTGGCAGCCTGATTTAAAACGCTTCTATCTTGATCTCGATCACGGCTGGAGTGATCAGTGGAAGTTAAAAGTCACAACCGATGTGCAATGGCATCGCCAGCAAGATCCAACCGACGTTTGGTTTCGCCATGCTTATATCGCTTATCAAATGGACAAACACAATCAGTTTAAATTGGGTGTTGCCGAACTGCCGTGGATAGATTATGCAGCTCGCCGCGTTGGTTATCGTTATATCGATCCGAGCCTAAACCCAAAGAATAAACTAGCCGCACCAACTGATCTTGGGCTTCACTATGGCTTCACTAATCAAGATTTTTCTTTTGCGGTTTCCGCAATTACTGGTGGTGGTTTTCAAAAACCTCGAGTTGGTGATCAAGTCGATATTGAGCTGGCTGCTGTATGGCATATCTCGAATGCGATTGACCTTGCAACAGGCTGGTATGAAGGCACACGAACTCAAGATAAAGATGAGAACCCCAAGTATCATGTCGCTCAACGTTGGAATATTGCACTAAGCTACCAATTAAAAGGCACGCGAGTTGGCATTGAATACGCTTACAATGATAATTGGATGCAAGTGAACAAAATGGCAGAAGATGCCAGCGATGGCTGGAGTATCTGGGCGAGTAACCGCTTACTGCCAGACTACTCAGTATTTGTGCGCTATGATTGGGTACATCCAAGTCGTCGTTTAAGTCCTGACCTAGAACGTGACTACTTTCAAGTTGGTTTAGACTGGAATGCGACCGACTTCCTAACAATTGCCTTCGTTGCAAAACAAAGTCACGTTGATAGTCTTGTGATTGAGCAAGAGCAAAACGAAATTGGCATTTGGACGATGTGGAATTTCTAGGAGGAATCATGAAAAAAGTTGCGGTTATTTTATCCGGTAGTGGTGTCTACGACGGTGCCGAAATCAATGAAGCAGTATTAACGTTATTGCATCTTTCAAAAGCTGGCGCGAGTTATCAATGTTTTGCGCCAAATGTTGAGCAACACCATGTTATCAACCACCTTACCGGTGAGGTGAGTAATGAATCGAGAAATACGCTGGTTGAAGCTGCGCGTATTGCTCGTGGTGAAATTAAACCGCTAGCGGAACTCAATGCTGCTGATTTTGATGCATTGATTTTACCGGGTGGCTTTGGCGCCGCAAAAAACTTGTGTGATTTTGCTGTGAATGGCGCAAGCGCTAAGTTGAATAATGACGTGAAAGTTGCTTGCTCAGCGTTTAAAGATGCAAATAAACCGGCTGGTTACATGTGTATCGCGCCAGTGATGGTGCCTATGATTTATGGCAAGGGCGTACGCGTCACTGTCGGCAATGATGCAGAAACTGCGGCAGCCATTGAAAAACTTGGTGGTGAGCATGTCGATTGCGCAGTTGATGACATTGTTGTCGACGAGAATCATCGCGTGGTTACTACACCTGCCTACATGTTAGCTAAATCGTTAGATGCCGCAGAGAAAGGTATCAGCAAGCTGGTAGAGCGCGTACTCGCGATGGTTTAACCGGCGCCGAGCAATAAGCTGCCGGTAACTAAAAGTAAGTTAAATAGTAATGGCAGCGCCATTAAAAAGAATAAAGTTAATTTAATTTTTGCTCGTCGCATGAAGACACCCCCACAAACTTAATAAGCATATTAGTGAGAATGGTTCTCATTTGCAAGTTTGTGAGGGTGTTTTCTTATTTAAATTTTGCTTCGATGGCTTGATGCAATTTCTTTTTACCCCCGAGCATGAACACAACTTCGGAAACGACAAATAATGGACCGATAGCGAGACCCATGATGTCATCAACAAAAGCGGGTTTGCGACCTTCGAAATAGTGACCGATAAATTGAAAGATCCAGCCGACCACAAATAGTCCGATACCCCAGCTAAGCCAAACAGCGGTTTCGAACATCGCGACATGGCTACCAAGCCACACCGCCAATCCGAGTAACAGGGTCATTAAGATACCTAAGACCAAGTCAAGTTTGAGGTAAAACAATGCGGCAATTGCGCTCACAATAATTGCCGGTGAGAGCATAAATTCTGCAACAAACCAAGTCGGTCGTGATAATAGAATTTCAATCGCAATCACTATAAGAGGAATGCCCACGAGGTGGGTCATAATATTTCGGCGGTCGCGATGATATGCGGCGTATCCAGCTAAATGTTCTGTAATTGTTTTCATGGCTTGCTCACCTATTGTTTTATTGCCAATATTAACCTGATTCTAATAAAGAACAAGGACAACCCATGCGGGAACAACTCGAACGTCGTGCTTTTCTAATTCTACTGGCAGCGGTGACCATTGCTTTTGGTTTTATACTTGAGCCATTTTGGTCAGCTATTTTTTGGGCCTGTGCGGTTTCGGTTATCTTTTTTCCGCTGCAACAATTGCTACAGCGGAAGTGGGGGGAACACCCTAATCTGAATGCATTGATTACACTGCTCGTGTGTATGCTGGTGGTTGTAATTCCAGTCATGTTTATCGCTACAGCATTTGTACAAGAAGGCATTCAGTTTTATCAACGTCTCGATTCTGGTGACATTGATCCGCGCGCAATGTTAATAAAATTGCGCGACGCGTTTCCTATCGTCGATCAGCTTCTTCAGGAGTTTGGCGTCAATCCCAACGATATTCGTGAGCAAGTGATAAGCGCCGTGCAGGGTGCTTCAAAGTTTTTAGCCAGAGAAACACTGACCATTGGCCAGAATACGTTTGGCTTTTTAGTGAGCCTCGCCTTGATGATGTATCTCACATTTTTCCTGTTGCGTGATGGTTCACACTTGCGTGATTTACTGATTAAGGCGCTTCCTATCGGCGATGAACGAGAACATGCGTTGTTTAAAAAATTTGTTGAAGTGACTCGAGCGACAGTGAAAGGCAACTTGGTTGTCGCGATTGTGCAAGGCGCGCTGGGTGGCTTTATTTTCTGGATATTAGATATTCCAGCCCCGTTATTGTGGGGTGTGATTATGGCATTTTTGTCGCTGATTCCAGCTGTTGGCGCGGCACTGGTTTGGTTTCCTGCGGGGCTTTATTTGTACGCAACTGGAGAATGGATTAGCGCAACGATCTTAATGGCTTACGGAGCTATCATTATTGGCTTAGCAGATAATGTATTGCGTCCAATCTTAGTGGGGCGAGATACGAAGCTACCTGATTACATTGTGCTGTTCTCGACAATTGGCGGTATTTCCCTTTTTGGAATTAACGGATTTGTAATTGGACCTCTAGTAGCCGCACTGTTCATGGCGGTCTGGCAAATATTTATGACCGACTTTAATCATTAACAAAACGAGTCAACCTCGTGCGCTTATGGACGTCGATAACCACCAATCAGATTGGGTTTGCTAAACACCCATTGCCAAACCTGTAAGTCGCGGGCGCGAAAAGCGCCTGCGCAAGACAACAAATAGTATCGCCACATGCGATAAAATGTGTTGTCGTAATGTTCGCTGAGATCTGGCCAAGCGCGTTCGAAGTTTTCGTGCCAGGCCATCAAAGTGGGGTCGTAGTCAGCGCCGAAATTATGGATGTCCTCGGCACAGAGAAGATCGCGAGAGGCAGTGTCGATGTGACTTAAGCACGGTAGCTCGCCATTCGGGAAAATATACTTAGCTATCCAAGGATCAGTGCCACGCACATCGCGATTACGGCCAATAGTGTGCAATAAAAATAGGCCGCTAGGTTGAAGGCAATTTGCTACAACCTCCATGTAGCGGCGATAGTTTTTGTGGCCAACATGCTCAAACATTCCTAGGCTAACAATGGCGTCAAACGATTCGTTGAGCGTGCGATAGTCCTGCAATCGAAACTCTATCGGCAAATTCTCACAAAGTTGCTTGCCAAGTGCTACTTGCTCCTTAGAAACTGTTACTCCAACACATTCAACGCCGTAATTCTCAGCGGCATATTTCATGAAGCTACCCCAGCCACAGCCAATATCGAGAATGCGCATGCCTGGCTTTAATTGTAGCTTTTTACATACCAGCTCGAGCTTATCAATTTGCGCTTGCTCGAGAGATTGCGCATGTTCCCAATAGCCACATGTATAAACCATGCGTTTATCTAACATGGCTTGGTACAACGTGTTACCAAGATCATAATGATGCTGACCAACCAACCATGAGCGTTGGGGGGATTGTAAGTTCAGTATTCGGTTTTTGAGGTAGTGCCAAATAAGCCGGGAGGGTCGAACGTGATCGTGTACACGTTTCGCTAATAGCCGGCAAAAAAATACATCAAGTTGTTCGCACTCCCAATCTCCCGCCATGTAGGCTTCACCAAGGGCGAGATTGCCACGAGCGAGTACATCACTTAAAAATGTCGGATTGCGTAATTGCATGTCCCACGGCCGATTTCCATTAATTTGAATATCGGCCGGGGCTAACAACTCACTAATAAAACTTTGTGCGTTCGCCATGCTACCTCCAGTAACACGATTTATGCACAAGTGTAGTCAAGATCACTGCTTTTGCACGATGGACGGCGTAGCCTTAGCGAGACTTGGATGCGACAAATTCTGGATAGGCTTCAACGCCGCATTCAGAAATATCAGCGCCGATATATTCATGCTCCATTTCGAGACGAATACCGAATGCTCGCGCCAACAACCACCACAACACTAAACTAGTAATAAACACCCAGAGAAAAATAATAACGGCGCCAAGTAACTGAATAGATAAGGTTGCGGTTGCGGATGTAAAACTTGCACATAGCAGGCCATAAAGTCCCGCTATGCCATGAACAGAAATGGCACCTACTGGATCATCAATCTTTAAACGATCGAGCAACACAATGGATATAACCACAATGGCTCCAGCGCCGCCCCCAATCAGTACAGAGCTTATTGTGGTTGCCGCTGCTGGTTCTGCAGTAATGGCAACAAGCCCTGCCAGAACGCCGTTCAATATCATGGTGAGGTCGGCTTTGCGCCAAACTAGACGAGTAATAATGAAGGCACAAACGGCTCCTGAAGCAGCCGACAAATTGGTGTTGAGAAAGATGTTGGCAACAGTGTCTGCATTCTCGGCATTATGAATACTCAGGAGTGAGCCACCATTAAAACCGAGCCAGCCAAACCAAAGAATAAGCGTGCCGAGTGCTGCCAGCGGCATATTGGCGCCGGGAATTGGGTAAATAGCGCCACTATGACCATATTTACCTTTGCGAGGTCCGAGAATAATTACCCCGGCGAGGGCCGCCGATGCGCCTGCCATGTGCACCACACCTGAACCGGCGAAATCGGTAAATCCCATGGCGTTTAAAAATCCACCGCCCCAAGTCCAGTTGCCAACAAGCGGATAAATGATACTTGTCAGAACCACGGTGAAAACCAGAAACATAGATAATTTCATTCGCTCAGCGACAGCACCAGATACTATTGACATAGCCGTTGCAACAAACACCATTTGAAAAAACAAGAAGGCATTAGAGGAATAGTCGGTAGTTTCAGCTTGACCATACATTAGGTGATAACCAATGAATAAGTAACAAAGGCACGCAAGCGCGTACAGTAAGATATTTTTAACGAGTATTTCGGTCGTATTCTTGGTGCGGACGAGTCCAGCTTCCAGCATAGAAAATCCTGCTGCCATCCACATGACTAGCGCCGCACTTAGTAAAATAAATAATGTATCTAAAGCATAACCCAATTCGGTAATTGTCATTTCTAACTCCTTATATCGCGAATTGATCAACTTCACCGGTACGAATTCGAATTACCGTTGAAAGTGGTGTTACGAAGATTTTTCCGTCGCCGGTATTGCCGGTATGGGCGGCATCACGGATAGCATCAATTGCCGCTTCTCGTTGTTCATCGGTAACAGCAATATCAATGCGTATTTTGGGAAGGAAATCGATGCGGTACTCGGCACCTCGATAAAGTTCGGTATGGCCTTTTTGACGACCGAAGCCACGAACTTCGGTGATGGTCATGCCCTGACAGCCAATTTGCTCTAGTGCTTCACGCACATCATTGAGCTTGGCTGGTTTAATTATGGCGATAACTAGTTGCATGGTTGCTCCTTGATCGAAAGATGACCTGATTTGGTCGTTAGTAGTCTGTTGGTCAACGTCTCTTTAAAAATAAGCAAATGCCATGCCAAGAAATTCGTTAATTAAGACGTTAAAATCAGTGAAAATGCAGGATTTTTGCACTACATTGGTGCAGTTTTCTATCAGTAGGCTAAATCTTGCACTGTTAGTAGGCATTGAGCCGCGATGACTTGGGGGGAAGCACTGACGCATGCGGTTTATGCGGGGATAACATATAATGATTGAATCTTTACAAGAGGCTGTAAGCTCCGTAATGTTAAGCAAAAGAAAACAAAGGTATCGTTATGAAATCTCTATCCTTAGTCGCAGTCCTGTTTATTATCGCTGGTTGTGCGACAAATCAGTCACCAGTGAATGAAGTGGATATTGCTGCGGCAGAAACGGTGGAGTTTATGCGTCCCTATGAGCTGTCCCGTAACGATGTAAGCTTTGTCAGTTTGGGTCGAGTGCAAGGCGAATCATGCCAAGCCAATGTATTCTCGAACAAGCCAACCCAACAAGAAGCATTATTGCGCATGAAAGTCGCTGCGGCAGAGCTCGGCGCAAATCGTTTGATTCTACGTCGCTGCCAACAAGACCAAACCGATGAGTGCCGTGCTCGCTGGATTTGCACTGGTGACGCACATCAATCACAGCCGTTACATTAAGTGAATTATTGTAGAAGGAGTCGTCATGCAAGTTGCTAAGCGTTCTGCAGAACTAATCGGGCAAACAGATTTATTGCGATTAAATTCACTTTCAGAGCTAACCGGATGTGATATCTGGGTAAAACTGGAGTCGCAGAACCCTGGTGGTTCGATAAAAGATCGTGCGGCACTGCAAATGATAAAAGATGCCATGGACAAAGGTGAGCTTAAGCCTGGCATGACCATTGTTGAGGGAACAGCTGGAAATACAGGTATTGGCTTAGCTGTTGTGGCGCGTTCGTTTGGTTTGAATATGCTGGCGGTGATGCCGAATGACCAAAGCAAAGAAAAAGAGCGCATGATTACACTGCATGGTGCGCAACTAAAGACGGTCGACCCAGTTCCGTTTAAAAACGAAAACCACTTCTATCATACCGCGCGGCGATTGGCTGAACAAAATGACGAATATTGGTGGGCGAATCAATTTGAAAACACCAGCAATGCGCGGGCACATTACCTTACAACGGGTCCTGAGATTTGGCAGCAAACCAACGGCAACGTCGATATTCTTGTTTCCGTTGCCGGTACAGGGGGTACCATTGCTGGGTGCTCAATGTTTCTGAAAGAACAGAACCCTGATATTCAAGTTTGGTTAACAGATCCAGATGGCTCAGGTATATACAGCTATCTGAAAACTGGAGAATACGTGAGTCACGGTAGCTCATTTACCGAAGGCATTGGAATTATGCGGTTGGTTGAGAACTTTAAACAGGCACGTATTGATGCGGCGGTAAACTTGCCAGACGACGATTTAGTAACGTTATCTCGCTATTTAGTAAATCATGAGGGCTTAGTACTTGGGAGCAGCTCATGCTTAAACGTGGCTGGCGCATTGCAGGCCGCTGTTCTACAAGGGCCCGGTAAATCAATTGTGACGTTTGCTTGTGACCTCGGCGAGCGTTCGGCCAGCAAGTTGTACAACGAAGATTATTTGCAGCAGCGCGGCGTTCGTACCGAACCCGAAGCGATATCTGAATTACTCCGCCGTTATCAGAATCAAGGCGACAAGGTTTGGTACCGCGCACCATGAAAATTAGTACAGGCTTCGGCGTTTTAGTTATCTGCGGTGGATTATTGAGCTCAGTTGGTTGGGCACAACAAGATTCATCTGCGCAAAATGAAATGCCAGAGCAACCGCTCAGCGAAGCAATTGCCACTGAAGACCCAACCAAATCACCGATCATTATCGCTCACCGTGGGGCATCGGCTTATGCTCCTGAACATTCAGCCGTTGCAGTTGCTTTAGCTCATGCACAGAATGCGAACTACATCGAACAAGATGTCGTGTTAACGCGTGACCATATTCCCGTTGTATTGCACGATATCATTTTAGATAAAGTCACCAACGTCAAAGAAGTTTTTCCAGATAAGCACCGTCCAAATGGCCACTACTATGTGGTTGATTTTACCTTTTCTGAGCTACAGAAACTGAAGCTGACTGAGCGTAAGAACAAGGATGGTGAGCAACGTTATCCGCAGCGTTTCGCAATGAATAGCGGTGATTTTCGAATTATGTCGTTGGCACAACAAATTGAATTAATTCTGGGTTTAAACCGAACGCGAAATATGAATACGGGGCTCTACGTCGAATTTAAAGCGGCGCGGTGGCACAAAGACCAAGATTATGACGTGGTTCAAGCTACCTTAGGTCTTTTGGCTCGCTATGGATTCAATGAAGCTATTCCCCCTGCACCTATTTTTCTTCAAAGCTTTGACCCTGAAGTGTTACGTCGTTTGAAACGTGAGTTTATGACGACGTTGCCGCTGATACAGTTGGTTGCCGAGAATAGCTGGAACGAGAGTGATATTGATTACAACACCATGCTCACAGCGGCCGGATTGGAAACGCTGCGAAGCTATGCTGATGGCGTTGGCATATGGCTAAATCACATTTACTTAGGGCTTGATGAACAGGGCGAGCCTAAGTTCTCAAATGTTGTTCAGCATGCCCAAGAGGCAGGGCTAAAGGTTCACGTTTATACTTTGCGTGCTGACGATTTGCCTGAAGGTGTCGAAAGTTATCAGCAACTAAAACAGTGGTTAACCGACTTAGGCGTTGATGGCGTTTTTACCGATTTTCCTGATTTGTAGCGTCGGTAAAGCTCACGCGCATTCGATAACCGTCGGTGCCATCGTCATAATACCCCGGCAGCAAATCAATTACGGCAAAGTTTAATTTCTCGTACAGCCGTATCGCGGCACTATTATCCACCTTAACTTCGAGGCCCAGACTTATCGCACCGTGTTTTTGCGCAGTGTGAATCGCATGCTCCAACAGCACGCGACCAAGCCCTGAACCACGTGCCTCAGGCGCCGCCGCAATTGAATAGAGCCGCCATCGACGGCTGTTTTTGCGGGTTAGAAGGAGGTAATAACCAATCAGTTGGCCATTTTCGCTAGTGCAAACGTATATATGCGCACTCGTTCCCTTCAGCAGACGCCGAAAGCTCCGAGCGCCCATTCGACTGTAATCAAAGCAGCGCTCTTCTAATCCAACAAGGCTCTGAACATCATCTAAAGTTGCCGCGCGAATGTGCCAACGAGGGCCTGTGTCGCTCATTATTTTTCATCCAGTCGGCGCGCAAAATCTCGCATAATGATGTGGTAAAGCTCATCGCCTAATAATAAGTCTTCAACGCCTGAATCAATCGATGGATTATCGTTAATTTCGATGATGACTGGGCCTTTGTCTGTGACTTTCATATCAACACCATATAACCCATCACCAATTAAACGTGTTGCCTGCAAGGCGGTTTTCACAACATCTTTTGGTACTTGATGCACGCCAACCGTTTCAAAGCCACCGGACTTCGCACGACTGGTGGTGCTCGCATGATTATAAATCTGCCAATGATTACGCGCCATGAAGTACTTACAGGCGTAAATAGGGCGGTTATTCAATATGCCAATGCGCCAGTCAAAATCTGTTTTAACGAATTCTTGGGCTAACAAAATCGTCGATTTGTTAAATAGCTCTGCTGCAACTTTTTTCAATTCTTCTTCTGATTCTGCTTTTTCTACACCAATAGAGAACGAGCCATCTGGAATTTTCAATACAACCGGATAACCGAGGCGTTTACCGATATCGCCGTAATCAATGTCTTGCTGACTTAATAACAACTCAGTACGTGGCGTTGGAATACCGTGTTTATCAAGTAACTCTTTCAGAAAGACTTTATTCGCGCACTGTAGAATCGAGTGTGGCGCATCAATAACTACCATGCCGTTTGCTTCTGCCTTTTTGGCAAAGTGATAGGTGTAATGGTTAATGCGTGTTGTTTCACGAATGAATAGCGCGTCAAACTCTAACAAACGGTTGTAATCATCCGCAGTAATCAATTCGGCATCAATGTCAGCCTCTTTGGCTGCCTTGATAAATTTCTGCAGCGCTTTTTTGTCACTGGTCGGAATCGGCTCGTCTGGGTCATGCAATATCGCTAAATCGTAACGGTATTCTTTCGGTGCTCGAGCCTTGCGCCATACTCGTTTGCTGAAGTTATCGAGTGCATCACCAAAAAACGTCTGTTGCGCATCGGACAATTCAGGTAGTGCGCCGGCAACTAACTGATTGATGAACCAACGGCCTTGATAGCTGAACTCAACCCACATTATCGGACACGGATAACGGTCAAACATTTGGCGCGCAAAACTGCTTAAAAGAGGTTCTTCGGTTTGACCAAAGCAAATAAGAATGCGAACAGGTAATGATTTGTCAGCATTCGCTAAAAATTTATTCAGCTGCTTATCCGAATTCGCAAGCAACAACTGGTAGTGGCTGAAGTTCGCTAAGTCGTTGATGGTTGTTACAGACGGCAGAACTCGCTGGCCTCGCGCCTCAGCTAACAAACTGACGTAATAGCCGGTCGACAAATAACTTAAATCACCGCACAAATTTAAAATTTGTGTGCGACTTTTGCTAGATGACTGTAGTAAGTATTCACTTGCGGTAACCGTAGCTTGGCTCGGGTAGTACGGTTGCCAATCGGTGATATCGTCAAGAATGATTAAAGCTGCGTTTTGCATAGTGGCTCCAGAGCGAAATTGCCGCGCATTTTTATGCCTATTTTGAGCAAATTACAATAGTTTCGAGAGATATATTTTTGTAATTTTTTCCATCTCTTTTTTTGTAAAAAAGACGTTGAAAAATAGCCGAATTAATTTAGGTAAGCTATTCTTGTGCTTACAAATATAGTTCGGAGTATGTTGTTATGCTTACATTACTGGCAAAATTTTTAAAGGCGCTCAACTCTGAGTCCGGAGCTTGGGCATTAGCTTTTGCCTTTGTCCTCGGTATGATGATGGGCTTTACGCCACTTTGGCGCCTGCATAATCTAGCAATACTGCTTATTGCATTACTGTTTCGCATTAACCTTACCGGATTTATTTTAAGTTTTGTCATTTGTTCAGGAATTGCGTATTTACTTGATCCTTGGTTCCACCAATTCGGTTTTTACTTGCTCTCCAGCGAGAGTTGGCAACCGCTGTGGCAATCCATGTATCAGTCAGCGTTTTGGCGCGTGCTGCAATTCCATCACAGCATAACCTTGGGCAGCTTTATTATCAGTCTTGCCTTTGCGCCAGTTCTATTGATTACGAGTTTCTTCATCATCACCCAGTATCGTTCGCGCATCCAAACTTGGTTTAATAAATTGAAGCTGGTGCAAATGCTAAAAGCGAACCGTTTTTGGGCCATTTACTCAGATTTGCGGGGGTAAGCTGGTATGCCTACAAAAAAACAGAAGAATACAGTTCGTCCGAGCGCCATTCGCTGGACTGGGCTAAGTGCTTTTATCATTATTTGCGCATTGTTAATGGCGTTCTCTTGGCTTTTGCTCGATACCATTATCAAATGGACCTTAGAGCGCTCCATTGGCACATTAAACGGTGCGGAAGTAAACATTAGTCAAGTTGAACATCGCTGGAGCCCGCTGGGTTTGAAAATTACCGGTATTCAGGTAACAGATCCTGCAGAACCAGAGTTTAACCGTTTGGTAATCGGCGATGTCACTGGCGAGATAAACGTCGAACAATTACTGCTTGGTCGTTTCCATTTTGAAAATGTTGTCAGTAGCGGTATTCGCGTTCATCAACAACGTTCGACGCCGGGTGAAGTTTATCAGCTACCCGACAAGCAAGATGTTAAAGATTGGACCAAAGGTGGCTTAGCTAAATTGAATCTATCAATGCCAAATGTTGACGACATTATTGCGCGCATTGATCTGCAAACCCCTGCTGCAATTGATCAGGCAAAAGCAAGCATTGCTGAACAAAAAGCGGTGTTAGAGGAGGCTCGGAATAGCTTACCCAGTGCGGAAGACTTAAAAGCCTATGAAGCTGAATTGAAAAAAATCACTGAAGCTGAAATTAAAACGCCGCAGCAGTTCCAAGAAAAGCGGGAAGAGTTCAACGCTCTAAAAGAAAAATTTGAAGCCGACAGAGCTCGAGTGAAAGAGATTAAAGCGCGCGCCTCGACAGCGCTTGATACCTTGAAAGCCGATTTTGAGACTGTCAAAAATGCGCCGCAGCAAGATTTAGAGCGAGCTCAGCAACTGATGCAGTTAAATAGCGAAGGCCTAAGTGAAATTACTGCTGTGTTGTTTGGCGAACAGATGCGCCAGTGGAGTCAATACATGTTGCTGGCATATGAACAGTTGGCGCCAATGCTAGCACGTTCAGCTGATGAGACTCTGGTAAAGCCGCAACGTGGTGAAGGTATCTGGTTTGAGTTTAGTGATGCCAACGAGCCGCCGTCGTTTTTGATTAAAAAAGCAAAAACAGAGTTTGCTTGGGGCGAAACCGTACTTGATGTGAATTGGGCGAATATTACCCATCAGCATGAACAACTTGGCCAGCCAACAACATTTATGGCACGCGCAGACAATTCTAGTTTATGGCAAGCCTTGAATTTAAACGGAGAGCTGGCGCTAACTGCAGCAGGTATTGACGCTAAACAGCAGTGGCAAGTAAAAGGCATTCAACTTGATAATCTGAAACTTAGCGAGCAAGCTGAATTTATTGCCACCTTAGCGGCGGCTTTGCTTGATTCGGAAGGTGAAGTATCGCTGCGAGATAATCTGTTTGATGGTGGCGCCACAGTTCGTCTTGCGAATATGCAAGTGGAAGCGAAAGCACAAAACCGCTGGACTGAAGTCATCGCTTCGGCACTTCGGCAGTTGAATCGCTTGGATATCAACGCTGATATTCAGGGCTCACTAAACGCCCCTGAGCTCTCGTTCAGTTCTGATCTTGATCGTCAACTAGGTAGTGCTCTACAAGCCGCAGCTGTTGACGCAGGTAAAACCGAGTTAGCAGGGTTAAAGTCTAAGTTGCAGGAGCAATCTGGTGGCTTCCTTGGCGAAAACCAAGATGTTTTAGAGAATTTATCGTCCTTACTGGGTGATGCCAACCAGCGTGATGCGAAATTACAAGAAATGTTGAAAGCGAAATTTGAAAATCAGCTAGAAGATAAACTCAAAGACCGCTTAAAAGGCGTCTTGGGCGGTTAATCAAAAACACCAGAAAAAACACCGGCTGCAGCCGGTGTTTTTTTCTAACAACTTAATTATTTATAAAGTCGGCAAGTTCAGTGGCTTTGGACTGAATATTGTAGACACCGTCTAGGTGACCAAAATTGCCATCAATTTCCGCATACTGCGGTGATTTGCCTTGCTCTTTAAGTGTTTCTACCGCCTGTTTCGCTAGGTATGGCTGCAGTAACAAGTCATTCTTAGCTGGCAGAAATAATGTCTTGGCGCGCACTTTGCTTAAACCTTTAGCAAGATCTTCTTCATGACCAGCGACAAAAAGCTGGTTGGCTCTAACCAGATACAAAATGTGATTCGCATCGGCTAGCGGTGCATTTTTAGCTGCGGCCCCAAACCAAAAATCGGTCGCAGGTAAGCCATTGGTTACGCTTTCGAGTGCAGCTGCAGGAAGTGTATCTTGTTTCGGTGATGATTGATTGAACGCAACCGGATGCATGGCTTGCTGAGTGATCATCGTGAGCGTATTGGCTAAGCCTTGCAATGGTGCTTCACCCTCGTAATAGTTGCCGTTATTCCAGTGCGGGTCGAGTTTGATGGGGCGAGCCCAATGCTCCAAGGCAGTAATAGTCCACGCATCCATCGCGCCGGCACCAATCACAGAAACCATCCGTTCTACCATGTCTGGATACGCCGCCGCCCATTCGAGTGCCTGTAGCGAGCCCATCGAGGCGCCAACTACTGCATGCAGTTTTTCAATGCCTAAACTTGTGAGCAGCGCATGTTGGACATTGACAAAATCACGAATCGTGACCACTGGAAAATCTAACCCATAAGGTTTACCTGTCTCGGGATTAATTGAGGCAGGGCCGGTAGTAGTTACGTGAGGCAAGTGCGGGAATGCATTGACTAAGGTGTCAGAGCTAAGCACATAATATTTATCGGTATCGATGGCTTTCCCGGGACCAATAATAGCGTCCCAATAACCAGGCTGCGGATCGTCGGGGGTATATTTGCCGGCCGCATGACTGTTACCCGAGAAAAAATGAGTAATCAGAATCACGTTATCTTTTGCTTCGTTGAGTTCGCCGTAGGCTTCCCAACCAACGGTTACTTCAGGAATAACCTCACCGCTAACTGTGGCAAAATCTTTTGTTGTAAAGCTTTTCTTCTGCACTAAAAGTTCACTCGAATGAGCTGAGCTCATTGAAGAAACCGCAACGATTAAAATCAGTGTAATCAACCGAATCATGCTGATTGCTCCAGTAAATAGTTGAGATACTGCTTGCGCAGTTCATTTTTTATGAGTTTACCTGTTCCGGTGTGCGGTAAACTCTCGACAACAACAATGTCATCAGGCATCCACCACTTGGCAATTTTGCCTTCTAAAAACTTATAGATATCTTGCTTGTCAATGTCGTGGCCCTTGTTGGGTACTACGAGTAACAACGGGCGCTCGTCCCATTTGGGGTGCTTGACCCCAATCACACAACTCTCATTGATAGCGGCGTGTTGGCTGGCAATATTCTCGATATCAAGTGAGCTAATCCATTCACCACCGCTCTTTATCACATCTTTTTTCCGGTCAACCACTTTCATGTAGCCGTGAGCGTCAATGACGGCGATATCGCCGGTAGCAAGCCATCCGTCAGCAAATACCTCTGGGTCATCACGACGGTAGTAGCTGCTGGCAATCCAGGGGCCGCGAACTTTCAACTCCCCAGACGCCACGCCATCGTGTGGAAGCGGTTGACCTGCCGCATCAAATATTTCCATATCCACGCCAAAGCAAGCGCGTCCGGCGGTGGTTTGAATGGTATAACGCTCGCTAGCTGGTAGCGCCTTCAATTCAGCCGTAGGCGGCGCTGAACAGGCAAGCGGTCCGGTTTCGGTCATGCCCCAAATGGGTTGCCAATACACATCGTATTTTTCGTCGTAGGTTTTCACTAGACCTAGGGGGGACGCAGCACCGCCCACACAAACCCGCTCAAGTGAAGGAACATCAAGCTGGTGTTCGCTCAGGAAGTTATGAAGCGTTAACCAAATAGTCGGCACGCCCAAACCAACAGTGACTTTTTCTTTGCTGATGAGTTCATGCATGTCGGCACCGCTCATGCCGGCGCCCGGAAGCACCAATTTACACCCGGCTAATGGCGCGGCGTAAGGGGCACCCCAAGCGCCAACGTGATACATCGACACCATTGGCATCAATACTGTGTCGGTTCGCAGGTCTAAGAGCTCAGCGCTCATCGTTGCTTGCGCATGTAAAACGGTCGAGCGATGCGAGGTTAAAACGCCTTTCGGATTGCCCGTGGTGCCCGAGGTATAACACAGCAGCGCTGCGGTATTTTCCGAAAAAACAGGCCAATCAAACTGCGAAGTTTGGTTTGCTAACAAGTTTTCGTAATTGTGAACCGGTAGCCAAATATGATCGAGCTGCGGTTGCCGCTCTGCATCGCTAAGAATCACAACACCTTTAACGGTTTTAAGGTCGTTGGCAAACTCGTCAAGCAAGGGGACAAAACTTGAATCAACGAATAGCCAACTCGCTTCGGCATCATCCAAAATCCATTTAATCTGCTCGGCAATGAGTCGCGGATTCACGGTATGTATCACTGCGCCAATACCGCTCACCGCATAATACAACTCAACATGTCGATAGGTATTCCAAGCCAGTGTCGCAACACGATCGCCCGCTTCTATCTCAAGACCTTTCAGCGCATGCGCAAGCTGGCAGGTTCGTTTATAACAATCACGATAAGTGTAGCGATGAATGTCACCTTCAAGTCGCCGCGACACAATCTCTTGTTGTGGGTGGCGACGTACAGCATGACGTAGCAAGTCAATGATCATTAACTGACTATGTTGAACGTCACCATGTAAATGAGAAGCGGTGCTGGTCGATACTTCAAACATAACAAGCCTCAGTGATGAACGAGTTTATTAGAACCATATGAACAGACCAATAGCGACCGCTAACCCGACAAACGGAACCACGACGGTCACTGCGGCGACCGGCCAATAGGCGGCTTGATGGGTTTCTTTACAAATACCGCGAATGGTGGTGACGACGTAACCGTTGTGCGGCAACGAATCGAGCGCGCCGGAAGAGATCGCGACAATGCGGTGCAATTGGTCAGGATTCACGCCAGCATCAATATAATGCGGACCAAGTACCGGCAGAGCAATGGCTTGACCACCAGAGGCAGAACCGGTTAAGCCGGCAATTACACTCACGGCAACCGCTGCACCGACAAGCTCATTGCCAGGCAGGCTCGTCATCATGGCAACCGCTTGTTCAAAGGCTGGCGTCACTTTTGCGATGCTACCAAAGCCAACAACTGCTGCCGTATTACCGATTGCAACTAAAGCACCGGTTGAAGCCTCAGTGAGCGCTTGGGAAATATTCTGGAAGTACTTATGGTTGATAATGGCGATGGCGAGCACGCCACCTGAAAGCGCAATAATCAATGCGTTTTGTTTCAGTTCTTCGTGAAACATAAAGCTCAAAGCGAGTACCACTATTAAAGGCACCAACCCACTGATAGGACTAGGTAACTTGCGCTCGAGATTCTTCGGATCATCATGGCGTGCCTCAAAACACTCGCCATTTGCCACGGCGCGGCGAATCAGTTTATTCAGCCACCAGTACCCAAACAATGCCATCAAAATTGCAACGAATAAACTAACTTCCCAAGCGGCATAGGGCGAGGTGCCTAAAAACTCAATCGGAATCCAGTTTTGAATTTCTGGCGAGCCAGCTGAGGTCATGGTAAATGTTACCGAACCAAAAGCTAATGCAGCAGGAATAAAGCGCCGCGGTAAGTTGGCATCTTTAAATAACGAAAGAGCCATTGGGTAGACAGAAAAGGCGACCACAAACACACTCACGCCACCGTAAGTCAAAATGGCACAGGCAAGTACAACCGCTAGCATGGCCTGCTTGCGACCAAGTTTATCAATGATCCATTTGGCCACGCTGTCGGCAGCACCGGTATCTTCCATAAACTTGCCGAAAATAGACCCCAGCAAAAACATGAAAAACCAAGAGGCCACAAAGCCTGAAAAGCCGCTCATATAAGCGCTCACGAAATTTAAATCGCCCTGAAATAAGGGCACGTTGCTACAAAGCGCAACAAGCACAGCGCAAAGTGGTGCACTAATAAATAAGTTCATTCCTCGCAAAGTCAGAATGATGAGCAGGGTTAAGCCCCCAACTAGTCCTATCATGCTTAACATGCATTACCTCTTTAAAGGTTGGTTTCAGGAGTGCCATGACCTGAACTGCTGCATTGATGTGACGTATCATGCTGCAAGCGCACTTTTTTTTACATAGTACTAACGTACAGAATACAAAAGCAAAACTTTAGGCTAGGGTACATAGGCCATGACAACAGTTAGCTTTCGTTGCACTGAAAATTATTAAAATAAACAGCATACAAAACAACTTAACAATCCGGGAGAACGACATCATGAGTCAACCCATTTTTCGCCGCTCATTACTTGCGATGACCATTGCCTCGGTAATGGCGATGCCAGCCTATGCGCAGCAAGAACAGGCCAATGAAGACGAGATGCAAGGCCTTGAGCGCATTGAAGTAACTGCGCGTCGTAAAACTGAAAGTCTGCAAGAAGTTCCGGTATCGGTGTCTTCATTTGGTGCTGGTGATCTTGAAGAAATCGGTGTTGAAGATATCACCGAACTCCAACAGCGCATTCCAAATGCCACAATTCAGGTCAGCCGCGGTACAAATTCAACGCTTACCGCCTACATTCGTGGCGTCGGTCAGCAAGATCCGTTATGGGGTTTTGAGCCAGGCGTTGGGGTATACATTGATGATGTTTATATTGCCCGTCCTCAGGGTGCGGTGCTTGAAGTGTTTGATATTGAGCGTATTGAAGTATTGCGTGGTCCGCAGGGTACGCTGTATGGGAAAAATACCATTGGTGGCGCGTTAAAATATGTCACCAAGGAATTAACCGGTTATAACGAGTTGTCGGTACAAGGTGCCATTGGCAGCTATAACCAGCGCGATCTGAAAATCTCAGGTCAGACGGCTCTCACTGATAACTTCTTTGTTGGTGGTGCCATTGCATCATTGCAACGCGACGGTTTTGGTACGTATTTGAATACCGGCGACGAGAACTACAACAAAGACTTACTGACCTATCGATTATCTGCGAAATGGTTGATCAACGAGACCATGGATTTGAAATTCTCGTATGACAACACAGAAGATGAGTCGAATTCGAAGGGTGCACATCGCTTACTGACAAGTACTGTGACTGGTCAAGAGCCACTGGATAATGTGTACGATTCGAACACTGCTATGCCGGTCGATAACTTGGTGGAAACTGAAGGCTGGTCGTTGATTTATAACTGGGATATCAATGCAGAGTGGGGCTTCAAATCGGTTACTGCTGGTCGCGAAGGTTACACCAATACCAACATCGATTTTAACTCGACTGGTGAGCCTATTTTCATGGTTCCGGCCATTTATGAAGACGAGCAATTTACCCAAGAATTCCAAGTAAGCTACACCAACAACGACAACTTCGATTTTGTCGGTGGGGTGTACTTCTATGATGGCGAAGCTTGCGGTGTGTTCGGTACCGTATTACCAATGTACCTAGAAGCTTTAGGCGGGGTGACGGTTGATAACGGCGGCTGCGTTCAAACCGATAGTTTTGCTGTGTTTGGCCAAGGTAACTATCAAATGACCGATGACCTGACGTTGACGGTTGGCGGTCGTTACACCAAAGATGAAAAAGAAGCGGACGTATACCGTTACACCTATTTGGGTGTGCACTTCATCAACCGTGATCCAGCTGATAGCTTTGGCGACCCATTTGCTGTGAACTCAGAGTTTACCACCAAAGCCGATTGGAGCCGGTTCTCACCACATGTTGCCTTGAACTATAAAGTTTCTGACGATGTGATGGTATATGGTAGTTACAGCAATGGTTTCAAATCTGGTGGCGTGGATATGCGTGCCGATCAGTCATTAAACCCAACCATCAACGAACCGTATGATCCTGAAATTGTTGATACTGTTGAATTCGGTGTGAAGTCTGAATTATTAGACGGTCGTATGCGTTTGAACAGCGCTATCTTCTATTCTGATTATCAAGACATGCAAGTTACCGTGCAACGTGTTGTGCCGGCAGGTATTTCGTCACAAGTATTAAACGCTGGTGAATCAACGGTAAAAGGTTTTGAAGTTGAATCCGTATTTGCGGCAACCGACACCTTAAACTTCACCGCGATGCTTGGTTATATCGACGCCGAATTCGACTCGGTGGTTTATGAAGAGCCGGCAACCGGTGAAACCACAGATGTTACCGACGCTTGGTCGTTCCAGAATACACCTGAGCTAACTTATAGCCTCGGTTTCAATAAAACCTTTGAAACAGCGGTTGGCGAAATTGTTTGGTCAGCAAACTATGCTTATCGTGATGACGTGCAGATGTTTGAAGCACCATCACCGCTTGATCAAGATGGCTACGGTTTATTGAATACCAGCGTGGTTTGGTACTCTGATAGTGGCAACTGGAATGTTGGTTTACACGGAAAGAACTTAACTGACGAAGAATATCGTGTTGGTGGTTACAACTTTGGACCAACCTTCGGCGATGATGCTGTTGTCGGTTATTACGGTGATCCACGTACTGTTTCCCTGGCTGTGGGGTATAAGTTTTAATCCAACCCCACGCAGTGGTTACCTGCAGGATAAGGCAGGTAACCACTGACTTTTCTCTGCGGACGCGCTAGCATGGCTACATCAGTAAAAAATTCCATAGGTTTCACCATGGCGCGAGCAATCATTGCAGATGATCATCCCTTATTTCGAGCAGCTTTAAAGCAAGCCCTGCTCGAAACTCTCGAAGCTCCAATTTTGGAAGTTGCCTCGTTTGACCAATTACTTGAAGCCATAGAACAGCAACCGCAAGTTGAGTTGGTGCTTTTGGATTTGACCATGCCAGGCAATCGCGGTTTAACCGGACTGACCTCACTACGAAGCCGTTACCCTGATATTCTTGTGGTGATTGTTTCAGCGAATGAACAATTACAAACGATTCGGCAAGCCATGGCCTTTGGTGCAAGTGCTTATATTCCGAAATCGATGCCTCTCGTCGAGTTGCAACAAGCTGTTCATACTGTATTAGCTGGTGATATTTGGCTTCCTGAACATTTGCGTGATGCGGTAGAAGCTGAAGCTTCTGAGCAACATGTTGATTTCGCACAACGATTAGAGCAACTAACGCCGCAGCAGTTTCGCGTTTTGGAGTGCCTAGCTGATGGGCTACTGAACAAGCAAATAGCCTTTGAGTTGAATGTGCAAGAAACGACAATCAAACAACACGTGTCGGCAATCTTGAGAAAGCTCAACGTGATCAACCGTACACAAGCAGGCATCCTCTTTAAACAAATGCTCAATGCGAGTGAGTTTAGCGACGTATCAGACGTTTAATCAGGCGTTTCAAGGCGGCGGTTTTTATCGGTTTTGGTGTAAATAAAGCAGATTTAGCAATCACTTGCTCGCGCACCGTTTCGTCAGGGTCTGCGGAATTGATAATTGCTGCAATGTTAGCATCATCAAAATGCTCGCGAACAGCTTCAAGTACTGCAATACCGGTATCCTGATTGTCTAAGTGATAATCAAATACCAGCAAATCAGGTTGATGGCTTTGCCACGGTAACTGATCACGGTTCGTCGCGACAAATACATTGGCCCCCCAATGCGAAAACAGTTGCTCCATGGCTTGTAGTACTTGTGCATCATTGTCGAGTAGCCAAACTACCGTGTTATCTAAGAAACATTCGGTACTTGTTGCATGCTGCCGCGGCGCAGAAGGTATCGCTTTTTGCCAGGTGACATGACTGAGAGATAATGTGAATACCGTTCCTTTGTTCACCGTCGATTCAAGAGATAAAGGAATTCCAAGCAGCCGACACATCCGCTCAACAATGGCTAACCCAAGGCCGAGTCCGGGGTTATCACCGTGATGACTCACTTGATGAAACTCACGGAATATTTTATCTCGTTGATCAGCAGGTATACCGCGTCCCGTATCAAAGATTTTCAACTGAGCCGTATCGCCATAACGTTTTACGCCAATTAAAACTTTGCCTTTATCGGTGTAACGAACGGCATTAGAAAGTAAGTTTTGAATAATGCGACTAATCATTTTTCGATCAGTGTATAGCTGTGCATGCGTCGTGACATAATGAACTTCGAGGTTTTTCTCAGCAGCAATAATGCGCTGGCTTTCCACCAGAGGCTGAATAACGTCATGAAGTGCAATGTGTTGTTTCGTAACTGGTAAATTACCAGCCTCAAGTCGCGTCATTTCCAGCAGCATGGTCAGAAGTTCTTCCGCATTTTGTAAAGATTGCTGAATCTGTCGAGAGAGCTTCGCCGAATCGCCGTCTAAGCGTTGCGTAAGCATGTCGCAAAATAATGTAGCGGCATTAAATGGTTGCATTAAATCGTGACTCACTGCGGCAAAAAATCGTGATTTACTTTGATGCGCACGTTCTTCCGCTTGCTTTGCTTCAAGCAACTGAGCGGTTCGATCAGCAACACGCTGCTCTAATTCAAGATTTACTTTTTCAAGCGCGCGTTGCGCCTCAACGAGCTCGGTGATGTCGGTGTAGGTAGTAACAAAACCGCCACCTGGCATCGGTGCACCTTGTAGCTCGATCACGTGATCGCCTTGCTGACGCTGATAACGGTAGGCACTGCCTTGACGAAGATAATTCAAACGTTTTTCAACCTCATCATCGAGATCGCTATCAGCTCCGGTATGAATCAAGCCGCGTTTCGCGTTATAGCGAAGTAAATCGGCTACCGGCATACCAGCCTGTAAAAACCCAGGAGGATAGTCGAATACTTCAACATAGCGATGATTCCAAGCTACTAATCTTAAATCTTGATCTATAACGCTAATGCCTTGAGGAATATTCTCAACAGAGGCTTGCAATAATTCGCGATTAAACTTGTACAATTGTGAAGCTTCAGTGGCCCAAGTCACTACTTGGGCTATGGGCACTGATGGTTGCTGCGTCACGGTATCCAATAGAATCCGACTCGCTGCACTACCAATCACCGCCGACAATTCGCGCTCAATGCGCGCTAAAAGCACGCCAGGAACAAGTTCCTCAGCATGGTCAATGGTTAAATCATGATTTAATCGTTCGCTTAACCGTTCGAGCTCAACCGAATCAAAGAAGCGCGCTAGCAGCTGACGTAAACGGCCCCAAGAAATAGGTTGATGTTGATAAAGCTCAGCATGTCCGCCGGTTGGGTCGGTAAATAAACGGCGTTGCTGTTGTTCAACGTCACTCGATTTAATACCGAGCGAAGCCAGCACATAAATGAGCAAATTAAGCCCCAAACTAACGAGCACACCAAAGCTAAGCTCGGTGTCAGAAAGTCCACGGTTTAACTGAATTGATGGTAAAAACAATAACCATAGCCACAACGCGGTGCCGGCGGCAATACCGATACTGGCACCAGCATAGTTGCCACGTTGCCAAACAATTCCTCCTAGAAGCGCAGGCGCTAACTGAGCCAGTAGCGCTAACGAGAGAAGACCAGCATTAACCAGCGGCAAATTCGCTTCGGTAAGTTTATGAAAGCCAAAAGCTAGAATAATAATGATGGCAATGGTGGTGCGACGTATGGCCAGGATTCGTTGCGACGTAAACGACACATTGCGTAATTTTCTTTTGGTCGCTTTTAGCCAAAATGGCATAACGACATCGTTCGACATCATAATACTGAGCGCTAACGTGGCGATGATGACCATACTGGTGGCTGATGCTAAGCCACCAACAAATGCGACAGTGGTCACAAGGGGCTGATCAGCCTCAAGCAACAAGGTGATCATAAAGGTATCAGTTTGTGCCGCTTCAGGTACTAACAAAAGGCCAGCTAATGCGATTGGTAAAATAAATAAGTTGATGGCAAACAAATAAAGCGGAAAAGCCCAGCGTGCGGTTCTTAATTCCTCAGGGTCAGTATTCTCAATATAGCTAACGTGAAACTGGCGAGGTAAACAGAACATCGAGATTGCACCCAGCAAAATGTGGGTAACATAAACAAATGCACCTTGCTCACGCCCTGCGAGAATGGTACTGATTTCGGCAGTTTGAGAGGCCTGTATAAAGACGTCGGCAAGGCCGTCGAACATCGCATAACTAACGAACGCACCAACGCCCATGAACGCTAATAATTTTACTACCGATTCGAATGCAACGGCATCCATTAGGCCCGAATGCTGTTCGGCCAAACTCATTCGACGGGTACCGAATAAAATAGCAAACATCATCATGGCAAGCGCAACGAGGGCAGCCACATCACCAAACCATGGCAAAGGTTTATCTGCGAGCCCAGTGACGGCAGCAAAACTCCCCGTTACAGCGCGTAATTGCAATGCGATGTACGGCACAATGCCAATTAACGCAATTAACGCGACAGTGACAGCGAGTGTCGGTGATTTGCCATAACGGTGGCTAATAACATCGGCAATAGATGTCAGGTTCTGCTGCTTACATACGTGTAGAAGTCGCATTTGAATGCGATGAGCAAACAAAAACACCAGCATGGCACCGACATAGGTGGGTGCAACCGACCAACCGTAATAAGCCGATTGGGTAATGGTGCCGTAGAACGCCCATGTGGTGCAATGGATGCCCTGAGCCAGAGCGTAGCGATAAGGTTTGATCTGATTCGGCGGCTTGCGTTCACCGCGGTAGGCTATGCTGTATAGAACAGCGATGTAGATTACCGCAATGAGTATTGCCATGCCGGTACTGAGCATGGTTAGCGATGCCCGTCGTGGTGTTCATGAAACACTATCAATGACCATTGCCAGCGAATGGCACCAAGACGAATAAGTAGCGTTGTTGCGCCACCAACGAGAATGGCCGCTAACTGCGAATAGGGTTCAATCAAGACAAATACGGAGGCGCCTATTAAACAGGTCGTAGCGTATAGCTCACCTTTTAATACCATGGGTACATCGCGAGCAAGGACATCGCGTAGCATGCCGCCGAAACATGCGGTCATGGTACCCATAATGATACAAATAAGTGGTGAAAACCCAGCTTCTGATGCTTTAAGCGCACCCATCACAGTGAAAAATCCAACCCCAACGGCATCGGCTAGAAGTAGGGTCTTTTGATGAATATAATCTTTGTAACGTAACCACAGAATCGTGCTCAATGCAGCAAGAGCAACGGTATAAAGATATTGGGGGTCGTATACCCAAAATACCGGCATATCGAGAATAAGATCGCGCGTTGTACCACCGCCAATGGCAGTGACCGTCGCTAGGACAATCACGCCAAAGCCGTCCATGTTTTTACGAAACGCCAATAATGTGCCCGAGACCGCGAAAACGGCGACACCAAGGTGGTCAATCCAATAGAATAGCGTGACGAGATCCATGTTGTTTTTATTTATCCTATTATTTGTACTGGCTTAAATAGCAGTTTACGTCAATTTACTCCCTATTTAAGCAGAAATTCGTTAGAATGCCCGCCATTCATTAAAAATTAGAAAATTGGGCTTGTTTGCAATATATTCAGCCCCATCTCTAATCTCAATAACTTAAAAATACAGTAAGGGGATATTCATGGATTTCTTAATTCCAACAGCATACGCACAAGAAGCTGGAGCACCACAAGGTGGCGGTATGGAACTTGTTTTCATGCTGGTCATGTTCGGCTTAATTTTTTACTTCATGATTTACCGTCCGCAAGCAAAACGCGTAAAAGCGCATAAAGAACTCGTAGCAAGTATCAGCAAAGGTGACGAAGTATTGATGAACGGCGGTTTTGTTGGCCGTATCAGCAAAATTTCAGAAGATAAAGACTTTATGGTGATCACCGTCGCAGAAGGTATGGAAGTCACTGTTCAAAAATCAGCGGTTACTGCAGTACTGCCAAAAGGTACGATGAAGTCTCTGTAATAAGAGATAAGGATTTAACGTGTTAAATAAGTTTCCGCTCTGGAAAAACTTGATGGTTATCGTCATTTTGGCGATAGCTGCCTTGTACGCGCTACCTAATATTTATGGCGAAGATTACGCCGTACAAATCTCTGCCAGCCGGAGCGCGACTGTGAATACCGATACGCTTGGTCGTGTTGAGCAAACATTAGAAGAACTTGAGATCGCCGCGAAAGGTGTATCACTCGAGAATGATCAAATTCTTGTTCGGGTGAATTCTGATGTTGAGCAACTGCAAGCACGCGATGCGCTGCTACGTGAACTCGGTACTGATTACATTGTTGCGTTGAATCTAGCGCCGGCAACACCAGATTGGCTCGCTAGCATTGGTGCAACACCAATGAAGTTAGGTCTTGATTTGCGCGGTGGTGTGCACTTCTTAATGGAAGTGGACATGCAAGAAGCCGTGCGTAAAATTCAAGATCAACAGCGAGATACCGTTCGAGCTGAACTTCGTGAAGAGCGCATTCGTTCAACGAGTATTCGTCGTCAAGATTCTGATGTGGTGATAGAACTTCGTACAGCAGAAGATTACGCTGCGGCAGAGCAATACTTAGATAACCGTTATCCTGGTTATACGCTGATTGAAGAAGAAGCGACGCAAACACTCCGCTTGCGTATGACGGAAGCGAAGCTGAAAGAAACACAAGATTATGCCATTTCACAAAACGTCACTATTTTGCGTAATCGTGTGAACGAGCTGGGTGTTGCAGAGCCAGTCGTTCAGCGTCAAGGCGCTGAACGTATTGTAGTGCAACTACCGGGTGTTCAAGATACCGCGCGTGCTAAAGAAATTTTGGGCGCAACAGCAACCTTAGAATTCCGCTTAGTTGACGACGAAAACAGTCTTCGTGATGCAGAAATGGGTCGTGTCCCATTTGGCTCTGAATTGTTTCCAAACCGTAACGGTGGGAACACGCTGTTACGCGAAGACGTAATTCTTACCGGTGACCATATTGTGAATGCAACTTCGGGCTTTGATGAAAACCAGCGTCCGCAAGTGAGTATTTCGTTAGATGGTGCAGGTGGCGATAAAATGTCATTGGCCACTCGTGATAACGTCGGTAAACCAATGGCGACCTTATTTATCGAGTTTAAGGCCACAGGCGAGCGCGACGAAAATGACCGTATTGTGTTTGAGCGTCATGCCGAAGTTATCAACGTGGCGACTATTCAAGCGCGCTTGGGCAGTAACTTCCGTATTACAGGAATTAGCTCGCAGCAGGAAGCTCAGAATTTAGCCTTGCTACTTCGAGCGGGTGCCCTGATCGCGCCAATTCAAATAGTGGAAGAACGCACCCTCGGGCCAAGCCTCGGTAAAGAAAACATTGCACTGGGTACACAAGCCATCGTTTGGGGCTTCGTACTCGTCGTAATTTTCATGGTGCTGTACTACAAAAAGTTTGGTTTGGTTGCAAACCTTGCACTGACTTCCAATCTCGTTTTAATCATTGGTGTCATGTCGATGATTCCAGGTGCGACATTAACCTTGCCAGGTATGGCTGGTATTGTTTTAACCGTTGGTATGGCGGTTGATGCAAACGTGCTGATATTCGAGCGAATACGCGAAGAAATTAAAGCCAAGCGTAGCCCGCAGCAAGCCATTCACCATGGTTACGACAGTGCATTCTCAACCATCATGGATGCGAATATTACCACGTTAATTGTCGCTGTTATTTTGTTTGCTGTCGGTACTGGGCCAGTGAAAGGTTTCGCAGTGACGTTAGCAATAGGCATCATCACCTCGATGTTTACCGCAATTGTCGGTACCCGTGCAGTTATCAATGCTGTGTGGGGTGGCAAACGCATCGATAAATTGTCGGTATAAAAGGGGACAGCTATGCACGAAATTATTAAAACAGATAAAACCATCCCATTCATGCGCTATCGCATGGTTGCGTGGCTAATTAGTGGTTTATTGATTGTTGCTTCAATTGTTAGTTTGAGTGTCAACCAGCTTAATTGGGGCCTCGATTTTACTGGCGGCACGGTTATTGAAGTCGGTTATGAAACTGCAGCCGATTTACCTGCGGTTCGTAAAACCCTTGATGCTAACGGCTTTGGCGGTGCGGTGGTGCAGAACTTTGGTACCCAGCAAGACGTATTGATTCGTATTGAACCGCGCGAAGGGGTTAAAGCGCAGGAGCTAGGAAACGAAATTCTTGCCTTGTTGCAGTCGGATTCTGATGGGCAAGTTGAGATGCGTCGCATCGAGTTTGTCGGTCCGCAAGTAGGTGATGAGCTGACTGAGCAGGGCGGATTGGCGATGCTAACAGCGTTGCTCTGTATTCTTATCTACATTGCTCTGCGCTTTGAATGGCGCTTGGCCTTGGGTGCTGTTGGCGCTCTTGCACACGATGTGATTATCACGCTTGGGCTATTTTCAGTTCTTGGTCTAGAGTTTGACTTAACGGTATTGGCAGCATTGTTGGCGGTTATTGGTTACTCAATTAACGATACCGTGGTTGTTTGTGACCGAGTTCGGGAAAACTTTCGTAAGTACCATAAAGGCACCTCAGAGGAAACGATTGACGGTGCCCTAACTGATACCATGAGCCGAACCGTAGTCACGTCATTAACTACAATCCTTGTTTTAATTGCGCTGTTTTTCTTAGGCGGTCAGTTGATTCATGGTTTTGCTACCGCGTTACTATTCGGTGTGATTATTGGTACTTATTCATCGGTTTATATTGCCAGCTCACTTGCGCTAGCGTTAGGCGTAAGTCGTGAAGATTTAATGCCACCAGAAGTTGAAAAAGAAGGTGAAGATTTAGACCCGCTACCATAGGGATAATTCTTCTCAACCGTGGAGAAAACAATGCTTGTAGTTATTTCACCAGCAAAGAACTTGGATTACGACAGCCCATTGCCAACCGAAGAGTACACGCAACCGCGTATGCTCGAGCGGGCGCAAGAGTTAGTCGATCGATGCCAAGCGTTGTCTCCACAGCAACTCAGTCAACTGATGAAGATTAGTGACAAGTTGGCGGGGTTAAATGCCGCTCGGTTTGCCGAGTGGCATACCCCATTTACTAAAGATAATGCGCGTCCTGCTATTTATGCATTTGACGGTGATGTATATAGCGGATTGGCCGCTGAAAAATTATCAGTCGATGCAATTGCCTATGCTCAGGAACATTTACGCATATTGTCTGGTCTATATGGTGTATTGAGACCATTGGACTTAATGCAACCTTACCGTCTGGAAATGGGTACGAAACTCGATACGGCTCGCGGGCACAATTTGTATGAGTTTTGGCGTGATGAAATTACTGACATGCTCAATGAAGATTTGGAAGCCATTGATTCGGAGCTTGTGGTTAATTTGGCGTCACAAGAATACTTTTCGAGTGTGCAACCAAAACGCTTAAATGCACAAGTCGTAACGCCTGTTTTCAAGGATGAGAAGAACGGAGAATTTAAGGTGATTAGTTTCTGGGCTAAGAAAGCGCGAGGCATGATGGCACGCTTTATTATGACCGAACAACCGAAGTCCGTGACTGAATTGCGCCAGTTCAATGCAGGAGGCTATCGCTTTAATGCCGATGAGTCGAACGATACGGAATTGGTTTTTTATCGCGCTGAGCGCGATCAAAAATAATCGAGCAAGGGGCAAGCAATGAGAGATTTTGGGCAAGATCCATCACCAGCAGCGACAACGTCTACGCACAAAGGCAAGCTGATTATCAGTGTTATTGTTTTGCTAGCGATAGCTATTGCGGTGGTGTTCTATCTTGCAAAGCAACAAGAAAGTGCTCAAAAACCAGAGATCAAACAACCTGCACCAACGGCTCAGGAATCAAAAGAGCCGCAACCTGAGCCCGATCCGAAAGAGTCAACGGAGCTAGATGAGCCAATTCCTGAAATTAGTGAAACGGTCGAATTAGAGCCTGAGCCAGAAGCTGAGCCAGAACAACCGTTGCCCGAGATGGCAGAAAGCACAAGCGCGGTGTTAGACGAACTTAAGGCCGCAGAACAGAACGTAGAGCCAATTACTGGTCAACAACTAATTCGCGATACAGTCGTGTTTGTTGATAACTTACGCCAAGGCTTAGTGATTCGAGAGAAAGCAGTTATCGCCGGTCCGACGGCAGCGTTTCGAGTGCTTGAGCAAAACGGCAAAATTTATATCGACCCGCGTAGTTATGATCGCTACAACCCTATGGTTGATTGGTTTGTAAGTCTCGATACTGAAGTACTCGTGTCGCTGTTTGAACGCTATCAGCCGCTCGTTAAACAGGCACTTGGAGAAATCGGTTATCCTGACCAAGATCCGAACGAAATGCTGTTAGAAGCCATCAACGTGTTACTTGAAACGCCGTCGGTTGGAACGGTTATTGAGTTAAATGATGATAGTGTGATGTATCGTTATGCCGATCCGACACTTGAAGCTCTGCCAGCAGCACAAAAACAAATGTTGCGTACTGGTCCAGATAACATTCGTCGAATTAAACTTAAGCTTGAAGCAATTCAAGAAGCGTTAACTCAGTAACAACTAATGACAACAGCTCATTCAGCGTCGATACCTGACCACATAAAAGGGGCATTTCCGTTACGCGGGAATGCCTTTAGTCGTTGGGTAGGACGAGTCGGCTTACGTCTGCTGGGTGGCTGGCGCGTAGTTGGCGACCTGCCACAAGTTAAGAAAGCCATCATTCCTGTGGCACCGCACACGTCGAACTGGGATTTCTTTATTGGGGTATTTGCGATGTTAGCGCTAGGCCTTAATTTAAGTTACCTCGGTAAGCACACTATCTTTCGTTTTCCGGTGAATGGGTTACTGCGCTGGTTAGGTGGTATTCCTGTCGATAGACGTGCAGCGAGTGGTGTGGTCGAACAAATGGTTGCGCAGTTTCAACAGCGCGATGAATTAATTCTTGCCCTCTCACCAGAGGGCACGCGCAAGAAAGTAAACGAGTGGAAGAAAGGCTTTCTTCACATAGCGCAAGCAGCGCAGGTACCTGTGGTTCCTATCGCACTCGATTTTTCCAGAAAAGTCGTCGAAATAACGCCGGCGTTTATGATCACTGGAAACATTGACGAAGAATTACAGCGAGTAAAAGCAGCCGTTGCCCACGCCGTAGGAAAATATCCAGAACATGCCTGATTGGCAAAATTGTGCTATTATCCCGCCGATTTTTAGAAAAGGATCCAACCATGAACGTAATTGAAGGCGGAATTGCCGCCCCAGGTAAAAAGTTTGCGATTGTTGTTTCTCGGTTTAATCACTTTGTCGTTGATAGCCTGCTTGAAGGCGCTTTAACCACGCTTAAGCACTATGGTCAAGTGAACGCCGACGATATTACAGTGGTGCGGGTTCCTGGCGCTTACGAGATACCGTTAACAGCGAAGAAGCTTGCGAAATCAGGTAAATACGATGCGATTATCGCGATTGGCGCGGTCATTCGTGGCGGTACACCACACTTTGATTTCGTTGCAGGTGAAAGCAATAGTGGCTTAGGTCGTGTTGCGCTAGAGCATGAAGTTCCGGTGGCATTTGGCATCATTACTACCGACAGCATTGAACAAGCCATTGAGCGTAGCGGTACCAAAGCCGGAAATAAAGGCTCTGAGGCCGCACTAAGTGCACTCGAAATGGTTAACGTTCTGAGTCAAATTTAAGAGAGTTATTCATGAAACCAGCTGCACGCCGTAAGGCAAGAAAACTTGCCGTTCAGGCTATTTACTCATGGCAATTGTCGCAGAACAGCATGAGCGATATCGAAGCCCAGTTCTTAACTGACAACGACACCAGTAAAGTGGACGTTGATTACTTTCTGGCGTTAGTACGTGGTGTTGCTGGGCAGTCATCAACGTTGGATGAGGTTCTTGAACCATTTTTGGATCGCCCGTTAAAAGATCTCGATCAGGTTGAGCGAGCGGTGTTGCGCCTGGCCGCTTACGAATTACGTGAGCGTCTCGATGTTCCTTATAAAGTGGCGATAAACGAAGCGATTGAGTTGGCGAAAGCGTTTGGTGCCGATGACAGTCATCGTTTTGTTAACGGAGTTCTTGATAAAGCCATTGATTCATTACGTGCTGCACGACAGTAAGCGTTATCACTATGGCCTTTGGCGAGTTTGATCTTATTGAAACCTATTTCACGCATCGTCTACCTCAGCGTGATGACGTTGACTTAGGTATTGGCGATGACGGTGCAATTGCACGAGTTCCAGAAAACAGTGAGCTAGTGATTGTCACCGATACCATGGTTGAAGGCGTTCACTTTGATCGCGAAACACCAGCCCGCGCCTTAGGTCATAAAGTTGTGGCAGTTAATCTGAGCGATTTAGCCGCAATGGGCGCTGAACCCGCTTGGATTAGTCTTGCCATTACCTTGCCTGAAATTAACGAAGAGTGGTTAACTGGTTTTGCCCACGGTTTGCGCGAAATTTGCGATTATTACAATTGCCAATTGATTGGTGGTGATACAACGCAGGGGCCTTTGTCAGTAACGGTGACTGCTCATGGATTCGTGCCAACGGGTAAAGCATTGCGCCGCAGTGGCGCAAAACCAGGCGATTGGATTTATGTGAGCGGTACATTCGGCGACGCAGGGTTGGCTTTAGCTGCGCGTCAGCATCGGCAGCAATTGAATCCAGATTACCAACGTAAACTCACTGAGCGTCTTTATTTTCCATCTCCTCGCGTTGCTTTAGGGCAATCGCTTCGTGGCATCGCCAGCAGCGCAATTGATGTATCTGACGGCTTACTTGCCGACTTACGACATATTCTGAAGGCATCACACGTCGGCGCTCGGGTAAGTGTGGATGAAGTACCACTTTCACTGGCATTAACTGAGAGTCTTTCAGAAGAGCAAGCGTTGGCGTACGCGTTAACCAGCGGCGATGACTATGAGTTACTTTTCACCGTTCCGGAAGCTCAACGCGGCTTATTTGATACAGTAACTGCGCATAGCCCAAGTAAACCAGTTTGCATTGGCCGCATCACGAATGAAGCCGAAGTAGTTCAGTTGTTGCATAATGACGAACCTTGGCAACTACCTGACACCCCCTACGGATTCGAACATTTCCGTCCCTTAGCAGATACTTCCGCAGAGTAATCCATGAAACGTTTATTGTTGCATCCCATTCATTGCTTGGCTTTTGGTTTTGGTAGTGGGCTCGCAGCAAAAGCTCCCGGTACATTTGGTACACTAGCGGCTATTCCATTCGTGTTCGCGATGCAGTTTACTGGATTGCTAACATACACCCTGATCACGATTATCGCAGCGGTTGCCGGTTTATGGATTTGTGGTTATACCGCAAGAACATTGGGCGTTCATGACCATCCGGCCATTGTTTGGGATGAAATAGCTGGCTATATGATCGCGATGATTGCTTTGCCATTCACTTGGTACAATGTGCTAGCCGCGTTTGTGCTCTTTCGCTTTTTTGACATCGTGAAGCCAGGACCAATCGGTTGGTGTGATCGTAACTTAAAAGGCGGGGCAGGAATTATGGTGGATGACTTGCTGGCCGGAGCGGCCAGCGCCATTGTGTTACATGGTGTCCATGCGCTGCTTGATTTGAGCCTCTAAGCCTGCTGCATCAAGCATGAGTTCGGCACGAATCTCTTCCTGACTACCGTGCTTAATAAATTCATCAGGTAAGCCGATATGAAGCATTTGCGCCGTTTTACCGTGTTGCGCTAAATATTCACTGACCGCGCTACCAGCACCACCTGCGATGACGTTTTCTTCAACACTAACTAGTAAGTCATGGTCTGCCGCTAAAGCATCGATCAATGCGGTATCAAGAGGTTTTACGAAGCGCATATCAGCAACACTAGCGTCGATGCCTTCGGCACAGCTCATCACCTCACTTAAGAGTGTCCCGAAGTTTAATATCGCAACTTTCTTGCCTTCGCGAACCATTCGTCCTTTACCAATTTCGAGTTTCTGCATCTGCTCATCCATGGCAATACCAGTACCATTGCCACGCGGATAACGAACCGCTGCTGGGCCTTGATGCAGATGACCGGTAAATAGCATGTTACGACATTCATTTTCGTCGCTTGGTGTCATAATGACTAAGTTCGGCACACAACGCATATAGCTGATATCAAATGCACCTTGATGGGTTGGGCCATCAGCCCCCACAATTCCGGCACGGTCAATAGCAAACAATACGGGTAAATTCTGCAGTGCCACATCATGTATCAACTGGTCATAGCCACGCTGCAAGAACGTCGAATAGATAGCCACAACAGGGTTGTAGCCGCCAATGGCTAAGCCAGCGCCGAAGGTGACTGCGTGCTGCTCGGCAATAGCGACATCAAAATATTGATGCGGAAACTTCTGTGAAAACTCAACCATGCCGGAGCCTTCGCGCATTGCTGGCGTCACGGCCATGAGTTTTTCATCGATAGCGGCCATCTCGCAGAGCCAATCGCCAAACACCTTAGAATACGATGGCGTTGCCGCTTTCTTGCTTGGCAAAGAGGTTTGCGAAGGGTCAAATTTCGGTACCCCGTGGTAACCGATAGGGTCGTTTTCAGCCGGTGCGTAGCCTTTCCCTTTGCGCGTGACGATATGCAAAAATTGCGGGCCTTTCAAACTGCGCATATTGCGCAATGTATCAACCAACAAGTTCACATCATGCCCATCAATTGGGCCAATGTAATTAAAGCCAAGCTCTTCAAAAATGGTACCTGGTGCAACCATGCCTTTCATGTGCTCTTCGGCACGGCTAGCCAGATGCGAAATACCAGGCATGCCTTGCAGTAGCTTTTTGCCACCTTCGCGAATCGAGGTATACACTTTTCCGGAAAGTACGCGTGCCAAATGATTATTCAGGGCGCCAACGTTCTCAGAAATCGACATGTCGTTGTCGTTCAGAATCACCAACATATCGGGTTTGATATCACCGGCGTGGTTCAGCGCTTCAAACGCCATACCTGCGGTTATCGCGCCATCGCCAATAATCGAGACCACTTTTTGCTGGGTGTTATTGCGCTGCGCGGCAATAGCCATGCCCAAAGCCGCGCTGATGGATGTGCTCGAGTGACCAACGCTCAGCGTATCGTATTCACTTTCAGGACGCCAAGGGAATGGGTGTAACCCGTCTTTTTGTCGAATGGTATGCAAACGATCTTTGCGACCGGTTAATATTTTATGAGGGTAGGCTTGGTGGCCAACGTCCCAGACTAGCTGATCATGTGGTGTCGAATACACATAGTGAAGCGCAACGGTCAGTTCGACGGTGCCTAGGCCTGAAGCAAGGTGACCACTACTTTGGCTCACCGAGTTTAATAGAAACTCGCGCACTTCTGCACATAACTGCGGTAACTGACGTTCGTTCAATAAACGTAAGTCTGCAGGTGTATTGATGCTGTCCAACAACGGTGTTGAAGCGGCTGAGTGACTACTAGATAACGACATGTATTAATGATCCCGGTTCAGCAGATGATCTGCGAATGCTTCCAATAATTGGGTATTGTAAGGAATTTTGCCCAGCGCATGAAGCGCTTTGTGGTGTAAATCGTGCAAGCGCTGCTGCGCGCCTTCTAAGCCCAGTATACTAACATAGGTTGTTTTGTTGGCTTGGATATCGCTGCCTTGGGTTTTGCCGAGAGATTCAGTATTACCGATGACGTCCAGAATGTCATCGCGTACTTGAAAAGCAAGCCCTAAATAATGTGCAAAGGCGTCAAAATGCGCGCGATAAGACTGGGCGTCATCATGCCCTGCTAAAACGCCCAATTGTACCGCGGCACGAATAAGTGCACCGGTTTTATGTATATGTACTTGAGCCAGCTCAGATTCTGGCACGGCGTTACCGGTTGCAGCTAAATCAAGCGCCTGACCGCCGCACATACCGCGATCACCGCTGCCGTCGGCCAATACATGAATCATTTCCAGTTGGCGATTTGGGTTGAGCTTCTTATCCGGACTGCTCAATAGTTCGAAAGCTAACGTTTGCAGCGCATCACCGGCTAAAATCGCGGTGGCGTCGTCAAACGCAATATGACAGGTTGGATGCCCGCGTCGCAGGCTATCATTATCCATGGCTGGTAAATCGTCATGAACCAACGAATAAGCATGAATACATTCTACCGCTGCAGCTGCGCGCTCTAAGCTATGCTGATCCGCGCCGCATAACGCACCAACATGCAAGGTTAGAAACGGTCGCACACGTTTGCCACCTAACACCAGTGCGTAGTGCATCGCTTCGTTCAAGCGTGGGGCTATCGCAACGCGTTCTTGCAGCAGGCGTGATAGGTACTGATTAATATGTTCTTTCGTATCGTTGAGTTGTTGCGCTAGGTTCACGCGTCATCCTCAGCGTTGGATTGAAATGGCGCGAGTGTTTCTTGCCCTTGCTGTTGCAGCAATTGACTAACTTTTTGCTCGGCTTGCTGCAATTTTTGTTGGCTAAGACGAGATAGCTTCACGGCTTGCTCGAATTGCTCAAGCGCTTGTTCAAGTGGCAACTCACCCTGTTCTAACTGCACAACAATTTTTTCAAGTTGTTGCATGGCTTGTTCAAATGACAAATCACTCATAAGGCTTGGTATCCAGTAGCTACGTGGAATAATGGCGCACAAGTTACCTTGATTCCGCAGTGTGGTCAAATCAGGTATAATGCCGCCTTTTTACACTCAGTAACAGTAACGGCATCAAATAATCTCATGAAATTTATAGTTCGATTGCACGCAGAAATCACCATTAAAAGTAAAGGCGTTCGGAAGCGCTATGGCAAGGTACTGGTAAATAATCTGAAAAGTATCTTGCGACGTAACGATGTAAACGCCAAGGTGATCTGGTGTTGGGATAGAATTGAAGTCGTTGTGGCCGATGACGCACATCAAGATGCGAATCAGGTCAGTGAGATTTTACAAAAAATACCCGGTATTTCTTGGTTCAGCCGTTCGCACGAGTTACCGCTGCCGGAAGGCGACCCGACCGACTTCACCCCAATCATGGATGAAGTGTTGGCGTGTTGGCAGGATATTATTCCAGGCAAGAGCTTTGCGGTTCGAGTGAAACGCAAAGGCGAGCACCCGTTTCGCTCACTCGATTTAGAGCGTTATTTAGGTGGCGCCATATTGAAACACTGCGCTGGCAGTAAGGTGAGCTTGAAGAAGCCCGACGTGGAAGTTCGCGTTGAAATTGACCATGATGTGGTTCGAGTATTTGGTCACAAAGAGCAAGGTTTAGGCGGCTTCCCGTTGCCAACACAAGAAACTGTGCTGAGCTTACTCTCTGGCGGTTTTGACTCAAGTGTGGCCAGTTTTCAATTAATTCGCCGTGGCGCTCGCGTGCACTTTTGCTTTTTTAACTTAGGTGGTGCGCAACACGAAACGGGTGTTCGGCAAACGGCCTATTATTTATGGCAACAGTACGCCAGTTCGCATCCGTTGAAGTTTATTAGCATTGATTTTGCGCCGGTGGTTGAAGAAATACTGACCAAAGTTGATAACGGCTTAATGGGCGTGGTGTTGAAGCGTCAAATGCTGCGAGCAGCAGAGATTGTCGCTAATAATTTACACACGGCAGCCATTGTGACGGGCGAGGCGTTAGGTCAGGTTTCGAGCCAAACCTTAAGCAACTTAAGTGTGATTGATGAGGCCACTGACAAACTGGTACTGCGCCCATTAATCACCATGGATAAGCAAGAAATCATTAACATTGCGCAACAAATTGGCACCGCCGACTTTGCGCGAAGTATGCCAGAATATTGTGGTGTCATTTCGAATAAGCCGACCGTAAAAGCACAGCGTGATGCCTTAGCTGAAGCGGAGAGCCAACTCGATATCGAGTTAATTAAGCACGTGGTGCGCCAATCGCGCGTTGAAGATGTGAGTCAAATTGGCGAGACCACTGAGCAGCGCGTGCAAAAAGTGGACGCGGTGCAGAGCGTCACAAGCGAGACTCATGAAATCATCGATATTCGCAGCCAGGATGAAGTGGATAATAAGCCTTTTGTGGCACCGAAAGACGATATTGTGGTGCGGCATATTCCGTTTTTTAAACTGGCAACGGCCTTTGCCGACTTGGATAATAGTAAAACCTATTTACTGTATTGCGAGAAAGGCGTTATGAGTAAATTGCAGGCGCTTTATCTACAAGAGCAAGGATATCAGAACGTGGCGGTTTATCAGCCGCCGGTGAAGAAGTAAGTAAAACGTAAACCAAATCATTTAGACGATAGCAGTAAGGATAGTAAATGACGTCAAGAAACATCGCGCGGCTTATATTTTTAATCGTACTGATTGGGTTGTCTGCAGCATTTTTAATGCAAGTATCAAGCAACCAAGTACCGCGCTTTGAGAATGCTGACAAGGTGGTACATTTTGTGGCGTTTTTTGTGTTGGCGTTGACGTTTCATCGTGCTTTCCCGATACCAATTTGGGCGGCGTTGATTGTCCTTACCTTATACGGTGTCGCCATTGAGTGGGTTCAAGGAATGTTACCGTATCGAAGCGCGAGCGTTGGCGATCTCGTAGCTGATGCTGCAGGTGCTTCAACGTATTATGCATGGGCTTACTGGCGGTTTCGCCGCAACCAATCTCGTCAAAAGAAAAAAGCGAAGTAAATTACTTCGCTTTCTTTTTATTCGCTTCTTTTTTCTTGGCCTTTTTCTTCTTGGCTTTTCCCGGCGTTGGGAATTTATATTGCGGTCTTAAATCGTCGAATACGCGACGTTCAAGTTTGACTTTCTGATAGCGTTCAATACGACCAAGTAATTCAGCGTCGTGCGCTTCAACCAAAGCAATAGCTAAACCAGATTTGCCAGCGCGACCAGTACGACCAATTCGGTGCAAATAAACATCGGCCGTCTTCGGCAAATCGAAGTTCACCACTAACTCAACATCTTCAACATCAATACCGCGAGCAGCCACATCCGTTGCGATCAGGGTGCTGTCTTCAAACTTCTCCATGCGCGCAATAATGCGCTGACGGTCTGATTGCGGCATATCGCCCCGCAGCGTGAGGGTTTTAATACCTGCCGACTGTAACTTGCCTGATAGTTCTTCAACGCGCTCACGGGTACGAACGAAGACAATTCGGCGTCCAGTATTTTCGGCTAACACACGGTCAAGCAGCTTCAACTTGTGCTCAGCAGTATCGGCTTGATACCAACGCTGTAAGATTTTACCGCGCTCGCGCTTCGGCGGCTCCACAGTAATGTGCTGTGGTTCTTTTTGAATTTCGGCAGAGAACCGCTTCACCCCAGCACTCTCAAGTGTGGCGGAAAACAGTAATGTTTGCTTCAGGTGACGCGCTTCATTAACCAGCTGTTTCACGGCACTACTAAAGCCCATGTCGAGCATACGATCAGCTTCATCAATAACCAGCCATTCAACGTTTTCAAGCTCGTATTGGTCAGCGCCAATCAAATCAAGCAAACGTCCTGGCGTTGCGACTAAGATATCGTGACTCGCTTGGAGTTGCTGATGCTGCGAACCGTAATTTACGCCGCCGGTAATGAGTACCGTTTTGAGTTCTGTTGTTTCACCAAAAGCGTCGGCCTGTTCAGCAATTTGCTGTGCCAGTTCGCGTGTTGGTGCCAAAATAAGAATGCGTGCTGAACCAGGTTGGCGACGAGGGAAATCCAAGAGGTGTTGGATAGCCGGCAATAAAAATGCGAGCGTTTTACCAGTACCTGTTGGTGAATTGACTAATAAGTCTTGACCATCCAGAGCTGCCGGAATAACTGCTTGCTGTACTTTCGCTGGCTTGTTAATGTCAGCAGCCTTGAGAACATCGATGAGCTCGTCATCCAGTTCTAATTGTTCCCAATCGGGTGTCATGCTTAGTTCCTGTCGTTACGGATAAGTAGTACGCAAATTTCTTACGGAGAAGCCTATGGGCTTTCAATGCCGGCAATTTTACCTGAAAGATGACCAATGTGCGATGAAAGTTAGCACCGATAGCCTGCTGTTCGGAGCTTGGGTTGAGGTCGATATGGCGCAACGCATACTCGATATGGGCACCGGCTGTGGCATTCTTGCATTAATGTTGGCGCAACGAAGCACGGCATCAGCAAAAATTGAGGCGATTGAACTCGATGCACGCGCTGCCATTCAAGCACAACAGAATGCGTTGGCATCGCCGTGGCCCGACAAAATCATGATCACACAAGGTGATGTCACAACCGCGGCTTATCGTGAGAATCAGTACGACCTCATCGTCATGAATCCACCGTACTTCGCCAACCATCTGGCGAGCGCCAGCAAAGAGCGTGAATTGGCACGTCAGGGCACAGGCGATGTTTGGCGAGTGTGGTTACAACGGGCCGCTCAGTTACTTGCGCCAAATGGTCGAATTGCGGTGGTTGCACCAATACAAGCACAGGATACAATTGTTTCTGAATTAGCGGCCATGAACTTGCAATTGGCGCGCCAATACAAGGTTCAGAGCACCCCGAAAAAAGCACCTTATTTAATCTTATTGGAGTTTATTAGCGCTTCAAAAGCGGAATCTACGAAGTTCGAAAAACTAGTAATTCGCGACGAAGCAGGGCAATACACGGCGGGCTTTAAACAAATAACGAGAGACTTTTATTTAAACTTTGAATAAAAATCTCTCACTTATTTAGCATATTAATGGAACCAGTGCGCAGTGCTTTACTCAAGACCATTAGCTAAGACTGGTGGTTACGCTCCAAGTACGCAATTAACTTGGCGAAAAGTAGTATCTACAGGAATGTCGCTAATTTCACATGAAAGATGGCTAATATGTGATGTTAGAAAATTTATAGTTTTAAAAGGATCATTGTAGGTATTTATGAGGTATGTGAATTTATTTGAAATGTCCATCACGAGTATTTAGTCTGATCTTTCAATATTATAAGAAAAGGAATGAACAATGAGAAAGTTATTTATTCTAATTGCCTTTACAGTGACTTTACTAAATGAGGCTCTCGCATCACCTTATTTACTAGAGTGTAACGCTTGTTCAGTTGAAGAGCATAAATCTAGAGTTCTTGAAAATGCATATAAGATTAACCCCTTTAGAGAATTATCTTCGCATTATGTAATAGACTTAAAGACTGAGAAACTATTTTTGTATCGAGTCCACATTGACATGGAGCTTGGTTGGCAGCGCGTAAGTGGGCTCGAAACGGGAGAAGATGTGAAGTTAGCTGTTCAGGAGTTTTTTGAATCAAGAAGAAATTTAATTGCTGAGTTTGAGTCATCACCTAATATGCTGAGCGATCTCATATCGTCAGTTAGTGTCTCAGGGCTAGGGTCATCACCGAAGGAATCTAAAGTTTTTCGAGAAATAGCGAATTATACGTCGGGAAACAACGGGAAATCATGCAAAGCTTCGGATAAAGGAGTTTACGAATTTATATTAGACTCCCAATTTAGAAAAAATGTATTTGACAAAATGCTTCAATGGTATCCGGTGAGTCAATCATTCATAAACACTTGGAATAACTTCCTAAGCAAAGCGAACATTACATTTACAACAGGTTCAGGTGCCTTTTCTCTCTCTGTAGAGGGAAGTTTATTTGGGTTACCTCAAACGATAAACTTTCCCGATGGGGGGGTTGCTGATGTAATCATATCGGGAGATGGAAATACATTTGAGGTAGTAGAGGGTAGTGCATTCGATTGCGAAAATAATCAAATACCGACGGAAGAGAGCGAGTTCTCAGGAAACTTTAATTTCGGAAGTCTCAGTAGTTTTAATGGATTTCAGAACTACGGTTCTTATTTTAACGTTGAGTTTTCAGGTACAGTGTGTACGAATAATACATTTTTCACATCATGTAGATATTCAGGCGATGGAAAATATCTTTGTTCATACAGTTGTAATTAATCGCAAAAGGAAATGTAGATGGTTTTAGAACATTCTTTTACTTCAGGCCTTGGTATTTTTTATCTACTGCTTACAGCCACAGTTCATGTTGTATTAGCCATTGCCGTTTATTCAAATGCGCTTGCTACCCGAAGAGCAGGTAAGGATATTTATTTATTGAATGGTTTTTTTTGGTTCGTTTTAACACTCGTTTCAGGAATACCGAGTGCTGCGCTTTACTGGTTTGTGAATAAATTTGAGCGCGCGTGAATCATGAACAAAACGGCAGGAAAAGGGAGCCAAATATCTTGGCTCCCTTCAATCTATTAAAGACCTAGAACACTCTTACCTTGGCGGAAAGTAATATCCACAGGAATGTCGGCAGCCGACAAGCGATCTAAATCAGCTTGTAACTGCGGACTAATGTTGCCCATGGTATCAAAGAGTTCGCCAACACCTTGGTAATCGCCGTCACCTTGAAGGGTTAAAATTTTCTCTGACAAACTATTCATGGCGGCGCGCATGGCATCCATATTCACGGAATACTGACCTTGCTCGTTGCGTGAAAACGCACCGGCTTGTTCAAAGTAATTAAAGCGAATCATGTTTGCTTTGCCGTGTGCACTTGAGGCACCAAAACGAACCGAGCGAAAGATACCCGCTAAGAACGTGGTGTAGTAATCCTCTAGAACGCCTTCAGTTATCACGCCAGCTTCTAACAACTGAGTGACCATATACAAACCTAGAATGTCGGCTTTGCCTTCCTCTAGCGCTGAAGCATGTTCTTTAAGCGCTTCACGCACTGTGCCAGATTGGCCAACCAAGTTTTTGATACCAAGACCGTGTGCAACTTCATGGAACATGGTATTGGCGAAGAACGCATCAAAGGTAATGTGCTGGCGTTGCTCAGGCACAATGAGTTCGTCGGCAATCGGTAACATGATTGCGTCGAACTTCGCGCGCATGGCGTTTTTCAGCTGTAATCGACGCGTGCCTTTTTGTAACTGCACTTCTTCGTCATTTGGCAAGTTGATGGCGATAGTCTTACTTCCGGCATTCGAGTGACCGGCATAATAAACCACATCATAAGCATTGAGCTGTGCACCTGCGCCAGGCACTTCGGCTTTGTACTCAGCTGGTACCGGAAGATTCTGTTGTAGCTCAGGTAAGTACTGCGCATACACCGCTAACTTTTCACTCCATTCGAGATCTTTAATCAGCACATAAGACTCGAACGCGGCACGATAGCCATAAAGTTGATCTTCATAGCTTTCAATAGGGCCAATCACCACGTCAATCGCATTGTTGGTCATATCCATCCAAGCGAAGTCAGAAGGTTGATATTCATTACTCAAAAACGCATCAGCACGCATGGTGAGATAGTTTTTGAAACCTTCGTCTTCAGCAAACTCAGCGGCCTCGCGTAATAACCCTGCAGCTTTCTCTAACTGTGTACGGTATGCCTCATTGTATGGGACCGCGTAAAGCTCACCTTGATCGTTGCGACGAACCAGAGTGTAAAGGTCGATTTTGCCTTCAAATTCGGCTTGTTCGAACTCTTCTTTGGTCATATTAGACGGATAGAAATTGGCACCGGCTGGCTTCTCACCAAATCCAGTTAAGAATGGCTTGTCGTTATTTAAACGATCCCATGGGCCGTAATTGATTGCCGCAAAATTCTTCACGTTCTCGTCGCTAATGCGATTCAAAAGACTGCTTGCGCTCGCACCATAGGCTTGCTGCCAGAATAAGTCATCCATGATTTCAGAGGCTTCAATTAACAGTTCAACCACATGGCGTTGACGCTCAGAAAGGTGGCTTAAATCAGCTGTTAAGTCCATTGGGTAGTAGATGTCGAGGCGTGATTTGGCATCGGCGACTAATTCAACAGCCGGAGCTTCGGATTGCGCCTTTTCAACCGGTGCAGGCTCTTGGCTGCATCCGAGCAGTGTTAGGCTGACTGCCAGTGCAGTCAGTGGAAAACGGATTGTTTTAATCATTGTTCGTTCCTTTGGGCAAATAAGCTCACAAGGTCTGGATAAAATGCACGGATCTCTCCAGCCAAGAGAGCAAAATCAGCATCAATTTTTTGTTCTGGGGTCGCATCAACAAGCTTATCTTGTTCATCAACTAATAAGTCTGTTGGCTTGAAACGTTTTACTGCTAGATCATGTTCTAGCACAAAAGTGAGACGTTCGTTCCAGTCTAAACCTATTTTTGTCGCTTGTTTACCATGGGCAAGATGAGTTTCAATTTCAGTACCTGTCAACGCATGTTGACGCACACGGACGATACCCCCGTCATCACTGTTATCTCGTAATTCAACTTCATCACCAAAATCGAAGTTACCCGGTGCTTTGCCATCTTTTAACCACTGCGTGAAATAAAGCTCGCTTGGATTCTCGCTAAATAATGGTTTGACTGGCAGAGAACCAAAACTGCTTCTAAGCATGCCGAGAAAGTCTTCAGCGCGATTTGCAGCGGACGCATCCACAACAACAATATTCAAATCGGTATCAAGTAAGCCCCAAGTTAGTCGAAACCGTGTAAATGCTTGCGGTAACAGTCGGTGAATAATGTCTTCTTTAAGGTTTTGCTTCTCTTTCCCGGCAACTTTACGACCCTGTTCAGCCTCAATTTGATTCACCACTTCATCAACTTCAGCGCTCACTACTGCGGCAGGCAATACTTTTTCTTCTTTTCGCGCACAAAATAAATACGCGTGACCAATTTGATGAAATAGAACGTCACTGTGTTGACCGAATGGCGAGCTCCAACCAAAGCTTGCTAATTCTTGACGGCCACATGGACGGAAAGCATGATCACTTAGGCGTTGTTCGAGGTTTTCGGGTAAAACAAAATCATCTGCGAGCGTATAAATTCGCAAGTTCTTAAACCACATGTTATGTCCTTGATTAATAACTTCGAGATATCGAAATGAATTAGATAAATGTTACCGCTAATGTCATGCGGTAGGTTAAGCCTTGTCCCGGTTCACTTTCAGCTTCAACGGTACCGTTGAGGGTTTGGGTCACGAGATTTCGAATAATATGTGTTCCTAAACCACTACCACCTTGTTGTACCTTGGTGGTGAAAAACGGATCGAATAACTGATCGAGTTGCTGTTGCGTCAAACCTTTCCCATTGTCGCGATAATCAATCACAAGTTTGTCATCGTTGCGCTCAATGGTAATGCCAATCTCACCATCTTGCTTATTTTCAAAGCCGTGAATCAAGGAATTGATAATTAAATTTGTGAAAATCTGCGCAAAGGCACCTGCTGGGCAGCGAATTTCAATATCATCAGGGCATTCAATCAGAATGCGTGGTTTAAACGGTTTTAGGCGCGGATTGAGCGTTTGAATCACACCGTTTAAGTAGTCTTTAATGTTAATTTCGCGAACTACTTCAGAAGTTTGGTCTACGGCAACTTGTTTAAAGCTGCTGATTAAATCCGATGCACGAGCTAGGTTACTTTCAAGTAAATCGAGCGATTCCTTACTGAGCTTAAACACCTTCGTAAGCTGTGCTTGGGTCAGTGCCTTTTTATTCAACGCTTCTTCGGCTTCGGTTAACTGATCACGAATATATGTTGCCGCCGTGACCGAGATGCCAATTGGGGTGTTGACGTCGTGCGTGATACCGGCAACGAGACCACCGAGAGAAGCCATCTTCTCTGATTCAATCAGTTGATCTTGGGTGCGTTCAAGCGCACTGAGCGACTCTTGAAGGCGCGTATTAATTTCGCGCAAATCGGTTTCAACCACACGTCGTTGGCGAATTTCGTTTTCCAGTGTGTCTTGCCGTAACTCGAGGTCATTTTTTTGCCGTTCCAAGTCAACCAGAACGCGACTGAGATTACTGGTTTTACGTGCCACTTCTTGCTCGAGAATACCATTTTGCTCATCCAACTTTTGATTCACATGCAACAGCTGCTTCTGCGCTCTATCAAGATCTTCTTGGTACTCTTTGAGATTCTCGACCAGTTGGTTATAAGCACGCTCAAGTAGCAAAAACTCCGTGTTTCGTAGGCTACGAATGTGTAATTTTGAATGTTCAAGATCGTCGAGTCGGAAGTTTTGAATTTGACTGATTAAATCACGCATGGGGCGATTCAACATGCGATGAAACGCCACGCTAAACAGCATGATTAAAAAGGTACTTTTGACAATCGCTGAGCCGATAATGAAGTAAAGACTTACTTTAATGCGCTGAATGGCAATATCACGGGTGGTGTAAAGTGTCACATCGCCAACCTGGGTTGAATCACCAGAAAACTCAAACACTAATTTGGAGTAGTAACCAAATACACCATCGCGCTCGGGTAGTTCGTAACTATCTGCCGATATAGTAGGAAAGGCGCGAAGCGGCGGGGTGCGCCCCAGTTGGCTAACAATACGCCCAGTATCATCACGAATCACCAATCCTGCTATCGCCGGAATATTGATAAGGCCGTCCGCAATGGCTTCAATTTGTGGCGTATTGTATTCCCACAGCGAGCGCGCCAAAGAATGGCTAAACGTGCTTTGTTGATTGTGCAGCTCCTGAACCAACATATTTTTGGTGTCGTAATATTCCCCCACAACTTGCACCGACGTCACAATCAGAGTCAATACGAAATAGACTGAAAGTACGTTGGTAAGAAGGGATTTTGAAATACTCGACGTCGTCATTGAAAGTCCTTGAAAGCTTTCACACAAGGTACTGTAAATTAACTTTGTTCGCAATATGAGAAAGATTGAGAAAAGCAGCTTGTTGGGCTATGTTAGGGGCTCTTCAAAGGCTGAAGGTAAGAGCAAAGATGGACGTCATAACAAACATGCAAGAGCAACTCGAAAGTTGGCAAGAATGGTTGTCGCAACATGCCGACATCGACACCATGGTCAAATTAGCCTTATTACTAGTTGCAGCGTGGATTGCGAATTTTGTCGTCAAAAAAATACTCATGCGTGGGGCAATGACAGCACTGTCCTACACGCCTGCAGGTAAAGATCGTCAGTTATTTGAACGCAACATCATCGCGCGTTTAGCTAATGTGGTACCAGCCCTTGTTATCTCTTATGGCATAAGCTCAGTTCCTAACCTGCCAGAAGAACTCACGATTGTTGTCAGCAATGTGTGCAATGCTTTTGTGGTGTTAACCATTGCACGTGCAATTAGTGGCGTATTGACAGTAGTAAATATCTTGTATGAACGACAGCCTGATGCCCACGAAAAGCCAATCAAAGGGTATATTCAGGTTGTAAAAATTGCGATTTACGCTGTTGCCGCCATTCTTATTGTCGCTGCCTTAATTGACCGTTCGCCGGTTATCTTGCTGTCAGGTCTTGGTGCGATGGCCGCAGTATTGATGTTGGTTTTTCAAGATACGCTCTTATCGCTTGTCGCCAGTGTTCAAATTACCTCCAATGATATTATCCGGGTCGGTGACTGGGTTGAAATGCCAAACCTTAATGTCGACGGCGATGTAAAAGATATTGCCTTGCACACGGTCAAAGTGCAGAACTGGGATAAGACCATATCAACTATTCCAACCAAGCGCTTTATCTCTGATCCGTTTAAAAACTGGCGGGGTATGCAAGAGTCTGGTGGACGGCGAATTAAACGTAGCCTGATGATCGATCAAAATAGTGTGCATTTCTTATCAAAAGACGAAGAAGAAAAGCTCCATCGTTTTCGCTTATTAAAAGATTACTTAAAAAATAAGCAGCAAGAGATTGATGATTGGAACCAACAGCTAAAAGAAGAAGGCAAAGAGCCGGTTAATACGCGTCGTATTAGTAATATCGGTACGTTTAGAGCCTATGTGTTGCAGTATTTGAAAAACCACCAGCACATTCACCAAGAGATGACGATGATGGTGCGTCAGCTGAATCCGACGGCGGACGGGTTACCGCTCGAAGTATATTGCTTTACCGCGACAACCGAGTGGGTTGCCTACGAAGGCATTCAGTCGGATATTTTTGACCACCTGATATCCATTCTCCCTGAGTTTGGTTTACGCGTATTCCAGCACCCAAGTGGGGTTGATATGCGCGAGATGGTCACAGAAATCAAACAAAACCGTCATAATGACACATAACTGACACATTACAGTCACCAAGCTGTCACATAACTGCAGTATCTTGCCCAGCATCATTCATTAGATGCGCAAGGTATTGTTATGAAGCATTCCTTAATTTCTTCAGTGATTCTCCTGGCTTTTGCCAGTGCGCCCGTTTTTGCGCAAGAGCAGTCGCTAGAGCCGGTAGTTGATGCTGCCGATAAAATCAATGCAGCAGCCAAATCATCTCAATTAACGGTTGAAAAAATTGCTGATTCTACGCAAGAGCGTATTCAGCAATATAAACAAATCACCCGCCAAATTCAGGGGCTTGAGGTATATACCCAGCAACTGCAGAAGCAACTTGATGCGCAATTAGTCGAGAAAGACGAACTCAACAGCTCAATTGATGAAGTGAGCGTGGTGGAGCGTCAAATTACCCCGCTCATGCTGCGCATGATTGACAGCCTTGCCAAATTCGTCGAATTAGACGTGCCATTCTTACCGGAAGAGCGCGCTGAACGTGTTGCTAGTTTACGTGATTTGATGGATCGAGCTGACGTGGATGTGTCTGAGAAGTTCCGTCGCGTGATGGAAGCTTTCCAAATTGAAGCCGATTACGGCCGCAACATTGAAGCATATAACGGCGAAATGACCGTTGATGGGCAAAGCCAAGATGTCGAATTCTTGCGTATGGGCCGCACTGTGTTGCTTTATAAAACGCGCGATGGTTCAACCATGGGCGTTTGGAATCAACAGCAGCGTGAATGGCAACCACTCGATTCAAGCTATGCAAGCAACGTGCAAGAAGCAATTCGCGTGGCACGTAAACAGCTTGCCCCAGATTTATTGATGCTTCCTGTTTTTACTCAAACTAACGGTGCTGGAGAATAACCATGTTGAAGCAAATTCTAACAAGTACCTTAGCGGCAACAGCGTTATTGATTTCTCAACAGGCGTTGAGCGCACCGCAAGACCCAATTAACCTCGACCAGTTGTTAAAACAATTACAGCAAGGTCAATTTGAGCAAACCGAAGAAAATAAACAACGTGAAGCACGATTCCGCGCCGAAGCGAACGAGCAAGAGCGAATTCTTCGTGAAGCGATTGCTGAACGCGACCGTTTAGAAAAACTAAGCGAAACGCTCGAAACGAATTTTGAGAAAAACGAGATTGAGCTTGCCGGCCTAACCGATACGTTAACGCAACGCATGGGCTCGCTTCGTGAACTCTTTGGCGTGTTGCAACAAGTTGCTGGCGATACGAGCAGCAAATTACAAACATCATTTGTTTCGGTGGAGTTCCCTGGCCGCAGCGAACAGCTCAGCGACCTCGCTCAAAAAATGGGTAGCAGCTCTAAGTTGGCTTCCATTGAAGAAATTGAATCAGTTTGGTTGGCACTACTCCAAGAAATGGCGGAGTCAGGCAAAGTCAGTCAGTTTGATACCGAAGTGACGCTCGCGAATGGTGAGAAGGTTACCAAGCAAGTAACTCGCGTTGGTACCTTCAACATGGTTGCCGATGGTCAGTATCTTGAACTGGTGCCAGGTACCGATACCGTCGCTGAATTAATTCGTCAGCCATCTGGTCGTTACTTGGATACAGTGACTGCCTTAGAGCAAGCAGACGAAAACCCTGTCAAGTTTGCAATGGACCCAACGGGCGGCTCAATTCTTGGCCTTTTGGTGCAAGCGCCTGATTTAGGCGAGCGCATCGATCAAGGCGGTACGGTTGGTTACATCATTCTTGCACTTGGTGTGATTGGTTTATTGATCGCTGTTGAGCGCTTTATCACGCTGACGCTGATGGGCGGCAAAGTGAAGCGTCAAATGAAGCAAACTGAAGCCCGAGAAGACAATCCATTGGGTCGTGTGATGGCTGTGCAACGAAAGTATCCTGATGTTGATACCGAAACTTTGGAGCTGAAACTTAGCGAAGCCATTCTGCGTGAAGTGCCAAAAATTCAGCGTAACTTGACGTTCATTAAGATCATCTCGGTGGTTGCACCATTGATGGGTCTGTTAGGTACGGTTACCGGTATGATCAATACCTTCCAAGCCATCACCTTGTTTGGTACGGGTGACCCGAAACTGATGGCGGGTGGTATTTCACAAGCCTTGGTAACAACTGTACTCGGCCTTGTGGTTGCCATTCCAATGACCTTGCTGTTCGCAACCTTGAACACGCGTAGCCGCAACATTGTGCATGTGCTGCAAGAACAAGCCTCAGGCATTATTGCGGAGCGCTCTGAGCGGAGTCACTAATCATGTTTCTGCTCGAATTCAGCAATGCTATTCAAGATTTCATCGAAACCGGCGGCAATGTGCTGCTGGTTATCGGGGTACTTATTTTCGTCATGTGGCTGATGATTTTAGAGCGTATCTTCTACTACTTACGCGGTCATCGCCAAGCAACAAAAGCAGCTTTGGCGAACTGGAATAATCGTGCTGACCGTTCGTCATGGCAGGCTGAACAAATTCGTGGTGCGATTATCTCGCGGGTGTCGATTGCATTAGGCGGCAACCTACCCATCCTGCAAGCCATGGTGGCGTTATGTCCGCTGCTTGGTTTGATGGGAACGGTAACCGGCATGATTGAAGTGTTCGACGTGATGGCCGTAGCTGGTACCGGCAATGCACGTTCAATGGCAGCAGGGGTATCGAAAGCGACTATTCCTACCATGGCGGGCATGGTTGGCGCATTGTCTGGTGTATTTGCAACAACCTGGCTACAGCGCACGGCAAAACGTGAACGGCTCAAATTAGAAGATCGTTTGTTACTCGATCACTCAAGCGCACAATCGCTTGCTAGCAAATAGAGGTAAGGCGCAATGAAACAACATTTTGCAAATTTAGTTGATGAAGAAGAAGCACAGATTGACATGACGCCAATGCTTGACGTTGTCTTCATCATGCTGATCTTTTTTATCGTTACCGCCTCATTTGTGAAAGAGTCGGGCATTGATGTGAACCGTCCAGAAGCGGCAACTGCGGTGCAAAAAGATCGCGCCAATATTTTGGTTGCTATCAGTGATACCGGTGAAATCTGGATTAACAAACGTCAGGTTGATGCCCGTGCGGTGCAAGCAAACATTGAACGTTTGTATGCGGAAAACCCGCAAGGTTCGGTGGTGATTCAAGCGGATAAAAAAGCGACCACGGAAACCTTAATTAAAGTGATGGATGCCGCTCGTGCAGCTGGTGTCTTTGATGTCTCGATTGCAACGCAAGAAGACTAGTTATGAAACGTGTACTGCTCGCACTCGTCGCCGCTTTTGCTATTACAGCCGGGCTGTTTTACCTCATGCAATCGCTGATTGTAGGTGGTGAAGGGGCAATGTCAGAACCACCGAAAGGGAGCGTTCTGGACTTTGTTCGTGTGAAGCCGGAAGAAGTTGTGCAGCAAAAAGAGCGTAAGCCGCAGCGTCCACCAGAGCCTGAACAGCCACCACCGGATATGCCGCAGCCACAAATGCAAAGTGAATCAGTGGATGCAGATGCTGCTGGTTTCGATTTCTCGGCAGAAATCCAAGCAGATACCAGTTTGTCTGGCGGTGTTGGTTTAGACACGAGCGACGGTGAATATCTGCCGATTGTCAAAGTGCAAGCGGTGTACCCGCGTCGCGCTTTGCAACGTGGCATTGAAGGCTATGTTGTGGTGGGCTTTACGGTGACCAAACAAGGCACCGTGCGTGATCCTTATGTGATTGAAGCACAGCCAGAGAATATTTTTGACCAAGCAGCCATGGATGCGGTGCTTAAGTTTAAGTACAAACCGCGCGTTGTGAACGGTGAACCTGTTGAAGTTGAAGGGGTTCAAAACCGTCTAACATTCGCCATTGATGGTTAGGAGACAATCTTATGCGTTATTTCATCATCGTCGCTGCACTTATCACGGTTTTTGTTCACTCGTCTGCGGTTGCGCAAGAGCGCAAGAAAACCCCAGCGTTGCGTGAGCAAGTTTATAGCCAATTAGCGCGCGCACAGCAGCTCGCTGACGAGGGCGATGTAAGCGCGGGGCTTGACGTACTGCGTAATGTTGAAAGCAAGCTCAGCAGCATGAATAGCTATGAGCGCGCCATGCTTTGGAACTTCTACGGGTACATGTATTACGGCCAAGATAACATTGCGAAAGCCATTGATTATTTTGCCAAAGTGGTTGAAGAAGACGCCATTCCAGAAGCACTCGAGCAAAATACGTTATTCAGTTTAGCGCAGTTAGCTCTGGGCCAAGGTGAGTTTGAGAAAACAATTGATTATTTGCAGAAATGGGAGCGTGTAACCGCACCAGAACAACATCAAAAAGCTTGGGTTTTAAAAGCCCAAGCGCTTTATCAACAAGGTGATTATAAGGCCGCATTAGCACCAATTACGAAAGCCATTGATAGCGTTGAGTCAAAGCAACAAGTTCCAGAAGAAAATTGGCTGGTACTGCAGCGAGCCATCTATTTCGAGCTGGGCGACACCAAGCGTGTTGCAGCCGTGTTAGAAGACATGGTGAGTTACTACAATAAGCCGGAGTATTGGGTTCAATTAGCGGGCGTCTATGGTCAATTAGGTCAAGAGAACAAGCAACTGGCAATGTTAGAAACCGCATTCCAGCAGGGCTTCTTAACCAAAGGGCAAGATTTGCTGAACTTGGCACAAACCTACTTCTTCAATGATGTTCCGTACAAAGCTGGTCAGGTTCTTGAGCAAGCGCTAGAGCAGGGCGCCGTTGAGCGTAACTTGCGTAATTTGAAACTATTAGCCCAAGCATGGGTAGCAGCACGCGAAACCGACAAAGCTAGCGCAGCACTGTTAGCTGCAGCCGCTCTAAGCGATGATGGTGAACTCGATGCGCAACGCGCAACATTATTGTTAAATGCTGAACGCAATAAAGATGCAATTGCAGCCGCTCAAGCCGCACTGGAAAAAGGTGGCCTGAAACAGCCAGGTACCATGCATCTCGTCATTGGAATGGCAGAATTGAATCTCGAGAACTTTAATGCAGCGCTGCAAGCATTTGCGGTAGCGAAGAAATTTGATGATGCACGTAAGTCGGCTAGTCAATGGGAACGCTACGCTCAGGCAGAGCAAGAGCAGCAAAATCGCTTACAGAAATTACGTGCTGACATATAAACGTCATCCGAATGCCATAAAAAAGACAGAAAACTGAAACATAGTCATGAAACTGTCATATTTCTGACATAACATAGCGCCTAAATCGGGGGGGTGGTCTATAGTCCACAGAGTGTTCACCTATATTTAGGCGGCTATGTCATGAAAAAAACTTTATTGGTAACTGTTCCAGCAATTCTCGCATTGGGCTCATCTGCAGTTGTTGCTGAAGAGCAACCGTTAACGTGGGATATCTACGGTAAAATTAACGTATCGTTGCAAAGCAATGACCTTGATGATGGCAACGGCTCGCAAACTGACGTTGTCTCAAATGCATCGCGCTTCGGTATTCAAGGCGGCGCTCAACTGAATGATGACTTAGAAGTTATCTATAAGCTTGAGTGGGAAGTTGATGTTGCTGATATCGGTGGTTCAGACAACCTGAAATCACGTAACCAATACATTGGTTTGAAAGGCAACTTTGGTGAAATCACTATTGGTCGCCGCGATACAGTGTTAAAAACAACCCAAGGTGATATCGATCTTTTCAACGATTATGAGGCCGACATCAAAGCCTTGTTTGAAGGCGAAAATCGTCTTAGCAATACTGTGAGCTATTATTCGCCAGCATTTAATCAAGTGCGTTTTCAAGTAAGCTACACCGCGAGCGACGATCCACTGGTTGACGACGGTATCTCGACTGCAATCAGCTACGGTGACGAAGGCCTTGATGACACGTCATTCTATTTAGGCGGTGCGGTTGACCGTAAAGTTGATGGCTATGACATTGAGCGTGTTGTTGGTTACACCAAATTAGCATCGGCCGTTGTCGGTTTAATGTGGCAACAACAAGAACAAGTTGATGGCACAGCCGAAGCGGATGGTTACGTTGCAAGCGTTAAATACCCATATCAAAACTTCACGTTCAAAGCGCAATTCCAGCGTATGGACTTCAGCGTAGACGGCGAGCAAACCTCGTTGGCAGCTGGTGTTGATTACAAGCTGGGTAAAAACACGAAAGTTTACACGTGGTACACCGGTCGTGATTTAGACTCTATCGATGTGAACCAAAGCTATTTGGCGCTAGGTATCGAACACAAGTTTTAACCTTGCCTTAAGCAGGTTACAATTAGACCATCTTTTTAATGCAATCTGGATCGCATAATTACGATGGCCAACTTCATCTTTATTGCCGGTTACGTTGTTATTGGCTTATTACTACAACGTAGCCGGCAATTCCCGCAAAATACCGGACAAATTCTTAACGCTTATGTGATTTATGTTGCATTACCAGCGGTTGTCCTGCAAAAAATACCTAGCCTTACTTTCGGCAAAGAACTCTTATATCCGGCCTTGATGCCATGGTTGCTGCTGGCAGTAACGGTTCCTGTATTGCTGGGCTTGAGTAAGTGGCTTAACTGGTCGCGAATGACCACAGGCGCCATGCTGATCGTTGTGCCACTCGGCAACACATCGTTTGTCGGATTTCCGATGGTCGAAGCGTTTTTTGGTCCCGAAGGCATTCCCTACGCGCTATTGTATGACCAGCTTGGTTCGTTCTTTATTCTGTCGATTTACGCGACGATTATTGCCGCCATATATAGTCATGAGCCCGGCACTGAAGCCAAACGGCCGAGTGCTGGCGCAATAGCCCTTCGTATAGCGAAATTTCCACCATTTGTGGCGTTAGTCATTGCACTCCTGATGCGCGGTATTGAATACCCTGAGGTGATGCGTCAGTTTATTGATTCGCTGGCAATTACCTTAGTGCCGGTGATCATGGTGGCGGTTGGTTTTCAGTTGAAATTCAGATTGCCGCAGGAAGATCGTGGGCCGCTCTATTGGGCACTTGGCTTAAAGCTCATCGCAACGCCAGTGATTGCCCTCGCCGTGCTTTATGGTTTTGGGCTTGAGCAATTAGCGGTGCAAGTCACGATTATGGAAGCGGCGATGCCAGCCATGATCTCTGCTGGCGCATTGGCAATTATGGCCGGGTTAGCGCCGACCTTGTCGGCAGCTATTGTCGGTTACGGCGTGCTGCTATGTTTTATCACGTTACCGTTGTGGTACGCCTTTATTCAGTTTTTGTTGCCGTAAACTCACCTTCGGCAACCTTCACTTGAAACGCTTCGCCCTGAGTCAATTGCTTGGGGCTGCGTACTAAACTTCCATCACCTTTGCGCACCACAGCATAGCCACGCTCAATGGTTTGCAGCGGGCTAACCATGTGCAAACCTTGCGTGAGTGACTGGAAACGCTGTTGTTGTTGCTTCAATAATTGCTGCATGGCAAGGCTTAGGCGCTGTTGCAATTGTTGCTGCTGTTGTTTCAATGGCGTAATGCGGCGCTCTGGATGAACGTTACTTAGGCGCGAATGTAATTGAATTTGGTTACTTTTTGCCTGTTGCAGAGAGCGCTGCATGGCATTTTGTGTGCGCATTGCCAATTCATCGAGGCGCTGGCCATTTTGTTGTAACTGCCGTTGCGGGTGTTGCTGCTGCAAACGCTGAGACAAATGCGCATGGTATTGGTGCTGCTGACGATAGTGACGCGTCCAAGCTTGTTCAACGCGATGACTCAAATGTTGAATACGTGCGAGCGTTTCGCGCTGATCACGGCTAACTAATTCTGCGGCAGCAGAAGGCGTTGGGGCGCGAACATCCGCAACAAAGTCACAAATGGTGAAATCAACTTCATGACCAACCGCAGAAATTGTCGGCAACGGGCAACTATGCAATGCATAAGCCAGTTGCTCATCGTTAAAGCACCATAAGTCTTCTAATGAGCCGCCCCCGCGAGCCATAATCAATACATCCACTTCATTGCGCATGACAGCACGTTGTAACATGTTCAATAGTTCGCCGGTCGCAGCTTGTCCTTGCACCGAGCTTGGATAAATAATGACTTCAATACTTGGGTCGCGACGCTTCAATACAGCGAGAATATCGCGTACTGCAGCACCGGTCGGCGACGTGATAACGCCGACTTTCTTAATGGTTTCCGGTAGCGGTTGTTTATGTTCCGGTGCGAAAAGTCCTTCAGATTGCAGTTTCGCCTTCAGTTGCTCGTATTTTTGTTGCAACAAACCAGCACCGGCATCTTCCATGTGTTCAATAATTAATTGATAGTCACCGCGAGGTTCATAGACGGTAAGTTTGGCGCGAACCAACACCTGCATGCCATGTTGAGGCCGTATTTTGACGCGCTGGTTGGCATTTCTGAACATCGCCGCTTTAATCTGCGCACGCTCGTCTTTTAGGGTAAAATACCAATGGCCGGAGCCTGGCGCTGCAAAGTTTGAAATTTCGCCAACCAGCCAAATAGAACCGAAGCCTTGCTCAAGCACCTGTCTTACCTCGGTATTGAGACCAAAGACGGTAAAAATGTGCGGTTGTTGCATGATAAAACCTCGGTAAGAATTGAAAAAATCAGTTTACTGAAAAGCCGTTTGCGAGTAAAATCTGCCCGCAACATTAAGTCAGCCAGTGAGATGTTGCCATGCTACGAATTGCTCAAGAAGCCCTTACCTTTGACGACGTTTTGCTCGTCCCTGGACATTCAACCGTGTTGCCCCATACAGCGGACCTGCGAACGCGATTAACACGCTCAATTGAACTCAATATTCCAATGGTTTCCGCCGCAATGGATACCGTCACCGAAGCTGCGCTTGCAATCGCGTTAGCGCAAGAAGGTGGTCTCGGTTTCATTCATAAGAATATGACCATTGCTGAGCAAGCCGCACACGTTCGTAAAGTGAAAAAATACGAAAGTGGCATGGTTTCTGATCCAATTACGGTTAGCCCAGACACCTCGCTTGGCGAAATTCGTGCATTAGCAGTGGAACACGGCTTCCACGGTTTTCCAGTGGTTGAGAAGTCTGGCGAACTGGTCGGTATCATTACCGGCCGCGATACCCGTGCTGAGCGCGATGACAATCGACTAGTAAGCTCGATTATGACGCAAAAAGACAAGCTTGTAACCGTCAAAGAAAATGCGCAAAGCGAAGAAATTTTGAACCTCATGCATCAGCACCGTATTGAAAAAATACTGGTGGTTGACGATGCGTTTCATTTGCGCGGCATGATTACTCTAAAAGACTTTACCAAAGCTGAAAATAAACCAAACGCCTGTAAGGACGAACTAGGTCGTTTACGCGTTGGCGCAGCGGTTGGCGTTGGTCCGGGTACAGAAGAGCGGGTTGAAGCGTTGGTTGAAGCCGGTGTTGATGTGCTGCTGATTGATACCTCGCATGGTCATTCGCAAGGCGTTATCGACCGTGTGGCTTGGGCACGTAAAACCTATCCTGACTTACAGATCATTGCAGGTAACGTGGCGACTGGCGCTGGCGCGAAAGCTCTGGCCGATGCCGGCGTAGACGCAGTGAAAGTGGGAATTGGCCCTGGTTCAATTTGTACTACACGTATTGTGACTGGTTGTGGCGTACCACAAATTACGGCAATTTCTGACGCGGTTGACGCACTTAAAGGCACCAACATTCCAGTGATTGCTGACGGCGGTATCCGTTTCTCAGGTGATATCGCGAAAGCTATCGCTGCTGGCGCTGACTGTGTGATGGTTGGCAGCATGTTAGCCGGTACCGAAGAGTCGCCAGGTGAAGTTGAGCTTTATCAAGGCCGTTACTACAAGTCATATCGCGGTATGGGCAGTATCGGTGCAATGAACCAACGTCATGGTTCGTCAGATCGTTACTTCCAAGCGACCAACGAAGCTGAAAAGCTTGTTCCTGAAGGTATTGAAGGCCGTGTTGCTTATAAAGGGCCAATTGCCACCATTATTCACCAGCAAATGGGTGGCTTACGTTCAGCAATGGGCTTAACCGGCTGTGCCAATATGAAAGAAATGCGCACCAAGCCGCAGTTTGTAAAAGTAACAGCTGCAGGCATGGGTGAGTCTCATGTACACGACGTGCAAATCACCAAAGAAGCACCAAACTATCGGATGGGTTAAGCCAACATGCAAGATATTCATGCACATCGTATATTGATTTTAGATTTCGGCTCGCAGTACACGCAGTTAATTGCTCGCCGAATTCGTGAACTAGGTGTCTACTGTGAATTATGGGCGTGGGACGTCAGCGCGGAAGATATCAAAAACTTTAAACCAAACGGCATTATTTTGTCAGGTGGTCCTGAGTCAGTTACTGAAGCAAACTCACCGCGTGCGCCTGAATATGTGTTTGAAGCTGGCGTACCAGTATTCGGTATTTGCTACGGTATGCAAACCATGGCCGAGCAACTTGGTGGTAAAGTTCAAGGTTCACTCGAACGTGAATTCGGTTATGCCCAAGTTGAGCGCATTGCGCCATGTCCGTTATTCCATCACATTGAAGACAGTGTGCACGAAAATGGTAATCCGTTGCTAGATGTGTGGATGAGCCACGGCGACAAAGTAATTGAAGCACCAGAAGGCTTTGATATTGTCGCGCAAACGCCGACATGCCCTATCGCCGCTATGGCTGACGACAAACGTGATTTCTATGGTGTGCAATTTCACCCAGAAGTAACTCATACGCGCCAAGGCATGCGTATGCTTGAACACTTTGTGGTGGAGATTTGTGAGTGCGAAACGAATTGGACGCCGGCACACATTATCGATGACGCAGTAGCCCGCATTCGCGAGCAAGTTGGCAATCAGAAAGTTGTTCTTGGACTTTCTGGCGGCGTTGATAGCTCAGTGACTGCGATGTTATTGCATCGTGCCATTGGCGATCAGCTTACCTGCGTATTTGTCGATAATGGCTTGTTGCGTTGGCAAGAAGCTGAGCAAGTGATGGAAATGTTCGGCGACCATTATGGTTTGAACATTGTTCATGTTGACGCAGAAAATCGTTTTCTTGATGCTCTTGCTGGCGAAAAAGATCCAGAAGCAAAACGTAAAATCATTGGTCGCGTATTTATCGAAATTTTCGACGAGCAAGCGAGCCGCATCAAAGACGTATCATTTTTGGCGCAAGGCACCATCTATCCAGATGTTATTGAGTCGGCAGGCTCGAAAACCGGTAAAGCACATGTCATTAAGTCGCACCATAACGTGGGTGGCTTGCCAGAAGACATGAAACTCAGCCTCGTTGAGCCATTACGCGAACTGTTCAAAGATGAAGTGCGTAAAATTGGTCTTGAGCTTGGCTTACCCTACGACATGTTATATCGCCATCCATTCCCAGGCCCAGGCCTTGGTGTGCGCGTTCTGGCCGAAGTGAAGAAAGAATACTGTGATTTATTACGTCGCGCTGATCACATCTTTATCAGTGAACTACGCAACGCCGGTATTTATCATGATGTCAGTCAGGCCTTTGCGGTGTTCTTACCGGTGCGTTCGGTTGGCGTGATGGGCGATGCGCGTAAGTACGATTGGGTGATTGCGCTACGAGCCGTAGAAACCATCGATTTTATGACAGCGCGTTGGGCTCATTTGCCATATGAATTGCTCGAGAAAGTATCTAACCGTATTATCAACGAAATCGATGGTATTTCACGTGTGGTTTACGATATTTCAGGTAAACCACCGGCTACGATTGAATGGGAATAATACGTGCTTAAGTGGCTTTTTAGCTGGCTCATGATAGGTTTGTTGCTCGGGTGTGCGCCCGAGCCGCAGCCGAGCCAGCTTGACGCCATTAAAGAGCGCGGCGTATTGCGGGTAGGGACGTTACTCGGACCAACCAGTTATTACCTCGACGCCGAAGGTGAAGCGGGTATTGAGTATGTGCTTGCCAAGCAATTTGCTGAAGAAATTGGCGTTGAAGTGGAGATGGTGTCACGCTACAACGTCAAGAATGTCTTAGATTTACTTGAATCCGGCGAAGTTGATGTATTAGCGGCCGGATTAAACCGTACCAGTCAGCGCGAACAACGCTTTCGCTTTGGGCCGCCATATTTTGAAATCTCACAACGTATTGTGTTTAAGCAAGGCGCACGTGAGCGACCGCGAAACCTTGAAGAACTCGAGGCTGAACTCGTTGTAGTCGAAGGCTCAAGCCACCATGACTGGTTGCAGCAAATACAAGACGATTATCCAGAGCTTCAATGGCGCGCGACCGATGACCATGATGCCAGCGAATTACTGCGCCAAGTGGCCGAAGGCGATATTGCTTATCCCATTGCGGACAGCAATACATTAGATGTACAGCGTCGTTATTACCCGAACCTAAGTGTCGCTTTTACCGTTCGCGACGATGTGGATATTGCTTGGCTACTGAACAAGCAAGTCGACGCCTCCTTGTACTCCGAAGTCATTTCTTTTTTCGGCAACCTCCGTCATTCAGGGCAACTATCGCAACTTCTGGACCAACATTTCGGTCACGTCGCCAGCTTCAATTATGTTGATACCAGTTTATTTATTAGTGCCGTCCAAACCGTGCTGCCGAAATATCGGGATGTTTTTGAGAAACATGCGGGTGCACTCGATTGGCGTTTGCTAGCGGCGATTAGTTATCAAGAAAGTTTATGGAATCCACGTGCTATCTCGCCGACAGGCGTACGTGGCATGATGATGTTGACGTTGCCAACCGCAAAAGCAATGGGTGTTACGAGTCGCTTGAATCCAGAGCAAAGTATTCAAGGTGGCGCGCGCTATTTTGAGCTAATGCTGCAGCGTATTCCGGCACGAATTCCTGAACCGGATCGCATTTGGTTTGCGCTAGCAGCGTATAATATTGGTTATGGCCATTTAGAAGATGCTCGAATTCTGACACAGCAGCAAGGCGGTGATGCCGATCGCTGGATTGATGTGCGAAAACGTCTACCTTTATTAAGACAGAAGCAGTTTTATCGACAAACTCGTTTTGGGTTTGCACGTGGTGATGAACCGGTGCGATACGTAGGGAACATACGTCGCTATTACGACACCTTGGTATGGCTAGACAATCGAGGACGGATTCCAGCCAAGCCTATGGAAATCACGGTTCCTGAAGGAAGCGGTGATGGAGTCAATTAATGCGCAATAAGAATCGTCGATTAGTATCGCCAGAGCGTCGCCGCGCCTGGTTACGTAAACAACGCCACTTGCAAACCGAGCGTCGGCAAAAGTGGTTTCGTTTAACTGAGAAAGAATAAATCACCCCAATAATTTTTGGAGACATGTCTGTGGAAATAGTACGCGGTGCCCCCGCTTTGTCTGAATTTCGAACTGAGAAATTATTGCAGCTCCTGCAAAATGCTGAACTGCCGGTAGCAGAAGTCTATGCCGAGTTTATGCATTTTGTTGATGTAGAACAGACGCTCGACGATGAGGCGACGACAGTTCTCACCAAATTATTGACCTATGGACCAGCCTTGGCGGCGCACATTCCTGAAGGGCAATTATTGGTTGTGATACCACGGCAAGGCACCATTTCGCCATGGTCATCAAAAGCAACAGACATTGCGCACAACTGTGGATTAACGCAAATTCACCGCATTGAACGCGGTATTGCCTATTATTTGTCAGGTGATTTAACCGAAGCTCAACTGCAACAAGCCGCCGCACTGATTCATGACCGCATGACCGAAATGGTGCTGCGCGATCTTGATGATGCCAAGGTATTGTTCCACGAGGCTGAACCCGCGGAAGTGAAAAGCATCGATATTTTGCAGGGTGGCCGAGAAGCATTGCAACGCGCAAATATCGACATGGGCCTAGCGCTTGCTGATGATGAAATTGATTATCTCTTTGAAAACTTTAGCGCGCTGAAGCGTAATCCGAATGACATTGAACTGTATATGTTCGCGCAAGCCAACTCAGAGCATTGTCGTCATAAAATCTTTAACGCCGATTGGACCATTGATGGTCAGGAACAACTGAAATCGTTGTTCAAGATGATCAAAAACACCTTCGAAGTAACGCCTGACAACGTACTTTCAGCATACAAAGATAACGCGGCGGTTATGGTTGGATCGGAGGCGGGACGCTTCTATCCGTATCCAGCTGGAACCAGTGCAGCGGGAGAGTACAGCTACTTCCACGAGCCTGTTCATATTTTGATGAAGGTTGAAACGCACAACCACCCAACTGCTATTTCGCCATATCCAGGTGCTGCCACAGGCTCTGGCGGTGAAATTCGTGACGAAGGCGCAACAGGACGTGGTTCGAAGCCAAAAGCCGGCTTGGTTGGTTTTAGTGTATCGAACTTACGCATTCCAGGGTTTGAACAGCCTTGGGAAGAAGACTTCGGCAAGCCTGACCGTATTGTGACCGCTCTCGACATCATGCTTGAAGGCCCTTTAGGTGGGGCAGCGTTTAATAACGAATTCGGTCGTCCTGCATTAACGGGCTACTTCCGTACCTATGAAGAGAAAGTAAACAGCCACAATGGCGAAGAGATTCGCGGCTATCACAAGCCAATTATGATTGCTGGCGGTATGGGTAATATTCGTGAGCAGCATGTTGAGAAAGGTGAAATTCCGGTTGGCGCGAAATTAGTTGTTTTAGGCGGGCCAGCCATGAATATCGGCTTAGGTGGCGGTGCCGCATCGTCAATGACTTCAGGTACCTCGAGTGAAGATCTTGATTTCGCCTCAGTACAGCGTGACAACCCAGAAATGGAGCGTCGCTGCCAAGAAGTGATTGACCGTTGTTGGCAGCTTGGCGACAAGAACCCAATTGCGTTTATTCATGACGTAGGTGCTGGCGGTTTGTCGAACGCAATGCCAGAACTGGTGAGCGACGGTGGTCGCGGTGGTAACTTCGAGCTCCGCAAAGTGCCAAACGACGAACCGGGCATGTCACCGCTAGAAATCTGGTGTAACGAATCTCAAGAGCGGTATGTGATGGCGATTGCGCCAGATCGCATGGACGTATTTGAAGAGATTTGTAAGCGTGAGCGCGCACCGTTTGCAGTGATTGGCGAGGCGACAGAAGCTGAGCATTTAACGCTAACCGACGAGCACTTTGGTAACAAACCAATTGATTTACCGCTGAACGTGTTGCTCGGTAAACCGCCGAAAATGCATCGCAATGTGGCTTCTCAGCAAGCTCAGGGTGAAGCGATTGAGCGCGACGGGATTAAGTTAAATGAAGCAGCGAAACGTTTATTACGTTTACCAGCAATTGCCGAGAAAACGTTCTTAATTACCATTGGTGACCGCACGGTAACTGGCTTGGTTGCACGTGACCAAATGGTTGGTCCGTGGCAGATTCCGGTGGCTGACGTTGCGGTAACCGCGGCAAGTTACGACACCTATGCGGGTGAAGCGATGGCGATGGGTGAACGGACACCATTGGCATTATTGAATTACGCCGCTTCGGCGCGCATGGCAGTTGGCGAGTCGCTGACTAATATTGCCGCGGCAGATATTGGCGATTTGAAATTCGTTAAATTGTCAGCAAACTGGATGGCTGCAGCGGGTCACCCTGGCGAAGACGCGGGTTTATATGAAGCCGTGAAAGCCGTTGGTGAAGAGCTGTGTCCGGCGCTCGGTATTACGATTCCCGTGGGTAAAGACTCGATGTCGATGAAAACCCAGTGGCAAGACAACGAAGGCTCTAAAGCAGTCACTGCGCCATTAAGCCTAGTGATCACGGCTTTTGGTCGGGTTCGCGATGTACGTCGCACACTGACACCACAACTGCGCATGGACAAGGGCGATAGCAAGTTGGTGTTAATTGACTTAGGTCGTGGCAAGAACCGCCTTGGTGGCTCTGCGCTAGCACAGGTTTATCGCCAGCTTGGTGATGTCACCCCTGATGTTGATAGCGCGGAAACATTGAAAGGCTTTTTCGATGCTACGCAGCAACTGGTTCATGGCAAGAAGCTAATGGCGTACCACGATCGCTCTGATGGCGGTTTGTTTACAACCGTTGCTGAAATGGCGTTTGCTGGTCATTGTGGTGTTGAAGTGGCGCTCGATAATTTAGGCGACGACGACTTAGCGGCATTATTCAGTGAGGAGCTTGGCGCCGTTATACAAGTTAGCGTCGAAGATCTTGAGCAGGTGATGTCCGTATACGCCGAACATGGTCTGGAAGACTGTGTGCATGTTATTGGTCGTCCCGTACGCGAAGATGTCGTACGCTTTAACCGTAACGGCGAAGAAGTGCTAGCGCATCTGCGTAGTCATTATCGTGCGATTTGGGCTGAAACAACCCATCAAATGCAGCGTTTGCGCGATAACCCAGCGTGCGCTGACGAAGAATTTGAAGCGAAGCAGAACTTAAATGACCCTGGCTTATTCGCTGACTTGAGTTTTGATGTGAGCGAAGATGTTGCTGCACCATATATCAACACAGGTCGCGACCCAATGGTTGCTATCTTGCGCGAGCAGGGCGTTAATTCTCACGTTGAAATGGCCGCGGCATTTGATCGCGCTGGTTTTGCAGCTATCGATGTGCACATGAGCGATATTTTAAGTGGTCGTGTGAGCCTCGAGAAATTTAACGGTCTTGTTGCTTGTGGTGGTTTCTCATACGGTGACGTATTGGGAGCAGGTGAAGGCTGGGCGAAATCAATTCTGTTTAATAGCCGCGCACGCGATGAATTTGCAGCTTTCTTTGAACGCAATAAAACCTTTGCTTTAGGTGTGTGTAACGGCTGTCAGATGCTATCAAACTTGAAAGAGCTGATTCCTGGTGCAGAAGCCTGGCCACACTTTGTCACTAACCGTTCGGAGCGTTTTGAAGCGCGCTTTAGTTTAGTCGAAGTGCAAAAGAACAACTCGTTGTTCTTTGAAGGGATGGCTGGTTCACGGATGCCGATTGCGGTATCACATGGTGAAGGCCGTGCCGAGTTTAAAGGGAATGACCTTGCGACAGTAAATGCCGAAGGCTTAGTCACCATGCGTTATATCAACAATAGAGGTGATGTTGCCGCAACGTACCCGGCGAACCCGAACGGCTCGCCAGAAGGTATTACGGGGCTAACCACGAAAGATGGCCGTGTATCGATTATGATGCCGCATCCAGAGCGCGTGTTCCGTACCGTTGCGAATAGCTGGCATCCAGATGAGTGGGGTGAAGATAGCCCTTGGATGCGTATGTTCCGCAACGCACGCGTTTACTTAGGTTAAGTAAACACAAATGCAAAGCCCGGCTTCATGCCGGGCTTTCTTTTTGAATTCAAAATTTATCGGCGTTTTCGAAAAAACTGCCGCAAAATATCGCCACACTCGTCGGCCAATACACCACTAATTACTTCTATCTTATGATTCATGCTGGGGTGATTAATCACCTCAATAGCCGTTCCGGCAGCCCCAGTACGCGGGTCTGTGGCACCATAAACTAAAGTTTTCACGCGCGCATGAGTCATTAGCCCCGCACACATCGCGCACGGCTCTAGCGTTACATAAAGTGTGGTATCAACTAAGCGATAGTTGCCTAGGTGCTTGCCAGCAGCACGAATGGCCTGCGCTTCGGCATGAGCCGACGGATCATTGAGAGTGATGACTTGATTAAAACCCTCTCCAATAATCTCGTCATTTAAAACTAGCACTGCGCCAACGGGTACTTCGTCGTACTGCTCCGCCGCAATTGCGGCAAGCTCGAGTGCACGCTGCATGTAAAACTCGTGATCCATAAGCTTCTTCAACTGAATGAACGTGTGCGCATCATAAAAAAAAGCCCCCGCAGATGCGAGGGCTTTCTATGCTTTTTAAGCTTTTCGCTTAGAAGTTGTAGCGGATACCCACTTTAACTTGCCAAGTTGAAGCTTCTGCACGATAACGAGTCGGTGCATAGTCATCTAAGCCGCCGAACACTGGCGCATAGATGTATTGACCTTCGTCAGTTAAACCACCGAAGTCAACGATACCTTGGGTTGTATCAGCAAACGGGATAACGTGTTGTTGCGCTGCATCTTTATCGAACAATGCAACCACGTTTTTCACGTCAAGATACACAGCACCGGTGTGACCTTCCCACAAACCAGGAAGCTCTTGCTCAAAGCGGAAGTCGATGTTGGTGTTCCATGGACCACGCGCTTCGTTACGACCAGTGTAGCCGCCAGCGTATTGCTCAAGACCTTTGTCAGCAATGATTTGTGCCAAATCGTCATAAGTCAAACCACCGCTGTATACAACGTTCGGGTCATCAGCACCAGTTGGGATGTATACCAAGTACTGGCTTGAGCTGTTGAACGATGATTGGTCACCTAAGTCAGAGTCACGGAATGAGCTCATAACGTAGCTAAATGGACGACCTGATACACGCTCGAAGAACATTGAGAATTTCGACTCATAGCCTTCAAAGAACTCAGTGCTGTATTGAGCGGTTACAACAAAACGGTGCTCAATTTCATAACCAGCAGTTGCAGGTAATGGGTTTTGACGGTCAAGCGCTGTCACATATTGATAGTTCGATGCTGCCTGCGAAGAACCACCGTTAACCGCTTCATTCACGTCTTGGTGAGTGTATGAAGTGTTTAATGTGAAACCGTTCTCAAACGCTTTACCAAGTGAGAAGGTGTAAATGTTGCTGTTACCGCCGTAGCCGTTAGTCAGTAATATGTCATAGCGGTTAACACCACCGAATTCACCGATTTCAGTTGGGGTAAAGTCATCTAACGGATCGTCAACTACATAGATAATACGACCGCCGTCAGAGGTAGTTACCACGTTGCCATCAGCATCAGTTAATGGACGACGCGCTAAATCAACCCAGCGAACATCGTTTTGCTTACGAGTACGGATGTATTCAGCACTTGCGTACCAGTCATCACCTAAGAAACCAAGGCTTCCCTCGTAATCAAGCGCTAAGCTGTAACGCCATTCGTTTGGTAATTCGAAGTTTGGATCGATTGGTGTTGTGTTACCGTCACCAGCAGTCAAGCTATCACGAACTTCTTGTGGAATCGTCGTGATGTCAGCACCTGAGTAATAACCTTCAGTTACTGAGCTTGGCGCGTCAACAACTGTTACGCCGTCAACTGAGTAAGCGTTTGAGATCCAAACATTTGGACGACCACCGGCATAGCGACCGAAGCCACCACGTAAACGATAGTTGTCGTTCAACTGATATTTGAAGCCAGCACGCGGCATCCAGATATCACGACCGTCTAAGTTTTCAGTGTTAGCAAAGCCGTAACGATCTTCGAAGTTTTGGTTGTAACGTGGTGAACCGTCAACTGATTGACGCTCGTAACGTAAACCGTAGCTTACTTCGAGGTCCCAAGTTGGTGACCAAGTATCTTCGATATAGAATGCGTGAGTAGCTGGAGTTAAGCTTGCAGCGCCGTCGTTCGCGTTGTTAGTAAACGCGTTACGATATGAGAAGAAGCTTGCTTCTTGGTTTTGGAAGTCTTCGATAGTATCGAAATCCCAAACACCCAAAGACTGTGGAACGAACAAGTTGAAGATTTCGACTTCTTCATACTCGTAACCGAAACCAATCGCGTGGTCACCAAGCAAATATTCACCGTTGAATTGGAATTCAGTGGTGGTATTTTCTAAAGCATTCGCGTGACGGTACTGGTCAGGACCGATTTGTACGGTACCGTTCGCAGTACGGATGTTCACTTGACCGAAGTTCAAACCAAGTAATGGCGCTTGAGCCGTTTCAACTTCTTTACGTGAGATTTTGATATCACTTGAGAAGTTACTGTTCCAGTTTGAGTAAACTTGTAATGCCATGGCATCAAGTTTCTCGTTTTTGTCATACCAACGTGAAGACAATGGTAGAGTGCTTGAGCTACCAGCGTTGTTGTTTGTCGCGTTACTTTCAGCTGTCTGATAAGTAAATGCTGCACGGTGGTTGTTGTTGATGTTCCAATCGAGTTTGATCAACATTTTCTCGTCGTCTTGTACTGGATTGGTGTTCCAAGTACCTACGTCAACGCCATAAACGTCGCGTGCGATTTGAGTAATTTGATCAACTTCTTCAGAAGTTACAGAAGCTTGTTGGTTTGCCGCTGCACCAATCGGACCACGCTCGATTGATTTTGGCTCTTCATATTTCTCGTAGTTTACGAAGAAGAACAACTTATCTTGAATAATAGGACCGCCAACGGCGAAGCCCCAAGTTTTTTCAGAAAAGTCTAAATCAGGTGCTGCTGAATCTGGCTCGTAACGCGAAGGCTCTGGGTTACCAGTTAATGAATCGCTCGTGTATTCATAGAATACTTCGCCTTCGAATTCGTTGGTACCAGACTTAGTTACAGCGTTGATTTTCGCGCCGCTGAATCCACCGTCTTTTGCTGAGAAAGGAACAACGTCAATTGACAATTGCTCTACTGCTGCAACAGAAATTGGTGAACGCTGAGTTGGGTAACCGTTGCTGTTCAGACCAAAGTCATCGTTCTGGCCGATACCGTCAACAGTAATTGAGTTGTATTTCGGGTTGCTACCAGCAACAGTCAACGAGCTATCTTCATCAGCCAAGTTAACTGCTAGTGGGTTTTGGCGAATAATGTCTTTCAAGTCGCGGTTGAAAGTTGGCATGTTGCGAATGTTATCTTCACCAAATGAGCTTGTAGAACCACTGTTCAAGCTTGTTGGGTTAATCGCAGTACCAGTAACGCTGATACGCTCAACGTTGTTGGCTTCTAACTGCGCAGTTAAACGATAAGTTTCGCCTAGCTTAAGGAACACTTCAGAGTAAGTCGCATCGCGGTATACATCTGAATCAAGAGTAACTCGGTATGGGCCGCCTACACGTAGACCGCTCGCAATGAAGTTACCGGTTTCGTCCGTAGTTACTTCTAAACGGCTGCCTGATGGAACGTGTTCTATGATGACTTTAGTATTTGCCGCGCCTTCTCCAGTAGGGCCGACAATAAAACCACGCATAGATGACGAAGTATCTTGCGCAACAGCAGCGCCTGACGCTAGGCCTAAGGCCACAGCAATCGCACTGGCAGTACGCGAAAATCGCATTGAGGTGCTCATTTTATTTTCCTGGGTTGTTGGTTGTAGTTAAATTTGGTCCAAAGCTATACCGCATTTATTACGCCTTGATGACACGTGTGTGATTCTTTCACGAAAACGTGTCATTTATGTGACAATATTTTACGCACTTTCTGAATAGATTGCACAGGTTAAATTGAACCTTTATTCTTGAAACTTGTCACAGCAACCCCAACTCGGGAACAGCTCTACCGATGAAATTCTATACAGCCCTTATTTTTCCAATACTTACCCTATTGATTGCGGGATGCGATATGCCCCCAGAAAAAATTTCAGAACCAGTTTCACTGCGTGTTGCTACTTTTAACGTGAGCATGGACGCCAGTAATTATTTAACGAACGAACAAGTTCAAACGCAGGGCGCGACGGCGCTTACCGATGCATTAGCGCAACAACACCCGCAAATTAAAGCCATCGCGGAAATTATTCAGCACACGCGTCCCGATGTGTTGGTGCTAAATGAATTTGATTATGTTGATGTCAATCAAGGTATTAACGTTTTTAGAAATGATTACCTCCAACAAAGTCAGAACGGTGAATCGCCAATCGATTATCCCTATGTATATCTCGCGCCGGTCAATACCGGAGTGCCGAGCCCCTATGACTTAAGCGGTGATGGCGTGGCGAGTGGCACCGGTAACGATGCATGGGGCTTTGGCTGGTACCCAGGACAGTACGGTATGGTGGTTTTATCCAAATACCCAATCAAAACCGACGATGTCCGCACGTTCCAGTTATTCAAATGGAAAGACATGCCGGGCGCGTTGGCGCCTATCAATCCTAATACTTCCGAGCCGTTTTACAGCGCCGAAGCATGGCAAGAGTTTCGTCTTAGCTCCAAGTCGCACTGGGATGTGCCAATTGACGTGAATGGGCACGACTTGCACCTATTGGTGAGCCATCCAACCCCGCCGGTTTTTGATGGTAAAGAAGATCGTAATGGTCGACGTAATTTCGATGAGATTCGGTTTTGGGCCGACTACATTCAGCCGCATTTAAGTGATTATATTTACGATGATAACGGCGTAACTGGGGGGCTTGGTGAGAAACAAGCGTTCGTGATTGCCGGTGATTTAAATGCGTCGATTGAAAGCGAAGATAATGTTCCCGGAGCCATCGAACAGTTACTAGAACATTCGTTAGTCAACGCTGACAAAACTCCAACAAGTGTTGGCGGGGCGCAACATACACCAGATAATCAGCAAGCAGCGACGCATACGGCAAGCTGGCGCAAGCGCGCCGATTACGTGTTGCCATCGGTGTTTGGCATCGAACTCATTCAATCCGGTGTGTTCTGGCCTGCAACAGGTGAACCAAAAGCCGAACTAGTGAGTTCAAGAGGCGCTTCGTCAGACCATCGTTTAGTGTGGATTGACATTCAATTAAAATAAATGACACAAATTTGCTGGTTTTCATAAAAGTGTCATAAAGTATCTAGATAATCGGCCGTGCTAGTAACAAATTAGGTGACGCACATGTCCAGAAAGATACTGATTGTTGAAGATGAAGCTCCGATTCGTGAAATGTTGAGTTTCGTCATGGAACAGCATGGCTATCAAGCGGTAGAAGCCGGCGATTATCAGTCGGCGCTTGAGAAAGTAGTTGAGCCATTCCCTGATATGATTTTGCTAGATTGGATGATTCCTGGTGGTTCAGGCATTCAACTAGCGAAAAAGTTAAAAGGTGATGACTTTACCCGCGCAATTCCAATCATCATGCTTACAGCTCGCGGAGAGGAAGAAGACAAAGTTCGGGGGCTTGAAGTGGGTGCAGACGATTACATGACCAAACCGTTTTCACCAAAAGAGTTGATGGCGCGCATGCGTGCTGTTTTTCGTCGCGTCGCCCCGACAGCACTAGACGAGCCACTTGAGATTGAAGGATTGCGTCTTGATCCGGTATCGCATCGAGTGACTGCATTTAATGACCGCCTCGATATGGGACCCACTGAATTTAAATTGCTGCACTTCTTTATGACGCACCCTGATCGGGTGTATAGTCGTGAACAGTTATTAGATCATGTTTGGGGAACCAACGTGTATGTGGAAGACCGTACTGTCGATGTTCACATCCGCCGCTTGCGTAAGGCGTTGGAAACGCATGGACACGATCGTTTGGTGCAAACCGTACGCGGTGTTGGCTATCGTTTTTCAAAAAGTTAAACGGAGCCACCGCTAAGCATGGATCGTCGTTACTCCGTTATATTTATTCTTAAAGGCCTACTGTGGTTTATTGTTCCAGTAGGCTTTTTCGGTTGGTTGCTCGGCTATTTTTGGGCGACATTAGCGCTTTCATTGATCACACTCGTCGTTTGGCATTACTACTACCAATATAAACTTGTCGATTGGCTCTGGCACCGCCGCACCATGCTTCCTCCGAGTGCGCCTGGTAGCTGGAGTTATATTTACGATGGTATTTATCGTACACAACGACGCAGTCAGCAGCGTCGCCGCGCATTGGCCCGATTACTACGCCGTTTTCGGGAAGCTTCAGAAGCCATTCCGGATGCGGCCATTGTATTTCGTAAAGATGGCGGCTTAATCTGGTGTAATAAACTTGGCCAGTTTTACTTCGGCCTTAAATGGCCTGCTGACACCGGTATCCGCCTTTCAAATTTAATTCGTCACCCTGAATTTATTGCCTACCTGCAAAAAGGCGATTTCAGTGAAGATATTCATTTGCCATCGCCGGTACGTGAAGATGTTGAACTCGAAATTCGTATCATGCCCTACAGTGACGACCAATACTTATTAATGGCGCGTGATGTGACGCAGCTGAAACAGTTAGAACAAATGCGCAAAGATTTCGTCGCCAACGTATCGCATGAACTCAAAACACCGTTAACGGTGCTGCAAGGTTATTTGGAAATGCTCGATGAGCCGGCTTCATTGCCGCCTGCAATGTTAACGAAAGCCGTTACTGACATGCAGGCACAAAGTGAGCGCATGCGTAACTTAGTTGACCAGTTGTTGTCGCTGTCGCGCATGGATGTTCACCGAACTGATATGTTTGAACGTACAGTGAATGTGCCGAGTTTACTCGAAGTCATTAAGAATGACGCCGAGCGCCTCAACCAAGAAAAACAGCACACGTTGGTGTTTGATATTGCCGACATTCATATTCACGGCATTGAAGATGAATTACGCAGTGTATTTTCAAACCTCATTACCAATGCCATTCATTACACGCAGCCGCATGGCGAAATAAAAGTAACGTGGAAAATGGTTGGGCAGGATGCTGAATTTTCAGTACAGGACAACGGTCCAGGTATTCCAGCCGAGCACGTTGGTCGCCTGACCGAGCGTTTTTATCGTGTTGATAAAGATCGCAACAGTAAGAAAGGCGGGTCAGGGCTTGGCTTAGCGATTGTTCAGCAGGCGTTAGAGCATCACCACAGTCGATTGCTTATCGATTCGGTTGTAGGTCGCGGTTCGAAATTTTCTTTCCGTATTTCTGAAGAACTTGTGATAAAAAAATGACACTTCTGTCATAAATGTCACAATACTGTCACATTGACCAACTAAACTTGATTCCAGTTACTGATTACAACCGCCGGTTTTTAACCGGCTTAACATCACGATTGGAGTCAATTATGAAATTCAAATCGGCATTAATTACCGCTGCAGTTGCAGGTTTATTAAGTTTCTCTGCAAGCGCACAAAAAGCAACTGACGACTTACCTGAATATGAAAAAGTAAGTGGTCTTTCAGGCAACCTATCATCAGTCGGTTCAGACACGTTGGCAAACATGATGACGTTCTGGTCGGAAGAATTTAAGCGTTTATATCCTAACGTTAATATGCAAATTCAAGCCGCTGGCTCGTCAACTGCGCCACCAGCATTAACCGAAGGTACTTCGAACTTTGGCCCAATGAGCCGCGCTATGAAAGCGAAAGAGATCGAAGCATTCGAAAAGCGCCACGGTTACAAACCAACTCCGGTTCGTGTTGCCATTGATGCTTTGGCTGTATTCGCGCACAAAGATAACCCAATTGAAGGTTTAACGATTGCCCAAGTTGACGCTATCTTCTCGAGCACTCGTTTATGCGGTGCTAACGAAGAAGTACGCCGTTGGGGCGACTTAGGTCTGACTGGTAGCTGGGAAAACCGTGACTTGCAAATCTACGGTCGTAACTCGGTATCAGGTACCTACGGTTACTTTAAAGAAGTAGCGTTGTGTGATGGTGACTTCCGTAACAATGTGAACGAACAACCAGGTTCAGCGTCGGTGGTTCAATCAGTTTCAACATCATTGAACGCCATTGGTTACTCAGGCATCGGCTACATGACTTCTGGCGTAAAAACTGTCCCATTAGCAGTTGAAGAAGGTTCAGAGTTCATCGATGCAAGCACCGAGAACGCATTAGCTGGTAAGTACCCACTGTCTCGCTTCTTGTACGTTTACGTGAACAAGCACCCGAACAAGCCACTTGACCCAGCAACAGCAGAATTCTTGAAAATGGTTCTGTCAAAAACTGGTCAAGAAATTGTCGACAAAGACGGTTACATTCCTGTACCACGCGTTGTTGTTGAACAAGAGCTTGAGCGTTTAGGCTTAAACTAAGCCTCGAATAGATAGCGACAAAAGCCCCGAATCTCGGGGCTTTTTTTTGTTTAGACTTGAATTTGTCGCATGATGGGCTGCTGTAACGAAATCAACGTTTCAGTAGCCTGAATTTCCTCAATTGGTTGAATTTTATTGATGAGTAAATTCTGCAAGTCATCAATCGATCGCACCATCACCTTAATAAATATACTGTACTGTCCGGTAGTGTAATGCGCCTCAACGACCTCGGGTAGAGCATTCAGTTGCTGAAGAGCGCTAGGATAATCACCCGCACGCGCTAAATTGATTCCAATAAAGCAGCAAACGTCATACCCAAGCTTACGCGGATCGACATGAATGTGCGTTCCCGTAATAATCCCTGCCTGCCGAAGTTTCTCAATGCGAACATGAATTGTCGCCGGACTCACGCCTTCAATATTAGCTATTTCCGCATAAGATACCCGCGCATTTTCTTGCAACGTCGAAATTATCGCTCTATCCAAATCATCGATCATCTAATTCCCACCCGTTTTCCACCAACAGAATTAAACAATATCTAATATAAAAGCCAATTAAAAGATTAATTTCATCGCCAAAAGCTAAATTAAATAGACGGTATTGAGGTTATTGTCTTTTGTGTTTTATTTTATCTTGTCTTTAACGAACAGCGCAGCGCACAAACAGCGCAGCGCACGACTAACGAACAACGACTAACGACTAACGACTAACGAATAACGAACAACGAATAACGAATAACGAACAACGTTCTTAGTTTAAAGAGGCCCCTATGCTCAAGCACCAACAACAAACCGCCCAACTCAAACAACGCTTCACCGAGTTACTCTGTGAAAAGCTCAACCTAACTGAAGTTCAAGCCCCGCTGATGGTGCGGAAAAACTCTGGCCTACAGGATAATTTAAGCGGCTATGAAAAAGCTGTGTCTGTGTTCGTTCGTGCGCAGCAACAAGAGTATGAAATTGTGCATTCATTAGCGAAGTGGAAACGCAGTGCGTTGGCGCATTACGAATGCTCGGTCGGCGAAGGCATTGTCGCACAAATGCGAGCCATCCGAGCTGACGAAGAGCAACTCAGTGAGCGGCATAGCGTTCTCGTTGAACAATGGGATTGGGAGCAAGTGATTCTACCCAGCGACCGCACTCTGGAAACATTAAAAGCAACGGTTGCTAAAATTTACTCGGGGTTGCGTCAGCTCTATATGGAGTTTAACCCGGAGCATCAAACGCATTTGGCCGAAGAAGTTGTGTTTATCCACTCCGAGCAATTGCGACAAATGTATCCGCAATTGACACCAAAGCAGCGTGAAGCTGAATTCACAAAGTTACATAAAGCTGTATTCATCATCGGTATTGGTGGCGAGCTGGCAGATGGAACCGTTCACGATAATCGAGCGCCGGATTATGATGATTGGAGCACAGCAACCGAAACAGAATATGCCGGACTAAACGGCGATTTATTGGTTTGGCATAGTGCGATAAACGACGCACTTGAGTTATCATCTATGGGAGTTCGAGTAGACGCAGCCGCGCTACAACATCAAGTTTATGTGCGTTCATGCGAGTCAATATTGCAGCAAGCATGGCATCAGCAACTACTGCAGAGTGAATTGCCAGAGTGCATCGGTGGTGGCATTGGTCAGTCGCGGGTCGCCATGTGGGTTCTAAATTTAGCGCATATAAAATCGACGCAAGCACCGGAAATTTTATCTGGCGAAAAACCAGACAGCGCCTCGCTTGTGAGCGTTGCATGACAGAAAAATGTCAGGAATATGACAACACTGTAACAATACTGTCATAGAACGTGTCTATACTATGCTGCAGTAGGTTTATGGTATTCATTTAATCTTAAAGAGGCAGCAATGGCGGCATCACAACGCGCTGAGTTGGGAGCCAGTAATGTGCGATTGATTAAAGACAAGGCCGCGCGCTGGGGGGTTACTCTCGGCGGCGGTTTAGTTCTAATTGCACTGCTACTGATTTTCTTTTACTTGTTATATGTGGTTGAACCGATTTTCCGCGGTGTTGATATTGAACACCAACAATCGTTCTCTGTACCTGGTCAGGGTCAAACCGTGGCGATGGGCATGGAAGAACAATCGGAAATCGGCTTTCGTTTCAGTGACGCTGGTGAACTGAGTTTCTTTGCATTAAAGCAAAAACCAGGCACCGATTGGCAGCCAGGGCAACTCCTGTTGTCAGAGCAGGTTGCTGAACAACCAACCGCATTCGCCGCCACGCAGCCGCAAAATAAGCGCTACGCTTATGCTGTGGCGGATGGTCAAGCGCGCGTTATTGAGCCTAAATTCCGCACCAAGTTTACCGATGGCCGTCGCTTAACAACCCCTGTGGTTGACTTCGCTAATGACGGCGACTTGGTACAGGTTGATCCGCAACAGCGCACGTTAGTGAAGTTAGCGTACGAGTACGACGGTGAATCGCAGCTATTTGCCGGTGTAACGGCAGATGACCAAGTAATCGTGAACTTCTTGCAAGCTAACCGAAGCTTTTTAACGGGTGAAGTTGAATTAAAATCGAAATTCACTGAGCTACCAATAAATGGCGCGGTTGATGACTTAGTTGTTACCCCAGATTTACGCCAAGTGCTCGTTCGTCAAGCGAATCGCTTTTATGTTTACGACGTGTCGCGCACCGGTAAGGTAACCGAGCGTCAATTGTTAAACATTGATCGCCGCCGTTTCGGTGAAGTGACCACCATGCAGTTGCTGGCCGGTGCAAGTTCAATCATGTTTGGACATGCGAATGGCCTAATTACGCAATGGTTTGAAGTGTCTGGCGAAAATGGTCGCCAGTATCAATATATTCGTGAATTTAAAGCCGGTAACTCAGCTATCAAAGATATCGTCGCCGAATATTTTCGTCGTACTTTCTACAGTATTTCTGAAAGCGGCGAAGTTGGTGTGTTCCATACCACCTCGGAGGCCGAACTTTATCTCTCTCATGTTGATGACTTACACGCAGAACAGGTTGTCATTGACCCACGAGCAAATACTTTGTTAATGCAAAGTGAGGGTGAACTTCATACATTCAACCTTGAGAACGAACACCCTGAAGTCACCTGGAGCGGTATCTGGCAGGAAGTTTGGTACGAAGGTTACCCTGAGCCGCAATACGTCTGGCAATCGACGTCAGGTTCAGATGATTTTGAGCCAAAATTCAGTTTAGTGCCGATTTCGTTCGGTACGATTAAAGCCGCCGCTTACGCCATGTTGTTTGCGGTGCCAATTGGCTTAGCCGCTGCGGTATATACAGCATACTTTATGTCGCCAAGCGTGCGTAAAGTGGTGAAACCTACCGTTGAAATTATGGAAGCCTTGCCAACGGTTATCTTAGGTTTCTTGGCCGGTCTCTGGCTTGCGCCAATTATCGAGAATTACCTACCGGGTATTGTTGCAACAATCATACTGGTACCACTTGCGATCGTGCTATTTGCAGCGCTTAGTAGTGTCTTACCAAAAGTATGGCGCAACCGATTCACGGATGGTCGAGCGGCACTTATTTTATTACCGATAGTCGGCTTTGTCGGATGGTTCTCGTTCGAACTGTCGCCGTGGGTTGAAACCGTATTATTTGATGGCAACGTTCGTCAGTACATCACTAATGAACTGGGTATCACCTTCGACCAACGTAATTCGTTAGTTGTCGGTATCGCGATGGGTTTTGCTGTCATCCCAACCATTTTCTCGATTGCCGAAGATGCGGTGTTCAGTGTACCGAAACACTTGTCGAATGGTTCATTAGCACTCGGTGCGACAACCTGGCAGACCTTAACGAAAGTTGTGTTGTTAACGGCCAGCCCAGGTATTTTCTCTGCGGTGATGATGGGGCTCGGACGTGCCGTCGGCGAAACGATGATTGTGTTAATGGCGACCGGTAACACGCCAATTATGGATTGGAATATTTTCGAAGGTATGCGCACACTCTCGGCGAATATCGCTGTTGAGATGCCTGAATCAGAAGTAGGTAGCTCGCACTACCGCATCTTATTCTTGGCCGCATTTGTCTTGTTTGTTTTCACTTTCGTGTTTAATACGCTCGCCGAATTGGTGCGTCAGCGTCTGCGCGAAAAATATAGCTCGATGTAAGCGTGAGGATGTCCATGAATAAATGGTTTAAAACAGGAAAACCGTATATTTGGCTTACCGCGGGCGCAGTCAGTGTCAGCCTTATTGCTGTGCTCGGCTTACTTGCGCTGATTGCTTGGCGGGGCTTGTCATTTTTCTGGCCAGCAGCCATTCACGAAGTTGAAGTGCGTGCCAATGACGGTAGCACCCAAGTAATTATCGGCGAAGTATACGATCGTGAAGAAATTCCAATTGAGCGGTTACAAGAATCTGGCGTTCAGCTGGATGGGTTTGAAGGAATCACGCTTGAGCGTCAACTGTTCAAGGTTGGTAACCGTGAATTTGTACCGCTTGATTTCATGTGGGTGATGGAGCCGCAAATTATTCGCGATGAAACACCAAAAGACCTCGCGGTTATTGAGCGTGCAAAAGATGGCAATTTCTACGGTTATGTCGTTGACGTGCTGGAGAACGGTGAGTCGGTGGCGAACTCTGATAATATCCGTGACGTATTGTTTGAGCGTATTGAGCGCGCTGTTGAACTCAATGAAAAAGCGGCCGACCTTCAGCAGGGCGAGATTGGTGCAATTAACTACGAATTGAACCAGTTACGTCTTGAAAGCCGAGCGCTGGATCTCGAAGGGAAATTAACCGAAGCCGAGCAACAACGCATCGCCAATGAAGAACAGGCGCTTCGTGACGCTTATCAAGAGCTTGAAAAAGAGCTGTTTGAATACCGTGATGCAGCGAACCGTGACAGTGTGGTGATGCGCGATATGCGCGGTATGGAAGTGACTTTACCGATGTATCGCGTGCTCGATGCGACGTTCCCGAATGATATGGGGGTGTTCAGTAAAATCGGTCACTTCTTTGTGCAAATTGGTAAGTTTGTCACCGAAGACCCGCGCGAAGCTAACACCGAAGGTGGGGTATTCCCAGCTATTTTCGGTACCGTATTTATGGTGCTGTTGATGTCGGTGATTGTGACGCCATTTGGGGTTATCGCGGCGGTCTATTTGCACGAATACGCGGGTAAGAATGCCGTCACGCGCTTGATTCGTATCGCGGTGATTAACCTCGCCGGCGTACCATCAATTGTTTATGGTGTATTTGGTTTAGGCTTCTTTGTGTACATGGTTGGTGGGTCGTTAGACCAAATCTTCTATCCAGAAGCGCTACCAAGCCCAACCTTTGGTACCCCAGGCGTCATGTGGTCAGCGATTACTTTGGCGATTTTGACGCTACCGGTAGTCATTGTATCTACCGAAGAAGGCCTGTCACGCATTCCTAGCACGCTTCGCGAAGGTAGTTTAGCGTTAGGTGCAACAAAAGCGGAAACCTTGTGGCGAATTATCTTACCGATGGCATCGCCAGCTATTATGACTGGTCTCATTCTCGCGGTTGCTCGTGCGGCAGGTGAGGTAGCGCCATTGATGTTGGTTGGTGTAGTGAAGTCGGCGCCGATGTTACCGGTTGATGGTAACTTCCCGTACTTCCACTTAGACCGTAAGTTCATGCACTTAGGTTTCCATATTTATGATGTGGGCTTCCAAAGTCCAAACGTTGAGGCAGCGCGTCCATTAGTTTACGCCACCTCATTCTTATTGGTTACCGTCATTGTCGGGTTGAATTTAACGGCTATTGGCGTGCGTAACCATTTACGTGAAAAGTATCGTTCGCTTGAACACTAATTGTGACAGCACAGATTAGTATTGAAGCGTTTATAAATTTTAGGGCAGAAGGTTAACTACTATGATTTCGGTAACTCCGAATGCTAGCAATGTCGAGACTTTAGACTTAGCAAATTTGACGCCTGAGCAAACCGCGTTAGAAATTCGCAATTTGAATTTGCACTACGGCGAAGCTCAAGCGCTGTATGATATTTCGATGAACATTCCGAAAAACCGCGTAACGGCGTTTATCGGACCATCAGGTTGTGGTAAATCAACGTTATTGCGCTGTATTAATCGCATGAATGACCTTGTTGAAATTTGCCGCGTGAACGGTGAAATCTTGTTGCATGACAAGAACATCTACGACAAAAATGTCGATGCCGCTGAGTTGCGTCGTCGCGTTGGTATGGTATTCCAGCGTCCAAACCCGTTCCCGAAATCAATTTATGAGAACGTGGTGTACGGTATGCGCTTACAAGGCGTCAATGATCGTCGTACGCTTGATGAAGTAGTTGAGCGCTCGCTCAAAGGTGCGGCGTTGTGGGATGAAGTCAAAGATCGTCTCAACGAATCAGCCTTTGGCCTATCAGGCGGTCAGCAGCAACGTTTGGTGATTGCGCGTGCCATTGCTATCGAGCCAGAAGTATTATTGTTGGATGAGCCAACCTCAGCATTGGACCCAATTTCGACACTAACCATTGAAGAGCTCATTACCGAGCTAAAAGAAAAGTATACGGTGGTTATCGTAACGCACAACATGCAACAGGCGGCGCGGGTGTCTGATCAAACGGCGTTTATGTACATGGGTAAACTGATTGAGTATGCCGATACCAACACATTGTTTACCACACCGGCACAGAAGCAAACGGAAGACTACATTACCGGACGTTACGGTTAATAGGAGCAGGCAATGGATAAGATGAATATGAGCCGGCATATTTCCGGTAAATTTAACGAAGAGCTCGAAGCGGTGCGTAACCAAGTACTCAATATGGGTGGGTTGGTTGAGCAACAGCTGCGTGATTCATTGCATGCCATCGAGAAATCTGATCATGAAATGGCAGAGCAAATTCTTCAACGCGATTACAAAATTAACGCACTTGAAGTACAAATTGATGAAGCGTGTGTGCAGATCATTGCGAAACGTCAGCCAGCGGCGAGCGACTTGCGTTTGATTATCGCAATCTTCAAAACTATTTCCGATCTTGAGCGTATCGGTGATGAAGCAGAACGTATTGCGCGAGTTGCACTCGAAAGCTTCAACAACGATCAACAACAGTTCTTGGTAAGCCTTGAGAATCTTGGCCAGCAAGTTCTAGCAATGTTACACGGTGTTTTGGATGCGTTTGCACGTATGGATCTTGACTCGGCGTTCGAAGTGCACCAAATGGATGCGCAAGCAGACCGTCAGTATGAAGCACTCACTCGCCAGTTGATGACCTACATGATGGAAGACCCACGCGGTATTCCAAAGGTGATGAACGTCTTGTGGTCAGCACGTTCATTGGAGCGTATCGGTGACCGCTGTCAGAACATTGCCGAGTACATTATTTTCTTTGTGAAAGGAAAAGATGTACGCCACGTTTCACCAGAATCGATGGAACAAACGGTGAAAGGCCAGAAATAAGGCTCACCACGAAAGACAAAAGCCGATGCCAATGCATCGGCTTTTTTAATACAACACGCGGGCTTTAATGGTGCCGTCGATATTGCGCATTGCCTGAAGCAAATCATCAGCTATGGTACTTTTCGGTGGGGTTTCAATATCAATCACCACGTAACCCACTTTGCTGTCGGTTTGCAGGTATTGGCCAGAGACGTTGATGTTTTGCTCAGCCAACAATTGGTTAATGCGCGTCAGCATACCTGGACGGTTTTCGTGGATATGTAGCAAGCGACGTGAACCTTCATGCGCCGGCAATGCAACCTCTGGGAAATTCACCGCAGACAGGGTTGAGCCGTTATCAGAGTAGCGCACCAGTTTACCGGCCACTTCAATACCGATGTTTTCTTGGGCTTCTTCCGTTGAGCCACCAATGTGAGGCGTTAAAATACAGCTGTCGATACCACGTAGCGGCGACTCAAATTGCTCGTCATTGCCTTTCGGTTCAACTGGGAACACGTCAATGGCAGCACCAGCCAAATGCTCTGACTTAAGGGCATCAGCCAGTGCATTGATTTTCACAACCGTACCGCGCGAGGCATTAATTAGTACCGAGCCGGGCTTCATTTTTGCTAGCTGTTCAGCGCCAATCATCCATTGTGTTTGCGGCGTTTCAGGCACGTGCAACGTCACCACGTCAGCTTGTTTCAATAAATCATCAAGACGCTTCACTTGTAGTGCATTACCCAGCGACAGCTTGGTTTCAATGTCGTAGTAACGCACTTGCATGCCAAGTTGTTCGGCAAGAATACTCAATTGGCTACCAATATGACCGTAGCCGATAATGCCGAGTACTTTACCGCGCGCTTCGAACGAGCCTTTTGCCGCTTTATCCCAACCACCTCGGTGCGCGGCCGCATTCTTCTGCGGAATACGACGCAACAACATAATAATTTCAGCCAGCACCAGTTCGGCAACACTGCGCGTATTTGAAAACGGCGCATTAAAAACCACCACGCCGTTATCGCGTGCCGATTCAAGATCCACTTGATTAGTGCCAATACAAAAACAGCCGACAGCGGCCAGTTTATCGGCGGCAGCGAATACTTTCGGAGTTAACTGCGTGCGTGAGCGAATACCTAAAAAATGAACGTCTTTGATAGCTTCGCAGAGCTCATCTTCGTTCAGCGAGGTTTTCAGCGCCTTAATATTGGTGTACCCATGTTGTTTAAGTACTTCAATCGCGCTGTCGTGCACACCTTCAAGTAACAATATTTGGATGCGTTCTTTTGCAAGCGATACTTGCGGTGATGCCGAGGTGTTCATAGCTACTCCATGAATTGCAGGCCGTCAGGGCTTGCGATGATTGCGATATTGGCGCCACGTTTGGCAAAGAGGCCATTCGTGACCACACCGACAATACTATTCAATTGTTGCTCAAGTTGAACAGGGTCTAAGATATCAAAGTTGTGAATATCGAGAATGATATTGCCGTTGTCCGTCACAAACCCTTGGCGCCAAACGGGGTCGCCGCCTAGCTTCACAATTTCACGAGCCACATAAGAGCGAGCCATTGGAATCACTTCGACTGGAATTGGGAACGAACCGAGGCGACCGACGACTTTGCTTTGATCGGCAATGCAAACAAACTTATCGGCAACAGCGGCGATAATTTTTTCTCGCGTTAATGCGCCGCCACCACCTTTCACCATACGCAAGTGTTCATCAATTTCGTCGGCACCATCAACGTAGACTGGTAAATCAGCCACGTTATTTAGTTCAACCACGTCAATGCCATGCGCTTTCAAGCGTGCAGTGGATGCTTCAGAACTTGATACAGCCGCTTCAATGTCGTGCTTCATGGTAGCGAGTGCGTCGATAAAGAAATTCACCGTAGATCCGGTGCCGACACCCACTATGGTATTAGGCTCGATGAACTTTAGGGCGGCTTCAGCGGCTTGCTTTTTTAGCTGGTCTTGCGAGGTAGTCATGGCGGTATCCATAGTCAGTTGTCTATGGCCGATTAGTATACAGTTTTAGCCCCGGAAATCCCACACTTTCGAGGGGGTAATGACCAATTCGAGTGGCACATCCCAAGGTTGCACAGGTAATTCGTTCACGTACTGGCAATCCAGCGCTAAACCAATGGGTAGAAGACTTATTTTACCTTCTCGCCAAGCACTGAGGGTACGGTCATAAAACCCGCCGCCCATCCCCATGCGGTTGCCATGTGCATCAAAGCCAACTAATGGCACCAGCAGTATATTGATATGCGTCAACGGCGTGACGTGACGCACATCTAACTCAGGCTCAGGAATACCGAATCGATTATGCGTCCACTTTGTGGTTTGGTTTAACTGCATATACAACAAATGCCCAGCGCGAGCAGGATGAAGAATCGGTAACGAGAGCTGATGGCCCTGTGCCATCAAACGCTCATTGATAGTATGGGTGGGCAGCTCAGCTTTCACACTAAAGTAACTGCCAATGTGGCAAGGCTGTTGTAGCTCGGGCAACTGTAGTAAGTGGTCACCGACTTGCAACGCCGCATCATCGCGGGCTACGCTAGATAGACTGGCGCGTGCGTCGAGTAGTTGTCGGCGTAATTGCTGTTGAGCCACGGCACTGATATCCTTGCGAAAACGCATAATTAAAATAATAGTGAGTGCTTATCATGATACGCCAATTTCTTTGCATGTTAACCCTTTCAGTCGCTTTCAGCGCGACGGTGCAAGCCGCACCACCTAAAGCACCCGAGCGCGGAGAGCAAGGTGCTGGACCATACGATCGACTGATTATTCGTGGTGCCACGTTGATAAACGGCGAAGGGGCGCCAGCGCAAGGCCCAGTCGATATCGTGATTGAAGATGATCGTATTGTAAACGTGGTGAGCGTCGGCTACCCAGGTGTGCCAATTAAAGACGAAGGTCGCCCAATTGCGGGGCCGAATGACCAAGAGCTTAATGCGCATGGCAAGTATGTGTTGCCTGGCTTTATCGATATGCACGGTCATATTGGTGGCTCAGCCGAAGGCATTCCAGCGGAATATGTACTCAAACTTTGGTTAGCCCACGGTATTACCACCGTGCGTGAACCAGGTAGCTTCAACGGCCTCGATTGGACTAAGTGGCATCAACAACAAGCCGAGAAAAATGCCATTGTTTCGCCTCGGATTGTTCCATTTGCCGGCTTCGGCATGGGGGCGGAAGAGCCGATTTTTAATGGTGAACAAGCGCGTGATTGGGTGCGTAAAATCAAACGCCAAGGCGCGTCTGGCATCAAATTTTTCGGCGCAACGCCAAAAGTCATGGCGGCAGCCTTAGACGAGGCCAATAAACAAAACCTCGGCACCATGATGCACCACGCCCAATTGAATGTGGTACGCACCAGTGTGATCGATTCGGCGCGCCTCGGTCTTGGTAGCATGGAACACTGGTATGGTTTACCAGAAGCGTTATTTACCGGTCAGCGTATTCAGAATTATCCAGCGGATTATAACTACAACAACGAGCAGGATCGTTTCCGTGAAGCAGGGCGCTTATGGGCGCAAGCGGCAGAACCTGGTTCTGAGCAGTGGAATAAAGTGCGAGATGAACTCATTGCACGCGATTTCACCATCAACCCAACCCTCACTATTTATGAAGCAAGCCGTGACCTAATGCGTGAGCGTCGCGCGATTTGGCACGAAGAATACACCCTGCCGCAGCTGTGGGATTTCTTCACGCCAAGCCGTTATGCACACGGTTCATACTGGTTTGACTGGACTACCGACGAAGAAGTCGCATGGCGCAAAAACTACCAGCTGTGGATGACCTTTTTGAACGATTTTAAAAACCATGGCGGCCGTGTAACGACAGGTTCTGACGCAGGCTATATCTACAAAATCTACGGCTTCGGTTTCATTCGCGAACTCGAGCTGCTGCGCGAAGCGGGCTTTAACGCCCTTGAAGTAATTCAATCGGCCACCTTAAACGGCGCCGAAGCACTTGGCCTTGAAGATGAAATTGGCAGCGTGGTACCGGGCAAGAAAGCCGACCTCATCATCGTCGACGAGAACCCATTAGCGAATTTCAAAGTCTTGTACGGTACGGGTCATTACAAGTTGGATGAAAATAATCAGCCGATTCGCACGAAGGGTATTCGTTACACGATTAAAGATGGCATTATTTACGACGCTCAACAACTCCTCGCCGACGTCCGTGAAATGGTGAAAAGCGAAAAGCAAAAGCGTTAATCGTTACTAGTTATTCGTTATTCGAAAAAGACAAAACAATCTTGTACGAATAACGAATAACGAATAACGAATAACGAATAACGAATAACGAATAACGGTTTTCGAAAGGGGGACTACCCAGAATGCCGCTGCTGTGCCTTAGCCCTTGAACCCACTGGTTCAAGGCGGGGCGCAATTGAAACGGCCGCAGGCTTCTCGATACTAGTCGAGCTTGCTCAATAGCCGCCCAGTGAGCCCCTTTACTGCTAGCATCGGCTCAGGGACATCGGCGTGCTGGCGCACATCCCAGGCAGTCATAATGTGAGTATTTTAACGTCCGGGGCGCTGTTCCGCCATGACTTGTTCAAGAGTTTCTTGCAGGAGTTTTAATTTTTCTTCGAGATCAGCGATGCGCTGTTGCTGACGCTTTTCCTCTTGCGCAAATTCATGACACAAATTTAACCCAGCCATTACTGCAATTTGCTCAGGATTCGACAACTTGGTGTTGGTACGAATCGTTTCCAGCTTATTATTCAAGCGATCAGCAGCCTGCTGCAAAGCAACCTCTTGCCCCGGTGGGCAATTCACTTTGTAGTGACGTTCCATCAATCTTATGTCCATGGCGCGTTGACTCATGCCGCTTCCTCTGTGCTTGTACTATTCTTATGCTTGGAATTAGCCATATTATGGCACGTCCTACGGGGGTTTGTCAGCTAGCCTGAATAGCTTTGCAATGGTAGGATGTGCGTAAAGAACGATAAGAGTACAACGATTATGTCAGAAATTGGTAGCAGCCAAGCTAACCCATTAAGTTACGACCGTTTAACCGAGTTTTTCGAGCAAAACGGAATTTTATCGAATGCCGCCGAAGTGCACGGTATTTTAACCGGCATGATCGCAGGTGGCGCTAGTGTTGAGGGTGACGATTGGCTATTGCTGCTTAGCGATCTCATTCACGAAGGCCAGTCGTTTAAACCAGCCGTACGCGAGCGCGTTATCGAAATGGCAGCTGATATCTGTGCCAGTATGCGTGACCCCGATTTAGGTTTTAATTTGTTGCTACCAAGTGATCATGAATCACTGTTTGAGCGTTTATCGAGCATGATTAGCTGTGTTCAATCGTTTTTAGTCGGTTTTGGCGTGAACCAGACGAACCTGAGCGGACTGTCAGAAGACGTTCGCGAAGTGATTGATGACATGGTTGAAATTGCCAAGCTCGATTTCGCCGTAGATGAAGACGAAGAAGCCGAGCGCGCATACTTTGAGGTAGTCGAGTATCTGCGTATTTCAGCTATGTTATGTTTCAACGAACTGGGGCAGAAGGCTGGCGCTGGTTGTGCAACCAACAAAATTCTGCATTAGTACCTTTTAAGTGCATAAGTAACACATCCATTCGACGTTGTAGGTTCACATGTCTCAGAGCATTACTATTGAAGAATATCAGAAGCGGCGAGCGCGTCTTTTGGCTCGTTTGAAAAAGGCTTCGGCGCACGCCATTGCGGTGATTCCCAGTGCGCAACTGCAAACGCGGAGTCGTGATACTGAATTTCCCTTTCGCCAAGACAGCGATTTCTTCTACTTAACTGGCTTTAATGAACCGAATGCCGTATTAGTGCTTGCGCCGCACGCCGATGCGCCAGTGCAATTGTATTGTCAACCGATCAGCCCGCACGAAGAAGTGTGGCATGGGCGTCGCTTGGGCGTCGACAAAGCCGCTGAAACATTGGGTATTGATTTTGCCGCAAGCATTGACGATGTTGATGACCATTTGTATGCGTTACTTGATGGCACTGAGAAAGTTTATTTCGCGCATGACAAACACGATTTAGCAGCGCAGTTGTACAGCATTGCTGATGAATTGCGTGCGTCACCGAAGCAGGGGCATCAAGCGCCGCAAGCGTGGGTGGATATCAACCCATGGCTGGCGGAAATGCGCATTATTAAAAGCCCAGCTGAGCTTGAGTTAATGCGGGAGGCCGCTCGAATTAGCGTGCTAGCTCACAAACGTGCCATGTTGTTTGCCAAGCCCGGCAAGTTTGAATACCAAGTTGCCGCAGAAATTCATCACGAATTTGCCATGCACGGCGCAATATCGCCTGCCTACGGCACCATTTGCGGTGGTGGCGAAAACGCCTGTATTTTGCACTACACCGAGAATCAATCAGAACTGCGCGATGGTGATCTATTGTTGATTGATGCTGGCGCTGAATACCAAGGTTTTGCCGGCGACATCACGCGAACTTTCCCCGTGAACGGGCGTTTTACCGAGACCCAGAAAGAACTCTACAATGTGGTGCTAGCAGCACAGCAGGCCGCTTTGGCGACATTAAAACCGGGTAGCAATTTACCGACCGCGATGAAGGCGGCGGGAAAAACGTTAACCGAAGGGTTGCATGCGCTGGGAATTTTAAAAGGCAGCCTGAAGAAACTCATTGATGACGAGGCATTTCGTCCGTTTATGATTCATGGCTTAGGGCATTGGCTTGGCCTAGATGTGCACGATGTGGGCACCTACACCCAAGAAGGTAAAAAACGGAAGTTTGAGCCGGGCATGGTGCTAACCATTGAGCCAGGAATCTACATTCCGAAAGGCATGCCAAACGTGGATGAAAAATGGCATGGCATTGGTATTCGCATTGAAGATGATGTGATTATTACCGAAAACGGCCACGAAAATATGACCAGCGCAGTTCCGAAAACTGTCGCAGAGATTGAACAATGGATGACGGCAAAATAAGCACAGAAAAATACCCAGTGGTTATCGCCGGCGGCGGCCTAGTTGGTGCGCTGACGGCGCTGCTGTTGGCTCGCGGTCGCCAAGACTGGCGCATTGCTGTGCTGGAACCGCAACAACAAGGGCCCGCACAAGACAAACGAACCATTGCCTTAGCCGCCGCGACTGTCGCGTTGTTAGAACAAATTGGCGTGTGGCAGCATGTGGCTGACCAGGCCAGTCCGATCGATCATATTCATGTCAGCGACCGTGGCCATCTCGGCATGACCCGTTTGCATGCGGCGCAACACGGCGTTGCCGCAATGGGCCAAGTCATCGCCGCCGCGGCATTAAACCGCGCATTGTACGAAGCCTGTTTGCAAGAAACCAATATCGAATGGCTGGGCGGAGCATGGTTTGAGCGTGCGGAGCGCGAACGTGATTCAATTACCGTGCACTATAAGCAGCATGACACTAAAGCGGAGCTTACGGCACAACTTCTCATCGGGGCCGATGGTCAGCGCTCGCAAGTGCGAGACGACACCGGCATAGCCATGCAACACACCGATTACCAGCAAGTAGGCATTATTGCGACGTTAACGTTGTCGGAAGATCTTGATGGCTGGGCTTATGAGCGCTTCACTGACACCGGCCCGATTGCGTTATTGCCATTGCCAGCGCAACAAGCGTCGTTAGTGTGGAGCTTAAGCCCAGAGCATGCAGCGCAGGCCATGCACTTATCTGACGCCGAGTTCTTAACTGCATGCCAGCAGGCATTTGGATATCGCGCAGGGCGTTTTGTGGCGGTTCGTGACCGTGTTCAGTATCCGCTGCAACTGCATTTGGCTGATTCCAATATCAGTCATCGTAGCGTGATTATTGGCAACGCCTCGCATACCTTGCACCCCATTGCCGGCCAAGGCTTTAACCTCGGTGTACGTGATGCGATTGAATTAAGTGAGCAATTACTAACAGCACAAGACCCTGGGCAATATCGTTGGCTAAGTATCTATAATGAACGCCGTCAGCAAGATTACCGGCGAATTATTGGGTTAACCGATAGCTTAGTGCGTGGTTTCTCGAATCAACATGTGCCGCTTGTGGTGGGCCGAAATCTCGCCTTGTTTGGACTAGATAATCTGCCGCCATTGCGACACGTCTTCGCGCGTCAAACCATGGGATTTCGAAACGCATGAGTACACCGTTTAAAGCACAAACAATCGTGGTTGTCGGTGGTGGCATGATAGGCCTCAGCGTCGCGTTAGGCTTGCGCCTGCAGGGGCATCGCGTGTATCTCATTGAGCGCAGTGGGCGTCCTGAATACACCGAGTCGCCAGAGTTACGCGTAAGTGCCTTAGCGCATCACAGCCGTGCCTTGTTACGTGAATTAGGCGTGTGGCAACGTCTGCCACAGCAGCGTCTTGGGCCTTATACCGGTATGCAGGTGTGGGACCACGATAGCTTTGGTCACATCGAGTTTTCAGCAGCAGAAGCCGGTGCAGACGATCTCGGCGCGATTGTTGAAAACAAGGTGCTTGAGCAAACCTTGTGGGATGTCGCTACCGAGCAGGGCGTACAGATTATTGCCGACGATGAAGTGGTCGAGCATACCACCAACGCCTTACAAGTGACCGTCAAGCTACGCTCAAACCAGCAACTGCAAGCAGATTACCTGATTGCCGCCGATGGGAATCGTTCACCGACGCGCGAACGCGCGAAGTTACCGCTTAGCTTCTGGGATTATGAGCAAACTGGCATTGTGGCAGTAATCAAAACCGAGAAGCCGCATGATGGCATTGCGCGCCAAGTGTTTCTGCCAACCGGGCCGATTGCATGGTTACCACTGAACGATACGCACTTGGTATCGCTAGTGTGGTCAGCCGATGAGGACAAAGCGCAGCACCTGCAAGCGCTTGATGACCAAACCTTTATCAATCAGCTACAAGCAGCAAGCGATCAGTGTTTAGGCAAGTTGGAATTAGCATCTGCGCGAGCAGGCTTCCCACTACGCATGCAATACGCACAGCGTTGGCTAGATGACCGCTTAATCTTAATCGGTGACGCCGCACACAGTATTCATCCGTTAGCCGGGCAGGGCGCTAACTTAGGTTTTGGCGATGTAGTTGATTTGCTACCGGTGTTTGCTAGCAACGCGAATCACCGCGAATTGCGCGCATGGGAACGCAAGCGCAAAGCGGCAGCCGTCACAATGATTTCTGCTATGGAAGCTTTTAAACGCGGTTTTGGTACCGCGAATCCGTTGGCAAAACTGGTACGTGGCATTGGTTTCAAAGCAGCCAACAGCATTCAGCCATTGAAACGCCAACTAATTAAAGCGGCGCTTGGCGAATAACCCGGGGAATACGCTTAAATACGTTCTTGAATAAATTGGGCTAACTGCCGAGCCGCCTGATTGGTTGTATCGGCTTGCCACATGGCAACGCTCACTTCGCCAAGTTCCGGCAATGTGATAGGGCCAATGCGCTGCTGGCGCGACAAGTTATCGGGCACCGTACTTTGCGCTAATACCGTTAAGCCAAGACCACTCTCAATTGCCGCCGTTAAACCGGAAAAGTCCGCATTGGTATAGCTGATACGCGCAGGAATATTCGCCTGACGCAACGCACCAAGCGCACGGCGTCGATAAATACAGCCTTCTGGCGCCACCACCAACGATAAATCGTCTTGCTGTGTGTTAAGATCAGCACCGGCGCCAACCCAAACCAATGGTTCTTGTTTGAGTATCACTAAACCTGGACGAGTAATGCGTTTATCCGGCTCTTTTAAGGCAATCACTAAATCAAAATGCGCTTGCTCGTCTTTTAACAAGTCTTTGCTGAGCGCTGATGTTACCGACAACGACACGTTTGGGTAGGCATGAGCGAACTGGCCTAATACCTGCGGCAATAATTTACTGGCAAATTCACTGGGAATACCCAGTCGCACCTGACCTGATACCGCAGGTTCGGTGAAGCGGGCGATAATTTGATCATTGAGGCTCAACAACGTGCGCGCTTGTTCAAGCAATTCAGTGCCGCTGGGCGTTAGATGAATACGCCCGCCGCTACGCGTGAGTAAAGAGGTTTCAAGCAGCTCTTCAAGCCGCCGCAATTGCAGGCTAATCGCGGGCTGCGAACGGTTCAGTTGCTGCGCTGCCGCGGTATAACTTTGTAGCTCATAGATGCTAACGAAAGCACGTAATGCCTCAAGCGGAAGGTGTTGCATCACAAGTTCCTGTAACGAGCCGAATTCATAATTAAACTTAATACATTATAAATCCGTATTTAATATTTTTATAAATGTATAAGTAATATTCATTTGTTGCAAGGCGCTTTGAGTTCTATAATTCGCGGTAATTTTTTGAATGCGGCAAACTCGCATCTCGACAACAAAAAAGGACAACTAGGTCATGGCAAATCGCACTCCTTTGTATGACGCGCACGTTAAAGCTGGCGCGAAAATGGTGGACTTCCACGGCTGGGATATGCCGCTGAACTACGGCTCGCAAATTGAAGAGCATCATGCTGTACGTAACGATTCAGGCGTATTCGATGTGTCGCACATGACTATTGTTGACGTTGCCGGCATTGATGCAAAACCATTCTTACGTTACCTATTAGCTAACGACGTGGCCAAATTAACTGTTCCAGGCAAAGCGCTTTACAGCGGCATGCTGAACGAACAGGGCGGCGTGATTGACGACCTGATTGTCTATTTCTTCACCGATGAATCGTATCGCTTGGTGGTGAACTCAGCGACACGTGAGCGCGATATGGAATGGATTCACGGTGTGGCGAGCGATTTCAAAGTCACCATTACTGAGCAACCAAGCCTCGGCATGCTCGCTCTACAAGGCCCGAAAGCTGAAGAGAAACTCAAACTGGTATTAGGCGACGACGCGTTCGCACCAGTTGCTGGCATGAAACCTTTTATGTCTGAGCAAGTGGGCGATTACTTCATCGCGACCACCGGCTACACCGGCGAAAAAGGCTATGAAATTGTCGTACCTGGTGACAAAGTCGAGCAGCTTTGGGATGACCTATTAAACGTTGGCGTGCAGCCATGTGGTTTAGGCGCACGTGATACCTTGCGCTTAGAAGCGGGCATGAACCTGTACGGCCAAGATATGGACGAATCCGTATCGCCTTTAGAAGCCAATATGGGTTGGAGCGTGGCGTTTGAGCCAGCCGATCGCAAATTCATCGGTCGCGAAGCACTCGAACAGCAAAAAGCAGCAGGCCATGCCAAATTAGTTGGCTTGGTGATGAAAGACAAAGGCGTATTGCGTCATGGTCAAAAAGTGATTGTTGACGGCGGTGAAGGCGAAATTACCTCAGGTACTTTCTCGCCAACGCTTGGTTTCTCAATTGCTATGGCACGCGTACCAGCTTCTGTGGGTGAAACAGCAGAGGTGGAAATTCGCAAGAAATTAGTTACAGTAAGCGTGGTCAAACCAAGCTTCGTGCGTCAGGGCAAATCAGTACTTGCCTAAGCCATCATTTTTTAAGAATTGAATTACGAGGAACAGAACATGAGCAATATTCCAAAGGAACTTAAGTACGCATCAACGCATGAGTGGGTGCGCAACGAAGGTGACGGCATTTTCACAGTAGGTATCACTGAGCACGCACAAGATTTGCTTGGCGACATGGTGTTCGTTGAATTGCCAGAAGTTGGCGCCAACGTAGCCGCTGGTGACGACGTTGCCGTAGCAGAATCAGTCAAAGCCGCTTCTGACATTTATGCACCAATTGCTGGTGAAATTGTTGAAGTGAACGAAGACTTAGAAGATGCGCCAGAAACTGTAAACAATGACCCATTTGGTGACGGCTGGTTGTTCAAAATTAAAGCCGAAGACCCAAGTGAAGTTGAAAGCTTGCTTGATGCCGAAGGTTATCAAGCAGTTATCGACGAAGAATAACAGCTCGTTTTGTTGCCAAGCCCCGGTCTCTTGCACCGGGGTTTTGTGTTTCAAATGTCTTGTATCCACCCGGAAGCTAGGGGACCTGAAGTAAATGACGACTACTACGCTGAAGCAGTTAGAAAATCACGGTGAATTCATTGCCCGCCACATTGGCCCAAGTGCTGATGAAACCAAGGCGATGTTGGCTGAGTTGGGTGTTAGCTCACTCGAAGAGCTTACGCGTGACACCGTTCCTGGCGCGATTCGTCGCGACCCATTTTTGTCTGTTGGCGAACCAATGAACGAGCGTGAAGCGCTTGCTAAACTCAAAGGTATCGCGAGCAAGAACAAAGTGTACAAGTCATTTATCGGTATGGGTTACTACGACACCCTAGTACCGAACGTTATTTTGCGTAACGTACTTGAGAACCCAGGTTGGTACACTGCGTACACGCCGTACCAGCCAGAAATTGCTCAGGGTCGCTTAGAAGCCATTTTGAACTTCCAACAAATGACCATGGATTTGACAGGCCTTGAACTGGCGAGCGCGTCATTGCTTGACGAAGCAACCGCAGCGGCCGAAGCCATGGCCATGTCGAAGCGTGTCAGCAAGAGCAAATCGAACACCTACTACGTTGCTGACAACGTGTTCCCACAAACTATCGACGTGGTGAAAACCCGCGCCGAGCAGTTTGGTTTCGACGTAATTGTTGGGCCAGCGCGTGAAGCCGATAACCACGACGTATTCGGTGCGTTGTTGCAATACCCAGACCGCAATGGTGAAATTCACAACATCGAGAAGCTGATTGCTGATATTCAAGCGAACAAAGGTATTGTTGCCGTTGCCGCAGATATCATGAGCCTGGTGTTGTTGAAATCGCCAGGCGAAATGGGCGCTGACATGGTGCTGGGTTCAGCACAACGTTTCGGCGTACCAATGGGTTATGGCGGCCCGCACGCCGCATTCTTTGCAACCCGTGACAAATACAAGCGTTCACTGCCAGGTCGTATCATTGGTGTTTCCAAAGACACCCGTGACAACCAAGCATTGCGTATGGCAATGCAAACTCGTGAACAGCACATCCGTCGTGAGAAAGCGAACTCGAACATCTGTACTGCGCAGGTATTGCTTGCCAACATGGCATCGTTCTACGCGGTATACCACGGCCCACAAGGCCTGAAAACCATCGCATCACGCATTAACCGTTTGACTGACATTGTCGCGCTTGGCTTGAAAGAGAAAGGCGTGAAAGTATTGAACAGCCATTGGTTCGATACCTTAACTTTCAAACTTGAAGGCGATACCTCTGACGTATTAGCGCGAGCTGATAAAGCAGAAATTAACTTGCGCGTTGACGGCAACGGCCAGTTCGGCGTGAGCTTAGATGAAGCGAAAACTCGCCAAGACGTTGACGCCTTGTTCGCCGCGTTATTCGGTGCTGATCACGGTTTAGAAATTGATGTACTAGATTCACGTGTCGCTTCAGGTGAAGTTGAATCAATTCCAGCGGCACTTCGCCGTGAGAGCGCGATTCTGGAACACCCAGTATTCAACAGCTATCACTCTGAAACCGAAATGCTGCGTTACATCAAGCAGCTTGAAAACAAAGACTTGTCGTTGAACCACAGCATGATCTCGTTGGGCTCATGTACCATGAAACTCAACGCCACCGCTGAAATGATCCCCGTCACTTGGCCGGAATTCGGTCAGTTGCATCCGTTCTGCCCAGCAGACCAAGCGCAAGGGTACGCTGAGCTACTCAGCACCTTGTCAGAGTGGTTAGTGGATATTACTGGCTACGACGTGATGTCGATGCAACCAAACTCTGGTGCACAAGGCGAATACGCCGGCTTGTTAGCGATTCAGAAATATCACCAAAGCCGTGGCGATGCGCATCGCAACATCTGCTTGATTCCAAGCTCAGCGCACGGTACCAACCCAGCTTCAGCGCAAATGATGAGCATGAACGTGGTAGTGGTTGACTGTGACAAGAACGGTAACGTTGATTTGGCTGACTTGAAAGCGAAAGCTGCTGAAGCAGGCGACAACTTGTCATGCATCATGGTGACTTACCCGTCAACGCACGGCGTATACGAAGAAGGCATTAAAGATATCTGTGACATTGTGCACGCGCACGGTGGTCAGGTTTACCTTGATGGTGCCAACATGAACGCGCAAGTGGGCGTGACCTCACCAGGTTACATTGGTGCCGATGTATCGCACTTAAACTTGCACAAAACCTTCTGTATTCCGCACGGCGGTGGTGGTCCTGGTATGGGCCCAATTGGTGTGAAGAAACACTTAGCACCATTCTTACCGAACCACAGTGTGGTGAAAATTGCCGACACCGATGCTGAAAACGGCGCGGTATCTGCAGCACCATTTGGTAGCGCGAGCATTTTACCAATTTCGTGGATGTACATTGTGATGATGGGTTCACGCGGCCTGCGCGAAGCAACGGAAGTGGCGATTATGAACGCCAACTACATTGCGAAGCACTTGAGCAAGCACTACCCAATTCTGTACAAAGGCCGTAACGACCGTGTTGCGCACGAATGTATTATCGATTTACGCCCATTAAAAGACGCTTGTGGCGTGACTGAAATGGACGTGGCAAAACGCTTGCAAGACTACGGCTTCCACAGCCCAACCATGAGCTTCCCAGTAGCGGGTACGTTAATGGTTGAGCCAACCGAGTCTGAATCGAAAGCTGAGCTAGACCGCTTCATTGAAGCCATGATCAGCATTCGTGAAGAAGCGAAACGCGTTGAAGCCGGCGAGTGGCCAGAAGACAACAACCCACTGCACAACGCACCACACACGTTAGCAGACATTGTTGATGCCAACTGGGACCGCCCATACAGCCGTGAACTTGCTGCATACCCTGTGGCCGCCGTTAAGGTGAACAAGTTCTGGCCAAGCGTGAACCGCATTGACGACGTGTACGGCGACCGGAATCTGATGTGTAGTTGCCCGGCGGTTGATACTTATCGTTAAGATTGGTTTGGATGATGTTCCCATGAAATAAGTCGTTTACTGGGAATAAAAAGACGATTACCGTCAATAAGTCGTTTAAAAGTGAAGCCCACCTCGTGTGGGCTTTTTACTTTCCGATGTTGAATTAAGAATCCCAATCATCATCAACGTGCTGCCAGTCGTTAGCAATTCCTGACCAGTCGATAGATCGATCTTTTAGGCGAGACCAAACGTCCCAATAATCAGGGTCATCAGAATGAGGCCGTTGGTGTTTATCTAAATCATTCATTTTGACTACTATTGGTAGTTCAGATGCCCAGCCAAGAAGAATTGCTTGTTGCGAGGGCAGAGATGGTAGTTCTCTTAAGAGGCCCCGTAAGTTATCCGGTACTAATCGATGTACCAATTCCTGATCTCGGTCATTACTTATTCTATGTAAAAGGAAGCTATTGCATTGAGATAATACTGTTGGCGATAACTCAGAGGGGCGCTGAGATGACAAAACCAATCCAAGTCCAAACTTTCTACCTTCACGGGCTACTTTTTCGAAGACCTGACAGCAAATGGTCGCTGCATTTTGATTTTCTGTATCTTCCTTATATCTTTTTACAAACGTATGTGCCTCTTCCATCACCAGAACCGTCGGCAGTGTTTCATTATTTACTTTACGGTATCTTTGAAGGGCTTCAAATGTCATTCTAGCGATTACAGCGGTAATTATGTGCGTAATATCAGTTGGAACCAACGAGAGGTCTATTACTGTTACACATCCATTTTGTGCGTTATCTTCACCGATATAAGTATTAAGCCAATCCGCAAGCGATATGCTCTCGTTATTCCCAATAATTTCGCTCATACGAGTATCTGCAAGCATGGTTCTTATGCGGGTCAACAAAAATTCTACGAATTGTTCATTTCCAGTTTCTTGTGCAAGGGACTCCAGATAAGAAACGAAAACATCACCATCAAAAATACAGGGGGTATCTTCACTCTTGGGAAGCAAATCTTTTTCAGAACCACCAAATTCATTAAATGCAGTCGTTATAGAGTCGATTAGTTGATTAACTTCATTTAAGTCGGATTCGTATGTCGGATGTCGACCTGATCTCGCTTGTTGATAATTATCAAGTGCAGTTAGTAAATCATCCAGCCGAGTATCTGTCCCTTCCAATAAGCTTTTTAGCGATTCTACACTTGTTGTCCATTTACAAATTTTTTCATAGAAACCTTTGGGCTTAGGAAACGAACCCCAAGGGGCTCCAGTTGACCGTTCATGTTTAGAACTAATCAATATTGTGCTTAAGAACTTCCGCACCGAAATATCGATTTCTTCAGACAATTCGAACTGTTCATTTCTCATAGCCCGAAGTGCCCTTCTCAATAGTGGCGCTTGTGCTTTAGGACTAGCTTGTGTGAATGAAATCCACTCGGCGCTATTCCAAAACCAGAGCGGCACTTGTAAAGGGGTTACTTCATCTCCAACCTTAAATACTCGCGCCTGATCGCCAAAAGCCTTTGAGTATTCTCCGTTGGGGTCGAGTACTATAAATCTTGCATTAGGCTTCTCATTATCTTGTTCAACTTTCGCTTTTGCTGACTCAAGTGACCATTGTATAAGGCCAGCAACAGAACAAGATTTACCACTTCCAGTGTTACCTAAAACAGCTAAATGCCGTCCGAACAGGCGGTCTGGGTCGATACATACATCAGCGTTCGCTGCAATTGGGCTCGTGCCAATTTTTACTCGCCTATTATCGCCAGATTCTACGATGGCTCTCAACTGAGAATCTGTAGGTATTAAAACGGGTTCACCAACGCTTGGAAAAGCTTGAACCCCTCGTCTAAATTTAAAATTGTTTCCATCAAACTTTAGTATCCCTAGCGGACTGACTTTCATTTTTCTTAATGGAAAAGGTAAATCTATTAACCCGTAATCCTGAAAGCCTTTGCGCTTTGGGAATGGTGACTTCTCGACAGCTATCCATTCCACTTGAGACACGATAAACCCTGACTCGGTTGCAATGAGTACATAACTGTTAACTCTGGGAAAGGCCCGAGGTGTCCCAGCGTTAGCGGCGATACCGTCTGGAGCGTCCAAATCGAGCCCAACTTTTATTTCATCGGGAGAGACAAATTCAACTGATCCGATACGCAGTGATGTTGAGTGTTCTATCGGTGAAATGCTCATGCTTTGTCCTCATTCTCAATATGTTTACTATCGGACTGAGCTAAGCCTCGAGACTTGAGCAAGTCGGCCATTTTTATAGTGGTTCTGTCTATGGCAGGCTTTGGGAGGTAATTGTCAACGAGAATTTGAAGATCACCGAAATGTTTGCCTATTAAGAGAGAAATCTGTGCGGGGCGTTTCGCCTGAGCATAGAAGTTCTGAACTCTGCCGCTATCGTCATCGTAGCTAATTATCACTAAATGAGTGGATGGAATTGACAGCATATCCACTAGTACGCGATTTATGTGCTCATCTCCGAAGCTGTAACCGTATACGACTAAGGTTGAATTGGCTCGACAGGCAGATGCCGCAAGGTCTCTAAACATTTCTACGTAGGGGTATTCTGAAGTTTCTCTATCCTTTGAAGAATTGGGGTAGACCATTAAATTGATTTGATCATCGCTAGCATATTGGGTTATGTCAGATGCTCCGTAGGGTAGTGCAAACCTTTTTATTACGTTGTCTTTCGCTGCCCAATCTAACGAACCGTGAAGCTTTGTGAAATGCACTATGCCTTCGAGATATCTTGGTTCACCTCTGATGCCCGGAGGATTGTAGTGCATGTCGACTTCAACCCGAGATGACCTAAATACTGGGTTTATTGTGCCAACAAACCTGTCTATTAGTCTGACTCCAGCAAGTTCAGCGCCATATTCTATCAGACGGTCATAATTTGTCGTGAATAGGTTCAATCGCTCTCTGGTCGCAGATCGACTTGAAAAGCTCACTAAAAAGTTCATTAGATACTCAGCCGCAACTTCAGATTTTGCCGCATTAATAACATTGTGCTCGCTGCGAAGTACGTTATTTGCAAACGCTACTAATCCGTGCGCAACTTCATATTTTAGTTTTTGAAGCTCCTTTCGAATCTTGCCAGATCCATAAACATCGGTGGTGACATAGATTTCCAACCCCCGAATCAGCTCGTTACATACCCTGATTTGGTCTTCAATGTTGGCATTTCCTCTTCCCGCACGTTTCGCACTTTCGATGGTGGCTTTATCTATTTGGTCGCTAAAAGCTGACAAAGGCATTCTCTCCATCCCTGCATTAGCATAGCCTTTGGCCAAAGAATGCAATGCTGCAGGTAGGCCTGCCCCGACCAATAAGCCTAAATGTTCGCTTTGAAATAAGGCTGTTAACCAAGGTTCTACTTCAGATCTTAATATTTCTGATTCGGGTTCATCAATTATTACAGGCGATCGCTGATCTCGAACTTTATAAACGTGTTTTTCTTTCCAGCTTACCTCTTGTTGTGTCATTATCCTTATCTCCTGTCCTTAATTTTGCTCGGTAGTGTCGAATGAAAAAGTGCTGATAGTTCGATTGTTCAGTGGTGCTTAATAATTTTATAGCCTAGTTCTATTGGCGACTTTCAGTTTTGCGATTACTTCTTATTCTTTCAGCAGAAGTTTAGTCATATTTGCTTCAAAGGATACTGTCAGCCAAAAACGTCCATAACACTGAAAAGAAATCCCATGATCTTAGCCACTAAAGCAGCTGATGAAACCAACATAGCTATCTTGGCCGATTGCACTTGATCTATATGATAAATAACTAAAGTAGATATTGGCATTTAACTGCCAATGGCAAGAAATATTATCGGTTTGGTAATTATTGATCATTGTATATCTTGCAAGGCTGCCATCGTCTTCTGGGGCGTGGCAGATATCACGCATGATTCGAACCAATGGATGTCGATTCATTCCATTAAGTTCATCGTTTTTAGTTGCTGACTGCACGCTGAATTTTTCATACTTTGAAACTATGTATTATAAGACGTATTCAACCACTCTCATTACATCCGAGTGTTTCTTGCTTGACATTTAACCAATCCTTAGTATCGACATATGTAAGTGTTACTTTTGCTATTCATTTTTGCACAAGAGCCGAGATCTATATAAAAAAATCTTTTGATAGCCTGCCATAAAGGCGGTTTAAACGGAAATGAATAAACTTAAAAAATGTATATACCCAACGGGTAAGATATTTGTCAGTTGCTGCACGGATGCTGACGGAGATGATTTCAGTCGTTTTAACTTGACCGCCTTTGGTCAGGCTTATCCGAACTGCCAGAAAGTTAGCAGTCAAATTACTGCATTCGACGTGAAGTGCTTTGGGATAAAAATGATTGTGGCAAACAAACGTTAATGCAAAAGCTGATTGAATCCATAAGCCAATATCAGTTCGACAATCCAGAGATTGGGTGTAACTTACCTAAAAGCGCCTTGTTCTTGCTTTGCACGGTAAAGTCTTTTAGTGTCGATTAAGAGATAGAAGCGTTAGTGTATGAGCACTTAGGAGATATTAGTGTCCCAAAGCAGATCCGAACATATTCTAGAGTTAGCCAAAGAATTGCTCGATGATATTGAACTAAGCAGATTATCCGCTGAGGCACTTTTGCTAAAAGCATCACGCTTAGCTCGGTGGGTGGGTTCAGAAGAAGTACAGCGTTGGATCAGTTTTGAGATGAGTGGTTATAACGGCTCAGATGCTACATCCTTAAAATTTATGGGCAAAACGGGACGCTGGACCAAGAAAGATGAAAAGAAAGGTTACTGGGGTCCATTGGCTCAACATGAAGCCGCAATTGAAGCTGAGAATATTAAGTTACGCTCAATGACTACACCAAATACGGGTGGTGATGCTGGCTTAGCTGTGATGCGGATGCATCAACAACAACTGGCAGCTACTACCAATTATATTGCAATCCTCAGTGGTATTAGGAGTAGAGTATTTTCGTTGCTCCATAGTTTTGTAACTGATGTTTACTACGAGAAAGAGTTCGACAGTTTAAGCGAATCAATTTTTGAAAGATATAAGAGCGATATTGATACATTATTAGCAGCACATGCTGGCGAAATCCTTAAACAAATTCCGTCCGTTATGTCCCGACTTTCAGAAGACGACCCAGAGTCTATTAGCCAAGCATTAACAACGGTTCGCCGGATAATTGAATCATTCGCTGACTCAATATTTCCTCCAACGGATGACACTATTAAAATAGGTGATAATGAAGTCTCACTAGGGCCTAACAGACACCAAAACCGGATAAATGCTTTTGTTCACCAAAGAGTAGAGAGCAAATCAAGAAAAGCTAAGATCCGTCAAAACCTCTCCAATCTATATGATCGGGTATCAACCGGGGTTCATAGAGACGTTACTGCTGAAGAAGCTCGGTCTCTCTTTCTTAATACATATTTATTTTTGGGTGAAGTGCTTCATATCGGAGAGGTACAAAATGCTGAGCAAGATTGAGTTGTTGAATTTCCTTTCTCTAGGCTTTAACCGTCGGTTTTAAGCATCTCAAGCTATGTATATAACTAACAGAAAAACAGTGAAAGACTGGCAAAAAATACGTGAATCTATAATTGGTTCAACTGACGAGATTGAATGGAGAAAAGCGTTTAACGACTTTTTCTGGGGGCGAGTTCAGTCTCGATACCTCGAACCCATACAAAGCCTAAGAAATGACGACAGTTATCATGGCTATGGCTTTACTATAATGACTTTATTATGTTCTCTCATTGAGTTCTTAGACTCTTGTTACGAAGGTAAGACATATCGCCAGTGCAACACAAATGAGCTAAAAAAGCACGAGTACAACAGAAGCAAGCAATGCTTCATTGATTTCCTAACCAAACGAGAACCATTCTCCAAGAAGTTTTCAGAAGTTGAAGCAATGGATTTCTACTCGTCAGTGAGGTGTGGTCTGCTTCACGAAGCGTCAACAAAAAATGGGTGGCGTATATGGGGAAAGTCTAATTCAGGAGTGGATATTGTGTGCATGGAAACCAAAACTGTGTATCGGGATGACTTTGAGGATGCCATAAAAAAATATATTAAAGAATACGGAGATAAGCTTGCTAGTAATAGAACTCTGCAAGAAGCGTTTATTAGAAAGTTCGACGCTTTGTGTGAGTGAACAGCGTAGCGCGGTATTCAGCGGTAACGACCATATTTAATGTGCTTAATACCGCGTACTAACGGTGGATTGGGATAGTAGGTGCGCATCCCACTCGAATGTCAGATTGTTAAGGAATGCTAATAACCGATGAAATTTCGAAACCTAAGAAAATGGACCGCCCCAGATCAAAGCAAAGAGTTGCTCTACTTCGCACAGCTGTTAGAAGAAATGCTATTTGATTATTCTTTGGATACATACAAGCCATCGGCATTGAATACGAGCCTTCTTTGCAGAGAGGCCTTGGAGGTAATTGAAGACATAGAGAACGGAGTGATAAAAAAGCCGAATCTAGATCATGTCCTTGAAGAGCTAACGAGTAACTTGAAGAGTGATGAAGTAGCTCAATCTTTAATGTTGCTCGATGTCCCGACGGTGCTCGCAAGTCTTCAGAACAAAACCAAATCACTGGCAGAGCATCGTGTGGTTTTGGAGCTGCTTTGGTCCCAGATTGAAATGCCATCCTATCGTAGGAGAAATGAAGATCTACTCATAGCTGCCATCAAGGAAAGACGTGATATCAATGCGATCAGAGCTCTTGCTAGAACCTATATCACAACACTCAAGAATTTCGGTTTTAGCTCTAACTGGCTACACAACACTACTTTGAATTTCTTCTATTTTGGCAAAAATAGAATATCTGGAAACGCTGCAATTAGCGAATACATCGAAGCGTTAAATACTGAGCGGCGAGAGTATCTGGCAATTTTTAGAGCTTCAGGACTGTTTCGAACAATTGCTGAATCTTGTAAAAAGCTCCATATCGAGGTTTCAAACAACCCAGAGGACCATAAAGAAAAAATCGCAGCTAAGAATTTCGTTCTTGAAGACGATGAGACATACGTTGTCATAAAAAAGCTGAGCGAGAAAGAACCTCATTCAGCCCGCGAATCGGCGGATGCACGGATGGAAGTGATTAAAACACTTTTAACTCTTTTCCATCACAAGGAGCATCCAAGCTGGTCAGATGAATGCTTACTGATAGACTTGGAGAGCAACGAAATCAAGATTGTTGGCAAGCCAATAAATCCTATGCATAAATGTATTGATCTGCGCGCCCAAAAAGCTTCAAAAAGACTGAACAGTTTTATTTCAGAATTTTCAATGGATCATCACTCTTTTCCAAAATTTATTCGAAGCTCTGAATTGCATTCGCTAGCACTTAGTAGCGAGTCAGAAGAGAATCAGATGATAAATCTATGGATTGGTAAGGCCTGAGATTTCCCGACACCTTTTATGGTAAAAATGTAACTATGACCATAAGAGGTAAATCATGGGTAAAGGTATCCGATATTCGGACGAGTTTAAACAAGAAGCCGTGAATCAAGTCGCAGTGCATGGCTACAGTGTCAATGATGTTGCTGAACGGCTCGGTATAAGCACTAAAACGCTGTATGGATGGCTTAAAAAGTTTTCAAAGCCAACAAAAGCGCGTGAAGAAGAGCAAGACTTACGAGCTGAAAATGCACGGCTAAAACGTGAGCTGAAACGTGTTGAACAAGAAAGGAACCTGTTAAAGGAAGCCGCGGTGTTCTTTGCCGGCGAGTCAAAGAACGGTACCGGTTCATAAAATCTCGTAGTTCACGTTATCCCGTGAGAGTTTTGTGCCGAACGTTAGACGTTCACCCCAGTGGCTATTATGACTGGCTTAAATCGCCAGTCAGCAAGCGAGAGCGTGAAGACCAACAACTCGCGCAAAAAATTAAGCAGTTTTGGATAGAGAGCGGTGGTTTTCATGGCTACCGCAATATCTATATGGACTTTCGTGATGCAAACCAATATTGCGGCCGTGATCGGATCTTACGCTTAATGCAAAAAGAAGGCATTCGCGCGCAGCGAGGTTACAACACGCCCCGAGGCTACTACGGCGGTAAGACCGATATTGTTGCCGATAACGCGTTAAATCGCGAATTTAACGTCGAGCACCCTAATCAATGGTGGGTGACCGACATCACTTACATTAAAACGCATGAAGGCTTTCTTTTTCTGGCGGTCGTCATGGACTTATTTGCACGTAATATCGTTGGTTGGTCGATGAGCGACCGAATGACCGAAGACTTGGCTATGCAAGCCATTACAGCCGCTTATTGGCGACGAAAGCCACAGCAGCAAGTCAGTTTGCACTCCGACCAGGGCTCTCAATATTCCAGTCGGCAGTTCAGAAAGTTACTCGATGCATACAATATTAAAGCCAGTATGAGTCGACGTGGTAACTGTCATGATAATGCGGTTGCTGAAAGCTTCTTCAGCAATTTAAAGAAGGAAAAAATACGCCGTCGTATTTATCCAAACCGGGCTGAAGCCAAGCAGGCAGTGTTTCATTATATTGAGATGGTTTACAATCCAACTCGACGCCATACAAAAAATGACAGAGTGTCGCCAAACAACTTTGAGCGTGAATATTTTAAACGGGTAGAAGGTGTCTAGAAAAATCAGGCCTTACCA
>NZ_PIPZ01000003.1 GCF_003987045.1 Pseudidiomarina marina | reverse complement strand
GCTTTTGGCGACTTCGTTGTCTGCCTCAAGCGTGGGGCGCATTTTAGAGATTTAACTGGCCGCGTCAAGCGCCTTTTTGACATTTTTATGTGTTTTTTTGCCAACTGCTGATTTTGTGAGCGAAGCGTATAAAAAAAGCTCGCCGAAGCGAGCTTTTTGATTCAATAGCAGCCTTACTTACTTTTTCGGACCGCCTTTACCTGGCTTACCACCACCGGTGTCACCGCCATCATCGCCGCCGGTATCACCACCAGTTGAACCACCACAACCATTTGCTGTTAGGTAATCAACTGCAGCTTTCGCTTGAACAAGACCGTGTCCATATAACGTATCACGACCTGCCGCACCTAAATCTTTGGCAGTCGCAGCTAATGCATTACGAATGTCGTCATTGCTACACGTAGTATGGTGTGACCACACTAATGCTGCAACACCAGCAACATGAGGGGTTGCCATAGACGTACCATCGAAGAATGCCCAATCGCTATCAGTAACACCAACCGTTGTGTTAGCACCAACTTGATTGAGTAACGTTGCGCCATCAGTATCACTGATACCCACAGCTGGGATAGATGCACTGTAATCGCCAAGTGTACCTAATACCATTCCAGGTTCGTTGTTATAAACGATAGCACCAACGCCGCCACCAGCTTCACAAGCTTGTACTTTTTCAGCGAATGAAATCACACCGCGTTCGATTAAACAAACTTTACCCGCTGCATCATTACAAGTTGAGTCACCAATGCCACAGTTGGCTAATTCACCAGAATTTTCCACTCGCGCAGTGCCTTCCATGCTCGTTGCTTCATACGCAACACCAGCAACTGAAAGTGAGACTTTCTCACCGGTACCACGAGGTACAGAAGAAAGAACGCTTACACCTGGGCCAGCAAGTTCAACTTGGTCTGTTTGTTGTGAAAACGATGCATGCTGTTCATTCGCATCAACCGCCGCAACAGAGACAACCGAGTCATAAGAAGCAGGATACGAATGACGCGTATTACCGTCGTTACCCGCAGCTGCGATACTTAGAATACCGGCTGCATTCAACTGAGCAAAAGCTCGCTCTTCAGTGCGGTTTGCACGTGAACCACCCAAGCTCATGTTGATAACGTTCGCGCCGTAATCCGCACATTGTTCTGCAGCAGCCATTAATGTTGATGAGTATGCCCAGCCAGATGCCGAGAATACTTTAACAATATGTAAGTTCACATTGCCGTTTGGCAAGACGCCAACAACACCTTCACCATTTGATAATGCAGCAATAGTACCTGCAACATGAGTACCGTGACCGTTTTCATCGGTATACCAAGTGCCTGTACCGGCGTCATTAACACCTGTTACACCAGATGTTTGTAGATCTGGGTGACCCATGTCATAACCTGAGTCGATGATACAGACAGTACGTGTACCTGCAGCGGCGTCTGATACTAAATCAGCTTGAACCATTTCGATGCCGTATGGCTTACCTGGTTCCCACTGGGTACTTTGCACAAAACGTTTCTCGTCTGGAGTAACACTAACAACGTTAGGGTTGTTCATTAAGCTGTGAACTGCAGAGTGAGGTACTTGAATTGCCATTGCATTGAAACGGTCGTAACGATGCAGAATTTTTTTATCTTTGTTGTCACCTGGATCATCGCCATCCTTCGGCGGATCAAGCAAACCGTCGTCATCTAAATGTAAAAATGCTTCAATGGCATTTTTTGAACCTGGTTTAAACTCAACGATAACGCGTTCTTTATCATTATTTGCATGAGCTGGCCCATGGGCGTGTACAGCTGTGCTGATAGCAAGCGACAACGCCGCTAAAACTAGCGCACTATTTTTAGTAGTGTTCGACATGGATTTGACCCTTTTTTATTATACTTTCTAATGTGTTGTTCGTTTGCGACGAATTATTTTTTACATGCCGCAGTGGGTCATAATGTAGCATTTTGTTCGTATGCGCAATGTCATACTGTGAAGAATTTGTAAAGTTACTTGATCTCAACTTAAGTGGACATTTTGAGATCTGCCGTTACAATTCGCGCTCGTTCGCATTTAGAAAGAGACGTATTTAGGAAATTTTATGACGCATCAAGCAATCAACTCTGATGATTACCAAATTCAGCTTTCGAACAAAGTCGAACTTCTGAAGTCGATGCTTGCGCCTTTTGCAGTGTCAGAGATTGATGTTTATGAGTCACCAAAAACTCATTACCGGATGCGTGCAGAATTTCGGGTTTGGCATGATGGAGATGATTTGTTCTACATTATGTTTAACCCAGATACTCGAGAAAAAATTCGTGTTGATTCATTTCCCGTTGCTAACGAACTTATCAATGATTTAATGCCGGCTATTCTGGATTATGTTCGCGGACGCCCAAACCTGCGGAAAAAACTTTTTCAGGTAGAGTTTCTGACGACGACAACGAACGAAGCCCTTGTTTCACTGATTTATCATCGGCAACTCGACGAGACTTGGCAGCGTGAAGCTCTCGAACTAAAACACGACCTAAGTAAATTCGGAAAAATCGAGATTGTCGGCCGAGCCAAGAAGCAGAAACTGTGCCTAGAGAAAGACTGGGTTGTCGAAACATTAATTATTGATGAGAAGCCATATCGTTTCCAACAGGTTGAAAACAGCTTTACTCAGCCGAATGCCGCCGTGAACCAGCACATGGTGAGTTGGGCGCTCAATGCAACGAAAGGTAGCCACGGCGACTTATTAGAGTTGTATTGTGGTAACGGAAATTTCAGCCTCCCATTGGCACAAAACTTTAATCGGGTTCTCGCAACAGAAATAAGTAAGACGTCGGTTGCCTCTGCACGCTATAACTGTGAGCTTAACGATATCCACAACGTCACTGTCGTGCGTATGTCCGCCGAGGAGTTTAGTGCGGTGATGGCAGGTGATAGAGAGTCTCGACGCGCGAACGAAGCAGAAATAGAAAGTTTCGACTGTCGTACCGTACTCGTTGATCCGCCGCGAGCTGGCTTAGATGCAGATACCGTTGAACTGGTGCGAAACTACGATTCAATTGTTTATATCTCGTGTAACCCAGAAACGTTGGTCGAAAATCTAGAGTCGCTGCAAAGCACGCATAACGTTTCCCGTGCAGCTTTATTTGATCAATTCCCTTATACCCACCATATGGAAGCTGGTGTGATATTAAAAAGGAAGACTTAAGAAGACGAGAGTATTAGGCGGCGGTAAGGAAGTTGGTCGAGCGAACCAATCGCAGATTCACCCAGTGCGCCGCGATGATCATGCTCGCGCCAAGCAAGATAATAATCGGTTCACCCATTTCACCGAGACTATCTTTATGCCAGTAGATGAAGCCACCAGCTATTAACAGCACCAAAGGATATAGCCGTGCATGCTGGCGAATACCATTAATCAGCGCAACTAAACCAAGCGCAATACTGGTGCCTAAAATAACCCGCTCAAGCAGTTCTTCACCAATAAATGACAATCCGATGAGTGACAGCATTGGCAAAATGACAGGCAGCAATAAGCAATGCAACGCACATAAAGTGGTCACCCACATACCTGTTTTATCTAACGAACGCTGTGTCATTTCTTCGCCTGCTTCAGTAACAACCTACACCCCAGTTGAGAGTGTTATAGTATAACATTACCTGTTTTAAGCGCAAGTGATCGAGAATGGTAAAACTTGACGAATATCAGAAACACCAGTTACTAGCATCAGCAAACGATCGAATCCAAGAGCGACACCCGAACAATTCGGCATACCTGCATCGAGCGCTTCCAACAGTCGAAAATCGGTCGGTTTCATGTTTTTTCCGAATTGTTTTCTGAGTTGATTATCGTGATTAAACCTAAGCTGTTGGTGTGCAGCGTGAGTTAACTCCTGATAGCCATTCGCCAACTCGATACCACCAACATACACTTCGAAGCGCAATGCCACACGTTCGTCGTCATCAAGTTCCGCTAACGCCGCTTGGCTCGCTGGAAAACGCTCTACCACCGTAATATCCGACTTCTTCAACTGCGGTTCTATCACCAACGACATAGCAAGTTGTAGTAACGTATCTTTATCTGTTTCACGTTTTACTAGATCCGCAATTCGCTCATCGTTTACAAGGCAGTTTTGAAGTTCAGCAATGGAAGCAGTAAGCGGATCTAAGTTCAAATATTTTTGAAATAGCCGCTGGTAGGTCGTTTGATGAACCTCTCGGGCACCGAGTACGTCGCGGAGTAAGGTAACAACTTCATTGATTAAATCTTGCATCGTGAAGTTAATTCGATACCACTCCAGCATGGTGAACTCTGGATTATGGAAGCGGCCCACTTCATCGTCACGAAACACTTTACCCAGTTGATAAATTGATTGCCCATATGCGGCAAGCAATCGTTTCATTGCATACTCAGGTGATGTTTGTAACTGGAAACGCTGGTTGGGGAAAAAACTGAGCGTGGTCTCGAGATTCTCAAGATGTAAGTCGGTGACGCCGAATCGACCCAGTATTGGTGTATCGACTTCAAGTACATTTCGTTGCTGAAAAAAATTACGAATGGTTTGAAACAATGCAGCTCGCTGTCGCAAAACATCAAGCGAGGCGCTCGGTTGCCAATTATCAGTGAGCTGCATCGTTTAGTAACAACTTATTTTTGAACGCGTGATACGTACTCGCCCGAGCGCGTGTCAACTTTTACCACTTCACCAGTTTGTACGAACAGTGGTACACGAACGACAGCACCAGTGCTCAACGTTGCTGGTTTACCACCAGTACCCGCGGTGTCACCTTTCAAACCTGGATCGGTTTCAACAATTTCAAGCTCAACAAAGTTCGGTGGCGTTACAGCAATTGGATTACCGTTCCACAATGTCAGTGTACAAGTATCTTGTTCCACCAACCACTTGGTTGAATCGCCAACCGCTTTCGCATCGGCAGCTAATTGTTCAAAGGTTTCGTTGTTCATGAAGTGCCAGAATTCACCGTCGTTATATAAATAGGCTAATTCCATATCAACAACGTCTGCGCCTTCTACCGACTCACCTGATTTGAAGGTTTTTTCAACGACTTTTCCACTAATCAGTTTGCGGATTCGTACGCGGTTAAACGCTTGCCCTTTTCCTGGTTTAACAACTTCATTGTCGATGATGTTACATGGCTCACCATCTTGCATGATTTTTAAACCAGCTTTGAATTCATTTGTGCTGTAATTCGCCATAGCTTCCTCATATGCTTTCAAATTAAGCGATTTCGCGGCCAATAATAAACCATAACGTAGCAATTTTCAGGTAAAATAATTCACGTCACGCAACAATTTTACAGGAAGCCTGTGTCGAATTTGAATGTCATCTCTGTCCGACCGCAATGGCAGCAGGAGTTAGCACAATCTATATCAGACCCAAGTGAATTGGGTGCTTTATTACGCCTACCTGACAACTGGATTACGCAAAACGCCAAGGCGCGCGAATTATTTCCGCTTCGTATTACACGCTATTTCGTCGGCTTGATGCGCCAAGGCGATATTCATGACCCACTGCTACTTCAGGTGATGCCAAATCAAGCTGAGTTTGAACAAAAAGAAGGCTTTATCGCCGACCCGCTGGAAGAACAAAATAGTAATCACGCCGGCATACTGCACAAATACAAATCGCGTGTACTTGTTATTTTGCGGGGTGGTTGTGCGATAAACTGCCGTTACTGCTTTCGACGTCACTTCCCTTATGAAGGCAACCACTTCGGTCGCACTCAGTTACAGCAGTTGGTTGAACTCATCCAATCAGATGGGGCTATCAATGAAGTGATTTTGAGTGGCGGCGATCCGCTCATGGCAAATGACAACCAATTGTCTAAAGTGATTTCGGTGCTAGAAGAGTTGCCGCAACTAAAGCGGTTGCGTATTCATAGTCGCTTGCCCATAGTGTTGCCATCACGCTTGACGGAAAATCTAGCGAAGCGACTACAGCAAAGTCGCTTACAAGCAATTTTGGTTTTACATGCCAATCATCCGCGAGAAATATCGAGTACGTTAAAAGACGCTTTAGAATATTGGGCTCGCCACGGCATCACGCTATTGAATCAAAGTGTTTTGTTGAGAGGCGTTAACGACTCGGCAGATACGCTAGTCGATTTAAGTGAAGCTCTTTTTGATGCGAAGGTTATTCCTTACTATTTACATCAATTAGACAAAGTTGCTGGAGCGAGTCATTTCGCAGTGAGTGATGAGCGAGCTCGCGAACTTGAACGGCAGCTGCGAGCTCGTTTACCTGGTTTTCTGGTTCCTAAGTTAGTGCGTGAAATTGCTGGCGAAGCGAGTAAAACACCGCTTTAATTACCGCCAATGCATTTTCGCTAATCAGTAGCATTCGGAAACGTGTCACGAAACCAGTCTTGTAATAATTCTTTTTCAAAATAGAGATTATCACGACTAGAACCCATCACATTCCGAATGTTTCGTGATGGCGCGAGTGCTTTTAGCTCCACATGATCAGCTTCACTGATGACCTCTCCTTGTGCATCAGTGTACCGATATGAAATCACAAGATGCGGATAAGAAACGTCATCTAGAATGCGCTGAAACGCACTACTTGTTGCGCCAAACGTTGGCTCAACTCGTCCTGCAAGATCAACATCATTGAAGGTAACTTCGAGTTTATTTTGCTCAGGTAGCTTTTGCCCTAATGTTTCAACATACTCGGTAAAGTTTGCCTTGGTTCGTTCTTCAAATCGGCTCTTCAACTCGTTCACGGCTTCAAAATCAGTAAACGACTTCACATCATCCCATTTCACCGAAACTTCAGCCGCATTGGCTACGCCAGCTACTAAAGCAGTAGCAATTGCAAAACCTAATACAGACGTTTTCATACTTGCCTCCATTGAGCACAATGATTCGTGTGCTTTCAATTCGTTGCATACAATTCTGTGCTTCCAACAGTATAGACGCTGGAATACGGATTTTTGTGACAAGCTACAAACAAAAAAGGAAGCACCAAGGTGCTTCCTTTTATTTCGTTCGACGCGTCGGTCGGCTTACATCATGCCGCCCATTCCGCCCATGCTACCCATGTCTGGTGCAGCTGGCTCGTCTTTCGGTAGCTCAGCAACCATCGCTTCAGTGGTAATCATTAACGCAGCTACTGATGCAGCAAATTGCAGTGCAGAACGGGTAACTTTGGTTGGATCCAAAATACCCATCTCTAGCATGTCGCCGTAAACATCTTGGCCAGCATTGTAACCGTAGTTACCCTCACCGTTTTTGACGTTGTTCGCAACTACTGATGCTTCAGCGCCAGCGTTGGTTGAGATTTGGCGAAGTGGTGCTTCCATTGCACGCAATGCCAGTTTGATACCAACGTTTTGGTCTTCGTTGTCACCACGTAGGTCAGCAAGTTTGCTTGCTGCACGTACCAGCGCCACACCGCCACCAGGTACCACACCTTCTTCAACCGCAGCGCGAGTTGCATGCAACGCATCTTCAACACGAGCTTTCTTCTCTTTCATTTCCATTTCAGTGGCCGCGCCAACTTTGATCACTGCAACGCCGCCGGCCAATTTCGCCAAACGCTCTTGCAGTTTTTCACGGTCATAATCAGAAGAAGTTTCTTCAATTTGCTGACGAATTTGCGTCACGCGACCTTCAATTGAGGCTTGATCACCGCTGCCGTCGACAATGGTGGTGTTATCTTTGTTGATAACAACACGCTTCGCGGTACCAAGGTCGTCAAGCTGAGCTTTCTCAAGCTCCATGCCGATTTCTTCAGAAATCACATTACCGCCAGTTAGTACGGCAATATCTTGCAACATGGCTTTACGGCGGTCACCGAAACCAGGTGCTTTAACCGCAGCAACTTTAACAATGCCACGCATGTTGTTCACTACCAAGGTTGCCAATGCTTCGCCTTCAACGTCTTCAGCGATGATTAACAGTGGTTTGCCTGATTTCGCAACGCCTTCCAATACAGGAAGTAATTCGCGAATGTTTGAGATTTTCTTGTCAACCAACAAGATGAACGGGCTTTCTAATTCAACCGTACCGTTCTCTTGGTTGTTGATGAAGTATGGTGACAAGTAGCCACGGTCAAACTGCATACCTTCAACAACGTCAAGTTCGTCTTGCAAAGCTTGACCTTCTTCAACGGTGATAACACCTTCTTGGCCTACTTTGTCCATTGCTTGAGCGATGATTTCGCCGATGGTGCTATCAGAGTTGGCAGAGATAGTACCGACCTGTGCGATTGCTTTTGAGTTGTTGCACGGCTGCGACAATGCTTTTAATTCTTCTACCGCTGCGATAACAGCTTTATCGATACCGCGCTTCAAATCCATTGGGTTCATACCCGCAGCAACGGCTTTCAAACCTTCGTTGACAATGGCTTGCGCTAATACGGTTGCAGTCGTCGTTCCGTCACCCGCCTCATCGTTAGCTTTTGACGCAACTTCTTTGACCATTTGCGCGCCCATATTTTCGAACTTATCTTCAAGCTCGATTTCTTTCGCTACCGATACACCATCTTTGGTGATCAAAGGTGCGCCAAATGATTTTTCTAAAACAACGTTGCGGCCTTTAGGGCCCAAGGTTACTTTTACTGCGTCGGCTAGAATGTTGACGCCTTTTAACATGCGCTGACGCGCTGTGTTACCAAACTTAACTTCTTTAGCTGCCATGTTCGTTTCCCTCTTAAGCTTCGATAATCGCTAAAATGTCTGATTCAGACATGATCAGGTATTCTTCACCGTCAATCTTTTGCGTTTTTACGCCATAGCTTTCGTTGAATAATACGCTGTCACCTACTTTGACATCCAAAGCTTTCACGTCACCGTTATCCAAGATGCGACCATTGCCTACTGCAACAACCTCACCGCGCGTCGATTTCTCTGCTGCTGAACCAGTCAGCACGATACCGCCTGCAGATTTGGTTTCTGCTTCAGAGCGTTTAATGATCACACGATCATGTAAAGGACGAAGTTTCATCGTTGATAACTCCTAAACCTAATGTTTGTGGTTGATAACTATGCTTCAGCGATGAACTGAAGCTGTTAAAAAATGTGTTGTGCCCCTGTTATGGGGGGTAAAAAATTGATATCAAGGTTTTCTGATAAATTTTTTTTGTTTTCGTATACTGACCAAAATTCAACGTACAGGTGTATGTATGACGACAGAACATCGTTTAGTGATTTGTAGTTGTCCAGATAAACATGTTGCCAAAGCACTAGCTGATAAGATACTGCGAGCGCGCTATGCGGCATGTGTGAATATCTCTGCACCATCAACATCAATGTATTGGTGGGATGACCACATTCATGCCGATGAAGAAGTTTTGCTGCAAATCAAAACAACGCTCGGTTCACTTGATGCACTATTTGAACTCATTCAAACTGCGCATCCTTACGATGTTCCTGAAATTGTCGCGTTAGCTATTACCGAAGGCTCTGAAAGCTATTTAAACTGGATTACACAGGTCACCCAATCATGAAGTCTATGTGGTATCGAAGCATTGTTATGATGTTTGCGTTGTGGATGTCGCTGACATCGGCGGTTCTTGCACAAGCACAATTTGAATTAGGGCAGGATGATCCGTTTGCACAACAAAATCAATTTCTGCCGGTTGATGAAGCGTTTCAGTTCGATTTTCGGCAACAGGGCGACAAACTCACACTTAGCTGGGAGATTGCTGACAGTTACTACATGTATCAGCATCGTTTTGTTGTCAAAACGCCAGTCCAGTTAAAAGCAGAGCCACAGTTACCAGAAGGTGAACCTCACGTTGATGAGTTTTTCGGTGAAACAATTGTTTATCGTGACTTTGTAGAGCTCACCTATGAATTAAGCCAAGCAAGCCCCGATCAAGCGTTTACCATTTCGTATCAAGGGTGCGCCGATGCGGGTTTGTGTTATCCACCGACCGAAAAAACCGTTTATCTCAGTGCTGTAAAAGGCGACGGTTCAGCTTCAATTGACTTTCAGCAAGTTGCCGAGAACTCCCAGCAAACCACATCATCGACGTTTTTTGATGCCATTATTGAAAAGCCGCTATGGTTGGTTTTATTGCTGTTCGTTGTGCTTGGTATTGGCTTAGCATTCACCCCTTGCGTGTTGCCAATGTATCCTATTATTTCCGCAATTATTATGGGACAGACTGGTGCCGGCACTAGCCAACCGAAGCAATTAAGCACCCGCCGCGCGTTCACCTTAAGCCTTGCTTACGTGCAAGGCATGGCAATCACGTATTCAATATTAGGTGTGGTGGTGGCGCTTGCTGGCTTGCGCTATCAAGCCATGTTGCAACACCCTGCCATTCTCATCACATTAGCCGTTGTGTTTGTGCTCTTGGCCTTAAGTATGTTGGGGGCGTATACACTGCAACTACCCCAAAGTTGGCAAAACTACTTGAACCAATTGAGCCAATCACAACGTGGCGGCGCGCATCGTAGCGTGTTTACCATGGGAGCAATTTCAGGATTAATTGCATCGCCTTGCACCACCGCGCCGTTGTCAGGTGTTTTGTTATTTATTGCGCAATCGGGCGATTTAACCATTGGCGCCGCTGTGCTTTATGCATTAAGTGTTGGTATGGGCTTGCCACTACTAGCCTTTGGGGTAACTGGCGGCAAACTGTTACCGAAAGCCGGCGCATGGATGAATACCATCAAGCGCGTATTTGGTGTGGTGTTGTTGGGCGTCGCTATTGTACTTGTCGAGCGACTCATTCCATACGTTATCGCTGATTGGTTGTGGGTCGTGTTTATTGTACTTAGCGCTATTTATCTGATTCAAGCAGACATGCGCGAACTTTCGAAAAAAGCTGCCGCTCGTTTCGCAGCAGCGTGGCTTATTATTAGTGCTGTGCTGTTATATAGTTGGTGGCCGCAATCACATCATTCGTTGCCATTTATTCAAGTAAAGTCAGTAGCTGAAATTCAGCGACAACTAGAAGATGCTGCCATCGATAATAAGGTTGTCATGCTCGATCTCTATGCAGATTGGTGTGTGGCGTGTAAAGAGTTTGAACGTGATACGTTTTCGGCTGACGAGGTTGCGGCGGTAACCGCTGATGTGGTTCTGCTTCAAGCTGACGTTACTGCGAACACTAGCACAAACAATGCGATTCTCGCTGAATATCAAGTTCTTGGCTTGCCTACGATTTTATTCTTCAGGAACCAACAAGAGATAAGTCGCACGCGGGTTACTGGATTTATGCCAGCAGAAAACTTCGCTGAACACATAAAAGAGTTAAAAACACGTTAAAACTTGCAGCGAACAGCGGTGATAAGACCAGTATTTTGCTGCTTATTCTCATTTTTTCACTATAATGCTGAATTAGGTGTTGAATTAGAGGCTGCAAATGGCCTCTAATATCAATCTTGATACGTTCGCAGCAGATCGCAGCATTATGACAGCAAATAACGATAAAAAATTCAGAGTGCTCTTACTCAATGGTCCTAACCTTAACTTGTTAGGTACCCGTGAGCCGGAAATCTATGGTAGCGATACGCTCGACAAAATTGAGCATCGCTTACGCGAACATGCCGAATCGATGGGTATCACTTTGGATTGTCGGCAATCAAATGCCGAACATCAATTGATTGACTGGGTTCACGAAGCGCGAACGTCACATGTCGATTACATTATTATTAATCCCGGCGCCTATACACATACCAGCATTGCGTTGCGGGATGCACTCGCCGGGGTCGCAATTCCATTTACCGAAATACATCTTTCCAATATTCACGCTCGCGAAGAATTTCGTCAGCATTCCTTTTTAGCAGATATTGCTGTTGGTGTAATTTGTGGGTTTGGTGCTCAAGGTTACGACTTTGCGCTACAAGCGGCGAAACACTTTTTAAGCAAGCAATAACGAACATAAAACATTGGGGTCATAATAGATCATGGATATTCGTAAAATTAAAAAGCTGATCGAACTGGTCGAAGAATCAGGTATTGCCGAACTTGAAATTACCGAAGGTGAAGAGTCGGTACGTATTCACCGTGGTGGTAGTCACAGCGCGCCGATGCACTATCAACTTCCGCCACAACAAATGATGGCAGCCCCGGCTCCGGCTCCAGCGGCGCCTGCGGCAACCGAAGCTCCAGCAGCACCTGAGCTATCTGGCCATGTGGTGAAATCACCAATGGTTGGTACCTTCTATGCCGCTCCAGCACCTGGTGCCGCTGACTTTGTTAGCGTTGGTCAACAAGTAAAAGCCGGCGATACCCTGTGTATTGTTGAAGCGATGAAGATGATGAACCAAATTGAAGCCGATAAAGGCGGTGTGGTGAAACAAATTCTTGTTGAGAACGGTGAGCCGGTCGAATTTGACCAACCTCTGTTTGTCATCGAATAAGTATATCGACACAGGACATAGTCATGTTAGATAAGGTAGTGATAGCAAACCGAGGTGAAATTGCGCTGCGTATATTGCGCGCCTGTAAAGAACTCGGTATCAAGACGGTTGCAGTGCATTCCACTGTCGACCGCAATTTAAAGCACGTGTTGTTGGCGGACGAGTCAATCTGTATTGGTAATGGGCCATCAACCGATAGCTATTTAAACATTCCACGTATTATTAGTGCAGCGGAAATTACTGACGCTGCAGCCATTCACCCTGGTTATGGCTTTTTAGCTGAAAACGCTGACTTCGCTGAGCAGGTTGAGAATTCTGGCTTTATTTTTGTTGGCCCTACGGCTGATGTGATTCGCTTAATGGGCGATAAAGTATCAGCTATTGAAGCAATGAAAAAAGCGGGTGTTCCGTGTGTTCCAGGTTCTGGCGGACCACTGGGCGATGATGATGCCACCAATATCAAAATTGCCAAGCGCATTGGTTATCCAGTAATCGTAAAGGCAGCTGGTGGTGGCGGTGGCCGTGGTATGCGCGTCGTTCGAAAAGAAGACGAATTGCTACGTGCCATTAGTACAACCAAAGCTGAAGCCGGCGCTGCGTTTGGTAATTCGATGGTGTACATGGAGAAGTTTCTCGAGAATCCGCGCCACATCGAAATTCAAGTGCTAGCTGATGGTCAAGGTAATGCCGTTTACTTAGGAGAGCGCGACTGCTCGATGCAACGGCGCCACCAGAAAGTTGTGGAAGAAGCGCCAGCACCGGGTGTCACTCCTGAAATGCGTAAATTTATTGGCGAGCGCTGTGTGAAGGCCTGTATTGAAATTGGCTACCGTGGTGCAGGCACGTTTGAGTTCTTGTATGAAAATGGTGAGTTCTACTTCATCGAGATGAACACACGTATTCAAGTAGAACATCCTGTGACCGAGATGATCACCGGAATCGACCTCATTAAAGAGCAATTGCGTGTTGCCGCTGGTCGTCAATTGTCTATCTCGCAAGAAGATATCGTCATTCGCGGACATGCCATTGAATGTCGTATTAATGCTGAAGACCCAAACACCTTTGTACCATCACCGGGTTTGATTACACGTTTCCATTCGCCAGGTGGCTTGGGTGTGCGTTGGGATTCGCACGTTTACGCGGACTACAAAGTACCGCCAAACTACGATTCGATGATTGGTAAGCTGATTACTTACGGTGAAAATCGTGATGTCGCGATTGCCCGTATGCGTAATGCCTTGAGTGAATTAATTATTGAAGGCATTAAAACCAACGTACCGTTGCAAAAAGACATTATGGCTGACGAGAACTTCCAGCACGGTGGCACCAACATCCACTATCTCGAGAAGAAACTTGGTATGGGTGGTCACTAACCCCCATGCCTTGGATTCAACTAACCGTTTCAGCGCCTGAAAAGCATGCCCCAAATATTGGGGACATGCTTGAAGGCAACGGCGCCATGGCCGTAACTTACCGTGATGCACAAGATAATCCCATTTTTGAACCACCGCTTGGCGAACTTGTTTATTGGCAAGAAACGCTAGTCACTGGTTTATTTCCCGCTGATACTAATTTGGCGCCAGTTATCAAGAATTTGAAGAAGTCGAGTTACTTCAAAGACGGATTCAATTACAAAACGGACCAACTAGAAGACAAAGACTGGGAACGCGAATGGATGGACAACTTCCACCCCATTCAGTTTGGTAAGCGCTTGTGGGTTTGTCCGAGTTGGCGGGATATTCCTGATCCCAACGCGGTCAATATTATGCTCGACCCCGGCATGGCTTTCGGTACTGGCACACATCCCACCACCGCATTGTGTCTCGGGTGGCTTGATGGCCAGGATCTAACTGCGAAAACCGTTGTCGACTTTGGTTGTGGTTCGGGCATTTTAGCCATTGGTGCATTATTGTTAGGTGCTAAACGCGCTGTGGGTATCGATATTGATAAACAAGCTCTCATTGCAAGTATGGAAAATGCCGAACGCAATGGCGTAGCCGAACAGCTTGAAGTGTATCTGCCAAGTAATCAACCAACCCTGAAAGCCGATGTTGTGGTTGCCAATATTCTCGCGGGACCATTACAAGAACTTGCAGATATCATCACTAATTATGTCGCTGAAGGTGGCGAATTGGTCATGTCGGGTATTCTTGAACGGCAAATTCCAGCCGTGCAGGCTGCCTATGAAGAGCAATTTGAATTTAGCCCGGCTCAGGTCAAAGATGACTGGGTAATGCTACACGCCAAGCGCAGACGGTAATATTCCTGCAATTTGTCAAGAGCAAAAAGTACAAAAAAGGCGGCTTTTGTACAAATTACAGCCTTTTCTTTAGCCGCCAAATTCCCTAAAATTTCCCACCCTTGAGTTGCACAGTTTTTAACCGATGCGGATCGGACCATATCAATTAGACAATCCAGTGATACTTGCGCCAATGGCGGGAGTAACCGACCTTCCCTTTCGACGTTTATGTCAAGAGTTGGGGGCTGGTTTGACGGTGTCTGAAATGTTATCGAGTAATCCGTTGGTGTGGGATACCAAAAAGTCGCGTGACCGTATGGAACACGCTGATGAACCTGGTATTCGAGCGGTGCAAATTGCAGGGGCTGAGCCCGAATTGATGGCTGCTGCGGCAATTCACAATGTGAATAACGGCGCGCAAATCATCGATATTAATATGGGCTGCCCTGCGAAAAAGGTAAATAAGAAGCTGGCAGGCTCGGCGTTACTGCAGTATCCAAAACTGGTCGAATCGATTTTGACTGCGGTAATAGCAGCAGTAGATGTGCCTGTCACACTGAAAATACGTACGGGGTGGGACCCAGATAATCGCAACGGCGTTGAAATTGCCAAGCTTGCTGAGCAACTTGGTATTCAGTCATTAGCGGTTCATGGCAGAACCCGAGCGTGTATGTATAAAGGCAATGCGGAATACGACACCATTCGAGCAATTAAGAATGCAGTGACAATTCCAGTGGTTGCTAACGGTGATATCACCACGCCTGAAAAGGCAAAACAGGTTCTTGAGTATACCGGTGCCGATGCCATTATGATTGGCCGCGGCGCACAGGGGAATCCGTGGTTGTTTCGTGAAATTGCTCATTATTTGGCAACGGGCGAGCAACTCCCGCCACCAAGTATTGATGAAGTTTGTGACGTTGTTTTACGACATGTTCGCAATCTCCACCAACACTACGGTGAGTACAGCGGTGTTCGGATTGCCCGAAAACATGTGGGTTGGTACTTACAACAGCAACAACCCGCGTCAGCTTTTCGTCGGGAGTTTGTCGGCATCGACGATGCTAACGAACAACTAAATGCCCTGGCGAAGTTTTTTGCAACAGTAAACTAGAAGAGATAGAGCGCACCTATGTTTGATCAAAACGCAAATCGTGATCCGATTTCTCCATTTACCACCATTGGTAACAATGCTCAGCCGAAACCGCTACGTGATTCGGTAAAGCAAGCGTTGAATTCATTTTTGAAGCAGCTTGACGGACACGATCCAGAAGAGCTATATGAATTAGTGCTCGCTGAAGTTGAAGCGCCATTGTTGGAAGAGGTCATGACCTATACGCGTGGTAATCAAACCCGCGCCGCAACGATGCTTGGCATCAACCGCGGCACCTTGCGTAAGAAGCTGAAAAAATACGGCATGAACTAAGTGCCCCCAGAAAAAGAGCGCCTTGTGTGCTCTTTTTTTCTTTGTAAGACATCAAAAAGGTAGAGCAACCATGCAACATCGTCCTATTCAACGCGCCCTTTTAAGTGTTTCCGACAAAACTGGAATCGTCGCTTTTGCACAAGCGCTCGTGCAACGCGGCGTCGCTATTCTATCAACGGGTGGTACGGCAAAATTACTTCGTGAACATAATGTGCCGGTAACGGATGTTTCGGAACATACTGGGCAACCCGAAATTATGGATGGTCGCGTTAAGACCTTACACCCAAAAATTCATGGCGGTATTTTAGCCCGTCGCGACGTTGATCAGCAGGTGATGGCTGAGCAAAATATTGCGCCAATTGATTTAGTCGCAGTGAATCTTTATCCATTTGCAGAAACAGTTGCCGATGAAAATTGCTCACATGAAGATGCAGTTGAGAATATCGATATTGGCGGCCCGACCATGGTTCGTGCAGCGGCTAAGAACCATCGCGATGTTACCATCGTCGTCAACGCGAAAGATTATGATCGCGTTATTGCTGAGATGGATGCGAATGACAATAGCCTGACTTTTGATACGCGCTTTGATTTAGCCATTAAAGCCTTCGAACATACTGCACAGTACGACGGTATGATTGCGAATTACTTTGGTGCCCGCCTACCACAGCAAGAAAGCAAGTTTCCGAGAACCTTCAATGCACAGTTCGAGAAGAAGCAAGATTTACGCTATGGCGAAAATAGCCATCAACAAGCGGCGTTCTACGTGGAATCTAAGCCGAAAGAAGCCTCTGTGGCAACCGCTGTGCAGTTGCAGGGTAAAGAGTTATCGTTCAATAACATTGCTGACACGGACGCTGCGCTTGAATGCGTTAAATCTTTTGAACAACCTGCATGTGTGATTGTGAAGCATGCGAACCCATGTGGTGTCGCTATTGGTGAAACGCCTTTGGCAGCATACGATCGCGCCTTCAGAACTGATCCAACATCAGCGTTTGGTGGCATCATCGCCTTTAACCGAGAGCTCGACGGCGATACCGCTAAAGCCATTGTGGACCGCCAGTTTGTCGAAGTCATCATTGCTCCGGTGGTGAGCCAAGCGGCGCGTGACGTTGTTGCAAACAAAGCGAATGTACGTTTATTAGAATGTGGGCAATGGCCTGCCGAGCGCACGCCAAGTCTTGATTACAAGCGCGTAAACGGTGGTTTGCTAGTTCAAGATAATGATCAAGGTGAAGTCTCCCTAAGCGACTTAAGAGTTGTCACAGAAAAGCAACCGACAGATGCGCAGTTACAGGATTTATTATTCTGTTGGAAAGTGGCTAAGTTCGTTAAATCGAACGCCATTGTTTACGCTCGCGATGGTATGACAATTGGTGTTGGTGCCGGTCAAATGAGCCGCGTCTACAGTGCCAAAATTGCTGGTATTAAAGCGGCTGATGAGAATTTGGAAGTACCAGGTTCGGTGATGGCATCCGATGCTTTCTTCCCGTTCCGTGACGGTATTGATGCGGCTGCAGCTGCAGGTATTACCGCAATCATCCAACCGGGCGGTTCAATTCGTGATGAGGAAATTATCGCAGCAGCAAATGAACACGGTATTGCCATGGTGTTTACTGGCATGCGTCACTTCCGTCACTAACGGATTCGTTTGCTGAAATGGCTAGCACGGTTTAGGATGAAGCTATCTTATAGCTAAGGAGCAAGATAATGACTGTACGTAACCGTATGTTAAATCTGTTGTTCATCCCTATAACCGTGCTTGGCCTAAGCGCCTGCTCAGAATCAATCGAGTCGGACGCGGATTCAGTTAATTTATTACAGCAAGCCATTAACTCCGAATCCCGCTCGGCCTCAAATCGTTCGCGCGATGAGTTCCGCCACCCGGCAGAAACTCTTGAGTTCTTCGGTATTCAGCCAAATTCGACGGTAGTCGAAATTTCACCTGGTGGTGGCTGGTACACTGAAATTTTAGCGCCCTATTTAAAGGATGACGGCCTGCTTTATGCTGCTCATTTTCCAGCGAATAGCAGTAGCGAGTATTACCAGCGCTCACGCCAAGCATTTATGGAACGTGTAACCAACGATTCAGCTTTTAGCGCCGTTGTTGTCACTGAATTTGCGCCAATGAGCGATAGCGTTATTGCACCGCCAGAAAGTGCCGACATGGTGCTCACCTTCCGTAACTTACATAACTGGTATATGAGTGGCGGAGAGGAAGCTGTGCAAGATGCATTCATGCAATTCTATACGGCATTAAAACCAGGTGGCGTCTTGGGTGTTGTTGATCATCGCTTACCGGAAACTCGCCCCGACGAAGATATGGCCAACTCGGGTTATATGAAAGAGAGTTTTGCCATCGCTATGGCGGAGTCGGTTGGCTTCGAGTTAGCGGAACGCAGCGAAATTAACGCGAACTCAAATGACACTGCTGATCATCCTCGTGGTGTCTGGACTTTGCCGCCGACACTGCGCTTAGGCGACGAAGACAAAGAAAAGTATACTGCAATTGGTGAAAGTGATCGCTTCACCCTCAAATTTGTAAAACCTAAATCGTAACGAGAGAGTACATGAACGTATTGGTAATTGGCGGCGGTGGTCGCGAACACGCTTTGGCATGGAAAGCAGCACAGTCAGATGCTGTTGAAACGGTCTTTGTTGCACCCGGAAATGCTGGTACTGAAGCCGAATCAGGTATCGAAAACGTGGCCATTGCAGCTGACGATATCGACGGATTGTTAGACTTTGCGAAAGCCAAGCAAATTGAATTAACAATTGTCGGTCCCGAAGCGCCCTTGGTACTTGGTGTCGTCGATAAGTTTACCGCCGCTGGATTATCAATCTTTGGCCCAACTCAAGCTGCCGCGCAGCTTGAGGGATCAAAAGCGTTTAGTAAAGATTTCCTTGCACGTCATAACATTCCTACAGCAGCTTATGGCACGTTTACCGATGTCGCTGCTGCGAAAGATTATGTTCGCCAGCACGGTACACCAATTGTTATTAAGGCGGACGGTTTAGCAGCGGGTAAGGGCGTTATTATCGCTGACAACGAACACGATGCTTTTGCTGCCATTGACGATATGCTAGCTGGCAATCGTTTCGGCGACGCCGGTAGTCGTGTAGTAATCGAAGAGTTTTTGGTTGGTGAAGAAGCGAGCTTTATCGTGATGGTGGATGGCAAGACAGCTTTGCCGTTTGCTTCAAGCCAAGACCATAAAGCGCGCGATAACGGCGATAAAGGCCCTAATACGGGCGGTATGGGCGCTTATTCACCGGCACCTGTGGTTACCCCTGAAGTGCATGATTGGGTTATGCAACATGTCATTCAGCCAACTGTTGAAGGCATGGCCGCCGAAGGTCACCCGTATACCGGTTTCTTGTATGCTGGGCTAATGGTTGCGCCAGACGGTACCTCTAAAGTTTTAGAATTTAACTGTCGTTTTGGTGACCCAGAAACGCAGCCAATTATGATGCGCTTACGTTCTGACCTAGTCGAACTATGCAAGTCGGCCTGCGCAGGCAAATTAGCTGGTAAAAGCATTGATTTTGATCCGCGCGCAACGGTGGGTGTGGTGATGGCAGCTGGCGGCTACCCGGATAATTATGCGAAAGGCGATGTGATAACAGGTATTGAGGCGGCTGAAGCGAACGGTGCTAAGGTTTTCCATGCAGGCACCAAGCTTAACGACAACAACCAGTTAGTGACTGCTGGCGGTCGTGTTCTATGTGTCACCGCCATTGGCGACAATGTCACCGACGCACAACATAAAGCCTATGCTGCGCTGAGCAAAATAAACTGGAACAATGTTTATTTTCGAACCGATATTGCGTATCGCGCCATAGCTCGCGAGCAAGTATAAAAAAGCGCCGTAAATGAAGTGACCTCAATTTTATGGGGTCACTTCAAAAGGCGCTTTTTTAGTCCTCAACGACTAAGTCGTCGTCATCACCACCGCTGATTTCAAAAGCATCATCAGTGTAGCGACTGCGACCATACATACTACCCACTTTCGGACGATTAATACGCGCCTGATATTTCGACCACGCCTTTTCGACTGGTGAGTCAGCAGCTTTTTCGCCTCGAGCAACTGCTAACAATGACTGTTCTTCGGCTGACTCTGGCTCTAGTTCACCACTCATCAACGCCGCAATCAAACTGCCGTGTTTTGCTAACAGCTCACTTTCGCGAATTGAAAAATCGCCCGAACGAGCAAATCCGTACGGGTAGTTTTTGAAGTCGTTAAACGGCTTCTTCATAATTTGATCACGGTTCATTGTTGCCATTGTGTGCCCATCCTCCAGACCAACAACTACAGGTAAACGGTAACGCCTCTTTGCGTCACTGACGATATAGAGGCGAAACCGTAAGTTGTCAACAATTTTCGAAATTTTTTACGTTTTTTATTTCGAACCGACGCTTCAAATGGGTTGTTAAAACCGATAATACAGCGATGCTCCAACGCTACGACCTGCCTCGGCTAAAACTGGCAACGACGGGTCATCAACTGGCATACCGCTCACTCGTGCATTGCGCCAGTATCGTTTGTCAGTGAGATTAAACACACCCGCGGTCACGTTTAAATCTGGCGTGGCATACCAACGTGAAATCCAATCAAACGTTGCATAGCCGGGTGCAGAGAATAATGGGCTCTCCGCTTCATCAACTAGCTCGCGTTGCCCTCTTACGGCTGTGAATACTAGGCGTGTATCCCAGTCTTGTGCTTCATATTGGAGTTGCGCAATGAGTCGCGGTGGTGCCACATCGGCGAGGTCTCGTCCACTCTCACGGTCTTCGCCTCGGCTATATTCAGCACTTACTGCGCTCGACCATGTGTCCATCCAACGTTGCTCCCAGTTAGCTTCAACGCCTTCAATGACCACTTTATCGCGATTAATGGACTGGAAAATTAACAACTGACGGGCTGGATCAAAACCCAATGAAGCCCGACTTTGAATAAAGTCACTGTAACGGTTGTGATAAGCGGTAATTGACCACTGAGTATCACTGTCACGTCCGCGTAAACCTGTTTCAAATGCATAACCACGCTCGGCCTTTAAATCAGGATTTGCAATAGCTAATACTTGAAACTGCGGGTAGTACAAACCAATATTCACATCTGAAAATGGCGGCGCTCGATAGCCACGTGCGTACTGGGCAAACCATTCAGTATTATCAGCGACCGACCAAATCACACCTAACTTGGGAAGCCAAGCGTCATGCGTTAAATCAGTGACCTCTGTGTCTGGGTATCGCTCTGTAAACAGGGCATCTTCGCGTGTACGAAGCTTGTAATGTTCGTAGCGTATACCAGGGCTTAATATCGGTCCGTCTTCCCACAATTCAAATTCATCGTGTAGGTAGATACCCAACTCGGTTACGCGGCTTCGAGGGAAATCGCGAAGCGGGAAGGTTTCACCTAATAGGGTTTTGGTTGTTTCATTGGTGGCTAGATTGGTCTGCGACGCATCGCGTTGATCTTGAAGTGTCGAACTCATGAGTTCAAAACCATAACCGATACGATGCCGAATACTCGCAATTTGTATGTCTGTTTCGAGATCGGTGCCAATGCCAGTTGTGGTTTGTTCAAAATCAAACAAACGCTCGATATCGAGTGGCTCAGGTAACAACATACGTTGTTCAAAAGAGTCTTGTTCAATTTCCGTGCTTTGGTGGTATAACCGCCAACTGCCGCGGTCTATCCAACCCATCGGGTCGATATTAAGCTCGGCAAGTAATCGATACTGATTACGACTATCTTCGCCCACCAAACTCGTTGTGGCACTGAGTCGACCAGTACCTATAATCGACTGAATATCGGTATCACGCGATTCGTTCATCGCATCAAGCGTGAATTGCCACTCACCGAATGCAGTATCCGTTTCTGCACTAACTAATACAGCTTGCTGACGACGATGTTGTTCATCACGCAATGCATCGTCTAAATCAGCAGATCGAATATCTTCACCGTACTGAACGGCGCCAGCTAATAATAAACGCGTACCGCCACCGCCAAATGCTGTCGCACCCATGACGTTCGCACGATGACTGTCAGAATTGAACCCTGCTTGAACTCGAGAACCGCGCTTATCATTGAGCAATACGTCTTCTGCATCAAGCAAATGAACGGCAACGACACCACCTAAAGCTTTGCTACCATACATTGTCGATGCGGGCCCGCGTAGGATTTCAACTCGGCTGGCTAACCCAAGCTCAAGTAACCCTCGCCCCGTATCAGAATAACTACCAACCGCAAAATAATCCGCGACAGGCACTTGGTCTATTACGACTGCGGTGCGGTTACCGCCAATACCACGTATACGAAAACCGCTGTTACCAAACCGGCTACTATCGTCATCAAGTTCTACTCCTGGTTGATACCGCACTAAATCGGCAGCATTAATTACGAGATCGCGTTGTAAATCATCTTCGTTAATGATGGTTACGGTACCGGCAACCTCGGAAAGTTGGCGTGGTTGCCGATGGGCAACCACAGTTATCACTTCCATGTCAGCGTCTTGCTGAGTCGTTGCTGCTTCGTTCACTTCTTGTGGTAAAGCCAGTGTTAACTGGGGCATTAAACCTAATGCCCCAGCCACAACACCAGCAAGTGCTGTGTATTTCACGCTTAGTACACCTCGTTCCGTGTGTTGTAGTTGTTGAACTTGCCAGTAGGAGTAATGATTTTTTCTCCTTTAATGACATGTTTCAGCTTGCGTGTTTTATCATCCACAATAACAATCGCAGACTGCTCTTCTTGACCACTCCAAACCGAGAACCAAACTTCATCGCCGGCCATATTATATTCTGGCTGTACAATTCGTTTGGGTCCCGGACCTAAATCGGCCCATTCAGCAATTGGCAACGTTTTATAGCCGGCATCTAAATTGTTGATGTCGAACACAGCTACCGATTGAGATACTTTGGCGTCAGGATTGAAAGGTGTGTCAACCCATAGGTTTTTTGATTTCGGATGGGTTTTGATGAACAGCGAACCACCACCTTGACCTTCTAACACACGAACCACTTTAAATGCGTTATCTTTGTGTTTTTCAGGATCGGTACCGATAAGCGTGATATCTGCATTACCAAGTGCACTAGTTGCCCACACTGGTCCATTTTTTGGATCGACAAAGTTAGCACCACGACCTGGATGCGGAATACGTTTCACCGGAATCAACGCTTCCAATTCACGGTCTAACGCATCAACTACAGCAATTGTGTCATTCTCATTTGCTGCAGTTAAAAAGTAGCGCCCTGACCGATCCCAGCCGCCATCGTGTAGGAATGGCGCAGCGTCAATAGTCGTTACCTGCAAGTTATCAATATCGGAATAATTCACTAGCTTAATTTGGCCAGTTTCTTTCACGTTAACGATAAACTCTGGGTGCTTATGTGAGCCCACGATAGCAGCCACCCGTGGCTCTGGATGATACTCCTGAGTATCGACAGTCATACCACGAGTCGAAACAATCTTATGTGGCTCTAATGACTCGCCATCCATTAACACATAATGTGGCGGCCAGTATGCACCTGCAATGGCAATTTTATCTTCATAGCCTTTGAAGCGAGAGTTCTCAACAGAACGTGCTTCGAGGCCAATCTTGATTTCAGCAACAACTTGCGGCGGATTCATGTAGAGATCAATCAAATCGATTTTGCCGTCTCGACCGATGGTGGTGAAGTAGCGGCCTGAACTTGATGCCCGAGAGATATGAACGGCATAGCCCGTCTTCACATAATTCAGCACTTTCTTACTATCACCGTCAATAATGGCAACTTCGCCAGCATCGCGTAATGTCACCGCAAACATGTTGTCGACATTATATTTGTGCTGAGGTTTCTTTGGACGATCTTCTGGTTTTACATGAACAACCCATGAGTCTCGCATGTCTTTCATGCCCCACTCTGGCGGTGTGGGCGGTTCATGCTGTAAGAAGCGCGCCATCATATCAATTTCTTTCTCGCTGAGCTCGCCCGATGTCCCCCAATTCGGCATACCACCTGGCGAACCAAAATTAATCAGCGCCTTCAGATAATCAGTTCCTTTCTTCTGGGTAATATCAGTGGTTAATGGAAGACCGGTAGCGCCTTTGCGCAGCACACCGTGGCAACCTGCGCAGCGTTGAAAATAAATTTCCTGTGCTTTTGCGAAGTCTTCTTCGCTAATATCAGGTGCGCCCGACGTTCTCATCATTTTACCGCCAGAGACAGTTGATGGTGCACCTTTGTAGCCAACTTCGGCTGCAGTTGAGCCCTGGTGCGGTTGTCCCTCGGCACGATCTTTCAAGCCAAGTTCAACGCGAACTTGTTCCACTTCATCTTCAGTGACTTCACCGCCCTTGTTTCCCCAGCTCGACAACACGTAATTCGTGATATCAGCAATATCTTCGTCACTAATATGCTGCATGGGTGGCATAACTGCATTGTATTTTTGACCGTTGACTTCCAGCGGACCAGACATACCTTTTAGGATTGTACGCACCACATGAAGTTTATCGCCGGTGACGTTTGAATTGCCGGCTAATGGAGGAAATGCCCCTGGTAAACCTTTACCGGTTGGTTGGTGACAAGCTTGGCAATTAGCCTCATAAGCTTTTTTGCCATCGTCTGATGCGAACGCAACCGAACTACCGGCGGTCACGAACAGTCCAGTAGCAATAGCTAACGCAGAAAGTTTCGGATACAGCTTAGTTACACTACTTGGTTTCATTAGATGTCCTCCTTGTGGATCATCGAGAAATGAGACTACCGTGTCTAATCCTAAGCCTAGTCGATGTTTGTTTTTTGATCTATGTCACTAAAGAGAGTGCGGTTATTGGGCTTTCATGAGTACCTCCTAGGAGGTACGTACTCGTAAGCCCCAGTCTTCCCAAGCTTGCTTCGCGAGTTGTTCACGAAATTGCGGTGCGGCGATACTAATCAATGACTCAGCACGTTCGGTCAAACTTCTAGCACGCAAATTAGCGACACCAAACTCAGTTACAACATAGTGAACGTGCGCTCGAGTCGTTACCACGCCCGCACCAGGATTAAGCATGCTACTGATACGCGATACCTGACCACCACAAGCTGTAGCCGGCAATGCAATCACCGAACGACCACCTTCGGATAGGCTCGCGCCTCGCACAAAATCCATTTGCCCACCAACACCTGAATAAATTTTAGTGCCCATTGAATCGGCACAAACCTGACCACTTAGATCAATTTGAAGTGCACTGTTAATTGCCATCACTTGCTTGTTTTGGCGAATCACCGAGGTGTCATTGGTGTACTCAACATCGAGGAACGCCACCAACGGGTTATCATCAACAAAGTCGTATAGTTTCTGGCTCCCCATGGCAAACGTCGTGACAATGCGACCGCGGTGTTTGCGCTTGCGTGAGTTATTAATAACGCCACTTTCTACCAATGGGAGAACGCCATCTGAAAACATTTCGGTATGAATACCCAAGTCTTTGTGGTTGCCCAAGCAACGCAAAGTAGCATCGGGAATCGCACCAATACCCATTTGCAAACAATCCCCATCATTAATGAGGCTAGCTACTCGTTCGCCGATTTGCGTGGTAATAGCCGACTGCTTGGGTTGGGCATGTATAGGCATCGCTGCTTCATATTCAAAGTAACGATCAATTTGCTTTAATGATATGAACGAATCGCCATGTGTACGGGGCATGCGCGGGTTAATCCAAGCAATGACTTTACGCGCAACTTGCAGTGCCGCCCGTGTGGCTTCAACCGAGATACCTAAGCTGCAATTACCATGCGCATCTGGCGGAGAAACCTGAATGAGCACGGCGTCAAGCGGTTGCTCGCCAGACCGAAATAGTTTGGGAATTTCGGATAAAAACATCGGCACGTAGTCAGCTAATCCTTCATTAACCGCGGCTCGTGTCGATTTACCCACAAAGAAAGCACGTTGCCGTAGGTGCCCTTTCAGCTCCGGATTACTTAAAATTTCACTGTGTTCAGTATGCAATTGCAGTAACGTTAAATGACGACGCGAAAGTGCGACCTCGGCGAGACCTTCGAGCAATTTATAAGGTGTTGCAGCCATCGATTGGCACCAGATGACATCATTGTTTTCGAGAATTTGTAACGCCTCTTGTGCATTTTGAACGAGCATCGTGATTCCTTTTCAGTTACATTTTAAACGTCATTCATTAACGTAAGTCTAAACATAGTATGAAAGTATTCGTTATGCTCGGTGCAATCAATATGGCGTTAGGGGTAATTCTTGGCGCATTTGGGGCACACGGTTTAGAAAAAATGATTAGTCCAGAAATGGTCGAGGTATTTCAAACTGGCGTTCAGTATCAAATTTATCACGCGCTCGGGTTATTGATGGTTGCCGTTCTATTAATTCCTTACCCTAAAGCAAGTGGCTTGCGCACAGGCGGTTGGATTATGCTCGCCGGGATTATCTTATTTTCTGGAAGCCTCTATATGTTGGCATTAACTGGCATCCAATTTTTTGGTCCTATTACACCCATTGGTGGTGTTTGCTTTATCGTGGCGTGGATTTGGATTTTTTGGGCCATGCTCAAGGAGTTCTGATGAACAAGTTTACGATTGCTACTTGTTGTTTTTTCTTAATGTCGGCGGCCGTTGCATGCGATGTGCCGTGGCAGAAATGCTGGTATGGACAAACTCCTCAAGGGCAGCATTGCCAAGGTGAAGTTATCTTGTTGTCGGCCTTCGATGCAAAGCAAGCCTTACGAGATGATTCTAATTTGCGCTTACCTACTCGCGCAGAACTTGAAACGTTTTTCATGAGTAGCCATGCCGTTCCCTTACGCGAACATGCGCATGAACTTCAAAATTTTCAGGTACTCACCAGTGATTTTGTTCAGCATGGCAACGAGTTTTTGGTAACAACGGTAGATATTCGAAATGGTCGGATAGAATTATTGCCATGGCGAGAGCCTGCGCTCGTGCTTCTTCGCGAAACAAAAAATCCGTAGTCTTGAATAGAAGAATTGGAGCGGGAAACGAGATTCGAACTCGCGACCCCAACCTTGGCAAGGTTGTGCTCTACCAGCTGAGCTATTCCCGCACTGGTTTACGACGTTGAGGTCACGAATTTTAACTATTGGTCAGTTGATGTCAATACTGCCGAACGTTCCGGCAATTGCCCAACAACCAGCGTCGACAACGCCAATAAAATACCGGATATAACTAAACACGCTAGTAGTCCGCTTTGCTGATATACCCAGCCCGATAAAACGGTACCGAGCAGACGGCCTGCCGCATTCGCCATATAGTAAAAACCAACATCGAGAGATACACCATCAGCGCGAGAATAGGACACTATCAAATAGCTGTGCAGCGATGAATTGATTGCAAATAAAAGCCCAAACAAGGCTAAACCAACAATAATAGCCGGTGTTATCGGTACCTCTTGCCACAACGCCACAGCTAATAATAATGGGCTTAGTGTTAATAATGCGCCCCACATCACTGCTTGATTTGATGTTCGATGAGTTGCGGTTACCGATGTTAACCGCGGTGCGAAACCTTGAACCACACCGTATCCAATAATCCATAAGGCAAGAAAACTGCCAACTTGCCAGTGATCCCAGTTGAGTTGACTAGCAAGGAATACCGGAAGCGCTACAACAAACCAAACGTCGCGTGCACCAAATAATAAAAATCTTGCACCCGAAAGGATGTTGATTGGACGACTTTTTGAGAATAACTCCTTAAATTTCGGTTTGAATGTCGCTTTCCCGGTATCTTTTTTTAGAAAGATCAAACTGGAGAGCCAAACCGCCGTCAGCATCGATGCCATAGCTAAAACGGCACCTGCAAAACCTATCCAGGTAAGTAATAGACCGCCGAGAAAAAAACCAATTCCTTTTAAGGTATTCTTTGAACCGGTTAATAATGCGACCCACTTATATAGCTGTCCTTGAGCAGCCTCCGGAACCAGCAATTTTATGGTGCTTTTAGCACTCATTTTGTTTAAATCTTTTGCTATTCCGGAAAGTGCTTGTGCAAACATGACCCAGATCACTGTCAACCAATGGCTAGGAACTAAAAGCATCGCTAAAGCGACTATTTGTAATCCCAAGCCAATATTCATCGTCCGGTTTAACCCCCAGCGAGCACCTAAATAGCCCCCGACCAAGTTCGTCACGACACCAAAAAACTCATAAAATAAGAACAGCATGGCGACTTCCAGCGCAGTGTAGCCAAGTTGGTGAAAATGAAGTACCACCAACATGCGCAAGGCACCGTCTGTAAGGGTAAACGCCCAATAATTTCCAGTTACCAATATGTATTGGCGAATGGCAGGAGATAGATTGGCTAGCATGTGCCAACTTTCTCCATTAACTCAACCGTACGATTGGCGTAACCCCACTCGTTGTCATACCAAGCATAGAGTTTCACGTGTGTGCCATTAATCACTTTTGTTGAGAGTGCATCGATAATGCTCGAGCGCGGATCCGTTTTATAGTCGATGGATACTAAAGGACGCTCTTCATACCCAAGAATGTTTTTTAGGTCGCCCTGCGCCGCGGCTCTCATCCAACCATTAACTTCCTCAACTGTTGTCGGTCTTTCAACCTCAAATACACAGTCAGTTAACGATGCATTAGCTAATGGCACACGCACTGCATGACCATCTATTTTTCCTTTGAGTTCTGGGAATATTTCGATAATTGCTGTCGCTGAACCAGTCGAGGTTGGAATAAGGCTCATCCCACAGGCGCGTGCACGGCGCAAATCTTTATGCGGCGCATCAAGAATACTTTGTGTGTTAGTTAAATCATGAATGGTTGTGATTGATCCGTGTTTGATGCCAACCTTTTCCTGAAGAACTTTAACCACCGGAGCTAGGCAGTTTGTTGTACATGACGCAGCAGTAACAATACGATGTTGATTTGGGTCAAACAGATGATCGTTGACGCCCATTACGATATTTAATGCTCCTGCTTCCTTCACTGGAGCGGATACTACGACGCGTTTGACGCCCTGTTGTAAATAGTCGTTTAGAACCGCAACCGTCTTCATTTTGCCAGATGCTTCAAGCACAACATCACAGTCGGCCCAGTTATTCTCAGAGATTGTTTTAAAACGAGTGAATGCAATGGTTTTTCCCTGAATAATCAAACTATCATCTGAGGCTTCAACCTCATGGTGCCAGCGCCCATGCACCGAATCGAAATTGAGCAGGTGTGCGAACGTATCGGCCGCGGCACCCGGATCATTGACCCGTACCAATTCAAATGCCGGATTCTCCCAAATCAAACGTAACGCAAGCCGACCAATTCGTCCTAAACCGTTAATTCCAACCTTAATCGCCATAAATTACTCCTTCGCATTCTTTGAATATTGTCCAAGTTGTGGATTGTGCTCTGCGGTTACCGCAATTGTTTTGCGCATCCAGTCGGGTAAAGCAGGGTTTAATCGGTAATGCACCCAGCGATGGTCTCGTCTATCCAATAGCAAGCCATATTCTCTTAACTGAGCTAAGTGACGCGATACCTTGGGTTGTGACATTCCTGTCATTTCAACAAAATCACAAACACATAGCTCGGTATGACGTGCCACCATTAAAATCATAGTCAACCGTAACGGGTCCGCCATAATCTTGAAGAAATCTTGTGGGCTATTGAAGAGATGAGGCTGCTGCATTCGCTTACGCAGAACCAGTAAGAACATTCGAATACGCTCACTCAATTCTTTTGCAGTACGCAAAAAGGCGTCGTTCTCTTTGCTGGAAACCGGATCAGAAAAATCCCATGCGATAAAATTAACACCCTGAAAATCTGCCTGACACTCAAGACGTGCTCGGTCACACAGACTAATAACATAATCAAACGCCATTTCACCAAGGCTTTCAATTGCCTTGGAGTGCAATCCTTCAGTCGTTACATTCAGTGCAGATAACGCTGCTAGTGCTTCTGGCTCGACGTGAGTTGGCTGACTCCCAGCGCTAAACACGTCAATCTCAGAGCCTGCAAAATGTCGCATTATCGCTTCTGCCATAATCGAGCGAGCCGAGTTAGCTGAACATAAGAATAGAATTTTCATTGGCTTCTCATATCTGTAAAAACAGATATATGATAAATCAGATATGAGGTGAAAGACAATAAAAAACCCGAAAGTTTTAACGCTTTCGGGTTTTTTGAATTTGGAGCGAGAAACGAGATTCGAACTCGCGACCCCAACCTTGGCAAGGTTGTGCTCTACCAGCTGAGCTATTCTCGCATGTGTTAACGAGGGCGTATTTTACGGATTCGGCTCACGCCGTCAACCACTTTTTTCAGTGGAACTGTTCGTTCGCTCGGAATTTAAACACCCTGCAGATTTTTTCCACAATATCTGATGTGGTGGTGCTTGTACCTCACCTTCTTGATTAACAAACACTAATTTATTTTGCTCCACCTTGTTTAACCAGTCACGGACAATGCTTGTGCGCTCAATCCAGCCATGTAATTCACAGCGAAACTTTTGCAGATGCGACCCCTCCGTCTCCTGCGACATCGCCGCGCTCGACATCAAAAGAACAAGTATCGTCATGATAATACGCATCAGTTCTTCTCCTTGCCTTTGTTGAGCTGCAAGATTTTACGCTCTAACTCCTTCAATCGCTGGGCTTCTTCCCCTGGCATATGCAGATAAAATGCATTGCTCAGGATAGGCATGCCATCAGGTAACACTTTGTTCTCAAAGACCAATTCAATCGTCAATTTACCCATGTGGCTATCTTGACGAAACGACGGATTCAAAAACAAATCCGGACGTACCCCGTTGGTCGTCACTTCCTGTGGGAAATAACTCGAAAACACTGCGGCAATGCGTTTTCCAATTAATTTCTTGTAATCTTGTTCATACGCATGAAGTTGTGTATCCACAGGTAAATAGCGATATACCGAGTAAGTGAGATAAGCTTCAGCAAAACGAGCTAATTCATCGCGGTTACGCTGCGAATTAGCTTTCCCAAGAATGCGATGCAGCGTGTCTTTGGCAAACTCACGAAAACTTTCGCGTAAATCAGTAAGCGGACGCCATTGCTTTGACGTTAGGATGGCTTTCGCGCAATTTCGCGCTCGCGCATCCCAATCATCGTATAACTCTGACATGCTCGGCACACCCGAACCATGGATTTCTAACAACCATTGCTTGGCTGATTGGCTCATACGCTCTTCAAAATAACTTTCAAATTTAGCAAAGTTGCGGTATTCGCCTCGTATTAACGCTTTAAAACCTGACGTCATACTCAGTTGCAACGGTAAATAGCGTTGCTCGTGGTCACGATTAAACATGAGTGCTTTGGCAACTAATCCGTTTAAAATTCTTTCATCGTCATCAGATGCAGCGCGTGTTAACGAGTTAATGTAATCATCATAAAGCTGTTCGCGGGCGTGCGTTGCTTTACGTCTTAAACGGAATGGTTTATACGGAACTTCTTTCGTTATTTTCAAGAACGTTTCGTAAGCTATGATTGTGTTGCGTCGCTCAGCAAGGAAGAAATTGCGTTGATGTGACCGCACCTGGCGCCAAGCAAAGAATGCAAAACTGAAGGCTTTGTTGAAGCCCCAAAGCAATGGTGGAAGCAACCACCAAATGTAGGTTGAAAACCAGTGTCCTGGGAGAATGAATGGTTGCTGAAACTGTGTTTTTTCCAATTCGGAAAGTGATTGTTTACTATCGGTAGCAGGTGCGTACCAAACCAGCTCCGCCAGCGCTTCAATAGGCACCCAACGGTTTATATGCCAACTTAAATAAGCGTCCTGCTCACCATAGACAGTATCAATCCGCTTTTGTTGGTCAGCAAATGCGACATATTTCGGTGGGCCATAAGTGAGCCCCATAAAAATAATGAAAACTGCAGCAACGAGCCATTTAATCACGTGCTTAGCCTTCCTTGTTGTTATTATTATTTAAATAAATTTACTCGATAATATTTCAATTCTTCAATCGATTCACGAATATCTGCTAATGCCGTATGCGCGCCTTGTTTGGTTAAACCATTGGCTACTTCAGGCGCCCAATATTTTGCTAATTGCTTCAAAGTACTCACATCAAGATTACGGTAGTGGAAGTAGGCCTCTAGCGCTGGCATATGTTTTGCTAAAAAGCGGCGGTCTTGGCAAATACTATTCCCGCACATTGGTGAGCTACCTGCGGTCACCCATTGTTGCAAAAACTCGATCGTTGCATCACTTGCTTGCTGTTCATTAAATGCACTGGCTTTAACGCGTTCAACCAAGCCGGATTGCGTATGCGTTCGCACATTCCAGTCATCCATTTTATCTAAATTGGCCTGAGGTTGGTGCACTGCAATAACAGGACCTTCTGCTAACACGTTAAGTTCATAGTCAGTCACTATAGTCGCAATCTCAATAATGTGATCGTAGTCTGGCGTTAATCCGGTCATTTCTAAGTCGATCCAAATGAGACGTTCTGCGCTCGCTGTCATGCAATTTACCTTATTTGATTACAATTAAGTTCAGGCACTATTGTGCTGAATAATGTATGATTGCCTCTAGTATGTACTGGAATTAATTTGATGGCAAAACAACGACGTCTGAACAAAGGGCAACTACGCCGAATTAAGTCAAATCAAGAGAAGCGTATTCAACGAGCCGAATTAGAAATCGAAGTTGAAGACGCAGCTTTAGATGCCTCAGAATCAGGTATTGTTGTAAGTCGATTCGGCCAGCAAGCAATTATCTGCACCGACACCGAAGCTGCGCTACGCTGTCATATTCGGCGTGCTGTTGACTCGTTAGTTTGTGGTGACGAAGTGATCTGGCGACGTTTTAAACAGCGCTCAGAAGATGTCGCCGGTGTCATCGAAGCTGTACAGCCACGACGCTCTTTGCTCAGTCGCCCAGATTATTACGATGGGGTGAAGCCGGTTGCTGCTAACGTGGATCAAATTCTCATTGTTTCTAGTGTATTACCTGCTTTCTCCAGTCAAATTATTGACCGCTATTTAGTTGCATGTGAGGACATTGGTGTTACTCCCGTTATTATCCTCAATAAAGCTGACCTTCTTACCGAGCTTGATTCTGAGCAACGCCAAGAAATCGATCACGCACTCACGGTCTATCGCGATATTGGCTATCAAGTACTTGAAGTCAGTGCAAAACAACCAGATTCATTGCACGCCCTGCAACAATTATTGAATTCACACGTTTCAATCGTGGTCGGTCAGTCAGGCGTTGGAAAATCATCGTTAGTAAACGCCCTACTGCCAGATATTGATGCCGACGTAGGCGCTATTTCAGATAACTCGGGGCTTGGCCAACATACCACCACAGTGGCAACCCGATATGTGGTGCCAACCGGTGGCGTGTTAATTGACTCACCAGGAATACGAGAATTTGCACTTTGGCATTTAGAGCCTGAGCGCGTGGCTTGGTGCTACATCGATTTTCGACCATACTTGGGACAATGTAAGTTTCGCGACTGTAAACATCAGGATGACCCGGGTTGTGCACTCCATGAAGCTTTAGAAGCAGGTGACCTACACTCGTTACGCCTGTACAATTTCCACAAAATTATTGAATCGATGGCGATTAAAAAGCCATCTAGAGCAACTACTCGAGGTAAAAAAACGTGAATTGGGATCGCGTAAAAATTCAAATGCAGCACTGGCTACCTAAGCATGCCGTATCGCGTCTAGTTGGTAAATTTGCGGCTGCAAAAGCGGGCTGGTTTACGCAGCTCTTTATTCGGTGGTTTATCCGCCAGTATAAAATAGACATGAGTGAAGCCATTCACGAAGATCCGAAGGCATATAAAACCTTTAATGACTTTTTCACGCGCTATTTAAAGCCCGAATTACGTCCGTTAATGGCTTCAGATGACAAACAATTTGCTCATCCCGTTGATGGTGCCATTAGTCAACTCGGCGAAATAGAAGAAGGTCGAGTATTTCAGGCCAAAGGGCATGATTACAGTCTCACTGAATTGCTTGGTGGCGACCCTAGTGATGCTCACGCGTTTCGCGACGGCGATTTTGCAACCATCTATTTGGCACCTAAGGACTATCATCGCATCCATATGCCGTGTGACGGTGTGTTACGCAAAATGATTTACGTGCCTGGTGATTTATATTCCGTAAATCCACTTACTGTGGCGAACGTGCCAAATTTATTTGCTCGTAATGAGCGTGTTGTCGCGATTTTTGAAGCCGACTTTGGACAATTTGCAATGGTTCTTGTTGGCGCGACAATTGTTGCCAGCATTGGTACTGTGTGGTCAGAAACAGTAACCCCTCCACGCGGTACAGATGTACATACGTGGGAGTACCCAGCTTCAGGTAAGCAAGCACTTCGATTGAAGAAAGGCGAAGAAATGGGCCACTTTAAATTAGGCTCAACCGTCATCTTAGTATTTCCAGACGATGTGATTGATTTTGATGAGTCTCTCAAACCCGGCTCCGTGACGCGTATGGGAACCTTATTAGGTGAGCGTGACGACTAGTTATGCTCATTTTTGCGCATCGGGGGGCAAGTTTCGAAGCACCAGAGAACACCATCGCGGCGTTCAGCAAGGCTCTCGATGCGCAAGCGGATGGAATTGAAATTGATGTTTATCCAATTGAAGACGAGTGGCTGGTGTTTCATGATCGGTATCTGGCTCGCCTTACCGCTCAATCTGGTCGCCTGCAAGACTTAACCCTCGCACAACTACGAACGTTAAAGGTGTTTGGCCAACAGCCAATACCAACCCTTGATGAGGCACTCGACTTTATTGGCGGACGCTGCCAAGTCAATATTGAGCTCAAAGGAGCGGACATTAAACGCGGGCTGACACGTCATTTACGACGCGCCGTTGAGTATGCAAACTTTGAGCCCGAACAACTATTAGTATCGAGCTTTAATCATCATTGGCTAGCACAGCTGAAGCAAGATCACCCTCTTCAACGCATTGGTGCCCTCACCACAAGCTGTCCACTCAATTATGCCTATTTTGCTGCGCAGCTCGAAGCATGGTCGGTACATATTGATGTTGATTTCGTGACACAAGAATTCATTGATGACGCACATGAGCGTGGCTTAAAAGTTTTTGTATTTACAGTCGATGAGCCGGACGATATGCGCGAATTAAATCAAATGGGTGTCGACGGGATATTTACCAACCACCCGACACTTGCAAAAAACGTGCTTCACGGGCTTTTTGTTGATGCCCGTGAAGCGAATCGATGGGAATAACCTTAACTTCCTTTACTATCTGGGTGCTGTTGCTCAAGCGCTGCAAGCTCGTGAGCAACCGCTTCCGGCGATGTTGTATTGCGCGCCAATAATGCGTACAGCGACGGAATAATAAAGATAGTTAAAAACGCTGATAACGCGACCCCAGAAAAAATAACTGTACCGATAACCATGCGGCTTTCGGCACCAGGACCACTTCCAAGAATTAGCGGAACAGCACTCATCAGCGTTGTAAAGGCGGTCATGACGATCGGGCGCAAGCGTTGTTGCGAACCTTTCACAATCGCCTCATCAAACTTCATGCCGGCATCACGTAATTGATTGGTGAACTCAACAATCAAAATACCATTCTTCGCGGCAAGTCCAATCAACATCACGATGCCGATTTGGCTGTAGATATTGATTGTCATGCCTGTTGCATAGAGGCCGATAATCGCCCCTAAGAACGCAATCGGCACCATTAACATAATCACTAAAGGATGCACGAAGCTCTCGAATTGCGCTGCCAATACTAAATAAGCGACGAGCAACGCCAACACAAAGACGAAGATGACTGAGCTGCCACTCTCTTTGTACATTTGCGATTCGCCTTTATAGTCAATCGATACGTCATCTGGTAACTCGGAGCGGACAATATCCTCTAGATACGCCAAGGCTTCACCGAGCGAATACCCCTCAGCCAAATTCGCTTCGATGGTAATACTACGCATGCGGTTATAGCGATTTAATGACCCCGACGTCGCTTGTTCTTCAACTGTCACCAAATTCGAGAGTGGAATAAGTTGGTTTGAGCTATTAGAGCGAACGTAGATATTATCGATAGCAGTTGGACTGCGATAATCTGCGCGTTCACCCTCAAGAATCACATCGTATTCTTCACCTCTGTCAAGATAGGTGGTCGCGCGACGTTGACCTAACATGGTTTCTAAAGTACGCCCAATATCGCCGACTGAAACACCAAGATCTGACGCACGCTCTTGATCGATGCGAATCAATAACTGTGGCAGGGTAGCTTTATAATCACTGTCGAGATCCAACAAGTTCGGGTTTTGGCTTGCTTTTTCAATGACAATATCGCGATATGCAGCAAGTTGCTCATAAGTGTTACCTTGCAACACGAATTGCACCGGACGGCCGTTACCACCACTAATACCGCTTCGCATAAAGGCGAAAGCACGTACACCGGTCACGTTATTGAGTTGCTTCGATACCTCATCCATTAACTCAAACGTTGACCATTCGCGTTCTTCAAATGGCACCGCCCCAACAATTGCAACACCAGCAGAGTTGCCCCAACCGGGTGAACGGATAATTAATCGATCGATTTTCCCTTGATCGATATAAGGCATCAAAATGCTTTCTATCTCACGCATATTTGCTGAGTTTGATTCAAAACTAGCACCTTCCTCACTACGTACCATCACATAGAAAGTACCGCGATCTTCAGGTGGTACGAACTCTTGCTCAACAAATTGCATCATGCCGTAAGACAACACGCCCGCTAGCACAATCAGCGCTGCTGCCATCCATGGATAGGCCAAGGTTCGCTTCAAAACACGAACGTATCCGGACTCAACCCAAACAAAAGCTTTATCGATAATTTGTCCGAATTTACTAGAGCGTTCTTTCTTATGAAGAATTTTCGAGCTTAACATTGGTGATAACGTTAGTGCCGCAATACTTGAGAATGCGACTGCTGCGGCAATCGCCAAGGCGAACTCGGTAAACAACTGGCCAATGTTGCCATCTAAAAACGCTAACGGAACAAATACCGAAATCAGTACTAAAGTCGTCGCAACTACCGCAAAACCAACTTCTCGCGCCCCACGATAGGCGGCAAGCAAAGGCGGTTCACCGGCTTCAATACGACGATAAATATTCTCTAAAACGACGATTGAATCATCAACCACGAGGCCGATGGCCAATACCAATGCTAACAACGTTAGCAGGTTAATTGAGAAGCCCATGGCAAACAGTGCAATGTACGAGGCGATAATGGCAACAGGCACTGTCAATGCAGGAATTAACGTGGCACGAATATTCCCTAGGAACATATAAATGACAACGACCACCAAAGCCATAGCAATACCGAGTGTATTGTATACTTCGTCAATGGAACCTTTGATGAAAATTGATGAATCATAACTTGGCACCATGAACATGGTTTCAGGCAACGTTTGCGAAATCGAATCGATTTCTTTTTTCACGTTCTCCACAACCTCTAGCGTATTCGCCTTCGATTGTTTCACGATACCAATACCGACCATATTAATCCCATTGCCGCGGAAGTCGGTTTTATCGTTCTCGGCGCCCATCTCAATACGGGCAACTTCAGCTAAGCGAACTAGCTGACCATTGTCACCGCGTTTTATGGTTAACCGCTTAAAATGTTCCGGCGTAAGATACGTACGTGCGACACGAACAGTGAATTCACGGTCGATTGACTCAACCTCACCTGCCGGTAATTCAATATTTTCTGAGCGCAGTCGATTCTCAATATCCGTGACGGTAATGTTTCGGGCAGCCATCGCATCACGGTCGAGCCAGATACGCATGGCGTAACGACGCTCACCACCTAGCTGAACTCGGGCAACACCATCCACAACTGAAAGCCGATCGGCAATGTAGCGGTCAGCGTAATCGGTTAATTCGAGCACCGACATGGTCTCGCTGCGTAAGTTGTACCAGACAATGGTACTTTCATCCGAATTCGCTTTAGAAACTTCCGGTGGGTCGACTTGCTCAGGTAGGTTATCGAGCACCCGCGAAACTCGGTCGCGAACGTCGTTGGCAGCGGCATCAATATCGCGGGTTAGTTCAAACTCAATACTGATACGCGAACGACCATTACGGCTGCTCGAATTAATGTTTTTTATTCCCTCAATACCGCTAATACGGTCTTCAATGACCTGCGTAATTTGAGTCTCAACAATATCTGCCGATGCACCCGTATAGCTTGTATCAATGGAAACAACAGGCGGATCGATGTCAGGGTACTCGCGTAGAGGCAACATCGTAAACGCGACGATACCAAACACGATAAGAAGAATATTGACAACCGAGGCAAAAACCGGACGTTTGACCGAAACATCTGAGAGCAACATGTGTGTTAGCCCTCCCGAACTGTGACAGCAACGCCATCGCGCAGACGTACCATTCCTTCGGTTACGATTTTGTCACCCGGTTGAATGCCGTCGATAACCTCGACGATGCCAGGTTTGCGGCGACCTAAAGTGACCAAGGTCTGATGTGCGATATTATTTTCATCAATCACGTAAACATAAGTACGGTCATTGATAGGTACAATAGCTTTCTCTGGCAGAATCATCGCTTCATCAACGCTGCGCAGCAAATTAACTCGCAACAGCATGCCGGGGCGTAGCTTGTTGTCGTCATTTGGTAGTGTTGCGCGAACTAAAATCGAGCGCGTTAACGGATCGACGCGCGAGTCGATACTGCGAATTTCGCCAAGGAACTCTTCGCCTGGATAGGCACCACTGCGCGCAGCAACCGTTTGCCCGACACGTAAACTGGCAAAGAAGAGTTCAGGAACGTTGAAATCCAGTTTCATTGGAGTGACATCATCAAGGGTTGTGATTTGCTCACCTGGCGACACCAAAGAGCCAACACTGACATGACGAATTCCAAGTCGACCGTCAAAAGGTGCAACAATGCGCTTTTGCGCCAACCGAGTTTCCGCAACCTCTAGTTCGGCAATGATTTCTTTGACTAGCACGTCTTGTGCTTCAAGCTGTTGTTGTGATGCCGCATTTTGACGACGCAAATCAACTAAGCGTTGATACTGTCGATTTGCTTCTGCTAGTCGAAATTTTAATTCTTGAACAACCGCATTTTCTTCGCGGGAATCGAGTTCAACTAATACATCGCCGGCTTCAGCTACGTCACCGTCATCAAAATGTACGGCCATGACAATATCTTGCGCCTGAGCGGTAACAACAATTGACTCATTGGCTTGTGCAGTACCGAGCGCTTCAATCACATCGCGGAATTCGCTAATTTGCGCGGTTTGTACGCGCACCGGAACGGCGTTCTGTGGTCGCTCTTCTTTGCCTGCATTAGGGTCTGCAAAACCGAAAAAGTACGCTGCAGCGGCTGCTACAAGTACAAGTATAATAGTGATCGGATTAAATAAATTTCGTGCTGCCATAAATCCCTCAGGTTACCACTTTGGCTTCATGTCATGGTCTGACACTATTGTAACCTAGGGATTCCATGCGACATCCCCGCTCATCGGACAATAAGCGGGGTTTACCGCAAATAGCAGTTACTTATGGTAGGCAGGGCTTAGCTTGTGTACCGCTTCAATGAAAGCCGCAGCGTGATCTGGATTGACTTCTGGATGAATGCCATGCCCTAAGTTAAAGACATGGCCATGACCCTGTCCATAACTTTCTAATATCGTTGCAACTTCTGCTTCAATGCGCGCTGGCGGAGCGTACAACACACTCGGATCCATATTTCCTTGCAATGCAACCTTATCGTTCACGGCTACTCGTGCAGTACCCAAATCAGTGGTCCAATCGACACCTAAAGCATCACAACCGGTCGCGGCCATATCTGCCAGCCAAGCACCACCATTTTTGGTAAACAAAGTTACCGGCACCTGTCGACCATCGGCGTGGCGAGTTAGGCCATTTACGATTTGCTGCATGTACTTTAATGAAAACTCACGATAATCACGCGGGCTTAATACACCACCCCATGTATCGAATACCATCACTGCTTGAGCACCTGCTGCAATTTGTGCATTCAAGTAGCTGGTCACTGATTGAGCTAGTTTATCTAACAATAAATGCATTGCCTGTGGTTCGCTGAACATCAGCTTTTTTACTTCGCTGAAGTTTTTGGTGCTACCGCCTTCAACCATGTAGGTTGCCAGCGTCCACGGGCTTCCAGAAAAACCAATCAATGGTACTTGGCCATTCAATTCGCGGCGAATAGTGCGCACGGCATCCATTACATAACGAAGCTCTTGTTCCGGATCTGGTACGCCAAGCTTCTGAATACTCGCGATATCACGAACGGGACGTTCAAATTTCGGACCTTCACCTGTTTCAAAATACAGCCCCAGCCCCATCGCATCTGGAATGGTTAGAATGTCTGAAAATAAAATAGCGGCGTCTAACGGAAAGCGACGTAATGGTTGCATAGTCACTTCGCAGGCAAGCTCTGCGTTCTTACACAGCGCCATGAAGTCGCCAGCCTGTTTACGCACTTCACGATACTCTGGCAAGTAGCGCCCCGCTTGGCGCATCATCCAAATAGGTGTGCGTTCAGTAGGCTGACGCAAAAGCGCACGAAGATACAGATCGTTTTTAAGTTCAGACTTTGCTTCAGACATTATAGCTATCCAAGTTACCCTTTAAATTTTGCCGCATATTTTACCAGCATTAGGAATTTCTTTCCTGATCAATTTCAGCTTTTAGGCGTTTAATCAGTTTATTTGCGATGGTTCCCTCTTGCGGTATTCGCGGTAGTTTATTGATGTCGTACCAACCACCTTCTTCTAGCTCAAACGGATCAATACGAATATCGCCGCTCTCCCATTCGGCAATAAACCCAATCATGAGTGAATTCGGGAATGGCCACGATTGGCTGGTAACATAGCGCGGATTTTTAATGCGTACGCCAGCCTCTTCCATCACTTCGCGGATGAGAGTTTGCTCGAGTGGCTCGCCAGCTTCAACAAAACCCGCTAACACTGAATATAAACCCTCGGGGTGCCGCTTACCGCGAGCCAAGAGAACTTGGTTATCTTTACGAATCGCAACGATGATGCATGGCGAAATACGAGGGTAGCAGCGATGCTGACAACTATGGCAGTGCATCGCGATTTCCCAGTCAACCGCTTGCATGCGCGCGCCACAGCGTCCACAAAACCGGTGAGTGGCTAGAAAGTCGGCGATTTGTTTCGCTCTTGCTGCCATAGCAAACAACTCATCATCAGAACCAACAATTAGCTCTCGAACACTCAAAAACTCACCCACTGCATTAAAATTGGTATCGCCGTAATCAGCAATGACTAAGTAACAATGACGCTCTCGCAATTCGCCAATAAACACAGTTTTGTATTCATTTAGATCAGGCAATGGTAAGTCTTCAAGAAGGCCATGCGGTATCTGTTTGGCTTCGGTCATTAATAGTTCGCCACCGGAGATCACAAACCACCATACAGGTTCGTCTTGCGCTGGGCGTTGGTATGGTTTCGTCATGTAAAATAACCTGCAAGTCAGCGAAAATAGTTGACGCTAGCTTAGCATCATCAGTAGATTGGTGGCTATCAATCAAACGGAGAAAGACATGTTAAAGCGTAACGAGCAAGCCAAGCAACGCTGGGGAGGCGCCCACGCTGCCGTGGATACTTGGTTACAAGAACGACAGGCCATGCTTATTGAATACTTCAAACTGGCAGGTCTACCACCCTATGAACGCGAGGCACACGCGCTTCCAGCCGCGCAAGATATTACGCATTTCTGCGAATTGCTCATGGATTACATTTCAGCGGGACATTTTGAAGTGTTTGACACCATCATTCGCAATAGTCAAAAGGCTCCTAAATCAACCCGTGAGCTCGCTGATGAAATTTTCCCATTAATTGGTGACACAACCGAGATTGCGCTTGATTTTAATGATAGCTATGGCGAGGTGACGCCTGAGTCTGAACTGAATGGGTTTGATCGGGATTTATCGAATTTAGGTGAGGCACTTGAGTTACGGATGGAATTTGAAGACCGCCTATTGAACACGCTAGAGCAGCATCAGCTACTCTAGCGTGACCTGAGCGAAGTAAGAATTATTGCTTCGCTTCAATCTCTACTGTTTCTTCTTCGGTTGCTTCCGGATCAACAATGTTGAGCAGTTCAACTTCAAAGATTAACGTCGAGTTCGGTGGAATTTGACCATTACCAGCGCCACGTTCACCGTAAGCAAGATCGGATGGAATAACAAAACGATACTTATCGCCAACGCTCATCAGCTGAACGCCCTCAGTCCAACCAGCAATAACACGATTCAATGGCAACACTAGCGGCTCGCCGCGGTCTACTGAGCTATCGAATACTTCACCGTTTACCAACGTGCCGTGATAATGAACTTCAACTAAATCAGTTGCCGACGGTTGCGCGCCACCTTCAGGCCCTTCTTGCAACACTTCATACTGTAGGCCCGATTCAGTAACGGTAACGCCTTCTTTCTTAGCATTTTCTGCCTGATAAGCTTCACCTTCTGCTTGAGCTTTACCACCAATCACCGTTGCCGTTTGCTCAGCAATTTGAGTTTGCATGGTCGTAATCAACTCTTCAGCTTCTGCTTGTGAAATTTTTGCATCGCCTTTAATGGCATCAACAAAACCAGCAATAACTAGTTCTCGGTCTAAAACAAACTCAGCTTGTTCTTGACGCTCAAGTGTTTCACCAACGTATTCACCCAAGGTTGAACCGAATGCGTAGGCCATTTTGTCTTGCTCAGCCTCTGGTGCTGATTCACTTACAGGAAATTTTTCCTGCTGCTGCATACAGCCAGTTACGGCAAGTGCGATTATTGTCAGCGCCAAAGGCTTTTTAAATTGCTTCATTTATTGTCTCCAGGATTGAATTCTCTGTCAGAGTAAGTTGTAATTCGTCGCGCTGAATATACTACACACAATTAGGGGTGTTTGCCTATGGCTGCGCAACACGAACATGATCTATCACGACGTATCGCCGATTTAGAAAGCCAATTGGCATTCCAAGAAGATACCATTGAAACATTGAATCAATTGGTGACGCAACAAGCGGGTGAATTGCAACATCTACAACGTAAGATGCAATTATTGATCGAAAAGTTCCAACAATTAAATGATAGAGAAGGTGGCACATCGACCAACCCCGCTGACGATATTCCACCGCATTACTAATCTGAACAAAACTTGACCGAGTGTAGCTGACCCCGTATAACATTCTTTCTACGTTTTCGGAGGTTTCATGTCGGTTCAACACCCTATCATCGCAGTTACTGGTTCATCAGGGGCCGGTACAACCACAACCAGTCAGGCTCTGCGGCATATTTTCCGCTCATTAAATGTTGAGGCTGCATTTGTGGAAGGTGATAGTTTTCATCGTTATTCTCGACCTGAGATGGAATTAGCCATTCGCAAGGCGCAAGAGCAAGGTAGGCACATAAGCTATTTCGGTCCTGAAGCAAATGATTTCACCCGGCTTGAAGCTCTGTTCCGAGAATACGGGGCAATCGGAAATGGTGAAATTCGACGTTATTTGCATAGCTTCGATGATGCCGTGCCATACAATCAAGTTCCGGGTACGTTCACGCCGTGGGAACCATTACCGAAAGATACCGACCTACTTTTCTACGAAGGCTTACACGGTGGCGTCGTCGGTGAAGGCTATGATGTTGCCCAGCATGTTGACTTATTAATCGGCATGGTGCCGATTGTTAACCTCGAGTGGATTCAAAAATTACTCCGCGATACTTCTGAACGCGGTCATTCAAGAGAAGCCGTAACGCAAAGTATTGTGCGCAGTATGGAAGATTACATTCATCACATAGTGCCGCAGTTTTCGCGTACTCATATTAACTTCCAGCGGGTACCGACTGTTGATACGTCGAATCCGTTCAGTGCGAAAGACATTCCGTCATTAGATGAAAGCTTTGTGGTCATTCGTTTTCGCGGCATGAAAAATGTCGACTTCCCGTATTATTTACGCATGATTGACGGGGCGTTTATGTCACGTATGAATACCTTAGTGGTGCCGGGAGGCAAAATGGTGTTTGCGATGGAACTAATATTAGCCCCACTGATTGAAGAGATTTTGGAGAAACAGCGCGGCATTAACCGCGCTTAAAGCCAGATACTTTGATATTCTGCACCGCGATCTTGAGCCAACAACGGTGTTAAATAATCCATTATTTCGTTCACTTGCTGAGTTAGACCAAACGGCGGATTAATAAATAGTATGCCGCAGCCATTTAGCTTGGTTCTATCTACTGCTGTACGAATTAATAAATCAACTGCAAATACCTTCTCGACCCCAGCAATTGCTTTCACTTTTTGATGGAAATCGCCGATAGCTAACGGATCTTTAATTGGATACCACACAGCGTATATACCGGTTGCCCAGCGCCGCACACCATCGGTAAGCGCGCGTACCACTTGGTCAAATTCATCACGCTGCTCAAACGGTGGATCAATGAGTACCATGCCACGCTTTTGTGGTGGCGGTAATAACGCTTTTATCGCACCATAACCATTGGTGTGCTCTAACACCTTGATTTGTTTTGCGGCAGGAAATTCGTTGCGTACGTTTTCAGCGAGGGCTCCGCTGTCTTGCGGATGCATCTCACAGAGCGTTAAACTGTCTTGCGGGCGCAAATGCTGAGCACTAAACCAAGGCGAACCTGGGTACCAACGCAGCTCGTTCGGGCTATTTACTTCTTTAACAAAATTAACATAGCGTTGAATGGCATCGGGTAAATCATCGCGCGTTAATAAACGCGCGATACCATCAATTGCTTCACCCGTTTTTTGCGCTTGTTCACCTTGCAGATCATACATACCGATTCCAGCATGCGTATCAAGCAGCCAGAACGGTTTCTCTTTCTGCTGCAGATAATCCAGCGCAACACATTGAAGAACGTGCTTGAAAACATCGGCAAAATTGCCGGCATGGTAACTATGCCGATAATTCATTTAGGCATTCTCGCCTTCATTTTCAATTACGTAGCTGTGCGTCACTTTTACCGATGCTTCGAGCATTTTAGCGACCGAGCAGTACTTGTCTGCTGACAGCGCCACCGCCCGCTCCACATGCTTTTCAGCAACATCTGTACCGGTGACAATGAAGTGAAGATGAACGTGGGTAAATACAGCAGGAACTGTATCGGCACGCTCACCTTTTACTTCACATTGAACGCCAGTTACTTGCTGACGCGCTTTTTCTAAAATACTAACCACATCAACCGAGGAACAACCACCAGCGGCCATCAAGACCAGCTCCATTGGGCTTGCGGCTTCGGTTTTATTACCATCCATTGTCACCGCATGGCCTGAGCCTGATTTGGCCTCAAACACTAAACCGTCACGCCAATTTACTGTTGCATGCATGGTCGCCGCCATTTATTACTCCTCGCTTTATTGTCGGTTAGAATTTAAGACCAGGTGCTAATTTCTCTGGCAAGCTGACATGTTCAGCTTCTACCGAGGCAACTGGGTATGCACAGTAATCAGCGGCGTAGTACGCGCTAGCACGATGATTACCGCTCGCACCAATGCCACCAAATGGTGCAGCACTACTGGCACCAGTAATTGGCTTATTCCAGTTCACGATACCGGCACGAATGCGCTTGAAGAAGTAGCGATAGGTTTCTTCGCTGTCGCATAAAATACCTGCTGAAAGGCCGTATTTGGTGTTATTCGCTTCTTCAATTGCCGCATCAAGGTCGGTGTAACGATAAACTTTTAACAACGGACCAAAGTGCTCGATATCCGGCATTTCAGTTACCTTGGTAACGTCTAAAATACCTGGTGTTACGAAGCCTAGGTTATGGTCTTTCTGCAACATTTTCAGCAGCACTTTAGCGCCAGCGTCAATCAAATCATTTTGCGCTTTGACCATATCCGCAGCTGCTTTTGCCGAAATCATCGCACCCATAAATGGTTGCGGATCGGCTTCATAGTCGCCAACTTGTATGTTTTCAGTCACTTCAATGAGGCGCTTCAATATTGCGTCACCTTGTGGGCTCTTCTCGATAAATAAGCGACGCGCACAGGTACAACGCTGACCTGAGGTAACAAAAGCGGATTGCACAATATCGTGCACCGCAGCATCAATGTCAGCAACATCCTTGACGATCAACGGATTATTACCGCCCATCTCAAGTGCTAAAATTTTATCTGGGCGTCCAGCAAATAATTTGTGAAGCACATGACCCGTGTTTGACGAGCCAGTAAAAAATAAGCCATCAATTTGTGGGTGCGCCGACAATGCTTTGCCGGTATCAACTAGGCCTTGAACTAAATTCAGCACACCGCTTGGAAGCCCTGCTTTTTCCCACATTTTCACCGTAAACTCGGCAACTTTCGGCGTCATTTCGCTTGGCTTGAATATGACTGTATTACCAGCCAACAACGAAGGGACAATATGACCATTTGGTAAATGACCAGGGAAGTTATATGGGCCGTAAACAGCAACAACGCCGTGTGGTTTATGACGCACAAACGCCTTCGCACCTGGCATGGTATTCTCTACGGTACCTGTACGTTCGTGGTAAGCACGCTCAGAAATGGCTACTTTACCAATCATCGCAGCGACTTCGGTCAACGTTTCCCACACTGGCTTGCCTGTTTCTTCAGCAATAATGTGTGCAAATTTTTGCTTATTTTCTTCCAACAATTCAGCGAAACGCTTACAAATAGCTAAACGTTCTTCAAAGCTTTTATCTGCCCACGCAATGAACGCTGCGCGCGCAGCCATAACAGCGGCGTCGACCTGCTCGTCAGTTGCGGCTTTCGCTTCCCAAATAATTTCATTGCGAGCTGGATCAATTGATTGAAATAACTCGCCTTCACCGGCAACCCAGTTGCCATTGATAAATAAATTCTGTTCAGACATTAGTTTGCTCCTGTCAATGTGACAAATCGAACGTAATCGCCTTCTTGCACACGCAGCGCAGCAGCCGCTTCGGCGTCAATAATGACTTGTTCGTGCTGTTCATCAAGTTGTGTTTGAATGGCACGAAACTCAGCAACATTCGTATTACATACAATGAATCGAGGCTTATCATCAGCAACCTTTCCAATGGTTACTGGTAAGCGCTTACTATCCCTAACGCTCTTAATATTCGCCACGTCGGCTTCGACGGTCGGACCGGCATCAAAAATATCGATGTAGCCACGACTACGGAACCCTTCGCTTTGTAGCATACGCAAAGCTGGGCGTGTATTCTCATGAACTTTGCCAATAACTGCTTGTGCTTCTGGTGGCAATAGTTGCACGTAAATAGGTAGCTTCGGCATCAATTCATAGACAAAGGTTTTCTCGCCTATACCTGTTAGGTAGTCAGCTTGGGTGAAATCCATTGAGAAAAAGTTTTTCTGCAACCAACCCCAAAATGGTGATTCACCATTTTCATCCGATACGCCTCGCATTTCGGCAATCGCAATATCGCTAAAGCGGTTGCGAAACTCGGCCATAAATAACATACGAAAGCGCGATAGCACGCGACCATTCATATTTTTGCGAAATGGTTCACGCAAAAACAAAGTGCAAAGTTCACTTACGCCAGTGTAATCGTTACATAACGTTAATGTTTCGAGTGCATTGTAGATATCCAGCTCTTTAGAGTGATGGACTACTTTGCCAATATGATAATGATAGAAGGCATCGGTGAGGCCTACCGCGGCCTCAATTCCACTGCAACCGACAACCTCACCGGTGTCCGTATCTTCCATGACAAAGAGATAACCTTCTTCACCCGGCTCACTCACTTGCTCACGCGCAAACGCTTCTTGCGCGCGCGCAATGCGACGACGCAGCAAGTCCTCGTCGACAGGCAATGACGTGAAACCATATCCAGACTCAACTGCACAGGTGTAAAGCGCCGCATAATCCTGCGGCGCAATCGGACGCACCACTAACATAGCGTGTCTCCGCTTCAATTAACCAGCAAGCTTAGCAACAGCTCGTTCAAATCGCGCCAAACCTTCAACAATATCTTGCTCAGGAATGATCAGCGACGGCGTAAAACGAATCACACTTGGGCCAGCAACTAACACCATCGTGCCTTCGTCAGCCGCAGCATTTAGAAAATCACGCGCTTTACCTTCAAATTGCTCGGTTAATTCAGCACCCAACAACAAGCCTTTACCACGGATATCTTTGAATACGTTGTATTTGTCGTTGATTTTCTGCAGAGCATCTTTGAACAATTGCTCGCGTTTCTTAACGCCCTCAAGCACGTCATTGGTGTTCACCACGTCAAACACCGCTTCGGCAACAGCACATGCCAATGGGTTACCACCATAGGTGCTACCGTGTGTACCTGGCTTCAAGTGTTGCGCGATTTCTGTTGTGGTTAGCATGGCACCAATAGGGAAACCACCACCAAGCGCTTTCGCCGTTGAGAGAATGTCTGGCGCAACACCAAGCTGTTGATAGGCATACAAGCTGCCAGTACGACCAAAGCCAGTTTGAACTTCATCAAAAATCAAGAGCGCATTGTATTTATCGCACAGTGCGCGTACGCCTTTAACGAATTCAACGTCGGGGCTAATGACTCCGCCTTCACCTTGCAACGGCTCCATCATGACCGCGCAGGTTTGCTCTGACATCAGTTTCTCAAGGGCTGCGAGGTCGTTGTAATCAACATGTTCTACCGCCCCTGGTTTCGGTCCAAAACCTTCTGAGTAAGCTGGCTGTCCGCCAACCGTTACAGTAAAGAAAGTGCGACCATGGAAGCCTTTGTTGAAAGCAATAATTTGGTTCTTATCAGCACCGAACTTATCGAGTGCCCAGCGACGTGCTAATTTCAAAGCAGCTTCGTTCGCTTCCGCACCAGAGTTTGCGAAATAGACGCGCTCGGCAAAAGTCGCGTCGGTTAATTTTTTCGCCAAGCGAATAGCTGGTTCATTGGTGAATACGTTACTTAAGTGCCAGAGCTTGTTACCTTGCTCGGTTAACGCCTTCACCATAGCTGGATGACAATGACCTAAACAGTTCACGGCAATACCGCCAGCGAAATCGACGTACTCTTTACCTTCTTGGTCCCAAACGCGAGAGCCTTCACCTTTTACCGGAATCATTTTTGCCGGGTTATAGTTAGGTACCATTACGTCATCGAAGAGTGCGCGATCGACTTTATTCGTCGTTGTCATATGTATCCCTCATTGCTATTCAAATCGGTTCAAATTGACCTTCAAAAGAGGCCGTGTAAAGTGGCTATATTATTGCAGAAAAAAGCATCGCTGTCGTGCTTGAGGTACAGAAAAAGTAGGGGTTTTAGGTAACTTAGCTTGATTTGCAAGCGCCTTGCATAAGTATGCAGAAGCGCCTATTTTGGATGAATATCTAACGCCCTAAATTTACTCAAATTAGGTCGCAAAACTCTAAAAATCGCTGAAAGATGGCATGCCCATGTTCGGTTTCGATCGCTTCTGGGTGATATTGAACGCCCCAAACTGGCAGACTCACGTGACGTATCCCCATCACCTCTTGTTCACCGCTTGCTCGATTCACCCAAGCATCCACAATGAGTTCGTCTGGTAACGTGTCGTGGTCGAGAAGTAGAGAATGATACCGCGCGACTGTAAATGGCGACGGCAGGCCTTGAAATAACCCCTGATTGTTGTGGTGAAGTTCGGAGGTTTTCCCATGCATGACTTGTTTGGCGCGCACGACCTGCGCACCAAACACTTGTCCAATCGCTTGATGACCTAAGCAAACACCCAGTAAGGGAATTTGACCCGCAAACTGTTCGATAACTGGCAACGAAATACCGGCCTCATTTGGCGTACATGGCCCAGGCGATATGACAATACCGGCTAGCGGTAACTGGTTTATCTCTGCAAGGCTAATTTGATCATTACGAACAACTTTGACGTCGGCATTTAATTCACGCAAATAGCGAACCACATTGTGCGTGAACGAGTCATAGTTATCGATCATTAACAGCATAAGTTATGGCCGCGGTACAAACCCAATCACGTCATACACTTGACGCAGCGTTTGCGCTGCATGCGCGCTTGCCGCTTCGGCACCTTTTGCCATCACGTGATCCAGATAAGCGCGGTCATGGCGCAATTCGTTGTAGCGCTGTTGAATTGGCTCCAGCATAGCAACAACAGCTTCCGCTGTATCACCTTTCAAGTGACCATACATTTTGTCTTCGTACTCTGGCACCAGATCAGCAATTGAACGACCGGTTGCTGCCGACAAGATGGATAATAAATTCGATACGCCCGGCTTTTCTTCGGTATCAAAGTAAATACGCGCCTGCTCATCTGAATCCGTTACGGCACGCTTTAGCTTCTTAGTAATTTTTTTCGGATCTTCTAACAACCCAATAAAGTTATTCGGATTATCGTCCGATTTCGACATTTTCTTGGTTGGGTCTTGCAAGCTCATAATTCGAGCGCCAACTTCCGGAATAAATGGGTCAGGTATCGTAAACACCTCGCCATAAAGGTTATTAAAACGCGTAGCGACATCACGAGCGAGTTCAAGATGTTGCTTCTGATCATTACCGACTGGCACTTCATTGGCTTGATACAATAAAATATCAGCAGCCATGAGTGCAGGGTAGGTATACAAGCCTGCATTTATATTATTGGCGTGACGATCCGATTTGTCTTTGAATTGCGTCATGCGATTCAACTCACCCATTTGGGTATAGCAGTTGAGAACCCATGCCAATTGCGCATGTTCCGGCACATGCGACTGAACAAAAATGACGCTTTTCTCTGGATCAAGGCCGCATGCCATGTATAAAGCCAGCCCATCTAAGGTTGCTTCTCGTAGTTTTTCGGGTTCTTGGCGAACCGTAATTGCGTGTAAATCAACCAACATAAAGCGGCAGTCATGAGTGTCTTGCATTTTTACCCACTGACGCAGCGCGCCAATGTAATTACCAATTGAAAGTTGTCCAGATGGCTGACAGCCGCTAAGTACAATGGGTTTACTCATATTCTGTATGTTCCGTTATTTAACTATTGTTGCAAGCTGTTGACGCATTTCGTCAATCACTTGCGCATAATCAGGTTGATTGAAAATGGCTGAACCAGCAACGAACATATCGGCGCCAGCGGCAGCAATTTCAGCGATGTTATCAACTTTCACGCCGCCATCAATTTCAAGACGGATATCGCGACCACTGGCATCAATAATTTGTCGCGCCTGACGCAATTTATCTAACGTGGCTGGGATAAAGGCTTGGCCGCCAAAACCGGGGTTCACTGACATCAACAAAATGACGTCAACTTTATCCAGAACATAGTCGAGGTAATGAAGTGGCGTGGCTGGATTAAACACTAACCCAGCTTGGCAGCCCGCCGCTTTGATTTGCTGTAAAGAGCGATCGATATGTGTTGATGCTTCTGGATGAAAGGTAATAATTGAGGCGCCAGCAGCAGCGAAATCATCAATCATTCTGTCAACCGGCTGAACCATCAAATGCACATCAATCGGTGCGGTAATACCATAGTCACGCAACGCTTTGCACACCATCGGGCCAATGGTTAAATTGGGCACGAAATGGTTATCCATGACATCGAAATGCACAACGTCTGCGCCGGCCGCAAGAACGTTCTCAACCTCTTCGCCAAGCCGAGCAAAATCTGCTGATAATATCGATGGTGCGATTAGAAAGTCGCGCATAGGCACCTCACCTGTTAAAAAGTCGCCATAGTGTACCAAAGGTTAGTGCGCTTAGCAGTCAAAAAAATACGCGAATTAGCTTGGCAGTAGCGCCTTTTTCCTGCTATTTTATGAGTTCATTTATTAACCGGAGGTTCCCATGAAACTGTCAGCGATGTCAGTCATAGTGGCTACAAGCATTGTGCTCACTAGCGCAATGGGGGCTTCTGCGTGGCATACACAGACCAGCAAGTCGCTCGAAGAGTGTCAGGCGCTGATGCAAAATAGCGAACAACCAAATGCTCAACAAGTTTGCCAAGCACAACAGCAAAATGTGACATGGGGTAGTTGGTTTAGTGGTAAAAGCCGTTCAACTCAGTTTCATTTCTTAGATTTATTCGAATTACTGTTTGGTTCGTCAGAATCGAGCAAGCGTGATTACAACCGTCCAATCAGTGGTTAAGCTGCAATGTCTTTCGTTAAGACAAGAGCCAAAACAAATACCGAACAGCCGAACAAACCTTCCGTTTTAGACATTATCATCAGCGTACTAGCTGCGTTGTTTGGCGTTCAGTCTGACAAGAACCGACAGCGCGATTTCAATCACGGTAATCCAGTGATTTACGTCGCGGTCGGTGCCGTATTTGTCATCTTGTTTGTGCTAACACTCGTACTTGTGGTTAGCTGGGTTGTTCCAAACTCGTAATGCCCGAGTGGCGAAGCAACGCATCAACTTGCGGCTCACGACCACGAAACTCTTTGAACAACACCATTGCTTCACGCGAACCACCTCGTTCTAAAATGGCACGTAAAAAATCCTGCCCAGTTTCGCGATTGAAAATGCCTTCTTCTTCAAATCGTGAAAAAGCATCGGCGGATAATACTTCTGCCCACTTATAGCTGTAGTAACCAGCGGCATAGCCACCGGCGAAAATATGTCCAAAGCTGTGTTGGAAGCGATTGTAAGCCGGTGGTTTGCGCACAGCAACTTCATCACGCACGGCATCCAACGTCGATTGAATGGTATCCCCGTGCTCTGGCTTGTAGTCGCGATGAATGCGTAAATCGAACAGGCTAAACTCTAACTGCCGCGCCATTTGCATCGCCGACTGAAAGTTTCGTGCCGCTAGCATGTTATCTAATAATTCTTGTGGCAATGGCTCACCGGTTTCATAGTGACCCGAAATCATCGCCAAAGCTTCTGGCTCCCAACACCAGTTCTCTAAAAACTGTGACGGTAATTCAACTGCATCCCAAGCCACACCATTGATTCCTGACACTCCAGCTACGTCAACTTTGGTCAACATATGGTGCAAGCCATGACCGAATTCATGGAATAACGTGAGCACTTCGTCATGGGTAAATAACGCCGGTTTATCACCGACCGGCTTATTAAAGTTACAGGTGAGATAAGCAACGGGTAACTGCAACGCATGATTTGCGGTAATCCGTCGCACCGCACACTCGGCCATCCATGCGCCACCACGCTTACCTGATCGAGCGTATAAATCTAAAAAGAAACTACCACGTACGTCACCGTTGTTATCGGTAATTACAAAATAGCGTACATTCGGGTGCCAAGAAGCAACGCTGTCTTGCTCCTCAATGTGAATCCCAAATAGCGTTTGTACAACGTTAAACAAGCCTTTAACAACTTGATTCTCAGGGAAGTACGGGCGTAATTGCTCATCAGAAATGGCGTAGCGTTGCTGTTTCAACTTCTCGCTATAATAAGCAACATCCCAAGCATTCAATTCATTCACGCCATAGTGTTCACGGGCAAAATCGAGTACTTCTTGATAATCCGCGCGCGCCTGAGGCAACGAACGCTGTGCTAAGTCTTGTAAGAACTGTTCTACCTGCGTGGTTGATTCGGCCATTTTCGTCGCCAATGATAGTTCTGCATAGTTTTCAAAACCGAGTAAAACGGCCAATTCATGACGCAGTGCCAATGTTTCGGCCATAATCTGCGAGTTATCAAATTGCCCTGCTTGTGGTCCTTGATCCGAGGCGCGTGTGGTAAACGCTTCATACAAGGTGCGCCGCAATTCACTATTATCGGCATAAGTCATCACCGGCAAATAGCTTGGAAAATCTAACCCAAAGCGCCACCCTTTTTGCTCATTCTCTTCGGCTGCGGCTTTAGCGGCGGCAATGGCACTCTCTGGCAATCCTGCTAGCTCACTTTCATCAGTGACTAAATAGTGCCACCCGTCGGTTGCGTCGAGTAAATTATTACTAAACTGCGACGAGAGCTCTGACAATTTTGTCTGAATTTCTGCATAACGTTTTTTCTGCTCTGCCGGCAGGGCAATACCGGAAAGTTCAAAGTCTCGTAACGTATCGGTAATGACTTTACGCTGCGCTTCGGTCAGCTGATTGAACCCCTTGCTCTCTTTTAGCCATTTAAAGGCAAGATACAGCCCTTCATGCTGGCCCACGAAAGTGCCATATTCAGATAATAACGGCAGACATTGGTCATGCGCTTCGCGCAATTCCTTTGAGCTCACCACAGCATTGAGATGTGATACGGGTGACCAGCTGCGCTCTAACAAGTCATCAACTTGCTCAAGGGGTTCAACGAGGCCATCCCAAGTGAAGTCCCCTTTCTCAATAACCGCAGCGATGGTTGCCTTACAATCACGAATGCGTTGCTCAATTGCTGGCACAATGTGCTCAGGTTGAATCGCTTCGAATGGCGGTAAATGGTAATCGCTGAGCAAAGGGTTTTGACTCATGGAACTTCCTCTTGAATAATGCGTGAATACTTTTGTACTGATCTTTTACCGATTTTCTAAAAGTTAGATATGGGGTGCTCGGGCTAATATCAAGGTCAGCACGCAACAACAGGGAATTACAATGACACAAAATACATCCTATTGGCTACGCCAAACTTTCACTGCAGTGACTGCGGTGATTTTTATCTCTGGTTGTAGTTCGTTACCAAGCATGAGTGATACGAGCACCGCATCATCATCGCAAGGTACTGAAACGTTACAATTCGACCAATTATACGGTGAAGGTAAGTTCAATGCACGAGGCGTTGGCCCAACGCGTTGGCTTGCAAATGGTAGTGGTTATACCGTGCTTGAAACGGCCGAAAATGGTGGTCAAGATCTCGTCAGATATCATCCTGAAACACAACAACGCACGGTGCTTGTAGAGGCGGATAACTTGCGCCCTAGCGCAACTGAAGAACCGTTAAACGTTGCCGACTACAGTTGGTCTGAAGACGGCAAGAAATTATTAATTTTCACCAACACCAAACGCTCATGGCGCACTCACACCCTTGGTGATTATTGGGTTTACAACCTATCGACCAAACGCCTTCAAAAGCTTGGCGGCAAGGCTGAACCGTCAACACTGCAATTTGCAAAGTTTGACCCACAAGCAACCCGTGTTGCTTACGTGATGAAAAACAACATCTATGTTGAAGACTTGAACTCAAAGAAAATTACCCAGTTGACCAAAGACGGTGACGAAACCATTGTTAACGGCACCTTCGATTGGGTCAACGAAGAAGAATTTTTCTTACGTGATGGTTTCCGCTGGAGCCCTGACGGCCGTTCAATTGCGTATTGGCAGTTGGATACCGAAGGAACGCCGTTGTTTACCATGATCAATAACACCGATTCGTTGTATCCAACGCTCAAACAATTTCCATATCCGAAAGTTGGTGAAACCAACGCAGCCATGCGCATTGGCGTGATGCCGGCAAATGGCGGCGATACGACTTGGATGAAAGTGCCGGGCGATCCTCGTCAAAATTATTTAGTGCGGATGCAGTGGGCCGGTAATAGCTCACAATTGCTAATTCAGCAACTGACTCGCTCGCAAGCAGTCAATAAAGCCTACCTAGCCAATGCACGCTCTGGTGCGGTGCGCGAGTTATTGCAAGAAGTGACTGAGAGCTGGGCTGAGTACGTTGATGACTTACAGTTTATTGACGGCGGTAAATCATTCACCTGGTTAAGTGAGCGCAGTGGTTTTCGTCATATCTATGTCGTACAGCGAGATACAGGGCGCTTGAGTACAATTACCCGTGGTAACTGGGACGTCATTGAAGTACTTCAAATTAATGAAGACGACGGTTGGGTTTACTTTATTGCATCGCCGGAAACACCATTAGAGCGCTATTTGTTCCGTGCGAGCCTTGATGGTAGCGGTAAACTAGAGCGGTTAACGCCAGATCAACCAGGTACCCATAGCTATCAGCTCTCAGCTGATGCCAAGTACGCAGTACACACCTATTCAGACGTTGATAACATGCCTGTGGTCGACATGATTTCACTGCCCGACCATCGCCGTATTCGTGTCATCAAGGATAACCAGAATGCGCAAGATGCGTTTGATCAATTGAAACGCGGCATGTTTGAGTTCTTTCAAGTGGAAGCGCAAGACGGCTTAAAGCTCGATGGCTTTTTGATGAAGCCGGCTGACTTCGATGCCAGCAAAAAATATCCAATCGTGTTCTATGTATACGGTGAACCTTGGGGACAAACCGTTGCAAATAGTTGGGGCGGTGAGCGCTTTTTATTCCATACCTACTTAACTCAGCAAGGCTACATTGTTGCTTCGGTCGATAACCGCGGGACCCGTTCGCCGCGCGGTTTTGAATGGCGCCGTTCAATTTATAAAAATCTGGGTGACATTACCGTTCGTGATCAGCACGATGCACTCCAAGCCATGTTAAAGCGCTGGGATTTCATTGATGGCGATCGCGTGGGCATTTGGGGACACAGTGGTGGCGGTTCACAAACCTTGAACGCATTGTTCCGCTACCCAGAAGCCTACCATGTCGGGATGGCATTAGCGCCAGTACCTGATCTCACCCTTTACGATACGATTTATCAAGAACGCTATTCAGGCTTGTTGCCCGAGTCGGCAGACCGTTATCGCGAAACGTCAGCAATTACTCACGCGGCAAACCTACAAGGTGATTTGTTATTGGTGCATGGCACCGGCGATGACAATGTTCACTTTCAAGGTTCCGAGCGCTTAGTCAATGAATTGATAAAGCATGGTAAGCAATTCGACTATTTTGCCTACCCAAATCGTACCCACGGGATTAGCGAAGGCAAAGGCACCACGCAACATTTACGCACCATGATGGTCGAATTTTTGAAAGAGAATTTACCAGTGAGTGCACCTTAATCATCACTGTAATCTAAATACTGGTTGTTCAGCACGGTTACGCCGTGCTGACGCAACCACTGTTCAGCCTCTTCATAATCCGGCGAATGCGTCGCCACCAATTGCCAAAATGCTTTACTGTGGTTGAACTCGCGCAAATGGCACAATTCATGAATCACCACGTTGCGTACAACCCATTCTGGCGCCAGCCATAACTTCCAGGTGAAACGCAGTTCGCGTTTACGCGTGCAATGACCCCATTTACTGGTGAAGTCACCCACTGACCAGCCGGCGGGAGTTAACTCGTGAGTTTGCGGCCACGAATCGAAAAAAGCATCGAGCCACGCTCTGGCCTCAATTTTGTACCAATCAATGATCGTGCGCTTCGGTTCATGATCACGATTACTGCGTGCCGTGGTGGTTACAAATAATTCGCTGCCGTAGCGTTGTGCTGTTTTGCGCGTTGCAACCGCTACTTTGAGTTTTAACGGTTGCCCCAGCCAGCGCAAACGTTCACCCGACTGCCATTCACGCGGCGTTAAGCTTGCAAGCCGCTTTTGCTGACGATTTAAATGCTTTGAAATCCATTCGTGCTTCTGTTGCACAAAGTCGGCAATGGTCGCCTCTGACATATGCCAAGGAGCCTGCACTTCCAATTTTCCTTGGGCAACTTTTAGGGCTAAGTTGCGCCGTTTCTTGCTGCGATTGATTTGGTAGATAAGGCTCATCGATTTTTTCATTGGTTAATTCTGTTCATTGGCGGGCTGTTGCATTGCACCCGCTGTCTTTTTCGGCGATCATAGCCTGATTCACATTATGAACCATTACTCTAGCATGTCACAGGAGTTGAGCACATGACCCGACATTATGATTATCTTGCCATTGGCGCCGGTAGCGGCGGCATTGCATCAGCTAACCGAGCAGCAATTCGTGGTGCTAAAGCAGCCGTTATCGAAGCTAAAGCAGTTGGCGGAACCTGTGTCAACGTCGGCTGTGTTCCGAAAAAAGTCATGTGGTATGGCGCACACATAGCCGAGGCCATCAAATACAGTTCAGCGTACGGTTTTAATATCGAACAAAAAGGTTTCGATTGGAGTACCTTAGTCAAAAATCGCGAAGCCTACATTGAGCGTATTCATGGCGGCTACAAACGGGGTTTTGAAAGCAATGGCGTTGATTATATCGAAGGCTTTGCGCGCTTTGTGGATTCACGCACCGTTGAAGTAAATGGTGAGCACATTACCGCAGACCACATTACCATCGCGGTTGGTGGCCGAGCGATGATCCCTGACGTGCCCGGCGCAGAGTATGGTATTGATTCTGATGGATTCTTTGCCTTAACTGAACGCCCCAACAAAGCTGTAGTGGTTGGCGCCGGTTATATCGCTGTTGAAATTGCTGGCGTGTTGCATGCTCTTGGTTCCGACGCGCATTTATTGGTGCGCGGTGATCGTCCATTGCGTTATTTCGACCACGACATTACCGATGCTTTGCTTGAACGCCTCAAGCAAGATGGCCCTACGTTACATACCGGCTGTATTGTTGCACGAGTCGAAAAGAATAATGATGGTTTACTCTCTATCCACTGTGACAACGGTGAATTGATTGAAGGCGTTGATTGCTTAGTTTGGGCGATTGGTCGTGAACCGGCTACTGATAAGATTAATCTAGAGGCTGCTGGTGTGACCGCCGATGCCCATGGTTTTATCCGCACCGACAAATACCAAAACACCAACGTCAAAGGCATTTATGCCGTCGGCGATATTACTGGTGAGGCACAGCTCACACCAGTTGCGATTAAGGCAGGTCGCCTGTTAGCCGAGCGTCTATTTAATAAAGACATGCCTGATGCACATATGGATTACAGCCAAATTCCGACAATTGTGTTTAGTCACCCAACCATTGGTACTGTTGGCTTAACGGAAACCGAGGCCCGCGAAGTACATGGTGATAACGTGAAAGTGTATCGCTCGCAGTTTGCGGCAATGTACAATGCCGTAACACCACATCGCGCGCTGAGCACATTCAAACTCGTTTGTGTTGGTCCTGAAGAGCGTGTAATCGGTTTGCACGGCATCGGCGAAGGGATGGACGAAATTCTGCAAGGCTTCGCGGTTGCCATGAAAATGGGCGCCACAAAAGCCGATTTCGATGCCACGGTTGCACTTCATCCAACCAGCGCCGAAGAATTTGTGACGTTGCGCTAACCTTTCACATCAATCGTCATGGACAATATTCGAGACAGATGGCTGTACGGCAGCCCTGTCTCGCTGTGCCATTGATTAAACGTATCTTGAATTTGCTTTGCGCCGCGACGGCTATACGGCGACGCATCAAGTAAGTTGTGATTACGCAACGCCGTTAGGTTATCTGGGGTTAATAGATAGCCATCCCAACCAAGGCGCCGTAGTACGTGCTGTGCCGCCGTGCCACCTAACCGAGCGCCATGCTGTTTAAAGAATCGAAGTAACTCAGCCTGCTCTGCTGATGGCCACTGCGCTAAAAACTTACCGAAACTACCATGTTGCTCAGCCACTTCAACAATCATGCGAGCATTGACTGGAACCGTCGCGATTTTTTGCAAATTGCGCACAATACGTTCGTCACGCGCCAGCTCATCAAGGCGTTCTGGCGGCACTTGCTGCCAATATAATGGTAAAAAACCAGCAAAAGCAGCTTCAAACCCCGCCCACTTATTTTCAATAACACGCCAGGCGAAGCCAGCGCGAAACACACAGCGCGTCATTTCAGCAAGCACCTGATTATCTGAAACGTTTTCAAGATCACCTTTGGTTGCGAGCTTTGGCATGCGCTGTTTAATTGCTTGCTCGCCGCCGTGACGTTTCATGGCGCGCTCATAGAAATAATCAAATTTCATTTTCTCTCATCATCTTTATAGGAATCAGCATCAAAGTTTTATACCATTTGTTAGTTACAATAAACGGAATCACCTACCGTTTCATCCATTAATCTAGAGTACCCTATGACAATAGCAGCCGGGCAGGCGAAACAGAGTTCGAGTAAGTGGCGAGTTTGGCATCGCTGGTTATCACTAATATTTGGCGTACAGATGGTTATTTGGAGCATAAGTGGCGCCTACATGGTGTTCTTCGAACTCAGCTTTATTCACGGCAATCACCTCGTTCAATCCACTCCGCAAGAGCTACCAAACGCGACGAGTGTACGCTCGGTGCAAGATGTGATTGATGCCTATCCCCGCGCTCGCGAAGTGACATTGCAATCGGCATTCGTCGACGGCGAATGGGTTGCTGTTTATAAAATATTTGCGCACCGCCAGACCTTTTTAGTGAATGCTCAAACACTGCATACGGTAGAATTTAATGAAGCTGATATCCGCGCTAATGCAGAGCGACTTTACGCCCCGAGCAAGCCGGCTCCCATTGCAAGCGTTTTATTGCTAACGCAGAATGCACCGTCTGAAATCAGCCCAAGCTTGTTACCTATTTGGCAAGTTAATTTCGACGATTTTGGCAGCTCTAGCTTTTATATGTCGCCAATTACCGGTGAACTAATTACCAAACGTCATGATTTCTGGCGCGGCTTTGATATCTTCTGGATGTTACACATCATGGATTATGAAACCCGTGAAGATATCACCAACTGGTTACTTCGCAGTTTTATTCTTGGTACTGGCCTTTTGAGTATCACCGGCATTGTCTTGTTGGTTTTCACCATTGGTCGCTCACGTCGCAAAGGAGCGCAATCATGATGCGCTTTGCTCAATGGCTTCACCGCTGGGTTGGGCTTGTTATGCTCATTCAAGTGGTATTGTGGGTTGTCAGTGGCTTTTACTTTTCGACACAAGGGCATCATGCGATGTCTGGGCACCAATACAAAGTAAATCCTACCGGGTTGGTTATCCGCCACACTATGCCAGAAGTTGGTATTGACGAAGTTTGGCAGCGTTATCCGCGCGCGCTGTCAATCAAGCTCTATCGCGTTGCAGATGAGCCACAGTATCGCATTGAACTTGCATCCGAGCGTGTCTATTTACACGGCGACACCGGTCAACCTTGGCATACTAACGCTGAACAAGCGAAACAGTTAGCAGTTGCCACCTACGATGGTCCCGGCAGCGTAAACTCAGTGGTGCCGATTACCGAAACAAATGAATTAGTCGACTGGCACGGCCAAGGTTACCAAGTTTTATTTGATGATGACCTTAACACGCGTGTTTACGTTGATGCAGCTAATGGCCAAGTCATTGATCATCGCAATACGCCATGGCTCATTGCGGATTGGGCATTTAAATTGCACTTTATGGACTATTCAGGTGCACGCAGCTTTAACCACTTATTAATTTATACCGCTGCGCTGTTAGCCTTGTGGTTTACGTTATCTGGTGCCTTGTTATTGGTGCAAAACCTGCGTCGCGGCGATTTTAATCCGCGGCGCAAACCGACACTGTTAGAATCGCTGCAGCATCAAAATAAACCGATTGCTAGCGGCTGCGGAGGCGGCGGTACCTGTGGCTTATGTAAGGTGAAAATAACTGAGCCAACAACTGTGACCACGGCCGAAAGTCATCTGTTAACGGCAACAGAGCTAAGTGCAGGAATTCGACTTGCTTGCCAACATCGCGATCATGGCCAAATTGTCACGTTGTTAAATGACCAAGTGCGCGACTTTGAGCTGACCCTAGTTGGTAAATATGAACATTCTGAGGCCATTACTGAAATGGTCTTCGATAGTGCGCCTGTCTGCGACTATCAAGCGGGACAATTTATGCAATTTAAAATACCCACCGCCAATAGCGGCGCGCTGTTTCGCCATTATTCCTTTGCGACCAAGCCAGGCGGCAATCAACAGCTTCACTTTTTGGTTCGCCGTGTACCTGGCACCAAAGAGTTTCCGCGAGCAGGTGTTGGTTCATCTTATTTGCTAAGTTTACAGGTCGGCGATTCGGTTAACGCTTTTGGCCCATTTGGCGACTTCGTTGCCACGGATTCCAGCGAAACTAGTCGTGAGCAAATTTATATTGCTGGCGGCGTAGGTATCGCGCCAATTCATGCCCTAGTTGCAAATGAGCACGCAAGACAACGTCACCTGTTTCATGGCGCGCGCACTGAGGAAGAACTTATTTTTGCCGATGATTTTCGTGCCGACGCATCGTTACATTACTATCCAGTGATAGATAAATTTGTGCACGAAGAAGTAGCGACGTGGTTGGAGCAGAACCCTGGCGATTATGACTTTTATGTCTGCGGCCCGCCGGCAATGCTAGCGGCCACACTGCAACTGTTGGCAGACAAAAAAATACCGAAGTCTCGCATTCGTTACGACGACTTCGGTATTTAACTTAACGATTGCGTTTCTTTAGAAATCTTGCATTCGGTTTTGCTTCGCTCGATTGTTCGAAGCCGCTGGCCGATTGACCTGCCCGCGAGGTGCCGCTTTTGCTGGTGCCTCATAGTGCTTCGAACTTTTCACAGTAGCACGCGGTTGTTGGTAACTTGGCTGTGGTTTCGGCGTTGCTCGCGGCGTAACCGTCACAGCACGTTCACTTACTTGCGGCTGTTTTGGCGCACGCATATAAGGTTCACGTACGTCACGGTTTTTTACCTTAGGTTGAACACGAACATTCCGCTCACGTACCACAGAATCACCCCACTGAGGCGATTTACTGCGTGGTGTTACTTTTACTTCAGTTCGCGATTCCACCGCCACCTGAGCTGGTTTTCTGTCGCGCAACGTGCGCACAATGCGATCTTGCTCTGGGCGCTTATTGCGCTGAGTAACAACGTTGCGAGCAGTTACCTGCGGTTGCGCTGGTTGCGCTCGCGGTGATGTCATCACGCGTTGGTGATTCACTGCTCGCTGAGACACTTCCGGTCTGACGATTTCATCACGACCATATTTGCCACCGTTGACCATATAGTATTTCGGCCGTTCGGGCTGCAAATCGCGATGGCGATAATCAACACCTCGACGATGACGCGGATTGTGATACCAACGTTTGCTGTCTTTACCCGTCATATAATAATCACGACGTTTTTTCGGCGGCTCACGATAATAATGGTGGTTGATCACCACATAACGCTGTGGCCAATAGAAGTGACTAAAATAATAACGGCTTGGTATCGAGTAGCTAATACCCCAATAAATACCTGACCCAATACTTACGGTAAGCGTTGGGCGCGACCAGAAAACTGGTTGGTAATCATGCCAGCGCCACGAACCATAGACGACCCGCGGGTCATAGTAAGGCACATAAACCACTTCGCGACGAACGTTTTCAATAACAATCGTACGATCTTCGCGCGCGACATTCACGTGCTGGTTTGAACGCAGGTTACCGGCAACATAAGCATCATCACGTAACACTTGAACACGTTCTAACACTTCATCTTGTTGAGCTAGAAATGCCTCGCCGATGGCTTGTGTCCACTGCAGGTCATCACTCATCTGCTTCAACACCTCAGGCGTGCCTACTAGAGCCTTGACACTAGCATCCCACGTCTCACCAGCAGCGCGTTCCAGCGCCTGCTGCGGTGACAAATGCTCATGACGGCGAACCCAGCGCTCCGCTTCAACCACTTCCAATGGGTAGGTTGCGGCAATCAATACATGCGAAAGTAAGCTATCCGGATACAGTGCAATTGGCGCAAGTAACCGATCTAATTCAGCCTTTGAATAATAGACAACTTGCTGCTGCGTCGTTTCAGCCTGCGCTACTTGAGGTGCAATAACGAGTCCGGTGACTCCCATTGCACATAGCATTGCGACAGCACTGAAACCGCGCTTAACCTGGTGAATTTGCATCATAATGCCTCCAAACGGCAGATAGCGAAAAGCTATCAGTTACTAGTTTAGTCGCACTGCTGAGCAATTTAGTTTCATCTAAACAATTATTTTTTGTAAAGATTAGGTTAACCAATTGATTATACAAGGCCTTGTTCTAACATGGCATCGGCCACTCGTTTAAAACCAGCAATATTGGCACCTAGTACTAAATTGCGCGGCTTGCCGTACTGTTCAGCCGTGCGTGAAATATCCTTATAAATATTTTTCATTACCTGCTTTAAGCGCTCATCAACTTGTTCAAACGTCCAACGTTGCATACTGGCGTTTTGCGCCATTTCAAGTTGACTCGTGGCTACACCCCCGGCATTGGAGGCTTTACCAGGACCATAAGCAATTGAACTTTGTTGTACCGCATCGAAAGCAGCTTCTGTAAGCGGCATATTCGCGCCCTCGACAATGCCCAAACAACCATTTTCTAAAAGGCATTCAATATCTTCTCGTGTCACTTCATTTTGAGTCGCACATGGGAAGGCTAAATCGACTTTGTAGCGCCAAACTTGATGACCGTTTTCGGGGTAATCTTTGCGAGGCGTGTATTCTGCTTCAGAATGCGTTTCCAAATATTTTTCTAAGCGCTCGTGTTGCTGCTCTTTCAAGCGTTTCACTAGATCTAAATCAATACCGGCTTGATGATAAATCGTCCCTGAAGAGTCACTGCAAGTAACCGGCTTAGCACCAAGCTCATAGAGCTTCTCCATCGTGTAGATTGCCACGTTACCTGAGCCAGATACGGCACAGCACTTTCCTTCAAGCTCCTCATCACGGTCTGCCATCATGTAATTGGCAAAGTAAACACATCCAAACCCAGTTGCCTCTTTGCGCACGAAAGAGCCTCCCCAAGCCAAGCCTTTTCCTGTTAACACGCCGTCAAACGAATTCGCGAGTCGCTTGTATTGTCCGAACAAAAAGCCAAGTTCGCGTGTACCAACACCAATATCGCCAGCCGGTACATCCGTTGTCGGGCCGATATGACGGAACAACTCGGACATAAATGACTGGCAAAACCGCATGATTTCAGCTTCAGATTTACCTTTTGGATCAAAGTTTGCGCCGCCTTTACCTCCACCGATTGGTAACCCTGTTAGCGCATTTTTAAAGATTTGCTCAAAGCCAAGAAATTTAATAATGGAACCATTAACGCTCGGATGAAAGCGCAAGCCACCTTTATACGGCCCCAATGCGGAATTGAACTCAATACGGTAACCTTTATTCACTTGAACTTGACCATTGTCGTCAAGCCAAGGCACACGAAACATGATTTGTCGCTCTGGCTCAACAAGACGGGCAATGATGGCTTGTTCACGATACTTTGGGTGCTGCTCGAGAATTGGCTCTAAACTCTCGAGTACATCTTCGACTGCTTGATAGAACTCAGTTTGAGCTGGGCTGGTCTGTTGCAATTGTTCAATGGTATCGTGAATATATGTCATACACGGGTCCTTTTTTGTGCATTAAAAGTATTATTAACATTAGTCTCTTAGAACGGCTAAAAAAAGGAAAAAGCTCATAATTGAAACAATTCATTCAATTGATAACTCGCAATTAGGCATCAAATGACTACTTCATACTCGATAAAATTTAAGCGCGTTTATGACGCAGCAGAGGATAGCGATGGTATTCGCATATTGGTTGACCGACTATGGCCGCGTGGGGTGAAGAAAGAAGCGTTATCGCATCAAGATTGGTGTAAAGACGCCTGCCCGTCGAATGAATTGCGAAAATCTTATCACGCTAAAGAAATCGACTATGAACGCTTTGCCAAACGCTATTTCGACGAGCTTAGCGCTAACCCAGATAATTTAACGCCACTATTGCGCTACGCTCGACAATCGCAAGTAACACTGCTTAGCGCCGTGAAGACGTTTGAATATTCGCACCTTCCAGTGCTAAAACATGCCATGATTGAGGCACTAAAATTAGAAGACCAACAAGCCGACGACGATAAACTGAGTTCACCGGTATGTTTTGGTAAAGATTTCAACTATTGGGGATAACAGTGACCACAGATTTTATTGAAGTTTATGACGACGCCTTACCTGCTGAGTTTTGTGAACAGTTTATTCGACGCTTCGAGCAAAGCCCACATAAACAGCAAGGGCGCACTGGCGGTGGTGTTGATACTGACAAAAAAAGAAGCGAAGACCTCTATCTCAACCAACATCAAGACTATGCCGATGACTTACGCACTATATGCGATATCACCACGCGCTACGCGTTGGAGTACTTCAAGAAATACCACTTTGCGCTGATTGCGCCGGTAGCCCTGAAGGTCAGGCATCCAAAGACTGGCGCGCCAGTGAATTTAACTCACGAAAACTTTGACGAAGTGGTTGCTGGAAATGAACAAGCGTACATGCAATTGCTTTACCGACTCGGCCCCATTCAAGCGCAGAAGTATTTAAAAGATCACGGGAATTACAATTATTGGCACTGCGAAGTTTTTCCTGAGAAAAACAGTGTCGAGGCTTTGCATCGCAGTTTGTTGTTCATGTTTTACTTAAATGATGTGGATGAAGGCGGCACGACTGATTTTTACTATCAACAGCGCAGCATCAAACCGAAGCGTGGGCGCATGGTGATAGCACCCGGCTATTTCACCCACACCCACCGTGGTACGGTACCCATATCGAATGATAAATACATTCTCACTAGCTGGATTCTGATGAACTCAGGTCAGCAGCTATTCGGGTGACTTCAATACTTGACCATCTTCATCCAGCACCGTGACATCCACATGAATACCGTTGCGAACGCTCTGGGTGACCACGCAAAAATTTTCAAACTGTTCAAGTACACGGTCTAGTTTGTCAATATTATCAGCCGCTTGCCCAAGATTTAACTCAACTTGCATGGCACTAATGCGTAAGCGGCCATCCACGCGTTCCATATCGCCTTGCACTTTAGCGGTGACTTTACCTGGGTCACCTTTGAATTTTCGAATGGCAAACATTAAGCTCGCCGCCAAGCAATTCGCAACAGCTGCTGCCAATAATTGACTTGGCCCTGGGCCTTCGCCATTTCCGACCGGTTCGTGCTCGTCAGTAATAATTTGCCCAAACTCACCAAAATCGACTTCAAACTTATAATTATCAATCAACGCAAGTTTTACTTCGAATGCCGGATTTTCCATGTGTTCCTCCAGTTTTTCTGCAATAATTACCGATTCATCCATGTCATCACGTCGCGCGAGGAGAATGATTCATGAAGAATCCGCTGTATATTCCTTATGCAGGCCCTAATTTGCTTGAAACGCCGCTATTAAACAAAGGTAGCGCGTTCACCCGAGAAGAGCGAGCTGCGTTTAACCTTACCGGATTATTACCGCCTCGGTATGAAACCATTGAGGAACAGGTTAAGCGTTGTTACATGCAGTATTCAAGCTTTGACACTGCCATCAATAAGCATATTTATCTGCGTGCGATTCAAGATAATAACGAAACGTTGTTTTATCGATTATTACAGCAACATCTTGAAGAGATGATGCCGATCATTTATACGCCAACTGTAGGCGATGCCTGCGAACAATTCTCTGATATTTATCGTAGTTCTCGTGGATTATTTATTTCCTATGAAGATCGTGACCAGATGGAAGATATTCTTCGCAATGCCACGAAACGAAAGGTAAAAGTTATTGTGGTCACCGACGGTGAGCGGATTCTTGGTCTTGGCGACCAAGGTATTGGTGGCATGGGGATACCGATTGGTAAGTTGAGTTTATACACCGCTTGTGGAGGTATTAGCCCAGCGTACACGTTACCGGTATGTTTGGATGTTGGCACCAATAACGAAAAGCTTTTGAACGATCCGATGTACATGGGAGCACGGCATAAACGGATTGATCAAAGTGAATATAATGCATTTGTTGATCGGTTCATGAAAGCAGCACGCCGCCGTTGGCCAGAAGCAATGATTCAGTTTGAAGATTTTGCACAGCCGAACGCAATGCCACTGCTACGTAAATACCGTGATGAATATTGCTGTTTTAATGATGACATCCAAGGTACTGCTGCCGTGACAGTCGGTACACTTTTAGCTGCCTGCCGAAGCAAAGGCGTGCAATTAAAAGATCAGAAAGTGGCGTTTGTTGGTGCCGGTTCAGCTGGCTGCGGTATTGCTGAGCAAATCATTCAGCAAATGGTCGCGGAAGGACTAACCGATGAACAAGCTCGTCGTAATATTTATATGGTCGACCGATTTGGCCTACTAACCGAAGGCATGAGCGACCTACGCGATTTCCAGCAAGCATTGGCACAGCCGTTAGAACATCTCTCCGATTGGCAACACAGCGGTGACTATGCATCGCTACTCGATGTTATGCACTGCGCCAAGCCAGCTATCTTAATTGGCGTTTCAGGGCAGCCTGGGTTGTTCACCGAGCAGGTTATTCGAGCGATGCACCAATACACCGAAAAACCAATTATTTTTCCACTTTCGAATCCGTCACGACAAATAGAAGCACATCCCGCGCATGTCATTGAATGGACCAACGGTGAGGCCATCATAGCTACTGGTAGCCCTTTCGATGCGATTCGATATAAGGGCATCGATTATCCAATAGCGCAATGTAATAACAGCTATATTTTCCCTGGGATTGGTCTCGGTGTGATTGCCGTGAAAGCACGAATCATTTCAGATGAGATGCTGATGGCTGCGAGTAATACGCTAGCTGACGAATCACCTCGAGTACGCGGTGAAGGTGATAGCTTATTACCAGGCATACCCCAAATTTCTGAACTGAGTAAAAAAATTGCTTTCAACGTTGGGAAAGTCGCTCAGCAACAAGGGCTCGCCCTTGAAGTGAGTGACGAAACGCTACGTGAACGCATCGACGCCAATTTCTGGCGTCCGGAGTATCGCCGCTATAAGCGTGTAAGCATTTAGTCAAGGCAACTGGCGATTCGACCTATTTCCTTGTATGTTCAATACATAGCGACGCAAGGAGGTCGAATGCGCTGGTGGATAATAGGCCTGTTGCTACTAGTGGTAACACCGGGAGCACTGGGCCAGTCTAAAGAAACGGAAAAACCCACCGAAGACGAAAAGGCCATGATCGATTCGTTTCGGGAGGGATTAACAAAATCGGTGAATACCACTGCGGCTTGGCTCGACTCTTTTTTTGCCGAGGATATTGATTCGGATGCCTACGACACGGCCTCAGGCAGCTTGCGCGTAACCCCAGAATGGGATGAATACGATGGCTTTAGACTCGACTCTAGCTTTCGCGCAACGGTTGTATTCCCGCACGCAGAAAGAAAGTTCTCGGCAATCATTGGTCGTGGTGATTTCGACGACTTTATTAATGATACCCAACAATCTCGCCCTTCAGTAATTCGTCGTGATCAATCAGATGAAGAATGGATGCTTGGCCTCGGTTTTGACCCGCAAGTAAGTAATAAACATAGTCTTTCATTTGGCGCCGGCATTCGCGGCGGATTAGCCCTAGACACCTACCTTCGCGCCCGTTACAAATACGAATCGATAATCGGAGACAATATTGAATTCTTCACGCAAAGTGTTGCTTTTTGGCGCGATAGTGACGGGTTTGGTATCGCTCAGACTTTTGAATTTGATGCTGCGCTATCAGATAATTGGTTTTCGAAAAGCTGGGTAAAAGGAACATTTGCCGAACGCACTGAAGGAGTGCGCTGGCATGCTTCGCAGAAAATTTATTATATGTACCATTTTGAACGAGCTATTGCTGGTGAAGTGTGGTGGTACGGTGAAACCGAACTTGATGTACCGATGCAAGATTATGGTTTGCGAGCGTTACACCGTAGTCGTTTTAAGCGAGAGTGGCTGTTTTTAGAGGGATGGGTAGGCTTGCATTGGCCACGAGAAACCCTCGATGAACAACGCAAGCCGCGATGGATGGTCGGCTTAGAACTCGAATTACTATTCGGCAATTAAGATTAAAGCCAGCCAAATGCAGCAGCGATACTCCGCGCCCCTAGGCCTACTGCAATGAAGCACACGATGATTCCGAGTATATTTTGTTGCCAAGAATTTCGATGTTTGCCAAGGCGTGGTTGATTACATACCCAAACCAAGAACACCGCTATAAATGGCAGTAATATGCCATTCGCCACTTGCGCAAATATAATAACCTCAATTGGCTTTAAGCCTAATGACGCAACCACGACACCTATACTTAAAATGGCTAACCAAATGGTGCGGAATTTTTTGTCTTTCAGGCTGTTGGAGTAACCTAAAACGCCACTTAAAGCATAGGCTGATGCTAACGGCGCCGTGAGTGACGACGACAAACCAGCAGCAAATAATCCCAATGCCATAAATGTCGTTGCCGCATCGCCAAACAGCGGCTGCAATGCCTGACCGAGATCAGCTGCACCTTCAATCGTCAGTGCTTTACCGAAGAATGCTGATGCTGCAGTTGCTACAATTGCAAGAGAGATAAGGCCACCCAACGGAATTGAGATATAGATATCTTGACGCGCTTCGTCGAGTTGTTCAGGAGAATGCCATTTTTCGGCGCAACTTGACGCATGTAAAAACAAATTATAAGGCACCACCGTAGTACCGATAAGTGCGACTACCATCAATATACTGCCAGTCGGCACCGATGGAACGAGAAGGCCGGCAAATAGAGCAGCCCAATCTGGCTGCGTCAAAATGAATGTTGCCAAAAATGCCACACTCATTAATAAAACCAGCCCAATTAAGACTTTTTCTACCAACTTGTAACTACCCTGCCATAATATGACACCGGCCAAGCCACCGAGTAAAACTGGAATATATTGGCCGTCAAAAGGTACTAGATCCGCAAGCCCCATGCGAGCGCCACTAATATTTCCGCCTTGATAAACACTATTACCAATAACGACTGCTGCAAAAATCAATAGCACAACCAGTTGTCGCACCCAAGGTTGTTTAATTGCTGCGCGAATGTTTTCCCCCAACCCTTGCTGGGTCACAACGCCAAGACGTGCTGACATCTCTTGCAAAATCATGGTAGCGAGCACTGAAAAAACCAACGCCCACATGAGTGCATAACCATAATTGGCACCCGCTAATGAAGCGGTCACTACTGTCCCCGGACCAATAAATGCGGCTGCCACGAGCGCGGCAGGCCCCATACTAAAACGTCGTCGTGTTGTCATTCTTTACCCGCTTTTTGTTATCGTTATTGTCGTATTCAGAGCTTCTCAGTTGGCAGCGTTGTCAGTAGCATGCTAAATAATAATAACAGCCCAACACCTACTTTAGGATAGCTATGTATCAAGACAGTTTTGAAAGCCCAATCGGTCCGGTGACCGTCAGCAGCCGTGACGGAGAGTTTATCTGTGAAATTGCATTTGCGGAACCCGACGGGTTCCCGTCATGCAATGTCACCAGAATTGGCAAGCAACAGCTTCAAGAATATTTCAACCGCAAACGCAAACGGTTTAATTTACCCTTGAAAGCAGAAGGCACGGAATTTCAACACCGGGTTTGGAAACAGTTGACGACGTTAGAATATGGGCAATTGGCCAGTTATCGAGACATTGCTGAAGCCATCGGCAACCCGAAAGGAAATCGCGCGGTTGGTATGGCAAATAGTCGTAATCCCATTGCCATTGTTGTTCCGTGTCATCGTGTTATTGGTGCCGACGGCAGTATTACCGGCTATGCGGGTGGTATTGAGAAAAAAGCATTTTTACTCTACCACGAAGGCGCTGTGTTCGATTAAATCAAGAATACTCAGGAAAAGCCGTTAACCTTTGCCGTTGTAGCGCGCGTGCATTCTACTTACGTGTGCTTCAATTTCACTTCGCAGTGAGAGCGGTTCTACCACTTCAATGTGTTCGCCACAGCTCAAAATCCAAGCGACTAAGTCTTTAGTCACGGGTTGTACAAAGGTAAGATAGAAACTGAGTCCATTGCGCTCGATATGTTGTTCTGGGTGTAGCGGATTATTCGTCACCAAATTCAGCATACCGTTTGAGCATTTTAGTTTGATGCGGGCTAAAGAGCCGTGTGTCGTGTTATCAGGTAAATCGGGGAACGGCAGATGGGGAGCCGTTTTTGAGAGGCTCCAGCCGAACGGCTTTGAGCGATCGTCGGCAATTAACGGAAAAACTTCCGATAATTCATTCAAATTCCGCTGTATGGTACGAACACTGACATCTACCCCATGCTCTGAGAGTCTTTTTCGCAACGACTGTACATCTACTTTTTGCGGCTCACGTGGAATATGTTGTAGCAGCATTAAATATCGTAAAACACTCTGCACCGACGAGCTCCTTGTCTATTGCGGTATGACATCCATCATACCTTGACTGTGCGTCAGAACCTGTCGCATCAGTTACATATTTGTAAAACTACAGCAAAATCAACCTATGTCACATTGTATATCGGCCGGATAAGCGCTTTACTTAGTATAGCTGGCTAATCAGACTAGCACTCGCAATAAGCCAGATAGGAGGTTCAGATGGTTCGATTTGCCCTAATGATGTTGCTTGCATTGAGCGTTGTGAACGTAGCAACGGCACAAGATCGGAATGCACAAAAAGGTCAACAAACGGCTGAAGAAGCGAAAGAGAAGGCCGCTAAAGCCGAAGCTGAACGCGAAGCGCTACGCGCTCAAATGAAAGCTGAAAAAGAAGCTTTGCAAAAAGAGCGGAAAGAACAAAGCAGCAAGCTCAAAGCAAAGTCCAAGAAAAAGGACGATAATGGCGACAATGGCGACAATCGCTAAAAGCTGATCGCAAAAGTCAATTTATTCCGCTAAGGGCCGCATCAATGCGGCCCTTTTTTTACTGTGGTAAGGTCTGTTATTCGCGTCGCTAGGTGTATACTCAGGAACTAGTTGTGCTATACATAGATGCACGTTGCGTGAATATATTTAAGGAAGAAGCTTTAATGCAAGTCGAGCAACCGGATACATTGCCAAACCTCCCTGGAATGTTTTTTCGTTCGTTATTTACTGTTGCGAGAAATGACCAGGAAGTTGCAGAGCCACAAACTCTGGATGCTGAATTCAGCGCGCCAGCGTTTTCTGCTGCGCAATTAAAGCGGTACCACGAAGCATTCAACGGCTTTATTAGCGAGGTTCCATTAACTCTCATTTATTGCCTAGCGCAACGCGTCCATCTCGCTCAAATGCTTGGGGAGCACTTCCCATGGCCTGCACCAGGGCTCGTTCACGTTAGTAACAATATTGAACAACACAGTGATATTAATGCTGACGATGGGTTCATTTTAAGAGCGTCAATTAAGCTACCCGCACGTGGTCCTAAAGTGTCACCGCGTCGCTTACGTCCGCTCTTTACAGTTGAGTTCTGGCAACGAGACAACCACGTCGCAACCTGTGTCAGTGAATATCAGGTGATGCCAAAGCAAGTTGATCGACCACGTCGAGCAAAAGAGAGTAAAACGTCCGAGCCACCAAGCGACGATTGGAAACGCCTCGATACTTGGAAGTTAGCCGGCAAAGTTGCTCGCGACTATGCTCGTCTGTCCGGTGACTTTAATCCGATTCACCTACACCCGTTACTTTCTCGGTGGTTTGGCTTTGATCAACCGATTATTCACGGCATGTACATGTCAGGGCGTGCCCAAGCTGAAGTCGAGCGCGCTGCGAAACGGCCAGTCGTCAAAATTGATGTTGCGTTTAAACGCCCTGTGCCACTGCCTGCAAAGGTTTCCCTTTGGCAACAGTTGAACGAAGGCGGTGATAGCGGCCAATATCAGATTTGCGGCGCCGAAGACCACCTTCAACGATTAGAAGGTAGCTTCAGCTTCGCGAACGACTAGTTACTTCTTCGGTTTGAGTCGTTCAACACCCATAAAGCGCAGTGAAAGCTTTTCATAAATTGGCTCAGAAGTACCGCGACGCACCTTATACATAAAGTATTTCTCGAAAGCGACTTTGGCCCAGTGTACCCAGCGACCACTGCCAGTCCAATTACGATTACGTGGCGGATTTTGAGGAATCGCTAAAAATGCCGCACCAGTATTTCCCATATCCGCCAAACACAAGGCACTGAGCGTTGGCTCTACCAACTCATCGGTACCAGCTTCTAGTGCTTCGATATTTGAAACAATGGCTGACGTCATCGACTCAATCATCAAGCCTGTCTTCGGAGCGCCTACTGGCACCGGTGTGGCTTCAATTGGAGGAATCGCCACACAGACACCTGCAGCAAAAATATTTGGATACTTCGGTGAGCGCTGATATTTGTCGGTTATCACAAATCCTTTCGGGTTACATAACTCTTAGACAGCTGCCACCGCCGGTGACCCCTTGAAGGGCGGCAAGAACATCGCATGTTTGTAATCGAGCTGATGTTGTTTGATTACCTCGCCCGCTTCATTGAGCTCATCAAAATAACAAACTCCATCTATCAATTTCGTTACTTTGGCATTGCAAATCCATTTAATGCCGTGTTCACGGAACTTATGTTCCATTAAGCCCTTAGAGTCGCCGACACCGCCAAGTCCCATATGCCCAATATAAGGCTCTGGTGTCACAAAAGTAATCGGTACGCGATCACGAATTTTCTTCTTGCGCAGCTCATATTCCAATGACAGAACATATTCATAAGCTGGACCAAAACAGCTAGCGCCGGGAAGTGCACCAATAATCACGGAGCCTGGGTTTTCGCACAGTTTAAGATAATCTTGATGAGACGTTACGGCGTGATCAACAGTGCAAATAGATTGTGATCCCCCTATATCCGGACCCGCACCCTCGACGGCAGCAAAATCTAACTTGGGTCCAGTACAAAGCACCAAGTAGTCATATATCAGCTCGCCACCATCATGGAGAACCAAGGTATTCTCTTTTGCTTTTATTTCTTTTACGCCAGCGGGAGAAAATTCAATATCACGCTTACTAAAGAAATCACCAATTGGCATCACGACATCATCGCGTTTGCGCGTGCCAAGTGCCACCCAAGGGTTTGACGGTACAAAATTAAATTCAGCACCTTCACCGATAACGGTAACTTTCGCCCCTTTTCCAAGTTTCTCGCGTAGTTCAAAGGCGACCGATACACCGCCTAAACCAGCACCAACAACTGCAACATGTGCCATAACGAAATGTCCTACGTTGTTCAAATAATGTTCATTGACTATGTGCAAGCATTTGTATTTCGTCAATAGCTAAAATAAAAAATATTGATCTAACCTGTCAATAAAAAAGGGCAGTTGAGAAATCTCAGCTGCCCTTTTTAGGTTTATCAAGTACCTATTAGCGTAAACTATCACCACTCAATGTGGCTGTTCTAGCTGCGTTCGCATCAATATCGTCTTGCTGGAAATGAAGTGAGCGTAACTGCGGTTGCTCAGAATACAACAAGGTCTGGTCAAGATAATGGTCTGATAACACATTCGAACTCTGGGAGTAACTTAACAATCCATCAGCTTTAGGACCATCCGCGGTGAATTCCATGGCGAACATCCAGCTTGAGCCGTACGTAATGTGATAACCGCCCGCTTCTGCACTCAAATCTGATCCAGCTAGTAATGGATAACGATGACGGGGAAGAATCGTTCCGTCATTGCTCATATTGCTCCGAAACACGTTAAAACCACCTTCAATGTTATGAGCTCCACCCCATGGTAACTTCACGCCAGACGCTGTGCCGTCTGGGTTACTACGCTCGACAAATTGCACGCTACCAAGTGTTGCGGATGGGTTAAGACCAGCATCAACAATGCGCTGCTGCGCCGTCGCTAATTGTTGCAACACCGTGTTGTTCGCGTCCAAAGTATTTGGTGTGGTGGTGGGTTGTTCAGGATCATAGGCAACTTGCCATTGCGGGTCACGGTTAAACTCAAAAGCAAACTCGCGGAACATCATCGCACCTTGGCTTTCAAGGTTCATACGTCCGTCCCATCGTGCTAGCGCATCGCAAGCTGGCGTAATAACCACCGTACTTGAATCCGCCATTGTTACAGGCGTTGCGCCTTGAGATTCGCACAATACCAAGAGGTCTTCCAGCACGGCTTCACCAAGGAAATTACGATTGCCAATGAGTCGGTCGACTAAATCTTCACGAGTAAATCGGCCGTCGACTGAGCCACCTTCTGCCAGCATTTTTTGCCCAAGGCGAGAACGTAACGACTGTTGGTTGCCCACTGGCCCCCACAGCGGTGAAAGCCCTTCAATTGGCGCCGCTGGATTGGTTAGCCAAAAACTATCGTTGGAATTTTGCACGAAATCGTTACGCTCAAGTTGCGGCGCCTGTTCAAACGGCACGGTGCCTTGTGGCATAAACGCACTATCGTCGCCTGGAAAGATAAATAATCCAGCTTGTTCGGTTAGTGTTTGGTAAAGCGGGTTTTCAGCCCATACTGCTAGCGCATCCGGAAGAATATGTGGCACCGAGGAACCATCGGTGAAAAAAGCATTACCTTGCGCATCAACTGCCATCGCATTGTTGAACACCGTGCCGGTATAGTCGACAAAGGTCTGTTTATAGGCATCAATGCTGTCTGCCATATTCATACCTAACCAATGATCAAACAAATCATAGTTTGGCAGGTTGGCATCATATAGTGCATAAGCAACATCTTGCCCAGTGCCATCAGTACCCCATGGCAGGGCGTTAGGAATCACGACAATTGGACCGAACTCGCTATAGTAGCTGGTCTTGCGCAATGTCATATAGGTACCCGGACCAGTTGCCACACGAATATCGTGGGTTTTCGTGGTCATCGGTACACTCTCACCGTCAAGCAAATAGCTGGTGCCCTCACTGTCTTCAGGATCAAGTGTCAGACGGTGAATGGTGAAACGTGAAGCCGTAGAAAACGTGTGCGTCCATGCCACATTTTCATTGAAACCAATGTTTACAATGCCCGGCATGCCTGACAATGAACCACCAACCACTTTAAGGTGACCTGGTATTTCAATACCGAATTGCCAGAAACGTTGGTTACCGGTATGAGGGAAGTGTGGGTTAGCAATTAACATCCCCTGTTCGGTCGCGCTGAGCTCACTGCCTATCGCCCAGCCGTTAGAGCCTGACTCAGTTGGGTTGGTATCTGGAATACCCACGGTGCTGATGTCAAAATTCAACGCGACAGGCTCGCCCGACTCACTTGTCACAAACGTTTGATTATTTGGTACACCTAAGAACAACGGCCCAGTGAAGTTTGCCGCGCCCGGTAATAAAGCAACCCCTTGCGCATAAGTCATCAAATCGATTGGGGTAATATCTTGTACCCAAGGCTGCCCAGCACAGGTTGGATCCATGTCGGCTTCAGCGGTTTCATTAATGTACTTGTTATAACCTGCTGCGTAACCGGTCAGCAACGCTTGTGCTTTTTCACTGATTTGTTCAAAGCCTGCTTCGGCATTGTCGCGAATACCAAGCGTCAAGAAGCCAAAGTCGGTAAGTAAATTCTCGGAGTCTCCCGAACCAGGTACGGCATCAGGACCAAAATAGAACGCGCGTTTCGAGTTAAATTTAACGATCTGGTCGGCCAATATACACAAATTATCTTGAGCAAAGGCATAACCAACCCCAAAACCCAAGCTTTCTAAATTATCGGCTTTAACATACGGAACACCGTAATTGGTCCATGTAACATCAGCGTTTAAATTACCTGCGGGAGCAAATGTCGCGATGCTATCTGGTGGAGTGAGATTCCCTGTAGGTGGTTCAGCTTCGCTCGAGCTATCGCCACAGGCTGTGATTAAAAAAAAGCTACCGGACAACACCAATGGCGTGAGTAAATTAAATTTTTTGGTTTTATTTTTCATGAGCTTACCTGGTTGTTCTGAGAAATAAAGTTTGTATAAAACTTGTAAACAACCGCAGTATGGATCGAACTGGTCGGAGCTGCAAGCTCAAAAATTAATCGACTTTACCGCGCATTGCTTTAATCGATGCGCGCTTTTTCTTGGCATCAACGCGGCGTTGTTGAGCTGCCTTGGAGGGCTTGGTGGGAATTCGTTTTTTGCGAGTTGCGCCAACACTACGAACTAATGCGATGAATTGCTCAAGTGCTAACTCACGATTGGTAAGCTGGCTACGTGTCTCTTGGCACTTAATAATAATTTTGCCGCTTTGCGTGATGCGATGGTCGCGTAGTGCCAATAACCGCTCTTTGTACATATCAGGTAACGAAGAAGCGCGGATATCAAAAATCAGCTGAGCCGCAGTGGATACTTTATTGACATTCTGCCCGCCTGCGCCTGATGAACGAATAAATTGCCATTCAATTTCGCGTTCGGGAATGAATACACGCTGCGATATCTGAATATCACCCATCGGCTAATCCTCCACTTCGTTGGATGCGACGCTCGACTGCTTTTAACACTAACTGGGGATTCGCGCACAGCAGCGTGAATTGCTCTTTCGCACGGGTGATGCCGGTATATAACAATTCTTTGGTCAAAATTGGCACGTCGTGCTCCGGTAACACCATGACTGTGTGAGTAAATTCCGACCCTTGCGATTTGTGAATCGTCATCGCAAACGCAGTATCGACCTGAGTGAGACGGCTTGGCAACAACCAGCGTATATTGCCCTCTGTCGTTGCAAAGGCAACGCGCAATGGTTCATTTGGTTGCCGTCGCAAGACGATGCCGATATCGCCATTGCGCAAATCAAGACTGTAATCGTTATGGGTAACCATGACTGGTCTTCCTTCAAACCAACCATGATCGGCCGCTAAATCACCAAATAACCAATAACTAATACGTTGATTAAACTGGTGCATTCCCCATTCGCCTTCACGCACAGCGGTAAGAATCTGAAACTGCTCAAGTTGTTTAAGAATGTCTGCCGCCCAAACATCTGTTTCAGCAGCGCTACTCGATTCTGGCCGTGCCTGAATTAATGTCAATAACGGCGCATAGCCTTCTTCAACCATTTGTTGAACAGACTGATGATTGGGTCTTGAGACAGCGCGCATGCGTATATTGTCAAATTCTGCCTGCGCCGCGGCCATCGCGTCGCTATCGCGCAGCCATTTTTCTAACCACGTCCGCTGTTGTCGATTGACTTCGTCGGCTAATTTCCCAATGCCTTTGTTTGGATCAAAGCGGCGACTCTCATGAAACATAGTGGTGTGTTGCAAGTATGGCCAATTTTCGCCATCGGCATCGGTTTTATCTGCTGGCAACGCAACATCGGCAGTCGCATTTAACCAATTAGTTAACTCCGGCGTATAGTGCCCGTGCTCGGCTTGTTCACATAACTGCCCCAATATAGCGCCAGCCTCGACTGAGGCCAGCTGATCTTTATCACCCAGTAAAATGAGTCGAGCATGTGATGGCAGCGCCTGAACCACCGCAGCCATCATTTCAATATCTACCATCGATGCTTCGTCAATTATCACAACATCGGTGTGCAATGGGTTGTCCTTGTTATGACGAAAGCCACGGCTGTTTGGTAAGGTTCCGAGCAATCGATGCAGTGTCACAGCTTCGGTTGGAATATCGGCTTTCACATCATCAATGCTTGCTAAAGTCAGTAATTCATTGCCGATGGATTCACTCATACGCGCGGCGGCTTTCCCGGTCGGCGCAGCGAGTCTAATTCGCAGCGGTTCCGACTGCCCTCGCAACTTCTGTAAAGTCGCCAACAATCGGACCACGGTGTAGGTTTTACCAGTTCCAGGCCCACCGGTTACAATGGTGAACAAGCTGCGCATTGCCATCGCACAAGCGGTGCGTTGCCAACTGATTGTTTGTTGTTGACCAAACAACTCATCTAAAACTTGCTTCAAGTGCTTCGGGTTTACTTGTTGCAACGATGCCATGCGCGCTGCTAAGTCAGTTTTAATTTGTTGTTCATAACAAAAATAACGACGTAAATACAAACGCTGCTGTTGGAGTACTAAAGGGCTATTTTCTGGCTTTACTGCCGGCGAGCAAAGCAACACTTCAAGTGCGTTTTGTAACGACATACCCGCCGAGACGTTGGCCAAAACTTGGTGCGGCATTTGACAAACTTGCAAACTCTCAACGCTGGCATGCTCTGGCGGTAAACCCAATGTTTGCTCAGGTGCAGCGTATAACTGTGCTAAATCAAGACAAGGATGACCACGCCCCAGTTGATAACTAACCAACGCCGCCAGTAAAACAACGGTTGCTTGGTCATCATCGAGTTGCTGCGCGAGTTGTTGCGCAAGGCTGAGATCAATCGCGCGTATCCAACCATGCTGATACCAAAGTTGCAATTGCGCTAGCATGGTAACACCTCCGCCACGCTAAATAGCTCGGCTAATTGCTCAATCAACTGCCGCGGCGGTTTGTCATAAAAAACGCCCGCAGACGGTGCTTCGATACCACGTAAAAACAAATACACCGCACCACCAACATGCTGATCGTAATCATAGAGTTCGCCAAGACGTACGCCGAGAAGCTTATGCAGCGCAACTAAATAGATGACGTACTGAAGGTCATATCGGCTGCTCAAGATTTTGTCGCGCATTGCATCCGCAGTGTATGCCATTTCGTTTGGACCTAAATAATTTGATTTATAATCAGCAACGTAATATTTCCCGTTGTGTTCAAACACCAAATCGATAAAGCCTTTAAGCATGCCGTTTAATTGCATCGGTAGCACTTTCGGACGGTCATAGCCGCGCAATACCTGTTCACGAACTAACGCATCAATACGCTGTGCATCGAGCTCGGGCGCAGGAAACCAAAATTCGGGCTCCGCTTTAAGTTTCTGCAAGTCAGCCAACCTCATTTCGGTCCCATTGAAATGCATCGGTTTTGCAAGCATTGTCGCTAACCAATGCGTTAACACTTCTTGGTGAGCTGCCCAAGGTTCGAGTTGCGAGCGCTCAACTACAAATTCCTGCAATTTGGCTGGGTTTTCGTGTAGCAGTGCGAAACCTTCTTCGGCTGCATCCTCGAGTAGGTTATGTAAATACGTACCGGCATCCGCACCTTTCGGAAAACCATGTATCGTATCTAAACTTGGTGCCGTTAGTTGCACTGGCTGCTGATCATGTTGTTCTTCAAGCGCATTCGCACTATTGACATCATCAACAGCTACCCAATCACCGTACTTCAATGCACTGTAGCTCGCGACCCACCAGCTCTCGAAACGAAAGCTTGCTGGCATTCGACAATAATTGATTGCTGTTTGAGCAGCCTGTGATGGCTGATACCACGTCTGTGCGATGTCGTCAGCAACGTCATTACGATGACAATGCAAAGGCGGTTGCCATTGGCTCAACTCCAGCTGGCTACCGCCACTTAGCACATAATTAATCGCGGTATCGTGAAGCGTATTAAACGGCGCCAAACCAATAAACGTAGCAAACTGAGCTCGGGTAACAGCCACGTAAAGTTTGCGAATATCTTCCTCGAGTCGTTCTTGGTCAAGCTTCGCCGCAATGGTTTCATCGTCACCGGCAAGCGCAACCTGAATATTGCCATCGCTATCGTGATAAACAGCTGGGAATCGAACTCGCTTATCCTTTGTTTTCGTGCAAGCAATAAATGGCAAATAAACCAACGGATACTGCAAGCCTTTCGATTTATGAATCGTGATAACTTGTACCAATTGGCTATCACTTTCTAGACGCACCTGTTGCTCTTTTGAATCAGTGCTACTTCCTTCTCGCGCCAACTCAATATGCTCAGCTAAATAGCGCAGAATACCTGACATGCCCTCGCTAACAGCAGCCTGTTGCTGCAGTAGTTCGGTGATATGTAACAAATCCGTCAGTTGCCGTTCACCGTCTACTTCGCGCAGTAATCGAGCTGGAACGTCATAGTCATGCAGTAAGCGCTGAATCATGGCGAGAACGCCATGATATTGCCAGCGCAGGTGATAAGCCAAAAAGCGCTCTGCAAAACTATCCCAACGCAGTTCATCATTCAGAGTTAGGTCAATGTCGGTCAACGACAAATCCAACAACCGACTGACTAAAGCGGCTCGCAATAAGCTCGGGTCGCGCGGTTGTGCGCAAGCTTGCAATACCCGCAACAATTCCACTGCAAGTGGGCTACTAAACACCGAATCACGGTCAGATAAGTAAACGCTTTGAATACCGCGCTCGCGTAACGCCTGACGAATAATTTTCGCTTCTACGCCGCTATTTACCAACACCGCCACATCGCTCGGTTTAACGCGCTGTAACTCGCCGTTCTCAACAAAGCCAGCCTGCGGGTTGTTGAGCAACTGCGCAATATGTTCAGCATGCCAATTAGCCATTATTGCGTTGAGATTAGCATTATTTTGCTTGCCTTCAGCCGTATAACAATCGAACTGTAAAGCGGCGGGCGCAACACCATCAATTTCAAAACGCTGTTTCAATCCGTTTGCCGATACCGGTATAAATGGTAATGGATCGTCTCCTGAGGCTGGATCGCGAAAATGAAATGGCCCCTTCGGCGTTTCTTTTGCCTCTAAAAACAACGCATTACTTGCATCAACCATCGCTTGAGTCGAGCGATAATTGGTTGCCAAGGTGTAATGCCGACCGCTGGTCGCGGTACGGGCTTTTAGATACGTATGGATATCAGCATTGCGAAATGAATAAATGGCCTGCTTCGGGTCACCAATTAGGAATATTCCCGTACCTGCCTGGGGCGTTTCAAGCTGATATACCTTATCAAATATCGCGTATTGAACTGGGTCGGTATCCTGAAATTCATCAACCATAGAAATTGGAAACTGTTGCCGAATGGTATCTGCAAGCGCGTCTCCAAACTCACCATATAACGCATAACGCAATCGGGTCAGCATGTCATCAAAACCCATTTCGGCACGTTGTTGCTGTAGCGTAGCGAAGCGCTTTTGAAACCATTGTGCGGCGTGTTGCAGTAGCCCAGAGCGAGGCGTTGGGATGTTTTCAAACGCTTCTCTTAATGCAGTGAGTTGTTGCCATAAGGGGTGCTCAGGCACGTCCCCTTTCAGCGCATCTTGGAAGCCACCCATAGTGAACCGATCCCACCCTGTTTTCGGCTCAAAACTTGGCACTAGCGGCGCATTCGCTTGGTGCAACGACGTCGCCCACTCGCGCAGCTGCGCCAGCCATTTAGCGACCGAATCAACACGCATTTTATTGCCATTTAGGCGTTTTTCGTCGCGCAGTTTAGCTAAAATCGCTTCGCCTTCTTCAATCCATTGTGGCCAACTGGCATGGTGAAAATTGTCTCGAATTGCCTGCTGTGCTTGCATCGTTTTTTGTAACACAGCAGATGGCGCTGATAGGCTACTTGGCTGACCATGATTCAAGATCGGTCTAACCGCGTTCAACAATGCTTCAGGATCGGCAAACTCATTGATGACAAGCTGATATTGTTGTAGCTCGGCTTCAGTGTAAACACTAATAAATGTCCGCCAATAGTCTTCACTAACTTGCTGCCACAGTGCCTGAGTATCGGTATTTAGTTGCTGCGTAAACAAGCTACCACTGGCAAAAGCATGCTCACGCAACATCCGGTTACACCAACCATGAATGGTATGTACTGCAGCTTCGTCCATTGCTTGCGCCGCCAAATCAAGTAAGCGAGCATAGCCGGCCAATTCATCCACGGCGTACGCCGCTTTCAAAGCCTGCAAAAAGCCATCGCGTACATCAATATCGCCACGGAAGTAGGCGGCAGCTTCACTCAAATTAGCGCGAATTCGATTGCGTAGCTCTTCGGTTGCTGCATCGGTAAAGGTTACGACTAAAATTTCATCTGGGGTATAACAACGTTGGCATTCGTGGCCAAGCACTAAACGTAAATAAAGCGCTGCAATGGTATAGGTTTTACCCGTACCGGCACTTGCTTCAATTAACCGACTGCCCTCGAGTGGAAACGTCAACGGCTGTAATTTATTAATGGCACTCACCCTGCCACCTCCGTTGTTGGCATGCTCAGAAATAAATGCTGCATCATTGGTTGATACAGCGCTTGCGCCATATCATTCAATGTATCGGTTGCCGTCAAACTGGCATAGTCAGGGAAGTAGCGCGCCGTATAGACTGCTCGTAACTTTTGTGCGGTGTGATTGAACCCTGATTCATCATAGAATTCCTGAGCTTTTGGATGGATGGCATTGACAGATTCTTGCGCAAAAGCCTGTTGCCAGTCTTTGTGATTTTCCTTGATTCCCTCAAATGCGGTTTCTAATTCCAATGGCAGTGGCTGCTGAAGCCCTGCGTGAACCCAATGCATCACAACAGTTAGCAATTCCAGCGCTTGTTGTTGTTTCATGGGCGCGAATTCAATCACGCCCTCGCGTCCCAATAGGCAACTGCGTGTCATATGAAGCGTGTTGAGTAATAGATGCTCTAGCCATAACTTCACCGCATGCTGCGGACGCGGGCGATACGCTTTGCGATTGCTATCAACAATAACCGATGGCGTAACCTGCAGCCAGAGTCGCTCACCTCGGCTGTTCTGCTGAAGTGATGCAAAGGTTGCTTCAACGCTTAGTCCATTCGCAAATTTATGGGCAACTTGCACCGTTCCAATCTGCTCGCGATAAACATCAAAAAAACTGCTGGCTCGTTCTAACAAGCCTTGCGTGTCGGCAAGCAAATTATCCCGCATGAATAAACCGGACGCACCAAGTGGTAGTTCGCCAGCGCGCTGATAGCGTTCGAGCATGGCAGCAATAGTTGCTTCGGCTTTCGCGACATCGTGTTGTTCACGTAGACATCGCATAGCTTGCTGTAACGTTGGTTGAAGCAGTTGCCAGCGCTCTAAACCATCAAGTGCAAATCGCTCTTCATCTCGAAGTGTATGCGTTTGTTCCTGTAAATAGGTATTGAGGCGTACCTGGGTAAACAGTTTTGCCGATTCCTTCATGAAGTCACTGAGTTGTTTTACTGTCAGAGCGCGAGGCGGCACCCACTCAGTAAGCTGCTGTTTTCGTGGCGCATCCGTTGCCGATTCGCCGTGCACAACATGCCACTCTTCAGCGAAACTAAATAAGTCATTCAGCTGTGGCTGTGACAGTTTGAAATAATCGCGATGGAAAGGCTGCAGTCGATGCTCGACTACCCAGGCGTTGCCATCACTGCGCTCGCCATATACCTGCTGAATGTGCTCGAGAAATTGGCTGACTAATACTGACGGCGGCTTTTCGCTGTTGTCACGAATGCTTCTTCCTTGCCAGCTGATATATAGCAACTGCTGGGCGGACAAAATAGCTTCCAAAAATAGGTAACGATCATCTTCACGGCGAGAACGGTCACCGGGCCGATAGTCGCGCGCCATTAAATCAAAATCGAATGGCTTCTGGGTACGCGGATAGTCACCGTCGTTCATTCCCAATAAACAAACATATTTAAACGGGATAGCACGCATAGGCATTAGCGTTGCAAAGTTAACGCGACCCGCTAAGAAGCGTTGGTTCAAGCTGGGCTCATCGACTTGGCTGAACCAACTTTCGAGCACAACAGTTAGTGCAACCGGCTCATCAAGGGCGGCACTTTGCGTCGCTTCCAGCCATTCTTGTAAGCGTTGCTGAAGTCGGTTCAGCAAAACGACGTCGGCGTCGGATTCAGGCAAAAACAAGCGCCCGAGCAATGCATTGAGATAGGTTGCCCATTGCACCGGTGTGCGTTCTTGTCTGGCTTGCTCAAAATGTTCGTTCAACACCATGACGAACTGATGTAATGCGCCAACGATATCCGCGTCCAAGCCACCAACATCAACCAATGGTTCAATCTGCTGCCAGCCAGGGTCAAAACCTTCCACTTCTCCAACGGCATACCCAAATAGCATGCGCTGTAATCCAAACAGCCAAGTGTTTTGGTGTTCAGCGGGCAACTGTAATTGTGCCCGATGATGCTCATCTAGCGCCCACCGTATACCCGATGCATCAATCCACCGTTGTAGGGTGGTTAATTGATCGGCATGAAGGCCAAACCGTTTTTGAATGGCGGTTACTTGCAACAAATCGAACAACTCACTGGCGTTTGCGCGTTGCTGGCCAATGGTCAAGATATATTCCAGCGCGATTAGCATCGGATGCTGATGCCGTGCGCCTTGGTCGGCTAAACTATACGGAATACATCTTGCATCATCGCGCTCGTAACGTCCGAACACGGCATCAATATGCGGTGCATACTGATCGATATCGGGTACCATAACCATGACATCACGAGGCTTTAAACTCGGGTCAGCCGCAAATCGTGCCAATAACTGATCGTGTAGAATTTCGACTTCGCGTTGCGGGCTGTGGGCACAGTGAAATTGGATCGCGCTATCATCTAAAACAATACCTTGCCACTGTTGTTGCGCTTCATGAGGCGAGTTGAGATGTAAAATATCATAGCGAATCGCGTCGAGAACGGATGGTTTTTCCGGCAACGTTTGCTCAAACATATCAAGTTTTAACGTCGGAAATTCATGACGCAATTCGTTCGTTTCATCAAAGAAATCGAGTAATCGAATATAGTCGCGCCCTTGTTTACCCCAGGATGCTAGTAGCGGGTGACTATATGCGTGCAGCTCATCGGTATTCACAGAATCTGGGCGCTGATGACGACGTTGATGGCGTGCTTTCACTTCCTTGTCGTAAATGTCTTTACCGTCAATGATATCAGCCCAGTAATACTGACAGGGGTTGTGCACACACAAAACCACTTGCGTGAACCGGCTCAGAGCCTGTAACACCTCGAGCGTTTGCTTCGGCAAACTGGAGATACCAAACACCACCACCCGCGGTGGTAAATTAGACGGTCGCTGGCCAGCTGCGCGTTCGCGACAGGTGTCGATAAATTTTTGGTGTAAATAGGCGCGGTTATTCCAGCGCGAATCACCGACATCGGCCAATAAATAACGCCACAATAACGGTTGCCATGCTTGGCCATCGGAGACCGCTAATGAGCCACCAGCCGCCCAATCGCTTAGCCAGTCGGCGCGATAAATTTGGTACTGATCATATAAATCGGCAAGGCGTTCGCTTAACTGGAAACATTTTCGCTGTTCCAAATCATCAGCCATATAGCGCCGTAACGGCTCAAACTCAGGTTCGTTAAGATGTTGCGGTAGAATGCGTAAAATTCGCCAGGTTAGACGATCTTTATCGAATGGTGAATGCCGCGGCAGATCATTGCCCAATACCGCGCGATAAGCCTGCCATTGAAATCGTGCCGGTAAGGTCACATCAACCATCGCTGCAATACCTAGATCGCGAGCAAGATGCTGCTTTAGCCACTGAGCAATACCATTGGATTGAACCAATATGGTCTCGCTATCTAAAACGCCGATGGGATAGTGACGATTCATTGATACCACAAGGTCGGTTAAATCCTGTAACCGATGGCTATGGGCAACTATAAATCCTGGGGTAAGCTGACTCATGACTGTTCCTCTGCATGTGTAATTGCCATCCTAACCAAATACCGAGCCTGAAACCAGCCAAATCAAAGGTGATCTTGTGCCACAGAGCCGCTATATTTACTGCAACCTGAACCAGAGTAAGGAGTCTTTCCATGCAACGCGTTTATCTCTTAGTTTTAGCGCTACTATCTGTTCTATTTTTATCCGCCTGTGATGAACAACAGCCCGTCAATAAAATTCCTGTCGCCGTTGCTGACGTGCCAAACATTCATCACCCAAATGAACAGCATTTTACCGCTGGTAAACCAGCAAAAGACGACCTCGTGAAGTTAAAAGAACAAGGTGTTACAGCCGTTATCAATTTACTGACCGATAGCGACATGAACAACGACGATCAAGAAGCCCAGTGGGCACAGGAACTCGAGCTGGAATACTATCGTGTGCCAGTGGGCGGGCCAAGTGACCTCACTCGTGACAGTGTTGCCGACTTTGACCGAGCACTTGCCGCAACACAGGGCCAAACCACACTAATTCATTGTTCAAGCAGTAACCGCGTTGGCGCTATGATGGCTCTACATGCCGCTTGGTATGACAATGCATCCACCGAACAAGCGCTGCAAATCGGACGGGATTACGGCCTTAAGAGTCTTGAGACCGCAGTACAAAAACTGCTTAGCGAATAAAATTGTGGTAGAATGCGCGCGCAAATTTTGACCTCGGATTTACGTTCCGAATCGCCAAAGAAGGAAATAACAGATGTATATTTGCGCCGCACTCTACAAGTTTGTGGAATTTAATGATTTTGAAGCCTTTCGTGAGCCTCTTTATAACTGCATGCTCAAAAACGAAGTGAAAGGTACGTTGTTGTTAGCACGAGAAGGAATTAACGGCACTATTTGTGGTACCCGCGAAGGTGTCGACAATGTGTTAGCCTTTATTCGTAGCCAAGAAGCCTTTGCTGATATTGAGCATAAAGAATCACCAAGCGATAAGCAGGCGTTTTACCGCACCAAAGTAAAACTGAAAAAAGAAATCGTTACCATGGGCATTGATTGGGTTGACCCGAAGAACGTGGTGGGCACCTATGTTGAACCAAGTGACTGGAACGATTTGATTCGTGATCCTGAGGTTCTGTTAATTGACACACGCAATGACTACGAATATGCAGTAGGTACGTTCGAGGGCGCAATTAACCCAAAAACCGACTCTTTCCGTGAATTTCCACAGTACGTGAAAGATCATCTCGATCCGGAAAAGCACAAAAAAGTTGCGATGTTTTGTACCGGCGGTATTCGCTGCGAGAAATCAACAGCTTATTTGAAATCTATCGGCTTTGATGAGGTTTATCACCTTAAAGGCGGCATTCTAAAGTACCTAGAAGAAGTACCGGAAGAAGACACCACCTGGCAAGGTGATTGTTTTGTGTTTGATCAACGCGTGACTGTTCGCCACGGCTTGCAACAAGGTGATTACGATCAATGTTATGCGTGTCGGATGCCAATTACTGACGAAGAAAAACAGTCAGAGCACTATGTAAAAGGTGTGAGCTGTCCGCACTGCCATGACAAGACAACACCTGAGCAAAAACAACGGTTTGCGGAACGTGAAAAACAAATTCAATTGGCCAAGAAACGAGGCGAACAACACATTCGTGATGGCAAAGTCGATGAGCTTAATCGAGTTTAATCGTTGCTACCTATAACTTGAAATAGTCTATACTCGTCCATAGATAAAAGTTATAAATTAAATCCAAACAAGGAGTTAAACATGCAACAGTTGAATGTGATTGGTATTGACCACCATCATGCCGAGCAGCTTGCGGAACGTTTGAATCAGTTGTTAGCCAACTATCAAGTAATGTATATGAATGTTCGTGGTTTTCACTGGAACATTAAAGGTAAGGAGTTTTTCGAACTTCATGCGAAGTTTGAAGAAACCTACAATGACTTACTTTTAAAGGTTGACGAAGTTGCTGAGCGCATTCTCACGTTAGGTCAGCGCCCGTTACATGCTTATTCGACTTATATCAAAGCAAGCGAAATTCAAGAGGCGAAAGATATTCACGACGGGAAGGCCTGTGTACGTGAAATTCTTGATAGCTATCGTGTCATTATTCGCCTGCAACGCGAGATTCTTGAAATTGCCGGCGAAGCGAGCGACGAAGGTACCGCGTCATTAATGAGCGATTACATCAAAGAACAAGAGAAAACGTCTTGGATGTTAACCTCTTATTTAGGCTAATTCCTACCTCATGAAAGACCGCGCAAATTAGCGCGGTTTTTTTATCCCTTTCGCAAATTCTATTATTTTTGCTATGCTGAATCGGTAGTACCTTAATCCATGAAAATAAAAAGGAAAAATTCGATGAACAAAGTCATTGGAATCGTTCTGTTAGTGGTAGGTGTTATTTTGCTGTATTTTGGTTGGGAAGCGTATAACTCAGTTGCCTCTGAAGCGACACAAGCGCTTACTGGCGAAACAACTGACGAAGCAATGTGGTACTTAATTGGTGGCGCTGTTGCTGTGATTGTCGGTTTATATGGCGTCATTCGCGGCAAGTAAAAGCAAGCTTTAAACGAAAGCGAGCCTTGCTGGCTCGCTTTTTTTTCTTAATCCTGTTGGACGTTTGGTAAACTGAGCGCACGAAGCGACGCAACAACACCCAAGATAATTAATAAGCCAATCACCGCTTCGACACCCGCAAAACTTTCTAAGACACCGAGTAAAATACCGAGCAATAAGACCATACCGAGCACCGTATTGGAAACGGCTGTATATTGCGCACGTGTTTCTTGCGTTGCCATATCCACCAAATACGTCTTCCGTCCTACGCGCGCGCCGTGATGTGACACTGCGGCACTAAAAATAAGCAGTCCCGCTAACCATTGCTGGGCCAACAACTCGGGGCTTAATACATACAATGCTAAGGCTATTGCCATCACTAGCGTTGCCATAGCCGCTGCCGCCGCCATCACATGATGACTTGCGCTATCTGACCATTTACCCCAAAACCGTCCTGCCAACATTCCGGCTAAACCGCTTGCCAACATAAGTCCGCCCAAACTCGTTAGGCTACCCTCGCCACTGCGCTGAATCATCACCACGATGTATGGAATCGCAAATGCAGAAGCCACGAGCAAGGCTCGAGTAAGAACAAACTGGCCAAAGTTTTTGTCTTGCCACAACAAGCGTATCGATTTAAGAGCTTCAATGAGGGCATTGCCGCCGCCTTCAGTGGCACCAGGAACTTCCGGCACACTCGCGTACACAGCGGCGGCAACCAGCCACAAAAGCGCTGCAAACGTCAGGAGCAAAATGAATAACCAAGCATCGCCCTCGTCACCAACATTGGTAAACTGTGGTGCAAAAATAATGACTAATGCTGTCGCCAACGACAGAAACCCTGCCACTGATGCAGCAAGCCCAGAAAGTCGGCCACGCCGAGTTTTCGAAATGGTTTTGCCTTGCACGTCTTTTATCGCAACCGAGCACACACCGCGAGATAAACTAAAGAGCGCCAGCAACGTCACCACGGCCCAACCTAAAAACGTGCCTTCAGTAAACACAATAGCAGCCACCATGCCAAGCAGCGACAGCGCTTGTCCGACACTACCAGCGACCCAAAACCACTTTCGAACTGGTGTTTGGCGCATTTGTTGCGCAATGAATAACTGTGGTAATAATGCCAACGACTCTCGCAGCGGTACAAGCGCACTAATAAACACACTTGGTGCCCCCAGTGCGGTCAGCATCCACGGTAATACTAAACGAGCGCTAACTAATGAGTCGCCTAATTTAGTTAGCGTCAATGACCATAAATGCGCCATAAAGGCTTGGGGTTGATCGTTACAAGCACTTTCCGGAATATCTTTGCAAACACGAGCATCTTCATCCTCAGCTAATAATCCGTACATACGATCAGTAAGCTTCGACATAGGCTCTCCTCGTGCGCGCAAGTTTAAAGATGATGATGTTGGAGGTGGTGGTGTAGTTCGTACCAAAGTTGACTGATGGTTTGAGAAAGCTCAAGCCAGTTCTGTAAGTGCTGACTATCAACGCGTTCTCCGGAGGCACCTTCATAGGCGTTGATAAAGGCCCGTTGCTCAGAACGCTCGAGTTGATTTACTTGAATACAATTGGCCAAATCAAAGTAACGTTCACCCAAGCCCGAATATTCCCAATCAATCACTTGCGGTGGTTGACTGAGAAAAACGTGATGAAAGGCTAAATCGTTGTGGCAAAAAACGGGATTGTTGCCAAAGCTATCTAATAACTTTCGTTGCTGCTGTAGTCGCTTCTGAAACTGTCTTGCGCGTTCGGGTTCATACTGAGCTAAGTTATCGCAGTAACGTTGCACACGGCTACGTAAAGACCAAACTGGGACATCCACAGGTAAACGATGAATGTGTGCACTGATTTCACCAAGCCGTTGAATTTTTGTTCCCATCGATTTGCTATCGTGAGACAGATCAGGCGTTTCAATAAAAGCTTGGAGCATGAGACCTTGAACTGCATCATAATGCAGCACTTCTGGGGCTAAACCATGATTAAACAGTATCTGTTGCACCGCGACTTCTTGGTCGCGGTCGAGGCCATAAGGATGGTCGAAGCGGAAATGCTTAAGTACATATACGCCACTCGTCGACGTGATTTTGTATACGTCATTGGCGACGCCCCGCAACAACGGTTCGGTTTTCATCACTCCGTGTATCGGTAAATTTGTTAACCAGTGTTGTTGCATAATTCCTTTTGACTCCGGCGCCAATTCCACATGGCATATAATATCAATAATATGTAGATCGCAAAAAGTCCGCTGGTTTTCTCAAACCCTTTAATTGCATAGAGATAAATATACACACTATCAATAACAAGCCAATATAACCAATTAGAAAATAGCTTGCGGGTGAGCAACCAAGTTGCAAACAGGCTGTAGACAGTGGTGAAACTGTCCAGCCAAACTTGATCGGCATCGGTGTAAAGTTCAAGTAACCAAGCGCACCCGCTTGCAACAAACGCCAGCGCAACAATGGCTCGCACATGCCACCACCAAGAATAGTCAGCAACATCTTGCGCCGGTGCTTGCGCCACACCAAATCGCCATTGCCACCAACCATAGGCTGAAAGCGCCACGTAGATGGCTTGCAGCCCCGACTCCATATAGAGCTGCACTTGAAACATTAAATAGGTATAAATTGCGCAACTAATTGCCCCAGCTAACCAACACCAAACAGATTGGCGTGCGGCTAACCACAAATACAGCAACGCAAAGGCAATGGCGATATTTTCCAAACACTCGCTCCCAATTACATTGCGTAATTAAATGTTATACCAATGCGACGTGGTTCGCCCCACTGGACATAAGTCGTAGGTTGATATTCATCTCGCGGGTCGTTGCCGAAGAAGAATCCACGTGTGGCATAATCTTCATCTGTTAAATTACGTCCCCACAACGTAATACGCCACGCATCAAGTTGCCACTTTAAACTGGCATGCAACAAATTGTACGACTCGCTTTGGCTGTTGTGCGAGTCAGAAAAATAGAAACTGTCTTTGCTATCGACTTGCACCGTGGCACTCAAGTTTTCGGTCACTTGCCACTTGATACCGGTATTCACCTGATAACCCGGTGCCTGCGCTTGCTCGCGACCTTCCATATCAATGCCGTCTTCGGTAATAAAGCCTTCAATCTCTGTTTCGAGTAAGCCAACGTTCGCAAACCACCACAGCTGTGGTGTGAGCTCTAAATTGAGTTCAGCTTCAAGACCATGTACTTTTCCACCGGCCGCATTTTCAATGTAACCAATAAACGTTTGCGCGCGGTTTATCCAGCTTTTCAGCTGCACATCATCACGATTTTGTGCAAACAAAGCCACATTAAGCGATAACGTATCATCGGCATTAATGAACTTGTAACCGGCTTCTAGGCTGGTTAAATACTCCGGGGCAAAGCTCGAGCGCTGCAGCAAAAACGCTTCAAGTTCGGGATTATCAGTGGCTTTGCCTAGCGCTTCTGCGTTGACACCACCGGTTTTGTAGCCACGAGACCAAGTTAAATACATCATCCGCCCAACAGCAGGGTTATAACTTAAGCTGACGCGTCCACCGAGCATGGTGTCTCGAGGTGTTACTGCCACAGAATTGGAATCGTCATAGGCGTTACGATATCGCTCGAGGCGTAATCCGGTGGTCAACTGCCATCGATCGCTCACGTATTGCGTGACTTCGCCGTAAAGTGCATGGCGCTTGCTTTCATAGTCACTATTAAACGTATCATCGGCATAGGTATCCCAGTTCATGAACTCGCGGCGCAAGGATTCGTCGCGACTCAGGTGATACCAACCGACAACCCAATCGGTTGCTAGTCCCATAACATTAATCGGCTGGGTACTAAGCCAACGAGCTTCTAACGTATGATCAAGACGTTCACGCCAGTATGCATCAGTCGATGAATACTCCCAACCCGGAGCAATACCGACATAGCTCCAATCTTCGTCATAGCTGTAAAGCGTATCAGTGCTTAATACACTATAACTAAACACGGTTTCATGTGTCTCCGCGCCACTATATGTTAATGCTAAACGTGCGGCCTTCATGGTCGCATCGTCTTCACCAGGCTCGTCTGACAAGGTTTGTCGCGTATTATCGAGTGAAAATGCGTCATAGCCATTATCTTGGCGATACAGGTGCGCAGTTGATCGTAATTGCCAATGGTCAGCAAGATCAGTCCACACATTGAAACGTGCGATGCGCTCTGAGCGCGACTGAGTATCGTCGCGTTGCAGATAAGTGTTTTCAGTAAAGCCATCATCAGCTTGTTGATATACACTCAACCGAGCACGGCCAAGAGCGCCTAGCTCACCACCGACAGCAACGCCGCCCTCAACAGCGCCATAATTCGCGGCGCCGATTTGCCAAAAACCATCAAACTCAGCGCGCGCTGCGGTACTCTCAAGCACTAACATGCCAGCCATGCCATCAGCACCAAAGCGACCACTTTGCGGTCCGCGATAGACTTCTACTTGGCTAATGTCGAAAAGCTGCGCCGCCTGTCCTAAACCGCTGTAATTGATACCGTCAATGAGTATCCCAACGGACGGATTAATTGGATCAACAAACTGACTACGTTCGCCAATACCGCGTATCTGCAAAAAACGCGCACGCGAACTCCCGCTGGAGAAATTTAGATTCGGGATAACGTTGAGTACATCTTCCATATGCGTGCCATGGCGTTGTCCCATAGCATCTGAAGTGAGTACTGACACACTTGTCGGCGCCTCATTGACATATAGCGAACGATAGTGACCTTGAACAGCAATACGTTCAATCGGGTCTTCGCCAGCAATTGCTGCAACGAATAATAAAGCAGGTGATAACATGGATTATTTCCTCAATAACTTATTCAGAAACAATCCGGTCGGGCAGGTTTTATAATGGAGTTTGATTGCTACCATCCCTACGCCAGTATTAACCGGATCAGGTGCAAAGGGTTCGCAATACTGCATCTCAGCCAAACTGCACAAACCTGTGTCAGCAAGGCACCCCTTGGTAAATTGCGCGGCGAGTATAACAGAACTGGTTAGATAAACGCCAGCGCATCGCCATAAAGTTGCGACAGCGGTAATCCTTGAGCATGGAATGCATCACGAATCACTCGAACCATTTCGAAGCGTCCAGCTACATAAATATCCGCTTCGTTGAGGTCAGTCTGTTCAGCCATCACTGCGTGGTGAACCAATCCTTGAGCGCCATGCCACGATTCAGGCGCCTGTTCAACGACTGGGCGATAGTGCATATTTTCGTGATGTGCAGAAAGCTCTTGTAACTGCTTATCCAGATACAGATCTTCCGGCTTGCGTCCGCCCCAGTATAACGTCACGGGACGCTTGGAAGCACTTCGCAAATGCGCTTGTAGAATCGACCAGGTATAAGAAAAGCCGGTGCCACCAGCAATTAAAATGATCGGTCGTTCACTATCGCTTCGAAGCCATGCCTCGCCAAGCGGCGCTTCAATCGTGATTTCACCCGTATCACGCATCTTTTGTAGTACTTCCATCGCATACGGATTATCCGACGTAGCGCCTATATGGAGTTCCAGCTCTGAGGTTTTCGAAGGGCATGATGCAATCGAGAACGGCCGTTTGTCACGTTCACCCATCACCACTTGAATGTATTGCCCTGCTTGGAACTCAATCGATTCCGGCAACGCTAAAACAATGCGATAAACATTTGGCGTCAAATTTTCTATGGTCGCTACACGACACACGAATTGTTTCATAACAGCTTTATTTCCTTAGAGAATATCCAATTCGTCCCACAACGCATCAACACGTTGCTTCACTTCAGCATCCATAACAATAGGAACGCCCCATTCGCGATCCGTCTCCCCCGGCCATTTATTTGTTGCATCCATGCCCATTTTAGAGCCAAGACCGGATACCGGTGATGCGAAATCAAGATAATCAATTGGTGTATTTTCGACCAAAACAGTATCGCGCGCTGGATCCATCCGTGTTGTCATAGCCCAAATGACGTCTTTCCAGTCACGCGCGTTCACATCGTCATCGCAAACAATCACAAATTTGGTATACATGAACTGCCGTAAGAAACTCCACACGCCCATCATCACGCGTTTGGCGTGACCAGCATATTGTTTCTTCATCGTTACTACGGCAACGCGATACGAACAGCCTTCAGGTGGCAAATAAAAATCGACGATTTCTGGAAATTGCTTTTGTAGTAATGGCACAAACACTTCATTCAGCGCAACGCCTAGTACCGCTGGTTCATCGGGGGGCCGGCCGGTATAGGTACTATGATAAATTGGTTTTTCACGCATAGTGACATGAGTCACCGTAAATACTGGGAACTCATCCACTTCATTGTAATAGCCGGTGTGATCGCCATAAGGTCCTTCCGGCGCCATCTCATCAGGCGCAATATAACCTTCGAGAATTATTTCTGCGTGCGCTGGCACCTGTAAATCATTACTAATGCACTTCGCTACTTCGGTTTTCCCATCACGTAACAACCCAGCAAAGGCGTATTCGGACAAGCTATCGGGCACTGGCGTAACAGCACCCAAAATCGTCGCCGGATCAGCTCCAAGAGCAACAGCAACGGGAAAGTTCTCGCCCGGATGTGCGCGCTTCCATTCTTGAAAATCAAGTGCGCCACCACGGTGCGACAACCAGCGCATGATGACCTTGTTTTTACCGAGCAACTGCTGGCGGTAAATACCTAAATTTTGCCGCTCTTTATGTGGCCCACGAGTTACCGTTAATCCCCAGGTAATAAGTGGTGCTACATCACCTGGCCAGCAATGTTGAATGGGTAACTGAGTTAGATCAACATCGTCGCCCGAGATCACGACTGACTGACATGGAGCCTTTTTTAACTGCTTCGGCGACATGCTGAGTACTTTCTTGTACATCGGCAACATATTAATCGCGTCACGAAAGCCCTTCGGCGGCTCGGGTTCCTTCAAAAATGCGAGTAATTTACCAACATCACGCAGCGCCTCGACTGATTCTTGACCCATGCCCAAAGCAACACGCTCCGGGGTACCAAACAAATTGGCCAGCACCGGAATGTCATGACCTTTCACGTTCTCAAATAACAATGCAGGACCACCCGCCTTCAACGTGCGGTCGGCAATCTCGGTCATCTCAAGATAGGGATCAATTTCATGCTGTATGCGCTTTAACTCACCGCGCTTCTCTAACAACGCCATGAAATCGCGTAGGTCTTGATATTTCACTTAGGCTCTCGCTGTGGTTAATGATTTACCAATAAGTCAGGGCGCAGTATAAATGTTTTTGTTATAGTTTTCAGCGCTGACTCGACGAACTCATAGGGATATCGTAATGCTGGCTTTTTGGATCATCACACTGGTGACTGGTTTACTTGCACTTACCAGCCTATTACCACTATTGAACAAGACAATTTGGTGGGTGCGCATTTGGGATTTCCCACGCTTGCAACAAAGTGCCGTGGCGTTACTACTCCTGATTGCGAGCGCGGTTTTTTTACCCGCTAATCAGCTCACCACATGGTTGCTAGTGGCGATTCAATTGTTATGCGGTGGCTGGCAGTTCTGGTGGATCTTCCCCTACACGCCGTTTGCCGCACGCACCGTCAAACGCTACAAGCGCAAGCGCGATGAGCCACATGTTGACGAACATATTCGACTATTAACCGTGAATGTATTAGAGCCAAACCGCCGCGGTGTCGAACTGACGCAAATCATTAATGACAACCGACCTGATATTATCGTTGCAGTGGAAACAGACGAATGGTGGGAACAGCAGTTCAGCGATATTGAAGATGACTTGCCGCATGTTATCCGCAAGCCGCAAAATAACTTATACGGCATGATGGTTTATTCGAAATGGCCCATGACCAACATCGAAGTCACCGATTTGATCCAAGAAGGCGTTCCATCAATGCATTTTGATTTGCAGCTCCCGACCCGTGTCGTGCGCATGCACTGCGTCCACCCAGCGCCACCAAGCCCGACTGAAAATGAAAAATCAAAGCAACGTGATAACGAACTCATGCTGGTTGCAAAACAGGCTCGTCAGGAATCTGGTCCGGTGATTGTTACTGGGGATTTAAATGACGTGGCATGGTCAAAATCAACCCGTGCCTTTTTAGAAGAAAGTCAATTACTTGATCCGCGCATGGGGCGTGGTATTTACAACACCTTTCATGCACAAATACCCATTATGCGCTGGCCACTCGACCATATATTTCACAGTGAGCACTTTTTACTGGTTGAGCTCAAACGGCTTCCACCGTTTGGCTCAGACCATTTTGCATTGCTGACCGAGTTAGCGTTAAAAAGCAACGCTACCAATTAGCTCTTTTGGCGTTTCATCGCTTCAAAGAACTCATCATTGGTTTTGGTCATTTGCAGTTTATCAATGAGGAATTCCATTGCTTCGGTTTCGCCCATTGGGTGAACGATTTTCCGTAAAATCCACATTTTTTGTAGTTCTTCTTGCGAAGTAAGTAGCTCTTCGCGACGGGTGCCCGAACGGTTGAAGTCAATAGCTGGGAATACGCGTTTCTCAGCAATCTTACGGTTCAAGTGGAGTTCCATGTTACCGGTACCCTTAAACTCTTCGTAAATCACTTCATCCATTTTCGAGCCCGTATCAATCAAGGCAGTTGCGATAATAGTTAAACTACCGCCTTCTTCCACATTACGAGCAGCACCAAAGAAGCGCTTCGGTTTATGTAGCGCATTCGCGTCAACACCACCGGTTAATACCTTGCCTGAGCTTGGAATAACGGTGTTGTAGGCGCGTGCTAATCGAGTAATCGAGTCCAGCAATATAACCACATCTTTCTTGTGTTCAACCAAACGCTTGGCTTTTTCAATCACCATTTCGGCAACTTGCACGTGACGGCTTGCTGGCTCATCGAAGGTTGAAGCAACAACTTCACCTTTTACCAAGCGATGCATCTCAGTCACTTCTTCCGGACGTTCGTCAATCAGAAGAACCATCAACACACACTCAGGATGGTTTGCGGCAATCGATTGCGCAATATTCTGTAGTAACAATGTTTTACCAGCTTTTGGTGGTGCAACAATCAAGCCACGCTGACCTTTACCAATTGGTGAGGCCAAGTCGAGAACGCGCGCAGTAATGTCTTCGGTTGACCCATTACCACGCTCCATACGCATACGCTCGTCGGCATGCAATGGGGTTAAGTTTTCGAATAAAATTTTATTGCGGGAGTTTTCAGGCTTATCGAAGTTAACTTCGCGGATCTTCAGGAGGGCAAAATAACGTTCACCTTCCTTCGGCGGTCGAATCTTTCCTGATACGGTATCGCCGGTACGCAGGTTAAAGCGTCGAATCTGGCTTGGCGATACATAAATATCATCTGGGCCGGCCAAATAAGATGAGTCGGCTGAGCGCAAAAAGCCGAAGCCATCTTGCAATATTTCCAGCACACCATCACCGTAGATGTCTTCACCACTTTTCGCATGCGCTTTTAAAATGGCAAAGATAATGTCTTGCTTGCGCATACGCGCCATGGACTCGAGGCCCATTGTGTCTGCGAGCTGAACTAGCTCGTTCACAGGTTTGTTTTTTAATTCTGTTAGATTCATAGGGGGGTTATGACTTTTTTGGCCAATGGAAATAGTTGTACGTTTATAGTTAAACCAGTTTTGTTAAATCAGTTCGGGATTTGACTGCTCGGCTGCCGGAAGGCTGGCACCCTGAAGAATTGTTATGCATGGAAAAGTAACACTTAAATGGAAAAACGTCCAGTTTTTCAGCTCATTTTGTGCAAAAGCTCAGCAAAGGTTGCTGAAGATCATCTTCAACAACCCGCTGAATCTGTCTAGCAATTACAGGTTTTGTTCAATGAACTCAGCCAGTTGTGCTTTCGACAATGCACCTACTTTCGTACCTGCAACTTCACCGTTCTTGAACAACAATAAGGTAGGAATACCGCGAATGTTGTACTTCGGTGGGGTTTGGTTGTTGTGGTCAACGTTCAGTTTACCAACAGTGATGCGGTCGCCGTATTCGTTGGCAATGTCGTCCAAGATTGGCGCGATCATTTTGCATGGACCACACCACTCGGCCCAGAAGTCTACTAATACTGGCTTGTCAGAATTAAGAACATCGCTCTCAAAACTTTCATCACTTAGCTGAACAATTTTGTCACTCATGATAATCTCCGCTGCTGAATTCGCGTGAAATAATAAAACACTATTATTTCTGTTTTTGAATGTTAGCGCAAACTGATATGCTTACGCCATGAGTAAAACACACTTAACAGAGACACGCTTCGCCGATCTCGACCTGCATCCGCAGGTATTGTCCGCACTGGAAAGTGCTGGATTTGAATATTGTACACCGATACAAGCATTGAGCTTACCGATTGCATTAATCGGAAAAGACGTTGCTGGCCAGGCCCAAACCGGAACTGGTAAAACGATGGCGTTTTTAATTGCAACCTTTACAACGTTGCTTAACAACCCTCGTGACGGTGAGAAACGTTATCCGCGTGCCATTATTATGGCGCCAACGCGTGAGCTAGCTATTCAGATTGCCAATGATGCTGAACTACTTGCAAAGCATTGTGATATGCGTCTTGGCATTGTGTATGGGGGCGAAGGTTACGATTCTCAACGGCAACAGCTCGAAGACGGCGTTGATATCCTGATAGGTACCACTGGCCGCCTGATCGATTACTACAAGCAAGGTATTTATCAACTCGATAAAATTCAAACCGTGGTTCTTGATGAAGCCGATCGCATGTTCGATCTTGGTTTCATTAAAGATATTCGCTACATGTTCAACAAAATGCCACCACCGGGTCAGCGCCAAAGTTTGCTGTTTTCGGCAACCTTATCGCAACGCGTGCAAGAACTTGCCTATGAGCACATGGATTCGCCAACGAAAGTGGAAATCGAGCCCTTGCGTAAAACAGGTGAGCGTATTAGCGAAGAACTGTTTTATCCGTCGAAACAAGACAAAATTAAATTATTGCTGACGCTAATTGAAGAAGATTGGCCGGATAAAGCCATTATTTTCGCAAATACCAAGCACACCTGCGAGAAAGTCTACAATTGGTTAGAAGCTGATGGTCACCGTGTTGGCCTATTGACCGGTGATGTTCCGCAACGTAAACGACTCAAAATTCTTGAGCAATTCACTGATGGTGAACTCGACTTTTTAGTCGCCACCGACGTTGCGGCGCGCGGGCTTCATATTCCCGAAGTGAGTCACGTTTACAACTACGACTTACCCGATGATTTTGAAGATTACGTGCACCGGATAGGTCGTACCGGCCGCGCTGGCGCAAGTGGAAAAGCCATCAATTTAGCTTGCGAAGAGTATGTCTATAATCTTCCTGCCATTGAAGAATATATTGGTCATAGTATTCCAGTGACCAAATACGACCCAACGGCATTGCTAACTGACTTGAAAACGCCGCGCTCAAATCATCGTCGTCCGCGTGGGGGGCGCCGCAGTAGTGGTGGCAACCAACAACGACGAAGTGGCGGTCGCAAACCAGCTCGGTAACGCATGATGACGCAGGACGCACGCTTCGCCGCCATTGATTTAGGCTCCAATAGTTTTCATTTAATTATTGCCACGGTGAAGCGTGATGGTCACTATCGTATTTTAGGTCGATACCGTCAGAAGGTTCGACTTGCTGATGGCTTCGACAAACATCTCATCGTTGACGATGCCGCAATCTCTCGCGGCATCGACTGTTTACGCGGTTTTGCTAATCTACTCAAAGATATTTCCAGTGAGCGCATTCGTTGTGTCGCCACCGCGACACTGCGCAAAGCTAGCAATAGTGCTGTCATGCTTGAACAGTTTAAGCTCGCATTGGGACACGATATTGAGGTTATTTCTGGTGAAGCAGAGGCACGATTAATTTACCAAGGCGCAACCCAGCACTTGCTGCATTCAAACAAAGCTGTGTTAGTGCTAGATATTGGCGGTGCCAGTACCGAAATCATTGTTGGCCAAGGCGTTAATCCAGCGCATTTGGTCAGCCTCGATATGGGTTGTGTGACGTGGCAGAACCAGTTCTTTCCGGATCAAACAATTACCGAACATGCATGTCAGCGTGCCATAGCGGCCGCTAGCGAGCTTATTGCGCCATACGCAACCCGTTTCAAGCAAGCCGGTTGGCAACACGTTAGCGGCGCTTCTGGAACGTTTCGTGCGCTTTACGACATGAATGAGCGAGGCCAGCAACTGCCCATGTGCAAAGATTGGCTTCGTGACATCCTAAGCAAAACTTGTGCTATGGGTCACGTGAGTAAGTTAGGCAAGTTAGGCATTCGACGTGATCGTCAAGCAGTCTTTGTCGGTGGGTTATGTATTTTGATTGCTCTGGTTGAGCAGCTCGACATTCAGCGCATTGAAATTGCTGAGGGGGCACTGCGAGAGGGTCTGCTCATTGATATGCTGACCCACTCGATGCCGCAATAAGTTATTTTTGCTGAAGTTGCTGTGCCGCATACTTCGCAAAGTACGTCAAAATACCGTCGGCTCCAGCACGCTTAAAGCCTAACAATGATTCCATAATCACCGCTTCATTTAACCATCCATTGGCAATCGCCGCCTGCATCATGGCGTATTCACCGCTTACTTGATACGCAAACGTCGGTACCTTAAACGTATCTTTCACACGGCGCACAATATCAAGGTACGGCATGCCTGGCTTCACCATGACCATGTCAGCACCTTCGTCGATATCCAACGCAACTTCATGCAACGCCTCATCAGTGTTTGCCGGGTCCATTTGATAAGTTTTCTTGTCGCCACCTTTCAAATTACCAGCGGAACCAACTGCATCACGGAACGGCCCATAGAATGCCGAAGCATATTTGGCGGAATAGGCCATAATTTGCACGTTGATAAAGCCGTGCTCTTCGAGTGCTTCTCTAATCGCACCAATGCGACCGTCCATCATATCTGATGGTGCAACAACATCGGCGCCTGCTCGCGCATGCGACAATGCCTGGCGCACTAGTGCTTCAGTCGTAATATCATTTTGGACATAACCTTGATCGTCAATGATGCCGTCCTGTCCGTGCGTCGTGAACGGATCAAGTGCAACGTCAGTGATTACGCCAAGTTCAGGTACTTCAGCTTTAATCGCGCGTACCGCTCTCTGTGCGAGGCCATTATCATCCCAAGCGGCGTCGGCAGTTAAGGACTTATCTTCGGCTGGCGTTACGGGAAACAGTGCTACAGCGGGAATGCCTAACGCGGCGATCTCTTTGCACTCGGCAACTAACAAATCAATCGACAAACGTTCCACGCCTGGCATCGAAGCAACCTTTTCGCGTTGTTGCTCACCTGGCAGCACGAAAACGGGATAAATAAAATCGGCTGGGCTGAGCTGATTCTCAGCTACCATGCGCCGACTAAAATCATGACGACGCAAGCGACGCATACGACGGAACGGAAATTGACTGACATGCTGCATAAATTGTCCTTCGCTTATTCAGTTGAGGTAGACACAGAACGCTCTCGTTCCGCGATGACACGAATTTGATCGCGCCCGGCAGCTTTCGCGCGGTACAGAGCCTCGTCCGCCGCTGCTAACAATTGTGTCGGCTGATCATAGACGCCCGCCGCAGCAACCGCAACACCAATGCTGACCGTAATATGCATCGGCCCATGATCGGTATCAAATGGATGTTCACGAACTAGTTGTGCAAGCTTCACCGCTAAATCGCGAGCACCAACTTCATCCGTATCTGGCAACAGCAAGGTAAATTCTTCGCCACCATAACGATATAGCGTGTCGCTAGCGCGACGTAAATTGCGCTTAAGTAGATTCGCTAAATCAATCAAGATCTGGTCGCCGAGCAGGTGACCGTAACTATCGTTGAGCGCTTTAAAATGATCAATATCGAGCATCGCTAAAGTCAAGCTCGTCCCATTACGACGACATCGACGGAATTCTCGTTTGAATTCTTGGTTTAAGAAACGACGATTATAAAGCCCCGTTAAGCCATCTTCGTTACTGCGCTGCTCTAGCTCTTGATTCGCCTTTTGCAAACGTACCATAACGCGCTCGAGCTCTTCAGTGCGCTCTGACACCATATCTTCAAGTTGATGGTTCATTTGTTCTTTCAAGGCGAGTTGTTCTTTACGGCCATCATTAAATCGAATTGCTAACGCCCAAGACAACAACAGCACCTCAAAGGCTGAAGCGGCCATAATCGCGTAACGTTGCACAAATACTGATTCAAATAACCCCAAATAACCGAGCGCGTTCACGCAAATAGCGGCAAGCAACGCACTTAGCGCCAGCGTATAAATACGCGCATAAATAAGTCCACGCCGCCATAGAACAATACCGCTACCTAAAAGGAATCCGCACCCTACTACCGCCAATATAAGAACGAATGGGATCAGTAATGCGTACGGCAAAAAGATACTCAATACAAACGTCGTAGCGTACACCATCATGAATCGGCGTAGCCAGCGATGGATGGTTGCGCTGTGAACTTTAGTTTGCAAAACCCCCATGGTCACCAGCGTTGCAAACATAATCATAATGCTACCAATCATGGTTACGATGCGGTCTTGCAACCAAATCCAATTCGGCCATAAATATTGGTAACCGACACCGTCCAGACCAGCCATTAACAAGCCGATAGAAAGTGTATAAGCCGAGTAATTTAAGAAGCTAATATCGCGGGTGACTAAAAAATTAAATAGGTTATAAATTGCCATGCATAGCAGTAAACCAAAATATAGCCCTGTCGCCGCTACTTGGTATTGATTCGCTTCCATAAACTCTAGCGGCTCCCAAATTTCTAGTGGGAATCGCAACGAGCTCTCGGTTCTTACGCGAATGTAAATATCATGCGCATTGTGAGTGGGTACCGGCACAACAAAGTTTTTGTTGTGCACCGGGCGCTCGTTAAACGGCAACTGGTCGCCCATATGCAACTGCTTTAGAACTTCACCCGATTTTACAAAATAAACATCAATGCTATCGAGTAGTGGATACCCCAAGTAAAGCATTCGATCGGCTTCATTTTCATCAACTTGCACCCGAAACCAATAGGCTTCCGGCGTATATCCAAACGATACGGCTTCGTTCTCAGGTATGGTTTGCCAGTTTTGCAGGGGAGAATCTATCAGTTGCTGTAGCGAAGTATTCTCGCTCTCTTGCTGATAGTAAATAAGTGGTTTCGCCGGCTCTGCTCGAGCCTCAGACAGCGCGCCCCCAAAACACAACACCACCAGTAGAATCATCCACTGCTGGAAAGTTTTGTATGTCATAGCTTCCCTATTTTATAAAAAAACGAAGGCTGTTTTGCCAAGTTTGGGCAGCTATTTCTCTGACTTCCTGTTGTCTCAACTGCGCCAAAAACTTACCTATTTCAGGTAAAAAACAAGGCTCATTTTGCGCTGGCCGAGGGCGAATTGTGCGCGGCACTAGAAACGGCGCATCAGTCTCCAATAGCAGACGATCTGCCGGAATATCTAGTACCGCTTGCTGTAATTCAAGCCCTCGACGTTCATCGCACAGCCAACCTGTAATGCCTATATAACAACCAAGATCGAGGTAACGTGCAAGCTCTTTTTTACCGCCAGTAAAACAATGTGCCAACATTCGCGGAATATTTCTCTGGTATCGCGCTAACAAGTCGCATTGTTGTTGGTGCGCATCTCGTTCGTGCAAATACACCGGCAATTGCAGTTCCGCAGCGAGAGCTAATTGCGCTTCAAATACTTTAAGTTGCGTTGCTTGCGGTGAGTAATTGCGATTAAAGTCGAGTCCACACTCGCCTATTGCGACGACACTGGGGTGTTTGGCGAGGTCTTTAAGTTGGGCAACAAAATCAGGCGCAGCGTCTGCCGCGTCATGAGGGTGAATCCCCACGGTTGCGACTAATCGGTCAGGATAGCGGTTACACAAAGCGACTGCGTCAGCACTTTCCTGCAGATTGGTGCCGATAACGAGTAATTTCTCAACACCAGCGGCGGCAGCGCGTTCGAGCACTGCATCAACGTCACGGAAAAGTTTACCGTTCGTTAAATTTACGCCGCTATCAAACCAACGCATTATTTAATACGTTTAACACGCGTACGGCGGGGGCTATCGTCGCGACCGAGGAAGAAGTAACTACCAAATAAACCGCGCTCGAGATAATACGGTTCGTTCTCTTTGATGATGAACCGCTCAGCACTGATTTGCTCCCACACTTGGCCATCAGTAGTTTCGATGGTCAATACACCGACTTTGTTACGCGAATGACTGGCAATGCGAATCGTCATTCGGTCTGGCTCTGCAGCATCTTTTTCATCGGGTAAATGCTCAAAACCAAAGCGGTCGCGCTTACTTTGTTCAGTTTCGTTCTGTTGAGCGCGCCCCGTATTGTTGGCTCGCTCTTGAACGCGCTCTTGCGCCCGTGCATTCGCTGGCGTGCCTGCGACTGGACTCGCTGTATCAGCGGCTGCGGCGGCGTCAGAAGTGAGGTTCCCTGCCGCAACGTCATCAAAGCATACGAGCCGTTTTAGCGGATTTTTAATTGTTGTACATTGTGCTAACTGCTGCTCCAATGACTGCGCTTGAGCTGGGCTGGAAACCACCCATAATACGGACATGGCAGCAACTGAAAGAAACACAAACTGCTTGGTCATAATTTAATCCTGATGTTGTTCGGTTTTTGATTCGGTTGAATATAGACCCGCAATCACTAATCCAAGTTCAAACAATAACCACATTGGTATTGCTAACAAGGTTTGTGAAATAACGTCGGGTGGCGTGAGTAACATGCCCACTACGAAAGCACCGACAATAATATATGGGCGCTTTTTACGCAATGAAGTGACATTGGTAACTCCGGTCCAACACAACAAGATAATGGCTACCGGGGTCTCAAAAGCAATACCAAATGCCATGAAGATGGTCAGTACAAAATCGAGATAACTAGCGATATCGGTGGCAACCGTCACGCCGGCAGGGGCTGCTGAGGCAAAGAAATTAAGTGCCAACGGTAGCACCACAAAATAGGCGAAGGCCGCGCCAGCATAAAACAGTAGTGTACTGCTTGCGAGTAACGGCACAACGAGACGTTTTTCTTTGCGATATAGCCCTGGCGCGATAAATGCCCATAATTGCCACAACAAATAAGGCACGGCAATTGCAATTGACACCACAAAAGCCAGTTTAAATGGAGTAAAAAACGGGGTCGCCACATCGGTGGCTATCATGCTGGCACCTTGTGGCAGGCTCGCCAACATTGGCGCCGCCAATAGGTGATATAACTCGTCGGCAAAAACCGCCGCTACGGCAAAAACGAGACCAACGACAACAACACTACGCAACAGTCGATTGCGCAGTTCCAATAAATGATCAAGTAACGGCGATTGACTACTCATGCTTGTCGCTGTCATCTTTCTTGGTTACTGGCGCATCATCTTGCTTCGCTGCGTAAGGCCGTTGCACTTGCTGTGCCGCTGCTTTTAACTCAGCGACCGAGCGTTGCAGCTCCGGCGGCAACTTATCCATATCCAGCTGTTCGGCTTGCTGTAAATGTTCATGCAGTTCTTTGATGCGAAGCTCATGTTTAAGCTCATTCTGCACATTACTTGAGAACTCTCGAACGCGGCGCACGGTGCGTTGCAAAGCACGCAACGCGCCCGGCAAGCGTTCCGGGCCCAACACGATCAAGCCCAGAATGGCAATCACGATGAGTTCCCAAAAGCCGATATCAAACATGTGAATTACTTATCTTTGTCTTGGTCAGCGGCTTGCTGTTTTTGATCCAGCTGTTTCTTTTCTGCGTCGTTGTCCGCCGGTTCATCGCTGACAGATTTCTTGAACCCTTTCACTGCAGAGCCCAAATCCGAACCTATGTTGCGTAACCGTTTGGTACCGAACAACAGCACCACAATCACTAAAATAATCAGTAATTGCCAAAGACTTACTCCACCCATGTCATGCCTCGTTTTCTATGAATTTTTTCGACGCCACAGCACTGCACCGCAAAGCACAGCGACTGCTGCAGTAGATGCAACCAGCCATAGTGGTTGCTCAGTTACATATAAAATTGTGGTACTTATAATCAAACCACAGGTTACCGCGGCCCAGCCAATCTGCCTGCTCTGCCGCTGCTGCGCTTCGCGCATTTGTGCCAACAATTGCTGTTGCGCAAGTGCCTGCGGCCGTTGGCTTTTCAGATAATCATAAAGCAAGGTTGGCATTTCTGGCAGTTTTTCTGCCCAAAACGGTGCGTTTTCTTGTAATGAACGCACAACCGCACGCCAACCTAATTGTTCCTTCATCCATTTTTCTAAAAATGGCTTCGCGGTTTGCCATAAATCCAGTTGAGGGTAAAGCGTACGACCTAAGCCTTCAACGTATAACAGCGTTTTCTGCAATAGCACTAACTGCGGTTGCACTTCCATTTCAAAGCGGCGCGCTGTATTAAATAAATTCACCAGCACATGGCCAAAAGAAATTTCTGCCAATGGCTTATTAAATATCGGCTCACACACCGTTCGAATCGCTGACTCAAATTCTTCCACATTGATATGTGCCGGCACCCAACCTGAATCCACATGCAACTCGGCTACTTTGCGGTAATCACGATTAAAGAATGCCAAAAAGTTTTCGGCTAAATAGCGCTTGTCTTCACGGTTAAGCGTACCGACTATGCCAAAATCAATGCCTAAATAGCTTGGGTTATCTGGGTTATCGCGCGACACGAAAATATTGCCAGGATGCATATCAGCATGGAAGAAACTGTCGCGAAACACCTGCGTGAAAAACACTTCGACACCGCGTTCGGCAAGAATTTTCATATTCACGCCCATGGCCATCAAGGTATCGACATCGCTTACAGGAATACCATCAATGCGCTCCATCACCATCACGTTGTGTCGACTGTAATCGCTATAAACCGTTGGTATGTATAGCAGCGGCGAATTCTCAAAGTTGCGCTTGAGCTGAATAGCGTTGCCGGCTTCGCGAAGCAAATCCAACTCGTCTAGTAGTGTTTTACGGTATTCCTTAACAACTTCCTTTGGCTTAAGCCGACGGCCATCTGGTAAATGGCGAGCCAGAACGCCAGCCAAGGTCTCCATTAATCGCAAATCAGCATCAATATCTGCGCGTATGTCAGGACGAATCACCTTTATTACAACATCAGCGCCAGCATCATCACCATGCTTTAAGCGCGCCGTGTGAACTTGAGCAATCGACGCCGAGGCTAATGGTTGTACCGAAAAGTCATCGAAGGCGTCATTAATGTGCTGCAAACCCAGCGCTTTTTCGATGAGCTGCTGCGCTTGTTCACCGGGGAAAGCGCGTACTTTGTCTTGTAGCTTCGCCAGCTCGTTGGCTATATCCGGCGGCAATAAATCGCGACGCGTGGAGAGCATCTGACCAAACTTAACCCAGACCGGTCCGAGTGACTCAAGTGCAAGCCGTAACCGCGCTCCTGCCGATTTTTGTTTATGCTTATTGGGCATCCAAAACAGCCCATAGCGGCCAATGCGTAAACTCCAAGGTAACCAGCGCGCAGGAATAATCTCATCCAAACCATAGGTGAGGAAGGTTTTCGCAATTTTATAGGCTCGGCTAATGCGCTGGCTCACGATTAGTTTCCTTTATCACTTAACGGAAAGTTGGTTCTAAAATCACGTTCGAGACGATCGAGTTTTGCCCGTACTTGCTGCAGGTTTAGTTTGAACTCTTCAAATTCGTCGGCGCTTACCAGCACACGCTTCTCTTCAACTAGAACATCGCGCACCCAGGCTTGTTGGTCAGCCAAAGCTTGCTGTAGCCATTTTCTGCCGCGCAAAAAGGCTTGGCTAACAAAGTGTGCAGGAACATCGCCCAAACGCTGCGCTAATTGCTCCTGCCAATCAATATCAAGCTCGACAAACAATTTGCTGAATTGCTGTGCCAACATGGGGTCACCATCAATATCGAGGGCATCAGCTTTAATCAAACGGGTGATATTGGCGGTATCGCGTAATTCGGGCAGTACCGCTAGGCGGGTCATAATATGGCAATCAACCGCGTCGGAATCCACCCAACTTAATACAACGCCTTCGGCTAACGCGGTGATGGTGAATGGCTTACCCAACTCATGCAACGTTACACGAACACGTTTGTCGGTTAGTTTGCGCAGCCGCTCTGACGATTGCGTATCTAAACTTAATAAGTGATTCGCAAAAGCTTCCGCCGCACCGGTAGGAAAGACCGTCCACAACATCAGAATTTAAACCCGCGGTGCAGCGCCACAATACCACCGGTCAAATTGTCATAGGTGACCTGATCGTAACCGGCTTTTTCCATCATCCCTTTCAGCGTTTCCTGGTCGGGGTGCATGCGTATCGATTCGGCGAGATATTGATAACTGTCTGCGTCACCAGCGACGAGTTGGCCCATTTTCGGCAACACGTTAAACGAATAAAAATCGTAAGCTTGATTGAGCAAGGGTTGTATTGGCTTCGAAAATTCAAGCACCAATAATCGCCCGCCTGGCTTCAATACGCGGAACATAGATTCCAGGGCTTTCTGTTTGTCAGTCACGTTGCGCAAACCAAATGCGATGGTAATAATGTCGAAACTATCATCTGCAAACGGCAACTCTTCAGCGTTTGCCTGCACATAACGTACATTGCCAACAATACCGCGGTTGCGAAGTTTATCGCGCCCAACTTCTAACATCGCATCATTAATATCCGCTAAGACGACCTCGCCAGTTGGGCCCACGCGGCGTGAAAACTGTGCGGTGAGATCACCGGTGCCACCAGCAATATCGAGCACCTTCATGCCAGTTCGCACACCACTGCAATCAATGGTGTAACGCTTCCACAAACGATGAATGCCAAACGACATCAGATCGTTCATGACATCGTATTTTTGCGCCACGGAATTAAACACGTTAGCGACTAAGTTTTGCTTCTCGGTTTTCGCGACTTGTTTGTATCCAAAGTCGATCGTGTCTTGATTCGATTCTTTCATGTTTAAACCTTTTTCATCATCTGCCGCTAGTGTACTACGAAATCAAGCTTGGGCGTAGTGATCACGACGCGGTAACCAGCGTTGGATCAATGCATCAGCTGTTTGTGGGTAGCGTTCCCAAATCGTGTGGGCAAGGTGCTGAACTTGATCGATTAAATGACTATGTTTCACCAAGTCAGCCACTTTCATTTCGGTTAAGCCTGTTTGCTTTTGCCCGAGCAACTCACCTGGGCCACGAAGTTCTAAATCACGTTGCGCAATAACAAAACCATCGCTGCTATCGCGAAGTACAGCTAATCTTTTGGTCGCTGTTTTCGATAACGGCGCATGATAAAGCAATACACAGTGACTGGCTGCAGCACCGCGACCTACACGGCCTCGCAACTGGTGTAACTGAGCCAACCCAAGCCGTTCGGGGTTTTCAATAATCATTAAGCTCGCATTCGGTACATCAACGCCAACTTCGATGACAGTTGTCGCCACCAGCAAATCAAGTTCGTGCGCTTTGAACGCAGCCATTACAGCTTCTTTCTCTTGGCTTTTTAAACGACCATGAACCAAGCCAATGCGCAAGTTCGGTAACGCTTCTTGTAATTGCGCTGCGGTATCTTCGGCGGCTTGGCACTGCAGAGCCTCCGACTCTTCAATGAGCGTACACACCCAATACGCTTGGCGGCCCTGTTCGGTGCACACTTGATGCACGCGCTCAATCACTTGGTCGCGGCGTGTATCCGGAATCGCCACAGTTGTTACTGGTGTTCGACCCGGCGGCAACTCGTCGATAATTGACGTTGCTAAATCGGCATAGGCCGTCATCGCGAGCGTTCTTGGAATGGGCGTTGCTGTCATGATCAGTTGGTGCGGCTGATACCCCTGAACCACGCCCTTTTGACGCAATTCTAAACGTTGGTGCACGCCAAAACGGTGCTGTTCATCAATAATCACGAGCGCTAAGTTGTGATAATTCACGTCAGCTTGAAAAAGTGCATGCGTACCAACAATAAACTGCACATCACCGTTAGCTATGTGCGCTAAGTTTTCTTGTCGTTCTTTGGTCTTTTGTTTGCCCGCAAGCCAACCCACGCGCACACCTAACGGTTCGAGCCACTGCCGAAACGTCAGTGCATGTTGCTCCGCAAGTATCTCGGTTGGTGCCATCAATGCAACTTGATATCCTTGCCCGATAGCGGTTAATGCGGCCAATGCTGCCACCAAGGTTTTGCCCGAGCCAACATCCCCCTGAACGAGTCGCATCATCGGAAAATCGAGTGCTAAATCGTGCTGAATTTCTTGTACAACACGCTGCTGTGCTCCTGTTGGCTTAAATGGTAGCTGCGCCAGAAACGCTTGCTCAAGGGCGGTGTTCACTTGTAGCGAACGTGCCTGATGTGCTTGTTTTACCGCGCGCAATTTCAACAAACTAAGCTGGTGCGCCAATAATTCTTCAGCGGCTAAGCGTGTCTGAGCGGGGTGTGTACCTTCGGTTAATTGTTGCAAGCTGACATCAAGCGGCGGACGATGCAAGGTTCGAAGTGCTTGCGCTAAGCTAATTCCGCCTGGCCGCAATGGCTCCGGCAGTAATTCAGGCAAAGCTTGTTCATTTAAATAAGTGAGTGCTTGCTCGCTTATTTTACGCAATGTCGCTTGCTGCACCCCTTCAGTGGCAGGGTAAACCGGCGTTAAAACCTCTTCACCAAGCTGCGGCGCTACCCCCTCAACAATCTTATATTCAGGATGAATCATGTCTGGGCCATTGATGCCACGGCGCACTTCACCGAATAATTGTAATTGCGTTCCTTGTGCAAATTGCTTTAATTGCGCGGCTGAAAATTGAAAAAACACCAGGTTTAGCACACCGCTGGCGTCACGCACTCTCACTTTCAGCATTCGTCGCCTACCATAGGCCACTTCGGCTTTCACCACCTCAGCAATAACCGTTGCACTGGTACCGGACTGTAATGCCGCAATCGGATAGATACGCGAGCGATCTTCATAACGCAGCGGTAGATGCAATAAAACGTCCTGCACACTTACCAAACCAAGCTTCTCAAGCTTCGCTTGGAGCTTTGGCCCCACGCCTTTTAGCGTGCTTAATGGAATTCGATGCAGGCCATCTGAAGTCATCGCTTGGCACTCCGAATTTGTTGCCACCAAGTTTCATCAGCAGCAATTTGACCTTGTTCATCAAGTGCTGGATACGGAATATCATTGAGTCGGCAAAGTCGCGCAAATATCGGATGCCCGCCTTCAAAAAGTACGCGCTGGCGCTCAGTTTTAGCCAATGTCGGTTGTTGATAACACCCTGCAGCCTCACGTTGACGCTGCGCCTCATACATAATCACCGCCGCCGCAACCGAGACGTTCAGCGATTCGGCCATGCCCACCATCGGAATAATAATTTGATGGTCTGCCGCAGCAATCGCTTCAGATGTGACGCCACGGCGTTCTTGCCCTAATATAATCGCCGTGGGTTTGGTGTAATCAATGGTTCGAAAATCAACGGCTTGATCAGACAAATTGGTAACGAGAATTTGTTTGCCCTCGTCACGCAACTGATCAATGGCCGGCTGCAAGCCATCGTGATGGTTAACTTTCACCCATTTTTCGCTACCGACGGCTGCACCACGTGTCATTCGAAAATGGCGCTCGTACCAGATAGCATGCACTTCATGCACACCTACGGCATCGGCAGTGCGAACTAAAGCGGCTAAATTATGATTTTTATGGACACTCTCCAAACACAACGTAAGATCAGGTTGACGCTGGTCTAACAGTTGCGAAATACGTGCGAAGCGCTCCGGCGACATGATGATTTCCAACTATATTTTATATAGAACTGAGGCAAGTATAACGGCATGCGAGAGTTATCCATAGTATTTCGCCACCCTGATTTTTATGTGCTAGATAAGCCCGCCGGCGCGCCGATGCATGCCAACGATAACGAGTTCAGCGTGGTTCATCAACTTAGCGAGCAACTCGGTGAACCATTGTGGCCCGTACATCGCTTAGACACACCAACATCTGGCGCCTTGTTAGTAGCCCGTAACCATGATGCAGCCGCAACACTAAGCGGCCTTTTTGCTCACCGCGAAATGCAAAAATTTTACCTTGCCATCAGCGCTGGCAAACCAAAGAAAAAGCAGGGACTAATTAGTGGCGATATGCAAAAGGTTCGCCGCGGTAATTGGCGTTTACTTCACAGCCAAGAAAACCCAGCGCAGACACGTTTTCTCAGTTATTCACTCAAACCGGGGTATCGCTTTTATGTGCTGAAACCCATCACAGGGCGTACCCATCAGCTACGCGTCGCGTTAAAAAGCCTCGGTGTGCCCATTTGCGGCGATGAACGATACGGCGGAGAGGTTGCTGAGCATCTTCATCTACATGCATGGAAATTAAAATTTCACTATGCCGGAGAGATGTTTGACATTACAGCGCCTTGGCCAACTTACGAGCACTTCGCAGACTTACCCGCAACAATCGAGATATTCTGAACATTTCATAAGCTATACGACCATCGTTGAGCTTGGCAATGTAGTCCGAAAAGCGGCATACTCATTTCATGTTTGTTTTTTAACCTGAAGGTAGTTGCCATGAAACACAATCTATTAAGTTTAGCGCTCATCACAGCGCTTGGTTCATTTGCTGGTGCGGCAGCAGCTCAACAGCCCGTAAAAATTGGCGCCGATCTCGAACAAAAAGTCATTGAGTGGCGCCGCGACTTGCACCAACATCCTGAATTAAGTAACCGTGAATTCCGCACTGCCAAAGTCATCACAGAGCACCTCGAAGAGCTCGGCTTAGAGGTACAAACCGGCGTTGCGCACACTGGTGTGGTCGGTTTACTCAAGGGTGCCAAGCCGGGCCCAACAATTGCCTTACGCGCTGATATGGATGCACTACCAGTCACTGAATTAACCGACGTGCCGTTCGCATCAAAAGCAGTTTCTGAATACCGCGGTAAAGAAGTTGGTGTTATGCATGCCTGCGGCCATGACTTACATGTGGCCATGTTAATGGGTGCGGCTGAGCAGCTCACGGCGATGCGCGATCAGCTTGCTGGTAATGTGGTATTTATCTTCCAGCCGGCTGAAGAAGGCGCGCCAGTAGGTGAAGAAGGCGGCGCTGAGCTGATGCTAAAAGAAGGTCTGTTTGAGCAGTACCAGCCAGAAGCGGTGTTTGGCATCCACGTCTGGTCGGCCGGTAACACCGGACAAATTGGCTATCGTGAAGGCCCACTGATGGCGTCGTCAGACCGTTTCGAAATTAATGTAAAAGGCCGCCAAACTCATGGCTCACGCCCTTGGGGCGGTGTCGATCCGATTGTGGCCGCAGGACAAATAATCAGTAACACGCAAAGCATTGTGTCACGTCAAATCGATATCACCAAAGCGCCAGCGGTTGTGAGCTTCGGCATTGTCGAGGGCGGTGTACGTAACAACATCATCCCAGACGAAGTGTACTTAGAAGGCACCATTCGTAACTTTGATATGGATAACCGTGCGCAAATTTTTGAGAACTTGAAAGCTACCGCAGAGCACACCGCGAAAGCCAGTGGCGCTGAAGCACATGTCCACATTGATGAAGGTTACCCTGTTACCATTAATGACCCAGAGCTGACACGCAAAATGTTACCAACCATGGAACGCGTAGCAGGCACCGACAATGTGAAGGTAAATGCATTAGTAACTGGTGCGGAGGACTTCTCGTTTTATGCTTTGGAGGTTCCGGGGTTATTCGTATTTTTAGGAATTACGCCGGAAGGACAAGATCCGGCAGAGGCGCCAAGCAACCACTCGCCGTACTTCTATGCTGACGAGGATGCATTAAAAACGGGTACCGAACTTTACGTGAACTGGGTATTCGATTACGCCAAGCTTAAATAACTGAGTGAAATTTGAGCATAAAAAAGGCCCAATTATTTGGGCCTTTTTCGTTTTGGCGTCGAGACTACTTCGATTTCAGCATCTCGCGTATCACTTTCTTGTCGATTTTACCGACGCTAGTGCGTGGAATTTCTTCCACCACTTTCACCGTATCTGGCACGTACCATTTCTCAATCAGGCCTTCATCGATATATTGCTGCATATGCGCAACAACCACGTCGCGATCTACTTTGGCGCCAGCTCGCGCGGTGACAATAGCATGCGGGCGCTCGCCCCATTCGTCATCAGGCAAGCCAATCACTGCCGCAAGCTCGATATCGGGATGCTTGCTAATCAGGTTTTCAATATCTAAGGATGATACCCACTCACCACCTGTTTTAATCACATCTTTGATGCGATCACGAATCTGCAGTGTATACGTACTATCGATAGTACCGACGTCACCCGTGTGCATCCAACCATTTGCCCATAGCTCTTGGCTTTTCTCAGGTTCATTTAAATAACCCTGAGTGAGCCAAGGTGTACGCACCACCACTTCGCCCATCGCTTCACCATCGTGCGGCAAGAAGCGGCCATTGCTATCGATAATGCGCATGTTCACAAAAGGCACCGGACGACCCGTTTTAATTCGTTCAGCGACTTGTTGATCATGGCTAAATTCATCCGCATTCAAAGGCATCCATGTGGTGCTTAATAACGGACAGGTTTCCGACATACCGTAACCGGTATAAATTTCGATACCACGTTCTAACGCGGCACTCGCTAGTCCAGCTGTTAATGCGCTACCGCCGATGAGCACTTGCCAGCCGCTAAAATCAATCGCTTTGGCTTTTTCACTGCTCAGCACCATCTGTAATATTGTTGGTACGCAGTGTGAGAACGTTACTTTCTCAGTCACAAACAGTTTCAGCAAAGTTGCCGGCTCGTAGCGGCCTGGGTACACCTGCTTCAAGCCCATCATGGTGGCGACATACGGCACACCCCATGCATGCACGTGGAACATTGGGGTAATTGGCATGTACACGCTCGATGCTTGCATCAATTGCATGTTGTCGTTCATTGACGTGGTCGCTGCTAACGCCATGGTGTGTAACACGAGTTGGCGATGCGAAAAATACACGCCTTTCGGGTTGCCAGTGGTTCCCGTGGTATAGAACGTGGTGGCAATGGCATTTTCATCAAAATCGGGGAAATCGAAATCTGGCAATGCGCTGCGCATCAAATCTTCGTATTCACCTTCAGTACTTAAAGGCGACTCTGGTGGTGTGTCTGAGTCACTAAGTTGAATATATTTTTCAACCGTCATTAACTCGTGTTTCACTTTCGCCAAGAGCGGTAGAAAATCATCATGAGCCAACACCACTTTGTCTTCAGCATGATTCATGGTGTAGACAATTTGCTCTGGTGCTAAACGTACGTTGACAGTGTGTAACACCGCGCCAATCATCGGAATAGCAAAGAAGCATTCAAGGTAGCGTGGTGTATCCCAATCGAGTACCGCCACGACATCACCAGCTTTTACCCCCGCTTCAGTTAAAACGTTGGCAAGCCGACAAACCCGCTCATTAAACTCTTGATAGCTGTAGCGTTTGCCATTGTTACCCCCGACAATTTCATTCTCACCCGCGTAGCGTTGGCTTGAGAGCAGCAACTGCTTAATGAGTAGAGGGTATTGATATGCCTCTTCAGTTGGTTTCAATAATTTTACCGGCATAATGATTCCTTGTTGTTCTGTATTTTTTTGTTACCACTTACGGGTCACTTCATAAATATCGGTACGGCGATCTTTTAAATTCGTCACCGAACCTTCGTGATGTAAATATCGCAATTCATCTAAGTTCAGATCAGAAAATATTAACTGCTCGGTGTTTGGCGTGGTTTCGGCCATAATCGCATCATATGGGAACGCGAAATCAGATGGTGAGAATACCGCCGACTGCGCATATTGAACATCGAGGCTCTCTACTTGCGGTAAGTTCCCAACACTACCGCAGGTAACTACGTAACATTCGTTTTCAACAGCGCGCGCTTGTGCACAATGGCGTACACGCAAATAAGCGTTACGGGTGTCAGTCCAAAACGGTACAAACAAAATCTCGAGGCCTTCATTTGCCATCAAGCGACCTAGTTCAGGAAACTCGACGTCGTAACAAATCAAAATACCCACTTTACCGGCATCCGTATCGAACACGCTTACCTGATCACCACCCTCAATGACCCAATCACGTTTTTCGTGCGGCGTAACATGAATCTTTCGTTGCTCTTCAACCGTACCATCACGACGACACAGGTAAGAGACGTTATAAATCACATCGTCTTCATTAATCGGCATCGAGCCCGTAATGATATTGACGTTATAGCTCACCGCCATTTGTGACATTTCACGCTTGAAGCGCTCGGTGAATCCAGCCAAGAAACGAATTGCGTCTTTTTGCTGACTCTGGTCAGTGAGCCCCATCAACGGCGCATTAAAAAACTCGGGGAACACCGCAAAATCACTTTGATAACTTGATATGGCATCCACGAAATACTCAACCTGGCGTAACATCTCTTCTACCGAGTCAATTTCACGCATTTGCCATTGCACTGCACCCACTCGCACGTTACGAATACGCGAGCCAAGAATATTGTCGGACGGCTCGTATAAAAAGTTATTCCACTCTAATAAAGTCGCAAAACCAACCGAGCGCTTATCTTCTGGCAGGTATTTACCCAATAACCGTTTTACCGTGAAGTCGTTTGCCAGTTGGAAAGTCAAAATGGGGTCATAGATTTCGCGACGGTGCACGGCTTCAATATATTGGCCGGGCGTCATTTCATCGGCGTATTTATGGAAGTTCACAATACGACCACCAGCAAGAATTGCCTTCAGGTTGGACTGCCGACAAAGCTCTTTGCGCGCATCATACAAGCGTCGGCCAAGGCGGTAACCACGATAATCCGGATGAATTAAGACATCCAGGCCATAAATGGCATCGCCCTTGCGATCATTAAGAATATTTTCACGCGCATCCATTAAGTCATCATAAGTATGCGGGTTGCTAAAGCGGGCATATTTCACCTTCACCGTCAGTGCGACGCCAACCAGTTGGCCATTATCTTCTAGACAAATTTGGCCCTCTGGAAACTCTTGAACCAATTTCAAGATGGTATGCTCACCCCAAGCCCCACCGATATCGGGATAAACCTTATCCATCAAGGCTTTTAATTGTGGGTAATCCTCTTTGCGAAGATTACGTAACTGTAAGTAAGTTCATCCGGGCTCATAGACATCCTTTGTGGTTCTGTGTACAACTTGAATTAAAGGTAAGCGTTCTACGCGATGCTTGCAACGTCAAGATAAGACATATAAACTTCTGGACGTCTAAATAACAACATCACTGAAGCAAGGAATTTTATGACACAACCAGCCAGTGCCAAGGCGCTTTTGCCGCTTGGTTTATTTCTTACGCTGTTCCTTGGCACCGGGATCTACTTCCAACTATCAGGTGTCGATTATGCGTTTTATCAACTCGCCAGCCCCGTAGCAATATTGCCGGCCATTATTCTAGGCGTCATTTTAAGCAAGCAAGCGTTTGAAGAGCGTATTGATACCTTTGTAGCCGGCGTTGGCGAGCGCAACATTGTCACTATGTGCATGATTTACTTGCTAGCCGGCGCATTTTCAACAGTCGCTGCTGCAACGGGCGGCGTTGATGCGATGGTTGCACTCGGCTTAAACGTTATTCCGCCACAATTCTTGTTACCAGGTTTGTTCGTCATTGCTGCCGTGGTATCGACCGCCATGGGAACGTCAATGGGAACGCTCGCTGCGTTAGCGCCCGTTGCTTTAGGTTTAGGCCAAGCAGCGGAAATCGATTTAGCGTTACTCGCCGGTGTACTCGTAAGCGGTGCCATGTTCGGTGACAATTTGTCATTTATTTCCGATACCACCATTGCCGCCACGCGTACACAAGGCTGCGAAATGAGTGATAAGTTTAAAGCGAATCTAAAGATTGCGTTACCGGCAGCTGCACTCACACTGATCTGGTTGTTCACCTATGATACCGGTGCGGTCCCACCGAAAATTCCAGAGGCAAACCTTTGGCTGAGCCTGCCGTACTTTTTTATCATTGTGTTGGCGGTACTTGGTTTGAACGTATTCGCCGTACTCACGTTAGGGATTATTCTTGCTGCAGCCTTCGGCATGGCCACGGTTGGCTACGAATGGGTGGCGTTTAGCAAAGATATCTATGAAGGCTTCACCAGTATGCAAGAAATCTTCTTACTTTCGTTGCTTATTGGTGGGTTATCAGCGCTGATTCGTCAGCAGGGTGGTTTGAAGTTTCTAGCCAACACCGTCAGTAGCATGACTAGTCGCTTGTTCAAACATAAACAGCAACGCGCAGCATTTGGTGTTGCAGCCCTCACTGGCTTAACCAACTTTGCTGTGGCAAACAATACAGTCACTATTTTGCTTTCTGGTGAAGTTAGCAAGCGCTTAGCCGAAGAAGGTAATTTAGCCCCACGCCAAAGTGCGAGTTTGCTGGATATTTTTGCCTGTGTCGTACAAGGCGCGTTGCCCTATGGTGCGCAAGCATTATTGATGGGAGCGAGCTTTGGGTTGTCGCCACTTGATGTCAGTATTCACACCGGTTATTGCTTTATACTGGCAGGTGTCGCTATTGCCATGATCATCTGGCGCAAGCCGTTAGAGGCTCGCACCAGCGAAGCAGTGGCTTAATTGGTGCTTGGTAGCTCCATCACGCCATCAATTTCAATTTGCGCGCCCTTCGGCAACGCTTTGACGCCGATTGCGGCGCGCGCAGGATATGGCATCGCAAAAAACTCAGCCATGACTTCGTTCACAATTGGGAAGTTACCTAAATCAGTCAAATAAATTTGTACTTTGACCATGTCTTGCAGTTCACCACCAGCGGCTTCGCACACTGCACTTAAATTTTTAAAAACTTGCACCGCTTGCGCGCGAAATTCCTCACTGACAAACGCCATGGTTTCAGGAACCAACGGAATTTGACCGGATAGATACACGGTGGTGCCAATTTTCACTGCCTGCGAATAGGTGCCAATGGCAGCTGGTGCTTTTTCAGTACTAATAATTACTTTTGACATATTTACTTCCTTAACCGCCAAACCCGCTGTACATTCGGCATTTTTCGAATGTGGCGGATCACATCGGCGAGTTGTTTCCTATCTCGCACACTCAGTGCGATATCAATGTAATAAATATTGGCATCTAATTCTTCAGTTTTCAGGCCATGAATATTGCAGCCTGTCGCTGAAATGGATGCCGTAAGTTTAGCTAAAGCGCCTTGATGGTTGACAATTTCCACCCGCACTTCAGTGGTAAATTCAGCTTCTGTATTGGCTTCCCATTGCACAGGGAAGTAACGGCCTGGCTCTTCTTCGTAACCACGCACGTTCTTACACTCTTTGCGATGTACCACCAGCCCTTTACCGGGGCTTACGTGGGCAATAATGTCATCACCAGGAATCGGTCGACAGCACTTAGCAAAGCTTACTAATAAACCTTCGGCACCACGAATGGCTAGCGTTGTTTTCGGTTGAGCTATTGCGTCTTGCTCATCTTTCAATTGCGATAACTCGCCGAGTAACCGTTTGGCGATAGCAATCGACATCATATTGCCTAAGCCAATTTCACGCAGCAACGATGACACATCTTTCAGTTTCACTTCATTAAGAACACGCTCAAAATCAGCCTTCGGAATGTCGTCATAATTAATTGGCCCGAGCGCTGCGCGTAACAAACGTTCGCCAAGTTGCTCCGCTTCACGTGACTCTTGCCCCTTCAAATACTGCCGAATCTTCGCTCGGGCTTTTCCGGTAACTGCGAAGTTTAACCAAGCAATATTAGGCCGCGAACCTGGCGCCGTTTTAATTTCGACCGTCTGCCCGGTCTCAAGCGGCTTCGATAATGACGATACTTTGTGATTAACACGCGCACCGATACACGTATTACCGATATCCGTGTGCACGGCATAAGCAAAATCTACCGGGGTTGCGCCTTGCGGCAATTCGATAATGCGACCTTCTGGCGTAAACACGTAAATTTCTTCTGGAAACAGCTCAGATTTAACGTTTTCAATAAACTCAAATGCGTTACCCGTGCTTTGCTGTAATTCAAGCAAACTTTGCATCCAGCGGCGTGCACGTACTTGTGCGGTAGTACCCGTACTCTCGTCGGTTTTGTAAAGCCAGTGGGCTGCGACACCGCGATCGGCCATCAAATTCATTTCTTCGGTACGAATTTGCACTTCAACCGGAATACCATGAGGCCCTTTCAAACTGGTGTGCAACGACTGATAGCCATTGGATTTTGGAATAGCAATGTAATCTTTGAAACGCGTTTCGATTGGCTTGTACAAGTTATGTAAGGCACCCAGCACGCGATAGCAAGTATCCAGCTCATCAACAATCACGCGAAAAGCGTAGATATCCATCACTTGTTCGAACTTCAACTCTTTGTGCTTCATCTTTTGATAGATGCTGTACAAGTGCTTTTCTCGTCCCAAAACACGTGCTTTGATACCCACATCTTTTAGACGTTTTTCAATTTCGGTTTGCACGCGTTCGACAAGTTCACGACGATTTCCGCGTGCCTTTTTGACTTCTGATTCGAGTAATTTCGCGCGCCAGGGATGAAGTGCATGAAAGCCCAACAACTCCAGCTCATTTTTAATGTCGTGAATACCTAAGCGATGAGCCAACGGCGCATAAATTTCTAAAGTTTCGCGCGCAATCCGGCGTTTCTTCTCTGGGCGTAAATGCCCAATGGTGCGCATGTTGTGTGTGCGATCAGCAAGCTTAATCAAAATGACACGAATATCTTGCACCATCGCCATAATCATTTTGCGATAGTTTTCAGTTTGCAGTTCTTCTTTAGAATTGAATTGCAGTTTGTCGAGCTTGGAAACGCCTTCAACGAGCTCAGCGACGGTTGCGCCAAACTGTTCAGCAAGATCTTCTTGGGTATATTCGGTGTCTTCGATCACATCATGTAGCAAAGCGGCCATGATGGTTTCGTGATCGAGTCGCATGTCGGCCAATAGGCCTGCGACCGCAACGGGATGAGTGATATAGGGTTCGCCGCTATGGCGCTTCTGATGTTTGTGTCCATCAGCGGCTAATTTGAAGGCCGCAGCAGCCTGCTCCACCTGTTCGGGTGGCAAGTACTCAGCTAACTGTTGCCTGAGGCCCTCAAACAAATACACCCGATTTACTCAAGCCCACGAATTGCGTCTACGGCAGCCATTTCTTCGGCGTCTTTTTGCGCCATTTCAGTGCGTTCTTCTGCGTCTAAACGCTTCGCATCAATGTGGCCGCTTTCAATTTCGCGTAAAGCGACAACGGTTGCTTTTTCATTGTTTTTCCAAGGTACCAGGGCATCTTTGCCTTGGGTTGCCAATTGACGGGCACGACGTGCTGCTACGAGCACTAAATCAAATCGGTTGCCAATACGGTCAACAGCATCTTCTACGGTTACGCGAGCCATGTTTACTCCAACTATGTGCAAAACGGGTCAGGAATTATACGGATTTACCCGTCATTCGCCAAGAGATCTTTGAGTTTAGCGGCATGCCGCACTTGTTGTAATGCTACCTTAAGGCGCTGGGCAAACACAATATGCTCAAGCTGCGCCAAGGTTTGCTCAAATTTATCATTGACCAACAAGTAATCAAACTCATGATAATGCGACATTTCTGCTTGTGCTTTTTCCATGCGCGAACGAATCACTTCGTCACTGTCTTGGCCACGACTGCGAAGTCGCTGCTCAAGTACTTCAAGGCTTGGCGGCACAATAAAAATAGATTGCGCTTGCGGGTGAGCTTCACGAACTTGACGTGCACCTTGCCAATCGATATCCAAAAACACGTCGATACCTTGCGCTAAGGTATGCTCAATGTAACTACGCGAAGTACCGTAGTAATTACCGAATACGTGCGCCCACTCATAAAAATCATTGTTATCGATTTTTTCTTTGAACTGACTTTCGGTAAGAAAATGATAGTGCACACCATCAATTTCGCCGGGCCGTGGAGCCCGCGTTGTACATGACACCGACACCTGCATACTTTCTTCAGTGTGGCGCGCAAGCAAAGCACGGATTAAACTGGATTTACCTGCACCACTTGGTGCAGCCAAAATAAATAAATTGCCGGTGGCGATTGATGTTGTCATGAATACTTACATTGATCGGCTTGCTAATAACGGCAAAGCATAGCATGTTGCATAGTAAAATAACTAGAGCGGAGAGCTGGGATGACTACAGGATGGATTATTATCATTGTTGCAGTAGTGGTGTTGGTGTACTTAATTGGCATATACAACAAACTGGTGCGACTCAAAAATCAATTTGAAAATGCGTTTGCGCAAATTGAAGTCCAACTCAAACGTCGCTATGACTTAATTCCCAATTTAGTCGAAACGGCGAAAGCCTACTTAACACACGAGCGGGAAACGCTTGAAGCGGTTATTTCGGCACGTAACCAAGCCGCGGCGGCATTACCGCAAGCAGCAAAAGATCCAACCAACGCTGGGGCAATGCAGCAGTTAGGAGGAGCCGAGTCGGCGTTAGGAAGTGCTTTGGGTCGATTAAATGTTGTCATGGAAGCGTACCCCGATTTAAAAGCCAACCAAAATATGATGCAAGTGAGCGAAGAGTTGACCAGCACAGAAAATCGTGTTGCATTCTCGCGCCAAGCCTTTAACGATGCGGTGATGACTTACAACACCTATCGTCAATCATTTCCACCGGTCCTATTCGCCAGCTTTTTTGGTCATAGCAAAGATGCCAATCTGCTCGAATTTGCCGATAGCGCAGAAATACAAGCGGCGCCAAAAGTTAACTTTTAATTTAGGTTCGCAGCATGGTTAATTTCTTCGAACACCAACAGCAGGCCAAGCGTAATACCGGCCTGCTTGTGGTGCTATTTTTAGTCGCTTTCACCCTAATTATCGGTTTAGTAGCGGTTGTTACTGCGGCTATTTTTGGTGGTATTGCGGTACAGCAAAACGGCGAATACCAATTCAGTTGGCAACCCATTGCTTGGGTTGTCGTCATTGTCGGCGGCGGCATTTTAATCGCTATGTTGGTGAAATGGCTAAGCTTGAAGCCCGGCGGCCATGTGGTGGCAGAAAGCTTAGGTGGTGTGCGCATTGAACCGAACTCCACCGATCCGCTCGAACGTCGAATTCTCAATGTTGTAGAAGAAATGGCCATTGCAGCCAATATGCCAGTTCCAGCGGTATATTTGTTGCCTAACGAGGCCAATATCAATGCCTTTGCTGCTGGCTATGAAAGCAAAGATGCGGTGATTGGTTTAACTCGGGGGGCCGTTGAAACGTTTTCTCGCGAACAATTGCAAGCCGTTGTAGCACACGAATTTAGCCATATTTTAAATGGCGACATGCGCTTAAATATCCGCTTGATTGCAGCCCTTGCAGGCATTTTATTGATTGCACACGTCGGGCGTATTTTTCTGCAGTCTGCGCGATTTAGCTCGTCACGCCGACGCGGCAATGGCAACGCTCTCCCGTTAGTTGGTTTAGCTTTGTTTATTATTGGCTACATTGGCGTGTTTTTTGGCAACATCATCAAAGCCGCAGTTAGTCGTCAGCGCGAATACCTTGCTGATGCTGCGGCGGTTCAATTTACTCGTAATCCAGAAGCTCTTTCCGGAGCACTTCAACAAATCGGCGCGCGCGAGTACGGTAGTAAAATAGCTCATACGAATGCTGATGAGACTGCACACTTATTTTTCGGCCAAGCATTAAGCTCCTGGTTCACGCTCATGGCAACCCACCCACCGCTTGATCGGCGCATCAAGCGTATTCAGCCGAGTTGGAATGGCCGTTATCCAAAGCCCAGCAAAGCAATGGTTCAGTCAACTGCAGAACAACAGGCCAGTCAGCCGCAACCCTCGGCATTGAACCGCTTAGCGATGCTCGCGTTGCCAGCGCTTCTGTTAGAACGAGTGCGGTCACCGAAGCAAGCGCCACAATTTATTCGCGATATGATGGTTGGCCAATTACTGGGTGAGAATCATCCGCAGCTGAGTGAATTGAGTGCAGCGCAACAATTAGCGTTGGTTGAACTGGCTATTCCAGCACTGCGAGTTGCCGGTGATAGCGATCGATTAGCATTACTAAAGGATCTCGAACAACTCGAGCAAAGCGATGATTTATTTCATTGGTGTTTGTATCAATTGCTTGCTCGTCAGCTGACTGAATCAAAACGCTTCAAAGAAAAAATAGATAACGCTGAAGCCTTTGCTGCAACTGTGGTTGCGCTCAAACGTGCAGAGCAGCAACAGTCGTTAAACTTAAAGCAACTCGAGCTAGCGTTGAACACGTGTAAGAGCTGGTCACCAAAAGCAAAACAACCTTTAGTGCAAAAATGGGTTGAAACAGTGACTTCTGACCAACATATCTCAGAAACTGAACGCAAATTAGTCGCGACCTTGTGCGCTTGCATTGAAGAGCCACTTCCCGATGAAATGCTGACGAATTCTGCATCATAGTTTTACATAATTAATGCGATCGATTTCGTCGGCATGTGCGTATTTCCCCGTACCTGACTGATTCAAGGAGTTATCATGTCGACGGATTTATCCCCTTTATTACAACCATTTTCGTGTAAGTCGTTAACCCTTCGTAATCGCGTTGCGATGGCACCAATGACTCGCAGTTTCTCGCCCGGTAATGTGCCAAATGATGCCGTCGTGAAGTATTACCAACGCCGCGCGGAAGGTGAAGTCGGCCTCATAATCACGGAAGGTGTCGAGATAAACCATCCCGGCGCCAGTGGCTTCCCGAATGTACCTAAAATCTACGGCGAAGCGATGACCGGCTGGAAACGCGTTGTGGAAGCGGTACACGCAGCTGGTGGTCAGATTATTCCACAGTTGTGGCACGTTGGTGCGGTGCGCAAACCAGAAACTGACGATGCGGCGCCAGCCTATAGCCCATCAGGTTTGTTTGCACCAGGTAAGCCAAGCGGCGTAGCAATGACTAAAGACGATATCAACGAGGTGATTGCGGCTTTCGCGGATTCGGCTAAACAAGCAAAAGAAGCTGGGTTTGATGGCGTAGAAATTCATGGCGCGCACGGCTACTTGATCGATCAATTTTTGTGGGAAGGAACAAATATTCGTGATGACGAGTATGGCGGTTCATTAGAAAACCGAGCTCGCTTCGCTTGTGAAATTGTTAAAGCCGTGCGTGAAGCCGTTGGCGAAGATTTTGCGATTGTGTTTCGTTTTTCACAATGGAAGCAGCAAGAGTACGATGCCAAACTCGCTGAAACCCCTGAGCAGCTGAAACAACTACTTGATTTGTTAGTGGACGCCGGTGTTGATATTTTTCACGCGTCAACGCGGCGCTTCTGGGAACCTGAATTTGAGGGCTCTGAGTTAAACCTCGCTGGATGGACACAAAAGTTAACCGGCAAACCCACTATTTCAGTTGGCAGTGTTGGTTTAACTGAAGATTTTATCAGCGGTACCTTTGCTTCCGATAAACCCGCAGTAGAAAAATCGGGCATTGATGAACTCGTGAAGCGCATGGCTAACCATGAGTTTGAATTGATCGCTGTGGGTCGCGCTCTGCTGCAAGATCCACAGTGGTTACAAAAAATGCGCGACGGTAAAGAAGATGAGGTGAAAGCGTTTAGCAAAGCTTCATTAAAAGAGTTGGTCTAATCAAAATGAAACATCGGGTGGGACTCATTTGGTTTGAAAGCGACCTGCGGGTTGCTGACCACCCTTTGCTTCATTTAGCTCAGCAAGAATGCCAGCAGCTCATTTGCCTGTATTGCGTCAATCCGAAATGGTTTAAACCGAATCGCTACGGATTGCGCAGTATTGGTGAGAAACGCTGGCAGTTTCTGCAACAGACACTGGCTGATCTCGATCAGCAATTAGCAAACTTAGGTCAACATCTATTCGTTAGTTATGAAGCGCCACTTGCCGCAGTTGCCAAGCTCATTAGTCAATACGGTATCGATGTAATTTATCGTAGCCATCATAGCGGTACTTACGAGCGCCAGTATTATGACATTGTGCGCGAACGCTACCCTTTTTTAGACTACGTGCAGGCTGACGCAACGACCTTATTTGAACGTGCGCAACTGGCTGAGATGGTTACTGAACTACCAGAAAGTTTTTCAAAGTTTCGTAAACATATTGAAGGCTCTAATTTACGCGCCACAATACAAACGCCATTGGCACCACCGACGCAATTACCGCCGCCCCCAACAACACTTGGCCGAACAACTTGGGTGAATCAAGCATCACCAACCGAGTTTGTCGGCGGTAGCCGTGCTGGCTTAACGCATATTCATAACTATTTTGCTGGCAGTTTTGCCCAAACCTACAAGCAAACGAGAAATGCCCTGGATAATTGGAACGATTCCACCAAATTCTCAGCTTGGCTGGCTGTTGGCGCAGTTTCACCACGCCAAATACTTTTTCAGTTAACCACGCATGAAACTGAACAAGGCGCCAATGACAGCACCTACTGGATTTTTATCGAACTATTGTGGCGTGAATACTTTCATTGGTATGCCCACTACCACAATAAAAAACTTTTTGCGTTCGAAGGCATTCAGCAACGCCGCCCAACCACAAGTTTTTATCCGGCGCGTTTCCAAAAGTGGTGTCAAGGCAATACGCCTTACCCTATCGTCAATGCATGTATGAAACAGTTGAATGAAACGGGCTACATGTCGAATCGCGGTCGTCAGTTAGTTGCTAGCTGCTTTGTTCACGAGCTTGGACTTGATTGGCGATATGGCGCGGCCTATTTTGAGCAGCAACTGATTGATTACGATGTCGCCGCGAACTGGGGCAATTGGCAATACCTCGCAGGTGTCGGCGCAGATCCGCGTGGCCATCGTTGGTTTGATTTAGCCAAACAAACTTCGATGTATGATCCGCAAGGCGAGTTCATCCATCGCTGGCAAGGAAATACGTTCGATGCTCGGCTTGATCATATCGACGCCGCCGACTGGCCAATAAGCTAGCGGCGACGCTGCAGCCAAGGATACAAATGCTCGTGCATTTTCGGATCGATAATTGCCATTAAAAAGTGATGACGTTCAGGAATTTCCTTTACATTCACATAGCGTGATTCGAGCGTTTTGAAATACTCAAACGGTGCAACGTTATCGACATTACTCGCTAAGATCAGCGTTGGTACTTTCACCGGCGGCAGCACCTGATGTAGATCAAGCGTTGCGGGGTCAATATCGCGCTTCATGAGCGTCTTTTGAACCCCTTCACGAATGGATTTCTCCGAAACAATTTTGCTGGTTTGCTCATGAGTAATTTTACTCACTTCGTACACTGCATCTTCAAATTGACGCATCGGCGCCAGCAACACGAGCCCGCTTATATCGTTGCGTTGGCGAGCCACGTGTACCGCAGCTAATGCTCCCATTGAAAAACCAGTAATAAATAGCGGATGCGGCCGTTCGCGAGCTGGTAATGAGTTAATCAGCGTGGTGATCATTGCCACATCATCAACCGCAAATCCCGGTTGTTCATGTGACGAGCCACCATGCCCCTTCAAGTCGGGAATAACCACATGAAAACCCAAAAAACGATAATATTCAGCTAAGAAAAACATCGTTTCTTTCGAACCACCGTAACCGTGCAGCATCACCATGGTACCGCGTCGCGCTTCTGGAATTTGCTGACGGTTTAAACTGAGCTTGTATTCTTGTGTTGTGTTTTCACCCACCGCAGTAAATTCGAAGTTGCGTTTATTAACGTCGGTAATTGGTGGCGCATATAAGTATTGCGTGCAACCATCAAGATAAGGCATGCAAAACTGGCGCTGCTCGCCGCCCAGATCAGCAATCACTTCGGGCATATTTGCTGGAATCCCGAGTGGCTCGACACGACTCGAAAGCTTATGCTCTACGTAGGTAGCGCACCCTTGCAGAAGAGCGACAGCGAATAGTCCAAAACACAGCTTGCGATACATCGGGGATCCTCAACATGTTTATCTGACATTTGACATAATGTTCCCGATAATATCATTTCTTTACGCAACGCCAACAGTCTTTACGTTCGGTGAATTAGCCCAACGCCTGTTCAAGATCCGCGATAATGTCGTTAACGTGCTCAATTCCCACGCATAACCGAATGGCTTCGGGTTTCACACCCACTTTTTCTTGTTCGTCGACGGTAAGCTGTCGATGTGTTGTTGATGCAGGATGACACGCCAACGATTTTGCATCGCCAATATTGACGAGCCGCTTGAACAATTTGAGTTTGTCGTAAAAGCGCACACCGGCTTCATAACCACCTGTTACACCGAAGGTTAACAGTGATGCAGGTAACCCACCCTTAATAATTTTCTGCGCTAAACCATAGTTTGGATGCTGCGGTGATCCGGCGTAATTTACCCAAGCCACCCGCGGGTGTTGCTGCAGATAATCAACCACTTTCTTGGCATTTTCGCAGTGTCGTTCAATACGTAACTCAAGTGTTTCAAGCCCCTGTAAAATCAAGAAGGCATTGAACGGCGATAACGCAGCGCCGGTATTACGCAAAGCCACCGTGCGCGCTCTTGCGATAAACGCTGCCGCTTCAAATGCCTCGTTATACACCACGCCATGATAAGCCGGTTCAGGTTGTGAGAATTGTGCGAATTTCTCACTATGTTTTACCCAATCAAAATTGCCACCATCAATGATGATGCCGCCTATGGTGGTGCCATGACCGCCGATATACTTGGTTAATGAATGAACGACAATATGCGCGCCAAGGGCAATCGGCTGGCAAAGAATAGGTGTGGCAACAGTATTATCCACCACCAGTGGCACACCATGCTTATCGGCCACTGCCGCGAAACCCGGAATGTCAGCGATATTCCCTGCTGGGTTGCCAATACTCTCGCAATAAAGCGCTTTGGTGTTGGCATCAACCAACTGCTCTAACGCCTCTGGACTATCGCTTTCTGCGAATCGCACTTCAATGCCCAATGCCGGTAGTTGGTGTGCAAATAATGTGTACGTACCTCCATAAATTTGCGGCGTCGTGACAATGTTGTCGCCATGTTTAGCGAGAGTCAGTATGGTGTAATGAATTGCGGCCATTCCAGATGCTACAGCCAGCCCGGCAATACCCCCTTCGAGGGCAGCTACACGCTGCTCGAGCACATCATTGGTTGGATTCATAATGCGTGAATAAATATTGCCCGGTACCGCCAAATCAAATAAGTCAGCGCCATGTTGTGCGCTGTCAAATGCATACGCAGCGGTTTGATAAATCGGCACCGCTACCGATTTGGTCGTCGGGTCGGTTTCATAGCCATGATGAATAGCAAGCGTGGCGGGTTGGTAGTTCGCAGTCATATCGGCCTCAAATGAAATAGATGGTTATACGTTTAGACGTCCATAATAATTAAATGACGTTATGGTGCAAGTTATTTTTTTAAAGACGTTTGAGTAGTTCCAAAATATCGCTTTGAACACCGGCCGCAGTTACTTCGGGTCCAGCTCCTGGGCCTTGAATGATTAGCGGATTGTGCTGATATTGGCGACTTCGAATAATGAAATTCGCATTGCCTGGGGGCAGATGTGCATACGGTGAATCCATGTCGATAGGCTGTAATTGCGCAAATGCTCTTATGTTGCCAGAAGGTGCTTCCTCAACTTTGCCGATGTAGCAAAACTGCTTGGCGTCGGGATGGTATTTTAAGCGCCAGCAGTCAAACGCTTCATCAAACTGCTCAAGCTCCTGCCAAAACGTTTCTAGCGATACTTGCTGCAGGGCTGGCGGCACTAAATTATGTAATTCGACCTCCGACAACTGGAATGCCCAGCCTGCATCGCGCGCCAAAATCAATAACTTACGAGCGACATCCATACCACTGAAATCAATCCGCGGATCGGGTTCTGTGTAACCAAGCTCAGCCGCTTTACGAAGGCAGTCTGATAACTTATCTCCGGGTCGATATTGCTGAAAAATCCATGATAACGAACCGGAAAAATTTCCCTCCATGGCAGTGATTGCATCAAAGCAATCTAGTCGTTCCCGAATCGCTTTTTGAATAGGCAGGCCCGCACCAACGGTGGTGTTATACAACCAGTGGCGTTGACGGTTTTGAAGTCGTTCACGTAGCGTTTGATAATAATCAGGATTGCTTGAACCAGCATATTTGTTTGCGCTAATAATATGCGCGCCAGCATCAATCCAGGCCAAGTAATCACGGCTGACCTGTTTAGAAGCAGTAAGGTCAAGAACAACCGTAGCGACGCCTTGCTGAACGAGATTTTTGATTTCAGCAACGATAGCTCCCTCATCCACTTGTGGCTCGCGTTGGTTCTGCCAGCCCTCTGGTAACGGCCAGCGCCAAACGTGCTTTGAGTTTGCCGCAGCATGCACAAACACATTGGCAGGTAATCGCTCGGCGTAATCTTGTAACCATGTTTGGCCTATCGTTCCTAACCCAACAACCAGAATGCCTAACTGCATGGCAACTCCAAAAACTGTTTCAACACCGGAGCGTAATCCGCGGTGTTCTTGATAAAGCCATCATGGCCATAGGTCGACGAGAAAATATGACAGCCGCGGCCATCCGGTAATTGTTCGTGAAAGGCATGGAGCAAGCTTGGTGGCACCAGCTGATCGCTAGCAAAGCCGATAACTAACGTTGGCTGCTCAATGTGATAAGGCTCAATCCGATAGCTGTCGAGTGCGGGCCCAAATACTTCAAATAATTGTCGCGCCCGCGGGAGCGATCGTTGCACCGTTCGCAATCCGCGACTTTCAATATAATTCACGGCATCTTGGGGATCAGGGTAGTACTGGTCCATGCCATCGGCACTACGGTAACTCAACATCGCCAGCGCGCGTGCTAACTGAGTACCGCGTTCAGGTTGACCGGCGGCATCACCTAGGCGCACAAATTCGCGTTGTAGCGCTCGTAACATCACAGCTTGTGCGGTAGGTCGGTGGGCGGCACCGATAACGGCGACACGTTCGAAATTGAGTAGTTTATCTTGCGCAAGCTCCAATGCGACGAGGCCACCATACGAACCACCGACAACCGCATGAAACTCGACCCAGCCTAGCTCTTGTAGTGCAGTACTGATATAAGCCGCCTGCTCAGCGATGGTTTGCGGTACCGACACGACTTCAGACTCACCGTTGCCACCCGCATAATCCACCGTGACAATAGTGAATTGATTCGGATCAATCGCTTCCACTAAACCTTGCCACCAGCCATCATCAGCACCAGTAATTGCTTGCCTATCGCCAGAAATACCGCCGAGCACCAATACCAGCGGCCCTGAACCCAGTTCATTGAGATACAACACACCACCGGGTACTGGGCATTGATGGGTTTCACTAAGAAGCGACGGAACGCTTGTCATAACAATAACCTTTTGGAATAAACGGTGTCGTTTAGATGCGCCTAATGTAGCGGCTTTCTTGGTAAATATCAATATGGACGTTTAGATGTCTAAATGTTTTTTTGTATAAGCGCAAGGTTATTGCGATAATCAGTGTCAGAACTTCTGATAAGACATAAATGATAAGGTGATTCACCCATGCCAAGTTTTGATATTGTTTCAGAAATCGACAAAGTTGAATTAAAGAACGCTGTCGACAATGCCACCCGCGAACTAACCACTCGATTTGATTTTCGCGGTGTTGAAGCAACCATTGAGCTGAATGACTTAACCGTTACCCTCACCTCAGAATCTGACTTCCAGGTGCGTCAGTTACAGGATATTTTTAATAATCACTGTGCGAAACGAAATATTAGTCTTGCTGGAATTGAAATCCCTGACGAGCCAACCCACAGCGGCAAAACCTACAGTTTGGCATTAACGTTCAAACAAGGTATCGACCAGCCGCTCGCCAAAGAAATCACCAAAAAAATCAAAGAGAGTAAGCTGAAAGTTCAATCGTCCATTCAGGGCGATAAAGTTCGCGTAACCGGTAAAAAACGTGATGACTTACAGCAAACAATTGCCATGTTGCGTAGCTCAGATATCGAATTACCATTGCAGTTCGAGAACTTCCGCGACTAATTGACATGCCCGAATGCCCTTTGTGCGCCGATTCTGCAACCGCGTTGCTATATACCCAGCAACGCGGCCCGCTTGCACAACGCGAGTATTATTTATGCCCGACATGTGCATTAATTCATGTGCCTGCAACCTTTCAACTCGATTCAGAGAACGAAAAACGCATTTACGATTTACACCGCAATAACCCAAACGACGTGCACTATCGGCAGTTTCTGAAACGTTTGTTTGACCCCATGTGCGACCGTTTGCCAATTGGCACTTGTGGGCTCGATTTCGGCAGCGGTCCCGGCCCCACATTAAGCTTGATGTTTGATGAAGTAGGCCGACCTTGTACCACTTATGATATTTATTATGAGCACAAGCCTGAACGACTGAAAAGAACCTACGATTTCGTAACCTGTACTGAAGTTATTGAACATGTCGCAGCACCGCTTCACGTGTTTCATCAGCTATTAGATTGCTTACAACCTGGTGGCTATCTCGGCATCATGACCCAACGCTGGACCAGTGTCGATAGATTCGCCGGTTGGGGTTATCGAAATGATCCCACTCATATTGCTTTCTTCCATGAGAGCACTTTTCAGTATTTGGCAACAAAGTTTGCCCTTGAACTGACTATTTACCCCCGTGATGTGGTAATTTTTAGAAAATCACAGGTAGCAATTGGTAAGGAACGCATCGCATGACCTCGCATTGGCAGCAACGTCGCTCTGGCGGCCCATCAAATCGCCCGGGCGATTTACGTACACCATGGCAGCGCGACCGCGCGCGAGTGTTACACTCCGCAGCATTTCGACGGTTACAATCAAAAACCCAAATTATGAACGTGGGAGAGAACGATTTTTATCGAACGCGTCTCACGCATAGTCTTGAAGCGGCTCAAATTGGCGCCTCCTTAATTAATCAATTGCAGCAGGTTTGCAGTGCCGATGAAGCGCAGCACTTGCCTGATTTGAATTTAATGGAAACGCTGTGTTTGGCTCACGATATTGGCCATCCGCCATTTGGTCACGGGGGCGAAACAGCGCTGCATTTTAAAATGCTCGGTTCCGGCGGTTTTGAAGGCAACGGACAAACCTTCCGAATTGTCGGTAAACTCGAGGCCTATCACCCTGAACATGGGATGGATTTGACTCGCCGCTCGTTGCTTGGGCTACTAAAATATCCGGTATTGATGCCGCCACTTAGCGCCCCTGAAAATCTTTCTCATCCAGGTAGCCTAGCGCAGTGGAAACCAGCAAAGGCACTATTTGCCTGTGATGCTGATTTACTCGATTGGGTATTGGAGCCTTTATCTAAGCGCGACAGAGAACTGTTTCAAGCTGTGGATAAACTTCCTGCCGCACCGTGGCAAAAATCCAAACATAAGGCTCTCGACGCCTCGCTGATGGAACTTGCCGATGATATTGCCTACGGAGTACACGATCTTGAAGACGCTGTAGTGACTGGCACTTTAAGCGAGAGTCAATGGCATACACACGTCGATACCGTGATTGATCAGTTGCCGGGTGACTTAGCGACGCTCATGCAAGAGTTGGGCGAACAGCTGTTTGCGCGTGAACATCATCAACGTAAGAATGCCATTGGTGCTTTGGTGAATATTTTTGTTACGACGGTTCGCTTAGAAGAAGTGTTAACCGATGCTCAAGAGCCATTGATTCGTTATAACGCGACGCTGCCGCAACCTGAAGCTTACTTACTCAAGAGTTTAAAAGATGTTGTGTTTGAGCATGTCATCAACGAACCGTCGATTCAGCAACTGCGCTATCGTAGCCAAAATATGCTGCTCGATTTGTTTACGGCGCTACACACTGAGCCTTTGCGATTGTTGCCGCGCAACACGCGCGAACGTTGGCAAAAAGCGCAACAGGATCAAGGCCAGCAAGCCGCTGATCGTGTCCTGTGTGATTATGTTGCAGGCATGACTGACGACTATGCTGAGCGTATGTACCGTAACCTATTCGTCGTTTAACCACGCTAACAGTTCGGCTAATGGCAATGGCTTACAGAACAAGTAGCCTTGCATGAAATCGCAGGCATATCGCGTGAGATAATCACGCTCTGCCTCGGTTTCCACACCTTCACCAACCACTTCAATGCCCAACTCAGCGGCCATAGTGAGCACCCCGCGAGTAATAGCGGCGTTACGCGGGTTGCTGTCTATATCTTGCACAAAACAACGGTCAATTTTGAGCTTCTGTGCTGGAATCACATTCAAATAACTCAAACTTGCGAAGCCCGTACCAAAATCATCCAACGCAATTTCTAGCCCAAGTTCACGCAATTCTTCCATCATTTTTAACGCGCCGCTTGAGTCGCGTAACAATACATTCTCAGTGATCTCGGCGACCAATTGGTTTGGCTTGATTTGAAATTTTTTCAATAAATGAGCGACCGATTCAATAAAGTCATCGCGATAAAATTGCATCGGTGAGAAATTCACACTCACCTGGCCAACACCGGCCTCTCGCAATACCTCTAAATCTTCGCATGCTTGTTCTAATACCCAAGTACCAATCGCCACTATTTGTCCCGTGCGCTCAGCTAATGGAATGAAATCCGCTGGAGAGATATACCCTCGCTCAGGATGATTCCAACGCACTAGCGCTTCGGCACCAACAATACTGCCTGTGCGCGACACAATGGGTTGATAAAATACTTCAAATTGATTTTTTTGAATGGCATCTTGCAACTGCGCGCGAAGCGTAATTTGTTGCTGGGTATCGAGATCTAAATCTGGCGAAAACCACTGGTAGGTACCACTGCCGCGGCGTTTTGCTTCATACATAGCCACGTCAGCTTGTTGAATCAGCTCATTTGGGTTTTTTACGGCAATTTCGCTGCTGGCGATACCAATGGCGGCAGATAAACTGACTTCCGCATCGTCGTATACAAACGGCGCATCAAATTGGCTCAGAATTTGACGCGCCAATGGGATCACATCTTCATCACGAGTGACACTTTGAATAACCGCGACAAACTCATCACCACCAAATCGAGCGAGTAAATCTTGCTTAGGCATAACGCTACTTAGGCGTTGAGCTGTCTGCACTAAGATATGATCACCACACTCATGCCCAAGGCTATCATTCACCGGCTTGAAGCCATCTAAATCGATAAATAGGACATAAACACGGGCTTCATTATTACTTACCGAACGTTGAAGAAATCGTTCTAACGCAGTTCGATTCGGTAATCCTGTCAGCACATCGTGTTCCGCGTTGTAAGCCAACTCCGCTTCGCGCTCAACTCGCTCAGAGATATCATTTTGTAAGCCAACAAAGTGGCTCACTTCGCCATTCACATCGCGCACAGGTGAAATAATCAACTCATTCCAAAATGGCTTCCCGTTTTTACGGTAGTTGCGAATAGTACAACGAATTTCGCGTTGCTCGCGCAACGCACTAGCTATTTCTCTGACAGTATTCGGGTCTGTATCGAGTCCTTGCAGAAATCGACAATTGCGGCCAATGACCTCATCAGCTTCATAGCCACTAATAGCGGTAAACGCTGGGTTAATATAGATAATCGGAAAGCCTGGTCGGCGTGCATCGCTTATCACCACACCATTGGTACTTGCTTCGACACTGCGGTTCAGAATCTGCAGGCGTTCCTCATACTCACTCTGTTGAGTAATGTCTTTACCAATGCCATGCACGCCTGCAATTTTACCGTCAACAATCATCGGCATATTGGTAATTTCGAGTTTCTTCAACGCGCCTTTGCTATTAAATATTCTTAACTGATAATGCTGCGGCTCACCGCGTTTGGCGGCTTCAAAATGCTCTCGTGTTAACGCTTTGTCTTCTTCAACTATACCGATATCGTATGGCTGACCAATAAGCTCCTGAGCACTTAACTCGACTAGCTTTTCACAGGCCTTGTTGACACTGGTGAAGTGACCGTTCAAATCAAGGGTAAACACCGCTTCAGGATTATGCTCGAATAGCGATGCGGTTTGCTGTTCACTGCGCAAACGTTCAATACGGTCTTGGTGTTGTGCAATAACTAATGAAATGAGATCGCGACTACGCTCAATCAATCGCTCTTCACTAAGTTTGGGGGTACACGCTTGCGTTGAGTACAGCGCAAAAGTACCAAGTAAACGTCGATCGGTTGGAGAAAAAACTGGATATGACCAAGCGGCGCGGAGATTGAATTGCTCAACAAGGGCTAGAAATGCCTCAAATCGAGAATCATTGAGCATATCTTCCACAATCACCGGTTGTTTAATTGCGGCCGCGGTACCACAAGCGCCCACGCCATCGGCAATGGGTAAATCTTGCAACGCCTTTGTAAATTCAGGTGGTAGCGACTTAACGGCAACAGCATCGAGTGCCAGACCTTTTGCATTGACCATCATCACCGATGCAAAACAGTCGGGAATTTGTAATTCCACGAGCTCACAAATATCAGATAGTTTTTTGCTTAAGGGGTGCTCTTGCGCCAACGAACTCAGGGTATCGTATTCAGCGTCAATAAACGCTTGTAGATGTTTTGTTTGCTTCCGCGCGCGTAACCAAAACATCAATGCCAACAGCAATGCGATGAGGAGCACCGATGCCAACCCAATAATAATTCCGCCTGAATAATGCTCCACTCACTTTATTCCTTAACGTTGTGATGCTAATCCATGCGTTGACTTGCGCGATAGGCGTGCCAAAGAAGACCAACCCCGATCAATATGAGCCCAACAAACATAATTTGCAACTCAATAAACGCCGCTAATGAAAGGCAACTTATTAATCCCAAAAGAGAAATCCAACGCGGTACGAATCTATCTTCCGCTTTTATCCGTAGCGCTGCTAAGTTCGTAATACTGTAGTAAACCAATACCGTAAATGCACTGAACGACCACGCAATTTTCAAGTCGCCAACCAAGACAATAAGCAACATCACCGCAAAGGTAACCCAGATTGCTGCTGGTGCTGACGTTCTTTGCTCATTTAACTGCGCCCATTTCGGCGGCAAATCGCTGCGCCGAGCCATGGCTAGAACTACTCGTGACACACCTAAAATCAGGTTCAAAATGACCCCGCACATAGCCACCACGGCACCAATTGCGACGAGCTGTCGCCAAACTCCTTCAGGCATCAAATTCGATAAAACAAAATCACTGCTCGTGGTTAATGGCACATAGTGCAAAATTCCCCAGCCAATGGCTGCATACAACAGCGTCACCACAACCACCGTCGCAAGAATCGCGCGCGGAATAACGTGACGCGGGTTTTGCACTTCTTCGCCCATCGTCGCGATGCGCCCGTAGCCGGTATAAGCCACAAACAGCAAGCCTGCTGCTGCCAATAAATTCTGCCAACTCGGTTCATGGCTTATGTCAGCTAAGGGCATCGGCGTTTGTGAGCTCACCGCAACAAACACAATTAGCGCGCCCACCGCAAGTGCAACAAGTATTGCGTTAGCGCGGTTGGAACGTCGTAAGCCACCAAGTACGAGCAAGGTAAATAGCAACAGCGTCAACCCCGCAAATACTTGTACTAGCCAAGTTGGTCCTGCAAGCCATGTTTGTAACGCCACGCCAACAGCTAAAGCTGCCGTGGCGGCACTTGCGCTTTTGGCGAGTACAAATAGCCAACCTGCAGTAAACCCCAGTTGCCGGTTCAAAAACTGATAACCGTATTCATACGTGCCGCCGCTAACCGGATGAATAGCCGCCAGTTGAGCACTCGACAGACCATTAAAAGTAGCTACAGCAGCGGCAATCAACAGAGCCCAAATGATCCAAGAGCCCGCTAGCTCAACGCCAAAGCCAACACTAACAAAGGCTCCGGTACCGATAATTGAGCCCAGTCCAAGCAAAATAGCGCCGCCGAGCGACGCACTACGAACAAGTTGTGGGTGAGGCTGGCTCATTACTTATCCTTTATTGGGCTCATCGAAGCGACAATCTTTAGCAATCTCAAAACTTTGCAACCGCGCTTTATGATCATACGCATGACAGGTAAGAATTAGTTCATTAACGCCAGTCGCTTTTTTGAAATCACGCATATAGTGATGCACTTGTTCTGCTGATCCGGTTGCAGAATATTTCAAGGCATGATTTGCTGCCGCCAATGCCATAGGGTCTACTTTGTCTTCGATATTATCGAGTGGCGCCGGTAACGGGCCAGGATTCCCTTGACGCAACGCCATAAATTGCAGTTGCATCGAACTTTTAAGGCGTTTTGCCGCTTGCTCGGTATCGGCCGCGAACACGTTTAATGCCGCAGCAATGTAGGGTTTATCAAGGTACTGTGACGGTTTAAAGTTATTGGTATAGGCTTCGATTGCCAGATGGAGATAATCCGGTGCAAAGTGCGAAGCAAATGCATAAGGTAAACCCAGTTGCGCCGCAAGCTGGGCTCCAAATAAGCTGGACCCCAATAACCAAACAGGCACATTAGAGCCAGAACCTGGGACGGCTTTAATTTTTTGATCGGGTTTTGGGTCGGCCAAATACCCCAGTAACTCCTGCACATCAGCCGGAAAAGAGTCCGCGCTGTCATAGGTGCGACGCAAAGCACGCAACGTTGCACCATCGGTACCAGGCGCTCGCCCTAGGCCTAAATCAACACGATTTGGAAACAGTGCCGCCAAGGTTCCAAATTGCTCCGCAGCAATCAATGGCGCATGGTTTGGTAACATGATACCGCCCGCTCCAATTCGAATCGTTTTCGTTTGCGAACCGATATACGCCAAGGCCACAGCCGTAGCGGCGCTGGCAATACCGGTCATGTTATGGTGCTCGGCCATCCAATAGCGATGATATCCCCAAGCTTCAACATGACGAGCAAGATCGGCGGAATTGAGTAACGACTCGCGGGCGTTACTACCTTCGGTAATCGGTGCTAAATCTAAGACAGAAAGTACAGCCACAACAGCTCCTGTAACTACTTCTTTGTGAGACATTTTAGTATGCTAACAAACAATTATGTAATTTCTTATAAAGGCAGATAAATATGCAGTATTGGTTGATGAAGACCGAGCCAGACGAATGCAGTATCGACGATTTTGCCAACAAGCCGAGTGATGTGATTCGTTGGGATGGTGTGCGCAATTACCAAGCACGAAACTTTATGCGGAACATGCAAATAGGTGACGAAGTGTTTATCTATCACTCAAGCTGCGCAAAAATTGGCGTTGTTGGTATTGTGCGTGTTTCACGAACAGCGTACCCCGATCCGGCACAGTTCGATACCGAATCACCTTATTTTGATAGTAAAAGCACGAAAGAAAAGCCACGCTGGGATGCCGTTGATTTACAGTTCGTGCGTAAATTTCCGCAAGTGATTTCGCTGGATAAACTGAAATCACTGCCTGAGTTGACTGAAAATCCACTCGTGAAAAAGGGTAGCCGATTAAGTGTGGTGCCGTTTACCAAAGCAGAGCGAGACGCAGTTTTAGCGCTTATTTAATCACTTACAAAATTCATGGTTGCAAATGCGAATTATTATTATTTATAATTCGCACCCTCTTACATTTGTATTTATCGGGGGAATATCAATGCAACCATCTCGCGTATCACTCGCACTTATCTCGATTCTAGGATTGTCAGTAACTGGCGCCCATGCCGCCGAAGTAGAAAGCACAGCAACTGAGAACCAAGAAAACATCTACGAAGTTCTGCAAATCATCGGTAGCAAAGAAGATGCACGTCAACTTGCCGGATCAAGCGCAGTGATTGACAATGAACAGCTCACCATTGAAGCAAACACAGATATCAACCAACTCTTAAAAACTGTTCCGGGTGTTTATATTCGCGAAGAAGATGGTCAAGGTCTACGTCCAAATATTGGTATTCGTGCCGCAGCTGGCGGTCGTAGTAGTAAAGTAACCTTGATGGAAGACGGTGTAATGATCGCACCAGCACCCTACATTGACCCTGCTGCGTACTATTTCCCTGAAGCGTATCGTATGCACACCATTGAGGTTCTCAAAGGCGCGCCATTATTACGTTACGGTCCACAAACAACTGGCGGCGTCATCAACATGATCACCACGCCAATTCCACTAGAAAATAGCGGCAAGATTGTGGCAAAAATGGGCGAATTTAATACGCAAGATATACACGCTTATTATGGCGGCCGCTCTGGCGACTTTGGTTTCTTAATTGACACCGTACAGCGCAGCAGCGCCGGCTTTAAAGATATTGATCGCAGTTCTCGCGATGCTGGTTTCGATATTGAAGATTACTTATTGAAGTTTAGCTGGACGGGCGAGCGTCAGAGCTTGTTGGCCAAAGTGCAGTATTCAGAGCAAGTATCAAACGAAACCTATGCGGGATTAACCGATGCTGATTTCGCTGAGAATCCGAACCGTCGTTATGGTTTGTCTGAAATTGATCAAATGACCAACCAGCATAACGGCTACTCGTTAACTTACACATTGGACGTTACCGATAACTCGCGTTTGAGTGCCATTGCCTATCGCAATGAATACAAACGTGATTGGTTCAAAACCAGCACAAACTCGTTCATTAATGCTGCCAATGCTGGCGACGCCGAGGCGCAAGCCATTCTAGATGGCACCATGGATGCGCAAGATTTACGTTACACCCACGGTAACCGTGCTTACGAATCATATGGCGTTGAATTGAATATGACGACCATGCTGGCTAATCACACCCTTAACGTTGGTGTACGTGACCATAACGATACGTTAGACCGTTATCAGCCAATTGAAGTGTATGATCAAATCAACGGCAGCTTAGTGTTTGATAGCGTGATTGCCCCAACCGGCGGTGACAATCGTTTAGAAGGTGGTGATGCGCGTACGTTCTGGATCAATGACGCATGGCAAGCCTCTGCTGACTTACTCGTTAACCTCGCGTTACGCTACGAGAACGTCGAAACGTTCCGCGAACAGTTCAGCGTGCCTGACCGTTCAGTACCTGGTAGCTATCGCTCAAATACTACCAAAGAATGGTTACCGGGCGTGTCGTTTACCTATGATCTTGATGACGCATGGCAGGTATTGGCCGGTGTTCACCGCGGCTTCTCGCCAATTGGTGGTGGCGCTTCTGAAACCGACGAGCCAGAAACCAGCACGAACTATGAAGCTGGCGTACGATACACCAATGGTTGGTTTGTTGAAGCACTTGCGTTCCGTAGCGACTTTAATAACCAAGCAGAAGTTTGTTCGTTAGCTAGCCCATGTAGCAACGGCGCAACTTCAGGTACCTATGTAACCGGTGAAGCGGTGGTGCAGGGTCTTGAGTTTCAATTGGGCCATGAATTGCGTGCAGGTGAATTCAACCTACCAGTGCACTTCAATTACACCTTTAGTGATGCCGAAATATCCGTTGATAACCCAATTACAGGCGTGGCGAAAGGCGACCGCTTAGCAGACATTCCAGAGCACACCATGAGTATGCGTCTTGGTTTAGAGCATGATTCTGGTTGGAATAACTATGTGGTTGCCAAGTACATGGACGAAACCTGCGTACGTGTTGGATGTAATCAAAATGAATCACCATTTAGTTACACTGAGTCAGTATTTGTGGTTGATTTAATTAGCCGTTACCCACTGAGTCAGCAGGCAACAGTGTTCTTGAAAGTTGATAATCTGTTTGACCAACAACGCATTGTTTCACGCACACCGCACGGTGCGCGCCCGAACAAGCCACAAACAGTATCTGTTGGTTTAGAATACAGCTTCTAATAAGTGTGCAAGTTGATTGCCGGCTAGCAAGTCACTGTTAGCTGGCAATTAAACTGCAATTACGACCGTTTGACTTACTTTGATACAACGCATTATCTGCAAGCTTTAATAGCGTATCTGCATTGAAACTCGATTCTTTAATAACCGCTACACCTGCACTAATCGTGACAACTTTTGCCTCGGTTTCTTGGTTTGGAATTCTAAGACCAGCAACTTCGGTGCGCACTCGCTCAGCAACTTGTAAAGCTTGCTGACAGTTTAAGTTCGGCAACAACATCACGAATTCTTCTCCGCCATAACGCGCCACAACATCGGCTGCACGCTGGGCGTGGTGAGATAACACTTGAGCGACACGTTTCAGGCATTTATCGCCAGCGGTATGCCCATAGGTGTCATTAAATGTTTTGAAGTAATCAATATCAAAATAGATTAACGCCAAAGGTTGGTTATTACGTTTCGCCCGAGCTATTTCTTTCTGCAGCGCATCATCAAAATAACGCCGGTTTGCGAGCTGGGTGAGCTCGTCGGTAATCGTCAATTTCTCAAGCCGCTTCATGGCTTGATTCAATTGTTCGGTGCGCTCCTGCACTTTGGCATCCAGATACTGGTTAATCATCAGTAATTCACGCTGCGGGTCGATAAAATCGGTGAGATTATGTGACGTTCCCCAAATGTGGGTTACTTCATCATTATCGTTCACAATTGGTACCAAGAATGTACGAAATAGGTACTCTTTGCCATTTACCACAGGCGTTTGCTCAAATTCCAATGGTAACTTGTCGGCCAAGCATTTATGGTAACCATCAAGAATGCCATCAGGATATTTTCCAGTGGCAATCAGTTCTGAAAATTTTGTACCTGGTTTTTGTAAAGGGTCGAGTTTAAGTGCTGCAGGATTGGCGAGAACCATTTCAAAATCGCCAGCAATTGGCTTACAGATCCAGAACGGATTTAACGACTTTTTCCATAACTGCTTGAAGAATAAATTCAATTCTTCGGGATTAAATGGGACCTGCTTCACTGCGGCGCTCTCTTATTGAATAAACATAATTGATACATATTTTTATTGAATTTAATACATTGAGATTAATGTAGTACAGATTAAGGAGAATGCCATGCGAAAAATAATGACCGTTTTGTTGCTAGCCCTTAGTTTTACTGGGTTTGCGCAGGAAAGCAGTGAACAAGACATTACCAAAACTTTACATTGGTTCATGGAAGGTGCCAGTATCAATAGTGCCGCAGTTCATGATGCATTTTGGGCCGACGAGTTGGTTTACACCAGCTCAAGCGGCAAGCGCTTTGGTAAAAGCGAATTGATGGATGGTGTTCGTTCTGGCGGCGAAATTACCGAGGAGCCTTTGACGAACTATTACACCGCTGAGGACATTCAAATAGAATTTTACGGCGAAACCGCGGTGGTCAACTTCACCTTAGTGAGTCACACCGATAACAACGCCGGTTACTCACGCGAAACCTTCTTGAATAGCGGGGTATTCATTCAACGTGATGGTCGCTGGCAAGCGGTAAACTGGAATGCGACCCGCGCCAGCAATTAATTCTCAAGAAACTCGGTGACACGCTGTGCCGCTTGTTGCGGCACTTCTACCATTGGCATGTGACCAATGCCTTTAAAAATATGCAACTCACTCTGGCGAATGCCACGCTGCCATATCGGCGCTGCAGACGGGCTGAGTATACGATCTTGGTCACCCCAAATGACGAGCGTCGGTGCACGAATCAACTCTAATCGATTATCCAGTAAATCGTGAAAGCGAAAATCTGTCGCGATATGGGCGTACTCGGTTTTTCGCTCGCTATAGCGCAATGCCATACCGCGTAACACAAACTCCGGTATAAACGGTGGTTGTGCCATGGTTAATTCGTAAAATTCCGCAAACTCATCTGCATTATCTATTTCAAATGGCGAGTCACCCTGCGCAAACAGCCGTTCAGTCTCACTTGGTTCTGGCGCAGTAACACCGGCTGGATTGAACACGATTATTTTATTGGTCTTAAGCGGGTACATGATGGCAAAGTTAGCAGCAATCATGCCACCCATCGAGTTGCCAATAATTGTCGCCCGCTCCAAACCGAGGGTTTCCATCAATTGCGCAATACGTTCGGCTTGCGCTGATGCACGATACGACCAGCCGCTAAAGTAGCCGGTTTCACCGTGGCCTGCTAAATCAGGAATAATCACGTGATAATGCTCATCTAATTGATTCGCGAAACGCAACCACAGCTCTTTTGAGCCCGTATAACCATGTAGCAATATCACCGCTTCACTGGTATTCAGCGTGTTACGTTCGTACACCGCCATTTCCATCTCATTAATACGAACGAACGACTTTTCAAACCCATAAAGCTTTGCCTCAATAACACCAACAGCATCGTAAACAGCAAGACCAACGCGCGGATGCAACGAGACCAGCCAAGCGGCAAAAACCAAGACAATTAACGTAACCAGAAATTTTTTCATGACGATTCCTGCCTAATAGCGTTGGTAGTCGTACGATGATGTTGTGGTTTAAATCGGCGAGCCTTCATTCGGTACACAAAACTGAAACCGGGATACATTGCGATAACATGGCCACTTTTGCTTTTATACCAGCTGTTACAACCGCCGCTATGCCAAACCGTTTTACGCATTTCACGATGAATCATTGTCGTGTAATCTGCCTCGGCTTGCTCAGTTACTTCCAGTAAGCCGCCATGTTTATCGCCGAAGCGCAGTGCTCGCATAATATATTGCATCTGCGATTCAATCACGAATATCGCTGAAGTGTGTCCAATACCCGTGTTCGGCCCCGTCACCAAGAATAAGTTGGGGAATTTAGGCAACGTCGTACCGAGGTAGGCGCGAGGAAACTCATGCCAAAAGTTTTTCAAGGTACTTCCGGTGCGACCGATAATCTCGTACCCAACCGCACCATCGGTGGCGTCAAACCCAGTTGAATACACAATAAGGTCAAGCTCGATGTTGCTGCCTTGCGTTGTTTTGATGCCGTTCTCGGTTATTTCCGCAATGCCGTCATGTTTATCATGCAAGGTGACATTCTCACGGCTAAGCGCCGGATAGAGTGTATTCGAGACAATGATGCGTTTGCAGCCGATGGTGTAATCCGGTGTTAGCTTTCGCCTTAAAACCTCATTAGGTACTTGCTTGCGTAAATGCTTTAACGCCGGTCGTTGGGCAAAAATCCGCATTAGCCCATGCGCATATTTGAAGGCAAAAACCCGCCATTCCAGAGCCCAATAAATGGTTTTCCGCAATGCGTGATACACAAATTTATTGCCCAGGAGTTTTCGTATCGTCGGTGAAAAGGTTCGGTCTGGACGAGGTAAAACCCAGTGTGGGGTGCGTTGAAATACATGTAAGTGTTGAACGTCTGGTGCAATTGCCGGAATCACCTGCGCCGCGCTCGCGCCACTGCCGATTACCGCAACGCGTTTGTTGCGATAATCATAACTGTGATCCCACTGATTAGTATGAAAGCTTTTCCCTTGGAAACGCTCTCGGCCATTAAAATCAGGAATAACCGGATTGCTCAACGGACCCTGCGCACTGATCACATAGCGCGCATACAAACTATCACCCGATTCCGATTCAATTTTCCAGCAACGAGATTCGTCTAACCACGTTAAGCGAATGACGTTAAAGTTCAATACGGTTTTTTCGCGTAACTGATACTTATCAATGACGCGGTTGGTATAGGCCTCCAGCTCCGCTTGCTCAGCAAACATTTGTGACCACGCTTGCGGCTCTGATGCCAGCGAATAAAGTGGCGACTGTACATCGACTTGTGCACCGGGATAGCTATTCTGACACCAAGTTCCGCCCATAAACGAACGCCGTTCAAGCATGACAAAGTCGAGCTGCTCTTGTTTGAGTAGGTGAATCGCCGCACTTTGTCCACCGAATCCCGTACCAATGATAGCGACATGGATAGGTTGCTGCGGCGACGTTGTTGGAGCTTCTTGCAACAAATTACACCTTTGCCGACGCACGCTTATTAATGCGATCAAACCACGCTTGCAAATGGGTTTGTTCATCTTTAATGCGCAATTTTACAACGCGCGCAAATGCTACGGTTGCAAACGCATTGATATCCGCAGCGGTGAAATCATCACCAAGCAGGTATGTATTATTCTTCAAATGATCATTTAAGAAATCGAGAAACTTTTCAGCGGCACCGTAGCAATCTTGTCCGTAATCCGGAAAACAGTTCATACGGTCTTTGAAGTAACCTGAAGTATGCTGAAAACACATTCCTACTGGCGTCATCAGGTAAAAATCGACCCACCGTAGCCATTGCTCAATCAATGCTTTCTGCTTGGGTGTATCACCAAGTAACTTGGGAGTCTCAGGATGGGCTTCTTCTACATATCGACAAATCGCCATGGTTTCAGCCAAGTTGGTACCATCATCGAGCACCGCAACCGGCACTTTTTTCATTGGGTTCATGGCAACAAACTCAGGCGTTAAGTTTTCACCTTTGGCAATATCAACCTGAATGAATTCAACCTGATCTAATAAGCCCTTTTCGGCCAAAAACATACGTACGCGGCGCGGGTTCGGTGCTGTTGCGGTTTCGTAAATTTTCATCATGTGTTCCTGTGTGTTCTATTCATTGAATAGGACACACAATGAAACAACTTCAGCGACAACGCAAGCGCTTGTTTTCTTAGTTTTTAAGCCTTTCGACGCACACGCTTTTTACGTCGTTGCCACCACACGTAGGTGCCGGTTATTGCTAACAGTAACGGCGTAAACCCGACGATACTCCAGATAATTTTTACCGGTAAGCCGCCAAAAGTTCCAAAATGCAATCGGCGAAAGCTATCGAGGGTTTTCGCGCCAACACCTTGTTCATTGAGGTTGTAAGTACTCATGTAATCGCCGGTATGCGGATCATAATTGCTCACGCTGCCATAGTTACTCAATAGCGGATTCGCTGTTGGGGCACGCCCAAATATCGTGAATGGCAATTCTGGCTCATACGGGAATAGTAAATACGTCGGTTTAAAGCCGTCGATGCGCTGCTGACTGTCAGCAACCAATGAGTCAATATCGAGGTTCGTATGATAAAGTCGCTTTGTCATAATATGGTGCTCGGCACCATCGGCATGCTCTGTCCACTCTTCATAAAAAATCAGAATATTGTAGTAGCCGCCAGTAATCGCCAGCACCAACAGTACTGGTGAAGCAAACGTACCAACCATTTTGTGCAAATCGCTGAACACGGCAAGCAGGCGCTGATTCCAACGCAAAGTGAACAAACGCGCCCAAAAACGTCGGTACATAATGAGCCCAGACACACCCATAAACAGCAAGAAAATCGACAGTATGAGCCCGATAATCAAGCCAAGGTGTTCGGGCAAGTGTTTAAGATCGTTAAGCATCAGCGTGTAGTGAAACTCAACCAGCCAGTCGGTTAAGTAGTGACCAGTTTCTGTTGGCTGACTCAATAGCTCACCCGTGTATGGATTCAAATGAGCTTTGTGCCATTCATCAGTCCCACGCTTAATCATAAAGATGCGGTCGGCTTCATCATGACCAGCCGGAAAAATTTCCCAACTTCCGAACTCGTAGTCCGGTAACTGCGAGTTGACTTTGGCAGTCAACTCGGTCAACGGTAACCGCGGTTGCTCGGTAGCGGGCAACGTTGCAATAGACGGCAGCAATAGCGCATCAATTTCTTTTTTGAAAACTAAAATACTGCCGGTAAGACAAATAAGAAGAAAGGGGATCATACAAATGATCCCCGCCCAACCATGCCATTTATGGAGAGTCTTTCGCATCCTTGGTTAAACCTTTAAAACGAATAGCTTAGCGTTGCAGAATAATTACGAGGTGCGCCATAGTAACCCTGCGTCGGCCACAACAAGCTGTTGATATATTTCTCATCAGTGACGTTATTCGCGTTCAACGACAACAGCAAACTATCGGTAAATTGATAGCTCGCCATTAAATTTAAGCGGCCATAAGCATTCTGTTTTGTAACAATCGTCTCGCCAGCATTGGCGTAACTTTCGCCCACAATGCCCTGCACGCGAGAGATGGTATCCTGCCACTGATAGCTCATGCCAAACTTCCATTCTTCCGCAGACGTTGGACGATAAGTTAAGGCCGCACGGAATAAATTCTCAGGCGTGTAGTCTTCAACGGTTGCATCACCATCAAGCTCAAATGCCGTGGCTGCAATACTGCCTTGCAGGCCGGTAGCAATCTCGCCTGACAATTCAACTTCAAAACCACTGCTAGTTATCCCATCTGCCGCACGATAAACCGTTTCCGGCGCATTGGTGTTTGGATTAGTCACAGTACCATCACCAACCGCCAGATTTTTCTGTGTCACGTCGAAGTAAGCTGCCGACAACAATGCGCCACCATTAAATAATTCCGTTTTAACTCCAATTTCAGCCGTTTCACCCGTTAATGGTGGTAACCGATTGAAGTCACGATCACGTAGGTTTTGCGCTTCGAACGTTTCGGTATATGACGCGTAAACCGTTGTTGCATCGTTGAGATTATGGGTTACACCGAAGTACGGAATAAATTCAGCATCATCTCGCGATTGATCCACGCCATAACCAATGCCGTCGGTTTTAAATTCATTGTAACGACCACCTAACAACAATTTGGTGTCGATACCTAAACTGAAGCGCGCTTGGGCATATAGCGCTTTTTGTGTGTTGTCGATTTCACTGCCAGCTAAACCGTCGGTAAATTCAGGAAATGGCGTGTTGCCGTCCCAATCTTGCAACGCGGGCATCGCTGGAAAACCATTACCGGTGTGGAAGTCATACAACGACGTATCGATGTAATCTAAGCGCGCATAATTTGCACCAAAAACGACCTGATGGTCTAAACCACCCAGTTCAAAATTGCCAGTCACATAAGCATCAAGGGTATCTTGCTGGTCATTGAGATCGTACTCGCTACCATAGCCTAACAGACCTAAACCGGTCTCCGGGTCCAACCCCGTTGAAGGGTCTGGCAGATATGTATAAAACAAGAAACTGTCTTCATCAGTACGAACTCGGTTATAGGCAACACGCAATGTCCATGCGTCGTTCAGCGCCGATTCGATGTCGATAAAACTACGGCTTTCTTCCACAGTCCAGTTCGACCAATCGGCCGCAATATTTACCGAGCGGTCAAAATCTGTCGGCGTACCATCGCCGTAATGTAAGGTAATCGCTCCCCACATATTGCCATCGGTATCGCTACGATGTTCACTATGACCAACGGTAATCAGCGTGTTACTGGTTGGCGCATAATCAATCACTCCATAAACAACCTGCGAAGTATGCTCATAACGATCAAGATACGACTCGCTATCATCATTCACGAGAACCAATCGGCCTCGTAATGAATCAGTTAACGCACCAGAAAAATCACCTTCAACGCGCTTGCCCGACCAGGAACTTAAGGTTGCTGAAATATTATTTTGGGTTTCTGAAGTTGGCCGTTTGCGCACCAAGTTAACGGTTGCCGAAGGGCTACCGACACCGGTCATGATGCCATTTGCGCCATGCACGACCTCGACACGCTCATACACAGCTGAGTCGATACGTCCATGGGTATTGCTATTAATTAACGGGAGACCTAAACCATCAACCTGAAAGTTATTAACTTCAAAGCCACGCGACGTGTAATAAATTCGGTCGGTTTCAACTTGTTCAACGTTAATCGTGGCTGAAGTTTCGAGAATTTTGTTGATGTCATTCAGGGCAAAATCACGGATTCTCTCTTGGGTAACCACAGTTACCGTTTGTGGCGTCTCCTTCACGCTGATATCAAGTTTCGAAGCTGATTGTTGATCTCCGGCAAGATAACCGCTTTGTTGCTGACCTCGAATTTCTAATCGTTCGATCGCTTCGGTGGTTTGCGGCTCAAGTGAGCTAGCAAAAGCAGACGGCATACCCGCCAAAATGAGAGCTGAAGTTACTGCAGACAACTTGATCACGTCCATACCCCTGTAAATAAATGAATAACAGATAATGGCAGCGATCCTAATGCAAATAGGAATGATTCGCAATAACGTTTTGTTATTTTATTAACTGGTCAGGAAACGAACATGTCCAATGAAGCTGCGTGCTACTGGACCAAGCGTTTCGGCGTCACGAAAATTCAGGTAAAAGTTGGTGGTTCGAGTACCGCCCCGGGTGAGTTGAATCGGCACTAATAAGCCATATTGTAGCGCATTGGCAATGGCTCGACGCGGTAACCACGCGAAGCCTAAATTCTTTTGAATCAATTCGATAGAAGTAGCTAAATGACTGACTGTCCAGCGTTGCTCAGAGCCGAGCCAACCAATGTCAGTTTTCTTCTCAACACCGGAATCACGCAGAACAATTTGGCGATAATGTTTCAGATCTTCAGGCGAGACATTTTTCTTCTGCGACAGCGGATGTTCGGCACCGCAAACCGCAATAAACTCCAACTGACATAAATCTTCGCTTAGCTCGTTGGCCAAGGTAAATGGCGATAAGGCAATTTCAGCCATACCTTTATTTAGTAGCTCATTGGCACCGGTCAAAATAGTTTCAATGACCTCTAAATGGACAATTGGATATTCATTCGAAACTTCTGCAAGTGCTTGGTACAGCACATCTTTTGGAAAGGCTTCATCGACCGCAATTGCCAGCTTTGATTCGACACCTTGTTTGAGATTTTGCGCCACATTCTCGAGCCGCTCAGTTTCTGCTAATAAGTAATTAATACGGCGAAGCAGCTGATGGCCAGCATGGGTCACCGATGTTTTGCGCCCATGCACTTCAATCAATTGAACTCCCAACTGCTCCTCTAATTTGTTCACTGCATGGTGCACCGTTGACTGGCTTTTATGCACATGATCAGCGGCTTGCTGGAAGCCGCCAAAATCTGCTACTGCTTTAAACATTCGCCACTGTTCAATGGTTGAACGCGCCATGCTTGAATCTCCAAAGAAAAAGGGAGCCGAAGCTCCCTTTATACTTACTTTTCTTGATTACTCAAGGTCAAAGCGATCGAGGCGCATTACTTTTACCCACGCATCAACAAAGTCATTCACAAATTTCTCATCTGTGTCGCTCTGTGCATAGAATTCAGCAATTGCGCGAAGCTCTGAGTTTGAACCGAAGATTAAATCAACCGGCGTAGCGGTGTACTTCAATTCGCCTGAGCTACGGTCACGACCTTCGTAAACACCTTCTTGGTCTTTCGCAGGTGCCCATTCGGTGCTCATATCCAACAAATTCACGAAGAAATCGTTGGTTAATTGTCCTGGACGGTTCGTGAATACACCGTGCTTCGCACCACCATAGTTAGCATTAAGTGCACGCATACCACCAACTAATGCTGTCATTTCAGGCACGGTCAGTGTCAGCAAGTCCGCACGCTCAACCAAAGCTTCGGCAGGCGACATCAATGCATCTTTGGTGTAGTAGTTACGGAAGCCATCAGCTTTCGGTTCTAGCACATCAAATGAATCGTCAGTCCACTCTTGTGTTGTGTCATTACGACCTGGTGCAAATGGCACACTGATATCGTAACCAGCGTCTTTCGCTGCTTTTTCAACAGCCGCTGAACCACCTAACACAATCACATCAGCTAGTGATACGCGCTTACCTTTTGGCAACGAACGGTTGAAGTCTTTCTGAACTTTTTCCAAAGTTGCCAAAGTTTTCTTCAGCTCTTTCGGGTTGTTAACCGCCCAATCTTTCTGAGGAGCCAAGGCAATACGTGCACCGTTCGCACCACCGCGCATGTCGGTACCACGGAAACTCGCTGCAGATGCCCAAGCCGTACGCACTAACTCAGCCACTGACAAACCTGAGTCTAAAATTTTCTTCTTCAGATTCGCCACGTCGCGGTCGTTAATTAACTCATAGTCAACTTCCGGAATCGGATCTTGCCAAATCAACGGCTCTTTTGGCGATGAATCAACCACATAACGTGCGCGTGGTCCCATGTCACGGTGAGTCAACTTGAACCACGCTTTTGCGAATGCCAATTCGAACTCTTCAGGGTTCTCTTGGAAGCGTTTCGCAATCTTGCGATATTCAGGGTCAAACTTCAGCGACAAGTCCGTGGTGAACATAATTGGCGCATGACGTTTGTCAGGAATGTGCGCATCCGGAACCAAGTTTGACGCTTGACCGTCTTTTGGAATCCACTGAATAGCACCGGCTGGGCTGCGCGTTTGTTCCCATTCAAAACCGAACAAGTTATCAAGATATTGAGTGGTCCAAGCAATTGGGTTCACCGTCCATGCACCCTCTAAACCTGAGGTGATGGTGTCTTCAGAGTGACCTTTACCACATTTGTTTTTCCAGCCTAAACCCTGTTCTTCAATTGGGGCGCCAGCTGGAGCTTCGCCAAGACATTCGTCAGGCTTGTGAGCACCGTGCGCTTTACCGAAGGTATGACCGCCGGCAATCAATGCGACAGTTTCTTCGTCGTTCATGGCCATGCGACCGAACGTATCACGAATGTCCTTCGCGGCCAGCAATGGATCAGGGTTACCGTTCGGACCTTCTGGGTTCACGTAAATCAAACCCATTTGAACCGCTGCTAACGGACGTTCAAGTTCACGGTCGCCACTGTAACGCTCGTCGGCTAACCATTTTTTCTCAGGACCCCAATACACTTCATCTGGTTCCCAATCATCTTCACGACCAGCAGCGAAGCCATAGGTTTTAAAACCCATCGACTCAAGGGCAACGTTACCGGTGAGCACCATTAAGTCGGCCCAAGATAAATTGTTGCCGTACTTTTGCTTAATTGGCCATAACAAACGGCGCGCTTTATCCAAGCTCACGTTATCCGGCCAACTGTTGAGTGGTTCAAAGCGTTGTTGACCACCGCCTGCACCACCACGACCATCGTGAATACGGTAGGTACCAGCACCGTGCCACGCCATACGAATAAAGAATGGACCATAGTGACCGTAGTCAGCTGGCCACCAATCTTGCGAATCGGTCATTAAGGCTTCGATGTCTTTTTTCACCGCATCGAAATCGACTTTTTGAACCGCTTCGGCGTAATCAAAATCAGCCATTGGATTTGAGCTGACGTCGTGATCACGAAGCGGGCTTAAATCGAGTTTATCTGGCCACCAGAACATTTGAGATTTGTTATCAGGAGCAGCCATTGCACCTGATGAAAATGCCATAGTTACAGCAACCGCTGCAGCCGATAGCATCGGGATGGATTTCTTGAACATGAGATGATTCCTCCAAAAAGGACTGTTTCTGAGTCAGTTTGACTATAGTAGAAATAGTCGATTCTGCGAGGGAACTCCAAACAGGAAAATTCGATTAGATCAATCGAAAGTGCTGTTTTGCCAGTAAAAACGTGGTTCAACCACCATATTTGAGGTAAGCCATGAGCGCGTCACGGTCTTCTTGTTTTGGTAAGCCAGTGAACGGCAGGCACATGTCTTTGACCATTTTTTGTGGATTTTCTAACCACTCGTAAAGCGTCGACTCTGTCCAAACAATATCATGTTGCTTCGTGGTTTCAGGAAACGTGTAACCTTCAATTGTCGCAATTTCACGATTGAATATATTGGCTAAATGAGGGCCGAAGAATTGGCTCTTGTTCGGATCCATGCTGTGGCATGCAGAACATTTGTATTTGAAAACTTTGGCACCTTTTGCAATGACGGCAGGGTCGTTTGGAATGGTTGAAGTTTGTGTTGACGATTGAGCTTGCGGCCCAATTGATTCGCAACCCAACAACAGAATCAACGGCAATATCCCAATCAACCTTTTCACAAAATACCTCTACTTCGTACGAATATAACGACTCAGATGATACGCGCTCATATGAACTTCGTCATCTCGGAGTTGCTGCCGACCATTGGCCAAATAATTCGGGATGACTTGGGGGTTCAATACCGCTATTTCGGCGGAGCGACCTAAATCCGTTGTTTTCACATACCACCCAGGAAAAACCACGATACCTTTTACCGGCAACCGCTTACCGGTGCTTTCAAAAAGTAATTTATGTAGCCATGCGCTTGCAGCTTTAACTTGGGTAATAGCGTCTGATTGCAATGGCTTACCGCCACGCAATATTTGTTTGCCATTGTAAAATAATACCGACTTGGAATTGCTCGATTTCGACATAGTTTTCGTTTCAATCACGAACACACCAGAGCGGTGAATCACAACATGATCGAGGTTAAAGTTTTCACCTTCAATATCGTGAAATACTTGCGCACCATCCAAACGAAGCCGTTCAAGAAATTGACCTACCGCTTTTTCGCCGTCGCGGCCGAGTTTGATTTTATTTGTTTCTTTGAGCCCTCTAAAGATCTTGAAAATACAAAATAGAATAACTGGGACCAAAATAATTGAACTTATAATCGGATTCGGAATTTCTTGCTTGTACCAAATCCACCAGATGTTTCCTAACAAAAATGTTAATGCGAAGGCTAATATCACATAAAAGATGACTTTATCTAAAAAAATATCCATCAAGCGCCGATCAAGTGATTCACCCGGATTTCTGAGAGGCTTGTCTTTGAGGGGTGAAATTTTCTGACTTTTCATGGCTACTCCTTAGCGCTTCTTTCACTATTTAATAGCGTGAACAAAATGAAATGTCCATTAATGCACACAAATGCCAAGCTGTATCAATTTGTTAGGTCGCCAATTTGATGGAAATTTCCTAAACTACGTCACAGTTACTTTACGAAACAACAGATCGACTTAAAAGAGACTCCCACATGCCACTACACGTGATTAAACACCCGCTGATTCAGCACAAACTTGGTTTAATGCGCGAAGCAGATATTTCAACCAAGAGCTTTCGCGAACTTGCCAATGAACTTGGTAGTTTACTGACCTACGAAGCGACCAAAGATTTTGAGCTGGAACCACATACGATTAACGGTTGGAGCGGCGAAGCGATTGAAGTTGAAAAACTCAAAGGCAAGAAAGTGACAGTGGTACCTATCTTGCGCGCGGGAATTGGCATGTTAGATGGTGTACTCGATTTAATTCCTAGCGCGAAAGTGAGTGTGGTTGGGTTATATCGCAATGAAGAAACCTTAAAGCCGGTGCCCTATTTCCAAAAGTTGGTAAAAGACATCGACCAACGAACAGCTTTGGTTATTGACCCCATGCTAGCAACTGGCGGCACGATGGTGGCGACACTCGATATGTTGAAACAACATGGTTGCAAAGATGCGCGAGTTTTAGTGCTTGTTGCCGCGCCAGAAGGTGTGGATAAAGTGCTCGAAGCTTACCCAGATATCCACATTTATACCGCTTCGCTCGATTCTCATTTAAATGAGCATGGCTACATTGTTCCAGGTTTAGGTGACGCCGGAGATAAGATATTCGGCACACGATAAATTGTTTACCTTTTGTTGACGTTTGTTGAATAAAAATACTATAAAAGAACAAACGTCACACAAAAGTTAAGCTATGAAAACAATAAAAATACTCGGCTCATTGGCCTTGATTAGTATTTCTACTCTCTTCTCGCCTTCAAGTCACAGTTCTGATGTTTTAGTCTCGGCAGATTTTAATGTCGGCCAAGGGTTTAATTATTTGGTCAATGGCACCTGCTTTGTCGTGACTCCAAAACATGTGATGGGCGATGCCAAAACCGCCAATATCATGCTGCCAACGCGGCAATACTTCACTGCTGATCTTGCCCATGTATTTGATGTCGACATGGCCGTTCTTGAGTCAAATATTCCTGAGGCGCAATGTAATCGAAACACGTTCTTGCAGGTGAGTGATTTAAAGAAGCTGTTGGATGTATATCAAACTGGTGTTCTGAAAACACGTTTGGCTGATGGTAGTGTGTTGCAGTCGAAAATCGTGATAAATACGGTTGATGAAACAGAGTACTTAGCAATAAAGCCTGAGCGTGCCGACGAACCATTTAAGCAAGGTTATAGCGGTAGTATTTTGTTCGTGGCTGAACAGGCTGCTGGCGTGTTACTTGAAGTGGATGACCAAGGTGGTGTGGTTTATCGAGCGGATGCACTCACAAATATGCTAGATGATCACTTCGGCGTCGACGATAAACCTGCGGCGGCTACAACAACTGAATCTCCAACTGATACAACCGACGACTCAGCGGTTACAACCAACTCACACTTAACTGGTCGCTTGGCGGCAAATCAGGTTAAAGATCACGAAGTGAAAATGCTGGAAAATAGTCCGGTAGAGTTTGTTTTGAAGCGTACTGATGGCAATCAGATGCGGTTCACGATTCAAATAATGGATCGGCGCGAAAATATGTTGTTGGATTACGACTTTTATAGCAGTGACGATTATAACTTTGCCTTTACGCCTCCAAAATCAGATACCTATATTGTGCGTCTTTTAGGGCTTCGATCCTTTGGCGAATTTGATATCCAGATGACTGACTTTGCTTTCGATTCTGAACTTCGTGGCACTGGAAATACAATTGAGATACCAGCCACAATAACACCGAAAGTAGCTAAAGATTCAATTGCCGAATATCGATTTAATGGAGAAGAAAATAGTCCAATCGAGCTCATCTTAAATAAAGTATCAGGACAACAATTTCGATATAACGTGAAGATAATAAGCAGTGCTGGAGAATCTCTTCAAGATTATGATTTTTACTCAACTGATAACTACGCTTATGCTTTCACCCCGCCCAAAAATGATACATATACCATCAGGATAAGTGGGTTAAGAAGCTACGGCACAACAGATTTCCGCATTGAGCAATGGATTACAGACGCAGAGTTAAAAAGTGCCCAAAACGTTGTTGTTGCTGGGGACATAATGGCTGGAAAACTCGCGAACAACGCTGTTGCGGAATATCGAATGATGATGACAGCAAACGCACCTATCGATTTCAAATTTGAGAAGAATCCTGGAAATATGAGATTCCGTCTTGAGATTTTTGATGAAACAGGTGAAAAAAAATACGATGGCGATTTTTACACAAACGAGGACTATCGAATTGTGTTTACGCCATTGTCCTCCGACGTACATGTCATTCGTTTGACGGGAATTAGAAGTCATGGCACCTACACCATTAAGTTATTTGACTATGATTAAACGTCTATTTGCGGTTGCTGTGCTGGGCGCGTATGCGGGTTTAACGCAAGCGAATCAGGTGAGTGAATTTACCGAGTCATACAGTGAAACGGTGAAAGTGTCTGGGCAATTTTTAAAAGGTCTACAGTTCACGGATGTGGACTATGCCGTTGCGCCTCACCTTTATTTTCCAAGTGCTTATCAAGGCCGCGTTTGTATTTTTGTTAGCAGCGCCGATGGCCGCTATAAATCTCAATATCAATATACCTTTACAGAACCTGCAGAAGGGTTAGTCAGCATTGAATTCCCAACTAAATACATCGATGAGTTAGAAGAATTCGCACCGGGTGAATTGGGTTTGCTTGCAACGGCGCAACCAGATTGCTCGTCCCTAAATGGTAATTATTTAGTGGGTTCTTGGGGTACACCAAAATCGATGACCAATATCGCCGTATTTCTTCGTAGCAATGCGCGTCGGGATGTAGCGACAGTTTTTGGCAATAGTCATGAAGTAAGTGATACGTCACCTGTTACCGTGAAGTGCCAAGATCTGCGTAGTAATTATCGCGTATCTTATGACAAAGAATGCGTATTACAGGATGTTGATGCCAGTCAAATGACACGTGTGATCATCAAACGTAGAAATTTGCGCGCCATGCCAGATGAAGTCGTCGAGTTATTTCAATGAAATCATTCAACTTCAAAACCATATTTCGCAAAACCGCCAAATTTTTATTCGGTATTTTTCTAACGAACGAAGATTTACCCTATTCTGCAACCGAGTTTCGTGATCGCATAGCGACAAGCCCATTGCGGTGGTTATTACATATTTTGGTAGGGCTATTTTGGTTACTCTTAGCATATATTGTCTTTATTTCGCTTCGATTTATCACTACACCCGATACTCTTTATAACGTCACCGCGCGGTCGGAAATTATCGCCATTGATTCATTCCAAAACAGTGCTTTTGTGCCGTGGCAACTTGATGGCGTTACCCGTTACTCAGAGTGTGGTAGCGAAACATCCCTTGTATCTGGGCAACTTCAAGTTGCTCAAGATACCTCCGTTTATATTGAACGCATTGGAACTGATTCGGTGTGGATAACGTTAAGCTCCGCGACACTTGCACCGGTTGGGTTTATTCAAACCCCAAACGAGCGAATTGAATTAAGCGACTGTGAAGCATTTGAATTGCAGGCTTCTGCGAACAACAGTTATACGTTACCAATAGATGGTGTGATGACGATTGGTGGAGAGGTGAAGGAAGCATCAGCGCGTGAGCCTATATTGCATCAAGGTTCTGTCGCAATTTCGGACAAAGGCGCTTGGTCTGGGCAATATTATCAAACGGAGCCGTATGCGCTTGAACTAGGCGATAAGTTCTTTATTCAGAATCCATCGATTCAAAGCTCTGGATTTATTTATGTTGATGATTCACCTGGCATGCAGATTACTTTTAATGGCAAAGGTGATGCAGGTGCCATTCAACGCTACAAATCTGAAGATATTATTCTAAAGAACAGTATTTGGACCAAGTTAGCGCATGATGAGAGTTTATTATTTCTTTGGCTATTTCTCGTTGCGGCCTTTTCACTCTTGAAGTTTGTCATTCGAGTGAATATTGAATAAACGGTAGCCTTAGGGTGTACCAAGCACTTGGTTGCGCCCTGCATGTTTTGCGCGATATAAGTTTTGGTCGGCACTAAGCAACAGCTGATCGATCGTGTCTTCGCCGTCATTCATATACGTTGCCGAACCGATACTCACGGTAATATGGATATCATTTTCGATCGCCTCAGCACGCACATTTTCGATAATTCTCTGGCCTAATTGAATTGCCTGTTGTTGGTTAGTATTCGGGCAAATAATCAAGAACTCTTCGCCACCCCAACGGCCTACAGAATCTGTTTCACGAATCGTTTCTCGCAGAACATCACAGAGTTTGATAAGAACTTTATCCCCAACAAAATGGCCATATTTATCATTCACTGCCTTAAAATGATCCACGTCGAGAAGTAAGACGGAAACCGGTTGATTAAAACGATTTGCCTGAGCAATCACTGCGTTAAGTGTGTTATCTAAATGCAGTCGATTAAATACTTTGGTCAATGGATCAGTGATCGCCGTTTTCTGTAATTGATCATAGGCCTCTTGACGTGAGTTTTCATAAAAACGAAATAGAAATACTTGTGCGGTGGCCACTTCAATAAAGTTAAATAAAGCACCGAGGCCCAAGTTAGCGGTGACTTGTTGATTAATGAGCTGATACAGATACCAACTGCAATATCCCAATATGATGGCACTCACCCAAGAGCCATCTCGACGCCCCAATAAAAAGAATGCAAACGGCGGTAAAATTGTGACCCACATCAACGAGTAGTTACGTCCTTCAGCTAGGTGCACAAACGCCAACAATATGGTCGCAATGGAAATGATGACAGCCCAGCTCGCAATTCTGAAATTTCCGCCCTGGCTAACATACCGAAGAATTAATAACGCAAGAATAAGACCAAGATAGTCGAAAAATGCAATTTCGGGAGCATGAAACAAGGTAACGTTAAGCGTACCGATAATGGCAAAATAAGCCGTCATGATCAGTAATACGCTATAAATTAGCGAAACTTGTTTGAAGCGCGGATCTGCTGCATCAATATCGGGATGGTATTTGCGCCAAAATTTCATAACGTCACTTCGTTGTATCACTTTGAAGTATCCTAACGGTGTTTTTAAGGAAATGGAATTAACTTTGTGAACGACTAGCCGAAAGTCTTAATCCATGATTTGATAGTGACTATACGAAGCAAATATTGAGTGCAAAATGAACGAAACAACGCAAGTTAAACTGCTCAGAGGCGCCATTATTTTGGGCCTTGCTTTATTGGTTTGCGGGCACATTATACTTGGCGTGACGTTTGCCAGCGACGATATCGGCCACCAAGGATTTATCTTAGGAGCTGCGTTAAGCGCATTCGGTGTTGTGCTCTCATTACCAACTAAAATTTATTTAACGCTATTGCTGATGGAACACGAAGAGAAAACCAACCCCAATTTTACGCGTTCTGCTGACGGTCAGGCTCGTCGCGGCACTTCTGTTGCACATATTAGAACAGCAACCGAAGAAGATGCGGCACGCCTTTCAGAAATTGCTCGGCGGACTTTCGTCGATACCTTTGCGGCTGACAATACCGAAGAAAACATGCGCTTGCATTGTGACGCAACTTACAGCGAAGCGTTGCAACTGGCGGAAATTCAAGACCCCAATCGATTAACACTACTGGCGACGCATGAGTGGAATATTGTCGGATTCGTGCAACTTCGCTGGGGCAATACACCAGAATGCGTTCAAGCTAAATCAGCTGGCGAGCTACAGCGTTTATATGTAGATAAAGACTGGCATGGCAAAGGCATTGCACAAGATTTAATGCAGGCAGCTATTGATGCCATGCTACACAAAGGTAACGACGTGATGTGGCTAGGCGTTTGGGAGCATAACCCGCGCGCCATCGCATTCTATAAAAAGTCAGGATTTATTGAGGTTGGTTCACATGTATTCCCGCTGGGGAATGACCCACAGCGGGATATTATTATGATGAAACCGTTAGCCGCTGCTACCGAATAATTGGCGTTAACACCTCGGCATCACCGTCAATTTCGGTCATCAATTCCAGTTCTAGCAACTTGGCCATAAACGGATAAATATGGATGTTGCTGAAACGATTAATTTGAGTGCCCTGCTGAATAGCTGGTCCAGCTGCTACGAATAAGCCATCCATGTCGCGACTTGAATGGAAACCGTGGGTGCCGCCATCTTTGCGCTGTTCTTCCGGACGCGTCGTAAAAGTTGCTGGTGCCGTTGTTCCCAATACTATAGCTGGCTTGCGCGGCCCGTCAGTTACACCGAGTTGCGCCAATTGCTGCTCAGATTCGATGACAAAGTTACCTTGTTTTTGCTTCAAGCGCTGTTCAAGTTGCTGAATCTGATCCGCAGATACGTCTTCTTTCGGATAAATCATCAAACGTGTTGATGCGTTGACGATTTCAAACAGTTCTTCGTCGATATTGAGCTCTTTCACATCAATCATGTCTTTCGCGGTAATTTGTGACATGCCGTGATCAGACACTAAAATGAGATTGACCGGCACCTCGGTTTCGTCATGAATACGTTGCCATAACTCGCCAATAAGCTCATCCACATGCTTTACAGCTTTTGCCACTTGATGTGACTCTGGGCCAAAACGGTGCCCCATGGTATCGACAATCGAAAAATAACCGGTGACCAAACGTGGGCGCGCGGCTTCGGGTAACTTCAACCATTCAACTATTTGATCGATGCGCTGGCGATTCGGTGCCGGTGTACTGTAGTTGAAATAGTAGCTTGGTGTACGTCCATTGATGCGCGCTTCCGACTCAGGCCAGAAGAAGGTTGCGGCTTTCACGCCCTGAAATTCGGCAAGGTTCCAAATCGGCAACGTGGTCAGCCAGGTACTGTCTTTCACGCCATCGCCCATTTTGTAGCGCTGCTTACGCTCGGTATCGTAGAAGTTGTTATCCACAATGCCGTGATTCGATGGGTATTGGCCGGTCACAATTGAAATATGATTCGGGAAAGTCTTTGACGGATAAACCGGAATCAAGCCCTCACTGCGAACACCCTGCTCGGCAATTTTGGCAATGTTTGGTGCGCCATGCAGCTCAATATAATCGTGGCGAAAACCATCAATTGAAATCAATACCACCGTCTGCTCTTCCGTTGCCTGCGCTTGCAGGCAAGCCAACGCCAGTAACAATCCAACTACATATTTCATCTATCTTTCTCGATTAGTTAATAATGCCGCAAAGTTTACCACAGCTTTATGACAATGGTGTGTAGGAGGAGGGGTGCAGTCCTTGGACTGCACCCCACTTAATGCTTAAAGCGGCGGGGCGGAGAGCCGGGCTCGGGCAGTTGAAACACGTAGAGCCAGTCGTTGCCGATGAGTTGCTGGAGTATTTCATGCTCAGCGACAATCGCAGCGATGCGCTCCATTGGCGCATCAATGTAAACGTTCAGGCGCAGCGGTTCGTGGCGGTATTGCTGGCCGTCGTGAATCGATTGCCAGGCGAGGCCGATACGCAAATCGCCACCGTTACCTTCAAACACACCCAAGCGACCGCCCACCACGTTATGCAGGGTTTTATTGCCACTACCAAAGCGCTGATTATCAACCGTCGAACCAAAGTACTGCAGGTTAATCCAGTTGGTGACAATCATTGGTGCGGTCATAATCTGCGTGAGTACGGCACCGTCGGCATCTTGCTTAGGGTGATAGTCGTGCAAGAAGCTACGCCCCTCTAGGCAAAGCCCTCGCGTGCGTTCACGCGGCGCAATCACAAATGCCGCGTTGTTGGTTAAACCCCATTCTGGGCGCGTTTGCGACCAGTCATAGGCGCGGCGAACAAATGCAGCACGGCGTTTTTCAATGCTCGCCTCAGTAAGTTCCAAACCTAAAGTTGGTGCTCGCTCTAAGCGTGCCGCATCACTGGCGCGCGCCAACTGCAACTCGACCTGTGCTAACTGCGATTGCCAACTAGCTGGAACCGCATCGGCCTCATACAGCGTGACATCTTCTGTCGTGGTATTGTGCAAAGCAGCCATGAAATAAGTGGTTTTCGGAATGACAATGCCACGCTCAGCTAAACCGCGACGAATTTCTTTGTGATTCAGCAGCTGCGCTAATGCGCGGGCGTTCACTTCGCCGGTTTGGCCACAACACGCACCACAATCCAAACCTGCCCGCTGCGGATTATTCTGGCTCGTACTGCCATGCCCCACTAACAATACCAGCGGCGCAAAGTTCGAGGTTAGCCCCATTCCAGTCAACACACCCGCGGCGAGATCCACGCGCGACGGCAGCACTTCAGCATCCACACCCAAAGTTGGTCGTAATGAGCAGCAGTCGTCTTCCGAGAGTCCAAGCTTATCAACGCCGTTATTATCTGCTTTAAAGAAGCTTGCCTTCAGTAACTTACCCAAATACCCCATGCCCAGCGTTTCAACCAAACTAAACGATGAAGCCGGCACATTACTAAATGGCCACAAGCTGGCTTTTTCTTGGAGTTTCACCCGACGAATTGTCGCTAACTCAACGTCTTTTGAAGCATCACCGCTGCTGTCAGTTACATTCAAGCTCGGCGCCAATAAGCCCGGCAACTGCGCGCGAGTGCTCTGCGTACCCAGCGGCGTGTAATCAATTGGAAGCCCAAAAAATCCAGCGAAACCACCGGTGCGAATGCCATCAGATTGAGCTTCAAAGTGGCGGCGGAAAACTTCGGAGCGCACATCAATACAGAAGAATGCTTGCACCTCAGGAGCCCCAGAAGCCGCCGAAGGTTTCTGCATTAACACTTGCGCCAACTGCTCTTGATAAGCGAGTTCATGCGCACGTTGCCAAACTAAAAGTTTGCTACGTGACAGCGAATCATAGTTGCCAATTTTGTCCCATAGTGCGCGCCAACGCACCCAAACGCTATCGTCTTCGCGACCACCACTGTCAACCAACCATTCCCAACTTGCGCGAATAGCCAATAGCTCCATCAGCGTGGTATCTGTTTCGCCGCGCAAGTTCGCTTGCCACGCACGATACGAGCAAGCAGCCGCCCACCCGCTCACACGCATGAGAACCGTTTCCAGCCACAAATCCCATTGCTCAGGTGGAATATCCAAAGATCGCAACACCTGCGTCAATTGTTCAATCGGGTCGCTATGCATGGCATCGGCACGCGCAATTAAATCATCGCTATGCATTAAGACTCGTACGCTACGATCATGACGAACCTCATTCAACCAACTCGCATACAGCGGCGCATCTTTGTGCGGATGCCAAGCGGCCTGATATTCATCAAAATAGGCAGCACAAAATTGCGACACTTGGAAGGTCACTGTTTCATGCCAACCTGGCTCATGATTTAAATCGCGCGTTTTGTCGTAGCAGTCACTCAGAAGCGGAAGAGCAAGCGGTTTATAATTTTTCCCACCGACAAAACTGACCAAGTGCGTCATGGAATGCTCAGAGCTCAGCTCATCCATCGCCTGCTGCAAATGTGATTCTTGTATCACCCCATCTTGCCAGAGCTGCGCGTAATAATCGTTGCGCATTGAAAGCGGCGACGCCGCAGTAAGCTCTAGTAGTTTTGCGGCTTTCGCGAACGACTGATGGGCACGTCCCCAATATGGGTTCACTGCAATCATCTGATCTAAAGGCCATGCCGGCGCAATGTGGGCACATGCAGATACAACAGCCGCTTCTACTTGCGCTCTTAAAGTGTCTTGCGCCTGACTCATGAAATAATCTCCTTCGAAGCATCTGTTTGAGCCGGCGGCAATGGCCAGATCTTAAAGGTTACCAAGGTAAACCGTTCATCGAGGTAAAAACCGTTGTAGGCCCACGGATATAAACTCCGCGACCATTTGTGTTGTGGGTATAGCTGCACCAATAGCTGTAAACCGAACAACGCCACAAACACCAATGCCACCCAAACAACTAAAGCAATGTGTGTCTTGCCCTGACTTGGTACTGCGGCAGCAAATAGTAGATGCCAAATAAAATACAGCTGAGTTAGTAACAATACACGTAGCAAACCCAGCCTAAAAAGCTTCGCCGTCATGTCGCGTTGCGGCCACAATAAGGGCGCAAAACCAATGGTAAGAATAATCAGCGCCACCCAACTTACATGAAACTGCGGCAGCACCCACTGCCAAACGACGAATGACACACCAATTACTGCTGCACTAATTAACGGGCTCAACACATACAATTTCTTACGCGTCACACTGTAAGCTGGCGCTAATAGACGTTGCAGCCGTGCCTGTTCTACCGCCTCTCCAGCGCTTAAGAACGCATAAGCTTTATAGAGTGAATGCGCAACAAGGTGTAACAACGCGAGCTCATATAATCCCAGCCCTATCTCCATGAGCATAAAGCCCATCTGCGCACAGGTTGACCATGCCAATCGCACCTTAATACTGATTCGGGTAAGCATCACCAGTGCGGCCAGCGCCGCTGATAAACTACCCACCACCACCAACAAGGCTTGAGCAATGTCACTTTGCGCCAGCATCGGTGCCATGCGTAACAGCACAAAACCAGACAGGTTGACGACACCGGCGTGAAGTAATGCCGAGATTGGTGTGGGCGCCTCCATCACTTGAATGAGCCAGCCGTGCAACGGCAACTGAGCGGTCTTTAAAATTGCAGCTAGCGCCACCAACACAATGGTCAGCTCTAGCCATATCGAAAGCTCTGAAAACTCCGCAACATGCGCATTAATAGCCGCAAGATTCAACGAGCCAACGTCAATATAGGTCAACGTAACCGCCAGTAATAACAACACATCGGCAAGGCGGCTAATGATGAACTTTTTGTGTGAAACAATTTGTGCAGCGCGGCGTTGATGATAAAACAGCAGTAGTTTATGTAGCCCCACACTGGTCAATGACCACCCTAGCAACATCAGAAGTAAGTGGTCACTAACAACAATTAAGCCCACATTGGTTAACGTGAACAACGTAAACTGAATGAACATGATTTGATTTGGTTCGCCTTGCAAATAATGCTTCGCAAAACGGGTCACCACCCAGCCCAATACGGCCACTAAGGCAATTACCACCAGCCCAACTCGGTCGGCAGGCGCAGCACTGAAGGCAGAGAACAGAACCAACATAACAGCACACAATAACGCACTGAGTGACGTTAACTTTGCGACTTGCCACAACATACGTGGCGGCGCGACTAAGCTAGCGAGCCAGCCAATCAACCAAACCGCGGCAAAGGGCCATGTTTCAAGCATGTGATTCATCCATATAACGTATCTAGTGTTATGTTAGTGTGCATGTTGCCAAAAAGCATACCTTCAGTAAAATAGATATAAAATATACAACCGTTCTGTTTTTACGAACATTTTACCGAGCAAACGCCACTGAGGTGCTCCGACCATGCGTGAACTGAACTTTCATCACTTATTTTACTTTTGGACAGTGGCCAAAGAAGGGCATTTAACTCGTGCCGCACAGCAGTTACACGTGTCTCAATCTGCGTTATCGTCACAAATCAAACAGTTGGAAGAGCGCCTAGGACAAGATTTATTTGTGCGTGAAGGTCGTAGCCTTAAATTGACCGAATTCGGGCATGTGGTACTCAACTACGCCGAGCGAATTTTCAATTTAAGTCACGAAATGATGTCAATGGTCGAGCGCGGCGACACGCACGTGGTACAAACATTTCGGGTTGGTGCTGTGGCAACGCTCTCACGAAACTTCCAAGAAAACTTCTTAAGACCCATTCTTGGTAACCCCAACATTCAGCTGACGTTGTTGTCAGCTAGTCTTGAGCAATTACTCGAACAACTGAGTATGCATAAACTCGATTTAATTCTCTCAAATCGAGCCGTCGCCTCTGATTTTCATTTGCCAATTCGTTGCCAGTGCGTAGCACAACAAAGCGTGAGCTTAATTGGCCCCAATACCGAAGCGTTACAAGGCAAAGAATTCCCTCGTGATTTAGATAAAGTTCCGGTACTCGTGCCCGGCGTAAGTAGCGATATTCGCACGCAATTTGATATGTATTGTGAGGAAAACAACCTGCAACTGACACCTTATGCTGAAGTGGATGACATGGCGATGCTACGGGTGATGTCGCGCAGTATTCAAGGCGTGACGGTAGTACCTGAAGTTGTGGTGCAAGACGAGTTACGAGCTGGTGTGCTAAAGAAATACTGCACGCTAGAAGGCGTGGTCGAAAAATTCTATGCCATCACGGCGAAACGCGAATTTGAATCAACCATTATCAGTACGTTACTGAATTAAAAACGCCGTACCTGCTCGGTAAGAATCGCAAGCACGGCGCTTTGTTAATTACACTTACTGTTTTAAGTGGGTATTGAGGAAATTAACGTAGGCTTCTTGTGCCTCAATTCGATTCGCTTTCGAGCTAAAGCCGTGCCCTTCATCATCGAATAAAACATATTCAACTGGCACGTTGTTGGCACGTATGGCTTCCACCATCTCGTCGCTTTCCACTTGTAGCACACGCGGATCATTTGCACCCTGCACCACTAATACCGGTGCTTTTATGTTGTCGGCATGGAACAACGGTGAAATACGGCGCAAGCGCTCGCCATCGGTTGCTGGATCACCTAACTCGTCGTATAGCGACTGACGGAAGCTTTCCCACCACGGCGGAATACTCTCAAGTGTGCGCACCCAGTTGGTGACACCGAAAATATTGATACCGGCATCAAACTCATCAGTAAACGCTAGCGCCGCCATGGTCAAATAGCCACCGTAGCTGCCACCCATGACTGCGATGCGATCGGGGTCAACCCAATCGAGGGTTTGCAGATATTTTTTGCCATACACAATATCCTGCAAGTCATCTTCGCCGTGGCGTTGATCATCAAGGTGGAAGAAAGTTTTGCCATAACCTGATGAGCCGCGGTTGTTCACTCCAAGCAAAGCATAACCATGATTGATCAAATGCTGAATCATTGCCGAATAGCCTTTACGCGCTTGTCCGCCTGGACCACCGTGAATCACGATAACAGCTGGTACTTTGTTTTCGGCACTAGCTTGATGTGGCTTATATAACAAGGCTGGAATCGACAGTTCGTCAAAACTTGGGTACCGAATGACTTGACTGTGAACAAGGTGCTCTGGTTCCATGCCTTCGGCTAACGTATTGGTGAGTTGCACCACGTTTTCACTACCGACCTGCCAGAACATCAAATTTGACGGCGACACATCAGAGTTGACATAAAACACCATGGTCGTATCATCATCTGAGAAATTCACGCCACGTAAATCACCCGGAGGATGCTCAGGTAATACAACTTCAGAGCCAGTCGTTGTATCAGTGATCGTCAGCTCAGTACTTGCATCAGCGTTCACGCCAACCACTTGGTACTTCCCAGAATCAGAGAAATACAAGAACGACACATCCCAATCGGCAACAAAGTGCTCGCTGTGTTCTTCTGATGCCATATCGTAAGCCCAAGCCTGATAGAACTCACCATGGCCGTCTGTGCCATAAATAAGTTTGCTGCTATCGTGCGTAAATGTGTAGGCATTATGCTGAACATTGCCATCAGTTGGGGTAATTAATTGAGGTTCAACGGCCTCTGCTTCAAGGTCAACCAAAAATAAATCAGAATCGGCGTTCGAATTGGTTCGGCTGAGCGCCATATAACGTCCGTTCGGACTAATGGCATCAACATTAAAGCCGGTATTATTTTCGAACACCATTTCACGACTGTAGTCTACCGCGTTGTACTGATACACATCGAAATAGCGATTATCGCGCTCGTTGGTCATCACGTAAAAATGCATGTCGTCTTCGTGCCAACCGCCAAACATCGCTTTTAAATTCTCGCCCGGTGTTAAATCTTGTGTTGTGCCATCTTCGCGGTGCACATATAAATGGTTCAGCTCGTTACCGCCTTGGTCTGCGGTATATAACATGCGTGCGTCGTTGGGGAACCAGCTCACCCCCATCATGGCATCGGTGGTTGAATTGGTCAGTTGCGTCGGTTCGCTACCATCAAGCGGATAACTATAGACATTAAAAATGCCGCTTTCATCGCTGGTAACAAGAACCGCAGTACCATCGTGATTAATTGACGACCCAAATAATGTCACGGTGTTGTAGAAGGTTTCAGCGCTAAACGTTGGCACCTCCGCTTTAGCGGATGCCTGTTGCGTTGACTGTGCATCCGCCGCTGGCTGTGTTGTCTCTGGCGCCGGTTTACCGCATGCCACCAGCAATAAACTGATGGCGACAATGGGAAACATGGAAATGAATCGCATAGCTCTATCCTGTTGTTCGTTATCGATAACTGCTCTCAAAGCTCTAGAAGTTTAGTTCACAATTACTATTCAACAAGAAATCAGGTATAAAACACTTACGGCACTTTCATAGCGTCGAAAATGAGGGAAGCGGTGAATGAAATACATTCTATACATTGCGCACGGTGGCGGGCCGATGCCGCTGTTAGGCGACAAAAGTCACGAAGATATGGTGACGAAATTACGCGAAGCCGCAGCGAAAATGCCTAAGCCGAGTGCCATTTTAGTGATCAGCGCTCATTGGGAAACCGACGTGCCGCACGTGACGACCGCGGCCAAACCTGAGCTCATCTACGATTACTATGGTTTTCCGCCTGAATCATACGCCATTGAGTACCCAGCACCTGGAGAGCCGACGTTAGCCGAGCAAGTATTAGGAGCAATTACAGCCGCCGGCATTGAAGCAAAAGGCGATGCAATACGCGGCTTTGATCATGGTCTATTCGTACCGCTGAAACTGATGTATCCCGATGCCGATATTCCCTGTGTGCAACTGTCGTTAATGAATCATTTAGATGCCGAAGCTCACATCAAACTAGGGCAAGCGTTACAAACTCTCGACTACGACAACCTGCTCATTTTGGGCTCAGGATTTTCGTTTCATAATATGCGCGCATTTTTCGCGCCTAATCATGCCGAGGCAGATAGCCAAAATGCCGCGTTCCAAGCATGGCTTGAGCTAGTTTGTAGCGACCAAGATATGAACGAACACCAGCGGCAACACATGCTGGCAAATTGGCAAGAAGCGCCTCATGCACGTTTTTGCCACCCTCGCGAAGAGCATTTACTGCCGCTACATGTGTGTTACGGCGCGGCTAGCCGCGCATGTGACGAAGCAACCACGGTATACGCACTGAATAAAGAATCGCGTATGTTCTACTGGCAAATTAATTAAGGTGATTAAGAATGGCACGCGCGCACGCTTTGCATATTTTGGTGAAAACTCGAGAAGAAGCCGAGGAATTAAAGAAGCAATTAGCAACTGGTAAGAAGTTTGGCGATCTTGCACGTAAGCACTCACTTTGCCCATCTGGCAAGAAAGGTGGTGACCTTGGTGAATTTGGTCGGGGCCAGATGGTGCCGGCTTTCGACAAAGTGGTATTCGGTAAGCCAACTCTTGAAGTGCATGGCCCTATAAAAACGAAATTCGGTTGGCATCTCATTAAAACATTGTCACGAAATTAACAGGTAAAAAAATGAAAATTAAATTAGGAGTTTTAATCATGTGTCTTGTTGTTTTGAGCGCAGGTGCAAGCGAACGTGAGAAAGTACTTGGTTTTGGCGGCGTCTTTTTCAAAGCAGAAGATCCGAAAGCTTTAGCGCTTTGGTATGAAGAACATCTCGGCGTGAAACAAACACCAAAAACTTACGAAGAACAACCTTGGGTTCAAGCAGGTGGTACCACGGTATTTGGGGTTTTTAATAACAAAACCAAGTATTTCGGAGCAGATAACCAACAGTTTATGTTTAATTTTCGCGTTGGCGATTTAGACGCGATGGTTCAGCAACTCCGCGAAGCTGGTATCGAGGTTGACGTTGATCCTGAAACCTACCCGAATGGTCGCTTCGCACGATTGGCAGATCCTGAAGGCAACCCGATTCAATTATGGCAAGAACTGACGCCAGTTACGGATTAACTGGCGGCACGTTATTTAGAAATGTCCTGCTCGTCACCCCACTCTTCGCCGAGGTATTTAAAGCGCGGCACTTCTAAACCATCAACACTAACTGACTGCAAAAACATGTCATAGGGGCGTACCCACAAACCCTGTTCGTCGCCATATAACGGTCGATACAACACCATCCATTCTTCGGTTTCAGAATGGCGCACCGTATCGACTACCTCGTACATCGGGCCTTTGTAGTGCTGATATTTACCTGGGGTAATTTTCATCTGTATTGCATGTCCAAATTAAGAACTTCACCAATCGTCACTCAAAATATGTGAACGAAGTGCGTGTTCGGTAAAGTATAGCGGGTATACAAAATGCTGTGTCTCTGTCGCCCCAGAACCCTGTGTACCTGTTAACTTGATTGTTTTACTCGGATGACACTTTTGAATATACGACTGAAGTGATTTTGCGCGAGTGCGCTTACCACTCTTAACTTCAATTGGAATAATTTGTCCTTGCCTATCGCTGATTATAAATTCAATTTCGGCACGAGCATCATTCCAAGAATAAGTTGGCGAGAAGCCAACTACTGCCATTTCTTGCTGTACAAAGTTTTCAGCAATATATCCCTTGTATTCGAATCCCTGTCGTTTTAGCTCTTGATAGCTAACCCCCAACATGTGATTGAGTAGCCCCACATCAAACATAAATAGCTTGAATTTGTTTTCCTGTGCATATGCTGCAAGGGGACTTCTTGGCCGTCCTTCAATTGGAAAGTTTTTTAACACCAAGCGACATTTTTCCAACCAAGCAATCGCACTTTCAAACTCTTGATAACGAGATTTCCGTGCATAAACATATTTGAATTTGAAACGTTTCACTGAGTCATCCATTACCTCGGAGAGTTGTGCCGGAACCGCATTGAATACCGCTTCAATTAAGTTTGCATCGGTTTTTCCTGAATATTTACCAAAATCACGTTGATACCCAGCAATCAGATCGCGTTGAACCTGTGAAACAGCATTAATTCGCTCCAGAATGCTACGATCCGACAACGCATACCAAGTACTTACGGCCTCTGGCATACCGCCAGTAAAGTAGTAGTCGGTTAGTTTATCGAAGAGTTGTTTATGAGCAGCAACAGAATTCATCTGCGCATCATAAGCTTTCAGCAATGGAAACTCGTTGCCTGCTAAGAGAAACTCTCTAAATGATAAAGGTCTAAGATAATGATGCTCAACTTTGCCAACAGGGAAACTGTTAAGTAAGCCAATGTTTGAACCACTAGCTACCACATACATTTGAGGTGCTTTTTCCGCAAAATATTTTAGAGACGTTACCGCTCTCTCGCATTCACCAATTTCATCGAGAATTAGTAGATCAGTCTGCGGATTGAACGGTTTCCCCGTCAATAATTCAATGTTTGTTAATACATCAGTGGGGGCTAACGAATCTGCAAAAGCGTCGGCCATCGCTGGCGATTCAAGAAAATCGATACGTACTACATTCGGAAAATCTTGACCAAATAATTGTTGAAGTAGATAAGTTTTCCCAGTTTGACGCGCTCCATCAACAAGCAAGGGCTTGCGTTCAGCCTGAGATTTCCAAACCAATAGCTCATCTAAAAGTGCACGATTCATGGTATCGCTCCGTTAACCTGTAGGGGTGAAAAACAGAAACAGAACTAGATATTACACTTTTATGCGCATAAATTCACAATAAACCAGCACTTTTATGCGCATATTTATGTATGAAATATCTTATTGTTGCGCATAAGTTTGATTGTTTAAATTTTTATACGCGAAAGAATTTTATCGAGCTCATTCGCGAAGGTCATACGATCGCGTTGGTGTAACGGTGGTGGGCCGCCTGTGTGCTCGCCGCTACTGCGCAACGTATCCATGAAATCGCGCATGTTTAAGCGGCTACCGATGTTCTCTTTTGTGAACAACTCGCCACGCGGGCTCAGTGCTTGGCCATGCTTTTTAATCACATCGGCCGCTAACGGAATATCGGCCGTAATCACCAAGTCACCCGCTTCACAAATTTCAGCGATGTAATTGTCGGCAACGTCAAAACCTGACTCAACTTGCTTGGTTTTTATCCATTTTGATGGTGGTACGCGCAAAGGCTGATTCGCCACCAAAATTAATTCAAGCTGTTTCCGCTCAGCAGCGCGATACAAAATGTCTTTAATAACCGCTGGGCAAGCGTCCGCATCTACATATATTTTCATTGAGGTTTCTGTGTTTTAATCAGTTTCATAAACCATAGATTAGCATTAAGCTAAACGCATCACCTAACGCGCAACAACGTTCAAAGCGATATCTTCTGGAGCTGCAAGCAGGGGCGTTAATGCTTCTGCTTGGCTGTTGAGCCAAAATTCGACTTCTGTAGGACGAATCAATAAAGGCATGCGGTGGTGATACGCTGCGCACTGTTCGGTTGGCGCTGTCGTTAGTGTGACCAGCTGTGCGCGCGAATCAACATGGGGGAAATAAATACCAGCCATATACAACGGCTGACCGGTCGCTTCGCTGAACAAGTACTTGGTTTTGCGCGATTGCCCTTCTTGTTGCTGCCATTCATACCAACCGCTACACGGCACCACACAACGATGCTGCTTAAACGCCAATTGAAAGGTGCGTTTGGTTGCAACCGTCTCGGCCTGTGCGTTAATGAGAATTCGGTTTGCCCAACTCGGTTGAATACCCCATTCCGTGCTGAGCTGATGCAACAAATCGTGACGCTGGGTGGTGGTGATCACTTCGACTTGCTGGGTAGGCCGCAAGTCTTGATTGGTGGGTGCATGAAATTTCAAGCCAAGCTGTTCGGTTACCAGCTGGCATAAAGGGTCAGTGACAACATTGAGCCTTCCACACATAGAAGCCTCCGTTTCAAATGAACGAAAAAGCCGCTCAGTTGCGCCAAAATTGATACAACTGAACGGCTGTTTTGATTGCGAGACTAGGAACTAATACCTTTTAAAAAAGTAATATTAGCTGGCGTTCTTAGTCTCGCGAATGTAGTCATCCACAAACTGCTCAAGAATATTGAGCGGCAACGGACCGTTTGCCAAAATCACATCGTGGAATTCACGAATATCGAAGTTGTCGCCTAACTCAGCTTTCGCTTTCTCGCGCAGCTCAAGAATCTTCAACATACCGATTTTGTATGCTGTTGCTTGGCTTGGCATCACAATATGACGCTCAACCATTTTGCGCGCGTCGGCTTCAGCGTTTGGCGTATTGGTTACGTAAAAATCGATACCTTCTTCACGAGTCCATTTTTTCGCGTGAATACCCGTATCAACAACCAAACGAACCGCGCGCCATAGCTCCATCGCTAAGCGACCAAAATCTGAGTATGGGTCTTTGTAGAAGCCATATTCTTTTGGCAATAATTCGGTGTACAAGCCCCAGCCTTCGCTGTACGCGGTATAGCGACCGAATTTACGGAACGATGGAATGCCTTCAAGCTCTTGCTGAATCGCAATTTGCATGTGGTGACCTGGAATACCTTCGTGGTAGGCCAGAGCTTCCATTTGATAGGTTGGCATAGAAGCCATGTCGTACAAGTTCGCGTAGTAAACGCCTGGACGTGTGCCATCCATTGACGGCTGCTGATAGAACGCTTTACCGGCTGATTTCTCACGGAATGGTTCAACCGCTTTTACAATCATGTCGGCTTTTGGCTTGGTGATAAACAACTCATCCAAAAACTCACGCATGTTGTCGATATACGCCGTTGCTTCTTCTAAATAACGCTGACGACCTTCTTCGGTGTCCGGATAAATAAAGTCTTGATTGTTACGCATGTGTACAAAGAACTCTTGCAACGTGCCTTCAAACCCGACTTTTTCCATGATCACACGCATTTCGTTGTGAATACGCTCCACTTCACTCAAACCAATTTCATGAATTTCTTCAGCGGTTAAGTCAGTGGTCGTGGTGCGTTTCAACGCATTGTTGTAGAACGCTTCACCATCAGGGAATTTCCACGCACCGTCTTTGGTGTCAGCCTGTGCGGCAATATCTTCCACGGTCGCAATCAAGCTTTCATAAGCTGGTTTCACCGATTCCACTAATGCTTTTTCAGCGGCGCTGGTTAGCTCTTGATATTGGCTTTCTTCAATATCAAGGTTACCTACTTTCTTGGTGAAATCTTCGAGCAACACGCTTGGCTCACCGTCTTCAAATGGTGCGCCTGAAATAATATTTTGGCTGTCGCTGATCACGTATGGGTAGACGAATTTAGGCGCAATAATGCCTTTTTCAGCGCGCAAACGAAGGTTCTCTTCAAGTTGCTCAAACAATGCTGGTAAGCCGTTCAAACGCGCAATATAGTCTTGGGCATCGTCAACTTCTTGAATGCGGTGCTGGTTGATTAGCATCGACACCACGCTTGAGTGCATGCCGAACATTTGATTCACAGGGTAGTTGTAATGACGCCATTTGTAGTCAGCAATATCTTCTTCTAAGCCCTGCTTCATCAGCATCCAGCTAATCTTGGTTTGCTCGTTTAGCTTGGCTTCGTCAATTGCATTCACTTTCGCAAGTTGTTCTTTTTTCAGCGCGAGCTCTTCTTCAGAAGCCTGCTCAGAAATGTCGTCCCACTTATCTTGGTCTTGCTTTATACCCAAGTACGACTGGTACATTGGGCTGCGCATGACATTTTCCATGAAAATGTCTTCGAACAGCTTGTTGGCTTTTTCAGATTCGGCTTTGATTTCCGCTTCGGTCACCGCAGCCGTGCTTGCTGCTTGGGTTTCTGCTGCAGGCGCTGTCGCTTCAGGTTTCTGCACATCAGAACATGCCGCTGCGCTCAGCGCCAGCGTCACCGCTAAGGCTAAGTGCTTCATTTTTAAATCAGACATCGGTTGTCTCCTTATTGTTATATTGGCCTTAGCTTAGCACCATACTGACTAGGCGGTCTATTTACGCGCCAGCGCTTGGGGTGAATCGCCGCCACTCTGCGGCAAGGTGTTAACAGCCGCTGGAACTTGATGTTGAAGCGGTTGTTGCAGCGAGCATCGCGGGTAACATGACGGCAACCATCACCGCGGCTTGCACCGCATCAATCACATCTTGCGTTAGAGCGCCGAGCTCTTCGCCCTTAGCAATTTGTTCAATGCGCTTTTTGTGGGTTTTCAGCTCTTCTTTGCTGAAGACATCTTTTAAAAGATAGGCACTTTTCGCCAAAGCCACCATCAACGCGACGCGCGGATCAATTTCTAATGGCTTATCCAGCACCAATCGACGCATCTCGTGACGCAAATGACGTTCTGGCTCTGGGTTCACTTCGGGATAGATTTTCTGGGTGAAAATCCACAACACCTTCTTTTCATCGCTTTTGATAATGCCGTCAGCCACCAATTGCTCAGCAACTTTGTGCTTCAATTTGGAAATGTTGGCGATGGACATAACCCAGTTTTTCAGGGTATCCGGACGCTTCTTGTCTGCAATTTTCTGCAGCACTTCATCCATAACTTGGTCACCCGTTGGCGAAGCATCAAGCACCTCAATTTTGTCTTTATTGTCAGCGTTCACCTGAATACGTTTGGCTAACAACAACTCAGCCAGCACGGCCGCCGCCACGGTGTACTCAATGTACCAACCTTCAGCGGTGCCCTTTTCATCGTGCAAGGACAGCAGCACAAGGCCTTCGTAGAGTTTTACTTGTAGTTCGTTAGTGTGATGCATGCGTCACCTTTTTATTGATGTTGTTTTAACCATCATAGGGAGGTTGGTGCGAATGCTCAATTTTAGTGTGTAAGTTTTTGTATCAACGAGAGCGAAGTGAATGAATCACGATTATTCGGCTCACACAATGAGCCGAAAACTGAAGTTAATCGGCTCATTGCTTCGTTCACGTTACATCCGATAACCATGATGGCTTGCCAAGTCAGCAAACACTTTATTCAATCCTGACCAAAATAATACGCGCGAGCTATTTTCAGTTTTCGGCTCAGTGACGCATTCACGGCATAACGCCACATCAGAATGACCAGGCACCCGCAAACGAATTGGCAATTCACATTCGCGTGTTGCGCCTACTGCAAACTGATGGCTGAACAAAGCACCATTGCGTTCTAATGCTGAAAGTAAACGCTTACTTAATGGCAAGCATTTCGTTGATCGGCTAGTAACATTCGCTACCGACGATGAGCAAACCGCTAAGCGCGAATCATCGGCTAATTCGAACTCAGCACAGGCTGCGTTTTGTGACACCATCGGCAAACGAAGTTGGTTTTGAATATAGTGAATACTTTCAGATAACTGACGGACAACAAGTGAATAGGTTTTCATGGCTGACACTCCAAAACGTTAGGTTGTATTCGATGAGAGGAGTATACTGTTTCCAAAATAAATGATTAGATAGCAAAAATAGAATTCATTGTTTCGCTTGAGAAACAATAGATAGTTAAAGGGGCTTCTCATGCTGAACCGCTTAGCCGATATGGCCATTTACGCCACCGTGGTCGAACAACAATCGTTTACTGCCGCGGCTGAGCACCTTGGTATTTCCAAAGGTGCTGTGAGTAAAGCCATTAAGAAACTTGAGCACGAGCTCAATTTACGGTTGCTGCAACGCACCACGCGAACCATGGCCGTAACAATTGAAGGCCGCGCGTTTTACGAATACTGCCGTGAAATGATGAGCCAGGTTGAGGCCGCCGATCAGCACTTGGGAAGTTTCCGCAATACACCAAGCGGCTTAATTCGCATTACCGCGCCGGTAACCTTTGGCAGCGTACAAATCGCCCCGTTAATTCCTGAGCTCCTTCAGCAATACCCTGATATCAACATCGACCTATTACTCGACGACAAACGCGTGGATCTCGTCACACAACAGGTGGATATTGCGATTCGCTGTGGTCGACTGGAGAGCTCTTCGTTGATTGCCAAGCGTTTAAATGACTTACCGTTGGTGGTGGTCGCTACGCCAGCATTTATAGACAAGCATGGCGTGCCAGCACACCCGCAAGAACTAACAAACTTCCCCTGTTTGAGTCACAGTTCGCATGTGGTGGATAGGCGCTGGACGTTCCTCGAAAACAATCAGGAAATAACCGTGCGCGTGAAGGGGCCAATGAACGCCAATAACAACGCGGCGTTGAAGCAAGGGTTGTTGGCATCGCTCGGCATCGCGTATTTACCTCGGTATCAGGTGACTGAGCAACTTGCCAACAGTGAGTTAGTGTCACTATTGGAAGACTATTTACCGACACCAACACCGGTGCATGCGGTTTATCGCCATCGGCAACATTTGAGTGCGGCCATGCGCGCTACGCTTGATTTTTTGACCGCGCGGTTGTGATGTGTTGTTGGATGTTCTGGATCTAAATGGATGATGTAAATATTGTATTCTTATACAAAAAATGATTACTTGCTTTAAGGCTAGCGTTTTTCGCATTTATGATCCATTTTTGGATCCAGTTGGCGCTTTTAAATACGACAAGCAAACGAATATAGTTTTGTGAAAATCGGATATGCTGCATCCAAGTTACCTAATAACATCGAAGGTGCTGGAAACACCGCGCCGGATAAGTCAGACCAAGTATGTGCAGCTTTATCTCTGTATTTTTTCATTTGATTCAACTGCGCTTCTAGAACCTGATAACTTCCGTCAGCTTCTAATAATCTTTCGAGTCGCTCCGCCTCAACAATCCCAACTGTTCTTATGACCATTGGTAAGAAATGTTTGTCATACATAAATCCATACGTTCGACCGACTATTTCTTTCTGAAATTTGCGCTTAAATTTATCTGTCTTGAGTTTCCCTTTAATAGATCTCTCCACAATCTGATCCATGCAATGCTCAATCCATCCACAATATTCAAGTACCGCAAGTTTGGAATAATAAATTGTGTCGGCGATATCCAATGTAGCGGCATTGTATCGTCTATCGAGGGTTTGAAGTGACCGTTGTATATCTCTTTTTTTTATCATGTTACGAGAATAGCTCAATCGCTCTTCCAATTCGGGCCTTAACCTTCTCGGTTGACGCAATACCTTCGTTGAGGTTTTCAAACGAGAAGTTTTGGTCTTCTCTTAGTGATTGATACTTTTCCCTCAACTGATCAGTATTGAGGTGTTCTAATTCATTGATGTTAATATACATGCCTACAAGCAATGCTTCAGTAGTTGCTTTGCTCAGCTTGGGAAGCTGGTTTCCTTCCATAATTCGTTCATAAAAAAGGTCGATGACTCTTATAAATTCTCTAGTCCTTTGGCGTATTTCGTCATCATCGATATTTCTATTTTTCTCCATATAGTCGTTCAAAAACTTCGCCAGCTTTCCGTTGTACGACTCGTACTCATCTGCGAACGCAAATACTCGAAGCACCAGTTCCTCATACGCATAACGCTTGGTTTCATGGGGCTTGAGTCCAAAAAGATGTCGCGTATTGGAATAATTGACTATGTCCTTTAACATGTCATTAAATGAACCTTGATAAATACAGTTTCGTATCTCTTGATTACTTAGCTTGTTACCTCCCGTGTTCAATCGATGAAAGATGGTGAATAAATAATTCAAATGGCTTTTTTTAGAGTAGTCACAACGAAGAACAGTAACCGGGATCGTCAGGTTTTCGATTCGGCTATAAATTTGCGGATATTTTTTCTTAATAAAACCGCTTGTCTTTCCTGATATTTTCTCATCAATATCATCGAGAGATGATAATCTCCAGTCTGCATCAGTTAAAAATTTGATTATACTAAAAATTCTTTGCAGCCCATCAATCATCAAGCGCTCTTGAGTGTTGTAATCAAGACTCAAACACATACTTGGGATCGGTAGCTGTTTAACTAATGAATCGATAAAACGAGTTTGTGCCGGATTGGGCCAAACTATGTCGCGCTGGAAATCGGGCTTAATGATTAACTGGTCATTCTTATACATACGAACCAAATCTGCGCAAGACCTTAACTCATTGAAGGCTACAATATCGGAGGGGGGAGTTTCAGAATAGTCATCCTCTGCAAGAAGTTCATTTTCTATTTCCTCAATTTTTTTATCTTGCTCATCTACATTTTCATTGGTCATAATATTTAGCTCTGCATTGGTAATCGGTAAGTTTCTAAAAATGAATTTGAGTCTGTGATGCACATCGTCACAATGCAACAAGAGGCCAAATCAATATCCCCTCAAATATAATAATCAACAAGTAGAAAACATACTCACTAAACCTTCGTATTCTTGTATAGCCATAAAACCACCATGGATTCTTGTAGTAATTAGTCATGTGAGATTTGGTGTACAGGTAATCAATTCTCGAGTGATTATCAAACCGTTGTAACGCATTGTCATAATCCTGAACATACTTTTCGTATTCTATACCACCTGCGTTTTCGTCAATCTTCTGATGAACCCGACGTGCAAGTGCATTGAGAATTAGTCCGCATTGGTGAAAGCGTTCAGCTCTTACTGAAAAATTGGTCATATTAAGAATAATAGATATAACCAAAATTACTATGGCGAAAAAGGTCTGTACAAATGCTGAATAACCCGACCGCAAGCCCGAATCTAAATCAAATGTTTCCAACAAGGGAACTAGGATTAGACCAATAGATAGTAAAGTGATTGTCCAAAGCGAAAGGCTATGGTGTAGCTTCAATCGGTTATGCGCATTAAACCTATTATTTGCAGTTTTTTGGATGCGATCATGAAGCTCTTCGAAAGGCTTTTTCTTTTGCACGTTAATAGTCCTCTTATCCTTAATTAGTATTCTTATCAAGCTGGGACATCGGAGATTCACTCGAATAAGGGACTTTCCCTGAGGGAACAATATTAGCGGCAGCGTCCAAGTGAACGTCTTGGTCGTCAAAAAATATGTGCGGATTGAATGCCTCTAGAACTTTTCGCTTCTCCACTCCACCGAGAAAGAATGCCTCATCAACATAAACGCCCCAAGCTCTGAGAGTTTTAATCACGCGCATTTCAGAAGGGCTGTTCCGCGCAGTAACTAGCGCAATTCGCACAGGTGAATACTCAACTCGAAACGGAAGCCTATCTTGTAAATTAGATAATTTTTTAAGGAAACTCGCATATGGCCCCTCTGATAGCGGAATGTCTTGATCGCGATCTTCGGCTGCGTGAAATGCCTCAAGCCCCTCCGTCTTATATACCAATTCACTCTCTTCTGAGAACAGGACAGCATCACCATCGAATGCCAATCGTACTTGACCCTCTGGTATGTTTAAAACTCCCCTTGGAGGTTCTTTTAAAACTGCGGCAGCGCAGGCTCTAGAATCAATAACAGTCTGAGCATCTGTCGCCGATGTGGTCAGAAATAAATCGACATCAAATGCATCAAGATATGCTGTAACAGCCTCTCCTGCTGTAAACGCAGACCGTGAAATGGACAATCGATCATGACGAATCGAGTTTAACACTCTCACACCTGTTTCAGGGCTATTACGTGACATAACTACAACTTCGACAAGAGGGGATGCATCAGTATTACTCTTATACTGATTCAGTCCAAGTAATGCTTTTACTAAATGAAATCCGGTACCAGGAAGTAAAGGTTCACTTTCATGTTGAAGCATAAATTCACGATATTTCTCGATAGCGGTATCAGGATCTCGCTCATATTCTTTAAACAAATTCTCGGAATCTGACATATCATACAAGGCAGTTGCAGAGATGCCTATGACTAAGGTATTTGAAAGATCCAATGGCATGAGTGCCTCCTTAAAGGGTTTAGTAAAACTTCATATCTTTTGTCTCATAATCACTTTTTATACAAGTACTATAACTAATGATTAACCAATGTATCAGGATTGTTCATACCCGATACAGTGATAGGTAACGTGGAATTTGGTCTCAAATATTTGAAAGATTACTAAGCTCAATTTGACTTTAAATTGCGCTTGGCATCAAATGGATTGTATAACAACGACAAGGATGCGACATGAACCAACTATTAAAAGTAATCACTTCTCTATTCTTCGTAATCATTCTTTCAGCATGCTCAAGCGATAAAGATCCCGGTCCTTTAGAAGGTACTTGGCAATCGGCTGATTTATTTGGACTAAAAGTAACTTTTCGAGAAGGTGAAACAGAATCGCTTGGAATGATTGATACAGTAACTTATGAAGTGAGAGGGAAAGACGTGATTGTGACATATCATGGCGGTATGACAGACGGTGCTAAGATGCGATTCACTGTTGAAAGTGAAAACTTTATGCACACTGAAATAGGTCGATTCACGCGAGTGAAATAATTATGGCATCAGGAGTTCATACTAGGCTTGTTGGCCAGATCGGAGAAAACCTTGTCGCCGCGAAATTGGGCACACTTGGATATTATGCATGTCCGTATGCGGGCAATGTCCCTGGATTTGACCTGACAGCCGTTGATAGCAAAACTCTGCGTTCCTTCCCCATTCAAGTTAAATGTAGTACTGGTAATACGCTGGTTCATTCGCAGATCGATAAATGGATTGATACAAAGATTGACCAAACGGGAAAATATTCGTTCGGTAAATTAAAAGAGATCGAACATCCTAATATGCTTTGGATTATCGTTAATCTTCCAAATGCCGAGATAGAGAGCGCGAAGTACTACATTTGTCAGCACAAGGATATCCAGCGACTAGCTGTTAAAAGATTTATGGAATTTATGGAAAGGAACTCATATAGAAGACCTAACGGTGGCACTTCAACTCAAGCAATTCTGACGATTCGAGAACTTGAGGTATTTGAAGACAACTGGGAGTTACTTAGCTCTTGAAGAGCGTCATAGGGTCAATCGTTCAAAAATATGGAAATATTTTAATAAATTTGTTTTGTTTTAGAGTGTGATGCTCTATTTTTCATTTCAAAGTAACTTACTTAATCGGTTGATATAATGTCATATTTAGAATATTTAGAAGATGACGTATTAATAAGTTTAGTTAAGGATGTTCTTGATGTTGGTCGGCACAAAAAAGAACAAGTCATCCGAGATTTTCAAAAAAATGTAATAGATCCTTTTGCATCTATATTTGATGCAGCAGTAAGTAATGTCGACCACGATACCTGGCGTGATTCCGAGATGGTCAGGCAATGTCAGAAAACTCTAACTAACCATATCGGTAACCTTCATCAGAAGATTTTAGGAAATGTAAGTGGTTGGCAAGATTTGGGAGTCGGCGGCGTAGTTGACTTGGTGTGTCATGACCGGAAAATCATAGCTGAAATTAAAAATAAGCATAATACTGTAACAGGTGGAAAACTCGCTGATCAGTATCAATCTCTCGAACGCCTCGTTACTCCAAAAGCTAGTCAATACAAAGATTTTACTGCTTATTTCGTCAATGTCATTCCCAAAAAACCAGAGCGTTTCAATATAACATTTGAACCATCTGACAAAGACAAAGGGATTAAGTGTTCAAAGAACGAACACATTCGTATTATTGATGGGGCGAGTTTCTACACACTAGTCACAGGGCGAGAGAGTGCACTTACCGAGTTATATGAGGCGCTACCTGAAGTAATTGAGCACATATTTCATGAAATTTACGGAGATAAGAAATTTTCTATTAGCGATAAAGAGCTATTTAGAAAGTACTTCGAAGACGCCTATGGCGAATAATTCGATTATACGCCATGAAAAATCTACTTTTTCATGGCGTATGTATCAATTTACCTGACATCACCTAACTTCATGTTTCTATTAGGTTTTCAGATTTTTCTGAGTGGTAAAGCTCAATTTTGTTGAGAGCCCGTACAACTGACTTCGCCACCGCTGTTGCAAGGTTTACAGGTACGGCATTACCAATTTGTTTGTACTGTGCTGACAATGGCCCCGAGAAAACCCAATTGTCTGGGAAAGTTTGAATACGTGCATATTCTCGAACGGTTAACGGTCTCGTTTCCTCTGGATGACATCGCTCAGTCTGCTTCTGTGCTGGAGCACAAGTCAACGTAAGACTTGGTTCATCCCATGATAATCTGCGAGCCATCCCTGTCTTTCCGCCACCAAGGAAGTAGCTTTTTTGCATATATTCACGCTGCAACTCGTCAGGTAGGTCTCTCCAATAGCCTCCTGGCGGGATAAGATCAAGAATCTGTTTTTTCTTTTCAGGATATTTTTGTCCAGGAGATGGTGGAACATCAGACTCGTATAGTTCTCCTGCTTTTAATGCATCTTTCACTGTCAATATTCGTTTGAACGGCGACGGCCAGTGGAATGTAAACTTGTCCGCAAGATCATTACGAACTCCAATCAAAAATAAACGCTCTCGCTTTTGTGGTACCCGATAGAAAATCGCCTTCAAGACTCTCGGCTCTATCAATGTGTAGCCTAGTTCGGCGATAACATTCTTAATGGCCTCTAGAGTTCTTCCGCCTTCATGGTTCAACAACCCTCTGACATTTTCGGCGATAAAAACTTTTGGCTTAATTTCTTTAATCGACCTAGCAAATTCAAAAAATAGAGTGCCTCGAGTATCCTCGAAGCCTAGCTTCTTTCCCGCGTAGGAGAATGCCTGACATGGAAAACCACCAGAGACAACATCTGCACCTCTGTATTTTTCAAAATCAACTTCACTTATATCTGATTGACACACATTCCATTCTGGACGATTAAATCGCAACGTATCACATGCATGTCTATCTATTTCGTTCAGCAAAAGTGATTTAAACCCTGCTCTTTCTAAGCCCAGAGCCAGTCCACCGGCGCCAGCGAAAAGTTCGACTAGCGTGTAGTTTCTATTAGGTTCAACCGAATGTTCTTCGTCCCAAGTGCTACTAAAAAGTAGTTTCGCTTGCTCGAACTCTTCCAATTGCTTTTTATGATAAACGCGATAGTTATTACCATCGTCTCTCACCGGTTTAAGTGTTCCATTTTTGTCCCAGCGTCTCAGGGTTTCTTTGGAAACACCCAAAATATCTGCCACTTGCGCAATACTAAAAAATTCGCTGTTTTTCATTTTAGGTTCCAATCATGTTAGGTGAGGGACTTCAATATCGAGCATCGGCAAACCCTTTTGACCTTGAAAAATACTGTATATCTATACAGCTAAAAAGTCAAACATTGATCATGGTTATTTAACGTTTCAAAGCTAGATTGGTCAATGGCAGTCGTCGCAAAAAATGAAATTTGTTGCTTGTTTCTCAGATTCTACAGCGTTGAAATCTATAGGGCGAAAGGAAAGGTAAAAACGTATGTGTAGGTTCCATTTAATACTATCGGGAGTCGATTCATACAGCATTAGTGAACCTTTCTTCCTCCACCAGTGCTTTGACATTATCGTCGGGGTATCCAGAGAAAAGGCATCAAAATAAACCACGCCAATCTCGATATCGCTATCTCGGCGAACGTTTACTCGATTTTGATAAGAACCTTGGATAAATACTCGAATATCTCGGTTCTGCAGTTTTGGACTTGCCTGAGTACGCTGCCTAATGTGGCGTTCAGCATTTTCCGCTATTTGTTGTTGCATTTTTCCGGCTTTGATTCCCAGTCTCTACTCATATGATGAACTTTCCTTCGCTGCGACTAGCAACTGACGCTAGGTTCACCGGAAAAATTGTAGTGTAGGGTAAAGTTTTTCCATTTGTAGCATCATTTAGAGAACTGCGAATCCGTGGTCATGTTTGTTTCTTTCCTTTTGCTGGTTTTCCTTTTTTCTTCACCTCTAGCAAAGGGTCAACCTTTATCGAAGTAACAGAGACCTTATAGTTTAACGTTTTCAGAGTCTTTAAAGCATTTTTAAGTGTGACTTTGGAAAAAAATGGCAATTCTTTCGGTACTGATTTATTGGTTGCAATCGCATAAACAATTCTATAGCTACTGGGATCAGGCCTGCTATCAGTACATTTGAGCTTTGTCGAATCGGGTAGTTTTTCATTTAACCGTTTTCTGAAAGCCGAGTCGCCGATAAATGCTTCTGATGCAACATAACCCTGTGAGAACAAATGGCTTAATGTAGAGGAGCTTCTATAGTATTTCACATGGATTAGTTCATATGAGTCCCTGATCAGATCACAAAACTCAAGTTTGTCATAAGGCCCGCCAACTTTTACAAACTTCTTATCCATGAGCTCAATATTATCATGTGTATCTGCGATAAAATCATTGTAGTCTTCCTCCCGATCATGTGAATAAACTGGAAATTCAAAATCGTATGGGTCGAATCCCTCCAGATACTTATCGATATACTCCACGAAGTTGCTGTTGACTATATACCACTGTCCGTTTCTAAGAATATATTGTTCTTTCCCAGCCGAAACCTCCGCATACAAACACCGATAAGCCGACCATTTTTTAACTGAATTGTACTCGTTATCATTGATGTGGATCGTCTGAAGCTTTAGGTTTTCTGTTGTTAAAGAGATGCCTTTATTTTTAAAATATTGAACCAAGTCTTCAATTTTTAATACAACGTGTCTTGGTGTTTTCTGGTAGAGATCGAAGGAATAGCCTATTTGATTTTCCCAATCAATTATCTCTGGTTCGCCAATCCACATTTTCTGGAATTCACTCTTAGACAAAACATCATCTAATTCTAAGTCGAGAACTTCTAAAAGCTCTTTATCTTTGACCCTTTGAATGTTCTCGACCCATTCAAACTCCTTTGGCAAGTCTTCTTCGTATTTGTTTAAGGCTTCTAAAAGAACATCCTTCAACTGTTTTAGATTGATGTCTAGCACAAGAGTTAATGCGTCTCTTCCGGTTACGTGTGAACCAAACTCGGGAACTCTTGATACCCCTGTGACCGCATACAACATATCCATCTCAGAGTCGACATCAAGATCAAACACTCCAAGGTCAATTGAACTCTGCGTTCTCGAGTTTAACGGATTGAGATCATAGTTGGCTTTGTCGAGGCTTCTCAGCTTATCCGAATCAACAGAGTTAAGTGTAACTCTAAGACCGAAGTCTCTCTCAATAGCTTCGTTTTTTACAAGGTGAAATCCTGTTCCAAAGGTCAATATAAACAACTTGTCCTTAAGATTTGCAACGAATGCTGCTCCTACTGCCCGTCTACTACCGAATAAATCATCTGGAAGTTCCTGATGTTCTGTAAACAGCCTTGTCCATGGAGGCGGGGGCTTCGGAGGCTCCTTTTTGACGTAGAGTGTTGTTTCCAACCCTTGAACCTTCATTTCGATTGGTGGCTTGGAGTTTTCAAGGTTAATCACCTTGGATGCATCGCTTCCCACGCCTCGCTTTGCAAGATATATGGACAACTTCTCTTTTCTTGTTTTTGTCTTTCTCATAAGCAATCCCTTATTTCAAATCGCTCTGGCAGCTAATATTGTACTAATGTGCACGCCTCATATCTCTAATACACCGGCATGTACACTTTAGAATTTTTCACTTTGCTTCTTATCTATCCCAGATTCACCCTAGAACATGCAGAAATAAAAGAACTAAAGCCGAAAAAAACACAAATAGAACGCAACAATGCAGCGAAACAAAATTTAAATAGGCGAAGAAAAACTTATGAGGAGGGCTCTTCCTTGAGGAAACAACTGAGCTGGCTCAATAATCGCTCGCCATAATTCCATTGGAGTGCTTTTTGCTAATGTTCGAGATTACTAAAACCGCTGCAGGGGAACAAGCGAAAGTAATGAGTCGTAGCTCAATCACTTATTGATATAGCTTTTTTGCTGCAACTGAACACAAAAATTTGGGAAAGGTATGGGGTATACCCTCAATGGTATGCATTGAGGGTGTGGTTAGCATAACGGCGTGAAGCGCCACCCGGCTTACCTTACGGAGCGAGCGACGGCTACTCGATGTTCTGGATCTGCTCACGCATCTGCTCAATCAACACCTTCAACTCCACCGCAGAAGCGGTAATGTCGGCGTTAATCGATTTCGAGCCTAAGGTGTTCGCTTCACGGTTGAATTCTTGCATCATGAAGTCTAAACGACGGCCACAGGCGCCGCCCTTGCGTAAAATCTTGCGCGTTTCCACAACGTGCGCGTTGAGGCGGTCGAGCTCTTCGGCTACGTCTACTTTTTGCGCCAGCATCACCATTTCCGCTTCAAGGCGCGTTGGGTCGAGTTCCACACGAGCTTCTTCAAAGCGCGCAAGTAATTTCTCACGCTGCCATTGCAGTACTTCTGGCATGCGACCGCGCACAAAGCTTACTTGCTCTGAAATACCTTCAAGGCGCTCTTCAATCATGCGCTCGAGTGCCTTGCCTTCGCTAGCACGGTTCTCAATGAATTCAGCAATGCAGGCTTCAAAAGCGCCAAGTACGTCGGCTTGAATCACGTCCATATCGTCTTCTTGCTGGGCAACAACACCAGGCCAACGCAATACGTCTAACGGATTCAACTGTGCGCTTGAGCTTTGGTTGGCGACCCAATTTGCTGATGAAATGACGCTACGAGCGAGATCTTCGTTCAGGCTTAAACCGCCTTCGGCTTTTTGCTCAATGTGCAAACGCAGGTTGCATTCTACTTTGCCGCGCTGCAATTGTTTGCGTAAGCGGTCGCGCAGACCATTTTCGAGTGAACGAATTTGCTCGGGTAAGCGAAAGTAGGTTTCTAAGAAGCGCTGGTTTACCGAGCGCATTTCCCACGTGGCTGTGCCCCACTCGGCTTTCAGTTCATGGCGCGCGTAGCCGGTCATTGATTGAATCATTGCTATTCCTTGTAAGCTTTGTCTGGTCATAGTTTAACACTGTTCGCTACGTCGTACAGTACGACTATTTCGCACGTTCAATTACGTTCGCCTAAAGAGTCGGTAGATGCTCAAATTATCTTAGCTAAATTAATTATCATCAGGTGATATTTATATGGATGTAGATTATACTATCGCGGCGCTTTTGGATTTAAGCGGAACCGCTCTCTATCAAGAAGAAGGTTACTGGGTTTTCATTGAGGCTCGAATTATTGACGCGAGTAAACGAGTGCCTCACGGAATCAAATATTCGCTAACACTTCATGACTTAAGCGGTAAACGAGTACTCGGAATGGATAATGCACACCGAATACGTAAAGCAACAGCATATGGGAAAGCACCTGAGCAAAGTGATCATATTCACAAAGCTGACGGAAGCGTCGTTCCTTACACGTTTATTAATGCGGCTAAGCTACTCGAGGATTTTTTCGACCTAGCCGATGCATACATGAAGGAGACTCATTAATGGCTATTTTACACATAGGCGTGAAGCCGCAAGAAGAAATTCGTGCCCGCCTTATTGCTATTGCTAAAGGCGAAGTGAAGCCAACTGAAAACGAGCCGAAAGTTTGGTTCCCTTCTATTCGCTCGCTCGCCGAAGTTCTATCTGATCATAACCGTGAGCTACTGAAAATGATTGCTGAAAGTGAACCGCAATCGCTTAAAGAGTTATCCGAACTTTCGGGCCGGGCACCGAGTAATCTTTCTCGCTCACTAAAAACCATGGCCAACTTTGGTTTAGTGAAAATGGAAAAATGCCAGAAATCAGTCCGACCAATTGCCGTCGCAACGGAATTTCACATCCATATCTGATATAATCGCCAGCCATAATTTTGCACAAAACAGGAGCCAACCATGCGTCCAAGTGGTCGTACTGCCCAACAGATCCGCCCGGTGACTATTACCCGGAATTTTACGCGTCATGCCGAAGGTTCGGTGCTCATTGAGTTTGGTGATACCAAGGTATTGTGTACAGCCAGTGTCGATAAAAGCGTACCGCGCTTTTTGAAGGGCAAGGGCCAAGGTTGGGTCACGGCAGAATACGGCATGTTACCGCGTTCAACGCACTCGCGTATGGATCGCGAAGCCGCCCGTGGTAAGCAAGGTGGCCGTACGGTTGAAATTCAGCGCTTAATTGGCCGCTCACTGCGTGCATGCGTGGATATGGCAGCGCTAGGTGAGAACACCATCACCATCGATTGCGACGTGTTACAAGCCGATGGCGGCACGCGTACCGCATCGATTACTGGTGCGTGTGTGGCATTGGTAGATGCGCTGAACTGGATGCGCAAAGAAGGCATTGTCAGAACCAATCCGTTGAAAGGTTTGGTGGCTGCGGTATCGGTGGGTATGTATGAAGGCCATGCGGTGGCGGATTTGGATTACACAGAAGATTCAAAAGCCGAAACTGACATGAACGTGGTGATGACTGAAGCGGGCAAATTCATTGAAATTCAAGGTACTGCTGAGGGCGAACCGTTCTCAAGCGAAGACATGAATGCCATGCTCGAGTTAGCGAAACACGCCATTCGCGAACTCATGGACTTACAGAAGCAGGCGTTGGCTTAAACATTAACGGCGCTTTGCGCCACCCGGCGTGCAACGCCGGGCTACGAACAGCGCGAAGCGCGCACGAACAGCAAAGCGTACGAAAAACGAGACACGGTTTTATGAAACAATATCAAAAAGATTTTATCGAATTTGCCATTGAACGTGGCGTGTTGAAGTTTGGTGAGTTTACTTTGAAATCGGGCCGCACAAGCCCGTATTTCTTCAATGCTGGGTTGTTTAATCAGGGTTCTGATTTGGCGCGTCTTGGTCGGTTTTATGCGGCGGCGTTGCAAGACAGCGGCGTGGAATTCGATGTATTGTTTGGCCCAGCTTACAAGGGCATTCCAATTGCCACAGCAGCGGCAATTGCCCTGTTTGATACGTATCAGAAAGATGTGCCGTATTGCTTTAACCGCAAAGAGAAGAAAGACCACGGCGAAGGCGGCAACTTGGTGGGTTCACCACTCAATGGTCGCGTGATGCTGGTGGACGATGTAATTACGGCGGGCACGGCTATTCGTGAATCGATGGAAATTGTGCAGGCCAACGGCGCTGAGTTAGCGGGCGTGTTGATTGCGTTAGATCGCCAAGAGAAAGGCAAAGGCGAGCTAAGCGCTATTCAGGAAGTTGAGCGCGATTACAATGCGCAAGTGATCAGCATTGTGCAGCTGAATGATGTGATTGAGTATTTGAAAGACTCGCCCGATTTAGCGCAGTACTTAGATAAAGTCACTGCGTATCGGGCGGAGTATGGGGTGTAGCTCGGCGTTGCACGCCGGGTGGCGCGTAGCGCCGTGAATGTCTGAAATTCTAGTGAATCTTGGATATCCCGAACAATCACCATGACTTCGTCATGTCCCGGCGTAAAACGCCGGGCTACCATGTCCCGGCGTGAGACGCAGGGCTAGAACGTGTCAGGTTGCCACGAGAGGCCGATGCGGGCATCGGTAACCTGACATTCGCCACCGGCTTTCACGCGTTTGGTGGCTTCGTCACCGGCCACCATCAAGCGGAAATCTTTCTCAATCAAGTTGAAGCTGTTGCGTTCTTGGCACAGCAAGCGCAATGAATCAACCATGCCGCGGTTGTTTAAGAAGCGCGTGGTAGGCGCCTCTTGCACCACTTCTTCACCTTTCGCAAACTTCACATTGGTCACGCCATCATCAGTGAACTGACCGCGAGCGCCCGCAGCTAAATAATGGAAAGTAGCAGCTACGGCATTCTCGGTTTGCTGTGCGCCAATACCAAAGAACACGCCACGCTCACCGAGCACCTCAAACGCACCATTCAGCACATTCACTGCAAGGGCCGTGCGCATATCAATACCCACCGCCACTGGCGTATTGGTCGTTGCGGCAACGCGTAACAAGCGGCCGTGACGCCCCATATCAGAAAACTGGCCATCGAGCGTGGCAACATTAAACAGCCCGACGCCACCAAGCGGATGATAGGTCGCGCTATCCGAGTTCATGTTGCGTGGGCACGAATCGTCTTTGTTACAGGCAAATGGCGGAGCCTCACCGGCAATAGCTCCGGCACGAAGGGCTTCTGCGCTCGTACCACTGGCTACCATTGAGCGCGCGGTCATCGCGTTCATGGCATCGCTGGTTGCACCTACCACGAGTTTATTCGCGCGCATTTTCAAATAAATACTGGTCATCAAGTCAGTTGGCTGACTTAACGGGTCTAAAAAGGCTTTTCGCACTAAGCTCGGATCATTACCGACAATCAACACCGCGTCGGCCCAATCCACAATTTTGGGTCCTTGCAGGGCATCTTTACAGAACGCTACTTGCTGCTTGTGTTGCTCTGGGAATACTCGCGCCCGTTTCCACGTACCGAGTTCTTGTTCGCGCAGTGCATCAAGATCATCGCATTTACCGCTGCGCTGTGCTGTATTCACGGCAGCGTCAATGGGTAACCAACGTACTTCAGCACCTAAACTTTCAAAGGCACTAATAAATGGTTCAACGGCCGTAATTGGGTCACGCGCACCCGCTGCTGCAATGGCGATGCGTGGCATATCGTCGCTGCCGCGTACCTTATCCGCTTGCCCTAACATGGCTTGCAGAATTTGGCGCTTCGCCAATATCTTAGTCAGCTTGATTCGCGCCGTATCATGTTTACCCTTAGGAGCCGGCATTTCGAGGTGATCAATAATGAGGTTCCACTCGCGCTCCGACAAACTATCATATAAATGGCGTGTGGCACGGCGAGTAAACTCATCTTGGAAGCTTCGCTCAGGCACCACTTCTGAACGCATGCGGTCGTACAATATCTCGAGCGCCATTTTCACGTCATCGCGCGTTTTACGGCGGTGAGCAGGCCACAATTTGTCGTCAAGTAACGGTTTAGTGTAGTTATCGCTTAAATTAATGTAGCGATCGGTTCGCATGGTTTTACCATCGAGCCAGTCAGTGTCGTTGCAATGGGTCCACGCCATACTTGAGCACAACGCCATCTCATCGCCCATCAAAAAGAGTTGATAATTCGGGCCAGTGGCGCGCTCAGCGTCTTGTGCTGACGCAGATTGCGGAAAAAACGCACTGCCTAGCGTTACAAAGGAAGCGCCAAACAAGAGCGAGGCAGCGAGTATTGATGTTTTCATGGTGTGCTCCTACAACTGAAGACGGTCAACCTAACGGCATTGACCGCAAAGGTCAATTCTAGTCTAGTTTCATAAAAGCTTCGACCTGATATACTGCTAAAGGTTTAACCAACAAGCACAACCACGAAAGGAAAGTTGTTTTGGCTATGTTTCTGCGAATATTCTGCGTATTGCTGATGGTCGCTTCGACAGTTGGTGCCGTGCGCGCTGAGCAAACAACATTAACTTTCCGTGCCCCTGATGATGGCCCTGTACCTGCGGCTGTGCAGCAAATTCTCGAAGAAGCCTACGCTGAGCTCGGCATCACATTGCGTTATGTGAATATGCCGCGTAATCGCAGCTTGGTTGAATCAAATGCAGGGCGAATTGCCGGCGAACTTGGGCGTTTGCCCGAGCTCGACAATGAGTTTAAAAACCTCAAGCAAGTGCCGTTTCCACTATTCGCATTCGAAATTGTGTTGGTGGCTGACCGCCGTGACTGTGGTTTATGCACCATTGATGATGTGGAAAATTTGGCCTTTATTAGCGGCATGCAAACCGTTATGGGTCTGATTGAGGAGCATCAGTTTGAAGGCCCAACGGTGCAAGCGCTCGATATTCAGCAACTCAATTTAATGTTCACTAATAAGCGCGTCAAAGCGGTGATGCTCAATGATTTTGAGGCGCGTCAATTAGGTTATTATGATAACCCGCACTTAATTATCACCCCCATGCTGGCCCTAATTGGCTATCACTTTTTACATGAAAAACATGCGCACTTAATTCCATCGTTGAACACAGTGCTTGAAGACATGCATGCTACCGGGCGAGTCGTCACGATATTCCGCGAGCATGGCGTAACCTTTGAACGGCGTAATGAGTTTATTGAACCGCCCACCTTCCCGACCCTGTCAGTAACCGCCGGATTAATGGAACAGCGCGCCCATGTTGATGGTTCGGGCAGATACTGGCAGCTGATACAAACTATTTTTTCGCCCATTACTGAAGAGCTTGAGCTGCATACCAACAGCTATCAGCGCGCCGTACTCGGCTTCAATGAGAATCGCTTCGATATGTTAGTCGGCGGTACGCGCACGCAAGTTTCGATTGATGGGGTGCCGTCGTACACCCACTTTGACTACGATAGTCCGATTGCCGCATTTGCGCTTGAACAAGCCGATTTGGATGCGATGTTAGCGGGAACATTGAAGCGGCCAATTTGTTTTGTGGCTGGCTACGATTACCACAGCTTCTTCAAAGAGGGGCTGAATTACTATCTGGCCAACAGCGTGCTCGATTGTTTTGCCATGCTCGACATGCAACGGGTTGGCGCAGTCGTGACTTTTGACGATAATAACGCCCCGGATTGGGCGGCGGCCGATTATGTGAAGCACCAACTGCGCGAAGCATTACCAATTCATGTGATGTTTCACGATACGCCACGCGGACGCGAGCTCAGAGATTGGTTTGATAAACGATTACGCGAACTTGTGAAGAGTGGCGAGATTGCCGACATCATGACCAAATCCCAATTACAGCATGCTCGTCTTAATACGAGTACTATTGATACATCAACGCCATAACGTCGAGTCACGGAATGTTCCATATCGCTTTATTTAATCCAGTAATGCCAGCCAATACTGGCAATGTGATCCGCCTTGCTGCTAACAACGGTTGCACGTTGCACCTGATTGAACCGCTTGGGTTTGATTTTGAAGAAAAAAAGTTACGTCGTGCTGGGTTGGATTACCATGATTTGAGCCGCGTTGAGCGCTACCCTGATTTCAACGCATTCAAAGAAGCGATGGGCAATCGTGCTATTTACGCCATTACCACAAAGGGCACCCGAGGCTATACTGAGGTGCAGTACCAACCGGGCGATGTGTTGCTGTTTGGCTCTGAAACCAGTGGCTTAGCGCCCGATGTCATGGCGCAGATTGCACCCGAGCAACGTATTCGTATTCCGATGATGCCAAATAATCGTTCGCTTAATTTATCCAACTCGGTTGCCATAGTGAGTTATGAGGCGTGGCGACAACAAGGATTTACTGATGGCAGCTAACAGCGCTCACGAGAACTATGTATTCTGGGTAAAAACGGCGACCCGTGCGTCAGTTTCTGTCGCACTAATCTTAATTGCCGTCAAAGTCGTTGCTTGGTTAATGACCGATTCGAGCAGTATGTTGGCGTCTTTAACCGATTCGTTGTTAGACAGTTTAGCCAGTTTGTTTACCTTTTTTGCGGTGCGCTACGCCGTGCAACCCGCCGATAACGAACACCGCTTTGGGCACGGCAAAGCCGAATCATTAGCGGCGCTCGTTCAGTCGGCTTTGATTACCGGCTCAGCTATGTTGCTGCTCATACATAGCGTGCAGCAGTGGATTCAAGGTACGCCGGTGCGACAAGCGGAAATTGGTGTGTATGTTTCGGTGTTCGCGATTGTGTTAACGCTGGCGTTGGTCGTGTTGCAGCGGGTGGCGATTAAAAAAACCGGTTCGCAGGCAATTTCAGCCGACGCTTTGCATTTTACTTCCGATTTACTCCTCAACAGCGCCGTTATTGTCGCACTAGTTCTCAGTGCCTACGGTTGGCTTTGGGCGGATAGCATCTTCGCCATTATTATTGCGGTGTTCTTGGCGCAAGGCGCGGTGCGTATTGGTTGGAGTGCATTTCAATCGCTTATGGATCGTGAGCTACCGGATGCTGAGAAACAGCTGATTATCGATACCATCAAAGGCATTCAGGGTGTTCGTGGACTACATGGCTTAAAAACGCGCTCGGCGGGCCCGACTCGCTTTGTGCAATGCCATATTGAACTCGACGATAACCTCAACCTTCGCCAAGCCCATGATATCGCCGATAAAGCGGAACTCGCTGTCGCCAACCTGTTCGATTACACCGAGGTGATTATTCACATGGACCCGCTATCCGTGGTTCCAAAAGAGATTCGCGACGAAGTTAGTCAGGCTGAAACCAGCCCAATACCGCATCAAGCGCCGGCTGACGATAGCGATCCGACTCCATAAAGAGCTCGTGTTTGGCGCCGTCGATGCATTTGATTTGGCTTTGGTCATTGCCAAGCTTATTGAAAAACTTAAGTTGCGCTTGATTATCCACAACCGTATCGGCACCTGATTGAAGCAGCAGAATTGGCACTTCAATACGATCCGCTTGTTGATGGGCGGCACGTATGGCGGCAAAGGCCTGCGCCAGCCAATTGAAGGTAGGGCCCCCTAATTGTATTTGCGGATTTTCTTCATAGGCATCGCGGAACATTTGATAGCGCGCTTCGCTATGGGTAAGTTCGTTTTCGTCAAAGGGCACATACCGATAGTCAGCCATGCCAAAAAAGTACCATGGATGCTTTGGGCTGAACCAACGATTTAATAGCGCGCCACCAATGGCAAACGTTTTTGCTAACCACTGTGGCTTATCACCGGTAAGCAACCCGAGCATAGGTGATGACAATACAGCTTTGCGTATGCTGTGTTTGTGCTGCGCTAAATACAATGCACTAATGGCACCGCCCATAGAGTGCGCCAGCAAATAATGGGGGACGCGAGGATAAATACGCGTTGCTTCTTGCGCCACAGCGTCAAGGTCATCAACAAAATCTTGAAACTGATCAATATGGCCGTGGTGTGGATTGTTGCTAAGACGGTCAGAGAAGCCCTGGCCGCGGTGATCGACAATAGCCACCGCATAGTTTGCTTGCGCCAACTGCCAAACCAACTCCTGATATTTTAATGACGCTTCAATGCGTCCTGGGCAAATGATAATAAGCCCTTGCGGATGCACTGGTCGGTGTAAAAACCAATGCAAGACCACACCATCAGGGCGAGGTAAGTGATTAGCTTCAACGTGATCGCGCCAAAATGGTTGTATTTGTTGCGTGAAGAAACGGATCCATTGCGGGTCGTCATCCGTGTACATTTAATTAGACTCCTGCGGCTCCTGCTCCGATATTTCAGTTTCGGTTGGTTCGTCTTCGGTGATGGTATCGATTGGCACAATAGGCAAGTTGACCGATACTTCAAGGCCACCGTCTGGGTGGTTGCGTGCGGAAACTGAGCCACCCAACACATTGGCTGCCCTTAAGCTTAATGCCATACCAAGCCCAACGCCAGCTTTATGATGACGCAATGGGTCACCGCGGAAAAACGGTTCAAACAGTTGGGCAAGTTGCGCTTCTGGTACACCATCGCCGTGGTCACGTACCAAAATAGTAAAATTTTTGTCGTCATGGCGTACGCAATCTAGCTCGATAATACCTGCGGTGTATTGCAGTGCGTTGCGCACTAGGTTTTCGATGACAAGACGTAGCAACTCGTCATCCGTTGCCGTAATTGGCCAGTCGGCATCGAGTACCAACACGCGCTCGCCGTATTTGGCATCCACATAGGCCAAATCCGCCGCTAACCTCTTCGCTAATTCATGTGTATTGATTGGTTGCGGATCAAGCTTCACCAAACCGTTCTCAAGCCGTGACAACGACAAGATACGCTCAATGATGGTGCCGAGGCGCTCCACATCACGGCTCATTTGTGTCAGATGCGGGTTCGTCGCATCGGGATTGTCGTCATCTTGACTGAGCATTAACGCCACTTGCATACGTGCTAGTGGCGAGCGTAATTCATGTGACACGTCACTCAAAAGACGGCGCTGGGCATCGCGTGACACTTTTAAATCGTGGGCGGCGGTTTCTAGTGCTCGCGCAAGCTCACCGAGTTCGTCGGTACGGCGCGGTAAACGTTTGAGGTGAAGTTTGTCTGCGCCGGCAGCAATTTCGCGCGTAGCACTGATTAATCGCTTCAACGGTAGCACCAACCAAAAACCGAGTAATACCGCAATTGCAAGCGAGCCAAACAACAGCACCATGGTTTGCGCTTGTTCGGCACGCTCTGAATTTATTTTCTGATCGACACGCTCGTCTTCGCTCAACGGACGAATCAACAGAATACGTTGCGTATCCAGTTTGAATGGCCCCACGAGCATGCCGTTTGGCAAGCGCAGTTGTTCAGGCTGGTCGGCATCGAGCTGACGTAGTAATTCGCGGCGGTGAGTATTGGCCAAGTTCGGTTCAAGTTGCAGCCGATTCGGGCCTTCTTCTGGCGTAACGGCGGCGGCAACCCGATAGTTACCGGCCAGCAGCCGCCCTGGCGTGAGTGATGCAAATGTTACCTGGTCACTCAGCAGCGGTGACAGCGTTTCTTGCACTTCTTGTGGAAGCGGCTTTGCCGTTTCCGGCTGGGCATACCAAATCGCTAACAAGAAACCGCTGCTGGCCACTGCGAAAAGCAGCGCCCAGAACAGGAGCAACAGTCGGAGTGTTAGCGAATGGTACCAGCGAATTTGCATGGCGGCCTCATGCTAATTGAAGTAAACGATATCCTCGGCCACGCACGGTTTGAATGCGCTCTGGATTATGATCAATTTTCTTACGAATATTACTGATATGCACATCAAGGCTACGATCAAATGGCGCCAATTGACGACCGAGTGCCGCTACTGAAAGTTGGTCTTTACTGACCACTTGGCCTTTGCCCTGCACCAGCGCCCGCAAGATATCAAATTCAGTTGGCGTGAGTTCTAATAGCTGCTCGTCACAACGCACTTCGTTCTGCAGTGGGTTCACGTGGAAACCGGCATACTCAAGCGGCTCTGGACGCACTGAGGTATTTGGCGTACGACGCAATAACGCTTTTACACGCGCTACTAATTCGCGTGGATTAAACGGTTTTGGCAAATAATCATCTGCGCCAAGTTCAAGGCCTTGTACGCGATCGTCATCATCGCCACGCGCGGTTAACATAAGTACGGGCGTACTGCGTAGTTGCTGACGTAAACGCTGTAATAGTTGGAAGCCATCAATACCTGGCAACATCACATCAAGTAGAATCAAATCATAAGAGCCGCTTAATGCACGTTGTAGGCCAATTTCACCGTCTGGTGCTAGGGTTAATTGATAACCTTCCTTGGTGAGAATTTGCTCCAACATACTGCTTAATTCTGCGTCATCATCTACAAGTAATAACTTAGTCATGGGGATGTCGTCCTGCCTGTTAGTCTACAGCTTATAATCGGTGTTCTTAATTATGTAAAGATTCAACGGCGCTTGATACCGTGTTTACAGAACTTTTACCGGTGCTGTTATTTTGATTCGTTCAGCTTACGAGCCACGGTATTGCGGCCCCAACCTAAAAGTTCGGCAGCTTTTTGTTTATGGCCTTCGGTATACTCTAAGGCAACATCAAGCGCTAACCGTTCAATGCTAGGTAGCAGGTCATCTAAGATATGGGTATCGCCTGCTTCGCATCGATTTTTTAATTCGGTGCGTAACAGTGTATACCATTGAGCGGAATTTTCCTGCGCCATTTTACTAACTTCAGGAAATAAATCTTCAGGTAAATCAGGCACATCGATCATTTGCCCCGGCGCCATGACGGTTAGCCAGCGACAGGTGTTTTCTAACTGGCGAACGTTTCCAGGCCATGGTGCTTGTTGCAATACTTGCTCGGCAGCTGCGGTTAATCGCTTTGCTGAGCCACCGAGTTCTTTGGCCGCATTTTGCAAAAAGTGTTGCGCCAGTTGCGGAATATCTTCGCGTCGCTCAGCAAGACTGGGGAGTTGCAGGCGAATGACATTGAGCCGGTGAAAAAGATCTTCGCGAAACGCGCCTTCGCTTACCCGTTGTTCAAGATGCTGGTGCGTGGCTGCAATAATTCGGACATCGACTTTTACCGGTTGATAGCTGCCCACCGGATAGAACTGCCCTTCGGCCAATACCCTCAGCAAGCGCGTCTGCACCGCCAATGGCATATCACCAATTTCATCAAGGAACAAAGTACCGCCGTGCGCTTGTTCGAAACGACCTTGGCGTTTGTGTGTGGCGCCAGTGAAGGCCCCTTTTTCGTGACCGAACAGCTCCGATTCAATGAGATCAGCAGGAATAGCCGCCATATTCAGGGCAATAAATGGCTTGTTGGCGCGCGGGCTGTGTTGATGCAAAGCGCGCGCGACTAACTCTTTCCCGCTGCCGGAAGCACCGGTAATCAGCACGGTGACACTTGAGTGGGATAAACGCCCGATAGCGCGGAAGACATCCTGCATGGCCGGTGCGTTACCGATAATTTCGCGTACTTCTGTGGCTGTATCTGCGTCATGATTGACATCTTGCGCGGTGGTTTCTCGCGTTAACGCACGACTGACAGTATGTACCACTTCATCTAAATCGAATGGCTTGGCGAGGTACTCAAAAGCGCCGCCTTGAAAGGCGCTAACGGCAGAATCAAGATCGGAGTGCGCGGTCATCACAATGACTGCCACCTGCGGATAGTCAGTCGATAGCTTCCGCAAAACCTGTAGGCCGTCGTCGCCCGGCATACGAATATCAGTCAGCAGTACCTTCGGCGTTGCTTGTTCAAGTGCATCATACAGGCTTTGCGCATCAGCAAAACTGGTAGTGGCAAGGCCTGCCCGCGCGAGGGCTCGCTCGAGTACCCAGCGAATGGAGCTATCGTCATCTAATATCCATATGTCACTCACGGCGGCTTTCCTTATTGCTTGTCGATTTCTGTTTGTCACCAAGCGGCGTGTCGACACGGGTTTCAATGTACGGTAAATAAACGCTAAATTCGGTATGCCCCGGTTCAGAACTCACTTCTATTTTGCCAGCATGTTGGTGTACCAAATTTTGCGCGATGGATAAGCCCAAACCGGTTCCACCAGCGCGACCACTCACCATCGGATAAAATAATGTGTCTCGTAGCGCCGCCGGAATTCCTGGTCCATTGTCTTGCACCACAACCACCGCACACTGGCGGTACCGCGTGCCATGTATGGTCTGTTGGTGCACGATGCGGGTACGTAAGCATATCGTCGGTTCGGGCGTGTGACTTTCTTGCAACGCATCGCAGGCATTCATGACTAAATTCAATAACACTTGTTCAAGTTGCTCAGACGCCATCGTGAGATCTGGCAGACTCGGATCGTAATCTTTCACCCAGCGGACATTCAAGTCAGCACCAAGACGCGCGACCTGTACGACATGTTCCAACAACGCATGAATATTGGCTGGCTCGCGGGTTTGAATTTGATTCGAGCCGAGCATCCGGTCTACCAGAGTACTTAAGCGGTCGGCCTGGCGAATAATCAAATCGGTGTATTCACGCAACGCTGGGTCATCGAGTTCGCCTGCTAATAATTGCGCTGCACCGCGCAAGCCGCCGAGCGGATTTTTAATTTCATGGGCCAGCCCGCGCACCATACTTTGCGCCGCTTGTAGTTGCTGTTGCTGACGGGTTTCTTGATTAATGCGGCGAATTTGATCAATTTGACGCAGCTCGAGCAAGATCGTGAGGCGACCGTCAGATTGCCGCAACGGCTGTGCGATAAACTCAATGGTAATGCGCTGGCCGTCATGCAGCACCAACGATACGTCGCTATCAGAAACCGATTGTTCGTCTTGGAGCGCTTGTTGTACAACCGAGGGATCAAGACTGCTGAAATGGAAGAGACTAAAAAAAGGCTGATGTTGAAAGCGCCGCAAGCTGCCATCTAAAATCGCTTCTGCTGCGGCGTTCATGTACTCAATATGAAGTTGCTCGTCTAACAGAATCACTGCCGTGAGCAATTGATTTAAATGCGGTTGCACCACGGTGGTGCAATCGCTTATCGGCAAACTATCGCGCTCAGGCTCCGCCGCCATTTGAACCCGCACCTGAAATTGCAACACGCAGTACATACACCACTAAGGTATCTGAGCGCGCTACTTCACCACCATTTGCATCAACAATGCGAAGGTAGATACGACGCTCACCGCGCGCAACATCCATCAGTGTGGCTTGATTGCTATCGCTACCCGACCACGACATCACGCCGTCAACGTATAACTCATAGTTGTAGCCTTCCGGCAGTTTTTCTGGCTCCGATTGCCAGAGCACATCAAACTGACCGTTATTGGCACGAATTGGTGCCTGATACTCCGGCGAGGTAATCGTCACCGAGAATTCTGTTGGGATTTCGTCACCGCCCTCTGCTTCGCCAGCTTGCTCGGCGGAAGGCTGCGACTGCTCAACTTGAGCAGCCGCATTTGACTTCGCGAACTCTGTCACTGGCGCCGCTTCCACTTCAACTTTCTCAGCACCTTGAATCGGCTGATCGCTGTAAGTCACGGTGCCATCCGCATTCCGTTTTTTATAAACCTGCGCCGTTGACGGATCAACGTGCAGCGCCAAGCCAATCAAAAACGTTAACAGAATGGCTGCGAGTGCCAGTGGTTTCATCGTTCGTTGTTTCCTCTTATGTAACTAAAGCGCTCTTTCGTTAAACGCTATAGTACAAATCAAACTCAATTGGGTGCGTGGTCATTTTCAGTTTCATCACTTCGTGGTGACGCAACTTAATGTACGCATCAATCATGTCATCAGTAAATACACCGCCAGCAGTTAAGAACTCACGGTCTTTATCCAATGCTTCCAAGGCCATCTCTAATGAGTGACATACGGTTGGAATTTCTTTCGCTTCTTCTGCTGGCAAATCATACAAGTCTTTATCCATCGCATCGCCAGGATGGATCTTGTTCTTAATACCATCAAGACCAGCCATCAACAGCGCTGCAAAACACAAGTAAGGGTTCGCCGCTGGGTCAGGGAAACGCACCTCAATACGACGCGCTTTTGCACTAGCAACCACAGGAATACGAATTGACGCAGAACGGTTACGCGCAGAGTACGCCAACATAACCGGTGCTTCGTAGCCTGGCACCAAACGTTTGTACGAGTTGGTGGTTGGGTTACAGAACGCGTTCAAAGCACGCGCATGTTTGATGATACCGCCAATGTAGTAAAGCGCCATTTCGCTCAAGCCACCGTACTGATCGCCTGCGAATAAGTTCTTGCCGTCTTTGCTAATTGACATGTGAACGTGCATACCAGAACCGTTATCACCAACAATTGGCTTCGGCATAAAGGTAGCGGTCATACCGTATGAATGCGCAACGTTATGTACTACATACTTATAGATTTGAATCTCGTCAGCTTTTTTCACCAACGTATTAAAGCGGGTTGCCACCTCGTTTTGACCGGCAGTTGCCACTTCATGGTGGTGCGCTTCAACGACTAAGCCCATGTCTTCCATCACGGTGCTCATGGTGCTACGAATATCGTGCGCTGAATCAACGGGTGGTACTGGGAAGTAACCGCCTTTCACACCTGGACGGTGCGCCAAGTTACCATCTTTGTATTCTTTGCCCGAGTTCCACTTCGCTTCTTCTGCTTCAATTTTATAGAAGCTACCGCTCATGTCGGTGTGGAAACGCACATCGTTGAACAAGAAAAACTCAGGCTCCGGACCGAAGAACGCCGTGTCGCCAATGCCCATGCTTTGCAAATACTCTTCCGCACGACGCGCAATTGAACGCGGGTCACGGTCATAACCTTGCATGGTGTCTGGCTCAAGAATGTCGCACACCACATTCATCGTTACTTCGTCAGTGAACGGGTCAAGTACAATCGAGCTACAATCAGGCATAAGCACCATGTCTGACTCATTGATGCCTTTCCAGCCACCAATAGACGAACCATCAAACATCTTGCCTTCTTCGAAGAACTCTTCATTAATTTGCGAAACCGGGATGGTCACATGCTGCTCTTTACCTTTAGTATCGGTAAAGCGTAAATCCACGAATTTGACATCGTGTTCTTCAATGTAAGCCATAACGTCTTGTGGTGTTGTCATGTGATCCTCCGCGATCGTGCATGTCTAGTTTCAGAATTGAGTATAGCAAGCATTGCTTGTTGCGCTTGCACCTTTGCACCAAATTAAAGCAAAAACGATGCCAAGATTGGTTTTGGCTCACTTTTCAATGGGTTAACGTTGTTCTGGTACGGCTAGGGTGCTGTGCATTGGCTATATTTGCACCATTGTAGTGCAAATTCATGCACCACGGAAGTGCAAGGGCTCGAAAAGCGTTGTTCGTTGTTCGTTATTCGTTATTGGTTATTCGTTATTCGAAAGAGCGAAGAGCGAAGAGCGAAAGACGAACTGCGTAGTTCTTGGTTTGTGCGCTACGCTGTTTTTAGGAGATCAACTCTGTTTGGCTCTCGCTCCCACAGAGCCTAGAGATCCCATTCACCTACTCACGTCATACACCTACTCACGTCATACACCTACTCACGTCATACATTTGTTCATCTCATACACCTGCTCATCTCGTACACTTACTCACGTCATACATTTGCTCATCTCATAGATCTTTCAGGCGAATCGTGTGATTTTCCGTGTTGAACCTATTCAACTTACCAAAAAGATAGATGTATGGGTGTGGGGCATGTGCTTTTATTTTGGCTGTTCAGTTGCATCAAAAATGGAGCAAAAAAGCCCCCTTCAAATGCTGCATTTTTGATGCAACTGAACACCCTTTTTCTGAGCCGACATACATGCTTGATAGGGCTTTCTATTATGGGTTCGGGGTTCGGGGTTCGGGGTTCGGGGTTCGGGGTTCGGGGTTCGGGGTTCGCGAACAGGGCGAAGCCCGGACGAACAGCGTAGCGCACGAAGCACGAACTACGCTGTTTGTTTGAGGGTTTCGTTATTGGCTTTCGCTTTTTCAAATAACGAATAACGAATAACCAATAACGATTAACGATTAACGCTCTCGAGCGGTCCGGCGCCGCAGGAGCGACGCGTACAGCAATGGAATGACCACCAGCGTCAACGCCGTAGAGACCGCGATGCCGAAGATCAAGCTGACGGCCAGGCCGTTGAAGATGGGGTCATCGAGGATGAAGAAAGCACCCATCATGGCCGCGATTGCGGTCAACGTGATTGGTTTGGCACGTACGACAGCAGCTTCAATCACGGCGGTGTTGAGGTCTTTGCCGGCGGCGACTTCTTCACGGATAAAATCGACCAGCAAGATGGAGTTCCGCACTATGATTCCGGCCAAGGCAATCATGCCGATCATGGAGGTGGCGGTGAACTGCGCACCGAGGATGGCATGGCCTGGCATGATGCCGATGAGCGTTAGCGGTATGGGTGCCATGATAACCAGTGGTGTCATGTAACTACCGAAGTGGCCGACTACCAGCAGGTAAATCAACAACAAACCGACTGCGTAGGCCAAGCCCATATCACGGAAGGTTTCGTAGGTGATTTGCCATTCGCCGTCCCACTTCAACGCGGTTTGGTCCCAGATATCAGGCTGCGCTATAAAGGTTTGTGGCAGTTCGATATCGCCGGCAGCGTCGAATAGGCCGTAGAGCGGGCTATCGAGTTCGCCAGCCATATCGGCAGTCACATAAACCACTGGGCGCAAGTCTTTGTGATACACCGGTTGCGCATAAGGTCGCTGTTCGCGCTCAATGAGCTCCGCCACTGGAATGGCTTGACCGGTGGTTTGGCTGGTTACGGTAAGGCTCTCAAGTTGCGCTAACTGGCCTTGCCAATCCGCTGGCAGGCGTAACTTCACCGGTACCGGTTGGGTTTGACCGGGAATCGCCAAGTAGGTGACATTCATGCCGCCAAGTGCGGTTTGCAATACCTGAACCACTTGTCCAGCGGTCACGCCGAGTTGTGCGGCACGCTCACGATTCACTTCCCAAACTTCTTCGGTGGCTTCAGCCACGAGAGTGCTATCGATATCGACGACACCTTCGGTGGCGCGCAATTGCGCAAGCACGTCACGAGCACCTAATTCACGTGCTGCCTCTGACGGACCATACACTTCTGCGACTATTGGTGCGAGCACGGGCGGACCCGGCGGCACTTCAACAATCTTTAGGGACGCACCAACGGCTTCGGCAATTGGCGTTAGCATTGGCCGAATTGCCAAAGCAATCTCGTGACTCGCACGATCGCGCTCACCAAGTTCAGCGAGCGTGACTTGAATGTCGCCCATGTTGGCGCCTTCGCGCAAATAGTACTGGCGCACAAGGCCATTAAAGCCAATTGGTGACGCGGTGCCGGCATAGATTTGGGTGGCAACGACTTCGTCCACTTCGTCGAGTTTCTGTGCCAATTGCATGAGCGTCGCATTGGTCTCTTCTAAGCTACTGCCTTCTGGCATATCCAGTACCAGTTTGATTTCACTCTTGTTATCAAATGGCAGCATTTTCATCACCACGGCCTGCACCACCGCAAGACCCATCATTGCGACAATGAGAACAATCAGGCCAAAGCCCATGAAGTAACGCCGCTTACGATGTGTGAGCAACGGCTGCATGATGCGCTCAAAGAAGGTATGTAGTTTGCTACTATGCGCTTCACCTTCATGATGTTCGTCTTTTAATAAATGACGAGCCAACCACGGTGTTACGGTGAGCGCGATAATCAGCGACAACAGCATGCCCAACGACGCGTTAATTGGGATGGGGCTCATGTACGGACCCATCAAGCCACTCACAAACGCCATCGGAAGCAGGGCGGCGATTACAGTAAAGGTCGCCAAAATGGTCGGTCCCCCAACTTCGTCGACCGCTGCCGGAATGGAGGTTTTCAGAGACTTACCCAAACCTAAATGGCGGTGAATATTCTCCACCACCACAATGGCGTCATCAACCAAGATACCAATGGAGAAGATCAGTGCGAATAGCGACACACGGTTCAGCGTAAAGCCCCATGCCCAAGACGCAAACAAGGTCATAGCGAGGGTCAGCACGACGGCGCTACCCACCACAACGGCTTCGCGTTTACCGAGGGTGAATAACACCAGTGCGACAACTGATATGGTTGCGAAGATGAGCTTTTGAATGAGCTTTGAGGCTTTATCGTCTGCAGTTTGGCCATAGTTGCGTGTAACGTCGATTTCTAGCTCAGGCGGCAGCCATTGTTGCTTCAACGTATCGAGGCGCGCTAAAACTTCCTGCGCTACCACCACCGCGTTTTCACCGGCTTTTTTAGTGACGGCAAGCGTCACCGCTGGCTGTGCTTCGCCACCCGCTGGACGCGACCACACGTAACGAGATGGTACCACTGCGCTTTCGCTGATTTCGGCCACTTGCTCCAGGCGAACCGGCTTGCCGTCAACGTTGGCAACAATCAGATGACGCAATGTGTTCACGCTATCGATAAAGCTACTCGCTTGCACAGGAATTTGCTGGCCTTGAGCCAGTCGATAACCTGCTTGCGCGCTTTGGTTTTGCCCCGCCAAGGCTTGGCTCACCGCATTAAAATCTAAGCCGATACGGCTCAGCGCGGTGTTATCTAAAGTCACGTTAATTTGCTCGGGCTCAGCGCCAATGACATTTACTTCGCGCACGCCGCTAACGTTTTGGAGTGGCTCGACTAAGGTGTCAGCAACCGATTTCAAATCAAGTCCGTCGGAGGTAATGGTTAGCCCAAGAATTGGTACATCATCGATACCTCGAGCTTTCACTAGAGGCTGTGAAAAGTTGGGGTGGCGAACTTGCCAGCTTGCTAGGCTATCAAAGAGCTCTACTAACGCTTTATCGCGCGGTACACCCACTTCAAATTGCACCGTCACCAGCGCTTGGCCTGGCTGTGATACCGAGTAAATATGCTCAATACCCTGCATGCGTGCAAAGTGCTGCTCTAGCGGCGTCGCTAATTGATCTTCAACTTGACTAACGGCGGCGCCCGGAAATGCCACCATGACATCGGCCATGGTGACGTCAATTTGCGGCTCCTCTTCACGCGGCGTAATTAGCGCCGCCATGATGCCAAGAATTAGGCCAAAAATTGCCAACAACGGCGTGAGCTGAGAACGTTCACCCCATGCCGCAAATTTACCTGCGATACCAAGGGGCTTGTTACTCATAGCTGATCACCTCACCGGCTTTCAATCCACTCACAACTTCTACAAAACCGTCTTGGCTTAAGCCTAAACGCACCGCACGCCAGCTATTATCTTGCATGCGAACCATGGTGAGCTCGCCTTGGTTATAAATGGCCTCGGCAGGCACTTGCACGCCTTGGTGCTCGCCCACCTTCACCAATACTGGCTGCCACTGCCCCGGCATCAATCCACTATCACTTGGTAAAATTAACCGCATGCGCACGGTACTCGATTGACTGTGCACCGTAGGAAACACTTGTTGCGAAGTTGGCTCTAACCCATTAACACGGGCCCACTGGTAGGTAGTTGCTAGATGGGCATAGCGGGCTGGCAAGTCCACATGTAAACGTAATTCAGCAGGGTCGAAACCAGACAATAATGGCATACCAGGTTGCACTAATTCGCCGGGCTCGACAAAACGCTCGCTGACAATACCACCGTAAGGTGCTTTCACCTCAGTGTAGCTGAGTTGTTCTTCGGCGCGCTCAACCGCAGCTTCGGCTGAGCGTAGTTGTGCTTTGGCGTTATCGAGACGCGCCTTGGCGCGGTCGCGCTCAGCCACCGGTACTAAATCGCGCTGCACTAAGCTAGTTACCCGATCAAATTCTTGCTGTTCGGCAATCAGTGTGGCACCAGCTGCGGCTAGTTGCGCTTGTGCCTGGGTTAGCATTTGATATTGCTCAACTGAGGTAATGGTCACGAGCGTTGCGCCGGCTGGCACATTGTCGCCGACATCAACCAATACCTTCTCAACGCGACCAGAAACTTGCGCTGATACGGTTGCACTGTTGGTTGACTCAACCAGCCCTTGCAAGCGCAGATATTCTGCAATAGTCGTAGACTGAACTTGATGCTCAGCTGCGACCGTCGAGGTTGCAACACTGGCAGTACTGACAACAAACAGGGCGATTGCCCAAGCACGCAATGACATATTCATCTCCTTGCCGAATTTTGCTCAGTTGAATTTCGTAAGTAACTAAAATTCACTAAAGTATAGAGCAAAAAACGGCAAGTGTGGATGATTTATTTCGTATTTATCTAAAGTACATAATTAAATTCCGAAATCATCGTAACGCACCTGTTCCGGTGCAACGCCGATTTCATCCAGCATCGCTCGCGTTGCGGCTAGCATGGCCGGAGGCCCACATACGTAGACATCAAGTTGCTGCACATCTTGCGTTTGAATCCACGCTTTCGCAATCTCATGAACAAAGCCGCTAAGCCCACGCCATGTGTCATCTTGTTCAGAAATAACCGGGTGGTATTGCAAACGTTGCTGCTCTTGTAATGCGATAAATTCATCGTAATAGCATAACTCTGATCGATTACGAGCTCCGTAGAAGAATTGAAGTGGATGCGCGGTTTCCACTCGTTCAAGTGCGTCTTGAATGAGCGCGCGCAACGGTGCAATACCCGCTCCACCACCGATAAACACCTGTTGTCGTTCACCAAGGGTTGCGGTGTTTAACAGAAAGTCACCCAGCGGACCAACTGCACCAACCGTCTCACCCATTTGTAAACCACATAGGTATGTTGAACCAATACCTGGCTGACATTTAGTATTCGGCGCTGGCATTTTACGGACTGTAAAGGTTAACTCGGGTTGCCCTGATGCTGTTGCGAATGAATAATTGCGATGCACGGTCACAGTGTTCTGACCAGCGTCACAAGGAATGAAAAACTGCATAAACTGACCAGCTTGGTATGAAAGGTCTACGCCATTCGCTGGTACAAACGTCAGCTCATGAATACTCGGCGTCAACACCCGATTATGGACTAATTTTAGTGTCAATGAACGGGCATCAGTGTTGGTAAGACCAACATTGTAGTTTTTGTTTAACCTATGCTGGCAGCTTAAGCGCAACCCTTCATTGAGTTCAGATGTCGATAAAATCGCTTGTTCGCTATCCGTTGGCGAGGGAGCACCTCCTTGGAAACGCACCTTGCAAAGCCCGCATGTGCCACCCCCGCCACAAGCGCTAGCAATCGTTTTCTGCTGTGTTTGAAAAAACTCTAAGTAGGTTTGCTTACGCCAAGGATTCAAATCTCCGCGTACGAGATTTCGTCCTAACAAAATAAGTCCAGATAAGGTAAACCATAACATCATCACGCCAGCGCTCACGATCAGCAGATGATTAAAGTTTCGCTCTCCGCTGTAATCCATAAAATGCAGTTTGAACGCCCAATCAGCCCATAGCCAAGGCGTATTGCGGTGTTCAACCACAGTGCCTGATGCGGCATCGATATAGATACGTGTATTCAAGTCATCACGAATATCAACACGATAACCTGGTTCACGCCAACCATTAACCTCATCGCTACCTTCTGTTAAGGGTGTCACACCAATAATTTCACCTGAGCCCGAATAACTTTCTTGAGCCAAGGTTGCCGCCATCTCTTCTGATGTTGACCAAGGTTGAGCTGTGGTCGCATCGATGTAGCTAACTCCGTCAGCATGTTCAATAACATATTGTGGCGTACCTAAAATTGTACGTAACTGAACATCTCGAATATCGGAAAATTGATTGGATATTTGCGGCCAGTCTAACGCTTGAGATGTGCCAATTGGTGAATGACTGTGTTCCATTTTAAAATAATGGTGACCAGACATCGCATGATGGCCAGCTAACGAAAAATAAAAGCCACTGATTATCCACAATAGAACTTGAATGATGATTATCAAGCTGGTCCACCGGTGCAACCATTGCAAAAAGCGCATCATAGCGAACCCTCCACATTAATTTTTGATTCGGGCTTAGTTTTTCGGAGGGTGTAGACCAAGAGCACGGCGCCAGTCATGAGGAAAACAAAATTGGCGATAATAAATCCTTTGAGTAGCCAACTCTCAATATCAACACGCTCTTCGTAATCCATAATATGAAGCATCCACATAATGTCGAAGCCTCGCCAGAAAGTGTGCCGTTTCGTTACAAGTTCACCAGTTGTTGGCGAAAAATAAAGACTTGTGCTGCCAAAGTCATCGAAATCCACTCGCCATACTGGTAAATGCGCTGGGTTTAGCTCAGTTGGCGGATTGTCAGCTAACCATTCAATACGGCTGGCGGGTTGATCGCCCAATGCATATATTTTTTCTGCAATGGCTTTAACCGCCGATTGTTCAAGATGAATCGATTCTAAGTTTTGCGCATCGATGAGCTCAGTAGTGCCATGATGACTAACGTGATAGACCGGTTGCCATTGGTTATTTAGCCACAACGATGACAGCTTTATGTCTGATGCATCGGGGTATTTATCCAATACATTGGTAAATGGTGCCACAGCTTGCGAATCGTGAATAACAGCATCATGTTGTTTTACTAAGTGGTCACCGTGAATAAATGGCAATTTAAAGAAAACCATGTAGGCACCGCTGATACTCCAAACGACCATTTGTAAGCCCACGATTAACGCCATCCAGCGATGCCAGACTCGCCAGCGGCTATTGGCTATTTTGACAGCCATAAAACTCTCCAAAAAATTCCAAAAAAATGCGGGAGAGCGCAACCTCTCCCGCAATTAAACGTCCAGGGTTAGAACGTGTAACGCATTTTAACGAACAACTGACGTCCCAAAAGGTTGTAAGTCATGGTATCTGTGTTCGCATCAGTCCAGCTTTGAATAAATGGAGGTTTCTTATCAAACAAGTTATTAACGCCACCAACGAGGCTCATTTTTGAATTAACAAAATAAGTGCCCTGTACGTTATGGTAAAACACACTTGGAGCGTGATCCCCGATGTCGCCAGGCGCCGCATTTATATCATCAGCGCCACCAATGTATTGAACACTCCAATGGGCTTGCCAGTCATCACGATCGACAGTGACCGACGCATTTGAACGCCAATTTGTATAACTACCGCTTCCTCCAGTAATTTTCCCAGCATAAGCAATTGGTGTGCCGCCGGCGAATGGCGTTACGGTGTATTCATCGAGATAACTAACTGTCCAGTTCATCGTTGTCGCAAAACCAGAAAGATCAGTTTTGTAGAATACCGCTGCATCTACACCCGACACTTCTTCGGTTGCAGCGTTCGTAGGTTGTGCTGAGAGAAAGTTAATTTCTCCAGTTAAACTATCCCGAGTAAATTGGCTGTCGTTACAAAACGGGTGCGACAGATTTTCTGAGTTATAACAAACCGATAATTTGGTTGAACCCGGGATGCGCTGAATGGCATTCTCAATATCAATTTTGTAGTAATCAACCGTGAACTGCAGATTTTCGGCGAAGGACGCATCCCACACCACACCCGCGGTAAATGTTTTTGCATCTTCAGGTTCAAGGTTAGGGTTGCCACCAACGGTGGTCAAAATAGTTGAACCTAGTTGTGTATAGCCTGCTGGAACACCATCAGCTTGACAGTTTGCCGCTACTGTAGCGTTTTTCCCAGGTTGGTCCCAACCATCACACGGATCCGTTGTGGTCAAATTTCCTTCGGCCACACCGCCAAACAATTCAGGAATGTTCGGCACGCGAAACGCAGTCGAGTTTGTTGCTCGAAGTTTCAAAGAATCGTTCAGTTGCCAGTGCAAACTCGCTTTATAGTTACCATCACTACCGAAAGTGTCATAGTCGCTATAACGATATGCAAGCTCTAAGTTCACACTTTGTGCAAATGGAAGGTCATTCAATAATGGCAACGCTGTTTCAACATAAATTTCATCAACACTGTAGCTACCGCTAATCGGATCGGCTTGGTTAGTATTCATTACGCCAGCCACAACTGCAGAATCTGGATTACGCCAACCTTTTTCCTCACGATGCTCTACACCAAATGCAACCGGAACAAAGCCTGCTGGCAGTTCGAATAAATCACCAGTAATATTTGCAGTTATCGACCGTTGCTCGTTACCACCTTCGGAATCTATGCGAAACATGATGTAATCAATCGCATCTTGACCGAAACCACCGAATCCAAGCAGGTCCAAACATGGAATGCCAGCCTGCCCACATTGTTCTGGATCAATAGAGCGGTTCAATCGCTCCATATTGGCGATATTAGTTGCGCCATCAATACCTGAGGTACGACCGAAGTTGTAAGCAATTTCCCAGCTCCAATCAGCAGCAAGCGTTCCATTTAAACCACCAACAAAACGCCAAGTGTTTACGTCTTGGAAGAAATCACGAGGTCCGGCTTCCAGCAAACGACGACTGTCAAGACGAATCGTCTCACCTGTCGGGTTATCAGGATGATCGGCTGCATATTCAATTCCGCCCACAGTGCCAGAGGTTGCGAGTTGGTTCGAGCGTCGATTGTTGTAAAGTACTTCGACAAAGCCGTAGGTATCACCTGTCAGGTGATAATCTGCAAAAGTTGAAAAATTCCAGTTGGTAATTGGGTTAACCGAGTTCAGTTGCGAGAAGAAATCAAAATTATGCTTGGCTGGATCATACGGTTCATAAAAATCGCTATCGCCACCCTGCTCTTGATTAAAGTTAATACGACTGCCTGCGTCAGGCCCAGTCAACACTGTTGCTCGGCCGCCAATAGTGCTTGAACTACCAAAACAACCGAGCTCGCCTGGGGCAACTTCAGCTAATGCACAACCAGCTTGCTCTTGCATATTGTAGGCATCACTTGAACGATAACCCACAGTACCCACGATTCGGGCACGATTCGTGCTCGCTCCAAATACGACATTTACAGCTCTCTCTTCGGCATCACCGCTATCTGTGGCACCTAATCGAGCATCAAGTGAAAAACCGTCATAATTTTTACGCGTAATAATGTTAACCACACCGGCAACAGCGTCAGCGCCGTAAATGGCTGATGCACCGTCTTTTAGTACTTCAATGCGCTCGATCATTTCAACCGGAATCATATTTAAGTCAACACTGCTGTTGGCTCCAGTACCACCATTAACAACACGACGACCATTTAGAAGAACAAGTGTGCGGTTAATACCTAAACCACGCAGGTTGACTTGTGCTGTTCCCCAGCCATTGCTGGTCCAGTAAGCATTGCTTTGACCGCCAGCGGCGCCAGCGGAAGCCGACATCCGTTGTAGAATAACCTCTAACGAATTCACACCGGAGTTTTCAAGATCCTCTGCGGTAAAAACTTGAATAGGTGCGGCACTTTCAGCTTCAGTGCGCTGCAAACGAGAGCCCGTTACCGTAACGCGCTCGACTTTATCTTCGTCAACTTGTTGTTGGGTGTCTTGAGCTACAGATTGAGTGGGTAATAGCAACGCAGAAAGTGCGGTTGCCACACCTGATAAGGTTAGTTTATTCATAGTGCCCTCTGAATATATTTTCATTGTGATTTTTCGTTCTAATTATTGATCAACCCGACGGCCCAACTGAGTTGTCTATACATCTACAACATAGCTAGTTTTGACGGGCTGTAAAGTGAAAATTCACATAAGTTGTCTAAATTTAAGCCTTTCAGGCGGGTTGTATAGTCAACTTTGGTACACATCGATGACAGGGTAACTTGTTATTTTTTGCGAAGGTTTCACAAAATAAGGCGGGTCTAAAAAAAAAGTTGTCGAACTATGCTCTAATTAAGAGTGAATATAACCTATCAATAAGTGAATATTTATTCAAATCATCGTTCGTTTCGTCTTTGCTTTAATGAAGTACAATACCTATTTATTGCTAAATAGACCGCTCTCTGCGAGAATTCATCATCATATTAACCATTCGTGAGCTTCATGTTTTTATTAGTTACCTTTGCCTTTATTGCTATTGGTATTTCATTTATATGTTCTATTTTGGAAGCGGCACTGCTTTCAATTACCCCAAGCTATATTGCGCATCTGAAAGAACAGCGCCCCAAGCTACACGCAAAATTACAGAAATTAAAAACCAATATTGACCGTCCGTTAGCGGCTATTTTGACATTAAACACCGTTGCGCACACCGCTGGTGCAGCCGGTGTTGGTGCGCAAGTTGGTGTGGTATTTGGTGATGGCTATTTAGCGGCTGCTTCAGCCGTCATGACAGTTCTTATTTTGGTGCTTTCAGAGATTTTGCCAAAAACGATTGGCGCGAAATTTTGGCGTCAACTCGCACCGACGTTACCAAGCATTTTAAATTTCATGATTATGATCTTACGTCCATTCATTTGGCTGTCTGATCAAATCACCAAGCGCATTGGCGGCGAAGAACATGTCGATGTGCGTTCGGAAATTAAAGCGCTCGCCATTTTAGGTTATGAACAAAAATTAATTGATGCCGATGAACGCCGCGTGATTGGTAACATGCTCGATTTGCATACCATTCGAGTTCGCGACGTAATGACGCCGCGAACTGTTTGTGAATCGGTGCGTCCTGACGAAACCATTAGTGAGTTTCTATATCGTGCGAAAACGATGCCTTACTCGCGTTTTCCTGTAATTGACGCCGACGAAGTACCGCACGGCATTATTTTGCGTAACGAAGCGCTCGAATCGGATACCGACAAAACCATTAACGAGCTGGCGCGCGATGTCGAAGTGGTTTCCGAAACCGTCAACGTAGAGCAAGTGATGCGGATGCTCTTAGATCAACGTCAACACATGGCACTAGTATTTGATGAGCACGGCACTTGGATGGGGTTAGTTACCCTCGAAGATATTATCGAGACTATTCTGGGCCAACCCATTATGGATGAAACCGATACCATTCCAAGCCTACGTCGCTATGCTCAGCAACGCTGGGACAAACGTCTGAAGCAATCTGACGCCGACAACGGCGACGCCACCAACGAAAAAAACTAGCTTGTATAAGCGCGCAAGCGTATAATACGCCGCTATTTTAACCAATGGCGGCTCATACCGTCTCCTCGCGTTTTTTACAGGCTTTATCAATGACAATTCAAGCGACTGAACTTTCCAAGCTGCGTAATATTGCAATTATTGCGCACGTTGACCATGGCAAAACAACCTTGGTTGATAAACTTTTACAGCAATCGGGCACTCTTGAGAGCCGCGGTGGCGTAGAAGAACGCATCATGGACTCCAACGATCTTGAGAAAGAACGTGGCATCACCATTTTGGCGAAAAACACTGCGGTAAACTACAAAGACTACCGCATCAATATTCTGGACACGCCAGGACACGCCGACTTCGGTGGTGAAGTAGAGCGCGTATTGTCGATGGCCGACTCGGTATTATTGGTTGTTGACGCGGTTGACGGGCCAATGCCACAAACTCGCTTTGTTACACAAAAAGCGTTCGCACACGGTTTGAAACCAATTGTGGTTATCAACAAAATTGACCGTCCGGGCGCACGTCCTGATTGGGTTATGGACCAAGTATTCGACTTATTCGATAACTTAGGTGCAACCGACGAACAGTTAGACTTCCCAGTGGTTTATGCTTCAGCGTTGAACGGTTGGGCGACTCTGGATTACAACGAGCAAACCGATAACATGACGGCCTTATTCGAGACGATTCTTGAGAAAGTATCGCCACCGGATGCCGACCGTGATGGTGCGTTGCAAATGCAAATCTCACAGCTGGATTACTCAAGCTACGTGGGCATCATTGGCATCGGCCGTATTAAGCGCGGTACATTGAAGTTGAACCAGCAGGTCACCGTAGTTGGCGCTGACGGCACCAAACGTAACGGCAAAGTTGGTCAAATCTTTGGCTACTTGGGCCTTGACCGTATTGAAACGGATCAAGCCAGTGCCGGCGATATCGTTGCAGTAACCGGTTTGGGTGAACTTAAAATTTCTGACACTGTGTGTGCAGCGGGTGCAGTTGAAGCGCTACCGCCACTTACCGTTGATGAACCAACAGTAACCATGACCTTCCAGGTCAACACCTCACCGTTTGCCGGTAAAGAAGGTAAATTCGTGACTTCACGTCAAATTCTTGAGCGTTTACAGCAAGAGCTGAAGCACAACGTGGCGTTGCGTGTTCAAGAAACCGACAACCCAGATCGTTTCCGTGTTTCTGGTCGCGGTGAATTGCACTTAGGCGTATTGATTGAAAACATGCGTCGTGAAGGTTTCGAATTAGCGGTATCACGCCCTGAAGTGATCATGCGTGAAGTGAACGGTGTGAAAGAAGAGCCGTTTGAAAACTTAACCGTCGATATCGAAGAGCAACACCAAGGCTCAGTGATGGAAAAACTTGGCTTACGTAAAGCTGAAATGACCAACATGACGCCAGACGGTAAAGGCCGTGTTCGTATCGACTTTATCGTACCGAGTCGTGGTTTGATTGGTTTCCAAACTGAGTTCATGACGTTGTCGTCAGGTACTGGTTTGATGTATCACAGCTTTGACCATTACGGCCCATTCAAAGGCGGTAACATTGGTCAGCGCATCAACGGTGTATTGATTTCAAATGCTCAAGGTAAAGCCTTAGCCTACGCCTTGTTTAACTTGCAAGAGCGCGGCCGTTTGATGATTGGTCACGCGGAAGAAGTATACGAAGGTATGGTGATTGGTATTCACAGCCGTTCAAACGACCTTACCGTTAACTGTTTGAAAGGTAAGCAGCTAACTAACATCCGTGCCGCGGGTACTGATGACGCGTTGTTGTTAACCCCACCAATTCGTATGTCGCTTGAACAAGCACTTGAGTTTATCGATGACGACGAGCTGGTAGAAATTACGCCAAAATCAATTCGTATTCGTAAGCGTATGCTGACCGAAAACGAGCGTAAACGCGCTAGCCGTAGCAAAGACGACTAAGCTATAATCGTTTACCTGTTTAGCAATACACAATAAGCGCCTTTTCAGGCGCTTATTTTTTGCTTATTAAATAGGTAGATAAACGTCTTTTAGCCAATCCTCTTAATCGTCATTTGATCGCCATCGGGAAAAACCGCCTGTAGCTTAAGTTCACCGCCCAAAGCTGCCACATACTGCTCCAGTGTGCTTAGCAAAGCATCAGGTCGCGCCTCAATCTGCGATATATTTGGTTGCGCCATTCGTAGCCTCTTGGCTAATTCAACCTGTTTTACGCCGCGGTGCTTTCGAACTTCAGCTAACGTCATTTCCGCTACAATATTTAATGCTTTTTCACGAGCTTTCGTTTGAACCTCGGGGGCAATTTGCTTACGGAATTCATTCAATGATCTAGTCATTCTTACTCCTCTCATTCGAGCGAATAATGTTACTCAAATGATTTTCAAATTCTTCTTCGGCCAGTCTTATCATTCGTTGATAAAAATGCTTATCTCCTGAGCCATCCTTGCGGCCACCACACAAAAGCACCGCCATTCGGTTTGGATCAAAGGCGTAAAATACCCGATACGGTTTTCCACGATGCTGAATCCGGAGCTCCTTTAAATTTGAAACTTTGGATGCTCCTTTTACGCTGTCACTCAACGGACGGCGCAAATATGGACCCAGTATTTCAAGCACATCAACCGCGGTTTGAATTTCGATTTGCTCTTCAGTCGTTAAACAAAGAAACCAGCTTGCGTATTTTTCCGTTAATAATATTTTCCATTCCATGGATTCACTCATTATAAGTTAGAAATTATATAATTCAAAAATTATATTGACTCGATAGGGTAACAAAAAGAGCACCCAGTGGGTGCTCTTGAATCTAGTCGTGACTCTTGTTTTTCTTCTCACGACGTTTTTCTTTTAGTGTTTTTTGTGGCTTCTTTTTCGCCTTTTCTTTACTCATTGCTCGCTCCTTTACGATTGAGTGCCATTAATCGCCAGCGACTCTCGCTAGCCCCTGAAACAACCGAAAACTCTGCGCCTAACGGCAATGCAAGTAGTGCCAACCCAACCGGGGACAAGTATGAAACAAGGCCCTGATATGGGTTGGCACGACTTGGCTCGACAAGCTGGAAAGTGAATACATCGCCCACACACCCGTGCGTTAGAATGTGTCGTATCGTGACTTCCGATCCGATTTCGACACATGGATGAATACGTGATTGTGGGTGCTGTATACGCTCTAAACGTTGCAGCAAATCAGAAAGCAATAACGGGTGTTGTAACACTCGACGTTGCTGACACTGAAAGAGGTAATGATTAAAACACGAGGTTGAACTGCAATAGTTCATTACACGCGCAAGCACGGCATTTTCTCCTACCGAACTGAAACACGAAAAATTGAATTTTGGGAATAACTACAGGTGCCGATTGCTAGGCTGCAATCGGCTTAAACTGGAAAGGTAAGTGCGGTACTTTGAATTGAAAAATCAGCTTTAAACATGGCTTCCTCACTATGCGGAGCAGACCATAGCCCGTTCCGTTCAGAAAGGCAAGCCACTAAATCACATCGGGGTGCGGTAGCACAAAATAGAACACTGAGAAGAAGTGAAGTACGCTGCCGGCGAGCACGAATACGTGCCAAATGGCGTGATGAAAGCGCAGCGATTTCCACACGTAGAAAATGACGCCGAAGGTATAGGCAAGGCCGCCAGCTAACAGTAACCACAAACCGCCTGCTTCAACGGTTTCAAGCATCGGCTGAATCACCACTAGAGCCATCCAACCTAAGCCAAGATAGAGAGAGAGCGACAACCACTTTTTACGCTCTTTCATGGCAACTTCCATGATGACGCCAATCAGCGCAATGCTCCACACCACAGCTAACAGCGTCCATCCCCACGCACCACGCAAATTAACCAGTGCAAACGGTGTGTAAGTACCGGCAATTAGCACATAAATAGCAGCGTGATCCATCTGTTGGAAGAAAGCTTTGATACGTGGCCACGGAAACGCATGATAGAGTGTTGACGCGAGGTAGAGCAAAATTAAGCTCGCGCCGTAAATGCCGGCGCTCACCACATGGAAGGTATCACCGTAAGATACTGCCCACACCAACATAAACACCAACCCGACTATAGCGGCAATGGCCCCAACGCCATGCGTCAGTGCATGAGCTATTTCTTCAGCCAAACTGTAGGGTTTATGTTTACTCACGACGTTTACCTTTTGGTTAAATTATTCGCCACGTTCAGGGGTATAGTGGCCTTTGCTGATATTTTCAATGGCCTTCATAAAGTTTTCGAACTGCCGTTCATTTTCGTAATCGAGATGATACTTGTTGTGGAATTCGAGGCGCATGTTGACACCTTGGCCTTCCAAAAACACCGTATAGCCATCAAAATCGGTATAAGCCGTTATACCTTCGAGCGTTTTTCGCCCTTCGTCATCTGGTTTGCCATATTCAATAATGGTTTCAAACGCGTCTAACACGAGGCGTTGGTCAATATCATTTTTCATGGTCGACCTCCAACAAAATTAAGTGTCGTTAACAGCATAGCATCGTTTTATGACCAGTTTATTGATCTTTTTACATACATACATGCATGTTTGTTTAAAATCGATTAGAATGTCATCACTACTACGTAATGAGGTGAGATGTGGTTCGTCGTACCAAAGAAGATGCGTTAACAACAAAAGCTGAATTGCTTGATGCTGCTGAACGTTTGTTCAGTGAACAAGGAGTTTCTAATACTTCAATGAATCAAGTGGCTGAAGCGGCTGGAGTGACTCGGGGGGCTATTTATCACCATTTCCAGAATAAACTGGATTTGATTGATGCCTTGATGGAGCGAGTGCGTCTACCGGTAGACGAAATGCGTGACGAACTAGCGCAAACCTATCAAGGTGATCCGGTGTCATTGTTACGTGCCCGCTGCTTCCACATCATCGGTCAAGTGCAAGATGATCCGCATACACAGGCTCTCGTGAATATTCTCCTGCATAAATGTGAGTATGTTGATGACGCATTGCCGATTCATTTACGTCACTTAGGTGGCCGTAATGCTTGTATCACTGAATGCGTGTTGCTGGCTGACAAAGCCAAGGAGCAAGGTTTAATTGATGAGAAATATGATTCAAAAGCGACTGTTATGGGCTTGTTTAGCCTAGTAGACGGATTGATGTATAACTGGCTGCTGGATAAAACTTACTTTGATTTATCACAAACAGCCAGCCAAGCCATTGATACTTATCTCGCCGGCTTAAAGCCGCGCGGCGCATAAGCTTCAGCTGTTAATCGCCTTGCTTTAAAAAGCCTTTGATTTGTTCGGCATCGAAGTTCGCGATGGTTTCATCGCTCGCTTGCGGGCAACTTAAGAACATTGGCGCCACGTAGCTCTTGATCGCCGCCATAACCACCATTAAATGCGTCATCGATCGCATCGCACCCATACGCCCTGGCGATGCACCTGCCAATAACACGTTCTTACCCACCCAAGGGTTTTGCTCAAGCCGCGTTGTCCAATCAATCGCATTCTTAAGTAATGGCGGCACCGAGCTGTTGTATTCTGGCGTGACAATGACGATCTTGGTGGCGTCAGAAATTGCGGTTGCGAGCTTCTGAATGTTGGATGGCACACCATTTTCATCTTCATAGTCACCATTGTAGATAGGTGCATCTAACTCTGCTGCAGGATATAAATAACACGCACGCCCGTCACTTTCTGCAACTTCAGCAATACGCTTCTGAAATTTACCATTGAGTGATTCTTTACGACTGCTCCCAGCGAGAATCAATAAACTCATTACGATCCCTCCTTCATGGCTTCAATGAATGCATTCGACTCTTGAATGGCAGATTCCATTTCACGAATTAAAACATCAACATCGGTGCGCAAACTGCGATACTCACCACGAATTGCATCAACGGCTTTCGCGTTTAAGTTATGTTTTAAATACAGTACGTTGTCTTGTAGTTTCTCGAGAACTGGCGCCATCGTGTCGGCGGCTCTTTCCATGCTTTGTAACAAACTCGTGTAACGACGTTCGGTTTCGCGAAGTGACCGCTCACTTTCGCGACGCATAGAGTCATTACTATACATACCGAGCTCTTCTTGCCACTCATCAAATAATGCTTGAGCAACATCATCGATGGCCTCAATGCGTTCATAAACGCGCTCGGCGGCCGCTTTGCTACTCTCATAATCGTCGTTTAAAGCATTGTAACGCGCTTCTAACTCACCACCATCGAACTGCAACAACTCATCGAGGCGTTGCAATGCTGATTTAAATTCTTCCTGTGCGTCAGATTGTGCGTCGCGAGCATCGTCGACACGGTCGACCAAAATGTCACGTTTGTGGATGCCGACTTTCTCCATGGCACCGTAGTATGCGCTTTGGCAACCTGCCAAAACCACAACGGCGAACATAACGCCAGTCCAATTCATCAAGTAACGCATAACCACTCCTTAGTTGGCTGTTGTGCGGTCAGTATAGCTTAATACGGTAACGGCGAGCCATCCCAATGCCAAAAACCGCCTGAATCTTCAGCAGTTAATTGCTTGATAACGGTAGCGATTCGCTCAGCCGACTGCGCTGGTGTATACAATTTATCGGCCGCTATACGTCGCTGAAACGGTTGCGATAGCTCGGTATCGGTGGTGCCCGGATGAATTGCCGCCAAGCAGAGCTGTTTGTGGGTGCGCTTGAGTTCAACTGAGGCGGTTTTCAACAACATGTTTAATGCCGCTTTACTGGCTCGATAACTATACCAACCGCCTAAATAGTTATCGGTAATACTTCCGACTTTCGCGCTAAGCTGCGCCCACACACATGGACTCTTTTTTGGCAAAATAGGCAGCAACTGCTGCAGTAGTAAAATGGGAAGTACTGCATTCACGTAATAAGTTTGCTGCAATTGATGCCAATTCAAATCAGCAAGGCGCTTTTCTGGCATAAAATCATCGTTATGCAAAATGCCGAGTGTACTTATCACAACATCCGGTTGTTGCAACTGCGACACAATGCGTTGGAGGCTGGCTTCGGTATAATCAGTTACTTGCAACCAGTGGCCCGGTAATTTCGACACCTGCTGACGGCTTAGCGCTTGCACACGTGCACCTTGTTGGTGGTAATACTGCACCAACGCTTGCCCAATACCACCACCGGCACCAATGATGAGTACCTGCATAGAATCACTCCTCACAAAACCAACAATCTGTCTCTATAATTGGCGATTAGCCAAGAACAAGGTATGTTATTTACGTGATTTGCACGGTTTGGGATTATAGTGATGCCAAAAGTTGCAGCAAACGGCAATTCAAAAGAGAGCGGAATGAGCGAAACAACACCTGAGCAAACCGCATTAATACGATGGCAAGAACGTGGCCGGAAGGCTTGGCGGTTCTTGAAATATTTTGGCAAGCGCTGTCTAGATGACCGCGTGACCATTGTTGCTGGCCATTTAACCTTTGTGAGCATGCTCGCGTTAGTACCATTGCTTGTGGTGATGTTCTCGGTGTTCTCGGCTTTCCCGATGTTCGAGCAATTAAAAGAAGAGCTCGAAAAATTATTGTTTGCGAATTTATTGCCGACGTCTGGCGAAGTGATCAGCGAGTATTTGAATCAGTTTGTCAGCAATGTTTCGAAAATGACAACCGTTGGGGTGATCTTCGTCATTGTCGTCGCTGTCAATTTGATCAGCACAATCGATGGCACCATGAACCGCATTTGGCGGAATCACAAACGCCGCCGGATGGTGGTTGCACTCGCGGTTTACTGGATGATTTTGACTCTCGGTCCAATCCTGATGGGCTCAGGTATGGCAGTGACCTCCTATTTGATATCACTGACAGCGGCCGCTGAAGTTTATGTATCTGGGGTGCGTACGACATTATTAAGCATCGTACCCATTCTCACTTCGTTAGTGGCGTTTATGCTGTTGTACATCATGATGCCAAACCGTATAGTGCGCGCCCGACATGCATTTTGGGGAGCGTTGTTGGCCGCAATCTTGTTCGAACTTAGTAAAACTGGCTTTGCAGCCTACATTACGGCGTTTCCTAGTTATCAGGCAATTTATGGTGCGCTGGCAGCAATTCCAATCTTGCTACTGTGGATATTTGTGTCTTGGAACATTGTGCTGGTGGGCGCCGAACTTACCGCCAGCATTGAGGAGTTTTTCCACCCCCCAAAATCTGAATCTGAAGTAACAACCGAAGGAAGTGAATGAAAGCATTAATTCAACGCGTCAGTGAGGCATCCGTGACTGTTGCCGGTGAGCGTATTGGCGCCATAGCGCACGGCTTGTTAGTCTTGCTCGGTATCGATAAAACCGACACGCTTGATGATGTAACCAAGCTGGCAGCCAAAGTAGCTGGTTATCGCCTATTTGCTGATGCTGAAGATAAAATGAATTTGAGTGTGCAAGATGTTCAAGGCGGCGTGTTGGTGGTTTCGCAATTTACCTTGGCAGCCGATACCCAGTCGGGTCGACGTCCGAGCTTTTCCTCAGTTGCACCACCGAGCCAGGCTGAACCACTGTATTTAGCCTTTGTGGATGCGCTCAATCAGCTTGGCATTCACACTGCGACAGGTGAATTTGGTGCGGATATGAAAGTGGCTTTGGTCAACGATGGGCCCGTTACCTTCATGCTGCATTCTAACAACAAGGGTTAACTATGTACCGTGTTATCGCTCCGGAAACACCGGAACAATTTGCCACTTATTACGACTTGCGTTGGCGCGTATTGCGCGAACCTTTTCAACGACCGCGTGGCTCTGAACAAGACGAATACGATCAAGTGGGCTACCACCGCATGGTCGTCAATAGCGCTGGTCAAGCGGTTGCCGTAGGGCGGTTGCATTTTAACAGTCCCGACGAAGGGCAGATTCGATTTATGGCATCCGCGCCGGAGCACCGTGGTGAAGGTCACGGCGTTGCCATTGTTTATGAACTCGAGAAAGTCGCACGCGCGGAAGGCGCCAAGCACATAGTGATTAATTCTCGTGATAACACCTTAGGTTTTTACATTAAGTGTGGCTACGAGGTGGTAGAAGAAGGTGATACGGTCAAGAACCCGCAAGCAGAGCACCAACTGCGTAAAACGTTGACTGAATACAACCGCATTATTTATCGTCCAGACTGGTGCCAAGAGTTACAAACCACCTGGCATAGCGAAATTCCAATTTCAGAAACCATGGGCATTCGTATTACGCAATATACAGGGCGCGAATTTGAGACCACCGCAACGCTGTCACGTAACATTAATGTGCATGGCACCATGTTTGCCGGCAGTATTTATTCGTTGGCAACCTTGACGTGCTGGGGGTTGTTGCATTTACAATTGCGCGAACGACAGCTGCACGGCGCAGTGGTGTTAGCCGATGGCCAAATTCATTACCACAAACCCGTTAGCCGAGAGCCACGTGCGATTGCACGGTTGTCAGCAATGACCGGTGATTTATCGGCGTTAACGCTTGGTAAAAATGCACGGGCTACTTTAAAGTCACAGGTATTTGATGGCGATAAACCCGTCGCGGAATTTACAGGTCAGTTTGTCGTGCTAGCTAATAACGAAAAATAAGAAGGACGTTAACATGAGTGATAATTTATCCGCCCAGCAGTTGTTACGTATTCGGAGTAAACTTGAAACCGTGGTGAATGAGCAACCGGGAACGCGCCAAGCACAAAGCGCTGATGCTGCATTACAACGCATGCGTAGCGGCGAATATGGTTATTGTGTTGAGTGTGGCGAGGAAATTTCGGCTGCGCGTTTAGCCGCAAAGCCTGACGTCGCTTTATGTGTCGACTGCCAGGTTTTGAAAGATGAAGAAGAGGACGCTTAAGCGTCCTCGAGTACTGCTCCTTCCTGCACTAAATCGTGCAATTTGCCTTGTTCAATCAATGTCGCAATCGCGGCAATATCTGGCGCAAAATAACGATCTTGATCGTAAAAGCTAACTTGTGCACGTACACGGGCGTGAGCTTCTTCTACCGCCGCAGCAGCTTTTAACGGACGACGGAAATCTAAGCCTTGCGCCGCCTCTAACAACTCAATCGCTACAATATCCCGGATGTTGCGCGCGATGTCAGTTAATCGACGCGCAGCAAACGTTGCCATTGATACATGGTCTTCTTGGTTGGCCGAGGTGGGCAAACTATCAACCGAGGCTGGATGTGCTAGCGTTTTATTCTCAGACGCTAAAGCTGCGGCTGTCACTTGTGCCAACATAAAGCCAGAATTCACCCCACCATCGTTCACCAAAAATGGTGGCAAATTACTGAGGTGGTGGTCAATTAACAAGGCACTACGTCGCTCAGAAAGCGCACCGATTTCACTCGCCGCAATGGCAAGAATATCGGCTGCCATAGCAACTGGTTCAGCGTGGAAATTACCGCCTGAAATAATGTCGCCGTTGTCACTAAATACCAACGGGTTATCGGTGACACCATTGGCTTCACGCACCAAAATTTGACTGGCGTGTTGCAATTGGTCAAACACGGCGCCCATCACTTGTGGCTGACAACGCAAGGAATAAGGGTCTTGTACTTTTTCGCAATCCACATGAGCGGTAGCAATTTCAGAGCTATCACCCAATAATTGGCGGAAGCTTTGCGCAACAGCAATTTGCCCTGGCTGACCACGCACGGCGTGAATACGCGCATCAAACGGTGAGCGTGAACCCATCGCCGCTTCTACCGCCATAGCTCCGGTAACCAGTGCGGCATTGAATACGCGTTCAATTTGGAACAAGCCATGCAATGCTAGCGCGGTTGAGGCTTGGGTACCATTTAACAAGGCCAAACCTTCTTTTGGCGCTAATGCGTTGAGCGGCTTCAGGCCGGCTTTCGCCATACCTTCAACGGCTGGATAAATTTTGCCTTCTACGCGAACTTGGCCTTCACCAAGTAACGGCAACACGAGATGCGCGAGTGGTGCTAAATCGCCGGACGCACCAACCGAGCCTTTGCTCGGCACACACGGGTAGACTTGGTTGTTGAGCAAATCTATTAAAGCATCAATCACTTCACGGCGTACACCTGAGAAGCCGCGACTGAGCGAATTGATTTTCAGCAGCAGCATTAAGCGCACCACGGTATCGTCCATGAGCTCTTGTGTGCCGGCTGCGTGTGACAGCACAATGCGACGCTGCAAGTCTTCCAGTTTTTCTGGTGGAATGCGCGTATTCGCCAACAAACCAAAGCCGGTATTAATGCCATATACCACTTTGCCTTTAGCGAGCACGTCAGCAACCGTCTTGTGCGAGCGGGCAATCACGGCATCGGCTTCAGCATGTAATGCCAACTGTTGCGGCTCCTGCCACCAATGGCGCAACTGTGACAGGCTTAAGGTGCCAGGTTGCAATTCAAATACATCGTTCATTTATTTGCCCTCCAGCATCGGTAAGTCTAACCCTTGGTCACGTGCGCAATCTTTGGCAATGTCATAGCCTGCATCGGCATGGCGCATTACGCCGGTACCTGGGTCATTCCACAGCACACGGCTCAAGCGTTTATCCGCCGCATCGGAACCATCGGCCACAATGACCACACCTGAATGTTGCGAGTAGCCCATACCAACCCCACCACCGTGGTGGAGGCTCACCCATGTAGCGCCGCCCGCGGTGTTTAAAAGAGCATTCAACAATGGCCAGTCTGAAACCGCATCTGAACCATCAAGCATGCTTTCTGTTTCGCGGTTCGGGCTAGCGACTGAGCCTGAATCGAGGTGATCACGACCAATCACAATCGGCGCTTTCAGTTCGCCATTTTTGACCATGTCATTGAATGCTCGTGCGATACGTGCGCGATCTTTGAGGCCAATCCAACAAATACGTGCTGGCAAGCCTTGGAAGCTAATACGCTCACGCGCCATGTCTAACCAATTGTGCAGGTGCGGATCATCTGGAATGAGTTCTTTTACCTTGGCATCGGTTTTGTAGATGTCTTCTGGGTCGCCTGACAATGCCACCCAACGGAATGGTCCAATACCTTGGCAGAATAGTGGGCGAATATAGGCGGGCACGAATCCGGGGAAGTCAAAAGCGTGATCGACACCCACATCTTTCGCCATTTGGCGGATGTTGTTGCCGTAATCTAAAGTTGCCGCGCCACGCTCTTGTAGCGTTAACATGGCGCGCACTTGCACTGCCATCGACTGCTTCGCGGCGGTAACGGTGCCGGCTGGGTCACTTTCTTGGCGCTCCAAATAGTCTGCTAATGTCCACCCTTGTGGCAAGTAGCCATGCAGAGGATCGTGCGCAGATGTTTGGTCAGTTACTACGTCAGGCGTGATATTGCGCTCAACCAACTCGGCAAAAACATCGGCTGCGTTACCTAATAAGCCCACAGAAATAGCACGGCCATCGTGGCGCGCTTGCTCAATCAATTCGAGTGCTTCATCTAGCGAGGTCGCTTTATGATCGAGGTAACGTGTACGCAATCGAAAATCAATACGCGTTTCATCCACGTCCACCGCTAACATGCAATAACCAGCCATGGTCGCCGCCAATGGCTGCGCACCGCCCATACCGCCGAGACCACCGGTGAGAATCCAACGGCCGCTGGTATTCCCATCAAAATGCTGGCGAGCGACTGATACAAAGGTTTCATAAGTGCCTTGGACAATGCCTTGCGAGCCAATGTAAATCCATGATCCGGCGGTCATTTGGCCGTACATCATTAAGCCCTTTTTATCGAGCTCGTTAAAATGTTCCCAGTTGGCCCACTCTGGTACTAAATTCGAGTTGGCAATGAGCACTCGCGGCGCATCTTCATGAGTTGGGAATACACCAACCGGCTTACCCGATTGCACTAACAAGGTTTCCGTTGGCTTTAACCGTTCCAGTACTTCTACAATTTTGTCGAACGCTTCCCAGCTGCGTGCAGCGCGACCAATACCGCCATACACCACCAATGCTTGTGGGTGTTCCGCCACCTCGTCATCAAGGTTGTTCATCAACATGCGTTTAGCTGCTTCAATCTGCCAGTTTGCTGTGGTTAACTCTGAACCTCGGTCAGCGCGAATCTTTCGACTTTTATCTAAGCGAGTAAAACTCATCTGTTTATCCTTTTTCTTTACCTGCGTTTAAGCTTTAAACGTTAAATGGCCACCCAACACAAAACGCGATCCTGGGTGCGTCAATACGGCATATGTCACCACACCAGCGTCGCTCCAGGTGCGACGCACAATGCGCAAACACGGCTCTGGCTTCGTTAATTCAAGCCATTCGCAAACATGAGCGTTCGGTGTCACTGCTTCAATCTGATGACTCGCTTCGGTCAGCGGTGCAACAGCACTTAAATATTCATGCGGCGTGATCTGGCGGAAATCTTGCTTCAAATAATCCTTCACAACAGCTGGGTTCACGTAGCGCTCTTCAACTTGCACCGGTAACCCGTTCTCTAAATGGGTAATGACAGAGAAAAATACCGGTGTTTCAGGCGTAATTTGAAGTTGTTCGGCTACCTGTAAACTGGCCGGCACTTGCTTGAGAACGTGCACATGCGCCTCATAAGCGTGTTGGCGTGCACGAATCTCATCAGCAATGTTACGAATGGCCATAAACGATGTTTGCGACTTCAACGGCGCAACATAAGTGCCCGAACCTTTCGAGCGAATCACTAAGCCCTCATCGGCAAGCTCTTGCAGAGCCCGACGTGCGGTCATACGACTCACTTTAAACTGAGTTGCAAGTGCGTTTTCGGAACTCACCGGATGGTTTTCCGGCCATTCACCTGAGGCAATCTTGCTGTAAATATGCTGTTTAATTTTTGAAAATTTCACGAACGTTCTACCTATGTGGCTACCGCTTTGGCTACCTTTAACAGCAACCATGATGAAATCATTCAGACTGATGTTAGAGTGTGATAGAGTGTAGTCATGTTTAATTGTATATACAAGTTGTCGGTGGGAGATTTTTTATGACAGCAATCATGCAGTGCCTCGAAAATGTTCGGCTTGCTACCATGACAGGCGAGGGCTACGGCCTGATTGATGACGGTGTGATTATCTTTGATCATGAACGAATTCACTTCGCTGGTCGGCGCAGTGACGCGCCAACGGTCGCCGCCGAAACAATCAACGGCAACGGCGGGTTAGTCACGCCTGGGCTCATCGACTGCCATACTCACTTGGTTTGGGCCGGTTCGCGTGCCGATGAGTTTGCTAAACGTCTGCATGGCGCGAGCTACGCGGACATTGCCGCGCAAGGTGGCGGTATCGCAGCAACCGTGCGAGCAACACGTGCGGCATCAGAGCAAGACTTAGTTGCGGTGACAATGCCTCGGCTTGAAGCGTTGTTGCGCGAAGGGGTGACGACAGTTGAAATTAAATCGGGCTATGGTTTGAGCCTCGAAGACGAGCGCAAACAGCTTCGCGCGGCGCGCAAACTGGCTGAGTTGTTGCCAGTATCGGTTCAAACGACGTTATTGGCGGCGCATGCGGTTCCGCCTGAGTACAAAGACCACGCTGATGCCTATATTGATTTGGTGGTTGAATCGATTATTCCGACACTTGCGGCCGAAGGCTTAGCAGACGCCGTGGATGCATTTTGTGAGTCGGTTGGTTTTTCTACGGCGCAAACCGAGCGTGTATTTCAGGCTGCTCAAACTGCTGGTTTGCCCATAAAATTACACGCTGAGCAATTAAGCAATCAACACGGAAGTGCACTTGCAGCGCGTTACCAAGCATTGTCCTGTGACCATCTCGAATACTTAGATGAAGCCGGTGTTGAAGCCATGGCAAAGGCCGGTACCGTTGCTGTGCTGCTGCCGGGCGCGTTTTATTTCCTACGAGAAACCAAACTACCGCCACTGCAATTACTGCGCGATTACCAGGTACCAATTGCCGTGTCGACGGACGCCAACCCCGGCACATCGCCTATTTTGAGTGTGCAACTTATGCTGCAGATGGCCGCAACGTTGTTCCGGATGACGCCTGAAGAGTGTCTACGTGGCGTTACTGTGAACGCCGCTAAGGCTTTAGGTTTGACCGACCGCGGTCAACTGGTTGCAGGTATGCGTGCTGATTTATGTTTATGGCATGTGGATGATCCAGCTGCGCTCACTTATCAGTTTGGTACCAATCCGTTAAGCGCCTGCTGGTTTCAAGGTTCGCGCCGCTGAAAGCCGTGCAAGTAAGCAAGCACCAACTCACTTAGTAACTGTGCACAGGCCATATCACCTGCTTCGCGCCCCGCCGGGTGCAAGCTTGGTGCCGCTTCAGCTAAATGCAGGTAACGCGTGCGCGGTAAACTTGCCAAGGTTTCCACGAGACTATAGCCGTGCGCCACGCTCAAGCCATTGAAGTTAATCGCGCTTGCTGGCACTCCCTGTAATGCATCGACGTCAATTTCAATACCAAGCGGCACATGCCAAGCCTCTGCTTGTGCGGCAATGGCGCTCAGTTCAGTTGACCAATCATGGGTATATAACTCGTGCACACTGCGGTAGGTAAATTCAGCATCCGCGAGTTGCTTCAAACTCTCCGCGTTATTCTTGCCTTCGTGTAGCCCAACCACGTGGTAGTGCTTCAGCGCCCCCGCCATATAAGCATAGCTAAACCCATTACCACTGTGGCGGCCTTCACGCGCGCGAAAATCAGCGTGCGGATCAAGATTTACTGCACCAACACTTTCTTCTGAGGCTTGCTGCAATGAAGTGAGCAGTGGGTAGGCATTGTTGTGCCCCCCACCAATAAGTATCACGTCAAAGCCGGCTTCAAATAACGGCACAATAACTTGCTGAACACGTTGATCAAGACGCTCACAAAGCTCGCGTAATTGCGCTAATTCGCCGGCCTCCGTGTTGCGCAACGCATCGGCTTGCTGTTGTAAGTCAGCGCATTGTAGCTGCCCGACAATCAGCAACTCATGGTCGGCAATCATTGGGTTCGATTGCAACGCCAATAAGCCCTTGAGCGCCGCCGCGAAAGCATGTTCCGAGCCGCCACGACCTAAATTAGCGCGTGGCCCAATTGATTCGGGCACCCCAACAAGAGCAATGCGTTGCCCTCGCTCCCATGCTTGGTGTAACGCATGATGGTAGGTATCGATGGTATCGATTTCAGGTAAGCAATGAAGTGTTTGACCGAGGCGGATTTCGCCGCTACGTGGGGAAAACCACGCAGCGGGATCAATCGAAGTTAAAAACATAGTGGCTTATTCAACTCACTCAATATCAAGCGGTTCTGGTGAAATAATAATGCCTGTGCTATCGGCGTATAAATGGTCTTCAGGTAAGAAAGTAACGCCGCCAAAATTCACCGCCACATCGACTTCACCAACACCGTCGTTTGCGGCTCCAACCGGCATCGAAGCGATAGCCATAACGCCCATATCAAGTTCGTCTAATGCGTCAACATCACGAACTGCACCATAACAAATGATGCCTTCCCAGTCGTTTTCAAACGCTAAGTCGGCCACAGCAATATCGACTAGTGCGCGGCGTGTCGAACCGCCACCATCAATGAGTAGCACTTTCCCAGTACCAGGCTGCTGCACCACCTCTTCAATAATGCCCTTGTCTTCGAAGCACTTCACGGTGACCAACTGGCCGCCGAACGACACCCGACCGCCGTAGTGAATGAACATCGGTTCAACCACATCGACTAGATCTGGGTATAAATCGCAAAGTTCTGACGTGTTGTATTCCATTGCCGTACCCCGTTCACTGTGACTTAACGTCTTGAATGTTAAAGCACAGTATAGCCGCTTCTGCCCGAGTGCAAAAGCGGCGCGGGTCAAGCAATTACAAAATAAACCGGCTTAGGTCTTCATCTTGCGCTAACTCGCCGAGGTAACGGTCAACATAAGCGGCATCAATTTCAATGCTTTGCCCATGTAAGTCACTGGCTTTGAACGATATTTCTTCCATCAATCGCTCTAGCACAGTGTGTAATCGACGCGCACCAATGTTTTCAGTCGTTTCGTTCACTTGAAACGCTGTTTCAGCAATGCGGCGAATACCGTCCTGAGTAAACTCTACATTCACACCTTCGGTTGCCATCAGCGCTTTGTATTGTGTGGTTAGCGATGCATTCGGCTCCGTCAAGATTCGAACAAAATCGGCACTCGTTAACGCTTGTAGCTCAACACGAATTGGCAGACGACCTTGCAATTCAGGAATTAGATCCGACGGTTTGGACATTTGGAATGCCCCCGATGCGATGAACAGAATATGATCGGTTTTCACCATGCCATGTTTGGTCGAAACAGTCGTGCCTTCCACTAATGGCAATAAGTCACGCTGCACGCCTTCTCGTGAAACATCTGGGCCAGACACGTCGCCGCGCTTACAGATTTTGTCAATTTCATCCAAGAACACAATGCCGTTTTGCTCAACGGCCGTTAGCGCCTGCTCTTTAATATCTTCAGGGTTCAGCATCTTCGCCGCTTCTTCTTCAATTAGCTGCTTAAATGCATCTTTGATCTTCATTTTCTTCGGCTTCGATTTGCCGCCACCCATGTTCTGGAACATGCTTTGCAGCTGCGACGTCATTTCTTCCATGCCTGGCGGTGCCATAATCTCAACGCCCATTTGCGGCGCGCTGATTTCAATTTCAATTTCTTTTTCGTCGAGCTGGCCTTCACGCAGTTTTTTACGAAACGTCTGACGCGTATTCGATTGCTCGCGCGGCTCTTCTTGTTCGTCGGCCCAACCAGTTTTCTTCGCGGGCGGTAATAACGCGTCCAAAATGCGTTCTTCCGCAGCATCTTCGGCACGATGACGCACTTTTTGCATCATTTGCTCACGTGTCTGCTTCACCGCCGTATCGGTAAGATCACGAATAATCGACTCAATTTCCTTACCAACATAACCAACTTCGGTGAACTTCGTTGCTTCCACCTTAATAAATGGCGCATTGGCTAGCTTCGCCAGACGGCGTGCAATTTCAGTCTTACCCACCCCTGTCGGTCCAATCATTAATATATTTTTCGGCGTTACTTCTTGACGTAATTCATCGTCTAACTGCATACGACGCCAACGATTACGCAGTGCAACAGCGACCGCTTTTTTGGCGTTGTCTTGACCAACAATGTGACGATTCAGCTCATCAACAATTTCGCGTGGGGTCATATCAGACATTGCTTACCGACTCCTGTTCTTCAATGGTTTGGAAACTGTTGGTGAAGACACATATGTCGCCTGCAATCGTCAGGGCTTTCTCAACAATCTCACGTGCGCTTAAATCTGTATTTTCGAGTAACGCAGTTGCCGCCGCTTGGGCGTATGGGCCGCCAGAGCCAATGGCGATTAGGTCATTTTCTGGCTGCACAACGTCACCGTTACCGGTAATGATTAAGGATGTATGCTTATCGGCCACCGCTAATAACGCTTCTAAACGGCGCAAGGCTCGGTCGGTACGCCAATCTTTGGCGAGTTCCACTGCTGCGCGCATCAAGTTGCCTTGATGGGCTTCCAATTTTTTCTCAAAGCGTTCAAACAGGGTGAAGGCATCGGCGGTACCGCCTGCGAAACCGGCGAGTACTTGGTTGTTGTACAAGCGGCGCACTTTGCGAGCGTTGCCCTTCATTACGGTATTGCCAAGTGAAACTTGACCATCGCCACCGATGACAACTTTGTCACCGCGACGGACAGATACGATAGTAGTCACAAATACGTCCTCTTAGTTGCTATGAACCAGTTATGAGGTCGTATTTGTGATTTTCAATAGGTAGGGATTAATTCCAGTTCCAAATTTGGCAACCGCGAATATTAGCTCGTTGTAATTTGTGACGATCTGTCTCGGCGGCACGTCGACCATTGTAGGGGCCAAGAATCACTCGGTGCCAGACACCATTACTTCCGTCAGTTGTGCGAATTTGTGCTTCCAAACCAATCATCGCTATCATCGCACGTAGCTCTTCAGCATCACTGATGTTGCGGAATGAACCACATTGCATGAGTTTCGGCGGGCCGATCTCGCGCTCTGGTACATCCACAATCACTTCTTGGTTTTCCAATTCTTCAATGTACTGCCAACGCTCTTCTGGTTTTTCTGGCAGTGGCTCGGCCACCGGCTGCGATTGTGGCTCCGGCACATCAATTGGCACTTGTTGCTGTGGCGTTTGCTCTGACTTGCCCGAGATACTTACCAATAACCACACAAACCCACTTACCAAAACAATGGCGAGCAAAACCACCCACCACGACACTGCCGGTTTTTTGGCAGCTTTCTTGGTAGTCTTCGGTGGGGTACGTTTGGCCGGACGCTTACGGTTCGCGTAATCCATAATTACATCTTCTCAAGCGTCGGAATACCGAGCAATTCGAGACCCTGACGTAGGGTTTTAGCGGTCAATGCCGCAAGTTTCAAACGACTTTGACGCACACTAGCATCCTCTGTTTGAAGAATTGGGCAAGCCTCATAAAAACTTGAGAAAGCCCCTGCAACGTCATAGAGATAGCCACATAAAAAGTGCGGCATGGCTTTGTCAGCAACACTGTGAACCACTTCGTTGAATCGCACCAAGGTATTGGCTAGGTTAATTTCACGTTCGTCGTTGAGAACGAATGGCGCATCAATTTGCTCTGGATTGACACCCGCTTTGCTGAATACACTGTTCACACGCGTGTACGCATACAACAAGTATGGTGCGGTGTTTCCTTCAAAGCTCAACATGGTGTCCCAGTCAAAAATGTAATCGCTGGTACGGTTTTTCGATAAGTCGGCATATTTTACCGAGCTGATCCCAACAACTTTTGCCACGTGTGCTTGCTCGGCTTCGCTTAACGCACCGTTTTTCTGTTGTACTAATTCAAGTGCACGCTTTTCGGCTTCATCAAGCAAATCCGCAAGCTTGGTCACGCCACCGTCACGACTTTTATAAGGACGCCCGTCTTTGCCCATGACCGTACCGAAACCGTAGTGGTCCATTTGCAGATCTTCGCGGGCAAAGCCAGCCTTACGCGCTAAGGTAAAAATTTGCTGGAAGTGCAGCCCTTGGCGCTGATCAACGAAATACATCAAGTGATCGCCTTTAAGCACGTTCTGACGATAACGTACCGCTGCTAAATCGGTGGTCGCATATAAGTAACCGCCACCCGATTTTTGTACGATGACCGGCAGCGATTCACCATCTTTGTTTTTGAATTCATCAAGGAACACGCACTGCGCGCCCTGGTCTTCAACTAACAAGCCTTGTGCACGGAGGTCTTCGACGACTTGTGCTAAGTCATCGTTATAGGCACTTTCCGCCATCACGTCAGCGCGAGTTAGCTTCACACCCAAACGGTCATACACTTCCTGACAGTGGCTGAGTGACACATCAATAAACTGTTGCCATAGCGCGCGGCACTTTGGCTCACCCGACTGTAGGGCTACGACTAATTCACGCGCACGTTTGGCAAATTCTTCACTTTCATCAAAACGCTTTTTCGCCGCTTTGTAGAAGGTTTCGAGGTTGCTAAGCTCCATACCGAGTTCGTCGTTATCGAGCTCTTCCATATGCGCCAGCAACATCCCAAATTGGGTACCCCAGTCACCCACATGGTTCTGGCGAATAACTTTGTGACCGAGCAACTCTTCGACACGAGCGACTGCATCACCAATAATGGCCGAACGCAAATGCCCCACGTGCATTTCTTTGGCGAGGTTTGGCGATGAGTAATCAATCACCACGGTTTTGGTTTCAGCAGCAGGCTCAATACCCACGTTGACATCGCTGTATGCGCGCTCCAATTGATCTAATAGTTGCTGCTGGCTAATGGTAAAGTTAATAAAGCCCGGCCCCGCAATATCACACTGCGCGAGCAATTGATTCTCAGGAATAGCCGCAATAATCGCTTCGGCCAACGCGCGCGGATTCATTTGCGCAGGTTTCGCCAACATCATCGCTAAGTTGGTAGCAAAATCCCCATGACTTTTGTCGCGCGGACGATCCAACTGAATGCGTGGCTGCACGTCGGCCGGCAAAGTACCTTGTTGTTGTAGGGTCGCCACGGCGGCGCCAAGGAGGGATTCCAACTGTTCTTTCATGAATAAAAAACCTTAAAAACGTTAGTCGTTATTGGTTACTCGTTACTAGTTGTTGGTCATCCGTGTTTGGCTTTAACGAATAACTAATAACGATTAACGAATAACGATGAGCGAAGCGAACAAGGCAGTTATTTTATCTGCTTTTGCGCACTAACTGAAGTCTTGTGGGTCGATGTCGAGCGACCAACGCACTTTTCGTAACTGCGGCAATTTTTCTAGTTGCGGCAAAACATAGCGCAACAGCTGAGCCCGCATGGCGCGCTGCTGCGTTTGAATCAATAATTGATAACGATAGCGGCCGGCACGACGCTCCATGACGGCAGGAATAGGCCCCAACACAATCACATCATCGCGTTGCGGAAACAGTGTTGCGATAGCTTCGAGTGCGGCGATAACGGCATCGGCATTGTTGGCTTCAGCGCGGAACAATGCGTGTTGGCTAAATGGCGGTAAATGGGTGAGTTGTCGCTCGCGCAAGGCGCTCTGAGCAAAGTGTCCGTAACCGTTGTTGATTAAATCTTGGATTAATTCGTGTTCTGGGTGATGAGTTTGCAGCACCACAGTTCCCGGTTTGCTAGCACGACCGGCGCGCCCTGCCACTTGGGTAAACATTTGCCCAAGGCGTTCAGCGGCACGAAAATCTGCGCTATATAACGCGCCATCAACATCGAGTAAGGCGGCTAAGGTGACATCGGGAAAGTGGTGTCCTTTCGCGAGCATTTGGGTGCCAACTAAAATCGGATACTTGTTGTCGTGCGCATCTTGCAAGTGTTGTTGCAGGCTGCCTTTTTTCCGTGTGCTATCGCGATCAATGCGTAGAACTGGGTAGTCTGGAAACTGCTCTTGCAGTAGCTGTTCGAGTTGCTCGGTACCAACACCACGACCAATGAGCTGGGTTGAGCCACAGTCATGACACTGCCGTGGTATCGGTTGTTGCGCACCACAATGGTGGCACTGCAACTGTTTGCTCCCTTGATGCACGGTGTAATACGCATCACATCGACGACACTGCGCCAACCATCCGCACTCATGACAAAGTAACGCTGGTGCAAAACCACGGCGGTTTAAAAATAGCAGGACTTGCTGACCGGCATCCAAGTGTTCGCGCATTAAGCCAAGTAGGGGTTGTGACAAACCGGCTTTTAATGGCAGGTTTTTGATATCCATCACGACGTGACGCGCGGGCTTAGCCTGACCAGCTCGGCGACTTAACTGCAAGTGTGCATAACGCTTGTTCAGCGCATTATTGAGTGTTTCAAACGATGGCGTCGCCGAGCCAAGAATTACCGGCACTTGCTCTTCATGGCCGCGCATCACGGCAAGATCACGCGCATGATAGCGAAAACCGTCTTGCTGCTTTAATGAGGCATCATGCTCTTCATCAACAATGATCATGCCAAGTGCTTTGCACGGCGTAAATATGGCTGAGCGTGTGCCAATAATAATTGCCGCGCTGCCAGCACGGGCATCCAACCATGCATCTAAGCGCTCTCTGTCCGTGAGTGCTGAGTGGAGCATCACAATCGGCACGTCAAAGCGTTGCTGGAAGCGTTTTAGAGTTTGCGGTGTTAGACCAATTTCGGGCACCAGCATGAGAACTTGCTGACCGCGGCGTAAGACATCGGCCATAGCCTGCAAATACACTTCGGTTTTACCGCTACCGGTAACCCCTTCAAGCAAATAAGTTTGGTGCTGTTTCGCGGCACCAATTGCGGCAACAGCTAGCGCTTGCTCAGGATTCAACTGTAACGGTTCAGCGGCAATTTTAAGCGACCACGACTGCACTGCTGCCGGAATGTGTTCAACGGCTTCTACCCAGCCTTTGTCTTGTAGCGCTTTCAGTGCTGATGGCGAGAACTCCTGCATGCGAATGTCACGACTTAACAGCGGCTGTTGTTGTAGCGCTGCGAGTAAGCGTTGTTGCTGCACCGCTCGCTTCAAGTCATTCGGCGATATCTGCGCACCTTGCTCCGTCACTTGATATCGCGTCGTCGCTTGATAACTGGCGCGTTCACCTTGGCGCAATAACACGGGCATTGCATTTTGAATCACATCACCAAGCGGGTGGTGGTAATAATCCGCGGCCCACTCAAGCAATCGCCAAATCGGTCGCGGCCACAACGGTTCGTCATCAATCACTTCAAGCACGGCTTTGCGCTGAAAGCTATCGTCGGGCGCCGAAGCCTCACCCAAACACACACCAACCAACTCACGATTACCAAAGGGCACACGCACGCGCGCGCCGACTGCGGGCAATTGCTCGCAGTCGTAATCAAATTGTCGTGGTAGGGGTACCGGTAGCGCGGTTTGGATTATCGTCGTCATACCGCAAAGTGTAACTTGAAAGCGGAGATATTAGCTATTGGATATTAGATATTAGATAAAACACAAATACCCGCTACATCAGCTCTAGTATCTAATATCTAATATCGTCTTTGCTTTTCTAATATCTAATATCCAATAGCTAATATCGTCTTTGCTTTTCTAATATCTAATATCCAATAGCTAATATCGTCCTTTGCTTTTATTCAGTCATGTAATTCTTGGGGAGTTCGATGCGGGCGGCGCCTGACGCCACCGCCGCTTCAGCAACCGCTTTCGATACACGGGTGCGCAAACGCGGATCCAGCGGCTTCGGAATGATGTAATCAACACCGAATTCAAGTTTGTCGACGCCTGATGCTTTTAGTACGGCCTCTGGTACTGGCTCTTTTGCGAGCTGACGAATCGCTTCTACGGCGGCCAATTTCATCTCATCATTAATGGCTTTTGCACGAACATCGAGTGCCCCACGGAAAATGAATGGGAAGCAAAGCACGTTGTTCACTTGGTTCGGGTAATCTGAGCGACCGGTTGCCATAATTAGGTCGTCGCGCACGGCCAAGGCTAATTCAGGTTTAATTTCTGGGTCTGGGTTTGAGCAGGCGAATACAATTGGCTTTTCCGCCATGAGCTTTAACGCATCTGGCGACAACAAATTCGGCCCTGACACACCGACAAATACATCGGCTTCGGTGATGACCTCTTCGAGGGTACGCTTGTCGGTGTTGTTGGCAAATAACGCTTTGTATTCATTCAAATCTTCGCGACGTGTGTGAATCACACCTTTCGAGTCCAGCATATAAATGTGCTCACGCTGGGCGCCACATTTAATCAGCAATTCCATACAGGCAATAGCAGCTGCGCCAGCACCTAAACAGACGATTTGTGCTTTGCGTAAGTCTTTACCCTGAATTTCTAACGCGTTTAGCAAGCCTGCCGCTGTAACAATAGCTGTGCCATGCTGGTCATCATGGAAAATTGGCACTTCACAACGCTCAATCAGCGCTTGTTCAATTTCGAAACACTCTGGTGCTTTAATATCTTCTAGGTTCACGCCACCGAAACTGTCGGCAATATTTGCCACCGTATTGATGAAATCTTGTGTGGTACGGTGCGTGACTTCAATATCAATGGAATCAAGGCCAGCAAAGCGCTTGAATAACAGTGCTTTACCTTCCATCACTGGCTTCGAAGCCATGGGCCCTAAATTACCCAGCCCCAAAATAGCGGTACCATTGGAGATAACAGCAACCATATTACCTTTCGCTGTGTACTTGTAGACATCATCCGGATTCTCAGCAATGGCGCGCACTGGCTCGGCCACACCTGGACTATATGCCAACGCTAAATCTTTACTGGTTTCAGCTGGTTTGGTCAGCTCAATGCTGATTTTTCCTGGCGTTGGGTAGGCGTGATAATCCAAAGCTTGCTTGCGAAAATCGGTCATAAGTGCGTGTACCTGATTCGAAATAAAGAAAATAACATGTGTGAATAGTGCCATTGTAGAGCTATTCGACGCAATAAGACATCTTACCTGATACGCCGTTGCGGCCAGGCGATTAAGAATAACTTAGATAATCAGAGGAAAGTTGACGGTTGTTTAAATTGACACCATCGATTAATTCAATGGTGACGCGACCTTGCGCCGAATATGAAAATAAAAAAGGCGCCTTCTGGCGCCTTTCTCATAATTTCGAGTAGAAATGTCCAAAACTGGATTATTTCTTGCCACCCAACATGTTGAAACGCTTGTTGAATTTCTCGATACGACCGCCAGTATCCATAATACGCTGTTTACCAGTGTAGAATGGGTGACACTCTGAACATACGTCCAAGTGCAACTCGCCGCCTTTAGTTGAGTTAGTCACAAAAGAGTGACCGCAAGAGCATGATACTTTCAGCTCGGTATATTCTGGGTGAATACCTGGTTTCATGGGGTTACCTCGTTAGGCTGCATCGCCACCCGACCCGAAGTCGAGCACCACGCAAATTACAGTTTCAAAAAAGCGCTGATTTATTAATCAACGCGACAAATTAGGGCGCGAATTATAAGCGCCAAGCCCCTCAAGATCAAGAGCGCTATTAGCTATTGGATATTAGATATTAGAAAAGCAAAGACGATATTAGCTATTGGATATTAGATATTAGAGCTGATGTATCGGGTATTTGTGTGTATCTAATATCTAATATCCAATAGCTAATATCGAACTTGCTTTGTATTTTTATTCTTGTTTTGTGCATTTTTATGCAGTATTATTTAGCCATCTTTTGAGTCATTTTCTAGTGAGCGAGTTTGATTGGTGGAACAAGGTAAATCAATTCCATGCGCAGTGTTTGGGGCGAGCGGTTACAGCGGCGTTGAACTGGTGTGGCTGCTGCATAACCATCCACAATTCTCGCTTGAGTATGCTTTTTCTTCCAGCGCACGCGAAGACGCAGAGCCAATTGCTAGTTTGTATCCCCAATTAGCGGGACAGCTTGATGTTATTCTGCAACCTTGGCACTCGGATTTGCTGAGCCAATTGTCTCAGCAAGTTCGAGTGGTTTTTTTAGCGCTACCTCATGAAGCCAGTGCGGAACTTGCACCTGTTTTGGTGAACGCGGGGTTGGTGGTTTTTGATCTTTCTGGCGCATTTCGGCTTCGTGATCCTTCGATACATCAGCAGGCTTACGGTTTTGAACGCGCTGCCAATATCCCTGAAACGATTGCCTATGGTTTAGCCGAATGGACAACACTGGCTGGTACTGAGCAGCTTATTGCTGTGCCTGGCTGTTATCCGACAGTGACCAGTTTGGCGTTGAAGCCCGTCATGTCATTCATTGATGGCGTACCCTTGGTGAATGCCGTCAGTGGTGTCTCGGGGGCTGGCCGTAAAGCGGCAAGCCATACTAGTTTTTGTGAAGTAAGTTTGTCTGCCTACGGTGTTGCGACGCATCGGCACCAACCAGAAATTGCGCAAGCAATTGGTCATGATGTGATTTTTGTGCCGCACTTAGGTAATTTTAAACGCGGCATTTTGGCGACCATTTATGTCCCGCTACAACAGGGTGTTTCACAAGCGAGTGTCGATACGGCCTATGAGCAGGCCTACTCTGCTACGCCGCTGATTCGTTTGCGTCAGCAGCCACCGGCAATTCGTGATGTGGTCGGCACCGCATTCTGCGATATTCACGCGGTTGTACACCAAAATCATCTGATTATTTGTGCTGCTATCGATAACTTATTAAAAGGGGCAGCAGCGCAAGCAGTGCAGTTAGCCAATCAATATTTTGGTTGTGATAGTGCACTCGGTCTGCAGCAACGCGGCGGTGTGGTATGACATCACCTCTAGTAATTAAACTTGGCGGTCGGGTATTACAAAGCGCCAGCAACTTAGAGCGGCTGTTGACCACGGTTCAGCAGCTCGCATTATTGCGCCCTTTAGTGTTAGTTCATGGTGGCGGCGATCAAGTAGAAGCCTTGTTGTTGCAACTTGGCCACACGAGTTTGAAGGTAGACGGCCAGCGCATTACCCCGGCCGCACAGATGCCCATTGTTGCGGGGGTTTTGGCTGGCGATGTTAACTCGCAATTAGTTGCCCTTGCTCAGCAACATCAACTGAACGCCGTTGGATTAACTCTGGCTGCTGGTCAGAGCATTACTTGTGACGTGGATGCAAATCGCGGTGCTGTCGGTATTCCGAAACCCAATGACGCGACCTTGTTGCAGGTACTGCTGGATAAAAATTTCTTACCTATTCTGAGCTCAATTGGTAGCAGTGATAGCGGTGCTCGGCTCAATGTGAACGCTGATTTAGCCGCGGCTGCCGTCGCTCAATTACTACATGCTGATTTAATTCTCCTCACCGATGTGCCTGGAATTTTGGACAAAAACGGTGACCTCATTGAAACCATTCTTGCCGACCAAGCAGATGCCCTGATTGCTGATGGCACTGTGCGTGACGGTATGTTGGTCAAACTTAACGCGGCCGTGCAAGCGGCACGTGCCTCGCGACGAAGTATCGCGGTGGCCGGCTGGCAAGACGCCAAAGCGCTCACCCGATTGGCAAGGGGTGAAGCAGCCGGAACCCGCATCCGTCTCTAATTGCCACGCTATTTCGAATTTTTTAGTTGTAGGTAACAACATCCATGAATGATTTACTTGAAATGCCGGCGCTAAGCCCGCAACAAACCACTGAGTTATTGCAGTTAGCGCAAACCATTAAACAGCGTCCGACCGCGTGGTCGACTTATTTGCAGGGCAAAAGCATTGCACTGTTGTTTGAAAAGCCATCGTTGCGTACGCGTGCAAGTTTTGCCGCAGGTATTCACCGTTTAGGTGGTCACAGCATCTATTTAGATGCACAAAACTTAATTGGTGAGCGTGAACCTGCCACTGACGTTGGTGCGAATTTAGCACTTTGGCATGATGCGATTGTGGCGCGCGTTTATTCACAAAGCACATTAAGTGACCTTGCGTCAGCTTCAGATAAGCCGGTTGTAAACGCCCTTAGCGATACCTGTCACCCGTGCCAAGCATTAGCTGATTTACTCACACTACAAGAACAACTCGGTGATTTACGCCAAGTGCACCTCACTTTCATTGGCGACGGTAATAACGTTTGCCAAGCGTTAATGGCCGGTGCTGCGCGCACTGGTATGCACATGCAGGTTGTGACACCTGAAGGCTATGCGCCTGATGCGGAACTCACTGCTGCAGCACAGCAACAAGCAGCGCAAACTGGCGGCTCAATTTCAGTGTTGCACGATTTAACACAACTGCAATCCACCGATGCTATTTATACCGACACTTGGCTCTCTATGGGGCAGAGCCGCGATAACAATTCGGTGATGCATGATTTTGCACCGTACCAAGTGAACAGTGATTTAATGAAACGCCTCGGTGCGAAGTATTTTATGCACTGCTTACCAGCTTATCGTGGGCGTGAAGTCACTGCAGAAGTTATCGATAGTTCACAAAGCTTGGTTTTACAGCAAGCTGAAAACCGGTTACACGCGCAAAACGCAATCTTGGTCAAACTTTTTGAAGGAGCTCAGGCATGAGTAAGTCAGTGAATAAAGTTGTTCTCGCGTACTCAGGTGGCTTGGATACATCGGCTATTGTGCCTTGGTTGAAAGAAAATTATGACTGCGAAGTGGTCGCCTTTGTTGCCGACGTGGGCCAAGGTGATGAGGAGCTTGAAGGGGTTGAAGCGAAGGCCATTACCTCTGGTGCCAGCAGTTGTCACATTGTCGATTTAAAAGATAAGTTTGCGCGCGAAGTCATCTACCCAACCTTAAAAACTGGCGCCATTTATGAAGGCCAATATTTGCTGGGTACCGCGTTAGCTCGCCCCATTATTGCTGAAGCGCAGGTTGCGGTTGCTCGTCAAGTTGGTGCCGATGCGCTTGCCCATGGCTGCACTGGTAAAGGCAACGATCAGGTTCGGTTTGAATCGGCATTCGCGGCATTAGCACCTGAATTAACTGTTATTGCACCATGGCGAGAGTGGACCATGCGCTCACGTCCGCAGTTATTGGCTTATCTAGCAGAGCGCAATATTCCATGTAGTGCGTCGGCGACAAAGATTTACAGCCGAGATGCAAACCTTTGGCATATTTCAACCGAAGGTGGCGAACTGGAAGACCCGTGGAATGAGCCAACTGAGCAAGTGTGGACATGGACCGTTGCACCGGAGCAAGCTCCCGATAAGCCCGAGTATTTGCAACTCTCGTTTGCCCACGGTGAACTGACGCATATTAATGGTCAAGCGTTTGCGCCTGTTGATGCCATTTTGCACCTGAATCAACTTGCCGGTGCGCATGGCGTCGGGCGCCTCGATATGGTGGAGAACCGCTTGGTTGGGATGAAATCGCGTGGTTGTTATGAAACCCCAGCTGGTGAGGTACTTTACGCCGCATTGCAGGGCCTTGAGAGCCTAGTACTTGACCGCACCACACAAGATTACCGCATTCGTTTAGGTAACGAGTTCGCGCAATTGATGTATGACGGCCGTTGGTTCACGCCTTTGAAAGACGTTATGTTGGCGGCAGCAACCCAAATTGCTGAGCCGCTTAGTGGCGACATTGTGGTCAAACTCTACAAAGGCAAGGTGACAGTGACTCAGAAGCAATCGCCGAACAGTCTGTATTCAAACGCATTTGCCACCTTTGATGAAGACGAAGTCTATAATCAGAAGCATGCCGAGGGCTTTATTCGTTTGTATAGTTTGGCCAGTCGAATTCGAGCATTACATCAGCACGCCGCTGATAACACCTCGACTGCTGGCAAGGAGTAAGTCATGAGCTTATGGGGTGGACGGTTCAGTGAGCCCAGTGCCGCTGAATTCAAACAATTTAACGACTCCTTGCGGTTTGATTATGTGCTTGCACCGTTTGATTTGCAGGCGTCAAAAGCTTGGGCGGGTGCATTGCAGCAGGCTGGTTTGATTAGCACAGAAGAAAATCAGCAGTTACAGGAAGCGTTATCCGCGTTAGTTAAACAAGTAGCAAAGCAACCTGAGTTACCACTACAAAGCAATGCTGAAGATATTCACAGTTGGGTGGAAGCTCAGCTGATTGAACAAATTGGTGCGACTGCCAAGAAATTACACACCGGTCGCAGTCGCAATGATTTGGTGGCAACCGATCTGCGTTTGTTCTGCAAGCAGTTTGCGCAACATTTGGTGACGGCTAACTTAGCTGCCATTGAAAACTTGCTGAGCTTTGCGCAAACCTATCAGGATGCCATGCTGCCGGGTTATACCCACTTGCAGCGAGCACAGCCGATTGTTGCCGGGCATTGGGCAATGGCTTACGTGAGTATGCTGCAACGCGATGTCAGTCGCTTACGCGAAACTATCCGTCGGCTTGATGTGAGCCCTCTGGGCAGTGGTGCGCTGGCGGGCACAACTGCAGCGATTGATCGGGAGGCGTTAGCCCACGAATTAGGTTTCCGTTATGCCAGTGAAAACAGTCTTGATGGGGTATCCGATCGCGATTTCGTGCTGGATTTATTAAACGCCGCAAGCACCGGCATGATTCATTTATCGCGCTTAGCTGAAGACGTTATTTTCTATTGTTCAGGCGAATCGGGTTGCTTCAGCATGAGCGACAAGATCAGCAGTGGTTCATCATTGATGCCACAGAAGAAAAATCCTGATTTGTTTGAGTTGTTACGTGGCAAAACCGGTCGCGTGATGGGTCATCAGCACGCCATGCAAATTACCTTAAAAGGGCTACCGCTGGCGTACAACAAAGACATGCAAGAAGACAAAGAAGGTTTGTTTGATGCCTTGCATACCTATTTGCAGTGCTTGCAGATGCTTGCCTTTGCGATACCTGAATTAAAGGTGAACAAAGATCATGCGGCTTTGCAAGCAGCATTAGGGTATAGCAATGCAACCGAGCTAGCTGACTACCTCGTTAGTAAAGGCGTACCGTTTCGTGATGCGCACCACCTTACCGGTGAGTTAGTCGTAAAAGCCCAGCAGCAGGGGCTTGCGCTTGAGCAGCTCGCTCTCGAAGACTTTCAACACGTGTGTGAGCTCATCGACAACGACGTATATGCCACGTTAGATCTCGAGTACGGCTTGCAGCAGCGCAAAGCCATGGGTGGCACAGCGCCAAGTGCCGTGAAGGTGGCGATAAAACATGCCCAAGATTGGTTACACGCGGCCGAAGCGGCGAGCAAGCATGTACGCCAAGCGCGCTTAAGCGATGTGGATAAAATCTGTGAGCTCATTGCGTACTGGGCCGATCAAGGTGAAAACTTACCTCGTGATAAAGCGGACATTCTGCAAGCGATTCAAAGTTTTGCTGTCGCTGAAATTGACGACGAAGTTGTTGGTTGTGCGGCACTTTATGTGTATAGCACTGGCTTAGCCGAAATCCGCAGTTTGGGCCTATTCCCAAGTGCTCAAGGCAAAGGTCTCGGCGCTGAGTTAGTCGCATTTTTATTGTGGAAAGCACGAGAACTGGGCATTACACGTACGATTGTGCTCACTCGCGTACCGGAATTTTTCGGTAAGCTAAATTTCCGCCTGACGCTGAAGGAAAAGCTGCCAGAAAAAGTCATGAAAGATTGTGAACTGTGCCCGCGCAAACACAATTGTGACGAAACTGCTTTGGAATACTTGCTGTAGAAGCTTTAAGTGGCATGAAAAAGCTGCAGTCTAACGGCTGCAGCTTTTTTTATTAATCAACGTCGTCGCTCATATCTTCAGGAATCGGTAAGCCGCGACGCTCTAATTCTTCACGCACAGCTTTTGGAATTTTATTAGGATTATCTTTGCGAAGGTCGTCGTCGGTTGGTAACGGTTGGCCGGTAAACGCATGCAAGAATGCTTCGCAGAGCAATTCGCTATTGGTTGCATGACGCAGGTTCTTCACTTGGCGTCGCGTGCGCTCATCGGTGAGTACTTTGAGTACACGTGTGGGAATCGACACGGTGATTTTCTTCACGTGCTCACTTTTTTTCCCGTGTTCAACATACGGGTAAATATAATCACCGTCCCATTCCATACTACACCTCGTGTTCAATGTGTGACTAAAAGACCCTGCACAATGTGTTGAATTGTACTGGTGAAATTGGCACAGTCAACTTTATACGCATAGCTGTCTATACGTCTTTTTGTGCTAACCTTGCGTAATGGCGCTTTATTGGCACAACAACGCACCGTATAATCGAGTTTTTATTTTCTTTTCTCACAGGAGAACGCACACGCATCATGACGGTTGAGGTTCAGGTTACCCCAGAGCAGATACAAGCTGTAGCCGATACGGTTCAGGTTCATAAATTTGGTGGCAGCAGCTTAGCTGATGCTTATTGTTACCGTCGCGTAGCACGCATTGTTACTGAATATGCTGGAGCCAGCGATTTAGTAGTGGTGTCAGCTGCAGGTGATACCACCAACCGAATTCTCGCCATTATTGATGCAAAGGCCGACGACTTAGGCGTCGCTGAAGTGCTCCTGAAGCAGCTCGAAAAATACCAACAGGGTCTTATCACTGAGTTGCTTAATGGCGATATGCAAGCGCGCGTGCTTAAGCAATCGCAGCATGATTTTAAGCGTTGGTGGGCATGGCTAAACGGCGAAGAAGAAATTACCCGCCGACCTGAGTTGTTGTCGTATGGCGAACTTTGGAGCGCCCGTTTGTTATCGGCGTTGTTGCAACAGCAAGGCGTCACTTCAGATTACATTGATGCTCGCACGTTCTTGGTGGCCGATGATGCTCCTGAGCCTCATATTCGTGTGCCCGTTTCGCGTGCAGGCCTGTTAAACCGAATTGCGCCGCACCCTGGCACTCGCTTTATTGTCACCGGGTTTATTTGCGCCGACCCTGAAGGCAATTCATTAATTCTTGGTCGTAACGGTAGTGACTATTCGGCTACGCTAGTTGGCAGCCTGATTGATTCTAAGCAGGTTACCATTTGGAAAGATGTTGCTGGTGTTTACTCAGCCGACCCACGCAAAGTTGAGCGCGTTGTTAGCTTGCCTATTTTAGATTGGCAAGAAGCTGAAGAGTTAGCGCGCTTGGGCAGCCCAGTATTACACCCGCGTACCTTCCAACCGGTAAACCGCGAGCGCATGGTTATCGCCGTGCGTTCCAGTTTGAAAGTTGAGAATCAACAAACACGAATTGGCCAGTACGAAGATACTGAACCCAAAGGCAAAGTGCTCACGTCGTTAGCTGACGTTGTTCTGTTCCGCGTTGATTTAAGTGATGCCAAATTAGTCCAGCAATTTGAAGATCTTGACCTCACGCCATTGATTAGCTGGAACGAAATTGCTCAGCATCATGCTTACTATGCGTATCACCAGAACCATTTAGAGTTTTTGGAACGCTGGCTGGAGCAGGTTGATAAAGCGGATCACGTGGTGCAAATGCAAGGTTACTCGATGATTGCCTTGGTAGGTAATCGCATTCAGGAAACCGACCAGTACAGCACCTTCAAAACCGAATTAAGCGCGCAGAACTTGCGCCGCTTGGCATTTTCGCCAGACAGTAATGCGGTCATCGCAATTCTTGAACAGAAACTCGATAATCGCTTACTCAATCGCTTGCACAGTCAGCTGTTTAACTATCGCCGTAGCCTTGGTGTGTTGGTGGTTGGTCGTGGCAACATCGGTAGCGCATGGTTGTCGCTATACCGCCGTCTGCGCGAGCGTATCAATGAGCAAATGGATGTACGTATTCTCGGCATCTTAAACTCAACCCGTATGTGGCTAGATTACAACGGCCTTGAGCTGGATGACTGGCAAGCGAGCTTCGATAAGTTCGCACGCCCATACGAGCTGAGCCAACTTATTCCAGAGTTACCAAATGCACCGTGTGATGAACTGGTGATGCTCGATTTAACTGATTCGGTTGCTGTGGCTCAATTGTATCCAAGCTTTTTTGCGAATGGGCTACACATTATCAGTGCGAACAAGCGCGCGGGTGCCTCAGGTGAGTCGCAGTACAATGAAATTCGTACCATTCAGCGTGAGTACGAGCGTGAATGGTATTACAACACCACGGTAGGTGCGGGCTTACCATTGAACTATGCGCTAAATGACCTGCGTAACTCGGGTGATACCATTCGCAGTATCTCAGGCATTTTCTCAGGAACCATGAGTTGGTTGTTTGAAAACTTCAATTCTGAAGTGAAGTTCAGTGATCTTGTGCGGGAAGCGAAGGCTCGCGGTTTGAGTGAGCCAGACCCGCGTGAAGACTTAACGTGCCAAGATATTGTCCGTAAACTGCTGATATTGGCACGCGAAATCGGCTTAAAGCTGGACTGGAAAGATATCGATGTCGAAAGCTTATTGCCCGAACAACTCGAGGATATTTCACTGGAAGAGTTTATGCAGCGTTTGCCCGAACTCGATGACGCCATGCATCATTTGTACACCGATGCACAGAAGACTCAGAAGGTACCGCGCTTGTTAGCAAGTTTTGCAGTACAAGACGATGACAGCGTTCGCGCCCGTGTCGGCATTGAGTACATTCCAGAAGGTGACATGCTGGCGAATTTAATACCAGGTGAGAATATTTTCGTGATTTATACCGACTGGTATCACGAAATGCCACTGGTTATTAGTGGCCCGGGAGCAGGTAAAGAAGTGACGGCGGGTGGCGTTCAATCAGACTTAAACCAGTTGCTGAGTCGTCTCAGCAACCGGCATCAGGGTTAATTCCTTACTTTAAGAACGTGAGTTAGAAAATCGAGTCGTCGTCACTGAAAATATCTTTTGACGACGACTTCGAATCCGCATACTCCGTTGGCGCAGTGCCCGGCAAGAAATATTCAAAACGCGTGGTATAGTCGTTCTTACGACTCAATTTACCGGTCGCTAAATCAATCCGCGCCATCACCAATCCAGGCGGCACTTGGAACGGTTCAACGGTGGCATCTTCTAGCGCTGTTTCCATGTAATCAATCCACATTGGTAACGCCGTTTTTGCCCCGCCCTCAGTACCTGAAATAGGCTGCTCGTCACTGTCTAAATTTTCATTCATCGTCGTGCTGCCAAGCGCACGTTCAAGGTTGTCAAAACCAACCCATGCTGTTGTCACCAAACCACTGACGAATCCAGAGAACCAAGTATCTTTCACGTCGTTTGTTGTACCGGTTTTACCGACGATGTTACGACCAGCTAAATCGATAATTGGCTTCGAGCGTTGAATACGCCATGCTGTCCCATTCCAGCCCGTGCGGTGTTGCCAACTACCACCCCCCCACACCGCTGAATTCATCGCTTCGGTAACCAAATACGCATTCTGTTCCGAAATTACTTGTGGTGCCTGCACCACTTCTCGCTGCTCGTCCTCACATAATACGCAAGCAACAGCGGGACGCGCGGTGTAAACAACTTCGTCATTGTTATCGACAATGCGTTCGATGAAATACGGATTGACCAAGTAGCCACCATTGGCAAAAACCGCATAGCCACGTGCGACTTCTAACGGCGTCATCGATGCCGAACCAAGAGACAATGATTCGTTACGCGGTAATTCATCCATCGCAAAACCAAAGCGGGTCAAATATTCAACCGTGGTATCAATACCCATTGCCCGCATCAGACGCACCGATACAACGTTTTTCGACTTAGCCAAGGCTTGGCGCACTCGAATCGGACCTTCATAAACATCTGGCGAATTCCGCGGACGCCAAGCAATACCACTTCCAGGGTTCCATTGGTTGATAGGTGCATCGTTCACTAACGTTGCTAGGGTAAAACCATTTTCTAGCGCCGCTGAATAAATAAACGGCTTGATGTTCGAGCCGGCTTGACGTTCGGCCTGAATTGACCGGTTGTATTGGCTAATGGCAAAACTGTATCCACCCACGGCTGCCGCAATACTGCCGTCTTGTGGGCGCAAAGAAATAATCGCACCACTTGGTTCTGGTACTTGCGCTAAGCGAAGTCCTTGCTCGGTCGCTCGTATACGAATCAGCTCACCAGGCGCCAATACATCAGCCGCTACTTTGGGCGCCGGGCCTTGACGATCGGCATGCATATAAGGGCGTGCCCAAGCAAGCCCAGACCATGGTAATTCGCGTGCTTCGCCACTGGCGGTTAGAACTTGTGCGGATTGCTCAGAAACGCTCAAAACAACTGCCGGTACGGTTAAACCAATCGATTCTTGTTCGCGCAAAAATTCACGAATGGCATCAAGCTCCCAAGCTTCGTCTTCTGGCTGCCATAACACTTGCTCGGCACCACGGTAGCCATGACGCTCGTCGTACCCATGCAGATTCAACTGCACCGCACGTTGCGCCGCCCGCTGTTGCTTCGCATTAACCGTTGTATAAACTTTAAAGCCAGAGTTGTAAGCAGCATCTTCACCGTAGCGCGCAACCATATCGGCACGCACCATTTCCGCCAAATACGGCGCACTCATGGTCACTTCTGCACCGTGCAAACGCGTATCGATTGGCTCGGCTAACGCTTCGCGATATTGGCTCTCTGAGATAAAGTTTTCAGCGAGCATCCGGCCAAGCACAACTGCGCGGCGTTCGCGCGCACGCTCTGGATTCGAAATTGGATTCATCGTGGAAGGTGCTTTTGGCAAGCCAGCGATCATCGCCATTTGTGCCAACGTGAGATCTTGTACCTCTTTCCCGTAATAAACTTGCGCCGCAGCGCCAACTCCGTGGGCGCGATGACCAAAGGTAATCTTATTCAGGTACAGTTCAAGAATTTCGTCTTTGCTCAGCTCTTTTTCCATTCGCAAAGAAATAAACGCTTCTTTTATTTTTCGCGTCCAGGTTTGCTCAAAGCTCAAGTAAAAGTTTCGCGCTAGCTGTTGTGTGATGGTACTACCACCCCCTTGAATTTCGCCAGTACTAACTAGTAGTGCGAAAGCGCGAGCAACACCAATCGGATCAATTCCAAAGTGGTCGTAAAAACGTTGATCTTCGGTGGCGAGAAAAGCATTGATAAGTGGTTGAGGAATATCTTCTAATTGCAGAGGAATTCGACGGATTTCGCCAAATTGCGCAATCATTTCACCATCAGATGAATACACTTGCATTGGTGTTTGCAAACGCACTTCTTTGAGTTCTGCCACACTCGGTAAGTCGTCTTCCCAATAGAAGTACAATCCAACCACGGCAATGGAGCCGAAAATAGCTAATGCCGCACCGACGCCAAGCACCCACTTAAAAATCTTCAAAGACAGCCCCTTTTTTCCTTTCGACTATACTGTTTTACAGGTTGCGCAATTTACGTTCATATTATAGAAAGATAAGGACAGAAACGTAATGTTTATTTAGATAGTGCAAAGAACTTTGCACAATGCTTACCTTTCTGCTTAATATGAGGTTCGGCATAGAACAATTTTAATAATATAATGCCATAGAAACCGGTCCAATTCAGGGGAGCATTATGGGGCTATTTGGTCTGGGAAAAAAGCCAGGTCTGGGAATTGATATCGCTTCGGATGCAGTAAAGGCTATTGAGCTTGTGCCTAGCGGCGATACTTACGACATTACACATGTTGCTGAAGTATCACTACCGAAGAATTTAATTACCGACGACGAAATTTCAGATATCGAGAAACTTGCGAAGATGATTACGCAGGTGCGTAAGCGTATGGGCAGCACACGGGTCGCTGTCGCTGCTGTATCAGGTACGCAAGCAATATCAAAGCAAGTACCAATGAGTCTCGATTTAGATGATGAAGCGATTGCTGAGAAAATCGAAAGCGAAGCTGAAGCACTTATCCCGTTCCCCATCAACGAAGTGCGCTATGACTTTGAAAGCCTCGGCGAGCATCAAACGCTTCCGGGACAACAACGCGTTTTAGTAACCGCTACCCGAACCATCAGTGTCGACAGCCGCGTACAGGCGCTTGAAAGTGCTGGGTACAAGGTTGCCATTATGGATGTTGATAACCAAGCCATTGCGCGCGCTTGCGGTCATTTGTTGCCGCACATGCACCCAGAAGTGCTCGAGAGCAAGCTCCCGTATTTGATTCTCGATATTAGTACCAGTGCAATACAAATTATTGTTGTTCATCAAGGTGAAGTGGCCTTCCACCGGCCACAGTCCGGCGGCTTAACACCGTTGCTGAGTGCACTCGACGAAGATGGTAGCATCGACCATGGCGAAATTATGGCGAAGCTGCGCTCAGGTGATATTGACGATTTCCCTACCCTGATTATTCAAGACTTTTTAAGCAACTTGTGGAACCAAGTTAGCCGTAGCGTCCAAATGTATCAAAGCAATGCTGCGGACAAGGGCTTCGCTGCAATATTACTGATAAACACCGGCGCCATGCTACCGATGATTACGGAAGCTTTGAGCGAGCAAGTTGAGTACCCCGTACATGCGCTAAACCCTTTTGAGCACTTTATTTTGCCAAGTAAGTTTTCGCATCTACAAAATCACGGGCCACGATTTGTTGAGTCGATAGGCCTTGCGTTACGGAGTTTTGCAACATGGCACATGTAAACCTACTCCCGTGGCGCGAAACCGCACGCCAACGCGCAAAAACCCGCTTCGGCATTCATGCTGGTATTGCGGTTGGTATTGCTGGAATTATTTTTGGCGCCGCGTATATGGTCATTGGCGACTACAAGAGTTACCAGCAACGCCGTAATAACTTCTTGCAATCACAAATTCAAATTCTTGATTCGCAAATTGCTGAAATCAACAGCATTAATAAGAAGAAACAAGAAATTTTAAACCGCATCAAGTTGATTCAATCGCTGCATGAAGATCGAAACACAGCCATTACTATCTTTAATGAATTAACCGAACGCACACCAGACGGCGTGTATCTGCATTCACTTGAGAAGCGTGATTTGCAGTTGATTATTAGTGGCCGCAGTATTTCCAATAATCGGGTTTCCGAATTTTTACGTGATTTGAAATCGTCGTCCGTGTTCGCTGATCCCGAACTGCGAAACGTGGTTTCGGCCAGTTTTGGCTCGCGTGGTCGCGCCCGTGGCGCCGATGCGAATTCCGATTACGATGCATTTTCATTGGTGGTAACGATTGTTCCACCAACAACCACGGAGGCGAAAAAGTAAGATGAGTATGGATAGCCTACGTGAATTAGATATCAACGAGTTGCCATTTTGGCCGCGCCCGTTCCGCATTGCGGTATTGGTTATTATTGCCATTGCCGTGCTTGGTTTAAGTTATCACTTTATCTTGGCCGACGAATGGGCAAATTATAAGCGTGAAGTCGCAAAAGAATCACAGCTCAAACAAGATTATCAAACCAAGTATCAAACGGCGGTGAACTTGCCGTTGTATCGCGAACAACTTGAGCAACTTAATAGTGACCTCGAAACACTTTTAGCCATGCTCCCGAACGATGATGAGACGCCTAAATTACTGGACGACATTAGTCTGATTGGGACGAAGAGTGGTTTACGTTTTGATCGCATTGAATGGTTGATGCCGCAGCCGCGTGAGTTTTATACCGCGCTACCAATGCGTATTGAATTAAAAGGCGCCTACCATCAAATCGGTGACTTTGTTGGTCAAATGTCGAGCCTCGATCGCATCATTAGTGTCAAAGATTTCAAAATGCAACTGCAAGACGATGAGGGCACTTTAAGTTTATCGATTAACGCCGAGACTTATCGTCAGCAAACGTTGAGGGCACAACCATGATGAAAAAATTGCTTGTGTCAGCGGCTGCTTTTGGGTTTTTGGCAGGTTGTGCGCCAACTGGGCATCAAGATCTTGAACAGTTTACTGCTGAGGTTCAGCAAACCGCGAAACCCGGTATTAGCCCGCCTCCTGAATTGCCTGAGCTAGAGCGTATTCAATACACCGGGGCGGATATTCGTAATCCATTCCAGCCAACACCGCTGCGTGACAATGCAGCGCAAGCGTCTGGACAAAACTGCCCGCAACCAACTCTCGGAACCCCGAAAGGTAACCTACAGGGCGTTGCTCTTGACCAACTCGCATTGAGCGGTACGATGCGCTCCGGAGATGGCCAGCTCGTGGCACTGGTTGTCTCCAACGAGGGTAAATTATTCCGCGTACAACGTGGTGATTTCATTGGCCTCGATAACGGCCGCATCACCGCTATTACTCCACAACAAATTTCGATTCGTGAATGGTTAGCTACCGGCGACGGCTGCTGGCAACAACGCGACGTATCGTTAACCTTGCTGAACTCGCAAAGGAGCTCGAACTAATGAAGCACTTAATCCGTACCTTTTGTCTACTGCTGTTGATGCCCCTTGCGGTATCGGCCAATGAGCTCTTACGGGTTGAGCAGATTGCGCTGAATAAAGATCGTTTTAATCTTGAAGCGCATTTTTCAAAACGTGTCGAGTCACCAGTTGTTACCCGTAGCAGTAATAAAAATCTCCACGAGTTTTTATTGCTCGGCACCAGCGCTGACATGCCAGATGGCCGTTTAGATCTGCCAAACCACCCTTTGCTCGATTATGTCGAAATTGAACAGCAGCGCGAAGATCTCATGCTTCGCGTGTATACCAAGAAGCCTCTTGAGAACCTCATGAGCCGATTTGGCGAAGTCATGGTGTTAGTATTCGTCGCACCAAAAGATGGTAGCGAGCCGGCACAATCGACCGCGAAAGCAGCTGCCGATAAGCCGACAGCAAGCCAACCGGCAGCGACCCAGTCGACCCCGGCTAAGCCAGCTAAGCCAGAAGCAACGAAAGAAGCGGATAGCAAGCCGGCGCCAGCGAAACCAGAGCCAGTGAAACAGCAAGCCGCTAAGGAAACAGCGCAGCCTGCTGAACAACCACGAGCTGAGGTTCGCACCGATAGCAAGCAAGTGCCGAAAAAAACTGCCGTGACGAACATCAATTTCTTCCGCTTATCGAATGATGTTGGTCAAGTTAGTATTGCCTTGAACAAAGACAATGTTGAGCACGAAGCGCGTATGCGTGGCAACGATCTTGAGCTGATTTTGTATGACACAGAACTGCCAGAAGACTTGTTGTATGTGCTTGATGTGAGTCAATTTGCAACGCCAGTGGCTTATGTTGAAACGTTCCGTGATGGTCGTCATAGCCGCATTAAGATTGCTGGTAAGCGTAAATTTAAACACCAGCTCGAGCAAATTGATGGTTATTTACGGTTGAACTTAGCTGAAGCACCACAAGTAGATGCTCAAGAAGCTCAAGCGGAATCGAGCCAGAAGCCGATTTCATTGAATTTCCAAGATGTTCCGGTTCGCCAGTTACTGCAAATTTTAGCTGACGAGAACAACTTAAACTTGGTCGCCAGTGAATCTGTTCAAGGTAACATCACGCTACGTTTAGAAAACGTGCCGTGGGAGCGTGCGCTTGAAACCATCTTGCGCGTGAAAGGTTTGGACAAGCGTTATGACGACAACATTCTAATTGTTGCGCCAGCTTCAGAACTTGCCCAACGCGAAGCCGAGCAGTTAGAAAGTCGCCAGCGCATGCAAGATTTAGCGCCTTTGGAAAGTTCGTACATTCAAATCAACTATGCCAAAGCAGACGAGATTGCACAGATTCTGCGTACTGATAGCTCAGATTTATTATCAAGCCGCGGTGCAGTGACTGTCGACGAGCGCACCAACACATTGCTAGTGCGCGATACGCCAGAGCAAATTGAAACCGTTAAAGCCATGGTTAACGTGCTTGACGTACCGGTAAAACAAGTAATCATCGAAGCTCGTATGGTGACCGTTCGTGACAATATCAGTGACGAGCTCGGTATTCGCTGGGGTATCACTGAACCGACTTTAGATACCTCTGTTCCGCCACCGTGGGGTACTGGAACTAATGTTACCGGTGACTTCAATGTGAACTTACCAATCGCATCACCTGCGGCCACTATCGGCTTCCAGGTTGCAAAACTCGCCGATGGCCGCTTGCTTGATCTTGAGTTATCGGCACTCGAGCGAGAAAACAAAGGTGAGATCATTGCTAGCCCGCGTATCACCACGGCGAACCAGAAAGAAGCTTACATTGAACAAGGTACCGAAATTCCTTACGTTGAAAGTGCTTCTTCAGGTGCAACGTCAGTTCAGTTTAAGAAAGCCGTGTTGGGCTTAACTGTGACACCACAAATCACGCCAGATAACCGTGTGATACTTGATTTGGTTATTACTCAAAACACCCGTGGTGAAACCGTCAGTACACCAACTGGTCCTGCGGTATCCATTGATACGCAAGAAATTAGCACGCAAGTGCTCGTTGAGAACGGTGAAACAATTGTATTGGGCGGTATTTATCAGCAACAAATCTTAAACGACATTTCAAAAGTGCCATTGCTGGGTGATATTCCTTACGTTGGCGTGTTGTTCCGTACCGACAGTCAGGTTAATGAAAAGCGTGAATTGTTAATTTTCGTCACGCCACGAATTGTAACGAATACGCCGTAAACCTTGCTTATGTAGCTGTGACTTGCGATAATCGCGCATCTTTTTGGTTGGGTAAAGGAAGGTCTTGAGACACTCCGGATTCCGTGAGTCACAGCTAGTTAAATAAGTGAAGTAACACATCAATATGGCTGAAAAACGTAACATTTTCTTAGTGGGCCCTATGGGCGCTGGTAAAAGCACAATCGGGCGACAACTAGCCCGCCAACTCCATCTCGAATTTTTTGATTCTGACACCGAAATCGAACGCCGCACTGGCGCCGATATCGCTTGGGTGTTTGAGTTAGAAGGCGAGGAAGGTTTTCGCGCACGCGAAGAAAAAGTTATCGAAGAACTGACAGAAAATACCGGTATTGTGTTGGCGACAGGCGGCGGTTCTATCTTGAGCAAAGAAAGCCGTAATCGACTTTCGGCGCGTGGTGTGGTGGTGTATCTACAAACTACAATTGAGAAGCAACTCGCCCGCACGCAGCGTGATAAGCGCCGGCCATTGATTGCTGAAGCAGACAATCCGCGCGAAGTGCTTGAGAACCTCGCAGAATTGCGTAATCCACTGTATGAAGAAATCGCTGACATTGTGGTGCGTACAGATGAACAAAGCACCAAGGTCGTGATTGATCAAATTATCGAGAAAGTAGGTTTATAACTTACCCAGTTTTTAATGTCGGAGGCGCTCATGCAAAACACCACACAGCAAATCATCGTGGGTTTAGGTGAGCGCAGCTATCCTATCGATATCGGCGCTGGATTACTTTCGCGAACCCCGTTATTCGAGCAACTGCCACAACAAATTTTACTCCTGTCGAACACCATCGTTGAGCCACTTTATGGCGACAAAGTACGCGCACAATTACAGCACCACACCGTGGTGACTCACCTCATTGAAGATGGTGAAGGCGCCAAAAGCTTTGCTAATTATGAAGCCGTGATGGACACTCTGATTCGCCACAATTTTAACCGCGACTGCGCCATTATTGCGCTTGGCGGTGGCGTTGTGGGTGATTTAGCTGGCTTTGTAGCGGCGACGTATCAACGTGGCGTCGCTTTTTATCAAATTCCAACCACGCTGTTAGCGCAAGTCGATTCATCGGTTGGTGGCAAAACCGCGATTAATCATGCGGGCGGCAAAAACCTGGTAGGTGCCTTTTATCAACCGCGAGCCGTGCTCATTGACACGGATTGTCTAACAACACTGAACGCACGCGATTATGCCTGCGGCTTAGCCGAAGTGGTGAAGTATGGCATCATTGCCGATGCGGAGTTTTTTGCCTGGTTAGAAGCGCATCAGAACGAGCTCAATCAGCGCGATGCGGCAGCACTCACGTACGCGATACAACGCAGTTGTGAGATTAAAGCTGAGGTTGTTGCGGCTGATGAACGCGAGCAATCGGTGCGCGCACTCCTAAACCTTGGCCACACCTTTGGGCATGCCATTGAAGCAGCTCATTATGAAAGCTGGAAACACGGTGAAGCGGTTGCCGCTGGCACCATCATCGCCGCTTATCTAATGCACCAGCAAGACCGCCTCAGTAGCAATGATTTCACCCGCATCGAAACACTATTACAGCAACTGAATTTACCAGTGCGTGCACCACAAATGCCATTAGAGCGCTGGCAGACCTTCATGCAACGTGATAAAAAAGTACAAGCCGGTGTGGTTCGGTTAGTGCTACCAACAGCTATTGGACAAGCCTGTCTTGAACCTTGGTCAGATTGGCAAGCGCTTGGTACCGCTATTGCGGCCATGAGCCACCCCGACGCACATAGCCCTTTATTATAAAATGAGCCGAGTAGCATGACGAAGCAGCGCGCCTTTCTGAAATGGGCAGGCGGTAAGTACAACCTCATTGAGTCAATCACCGCGGTTTTGCCTGAAGGCAATAAGCTGATTGAGCCATTTGTTGGCGCTGGCTCGGTATTTCTTAATACCGATTATCCGAAATACTTACTCAACGATGTGAATCCTGACTTAATCACACTGTTCAAGTTTGTGAAACGTCGTCCCAAGCGCTTTATTGACGATGCCCGTAAGCTATTTAGCATGGCAAATAATACGCCTGAAGCATACTATGCGCTGCGCCAACAATTTAATGCGAGCTCCGATCCGTACGAGCGTTCTTTGCTATTTTTGTATCTCAATCGCCATGGCTATAACGGCTTGTGCCGCTATAATTTGTCGGGGCAATTTAATGTGCCATTTGGACAGTATCAGCGTCCTTATTTTCCGCAGGCAGAAATCGAATTTTTCGCTGAAAAAGCACAACGCGCCACCTTTACCTGCATGGGCTTTGAACAAGTGTTTCGCCGCGCGCGAAAAGGCGATGTGGTCTACTGCGATCCACCCTATGCGCCGCTCAGCTTAACCGCTAACTTTACCAGTTACGCTTGTGGTGGCTTTGGTATGGATGACCAAACAGAATTAGCACGTCGTGCCGAACATACGGCGAGAAAACGAGGCATTCCGGTGGTGATTAGTAATCATGATACTGAGTTTACTCGGTTACTTTATAAGAATGCCGAATTAGAAAGCCTGCAAGTGGCACGGTTTATAAGTCCTAAAGGCGACAGCCGCGGAAAAGTCGCCGAACTCTTGGCACTGTATCAGCATGACCGCAATAATGTCGTCGCCCTTACTCCGAAAATAGGGCCTGAATTACGGAAGCGTTTACGATGAACTGGCAGTTAAAGGCTTTTGCAGAACTCACGACCACCGAGCTTTATGACATTATTCAGCGCCGCGAGCAGGTGTTTGTGGTTGAACAGACCTGTCCTTATTTAGATGCCGACGGCACTGATGTAAACGCCCTGCATTTATGGGCCAATAGCGATACCGAAACAGTCGTTGCCTACGCTCGTATATTTCTTGGTGAGGGTGGTGATGGCTACAGCCGTATCGGTCGTGTTCTCACTGCACAGTCAGTTCGTCGTTTAGGTCTCGGTCGTGAATTGATGCAACGCGCACTTGACGTTTGCCACACTTACACACCAACACTGCCAATTCGCTTGGGCGCACAAGTGTATTTGCGGGCGTTTTATGAAAGTTTTGGTTTTGTTGCTATTAGCAAAGAATACTTAGAAGATGATATTCCGCATATCGATATGGAACGTCAGCCATGAGCGACACCCCATCCGACAGCACCTTCGTTCTTGAACAAAGCGCGGAAGGGTTACAACTGCGTTGGTTGGACCAACCGAAAATGCACCCGCTACGCATTGATTTCTTAACCGGTAAAACCGCATTTCGTGCCGCGCAAGCGCGCATCAAAGACGAAGCGATTGCGCGTGCGTGCGGTCTGCACAAGGTGAAAAACCCAAGCATTTTAGATGCAACCGCAGGATTGGGCCGCGATGCCCAAGTATTAGCGCAATTAGGCGCAACTGTCGGCTTAAACGAACGGCACCCCATAGTCAAACAGCTACTCGCTGACGCCTTAGTGCGTTTGCACCAAGCCATGCCAGAGTGGCAGCATCGACTATACTTGGTAGACGTTAGCAGCTTAGACGAGATTGCAGACGACAGTTTTGACGTGGTTTATTTGGATCCGATGTACCCAAAAGGTGATCGCAAAGCCAAAGCAGCCGTAAAGAAAGACATGCAAATGTTTCAACAGCTCGTCGGTGCCGATGACGACGCCGACGAGTTGTTGCAACCTGCGCTACGAATAGCTCGTCAGCGGGTGGTTGTAAAACGCCCCCAGCATGCTGACTTTTTAGCTGGTGTTTCACCGCATGCCCAAGTGGTAAGCAAGAAGCACCGCTTTGATCTTTATTTTCCGGAGCAACATCATGATTAAAACGAATGACAGAATTCCAGCAGGTACGTTAACTGCGCTTGGCGATGTGGGTATGCAACAATTTAACCCGGCGGAATTATTTGCCAAAGGCACGCACATTTTATTCGCCGTGCCGGGTGCATTCACCCCAACTTGCTCTGAAAAGCATTTACCAAGCTTTGTGAAGCACGCCAATGATTTGCGCGCACAAGGCGTACAAACCATTGCTTGCGTTGCGGTAAACGATGCTTTTGTGATGAAAGCTTGGGGTAAAGCACTGAACGTTGATGACAGCGTGATGTTGTTATCAGACGGTGATGCTGCTTACCACCAAAAATTAGGTTTAACAAAAGAAACCGGTAGCTTCGGTGGCACACGTGCTGAGCGCTATGCCATGGTCATTACCGACGGCGTGATTACCCACTTATTTGTTGAAGACGAAAAAACCTACGGCGTCAGTAGCGCTGAGCACGTGCTCGAAGCCCTACAAGGTTAATGCCGTGTCGCAGTCTGCCGTACATGATGTGATTGTGATTGGGGCCGGCGCAGCTGGCTTGCATTGTGCGGCAACTGCAGCAAAGCGTGGTCGACGGGTACTGGTCCTCGACCACGCCAAGCAAGCCGGTAAGAAGGTTTTGATCTCGGGCGGTGGCCGCTGCAATTTCACCAATATGTACGCTAGCCCCGAGAACTATCTCTCCGAAAATCCGCATTTTTGTAAATCGGCACTGAGCCGCTATACCCAGTGGGACTTCATTGGATTAGTGAACGATTACGGCATTGCTTATCACGAGAAGACTCTTGGCCAACTGTTTTGCGACAACAGCGCCAAAGACATCGTCAATATGTTGATGCAAGAGTGCAGCAAGCATGGCGCTCATGTGCAATTACGCACCGAAGTACTGAGCGTCGAGCACTCAGCGGACGGCTATTTTGTGAAAACCTCCCAAGGGCTTTTGCAAGCTGAGAAAATCGTTGTTGCGTGTGGCGGGTTGTCGATGCCAAAACTCGGCGCAACCCCACTCGGTTATCAGCTCGCCGAACAATTTGGTCACCGTATTGTGCCCGTGCGTGCTGGACTAGTGCCGTTTACCTTGCACGAAGCCGACAAACAGCGCTATGCGGAACTCTCTGGGCTCTCGGTCGATGTCGTTGCCAGTAACCAGCGTGCCAGCTTCAAAGAAGCCATGTTGTTCACCCACCGCGGCGTATCAGGTCCTTCTATGCTTCAGATATCATCGTACTGGCACCCTGGTGAGTCAATTGAAGTAAACCTGCTTCCGCAGGATGACGTGTTCGCTCAACTCAACGAACTACGCCAAAGTCGACCACGCATGAGTTTGCGCACCGCCGTTCAAGAATGGTTTCCAAAACGTCTCGCACTCACCTTGTGCGAGCAATATCAGTGGCCCGATAAGAATCTCGCCGACTGCAATAATGCGCTACTTCAACAAGTGGCAGATACCCTGCACCAATGGCCTTTAAAACCGAATGGCACCGAGGGCTACCGTACCGCAGAAGTCACTCTCGGTGGCGTTGATACCAATGAAGTGAGTTCGAAAACCATGGAAAGCCGCTTGCAGCCAGGCTTGTATTTCATTGGTGAAGTCCTCGATGTCACTGGTTGGTTAGGTGGCTACAACTTCCAGTGGGCGTGGTCGAGCGGCTGGGTTTGCGGCGAGAGTTTGTAGTCTCTCTAGGGTTCGTTCTTCCAACATAAAATGCTTATCGGTGATCTACCCCCTTCAGCTTTCAGTACTATACTCAAGCTCTGAGCAGTGATTTGACCCATTCGGTGGTGGAGGAAGTTCTATGAAAAAGTCTATTAGTTTATTATCGGCACTCGTACTGTCCGCGTTATTGTCTCCTACAGCATTAGCGCAGGAAGAGAAAACCGCGTTAGTGCCGTTACCTTCACTTGATGATTTTACCCGCGGTGAAGATGGTTGGGCGGTCGGACTTGGCCTCGGCATTGAATATGAATCAGCTTATGAAGGTTCCGATGAATTCGGCTTCGAAATCGACCCTGCTGGTGCCGTGCAATGGCGCAAAGGTAACAACATTTTCTACTTTGCGGGCGAAGCATTAGGTTGGCGCGGTCTTCGCAATGACGTCTGGTTATTTGAAGCTACCGTGGGTTTCGATGAAGGCCGCGAAGAGGCTGATTCGGACGACGGCCGCCTGAATGGCCTCGGCGATTCGGATGAAGGCGCTGAATTTGTCTTGCAAGCACGCCGGGCGTTTAATGCTGACTGGCGTTATTGGCTTGATGGTCGCATTATCGCCGGTGAGGACGGCAATATTGGTCTATTCGGTGTAGGGCGTCGTTTCGGTGAGCAAAATGATGGCACCGGCTCTGAATTAGCCGTTGTTGCGGTTTACCACGATAGCGATCGGGCCAATAAAGATTTTGGCATTACCGCAGCGCAATCTGCCGCATCGGGTCTGCCTCAAACAAACCTAAGTAGCGGCATCCGTTCAGTTGGATTGCACTACAATTATCGCCAATATGTCGCCGAAAATTGGTTGGTTTTCGTTGAGGGTCTTTATGAGCACTACCTTGGCGATGTTGCGGATAGCCCAATTACCCGGAACAACTATGAAGCAGAATTAGGCGTCGGATTTATTTACTTGTTCTAAACTGCGATTAGCATAGGTACCTCAGGCTCGCAAAGTGCAAAGCACTTTTGCGTTCCTGAGCGGTTTTAAAGGGCGCGAGCGCGAAAGCGTTTGCCCTTAATTTTATCGTTATTGATGAGGTTGAGCGCGTGCTTGGCAGCGCCCTGTTCAACGGTAACAAACGCCCAATTACTCTGAACTTTTATTTTTCCAATGTGCTGCATGGTTAACTTATTATCGCGCGTCAGTGCGCCAACAATATCGCCAGGCCGTAGTTTGTCTTTCTTGCCACCACTTAACTGCAACGTCACCCAGCCTGATTGAAGCGGCTTACTTGCCGCTGATGCTGTCGGTAATGGTTGCAGGCGAATCGGTTCAGCAAAATCATCTTCTAACAGACGTAGTTTGTAGTCATCTTGCGCACCGACTAAGGTAATGGCCAAACCCTCAGCGCCCGCGCGACCGGTACGACCAATGCGGTGGGTGTGGGTGTCTAAATCATGTGCAATGTTCACGCTAATCACTAAATCGAGCTCAGCAATATCGAGCCCTCGCGCAGCAACATCGGTTGCCACTAACACGCGCGCACTTCCGTGGCTGAATTGCACCATGGTTTGATCACGATCTTTCTGCTCAAGATCGCCGTGGAGCGCAAGTGCGCTAAAACCTTTACCAATAAGTTTATCGGCAATTCGCTGTGCTTCCGCTTTGGTATTGCAAAACACCATGCAGTTTTGCGGCTGCTGGTTCAATAAGATTTGCTGCACCGCATACGCCGAATCGGTGTCATCTAATTGGTAAAACACTTGGCTTATTTTAGCTTGGGTTGGCGCTTCTGCTACTTTGAGCAGTTGCGCATTCTTCGATACTTGTTCAGCTAACTGTTTAATACCCTTTGGATAAGTCGCACTAAATAAAAGGTTCTGACGGGAATTCGGCGTTTTCGCCACAATTGCACGAAGCTCATCTTGAAAGCCCATTTCGAGCATTCTATCGGCTTCATCTAACACCAAGGTTTGCAGCTTGGCGAAGTTCAAACGGTTTTGATTTAAGTGATCAAGTACACGTCCTGGTGTTCCCACTAACACATGAGCACCATGCTCTAACGACGCAATTTGATTCCGCGTCGGCACGCCGCCACAAAGCGTCAACACCTTAACGTTAGCCATGTTTTTAGCGAGCTTACGAATCGCTTCAGCCACCTGCTCGGCCAGCTCGCGAGTTGGGCACAGCACTATAGCTTGTGGCGCAAATTCGGTCACTTCCAGTTTGGCTAGAATTCCTAACGCGAACGCAGCAGTTTTCCCAGACCCTGTTTGTGCCTGCACCACCACATCATCACCACGCAGTAGCAACGGCAAGCTCATTGCTTGAACCGGGGTCATCTGCTGATAGCCCGCCTCGTTTAGGCTTTTTAGAAGTTCATCGGTAAGGCCAACTTCTGAAAATTGTGGAGTGGGTACGGTTTTTGACATGGTGGGATTCTTCTTAATCGGGTAGCGAGGCGCAAGTATAACAGAGATGAACGGATTAAATGCTTAGATTTCTCGAATGGCGTGTGCCCATAGTTTTGCAGCTTTCGGCGATGGGTGAAAGCCATCCTCGGCCATGTAATCGGGCTCAAACGGGAGATCTAGTGCAAGATACTCGCAATTATTTTGTTCGCAGTGACGTTGCAATGCGTTATCTAAACGACGTGCCTGCTGACCTATAAACCAGCGCAGCGGCTGCGGTAACGCTGGGAATTTGTGCATGGGTGGCAAGGCCGTAAACACAATACGTTTTGCACGGCGTTGTTCGCGCAAATGCTGAGTAAGTGCCTGCAAATCGTGACGCCAATCAGATAAAGCGGTGCGCCGAGTGACATCATTCACTCCCGCCGAAATTAACACCAAATCAAAAGGCTCGGTTTCAGGTTGTTGCTGAGCCAACTGCAAAATACCGGCGCAGGTTAAGCTTGATTGCGCCCATAATTGCCAGTGAACTTGATAATATTCCGCCGCTCGAGCGACGAGATGACCACACACGGCTTCTTCTTGTGTGTTACATCCAACGCCTGCTGCAGCGGAATCGCCGAGTATAAGTAATCGAAAACGGTTACTTTTTCCCTGAACACCCGCACGAGCGCCAGCCGCTTCCGGCAAACGCAGTGTATTTTTTCGAACTTGACGCCCCTGCCATATCAACAGGGGCGCCAGCAGCACTAATGCGAGTTTTTGTAGCATTATTGGTTTCGCGCTATTGCGCGACCACTTGTTGAACAATTTTCTTCAGCTCAGCATATTCCACATAACCCGGAATGGTTTGTCCGCCAACCATAATTGCCGGCGTGCCGCGTAGCTGAAAATCAGAGAATACCCGATAGTTACGTTCGATAATGGTTGGCGTAGCTTTCGGGCTGTCTAGTTGCGAGCGAGTTCCTGTTTTGCGCGCAATTTGCTCCAGTGATTTGCCGGTATGCAACCCATTCTTTTTATAGAGAAGGTCGTGTACTTCAGCAAATTGTTCCGGCTGGTTTTGCCAAACATTTAAGGCAAAATTAGCTGGATTCAACTTGCCACCCTGCACACTTTGCTGACGCAGCGGCACCAGTACGTTTATCACTTTTACCTGCGGGAACTCGTCCACTAGTTTCTGCAAATGTGGCTCTAAACGTTTGCAATAAGGGCAATCATAGTCGGTAAAGACAATAACGGGTACATCACCGTTTTCTGCACCAAACCAAGGGTGCGCATCATCGTTATCGAGTAGCCACTTCCCATGCTCGCGCTGCGCCTGCTCGGCAGTTTTTTTGCTTGAAATGTATTGCTGCAAGCTATTTAAAACGCTTGGAATAACTTCAGGGTTTTGCTTCAGTAACTCGTTAATTTGCTCAAGCTGTTGTGATTGGTTTGCTGCTTGTTGCGCACTGACTGCAACACTGACAAAAAACAACAACGAAAATACTGTGCTTAAAAGGTACTTCATAACTTCTCCAATTTTTGCATGAATTGCGCCCAAGTTAGACGCAACCATAAACCCACCGGCGTTGAAGCGCCGCTGGTATACGAAACAATTTCGCCGTCAGCAACAATCACTACCGTTGGCGTAGCGTTGATTTGCCAGCGACGTGCTAACTCACCGGTGTTATCGTTTACTGTGGAAAACTGATAATCATGGTGCTGCAAATAGCTTTTTACCCGAGCATCATTGCCGGAACGAATGGCGATACTGATTACTTCGTGCTCATCCGCAAGCCAATTGATGGATGGCGAAACCCAGTCGCACACTGGACACCAAGTTGCCCAAAAGTACAACAGTACGGGTTGCTCATGACTACGCGCAAGAACATCGTGCTGCTGCTCGTCGATAGTCACCACCGAGAGCGTCTCAATTGGACCTGACGGCAGGCCACGACTGCGCCAACTATCCACCGCGAAGCTAATGGCAATAAAGAGGGCAAGGTAAATGGTTAATTGCTTAAGAAATTTCATTGGCGCGCCTGCTCGATTGCTTTAAGTACCGCTTCATCGGTAAGTATTACTGGTAACGCAATACCGTTCGGCGCACCTGGTCCATAAACCTGATTAAACGGAACACCATAACGGTTGTAGCTACGCAAGTAATCAGTGATTTGGTCACTTGGTCGCGTCCAGTCCCCCTGCATCAGAACCATGTCGTCAGCACGTAACGCACTAGCTACCGGCTCTTGCAACAACACACCGATTTTATTGGCTTTACAGGTCACGCACCAATCGGCCGTAACATCTACAAATACCACTTGCCCTTGCGTAACGGCGCTGGCAATGGCGCTGGGTTGCAGTTGTTTCCAAGCATGTTCCTCAAGTTGCTTAGGATTGCTTGTCCAACTACTAATCAGCAAACCAACACCACTTAGTAAAAGCGTGCCAGCGATGGCGCCGATCACACCAGCTTGCCCGAATCGACGGTAAGCCAGTAGCAGAGCCACTAACACAAATGCCGCAACAATGAATGTAAACACGCCTGTGCTGACGTGGTTGCTCAACAAGCTAATCAACCAGGCCGTGGTGAGTAACAAGAGCAACGCAAAAATCCGATTCACCCACTTCAGCCAAGGCCCCGGTTTGGGGAGTTTCATTGCCACACTTGGCCATACGGCAACAGCTAGCCACGGCAATGCCATACCAACACCTAACGCTACAAAAATTAGCAGTAGCTGTAGGTTAGATGCAGCTAGGGCAAAAGCCACTGCGGTTCCTAAGAATGGCGCCGTACAGGGTGTCGCCAGTAGCGTAGCGAACATGCCTTGAATAAAATGCCCGAGCGTTGATTGGTCACCTCGGGTTGCTACCCATTGCTGCATGCCCTGCGGTAACTGAATAGTCCACAAGCCACTCACTGACAGAGCAAACAAACCAATTACCAGTGCCATACCACCAATAAAATACGGGTTCTGGAATTGAATTCCCCAACCAATAGCGTGCCCGCCTAGCTTCAATAGCATTAGCATAATCGCCAGAATGACGAACGAGGTGATGATACCAAGTGCTGAAGCGATAAATTGACGACGTACTTGGTTACGCTCGCGCTCGGCTACAATCACCGACTGCAGCTTTAACCCCAGCACCGGCAATACACACGGCATAATATTCAGAATAAGGCCACCCAGCAATGCCAACGGCAGTATCATCCACCAGCTTGTAGACACCGCAGATGGTTGCACGCTACCAGCAATAGCTTCGGCGCTCATTTCTGCACGAATCAGCTCATCCGCTATGGTCACCTGGAGTGTCTCTCCAGTTAATTCAGGCTGTTCGAGCCAATGCGAAATTGCAAACTTTGCGGTTAGTTCGTTGCCTTGTTGCGTCTGCTCTAATAGCTCAATGGTGAGGTCGGCGTAATCTTCGCGCAGGCTATCTACGAAAATACGCGGTTGTTGCCATTGCTCAGTATTTGTCACCGTTACCGCTAACTGCTGCTGTGACGCCGACCAAACCATGTCAGATACAGTCAATTGCGGGTGGTCACGATGGGGCAACGCGCTTTGCGCTTGCTCATAGGCAAATAACCCATCCATGTCGGCATTCAACTTACTTGGGGTGAAGCTGAGGGCGAGTGGAAAGTCAGAGATCACGCAGATATTGGTGCAGCTGGCTAATGTCAGCAATCCTTCTAATGCCACTGGCTGTTGCCAATCTTCCACACTAATTTGCAGCGGGAAATTGATATCACCTTGGTAACCAACGGTTTCGATGCCCTGCACGTCAAAGCGTTCAGGCACTGGAAAGCGCCACGAAACATCGGTGATATTGGTGGAGTCAGCTTGCCAAGCCAACTGTGGTGGCACCCCGCCTTCACCTGGCGTTCGCCAATAGGTTTTCCAATCATCCGCAAGCTTCACCTGCAACAAAGCAGCTACTTGCCGTTGTTCAGGATTGGTTTTTCCTGGAATCAGCAACCGCACCTGAACTGGTGGGTGCTCTTCGAGTTGAATCCAATTCGTTGCAACTTGAGCCTGGGCACTAGCATTTAGTAGCCATAGCAGCATCGCAGCCAACCAGATTTTTAAAATATTCTTCATATAGTTATCTCATGTATTCATTCATACGTATCGCACATGTTGAGGATGTGCGCACAGAGCTAAATAATGTCTGTGTTATTCATTGAATACACAAAATAAAAGGTGGGGGCGACGTCGCCGGTAGCCTGGCGGCGCCTGGGAGTAACCAATAAAAAAGTGTCGAATAATGACCAGTAAGACGATGCCGACAAACAACGATACTGCAGCGCCACCATCCAAGATATTCAGGTGTGCTTGTTGCAATAACTGCGACGAACTATCGCACTCGGCCACCAAAACGGTGTTATCGATATCACCAGCCGTACTAGCTTGGTTATGATGTTGCGATTGCGGACAGCTTGCTGCGACCCAGTTACTTTGTTGGCCCCAACACAAAAACAGCACGCAAAATACCGCCATTAAGGCGGCAAAAGCACGTTTTTTGTCAGTACCAAATCGCAACATAAACCTCGTAACTAATATCTAATATCGAAGAGCTAATATCGCTCTTGCTTTTCAACTGGCGCCCATACCGCCGTCGACGCGATATTGGCAACCCGTAATAAAACTACTTTCATCAGACGCCAAAAACAAAACTAAGTTCGCAACGTCAATCGGCTCACCATAATGCTGCATTGGAATGATTTGTTCAAATTGACTTTGCACTTCTTTACCGTGACCAGGATTCATCGCCTCTTCAATAGCTCGCATCATGCGCGTATGAATGGGTGACGGATGCACAGAGTTAATGCGCACGCCAGATGGCGCTACCTCCAATGCGGCCGACTTAGTCAAGCCAACGACCGCATGCTTCGATGCAACGTAAGGGCTCATGTTGCCAAAGCCGTCCAAGCCCGCCACAGATGACATGTTGATAATACTACCCGACTTCGCCTTGAGCATGGATGGTAAGACGTACTTCATGCCAAGGAAAACGCCGCGAACGTTCACGGCCATCACGCGATCAAAGTGCTCTGCAGTTTGTTCATGAATCATTGCAGGTTTGCATTCGATACCAGCGTTATTCACGAGTACATCGATACTTCCAAAATGGGCTAACGTAGCTTGAACAAACTTTTGCACGTCCGACTCACTTGATACATCAGCAGCGACACTATAGACACGTTCAGCGTGCCCAAGCTCTTTTTCAGCAGCGTCTAAATCGGATTGGTGTAAGTCGACGAGACAAACTTTTGCGCCTTCGCGCAAAAATAATGCAGCGGTTGCAAGGCCAATGCCGGCGGCACCGCCGGTAATAATGGCAACTTTATCTTCAAGACGGGGCATCGCACACCTCCAGTTTTCGTATATGTGCGATCAACTATAGATTAATTTCTGTGCAGTTTTATGATCATCGCTAAGTTTTTTGTCACTGCTTTCTCGTTACCAAAGCAGCGCAACAATGCCGAGTAGAATAAACACTGCGGCAGCAATATAGCGCGCCAAATCGAGTGGTAACCTTTGCATTAGCTTAGCGCCTAACAATACCACTGGTACATTCGCTATCATCATGCCGAGCGTTGTGCCTAGAGTGACCGCGACAACACTGGTGTATTGAGCCCCAAGTACAATAGTAGCCACTTGTGTTTTGTCGCCTATTTCAGCAATAAAAAATAAAACGGTGGTAGCAATAAAGGCGCCGTATTTACGTACTTCATTATGCTCATCATTGTCAGGCTTATCGGGAATTAGTACCCACAAACCTACGGCAATAAAGCACACCGCCACGATATAAGTCGCCATTTGTTCTGGCAACACACCCACAATCCAACTGCCAAACCACGCCGAGACGAAATGGTTTAATACCGTCGCCACAAAAATACCCGCAATAATCGACCATTTGTGGCGATACCGCGCCGCTAAAAACAAGCTTAGCAATTGCGTTTTATCGCCTATTTCAGCTAGGGCAACCGTGAGAGTTGAGGTGAGGAATGCGTCCAAAATATGCTCCTTGTGAGTCGGCGCGCATTTTATCGGCAATAGACCAGATCATCAACAAAGTATCTAACACGGCTTTGCACCGCCTTTACAAACTGGAGCGGAATAATGTGAGCTCATCCATCGTTATCGAGGTGTCATTACGACATAACGGAGGAATCATTATGAAAACCGTATTTAATTTAAACGTCATCGCCTTATCACTTGCTTTAACTTCAGGTGCGGCTTTCGCCCAAGACGCTTCTGTCAGCGCAAATGCTTCGGTTGCGGCGCAGCAATCAACGTCAGCAGAGGCCGACAACAATCGTGTTGAAGCTGATACCCAGATTTCTGCCAATGCGAACGCAAGTGCTTCAGCGCAAACACCGCAGCCATCAATGGAAGATGATGCGCCAGTCGAAGGTGAACAGCCGGAAGATGATCAAGCAGAAGAAGCTTCGGAAACCAGCGGTGAGTTGTTGGCTGATGCTGAGCAAGATCTATCAGGTCAAGCTGATGCCTCACTTGAAACCGTTAATGGCGTGCAATCTGACGTTGTTAGCACCGTAGATGCAACAGCGAACGTTGCACAACAGACTGCCGGTACTGTCACAGCAACAGTCAATGACACGGTTTCATCAACGGTTTCAGGCGCAATCGAAACGGCTTCTGAGGCTGCCGTGACCGACAGCGTTAATGACACCATTAACAGCTCAGTGGAATCGACCGTTGATGCAGCGGTACGCAATACCATTCGCGGCAACATTGGTAACTAAGCTCGCCTGATTAACCCTGACGACATGGAGCTAGCCCTGCGCTAGCTCCATATTTTACTCGGAGGAATCACCATGAAAACATCAACTCTAATTCTCACTGTAGCTACCGTTAGTTTATTGCCTCGTATTGCCGTCGCAGAAGAACAAGGTTTTAGCTGGCAAGGTAAGCTTGAAGCGGGCTATTTGTACGATAGTAACGTGACGGTGCGTGAGCTCGATACCACCACGAATGAATCCGATCAGGCAGCACAATTAAAAGGGAGTGTGTCGCTGAAATGGAACCCCTGGGCCAACTTGAATTTCAATACCGGTATTAACCACAGCCAAACTCTGTATCAATCACAGGATGAATTTGATTTAGCCATTACCACCATTCATGGCGATTTATCTTATGATTTCAGTGAGATCACCGTGGGCGTAAGTCGTCATGATGCTACGGCAGATCTTGCTGACCAAGCTTTTATGGATTACCAACAAGATGCGTTTTATCTTGCTCGCTTGTGGAGCTCACGTTGGTACTCTCGAATTGCGATTCAAGATATTGACAAATCGTTTAACCAAGTGCCCGATCGCAACGCAACTGCGCAGGCTATCGCGGGCGATATTTATTGGTTTACGCCATCGGCGAAGAGTTTTGTGATGATTGGTTATACCTATCACGATGAAACCGCGACGAACCCTGAGTTGAGTTATCAGGAACCGCAGTATCGATTAACTTGGCAATCACAAACCACCGGCTGGGGTGGTGAGCATACCTGGCAAGTTCAATTACAGTGGCAGCAACGTGATTATGCGGCGCCAATGCAACTTCTGGATGGTGCCGCACGTGAAGAGCAGCGTTTGACTGCGCGTGCACAGTGGAATATTCCGTTGGCTGCGGCGTTGAAGCTGACGCCATCGCTTGAATATGTGGATAACCAATCGAACTTTGCCGACGTGGATTATGATGAGACCCTAGCCGGCATTAAACTGAGCTATTCGTTTTAAGGCGGCGTTATTATTGCGCCGTTAACAAACCAAATCCAAATACTGAATCACGCCCATTCTCGCCAAGATCAATCACGCGCTGCTGGAGTGCTTTTCGCACCTCAGTAGCGTTTTGTTGTGGATAGTCGTGCCAGATACACGCAGCAGCAGCGGCAACGACCGGAGCCGCCATCGACGTGCCCGTTTCATAGCCAACCTGACCATCGCGTCGCGCCGTTTTGACCTGTACCCCGCGCGCAGCAAACTCAACAAATTCGCCTTGATTGGCCCAGCGGTAGATGACGCCGTGAGTATCGACTGCGGTCACCGCAATAACCTCTTCATAGGCTGCCGGATAATTCGCCGGCGCCGCAGGGCCATCATTGCCAGCTGCTGCAATAAGCAAAATATTTTGTTCAGAAAGGCGTTTCACCGCCTGCTGTAATAACGTGTTTCCTGGCCCGGTTAGCGACATATTAATGACGCGAACCTGTTGCTCAGCCAGCCAATTTAACGCCTCTAATAAAGGTAACAACGCAGCACCTTGTTGCAGTGCATTATGGCGATGAAAAATGGCGGCACTATAAAGTTTAGCCTGAGGTACCAAGCTCTCGTAATCGTCATGTGAACCAATTAACAGACCAGCGATAGCAGTACCATGCGCGGTAGGTTGCGCCACACCATGCGTTAGAAAATCTTTCTGTACAATCGTTTGGTTAGTAAAAGCCGGATGCGCCGTGTCGACGGCGGTATCAATCATACCGATGCTGAGCGGCGCGTCGCACCAACGACGCTGAGTAGCTTGTACGGTGTTCGCACTGGCAGCCATGCTTTGCGTGTCATAAACATAATGACGTACTAACGATGCCGCAGCGGCTTTGGGTAATTGACGACGCAATAGTGCTTCATCATTGTATTCAGTCGGCACTTTAAATCGCAATACCGTGATACCAACCGCACCCAGTTTTTGCTTCGCGAGCATCTGTGCACCCATGTCTCGCAGCACTTCTTCAGTTTCATTTGATGCAACCACTAGCCATTCACGCTCAAGCACACGCGTGCCATCTTCCAAAGTAACTTCGGCAAATAATTCTTGGTTATTCTCACCAAGTACCGGTAACCACGTCATGGTGTCATTGGTTAACGTCACTACCGCTTGATTGAATTTATGCATTGTTTCAGGTGCGCGCTCCTGCAGGTTTTCTTGAACACGTTCTTGTACTTGATTGCGTACTCGGTCCGTGGTGCGCTGAACATCCTGAAGCACAGGCTGTACTTGATTATCAAGCACTTGCGCTATCCCCGCTGTTGGTAAAATCAACGTTAACATGGTTAAGGTAAGGCATCGCTTTGTGATATGACGTGCTAGTTTAATAATCATCATGTTGTACCTCGTGCTGCGTAACAAGTGTGTACACCATTAACGGTTTCTAGCAAAAAAAATTCCGTTTCAATGGAATAAATGTGCGACATGGCTCGTTACCAAATTAACACAGAATGAAATTGACGCTTTCATTTCAGTCAACTTGGATAGAACGATGACAACAGCAAACTTGAAACAACAAATCAGTTCGATATTGCCGGCTTTACGGCGCTTTGCACTGTCGTTGTGTGGCAATGTTGCCGACGCCGACGATTTATTGCAAACCACCGTCGAACGCCTGTTAACCCGATCGGTACCCGACAATGCTGAGCTTATCGCTTGGGCATTTAAAGTATGCCGCAATGCGTGGATTGATGAGCACCGAGCACGTAAAGTTCGTGAAAATGCCATACACAACGAACAGCTACAAGAATCCACCAGCGCAGATGATGTGCAGCGTATTCATGATCAGATGGCGTTACATCAAGTGGATGCAGCCCTCGAGCAGTTGGCGCCCGATCAGCGCGAGGCCATCGCCTTAGTGGCCATTCAAGGTTTGAGTTATCGTGAAGCCGCTGAAATTCTTGAGGTACCTACCGGAACCATTATGAGCCGTCTCGCTCGCGCCCGCAGTAAATTAGTTTCGTTATTGCAACCATCTCAAGTCGCCGACGGCACCAGTAGCAAAGGGGGGACACCTTATGTTCATTAATGATGAGAAGCTATCAGCATTCTTAGACGATGAACTTGAGGCAGCTGAGGCGGAGGGTATTCGCGCGCAGCTCGAACATGACGAAGAGCTCGCTGAACGCTTAGCGGCACTGGCTATCGCCGACCTACAAATTCGCGAGCGGGTTGATGAATTAAACGCACAGCCAATACCAGCGCGAGTTTACAACCTGCTTCACGAAGCCGACGAACAATCGAATGTGGTTTCATTAAGTCGCTGGTCGAAGCTGAAAAATACCGTGCAAGAGCATGTCGCACTGGCCGCCAGTATTACCTTAGTGGTTGGGTTTGGATTAGGCGTATGGACCTTGGCCCCAACAACTAACCGTGCCGACGCTGCGATTGCTGCGGCACTAGAAACACAACCAAGTGGTCAGCCATTCGAGCTCGATGCCGGCGCAACATTTACCGGACAGTTAACCTTTGTGGATAACCAGGGTGATTATTGCCGCCAGTATGAATTAACCCAGCAACAAAGCACAACCACGGCGATTCAATGCCGCCGCAATGGCACTTGGCAACGGGTAGCAAGTATGGAAGTCGCAACACCGGCACAGTCGGATAGCTATCAAACGGCAACAGATCAGCACGTGCTAGACCCAATTTTAGATCAAATGATGCGCTCGGCGCCATTAACGCCAGCGCAAGAACAAGAGACACTTAACGCTGCTTGGCGTTTGACATCGAAAGCTAGCCAGCAGCATTAAAAAAGGAGAACGACCATGAAAACACACATTGTTATGTTGTTCACATTAGCAAGCCTTGTACTTGTCGGTTGTAGCTCACAGCCTGATTACCGCAAAGCGGAAGGCTCCGGCTATGGCTACCAAGAGACTAAAATCTCGGATACGCAGTATCGCGTGAGTTTTAAGGCGCGCGGTTCTGACAAAACCAAAGCGATGGATTATGCGCTGCTACGAGCCGCTGAAGTAACACTGGAAAATGGTTATGACTGGTTTGTCGTCACACACCGTGAAACATTGATTGATCGTGAGCGCGTGAGCCCCGAATCAAGCATTGGCTACACCAGTTCGAATGACATGGTTACGCGTTGCGGGCTGATTTCGTGCACCACCACGCACTATCCGCGCGATACGTTTAGCGCCGGAGTTCATATTGGTGGTCGCAAATCGAGTGAAATTGAGAGTATTGTTGAAATAAAAATTGGTAAAGGTTCCCGCCCTGACACCGATTACAGTTTCAACGCGCTTGAAGTGAAGGAAAATCTCAGTCCGAAAAATTAGTCCGATCTACCCCTTGAGAGGGATCTCGAGGGTACTCCTTCAGCGCAAGGTTAATTTGCAACTAGACTGCGTATACTGCATGCATTGATATTTGATTTTGATCTGCATCAGGAAAACGTTATGGCGAATATGACTTCACACATTCATTGTCAAAATTGCAGCATGGCAGCGCTATGTTTACCGTATCAACTGGATCAAGATGGTATGGCGCGTTTAGATACAATCATTCAGCGCCACAAACCGATTCACAAACGCGACGTATTAGTGAATGCCGGTACACCACTAAAGTTTTTATACGCTGTTCGTAGCGGCTCACTTAAGTCGTATACCATTGATGACAATGGCGTTGAACAAATTATTGATTTTCACTTACCCGGCGATTTAATTGGCTTTGATGCGCTTGCCAACAGCGAACATCGGAGTTACACCCAAGCACTTGAAACCAGCATGTTGTGCGAAATTCCGGTGAGTTCATTAGATGATCTTGCGGAACAAATGCCGGGTTTACGCCGCCAAATGTGGCGCTTAATGAGTGGCGAAATTTTTACAAGTAAGCAGTTACTAGGAACACTCAACAACCGCTCAGCACAACAGCGCTTAGCTCACTTTCTGGTGACCCTTGCGGATCGTTTTAAAGAACGCGGTTTGTCGAGTCGGTCGTTCCGACTCACCATGACCCGTGCTGACATCGGCAATTACCTCGGCTTATCGGTTGAAACCATCAGCCGCATTCTGTCTGCGTTGCAGTTAGAAGGAGTGATTGACGTGCAAAACAAACTGGTCAACGTTATTGAACCAACCCGCTTACGCGAGTTGGCTCAATAACTCGTTATGCCTATTGGCAACCGCCACAGCAGTGGCCGTTGCCATGGTGGCCTTTTCCTGCTTCTTCAGCTTTCTTAAAGAGCACGCTATTTTCAATGGCGATGTGCTGATGTAGGTCGCTGACAAATTCGTTGATGCCCTCATACAGCATAATCCAGCTACCACAAGCGCCTCGTGGCGCATTGCATTGGTTTGTTAACTCAAGCAACTGCGCAATCATTTGCTCATGCTGATCATGCTCCTCTTCCATCACGGCGATTGGCCCTTGTGGATAAATACCGCCGGCAAGCATTGGAAACAATATTTGCTCTTCCTTCATCATGTGACTTTCTAGCTCCTGGTACATTGCTTGCAGGTGTTCGGCCAAACCAGCTGGGCACTCGCTATGGTCGTTGTGAACGTCTTCAATTTTGCGCGCCAAGTTGATTAAATCTGGCAATTGGGTACGGTGCTTTTCATGAAAGTGTTCCACCATAAATTCGGTGAGTGCTTTCTTCGGCATCGCTTGGTATACGGCAAGTGCTTCACTATGGACAGTCTGGGTAGTCATATGGCTTCTCCTAACTAAAAATTTTCCGCTGAAAACAGCGCAACTGAGCGTATTTACCCCTTTACTGGTGCAATTTCGATGCCAAAACTACCCACTTTGATTTATATCGAGTTTTTTTCAGCAATGGTAAATTAAACCCATTGAAATTCGGGTCATTCAGGCCTAAAAGGGTTGTTTTTACCATGCATGATGTCTCTTTACTTGAAACACTAATCGCCGATTTAGTGACCGATTTACCAGCGGTCATTCGCTTGGAAAAGGTTGTGAAAACTCTACGCACACATTTTAACTGTGGCGCTGTCGTGATACTCAAACATGACCAAGATATGCTGCGTCCTGTTGCGAGTATTGGACTAGCACGCGAAGCACTTGGTCGACGTTTTTTGGTGCAACAACACCCTCGCCTTGAACGTATTTTGAGTAGTCGGGAAACGGTTCGATTTGAACCTGATAGTAGCTTGCCTGACCCCTATGATGGATTGATTGAAGATAGTCCAGATGGCCATCTTGCCGTGCATGATTGCATGGGCATTAGTTTGTACATTGAAGGCAAGTGTTGGGGTGTACTGACACTAGATGCGCTAACCCCCGGCACTTTTGATAACAGCACGATGCAGGCATTGCAGCGCGCTAGTTTGTTGGTAGAAGCTGCGATTCGAATGGGTTTGATTGAGCAAAACATTCGAGCGCTTCGCAACAATCGTCGCGACAGTGAATACTCACTTACCAGCAATGGTACCGATAGCCAAGAAATTATTGGACGCAGTGCCGCATTGATGACGGTGTTGCAAGAGTTAGAGGTGGTTGCTGGATCTGATTTGCCGGTATTGTTACTCGGCGAAACTGGCGTCGGTAAAGAATTGTTTGCACGCCAGTTACATCGGTTATCACCTCGCAACCATAAACCGTTGGTGTATGTGAACTGCGCCGCCTTGCCAGAAACCCTCGCCGAAAGTGAGCTGTTTGGGCATACCCGCGGCGCATATTCCGGTGCCACGGGTGAACGCGCCGGCCGTTTTGATAGTGCTGATGGCGGTACCATATTTTTAGACGAAGTGGGTGAGTTGCCCTTAGCCATTCAAGCCAAATTGCTGCGAGTATTACAGAATGGCGAAATTCAGCGCCTCGGTAGTGATAGCTCACACAAGGTAAATGTTCGGATTGTGGCGGCGACTAACCGCGATTTAAAACAACAGATAAAATCCGGCGATTTTCGCGCCGATTTGTATCATCGCTTGTCAGTGTATCCACTGCCGATTCCACCTTTGCGTGAGCGCCAAGATGATATTTCGGTACTGGCGGGGCATTTCCTGGAGCTCAACCGCGCCCGCTTGGGCGTTCGTGCGCTGCGTCTGTCACCCGCTGCAGAGCAAGCACTACAACGCTACGACTGGCCGGGTAATGTGCGTGAACTGGAACATACGATCAGCCGCGCCGCGATCAAAGCGTTAAGCTTAGGAGCTCGCCGCGATGACATCGTCAGTATTGATGCCGAGCTGCTCGATTTGCCAACTGCAGTGGTTCAAGCAATAGGAGCAAACGAGCTGCCGATACCGCGAACCAAGAGCAACTTAGCGGCCGGTTCGTTGAATTTAAAGAATGCCGTGCAAACTGTGCAGCGCGAGTTAATTCAACAAGCGCTCGAGTATACCGACTATAAATGGACGCAAGCAGCCCGTATACTGGATCTTGATCCGAGCAACTTACACAAGCTGGCAAGCCGGTTAGGGTTGAAATAGCCTCAGTGCTCGATTTTCGATTCAGTAACATATAGGTCGGTTTTTTATGAGGGTAATTCTGCGCATTCTGCTGTGGCGCACTATCGCAATCTTAGCGTTGCTGCTTGGAGTAATCGGGTTATTGCTACCGATTATGCCAACGGTTCCGTTTTTACTTGTCGCAGCTTGGGCTGGCGGTAAAGGGTGGCCGGTGCTTGAGCAAAAGCTGCTGGCGCACCCGAAGTATGGGCCGCAAATTATTGCTTGGCGTAAATATGGCGTGGTTAAACGTCAACCAAAAGTGATTGCGTCAGTGATGATGAGTGGTAGTGCCATTATGCTAGGATTCAGCCCTGCTCCTTTTGCCGTAAAATTCGCCGTGATCGGAATTATGGCGACGGTTGCGGTGTGGCTCTGGTCACGTCCAGAAGTAGCGCCAGCCACCGCAACCGAATCGGATTAGCCTGGACGTCCGTCTGGGCGTGGTGTGGTAAGAATTGGCAAATACACCACCACGTACATGGCATAGGCAATAATCCATGCTACCGCCGCAAATACCAACCAAGACATGGCTAAATCGGGCACCAACCAATTAAGTACAACGCGCGATAACGCCGCTGAAATAACCAATAGAAATGCTAATGACATAATCGGCTTAGGTTGCAATGGACGACCACTATGTCCCAATGAAACCCGCGCTATCATCGCTAAAATCATGTTGCCCATTGCGCCAGCGGTAAGTGCATGCAGCGCGATGGAGTTTGTGATGCTGGTGACACCAAGTTCACGTAGGGCAAACAATGCTAAGCCAACTGGAATAAACCAATAGGCGACATGCAACGACCATAACAATGGCACGCGAAGCGTTATCCATATGCGCCAGCGGAAGCAACGAATACCTAATGCAACGGCGCTAATACCGTATAAAGCGGCCATGACCTCGTTTGGCAATTGCGCATTTAACAAGGTGATATTGAGGATAAAAATTAGCCACAAGCTGCCGAGCCCAATCCGGTCGAGCCACTCAATCGGTTGCGCCTTTTGGGTCATCGTGCCGTTCGCCGTAAACATGGGTAGCACACGCCCACCAACAATGGCCATCAGTAACGTGATCAGCCATACGGCATTTTGACTCCCTAACTGTTGTAAATCGAAACGGCCACTCACTAAACCGTAGTGCATGAGCGCATTACAAAACGTCAGCAAGAACAGTACAGGCACAAAGAACAAGTTACGCTGTTGTTTCACTTGAATAAGGGGTACCGCTAGCAAGATCGCGGCCAACGGCAGAAACAACAAATCAACCGCAGCCACCAGCCATACCGGTAAGCCGGCGCCAAAAAGCATTAGCAATCGACCAAGTAACCAAACGATGGTCAGAATACCAAGTGCTCGGCCATGGGTGGCACGTAGTCCTGTCCAGTTTTGAACAGCGGTAAGTAAAAAGCCCACAACAATTGCAGCAACAAAGCCAAAAATCATTTCATGGGCATGCCAAAACATCACTTGCCCGTAAACCGGCAACGAAATTTGCCCGCCCAGTACCAGTATCCACAGCAGCATCGCAATGGCACTGAAACTAGCACCCAATAAAAACATGGGGCGAAACGCTTGGCGCAACAACGGCCACATTTTTTGTTCAACTTGTAAATCGGTAATTTGTAACATGAGCTCTCCCTAATTTTTGGTGTGTAAGCGAGCTTTAATCGAGCTGTTGCACAAGTCCGGCAAGGGCTAACCAATAGCCGTTGCTATCATTCTTATCCAGTTTCTGTGGCGCGCCACCTGCCACATTGGCACGAAATTTTTCAAGCCAGTCAAAGGTTCCCACCAACTGCGGACTCAAGCGCACAACATCTACTAAGCCATCCATATTGGGGAGTTGGTTGACCAAGTTGTAGCGGCTACCCGACTGCGTTTGAATACCATTCAGTACAAACACTTGTTGGCCATCTTGGCTGCTGACGGGTCGCCCTTCCGGATAATTGATGCAGACCAGTTCGCACTGATCTTTTGGGCGGTTCTCGGAGCGCGCGGTAAAACAACGCCCGGACCAGGCCAATGGCATATGCCCTAACGCGAACACTTCCACTTCGAAGCAATCGCGCACATCGTGTACCATGGGCTGCTGCAATAACTTCGCTAACCAATCACGTGACAACTCAACCGGCATCACCCACCGGCTCATGCCTAAACTCATTAACTTTCGTAATGTATGTTGGTTGTAGCAGTTAATCGCTGCCCCCGCAACGAACGGTACTTTGTGCTCCTGCAAGTACGGAATGGCGCCAACATCATTGGCCTCCACCAGAAACTCACCGTTGTCGCAGTATTTGCGCAGCTCACGCAGTTCCGATGGAGCCTCTAACAAGGTCATGGTTGATAAACAGACTTGCTTGCCCGCCTCGCGCAACATATGCGCAATGCCCATGTAATCATCAAACTTCAGCTCACGTCGTTTGCTGCAAACGGTTTCGCCTAAATAAACAATATCCACAGCCGAGTCGGCTGCCTGTTGGTAAAAGTTTTCGACCACTTGTTTGGGCCAAAAATACTGAATTGCTCCGAGTGAAAATTTCATCGTTACTTCCATTTCCTGTGGTAGGCGCCAAGGGTGGTTTGACTTCCCTCAGAAAGGCCCGCCAAAACATGATCCCACTGTTCTTGAACCGCAAACTGCTCTGGGTTTGCCATCACGGCATCAATGGCTTGTCGCCAAACTTGGGTAATTTGCGCCACGTATGCTGGGCTTCGTTGGCGCCCTTCAATTTTCAGCGACGCAATGCCTTCTTTGTACAATTCGGGCAGTAAACTAAGCGTATTCAAGCTAGTTGGTTCTTCTAAAGCATGGTAAGTGTCATCACCAACCTTAAACCGACCTTTACATAGCGTTGGATAACCAGCCGTTTCATCCGGCGCAAAACGATCGATAAGAATGTTATTGAGGCGCGACTCTAACGTACCGTCTTCGGCTTCATCCCAGCGCACGTACTTTGCTGGCGAGCATGCGCCAGCAGTGTTCGGCGATTCACCAGTCATATAAGAGCTCAAGTAGCAACGCCCCTCAGCCATGATGCACAAGCTACCGAAGGCAAATACCTCGAGCTCGATATCAGTTGTGCGCGCTATCGCTCGCACTTGATTCATCGATAGCACCCGCGGCAATACGACACGACTCACACCAAACTGTTTATAGAATTCAATGGCAGCTGCATTGGTAGCAGAAGCTTGCACCGATAAGTGCAGTTCAACTTTCGGATACCGATCGGCGGCATACGCCAATACCGCCATGTCCGCAAGAATGAGCACGTCAGCGCCAGCTTTGACTGCCATGTCGACAGCACGGCGCCAGTTCTCAAACGTATCGGCATGCGCAAAGGTATTAATCGCGACGTGAAGCTTCTTGCCATGTTGATGCACATATCGAGCCGCTTCGCTCAGCCCAGCCTGATCAAGATTTAGTCCCGCGAAATGACGTGCGTTGGTCTCGTCTTTGAGGCCGACATACACCGCGTCGGCGCCGTACTCAATGGCGGCTTTTAACGCTGGCATGCTGCCAGCCGGACACAGAAGTTCCATAATTATTGATCCCGTCGATAAACATGCATTCGTAATGAGTATTATAATCCGATGAAAATTTTAAGGGACATTAATGGACGGCAACTTATGGTTATCCCAAAAGTAGTAGATCACTGGCAGCAGCTTATGAAAGGTTTTAATAGTGCCTTACATGTCGTGCCCAAACCCTTGTCAGAACAGGTGCTGGGGGCCATGTTGAACCACGTGTTAAAACCAGAGCTACAACAACAAAAACTTGCGTTTTTAATTAATCAATGGGTACAAATTGAGGTTCCCGATCTCAGCTTGGTGTTCTATGTCACCGCCATTGCAAACCCACATACGATGCGCCTGAAAGTGTCCGTAAAGCCGCATCAAGCCGCAGTGACCATGCGCGGAAATAGTGCCTCGTTGGTGTTGCTGATGAGTGGCCAAGTCGACCCAGACACCCTGTTTTTCCGGCGTAAACTGCTGATTAAGGGCGACACCGAACTGGGTTTATCGGTGAAAAATTTACTCGATACAATTGAATTAGAAGGGCGTCTGCCTGCGTCGCTGTATCGAGTAACCCAAGAGACCGTCAGCCTGATTCTGGCAAAGCCCGAGCTACGTTAATTTGCGCGTATGTTCGGGTAGCTTATACCCCTTCAGGTGTATCAAATTTTTGATCCGCATCATATAAACTGCGCTCAGTTATTCATCAGTAAGGGGTTTTCCCACGGGGTGTTCGCATGACCAATCACGCAAACCAGATTGTTTGGAGCCAGGAGCTCATCGATAAATACAACATCAATGGACCACGCTATACGTCTTACCCGACCGCATTGGCGCTGCACAATCAGTTTCCATTGAGCTCGATGGTACGCACTCTTGCCAACGCCCCAAAAGAGTTGAGCTTATACATTCATTTACCGTTCTGTATTAAGCTTTGCTACTACTGCGGCTGTAACAAGGTCATCACCCGTCATCAGCACAAAGCCGACATTTATTTGGATTACCTGGCCAAAGAAATGGCGATGTACAAAGCCTTGTTGGGCGATCGCAAGTTTGAATCGGTGCATATGGGCGGTGGTACGCCAACGTTCTTAAGCGAAACACAGTTGTCACGCTTAATGGACTTACTGCATGAACATTTCAATTTTACCGCGAATGCAGAGTGGTCAATTGAAATCGATCCGCGCAGCTGTAGCGATGACAAACTGCGTCATTTGCGTCAACTTGGTTTTGACCGCGTGAGCTATGGTGTACAAGATTTCGACACCAAGGTTCAAATTGCCATCAACCGAGTGCAAGACACGGACATGATCAAACATCAGGTTGCATTGAGCAAAGAACTTGGCTTTCGCTCAATCAATCTCGATCTAATCTATGGGCTACCATATCAACGCCCTGAAACTTTCGCGGCATCGATTGACCAAGTGATTGAGCTGAACCCTGACCGCGTGTCACTGTTTAGCTATGCCCACTTGCCATCGCGCTTTGCGGGCCAGCGTAAAATTGATGAGTCGAGCTTACCAACCGCACCGATCAAACTGGAATTGCTGCAGTTAGGTATTACTAAGTTCACCGAGGCTGGCTATCAGTTCATTGGCATGGATCACTTCGCTAAAACCAACGATACCTTGGCACAGGCGCAACAACGCGGCGAACTGCAGCGTAATTTCCAGGGCTACACCACGTCTGGTCAAGATGCGCTATTGGGTATTGGTGCCTCCTCAATTAGCCAAATTGACGGTGTACTCTGGCAAAACGTGAAAGAGCTACCGTCTTATTACAAAGCCATTGATAACGGTACTTTGCCGATTGTGAAAGGGTTTGAGTTAAACGACGATGATCGCTTACGCGCTGCTTTGATTTCACAAGTGATTTGCCACTTTGATCTCGACATTGAAGCGTTCGCTAAAGAATGGAACATCGACGATTTTTGGTCTTATTTCGCTGATGCGAAGCGAAAATTGGCACCGTTCGTAGAAGATAATTTGGTTGAGTTAAACGATCAGCGCTTAACGGTGACGCCATTAGGTCGCCTGTGGGTGCGTAGTATCTGTGCCTGTTTTGATGCTTATTTAGATGACGCAGCAACAGCGCCACGTTACTCCAAAGTGGTGTAACGCAGCGCTGATTTACATGCTGAGTTGAAGCAGGCTTAACTCGCCTGCTTCAGTGCGTTAGCCTGCGCTCGAGCGCCGGCAATACTGGTGTCATGCTGTTTGCGGTGATAATGGCGCGCTTGATGTTCTTTGCGGCGCCCTGCGCTAAATGCCGACACGCGTTTCAAGTAACCGATTACTCGAGTTCCATAATCGACATCGTCAGAGCCACACGATGAACATTCACACAACGTACGTTTATCGATGTGCTCGCACGCATTGCAGATGGTAATTTTCACGTTGATACAGAAGTAATTGCAGCCTGTGGTTGCAGCGATATTCAGCATCGACAAATAACCATCTACATTGAGCTTCTCATCCAGATTCAAATGTAACGCCGAACCGCCATCTAAGAATTCAATCAACTCGTTACCGTGCATGATGAATTTATCCAGCGAATTGGTTTGCTCATCTTCAACCACATAGAAATAGGAGTTGTAGCAGTCTCGTGGTACAAAGTAGCCATCTTCACGATCCCACTTCGCGTTCTTCACGCCAAGGTTTTCGGCCGGCACAAATTCGGTATTGAACATATAGCCGTATTCTTGCTTCGCACGTTTGTTGGCGTCATAGATGACTTTCAAATGACGCTGCACAAACTCAATGTAGTCGCGGTTGTTGCTCGCCACTAACCCTTGTGATTCAGCCGCTTCCACCATGCCATTGATGCCAATGGTCAAGAATTGCTTATCCAGCGAAATAAAGCCGGCATCATAAACGGTGAGCAAGCCCGCTTCTTTGTATTCTTCCATAATGCGGCGATAAGCCACTTGGTACTTATGAATTTTCTCAATTTCAGTATTTAAATCGCGACCGTCTTGCACCAAGCGATTCATATTAATGGTAATGACATTGATAGAACCCGTAGCAACGCCGCCGGCACCCAAGGTGTAACTGAAGGTGTTGTCGGCAATTTCGCTACGCAAGCGGCAGCATGAGGCGAGCGAGTCTGCGTTTGGCGATAAGTACACAAAGAAGGAGTTACCGTCGGCAAGTTCATGTGCAATATGGCGGGCAAACTGCTGATCTTTACACTGACCGTTTTCGGTGAGCATGGCCACAGTGACTACGGGGAAAGTTAAAATGGTTTTCTTGCGCTCTTCGTTAAACCAATGCAAAAAGAAATCTTGCAACTTACTGACTGATTCCCAGCTACTCTTGCTGAAATCAGGGAACACAAAATCACCAAACATACTGTCAAAGTAGTGTTGGTCATACACCGAAATATTCCAGAAAACACTTTGGTAGCCACGTGCAGCAGCTGGCTGGTTTAATGCATAGACAACGTGCTGAAGGTGATTTTCAATTTCATGGCGATGCGTCTCAAGGTAGTTATCGCCATAATCACGACGCGCAAAATGATCGAAGTAAGCCAAAAATTCGACCGTCGCGACTGCACCGGCAAACTGTGAGCTGACAGCAAAAACGAAGTTTACGAAGGTGCCGCAGAAGCTTTCGAGATGTTTTGGCGCTTTTGACTCACCACCGAGTTTCGTTAAACCATCACGCAAAAACGGATACATGGTCACCGACACACAATAAGGCTTCAAACTGGTTTCGTCGTGCACATAAATCTCGTGATCTTCAATTTGACGAATGTATTCTTGAGCCAAATCATCACCAAACAGTTCGCCAATTTTGGTACTGACTTGTTTACGATTTACTTGCACGAAAAAGTCTTTCATCAATTCCGCTTCAAGGGTCGCAATATTTTTCTGGGTGACGTTGGCGTTGGCATCCATTTTTGAACCATCAGCAGCATTTTGTGCAGCTAAGTACTGCTTGATAAAGTCCATTTTCGCGTCAACTTGTTCAGGGTGTAAGCGCAGCATTGTTCTTCTCCATTTATTTATTATTTATAACCGGCTACGTTGTGATAAACCGGCAATTGAGTCGTTGCTGATTGCGTAAGTCATAGAACTTCTGGTTGGTGGTGGGGCTGTCTAGGCCACCAAGCTCCGCAATCCATGGCCCCGTTTTGAGGTAGGTCAAGTGTTGCTTAATCGCTTGCGACACGTCGTCATAACCGGTGTATAAACAAGTTTCGAGACCGGCGTCACGGCTCATTTTCAGTAGCGCAATGAGCGCATCGGGCTGCCATTCGCCGCCAAGAAACAATACACAGGTAATCAGGTTGCGATACTGTGCCAAACGCGCCGCGAAGTAGTCGGTAGTTAGCGCCTCACCACTACCCACTGGCCAACTATCGACGCTGTGGCACCCTTTGCATCCCACTGGACAGCCGGTGATGGTATAAGCAAGGGAGACTTCTCCAGGAACCTCCTGAAATACCACCTGTTCAGCACTGTATCGCAACATGAAATACCTATATATTGTGTAGGGTTATTTATAAATCACTATATATTGTGTTTCAGCATAGTCTCGACACACAAAGCTGCTTTGATCTAGATCAATAAAACTACCTCCAATGGGTATACCCCAAACAATCCTTTTGTTTACCCCTTTAGCTCAATTTCTTGTGGACTAGGGCTCTGCCATTCTATACGCGGGTAATTTCTACCGAGGCGGTTTAAATGACCGCTGAAGAATTGGGTTGATTTAACCCAATAAATTTAAATAAACGTGCTTTTTCAGTGAGATAAAACTTGGCACGGGGCTTGCTAGACAATCGACGTGTGCGCAACCCATGTCGTAACACAGCGCAAACGTGATTAAAGGGAGAATCAACAATGCAACAACATCAACAGCCGGAGGTGCCACATGGCCGGTTATAAAAAATTATGGTGGACATTGATTGCCATTTTGGCGATTACCTTTGGTGTCCTCGGTTATTTCGGTAAAGAAGTTTACCGTGTCGCTCCGCCTATTCCTGATCAAGTAGTGACCGAATCGGGTCAAGTATTGATGACGGAAGAGACGATTCTTGATGGTCAAACCGCATGGCAATCAGTCGGTGGTATGCAACTCGGCTCGATTTGGGGTCATGGTGCGTATCAGGCGCCAGACTGGACTGCCGATTGGTTACACCGCGAGTTGTTAGCATGGTTAGAAATTACCGCGCAAAACACCTACGGCCAAAGCTATGAAAGCTTAACTGAAGCGCAACAGAACGCGCTGCAGTTTGAGTTAAAGCAAGAATATCGTAACCCTCAGTACGACGCTGCAACCGATACGCTTACGGTTGATGCCGTTCGTGCTGAAGCAATTGCACAAACTGCTGAGTACTATAGTCGTTTGTTCAGCGATGACTTGTCACTGCGTAGCACGCGCGAAAGCTATGCGATGAAAGAGAACACCTTACCAAGCGCAGAACGTCGCGACGTCATGACTCAGTTCTTCTTCTGGACTGCTTGGGCTGCCGCAACTGAGCGCCCTGATAGCGACGTGACTTATACCAATAACTGGCCGCATGAGCCGTTAATTGATAACAAACCAAGTGCTGAAAATATCATCTGGTCATTGGTATCAATTATCTTGTTAATTGCCGGTGTTGGTGCCTTGATTTGGGCGTGGGCGTTCTTGCGTGAACATGACGAAGAAGAGCCTGAAGCACCGAAGAAAGACCCTATCAGTCTGGTTAATTTAACTCCATCACAAAAAGCCTTGGGTAAATACCTGTTCTTGGTGATGGCGTTGTTCATTGTGCAAATTTTCCTCGGTGGTTTCACCGCACACTACACCGTTGAAGGCCAGGAATTCTATGGTATCAACGTGTCGCAGTGGTTCCCGTACTCATTGGTACGTACTTGGCACATTCAAGCCGCACTATTCTGGATTGCAACCGGCTTCTTGGCTGCAGGTTTGTTCCTTGCACCAATTATCAACGGTGGTAAAGATCCGAAATACCAAAAACTGGGTGTCGACATCTTGTTCTGGGCACTGGTTGTGGTTGTGGCTGGCTCGTTCATCGGTAACTACTTAGCTATCGCACAAATCATGCCTGAGAACCTAAGCTTCTGGTTAGGTCACCAAGGTTATGAGTACGTCGACTTAGGTCGTCTGTGGCAGATTGGTAAGTTCCTAGGTATCGTCTTCTGGTTAGGTTTGATGTTGCGTGGCGTTGTTGGCGCATTCAAACAACCTGGCGACAAGAACTTATTGGCTCTACTAACCGCATCAGTGGTAGCGATTGGTTTGTTCTACGGCGCTGGCTTCTTCTACGGCGAACGTACTCACATCTCAATCATGGAATACTGGCGCTGGTGGATTGTTCACCTGTGGGTAGAAGGCTTCTTCGAAGTATTCGCAACTGCGGCGTTAGCATTTATCTTCCACAGCATGGGCTTAGTATCACGCCGCATGGCAACTGCAGCTTCATTGGCTTCAGCATCATTGTTCATGTTAGGTGGCGTACCAGGTACATTCCACCACTTGTACTTCTCAGGTACCACAACCCCAATTATGGCGGTGGGCGCGACTTTCTCTGCGCTTGAAGTCGTACCATTGGTAGTGCTTGGTTATGAAGCTTGGGAAAACTGGAGCTTGCAGAAACGTGCTGACTGGATGCAACGCATCAAGTGGCCTCTCATGTGCTTCGTTGCAGTCGCATTCTGGAACTTCTTGGGTGCCGGCGTATTGGGCTTCATGATTAACCCACCAATTGCGCTGTACTACATTCAAGGCTTGAACACTACACCTACTCATGCTCACGCAGCATTGTTCGGAGTGTATGGTTTCTTAGCGATTGGTTTCGTACTGCTTATCTTGCGCTACATTCGTCCGAACTTCGCGTTCAACGACAAGATCATGAAAACCGCTTTCTGGTGGATGAACATTGGTCTGTGCATGATGCTGTTCACTAGCTTGTTGCCAATTGGCTTCATCCAGTTCTTCGCATCTGCATCTGAAGGTTTATGGTACGCACGTAGCGAAGAGTTCATGCAACAGCCATTGCTAGAAAGCTTACGTTGGATTCGTACTGTTGGTGACGTGGTGTTTATCATCGGTGGTCTTGCGGTTGCTTATCAGGTTGTTATTGGCCTGTTCGGCAAGCAAGAAGCTGAAGTTGACGCTAAACCCGTCACTGTGAAGTAACAACTTGTGTTGTTGTCCGTGGTAACCCCACGGTGATGTTAGCCCGAGACCTCCCAACCGTCTCGGGCTTTTTTTTGCCCTCTTAAGTCTCTTTAGGGAATAACAAGTAACCACGCTCTGTCACGTTGGCATCGCCACCCAGTGTGAACCCCGGTAACAACGGCAGTATTTCAATGTTGTAATTCGCCTCATAACTCGCGAGTACTTCAGTTGTATGAATCGCAAAAGGCGGTCCTTTCCAATACCCATCTGGGTACTCAACCATGACCAATAAGCCGGTGGCTGCTGGCGGCAAAATATGTTGCAAATGCGAGACGTACTTCACTCTCATCGCTGGCGGCAGCGCGACCATAGCAGCGCGGTCATACCACGTTGTTACTGTTTGTAAGTGCGTTTTGGTCAGCGCAAAAAAATCGCCCTGATAAATACAGATGCCCTCTGCGCGATAAGCAACGAAAGGACCTTCTTGAGTGGTTTGATAGGGAATACTGTGCTCAGCAAAAAACTCTTGAATTGCAGCCTCGCTCAGCTCAATACCAATTACCTCATAGCCTTGTTGAAGCAACCATTGCATATCGAGCGACTTGCCACACAACGGCACGAAAATGGTGGCGCTAGGCTTAGCAACCGATTCAATTTGAGTCGTCGGTAACGGGTGGACATCGAGGCGATGAAAACCAATTTCACGCTTTTGCCAGCGTTCGTGCCAAAATTCATGTTCCATTTACAACTCCGTATTCGCACATCAGAACGTTTGGCGTTAAACTATACAGTCGCAAGCGCAAACCGCAACAACGCAGGTGTTATGAATAAGTTTTCAATTGTTACTCGTATCGGAATTGCTTTAAGTGCCATGGTGGGCTTAACCATCTTGACGCTTTTGGCTTCTTATTGGCTGTCAGAAAAAGCCGACCTCGATGCGTTAGCCATCAATGTTGCGGGCTCACTGCGCTATCAAGCCTACCAGTACAGCTGGCATGTCATGCACTCGCCAGAAAAAGCTGCGACGATTGCCGAGGCGTTAAATGAAAGTTGGCATCACAGTGTATTTAATCGCTTTGAGCACGAACAAAGCGCGTTGACCGAATTGTATCGGTCAACTCAAACGAATTGGCTGGCGTTTCAACAACGTGTAGAAACTGGGGAGATTCCCGCTAATCGCTTAATGAATGAAATTGAGCCACAGATTGATCAAATTAATGCGTTTGTCACGGCTATTCAGCAAGATGCTGAGACACGGATTCGCTCAATTCGCTCCATTCAGGTACTGAGCTTGTTTGCTAGCATTGGCTTGGCGTTTGTAATTTTTTATTGGTTACGTACGCGGGTTCGCTATCCGTTAGAGGTATTAACCCAAGCGGCCCGCCGCATAGGTCAGGGCGACTTTACAGCGCGTGTTAAGCACCCGATGCGCGACGAGCTCGGTGTTTTAGCCGGCACGCTAAATAAAATGAATGAAGCCATTGGCTTTATGTACGGCAATCTCGAAAAGCGCGTCGACGAACAGACCAAAGCCATTCAGAAATCCAATATTCGTCTGCAATTTTTATACGATACAGCACGCATGATTATTGAGCATTCGCCGGGCTATCACGATTTCACCGAAATTGTGAATGGGTTGAAGCGAGCCTCCGAAGTGGATGATATTGAGCTTTGCTTAATCACCGAAGCTGGTAACAAGCCTTATCTGCAGGTACAACCTATCGGCGCACCGTTTGATCCATGCGAAGGGGTCGATTGTAGCCAATGCGTGAATGCCGGTGCCGGTGTTTCAATCCAGGACAATCAGCGTATTTATCGCTTCGCCATTGAACGTGAAGATCACAGCTACGGCGTTCTCGTTGCGCGTTGTCCGTTATCAGAGCAACTTAACGATTGGCAGCAGCAATTGATTCAATCGGTTGCCGACCAGCTCGCTGTGGCATTGAGCTTAAAACAAGAAGAAGAGCAAGTGCGTCGCTTAGCGCTCATTCAAGAACGTACGGTGATTGCTCGTGAGTTACATGATTCGTTAGCGCAAGCGCTGTCGTATTTGAAAATTCAGGTGACTCGTTTAAACAAAGCCATTGATAAAGATAACCGCGAAGTGATTGAAGATGTCGCTGAAGAGCTGAAAGAAGGCTTGAATGCGGCTTATCGTCAACTGCGCGAGTTGCTTACTACCTTCCGCTTAAAGGTGGACGGTGCTGGTTTGTTGCATGCATTACAAACCACCATGCAACAGTTTGGTGAGCAATCGGATATCGCCTTCCGCTTAGACTATCAGTTGGAGAATACACCGCTGGTGCCACACGAAGAAATTCACTTGCTGCAAATTATTCGTGAAGCCTGCCAGAATACCATTCACCATAGCCAAGGTTCGGATGTGGTGGTGCGATTATCGCAAGATGACCAAGAGAAAATTCACCTGAGCATTGAAGATAACGGCATTGGTATTCCGGAGAACGCCGAGAAGCTCAACCATTATGGTTTAGCGATTATGCAAGAACGCAGCCGTCATTTAGGTGGAAATATTTCAATTCAGCGTCGTGATGTTGGCGGTACTGGTGTGTATTTTGAATTTACCCCACAGTACATTTTGGAACGCCAAAGCGAGCCGTATCCTGCTTAAGTTTACGGGTTATAGAACTCGCTCCGATTGCGCAGATACATGACGCTGACCAACACTGCACACAACAGGTAGAAAGCGGCGAAGACAAACAGCGCAATCGCTGGAGTTGCATGGGTGCTATTGATGTACCACAACGTCGGAATATACGCCGCGCCGGCGGTTGCAACTGCAGTTAGCCAGCGCAGTGCCAATGGGAGTCGCTCCAATGGCAACACCACACTAACGCTGCGGAAGATTGCACTACTAGCCGCGCCAGTTGCAATGAAAATCACTAAAAATATCAGCAAATACCCTAGAAACCACTGTTCTGGTAACGGACTTTGACTCGCCTGAAAAGTGATAGCACCGGCGACAATGCAACTCACAGTGAGTACCAGCGCACACCATAAGGTAACTTTCGCTCCGCCAAACAAATCCGCTAACCAGCCGCCAAATGGCCGCGCTAACACACCAAGCAACGGACCAATCCAAGCGTACGTCAATGCGCTTGGCGCATAGGTTGCACTGAATGTTTGTAAGCTCAACGGGAAAGTAATGGTGAAACCGATAAACGAACCAAACGCCATGACATAAAACAGCGTCATCAACCAAGTGTGCTTATTACGTAAAATGGCTCGATAATGTGTGCGATCGGTTAAACTCCCAAGTGGCGGCGCCGGCTGTCGTGTCGATGGTCGAGCGACTTGCCAAGTAATCGTCGCCAACACAATTGCCGCAACAATCAGCCAACCAATATTGGCCAGATAGAGCGGCGCACCGGGAGCAATGATTCCCACGATGTCGCCGCTGCCGTGCGCTGTAAACCAAGGTGTAGCCCCAAACAAATTGAAGCTAGAAAGAAATGGCAAGGCCGCCTGCGCTATGACAATCCCAATGCCAGCGATGCCTGCGTTTACCGCCAACGTCCAACCCAACCCAGAATGATCCACTTTGTCGTGATGCGTAAATGCAATAAATTGTGCCCCACCGAAACCACAGGCAGCGGCCAGCCACTGCAGTGCGGTATAAGACAATGGCGGATTCATTAGCAGCCAGATCATAGCGATAGCTGGCAACAGCAGCGCCGCAGTGCTGAGATAAATAAACCGTGCCTGCATGGCTCGCTCACCCAACCAAAAGAACACGAAATGCCATACTGTGGCGCTTAATCCGGAAATGGCGAGCAGACGATACAGTTGCGCAAAACTAAAGCCAGCGTCGACGGTGAACAGCTGCACCACTAACACACTGAGACTCATCCACAGCGTCATGCCAACAATCAAATTGATTGCTGTTGGCTTGTCGACAGTTGAAGATGTGCGCACAGTATTCACGGGCAGCTCCTAGTATGATTCATGCTATGAACTATGCGTGATTGCACGCAATACAACAATTCAGCGGGAGTGATAATTGGCAAGGCAGAAGAGGCAACTGAAACTACCCCAAAAGGGTTAGTTTGCGCTAATCTGTACTTTGTGGCACAACATTGTGTAACAATACGTGCTTTAGAATACTGATGAAACGCAATAAATAGCGACGCAAACAAGGAGCTTGTCATGTCGGACACCCCCGCTAGCATTATGCTTGTGGATGATCATCCACTGCTGCGCAAGGGTTTGAAACAGTTGATTTCACTCGAGGATGGTCTAGAGGTTGTTGCTGAATGCAGCAACGGCGTAGACGCCTTGGCAAAAGCTGAAGAGCTTGACCCTGATCTGATCATTCTTGATTTGAACATGCAAGGCATGGATGGCCTCGAAACGCTGAAGCGCATGCGCGATAACGGCGTGACGTCTCGCATTGTCATGTTGACGGTGTCTGATGCGGATGAAGATGTTGTGACCGCTATTACCAATGGCGCCGATGGCTATTTGTTGAAAGATATGGATCCGGAATTGTTACTGGACCAAATTCAACGTGCCATTGAAGGGAAAATGGTTCTCAGTGAAGCCATTACCGAGGTACTGGCAACGGCATTGCGCCGTCCATCAGCGCCAACGGCGAGTAAACTCGATGGCTTGACCAATCGTGAACGCGAAATTTTGGAGCTGATTGCCAAGGGCATGAGTAATAAAGTGATTGCCCGCGAGCTGGATATTTCTGATGGCACCGTAAAAGTACACGTGAAGCACCTGCTGAAAAAACTAGGTTTGCGCTCTCGAGTGGAAGCGGCTGTGTGGATGGTGAACCAAGACCAGTAAGCTTATTGACGCACGTCAACACTTCGCTTCATAAATCAGCCCACACTTGTGGGCTGATTTGGTTATGGAGCCTTAAACATGCAACTTGGTGCATTGCTTACTCAATCGCTGCGCCACTGCGGCGTGAATGAGATATTTGGTATTCCTGGTGATTTTATTCTGCCGTTACTACAGCAGTTGCAAGATCAACCCGATGCCCTGCCGTTTTATTATTTAACTCACGAGCCTGCTGCCGTGTATGCCGCCGATGCTGCGGCTCGTAGCGCTAATCGTCCAACCGTTGTCGCTTTGACCTATGGCGCCGGTGCGCTAAACGGCGTTAATGCTGTGGCTCAAGCTTACGAAGAATATGTGCCACTGATCATTATTGCCGGCTACCCCAGTGCGAAAGAAGTTGCCTCGGGATTACAAATACATCATCAAGCCAAGTCTATCGATTCACAGCGGACTATTTTTGCCGAAATTACTTGCGCGCAAGTTCGTTTGAATAATCCCGACACGGCGGCGAATGAACTACAAGCCGCGATACAACAATGTCAGCGACAATCTCGCCCTGTCCTGATTGAAGTTCCGCGCGATGCCGTCGATTTTAATTTGAAGCCGGCCGAGCTGGTGCTGCATGAAACCCCACAAGCGGTTGACGAATTCGCCTACCAACGCCTTGTTGACGCCTTATGCACAGCGCGACGGCCGGTTATCTTAAGTGGTGTAAACGTGCGCCGCAGTGGAGCGCAATTCGCACTAGAACGGCTCGCTGAACAGTTCAATATTCCAATTGTGACTACCTTACTCGGACGCGCCAGCGTAAACCCCGAACATAGCTGTTATGGCGGTGTATTCTGCGGCGCCCAGGGCACGCGCGCCAGTCAGCTCATTTATGATGCCGACCTCGTATTAGCAATTGGCGTGGTTTACACCGACAGCAATTTTAGCGCGCATCAGGCTCTTATTCATGCCGAGCACTTTCATCGAATTGAGTTTCCTGCGCAACCGCTGAAACTCTTCTGTGCTCGGCTTGCTAGTGAACCCTTGCCGCTTTTTGAGCACCGTGATCTAACACCGATACAGCAGCAAGAGCCGGCATATTTTAATGCCGATACCGTCGTTCGGGAAATTCATCAGCAGCTTAGCCGCCAACGCGCTATTGTGCCTATTATAAGTGACGTCGGTGACTGTTTGTTCGCTTCATTGCAAGCCTCGCCATCCGAGTTTTTGGCACCTGCTTACTATGCCTCTATGGGTTATGCCGTTCCCGCTGCGCTCGGGGTTTATGCCACCAATCAACGCCGCCCTGTGGTCTTGGTTGGCGATGGAGCTTTCTTAATGACCGGTTTAGAGCTTGCTCACAGCTTGCGTTATGGCTGCCGCCCAATTGTGGTGCTGTTTAATAACCATAAATGGGACATGATTGCGGCATTTGCACCAACGCTGAAAGCAACAACGCTACAGCATTGGCAATTCCCACAATTAGCGGAATCGATGGGTATTCACAGCTTACGTGCGCATGACCAACAAAGCTTCGCAGCCGCCTTTGCGCATGCTTGGGCTGACCCCGACCGCGCCCACCTGATTGATGTTTGGCTACCTGAAAATAGCCGCACGGCGCGGCTGCAGCAATTTGCACAAACCTTGACGTCGATCAACAAAACAGGCGCCAGCGAGGTATAAACTACCCGGCCACAATTTCGACCACAACCGTTTCGACCACAACCGACTGCAGTTACACAAGGGTGTTATGTCATTACGTCAATCTGGACCAGAATTATTGAGCCCAGCCGGCAGCTTAAAAGCGATGCGTCTTGCATTTGCTTACGGCGCTGATGCTGTCTATGCCGGCCAACCTCGCTACAGCCTGCGCGTGCGCAACAACGAATTTGATTTGCCACGCCTCGAGCAAGGTATCAACGAAGCACACGCGCTCGGCAAAAAGTTCTACGTGGTGGTGAATATTGCCCCGCACAATGCCAAGCTTGTTTCGTTTGTGGACGATATGGCGCCGGTAGTGGCATTAAAACCCGATGCATTGATTGTTTCTGATCCCGGCATTGTGATGTTGCTACGTCAGCATTACCCCGAACAAGCGCTGCATTTGAGCGTGCAAGCTAATACGGTTAATTGGGCGGCGGTGCAATTTTGGCAGCAGCAAGGTATTGAACGGGTGATTTTGTCGCGAGAACTCGAAGTACGTGAAATTGCTGAGATTCGCAAAACATGTCCGGATATGGAACTCGAAGTCTTTGTTCACGGCGCATTGTGTATGGCGTACTCCGGCCGTTGCTTGTTATCTGGTTACTTCAATAAACGCGACCCGAATCAAGGCGCTTGCACCAATTCTTGTCGCTGGCCCTATCAGGTACATGATGCGCAGGAAGATGCTGTCGGCCAATTCAACCCGATTGATACTCCAGTGTTATTGACCGAGCCGCAGCGTCCTGGTGAATACATGCTCATGGATGAAGATTTGCATGGCACCTACATCATGAATTCCAAAGATTTGCGCGGCATTGAACATGTTGACGCGTTAACCCGCATGGGTGTGCATTCACTGAAAATTGAAGGGCGCACCAAATCCCCGTACTACGTTGCGCGCACTGCACAAATATATCGTCAAGCCATTGATGATGCCGTGGCTGGAAAACCGTTTAACCGTGATTTATTGGCGGAATTAGAAGGTATGGCTAACCGTGGGTTTACCGAAGGCTTCTTGCGCCGCCACGTGCCCAGCGACACGCAAAACTACAACACCAGCCATAGCTTAGGCGAGCAACTGTTGGTCGGCGAAGTGCTTTCAGTTGAGGGTACAAACGCTTATGTCGATGTCAAAAATGCCTTTGCTGTCGGCGATACCTTGATTCTGATGAAGCCATCGGGAAATGTAACCTTTGAGCTTCGCAATATGCAGGATGCACAAGACCAACCATTAGTGCGTGCAGCCGGTGCTGGCCGCCAGGTTCATGTGCAATTACCGATTGCACTAACAGATGATGACGCGCACTTTAGCATGCTCATTAAGATTGGCGAACACAAACCGCAACAAACGATTCCCGTGGTGGAGGTGACCAATGCCTGTGGTAATTGATAGTGACTGCATTAACTGCGATATGTGCGTACCCGAGTGCCCGAACGACGCCATTGCCATGGGTAAGGAGCACTACGTGGTCGATGTGAACAAATGCACCGAATGCGAAGGCTTCTACGACGAGCCCGCTTGTATTCCAGTGTGTCCGATTGAATGCATGACGTTAATTCCAGACGCTTAAGCTTGCAAACAAGCGCTCAGGTGCTCATGCCAGAATTCAGGTGGCTGCTGCATGGTGCGGCGACCCACGCTGATTTCACAAATACACTGGCCATTTTTACGAGCTCGCGGTAACGGCAGAACAACCACACCAGTCGTATTCGCATAATCAGTCATTGCTTGAATCAAAGCGTCTTCTTCGCGGTCAATGTGCAAGTGGAACATGGCCGCTTGCGGTTGTTTTGGCTTCACGCGCACGCCCTCAATGGCCTCTAATAACGGCCCAAGCTTTTGTGCATAGTGAACGGCGTCATCGATTGACGCTAAGTTTTCTTCGAGACCTTTCTCAGCCGCCAAAATGTAGGGGTACATCGAAATTAAGTTGCCGCCAGCACGACGATTCCAACGCTTTGCCTCAGCAATAAATGCTTCGGTACCTGCCAACACAGCGCCCGCAATACCGCCAATATCTTTATACAAACTCACATAAACTGAATCAGCTAAGTCGCAAATATCCGCTAAGCTGCGTTGATAATACGCGGGACAATGCCACAGCCGTGCACCATCGATATGTACGGCAATGTTATGTTTACGTGCCCATGCCACCTGTGCCTGCAAGTCGTCCCAAGTCGGCAATTGTCCGCCAATTTCACGCATCGGTAACTCAAGCACAATCGCCGCTAATTCGGCCGTATTCGCTTGTTTTAAATCGTGCAGTGTTAGCACCTTCTCGGCATCGCCGAGCAACTGTCCTTGCAGCCCCCATAGCTGCTGATAACCATCTTGTTCATGCAGCACCAGATGCGATGTTGGGTGCAGGCCAACTTGCCGTTTATGGCTTGCCTCACTGTGAATTTTCAGTGCCATCGGTTGTGCCAGGGTACCGCTTGGTAAAAATAGTCCCGCTGGTTTACCAAGCATTTCGGCAATTTTCGCCTCAAAGCGCTCAATCAATGCACCGCTACCATAGACATCTGGTTCAGACGTACCTTCCGCGCGGCTTGCTAGTTGCCGCAATACCTGCGCCATCGATTCCGGAGGATGTCGCAGTATCGACCACTGCGCTTGACGTGCGGCTTGTTGATAGGCTTGGCGTATATTGCTCATGAGGCTGTCACTTCTACTTGAAATACTGTGCTATTAAACAAAGTTTCATCGAAAAAAGCTATTAAGTTGGTCGTTTTTATTTACTTTGACTAGACTCATTAAGAGCGTAGGGTAAGGCATTATCATGAAATTTGATGATGCTAACGAATTGAAACGAGGAGTTTTTTATGAGTGACAATGCAGGTAAATGCCCAGTCATGCACGGTGGCAACACTGCGACCGGCAAATCAAATATGGATTGGTGGCCGAATGCCTTGAACTTAGACATTCTGCACCAGCACGACCGCAAGACCAACCCGCTAGATCCTGACTTCAAATATTCCGAAGCGTTGAAACAACTCGACGTTGACGCATTAAAGAATGACTTAAAAGCCTTAATGACCGACAGCCAAGCGTGGTGGCCGGCCGATTGGGGTCATTACGGTGGTTTGATGATTCGGATGGCGTGGCACGCAGCGGGTTCTTATCGTATTGCTGATGGTCGCGGTGGCGGCGGTACCGGCAATCAGCGCTTTGCGCCATTAAACTCATGGCCAGACAACGTGAACCTCGACAAAGCTCGTCGTTTGTTGTGGCCGATTAAAAAGAAATACGGCAACAAAATTAGCTGGGCCGATTTAATCATCTTAGCCGGCACCATGGCCTATGAATCGATGGGCTTACCATCCTACGGTTTTGCATTCGGTCGCGAAGATATTTGGCACCCAGAGAAAGATACTTACTGGGGTTCTGAAACTGAGTGGTTAGGTAAAACGCGTTACGAAAAAGAAGATAGTGCCAGCCTAGAAAATCCATTAGCTGCGGTTCAGATGGGCTTGATTTATGTGAACCCAGAGGGTGTCGACGGTAATCCAGATCCACTACGTACCGCACAAGACGTTCGCGAAACCTTCTTGCGTATGGCCATGAATGATGAAGAAACAGTCGCATTAACCGCAGGTGGTCACACCGTTGGTAAATGTCATGGTAACGGCAGGGCTGAGAACTTGGGTCCTGATCCTGAATCTGCCGACGTTCATGAGCAAGGCTTAGGTTGGAACAATACTAAAACCCGCGGCATCGGCCGAGATACGGTAACTAGCGGCATTGAAGGCGCATGGACAACCCACCCAACCCAATGGGACAACGGCTATTTCTACTTGCTGTTTACCTATGACTGGGAACTGAAAAAGAGCCCAGCCGGCGCTTGGCAGTGGGAGCCGATTAATATTAAGGAAGAGGACAAACCGGTTGATGTGGAAGACCCATCCATTCGTCGGAATCCAATAATGACCGATGCGGATATGGCGATGAAGATGGATCCTGAGTATCGGAAAATTTCTGAGCGCTTTTATAAAGACCCTGAGTATTTCTCAAAAGTGTTCGCTCGTGCTTGGTATAAGCTGACGCACCGCGACATGGGGCCACTGGCTCGCTATTTAGGCCCAGATGTTCCGCAAGAAGAGTTGATTTGGCAAGATCCGATTCCTGCTGGTAGCAAAGACTATGATGTTGCCGCAGTGAAAGCGAAAATTGCTGACACGGGGCTATCGATTGCTGAGCTTGCGGCAACCGCTTGGGATAGCGCGCGCACGTTCCGTGGCTCCGATCTTCGCGGCGGTGCGAACGGTGCACGTATTCGTTTAGCGCCACAGAAAGACTGGGAAGGCAATGAGCCTGAGCGACTCGCGAAAGTGTTGCGTAAGCTTGAACCGATTGCAAAAGCAACCGGCGCCAGCATTGCTGATGTGATTGTGCTTGGCGGTAACTACGCCATAGAGCAAGCGGCGAAGAACGCTGGCTTCAATATTGAAGTGCCATTTGCCCCAGGTCGTGGCGACGCCACCGACGAGCAAACCGATGTTGACTCATTTGAGCCACTGGAGCCGATTCATGATGGTTTCCGTAACTGGTTGAAGAAGCACTACACCGTGCAACCGGAAGAGTTGTTGCTCGATCGCGCTCAGTTAATGGGGCTAACGGCTCCTGAGATGACTGTGCTCATGGGCGGCATGCGTGTGCTTGGCACCAACTACGGTGACAGCAAGCATGGTGTATTTACCGACCGTGTTGGTAGCTTAACCAATGATTTCTTCGTCACGCTCACCGATATGCAGTACAAGTGGGAGCCAACTGGCCGCAACAGTTATGCGATAAAAGATCGTAACACCGGTGAAACCAAATACACCGCAACGCGTGTTGATCTGGTGTTTGGTTCGAACTCGATTTTACGTTCATACGCTGAACTCTATGCACAAGACGATTCACAAGAAAAATTTGTGAAAGACTTCGTCAAAGCATGGACCAAAGTGATGAATGCAGACCGATTTGATATCGCTTCTTAGTTAGTTGAAATATTCGCGCTCTGTCATTGAGGCAGAGCGCGAGTGTAAGTTCGATTGTGCGACGCGTTTGAACGAGCTATTCTGGCTTTTCGTTGTTATTTAGCTCCAAGAGACTTGTGCGTTGATTCATCTACCCACATTGATCATTACGACAATCATTTTAAACATTGTACTTGGTATAACCCTGCTTGTTATTCACCGAGCTATTCCTACGCAAAAGAGTTTTAAAACATGGGCGCTTGCGTGTTTCTTATTTGCCCTAGCCAATGTTCTGACCAGCCTCCGAGGGACAATTGAGCAACCTTGGCTGACGATTGTTGTGGCGGATTTACTGATTATTAGTGTGCCATTGCTCGCTTTACACGGCATGCGACAGTATCGCCAACAAACTGACGTGCCACTGACTAGCATTGTCGTCACCCTAGTCGTCAGTACGATATTGCTGCTTAGCACGCTATCGATAGCTCATGTCGCCGAAGCAATGACAGCGACTTTATGCGGTGTGATTTATCTTTTCGCTGCCAACTACCTTCGGCACATTCGGCCAACGCCGCGAATTACTCGCCAAATATTGATGGGGCTATTTGGTATTCACGGTTTGCTCATGCTGCTTATGGCAAATACTGCGCTGCAAATCGCCGATACAAGCGAGACTTTATTTACGCTGTTGTTGATGGCGCATTTAATGATGACCACGATGACCACGCTACTGTTTCCGGTTCTCGCTTTTTCTCACAACGAGCGACGCCTGCTTAAAATTGCACACCTTGATGAATTGACGGAATTGTTTAATCGACGCGCTTTTTTTGAACAGGGCGCGCTGCTCCTTGCTCAAAATAAGCAGTTGGAAAAACCGTCGTGCATTTTGATGATTGACCTTGATCATTTCAAATCAATCAATGACCAGTTTGGCCATGCGGCAGGTGATGCTTGCCTAAGGCATGTGGCAGAAATTATTCGTAGAACAATGCGCGAACGCGACGTTGCTGCGCGTATTGGCGGCGAAGAGTTTGCGATTGCTTTGGCCGATGTGGATCGTCAGCAAGCGGAAATGATAAGTCAGCGTCTGGTCGAGCGGATTGCTGCACAATCCTTCCATTTCGATGGTCGTGATATAGAGCTAACCGTCAGCCTAGGAGGAATTCTTAGCGTACGCAGCACCCGATCACTAGATGACCTACTCAACGATGCCGACGCAGCACTTTATGCCGCCAAAGCAAGCGGTCGTAACCAATTTAAATTTGCTTGATAACACAGCTACGGGGTTGTTGGCTGACTCCGTTGTTGGCACAGTATGCGCAACCAATCTAGCGCCGGCTGACCTGCTTTTGAGCGCGGATACGCAAGACCAATCGTCCGTTGTAAGGTAATGCCCTCAAGTGGTCGTAAAATCACATCCTGACGTTCGCGAAGCACCTCGAAATCAGGAACCAATGCAACACCAACACCAGCAGAAACCAACCCAAGCGCATATTCAATGGTGTGAATGTCCGCCCTTATATCTGGCTGAATTCCGTTTCTTATCAACTCCGGATAAAACTGCGACCATGCATCGCATGGTGTGCGTTTAATCAGTGCCAATTCATCGAAATCTTCCAATTGTAAACTCGGTTTGAGCGCTAACGGGTGTCCAGCAGGTAATGCAATCAAAAAATGGTCAGTCCAAATAGGCAAAAACTGTTCACCGGCTTTGAGCAATTTCGGGGTAATGATTCGCGCATCGGCATCATCCTCCGGCTCCACCAAATGCAATTCCAACCCTTCCACTCCGGCACTGAATTCACGTAGTAATTGACTCATACGCTCCACCCCCAAAGCACGAATCAATCCCAACCGAAATTGCACCCGCTTCACGCTATGTCGAAACGAGGCTTTCAGCGATTGCATTTGACTGAGCAATCGCCCGGCATGGCCATACAAACGCTCGCCATCTTCGGTTGGCGTCACGCCGCGCGATTGCCGCACGAACAGCGCAGTACCCAATTCATCTTCCAGTTGCTGTAGTGCAGCCGACAAGCTTGGTTGCGCTACATGACAGGCTCGAGCCGCGGCACTAATACTGCCGTTTTCGTATACTGCCACGAAGTAATTTAGTTGTCGTAAATCCATAGGTAAAAGCTATAGCTGGTTTAGTTTTTATATGATTTAACTTTACAACAAACAGGAGTAAAGTGAGAACAAATAAAAAGCGTTATTGGTTATTCGTTACTCGTTACTCGAATGAATACCCAAATCGGTTTGTTCTTAACGAATAACGAATAACGAATAACGATTAACGTCTCTTAAACTGAGGATTTCTCATGGCTCGTTTTCCTTTTGACTGGCAAGACCCATTCCAATTTTCATCCATGCTGACTGAAGAAGAACGCATGATTCGCGATACCGCCCATCAGTACTGCCAAGAAAAACTGATGACTCGGGTGCTTACGGCAAACCGCGAAGAGCGTTTTGATCGAGAGATTATGAACGAGTTAGGTGAGCTCGGATTATTGGGTGCGACGTTGCCGGAAAAATACGGCTGTGCGGAAGTGAATCATGTTTGTTATGGCTTAATTGCACGTGAAGTTGAGCGCGTCGATAGCGGTTACCGCAGTGCGATGAGTGTGCAATCAAGCTTGGTGATGCACCCGATTTATGCCTACGGTACCGAAGAGCAACGCATGACATATTTGCCGAAGTTAGCAAGCGGTGAGTGGGTTGGTTGCTTTGGTTTGACCGAACCGGATGCCGGTTCTGACCCTGCCAGCATGCGTACTACGGCGAAAAAGATTGACGGCGGTTATGTGCTGAAAGGCACTAAAATGTGGATTACTAACTCACCGATTGCCGATGTGTTTGTGGTGTGGGCGAAGCTTGATGGCGAAATTCGCGGCTTCGTACTTGAGAAAGGTATGAAGGGTTTATCCGCACCTAAAATTGAAGGCAAATTCTCACTGCGCGCGTCAATTACCGGTGAGATTGTGATGGATAACGTCGAAGTGCCAGAAGATGCCTTGTTGCCAAACGTGAGCGGTTTGAAAGGCCCATTTGGCTGTTTGAACAAAGCCCGCTACGGTATTGCTTGGGGCGCTCTTGGTGCAGCCGAATTTTGCTGGCATGCGGCGCGTCAATATACGCTTGATCGCCATCAGTTTAATCGCCCATTGGCGGCAACGCAGCTGATTCAGAAGAAATTGGCGGATATGCAAACGGAAATCACCATCGGTTTATTAGCCTGTTTACAAGCAGGTCGATTGATGGATCTTGACCAGCTACCACCAGAAACTATTTCGTTAATTAAGCGCAACTCCTGTGGCAAAGCGCTGGATATCGCACGTGTTGCACGTGATATGCACGGCGGTAATGGTATTGCTGACGAGTATCATGTGATTCGCCATGTGATGAACCTTGAAGCGGTGAATACCTACGAAGGGACGCACGATGTTCATGCCCTGATTCTGGGTCGTGCACAAACTGGCTTACAAGCGTTCGGTTAAACCCACTCGGTCGCAGGAGGTTTCCCTATGGCTGCAGCAATGCACCCGTGGCTGGTGGAGTTTATCCAGCGTATTGATGACCATCGCTTACCAACGGCGCACGCCGCCGGTGGTGTTCTAAGCGATGCTGATTTGTTTGATTTATTTGAATCGCAACTTGATAGCCGCTTATTGGATTTGCAATCACGCTTGATGCAAGCGGCGGGGCAAAGTTTCTACACCATCGGTAGCGCCGGTCATGAAGGCAATGCCGCGGTAGCGAAAGCTTTACGCGTAACTGACCCAGCGTTTTTGCATTATCGTAGCGGAGCGTTCTTTATTCAGCGGGCGAAGCAAGCGCCTGGTAGCACGCCGCTGTACGACATGATGCTAAGTTTTGCCGCCTCGGCGGACGAGCCTATTGCCGGCGGTCGCCATAAAGTTTTGGGTAGCTTGCATTTAAACGTTCCGCCACAAACCAGCACCATTGCCTCGCACGTTCCAAAAGCAATGGGCACAGCATTTGCGATTGGTTTATCAAAGCGCTTAAACCACAAAGGTACCTGGCCGCATGATGCAATTGCTATGTGTAGCTTTGGGGATGCTTCGGCCAACCATTCGACCGCACTTGGCGCGATCAACTCAGCCAGTTGGGCGGCTTATCAGCAAATTCCTATGCCTTTGTTATTGGTATGCGAAGATAATGGGTTGGGCATTTCGACTCATACGCCAAAAGGCTGGATTCAGCAGCAACTGAGCCAACGCCCGTCGTTGAAGTATTTCTTTGCCGATGGAAGTAATTTAGCAGAGACCTATTTGGTAGCGCGCGAGGCAGCTGACTATGTTCGGCAGAAGCGCAAACCGGCAGTGCTCCATTTACGCACCGTACGTTTGTTTGGCCACGCTGGAGCTGACGCAGAAGTTGCCTATCGTAGCAAACAGGAAATCGCCCTCGATAGCGAACGCGATCCGCTTTTGGATAGCTGCGCCGCGTTAATCAGTCGTGGTTTACTCGACCACCAACAGCTCATTGCGTATGTGCATCAACAGCAGCAACGTATAGCACGTATCGCGAAACAAGCATCGCAACAGCCCAAATTAGAAACCGCTGAACAGGTGATGGCTTCGATTGTACCGCCAAAGCGGAAGAGCAACCTACCAGCGCCGGTGAGTGGCGAGCAGCGCACAAACTTATTCAAGTGGGACAAGCACAACGCTGGGAAGCCTCAGCATTTAGCCAAACTCATTAACTTAGCGCTGCATGACTTGATGGCACAACACCAAAACATCGTGATGTGTGGTGAGGATATTGCCAAAAAAGGCGGCGTATATCACGTCACCCAACACCTGATGGAAGCTTTTGGCCCGAACCGGGTACTGAATACTGTGCTTGATGAGCAAAGTATTCTCGGACTCGCGATTGGAATGGCACAGCAAGGTTTTATTGCGATGCCGGAAATTCAGTTTTTGGCCTACGTCCATAATGCGGAAGACCAAATACGCGGTGAGGCCGCAACGCTGTCATTCTTCTCCAATGGCCAGTACACCAACCCAATGGTGATTCGCATTGCCGGGCTTGCTTACCAACGCGGCTTTGGCGGACACTTCCACAATGACAACTCATTTGCGGTGTTTCGCGATATTCCGGGTGTGATTTTATTGTGTCCATCGAATGGTCGTGATGGCGCTTTATTGATGCGTCAAGCAGTTGACTTAGCGGCACGTGAGCAACGCGTGGTGATCATGTTGGAGCCGATTGCGCTCTACATGACCCGTGATTTACACCAAGAAGGTGACGGTGGCTGGTTACACGAGTACCCAAGCCCGCAAGAGCCGACACCGATACTTGGTGAACCTGCCATTCACGGTGACGGCAATGATTTAGCAATTATCTCGTACGGTAATGGCTACTATTTGAGTCGCCAAGCGGAAGCAAAACTTGCCGAGCAAGGCCATAAAGTTCGCGTTCTTGATATCCGCTGTTTAGTACCACTGCATGTGGATAAAATAATTGATGCACTGGGTGGCTGTAAAAAAGTATTAATTGTGGACGAATGTCGGCGCCGCGGCTCATTGAGTGAAGAGTTATTCACAGCATTACATGAAACCAACCCCGGTATGTTTACTGTTTCGCGCCTCAACGCAGAAGATAGCTTTATCCCTCTAGGTAAAGCGGCCTACAGCGTTTTACCATCGACTGAACAGATCATTGCCCAGGCGCAACAATTGCTGGAGGCGAACTAATGGCTACAGAACGTAAAACCGCCCTGATTGTTTGCCCTGGGCGAGGTACTTACAACAAACCAGAATTGGGATCAATTGTAGGCTCAATTTCGGCCTCACCTTCGACAAAAATCGGCGATAATAAGGCAAATTTAACCGATGTACTGCATCAGATCGACGCTGTTCGTGACCAATTAGGGCAACCAACGGTTACCGCGCTTGATCAAGCGCCATTGTTTAAAACGTCACTTCATCAGAAACCTGAGAACGCAGCCGCGCTGATTTATGCTGGCGGCTACCTAGATTATTTGTCGATTGATCATGAGCGTTTCGAAGTGGTTGGCATTACCGGCAACTCAATGGGATGGTACACCGCGGTGGCGAGCGCCGGTTGCTGGGACATTGACACCAGTACGCGGTTAGTTACCAACATGGCGCAGCTCACTGCTGGCGGCGAAGGCGCTCAATTTATTTACCCGATTGTCGACAGCGATTGGCGTCCGCACCAAGGCTATATCGACGCGGTTAATGAGCAACTCGCACGCTTTCCTGATGAGTTGAAAATGTCGATTCGCTACGGCGGTTATGCAGTACTTGCCGGGTCCGAACAAGCCTGTACCGAAGCGGTCAAATCGTTACCTCGTGTTGATGACCGTTTCCCAATGATTTTGCCTGGCCACGCCGCGTTCCACACACATTTTATGAACGACGCGTCGCAGCAAGCGCTCGATTTATGGCCGCAAGCCGCATTTCGAGCGCCGCAAGTACCGTTAATTGATGGTCGCGGGCATATTTGGTCACCCCACGTGGTTGATAAGGCCGCGTTACATCAGTACACACTCGGTCATCAGGTAACACAAACGTATGACTTCACCCGCGCCATTCAAACGGCGGTGAAAGAATTTGCGCCAGACCATATTATTTTATTGGGGCCAGGTGCCGGTTTAGGTGGTGCGGTAGCGCAAGCTCTCATTGAGATGAACTGGCAGGGGTTGAATAGCAAAGCGGAGTTTGCGGCGCGCCAGCAAGCTGACACGCCCTATGTGTTGTCTATGGGGTTACCTGAACAGCGTGCTCTGGTGACAGGTTAGCAAAGTCGATAGATGCTGCTCGAAGGCAATTTTTGCCTCGAGCAGTCAGGTCGCTGATAAATTGAAACTGCTGGCGCGGATCAATAGGATAAGCTTTGATGCGATAATGTGTGCCCCAAGGCTGTTCTCGAACGCTTACCGAAATTGGATTCTGGAGCTTTACATAAGGGCTCGTTAAAGTCACATCTTCAAGAATGCTGCGCACTAGGTTTGGATCGTGATTTGGTGCCAAATAAAAGTGCGTTACACACATCAAACTAGCGCCACCATTGTTCGCATTGTGAATCAATTCCGTCCATAATTTTAGATGTGGGATGAAAACAACCGTGTCGTCTGGCGTGACTATCTCTACGGCACGCATACCAATATGTTTTACCTCACCATAGGTTCCGTTTACTTCAATCCAATCACCTGGGCGGTAGGGCAATTCATATACTGCAACAATACCAGCCACCAAACTGCTCACATAATCTTTCATGGCGAAGCCAATCGCCAGACCTGCAGCTCCAAGAATCGCAACCATGTTTTGCATCGAGGTTTCTATTACCATCGGTACAATCCAAATGGTTGCCAAGACAAAGACAATAACACGCAAGGTTGGAATCATCGCTAACACAAACAGACGTTGCTTACCGTGTAAGTGCTCTGCAATCCAGGGGAATAACCGCTGGCTTAACCATATAATTGCCACTGAAGCCGCAATCACCACTGCAATTTCAATAACAACGTCGCTTGTTACCGTTTTAAATAACCCAAGAATTTTGTCCGTTTCCATACTCATTTCCTACTCGCAACAGTTGGTGCTAGAACGCATCAACGAAAAAGCCGCGACTCCTCAAAAAGTCACGCACAGCTAAGTAACCGTAAACGGTTACATACCATTCATTGTCTTCATAGCTAATTAACTTTGCTTGTTGCAACTGAAGTAACTGAACATCAAGCTGATCGGCGGTGATTATCGGTAGCAAACGCTGTAGCGATTCGCCTGCTAAGCCCCGATGCAATAGTAATGTATAGAGAACAAATGCCGTTTCATCACGACAATCAGGCGGCATACTCGGAAGTTGGTGTTCGCTGTCTTGCTCCACAGCCCATAATGCAAGCGCCAAACCGACGTTGCCGAAAGCTCTCGCCGCTAAACTTTTTAATTTTTTATCTTCGGCCTGAATACCGACTTGACGCAAAAGCACCTCATCAGCTGCCGCAAAGCAATAGACATTCGGAAGGTTTACTGGCCAAGCGCGTTGCAGAAATGCAAAGCTCCAACTGTCGCAAACGACAAGGCCTTGCCCTAGTTCACCACGCAATAACTTTGGTAACAAAGCACGGATAAACGTCAGGCCATCGGTGCGCCGTTGCCAGTACTTAGCGAAGTCGTCAATTATCCATTGTTTAGCTGATTGCTCTCGCCACCATGACTCAACATCAATACCGCAGAATTGTTCTTCCTTTGGAGCTGTTAATGAAGGCCATTGATGTCGCACTGCCCATTCACGCACAATGTTAGCCGTACCGCTAAACGGCGGACTAATCAGGAATTTAATACCGGAATCGCCATCTTCGCGCCACTCGTCGAAAGCTACGTCGAGTGCATCAGCACCAGGTTTTAAATCAAACTCGCGATAACCTGGGAAGTCCGATTGTTCTTCATCGTCAGACCTTTCTTCAACCCTTGGAAACAAGTTTCGAATATGCTGAAACAACTGTTGCACGCGGGTACTTGCTGGCGCATCAGGCCGTTTAAATTCAGCTAACCGGATGATGCGCCAGTTGTTTTCAGATGACATAGATTCCGTGTCCTTTTATCTGGTTTTCCGACTCAATAATGACGGATAGTGGCACGGCCTATTGTATTTGTATCGGTGCCGAACCATAGTGCGCGGCTTTCTGGATCAAACACCATATGGCGAATTGTGCCGCCGCCACTTTGAACTTCAAACGGTTCAGTGAAGGTTTCACTTACCGAATCAAAGCCAACAATTCGGTTAGGTTGAACACCCGTTTCCGCAGCCCATACGTAACCGCGATGATCGACTGCCATAGCATACGGCATCGACTGCGTGCCCGCAGGCATTGGCCATTCCTTAATTTCATCCGTGGCCGGATTCCAGCGTCCTAAATAGCCACCCGCATAATCGACGTACCAGAAATGACCTTGTGCATCGACGCCCAGCCGACGTGGCCGATTGTTGTCACGAGGCAATTGGATTTCTTTCACGTCATTGTCATCGTCCAGTGTCACGAGCTTATTCGTACCAAACAAGGTAGCCCACGGCTTACCTTGAAACACCACAAGACCATAAGGGCGTGCATTCTTGGTTGGCACATCCCACAAGGTAATATTGTTCGTTTTCGCATCCATATGGCCAATTTGATTCGCACCTTGCGCGCTAAACCAAATGTCGCCATTCATATCAAACTCCATGGTATGAACGTCACGGCGGCCTTTTCCAGGTAGCGGATACTGCGTAATTTCAAAGGTTTCCCGATCGATTTTCCCTATATGTGCACCTTTGTTGCCGGCATACCAAGCACCGCGGTCATCCACAATAATATTGTGCGGTCCGGCGCCATCAGGCAAATCAACCCGTTTCATTTCACCGGTTTTTGGGTTCAACACGGCTGCATAATCAGAGCGTTGCCCAACAAACCAAACTTCATCATCACCGGCGACATAAGGGTCGCGCGGTCGCGAGTTTTCCCATGGCACTTGCCATTCGGTAATTTCAAGCGTGGCATTCGCCGGCTCGGCCGGAGCGCCACTGAGCATGAGTGCTAATGTCATTGCCAACATAATAACCTCCACTTCGTTATTCGTTATTCGTTATTCGTTATTCGTTAATGGAGTATAGACTGTCATTGATTTATAGTGTTTTCATGTTTTTCGAAAAACGAATAACCACTAACGAGTAACGGCTCTTTTTATGTTTGAGATCTTTATTGCTGTTTTATTTTTTGCTTTCTCGACCACCATAACACCTGGACCAAACAACGTCATGATTATGTCATCGGGCATGAACTACGGCGTTAAGGCGAGCATGCCGCACTTTTTGGGTATTTGTTTAGGCTTCCCACTGATGGTGCTGCTGGTCGGGTTAGGCTTTGGGGTGATTTTTGATCGTTTCCCGAATTTGCATCAATTGATCAAGGTACTCGGCGTGCTGTATTTGTTGTGGTTAGCATGGCATATCGGTACCGCAGAGCCGCAAGCAATTAAAAGGGGCGAGAAAAAACCGTTCACGTTTTGGCAGGCAGCACTGTTTCAATGGGTGAATGCAAAGGCTTGGGTGATGGCGTCAGGTGCGGTGGCTGCGTTCACGACGGTACAAGGTACGCCATTCCTGGAAGTACTAGCTATTACCTTAGCTTTCTTGCTAATGGCGTTTCCATGCGTTGGTGTGTGGTTAGTCTTTGGTTCGTTACTACGCAAGGTGTTAACGAACCCAATCATGCAGCGTCTGTTCAATATCACCATGGCGATTATTCTGGTGCTATCTATTGTGCCAGTGGTGATGGAGTTATGGCGCTTTTACTTCGCGCCAGCGGTTTAAAAACTGCTAATAGGTTCATCGTCGGCATCGAGGTAGGCAGTAATTGCCGCGATAAACTCTTGGCCGTAGCGTTCTAACTTTTTCTGACCGACACCGGTAATGGCCAACATGGCCGTTTCATCAGTTGGGTAACTCACCGCCATTTCCACTAAGCTGGTGTCGTTGAATACCACAAACGGTGGCACCTCTTCAGCGTCGGCAATGGCTTTGCGTAGCGCACGTAAACGCCGGAACAGCACCTTATCGTAATCACCGCGGTCAGCCACTCGCGGTTTGCTCACCACTAAATTGATGCGCGGTTCGGCAAGCTGTAAGGCGACTTCACCGCGCAGTACCGGCCGCGCTGCATCGGTCAGTTGCAGCACGCCATACTGCTGCACATTTTGAATCACCAGACCACGATGAATGAGCTGACGCACCACGCCTAGCCAGTATTCGTGGCTTTGTTCAGCGCCAATGCCATACGTTGATAGCTTGTCGTGCCCTAATTCAATAAGCCGCTGCGATTTACTACCACGCAACACATCAATCACGTGATTCACGCCAAAGCGCTGGCCAACACGATAAACACAAGACAGCACTTTTTGCGCGTCAACCGTACCATCGTATTGGCGCGGTGGATCGAGACAGATATCGCAGTTTCCACAGGGCTTATCGCGGTATTCATTGAAGTAGTTGAGTAAGACTAAACGCCGACAAGTTTGCGCCTCACTCATTGCCTGCATGGCAGTAAACTTATGCAGCTCAATACGACGACGTTCTTCATCTGGGTGATCGTGAATAATCGATTTTATCCATGCAGCATCGGACGGATCATAGAGCAGCACCGCTTCAGCTGGCAAACCATCACGGCCGGCACGGCCGGTTTCTTGATAATAACCTTCAACACTACGCGGCACGTCGAAATGCACCACAAAGCGCACATTCGGCTTGTTGATACCCATCCCAAACGCCACAGTTGCCACCACCACATCAATATCATCGCGAACAAAGCCACGCAGTACGGTCTCACGTTGGTCATGTTCCATGCCGGCATGATATCCAGCGGCGCGCAGACCTTCTCGCTGGAGCTTTTCGGCAAGCTCTTCAACCTTCTTGCGACTACCACAATAAACGATTCCTGAAGCGCCACGCTGTTTCTTAATGTAGTCGGTGACCTGCTTATAGGGTTTGTATTTTTCTTCAACCACGTAGCGGATATTGGGACGGTCAAACGATCCTTTATACACTACCGGATCGTGTAAATGCAGCCGACTAATAATATCGGCTTCCGTTGCGGCATCAGCGGTTGCGGTTAACGCCATAAACGGCACATTGGGCAACGATTCACGAAGTTGGCCGAGCTGACCATATTCAGGACGGAAATCGTGGCCCCATTGAGAAATACAGTGCGCCTCATCAATCGCAACCAAAGTCACCGGCCATTGTTGCAGTAAACGAATGAAAAAACCTTGCATGGCACGCTCTGGACTCACATAAAGTAACCGTATTTGATTACTATTGAGCTGTTGCATGATCTGGCTGCTTTGCTCTGGCGTGAGTCCATTGTTGAGCGCTGCTGCGGGAACACCCATGGTTTGTAGGGCTTCCACTTGGTCTTGCATAAGACTAATCAGCGGCGAAATCACCACCGTTAAGCCGTCCGAATTTAATCCAGGCAACTGATAACAAAGTGACTTGCCACCACCTGTTGGCATCAACACTAGGGCATCGCGCTGTTGCTGCACGGCTTCGATCACCTGCAGTTGGCCTTCGCGAAACGCGGTATAGCCAAATACATCGGCAAGAAGTTGTGACAGCGCAGATTCAGACAAAATAGCGTCTCCAATTGACGGCAAGCTCGTATTAGCTCTATTGTATGCATCCCGCTTGCGAAGCTCCACCGACGATCATGAAAATCCGTGATATTCTGTCGGCGAGTGCTGGTTTTTCGTACAATTCAACGTGAGATGCTCAAGATGACTGATGATGCCGCCCGCAGCCGCCAAGGTGTATTCTTTGCTATTGCTGCTTACACTATGTGGGGTGTTGCGCCGATTTACTTTAAATGGCTGCAAGAAGTACCGGCTTTGGAGATTCTAAGCCACCGCATTCTCTGGTCCTTCATTCTTGTATTTATCCTGATTATGGTGCTTCGTCGCGGCAATCGCTTAAAGCCTGTGCTGCAAAATAAACAACAAATGGCACGTTTAGCCTTGGCAACCTGTTTACTCGGCGGTAATTGGTTCTTGTTCATTTGGGCGATTAACAACGATCATATACTCGATGCCAGCTTAGGTTATTACATTAACCCACTGTTAAACGTGGCGATTGGTATGGCGTTTTTTGCTGAGCGGATGCGTAAAATGCAGTTGGTTGCCATAGCGCTTGCTGTTATCGGCGTGTTGATTCAGGTTATTTCTTTCGGTTCGGTGCCATGGGTGGCACTAGCGCTCGCATGCAGCTTCGCAATTTATGGCGCTATTCGTAAACGTCTACCGATAGACTCAATTACCGGCCTGTGGCTCGAAACATTAATATTGACGCCTGCGGTACTGATATATTTAGTGTTCTTTGCCAGCTCTAATGCGGCTGATATGACCCAGAATACATGGCAGATTAACACGCTACTTATTGCTGCAGGTGTTGTGACGACGGCGCCATTATTATGTTTCACCGCGGCCGCGCAACGCATTCGCTATTCAACCTTGGGTTTCTTTCAGTACATTGGCCCCAGTATGATGTTCGTTCTGGCCGTGTGGGTGTATGGCGAACCACTCGCTGCAGATAAGCTGGTGACGTTCGCCATTATTTGGGTGGCGTTAGCGCTTTACAGCATTGATACGCTCGTGCATCAACAGCGCTCTAAACGCGCGTAGCCAACAACTAACCATTTGCTGCCCACCTCGTCGAAGTTCACTTGAATACGACTTTGTGGGCCCGTGCCCTCGTAGTTCAGCACCGTACCTTCGCCAAACTTGGTATGACGTACGCGCTGACCGAGACTATATCCGGTTTGCTCAAATGCTTCGTGGCTAGCACCACTGTGAAACCGACCAAGTGCATGGGATTGATGTGTGGTACGCGACTGCAAGCGCACGTGATGAATCATTTCCGGTGGAATCTCACCCACAAAGCGACTCACCGTACTATGCTTTTCTTGGCCGTAAATGCGCCGTGATTCGGCGTAACTAATCACCAGTTTTTGCATGGCGCGCGTCATACCCACGTAGCACAGGCGACGCTCTTCTTCGAGCCGACCACTCTCACCAATCGATTGCTGCGACGGAAATAAACCCTCTTCAACGCCGCTCATAAACACGAGCGGAAACTCGAGACCTTTCGCACTGTGCAACGTCATTAACTGCACGGCATCTTGATGCTCATCAGCTTGTTCTTCGCCCGATTCCAACGCTGCATGCGCCAAGAAGGCATTGAGCGGCGTCATCTCATCTTCAATCACGCTGTCGAGCGTGTTGAAGTTGTCGCAGGCGTTCACGAGCTCTTTTAAGTTCTCAACGCGAGTTTCTGCTTTCTCGCCCTTTTCAGCCTGAAACATCGCCATCAAACCACTTTTTTTGATCGCTGTATCGACTTGACGGCCCAACGGATAATCGCTGGTTTCATCCTCGAGGCCATCAATTAAATCGAGGAAGGCTTGCACCGCATTGCCCGCTCGACCATTCAGAATTTTTTCTTGCACCAATTGCTTCGCCGCTTCCCACATCGGTAATCCGCGCTCTCGCGACCCTTCACGAATAATGCCAAGCGTTCGGTCACCAATACCCCGCGTTGGCGTATTGATCACGCGCTCAAACGCGGCGTCATCATTACGGCTCGCCACTAAGCGCATATAAGCCAGCGCATCTTTGACTTCCATACGGTCAAAGAAGCGTAACCCGCCATAGATACGATAAGGAATTCGGGCATGCAGCAAGGCTTCTTCCAGTACGCGCGATTGCGCGTTACTGCGGTATAAAATGGCGACATCTTGCAACGCATTACCCTGCTCATGCCATTGCTCGATGCGCCCGGCAATATAACGCGCCTCGTCCATTTCGTTGAAGGCAGCGTACAAATCAATTGGCTCACCAGCGCTGCCATCAGTCCATAACTCTTTACCGAGACGCCCTTGGTTATTGGCGATCACCTCGTTAGCAGCCGTCAGAATATTATTGGTGGAGCGATAGTTTTGCTCCAATCGAATAGTTAAAACATTCGGGAAGTCGCGTAAAAATTGCTGAATATTCTCTACGCGAGCGCCGCGCCAGCCGTAAATCGATTGATCATCGTCACCCACGATGGTGACATAGTTCGTGTCATCATGCCCTTGACCGACTCCCGAAAGCAGTTTGATCCAGCCATATTGAATGGCATTGGTATCTTGGAACTCGTCCACCAAAATATGGCGGAAGCGACGCTGATAATGCTCACGGACATGCTTGTTATCACGAATGAGCTCGTGCGCGCGTAGCAACAATTCAGCGAAATCGACCAGCCCTGCGCGGTCACAAGCGACTTGATAGGCCTCATATATCTCTTTTAAGGTGCGCTCATTGAAGTCATACCCATCGAGATGATGAGGCCGCAAACCTTCATCTTTTTTGCCGTTGATAAACCATTGTGCTTGCTTCGGCGGCCAACGTTTTTCATCTAAATTCAAGCTACGCATGACGCGTTTGACCAAGCGCTGTTGATCGTCACTATCGAGAATTTGAAAATTCTGCGGTAACCCGACATCCATATAATGCGCACGAAGTAAGCGATGCGCGAGCCCATGAAAGGTACCAATCCACATCGTGCGCACTGAACTACCTAACAGCTGCTCAATACGCCCACGCATTTCCGCCGCCGCTTTGTTAGTAAAAGTCACCGCCATAATGCTATGTGGTGAAATGCCTTTTTCTTGAATGAGCCAAGCAATACGATGCACCAACACCCGTGTTTTACCACTGCCAGCGCCGGCAAGGACCAACATGTGACGCTCGGCGGCGCCAACGGCTTCACGTTGTTTGTCGTTCAGTTGTGCGAGTAATGGGTGATGTTGCATGAATAATTACCAACAAATAAAAAGGGCAGTGTAGTCACAGAATACTGTATATGCAACCAGTTACTTATGCGATTTAAGTAACTGGTCGGTGAGTTGCTGCAAATTGTTGTACGCCAATGTCGGCAATACTTGTAAGTGATCGTGTTTACCTAAACCACCGGTGAACCAGGCACTCTGCCAACCGACACGATGGGCGCCTAATACATCAGCATTTGGACTATCACCGACGTGTAACCATTGCGACGGTGCCACTTCGGGAAGTTGCTGCTGTGCCGCCAAAAACATATCCGCAAAAGGTTTACCGCGAAGTTCGTCTGACGGCTGAAAGACTCCAGTGAAATAATCACCAAGACCAATGGCATCAACGCTGACATTACCATTGCTTAACGCAAACAAAGGGTAATATTCAGCAAGTTGCGCCAATGCGGCGTGAACATCTGCCGAAATTTCAACCGCATTGCGATGTGCCATGAAGTGTGCAAAAGCGGCGTCGACACCGCCACTAATTTCGTTCTCAGCAATGGCAAACTGACGCAACCCATCAGCCAGAGCGGTACGGCGCAATTGCGTCATATTGCTCGCTAAATCGGGCTGTGCGTGCATAAGCTGTTGACGATGCCGTAACCAATCGGACGCTTGCCATGCTGCTGTTTGCGGGAATTCGCGAGCAAGGAAATCACGGACAGCTTGCTCGGCTCGCTGCATCACTGGCACATTGTTATAAAGGGTATCATCGAGATCAAAGCTGACAGTTTTGACAGGATATAAGCGGCGATAAAACTGCATCAATCAACCTATTCTTTTTTCTTCCGAGCGCGCGGATGAGCGCCATCGTAAACCTTCGCCAAGTGTTGAAAATCGAGATGGGTATACACTTGCGTGGTACTTAAATTCGCATGGCCAAGCAATTCTTGCACAGCGCGCAAATCACCACTTGATTCTAACATATGCGAAGCAAACGAGTGGCGTAGTTTATGCGGATGCAACGTACCTTTTAGCCCTTGCTGTTGTCCCCAATAATTCAAGCGTTGCTGCACAGTGCGCGGATTAATACGCTGGTTCCGCTGTGAAATAAACAGCGCAAGCTCGGTTATATTGCCACCTAACCACTGTGCGCGGAGCGGTAACCAACGCTCTAACGCTTCTGCTGCGCAACGTCCATAAGGGACAATGCGTGTTTTATTACCTTTACCTAAAACTCGAAGTTCTCGGTGCCGTGGCTGAATCGCATCAACATCAAGCGCCACCAGCTCAGCTAAACGCAGTCCACTGCCATATAAAAGCTCCATCATGGCGGCGTCACGAATCGCTAGCGGATCATCTTGCGGCAATTGCAGCAACTGGCTAATGCTGTCTACATCAAGGTTTTTCGGTAAACGCTTGGCTTTGCGCGGTGCTTTAAGCTGTGCAGCGGGATTGTCCGTTAACCAGTTTTCGCGAATGAGATACTGACAAAATGTTCGCCAAGCAGCTAACCTCAGCGCCAGCGATGCATCGCCAAGACCGCGCCGGCGCCAGCTGACAAACAAGCGTTCAAATACTGGAAGGTTAAATTGCTGTGGATTATCGATGCGCTGACTCGCTAATTCCACAATGTCGTCGGCGAGAATCCGACCATAACTATTGAGCGTGTGATCGGCGAGCCCGCGCTCGCCGGCTAGGTGATCTAAAAAACGTTGGCGTAATTCAGACAGCGTCATGATGGTTGGCTTGATGCTGCAATAAAGGCGGCAGCAACTTACTCAACAACGCTTGCAATTGACGCACGAGCAAAGTATCCATTGCGGGCTCAAAATGTCCGGCATCGTGGTTACCAATCGCCAACATCCCTAATTCGCCCTTATTGCCGAGAAGCAATAACGCAACCGAGGCAATGGGTTCATCTGGGAACAGCAGCTTTTTCTCATCTGCTGTCAAACGCCCTAAGTACACCTGAGAATTCTGGAAACGTTTGCTCAGTAGCATTTTGTGCGTATCGGCAGCAAAGGTGAACTGTTCATCAAGCTCAATGGGGCTATCGAAAAACTTCAAACGCAAGGCTGGCATATTGAGGCGTTCAGAGAAAGTTTGCTGCAATGCATCCATAATGCTTGGTAAGTCGTCGCACTCCAGCAGCGTGACATAGAGCTCACTGTAGGTTTGAAATAACTCTTCATTGCGGCGTGCCGTCACCATTAAATCCGTGATTTCTTCTTCCAAATGCATAATGCGCTGGCGCAATACCTGTTGTTGGCGTTCCACCAACGATACGGCACCGCGCTCCTGATGACGCAAGCTTAGTTGCTGTAACAACTGTGGATGTCGCTCAAAAAAATCAGGGTTCTCTTCTAGGTATTGAGCAATGAGCGTGTCGTCAACAACTGGGGTACCTAATTTTTTTACTTCTGTCGTCATAGTTTTATATATCCATCATAAACATGCTCAGCAGAACCGGTCATGCGCACCGGTTGGCCTGGTTGCCAACGAATCGTCAAATAACCGCCGGGTAATTCCACAATCACTTGATCGGCAAGCTTGTCTTGGCGCATACCAATCACTGCGGCTGCACACGCACCGCTCCCACAAGCTTGCGTTTCTCCAACGCCGCGTTCGTACACACGAAGTTTAATTCGGTTGCGATCAACCACCTGCATAAAACCAACATTCACGCCTTCAGGGAAACGTTCATGCGTTGCTAATGCTTTACCCATCGAATCAACCGGAGCCGTATCAACATTATCCACTTCAATCACACAATGCGGATTTCCAATGCCCATAACGCCAGCCAAAATGGTTTGATCTTGTTCGCGCAAAATATACGTTAGCTCTTCTTTGTTCGCTTTAAACGGTACTTCGGCTGGGGTAAATGTCGGCCGCCCCATCTCAACAGTAATACGCCCGTCACGCTCATGATGCAAAACCATTTTGCCCGCTTTGGTGCTCACACGCAGATGATTTTTATTGCTTAGGCCTTTAAGTTTCACAAACAGCGCGAAACAACGCGCACCATTTCCACATTGGGATACTTCCGAGCCATCGGCGTTGAAAATACGATAATGAAAATCCAGATCGGGGTCATAGGGTGGTTCAACCAACAACAGCTGATCAAAGCCAACACCACGATGACGATCGGCCCAATGCCGAATTTGTTCTGGGTTGACATAAATATTCTGAGTGACGCCATCTATCACCATGAAGTCATTGCCGAGCCCATGCATTTTTGCAAAATTCATTCTGGCATCTCCATGATTTGCTCACCTTTCCATAAATCACTCAGCTTTTCGCGCGCTCGAATCACTTGCGCCTTGTTGCCAGCAACCATGACTTCTGCGGCACGTGGGCGCGTATTGTAATTCGAGCTCATAGTAAAACCATAGGCGCCAGCATTCATAACCGCCAACAAATCGCCCTCGTTTGCGGTTATGTGACGCGCATGACCAAGAAAGTCGCCGGTTTCACATACCGGTCCCACCACATCCACAATAGACGTACCAGCTTCATGCTGGGTGACCGGGATAATGTCATGGTACGCTTGATACAGTGCCGGACGCATAAGGTCGTTCATACCCGCATCAACCAATAAAAAGTCTTTCTCAACGCCCGGTTTATGATATTCAACCTGCGTGACTAACACGCCAGCATTGCCGACAATGGCTCGGCCCGGCTCGAGCATTAAAGTGAGGTCACCGACTTGCTCAGCACGCTTTTGCAGCTCAAGTAAGTAAGCACTCACATCAAGCTTATTCTCGTGCTGGTAAGGAATGCCCATACCACCCCCCATATCGAGGTGGGAGATTGCGATGCCCTCGTTACGCAACGTTACAATCAATTCGAGCATTAAATCTGCGGCATCTAAAAATGGCGCTGGCGTGAGAATCTGTGAGCCAATATGGCAATCTAACCCTTGCATGGCAATATTCGAAAGCCCCTGAGCTCGGCGCGCAACATCCGGCGCTTGCGCCATAGCAATCCCAAATTTATTGCTTTTCAGGCCCGTTGAGATGTACGGATGAGTCTGGGCATCCACATCGGGGTTCACGCGTAACGACACTGGAGCAACAACCCCGTGCGCTTTGGCAACGTCATTCAGCCGCTCTAATTCAGCAGCCGATTCAACATTGAAACAATAGATGCCTTGCTCTAACGCATAAGCCATTTCGTTGCGGCTTTTGGCAACGCCTGAAAAAACGACATCACTTGCTTTACCGCCAGCCGCAATAACGCGGGCTAGTTCACCACCAGAAACGATATCAAAACCAGCACCAAGCTTTGCCAGCACATTCAATACGGCCAAATTACTATTGGCTTTTACGGCGTAACAAAGCTTGTGCGGCGCCGGCCAATGCGCGGCGAATTGCCGCCAATTTTCTACCATACGCTGATGCGAATAGACATATAACGGCGTACCGTGCTCAGCGGCAAGTTCACTCACGCGGCATTGTTCGGCAAAAAGCTCGCCATCACGATAATTAAAACTCATGCCTACTCACCATTTTCTGCAGGGTTGGACGGTTGGTTTTGTTCAGCTGGTGGCGGCATTTCTAACGGCCCTTTTTGCCCACAAGCGGCGATAAAACCGAGTGTTCCTGCTACAATGATCAGACGCATTACTTTCAAGTTAAACATCGGTAAACTGTACCTAATAATTACGGTTAAATTTGTTGATGCGTCTATCATCGCATTGAGACGCACAAATGTCATTATCAGGAGTTGACATGCAAGAGCACGAATACCATGAATTAGCCGAAGCAACTATTTTAGCTATTGAAGAAGCAGTAGAAGCCTGCGGCGTTGATATTGATTGTGAGTCAGGCGGCGACATCCTTGAATTAACATTCCCGAATGGCACCAAAATGGTCATCAACAAGCAGCCTCCTCTGCATCAACTCTGGGTAGCAACCAAGTTTAATGGTCATCACTTTGAGTATCGCGACGGGCAATGGATTGATAACCGCACCGGTAGCGAATTATGGGCGCTACTTAGCGAAGCGGCAAGTCGCCAAGCTGACACGACCTTGTTGCTAACACCACCTTCAAACTAAGTTTAGAGCTGAATTATGAGTAAAACTTTACGCATCGCCACACGCAAGAGCCTGCTCGCCATGTGGCAAGCGGAACACATTAAAGCGCGCCTCGAGCAGTTACATCCCGATTTGACGGTAGAACTGCTGCCGATGAGCACGCGAGGTGACGTGATTCTTGATACGCCATTAGCAAAAATTGGTGGGAAGGGGCTGTTCGTTAAAGAACTTGAGGTTGCCATGCTTGAAGGCCAAGCTGATTTAGCTGTGCATTCGATGAAAGACTTGCCCGTTGAGTTCCCTGAAGGCCTTGAGTTGTTTGGTATTTGCGAGCGTGAAGATCCGCGCGATGCCTTTGTTTCAAATAATTATGCGCAACTTGACGATTTACCCGAGGGCGCCATTGTAGGCACCTGTAGTTTGCGCCGTAAGTGCCAAATCTTGGCAAACTTCCCTCATCTTGTGGTTCACGATTTGCGCGGCAACGTGCAAACGCGCTTACGGAAACTCGATGAAGGGCAGTTCGACGCTATTATTCTGGCGGCATCTGGGTTGATACGCTTAGAGCTGACTGACCGCATTAAACAGCGCATTCCTGCTGAGCTAAGTTTGCCTGCCAATGGTCAAGGTGTGCTTGGTATAGAGTGTCGTAGTGATGACGACGCCACAAAAGCGTTATTGGCACCGCTTACCTGCGCCGATACACGCAGCTGCGTATTAGCTGAACGCGCGATGAATCGCCGATTGCAAGGTGGTTGCCAAGTACCCATTGGGGCATACGCTGAGTTGCACGGTGAACTCCTCCATTTGCGTGGCTTGGTGGGGCGCCCTGACGGCAGTGAAATTATTGAAGGTGAAATAAAAGGCCATCGCGATCATGCCGAGGCGCTCGGTACTGAATTGGCCGAGTATTTATTAGCGCGCGGCGCCGGTAAAATTTTGAACGATGTGTATGCGGAGAATGAGTTGCAATCATGAGCCATCATTTGCTGCTGTTACGACCAGATGACCAAGCGCGCGAGTTAGCTCAGTTATTACAGCAGCGAGCGAGCGGGGCTGGCATAGCGTTAACCTGTAGCAGCAAAAGTATGGTGAAAATTAGTAGCTTTGACGATCCCAACTACAGTTTGCGCGACATTTTGCGGCAACCGTGGGATGCCGGCATGATGGTCAGCGTGAATGCTGCGCGCTATTTTGCCCAGCAAGCGCAGGCGTGGGCGCCAGAGTGTGCGATGCCCTCAGCACGCTGGTATGCCGTGGGGCCAACCAGTGCTGCGGCAATTGCAAAAGTGGTTGGTCGCCCAGTGAATTGTCCGTGGCGACAGCACAACAGCGATGCCTTGCTGAAACTGCCTGAGTTACAACGGGTAAAAGGTCAGCGCTGGTTACTCGTGCGCGGCCATGGCGGTCGTGAGCTCGTTGCAGACACGCTGCGAGCACGCGGCGCCGAAGTGACGTATCTGGAAGTGTATCAACGTACACCGGTATCTCTTGATGCGACTGAATTTGAACAATGGCAGCAGCGGATTAACGGTATCGTCGTTACCAGCGCCGAGCAGTTAGGTTATTTTCTTGCGGCGTTGCCAAAGCAAGCGTTAAGCTGGTTAGAACAGTGTTATTGGATTGTCGCGAGCGATCGATTAAAGCAATTGATGCCATCAGCAGTGCATGGCAAGGTTGCCGTTGCGCATAGTGCAACGCCGTTCGCAATTGCCGATGCCTGGCAACAATTATTGGAACAGCAGTAAGCATATAAGGAACCTCCATGAGTGAGTCGAAAAAGCAAAAGTCTGCAACGAATGAGCAAGCCAAGACGCCTGCAGAAAAGCAGTCTGCAACCGAAACTGCGCCACAGAAAACGGAAGCGCCAACGGTGAAAGCAACTTCGGCAGCAACTGAAGACACTGCCAAGAAAGGTTCCGAAAATGCGGCAGTGGACAAGACAAAACCAGCGCCGAAACCTATACCGAAGGATGCTACCAAGAATCCTAAGCGAAATTCAGCATTAATCGCTTGGCTAATCGTGGTGCTTCTTGCTGCCGTCATTATTGTTGCAATATGGTTTGGATACACACGCATTTGGCCTTTGCATCAGCAACAGATTGCTTCAATGGCTCAACAACAAGATACCTCAGCCGCAACCATTGAGGAGCTGCAAGGGCGTTTAGATAACTTGGAGCAAGCAGTAAACGCAACGGTTCGTTTGTCGATTGAAGATTTAGAACAACGCGTGGATTCACAGATAGGTCGCCAGCAACAAATCATTGATGACTATCAATTGGCAGTGCAGTCGGTGCAAGCTGAACTGGCTAATCTAGACATCTCGCAGGAATCTAACTGGCGAATTTATGAAGCTCGCAACTTAGCTGAGCGCGCCGCCACCAAGCTTTGGATTGAAAATGACTCAGCTGCTGCATTGGCGTTCTTGCAATTAGCTCAGTCACATATTGTTGCGCTAGATAACCCAGCGCATTTGCAAGCACGCCAGGCCCTTGCAAATGATATTGCGCAACTAGAGCAACTTCCTGAAAGCCAAATTGAAACGGTCAGTTTAAAACTTGGTACGCTGCGTGATCAGGTCGCTCGTACTCAATGGTATCAACAACTAGGTATGTCAGATGAGAATACTGACGCGCCAACCGAAGACACTTGGTTGAGCAATCTAAAGCGTAGTTTTAACACGCTATTGCAACAGTTTGTACGCATCCAACGTCGCGACACGCCGGTTGAACCGATGATTGCAGATGCTTATTTCGATGTCTTACAACAGCGATTATTACTGCAGCTCCAACTGGGTCAACAAGCCGCGATGAACGGCTCACAAGCGGTCTATGAGGCCAGCCTAAATGAAGCGGTAACCTTACTAAATGACGTGCAGGGGCAGGTCAATGAAGCTGACTTAAATCGGTTTATTGACGAGCTTAAGGCGTTACAAGTGATTCAGTTACAACCTGAATATCCGACCGAGTTGAGCGCTACGACTCAACTTGAGCGCCTAGCGAATCAAATCTCACAAACCAACCAAGGAGGCTAACTCGATGAAAACTGCCTTGGTTGTCATTGTTTTATTCATTGCTGGATTACTGCTTGGTCCGTTATGGTCTGGCAATACTGGTTACGTGTTGATTTCTGTGGGTACATACACGGTTGAAACGAGTGTGGTCGCCGCGCTAATTCTATTGGTGATTGCAGTCATTATTATACGCGCAGTGTTGGCATTTATTGGGCGTTTGATTCGCGGCACAAAATGGGGTGTACGTTGGTTTGGTAATCGTCGTCAACAAAAAGCCGAAGCGGCATTTCATGATGCGTTGGTCAGCCTGAATCATGGTGATTATGCCGGTAGCTCGCGGGCGGCGAATCGTGCTTGGCAACTACGTAAAGAACCCAATGATGCATTGTTAGCCGCCTATTCTGCGCAGCAAATTGGCGATGTGAAGCAAGCTCGCGAATGGCTAACTCACACCGACCAAAAGGCCGAACTAGCCGTGGCCGAAATGATTTTTGCGCTACGCGAGACCCCCGAGAGCATCGATTCTCGGTTGACGCAGTTACGCGCGCTGTTGAAAGATTACCCGCGTCATCCCGAACTACTGCGCCAAGCCATCATCGGTTTCCGCCATCAACATCGCTATCGTGATATTGCGGGCGTTCTTAACGCCGCTGAACAACAACAATTATTTAGCGATACCGAATTTGAGGTGCTAGTCGAAGAAACCTACTTCCATTTAATGCTGGAAGCGGGGCGTAACAGTGCCAATGCGCTGCAAGATTATTGGCAAGCTCTAACACGCGATCAGCGTCGTAATAAAGCGATTCGCCGTGCCTATTTACATGCCTTGAAAACATTTGGCGCAACAGCGGCAGCAGATAAAGTAGCGGCGCGGGCGTTAAAACGTGGTGAGTTAGATATCGCCTATTTGCTCGACAAACAGTTACTGGTTGCTGGTCCGGAACTTCGCGATATTGTTCAGGATGGTCTGAAGAAGAAGCCGGATGATCCGTTCTTATTACAAGCTTTCGGTCAAATGGCGTTGCAAACAAAGGATTATGCTCTTGCACAACGTGCACTACGTCGAGCTGCCGATATAGCACCGTCACAACGTGTGCTTTTTGACCTTGCACAAACCTACGATGCGCTTGGCGACACCGCCAATGCTTTGAAGTGTTACCGAGAAGGCTTGCGGATTTAACCGCAAGCCTCTTGGCTAATCACGCTTACTGACGAATACCTTCAATTGATAAGAAAATTTCGACCGTTTCTGCTGCTGGACCTAAATCGTAGTCCATACCAAACTCCGCAGGCGTTAAGGTAACAGCGCCTTCAAATCCACGGCGGAAGCCACCCCAAGGATCTTCACCCGCACCAATCTCTTTCACATCAATCGCGATTTCCTTGGTTGTGCCATGCAAAGTGAAGTTACCTTTTAGTACGCCGGTACCATCGCCATTCGGTGCATAGCTCGTTGAAACAAACTTCGCTTCTGGATACTCGCTGACATTGAAGAAGTCACCGCTACGTAAGTGCTTGTCGCGCTCAGCATGGTTACTGTCTAAGCTCGCAACATCAATAGTCACTTCAACTTTCGCTGCGCTTGGGTTGGCTTCGTCGTAGCTAAATGTACCTTCAAAATCGTTAAAGCGGCCAAGCAACCAGCTATAACCTAAATGGCTAATTTTGAACTGCACGAATGCGTGCGCATCCTTAGTATCAATCACATAGTCAGCAGCGTGTGCTTGGGCGGCGCCGAATAATGATGCTGAAATTACTGTCGCAAGTGCTAATTTTTTCATGATAAATCTCCTCAAATGAAACGTTATTCGTTGTTGGTTAGTCGTTATTCGATTGGTTACGTTTGGCGACTAACATACGGGTCAAAGTTGAATCTTTATTTACAAAGTGATGCTTGAATGCGGCAAGCGCATGGCCTGCGGCAAGAATGACCAAGGCTAAGGCGGTATACCAGTGTACTGCGCCGGCAATATCCTCTTGCTGCGGAATACTGGTGATTAGCGCCGGTATTTCAAACCAGTCAAACACCGAGATCCCTCGGCCATCAGCAGTCGAGATCAAATAGCCACTGATCATCGTCACCAATAGCAGGGCATAAATCAGTCCGTGCCCAACCCGTGCGCCAATTTGTTCAAAGCGCGTACCCAATGGTTTCGGCGTTGCGTTAACGAACTTCCAAAGCAACCGGATGACGGTGAGCACCAACAAGGTGATACCAAACGACTTGTGCCACCACGGACCCAGTCGATACCAGCTGTCGTAATAGCCAAGCGTCAACATCCAGTAGCCCAGCGCAAATAGTCCAATAACCATCAATGCACTTAGCCAATGAATGACGATGGCGATCCATCCATAGGAATTTATGGTGTTTTTCAGCATAAATAGGCCCTGTAATTGTTTACATAAGCATTGTAGCTGAGTTTAGAAAAGACGATATGGGATAATTTAGAGGAATATATTCTATTTTTTCGAATAAAAGACTAAGGCGATATTAGCTATTGGATATTAGATATTAGAAGAGAGAAGGCGTTGTTCGTTGTTCGTTGTTCGTTATTCGTTATTCGTGGGTGGGGTTGGCTTTTTCGAATAACCAATAACGAATAACCAATAACGCTTTTGGCTTTCCCCAAAACGAAAAAACCCCGAGCGTTAGCTCGGGGTCTCGTCGTATTTGAAGCCTGGCGGTGTCCTACTCTCACATGGGGAAGCCCCACACTACCATCGGCGCTGAAGCGTTTCACTACTGAGTTCGGAATGGATCAGGTGGTTCCACTTCGC
>NZ_PIPZ01000002.1 GCF_003987045.1 Pseudidiomarina marina | reverse complement strand
TTGTTAAGCACTTTTCCAATCAGTCAGGTGGTCTATTTAAAGACCTTTTGTGCATCCGAAGATGCTTTCTCTGCCTGAATCCGGTAAGTGCCCACACAGTTTGCTTGGCTTGGTATATTGTTAAAGAACGTTTCGCTGCGTTGAGCGAGGCTGCGCATTCTACAGCCTTGGTGTTTTGTGTCAAGCCTTTCGGCGAAATTTTTTATGACTCAAAACATCTGCTTTTGGCGACTTCGTTGTCTGCCTCAAGCGTGGGGCGCATTTTAGAGATTTAACTGGCCGCGTCAAGCGCCTTTTTGACATTTTTATGTGTTTTTTTGCCAACTGCTGATTTTGTGAGCGAAGCGCTCTAAAAAGCGGCGTGATTTGCTTGATTCGCCAGCAGTGGCGGTTTCTGCTAGTCTTTAAGGTATGATTTAGACAGATCAAATATATAACATTTTGGCTGAGTTTTAGAGGTAATAGAGCATGAATGGCGATATTCGTAGTTATCGCGGTATTGAACCGCAGTTCGGTGAACATGTTTATATCGATAGTAGTGCAGTGATTGTTGGTGATGTGCACATTGGTGAACATAGTAGTGTTTGGCCTTTGGTCTCTGCCCGTGGCGATGTGAATAAGATTCGAATTGGTGCGCGCACGAATGTGCAGGATAACTGTGTACTGCATGTCAGTCGTACCAGTGAAAATAATCCGCAAGGCCATCCGTTAATTATTGGCGATGATGTAACGGTAGGGCATCACGTCATGTTGCACGGCTGCGAAATAGGTCATCGTGTTCTTATTGGTATGTCGGCGGTGATTATGGATGGCGCCATCGTTGAGGATGATGTCATCATTGGTGCCGGTAGTTTGGTTCCACCAGGTAAAACATTAAAGCGTGGTCATTTATATGTTGGCAGCCCGGTGAAAGAAGCGCGCCCACTAACAGAAGAAGAATTAAAGTTCTTACCACAGTCGGCTGCGAACTATGTGATCTTAAAAGAAGACTATTTATTGCATGTAACGGCCATTTAGAACCATTAGTGAAAATCACGCGAGCGGTTAGCCGACACCCCGAGTTGCGCTAACTGCTCTGTGCCATCCTCTAAATGCGCGGCGATAACGTGAATAACTTCCCCATGAATCTCAACAATACCTTTCACTTTTAATAGTTGAGCAGTGAGATAGGCTTGGCGAAAATCACGAGCGGTTTTTTGCCATATAACAATATTAATCAAACCAGATTCATCTTCGAGGGTGACGAAAGTGACGCCTGATGCGGTACCAGGGCGCTGCCGGCAAGTCACTAAACCAGCGACACGTACAAGCTGTTTATGCCGACACTGCGCCAGTTCACTCGATAACTTATAACCTTTGAGTTGCTGTTGTTCACGCAGTAGCGCCAACGGGTGACGACGCAGCGAAACGCCGGTGGTTCGATAATCGACTGCGATATCTTGAAACTCTGCCGGTGGCAGGAGATTACTAGCAGGTTCGGTAAGCTGATCCATAAATAGCGGTAATTGCTCGGCCTGCAAGGCCAAACTTTGCCACTGGCTTTGGTAACGATGCCCAGCTAATGACCCGAGCACATCGGCGGTCGCTAATTTATGTAGATCGGGGCCGCTAAGGCCAACATCACGTAACTGCTGTAACGACTGAAAACCTTGTGCGGGACGCTGTTCCAGCAAAGCTTCAATACGTGATTGTGAAAGACCTTTAATTAATCGTAGCCCCAAGCGCAGTTGCACACCTCGAGCGCCAGCTTCGAGCAGATGATCCCAGGCACTCTGCTGAATGTCGGCAGGGAGTACTGTGATGTGGTGCCGCCGCGCATCTTGGATCAACTGATTCGCTGAATAGAATCCCATCGGGAGACTATTCAGCAAGGCACAATAAAATGCCGCTGGGTAATAGTGTTTTAACCATGCCGAAGCGTAAGCTAAGTTAGCAAAACTCGCCGAATGCGACTCTGGAAAGCCGTACTCACCAAAACCACATATTTGCTGAAAAATCCGCTGCGCAAATTCTTCGCTATAACCACGCTCGCGCATTCCTTTAATTAATTTGCTTTCAAATTGCCGCAGTTCACCAGAACTCTTCCAATTCGCCATAGCGCGGCGTAGTTGATCGGCCTCGCCGCCACTGAAGCCGGCGGCCACCATGGCGAGCTTGATTACTTGCTCTTGGAAAATCGGCACACCTAAAGTGCGTTCTAATACTTGTTTGACGGCCTCGCTTGGAAAGGTGATGGGCTCAAGACCAGCGCGCCGACGCAAATATGGATGAACCATATCACCTTGAATAGGGCCAGGTCGGACAATCGCAATTTGAACCACCAAATCATAAAACGTCTGTGGCCGGAGTCGGGGAAGCATATTCATTTGCGCCCGCGACTCAATTTGGAACACACCAATGGAATCGGCGCGTTGCAACATCTGATACACCTTGGCATCTTCTTGGGGAATATCTGCTAGGCCAAGCTCGCGCTGATGATGCTGCTGAATTAATTGCAACATTTTACGTATAGCGGTGAGCATGCCGAGCGCCAGCACATCGACTTTAATAAGATGTAAGGTTTCTAAATCATCTTTGTCCCACTGGATGACTGTGCGTTCTGGCATGCTCGCATTTTCTACCGGTACCAAATCAGATAGCTGTGTGGAGGCAATCACAAAGCCACCAACATGCTGGGATAAATGCCGAGGGAAGCCTAATATCGACTCGGTAAGCGCCAATAAACAACGCCCGCGGTGCGTTTTGCCAAGCCCAGATACTTTCTCCAATAACTGTTGTTGCCAGCTACTGTGTTGGTCGCGGCGATCGATCTGACGCAAGTAATGGCGTAATTCCTGCTCATGGAACCCTAACGCTTTGCCAACGTCACGCAATGCACTGCGTAAGCGATAGCGAATGACCGTTGCGGCTAATGCAGCTCGATGCCGTCCGTATTTTTGATAAATATACTGGATAACTTCTTCACGACGTTCGTGTTCAAAATCAACATCGATATCGGGCGGCTCATCCCGTTCTACTGAAATAAAGCGCTCGAACAAGACATCAATTTGATCGGGATTGACCGCCGTTATTTGTAAGCAATAGCAAACCACTGAATTCGCAGCAGAGCCACGTCCTTGGTACAAAATGCCGTGTTGCTGAGCAAATTGAACTAAATCATGAATGGTGAGAAAGAAATACTCATACCTCAACTGGGCTATCAGTTGCAGTTCTTTTTCGAGCTTTGCTTTGACATCCTCGCGCAGGCCTTGTGGAAAGCGTTGCTGGGCTCCGCCGTAGGTGAGTTCACGCAAATGCTCACTAGCTGTTTTTCCTTCTGGAACCAACTCAGCTGGGTATTCATAACGTAATTCGCTGAGACAAAAGCAGCATTGCTTGGCGATAGCTATACTTTGCGCCAGCCAGTCGGCAGGATAACACTGTTGCAGTTGCTCAAGCGTTCGCAAGCAATAATCTTGGTTCGGTTTCAGTTGTGCGACTTGGGTTTCTAGCGGTTGTCGACGACGAATAGCGACTAACACATCGTGCAACGATTGCCGCTGCGGCTCGTGATAACACACTTCACATACGGCGGCGACGGGTATGGTTTGCTCAATACTCAGCCGTTGGTAGTAGCAATAACGCTGCGCATCATCTGCTCGGTAATGGCGACTATAGGCGAGCCAGAAATAATCACCGAATGCTTGTTTTAATTGCTCTGCGGTCGCTTTGATCAAATCACTGTCCGCTTCTTCTAAGTTCGCTTTGAACAGCGGTCGCCATAACAGCGAACATTGCGTTAATGTTTCGATGAAATCTTCGAGAAAAACCTGATAGCTGCCTTTCTTACTACGGTTTCGTGCCGTCGTGATAAGTTGGCATAATTGCGCATAACCTTGGCGGTTACGTACCAGCACAATCAAGGTGCCAATATTTTCTAAGTGAAATTCGCTACCAATAATCAATCGCAATGGCTGCTCGCGCGCAGCAACATAAGCACGCACCACGCCGGCAACGGAACATTCATCGGTAATGGCTAAAGCTTGATAGCCATAGTCTACCGCTCGCTGCACCAATTCATGTGGGTGCGAACCGCCGCGCAGGAAGCTAAAGTTACTTAAGCAGTGCAGGGCAGCAGGGCGTTGATCAACGGTTGTCGCCACAGTATTAACTGAACCAGCCATGCAAAAACCAACCTTTGTCATTCTGGTAAATCCAACCTTGCCGCTGCCATTTATCCAACGCTATGTAATAGTCGCGGGCAACGGCATCAGCATTCCACCAACCACTCACGATTCGCTCTGGTCCCCATTGCAATTGCCACTGTTGCCGTTCAATAGGTTGTGCTTCGGGTAATAACCAATAAGGGCGCTGTAACGATAACATTGTGCTGGTTGGCTTCGCCTGCCATGGCTTAAGGCCGCCTTGGTACTCCGGTCGCCAATCATCATGTAGGTGCAAGCTTTGCACCTTGGATTCGCCTAAGCGAGCCTGCAAACGACTCACCAAGGCATTTAATGAATCGGTCTGTGCTTGTGGTGCGGCAAACATGGCTTGTTCTTGAGCTTGGCGGGGCTCGGGACGTTGTACTCGAACGCTTAACGCCAATACCGGCTGTTTGAGCTTTTGTCGCTCTAAATGCAATTGGCTTAAGCTGAGCAAGTCGCGTTGTTGCCACACGGCATGGGCAAACTGAATAGGCACTTGAGTTACTGGTCCGCTGCGGTGATGTGCGCGAATCAATAATGCCCGAGTACTCCACTGATGAATTTCTAAAAAGCTTTCAACCTGTTGTAACAAGCGCTTTAGCGGAAACAAAAGCTGTGTCCAGCTATGTGCCTCGGTATTCAGCTCAACCTGCTGATCAAATCGATCGGGGGGATGATAAAAGTTCTGAGGCGGCGATAACTCACCAGCAAGTTCGGCAACATAAGTTGTCATTGCGCGACCAAACCGTGCGCCGAGCTCCGCTCTGGGTAGCTGTAACACTGCGCCAAGGGTTAACAATCCAACATCTCGAAGTTTGTCGATTTGTGCCGGGGGTAAGCCGCTGTAGTCAATGGGTAGTTTGTTAATCGCCGCCTTCACATCTGTCGCCTCGGCACTCAGTACCGCATAGCCCGAAGCGGCTAATAACTTAGCTGATAGTGGGCTATAACCACTGCTTAAAACATAGCGCAGTGGCCATTGTTGTAATCGTGTTTGCATGCGCGCGACCACTCCAGCAAAACCTTGATGTAGCCGTAACAAGCTTTGCACCTCAAACAACAGACCTTGCGGCGGATGCAGCACAATTTGTGCCATATCTTGATACAGCACTTGAGCGAGCTGCGTCAGCATGGTGCTTTCGCGCTTGGCGTTATAGTCATGTAGTTTAAGTTCTGGCACCAACGTGCTAGCGAGTACCTCCGCCATGCCTATTTCAACACCTTGTTGTAGCGCAGCGGAATTGGCTTGCACCACACTCCGTCGTGCCGCGTGACCTTGTGTTACAGCGCGCGGTACAACACCTTGCTCTGGGGGCTGTAATGCTAACTGATAATCCAGTAACAGATGTGGAAAATGGAGATACAACCAAGCATTCATAAAGCACGACGGCGCCTCGGTAAACGGGAATCGACACCACAAGAGAACGCAGGTAATGGCCAACCAAAACGACGCTTCAAAATTCGAATCGATAAGCTATCAGCACGCTCAAGCTGTAGCCGAGTGACATAAGCGCGCGCCTCTTCTTGCTGTTGCCAAGACGTGATCACAAACGCCAATTTCTGCTGTGCTTCTGCCGCTTGTTGCAAACGCCGCACCGCCGTTGCATTTAAGCCTGTATGCCAAATTAAAACCGTATCTATCGCATTGCTTTGCAAAGCTTGTTCAGCAGCCCACAGTGCCAGCTTGTCATCGGGTTCATGCACCACCACATGCTGGTGCAACACAAGGTTTTGATAACTTAGCCCCGGCGCATAGGGTTGAACCGGCGGGTTGACCCAAAGCACCCTCGTTTGAGGTTGCGCCAATAATGGCAATAACAGCGCCAACTCACCAATAAAGGGTTGCTGCACTTGTAGTTCATTCACACTGCCTTGCAACCAACCACCACCTAAACGGGTATCGAGCTCAGCCCAACCGCTACTTAAAAACTGTTGATCGGCTTTATGTGCAGGTACCTCTTGGCCTTGCCAGAGCCAGCCTTTTTGCACTAATGCTTCAATTTGTGCGGGATACGCCATCACTCACCTCGGCAAAACAACCACAAATACTGTACATATATACAGTATACTTTAGAGGCTTTTTTCGAGGCTGGCAAGTATTTCGCAAATGGGTATCATAGGCGCATAACTATCATGACAAGCACAATCTGGCGCAAACATGCTGACAACGTTACTGATTCCGTTTCGATTATTAATTAATTTTACTTTCGCTCTCGTTTCCACCGCCGTGATTGGTGCCATGGTGATTTTGGTGGGTTTACCTAAGTTGTTACTGCCAATACCTGCCGTGCAGCGTGTGCTGTCTACGTGGGCAAACGCCGTGTTTCGCCTATGGGGTTACGCCATGTCGGCGCTATTCCGATTAACGCAACCCATGCGCTGGCATATTGATGGCGACAGTGAACTGCATCGCGACCGTTGGTATATGATCATGGCAAATCATCGTAGCTGGGTCGATATTCTGGTGCTTATGCATTTAGCCTGCCGCAACATGCCAATGCCACGGTTTTTCTTAAAGCAACCGCTGATTTGGATTCCGATAGTTGGCCTCGGCTGCTGGACTTTAGACATGCCGTTTATGAAACGTTATTCACGCGAGCAAATAGCTAAAAATCCCAAGCTACAAGGCAAGGACATTGAAACCACTCGTAAGAAATGTCAGAAGTTTCGTCATATTCCTACCACGGTGATTAACTTTTGCGAAGGCACCCGTTTTACCCCTGAAAAGCATGCGAAACGTCATAGCTCGTTCCAACATTTGTTGCCTCCTAAGGCGGGCGGTACAGCATTTGCGTTGCAGATTATGGGGAATCAATTTGATGCCATATTAGATATTACGATTGTTTATCCGGATGATAAAAAACCGGCCGTATGGCAGTTACTAAGCGGTCAGTTACGTGATGTATATGTGAATGTGGAAACGTTGCCTGTCACCGAGGATTTAATTGGTGATTATTTTGCCGATGAAGCGTTTAAAGCGCACTTTCAGGATTGGATGAATAAGCGTTGGCTGCGCAAAGATGAAATTATTAACCGCGTACGCGCAGGTTTTTTCAACTAAGCACAGCCAGCTTTTAAACTTATTGCTTCTCGAGCAAGTAACCTGCGGCCTTCACGAAATCAGCCATAAAGTCTTTGCTATCACGGAAACCATCGGTTTTCATACGATACTTGCCGTTCACAATAAAGGTTGGCGTCGCGTTCACGTTATAGGCACGCATGTCGCGGTCCATGTCGTTTACTTGCTTCTCAACCAATGGGTGTTTCATGGCTTTTTCAAACTTGTCTTTGCTAATGCCATTCACGTGGAAAATAGCCTGTAGCTGCTCTTCTGTCGTGATTTGCTGTTTTTGCGCGTGAATACGCTCATAAAACGCTTGGCTAATTTCTTCTTCTTTCTTGAACAACTTCGCTGCAGCAAAACCACGCGCCATCAGTTCAAGGGTTGGATGAGAAACAATATGTGACTTTTCAAAAGCCTGTGGATACGCTTCTTTCATTGCTGCTGCAATTGGTTCAAAACGGTAGCAGTGAATGCAGTAAAACGAGAAGAATTCTTTAATTTCTGGCTTCGCTGTACCTTGTTCAGCAATCACCTCATAGTGAACGTCTTCTTTAAATTCTTGTGCACTCAACGGCAACATCATTAAAGCGACAACAACTAACAACAACTTCTTCATGGGCAGAACGTCCTACAGTTTGTTTGTTACGAATTAAATTAATATTGCGGCTGCAATTGAATCGGTGGTTCTTGCAACGCCGCAAATTGTTCTTTCAGTGTCAGCACCTGTTGTTCCCAGTAACGTTGCTCAGCAAACCACGGGAACGCACGTTGAAATGCGCTATCTCCCCAACGGCGGGCTAACCACGCCATGTAGTGTATGATTCGAAAACTGCGCAAGGGTTCAATTAATTGCGTTTCTTTACTATCGAAATCACAGAACTCTTGGTAGCCCTCAAGCAATACATCGAGCTGCAATGTGCGTTCGGCTCTATCGTCTCCCGCTAACATCATCCATAAATCTTGAATGGCGGGGCCGGTGCGCGCATCGTCGAAATCAACGAACATCAGTTGCTCATCACGCAACAACATATTGCCCAAATGACAGTCTCCATGCAATCGTTGTTGCGTAAAGGCATTCAAATCAATTTGTTTGAGGTGGTTTGCTAGCGGCTCAGCAATAGCAAAAAAGGCATCATGCAGATTATTCGGCAACAGCGATGAAGTACTTAAAGTAGCTAATGCCTCAGTGACATATTCGTGATAGGAAACATTCGGACGCGTTGCGAATTGGCGTTGTTTCGCCACCGCATGCAAGCGCCCAATTTGTCGGCCAATACGTTCTAACTGATCGAGATCACCTGGCTCAACGGCACGTCCGCCCACGCTTGGGAATACAGCAAAACGATACCCCTCGTAATGATGCAGAGTAGCGCCAGCAAGTTTTAGCGGTGCTACGGCAGGAACTTCTTCATCAAGTAATTCTTGCGTGAACTGGTGTTCTTCAAGAATTTGCGCATCGCTCCACCGAGCTGGACGATAAAATTTGGCGACATAACGTCGATTATCGTCAGCAATAAATTGATAGACACGGTTCTCGTAGCTATTCAGTGCTAGTAGCCCAGATTGCGGGTCAACCCCGACATCCGCGAGCGCATCGGCGATGCGCTCGGGTGTTAAATTATGAAAACTAAAGTCGTCGTGATGATCACTCATAGAGGAATCGACTTACATGCTGCTCGCTCACATCGCCAGCTTCATTGGTAACCGTAAAGATGACATCTTGCACGCGCTCAGTCACATCATCAGGGTGAACCGCCAAGGTAATTGGCAAGGTTGCCACTTCACCGGCACCCACCGTAATCGTGTCATCACCGATCAACTGGCTACGTTCAAACCCTTGCGCCGTAATTTTGTACGTTTGTGTTTGCTGTGACTTGTTTAAAATTTTCAAGGTAAATACGTTCTGCACCCAGCCATCCATGTTTATGCTATACAACTGGTTTCGGTCACGTAGTACATCCACTTGTAGCGGTACCCGAGTTGAAATATCCCAAATCAATAACCCTGTCATGACGACCATCACGACAAAATAGCCGACCGCTTTAAAGCGTAACTTATGAGTTCGACCGCCTTGCAGATTGCGTTCAGTAGTAAAACGAATAAGGCCTCGAGGATAGTTCATTTTATCCATGACGTCGTTACAGGCATCCACACAGGCACCACAGTTAATGCACTCATATTGCAGGCCGTTTCGAATATCAATACCAGTTGGGCACACTTGTACGCACATGTAACAATCAATACAGTCGCCTAACCCTAACTCTTTTGGATCTTTCTTACGTGAGCGCCCGCCTCGAGGCTCGCCGCGGTTCGGGTCATACGAAACGGTCACCGTGTCTTTATCAAACATCGCCGATTGAAATCGTGCATATGGGCACATGTGCGTACACATGATTTCGCGCATCCAGCCTGCATTCCCGTATGTACAAAACGCGAAGAAAACGACCGAAAAGGTTGCCCAGAAACCGGCATCGAGTGTCCAAAATTGCGTGAATAATTCACGTACATCCATGAAGTAACCGACGAATATCATCGCCGTTAACAACGAAACAATCACCCATGACGTATGTTTACCCGCTTTGCGCCAGAATTTATCAAAGTCCCAAGGCCGTTTATCGAGTGACATCCGTTGATTTCGTGAGCCTTCGAACTTCTTTTCAAACCACATGAAAATAAACGTCCAAGTGGTCTGCGGACACATAAAACCACACCACACGCGTCCGTACAGCGTTGTCACGAAAAATAGGGCAAAAGCCGAGACAATAAATATCCAAGCAAGAATGGTGAAATCTTGTGGCCACATTGTAAGGCCGAAAATACGGAAACGTTGTTCAGCGATATCGAGCAAAATGGCCTGCTCGCCATGCCATTGCAACCATGGCAATACGGCAAACACGAACAACAAAATGAAACCGAAACTGCGGCGGAACCATTCAAGCGTACCTTTTACATCGCGCACATAAATACGATTACGTGGCGAATAAGCGTTACTGCGTTTGTCTGGATCGGGACGATGGATTTTTACTTTATCGGCCGCCTGCACTTCGATTTTTTGTTCCATAGCCATACCACGCTCTCAGCCATTTTCTAACGATTCATTGATTATACGCTTAATTCGTCTAAAAATTCACTGCGCAGGCGCAACCTTTGCCGAATACAACCCCGAAAAAAAATTAGGGGATCACCCCTATATATATTCTTGTGACCTCGGAGCATTCTCGAAAGTGCATAAACTTTAAGCAACGAGGATACAATAATGAAAAAATTTACACTCTCAACCATTGCTGCACTAACACTTGCAACAGCACCAGGTCAGGCGTTAGCAAACGCTGTTATTGGTGAGCAATTGCAGGCCAAGCTACCAACATTATCAGCAACTGAAAGCTTAACTGTGGTGGTCACCTACGACCAACTCGAGCCAGTTTCTGAATCGCAATTACAACAACTTCTGAATTTAGGAATTACAGAAGGAGTTCAATTTTCTTCTTTACCAATTATTGGTGTTGTCGCAACCAGCGCTCAAATAGAACAGCTCAAGTCACTTCCGAATGTTCGTTCTATTTGGTTAAATCGCCAACTTGAATACTTTAACGCAGATGCACGAAAAATTACTGGTGTAGAGCAGTTGCAGTCCGCCGATTTTGTCGCTCGAAATGGGACATCTTATACCGGCGACGGTATCACGATCATGGTCAATGACTCCGGCATTGACGCTTCACACCAAGATCTTTTATTCGGCGAGAAAGTAATAGAAAACGTGCAAGCCGTGACTCATGCGCAGGCGATAAGTTTAGTTGCACCAACCGATGGTTTTGTCCTTGAAGGACAAATCAATACCGATTTGAATGTAGGACACGGAACCCATGTCGCCGGAACTATTGCTGGCACTGGCATGATGTCTGACGGCAAATATTTAGGTGCCGCGCCAGAGGCTGACTTGATTGGTTATGGTTCTGGTGCTGGTTTATCAATTCTTGATGCCGTAGGCGGTTACGATTACGCCATTAATAACGTTTATGCTTTTAATTCGCCGATTCGCATCATGAGTAACTCCTGGGGCTCAAGCGGTAAATTTAGTCCGGATAGCCCGGTCAGCATTGCCTCCTATAAAGCATATAAGCTCGGGATTTTATCTGTATTTGCAGCTGGCAATTCAGGTCCAGGTGAGGACAGTCACAACCCATATGCTCAAATTCCATGGGGAATTTCCGTAGGTGCTGGTGACAAGTTTGGTCAGCTCGCCGGTTTCTCATCCCGCGGCTTAAAAAGCGAAACCGGCACTTTTGCAATGCCCGATAACACAACATGGACCTACAATAATGAAATCACCGTTGTCGCCCCTGGTGTTGATATTATCTCAACGCGAGCGAGTACCAATTTAGTCTCGAATGGTGGCGAAGCTGACCTTGACGCGATTGAAACTGAATATGTTCCGTTCTACACAATGATTTCAGGCACCTCAATGGCAACACCTCACGTTGCTGGTATCGTCGCTCTAATGATGGAAGCTAACCCTGATCTCTCACTATTGGATATCAAGCGCTTACTGCAAGAAACTGCGACCAATATGCCAGGTTATGAAAAATGGGAAGTTGGCGGTGGTTATGTTAACGCAAAATCGGCTGTCTCTGCTGCGCTAAACTTCGATATGGATCACGTCGCTAGTGTCAACAATTTAAATTCTTTCAACGCCAATGCTGTATTGGTCACCAGCGACCGCGTTGAAAACTTTGAGGTACTTTACGCACCCGTTGGCGAACCTGAAACCTTTAGTTTCGAAGTAGGTGAAGACGTAGCGTGGGTAAAAGCCAGCGCTGAATCGTTAGCCAATACGACGAAGCTTGTACTTGTTGCCCCTGATGGTACTGAGTATTTCGGCAACCTCACCTTACCTGTTCTTGAAACTGGAATGCGTGTTGCAGCTCCAGGTCAACCGGGCACATGGCAAGTGTATGTTTATGGTTTAACTTCGCTATCTGGGGTTGATCCCGATCCGCTTGATATAACGAATGGTCCTGGTGTTCCAGAAGTTATTGCGGGCACCGTTTCTTTCGAGTTAAGTGGTGGCTACGAAGGTGTTGACGATATCAATGGTCACCCACAGCGGAACGCGATTGAATTTGCCGTTTCGGAGCGCTTGGTAGACGGTTTCAACAACGGAAAATTCCGCCCTGACGATGCCTTACTGCGTAGAGACTTGGCTCAGTATCTCGTCATGGGCGGTGCAATTCGCCAGTACCGCGATTTACTAAATGAACCTCAGCCTTCATTGGCAAATGTTCCCAGTGACTCCAAAGTTTTTGCGGAATCTGTATCGGTAATTGGTGGCGCACTTAAAGACAACGAGCAATCACAAGCTCCTGTAATGCTGTCAAACAACGGGAATTTTGATCCACGAGGTAAAGTTAATAAACTCGATCTAGCCTATTCTCTAGTACAAACGCTTGGTTTAGAAAGTGAAGCTTTAGCCTTCGATCCAAATCAAGATATTGTGGTGGATTATAAAGATGAAACGATTGTCTTGGCTGACCAAGATGCAATTCCGTCCCATTTGAAAGGCTATGTACAGGTTGCGATTCGTTATTCGCTTTTGAACGTTCGTTTCTCAATTGAGCAAGATGCTTTCGCACTCGAACCGTCATTGCGAGCTCATTTTGTGCCTGATACAACCATAACTCGAGCGCACTATGCACTTACCGCTGGGCGCTTATACAGCAACTACTATCAGGCCAATTAATAGGCTTGAACAATATCAAGGGCTACCCGAGGTAGCCCTTTATTCTTAGAAAAGCGTGACAAACATCGAACTTCTGGGTAAATTTTAACCTAAAAAATGTAACAGAATGTAACAGAACACCGAGGATTTAATCATGTACGCTAGCAAAACCTTATTGAAAGTTGCTGTTTTGTGGTTAGGTTTTAGCCTATCTAGCTACAGCACTTTTGCAAATGCAGTCGAAGTTCCGCTCACGATTAATTCGCAACAAAACAACCTTACTGCATCCGTTGAATTGAGTACGCTTGTCGGCTTCGACCTTTCAGTTCAATTCGAAAATACAGTAGGATTGACACCACAGAATATGCTCGTTGAGGCCAGTTTATTAAATCTTGCCGACCCCGATATTTTGCATCGATTACCGGATAGCTTACTAACGACTATTCCACAAGCATTCCCTGTCCTCATTTCAATTCGACCCGATCCAGAAAAAGGTTTTTCATTCAGCGGCGTTTACACAATTGAGCTTTATACTAAGTCGCTGCATTATACCGAAGGTACACCACTTCGTTTATTTCACTCACATCAAAACGGTACCTTTGAAGACATCACCACCATGACAGGCTCAGGAAGCTACCGAGTTCGCGGCAATGGTGGCCAATTCTCAGATTTTATAATCTTGGCAGATTTGCGTGATGGCAGTACGATTATTCAGTCGAAACTTACTCGGCTAGAAAACATTGCGAATGAGAGCCAATCACAACTCTCAGCTGGTGCTTTTCAAGTTCTATCGGACTCCATAAATGCTGTGGGTAGTGCAATTAATTCAGGTAACAAAGGACAAGCCTTAGCCGCTATCGAAAGTTTAATCCATTTACTCGAAGCAGATAATGGTGCTGTGTATCCTGACGTATGGCGCTCGAGCAACGATTTGGACAATGTTCGCGGCAATTTGATTTCAGCTGCAACAACGCTCCGCTTTAGTTTACGTATTGAGTAACAGGTGTGCGATGAGAGCAATATTTGATGTCGTCTTCCAGCACCGTTTCGCGCAGCGCTTCGATTTGCACGAACGAGAAGCATACGTGATAGGGCGTAGCTCGGAATGCGACATTCAAATTGATCATCCAACGCTTTCGCGACAGCATGCATTACTTTTTTGTCACGAAGGCGTTTGGCACTTACGTGATTTAAATAGTACCAACGGTGTATTTATAGATGCGCAGCGCGCTGAAGAAAAAGCGCTTCAGCAATCTTCGCTCTGTCGATTAGGTGACGTTGTTTGTATGTTTGTGCCGCATCAAAACCATTCACAACAAGTCGCGATAAACCAAGCTCAATGGTGTGGGCGACAGCTCACTCAGATGCGCAAGTCGTGGCAGCATTCAACATCTCTACAAGAGGTTATTTCTACCGCTCAGAATACCCTATCGCAGGTTCTCCAGAGCGACCGAACCGCCTTGGTTCTTCTTGATGACACTTACTTGCTGTCACCCTTTGATGGCTCAACAACAATCGTGCGACAAGCGATTGAAAGTGGTCAACCGTGCGTTGTACATAATGCGATAAGTCACCAACAGTTGCAGCATCGTGATAGTGTTAAGCGTCAACAAATTAAAGCGGCTTTAGCGGTTCCCATTGCTTTAGGGAATAAAATTATTGCTGTGCTCTACGCCGACAGCCTGAAACAAGAGCATTATTTTAATGAGCACCAAATTTTTATCTTGCAGCGTTTCACTCAACTCATCGCGATGCAATTAACGTTGTGTCAGTTGAATGACTACTTGAACCTTGCACAGCAAAGAATGGCTACCGCTCGAGAACTATCCAATAACGTACGAACTCAGGGAAATCTGTGATAACTTAATCTCTATGCTTCTGTAACGAGATAGTTGTCACGATGGCTGCTTCCGACGAACACGATAACTTGTTATCGAATCACGCAACGACAAAGTTAACCACGCAAACGCTGCTTCAACCCGGACAGCTGTTAGCGGAGCGCTTTCGTATTGTTCGTTTGCTTGGTCATGGAGGCCAAGCTCGGGTTTTTGAAGCCTACGACGAGGTGCTTGAAACGCCATGCGCATTAAAAGTGCTAGCTCAAGAAGCAGATGCTAGCGAGATTGAGCTCCTCAGAAATGAAGTGCTTCTTGCGCGCCAAATTCACCACGCCAATGTTGTTCGTATTCATGAGTTTTACGCGACATCGCAAGCTACGTTTTTCACGATGTCTCTGGTTAATGGCACGGTTTTAAACCAGGCGCTAGATAACCATCCAGCGGCACCTGATATTATTAAATGGTTTCAACAACTAATAGGTGCGCTGCAAAGTTGTCATGAAAGTGGAGTTATTCATGGCGATTTAAAACCGGATAATTTATTAATTGATAATGACGGCAATTTATCAATTATCGATTTTGGTATTGGCCGGACACTTGACGAAAGCACGACACAATTTGGTTCCACTGGATTCATTGCGCCTGAACTAGCAAGATCACACCAAGTAACCACTGCAAGTGATCGCTATGCTCTGGGCAAAATATTAGCATTAATGCTTAAAGCAAGTGAGACTAGCAGCTGGAAGAATACGTCTGTAAAGAAGCGAGCCTTACAAAAACTAGCCATCAGATTGCAAGCAGACTCTGCAAACCTTCGGCCATCGCTGGCACAATGCCAAGATGTTCTTCACTCTGCCACATCAGGGTTTAAAAAATGGACTGCCTTGGGGGCGGTTATTTTAGTTGCACTTTCGGCTGTCCTTTTTATGTTACCGCAGAAGCAAACAGCGTCGGCTCCGGAAACTGCAGTAACAACTATAGCAATAGCGATGATTGATGGTGAACACGCTTTGGCTGAGTTGACCCACCTGCTGTTACAAGCTGAACCGAACATTTACTCCATTGAACCCCAAAATGTAAAGCAGCTCATCGAAAATTTGGGAATACAGCCTTTTGAATCGGCCTCCGAACGCGCGCGCTTAGCGCAGTTAACACAAGCGCAATATTTGTTAATATTGACACCGCAAACTTTAGGGGGGAAATTGCAATTACATACGCTGTTAACTGCCCACCCCTCCGAACAAGTCATATTTTCAAAAACATTTGATACCGAAAATGTGGCTCCAGAGCAATTAGTCAAAGCTATTTCAAATGCGTTAAACGAGGTGTTACCCAACCACAACGATGAACCTCAATCGCCCGATTTCATTAGCAATCCAGTTGTACAAGATTTAGCGACGGCTCGAGCAGAAAATGACATCGATAAGCTTACGTTAAAGCTCCGCGACGTTATCGATGACCCACAAGCTCCCGCTATCTTGAAACTTCAAGCTCGAATTGAGCTAGCCTTAATTAATCAGCAATTCGAGCCCGCTGCATCACTACTTGACCAACTATTGAAACAGTTTCCGCATCGCGCCGATGTACTTGCACAGCGAGCCGTAGTGGCCGCCGAGTTAGGTGATCTTTCGGGTGCTCGTGAATACTATCGCCGCGCTCTTTCGTATGATCGTAACCAGCCAATGTGGTGGTTTGAGTTGGCCCGATTAAAGATTATTCAGGGAGAAACCGAATCAGCAATAAATGACGAACTGACTCAGAGTCTTATTCAATTTCGACAACGCGAAGACTTAAGTGGTCAAGGGCTTATTTTAAACGCTTTTGGCGTCGCTTATCTGCGTTTAGCAAAGTTTGACACTGCAGCACACTACTTTCAGCAAGCTTTAGAATATCGAACCGAAGAACAAGAGCCTCGAGAACGCATCACGACATTAAGTAATTTAGCGACGGTTTTAGCAATAACCGGGCAAATTGATCAAGCTGATGAATCTCTACGCGAGGCAACGCGACTCGCTGGCGCGATTAATGACGCGTTGTCGGTTGCCCATATTGAGAACGAACGGGGCTTACTATTTGAAGAGCAGGGCGACTACCAAAGCGCACTGCGCCACTATAAGCGCGCACTAGATATTCGTCTACGTGAAGGCGACAACTATATTCAAAGTCAGAGCATCAATAATGTTGCTTTTATTAATTTCTTAATTGGCGATTTCAGTCTAGCCGAAGTTTATTGGCGCCAGGCTCTGCAGATTGTTGACAGCCTTGACGAGCAAGCTACGCTGCACAGCATTCAACTTAATCTTGTGCAACTGCTGATTGCTCAAGGCCAGTTTAACCAAGCAGAGCAGTTATTGGCTGAATTATTACGTAGTACCGACAAGAGTGCCGAAGCCAATCTTTCCACACAACTTCAAATTAGCCGGTTAAATTTTTTTCAGGGTCGAATGGCGGTAGCCGATGAAGCCGGCGCACAAGCGGACCAGATTGCGCAATCAATGAATGATCCTCGTGGTGCTATCGAAAGCCTTCTTTGGCGAGCTGAAATGGCAGTTTTTCTGCATCAAACTCAATTGTTTGAACAACATATTACGAGCCTTAGATCATTTCAAAACGAGTTTAATCACGAACAACGCTTAATTTTTGATTGGTTACTTTTGCTTGGTAAAAAAGAATATCTGCAGTCTGAACTTGCTACCTTTGCTGAGCGCGTTATGCAACAACAGCCATCTCGATTAGTTGAAATAAAGTTGTTAAGCGAACTAGTTTTCAGAGGAAATTTCCCTGAATCGGCACCGGTGTGGAAACGTCTCGAGCAAATTAGTAACGAGCGAGTATTTGCCTCTTATCTGCCATACCTTGCGGCTCGAAACTTTGACAACTCGAAGCAGTTGCTACAAGCTACGTTACAGCAACACGCCAAATTTTGGCGTAATTATGAGTTATATTCATACCTTAATGATGTCGCATTTGACGAACAACAACGCGCTGCATTTGAGCGGCTAATCGAAAATATGAATGAAGAACAGCAACAAGCCTATAGAGCATTCGCTAGAAGTCGATGAATTAGAGGGGTTACTTGCTCAAGTTCAAGAACAGCAGCGTTTGCTTCAACAGCAACTTGATTACGAACATCATGCTATGCTTGGCCTAGCGAAAAGATTGTGGGTGCAACAAGAACAAGAGAGAGCCTACTTCGCGCGCGAACTACATGATGATATTGGTCAGCAGCTTATCGCTTTGCGGGCTCAAATCGATTCATTGCAAAACCCGCAGCTGAAACAAATACAAGAAGGGTTACTACAAGTTATCGAAAGTACCAGAAACCTTTCACGTATTATGCATCCAACGATTCTCTTTGATCTGGGTTTGGAGCGCGCTCTTGCGTGGCTCAATCGACAGCTACTGCAGCCAACTGGAGTGCGGTTGCAGAGCCGTTACGATGTCACAATTAAACTTCCAAATGCTGTCAGCTTATTACTTTTTAGGGTTGCGCAAGAATCTTTCGTGAATATTTTAAAGCACTCGCAAGCAAATCAGGTCGATACGAAAATAATCGAAACGTCTCAAGGTATAGCCTTAAAAATTAAAGATGATGGTATTGGATTTGATGCAAAGGCAGTTGCCCGCGGCATCGGTTTGCAAAGTCTAAAAGATAGAGCTTTAGCTTGCGGTGCAACCTTAAATATAAAATCAAAACCACAAAGCGGTTGTGAAATCAGCCTATTATTACCTTATCAGCAACTATCCGAGCTTGCCGACCTATGATTTCACTTATTCTGGCTGATGATCACACCATGGTGCGGCAAGCCATTGCAACGACCTTAAAAGCGACAGGATTATTCACTATCGAATATGAGTGTGGTGACGGTGCAGAGCTAGTTGAGACCGCATTAAAAGCACCCGCGGATATCATTCTAATGGATATTTCAATGCCAAAAATGAATGGTTTTGCGGCACTTGAGAAACTCCTTCATTATCGACCACAAAGCAAGATCATCATTCTAAGTATGCATAGTGAACCTGAATATGTTGAAGCTGTGAAATTAGCCGGTGCACGGGCTTACATTCAAAAAGACGCTCCTTCTGAGCAACTCATTCAAGTGATACAAGAAGTTGCAGCTGGTAAATCTTATTTTCCTAACACCAGCGATCAACTATCGGAGAGATTACCTTCATCTACCAACCCAATGGAAGGATTAACCCGGCGCGAACGGGAAATTTTTTATTTAGTCGTTGCAGGACGCAGTAGTAAGCAAATTTCGCAACTACTCTCGCTGTCAGCGAAAACTATCGAAAACCACCGCAGTAATATCTTCAAAAAATTGAACGTAGCATCCACAATTGAACTTATTCATTTTGCCGCCAAAAATGGGTTGCTTGAACCCTAAAATGATTCTTTTGACATCGCTATGACAGTGTCGAGAAGGACATTCGTGCCAGCTTCAACATCGCGCCAGTGCGACCACTCATCAGGCGCGTGACTCACACCGTTGATTGACGGAATAAAGATGAGTCCTGCATGCGTTATTTCACTGAGAAATTGAGTGTCATGCCCAGCGCCGCTCGGCATACGTGTATAACTGTAGCCGCGTTGTTTAACCTGCTTCTCAATCAGATCAGTCAGAGGCTCAGAACATGGCTTTGGCGAGAGCCAACTGACTTGCTCATACTCAAACATCAAACGGTGGCGGCGAGCTATTGCTGAGAGGGTTTTACGACAAGCATTGGCGAGCTCTTTCATTATGCCTTCATCCATGTCACGCCCGACGATGGTGAAAATTGCTTCTCCTGGTACTGTATGTGGATGACCTGGCTTCAGCTCAACTTTTCCCACGGTGATACGGGTTTTGTCGGTACCATTTTCATCGATAATCCGCTCAATTTCATGAGCGAAATCGGCAAGCCCCATAAACGCATCGCTGCGCATATCCATTGGTGCAGTACCAGCGTGATCAGCTTTCCCTTTCAGGTGAACTATCCACTTAAACACCCCAGAAATACCTTCCACTACACCAATTTGCAGTTCACGTTGAAACAGCACCGGCCCCTGTTCAATGTGTAGCTCAACGAAACCTTTTAATTGCTCCGGTCGCCAAGCCGCATCAAGGGCTTGCATGACGTCGAGTCCTTGTGATGCCATTGCATCTTTCAAGTACACATTATCGGCATCATGCGCTGAGAGTAACCAATCCGGATTTAAGCAACCAGAAATAGCCTGCGCACCCAACATACCGCCAAAGCGCCCTTCCTCCTCAGCAGTGGCAACGCCCCAAATAGGTGTTTCAATATCAGGTTGTTGTTCATTAATGGTTTCGATGACTTCCAATGCGGCCATGACGCCTAGTGCCCCGTCAAAGACACCGCCAGCGGGAACCGTATCAATATGAGAGCCCATTAAAATGACGGGTTTATCGCGGTCGCCGCGACCAAAAAACACGTTGCCGGCGCCATCCATGTAGGTTTGTAAGCCCGCTTGTTTGGCTTTATCTTGCAGCCAACGGCGCCCTTGCATATCGGCATCAGTAAAGCCAATGCGGTACATGCCGCGGTCTTGTTCGTTGTAGCCTATTTTGGCAAGTTCTAGTAAGTTTGCTTTTAGTCGTTCTCCGTTGATAACCATAGAACCCCGTTATTCGTTATTCGTTATTCGTTATTCGTTATTCGTTATTCACTGATTAGAGTATAGAAGGTCACGAAAGTTTTATTTAATTCGGGTTTGTCTTTCTCGAATAACCAATAACGAATAACGAGTAACGTTTTTTTGACAAAAAAAAGCCCGGCGGAAGCCGGGCGAGAAGAGAACAACCAGATCTCAGGGAAGTTGAGCACACTATAATGCGCTAGTGTGACAAGTAAGTGACATCAGGCGATTAAAATTAAGCAATGCGTTTCGCGGTTGCTGCAGCGTTCAATACCGCTGCCATTTTAATCGAGTTTTGAATCACTTGAGCTGAAATATCATGTTTCAGCAATACACCAACGTGTGAGTCGATGCACATTCCACAGCCGTTCAATGCTGATACTGCCAATGAGTACAGTTCGAAATCAGCTTTATCAACGCCTGGGTTTGCCATGCCATTCATGCGCAAGCCAGCTGGCAATTTGCTGAACTGCTTGTCGGTGCACAAATGCAAGAAACGATAGTAAACGTTGTTCATTGCCATCAGGGTTGCAGCTAATTTTGCCGCTCCATCAACGTTTGCTTCAATTTTGCCCTCGGCTTCAGCTTTTACTGCGTCAATTAACTCGTTATCGCCAATTGAATAAGCTAGTGATAAGGCTGTGCCGTAGAATTGGGTCGCGGTCATACCCGAAGTGTCGACATTACCGAAAATATTCGACAAGTTGAGTTTGGTATCTTTACCGTGGTCGCCCAAACCTTGTTTGTAATCTGCAATGCTCATAAAAATCCTCCGCTTAAAAAAGGTGCCGCTTTCGCGGCACCTAAAGACATCACCTATTTGTGGGGGATGTGATGTCTACTTACAGGGTGTCGCCGCCTACTGCGCGGTTACATGGACACAATTCGTCGGTTTGCAAACCGTCAAGAATACGCAGTACTTCTGCTGGGTTACGGCCTACGTTCAAGTTGTTGACTGACACGTGTTGAATAACGCCATGCGGGTCAACAACGAAGGTGGCACGCAAGGCAACGTTTTCAACTGCATCACGAACGCCCAAACCATCAACTAAAGATTTCACGCCGTTATCCGCGAATGACCACTGGTTCAAGCTCTTCAAATCTGGGTGTTCACGACGCCATGCTAATTTCACGAATTCGTTGTCGGTGCTGCCGCCTAACACAACCGCATCACGGTCAGCGAATTCTTCGTTCAATTTCGCAAACTCAACAATTTCAGTTGGGCATACGAACGTAAAATCTTTTGGATAGAAGAAGATAATTTTCCACTTACCTTCGAAGCTATCGTTGGTAATCGTCTCAAAAGCGCTTTCGCCGTTTTCTTCTGGCATGTTAAAACCAGGTTTTACGCCGACTACTTCAAATTCTGGTAATTTATCGCCTACTGTTAACATATTGCTTGTCTCCTTGTTGGACAGACTAACTGGAAAACTAAAGTTGTTGAGGCTTGTCGCCTCAGCTCGCAGACAATAATAGGGGCTCGATTAAATTTGTTAAAACGAATAAAACGGATTAACATAATCGGAAATACTAATTGAACATAAATTTGTTTTATTCAAATAGCCACGGTGAGGCACGAGATGAGCAAACTACCTAGCTTAAAAAATCTGAGCTATTTGCTGGCATTACACCAGCATCAGAACTTCAATCGCGCAGCGCAGGCGTGCAACGTCAGTCAGTCAACTTTGAGTAGTGGCATTCAAAACCTTGAAGAGCAACTGGGATGTCAGTTGATTGAACGTGATCATAAGTCATTTTTGTTCACCGGCATGGGTGAAGAGGTGGTGGAGCAAGCGCGCCAAATTCTTACCTCAACCGAAGAGTTACTGTATTTCGCCCAAAGCCAAGGAAAAATCATGGAAGGCCCATTACGCCTTGGTTGCATTCCAACCATCGCACCGTTCCTGCTAGGTGATTTGACCAAGAAGCTAAAAGCCGATCATCCCAAGCTGCAATTAAGCATTCGCGAAGACACCACGGTGAATTTGCTAAATTTGCTACGTAACGGCGAACTTGATGTGCTGGTGCTGGCGCTACCTGTCGACTTACAAGGCAATCAAAGTTATGTGCTCGGGCGTGACCCGTTCAAGTTAGTGATGCATTCAAGTTTGGCGGAAAAGCTCGCTGAGCCGGTGCAATATAATCAGTTACCTGACAATTCTATTTTCTTGTTGGAAAAAGAGCACTGCTTAACCGGTCATGCGGTATCGGCCTGTGAACTGGCTGATTCAAGTAAGATAAACCCGTTTACAGCAACGAGCTTACATAGCTTGGTGCAAATGGCTGATGCTGGGCTTGGCGCGACCTTTATTCCGCAAATGGCAATTGACCGTGGAATTTTAAACGGTACCGATTTGGTTGCATTGCAACCGAGTGGGCAACAAGCATCGCGAGAGATTGGCCTGATTTATCGACCGACGACGAATCGCCGTACCACGTTTCGTAAGTTAGCTGAATGCATTGCTGAGTTATTGCCAGAGCCGCTACTGAAATAGCGGCTCTGAATTATCGGACGGGATTTTTAAACTAAGGTGCGGTGCGCAGTTCACTCAAGCGAGGACCAATACTGGCTTGGTTTGGTGCTTTTTCAGCGCGCACTTCAGCTTGGGTCAGGTCAACGGGCTCACCAACTTCCGCCGAAATCAGTGCTTGTAGTTGATCTGGTGTCAAATTTTTACCTGTATGCACAACACGTACACCGGAATCATCATCCGTTGCGGCCGTACCAGGTAGGTAAATCGTGCCATTCGAGAAATCGACGGCGAATGCAATCACACCTGGTACTAAGAAGAACAGTAATCCAATACCATTCAATGCAGCAACGCCCGGATCGATCTTGCCGCTCACTTGACCTTTACGCTCTGGATACAAAATAGTGCCGCATGCACTAAGATGTAAAGTAGTTAAAATCAAGACCGCTGCTTTAAGTGTGTTACGCTTGAAATTTACCATCACTGCCTCCTTGAATGGGCGTGTTAATTTCCTGTAATAAATGAAGTGTAGCGAAAAAAAAGCAATCCAAAATTCAATTTAATTTATATTTACACTAGTAAAGATTCGTAAATGATCAATGAAAGGAGCACCTTATGTTACGCAAATTACTAGCCGTTAGTATCACAGCGGCGTTAGCCTTGAATGCTACGAACGCAGCTGCAGAGACGGTTTCAACAGAGCGTCACAAGGTTTCTGTGAACACCATTACGGACAAATTAAATAAACCATGGGGTATGGCATTTTTGCCATCAGGTGAGCTGTTAGTGACCGAAAAATCAGGCACGTTGCGTCGTGTAACGCGCGACGGAGCGGTAAGCGACGCATTAAGCGGCGTTCCGTCGGTGGTTGATAAAAGCCAAGGCGGATTACTTGATGTGGCCGTCGACCCGAACTTTGCCGATAACCAGTTTGTTTACATCAGCTATTCAGAGGCTGACCCGGCTGGTGGCGAAGGAACTAGCACCGCAGTAATGCGTGCTAAATTATCAGACAATGGGTTAACCGACGGCAAAGTAATTTTCCGTGGTGCGCCGAAGTATAAAAGTGGCGCTCACTTTGGTTCACGTTTGGTATTTGCCCCAGATGGTCACCTCTTCATCACCCTTGGCGACCGCTATTCAGCCATGGATGATGCACAAACGCTTGATAATCATCACGGCAAAGTGGTTCGTATAAAGCCAGATGGCAGCGTTCCAGCCGATAATCCGTTTGTTGGTAAAGACGATGCGCTTCCTGAAATTTGGTCGTACGGACATCGTAACGTGCAAGGCGCAGCCATTCACCCAACCACGGGCAAATTGTGGACTGTTGAGCACGGACCAAAAGGTGGTGATGAAATCAACATTCCTGATGCTGGAAAGAACTACGGTTGGCCAATTGCAACCTATGGCGTCGATTACGATGGCAGTATCATCAGCGATGAAACGCACGTTGAAGGCACTGTGCAACCGCATTACTACTGGGTTCCTTCTATTGCAACATCCAACATGATTTTCTACACCGGCGATCAATTTCCCGCTTGGCAAGGGGATTTGCTAGTCGCCGCATTGAAGGGTTCGCACGTAGCCCGTCTTGATCTTGAAGGTGATCGTGTGATGCACGAAGAAACTTTGTTCGAGGATGCCGTGAAACAACGTATTCGCGATATTGAACAAGGTCCAGATGGTTATATTTATCTGATTACCGACGATCGCGCTGGTCAACTCATTCAAATCAAACCTGCGGAATAACTATGTTTGTAAGTAGTCACTTACTGGTTTTATCAACGCTGGCTTCGGCCAGCGTTGCTGTTGATGAAGTCATTGTGGTGAACCAAAGTCGTCCACGGACGGCGCTTGAAACACCTGCTTCGGTGAGCAATCGCAACGTTGACGACCAACCTTCGGGGTTGCGTATTGATGCTGCCGAGTTACTCAAAGGCTTAGCCGGCGTGCAAGCTGACTCGCGGGCGAACTATGCACAGGATACTCGTATCACGCTACGTGGTTTTGGCGCTCGCTCAGCATTTGGTGTGCGTGGCGTTATCTTGCAACTCGATGGCATTCCATTGACCATGCCAGATGGTCAAGCGCAAACGTCGAGTATTCTTTTAGACGAGCCGCAGAACGTTCAGATAATTCGCGGACCATTAGCAACCATTTACGGCAACAGCGCCGGCGGTATGATTCAATGGTTTAGCGAACATCCTGATAGTTCTGGGCTACGTTTCGATGCCATGTTTGGTGATAACGCAACCCAACGCCAACTGGTGCAAGGTGAATGGGTAACCGATGGCAACGCAGTACGATTAACCGGTACTCGGTTGCGAACCGATGGTCCGCGTGAACATAACCGTGCAGAACGTGATCAACTCGCATTACGTTGGTATCACGATGTAACTGATTCGATTGAAATGATTGTGCGCTTAGATGATAACTATGCGCCTTTTTTGCAAGATCCCGGTTCGCTGACGCCGGAGGATTGGCTGGCTGACCCAACCCAGACCTTTGCCGGTGCAATGCGCTTCAACACACGCAAAAACATTCACCATCAGCAGGCATCTGTGTCGCTGCGTAGCACCGATGGCTGGCATGTGAGCACTTGGAAGGGCTGGCGCGAAATTGAGCAGTATTTGCCTTTTCCTGGCACCGATATCCGGGGCTCTGGGTCAGTGATTGACTTACGACGTAGCTTTATTGGTATTGATGCGAGCTACGATTACGATTGGTCGCTTGCTACCCCATTAACAACAACGTTTGGCATTCATCACGCAGAACAAGATGATCGGCGCTTTGGTTACACCAATAATTTCGGCGAACGCGGTGATTTGCGCCGCAACGAACTCGGTGAGGTAACTCAGCAAGCGGTTTATACTCTCTGGGATTGGCAGCCAAGCGAACAGCTAACGCTGCTTGGCGGACTTCGCTACAGTGAAGTTGACTTCGCCGTGGATGATTATTTCATCGTGGCAGAAAACCCTGATGATAGTGGCGAGCAACGCCAACACGCTTGGAGTTGGAGTCTGGGTGCCAATTATGCGTTATCTGGGCAGTGGTCGGTGTTTGCTGCCCGCGGTAATGGCTTTGAAACAGCCACGCTGACCGAAATGGCTTATAGCAACACTGAAACTGGTCTTAATACCAATCTTGGTGCCGCATACAACCAACAGTGGGAAATTGGCGTAAAATGGCAAACTCTGACCGTGCAAGCACAACTAACAGCTTTTGGCATCGATACAACTGATGAGATTGTGGTTGATCAAAGCATCGACGGCCGTACAACCTATACCAACGCTGGTTTGACGAAACGCGACGGGGTTGAGCTCGAGGTGAATTGGTTGATGCATGACCAATGGCAGTGGCGCAGTGCGGCAACCTTACTGAGCGCAGAGTATGCAAGTGGTGCGCGTTTGCCTGGCGTAGCCGAGCAGCAGATTTACAGTCAGCTCGACTGGAACTACCGGCCGCAACAACGCCTCAGTTTAATCACTGAGTATCGTGGTGATGTCGCCGCCACCGATTCTAATGACGTGATAGCCCCAAGCCATACCCTCTGGCACTTAAACTGGCGCGGTTCCTATGTACTGGGTGACTGGCAAGTGAGCCCGTGGCTAAACTTGCATAACTTTACCGACGAAACTTACGTGGGTTCGGTGGTAGTGAATCAAGGTAACGGCCGAGCATTTGAGCCCGGCGTCGGCCGCGAATTACAATTTGGTGTGCAGTTTAATCGTCGTTGGTAAGCCAACGATACAATGTGCGGCGTGTGATTCCGAGAATTCGCGCCGCTTGTTGTTTATTTCCTTTTGTGTGCGCTAACACCTTTCGAACGTAATCCGCTTGTAAATCATCCAAAGAAGGCCACTGTTGAGTCGATGCTGATGCCGCGTCGGTAACCTCATCCGTTACTGATGTTTGCATTCTCGCTGGTAAGTGCTCTGGCTTTATCCAGTCACCATCGCAAAACGTCACCGCACGCTCAACCGCATTTTGCAATTCGCGCACGTTGCCAGGAAAGTTATACGCAAAGAATAATTCTTGGGCCTCGTCTGATAATCCTTTCACCTGCTTATTCTGTTGCCGATTCACGGCTTGAATAAAGTGTTCAGCCAACAACGCAATATCATCGCCGCGATGGCGTAGCGGTGGCACCTTCACGCTAAAAGTTTCAAGGCGATAAAACAAATCTTCGCGAAAACTTTTATCTTTTACTTTCGCTTCGAGATTCTGATGGGTTGCCGCTAAAATACGAACGTCTACTTCGACCTCATGATCACTACCTACAGGGCGCATTTTACCCTCCTGTAGCACACGTAATAGCTTGGCTTGCAATGCCAGCGGCATCTCACCAATTTCGTCGAGTAATAAAGTGCCACCATGCGCTTCTTTAAGAAGACCAGCGCGGGCTTTTTGGGCCCCGGTAAAGGCGCCTGCCGCATGACCAAAAAATTCACTCTCAAGAAGTTCAGCCGGAATGCCTGCACAATTCACTGCTAAAAAGGGCCCGTCGGCGCGCTGGCTTTGTTGATGCAACGCTTGTGCGACGAGTTCTTTGCCGGTACCACTCTCGCCCAATATCAGAACGGCGCCTTCAACCGGTGCAATGCGATCTATCTCGTCATATAAAGTACGCATTACACGACTACTGCCAATAATTCCCGCTGGCCCTTGGTGGGTTTGTTGCTGCGATTGACGATAATGCTCAACTTCAGAGCGCAATTGATGAAAGGTTAACACTCGCTCGACACTAACCAGCAAATGCTCAAGATCGAGCGGCTTTGTCAAGAAGTCATCAGCCCCGTGTTTTAGCGCATCGACCGCTTGATCGACGGTGCCAAACGCTGTGATCAAAATTAATGGTGGCGAACTGGATTGCTGCTGCAAATGGGCGAGTAAATCCAGCCCACTCATGCCGGGTAATCGAATATCGCTGACAACAAGATGGCTTGAATGCACCGCCTCGTCATCGAGGTAGGCTTCTGCTTGAGTAAATACGGATACCCGGTAACCCGCACTTTCAAGCTCCTCTTGCAACAAATCGCGTAAACCTGGGTCATCCTCGACAACCGCAATGTGAATATCGATGTTACGCATTATGAACGTCCTTTCGCACGAGGTAGTGAAAGCGATGCCACACAGCCGCTGCTCTTCGAATTTGCTGACGTTGCATTGGCAAGTTTCAACTGGCCTTGATGATCAGCCACAATATAACTTACTAGCGCTAAACCAAGCCCTGTGCCTTCACCAATTTGTTTGGTCGTTGTGAATGGTTTTAGTAGCTCGTCTTGTGTCACATGTTGAGGAAGTCCAGCACCGTCATCACGAACGTTTATCGTGATGGCGTTAGCATTGGCTTCAACCCAAACATCGACCTCACTTTCGGCCGCTTGCAGGGCGTTGCGTAAAATATTGACTAATGCCAGCTCTAAGCGCTGATTATCGGCTTCTACTTGCACATCTTTTTCCGGCAAAGTGACCTTCAGTTCAGGGCCTTGCAAGCTTTGCTCATAGGAGATACTTTGGCAGGCTTGTTCAATAATATCGCGTAATGGTTGTTGTTGTTTCTCTGAGACTGGCGTACGACTGAACGCCAGCAACTGCTTCACCATTTTGGTAAGCCGCTGTACCTGTCCTCGAATTGCATTCAGTTGTCGTTGCGATTCTTCATCGGAATGGCGTTTCATCAATTGCTTCGCACGACCATCAATGACCGTGAGTGGTGCACCTAACTCATGCGCTACACCACTAGATACCTGACCTATCGCGACCATTTTTTCTTGCTCACGGCGCTGTTGCTCGAGTTTTTGTGCCACATAACGATTCACACCACGATAATGACCAAAGACTAAGATGGCTGCGGTTGCAGCAGCCAACACCAGCCATGTTCCCCAAGCAATGCGAGCGAGTTGCGTAAAGGCATTATCAAAGTCTTGGGCACGTCGATTAAGTTGCATGAACCCAATGATTTGACCACCTCGGTCATGAATCGGAACAAACTGAGAAAACACATCTCGACCCGCTACTTCCCGATAGCTGTCTTGTGTTTCACCCGTTAAAATGACTTGTTCGGCTAGTAAGCTTTCAGAGAGATCGCGTTCGGTTACTCCTGCTGAGGCCACCATCATGCCTTTCGTATCATATACCGAGGCGCCGTAAACACGGCCAATTTCAAAAACCGAATCTAAGCCGGCTTGAACCGCACTGATATCTCCCCGAATGAGTGCGTCACTGACCGGTACGTGAATGGCGCGTCCGACCAACTCCAGGTCATCACGCAGGCGTTGGTCTTGAAATACGGCCGCACGTTCAAGACCGATCCCAATGGCAATGCCAGATAGCGCAAGTAGCGGTAACATCACATAAAACGTCAGCGTTTTCTGAACGCTATCGCCTTGCAAAAACCAGTTTCTGTATCTTTTTGTCACATTAACCCCAATCGACACATGTGACATTATTATACATATTTGTATTTTGAATTTCGAAGAATATTTAAATATCTTTATTTTTCATAATGTTATAAAGCATGGAAAGTTGGCACGGGGCTTGCAACTCTCCTAGTGAACTCAAAATAGGAGATAAATCTATGCGTAAAACAATGACAGCTTTAACCCTAACTGCTCTTTTTGCTAGTGCATCTGTTGTCAGTGCAACAGCGGTTGCCCAACAGCAACAGCAACAGCAAGGTCAAGCACAAGCTCAACAAGAGCAAATGATGCAACAACAGCAAGACATCGAGTTAACTGATGGCATGTTAGAGAGTTTCGTTGTTGCGATGAACAACGTGCAAGAAATCAGTAACAAATATTCAGAGCGTTTCCAAAGCGCTGAAGATGCTGAAGAAGCACAAGAGATTCAGCGTAAAGCGCAAGAAGAAATGGTTGCTGCTGTGAACGATTCAGGTCTTTCACCGCAGGAATACAACGCGATTGTACAGCGTGTGCAGCAAGATGAAGAGTTACGTGCACGCTTACAAGAAATGACTGAATAAGTTATTTAATCAACACTTTGCAATAAAAAAGCCACCTTGCGGTGGCTTTTTTATTGGTCTTATTTTAATGCTTTAATTTTTTCAGTAGCGCCTCGGCAACAGCCTCAGAGCTAGCAGGGTTCTGGCCGGTAATGAGGTTACCATCGACAACCGCATAAGGTTTCCAGTCATCGACCTTTTCATACAAACCGCCAAGTTCTTTCAACTTATCTTCTAGTAAAAATGGCACAACATCAGTTAAGCCCACCGCAGCCTCTTCGCTGTTGGTGAAACCGCTCACTTTTCGGCCTTTCACAATCGGATGGCCAGCTGGCGTTTTCGCATTCACCAATACGGCAGGCGCATGGCAAACTGCAGCGACTGGCTTATCTTGCTCCCAAAACTGCTGAATGAGGCCGATTGATAATGGATCTTGGCTTAAATCCCACAATGGTCCATGACCACCCGGATAGAAAATAGCGTCGAATTTATCGGCTGTCACTTCGCTCAATTTGAGCGTGTTGGCAAGTTGCTCCATCGCCGCTTCATCTTCAAACAAACGTACCGTTGCGTTAGTTTGAGCATCACTTTGTTCACTGTTCGGATCAATGGGGGGTTGCCCGCCCTTCGGGCTGGCTAACACGACTTCAGCGCCAGCATCTTTAAAGGCATAGTAGGGCGCTGCAAATTCTTCCGCCCAAAAGCCTGTTTTATGGCCACTGTCACCGAGCTGCTCGTGTGAGGTAAGTACCATTAAAATTTTCATGAGCTTGCTCCTATTTTTTTGCTTCGTGTTAAGGTTACATGGATGCTAAAACATACTTTTTCAAGGTAGGAACAGATCACATGGCTATAGCGTGGAAGCCGGTTGAGCCGAGCTACAAAACTTATCTGCAAATTATTGTGTTAATCGATATGAGTATTTTGGCACTTATCGCCATAGGTATTTATGTTTTTGTGCCTTCTACCGAGTTGTTGCCGAACCCACTTTGGCTAGGAGTACCGTGGGCTGTACTGACACTATTTTTTGGTTTGTTCTGGTCATCGCGGCGCTTCCAATTCACCGCCTATGCCGATTCTAACGAAGCCATGTACTTGCGACGCGGTGCATTGTGGCGACTGACCCGAGCCGTGCCATTAAATCGCATTCAGCACGTAGAAGTTCGCCAAGGGTTCATTGAACGCATGCTGGGCCTAGCCCATTTAACCCTGTACACGGCAGGAAGTGGCGGCGCTGATTTGAGTATTCCTGGTTTAAAATTAAGCGATGCTGAGCAGATGAAAGCATCACTGGTGAATACCATTGCCGAAGAACCGATAGAAGATGCCAGCCATGACTGAGCTCGTGTGGCAGCGTACGCCTATTCTTACTATTGGCTTTTTTATCGCCAAAGAAGTACGCAATCTAGTGCGCAACATCACCAATTTTATCCCCGTACTGGCCGCAATATTCGTCAGTAATAGCGACTGGTTACCTTATGCAGTAATCGGCGGTTATCTGGTGTTCATTGTTGTCAGTGCTTTTTTAAATCATCACTTCTTTCTATATGCCCTTGCCGATGATGCAGTACACCTGCGTACCGGTGTATTTGGTAAAAAGAGCCTGACCTTAAAGTATGAACGTATTCAACAAGCTGAACTTGATCAGAGCTGGTATTTTCGGCCGTTTGATTTGGTGATATTGCGTGTTGATAGTGCCGGTTCAGCAGGAAAAGAAGTCGAAATTCCTGGGTTGCCTTTCAACTTGGCACAAGATCTTCGGCAACGCATGCTAGCACAAACGGCATCCGCTAAAGCAACGACTGAAAATACCGTTGCTGATCGCGAGCAAACCGAAGCGCCGGCAGAAACCGAACTCACATTTTCCATGAGCGAAATTGTTCGTGCCGGTATTATGGATAATAAGATTTTCGTGCTACTGGCCGTATTAATTTACCCGCTTTCGCAAACCGATATGTTGGAAGAACGCCTCGTACCTTGGCTTGAGGCCAACGTTTCATTTTTGGAAGAAAGCTTGTGGCTCAACATTGGACTGGCCGTTGCCGCGTTGGCAGTATTATTTATCCTCGCTGTCGGCGTGACGCTGATTCGTTACTACAATCTGCATTTCAGTATCTTAAACGAGCGTTATCAGGCTCGTTCAGGTTTATTTACCATTCGAACCGTGAGTTTTCGCTATCAAAAGTTACAACGCGTGCAACTACGCCAAAATTTCCGCGGACGCCTATTAAAACGTTTCAGTATTCGAGTGAGTCAGTTACAGCCCTCAGCACATGCACAACAGCAATCAGGAAGCGCATCCTTTGTGCTACCCGTGCTAACGCAACACTTAGTGACAGAATTATGTGGTTGGTTGAAGTTGCCGCGAAGCGGCGACTTAGATTGGCAGGGTATCAGTTTTATTGCCTTATTGAATCCATCGTTTTGGATTGCGCTGATTGCACCAACCGTATTACTCGTGACCTATGCGAACGACGTTCCGTTAATGAACGGTTTCTTCACTGCGGCGTTGCTGTGGCTGGCTATTCAAGGCTACGCCATCGCGCGCTGGCGCAACTATGGATTTACCATCAGTAACGGTTGGCTGGCAATTAAACGTGGTGTGTTTGGACGCAAAGAGAATTGGTATCCACTGCATAAAGCACAGCAAATTGACGTGTACCAATCGCCGTGGCTTCGCCTTCTCGGTTATGCGGATGTGTTCGTACATACCGCCGCCGGACCGGAAGTTATCAAGTATCAGCCAGTAAGTTCGGCACTAGCGATGCAACGTGAATGGGCCAGCATGATTGGTTCGAATCATCAACGCTGGATGTAATGACGTTTATTCAATAGTAACCGTGGAGCTCGCCATTAATCGTTGTTGCCACTCAATTATGGGCGCCGGCTTGCCAAACAAATAACCTTGGAATTTTTTACAACCGAGCACCTTCAAGTGCTCGAGTTGCTTCACGGTTTCGACGCCCTCGGCAATCACTGAGAAATTCAGGTTTTCTGCCAAGCCAATAATGGTTTTGGTAATCACTTCGTCATTTGCATCACTGAGCATATCGCGTACAAATGACTGATCGATTTTTAACTGATACAACGGTAATTTCTTCAAGTACGCTAACGACGCATAACCCGTTCCGAAGTCATCCAATGAAAAGCGAACACCAAGATCGCCGAGTTTGCACATCCGCTTCACTGTGGCATCAATATTGTCGATTAGCATTCCTTCCGTTATTTCAAGTTCTAGTAGCCCTTCTGGAAGATGCGCTTCACGTAAACAGTGTTCAACTTGAGCCACAAAACCGCCGTGACGGAATTGGTGCGGACTAATGTTTACGGCTAACGGAATATGCTTAAGTGCATCGATCTGTTGCCAATCACGTAACGTACGACAGGCCTGCTCAATCACCCAAGTTCCGATAGGAATAATTAAACCGCTTGCCTCGGCAATCGGAATAAACTCAGCAGGACAAATCGCACCTAAATCAGGATCTGTCCAGCGTAACAGCAATTCGCCCGCAATCACTTCACCGTGCTCGTTCACCTGTGGTTGTAAATAAACTTCCAACTCTTGATGCTGAACCGCGCGGCGCAGTGCAGATTCAATCAACATTCGCCGACTAATGGTTTCTTGCATGGTGGGGTTAAAGAAACGAATGGACCCGCCGCCCTGCGCTTTGGCTTCCGAAATTGCGAGATCTGCACTTTTCAATAACCCAGCAACATTGTCAGGGTTATCAGAAAACATGGTGATACCAATACTCGCCGTGGTTGAATGCTTAATATCACCAAGTTCGTATGGCTGTGCCAGAGAGTCAAGAACCTCCCGAGCCCAATTGCGCACCGCCATGACGGCCTGATCCGGATCTTGACTTATATCTTCTAAAATCACCAAAAAATCATCGGAACCTAAACGTGCTGCTGTATCCGTTTCATCAATACGCGCCCGTATACGCTGTGCAACTTCTTGGAGAAGCTTATCGCCTGCAACATGGCCAAAGGTTTCATTAATGATGGTGAAGTGAGTAAGATCAATCGCAACCAATGCGCCTTCGTAGCCTGTACGTTGTGCACTCGTCACTGCATGCTCGAGGTTTTGTAATAGCAATTTCCGGTTCGCGAGACCGGTGGTGCTGTCATAATACTCAAGCTGATTGAGTGATTCTTTAATATGAATATGTTCGGTGATATCGGTGGAAATACCGCATAAGGCATAAATTTTCCCTTGTGCATCCTGCAATGGTATTTTCACAGATAAAAAATGACGAATGTCACCGTTTTTGGTTACATTATCTTCCTCATCCGACACACGAAGCCCTTCTTCAATTACACGAAGGTCGTTTTCACGCAAATGCGCACAAGTTTCCGCATCAAAGAACATCGCATCGGTTTGGCCAATGATTTGTTTCGGTGTCGTTCCTAAATAATCACAAACTTTCTTATTTGCATATTGGTAGCGCAGTTCGCGATCTTTGATGAAGATATAAGCTTCAACCGAATCGAGAATGGTATTGAGCTTGAGCTCGCTATGTACTAGCTCTAACGTGCGTTGTTTTATCCGTTTACGCAAGAGCAACGAAACGCCAACAACCAGGAGCAAAGCACTGATAAGACCAATAACAAGAGCCCACGGAAACGGTTCAGCATCGCCAATATTCGCCCGCCATTTTTTCAACGTAACATACAATGGCGATTGCGGATCTTGTTGCCACGTCTGCAAGTAAACGTCAATCGTGTTGAGAATAGGCTGCATTTCGGGTTGTGATGCCACAACAAACAGACGGGCTGGCTGAAACATCACTGGCGTCGGCTCTAAGCCTAAATCACGTGCTTTAATATCGCCATATAGGTGATTCGCTGCTACCGCTTCGGCGCGATTAGTTAGAACAGCCTGAAAGCCCTCATCAAACGAAGAGACGGGAATTAAGGTGACATCAAGTCCGAAGTTTTGGGTGATATCCGACAAATAGCTTTCTTGAATGGAGTTCTCGAGCACAGCTATTCGCACCTTGTCTAAATCTAACAAGGTAGTGACTTTCAATGTGCGCTTGCCATAAAGCTGTGACCAAGAGTGCAAGAAAGGCGTTTCATGAAACAACAAGGTTTCGTCGCGCTCAGTATTCAAGGCAACATCAGGCATTAAATCGATATCGCCGCGTTGCAAGAACTGTAGACACTCATTCCAAGTACAGGGTACGGCTTCAATCCGCCAACCCTCTTGGCTCGCTATCTGCAGGATTAAATCACCAAAGATTCCGGAAACTTGCCCGTTGTTGAGCAATAGTTTTGGAGGGTTTTCATACACTCCAACACGCAATGTCAATGGTTGTGCAACCGCCGTCTGTGCAACTGCGAGGCTAGCAATAATCGCAAGACAAAATCCCCAAAAATTTCGCAAGCAATTAACCTTATTTTATGAATTAAGTTAAAGGTATAGCAGTGATTTTTAATTAAAACCAGCGCCGAACCTGTTTTCGATAGGCGATAAAATCATCGCCGAATTTTTCCTCAAGAATGCGCTCTTCTGGAATAATTTGAAACTGGTTTATGTATAAAATATAGATGATTAACCAAAATATTGCTGGCAAATTCGCTAGCCACACGCCCCAACCAGCAAGTGCCAATAGAAAACCCAAATACATTGGATTACGTGTAAATCGATAAATGCCATTGATCACCAAACTGCTAGCGGCATCTGGATTCATCGGGTTAGCGGTGGTTTTCGCTTGGCGAAACGCAATCACACCTGCTACGGCAATAAATGCGCCAGCTGTGACAAGAGCAAATGCAAGCGCTTTGGCATCGGTAAAATGCCACGGGTCCATCGGCAATAAACGAGACGTCAGTGCCATCAGCCCCGCAATCACAAGCACGATAATCACGGGTGGTATTTTTAATTCTAATGAGCGCATGTTAGCACTCCTTATTCGCTGTCAAATTTGATAAAATTCGCATTGTTATGTCGCACAATACCATTGCACTGAATCAACAACGTCAGCCACTAGACCACCTTGAGTCGGTCTGGTTATTTGGCTATGGCTCACTGATTTATAAAGCGGATTTCCCATACATACAACGCCGCCCTGCAAAAATTCATGGCTGGTTACGGCGCTTTTGGCAAGGTTCTCATGATCATCGTGGCACCCCTGAGGCACCGGGCCGCGTTGCGACATTAATTGAAACGCCAGACGCAGTATGCGCCGGTATGGCCTATGAAGTCACGCCCGATGTGTTCGCCCACCTTGATCATCGGGAAAAAAATGGTTACTTGCGCATTTTCACCGAGTTCGAGTGGTTGGACGGCTCAGGTTCGGTCAGCGGCTTAGTCTATGTAGCCGGCCCAGATAACGAAGCCTTTTTAGGCGAAGCACCGGAAACGGAAATTGCAGCGCATATTGCACGTTCAGAAGGGCCGAGAGGCCCAAATGACGAGTATTTACTCAAACTGGCTGATGCCTTGCGAGAATTAGGCGAACACGATGACCATGTATTCGCCATTGAGGCGGCGCTAAAAGAACAGGTTTAGGCTTGTTTCTTCGCCGGCTTTTCTGAAACGTAAATCGTGATCGTGCCTTCAATCACCATGGTCCCGTCGGCTCGAAAGCCTTGCACGGATACCGGTAAATCACCAACTTGCCAAGCGGCCGGATCGCTTTTCGCAACAATTCGAATGTCACTGTCGGCTTTCGCGGTATAGTTCACCTGCATACCTTTTGGAATCCAACGCAAATGCTTTGGAATAGTTGCCTCCGCTAATGCTCCCATCGCCATTTCTAAACCATTACACAGTGCTATGGCATGCACGGTACCAATATGATTCGCCACCGCCTTACGTTTTCTAAATGTCAGCACGCAGTGATTCGGCTCTAACACTTCAATGGTCGGCTTAATGGTTTTAAAGTAAGGTGCTTTTGCGGCAAACATGCGCGAAAACAATGCGCGCCCAAATGGGTACTTCAATGTTTTATGGTAAAGCTTCAACAAGTAATTATCAGTCATGATTTACGCCATTTTTAGATGTTCAATAGCAAGAATCCAAAGCCAATTCGGTTCTGACGATGATTATAGTCAAGTAATGTTTCACCGTAGCCAGAAAAGAACTGAATATAGAAGCGAAGCCCATCAGGCTTGCTTGAATTCACTGGATGGGTGAAATCAAGTTGCCATGACCCTTTGTCCCACGAAAGCTCTCGGGTCGTTCGCGTCAAACTATAAGTACTCAGTGAACTGCGCCATGAGAAACGATTTTCAAAGTTACCTCGGTAGCGCACCAAATCTGGATTATCATCGTCTTCGCCAGTTTCATTAATCCGTTGCTTCCAAGTGGTTTCCCAAATCACCGGTCCCCACTCAGCAGCACCGCCGAAATAAATATAGTTCCAGCTGCGCGAATCGGGTTCCCGTTGACCGTTTGATTCATGAGCTAAACCGGCTTTTGCAAAACGCACTCGAGCATCACCTGGCAGGAAATCCCAGTTATCCTGCCAAGGTAATATATAAAATACTTCAGGCCTGTAATTGGTACTGCGAAACGGTGAGGAATCTTCTGAGTTCCACGCTTGCCATAGTGATGTTTGCGAGTAGGCGACCCACAAGTCACCGTCTAATAATACATCTTCAAGCAACTTGGTACGCAGTGACAACTGCAGCTTCACCTCGTTCGGTTTGTGACTTTCTAATGGCGTTCCAGCACCGCGCGAAGGCGAGCTTGGTTGAGTGTTGATATCGGAACTGTGGTGAACTGGGAGAATGAAATTTGGTTGAAATGTACGAAGTTCAAATATACCGCGTTTCTGATCTTCACCAAGCTCCCAAAAGCGGCCAATCAGGTCAATTTTCTTGAACTCTTCGGCATTAATATCGAGTTCTTTTTCGGCTTCTGCCACATCTTGTCCGTAAGCCAAAGGCATCATCACAAGTAACGCCAGAATACTCCCTTTACGCATCCACATAATACTTCTCCACCAACTCAGAACCGCACAATAAAGACGGTGTGTAATAACCACCTTGAGGTTGATGGTTCAATATAAATTGCGCCACGTCTACGCCGCCGCGACTCGTCAGTTTATAACCGTTCATGACTTTTATACGTAATGTCTCGACATCACCTTTATCATTTCGCGCCTCACCCCATACATAGGTAATCGCTTGTTCAAGTTGCTTCTCGCTTGGCCCAGGTGGTTGCTGATCAATTTTCTTCGCAAGAAAATTTTTCATCCATTCAAAACGCAGCAACCAACGGAACCAATTCAAACGTTTTAGTTTTTTGACAAGCTTTGGTGAAGCCGGAATATAAACCTCAATGTTTGGAATACCGCTGGTGTAGTAGGCCGTCGAAACATCGCCCCAAGGAATCGTCATGGCGAACTTCTCACCATTGCCAAAATCAATATGGCGCGTGTGATAAGCCAATGGCACACTGATGATTTTGCCATCTTGGCGAACCGCACCGCCGTCACCTAAACGGCGAACACTGGTTTTTGCCGTGCCGCGGCTCATCCGCGATGCAGAATCGAAACCTAATGTCAGAGATGTCGCATCCGCTAGCTTTTGTTTGAGTTTTGCCGCCACGCAATCGGTAGGAATAACGTCAAAACCCACGCCCGGACATAACACCACACCTGCATCCACAGCACGTTGATGTTGCGCGTGCGCATACTCAAATACACTTAACTCGCCGGTGATATCGGTATAATGCGTTTTGGTGGCGAGGCAAGCTTCAATCATTGGTGCTGCGGTTATTTCAAATGGGCCCGCACAATGCACTACCACATCAATTTCTGCCAAGGCCTGTTGCAGTGCTTGAGTATCGGTTAAATCAACAACCACCGACGGCAACTCGAGCTCACCGGCAAGACGATGAATGGCCTCGCTTTTGCGTCCCGCAAGGACCGGGGTTAGCCCGAGTGATTTGGCATGTTTTGCCATCAATGTGCCGGTGTAACCATTGGCACCATAAATCATCCATTTCATATTATTTCTCTCGCATTTTTGAGACGGCGCTGTTGGCATTATGCATACGCGCGGCAGCAGCAACTTCTTTGCTGACAATGGTTTTACCTACTGGTGATAATGCGACGCCAGCCAGTTTTAAGTGCTGAATACCGAATGGAATGCCGATGATGGTGATAAATAGGGCGATCGCTGAAACGAGGTGCCCCAGCGCGAGCCACCAACCGAGGAAAATGAACCATAATACGTTACCCAAACAGCCAAGGCTGCCGGTACCCAGATCACCTCGTTGCGTTAACTCTTCGCGATCAATCGCTTCTTGTCCAAACGGAAAGAACGAGAACATGCCAATCACAAAACAAGAGCGTCCCCAAGGAATGCCAACAATGGTAATAAATGCAATTAAGCCTGCTAACCACCAGCCGAGCCCCATAATGGCGCCGCCTAAGATGAACCACAGAATATTTCCTAATGTACGCATAGTGTTTGTCCCTGTTCGCGCAAAATGTAGCAGATGCTTCCAGTGTAAATCGCAAAAGGTTTGTAAACCACCTCGAATTTTTGTCTTGCTTTACTATGTTTAGATGTAACTTCAAAACAGGAGGTTCATTATGAAAACTTTGCAGGCATTGATTTTGGCATCTTTGGCAGCGTTGGTATTGTCCGCTTGTTCGCAACAAGAGCAAGACGATACCCGTGAAAAAGCACAATCGTCATTAGAGCAAGCCACTGAAGCTACCCAACAGGCCGCGAGTGACGCAGCCGATTATACCCGCGAAACTGCTGAGCGCACTGGGGACTTTTTAAGTGACAGTGCCATTACGGCACGTGTAAAAACGGCGTTATTTGAAGCCGACCAAGTGAGTGCCGGCAACATAAACGTCGAAACCATCAACGGCCACGTGGTGCTCAGTGGGGTCGTCGCGACATCTGAAGAGGCGGAACTTGCCGCGCAACTGGCGCAGGGCGTGGAAGGTGTGAAATCAGTAGAAAATGATATTGAAGTGCAAGAGTAAACATAATCTTTGATACATAAAACGGCGCCTAATGGCGCCGTTTTGCTATGCCTTATGCCAAAGTCGAATAATCCAAACCCTGCTGGTATGCGTTACACTCAATGTAGAAAAATTTTGAATCAAGGAGCAGAGCATGTCGAATACTTATACACCGCCAAAAGTTTGGCAGTGGGATCAAGAAAGTGGCGGTAAGTTTGCCTCAATTAATCGCCCAATTGCTGGCGCAACGCATGATAAAGAGTTGCCTGTAGGTAAACATCCATTACAACTTTATTCGCTAGCCACACCCAATGGCGTGAAAGTGACGGTGATGTTAGAGGAACTACTCGAACTGGGTATCACCGACGCTGAATACGATGCGCATTTGATACAAATTCTTGAAGGGGACCAATTCGGCAGCGGTTTTGTTGCGGTCAATCCGAATTCAAAAATTCCTGCGTTGCTCGATGTGAGCACCCAGCCACCGACGCGCGTATTCGAATCGGGTTCTATTTTGCTGTATTTGGCTGAAAAATTTAATGCGTTCATACCCCACGATCCGGCTAAACGAACCGAAACATTAAATTGGTTATTTTGGCAAATGGGGAGTGCCCCGCTGTTGGGTGGTGGATTCGGTCATTTTTATGCTTACGCACCCGAAAAGTACGAGTATCCGATTAACCGCTACACCATGGAAGTTAAACGCCAACTGGATGTATTAGACCGCCAACTCGCCAACAATAAGTACATTGCCGGTGACGAATACACCATTGCTGATATGGCAATTTGGCCGTGGTACGGTGCGCTAGTGACCAATCAAGTCTATGACGCTGCCGAGTTCATTGAAGCTCATAAGTACAAAAATGTACTGCGTTGGGCGGAATTAATTGCCAAACGCCCAGCTGTGCAACGCGGTCGCATCGTTAATAAAACTTGGGGAGATTTAAATAAGCAGTTGCATGAACGTCATGATGCCAGTGATTTTAAATTAAAAACTCAGGATAAATTAGAGAAAAAATAATCAGAAAAGCCGCACAGCGATTGCCGTTGCGCGGCTATTTCAGGTAGCTAGGCTTTCTTAAAAGCCCTGACAATAAAGAGCAGAACCACTGCACCAATAGTTGCAACCACAATACTCCAGATAATACCGCCACCGCTGGAGACCCCTAAAAAGTTAAACAAAAAGCCACCTATCATTGCACCAATCACGCCGATAACCATATTGCCGATTAGGCCAAAACCGCCGCCTTTCACTAAAGTACCGGCTAGCCATCCAGCAATGATACCGACCAATAAGAACCATAAAATGCCCATGATGATCTCCTTTTTCTTGTTTTAACAGGTTCTTAGTAAGCGTAGCAGGTGTTAGAAATAAATAAACTTGCATACCTAACAGTTCTAGGTATAAGATTTATACCTAGCAGTTCTATGTATAAGCGGATAAGTTTTATGAACCTCTCAAAAGATCTGATGGCAGCCTCCTCTACACCAATCGTTTTAGGTGTTATTGCTGAAGGGGAGACTTATGGATACGAAATCGTCAAACGCGTTGAAGAGCTCTCGGGTGGTGCGCTGCAATGGACTGACGGCATGTTGTACCCGTTACTTCATCGGCTCGAAAAGCAAGGCTATTTAACCTCGCGCTGGCTTGTTGGTGACTCCAATAGAAAGCGCAAGTACTACGCTATCACCGACGAGGGCATGGCGACCTTGAACGAGCAACGCCAGCAATGGCAAGTAATTAACAAGGCGCTCAACCAAATTTGGCGCGATATGACACGGAGCGATGACCATGATGTCCAATTCGTCTAATCAACCCTTTGAACTCGAGCAAAACATTGCACAGTGGCGCGAATTTGTACTTCGGCGTGCCGCGATTCTTGAAGAAGATGCTGACGAACTCGAAAGCCATTTGCGCGACCAAATTGACGCGCTATTAGAGCGTGGATTGCACGTCGATGAAGCGTTTCTCGTCGCCACGAAACGAATCGGTAATCTCGAAGCTGTCTCCAAAGAGTATGCCGAAGTACATGCAGGGCGTCTGTGGCGCAATATTGTTTGGGGCGGCGATAAACAGTCATGGAACACCGACTTTTATCTGGCGTTACTGCTGGCATGCTGCGCGGCCGTGCTATTTCACCTGCCCAAACTGTTTGGATTCACGCCCGAAACCCACGAATGGGTGTTTGCGCGTAACTTTATGTTGTTTTGCTTGCCTATGCTCGGCGCTTACTACGTGGTGAAGCATCAACTTGGGCAACGGGGTTGGTACTGGTTAATCGTTGCTTCTCTAGGAATTGCCACGGTGATTAACCTGATGCCCTGGCAAGATCCATCAGCCACGCAGTCGTTAAGTCTGCTCCACCTGCCTCTATTCCTCTGGTTTTTAGTTGGTATTCTCTACACCGGCAACTGGTGGCAAACCGATGGGCGACGCATGGACTTTGTTCGCTACTCGGGTGAATACGCGATTTATTTTGTATTACTGGCACTTGGTGGCGCGGTTCTAACTGCATTAACCATTGGTATGTTCTCGTTTATCGGCATGAACATTGAGTGGTTCGCACAGCAATGGTTGATTCCCTCAGGTGTTATGGGCGCCGTGATTATTGTTGGCTGGTTGGTCGAAGCAAAACAAGGGGCTGTCGAGAATATGGCACCAGTATTGGCACGTATTTTCACGCCACTATTCACGTTGTTGCTACTGACATTCTTGGTGATTATGCTGGTGAGTGGACGTACGTTTGACGTCGAACGTGAACTGCTTATTGGCCTTGATGCCTTGCTGATTGTTGTGCTGGGCTTGGTTTTATATGCCGTGTCGTCGCGCGAATCTGGTAAAGCACCGAGTCTTTTCGACCGCCTGCAATGGCTATTGATTGTCTCGGCGTTATTGGTTGATTTGTTGGCATTAGCTGCCATAGCCAGCCGCATCGCCGACATGGGATTTACTGCCAACCGTACCGCAGCACTCGGCGAAAACCTCATATTATTGGTTAGTTTAAGCGGTTACGCATGGTTGTATTGGCAGTTTATTCGCGGCCAATGGTCATTTGCTTTACTTGAACAATGGCAAACTCGGTTGATTCCGGTGTACGCGATCTGGGCCGCAATTGTCGTATTTATTTTCCCACTAATATTTGGGTTTTGAAGGCTAGGTTAGTGATCATGATGGCGGTCGTGGTGAGCGCTCTCATCACGACAAACTTCGCCGGGCAGTTCGAGTTCAATCGTGGTATGACTTAACTGATACGGTAGCAATGCTTTGTCTATCGCTTCCTTCAAATAGCGGCGTTGCTCACTTTCGATATCCTCATCAAGCACCAAATGGGCTGTTAGCACGTGATGCTCACCGTCAAGTGACCAAAAATGCAGGTGATGCACGTCTACCACATTCGGTAATTGCTTCAGGGTTGCTGTGACTGCTTCCACCGTGCCATTGTCCGGTGCCGCTTGGAAAAATAAGCGGGCAGTTTCATGTAAGTTGCGAATCACGTTAAATAATATGAACACCGTGAACGCAATCGACAACAGTGGATCGAGAATCGGCCAATCCACAAACAGTAACACAATGCCGACAATCAGCACCGCAACCCAACCCAACACGTCTTCTATTAAATGCCAATTGATGATGCGCTCGTTTAAACTTTTACCCTTCGATAATTTAAACGCAGCGAAACCATTTACCGCAATGCCGAGAACCGCTAAAGCAATCATGCCATTAGCCATGGGCATTTGCGGATCCCACAGCCGTGGAATTGCTTCCAATAACACCCAAGTTGAGCCAACGATCAGCACGACAGCGTTAATAAAGGCACCCGCTAAACTCAAACGACGATACCCGTAAGTAAACTGACTATTCGCGCGCTTACGGCCTAACTTGTTGAGTATCCACGCCATGCCCAGCGATAGACTATCACCCAAATCATGCACCGCATCGGCCAAAATCGCCGTACTGTTGGTCAGCACACCACCAATAAACTCAATAATGGTGAAGCAAAAGTTGAGCAGGAATGCCCAACCCAAGCGCTCCGATGCCATATCTTTGCTGTGATCGTGATGGTGATGGCCCATAAGTATTCCGTTAACGCTTCATCGTGAGTGTTTTTAGCATGTCATCACCGGTATCGGTGTTTAACGTAATCAGCGACCAAACCGCTGATAGAACCAGAATAACCGTGTGGGTAATCCAACTATCGAAATTAATATCAACCACAAAGCTAATAAGCCACGCGCCCAAATAGGTGAGGCCAATACTTGGCAAACAGAAAATGGCAAAAGCTACCGCAACAACCCCGGTAGCCAGTACAACGTTGAGTAATTTTTTTAACATGAATAAACTTTAAGTATTAAGGCTTTGAAGGTCAGAATACTATGTATCTGGGCTGCTGACTATCAGCCGAGGTATTGCTTTAATAACATTTTCGACTAAACCCCTTTTAGTACCAAATTTTAATATTTATTGGTATTGAGGGGGTGTTGTGGCGAAAAATACGAGTATCAGCTTAGGCGCTCACTTCGACCAGTTTGTCGATCAACTTATTGAAAGTGGTCGATATGCTTCAGTAAGTGAAGTTATTCGAGCGGGTTTACGTAAGCTTGAGGAAGAACATTTAGCGACAGCGTTAGGAAGTTTTGATGAGGTAATTTTGTGCTTACCATAACCCGAATCCGCTTACACGCCACAAGTATCCATATTTGTTGGACGTTCAAACTAACTTATTGAGTGAATTAAAAACAACGGTTGTCATTCTGCTCATGGCAACTGACGATACGGCATCGATTCGCCTATCACGATTAAACCCAACATCCGAATTTACCCACTCACTGCCGCCGATGTTGAACCTAAATCTTTTTTAAATACCAGTACCACCAGATAAACTAGGGCAAACGGTGGAATAATTGAAAGTACTACACCGAGCAAACCGGCTAAAACTGGAGTCTGTGTTTTGCGACGACCAAGGTAATAACACAATACACCCATTATGAAGGCGAATAATGCGATGAACTCGCCGAGCAACGTCACATTAATATTCAATTGAACTCTCCCTGTGGTTTATAACCTTTGTATAGTGTGCACGCTCATTTTGCTATAAGTGACAACAGGAGCATTGTTTAAAATATGTAATTGAAAGTAAGACATATTTATCAGCGATGCAAGGCAAGATGCTATTGCTGTGCAAAGTAGAGTATGGCACCAACAAAAAAGGCCCTTGCGGGCCTTTTCCAATCGAACAAATTTATTCCACCGTAACCGATTTCGCCAAGTTTCGCGGCTGATCCACATCAGTGCCTTTAATGATAGCAACGAAGTAGGAGAGCAACTGAAGCGGAATGGTATAAACAATCGGTGCAATCAGTTCGTCACAGTGCGTGACGTTGATGACGCGCATGCTGTCATCACCCTTGAAGTGGGCGTCTTTGTCGGCAAACACATACATGATGCCGCCACGAGCACGCACTTCTTCAACATTTGATTTAAGTTTCTCAAGCAATTCATCGTTTGGTGCCACCACAATCACTGGCATATCTGCGTCAATGAGTGCCAGCGGGCCGTGCTTCAATTCACCGGCGGCATAAGCTTCAGCGTGAATATAAGAAATTTCTTTGAGCTTTAACGCACCTTCCATCGCAATGGGGTATTGCGTGCCACGCCCTAAGAACAAGCTATGGAACTTGTCCGCAAACTCAGGCGCCAAGGCTTCAATGGCATCACTCAGCAATAACGCTTCTTCGAGCTTCGCTGGCAACGTCTTCAGCGATTTCAACACAGCTTCTTGTTGTGAAGCTGGCATACCGCGGAACTGACCTATGGCCAATGTTAACATCAACAAACCGACTAACTGGGTGGTGAATGCTTTGGTTGATGCCACACCTATTTCGGTTCCGGCACGCGTCATATAAGCTAAGTCGGATTCACGCACCATCGACGAGGTGCTGACGTTACAAATGGTGAGGCTGCCTTTATAGCCCAATTCTTTGCTTAAACGCAGTGCCGCTAAAGTGTCCGCCGTTTCACCAGACTGTGAAATAGTGACCAACAAGCTATTGGGATGCACGTGCGATTGGCGATAACGGAATTCTGAGGCAATTTCGACGTTACATGACACGCCCGCCATCGATTCGAGCCAATAGCGCGCAACCATGCCCGCATGATACGACGTACCACACGCGACAATTTGCACATGTTCAATATCTTTTAATAAATCTAACGAACCGTTACCGAACACATCGTCTGCCACATGACCATCCACAATACGGCCCTCTAAGGCGTTACGCACGGCGCTTGGTTGCTCATGAATTTCTTTGAGCATGAAGTGGCGATATTCGCCTTTACCACCAGCGTCATAGTTACCGTCTGATTCGTGAATTTCGCGTTCAACACGTTCGCCGTTGGCGTCATAAACTTTCACTTCGGTACGGTTAATGTCAGCCATGTCGCCTTCTTCGAGGTACATGAACTTACGCGTGACTGGTAACAATGCAAGTTGGTCAGAGGCAACAAAATTCTCGCCAATACCTAAACCGATCACCAACGGACTGCCAGAGCGAGCCACGATCAAGCGGCCTGGTTCGCGGCAATCCATAACCACCGTGCCATAAGCACCTTCTAATTGGCGCACTGCTGCTTGAACGGCTTCAAACAAGTCGTCGTGAGTTTTACGCTCATGATGCACTAAGTGACAAATCACCTCGGTGTCGGTATCTGACGCAAAGGTATAACCTAAGCCTTTTAACTGCTCACGTAGTTTATCGTGATTTTCGATAATACCGTTGTGCACCACGGCAATGCAGTCTTCTGAAATATGTGGGTGAGCGTTTGCTTCAGTAACGCCGCCATGGGTTGCCCAACGGGTATGTGCGATACCAGTTGTACCCGATAGTGGGTGCTCACCAACGGCATCTTTAAGCGCTTGAACTTTACCAGTTCGACGAACGCTCTCGATTACGCCTTGTTCGTTTAATACAGCCAAACCCGCAGAATCGTAACCGCGGTATTCAAGACGTTTTAAACCTTCAATGAGAATTTCGCTAATACGGCGCTCAGAAGTTGCGCCAACAATTCCACACATATCGCTTATCCTTTTTTCACTGGACGTTGCCAGCCACTAATATTCCGTTGTTTACCGCGCGCAACCGCTAGTTCTTCGTCTTCCACACTCTTGGTCACCGTTGAACCGGCTCCTACCGTTGCGTTTTTACCAACACGAACCGGAGCAACCAACGAGCTATTTGATCCGATAAACGCGCCATCATCAATCTCGGTCACAAATTTATTTACACCGTCGTAGTTACAGGTGATAGTGCCCGCGCCTATGTTCACGTCAGCACCAATTTGTGCATCACCAAGGTAGGTGAGGTGGCTCGCTTTTGAGCCTTTACCCATGCGCGTTTTCTTAATTTCAACAAAGTTACCAACTTGCACGCCTTCAGCTAAGTCAGCGCCTGGGCGTAAGCGAACAAATGGACCAACGGCGCAATTTTCAGCTAACACGGCATCTTCTATGACGCTGTTTGCTTTCACGCGTGAGCCAGCCCCAATTTTACAATTGCGCAGTACACAGTTGCTTTCGATAACGACGCCTTCGCCAAGTTCCACTCGGCCTTCAAAAATAACATTCACGTCAACCACAACGTCGTTGGCAATGATCACCTCACCGCGCACATCAACACGAGCTGGATCCATTAACGTGGCGCCGTCTAACATCAATTGCTCGGCTTGACGCGCTTGGTACGCGCGCTCTAGCCCTGCCAATTGCACCCGATTGTTCGCACCTTCCACTTCGCTAATCGCCTGTGGCTGCGCCGTTGCGATGTTCACGCCTTCCGCGGCGGCCATGGCAACAATATCCGTCAGATAATATTCACCTTGAGCATTGTTATTCGACAACTTGCCTAACCAGCGTTTCAATGCCGCCCCACTCACCGCCATCATGCCGGTGTTTACTTCGGTAATGTTTAACTGCTCGGCGCTGGCATCTTTTTGCTCAACAATGCCGACAACCGCATGATTCGCATCACGCACAATACGGCCATAACCGGTCGGATCAGGCAAAGTCACGGTGAGTAATGCTAAATCAGTATTCGCAGCTGCAGCTAACAAGGCTTGCAACGTTTCTGTACGAGTTAACGGCACATCACCGTATAAAATCAAAATCCTTTGATTGTCTTGAATGTGCGGCACAACTTGCTGCACCGCGTGACCAGTGCCCAGCTGCTGTGCTTGCTCAACAAAATTAAGCGTTTGTCCGGCAAGTTTTTCCATTAATACATCGCCACCGTGGCCATAAATGACATGCACGTGGTCTGGTTCTAGCGAACGCGCTGTATCAATCACATGTTGAACCATCGGTTTATGGGCAACTGGATGCAATACCTTCGGTAGCGCCGAACGCATGCGAGTGCCTTTACCCGCAGCAAGTACAACAACACTCAGAGACATGAATCCTTCCATTTCTGTATTCGAATAAAAGTGATGGGCTATTTTAAAGCCGTTTACAACAAATTAACAGGCGAAAAAAAGACCCGCAAACCGAGATTTACGGGTCTTTTCATTTTCTTAAAGCTTGGCGTGCTGATTATTTGCGTAGTTTGCGAATAACCTGCAACTGAGCCATCGCTCGAGCCAGTTCTGCCGCCGCTTCTGCGTAGCTTAAATCAGAACTTTGATCTGCAATTGCTTCTTCAGCATGTTTCATAGCTTCTAGAGCTTTTTGTTCATCAAGCTCTTCACCACGAATGGCCGTATCAGCAAGGACCGAGACGTTATGCGGCTGCACTTCAAGCACACCACCAGCAACGTAGATGATTTCTTCTTCGCCACCTTCTTTAACCACTCGCACCATACCTGGCTTGATTGTGGTTAAAAGCGGGGCGTGACCTGGGTGAATACCCAGCTCACCTTCGCTACCGGTCACTTGCAGGGTCTCAACGGCACCAGAGAACAAACGTTCTTCGGCGCTGACCACATCAAGCTGTACAGTTTTAGCTGCCATTTAAACCTCCCGGTTTATTACATTTTCTTGGCTTTTTCGACCGCTTCTTCGATGCTACCAACCATATAGAACGCTTGTTCTGGAAGGTCGTCGTAGTCACCGTTTAAGATGCCTTTAAAGCCAGCGATGGTATCTTTCAACGATACATATTTACCTGGTGAGCCGGTGAATACTTCAGCAACGAAGAACGGCTGTGACAGGAAACGCTGAATTTTACGCGCACGAGCTACGGTCATCTTGTCTTCTTCAGACAATTCGTCCATACCCAAGATTGCGATGATATCTTTCAGCTCCTTGTAACGCTGTAATACTGACTGAACGCCACGCGCTACGTCGTAGTGTTCTTTACCGATTACCAATGGGTCCAACTGACGTGACGTTGAATCCAACGGGTCAACCGCAGGGTAGATACCCAATGACGCGATGTCACGTGACAATACAACAGTCGCATCTAAGTGAGCGAACGTGGTTGCTGGTGACGGGTCGGTCAAGTCATCCGCAGGTACGTAAACGGCCTGGATTGACGTGATTGAACCAGTTTTGGTTGAAGTAATACGTTCTTGAAGTACACCCATCTCTTCTGCAAGAGTTGGCTGGTAACCTACCGCAGAAGGCATACGACCTAGCAATGCTGATACTTCAGTACCGGCTAGGGTATAACGGTAGATGTTATCTACGAAGAACAGAACGTCACGACCTTCGTCACGGAACTTCTCTGCCATGGTCAAGCCGGTTAACGCAACGCGCAAACGGTTACCTGGAGGCTCGTTCATCTGACCGTAGACCAATGCTACTTTGTCGAGTACGTTTGAATCTTTCATTTCGTGATAGAAGTCATTACCCTCACGCGTACGCTCACCAACACCTGCGAATACTGAGTAGCCGCTGTGCTCGATAGCGATGTTACGGATAAGCTCCATCATGTTAACGGTTTTACCTACACCCGCACCACCGAACAGACCAACTTTACCACCCTTAGCGAACGGACAAATCAAGTCGATTACCTTGATACCGGTCTCTAACAGCTCAGTTGCACTTGACTGTTCTTCGTACGACGGTGCAGCACGGTGAATCGACATACGTTCTTCTTCACCGATATCGCCCGCTTCATCAATTGGCTCGCCCAATACGTTCATGATACGACCGAGGGTTTGTTTACCCACTGGTACCATGATTGGCTCGCCGGTGTTTTGAACGGTAATTCCACGACGCAGACCGTCGGTAGTACCAAGTGCGATACCACGCACGATACCACCGCCTAACTGCTGCTGAACTTCCAGGGTCAGACCCTTGAGGTCACCGTCGGTCACCTGCAGCGCGTCGTATACCTTTGGCACGTCTGTTTGTGGAAATTCGATATCCACAACCGCGCCAATAATTTGCACGACCTTACCTTGACTCATGACATTTCCTCTAACTCTAAAATTCTTGCAAGCTTCGCCTTAAACCGCTTCGGCGCCCGATACAATTTCCGAAATTTCCTGCGTGATCGCTGCTTGGCGTGCTTTGTTGTACACCAATTGCAGTTGATCGATGAGGTCTTCGGCGTTGTCGGTAGCGGCTTTCATTGCCACCATCCGCGCTGCCTGTTCACTAGCGATGTTGTCCACTACGCCCTGATACACTGTCGCTTCAACATAACGACGAATCAGTAATTCTAAAATTGGCTGTGGATTCGGCTCATACAAGTAGTCCCAGCTACCTGATTGAACTTCGTCACGAGACTCAGCTTTTGGCAACGGTAGCAATTGCGCTATCGTTGGTTCTTGCTTCATGGTGTTCACAAACTTGTTGTACACCACAAACAGGCGATCGATTTTGCCTTCATCAAAGGCATCTAACATTACCTGTACAGTCCCGAGCACATCATTCACGCTTGGCTTATCACCAAGACCTGATTTTTGCGCCAGTAAACGGCCTCCAAAGCGTTTAAAGAAACCCGTAGCCTTGTTACCTATGGCTGCGAAATCAACATCCACGCCGCTGTCTTTATATGCTTTAGCATGCTTAACCACCGCTTTAAATTCGTTGGTGTTTAAGCCGCCGCACAAACCGCGGTCAGTTGAAATCACAATGTAACCAACTCGTTTCACATCGCGCTCTTCTAAGTACGGATGCTTATATTCTAAGTTGGCATGGGCAACATGGCCGATCACCTTGCGAATGCTGTCCGCATACGGACGGCTTGAAGCCATACGTTCCTGCGCCTTTTTCATTTTAGACGCAGCAACCATCTCCATTGCACTGGTGATCTTCTGAGTATTATTAATACTCCCGATCTTGGTTTTTATCTCTTTACCGCCGGCCATGATATTCTCCTGTTAACTCAACGACTTGTGGCCACACATTGTGTAGCCACGCTCCGCTTACCAAGACTGCGTTTTCTTGAAGGCTTTCAAACCTTCGTGCAGCTTCGCTTCGATGTCGTCGTTATAGTTGCCAGTTTTATCAATATCAGCCATCAGTTCAGCGTGCTCGCTACGCATGTACGAAATTAACGCACCTTCGAAGTCGAGGATTTTGTCTTTCTCTACATCTTTCAGGTAACCCTTTTCTGCAGAGAAAATAGACACTGCCATTTCAGCCACGCTCATTGGCTTATATTGGTTTTGCTTCATCAGTTCAGTAACACGCTGACCGTGCTCAAGCTGTGAACGCGTTGCTTCGTCTAAGTCTGAAGCGAACTGCGCGAACGCTGCCAATTCACGATACTGTGCTAATGCCAAACGGATACCACCACCAAGTTTCTTAATGATCTTGGTCTGTGCTGCACCACCTACACGCGATACCGAGATACCAGCGTTAACAGCTGGACGGATACCGGCGTTGAACAAGTCAGTTTCTAAGAAGATCTGACCGTCGGTGATTGAAATCACGTTGGTTGGTACGAACGCTGATACGTCACCCGCTTGGGTTTCGATAATCGGTAGCGCTGTTAATGAACCCGTTTTACCTTTCACTTCACCGTTGGTGTACTTTTCAACGTAGTCAGCGTTTACACGCGCTGCACGCTCAAGTAGACGTGAGTGAAGATAGAAAACGTCACCTGGGTATGCTTCACGACCTGGCGGACGACGCAGCAACAATGAGATTTGACGATAAGCAACAGCTTGCTTCGACAAGTCATCGTATACGATCAATGCGTCTTCACCGCGGTCACGGAAGTATTCACCCATGGTACAACCTGAGTAGGCTGCCAAGTATTGCAACGCTGCTGATTCAGAAGCAGATGCTGCAACAACAATGGTGTTTTCCAATGCGCCGTGTTCTTCAAGCTTGCGTACCACGTTCGCGATGGTCGAGGCTTTCTGACCGATAGCAACGTAGACACACTTAATGCCTGAGTTTTTCTGGTTGATGATGGCATCGATTGCCAAAGCCGTTTTACCGGTTTGACGGTCACCGATGATCAACTCACGCTGACCACGACCTACTGGAATCATAGCATCGATTGATTTGTAACCAGTTTGTACTGGTTGATCAACTGATTGACGCTCGATTACACCTGGTGCGATTTTTTCAACTGGCTCGAAGCCGTCTGCTTCAATCGGACCTTTACCGTCAATTGGCTCACCTAAGGTGTTTACCACACGGCCTAATAAGGCACGACCAACCGGTACTTCTAAGATACGGCCAGTAGATTTAACTTTAACGCCTTCTTGCAAATCGGCATATGGACCCATAACAACGGCACCAACGGTGTCGCGCTCAAGGTTCAATGCGATAGCGTAACGATTGCCAGGAAGCTCAACCATCTCACCTTGCATACAGTCTGCAAGGCCGTGAATGCGAATAATACCGTCGGTTACAGATACGATGGTACCTTCGTTACGAGCTTCACTGACCACTTCGAACTGTTCAATTCGTTTTTTGATCAGCTCTGCGATTTCATTTGAATTCAGTTGCATGCTCAAGTCCCCAATTAGGATTGCAGTGCGTGTGCAAGTCGATCTAACTTGCCGCGCACCGTGCCGTCGATTACCGTGTCACCGGCTTTAATGTATAAGCCACTGACAATTGCTGCATCGACAGTGCAATTCAGCTTAACTTTGCGTGAAAAACGTTTTTCTAACGTTTTCGCTAGATTGTCCTGCTGTTTCTTCGTCAATTTCACCGCTGAAGTTACGTCTACAGCGATTTCTTTTTCGTAGTCGGCGCGCAGTTCAGCGAACAACGCAACCACAGCAGATAAAGCTTTCAAACGGCCATTTTCAGCCATAACGCGAACAAAATTCTGGGCTTTATCGTCCAGTTGCTCACCACATACGTTGATGAAAACTTCAACTTTCTTTTCTAGCGTTTCGGCGCTGCTCAAAAACATAGCCATGGTGGCATCATTTGCTACCGCAGCAGCAAAGGCCAACATTTCGTGCCATTTTTCGATAGCGCCGTTCTCTACTGCAAAATCAAAAGCTGCTTTTGCATAGGGGCGAGCAACCGTAGTCAATTCTGACATTTGCACAAACCCCTTTGGTTAGAGTTCAGCGACCAGTTTTTCAACGATGTCACTGTGAGCGTCTTTATCAATTTCACGCTCGATGATTTTGCTTGCACCAGCAACAGCTAATACAGCTACTTGCTTGCGCAATTCTTCGCGTAAGCGATTGCGTTCAGCTTCAACTTCAGCGTGACCAGCGGCGATAATTGCTTCGCGCTCAGTCTCACCACGTTGCTTGCCTTCTTCAACCGTTTGCTCAGCGCGTTTCTTCGCTTGAGCAATGATTTCAGCAGCTTGCGCTTTCGCTTCTTTCAGTTCGTCAGCAATTTTTGCCTGAGCAAGCTCTAAGTCTTTTTCGGCACGTTCGCCGGCTGCAAGACCATCAGCAATTTTCTTCTGACGAGCTTCAATCGCATTATTTAGCGGAGGCCATACGAACTTCATACAAAACAGTACGAAGACGATGAACGCGATTAATTCTCCGATCAGGGTCATGTTTATATTCATTAACCCCCCCTCCTATAAGTTCTATCGTTCGAAAGTTGAATGGCTTATTAAGCAGCGAACAATAAGAACATGGCGATACCAACACCGATCATAGCAACGGCGTCGATAAGACCAGCTAGGATGAACATTTTAACTTGCAAAGAAGGCGCTAATTCTGGCTGACGTGCACACGCTTCCAAGAATTTACCACCCATGTTACCGAAGCCAAGACCAGTACCGATAGCACCGAAACCGATCAATAAAGCTACAGCGATGTATTTAAGACCTAATGCTAGTTCCATTGTTTTCTCCAATATTTCAAAGGTTAATGTTAAAAAGTAAAACTAAATAAAAACAAAAATTAATGGCTTTCTGAGCTGGCCATGCTTAAGTAAACAATGGTCAGCATCATGAATACGAACGCCTGCAGCACGATAACCAGAATATGGAATACCGCCCATACAAAGTGCAGTGGTAACTGGAACAAGCCAATTGCACCAATCAAGATGAAGATCATCTCACCGGCGTAAAGGTTACCAAATAGACGCAACGCCAATGAAAACGGCTTCGCGACCAATGCGATAAGCTCAAGCAATAAGTTAAATGGAATTAACAGTGCCTGAACAACTGGGTTGCTTGCGCTAAATGGATGCAAGGTCAATTCTTTGATGAAGCCCATCACACCTTTAATGCGGATTGAGTAGCCAATCATCAGTAAGAATACGCCGATAGCCAAGCCTGCAGTCATGTTCAAGTCAGTGGTCGGTACAATCTTCATGTAGACATCATGTGAGTCCATACCAAAGAATGTTGCGCCAACCCAGCCAGCAAACGCAGGTAAGAAGTCAACTGGAATCAAGTCCATCAGGTTCATCAAGAAAACCCAGACGAAAATGGTTAAAGCGAGTGGAGCAATGAGTTTGCTCTTACCATGGAAGGTGTCGCGCACGTTGGTGGCGACAAGTTCAATGATCATTTCGATAAAGCACTGCATTTTACCCGGTACGCCGGTATGTGCTTTTTTCGCCGCTGAGCGGAAGATCATTAAGAACAGGATGCCAAGTCCGATCGACCAAGCGAGTGTGTCAATGTGCCATGTCCAGAACCCTGCATCACTACACGCTTTGTTGAACTCAATTCCGGCATCGGTTGAGCACATTTTGGCGTTAGTTAAGTGGTGCTGGATATGACTCTGGAGCGTTAACTCTTCTGCAGCCATGTTGTTTCCCACAATTTTAAGTTGATTTTAAAAATAAAATTGGTGCTAGCCATTGCACTATAAGAGCCGCGATGTAACCGCTCAAAACCGCACTAAACGGGAGCGTGGTAAACACCAGCAGGCCTATGAGCAAGACCACAGCGAAGCTGATTTTCAAAGCTTCGCCAGCAAAAAAGTTACTGACGATTTGTTTCGCCGCACGGGCGCCGCCTTGTGAAAAAGCGCGCCACGCAAACAGTGCTGTTGGAATAATCACGGCTAATCCGCCGCCAACAACACCCCAAAAATATGTATATCCAGCAATCGGTTGTACGAGGGAAAACACACAGGCCAGCAAAAATATAGTGCCGACTTGGGCGCGAATTAACTTCGCTGCGAGCTGTTTTCCGGTTGCTGTCAGAGTCTGTTTCACGGGCTAAAAACCTCGGTTAAAAGCCCGCGATAGTATAAAGATTTGGCGTTGAATTGCAAACAAATTGGGATGGTTAACTATCGTGTTCTACCTGAAAGTGGGTGAGTATGCCATCTAGTTCATCTAAGCTGCTGTAATTAATGACAACTTTACCTTTTCCTTTGCGCCCATGATTGATCGCAACATTGGCACCAAGCCGTTCGCTGAGACGTTGTTCTAAGCGTTGAATATCTGCGTCAGGCTGTGCTTTTGCTGGCTTTTCCTTTGCCGGCTCTAAGGCTTGACGGACAACTTTTTCAGCTTCTCGAACCGTCATACCTTTGGCGGCAATCAAACGCGCAATTTCTGCCTGTGGTTCGCCCTCTAATGCGAGCAATAATTTGGCGTGACCTAATTCAATATCACCGCGTTCTAACAAGGTTTTCGTTTCTTGCTGTAAGTTATTTAAGCGCAGCAAGTTCGTGACAGTTGCACGCGATTTACCAACCGCATCTGCTACTTCTTGATGGGTTAATTGGAATTCAGTTAATAAGCGTTGCAACGCGGTCGCTTCTTCCATCGCATTAAGATCTTCACGCTGGATATTCTCTATTAATGCAATGGCAACGGCCGCTTCATCTGGCACTGATTTAATTAAGCAAGGTACTTCTTGTAAACGTGCCATCTGAGCTGCGCGCCAACGTCGCTCACCGGCTATAATTTCATACTTTTCGTGAGCAACTTCACGCACCACAATGGGTTGAATAATACCTTGGGCTTTAATTGAGGCAGCAAGATCTTCTAACGCCTCAGGTGTCATGTCTTTGCGAGGTTGGTATTTACCTGGTTGCAACCACTCAATAGGTAACTTTTGTAATTCACCTTTGCTGTAATCAACTTCCGGTGCACCGTCATGTTGCTCTTTATCGCGAGCGGTTTTGCTGGTGGTTAATAACGCGTCGAGACCGCGTCCAAGTCCTCGTTTTTTTGCAGACATAAAGCGTTTTTTCCTTAAGCTTCAGCCGCTGCTTCGGCCTTTTTTTGTTGTTCAGCACGGCGTATCAATTCACCAGCAAGCGCCAAATAAGCTTTTGCACCCGCCGATGATTTATCGTAATACATTGCAGGCGAGCCAAAACTTGGGGCTTCTGCTAAACGTACGTTTCGTGGAATGACCGTGCGATAGACTTTTTCGCCAAAGTGATTTTTTAACTGCTCGGATACATCGTTGGCAAGTCTGTTGCGCGGATCATACATAGTACGCAGAATTCCCTCGATTGTTAAGCGCGGGTTTACGGCCTCAGAAAGACGCTCAATCGTATCCATTAAAGCGGTAAGCCCCTCGAGTGCAAAGTACTCACACTGCATAGGCACCAGAACCGAATCAGCTGCCGCCATTGCGTTCACTGTTAGCATGCTCAGTGAAGGTGGGCAATCGATAAAAATAAAATCGTATTGGTCAACAACCGGCTTAAGTGCTGTTGCTAAGCGTTGTTCACGAGCGAACTCTTCCATTAATTTGATATCGGCAGCGGTGGTATCACCATTGGCAGCAATTAAGTGATATTTCCCGTTGGTTTCTCGAATAATGACATCTTGCGCTGGCTTCTGCTCAACCAAAAGTTCGTAGGCGGTATTTTCAACGTCATATTTATCAACACCGCTCCCCATGGTTGCGTTGCCTTGCGGATCGAGATCAATGAGTAAAACTTTTCGACGTGTTGCCGCCATGGATGCAGCTAAATTCACCGCCGTGGTGGTTTTGCCCACGCCGCCTTTTTGGTTGGCAATCGCAATAATTCTGCCCACAGGACTAACCTCTCGTTGTTATTATAACCAAATGGCGTTCGCCTTCGGCGTCGGGAACCTGTAATCGAATAATATCTTCAACATTAAATTGCGGCGGTAATTGCTCTAATTCGGCCGCTGGGTAGACGCCTTTTAAGGCATAAAACTTACCATGTTCGTTTGGCAAGTGTTCACACCAACTCAGCATATCATCAAGCGAGGCAAACGCTCTACTTATCACACCATCAAATTTTAGGTCAGGTTGATAGTCTTCTACACGACTTTGCACAGCCGTTACATTCTTAAGATCTAATTCGTGACATACCTGACGAATAAATCGAATACGTTTACCCAAACTATCGAGCAAGACAAACTCTTTATCAGGCGCGGTAATCGCCAATGGCAAACCCGGAAGACCAGGCCCCGTGCCAACATCAATAAACCGCTGACCTTGTAAGTGCGGTAATACTACTAAGCTATCCATGATGTGACGGCTGAGCATTTGTTGCGGGTCACGCACCGACGTTAAGTTATAAGCTTTATTCCATTTATGCAGCAACTCAACCAACTTTACCAGTTGTTGTTGCTGCAATTCTGTAATATCTAACGTTGTTTGAGCGAGTAATTGTTTTAATTGTGACAGCATGAGTTAAGCGCTTTTACGCAACAGTCCTTGTTTTTTTAAGTGTACCAACAACATCGAAATAGCTGCCGGGGTAATACCTGAAATTCGCGATGCTTTGCCCACTGTTTCAGGTTGATGTTGATTTAGCTTCGCAACCACTTCATTGGACAATCCTTTGATAGTCGCGTAATCAAAATTATGTGGCAACTGTGTATTTTCATGACGTTGCTGCTTCGCTATTTCGTCTTGCTGACGCGCTATATAGCCTGCGTACTTGGTTTGAATTTCAACTTGCTCGGCCGCTTTTTCATCAGTTAAGCCTGGTCCTATACTCTCAATTTTCATTAAATCGGCATAGGTAATTTCTGGTCGACGCAGGAGTTCTTCACCATTCACTTCACGGGTAATTGGTGTTTTTACTAACGCATTGACTTGTGCCACAGCTGGATGATCTTTGTGGATCCAAGTGGTTCGCAAACGTTGCTGTTCTTGTTCGATGGCTTCCATCTTAGCGTTGAATGCAGCCCATCGTGTATCGTCAACTAAACCAAGCTGACGACCGGTTTCCGTTAGCCGCATATCGGCATTGTCTTCTCGCAATAACAAACGATATTCAGCGCGTGAAGTGAACATACGATAAGGCTCTTTTGTGCCTAACGTACTTAGATCATCGATCAATACGCCCATGTATGATTGGTCGCGCCGCGGTGCCCAACCCTCTTTATCCTGTACTTGCAGTGCAGCATTTGCACCTGCCACAAGGCCTTGAGCACCCGCTTCTTCATAACCGGTTGTGCCATTAATTTGGCCGGCGAAAAATAAACCATGAATATGCTTGGTTTCGAGTGTTTGCTTCAAATCCCGCGGGTCAAAATAGTCATACTCAATGGCATAACCAGGGCGCGTAATGTGAGCATTTTCAAAACCTTTTATTGAACGCACAAGAGCCACTTGCACATCAAATGGCAGACTAGTTGAAATACCATTTGGATAAAGTTCATTGGTATTTAAACCTTCAGGTTCAACGAAAATTTGGTGGGCATCTTTATCGCTAAAGCGCATTACTTTGTCTTCAATTGATGGACAATAGCGAGGCCCTACGCCTTCAATAACACCTGAATACATTGGTGAACGATCTAAACCGCCATGAATAATTTCATGTGTGCGCAAATTGGTGTGTGTGATGTAACACGAAATTTGCTGCGGATGATCAGCTTGTGATCCCATAAATGAAAATATTGGTGTTGGGGTATCACCGGGTTGTTCTTGCATGACACTGAAATCAACAGTTTTAGCATCGATACGCGGTGGTGTGCCGGTTTTTAAACGATCCACTCGTAACGGCAATTCACGTAACCGTTTCGCCAAGTTGTTGGCTGGAGGATCGCCAGCACGACCACCTTGATAATTGTTCAAACCAATATGAATTTGACCACCAAGGAAGGTTCCAACAGTTAATACGACGGTTTTTGCAGAGAATTTCAATCCCATTTGGGTAACAACACCAACCACGCGATCGTTTTCGACGATCAGATCATCACAAGCTTGCTGAAACAAACTCAAGTTGGGTTGGTTTTCTAACATATGCCGAATGGCCGCTTTGTATAACGCACGATCGGCTTGAGCTCGTGTGGCACGAACGGCAGGACCTTTTGAGGAATTTAATGTACGAAATTGAATACCAGCGAGATCCGCTGCATGTGCCATTGCACCGCCAAGTGCATCAATCTCTTTAACCAAATGCCCTTTACCAATACCACCGATAGCTGGGTTACACGACATTTGACCCAGTGTGTCAATGTTGTGTGTCAGTAACAGCGTATTACAGCCCATACGAGCTGCGGCAAGCGCTGCTTCTGTGCCTGCATGTCCACCACCAATGACGATCACGTCATAATGCTGATGGTAAGAAGAGGTGTTTGGCATACTTTGCGATCCTAGAATTAACTCTGCGTGAATGTAGAACGTAGCCGGTTATTTTAACCTGATTTAGTCAAGATCAAAACGGTTAAATTTTAGTCCCGAATTGGTAAAGGATCTAATTAATAAATTAAGATCTTTTTTTTTGATCTTTTATTTCTATTCTTATTAGTGTTGAGATTTTTGTGGATAACCATCGCAACGCTATATGAGGCAAGGATCAGAACGATCGGTAAAGATGTGATCAGATCATGATCCTTTCGGTGATCAAACGGTGGATAACCTAGCGAGTTATACACAGGTGAAGTTATTCACAGAATTATTAAGTGGATATAAACAGACTTTAACCGATCTTATACAACGACTATTCACAGTAATTGGATAAAAGAATGCAGCCATGTTGATGATTTTTCGTCCGGATCGTCTTGTGACATATCAATTTCTAGGTGTGTGATCAGTCGTTTTGCACCTAAAATTGCTAGCATGGCGTCACAATCACGACCTGCGGCGCAGAATGTATCGTAGCAGCTATCACCAACAGCAATAACACCGTAACGAAGGCCGGAAAGCTGAGGTTTATGAGTGTGCAGTTCCTCTGCAAAATTAAGCATGGAATCAGCGTATTCACCGGCACCATGGCTTGCCACACAGCAAAGCCAGACCGACTGTTCAGTCAGGCTTTCCATTAGATCAGAGTAGTCTGGTTCGTAATGAAGGGTGGTGCTGTAGCCGGCTTCTTGAAGTTGAGTTGATAGTTGATCAGCAAGATATTCGGTATTGCCAGAAGTGGTTGCAACAAGGATGTCGATAGTTTGCATAGTTGGCTCTCTTAACTGATGGCCACGACTTTATTGCGACCCTCCAGTTTTGCTTGTTGTAAAGCGCGAGTTGCGCGCTCAACGGTTTTATCAATACTTTCACCAAATTGTACTTGGGCAACACCAAAGCTGCCACGTATTGGTAAAATTAAATCGTCGATATGGAGTACTGGGAGCTTATGGCGAAGCTCGTTTGCGCGTTTTGTTGCCTCTTCAATATCTAAATTAGGGAGGAACACCACAAAGGTATCTTGCTCACAGCGGCATAAAAGTTCACTGTCGCGAAGTTCATTTTTGATAATTTGCGACGATTGTCGAAGTACTTCATCGCCGGTCGTTTGACCGTATTCGTCATTTATTTTTTTGAAGTTATCCAGATTGTACAACGCGATGCAATGATTCTGATTGGGTCGAGAAGATTTCACGACTTGGGTGACCAACGATTTAAATAGCCATTTGGTCGGTAAATCGGTTAATAAGTCGAGCATACTTAGCTCGGCCAATTGATTGTTGCGTTGCATAAGAGCCGGAATAGATACAGCAAAGTACGAAATGGCTGCGGTGATATATAGGGCAAATTGGTATGTTATTGATTGATCGGTAACATCGAATACACCGACACCAAAGGCCATAAAAACTGTGATAGTGACCAAACTGGCTGTTGCATAAGAAGTTCGTTCAGTTAATACAATCCAAAGTTGTGGAATACTGACAAAAAATACGAAATAGGCGACACCAGGATGCGTTATTTTACTGTCGAGAATGAGAATTCCGATAACTGCCGAAACAGCGACAATCAGTTTTAATAAAAAGGGTTTTAAATCAGCGCGAAGCCTACGGTCGTGGGCATAGAATTCATCAAGCCATGGCAGCCGTTTACGAGAAAATCTTGGCAGAATGAGGCACATTAATGGCGCGATAACCATCACCCCAACCAAGTCGCCGAGCCACCAAGCAAACCAACCTTCTTCCAAAATACCACTGTTCGTTTCTGTCGTGAATTCCCACACCATCAAACCAGATAATGCAGCAAGTAACGCGGCAAGTGCATAAATAACGAGTAATCCGATAATACGTTGTGGCAAACCATGTTGAGCAAAGTGGCTTAGCCAGTGTCGTGCTAATAATCCACCGAGGCCGTAAGGGACAGTATGAGCAAGAGCGAAGAGGGTCGCCGATGCAAGATGCGCAGGGTCAAAGCCTTGCTCAAATTGTTCTGCGAATCGAAAAGACACGAAAAATACGGCAAGAAATATAGGGATGAAAGCGCGTTTACCGAAGATTAAGAATCCGGCAATGGAAACTCCCGCAGGCATGTACCAGAGGCTGATAAATTCCGCGAAAGCCATAATGTTTGCTGCATAAAATGTGCCTATCCAAAAAAGGAACAGGAGCACATAGGCGCTCGTTTTCACGAAATTTTTCCTCGAGTTTGTTTTTAAGATTCAAAAACACGAAAGATGGATTGATTGTTGCACTATTTTTAATGGCATGACAAGGCTTGAAAAACCAAAGAAAGCGACAAACAACAGGATTTTACCTGTCAATGCAATGGAGCTAGTACCGTGAAGTTGTTAAAGTAACGTCGTGCGCGCCTACATATAGAGAATAACTAATGAAAAAATCATTTATTTTGATTGCGACGGGATTTGTCGCATCTATGTCGTTAAACCTAGCCGAAGCCTCGGCTGTGTCGCAAACCAAAGGGTCTTTTGTTGATAAATTTCGTCAGCTTGATGAAGTGTTACCAACCCCAAACGTCTACCGTAACGCAGCGGGTGAGCCAGGTGAAAAATATTGGCAACAGCAAGCAGACTACAACATTAAAGTGCGTTTGGATGAAGATAAGCGCCGTATCGACGCACAACAAACCATTCAATATCACAATAACTCGCCGTATACCCTTAAATATATCTGGGTTCATTTAGATCAGAATATTTTTCGTTCGGACTCGATGGCTGAGCGCACCGCTACGTTTAATAGCAAGCCAGATGTCAGCTTGGGAGGTGTTGATAAACCAGCACGTATTTCGCTGAATCAGCTACGCCGCCAACAATTTATGGCCGACAACGAGCTTGGCTTTAACATTAAGCGAGTTGCGAATGGAAATAATGATCTCGACTTTGTGATTGTTGGTACCAACATGCGTGTTGATTTGCCGACTCCACTCAAACCAGGGCAAAAAACCGAGTTAGGAATTGACTTTGGCTTTAACATTGTTGAAGAAGATGCGGTTGGTGCACGCTCAGGTTATGAGCATTTTCCAGATGATGCTCGTGAAGGCGGTAATGATATTTTCTTAATGGCGCAATGGTTCCCGCGCGTTGTTGCTTTTACGGACTATGAAGCTTGGACCAATAAAGAGTTCTTAGGTAGCGGTGAATTCACCTTAGAATTCGGCGATTACAGCGTTGAAATTGATGTACCAGCTGATCATATCGTGTCTTCAACAGGCGTATTGAAAAATGAACGCGCGGTATTAACCCCAACGCAACGTAAACGCCTTGAAGAAGCTAAAGATGCCGATAAGCCAGTATTCGTAGTAACGCCAGAAGAAGCGCTTGAGAACGAGAAAGAAGGTACAGATAAACGGAAAGTCTGGAAGTTTGAGGCTGAAAACGTACGTGATTTTGCTTGGGCATCGTCGCGTAAATTTATTTGGGATGCTCAAGGTTATCAGCAAGGTGGCGATGTGCAGCCACTCGTTATGGCCATGTCATTTTACCCGAAAGAAGGTGGTGAGCTGTGGGAGAAATACTCAACAGCATCCGTGATTCACACCATGGAAGTTTACTCGCGTTTCTCGTTTGATTACCCGTACCCAACGTCACAGTCAGTCAATGGCCCAGTGGGCGGTATGGAATATCCAATGATCACGTTTAACGGCCCGCGTACTGTTTTACAGGACGATGGAAGCCGCACGTACAGCTTGTCTGAAAAACGTTTCTTGATTGGCGTGGTTATTCACGAAATTGGGCATATTTATTTCCCAATGATTGTGAACTCAGATGAACGTCAGTGGACCTGGATGGATGAAGGCTTAAATAGCTTTCTAGATGGTGTTGCTGGACGTGAATGGGATCCGACAATTCCTTGGGGCGTAGAACCACGTTCAATAGTGGACTACATGAAATCGACCAACCAAGTACCGATTATGACGCAATCGGATAGCGTTTTAAATTTGGGCCCAAATGCGTATACCAAGCCGGCGGCAGCGTTAAACATTTTGCGCGAAGTTATCTTGGGTCGTGAATTATTCGATTTCGCTTTCAAAGAATACGCGCAGCGCTGGGCATTTAAACGTCCAACGCCATCAGACTTTTTCCGTACTATGGAAGAAGCGTCTGGTGTTGATCTCGATTGGTTCTGGCGTGGCTGGTTCTACTCGACTGATCACGTCGATATCAGTTTAGATCGTGTCTATCAGTTACAACTTGATACTGAAAACCCAGACATTGATTGGGAACGTCGTCGCCAAGAGGAAGCCAACAAGCCAACCTCATTGTTTGTGCAGCGCAACGAAGCGGAAGGTCGCAAAACTTGGGTTGAAAAGAACCCAAATATCCGCGATTTTCATGATGAAAACGATCGTTTTACCGTTACTAACAAGCAACGTAATGCGTATCAAAGCTTCCTCGAAAAATTAGAGCCATGGGAGCGCCGTGTATTTGATCGCGCCATTGCCGAAGATAAAAACTACTATGTTTTAGACTTTAATAACGTCGGCGGCTTGGTTATGCCTATTTTGTTGCAAATGACCTATGCTGATGGCAGCAAAGAGGATATGTATATTCCGGCTGAAATTTGGCGCCGTAATGCGAAATCGGTCAGTAAGCTAATTGTGACTGAGAAAGAAGTGACTGAATTTGCTGTCGATCCAAATTGGGAAACGGCGGATGTCGATATTGAAAATAACTATTATCCTCGCCGCATTATGAAGTCTCGCATTGAAGCTTATAAATGGCAGCGTACGACAGACCACGTCTCGCGTGACATCATGCAAGATGCGAAAACAAAGCTAAAGTCAGAAGACGATAAGTCGGAAGATAAGGAGTAATCAACAATGCGTCAGTTGTTTTTAGCATTGTTGAGTGTGATTGCAATAGGGTTGATGAGCGCGACCAGCGCTCATCAACTGCACACTGCAAGTACAACGGTTTTATTTAATGAGCGCACCGGCCATATCGAGGTGCTGCATCGATTTTTTCTGCACGATGCTGAACATGCTGTAAAACAATTATTTGATAAGAAAGCGGATATCCATCAACTCAAGCGCACTCAAGCGCAATTCAGCGCTTATGTAATTGAGCGCTTTGGGCTTCAAACTTTAACAGGCGACACGCTTGAATTAAGCGAAGTTGGTTATGAAATTGATGGAAATAACTTTTGGATTTATCAAGAAACACCTATTGTAGACGGTCTAGACGGCTTACGGATTCGCCACAAAGCGTTGCATGATATTTGGCCAAATCAGCAAAATTTGGTTAATGTTGAAGGTCTTGGACCCATTCAAAGCGTGACATTCCAGCAAAAAGACGAGTGGCTGGAAGTTCGCTTCTAAGTCAGGAGGCATGCCATGGTGCGCATGTTTATCGCTTTTCTATGTGCTGTAGTTGGTGCTGCTTTGGTCGGCACTGTCATTCAAACCCAGTTTAATCTTGCCGAGCTAACCGCGCTGTCGGTCGATATTGAAATGTCGACCCGAATGGAGACGATTCTTCATGATCTACTTCATTTTGGACCCGTCATTGCGCTTATCTTAACGCCAACTTTATTGATTGCGTTTATTGTTGCGCGTGGACTCAGTCATTTCTTGCCTAAATTTGAACGTATTTGGTTTATTGTTGGTGGCGGTGTTGGCCTTGCTTGTGCTTTCATTGTCGTCGATAGTCTGGCGCCAATGCCGACGTTAATAGCAGCCAATCGGACATTACTCGGATTCTTGTTGATGAGTGCAACCGGTGCTTTTGCGGGTTGGATTTTCGATAGATTATGGCATCCACAACCACGTGAACTTGCCGAGGAGTTGCCGCGATGAAACGACTCATGATGGGTTTAGTTTTACTGATTGCGACAAGCGCAGTAACGCAAGCAGCCACGCTACGCACGGAAATTTTGGCTGAAAAATTAAACTTTCCCTGGTCTGTTGCCGAATTACCTGAAGGCGGATTTTTGGTGACCGAACGTTCGGGTCAGCTTGTATTTATCAGTGAATCTGGTAACAAGCGTACAGTGGAACTCGATCTGCCTGATCTCTATGTTGCAGCGCAAGCCGGATTGTTTGAAGTGTTGTTAGCGCCAGATTTTATGACGACTCGAGAACTAGTGCTGAGCTATTCGTGTGGTACTGAGCGTGCCAATAATACCTGCGTGGTGCGTGGAATATTGAGTCCTCAACCGCCGTACAGTCTTCTAAATACGCAAAATATCTTTACGGCGCTACCTAAAAAGGAAGGTGCCGCGCACTATGGCGCTCGAATGACTTGGCTGCCTGACGCAACCTTATTAATAGCGCTAGGCGATGGTTTTGTGTATCGCGAGCAGGCGCAAAAATTAGATAATCACCTCGGTAAAATTGTTCGCGTCACCCGCAATGGTGAAGCGCCTGATGACAACCCATTCAACCACTCTCAGGCCCCAGAAATATTTAGCTATGGGCATCGCAATGTGCAGGGGCTGATTTACGATGCCGCGCGCGATGCCATTTGGCAGCATGAACATGGGCCTAAAGGCGGTGACGAGTTAAATAAAATTGTAAAGGGCGGGAATTATGGCTGGCCGATTGCTACGTTTGGTATTGATTATACCGGTGCAAAGGTTTCGCCGTTTCGTGAATTGCCGGGTGTTAAACCGCCACTGTATCTATGGACACCATCACTGGCGCCAGCAGGACTCGCATTGTACAAAGGTGATTTGTTGGTGACGCATTTAGCCGGAAAGCGGCTGCAGAGATTACGTCTTGTCGATGATCAGTGGCAGTTGGAAGGCGAATATCTACAAGATATTAATGCGCGCTTGCGGGCGGTTTATGTGGCACCTTCGGGACGAATTTTAGTACTTACCGACAGCGCTGAAGGACAACTACTAGAAGTTTTTTTTGAAGATTAAGGAAGCAACAAACTTATGATGTACTTCAAATTTTTGGGTGCAGTGATGGTCAGTGTATTCATTGCAGCGATGCCATCAACAGCAATGGCTTATGGTAAACATGGGCATAGCGCATTTTGCGAAGCGGCCTATCAGCTCGCCCAGCCACAAACTCGACAACATATAGATGCTCTTGTTGCACAACACTCGAACTACGACAATTTTGGTAGTTTCTGTAGCTGGGCTGATGACATCAAAAGTGATAAAAAATGGGATTGGGCAAAACCACACCACTATGTGAACTTTCCAAGATCGGCAGCCAAAGTGCGCGAAGATGATTGCCCAGTTCAAGGCGGCTGTATTCTAACTGCTATACAGCATCATTATGATGTGCTGAAGCACGACCCGGAAGATTGGCAAGCACTCGCGTTTTTGGCGCATTTTATCGGTGACTTGCATCAACCCATGCACGTTAGCTTCGCCGATGATTTAGGCGGTAACCGTGCACGTTTAACGTACTTTGATCAACCAACCAATTTACACCGTTTGTGGGATACTGACATGCTACTTCGTCGCGGTGGTGAAGATACTTTTGCTAAAGCGAAGCAACTTATTGATGGCTTAGTTGCAGAATCGCCAATAACAATCACTGGAGAAAAAACGTTAAAGTGGGCGAATGAATCAGCGGCGATTACCCGCCGTATCTATTCAAACTACCGTGAAGGCCAAGATTTGGGCGAAGATTACACCGCGCAATGGGAGCCGTTATTAGAGCAGCGCATGCAACAAGGTGCGCAGCGATTGGCTGCAATTTTGGATGGATTGTTCGCTAACAATAAAGCGGAAAAGTAATTAAGCTTTTGAATTTAGGCGCTGAGGCGTAGATTCTTGACTACCATCGGCGCCATACATTGCTGCGCTGCCCGAGCCAGCCGCATCACGAAGAATGTTGAGCATCTGCTGATTGTGATGCAAACGGTGTTGAATGAGTTCGCCATTGAGGCTATTCAGTTGCGCAATTCTTTGCGTACGCTCTAATAACTGTTGCCAAATATCAGTGCAACTCGCTTGCTCTGCCGCCTTTCGAGCGCCTGCGGCGTCATTACTAAACCCAAGTTTTTGCTGCGCTGCGCGACGCTTGCTTTCACTTGATTCGATGTTTTGTTGAATGACGTGTTTTTGTTCAGCTAACGATTTAAGTTTCTCGCCATCAATTTTCCCGTCGCCAAGTAGTCGCTGCTCCTGTTCAAGCAATGCTTGCAGTTGCCCTAAACGCTCAACTTGTTCGGTTAAATGTTGACGTAAACTCATAACGGCTTAAACACCATCAGTTAGGCTTTTCAATAATGCTTCGGCAATATTGTCGGTATTCATGTTCAGTTTCCCATCGCGAATCGCTTCGCGCAGTTCTTCAACGCGTGCCATGTTAACGTCCTGAGACGCATCTTGCGGCAGTTGACTCAAGTGGGTAACTACTTCGGCTTGTTTCGCCTCACCAGCGTTTGTTTTATCAGATTTTTGTGCCGCTTGTGAACGGCTAGACTCTGATTGGGTTACGCTGTTAGGTGGTTGATAACCATTGATTTTCACGGGAAATCCCTCGCTATTATTGGCGTTGCTAGTTCAGTTATCGGCACGAACGCCAATTTCTTTAAATTTATTTGCACAGTTTTAACAGTTACTGTGCTGGCTTTGCACGGCCGGCTGCGGTTATTTCCACACGCAATAATTGTTTGTTATTTAAACGAACACGAATTATATCACCAATTGAGCCAGTATCCATGGCCTCTCCCGTTCGCGTTATTTGAAAGCCGCTTCCCTTCGCCTCAATGATCAGCTCATCACCATAATTGACCACGTTTGGTCGAGTTAGGAGGTTCTCCTGCAGGACACTATGTCGGGTTAATGAGCGGCGCAATTGCTGCCCAACAACACGACTTATTTCTGCTGAAGTCGCCAGTAACGCGTGCCGTGGCAATTGGCTTAAGTCACCCTGCTTTATCGTAATGTCTTGGCGCGACAAAGTATGATTGCTAGCAAGATCTCGCGCTACCACCAAATACTCTCCAGTTACTGCAACATCAATTTGAACAAATAACGGGTTTTGTCGATTTGCATCGTTGCAACGTAGTTCGACCATTGTGCGTCCCGCTAGTCGTTGCGGTTCTCGGGTGAAACTTGCAGCCACGTTTTTGCAGTTTTCGAATGACTGTAAAGCAACGTCTGGCGTGATGAGGTGAAACGAATGTTTTGTTGTCGTTGGTGGCAAATGTTTTTGAACGAGATCGGCAATAGCTTGGTGCCAGAGTGTTTGCCCTGAAATAGAGGCGGCGAAAGAGGTTGTTGCCCACGCCAGCATGCACACAGATAAAGTGCTCCATAATCTGTTCGGCACGAACGCTCTCCTTCACATTAATAAACAACAGTTCGAATTATAGACAGTTCTATCAATTGGAATCTTCAGAATTGGGGGTAAAAAAACCGCTTATTCTTTGCTTTGCCTTTACACAAGTCGCAGTACTCTGCAACGTGAACAGGAGGGTCTGCACGATGATCGACAAGTTAACCAGTGCGTTGCAATTTCAACAACAGGCGTTGGCGTTGCGACAACAGCGACAAGAAACCTTGGCAGGCAATATTGCCAATGCGGACACGCCGAACTTTAAAGCGCGTGACTTTGATTTTTCGCAAGAGCTCAAGCGAGCGACAGCGCAGCAACACGGCGCGGTTAAATTAGCTACGACGCATGCAGGCCATTTACCTTTATCGTCGAGTACCAGCACGGTTGATATGCAGTACCGAGTACCAGCACAAAGTCGCTTGGATGGTAACACCGTCGATATGGATATGGAACGCACACAATTTTTAGATAACTCGATGCGTTACCAAGCAGATATTCAGTTTTTAGATGATCGCATTAGTGGCCTGCGTAAAGCCATGCAACCAGAACAATAAGGAAGCGAAATTATGGCGATCTTTTCAATCTTAGACATTTCCGGATCGGCACTAACCGCGCAATCACAGCGCATGAATGTGGCGGCGAGCAATATGGCGAATGCTAATAGTGTGGCAGGTCCAGACGGACAACCCTACAAAGCCAAGCAAGTTGTTTTTGAGCAACAGTTGCAAGCTAGCGGCATTGGCGGTGTGAAAGTTAAAGAAGTGGTGGAATCAGAAGCACCAGCACGCCGTGAATATCAACCAGGTCATCCGCTTGCCGATGAGCAAGGGTATGTAACGATGCCAAACGTCGACCCTGTAGCTGAAATGGTCAATATGATTTCTGCCTCGCGGTCTTATCAAGCCAACGTTGAAGTGATGAACACCAGTAAAGATTTACTGATGCGTACACTCAGTATTGGAAAAGGCTAGGGAGTAAGTCATGAGTACTATTGATGCAAGCGTATTAAACCGTGTAAATCAGACTGCCAATAGCTCGCAAGTGGCTTCAGATAGCCAAGAAATGCGAGACAATTTTATGACGCTGTTGGTGACTCAGTTGCGCAATCAAGATCCATTGAACCCAATGGAAAATAACGAAATGACCTCGCAATTGGCACAAATTAACACCGTGAGTGGCATTGAATCATTGAACGAGACCATGCAAACCATCAACGGGCAGATGGAAACCGCTAAATCAATGCAGGCGTCAGCGTTAATTGGTCGCGCTGTACTAGTGCCGGGTGAACGGATTTTGGTGGGTAATGAAGTTGATGGTAGCGCAACGCCATTCGGCATTGAGCTGAACGCGCCTGCGGAAAGCGTCAAAATTAATATATACAACGCCAGTGGCATGTTGGTGCGGCGCATGGATATGGGCGAAGTCGGCTCGGGTCCACAATCATTTACATGGGACGGCAAAATGGACGACGGCACTTCAGCACCTGCCGGCTCATACAACTTTACTGTTGAAGCAACCAATGGTGACGAACCAGTCACGTCAGAGCGCTTCAACTATGCACAGGTTATCGCGGTAAGTATGACGGAAGAAGGTCCGCGATTAGATTTAGGCGGTATTTTAGAACCCGTTCGTCTTGAAGACATTCGGCAAATTATCTAAGGAGCTCGATCATGGGTTTTTCACAAGCATTATCAGGTTTACGTGCAGCGGCCACGAATCTCGATGTCGTTAGTAACAACATTGCGAACTCACAGGTTGTTGGTTTCAAGAGCGCCCGCGCTCAGTTCGCAGATATCTATGCCAATGCTCAAGTTGGTTTGGGTACTCGCGTTGCCGGTGTCTTTCAAGATTTCAGCGAAGGCAATATTGAAACCACCAATCGCAGTATGGATTTAGCTATTAGCGGTAAAGGTTTCTTCCGCTTTGAGCAACAAGGGCAAGTGCAGTATTCACGGAATGGCCAATTAAGTATTGATAAGAATGGTTATATCGTAAATGCACAGGGCGCTCAGCTTACGGGTTACCCGCAAGGTGCAGACTTCGGTGGTCAACCTGAGGTTTTACGTGTACCACCTGGTGGCATTCCAGCGATGGCATCAACCGAGCTTGATGGTGTTTTTAACTTAGACACCAGCACAGCCCTTGTCGACCGCGGGACGGTGCCTTTTGATACCACGAACCCAGATAGCTACTCCTATGCCAATTCCGTGACCTTGTATGACTCGTTAGGTAACGCTCATCCAAGCATGATGTATTTTACGAAAACTGCGGATAACCAGTGGGAAGTACGGATGTCTCGCGGCGACGAGGTTGCGCCAGAAGTTGGGCAACTTACCTTCGATGCGAATGGCCTACTGACTGGTACTACTGGCATGGATGGCTTCACATTTGTGCCAGGTGAAGGTGCGGCTGATATGTCCATAGCTATGGACGTTACCGGCACGACCCAGTTTGCCAATGAGTTCGAGCTCACATCAATGGAGCAGAACGGCTATATGTCAGGCACGCTGATGCAAGTTGCGGTTTCTGAAAATGGTGACCTCATTGGTACCTATTCAAATGAGCAACAAGTTGTTTTGGGAACCATTGCATTGGCTAATTTCAAAAGCCTTGAGAGCATGAAATCAGTAGGCGGTAATGCTTGGATTGAAACCAAAGGCTCAGGCGTTCCAATTTTATCAGTACCTGGCGAAGGCCAATTTGGTTCGATAATGGCTGGTGCAGTAGAGGCTTCAAACGTTGATTTAACTCAAGAGTTAGTATCGATGATTATTGCTCAGCGTAATTATCAAGCAAACGCACAGAGCATTAAAGCTCAGGATGAAGCGTTGCAAACCACGATGCAGTTGAAGTAATTCAAAGCTAACTAAAGAGGCTTAGTGATGGATGCCATTTTATACACGGCCATGAATGGGGCGCGCCAGACTCTTGATGAACAGTCGGTGGTCACGAATAACTTGAGTAATGCATCAACGACCGGTTTTCGGGCGCAGCTTGCTGCAGCCCGAGCTGTCCCGGTAAATGGTGCTGGCGCATTAGATACGCGGGTGGCGGCAGTCACCACGACTGGGTTATTCGATACCTCAGGGGGCGCTATTCAGACAACGGAGCGTGATTTAGATGTGGCACTCGATCAAGCCAACTGGTTAGCAGTGCAAACGCCGGATGGCGAAGCTTACACCAAACGTGGTGACTTGCAGGTTGATGCTAATGGTCAACTTAAAGTAAATGGCATGCCGGTTTTAGGTGATGGCGGACCTATATTGTTGCCGCTTGGCACACAAGTCTCCATAGGTAATGACGGTACGATTAGCGGCATCGGCATGGGCGGTGATGCCAACGAATTAGTACCTTTAGATCGGCTTAAATTGGTGCGTGTTGATCAGCCAAACCAGCTGCAACGCAGTGATGATGGCTGGTTTCGTACACCAGTTGGCGCGGCATTACAGCGCGACGAAAATGCACAGTTGGTTTCTGGCGCGCTAGAGGGTAGCAACGTCAATACCATTGAAGCGATGGTGGCAATGATTGATACCCAGCGTCGTTATGATCTGAACATGAGTGTGATTTCAACGGCCGATGAAACAGCGCAACAGGCCAATAGCCTGCTCTCGGTGAAAGGCTAAGCACCGCTTAAGTGGAGAAAGATTATGATTAAAGCGTTATGGACAGCCAAAACAGGTTTAACCGCACAGCAACAACAGCTGGACGTGATCACCAATAACTTGGCAAACGTGAATACCGCGGGTTTCAAACGCTCGCGGGCGGTTTTTGAGGACTTGTTATACCAAAACATGCGTCAGCCAGGCGCCATGAACAATGCGCAAGACAGTTTGCCATCCGGTTTACAGGTTGGTACGGGTGTGCGCGCCGTGGCAACTGAACGATTGCACACGCAGGGTAGTTTAAACAATACCGAGAACTCGCGTGATTTAGCAATTAGCGGTAAGGGTTATTTTCAAGTATTGATGCCGGACGGCTCAGTTGCTTACACCCGTGACGGGAGCTTTCAGGTAAATCAAGATGGCCAAATGGTTACCGCCAACGGTTTTCCATTAGAGCCTGCGATTTTTCTGCCGGCAAACGCGATGAGCGTGACAATTGGTCAAGACGGTATTGTTACTGTGACCCAACCTGGCAATACGCAAAACATGCAAGTAGGACAAATTACGCTTGCTATGTTTATGAACGACGCTGGCCTAGAAGCCCGTGGCGGTAACTTGTATGTGGAAACACAAGCCTCAGGGGCCCCAACAGAATCACTGCCAGGTATGAACGGAGCGGGCACCTTATTTCAAGGTTTTGTTGAAGCTTCCAACGTGAACGTGGTGGAAGAAATGGTCAACATGATTCAAACCCAGCGTGCATATGAAATAAATAGTCGTGCAATTTCTAGCAGTGACGAAATGCTGGCGCGTTTAAGTCAGCTGTAATGAGACGAGGTAGACGGGTGATGCGCGCGGCAATGGTTATAGCAGGTGGTATCGTGTTGGCGGGCTGTAGCAGTTCTCCACCGGAACCGGTAGTGGTTGAACCTTATGATCCGGTAGTGATTCCGAAAAACGCAGAAGCGGTTCCAAATGGTTCCATTTATCAGGCGCAAAATGGCTATATACCGTTATTCGAAGATCAGCGGCCACGTCGCTCTGGCGACATTATTACCATCGTGCTTGAAGAACAAGTGAGTGCAACCAAAAACGCCTCATCACAGTCGTCACGTGCCAGTAATATCGGTATGGATCTCGAAGGCTTACCGGATGCCTTGGAGGAGCTCGCTGAGTATGGATTTAATATTGGTAGCACAAACGATTTTACCGGTTCAGGCGGTAGCAGTGCCTCAAATCAATTTTCCGGCATTATCACCGTTCAAGTAATGCATGTATTACCGAACGGCAATCTGCATGTTCGCGGTGAAAAGCAAATCGCGATTAACCAAGGCACCGAATACATTCGCTTTTCTGGTGTCGTTAATCCGCGCAGCATTAATGGCCAAAACAGTGTTCTTTCGAGTGCGGTTGCAGAGGCTCGCCTTGAGTACATTGGTGATGGATATATCAACCAAGCGCAGAAGCAGGGTTGGTTACAGCGCTTTTTTAACTATATTGCGCCGTTTTAAGTAGGGGTTTCATATGTTGCGACAGTTTATTGTGCTCATCGCATTAGCGACTATCTCGATGGGTAACGCGCAGGCAGAGCGCATTAAAGATCTTGCAGATTTTGCCGGAGTGCGAAGCAACAGCTTAGTTGGCTATGGCTTGGTTGTCGGTCTTGATGGCTCAGGTGACCAGACCATGCAGGCGCCATTTACTGGGCAAAGTATGACCAATATGCTAGCGCAGTTGGGTGTGACGATTCCGCCCGGTACGAATATGCAATTACGCAATGTGGCTGCGGTTATGGTTACCGCAACCTTGCCCGCCTTTGCCCGCCCTGGGCAACAGTTAGATGTGGTGGTTTCTTCCATAGGTAACGCTCGAAGCTTACGCGGAGGCACTTTATTAATGACGCCACTGAAAGGTGCTGATGGTCAAGTGTATGCCTTGGCGCAAGGTAACTTATTGATTAACGGTGCTAGTGCAGAATCACAAGGTTCATCGGCAGTTATTAATCAGCAAGCTGGCGGCCGCATTACTGATGGCGCCACCGTTGAACGTGAAGTTGCACTCGATTTGGGGCGCGTGAATTTGCAGTTGAATTTAAAAGAAGCGGACTTTACCACAGCACTCAACATGGTTGACCGAATCAATAATGAGTTTGGATACTCAGTTGCAAATGCAATCGATGGCGGCTCAATTGAACTACAAAGCCCGCAGAACGCGAACGACCGCGTGCGGTTCATGGCTCGTGTTGAAAATATTGATGTGCAACCGGCGGCAGCCGATCCGCGCGTGGTACTTAATTCGCGCACCGGCTCGGTCGTATTAAGTGGCCCTGTAACCCTACGCCAGGCTGCGGTTGCTCACGGTAACTTGTCGGTCACCATTGCGCGCCGTCCATTTGTCAGCCAGCCACCTGCGCTTAGTGGCGGCGAGACAATTACGGGTGAAACTGCCGATATTGCGATTGAGCAAGAGGAAGGTTCGTTGCAAATGGTTGAAGGCGTGGAGTTAATGGAAGTAGTGCAAGCTCTAAATAGCCTAGGTGCCACACCGAGCGACCTCATGGCAATTCTGCAAGCGCTGCAAGCGTCTGGTGCGCTACGCGCTGAATTGGAGATTATTTAATGGCAAACTCAGTCGCTTCAGTAGGTTTAGCGATAGACGTGCAGCAACTCAGTCAGTTAAAGAAGCAAAGTCATGCGCAGCCGGAGCAAGCGGCAGCTGAGGCGGCGCGACAGTTTGAAGCGCTATTTATTCAACAAATGATGAAATCGATGCGCGAAGCCGGCGGTGAATCAGAACTGTTTAATAGCTCGGCGATGCGTAACTACACCGATATGTTTGACCAACAATTAGCCACAGAGGTTGCTGGTAAAGGTATTGGCCTTGCGGAACAACTATTACAGCAATTGCAGCAACAGCAAGGCAAAAAACCATAAAGTTATGCGTGCTAGTGCCGATAAGTAAGGTAGTAGCATTAGGGAGCAAGCATGAGTATCTTTTCAATTGGCCTAAGTGGTTTACGCGCGGCTCAAACTGGGTTGTATGCCACTAGTGGCAACATCAGTAACGTGAATACTCCGGGTTACAATCGCGAGATTGTACAACTAGGTGAAAATCGCACAAACGGTGTATTAGTCAACGGTGTTGAACGTCAATTTAATCAATTTGTTGCCACGCGATTGAATGCTTCTAGTGGCTCGTTAGCATCGCTTGAAACTTACTATAGTCAGGTGCGCCAAATTGATAACTTGTTGTCAGATGAGCGCTCAGGCTTAGCGCCGGTTATGCAAGAATTCTTTAATGCGCTTGGCCAAATGAACAGTAGTCCTGCTGATCCAGCGGCTCGCGCTGGGGTATTAGGAACAGCCAATACGTTAGTCGGTCAGTTCAAATCATTCGATAATTACCTCGAAGACATTGAAAGCAGTGTCAACGCCGAGATGAAGTTTGAGGTGGATACGATTAATGCACTTACTGGGCAAATCAGCTCCCTCAATAAAGAAATTTTGATTGCTCGGTCAGGCACAGGTGAGGCGCCCAACAGCTTGTTGAACCAACGTGACAAGTTAGTGCATGACTTATCGCAACGGATTGATGTGCGAGTTCACGAACAGAAATCAGGTTCGTATACGGTGTCGTTGAATAATGGCTCACCATTAGTGTCGGGCGATACCGCTTACCAACTATCAGCGTTGACCGACAATGGCGACCCAACGCGCACAGCGATCTTCTATAACGACGTTGCCGGCAATCAAATTCAGTTGAAAGAATCGACCTTTAATCGAGGCAGTTTAAGCGGCTTGATGGAATTTCGATCAAAAAGTTTAGACACCATGCGCAACCAGCTAGGACAGATGGTTCGTGTGTTTACTGACGCATTTAATCAACAGCATCAAGCTGGAGTTGATTTAAACCAAGACCCGGGTCAGGCAATGTTTGACGCAGGTAACGCGGTTGCCTACAGCAATGCTCGTAATACCGGTAATGGTACTGCCGCCGTACAAATTAGCGATTCGACGGAGTTACTTGCTGCCGATTACGATATCAGATTGACCGATACCGGTTATGAAGTTCGTCGTTTGGATAACGGTAAGATAGTGAACGCGGCCTTTGATGGTGCAACCGGGACGCTAACGTTTAATGGTTTAGAGATCACCATGACAGGTACCGTAGAGCCGGGTGACAGCTTCCGAGTTCGGCCATTAGTAAATCAAGCACAGAGTTTTGAATTATTGCTCAATGAAGGTTCACAACTTGCAGCGGCTCAATCAACGGCTAGCGGTGACAACCGTAATGGTTTGGCCATGCTCGATTTGCAGAATCAGTTGCTCGTGGAAGGTAAGGGTACATTCAACCAAGCCTACGGCACGATGGTGAGTACCTTAGGTAACCAAATTAATGTCGTGCAGGCGAACTTAGCGGCTCAAGAAGGGTTAACTGAACAATTAACCTCATTACAGCAGTCGGAATCGGGCGTAAACCTTGATGAAGAGGCGGCTAACCTTATCCGCTATCAACAATTCTACCAAGCCAATGCCAAAGTGATTGAGACCGGTTCAACCATTCTCGATACCATTTTACAGTTGCGCTAAGCGAACAACGCGGAGTTTAAATCATGCGAATCAGTACTCTCACCATGTATAACCAAAGCGTGTCATCGATGAATCGGCAGCAAACCGATTTTATGAAAATAGGTCAACAAATTGCCAGTGGTAAGCGTATTGTGAACATTTCTGATGATCCGCAGGCAATGACGCAAGCAATTAACATTGGGCAGTCGAAAGCGGTATCGAGTCAGTTTAGCGACGCGCGCGTTGGCGTCCGTAATGCGTTATCGCAAGAAGAAAGCGTATTGAATACAGTGAACGATATATATTCACGCGCCAAGACCCTGATGGTTCAGGCGTCCAGCGATACCTTGTCTGATGCTGACCGAGCTTCGGTTGCCAGTGAGATACGTGGGTTGTACGAATCATTGATTGGCTTAGGCAATACACGCGACGGTAACGGCCGCTATTTATTTGGTGGCTATCAAGATGATACCGCACCGTTTGTTCGTGATGTGAATGGTAACGTCAACTATGTTGGCAATCCCGATGTGCGCGAACAACAAGTTGATGGTGATCGTCGGATGGCGGTCGGTCACTCAGGCGACAAAATTTTCCGTTCGGTGCATAGCAGCGCGGGCTACTTAGCTGACGCGGGATTAACCAATCAGGGAACAATGCAATTTAACGGTATTAATATCGTTGATTCGAATCATCCTGATTTCGGTCAAGCCTATGATATTGAGTTTGCCGATAATGCTGGGCAAATGCAGTACCGCGTGAATGGCGGCGCATGGACCGACTACAATGATCCAACAACAATTACGTTAGGTGGCGTTGAAGTTGAGTTGGAAGGTGCCCCAGCTACCGGCGATACATTGCGTGTGGCGCGTGGTCAAGATAACAACATGGATATCTTTCGGACATTTGAGAAAGCACTTTCAGTACTTGATAATGCTGCGAATACAGATGCTGAAAAAGCGCAGCGAGTGAATACATTACGTACCGCAATGCGTGAATTCGATAACGGCATGGACAATGTGTTAACCACCCGCGCCGAAGTTGGTGCACGGTTGAACGAGCTTGATGCGCTGGACACTATTGGTGGTAATCGCACATTAGCCTACGAACAAGCATTATCTGATCTAGTTGATTTGGATTATGTTGAAGCGGCATCGCAGTATAGTGTGCGGATGGTTGGTTTGCAGGCGGCACAGAAGGCGTTTGTAGACATGAAAGATATGAGTCTGTTTAAGTTCCTTTAAACGCAACGACGATATTAGCCGTTAGATATTAGATATTAGAGCGGTTGTTTTGGGCTTTTCCTAATATCCAATATCCAATATCTAATATCCAATAGCTAATATCGTAGTTGCCCTTTACATCGCGAGGAGGACTTGTTCGACCATGTCGAGGCCTAGACGGAATAGGCGCTGCAAGTAACCTCCGAGCTCTGTTGTTAGTACGGTCATCAAGACCAGTCCAAGCGTCAGCGACATGGGGAAACCGACTGAGAATACAGTAAGTTGTGGAGCTGAGCGGTTCAAGATACCGAGAGTCAGGTTCACAATAAGTAACGCACCGAAAACAGGTAACGCCAGTAAAATCCCCGAGCTAAATACGACTAGACCAAAGCGCGCGACTTGTTCGAATGCGCCTGCATTCAAACCGAGTGTACCTATCGGTAAAAACTCAAATGAACGCGCTAAAATTTCTAGCATGATCAAGTGCCCATCAATAGCCAGAAACATCAGGATAGCGAAGGTATAGAACACACGCGACAAAATCATTGTGTTCGCGCCGCTGTCGGGCGAAAAGAAGGTAGCGAAGGCAAGACCCATCTGTAAGCCAATGTACTCACCGGCAGCTTGTACGGCGGCGAAAACAACTTGAACAACAAGCCCGATAGTCACCCCAATGATGATTTGCTCAACAATAATGCCAAAGCTGGCCCATGAGAATAGCGGGATATCCGGTAATGGCGGCAGAACTGGCGCGATAATGACACTGAATATGAGAGCTAGCCCCAGTTTTACCTGATTTGGAATGCTGGAATGGCTGAATACAGGCGCAATCAGTAATAACCCCGTAAATCGACAGAATGGCCATAAGAATAAGCTAATCCATTCTTGAAGTTGCGCGAAGGTGACCGTAATCATGCGCGACTCCGTTATTGAATCATGGACGGAATATTGGTGAATAACCGCGTGGTGAAATCAATAATAAGCTGAAGCAGATAAGGGCCAATAAGCACGAGTACCGCAAGTACACCAAGAATTTTCGGAATAAAACTTAAGGTCATCTCGTTAATTTGCGTGGCGGCTTGAAACAAACTAATCAACAAACCGAGTAGCAGAGCTGTGAGCAACAAAGGGCCAGCTAAATAGACACAAAGCAACATGGCTTGGTAGGCAATTGTCATGACGGTTTCAGGTGTCATTGTTGCCCCCTACACATAAAAGCTGGCCGCAAGCGAGCCAATCAGTAACTGCCAGCCATCCACCAGAACAAACAGCATGAGTTTAAACGGCAATGAAATGGTTGCCGGTGGAACCATCATCATACCGAGCGCCATAAGCACACTGGCCACAACTAAATCGATAATCAAAAACGGAATAAAAATTGTAAAACCGATTTGGAATGCCGTTTTAAGTTCACTGGTTACAAATGAAGGTACAAGTACGTGAAATGGCACTTCTTGGGGCGAAGCTATGGGACCAACGTCAGCAAGATTTGCGAATAATGCCAAATCAGGCTCGCGGGTTTGTGCGAGCATAAATTCACGTAGTGGGCCGGACGCGAGTTCTAAAAACTGCGGGAAGTCGATATTGTCTTGACTAAATGGTAACCAGGCAATGTCATAAATTTGGTTGAAAACCGGTGCCATGATGAAAAATGTCAGAAATAACGCTAGCCCCAGCAACACCTGATTGGGCGGTGCTGACTGAGTACCCATTGCGGTTCTTAATAAACCAAATACGATGATAAGTCGCACGAAGCAAGTCATCATAAGCACAACAGCGGGTAAAAATGTCAGGCTGGTTAAAAAGAGTAAGGTTTGGAGCGATAATGACCATTGCTGACCGCCATTTTCGGTTGGCTCCACTAAAACACCAGGAATAGACTGGGCGAGTGTTTCAACAGGCAACCAAAAGACACCAACAGCGATGATGATAAGCCAAATACGACGCATTATTTTGCCTCTTTGGATGGCGCCGAGGCGTTTTTATTGAGAGCTTGTTGCAACCGCGCGGCGAAGCCATTTAGCTGAGCCTCTGGGCGTTCTTGAGCAGGCATTTCATGGAGCTTGCTCACCTTGCCTGATGCCACCCCTAATACCAACCATGTATTGTTGATTTCGACAATAACGACGCGCTCGCGCTGGCCGACGGCAACAGAGCCGACGACATTGAGCAGTTTCGAGTGGCCTAAAGAGGTGCCATTCATTTTGCGGAATAACCAAGCGCACAGCAGAATAATGCCAATGATTAAAATCAGCACCAATGTTACTTGGCCGAGGAGTGCGAGGCCGCTGTCCACTTCTACTGCCATTGGCTCGTTCATCGGTTTAGCTTTTGTACACGTTCAGACGGCGTCACAATCTCGGTGATCCGAATACCGTATTTATCATCTAAAACAACCACTTCGCCTTGAGCTATTAAATAGCCATTAATCAGGATGTCCATTGGCTCACCGGCTAAGCCATCAAGTTCCACCACGGAGCCTTGTGCTAATTCGAGTAGCTGTTTAATGGTAATGCGGGTACGGCCTAATTCCACACTCAACTTCACCGGAATATCCATGATGATATCCAGTTCATTCATTGAGCTTGATTGAACGGAATTTTCTAGTGGTTTAAATACACTATTCGCATTTTCATCTGGGGCAGCGTCAGCGTTCTCTTCCAGCGCATCAGCCCACGGGTCTTGCTCGTTATCAGGATTTAATTTGTCTTTATTCGTCATCAGAGGACTCCTTGGCACGCAACGGGGTAAAAACACCGCCTTTATTTCGTTCACGCAGAAGTGACTGCGGGTATCGATGATTTTCGAGTAATCGCTTCACTTTGAGCGCACGATTGTCGTTGAGACTGCCAAACTCACATTCCATGATTGGCAAGGCATTCACTGTTGCAGTGACGGTTTCGGGTAGCTCAATTGGGAGGACATCGCCAGGTTTCAGTGACATGACCTGCGGAATTCGCATTGGAATATCAACAAAATTAGCAATGAGCTCGACACTTGATGCTTGTAGTTCATGTGTGATGCGTTGGCGCCATGCTTTGTCGTTACTATTTCCGCCGATATCAGCGCGTAAGTTGGTGAGCTTGTCACGCAACGGCTCAACCATGGCGTATGGCATACAAATTTTAAAATTACTATCGAGGTTACCAACTTCGAGGTGAAATGTAGTCGTTACGACGATTTCACTTGGCGAGCTGGTGATTGCCGCAAATTTAGGCTGCATTTCTGAGCGAATGTAGCTGATTTCTAGCGGGTGGACAGCACGCCACGACTCTTGGTAGGCATCGATCGCCAAATTAAGAACACGATTGATGATTCGTTGTTCAGTACCGGTAAATTCTCGCGCTTCGTTGCGGGTCATAAAACGGCCATCGCCGCCAAATAAATTCTCGACAATCATCGATACAAGCGCGTGCGGGAACACAACAAGTGCGCTGCCGCGCAACGGCTTCATTGAGATAATATTTAAATTGGTCGGTGTTGGCGTCGCGTCAGCAAAATCGCTAAAGCGTTGGTATTTTACCGACTCAACCGAAATGTCAGCGTTACGGCGCAACAAGTTAAACAGGTTCATGCGAAATTGACGTGCGAAGCGCTCGTTTATGACCTCTAGAGTATGTAAGCGCTCACGTACAATACGCGCTTGTGATCCCGGATCAAACGGCTGTTGTTTCACCTTACGCTTGGGTTTTGGTGTCAATACATCGACGCCAGCATCATGGCTAAGAGGAGCCGTAGTCTGGTCATCAGCATCAACATCATCCTCGGGAGCGATACCCGCCAATAATGCATCAAGCTCTTCTTGTGACAGTTGGTGTCCGTTACTCATGTGTTCTCTTTAGTTTATGCTTATTCACGTCGTATTTTCATGCTTACTGAACAATGAATTCGGTAAACAAGACGTCGTTTATAGCGAGCTCTTCGTCACCTTGATAAGGTGCGCTGAGTGAATCCATAATGCTTTTCGCGAGCACTTTCTTGCCTTCTGATTGCGCGATGCTCTCGGCTTCTTGACCTGATAACAACACTAACAAGCGATTACGAACTTGCGGCATATTTTTCATGAGTGTTGCTTTAACTTTCTCGCTTGGCACTTCTAATGTTAGCCCTGCATATAATAAGCGCGGACCAAATTGATCACTCTGCAAATTCACCGTAAATGGCGAAATGTTCACAAATACTGGGTCGGTTGGTTCTGGCTCTGCTTGAACTGCGCCGATGGCAGAAGCCGCCGCCAAGTTACGCGTATCCCATAGTAAATAGGTGTTGAGACCAATTAGCACCAACACTAAAATCAAAATGATCAGCATAATTGGCGAATTACTGTTGCCAGGTGCTGCTTGAGTGTCATTTTTGCGCGCCATTTTCTTATCCTTTAATTTTTACCAACGTACTCATTAAGCAAACGTATCAACTTGACCGTTATGAGCGGCGGCAGTATGCCGAGAATTTGAGCCCATGTCAGTATTCTCGGCCGATTCTGAATTTTCTACAGTGCTTTCGTTGGTATTTTGTCCATTATTTTGCGAATTTGCTGCCCATTGTTGTGCTTGCTGGCGAGCCTGCTGTTGCGCAAATTGCTGTCCTTGATCGCTCACTTGCGATTCACCCAATTGAATGCCTTGGTTAGCAAGTGCATCACGCAAGGTCGACATAGCTTGTTCTAGCGCGCCACGAACCTGTTGGCTGTGCGTCAAAATATTTAACTGCGCCGTGTTGTCATCCATGCGCAACTGAACTTGTAGCGGGCCAAGTTCTGCTGGATGCAAGCGTAAAGTCATTTCATTTTGATTATGCATGACCATTTGCATCACGTTTTGTTGTAATTGGTTCGCCCAAGCTTGGCTACCGACCGGTGCTGCAAGTGACGCCGTCGCTGCTGTTGTGCTTGGTGTTGTTGGTGCCGTTTGGGCTGATTGCACTGATTGAGCAACCGGTGCTTCAACCATGACGACGCTTGCGCTCATCGTCGAAACCGGTGCTTGAACGGTACGAGTGGTTTCTAGTTGAGTGGTCGGTTTAACTGAATTCAACTCAGTTGTCAGCGGCGCACTTGAGCCACGGATGTCAGGTTTTGCCTGTTCAGGTTCAGGTGTAGCGACAGGAACAGACGCGGCTAATGGCTCGACAGGTTTTGTCGACACTGCATTATTACTGACAGGGGCGGAGGCAGTCGTTGTACTTGGTTCATCAGTGATGACCGGCGATATCTGGTTGGTTGCTACCGGTTGGCGTTGCGGTTGAGCTGCGCTAACAGCATTCGCAACAACGGCCTGCACAGATGGCTTGTTCGCAACCGACTGGGCTGATTGAGGCTGTTGCAAAGCTTGTTGCTGTTGTAGCTGCGCTAAAATCTGAGCAATGGCTTCGGGATTCAACTCGGCCTGCTCTAGTAACTGCTCTTGCTCACTTGGCTTTAAATTGTTGGCCAATTGCTGAAGCTGAGCTTCTGTTGTTGTGGCGTCGAATGAGTAGGTGTTTACCCCAGATTGTGAGCCGGAGTGGTTCGACAGCGCGGCAAAAAGCGCAGCAAAGCCTGAGATCGGTGCTTGTGTATCTGTCGATGCAGCAGCGCCTTTGGTGCTGGCTGGTGTAGTCGTCATTAAATTATTGAAATTAACCATCATACTCACCTTTTTTCTCCTAACGCAGCCCACGCTGACGCATGTACATGGCTAACGACAGCTCATCAGCGAGCTTCTGTTCGTGTTTCATGGCTACTTTAACTTCGGCTGCCTGCTTGCGGTCAGCTAAGGTTTCATAAGATGCCAATTTACGTTGTTTGGTCTGCCAAAATTGTTGGCTTTTATCTACTTTTGTTTCTTGATCGACTAACGCATTTTGAGCCCGCGCGACGGCGCTATCTAAACTCGCTAAAAACTGACGATAGTTGCTTAGTAAATGGCTCGCGATACCGTTTTGCATCTGTTGATGAAGCTGCACCGCATAATCGTTTCGATATTGTTGTAACGTTTGTAACTGTTGCGCAATTTTGTGTTTGTTTTGGCGTTCTTCTGCCAATAATTTGGCTGCCTCATTGCGTGCTTTCTCAGCTTGCTCAGTCAAGTGGGCTAAAACAAATCCATTCATGCTTAGGCGCCTCCAACCAATTCAGTTAAACGCTGCTGTGCTTGTGCAGTCGATGCTTGTTCCGACATTTTTTGCTGCAAATAGGCTTCAATTTGCGGGAATTTTTGTACCGCTTGGTCTAACAATGGATCATGTCCGGGGCTATAGGCACCAACGCTAATTAAGTCACGATTGCGCTGATACACTGAGATCAACTTTTTCAGTCGTTGAGCTTGTTGCTGTTGACCAAGCGTGGTTACCGACGGCATCACGCGACTAATCGATGCTTCAACATCAATTGCGGGGTAGTGACCGCTCTCAGCTAAGTGGCGCGACAATACAATGTGGCCATCAAGAATGGCTCGGGTAGAATCCGCAATCGGGTCTTGTTGGTCATCGCCTTCAGTTAAGACGGTATAAAACGCCGTAATTGAACCACCACCGCGAACACCGTTTCCAGCGCGCTCAACAAGAGCTGGAATTTTAGCAAACACACTCGGCGGGTAACCTTTGGTGGCCGGTGGCTCACCAATCGCCAAGGCAATTTCACGTTGCGCCATGGCAAAGCGAGTCAATGAATCCATGATCAGTAAGACATGCTTGCCTTTATCGCGGAAATCCTCAGCGAGACGTGTCGCATAGGATGCACCCTGTAAACGTTGTAACGGCGAGGAGTCAGCCGGTGCGGCAACAACAACGGAACGAGCCATACCCGCTTCGCCAAGAATATGGTCAATAAATTCTTGAACCTCACGACCCCGCTCGCCAATCAGACCAACCACAATCACGTCAGCTTTGGTGAATCGTGCCATCATGCCGAGTAATACCGACTTACCAACACCAGAGCCAGCAAAAAGCCCCATGCGTTGACCACGACCAACACTGAGCAAACCATTGATGGCGCGGATGCCAACATCAATCGAGGTATCAATGGGCGCGCGAAGCATTGGGTTGATGGTTGTGGTTGCCAAATAGCCGTATTCAGATTGCTTCGGTAACGGTTTGTTATCAAGTGGGCGTCCGCTACCATCAAGAACGCGGCCTAATAAACTCTCGCCTAACGGGAATCGACGGCTATCATGGTGACCATCGTTGAGCGGCATGACGCGAGCGCCAGGTACCAGCCCTTGAACTGCGTTAAGAGGCATCAAATAGGTCACCTCACCGGCAAAACCAACCACTTCCGCTTCAACTAAAACCTCGCCTTGCTGCGGCATTTCAATGACACAGCTACTACCCACTGGGAGTTTTAAACCAACAGCTTCAAGCACCATGCCGGTAGCACGCATCAAACGGCCGCACAGGTACCATTGTGGTAGGTGCTGCAGACGCTGGTTGACACTATTCAGTGTCACCTGCCATTGATGCAATTGCTGCTGGGCGTTAGCCATGGCGTCCTCGTAATTGGTGTACAATGCGTTGCCAACGGGTTTCGATAGTGGCATCGAGCTCGCCGTTAGCGCTAATTAAACGACATCCGCCACGCTCAAGACGATCATCAGCTCGTAGTTTCCAGCCGACCGTGGCAATCTCGTGTTCTAGATGCTGTTTGACTAGCTCTAAGTCATCTGGATTAAGCAACAACACTGGCTTGTCGATAAGCATTGGGTCTTCGTGCAAAATCGCCCGAATTAACTCTAAAACTTGCTCAGGATTCGCTGCTAACGCTTCACCAGCTAGCTGCCGACCGACAGTTAACGACAGTTGCAACAGGCTTTCTGATAAATGCGCATCCATACCTTGCACAGCTGTATCCGCTTCCTTAATCAGGTCAGCGATTGGCACTAAGGCGGCTTGTAACTGTGCGTTATATTCAGTAAGTCCTTCTTCGCGCCCTATTTTTAAACCTTCGTCATAACCTGCTTGATAGCCGGCTTCATGACCCGCTTTTAAGCCCTCGTTATAGGCTTCTTGGCGAGCTCGCTCACGCAGTTGGCGTAGTTCACTTTGCTGATCGAACTGCGCTTGTTCTGCTTTTTGCTGTTGCGAAGCATCGCGTTGCTGCTTGGCAGACAACGGCTCCATATTCCAACTGCGCCACTGATTATTGGTGTTAGACGTAGGCATCATCACCACTACTCAACACAATTTCACCCGAGTCGGCCAAACGCCGAACCACTTGCAGAATGGCTTTCTGTTCGCTTTCCACTTGAGAAACACGAATTGGCCCACGGGTTTCCATTTCTTCGCGAATAAGCTGTGCTGCTCGCTGTGACATATTGCGTAAGAATTTCTCCACCAAGGCATCGTCGGCACCCTTGAGTGCCACCACCAGTGAAGTGGTTTCGATTTGGCGCAGTAGTACTTGAATACTGCGGTCGTCCAAGTCCATAAGGTTTTCGAACAAGAACATTTCGTCGACAATTTTCTGCGCCAATTCATCGTTGTAAGCGCGAATGTTTTCAAGTGCGGTGTCTTCTTGACCGGCACTAAGCAAGTTAAGAATTTCTGCGGCGGTGCGCACACCACCCATTTTGCTGCGTTTCAGCGACTGACCATCAAGCATGCCACCGAGTACCTCGGTGAGCTCTTGCAATGCCGCCGGCTGTACGCCGGTAAACGTCGCAACACGCAGCACCACATCGTTACGCAAGCGCTCTTCAAACAACTCCAACACACCAGCGGCTTGCGCACGGTCTAAGTGAATCAAGATGGTGGCGATAATCTGCGGATGCTCGTCTTTGATCATCTCGGCCACTTCTGGCACGTCCATCATATTCAATGCATCAATACCAATGCCGCCAACTTTGTGCTCTAACACATCTTCAATGAGCGTATTGGCGCGGTCTGAACCTAATGCTTTCGTGAGAACCGAGCGTACATAATCATCATATTTGTCGAGTGAAGGTGTGTTCGCTAAATCACTGTGGAACATTTCAAGCGCAGCTTTAATGTCTGCATGCGACACATCGGATAGCTTCGTCATTTCTTTGCTGATTTTCTGAATCTGATTTGGCGCAAAATGCTTAAATACTTCCGCTGCCGATTCTTCTTCCAGCATCAACAGCAGCAGCGCCGTACGACGCAGGCCGGTCATTTCTTTAGCGACACTTTTGTCAGGTGCGTTAGACGTGGTCATCATCGTTCATCCAATTCTGTAAGATACGAGCAACTTGGCGCGGATTCGTTTGCGCTACTTCTTTCGCTTTTGCTAAGGCTTGGGTGTAGCTCTTGTTGTTACGCTGCTCTGGCCAATGGAAGCTATCGCCTTGATCTTCGGCGACGTTCGAGTCATCTTCAGCATCGTAGTTGGACCCATCTTTACGGCGGCGACGTTTCACCACAACGTCTTCCATGTCATCATCGTCACCAACAACCGCGCGTAGCGTTCCTCTACCGTTAGTTGCTGAGCCTTCGGCCGCCGGCGAAACATGTAAATAGCGCTTCATGACAGGGCGTAGCAGTAATAAGTAAAGAAGCAAAATGCCGATGCCGGCTACTACGTAACGCACCACGTTTTGCGCCAGTTGCATCACAGCAGGTTGTTTGTACCAAGGTTCTTCAACAACAGATTCTTGCTCGCTTACAAACGGACTGTTTACCACTTCAATTTGGTCACCGCGCGCTTCTTGAAAGCCCATGGCTTGGCGCACGAGACGGTTGATGTATTCGAGCTCCTCATCGCTGCGTCGAACGAGCTCAGGATTGCCTTCGTCATCAAGCACGGTACGGTGGTTTATCACCACAGCTACCGATAAACGCTCAAGCTGACCGCGCTGGTGATCCACATGCTCAACAAAGCGGTCGAGCTCGTAGTTCACGACTTGGTCTTGTTGCACTGCGCGATTGCCTGTGGCTGCCGTCGTTTCCGTCTCATTGCCTTCGGCAGTTGTTTCAATCGGTGACGGCTCAACGCCCGGTGGTGTATTCGTTAATGCGCCAGGAACGCCCGTTGCACCAACACCGTTACCTTGCAGGTTGGTATTACGTTGAATGCTACGAATAGCGGCGGTTTCGGGGGTTTGGTTTGGGCTGTATCGCTCAGCCGTCGCTTCACGCTTCGAAAAGTCAACTTGCGCGACAACCTGCGCTTTGATGTTGTCACGACCCAAAATAGGAATCAGGATGTTCTCAATACGTTGCTGATACGAACGCTCAACTTGTTGAATATAATCTAGCTTTGAGCCACTTAAAGCATCATCGCGGTTATTTTGGGAAAGTAACGCACCGTATTGGTCAACAACAGTAACATTGTCCGGTGCAAGCTCAGGTACGCTGCTCGATACCATATGAATTATGGCTTGTACTTGGCCGTCACCAAGCTTACGACCAGGATGCAAGGTTAAAATTACTGAAGCTTTCGCTGGTTCGCGCTCACGCACAAACACTGAGGCTTTCGCCATCGCAAGGTGCACGCGTGCTTTTTGCACCGGACCTAGCGATTCCATGGAGCTGGCGAGTTCGCCTTCGAGCGCACGCTGGAAGTTAACCTGCTCGGCAAATTGGCTGATACCGAACGCTTGATTATCCATAAGGGAGAAACCGGCGTTGCCACCTTGCGGTAAACCTTGTTCTGCCATTTGTAAACGAAGCTTATGTACTTGATCACTTGGTACCAAAATACTACCAGTGCTGTTAAGCTGATATTTCACTTGGCGGGCATCAAGTTCGCTGACAATTCGGCCGCCATCGGCTTCACTCAGGTTACTATACAACACCCGATATTCTGGTGCGCTTGCCCACATCACTAACGCAAACACCAAGCCAATAAACGCCGCACCACCAATTAGTAAGGGCACTAAACCGCTTTGCTTTAGCTTATTCAGCCATTGCGGAGGCGCTGCATTCGCTGCCGCTGGACTGCTCATTGTTTGTGCTTGCGTTGCTTCCATTGGGTATCTCAATTCAATTTGTGCACGGATTTATCTACTGCACATTATGCGCAAGGAAAAACAAGTCAAAGTGGTAATAAACGCACTTTTTTATGCTTTATTGCGGGCTTCAGTTTTGCATTGAATGGGTATAGTTGCTGCAATCAAAGAAGTGGGTTAGAAGGAATTAGTAATGAGCGTACCGGCTATTCAAACCGCATTACAACAAATGCAAACCATGAAAGCAGAGGTTGCTGCACCAGCCGCTGCTAAGGTGAATTTGAATGTGCAACCAGGCCTTGAGCAAACACAAAAAGGCAGTTTTGCAGGTGAATTGAAAAATTCAATTGAACGCATTAACTCGCTACAACAAACCTCTGCGGCAACAACGACAGCGTTTCAACTTGGCGACCCGAATGTGTCGTTGAACCAAGTGATGGTCGATAAGCAAAAAGCCGGCTTGGCATTTGAAATGGGTGTTCAGGTGCGCAATAAATTGGTGAGTGCGTATAAAGATATTATGAATATGCAGGTGTAACGAGTTGGCTGGTGTGAAGAGGCGTTAAGCCTCTTCGCGTACCAGTAACCCACTCATTTCATGCAAATGCTGAGCAATACGTAGCACTTCTTCGTTTGGAATTTGACGAATCACTTCGCCTGTTTCTTGGCTGACCACTTTGACAATGGTGCGGCCTGAACCATCATCAAACTCAAAATGAATGCCATAGTTATTCATGACTTCATTAATCTGTTGAACTGGTTTCACTAACTCGTCTTTTTTTATTTCTCGTTGCGCTTCGCTTTGACGTACGGCAGGTAATTGCTGCAGTACGCGGTCTAGTCGCTGCTTTTCAGCGGCGGCGGTTGTCACCGGCCAATTGGAAGTGGCTTCATTAATTGGGGTAGCCATAGTGTCATCTCCAAAAATACGAAAATATTTTTCGCTTATATTGGAATATCGGCTGAAATCGGACAAACTTTAGCCGATTATTATAGGTTATAAAGTGGAAGCTAATTCACTGACTTTGTTATACAAATTCATAATAGTGCTAAGCGCAACGCGCTCGCTGTCGTCGAGTTCCAAATAGGTATTTTCCGCGCGTCGGCCTTGCGGTTTAATAATATCGGCGTACCGAGTTAACAGGTGATCTAAGTTCATCTGAATCATCATTAATTCTAACTGAAATTCTTGCTGATAAACCTGATATTTAGCCTGTTGCTGCGCATCCTTGCTGTTTTCAATGGCGGCTTTGAGTTTGCTCTCCAAAATAAACTCGACCGTTTTTAGCTTAGGAATCACATCATTGATGAGTTGCTCTGATGTGATGGTTGCGCCTGCAGATTTCATAGTGATTATCCTACCTGCTTACAAACAAAACAGGCCCCCGAGGGAGCCTGCTATTGAGTTTGGCACTAGTTGAGTGATTAACCCAACAGTGACAATACTGACTGTGGTACCTGGTTTGCTTGCGCAAGAACCGAAGTACCAGCCTGTTGCAAGATTTGTGAACGGGTCATGTTCGATACTTCAACTGCATAGTCAGCATCTTCAATACGCGAACGTGCAGCAGACAAGTTGGTTGAAGTTGTTGCTAAGTTTTCAACAACTGAATCAAAGCGGTTCAGGGTCGCACCCAAAGTGCTGCGCGAGGTGTCAATTGTTGCCATGGCGGTATCAACGGCATCAATCGCTGCTTGAGCATTTACAGCGCTATCAACAGTCAAAGCGTTTACGCCAAGTGTTGCTGAAGTTGCGTCTACAGTAGCGACTTGAATTGAATCATTTGCAGTTGTGTTTGCGCCAACTTGAATCTGTAATGGTGCTAGAGCGCTTCCGTCAAGCAAGTTTGTGCCGTTGAAACTAGCGCCGCCAGCGATACGGTCGATTTCCGCAACACGCTCGGTGATTTCTGTTTGAATTGAAGTACGGTCATCAGCGCTGTTAGTATCAGACGCTGCTTGAACTGCCAATTCACGAATACGTTGTAAGTTGTCGTTGATTTGGTTTAAGCCGCCTTCCATAGTTTGCACCATAGAGATACCGTCGTTAGCGTTACGCTGAGCCTGACGCATACCAGTAATTTGTGCAGTCATGCGGTTAGCAATTGCTTGACCCGCTGCATCGTCTTTGGCGCTGTTGATACGCAGGCCTGAAGACAGACGTTCCATTGAAGTTTGCAGTGAAGACTGTGACTTCTGGAGGTTTTGCTGACCGATCAGTGAGGTCATGTTTGTGTTGATAACTGACATAGTCTTATTCCTTCTGTTTCCAAATTAGGCTGCCTAGTTTGGCCTGCCGTCGCTAAGGGTTATCGGTGGGTTAAAAAAAACCTTTAGAAATTTTTTTCAAAAAGCTAAAAATATTTTCGAAGGGAGCACAAACGCTTGCTATATTAGGGGTCAGTTAAAGGCATTAGCGCACATGCCGATAAATGGAACCAGAACATAACTAAGGAAAGGAGCATCGCGTGAGCGAGGCCAGTCAACACGCTCAAACGAGCGAAAATGAATTTACGCCAATAAACAGCTTGGTTGAGCTTGCGACATATTATGACGCATTGAGTCAGCCGGGCGTGGCGGTGTTGACGTTGCTTGGGCCTGCGGAAAAAGATCATCCTGTGGTGCTGGTTGAACAACTCGAAGAAGATTACCTCCTTTTTGATCTCACCGCGATTCGTGATGTAGCGCCACCACTGCGACGTGGTGGTAAGTTTATCCTTTCAGGTTTTACCCCCGGTGGTCTCGTTCGCTCGAACCCCATGGCTGTTCGCGAATTCACCACGGTTGATAGTCGTCTTCTAGCCTATGTCGATTGGCCTACCGAAATTCATGTGAAACAGCGTCGCGCGAGTTTCCGCGCCAGTTTGCGTATTGGCATGAACGTGGGTGTACATGTTCGCACTAAAGATAACGATAAAGATGAACTCGTCGAGCTACAGGGCGACTTGAAAGATCTGTCGGCCACAGGGTGTTTGGCAGAGTTTTTCATGCAAGATGGCGTGTCGCGAGTGTTACCAGATATTGCGACTGAGATTGAGTTGTATTTTCCGAACGGTACCTCGTTTGAAGTAAAAGCCAAAGTGCGGCATTTAAAAACCGACAATGATCGTCAAGTGCTAGCGGTTGGATTTGAATTTGAAGATGTGAGTAAACCGCAAGAACGAGAAATTTGGGGTTATGTTCGTGAAATCGAGCGCGAGGCGTCGCGCAGTGCGGGTAACGGAGATAATCGCAGTGAATCTGAATTGTTCCGCGTTCGCGATGAAAACGACAAGAAGCTAAGTCGCCGCCATGGGCATACTTATGCGACACCGATGGCTCGAAAAATGGCTCGCATTGCCGGTTATCTTGATAGTCAGATGGTGGTGATGAAGCAAGGGCAACCGGTGAACTCGTCGCAGTTGTCACTTCATGCCGACCGCATTTTGGATATGCTCGAAGATGACCGCCAAGAAACCTTATTCTCGGTGCATTGTATTCATCGCGAATCGCGCTGGGTGAAGCATGGGTTAGCTGTTGCCGTTCGTTTGGCTGATTTGTTAAATGCGGCAAAAATGCCGCGTGACCTGCGTAAAGCAGTGGTTGCGGCGGCAATGGTTCATGATCTTGGTAAGGGCACGCTTCCCCCGGAAATTTGGAAAGCGACGACATTAAGTACCGATGTGTACGAAGAAATGCAAAGTCACGTGGAAGCGATTATTGAAAAATTAGACGGTGTGAAGTGGCTTGCGCCGGTTGTTCGTGACAATGTGATTGCACAAATCAATGAACGCTTGGATGGCTCCGGTTATCCCAATGGACTTAAGGACAAGCAATTGGGTCAGTTGGCGCGGGCAGCTGCGGTGGTCGATGCAATTGATGCAATGCAGCGGCACCGACCTGATCGTCCAGCGATAACGCCTGTTGCCGCTGGCAAATCAATGCAAACAAGGCTAGATCAGTTTGATGAAGCGTGGGTGAAGCGTTACGTTGCACATTTCGGGCCGCTACCTATTGGTTCATTGCTCCGTTTTGAAAAAGGTCAGTTTGGCTGGGTTGTTGGCTTAGACGCTAAAAAGCGCGTCAATCGTGTTCGAATCTCGCCACATAAAATGGCTCCTGATGATAAATTAGGTTCCCCCATTGAAGGCGCTGCGCTAGCTGAATTGGGGCGTATTCGCGATATTTTAATACCGGAAAGTTGAAGCATTTCTCCGGTAACCGAAAAAATCACTAAAGTTGAACAAATTGTGGCCGATATACAGAATAGGCGTGTTTTGCGTCGCTTTTTATCGGTTTTGAATTGAATTTATTCATGCAAACTGATTGGCATGAGAAATAGGGGTTAGCACCATGGCATCAATAGCAGCATTAGGTATCGGTTCGGGTCTCGACCTGAACGGCTTACTAAATCAGCTGGAAGCAGCTGAGCGGCAGCGCCTACAACCGATCTCGTTACAGCAAAAGAGCTTTGAAGCGAGAATTTCTGCCTATGGCAAGCTACAGAGCGCGTTAACTAAATTTCAAGACGCAACTAGCGCTCTCAATTTAACGCCAACATTTAAAGCGACGAAAAGCTCAGTTAATTCTGATGTGCTGACTGTTGCCGCTGCATCGAATACACCGACGGGTACCTTCGACGTCAATGTGACGGGGTTAGCTAGAAGCTATAGCATTGCGACTCAGGGAGTTACTGATAGTGCTGCACAAATTGGAACAGGTACGGGAAATGTAAGCCTCACTCTAGCGAATGGTACAACACATAGTATCGATTTAGCGGATGGCGCAACGTCGTTAGAAGATATTCGAAGTGCCGTAAATAACGCACAAACTGATGTTCAAGCTTCAATTATAAATGATGGAAGCGGTAACCCATATCGGTTGGTTTTTAGTTCCGCGAGCACAGGAACCGATTCTGCTATTGCTGATATCACCTTCGGAGGCGCTCTTGCCGGCAATGTGGCGACGGATGTCTCTACTGAAGTGGCTGCATCGAATGCAACGCTTTCAGTCAATGGTGTTGCTATTACGAGCCAGACAAATGTTGTTGAGAATGCAATTCAAGGTGTGACGCTTTCGTTGGCGAAAGAAGGGCAAGCGCAAGTCAGTATTACGCGTGATGCCGAATCAATTTCAGGAAATGTGAACGACTTTGTTGAGTCATTTAATGAGCTCCAGCAACTCATTACTGATATGACGAAATACGACGAAGGCTCACAAGTTGCTGGCCAGTTGTTAGGTGACAGTGGCGTGAGAACGATCGAATCTCGTCTTCGAAACCTGCTGAGTGAAACGGTTGCAAGTCAGTTTACCAGGCTTGGTGATATTGGCATTTCGCGAGAACTTGGCGGCAAGTTAAAAGTGGATGAAGAAGCGCTCGCAAATGTCGTCCAAAATGACTTGCCAATGTTGCAAGAGTTTTTCGCAGGTACAGATACGATAGAAGGTTTTGCCGACAAGGCAAAGACAACGTTGAGCAATCTTTTAGCCGATGAAGGCCCAATCAATAGTCGAATCAAAGGGTTCGAGAGTACGCTTGAACGCTTAGATGACCGTTACTTCCAAGAAGAACAACGAATTGCATCAACAGTGGAAATCTATCGTAAGCAATTCGCACAAATGGACAGCATGATTGCGAGCATGAATTCAACCAGCGCTTACTTGCAACAACAATTCGCATCATTAAATGCGCAGTTAGGCCAAGGTAACTAGAGGGAATTATCATGTACGGTATGCGTGGTGCAGCAGCTTATGGTCGTGTGGATGTAGAGAGTCATGTGCTTTCTGCAAGCCCGCACAAGCTCATTGTAATGTTATTTGATGGCGTGCAAAAGCAAATCAGAGCGGCCAAGTTGCATATGGAAAACGGAAACGTTGCAGAAAAAGGGAAGGCCATTGCTAAAGCAACAGATATTGTGCACCTGGGTTTATTGGCGGCGCTAGATAAAGAAAAAGGCGGCGAGCTAGCTGAGCGGTTAGAGTCAATCTACTTATACGTGAGTGAACTCTTGCTTAAAGCGAATTTAAAGAACGATGTCGCCAAGTTAGACGAAGCTGCAGAGCTTTTAGAACAAATCGGCTCTGCATGGAAAGAGATTCAACCACAGGTTGAGGGGGCGTAAGGCACGTGGCCGCGCAACCAAAACTACAACGTGACTACCTGATGTCACCGACGGAGGTCATTATGTCGTATCAGACGCTACTGGAACATTCGAACAGAATGCTCGCCAGTGTGCGCAACGAAGACTGGGAAGCCTTAATTGAAACGGAAGTCGAGTACGTTCGTGAGGTTGAGCGGTTGAGCCATGCCGAAGCCGGAGTTAAGTTGTCTGAGGACCAGCAACTTAGCAAGTTACAACTTTTGAGCACCATCATGGATCAAGACCGTGAGATTCGGGAGCGGTTAGTCGCGCGTCGCACCATGTTGGAGCAGACGTTGCTCAGCATGCAGAAAAAGCAGAAGCTCGAGCACACCTATAGCAGTTGAGTAGTATAACTCCTCTTTTGGATACTTTGGTCCACCAAGTTGCCAAGCAACGTTCAACGGTGGACCTCCTCCCTCGCCACACCTTGCCAGTGGCTCCCATACAAGCTACCGCAAGCACCACCGAATTTAGTCAAGCCGGTCAGCAAATTGCTCGGCTAATCCAATTGATTCAGTCGTTTCAACAACAAGTACCACAACAAATGCAACCGTCTTCGCAGCAAATGGGTGGGCATATCAAGCCGGATGCACCTTTATTCCCAGCGTCAACGCAGCTCGACACACTCACGTTGATGGGGCGATTACAGACAATTGTGAAAGACTCAGGATTATTTTACGAAGCGTTATTAGCCCGGTGGGCAGCAGAGAAAGTCCCATTCCTGCAGGTACGCCAGCAACCACAAAACCTTGGGCAATTTCGAGCAAGCTCACCACAAATACAAGCGATTTTAGGTCAGCAACTTGAGTTGCTGAATTCGGGTATTATTCGTATTGAATCTGAATTGTGGCCACAAGCGCATTTGCAGTGGTTAGTGCAACCAGATGTGAATCCTTTGGTACAACGTTGGCGCGATGAACAACGCCGTAAACAAGGAGAAGAGCCAGAACCGCCGGCATGGACCAGTGAATTAAAGCTCACCCTGCCGCAGGTGGGCGAGATCCGCGCGCAAATGCGGCTGTCACAAAAGCATCTTACGATGCAGCTACAATGTGCAGAACCGTTGGTTGCATCATTGCAAGAAGCAACAACCCGTTTAATGGCGCGCTTGCGACTAGGAGCCGGCGTGGAGATTGATAGCATTCCAGTGTCGAGGTTACCGTGATGGCAGATGACCTTTCAAAAACCAAAAAGGCAGTTGCCTTGCGATATCAGGAATTCGAACCGGCACCTAAAATAGTCGCAAAAGGGGAAGGTTTGATCGCCGATAAGATTATAGCGCTGGCAAGCGAGCATAATGTGTTTGTCCACGATTCACCAGAACTGGTCGATCTTTTATCGCAAATTGATCTTGATGAATATATACCGCAAACGCTTTGGCTTGTTGTTGCGGAATTGTTGATTTGGGCAAAATCGGTTGATGCAAGCCGCTGACTTTACGTTTTATACCTCGCTTCAATTAACAAAAAACAAACAATAAGGTATGTAATGTAGGCTGTAAAGATTGATCTTTACTATTGACCAACAGTGGTAAGATTTGTTAAAGATCGCTTAAAGAAAGAAAAATAAACAGCAGTGTTGGAGAAATGCCCCCATGAGTCACAGTAAGACTATTTCTGAACTTCAGGAATTAAATTTCAGTTACCTGATGTTGGTTCAGAAATTAATCGTCGAAGATCGCGATACCGCAATTTTCCGATTAAAAATCGACGATGAATTAGCTGATCTTATTGCTGATATGTCTGCGAAGGAATTAACCATGTTGGCGCGTCAGCCGCAAAGTCTTCTACAACCTAATTTGGGTTCGGTAAGCCACTTAAAAGCGATTTTGACTAACAAGCGTGACACCGGTATGCAGGCAACTCATATAGCGATGCACATGGCTTCCGCTTAACCTAAACATAAAGAATCCTTGATGACTGCTAAGAAACTTCTTGAAGAACTCAATCAGGTACAGCTTGCAATAGAGCTCATTGAACTTGGTGCTCGGTTGCAAGTTTTAGAATCAGAGGTGAGTTTGAATCGCGGCCGCTTAGTTCGGTTGTATAAAGAAGTTTCAGGCAAATCACCTCCCAAAGGAATGTTGCCATTTTCAACCGATTGGTTCATGACATGGCAACCTAACGTCCATTCGTCGTTCTTCTTCAATATATATTCGCGCTTGCGAGAAGGGCAGAAACTGGAACGGATGCAGGCATTTATTAAAGCCTACAAACTCTACCAAGAACATATTCAACTGAGCGGTGAAGAAGAGGTTCTGGCGCTAACGCGAGCTTGGACATTAGTGCGTTTCTTTGAAAGTGATATGTTCCAGTTGTCTAAATGCAATTGCTGCGGGCTACAATTTGTTAATCATGCTCATACACCCGATGCGGATTATATTTGTGGGGTGTGTCAACCTCCCTCAAGAGCGGGTAAGCCGCTCAAGCAAAAAACCTCAAAATCGCGAAAAGATATTTAAGTCTTAAGCGTTCGCGCCGATAAACTTCTTAGATGTGTTTTTAGAAAAAGGAAGCGGCCGTGTTAATAGCTATCGGTTTTGTTGTAGTCATTTTTTCCGTATTTGGCGGCTTTGTTTTAGCCGGCGGAGCTTTAGGGCCTATTTTTCAGCCGCTTGAGTTACTAATTATTGGTGGTGCCGGTGTAGGCTCTTTCATTGCCGCCAATAATGGTAAAGCGATTAAAGCAACGTTGCAGTCAGTAAAGCGTTTTAAGCGTTCGACACAGTACAATAGCGAAACCTATCTTGAACTTCTCGCGGTCATCTACAAATTGCTCAATAAAATGCGCCGCGATGGCATGTTAGCCGTAGAGCGAGATATTGAAAATCCAGAAGAAAGTTCCATTTTCCAAGAACACCCCGATGTTCTTGAAGACACCATGATGTTGAATTTTATCGCCGACTATTTGCGTCTCATGATCAGTGGCAACATGAATCCACAAGAGCTTGATGAACTCATGTTGCACGAAATAGAGACGTTTGAAGCAGAGGCCGAAATACCTGGTGATGCATTGCATAAAGTCGGTGATGCGATGCCTGCGTTTGGTATCGTGGCGGCGGTACTTGGCGTGGTGCGTGCGCTCAGCACGGCTGATGTTCCCCCTGACGTTATGGGTACGATGATTGCTCACGCTCTAGTGGGGACATTCTTGGGTATTCTATTGGGTTACGGTTTTATTAACCCATTAGCAAGCCGAGTTGAACGTCAAGTTGCCGAACTTGTGAAAACGTTACAAGTGATACGTGTTACTTTGTTGGCAAGCATGCATGGCTATGCGCCACAGTTGGCAGTAGAGTTCGGTCGAAAAGCACTGCACACCTCTGAGCGTCCAACCTTTACTGAACTCGAAGACCATGTTCGTGGTGCGAAAGCGGAGCAGTAGTCATGGCTGAAGACCATCGCCCGATAATTATTCGACGAAAGAAAATCGTCAAAAAGCACCATGGTGGCAGTTGGAAGATTGCGCTAGCGGACTTTATGACGGCTTTAATGGCGTTGTTCTTGGTGATGTGGATTTTGTCGATGTCGAGCGAAAAAGACCGACAAAGCATTTCGGAATACTTTCGTACACCACTTTTGGTTTCGATGGCTGGCGGCGAACGCTCAAGTAATGCCGCAAGTGTTATTCAAGGTGGCGGTGCCGACCCAACGCATATGGAAGGTGAACAAGCGAGAATTGACTTGCGTCGTGAGACTCGCCCATCGGATGTGCGTCGGCATTTTAATGAAATTCGTCGTCGCGTTGAATCTGCAATTGAAGCGGACCCAGTGTTACGAGCTTTAAAAGCACAGTTACAATTTGATGTGACCCGTGAGGGATTACGCATCATGATGCTGGATACCGAGACGAAACCCATGTTTGAGGTGGGAAGTGACCGTATCGCGCCCTATATGGAACGTTTACTTCGAACGTTAGCGCCATTATTAAATGAAATTCCGAATGAAGTGACCATTAGTGGTCATACCGATAGCCTCCCGTATGCTGGCGGCGAGCGTGGCTATAGTAACTGGGAGCTTTCTGCTGACCGTGCGAACGAATCGCGCAAAGCGTTGCTAGACGGTGGATTTGAACCCGAAAGGCTGTTACTGGTAATGGGCGCCGCCGATCGGATTCCACTGGATGGCACGGCACCAGACGACCCCCGTAACCGCCGAATTACGATTGTGGTACACACATTTGAATCGGCGGAATTTATTAAACGCCAGGGCTTTTTCCCGCAAGATCAAGAAGAGCTCGATGCGCGCCTCGAACCGGATGTTCAGCAACTGAACGAAGAGTTTCAGCGCGCCACGAATGCAACGGATCAAACAAAACAGAAATAAGGGGTTCTAACCCCTTTTTTCGACCCTTCGCTCTTGCATATCATCAGCAATAATTGCTGTCATGGCAGAAGAGCAAACAAGTGACCAAGAAAAAACAGAGGAACCCTCCGCCCGCAGGTTACAAAAATCTCGGGAAGAAGGTCAGGTTGCGCGATCGCGCGAGCTGACCACTTTTGTGATCTTGTTTGGCGGCGTTGTGATGCTTTGGGCGCTAGGTAGCACCATGTATCAGAATCTTGGCTTGGTGATGGAGCAGGCGTTTTTATTCGAACGTTTGCAGGTATCGGAATCTGGTCCAATGTTGCAGAACGTATTAGAGCTCGGGCAATCTGCGTTACTCTCGATACTCCCTTTGTTTGCCGTAATGATGGTGTTGGCGCTCGTCGCGCCAGCCCTACTCGGAGGTTGGGTGGTGTCGGCAAAGGCAATGGCACCAAAGCTTAGTAAGCTAAATCCAATCAAGGGGTTAAAACGCGTATTTTCAAGCCAAGCCCTGGCTGAACTTGGCAAAGCCATTGCGAAAACGGTGTTGGTTGGCAGTGTTCTGATGCTGTTTTTGTGGGACCAGAAAGCGAACTTTCTACGTTTAATGAGTCTTGAAGTGAAACAGGCGCTAGGCGAAGCCATGAGTATGGCTGCGCTCGCTTGCTTTTTGATGATACTAACCTTGTTGGTTGTTGTTGCTTTTGATGTGCCGTTTCAGTTGTTCACGCACACCAAAAAATTGCGAATGTCCAAAGAAGAAGTGAAACGTGAAAACAAGGAAACCGAGGGTGACCCCCACGTTAAGGGTAAGATTCGACAGCAGCAACAAGCTATGGCACGCCGGCGCATGATGACCGAAGTTCCTAAAGCCGATGTGATTGTAACTAACCCGACACACTATGCGGTGGCATTGAAATACGATGATAGTAATATGGGCGCCCCGCGCGTGGTTGCGAAAGGCACCGATCTCGTGGCACAGCGTATTCGTGAATTAGGTGATGAGCATCAGGTGCCACGATTAGAAGCACCACCGCTAGCCCGAGCATTACATATGCATGTTGATCTGGGACATGAAATTCCTGCTCCGCTGTATACCGCGGTAGCCGAAGTTTTAGCTTGGGCATTTCAATTAAAACGTGCTCGTGAAGGGGCTGCAATAAAGCCACCAACACCAACCAATATTTCAGTTCCTGATGATTACGAGGTACCGGCACAATGAAGTTAAACATGAATGCGCTAGCAGGAAGCTTTAGCTCGGCGCGCTTGCAGGTTTTAATCGGCCCGGTACTCATCCTCATGATCTTAGCGATGATGGTACTGCCGTTACCGCCATTCGCGCTGGATTTCTTATTTACGTTTAATATTGCCCTGTCGTTGATGGTTTTATTGGTGAGCATGTTCACTGAGAAGCCACTTGAGTTTGCGGCTTTTCCTGCCGTGCTATTGTTTTCTACCCTGTTGCGCTTGTCATTGAATGTTGCTTCAACCCGTGTTGTTTTGATGGAAGGGCACAATGGTGGCGATGCGGCCGGTAAAGTCATAGAGGCGTTCGGGCAGTTTTTGGTTGGCGGTAACTTTGCCGTTGGTTTGGTGGTGTTCTTAATTCTCGTCGTCATCAATTTCATGGTTATCACCAAAGGTGCAGGACGTATAGCCGAAGTGGGCGCTCGCTTCACTCTTGATGCGATGCCGGGTAAACAAATGGCAATTGATGCTGATTTGAATGCTGGCCTAATCGGTGAAGAAGAGGCCCGTCGTCGTCGTCAGGAAGTCGCACAAGAAGCAGAATTCTATGGTTCAATGGATGGTGCCAGTAAGTTTGTTCGCGGTGATGCTGTCGCCGGTATGATCATCATGGTGGTAAACATCATTGGTGGTCTTTTGATTGGGGTCATGCAACACAATATGAGCGCCGGCGCTGCAGCAGAAACTTATGTGTTGTTGACCATTGGTGATGGCTTGGTTGCGCAAATTCCTGCGCTGATTATCTCAACCGCAGCCGGTGTGACCGTGTCACGCGTGAATACCGAGCAAGATGTGGGTCAGCAGTTAATTAAACAACTGTTTGTTAGCCCGAAGGTTTTGATGCTTGCTGCCGGTGTTATTGGCTTGTTGGGCTTAGTGCCGGGAATGCCCAACTTCGTGTTCTTGTTGTTTACCGCAATGTTAGGTGGTTTCGCGTGGTACCTTCACCAGCAACAAACCGCGGAAAAGGCCGCTACTGCGCAATCTGAACAAGTCGCGCCAGCGCCATCATTTAGCGCACCAGAAGCGAGTTGGAACGATGTTCAATTGGTTGATACGCTGGGTATGGAGGTTGGTCATCGTTTAATTGCCTTGGTTGACGATACGCAGCAAGGCGAGTTACTCGGTCGCATTAAAAGCGTGCGTAAGAAATTTGCGCAAGAAGTTGGTTTTTTGCCGCCTGTTGTGCACATTCGCGATAACCTCGAACTCAATCCAAATACCTATACCATCACATTAAAAGGCGGTGAAATTGGTCGCGCTGAAATTTATCCCGATCGCTGGTTGGCGATCAATCCAGGGCAAGTAAGCGGTGAAGTAGAAGGCATTGATACGACAGACCCAGCTTTCGGATTGCCGGCGAAGTGGATAAGCCAAGATCAACGCGAGCACGCGCAAATTTACGGCTATACCGTGGTTGATGCAAGCACCGTAGTTGCCACCCATTTAAATCACTTATTACAACGTTATGCATCGGACTTGTTAGGTCGCCAAGAAGTGCAACAGCTTGTTGATAAGTTGTCGGAAGAAAACAAAGCCTTAGTCGAAGATGTCGTGCCGAAATGTGTTACCGTAACCACATTGCAGCGTGTGCTACAAAACTTGCTTGAAGAAGACGTGTCGATTCGCGATTTACGCACAATTTTTGATACGTTAGCTGAGTTTGAAGGCCAGCAAGCCGATGCGCATGAATTGACGGCGCGTGTCCGTATTGCCCTAGGTCGCAATATCACGCAAAAATGGTTCGGTGGTGAGCGCGAGTTGCAGGTTATCGGCTTAGATGTTTCGTTAGAAAACATGCTTTCACAAGCGCTGCAGCAGAACAGCTCATTGGAGCCAGGTTTGGCGGTAACGCTACAAGAACAAACACAAAAAGCGTTGCATCATGCCGAAACATTAGGGTTGGCGCCGGTACTCGTAGTGCCACATCAGCTGCGTCCATTATTGTCGCACTTCTTACGCCGCCAGCTACGTGATTTAGTGGTATTATCGCAAGCCGAAATTCCAGATGACAGAACCATTAAAGTAGTCAGTGTTATTGGAGGGTCACAATGACCATTAGGCGCTTCCGAGCAGCCAGCCACAAAGATGCAATGCGCAAAGTTCGCGATGCGTTAGGTGATGATGCGGTAATTGTTTCATCACGTAAGACAACGCAGGGCGCAGAAATTTATGCCATTGGTGAAGCAGATTTGGCTAAACTTCATGATGCTGAAGATATTGATGCAACAGCAACCCCCGATTTTTCTGGTATTGCTCAACAGTTACTAAGCGATGTCCAAGATATGCGTGCCATGCTGCATCAACAGCAAGGCGATAAAGTAGCTGATGATAATCGTAAACGGCTGTATCGACAGCTACGTGCAGGTGGCTACAGCGATACATTGAGTCGCCAGTTAGTTGCGTTGCTACCCTCGGCATTGAATCATTCGAATAAAACCTATCCCGAAGCACTGAAGTGGCTACAGCAGCAAATTGTTGCTCGAATTTCTCATCAATCAGAGATGCAAGTACACGATTGGGAGCTTGTTCAGCATCAAGGCGTGATGGCACTCGTTGGGCCTACAGGGGTAGGCAAAACTACAACAACCGCGAAACTAGCCGCGAATTACGTAATGCAACATGGTAATGATAGTTTGCTGCTGGTGACCACTGATAGCTACCGTATTGGTGCGCAACAACAGTTGGCGATATATGCGGAGTTGCTCGACGTGCAAATGCATGCATTGGCAGATGGCGATACACTCGATTCATTAGCCGAGAAGATGCAAGGCAAGCGTTTGGTTCTGGTTGATACCGTTGGTATGAGCCAGCGTGATCAGCGTTTAGCGCAAAAAATTGCTGCGCTCGGTAGCGCCGAAAAACGAGACTCGACCCGTATTGTCTTATTGCTAAATGCGGCAGCGCAGCAAGAGACGTTGGATGAAGTCGCTCGTATTTACCAGCGCATTGCCAGTGTAAGTGATTTAATTATCCAAGATTGTATTTTGACCAAGCTGGATGAAACCGCCCGCATGGGGGGTGTTTTGGATACCGTGATTCGACATAAGCTGACGGTTCAGGCAACCTCGACAGGTCAACGCGTACCTGAAGACATTCAAGTGCCAGATGTAGAGCAATTAGTTGCTGATTCGTTAACGGCGGATGTCAGCCAATCGGCCTTAGCAGAAAGTGAGTGGGAACAAGGCAATGAAAAGCTGGAACCGTCGCAGGTATTTGCGCACGGCCATCTCATTCAATCGAGTATGCAGGCGCTGCGAAATCAGGTGCCACATTTTCAAGACTTCGTGCAGGCTTGGAAACAGCGGGTCTTGCCTGAAAACTGGATGAATGCGGCGTTTCCAGACGAATTGAATATGATTCGTTGGGCCGCGCCGCAACCGTTGCAAGGCTGGCATCATCTAACCCCACATTTGGGCTTGAACAAGCAAGGTTTGCCATTAGTGCCGCCGGTTCTGCGCAGCGCAGATGCGCCAGTGCTACCGGATATGGCATTAGCGCCGGTACAACTATTTGATTACCTGCCGCAAACCGAGCTACTTGAGGTTTTCTCTGAACATCAAACAGGTTGGTTGGCCACGTTAAATTTGAACCACAAAGTAACTGTTCAGGGTCAACCGAGAGCGGTCAGTGAACTCGTCAAAAAACACGGTATTCCACTGAGTAAGCACACAATTCTTTATCGTGGCGAACGGCGTCGCCTTGAGTTAACGATTGCTGCGGCCGAGTCAGAACAGAGTCAGCAACTCGTTCAAGTGGTGTATGCCGAATTGCATGGCGGGCCGAGTAAGAATCCAATCCAGCGCCGCTATTGGTTAGCTGATGGCCATTGTACCGCAGAACAAGTGGTTGAGCGCGCGCGCACCATGATGCAGCTGGAAGAATATGCGCGACTGACGCGTCTGGCATGGCGCGCTTTAGGGAAATTTGATTTAGACGGCGACACTCAATTGGCCTTAGCTGGCGCATTAGCTGCAGTAACCTTGCACGTTGAATATCATAGCGCCGCGCAGTTTGCTGGGTTAAGAGGCGAGCTTCTGAGCATTAGTGGCAAGCGCGGTCGAGTTCAAGGTGATAAACTGCTTCCCGCAATTTTGCATGTGATGCATGCCTATGAGTCGTTAGTGGCAGCAGGCCGAGAAATAGAGGCATAAGTTTAATATGAGTGATCAGGCAGCGAGTTTGCGGCAGTGGGCAGCCAAACGAAATGGCGATGACCAGGCAAACGAAGCCGTATCAGAAAAAGTGTCGGCGACGAAAGCGGCCGATAACCTGGAACAAGTTGTAGTACTTGGGTTGCCTAAATTGAATGAAGAGTATGCGCTGAAGGCAGCTTCAGTGTTTCATCGCTGGGCAGAAGATGGTATGAAATGGGTTGGTGCTGCTGAACGATGGCGTGTGATTCCGGTATCTTTGGAATACCCTGAATTTGATAAGTTGGTGGCAAACTATCCGCGCTGGGCGATCTGGGTAGAAGGCGATTTAGATAGCTTTCAGCGGGCTTATCGGGCGTTAAAACGAATTCATGAAGTGAATGGGCCGCGAAGAATTATTGCGCTGCATCCGCCGATGGCGCGAAAAGGGCTGTTGGCGAACATTCAGCAAGTAGCGCGCCAGTATTTCAACATTGATGTATTAGTATTTTCGGGCTGAAAATTATGTATACAGCTGAAGGTAAGTTCAACAAACACAGTATTATCGAACAGTATTATCCACTGGTTCGGCGCCAAGCGTTTAATTTGAAAGTTAAACTGCCCGCAGGCGTTGACGTGGATGATTTGATTCAAGCTGGTGTTGAAGGCTTACTGAGCTGTGTCGACCGCTTTGATCCTGATTCTGGCGTGGCGTTTTCAACTTACGCCCATCAACGTATTCGTGGTGCGATGATTGATGAATTACGTAGCCGAGATTGGCTACCGCGCAGCGTACGTCGCAATGGACGTGAACTTGAGCAAACCATACGAAAACTGGAACAGCAATTAGGACGACCTCCAGAGGAGCGGGAAATCGCTGCAGCGCTCAAGATTGAGTTGGCCGAGTATCATCAACTTTTGTTGGACACTAATAATGGCTTGGTTTTATCGTATGACGACGTGGTTGCCGATGCTCCGGGCAGTGAAACAAACGATGACGAAGATGCAGAACCGGAAGCACAAATTGGCAATGCGCAGTTAAAACAGCTATTAATAGAAGCAATTGATATGCTCCCAGAGCGTGAAAAATTAGTGATGACGCTCTATTATCAGGAAGAACTAAACCTCAAAGAGATTGGCGCAGTACTCGATGTTACCGAATCACGTGTATCGCAGTTACATAGCCAAGCGATCAAGCGAATTCGAGCACGGGTTGCCACCGATTAACCCAAACAGCGTACTCAAAGTACAAGTAGGTGCTTGATGAATAATTATAAATTAGAAATTCGTTGGGGCTTTATTTTTAGCGTAGCGATGCTGCTCTGGTTGTTATTAGAGCGTTTAGTGGGATTGCATAGTACGTATATAGCGCAACATATGATGTGGACTAATTTATTCGCAATTGTCGCTATCGCTATTTATGTGTTGGCTTTGCGTGAGAAGCGTGTGCGCGAACTCAATGGCAGCATGACCTGGAAGCAAGGGTTTATGTGTGGCGTTGGCGTAACCATCGTCGTTGCCATATTGTCACCGCTTACACAGTGGCTCGCACACACCTTCGTTTCCCCGCACTTTTTCGCCAATATGGTCGAGTATGCAGTGAGTAGTGGCAACATGACCGAAGCTCAGGCGCTGGATTACTTTTCGCTACAGAGCTATATGGTGCAGGCCGTTATTGGTGCCGTCGCTATGGGGATTATTACCTCGGCAGTCGTTGCATTATTCGTGCGTAATGCGAAATAACGAAGCGTTAATTTCAAGCAAACACCACGGCAGAATTTCTTTACTGTGCTAAATTGTATGTAACGTTCAGTTGCAAAAGGGAATATCAGCATGATGAAGAAATTAGCAGTCGCAGTGGCGGTATCTTCGCTTGTGGTAACCGGCTGCGCCAACATGAGTAACACTCAAAAAGGTGCTACGATTGGTGCAATTGCTGGTGCCGTTATTGGTAAAGGTACCGGCGATCACGATAAAAGCCGTTATGTATGGGGTGCTGTCGCCGGTGCCATTGCAGGTGGAGCGATAGGTGCTTACATGGATAAGCAAGAGCGCGAGTTCCGTGAAGAGCTCGCTGGTAGCGGCGTTCAAGTCATTCGTGATGGCGACAACATTCGTCTGCAATTACCAAGTAATGTGACGTTTGCTGTGGATAGCACGACCATTGCGTCAAGCTTTGATCCGGTGCTTGTTGATGTTGCAAAGGTGCTCAACCGTTATGAGAAAACCACCATGCTGGTGGAAGGTCATACCGATAGTACTGGCGATGCCAACTACAACCAACGTTTGTCAGAGAACCGCGCGTTAGCGGTGCGTAATCACTTGGTGGGTAATGGTGTCGATCAGCGTCGCGTGACCACCGTGGGTTATGGTGAAACTATGCCGATAGCGGACAACAGTACCGCTGATGGACGGCAACTCAATCGTCGCGTTGAATTACGTATTGTGCCGAACGAGGCATAATCTGAAGGTCTTGCTGTAATAAAGAAAAGCCGCTGATTGATATCAGCGGCTTTTTTGATCGTTTCTTCAAAACGAATTAGGTTGTTTTATTCGGCCTTAGACGCTTGATTCACCAAAAGTGCGATCGCTCCATCGCCGGTCACGTTACACGCCGTACCGAAGCTGTCTTGTGCCATATACAATGCGATCATCAAGGCAATGGCGGTTTCACCAAAGCCCAGCATGGAACCCAATAGACCTACCGCCGCCATCACCGCTCCACCAGGAACACCCGGCGCCGCCAGCATCACTACACCTAACATAAAAATAAATGGCAGGATGGTTAAGAATGATGGAATTGCTAATGCGCTGTGCAAATACATCACCGCGATGGTGCAGCTGACAATGGTAATAGTCGAGCCGGCCAAGTGTGTTGTTGCACACAATGGAATGGCAAAGTTAGCGACATCGTCATTCACTTTATTTGCTTTGGCGCTGCGCAAAGTTACCGGAATGGTTGCTGCGCTCGACATGGTGCCTAATGCGGTGAAGTATGCTGGCAACATGTTTTTGATGAGCGTAATGGGGCTGATACCGGCTTTTAATCCAGCGATGGTAAACATGCTGATGATATACACCCAATGCAAAGCTACGGCCAATAGGAGTACGATGCCGAAGGTCTTTAGCGTGCTAAATACAGTACCTGCGGCAGCCATTTCAGCGAAAACGCCAGTAATGTAAAACGGTAACAATGGAATAATCACTTTACCGAGCAATAATTCAATAATATCTCGGCCTTGATCGGAGATTTGTTTGAGTTGCTCTGCGCGGGTCGCGGTAATACCCAACCCAAAAATAAAGGCCAAAACCAGTGCTGTCATGATGCCAAACACGGGCGGCATATCGAGTGTAATAAATGGCTCTAATACCGCCGCATCGGCTGTTTGCGTAGTTCTAGCGGCAGTGGTCAACATCGGTACCGCAAAACTTGCGACAAAGTACGCAATAGTACCCGCAACAATAGTTGAAATGTAGGCAATACCTAAAGTGCGACTAAGAAGCTTGCCAGAATTCTGTGGTAAGCCAGCGATACCGCTCGTGATAAAAAACAAAATCAATAGCGGAATGGTAAAGAATAATAGTTGGCCGAAGAGTTCTTTAAACGTCAGCAATAGTTGAGTCACCCAATCAGGCGTATAAAGCCCAATTAGGGTACCAATCACAATCCCTAGAACTAGTTTAATAATTAAACCCATGGTGTTCTCACTTTTTGGTTTTATTGGTATCGAGAGTTCGGTTATTTCCCGATGCAGAATCTAACATACTATTTAAAAACAATAACGTATAAATATTTTGGAGCACCTACGGAGTGCAAAAAAACTGCGAAAAAAGTGCAAATATTTGTGTTTTTTTCAGAACCGGCTCCTGATCACCCAATCCCAAACCGGGATAAGTGGGAGACTGGGTGTAAATATCCCATTTAACCTAAACAGCCTTCCCCCCACTGCACTAGCTAGGGCTCGTAGTTCGGCACAAGGCTGAAGTCGCTTGGCTGCTTCGCTGTGCAGATCCATGACCCACTTTCCATCAAACTCCCGGTTGTAGTTCCACAAGCATCTCGCGAGTCTTGCCGGCCCGCTCCACTAACAAGACCACAACATCTCCAACATGCTTGTCGTCTAGCCGGGCCTGTAATGTGGTGACGTCGTCGACGGCGATACCGTCGATGCTGAAAATGCGATCGCCGGGCACGATGCCGCCGGCGGTGACCTCGACGCCGACGAGCCCGGCCCTGTGCGCCGCCGAGCCCGGCGTCACGCGCAATACGAATACGCCCTTACTGCCGGTCAGCGCCTGCAGACGCGTGTTGAGCTGCTCATCCACCTCGATGCCCAGCGCCGGACGGATGTACTTGCCGGTCTTTATGAGTTGCGGCACCACGCGCATGACGGTATCGACGGGCACTGCAAAGCCGATGCCGGCCGAGGCGCCAGACGGACTGTAGATGGCGGTATTGATGCCGATCAGCCGCCCAGCCGAATCGAGCAGCGGGCCACCGGAATTGCCGGGGTTGATAGCGGCGTCGGTCTGGATCAGGTGCTCGATGGCAGGGCCGCCACCTTCGCCGTCGAGCGTGCGCTCGAGCGCGGAAACGATGCCAGTGGTGAGCGTCCAGTCGAGCCCGAAGGGATTGCCAATGGCAAAGACCTTTTGCCCCACCTTGAGATCAGCACTGGTGCCCACCGGCACCGCCGGCGGGCGCTTGAAGCCGACGCCAATCTTGAGTACCGCGATGTCGTGGGCAGGACTGGCGCCAACAAGCGCAGCCTGATAATCGCGACCGTCGGCCAGTTTGACCGTGGCAGACGATGCCCCCTGGATCACGTGGAAGTTGGTCACCACGTGGCCGGCGTCGTCCCAAATGAAGCCCGATCCCGTGCCGCGGGGCACGGAGAAGACATTGCGCGTCCAGACGTCGTGCACTAGCTGCGCGGTGGTGATGTAGACCACCGAGGCGCGTGATTTTTCGAACAGTTCGATGGTGGCCTGTTCGTCAGCGGCCAGATCGCCACGCGGCGTGACGGTGCGCTCAGCGGCTTGGCGCGGGCTGAACCAGGCTTCGATGGCGGGCAGGAACTGCCAGAACAACATGAGTGCTGCAACGCACGCAGTGATGACGAGCCAGCGCCGGACGAAATGATCCGGTGCTGGGCGTTGTAGGTAAGGACTGGGGGAAGACATGACGGAAGCTCCTTTAGAGTGATTTAACGCCAAAAGGCCGCTCAGGCCCCGGCGTGGCGGACAAATCGGGGCGAACGACCTTCAGCAGGGTCAAAACCAGCAACAAGGTTTGAAAGCGATTGAGCCAGCGGTGCCTCGATCTGGCATCGTGTCGATCGTCTAGACTATAAAGAGTCATGGTCCAATTACTCGCTCATCCGGTCGTCGCGTTCACGCATGAGCCAATAGGTCAGACCCAAGGCTAGTATCGTCCCCGCCAGGGCGGCCAGTTTGGCAGGATCAACGTCGGGGGCAAGGATGATGAACTTGCGGGCCAGTGCCAGGATTGCGATCAGAATGACGGTCTTGACCTGGATGATGCTTTCCTTACGCAGCGCCACGCGCACGATGGAATGCTTGAATTCCATCGCGATCAGGAGCGTCATGATCATGCCGAACACCTTCTGGAATACCTTGTGATCCAGGGGATTGAAGGCATCGAGGACCAGCAGCGTGAAGACGATAGCGATCAGCTGGAACAGCGACACCACGATGATGACGGCAATGACCGCCGACAGAACGAGGGCGATGACCTGCTCGAAGCGCTCGTAAACCGTCATCAACCGCCACTGGGCGCGCATCTCGTCAAGGGTCGTGTGGTCAGATTCTTTATGCATAAGCGTTGCTCTCTCTTTCAATGAAACGTTAATGGAACGGGGAGTGCGAGAAGACGACTCGATCAGCCTTTTGCACGTCAACCCTTTGTCCCGTGCATGGCATCAATCCGGCTTCTGGTCTGGCGGCAGCAACTCCAGCAGATCCGCCTGCAAATGTTGCAACTTGTCGATACCCGCCCTCAATGCCTCGACACGGCCGGTATTTTTCATTTCACTCAGGGTGTGCGTTAACTGCTGGATGCTCTGATGCAGGACATCGACCTGATCATCAGGGTCCTTGCCGAAGAACGTAGGGCGGCCACTTTGATCCCGCCAGTATTGGAGTGCTTCGGGTTGAGGCGGCACTTGGGTCTTACCTGACAGATAGTCGATCATCTGGGAAATCCAGACCCGGTGGTCGACGTATGTGAACGGTACGGGCAGCGCGGAGCGACTGTCAGGTTTGAATCCCTTCCAGGATAAGGGTACCTGCCAGGTGTGTAGCCATTGCTCGAATTCATGCGCCGGCATCGGATGCCCGATGGCATAACCCTGGCCCCACTCGCATCCCATACGCAGCAGCATTTCACCATGCCGAATGGATTCGACTCCCTCCGCGATGCAGTTCCTGCCAAACGACCTTGCCAGTGCCAGCAGCGCATCCAGGATGGCGATATCGTCCGGATCCTCGAGCATGTCGCGTATAAAACCTTGGTCGATCTTGAGCAGGTGCGCGGGCAGGCGCTTCAGATAGGCCAGCGATGAATAGCCGCTGCCGAAATCGTCGAGGGCAAAACGCAACCCCATCCTCTCGCACTGCGCCATCAACTGAGACACTTGAACGAAGTCCTCCACGGCGCTGGTTTCGAGGATTTCCAGCTCAAGGTCTTGCGGCTGGGCGCCGGGATGACGTGACAACATACCCCGTAGATGCGTGATGAAGTCCGGTTGCAGCAAGTGCCGCGCACCGATATTCACGCTAATCGGGACATGAAGGCCGGCCTTGCGCCAAACTTCGATCTGGGTCAGTGCAGCCTCGATGGTCCATTCCCCCACGTCAATCCCGAGCGGATGGTTCTCAATGATCGGTATGAAGGAGGCAGGAGATAACAAGCCACGCGTCGGATGTTGCCAGCGGATCAAGGCTTCGGCGCCCAGCACCTCACCGGTGCGCATGTTGACCTTAGGTTGGTAATAAAGCAGAAACTGCCCATTGGCAAGTGCATTCTCTATGCTGTCAAATCCTTCGTGACGGGTGCGCAGTGTACGATCCTTCTCCGTATCGAAAACGTGATATCGATTCTTGCCGGCTTGCTTGGCACGATACATAGCCTGATCTGCCTGCCGCAGCAGTTGGTCGGCGTCGATATCTTCGCCTTGCGGGTAGTAGCTCACACCGATACTCGCGCTCACCTCGCACAGTGCGTCACCAATCGGTACGGGCTGTGCAGCCACCTCGATCAGGCGATCGAGAATCGGTACGCTGACGGAAATATCCGGCAGGTCGAGCAGAATAGCGACAAACTCATCACCACCAAGACGGGCCAAGGTATCGCCTTCGCGCAACACCTGCGTCATACGCCTGGACAGGACGGAAAGCAATTTGTCGCCGACTCCGTGGCCGTGCTGGTCGTTGACCTTCTTGAACCCATCCAGATCGATGAAGACAACCGCCAGGTGCATGCCACGCCGACGTGCCTGACGAATGGCCTGCTTAAGGCGGTCTCCAAGCAATAGTCGATTGGGCAAGCCGGTGAGCAGGTCGTAATGAGCAACGCGTTCAAGCTGTTGCTGGTTCTCCTTCAGCGGTGTGATGTCGGAAAACATGGCTGCGTAATGCTCGATATTGCCCCGCATATCCGGGACTGCGCTGATCGTCAGCAGCGCGGCAAACTGACTGCCGTTCTTGCGTCGGCACCAGAGCTCTCCGTGCCAGTAGTCGTGCTCACGCAGAGCCTGCCAAACGGTCTGATAGAACTCATCTTCATAGCGATCGGACTCGAGCAGACGAGGTGTCTGGCCCATTACTTCCTCCCGCGAATAACCAGTGATCACGGAAAACGCCCGATTGACGTTGGCAATGTGGCCTTGAGCGTCCGTAACGAGGATGCCCTCTCCTGCGTGCTCAAAAACTTTAGCCGCAAGGCGAAGCTCTTCCGCGGATCTTCTGCGTGAGGTGACATCATGGATATAGCCGTGCCAGAGGATGCTCCCATCAGGCATGGCTTCAGGCGACGCCTCGCCTTCGACCCAGATCACCCGACCGTCTGGAAACTGCACCCGGTACTCGTCATGCCAAAGCGCGAGTGACTGCCCCGACGCCTGTATGGTTTCATGCACACGGTCGCGGTCTTCAGGATGGAGCGCAGCGAACGCAGGAGTGGCATCTTCAACAACATCCTCCGGTGCAACCCCGTATATTTCCCGTATCTTCGCGCTGGCATAAGGGAAGTGCGAGCTGCCGTCCGGACGAAGACGGTATTGGTAAAGCATACCGGGAACGTGGCTGGCCAACTCTTCTCGCTGTAGGCGCATAGAGTTCAGCGCCTGCTCGATCCTCCTGAGATCGGTGATGTCCTCTACCGACGCTGTGGTCATCTCGATGGGGTCTCCGGTGAAAAGAGGTGCTGGCACTGCACGCAATTGGGCTTCTCTGCCAACTTGTTGGCTGGCACGCGATTGGTGGCTTGGTCGATGCGTGTCTGAGTCGATTCAGCGACCGCCAGCGACACCACGACGGTGGCTGCCCATGTCAGCCCGTTGGGGTCGGACACGACAGCCTCCCATCGCTCAAGATTGCTCAAGATTCGCCGCCCGCCGGCTTCTTCTTGCGCGTAACCTTGCTCTCGCCGTTCGGCGGTGCCTCGGCCACGTTCGCGGCATCGGGCTCGGCCGGCTTCGCGGGTGGCTCCTGGCGCTCGAAGACCACCCGTTCGGCCTTGTCATCCCAGCGGGCACTGGCGTGATCGGCCTTGCCGATGCCACCACCGAGCATTTCGCGTGCCAGCGCGGTTTCCAGCTCGCTGCGGATCAGCCGCTTGAGCTCGCGCGCGCCGAACTCGGGTTTGTAGCCTTCCTCCGCGAAGTGGTCGATCAAGGTCTGGTCGAAGGTTAACGTCACGCCCTGGCTGGCGGCGTTGCGCGCCACGCGATCGAGCTGCAGGCCGACGATATGGCGGATCTCCTCCTTGCCCAGCGCATGGAAGACGATGATCTCGTCGATGCGGTTGAGGAACTCGGGGCGGAAGTGTCCGCGCAGCACGTCCATCACCTCAGACTTGGTCTTCACGTATTCCTCGCCGCCGGCGCTACGGGCCTTCAGCCGACGCTGGATGATGTCCGAGCCCAAGTTCGAGGTGGCGATGATGATGGTATTGGTGAAATCCACCACCCGGCCCTTGCCGTCGGTAAGCCGCCCGTCGTCGAATACCTGCAGCAGGATGTTGTAGACATCGGGGTGCGCTTTTTCGATCTCATCGAGCAACAACACGCTGTAGGGTTTGCGCCGTACTTTCTCGGTGAGCTGGCCGCCCTCGTCATAGCCCACATAGCCCGGAGGCGCGCCCACCAAGCGTGCCACGGCATGGCGTTCACCGTACTCGGACATGTCGATGCGCAGCAGCGCACCTTCATCGCCATAGATGGAATCGGCCAGCGCCTTGGCGAGTTCGGTCTTGCCCACGCCGGTCGGCCCAAGGAACAGGAAAGTCGCCACCGGCTTGCTGCCCTCGCGCAAGCCCGCCCGCGACAACCGCACGGCATCGGCCACCGCACGCACCGCTTCGTCCTGGCCCACCAGGCGCTCGTGCAGCCGCTGCTCCAGATGCAGCAGCTTCTCGCGTTCTTCCACCGTCAGCTCGTTGACCGGAATGCCGGTCAGGCGCGAGACGATCTGCGCGACATGCTCGGCCTTGACTTCGGCGCTACCCGAGGCGCGCTCGCGTTCCCATTCCTCGACGAGCTTCTTGAGTTCAGTCTCCTTGGCCTCGATGCGCTTGCCCAGCTCGGCGGCCTTGTCGTACTGTTTTCGCGAGGCCATATAGTCCTGCTCACGCCGCAGCTGGTGCAGTTCGGACTCCAGCTCTTGCACCGCCACCGGGCGGGCCGTGGCCGACAGCTTTACGCGTGCGGCCGCCTGGTCGAGCAGGTCGATGGCCTTGTCAGGCAAAAAGCGCGCGGTGATGTAGCGGTCCGACAACTCGGCGGCGGCGATGATCGCATCCTCGGTGATGCTGACCTTGTGGTGCGCCTCGAAGGTGTCGCGCAGGCCGCGCAGAATCATCATGGTCTGTGCTACCGTTGGCTCGGGCACCATCACCGGCTGGAAGCGACGCTCCAGCGCGGCGTCCTTCTCGATGTACTTCTGATACTCGTTGAGCGTGGTGGCGCCGATCAGGTTCAGTTCGCCGCGCGCCATCATCGGCTTGAACACGTTGGCGACGTCCAGACCGCCTTCACCGCCACCCTGGCCTGCACCGACGATGGTGTGCACCTCGTCGATGAAGAGAATCATCTCGCCCTGGTGCTCGGTCACTTCCTTGAGCACCTTCTGCACGCGCTCCTCGAACTCGCCGCGGTACTTGGCGCCTGCCACCATGGCGTTGATGTTGAGTTCCACCAGGCGCTTGTCGCGCAGCGTCTCGGGCACTTCGCCGGCGACCATCCGCTGCGCCAGTCCTTCGACAATGGCGGTCTTGCCGACGCCGGGCTCACCGATTAACACCGGGTTGTTTTTCTTGCGCCGGGCCAGCACCTCGATGGTGGTCTCGATCTCCTGCGCACGACCGATGACCGGATCGAGTTTGCCCTCGCGCGCCATCTTGGTGAGGTCTCGCGAGTATTTATCCAGCTCGGGCGTGTTGGTCGGCGTCTCGGCGCGGCCATCCTCGGCACCTTTGCCGACCACCTTGCTCACCTGCTGGCGCAGCGCTTGCGGCGTGAGGCCGTAACGGCGCAGCAGGTTAGCTGCCAAGCCTTCGCCTTCCTCGGCCAGCCCGATCAGAAAATGCTCTGGGCCGACATAGGCGTGGCTGAGTTCGTTGGATGCCACGAAAGCGCGGCTGAGCGCGTCCTTGACCCGGGGCGATACGCCGATTTCGCCCTCAAACGGCTTCTCGCCACGCTTGGCTTCGGATTCGATTTGCCGCTTGAGGTCATCGACCTTGATCTTGAATTGTCCCAGGATGGTCTTCACCACGTCGCTGTCGGCGAGAGCCAACAGTAGGTGTTCGGTATCGACTTCGGGGCGGCCAAATTCGGCGGCATGTTTGGCGGCCTCCTGCAACAGGGCCTCAGACTGTTCGCTGATACGGCTGGCCAGCCCACTGCCGCGGCGGCGTGCCGTGCCCGCCGTTGCGGGAGCAGATTCGCCGAAAGAGGCATCGACGACCTCGTCGGTATCGGCCGCCATGGACGGTGCGTCGTCACCGATGCGGAGGAGGTCGCTGCCAAGGAAGTCTTCGAACAGCCCGCTGCGCGAGCCGAACAAGGCTTCCAGCGGTGAGACGGTGCGCTTTTGCTGGCGCACCAGTTGGCGATAGTGATCGTCACACAACTGTATAGTGCTGTGGCGACCATTGAGATTGGCTTCCACCCGCACCGTGGCGGGTTGGCCGCAGATTCGGCATTGTTTTCTGACCATGATGATGCTCCTTAACAGGACTCATTTGACGAGGCACCGAAGGTCACGGCGCCTTGCCTTTCACTTGGTTTTTCTGTGGAGAACGAGCCGATCGGCGTCAGTCGTTGATCGGGATCGAGCGGCCCTGCTTAGGCGCACTGGCCTCGCGCTTGTCCATCGAGATCGTGAGCACGCCGTTCTTGAATGCGGCCTTGATCGATTCCTGGTCGGCGTTGTCAGGCAGGTTCAGGACACGCTGGAAACTGCCGTAGGAGCGTTCGACGCGATGGAAGCCACCTTCCTTCTTTTCCTGCTCCTGGCGCTTCTCGCCCCGTACCATCAGCACGTCGTTGTCGAGCGTGATCTGAATGTCCTTTTCCTCGACGCCGGGAACCTCCAAGGAAATCTTGTACTGCTTGTCGGTTTCTTGAATGTCCAGCGCCGGCTTCAGCATGTCCGGCCACTCCGACGACCATCGCGGCATGGCCAGCGCCGGGAAGCCGAAGCCTCGAAACGCATCGTCAAACAGGCGATCGATCTCGCGATGCAATTGCAGGATGGGACCGCCTGCCACCGGCAGGTCATTGCGCTGCACGGACAGCGAGGCAGTGCTCTGTTGTTCTTCCTGCTCTTTCTTAAACCAGTTCCAGGGAGCCAATTTCTTAAAATCAATGTCCATGTCACACCTCCAGAAGAAAAATTAAAGAATCTCACTCACTTCGTTTGCCTGCGGCTATGGATAGCCGCCCAGGCAACACGGGATGTTTCGCTGACTTCGACTGCTCATCTGTAGGTATCACCTCCTTCTTTCTGCCTGCTTGGGTCTGATTATTGATCCATCGATCGATTTCACTTTGACGAAACTGTCATACCCCCCCCCACAAGTTCCGTCGTCACGCGGCCTCGATCGAGGAAATTCTTGCAAGACTTTGTAAGTTATGGTGCCTAACATGCCGAAAGTCAAGAGTCAACATCCAGCGACCGCACGATTCACTCAATGACATGACGCCATTTGAGTACCGCAATGCGGCATAAATACTCTACAAGTTGACTGTGTTATAAATGGGGATTTACACACCGAAGATCAAGACGGCGGAGTGTTTGATGTGGGGCAGGTGTAAAGCGGGACTGTGAAAGCTCCTCATGGCTTCAGTACGGCGCGTTTCGAGAATATCCGCATAGATCTCTGTAGTGCGCAGTTCGCTGAATACACGGGCAACAGGCTTGCCAGGATTCTCCAGGTTAAGCAGTTTTACCGCTGAATCGGGAAGGTCAAGGTATTGCAACGAATTTCCGGCATTTACCAGCTTCTTCTACCGGAAAATGATGCGGTAATGGCCATCAGCGAATTCCTCTATCTCACCCCAGACCAGCTTGTGGATGTCTGACCAGCGAAGGCCAGTAGTGCAGGAAAACAGGAAAGCCCGCCTCAGCACGTCATACCGGCATTCGGCTTTGGTCAGAGCCCGGACCTCTTCCAGGGTCAGGTAAGTCCGTTTCGTGTTTTCCGGCTTGATGGACTTGACATGTTGAACCGGGTTGTCGCGGACAATGCCATCCCGATATGCTTGGTCCAATCATCCAATCCATGTCGTGACGACTCGATTTCCAACAGCCGCTTTGCGCGGATGGCCTCAGCCTTCTGATTCACGGTCTTGTTGTGCTCACGCTTCGCCGGAAGGCGGGGTTTGTCGTAGAGGAGCAAGAGGGGGCAAAAAGGATCAAACCGTTTGCAAAAAAATAAAATAAAATACGTTTTAAAACAATGGTCTATTTGTATTTGATTGGATGCTTTTCGATCTTTTTGGCCGTTTCACTTCCCGATACAGAAGCTACTAAAAATTTTGCCCAGCAAGTCATCGGAAGTGAACTCACCGGTGATCTCGTTTAAGTGTTGTTGGGTGAGGCGAAGCTCTTCAGCAAGCAATTCGCCGGCCAAATTCATTTCTAGTTGTTCTTGCCCAATCATCAGATGTTCGCGCGCACGCTCGAGGGCATCAAGGTGACGGCGACGTGCCATAAAGCTACCTTCGCTGGTGGCGGTATAACCGACGCAGTGTTTTAAATGCTCGCGCAGTAAATCAATGCCGTGTCCGGTTTTTGCGCTTAGATGAAGCACTGGAATGCCACCAATATCTTCAATGATCACCGGCTCTTCATTCAAATCAACCTTGTTACGAATAACCGTGAACGGCAGATCTTCGGGTAACTGCGTAAAAAACTCAGGCCAGATATCGGCAGGATGAACGGCGTTGGTTTCAGTCGCATCGACCATAAATAGCACACGGTCAGCGCCACGAATTTCGTCCCATGCGCGTTGAATACCGATGCGTTCGACTTCATCGGGGCTTTCTCGGAGTCCGGCGGTATCGATGATGTGCAATGGCATTCCATCAATTTGAATATGCTCGCGCAACACATCGCGCGTGGTACCAGCAATAGCCGTTACAATCGCTGATTCACGACCGGCGAGGGCGTTTAATAACGACGATTTCCCAGCATTAGGTCGACCGGCGATCACCACTTTCATGCCTTCGCGTAATAACGTGCCTTGCTTTGCTTGCACCATCACTTGTTGCAGCCGATCAATAATCGCCTCAAGGTCCGCCGCAACTTTACCGTCACTGAGGAAGTCAATTTCTTCATCGGGGAAGTCAATCGCAGCTTCGACGTACATGCGCAGGTGTATGACTTGATCGACAAGTTGGTCTATCTCGTGTGAGAAACCGCCTTGCAGACTCTGTAAAGCGGCTTTAGCGGCTTGTTCTGAGGTGGTATCGATGAGATCAGCAATGGCCTCTGCCTGAGTTAAATCGAGTTTATCGTTTAAAAACGCGCGCTCGCTGAATTCGCCGGGGCGAGCAGGGCGTACTTCAGGGAAGTCGAGAATTGCCTTGATGATCATGTCGATGAGTATGGGGCCACCGTGGCCTTGCAACTCAAGTACATCTTCACCGGTAAACGAGTTTGGTCCCGGAAAAAAAAGCGCAATGCCTTCATCAAGCACTGCGCCGTCAAGGTCTTTAAACGTTAAGTATTCCGCCTTACGTGGAACTGGGCAATGCCCCAACATCCGCTCAGCGACGTTGCGCGCCGCGGGGCCGCTAACGCGCACAATGCCGACACCGCCACGCCCAGGAGGCGTGGCTTGTGCAACGATAGTGTCGTTCGTTAGCTCAAAGTCCATGACTTATTTCTTTTTACGACGTTCCATCATGCCTTTCTTTTCAAGGCCTCTGTAAATCCACTGCATCTGACCAATGGTGATCAAGTTGCTGCTCAACCAATAAAGTACGAGGCCGGCAGGGAACCAGAGGAAGAATACCGTAAAGATGACCGGCATATATTGCAGTAGCTTCTGTTGCATCGGGTCAGTAGCAGGCGTTGGTTGTAGCTTCTGCATAATGAACATCGATGCGCCCATCAATATAGGTAAAATGAAGTATGGGTCTTTCGCTGACAGGTCGTTAATCCAAAGGAATAACGGTGCGTGGCGTAGCTCGACGCTCTCCAAAAGTACCCAGTATAGAGCTAGGAAAATTGGCAACTGAAGAAGCATCGGTAAACAACCACCGAGTGGGTTTACTTTTTCTTCTTTATACATCTTCATCATGGCTTGTGACATCTTCTGACGGTCGTCGCCATAACGTTCACGAAGCGCTTGCATCTTCGGTTGAATCATCCGCATTTTTGCCATCGACACGTACTGTGCTTTAGTGAGCGGGTACAATAATGCTTTGATGATGATGGTGATTGCGATGATTGATAGACCCCAGTTAATGAGGACGCTCTGTACCAATTGAAGCAGTTTAAAGATAGGCTGCGCTAACCACCACAAGAAACCGTAATCGACAGTAAGATTCAAATCTTCTGCAACCAGAGCCATGGCGTCTTGGTCTTTTGGACCAATAAACAACGTTGAGCGAATCTGCGCTTCAGCACCTGGTGCAACAGTCGCGGTTGGGTAAAGTACGCCCATAATCGCTTGGTCGCCGCCGACAATACGCGAGAACAGTTGCTTGGTGCCTTCACCACGGGGAATCCATGCCGATACGAAATAATGCTCAAGCATGGCAACCCAACCTTTTTGGGTTTCGCGGCTTAAACGTTGATCGCGCATGTCATCAAATGAGTATTTTTCGTAACGATCTTCGTCCCAAGAATAAGCACCTCCTTTATAGGTTGGCATCATCATGTTGCCTGAACCTTCAGTCATAATTTGTTTCAGCTGAGCATAGAACTGGAGCTGTTTATGCGTGGTGGTGGCATTGCGAATGGTATAAACCACATCAACGGCATATGAACCCTTGCTGAAGATGAAGGTTTTGATGATTTCGCTACCATCCTCAAGAGTGTAGTAAAGTGGTACTTCAAGCTTGTCGCCGGTTAATTGGTATTCAGTTTGTTCTACGTGGAACACCGGACGACCTTGAGCTGAATCGGTGCCGTCGGCGCCAATCAAGCCGGACTGAGCGATATAGAGCTGGTTCGGGTTTGAATGTAGTAACTCAAAACGCTCTTCTGAATTTTGTGTACGAGCAAACTCAAGAAGCTGGGCGTTAACAACGTCGCCGCCGTGGGTGTCGATAACCACATCAAGTACGTCTGTTTTGACCTTCACGCGTGGATTGTTTGACGCGCTACTTGTGGCAGGCAAACCACTGTCACTTGACTCTGGAACAGCGCTTTCAGTCGCTGACGGTTCCATACGCGCTTCAGGCACACCTGAATCGATTGTTTGAGTTTGTTGGGTTTGCGCCGATTTTTGTGTACCCGGTGCAGTATCAATAAGCCAATTTTGGTAGAGGAAAAAGCTTACTACCAAGAAAGCAATAAACAAGATAGAACGTGGCGAATTCATAAGTCCTTCGTCTCTGTTTTACTTTGATTCGTTGTTTCCGCTTCACAAGGTTCAGTACCTGGAACCGGGTCGAAGCCACCTGGATGCCCTGGGTGACATTTGAGAATACGCGTACTGGCAAGCCAGAAGCCTCGAATGATACCATGCTTTTGGATTGCTTCTATGGCGTATTGTGAACAGGTTGGCGTAAATCGACAACGCGGCCCTATTAGCGGACTAATAATCAGCTGGTAGAGTCGGATGAAGCCGATAGGTATTGCGCGCAACGCTTGCTTAAGGTTCGCCATAAGTAATCCAAACGTTGCTGTAATTCTTCCTGAGAAAGGTCAACAACACCGTTTTTTCCAATCACGATAATATCGAATGCCGGTATTTTATGCTGTTTTAGACGAAAACTCTCGCGAATCTTGCGTTTTATTCGATTTCGATCAACAGCGCGCTTGGCTCGCTTTTTTGAAAGCGTGACACCAATTCGAGGAAAACCGAGATTATTAGGGGTAGCAAGCATGGTGAGTTCAGCCGTGACAGCTTTCACCGGGGGATTATCGAAGACTTTTTGAAAGTGCGCGGGAGTTAACAGTCTTAACTCCCGCCCGTAAGCGTAATTCTGCTTCAATATTATGCAGACAGAACTTTACGGCCTTTGGCACGACGGCGAGCCAACACTTGACGACCGTTTTTCGTTGCCATACGAGCACGGAAACCGTGAGTGCGCTTGCGCTTCAATACGCTTGGTTGAAATGTTCTTTTCATGACGTTACTTCCGTATTCGAGTTACCTAAAAATTTAGAGCGCGAATTCTAACGGTTAAAAGGATCAAAGTCAACGTAAAAAGCTATCCACAAATGGAAGATGAGAATGATTTTAATTGTGGATAAGCGCTCATATTCCACGCAGTAAATTTGCTGCAAATGCTAGCGATCCTGAGGTGCTTTTAGTACAATCAAATCAATCCAGCCGATACTAAAAATAAAGGATCGCTACCGATCTGGCTTTAGCTATCGAGACTAATAATTATAACTGACAATATCGGGAGACAGGTGTGAATAAATCGCTTTGGCAATTATGCGCAGATAGACTGCAAAGCGAATTAACCGCGCAGAATTTCAATACCTGGATCCGTCCACTTCAATCTGAAGTTGAAGACAACATTCTTACCTTATACGCGCCAAATTCATATGTTGTTGATTGGATCAAAGATAAATATCTGAATCAGATTAATGACTACCTGAATGAGCTTGCTACCGAACGCGGCGAGAAGAGTCCTCGTGTTTCGTTTCGTGTTGGTGGTGTCGAGAAGAAGCAATCCGGCAATGGTGTAGCAACAAGTACCACAACGAATCGAACGGCATCAACGCCTGCTACAGCGCCGGTCCAGCGGCAGCCACGCGCAACGCCATGGAATGCAACTGATGCACCAGCTCCCGCTTTTGAATGCAATATAGATGAAGAATATACCTTTGATAATTTCGTTGAAGGTAAATCGAATCAACTCGCACTGGCGGCTGCACACCAAGTAGCTGAGAATCCCGGTAGTGCATACAACCCGCTGTTTGTTTACGGCGGCACTGGCCTAGGTAAAACGCATTTGTTACATGCGGTAGGCAACGCTATTCGCGCACACAAGAAAGATGCAAAAGTATTCTATATTCGTGCCGAGCGATTCGTTCAAGACATGGTGAATGCATTAAAGAATAGTACTATTGATGAAATGAAGCGCTATTATCGCTCTGTCGATGCATTGCTTATTGATGATATTCACTTTTTCTCGAACAAAAAGGGTACGCAAGAGGAATTCTTCCATACTTTCAATGCGTTACTTGAAGGCAATCAACAGATTATTCTCACGAGCGATCTGTATCCGAAAGAGATTGAAGGATTAGAAGATCGACTGCGGTCTCGTTTTGGCTGGGGTTTGACCATAGCAATTGAGCCACCAGAACTAGAAACACGGGTGGCGATTTTGATTCGCAAGGCGCAAGAACGTGGTATCACTTTGCCGCATGAGGTGGCGTTTTTTATAGCGAAACGGCTACGTTCGAACGTACGCGAATTAGAAGGCGCTTTGAACCGCTTGGTTGCCAACGTAAATTTAACTGGTCGTCAGATTACTATCGATTTTGTGCGAGAAGCACTACGAGATTTAATTGCGGCACAAGAGAAGTTAGTTACGATTGATAATATTCAAAAGACAGTGGCTGAGTACTACAACATTAAAATGTCAGATATGCTGTCTAAGCGTCGCTCGCGTTCAGTCGCTCGACCTCGCCAAATGGCGATGGCGTTAGCGAAGGAATTAACGAACCATAGTTTACCGGAAATTGGTGACGCCTTCGGTGGGCGTGATCACACGACGGTATTACATGCGTGTCGAACGATTGCTAAGTTAAAAGATTCACAGAACGATTTAAAAGAAGATTATCGTAATTTAATTCGGACGCTGTCGGCGTAACGTTTGACGTTTAGTACAGACGCAGCGAAGCGACAAGGAACAAACAACAGGGGAATGTGGGTATGAAATTTTCCATCAGTCGTGATGCTTTTTTAAAGCCACTTCAAGTTGTCAGCGGTGCAGTTGAGCGCCGACATACCATTCCGATTTTATCGAATGTACTCATTCAAGCATCGTCGGATCAGGTACGGCTTACCGGTACGGACTTAGAGGTAGAACTAGTTTCTTCCTGCGCTATTGAGGGCGGCGAAGCCGGTGAAGTAACAGTTCCGGCGAAGAAGTTGGTGGATATTGTCCGCAGCCTACCCGATGGTGCAACAGTTGAATTTACGGCATCTGCAGATAAAGCAATGATTCGCTCAGGTCGCAGTAAATTCACGCTAGCAACATTGCCGGCGCAAGATTTCCCAAATATTGACGACTGGGATAGCGATATTCAGCTAGTTACAAGCCAAGCAGTGCTTAAAGACTTAATGGAACGCACCCATTTCTCTATGGCGAACCAAGACGTTCGCTATTACCTGAACGGCATGCTGTTCGAAACAGATGTAAACACCTTGCGTACCGTCGCAACCGATGGCCACCGTCTCGCCATGAGTAGCTGTGAGATTGGTCAACCGAATCTCGCTGCCCGTCAAGTGATTGTGCCGCGTAAGGGTGTCATGGAATTACTTCGTCTACTGGACGATGTTGAAAACGAAGTGAAGATTTTAATTGGTAACAACCATATACGCATTGAAACGAATGGTATTGGGTTTACGAGTAAGCTTGTTGATGGTCGCTTCCCTGATTACCGCCGTGTACTTCCGAGTGGCGGAGACAAGGTAGTGGTGGCTGAGCGCGACGTTTTAAAACAGGCCTGTTCGCGCGCTTCGATTCTTTCCAATGAAAAGTATCGTGGCGTCCGTGTTAATTTAAGCGCCGGCGAGATGTGTTTAACAGCAAATAACCCAGAGCAAGAAACGGCTGAAGAGGTGATTGAAGTTGAATACCAAGGCGAGCCATTAGAGATTGGCTTTAATGTAAGCTACTTGATTGATGTACTGAATACCGTACAAGGTAGCAAAGTAAAACTGACGCTATCCGGTTCAGATGCAAGTGGACTTATTGAAGATAACGATGATGATTCGTCGTTGTATGTGGTCATGCCAATGCGTCTGTAAAAGGCGCATTGTTATCGTTTATGTATCTGGAGTCGTTGTCGCTTAAAAGTTTTCGAAATTTTGCGTCAGTATCGATGACGCCAAGTCGAACGGTTAATATTATTTCCGGAGCAAATGGTAGCGGCAAAACAAGTTTAATCGAATCAATTTATTGCTTGGGTTTTGGACGGTCGTTTCGACCCGGTACATTTCGCCAATTGATTCGAAACGAGGATGACCATTTTGTTGTGTTCGCGCGATTAACCGAACAGAATGGCGCAAAGCATCAGGTTGGCTACCAGCGTAATCACGCAGGCGAAGTTCAGCTACGAATTGACCAAGCAAAAGAAAAACGATTTTCAGCATTGGCCCGAATGGTGCCGGTTCAGCTGATGACCCCCGAAAGCATCGAGCTAATTTTGGGTGGCCCTAAGGTAAGACGGCAATACATAGATTGGGGCGTGTTCCACGTGGAACATTCCTTTTATAGCGATTGGGTTGGTTTCGCGAAATTGTTGAAGCAGCGAAACAGTTTGCTCAAGATGAAACGCTTTTATGAAGAACATCAGTATTGGGATGAGCAATTTGCAAGGTTTGGAGAACGCATACAAGCGCATCGAGAAACTTACGTTGAAGGCTTCGTTCCGGTACTAACAAAACGTTTGGCGGAGTTTTTGCCAAACTATAAATTTGAGTTTCAACTGCGGTCTGGTTGGGAGAAAGGCATTTCTCTAGCTGAGGCGCTCGAAAAACATCGTGATCAAGATTTACGATATGGGCACTCAACCGTCGGTCCGCACAAAGCTGAACTTAGAATTTTGGCCAATGGAGAAGATGTCAAAAACTTACTCTCACGAGGCCAGCTGAAGTTACTTGTTGCCGCACTCAAATTGGTACAAGGTGAATACCTTCAGCAGAAAACTGGCGTACAATGTATCTACTTAGTGGACGACATTACAGCCGAATTGGATTCGGTTAGTCAGCAGAAGTTTTGTGGTGCGCTTGTCGCATCCAAGTCACAGGTTTTTGTATCGGCGATTGACGGCAGTGACGTAAGTGCACTCCTCAAAACTGAAGATACTAGAATGTTCCACGTGGAACATGGAACCGTCAAGGAACAATAGAGAAGCTAATTATGGCAGAAAACAATTACGATTCGTCCAGTATTAAAGTCCTTAAAGGGCTTGATGCAGTTCGCAAACGCCCCGGTATGTACATCGGTGACACCGATGACGGTACCGGCTTACATCACATGGTTTTCGAGGTTGTCGATAACTCAATCGATGAAGCGTTAGCAGGGCACTGCAAAGATATTCTCGTGACGATTCATTCCGACGGATCAGTGTCAGTTCGAGATGATGGGCGTGGTATTCCGGTCGACATCCACTCAGAGGAAGGTGTATCAGCGGCACAGGTAATTATGACTGTACTGCACGCCGGCGGTAAGTTCGATGACAACTCGTACAAGGTTTCGGGCGGTTTGCACGGTGTCGGTGTGTCTGTAGTGAATGCTTTGTCAGACAAACTATTGCTGACTATACAACGCCAAGGGCATATTTATCAGCAAACCTATAACCTAGGTGACCCAGTAGCGCCGTTAGCTCAGATCGGCGATACCGATAAAACGGGTACAGAAATTCGTTTCTGGCCGAGCCCTACAATTTTTAGTGATATCGAATTCCATTACGACATTCTTGCGAAACGATTACGCGAATTGTCTTTCTTGAATTCAGGTGTATCAATCATCCTTAAGGACGAGCGTAACGAACGCCAAGACCACTTTAAATATGAAGGTGGAATATCGGCGTTTGTATCGTATTTAAACAAGAACAAAACCCCAATTCACCAGAACGTGTTCCACTTCACAAGTGAGCGTGAAGACGGTATTTCAGTGGAAGTTTCAATGCAATGGAATGACTCATTCCAAGAAGCTATCTACTGTTTCACCAACAATATTCCGCAACGCGATGGTGGTACGCACTTAGCCGGTTTCCGCGCAGCATTGACACGTACGTTAAATACTTACATGGAAAAAGAAGGTCTGAATAAGAAATATAAGACCAATGCTACAGGTGATGACGCGCGCGAAGGTTTGACAGCGGTTGTTTCGGTGAAAGTACCCGACCCGAAATTCTCATCGCAGACGAAAGATAAATTGGTTTCGTCTGAAGTGAAGAGTGCGGTCGAGCAAGCTATGAACGAAAAGCTTGCGGACTTCCTACTTGAGCAGCCTGGTGACGCGAAGATAATCGTCGGTAAAATTATCGATGCAGCGCGAGCTCGTGAAGCGGCTCGCAAAGCCCGTGAAATGACTCGTCGTAAGGGCGCATTAGATTTAGCTGGCTTACCTGGTAAGCTAGCAGATTGTCAGGAAAAAGATCCGGCTTTGTCTGAACTCTACATTGTGGAGGGTGACTCTGCGGGTGGTTCTGCGAAGCAGGGCCGTAACCGCAAAAACCAAGCGATTTTACCTTTGAAAGGTAAGATTCTAAACGTCGAAAAGGCACGCTTCGACAAGATGTTGTCATCGCAAGAAGTTGCAACACTCATTACCGCATTAGGCTGTGGTATTGGGCGTGACGAATATGATCCAGATAAAACCCGTTATCATCGCATCATCATTATGACCGATGCCGATGTCGACGGCTCCCATATTCGGACGTTGCTGTTGACCTTCTTCTATCGTCAAATGCCAGAGCTTATCGAACGTGGTTATATGTACATTGCTCAACCGCCGCTTTATAAAGTGAAGAAAGGGAAGCAAGAGACATATATCAAAGATGATCCGGGTTTGATTCAGTATCTGACCAGTCTTGCACTTGATGGTGCCTCTTTGCATGTTACGAGCGATGCCCCCGGTATTAGTGGTGCACACCTTGAAACATTGGTGAACGACTATCAGTTAGCGCAGAACTCAATTAAAACACGGCTCTCGCGTCGTATGCCTGAAACGTTCCTGCAACGCTTACTGTATGCACCTCGGTTGACAGAGGAAATGCTTAAAAATCAACAGGCTATGACGGAGTGGGCGGGTACGTTGCAAAATGACCTTACTGCACGAGAAGTAAACTCTGCAACATATACCTTGTCGGTTCAACATGACGAAGAACGTAACTTCTATTTGCCAGTTGTTATCGTACGTCGGCATGGGATTGATACGCCATATCCATTGAGCTATGAATTCTTGATGTCGCGTGATTACGACCAGCTCGTATCAATTGGTGAAAAGATTAATGGATTGGTCGAAGCGGGTGGCTTTGTGCGCCGTGGTGAGAAAGAGAAACCTGTCAGCGATTTCGTTGAGGCCGTTGAGTGGTTAATCAGCGAATCGAAACGTGGTATCTATATCCAGCGTTACAAAGGTTTGGGTGAGATGAATCCGGAACAATTGTGGGAAACCACGATGGATCCAGAAACTCGCCGTATGCTTCGCGTAACAATTGAGGATGCTATTGCCGCAGACCAATTGTTTACGACCCTAATGGGCGATGATGTAGAGCCGCGTCGTGCGTTCATTGAAACGAATGCTCTGAAGGTTGCAAACCTTGACGTGTAGTTACTAATTGCATCAAAAAAAGGGAGCCAATTGGCTCCCTTTTTATTTTTGGAAACAAAGAATCTAGGCCAGTTATCAAGTAACCTGAATCTTATGGACCTTAGTTTAATTTAAAACCGAAATATCCGCAATTTGTAAGAATAGCTCACGTAGATTTTGTAGTAACGCGAGACGATTCTGACGTACTGAATCATCATCGGCGTTCACCATCACATGATCAAAAAACGTATCTACCGGTTGTTGCAGCGACGCCAGCGAAGCGAGGGCGGCGGTATAATTGCCTGCGTTCAATGCTGCTGCCGAAACCTCTCTAGCTTCTTTAATCGCGTTCGCCAAGGCGCGTTCCGCATCCTCTTGTAACAAGTCATCATTGACTGTACTGGGTAGCTTGCCTTCAACCTTCGCTAGGATGTTACTCACCCGCTTATTGGCGGCTGCCAACGCTTCAGCGGCCGAATGATTTCTAAACTCAGTCACCGCTTTCACGCGAAGATCAAAATCAACAGGCTTGGTAGGGCGTCGCGCAAGAACCGCTTGAATAACGTCAACTGCGATACCCTGTTCTTGATACCAAGTGCGGAAGCGGCCTAACAAGAAATCGACGACATCCTGTTGAACATCTTTCGCGGTTAATAGCGTTCCAAAACTCGCCGCAGAGTGCTTAACTAACACTTCCAAATCGAGGTTGTAGCCACCTTCAACGATGATTCGTAACAAGCCGATGGCGGCGCGACGCAATGCAAATGGGTCACGGTCGCCTTTTGGTGTTTGCCCGATACCGAATATTCCGACTAAGGTATCGAGCTTATCCGCGATAGCAACTGCCGCGCCTTCTGGCGATTGGGGCAGTTCGTCACCAGCAAAGCGTGGTAGATAATGCTCGAAAATCGCTTGCGGTACGCCTTCGGCTTCGCCGTCATGACGCGCATAATGCATACCCATCACACCTTGTGTTTCAGGGAATTCCAACACCATTTGCGAGGCGAGATCGGCCTTACACAAATAGCCGGCGCGCTCTGCCACTGCCGCATTGGCGTTCAAGTCAGACGCAATTGACGCTGCAACTTTCGCAATACGGTCCGATTTATCTTTGATGGAACCAAGTTGCTTTTGGAATAAGATACTAGCTAATCCATCAACACGGTCAGCTAAACGGATCTTCTTATCTGATTCAAAGAAGAATTGCGCATCGGCTAGGCGAGGGCGAACTACTTTTTCGTTGCCCGAAACTATTTGTGCAGGGTCTTTCGATTCAATGTTAGTAATAAAGATAAATGCAGGCAGCAAATTACCTTGCTCATCTTCGAGTGGAAAGTAGCGCTGATCGTCTTTCATGGTCACAATCAACGGCTCTTTCGGAACCGATAAGAATGATTCATCAAACGAAGCCGATAATGCCACCGGCCATTCAACTAGGGCAGTAACTTCGTCAATCAAGTCAGCATCTTCGACAACACGGCCACCGAGTTCTTTGGCTAATTTATCAATACCAGAAACGATAATATCCCGACGTTTTGCAAAATCACCGACAACCCAAATAGATTCGAGCGTCGCTTCATAATCATTGGCACTCTTCAGCGCGGCGCCTTGAGGGGCGTGAAAACGGTGACCTTGAATCTGATTGCTCGCACTCACGTCCAAAATGGTGCCCGGAATCAGTTCAGAACCGTACAGCATGGTGACGGTTTTAACCGGACGAATAAACTGCGCTGTGCCGTTACCCCAACGCATCGGCTTCGGAATTGGCAGTTTTTTCAGTGCCGCAGCTACGAGTTCAGGTAACACGTCAGCCAAGGGCTGCCCCTGAACCTCAGCTTTATAGAGTAACCATTCGCCTTTATCAGTGACCAAACGCTCAGCTTCCGCCACCGTGATACCGTTACCGCGCGCCCAACCTTCGGCGGCCTTGGTCGGATTGCCTGCGTCATCAAACGCTACATTGACCGCAGGGCCGCGTTTTTCGACGATTTTATCGGCCTGTTGAGAAGCTAGCCTCTCAACCTGAACCGCTAATCGACGCGGGGTTGCGAACGACTTGACGCTGTCAAAGGTAAAGTCGTTTTCTTTAAGTAGGCTGCTTAAACCGTCTGTAAATGATTCGCTTAAGCCTTTTAATGCTTTTGGAGGTAGCTCTTCGGTGCCAATTTCAACTAATAACGTATCGTAGCGCACGGTTAAGCTCCTTCTTTTACTGCTGATTGGTTTTGCACAAGCGGAAATCCTAATGCTTCACGAGCCGCAAAGTAGGCTTCAGCGCAACCTTTCGCCATGGTTCGAACGCGTAAAATATATCGTTGACGTTCGGTCACCGAAATGGCGTGGCGCGCATCGAGTAAATTGAATGCGTGTGAGGCACGCATAACCTGTTCGTATGCGGGCAATGGCAGGTTCGCTGATAGTAAGTGCTCACATTCTTTCTCACAAGAATCAAAGCGAGCAAATAATACATCAACATCGGCGTGCTCAAAATTGTAAGTCGATTGTTCGACTTCGTTTTGATGGAACACATCGCCATAAAGGATCTTGCCGCGCGGACCATCGGTCCACACCAGATCATAAATGCTATCGACACCTTGAATATACATAGCGAGGCGTTCGAGGCCATAGGTGATCTCACCAGCAACCGGCTTACACTCAAGACCACCAACTTGCTGAAAATAGGTAAACTGGGTGACTTCCATACCGTTTAACCAAACTTCCCAGCCTAAACCCCACGCGCCCAAGGTAGGTGATTCCCAGTTGTCTTCCACAAAACGAATATCATGAACAAGCGGGTCAAAACCCAACATCTCAAGTGAGCCTAAATAGAGCTCTTGAATATTCGAAGGTGATGGTTTGAGTAGCACTTGGAACTGGTAATAGTGCTGTAAACGATTGGGGTTTTCACCATAACGACCATCTGTCGGACGGCGGCACGGCTGCACATAGGCAAAGCTAGCTGGCTCGGGGCCAACTGAGCGCAAGAACGTCATTGGATGGAAGGTGCCTGCACCCACTTCCATATCCAACGGTTGTACTACAGCGCAACCTTGCTGCGCCCAGTAATCTTGAAGGGCTAAAATAAGGCCCTGAAATGTTTTTACATCGTAGCTAGCCATGCGATATCTCGTGCTGATTTTTAAACCAAATTGGCGTAAATTATACCCTGTGTTGACGCGAGGTTACAGGATACCGTGCGAAATGACGAAAACAATTCACCGCTGCAGTTGGTGCGGCACCGACCCTGAGTATGTTCACTACCACGACACCGTATGGGGGCGTCCTGTGAGTGACAGCCAAGAGCTATTTGCGAAGTTGTGTCTTGATGGCCAACAAGCAGGATTAAGTTGGATTACTATTCTACGCAAGCAAACCAATTACGAAAAAGCCTTTTGTGACTTTAACCCCCATAAAATTGTGCAATTGTCAGAAGATTACCAAGCCAGCCTGATGCAAAATGCGGGCATTATTCGCAATCGCTTAAAAATAGAATCAATCTTTAAAAACGCACGCGCCTACCTTGCACTCGAAGAGCAGGGCATCAGTTTTAACGAGTTTCTATGGCAATTCAGCGACGGGCAGCCCAGAATTTTCGCTCGACAGGGGGGTGACATTCCCACTTCTGATAAAGTTTCTGATACCATGGCGAAAGCCTTAAAAAAAGCTGGCTTTAGCTTCGTTGGTACCACTATTTGTTATGCGTTTATGCAAGCGGTGGGGATGGTGAACGATCATGTCGTCACTTGCCACTGCTATGAACCAACCTGCGACGCCATGCGCCGTTTCTCATTATAGATAAGAGTTAATCATGTTAGAGATTGTACTTGCCGATTATAGTAATCCGAAACACCGCCAAGCCGTTGTTGATATGCTAGATGACTACGCCCGTGATCCAATGGGTGGTGGCGAAGCATTGCCCGAAGCAACGCGGGAAAACTTGATTGATGAAATGGCGAAGCGTGACCACGTCTTTTCAATTCTTGCGTATGTTGATGAGCAGCCAGTTGGCCTGGCGAACTGCGTTGAAGGTTTCTCAACGTTCGCTGCGAAACCAGTGATGAATATTCATGACATTGCAGTCATCAAAGACTTCCGCGGCCAAGGTATTTCGAAGCGCCTGTTGCAAGAAGTTGAAACTTTGGCGCAATTCCGCGGCTGCTGCAAACTAACCCTTGAGGTGTTGCAAGGCAATGAACCAGCAAAAATAGCTTACGAGAAATTTGGTTTTAAACCTTATCAGCTCGATGATGCGATGGGCAAAGCGGAATTCTGGCAGAAATACCTGTAATTGACGTTATTCGTTAGTCGTTATTGGTTATTCGTGAAGTGAGGTAAACGCATGGCGGGAGAAGTGACGTCACAGCTCGATACTTTGGGTTTGCGGTGCCCAGAGCCGGTGATGATGTTGCGTGTCGCGATGCGTAAACTGAACCCTGGTGATACGCTGGAGGTGATTGCTGACGACCCGGCTACGACTCGCGATATTCCAAGTTTTTGCCGCTTTATGGATCACGAGTTGCTTCTGGCAGAAACGGAAAATCAGCCATATCGCTACCTCATCCGCAAAGGCTCTTAAAACCAAAAGCGTTATTTGTTAATCGTTATTCGAAAAAAAACTCCGAAGCATTTAAGCCTCGGAGTTTTTTTAGTTTTGCTTCTTGGCTTTTCCGAATAACGAATAACCAATAACGAACAACGCTTTTTACTTACACGCGTTCGAAGACGGTGGCGATGCCCTGACCTAAACCAATACACATCGTCGCCACACCCAACGTCGCATCTTTGCTTTCCATAAGATTAATGAGCGTGGTTGAAATACGCGCACCTGAACAGCCGAGAGGGTGACCTAACGCAATTGCGCCGCCGTTCAAGTTGACCTTCTCGTCCATCACATCAAGTAAGCCTAAGCCTTTTAGTACAGGCAGTGACTGTGCCGCGAACGCTTCGTTAAGTTCCCATAAATCAATGTCTTTGACATCTAAGCCAGCGCGTTTCAGTGCTTTTTGCGTCGCTGGCACTGGGCCGTAACCCATAATGGAAGGGTCGCAACCAGCTGCCGCCATGGCGCGAATACGAACACGCGGGGTTAAGCCAAGCTCTTTCGCTTTGTCTGCAGACATCACCAAACAAGCGGCTGCACCGTCAGATAACGCTGACGACGTACCGGCTGTCACGGTACCGTTGGCTGGGTCGAAGACCGGGCGTAACGCGGCTAAGCCTTCTACCGTGGTTTCTGGGCGGATGACTTCGTCGTTTTTAACCAAGTGCAAAATACCGTCGGCGTCGTGACCTTCTAACGGTAAGATTTCTTTTGCAAAACGGCCTTCAACGGTCGCTGCGTAAGCGCGTTGATGCGAACGCGCGCCAAATGCATCTTGAGCAGCACGATCGATACCAAATTTGCGCGCCAATAACTCAGCGGTCATACCCATGCTACCAGCTGCGCGAGCAACGGATTTGTTCATGCCTGGGTGGAAATCGATGCCGTGCGTCATTGGTACGTGGCCCATGTGCTCAACACCACCCGCGATCATAATGTCGCCGTCGCCGTGCATAATGGCACGAGCAGCGTCATGAATCGCTTGCATTGAAGAACCACATAAACGGTTCACTGTGACCGCTGAAACTTGATGCGGAATGCCAGCAATAAGCGCGGCATTTCGCGCAATATTAAAGCCTTGTTCTAAGGTTTGCTGAACACAGCCCCAGTAGATGTCTTCGAGCTCGTTAACATCTACTTGCGGATTACGTTCGAGTAATCCTTTCATTAAGTGCGCCGATAAATCCTCGGCGCGAACATTGCGAAAAACACCGTTTTTCGAACGACCCATCGGGGTGCGAATACAATCGACAATCACTACGTCTTTCATAAATTCCTCCGTTAGCGCTACGCTAATGATTAACCGGCCAGGTATGACTTGCCTGACTTCGCCATTTCACGCAGGCCATCGGTTACTTGATACATTTCACCTAAGTGCGCGTACTTGTCGGCCAAAGCAATAAAGTTATCGAGGCCAACGGTTTCTAGGTAACGGAATGGCCCACCACGGAACGGCGGGAAGCCAAGTCCGTAAAGTAGCGCCATATCGCACTCAGCAGCACTAGCGACAATGCCTTCCTCTAAGCAACGTACGCACTCGTTTACCATTGGAACCATGCAACGAGCGATGATTTCATCAGCATCGAGTTGCTTGTCGCCGATACCGAGCATTTCGTAGACTTCAGGTGCTTTTTCTTTGGCTGGGCGACCTTTCTTGTCCACGCCATAGTTGTAGAAACCTTTGCCGTTTTTCTGACCGTAACGCTCAGCTGCTGCTAATTTTGCAATCGCACTGCTGGTGTCGCGTGGCATACGACTTGGGAAGCCATCAGCCATAACCACGGTACAGTGATCCGCGGTGTCGATACCGACAACGTCAGAAAGGTAGGCTGGACCCATTGGCCAGCCAAACTGACGCTCCATGACCTTATCGATACCGGCGAAATCGACGCCTTCATCAACCATACCGGCAAAGCCAGCAAGGTAAGGGAACAACACGCGATTCACTAAGAAGCCTGGGCAATCGTTAACAACAATGGCGGTCTTACCCATGCGCGAAGCATAAGCGACAACAGCTGCGACGGTTTCGTCTGAAGTTTTCTCGCCACGAATGACTTCCACTAATGGCATTTTGTGCACTGGATTAAAGAAGTGCATACCGCAGAAGCGTGACGGGTCTTTTAGATTCTTCGCTAAGCGATCAATTGAAATGGTTGAGGTGTTTGACACGATAATGGTGTCATCATCAACAACGCTCTCCATTTGCGCCAGTACTTTGCCTTTCACATCGGGGTTCTCGACCACCGCTTCAACGACAATATCAACGCCTTTTACGCCTTCATCGAGCAACGTCGGGGTAATGGAAGACAGTACTTTAGCCATTTTCTTGTGATCCATACGACCACGTTCAACTAATTTACCGAGAATCTTGCTTGCTTCAGCCATACCTAAATCAAGCGCTTCCTGACGGATATCTTTCATCACAACCGGCACGCCTTTATAGGCTGATTGGTAAGCAATACCGCCGCCCATAATGCCAGCGCCAAGTACCGCTGCGCGCTTAATTTCTTTGGTTGCTTGCTTAGCGGCTTTCTTTGCTTTGCCCTTGACTAACTGGTCGGCCATAAAAATACCGACTTGTGCGCGACAGGCATCTGTTTGCGTTAAACCGACAAAAGCAGCGTTTTCTGCATTTAAAGCTTCTTCACGACCATGTTTCGCGCCATCCTCAACCGCTTTAATAGCTGCATGAGGTGCTGGATAATGTTTACCAGCTTGTGCCGCAGCCATCGCTTTAGCGGTAACAAAGGTCATGGTTAATTCGGTATCGTTAGCTTTCAATGCTTCAAGTTTTGGCTGACGTTTTGCGCGCCAATCTAACTCGCCATCTGCTGCTGATTTCACCATGCGCAATGCCGCATCGCGCAATTTCTCTGGCATCACGACGGCATCCACTAAGCCAATCTTTAACGCATCTTCAGGCTTATTATTTTTACCAGTCGTGATGAGTTCTAACGCGTTGTCTGGGCCGATAATGCGCGGTAAACGCATGGTGCCACCGAAGCCTGGAATCAAACCAAGTTTTACTTCCGGCAGACCAATAACAGCACTGGTATCAACAACACGGTAGTCACACGCAAGCGTGGCTTCACAACCACCACCAAGCGCAAAGCCAGCAACTGCGGCAACGGTCGGTACAGGTAAGTCTTCCAATTGGTCAAATACGCGCGATGCTTTGGCTACCCAAACTTTGGTTTGTTCGACATCGGCAAATAAAGTAAGGAATTCTGTAATATCAGCGCCTACAATGAAAGTAGGTTTCGCGCTGGTGACAATCACACCGCGCAAATTTTTGCTGTTGGCCAATTCAGTTAATGCTTGGCTGAATTCTTCCAAGGTTTTCTGGTCAAATTTGTTCACAGAGCCTGCGGCTGCGAATTGAAGCTCGGCAATGCCGTCTTCTACAAATTCAACCCGAATGCTATCACCCTGATAAATCATATTCGGTCTCCTTGAGCGTTTACTGATAATCAGATTGCTTTCGGTTAAAGTGGTTCTTATAGTCGCCCTAGAGTGTGGCCTTATTGGGGCAATTTTTCAATGATTTTTTAAACGTGCGTTTGAATTATGTCGAAGTGGTATCAGCATTTTTGTACGGTTGTATTATGTACTAGCGGTTTGGTGAGCGGTATTCATGCCAATGAATTATCGACGACTCAAGCGGCAGACAGTGCTATCGATGTGCGTCAACATCAACGCGACCTTTTTCTAGACGCAGAGGAAGCCTTGAAACGACGCCAACTCGATGAGTACGCTCGGCTTAACCAAGCGCTAAAAGACTACCCTTTACAGCCTTACCTCGAGGCAGATTACATTCGGCTGTTAGCCACACCTGAAGATGATGATCGAGTACTTGAATTCCTCAGCCAACATCATTTATCGCCATTAGGTTGGCAAGTGCGCTCGGTGTGGCTGGATAAGCTCATGGATGGTCATCATTATGAACAGTTTCTGCGAGATTATGAGCACCCTGGTAGCACTCGACACCAATGTTTCTCTATTTATGCGCAGTTGGCGACCGGCTCGGGTGACACGAAACCGGTATTGCGACGCGTCAATGATATTTGGCTGACCGGCGAGTCGTTACCTAAAGATTGCGACCCAGTATTAGAAGCATGGACAAATGCTGGTATGCGCACGACGGACATGGTGTGGCAGCGAATTGCACTGGCAGCTGAAGGTGGTAAGCACACATTAATTCCGTATTTGCAGAAAATGTTGCCGACGCCGATGCATTATTTATCCGAGCACTATCATCGGGTTCGACGTAATCCGAGTAGCCTCAATGAATTAAAGTACTTAACTGGAGACTATCCAGAACTTGAAACACAAATTGTTGCATATGGTTTAGGACGATTAATTTGGCGTGATCCAGACATTGCGCTCAAACTCATCGATAATTTACCGGCTCATATTAACTTTTCCGCCGATCAATACCTCAAACTGAGGCAAACATTTGCCGTTGCCTTGAGCGTGAAAGGCCATGAACAAGCTGGCCGATGGCTTGCTCGAATTGACGCAACCGAACACACGGATGTAACTCTGCATTGGCAACTTGCCGAATGGCTGAGGCAGGGGGCGTGGACTCAAATCATGGGCCTAGTACCACGACTACCGGATACACAACGCGAGTCTGAACAATGGCAGTATTGGTTCGCTCGATCGCTTGAAGCGTTGGGTTTTGTGCCGGTATCAAAGCAAGTATTTGAGCGCGTTGCTCAGCAACGCAGCTATTATGGATTTCTCGCAGCAGCGAAACTGAAACAACCGTTAACTCTCAGCCGTAATGGGCTTGAATTACCTGCTGAGCAAGTGAATCGAGTGCGACAACTACCCGGTGTTCAGCGAGCGTATGAGTTACGAGCATTGGATAGAAATTTAGCTGCGCGACGAGAGTGGAATGCATTGCTTGAGCATCTACCGCCAAATGACCAGCGGGCGTTGGCAGTCATTGCAAGCGAGTGGGGCTGGCATGATCAAGCGATTTACACGCTGGGTCTGCTCGGCGAATATGACGCCATTGCTCAGCGTTTCCCAACCGCCTACATGGAAGAGCATCAAGAATTTTCAAACGCAGCAAATATTGATGTGAACTGGGCCCTTGCCGTTTCAAGGCGCGAAAGTGCGTTTCGTAATGATGCGCGCTCACACGCCGGCGCTTATGGTCTCATGCAATTACTTCCGAGTACCGCCAACTTGGTCGAACGTCGCGATGTGAGCGTGCATGAGTTGTTTAATCCGTCCTATAACATCCGGCTGGGCACGCGTTATTTAGCGGATTTACAGCGGCGGCTAGGGAACAATTGGATCTTGGCGACAGCGGCGTATAATGCTGGCATCTATCGAGTCTATGATTGGCTTCCAGCGCAACCAATGGAGGCCGATCGGTGGATAGAATTGATTCCGTATGTTGAAACAAGAAACTATGTAAAGAATGTATTGGCGTATCAACAGATTTATCGCTCGCTACGTGAAAATGAACTACAACCGGAATTATTTGGTGAATTAGTGCCAATGCAAATTAGCGGGTCGCAACTGAAACCTTAGGATGGATATGAGCGGATATCGGGTGCCGAGTGTGCCGGCAACCCATGAAATAGTGATTAAAAACAGCCGCTTTGTTGCTTCGGTACGTCATGCGGATTCGGCCGCTGCGCATCAGCAGCATATACGCGAATGTCAGCAACAATGGCCTGGTGCGAGTCACTATTGCACCGCAGCCCTCTATGGGTCACCTCAAGATAGTCAGAGCTATGCCATGAGTGACGATGGTGAGCCATCAGGTACCGCGGGACGACCGATGTTTCATGTGTTGCAAAGTAGTGGTATTGGCGAAGTTTCAGTGGTTGTTACGCGTTACTTTGGTGGGGTAAAACTTGGCACGGGTGGTTTGCAACGCGCCTATAGCCAAGCGGTAAGTGAAGTGCTTAAAGTTTTGACCTGCCATGAAAAAGTACTACGCAAACCCGCTCAGATAAACTACGATTATGCAGACCAAAGTGTGGTTTCGCACGCGCTACAACATTATGATGCAGTAATAAAAGAACAACAATTCACGGCTCATATTGAAGCGATACTTGATGTTGTGGCTGACACGGCAACTGAACTTCAATCCGACATAAAAAATGCTACGCAAGGGCGCGTAGTCATGACAATTATAAATGAGGACGGCTAGTGCGCTTTCGCGGCATACTTCGTATTCTAGGACTACTGATTTGCCTCTTCAGTGTGACATTGATTCCGCCAGGAATCGTTGCGCTTATTTATGAAGACGGCGGTGGCGTTGCGTTTTTGCTGGCATTCATTGTCAGTATTACCGTGGGCTTTTTGGTGTGGTACCCAAACCGCAATGAGCGTTCCGATTTAAAGGTTCGTGATGGTTTTCTTCTAACCGTTTTGTTCTGGACGGTACTTGGCTCGGTAGGTATTTTGCCGCTGTGGTTCACTGCCGAAGTGCCACTTTCTATTACGGATGCGGCTTTTGAATCCTTCTCCGGCCTAACGACGACTGGGGCGACAATACTTACCGGTATCGAACATTTACCGCACAGTATTCTGTTTTATCGCCAACAACTTCAATGGCTAGGCGGTATGGGTATTATCGTCTTGGCGGTTGCAATTCTACCAATGCTAGGTATCGGCGGCATGCAGCTTTATCGTACGGAAATACCTGGGCCATTAAAAGACGCTAAAATGACCCCGCGCATTGCCGATACTGCCAAACATTTATGGTACATCTATGTGGCGTTAACAGCAGTGTGCGCAATTGCCTACAAACTCGCAGGTATGGGCTGGTTTGACGCCATAGGTCACGCCTTTTCGACCATTGCTGTCGGTGGTTTTAGCACTTACGATGCCAGCATCGGTTATTTCGATAATTCGCTGATAAATACCATATGTGTGGTATTTTTGATCTTATCATCGATCAATTTTGCCGTTCACTATGCAGCAATAACTGGGCGTTCTTTATGGGGGTATTTTCGCGATCCAGAAGCGCGCGGGTTCATCTTTATTCAAGTGACCCTCATTATCATCGTATTTATGACCGTGCTCGTGCATAAAATTTTCGACAATACCGAAACTGCCTTCAACCAAGCGATGTTTCAAGCTGTCTCGATTAGTACGACGGCCGGTTTTGCAACGACCGATTTTGCGAGTTGGCCGTTGTTTTTGCCGATACTTCTTATTTTTGCCAGCTTTATCGGCGGGTGTGCGAGTTCAACCGCTGGGGGCCTGAAGGTTGTGCGCGTGATGCTGTTGTTCCGTCAAGGTGTCCGCGAATTGAATCGGCTAGTTCATCCGCAGGGTATGTATTCGGTGAAATTAGGGAAGCGAATTGTTCCTCCACGTGTTGTCGAGGCGGTATGGGGGTTCTTTGCTGCTTATGCATTAGTGTTTGTTGTGATCATGCTGGGGCTATTAGCAACGGGCCTCGATGATATCACTGCTTTCTCGGCAACCGCTGCGTGTTTGAATAATCTCGGGCCAGGTTTAGGCGATGTTGCTGCGAACTATGCTGGTATACCAGATACCGCGAAGTGGCTACTGGTTGTAGCCATGCTGTTTGGGCGCCTTGAGGTATTTACCATTTTGGTGCTACTAACACCTACGTTCTGGCGTAGCTAGAAGAATAGGGCGCTTGGTTGGAACAGGCGCTCTACTTCGCGAATATATTTCTTATCAACTAGGAATAAAATGACGTGGTCATCTGCTTGCAATACGGTATCGTCATGAGCAATGAGCACTTCGTTTCCGCGCACAATGGCACCGATAGTAGTACCCGGCGGTAACTTGATTTCATCAATCGTCTTACCGATAACTTTCGAAGTCTTCTCATCACCGTGAGCAATCGCTTCGATCGCTTCAGCAGCTCCTTTGCGGAGTGAGTAAGCGTTTACTATATCGCCTTTTCGAATCAGCGATAATAATGCCGAAACGGTCGCGCGTTGCGGCGAGATCGCAATGTCAATTACGTTATCTTGTACAAGATCCACATACGCTTGACGCTGAATCAGTACCATCGTTTTCTTCGCACCGAGCTTTTTAGCTAACATCGCCGACATTATGTTGGCTTCGTCATCGTTAGTTACCGCAATAAACACATCCATATCTTCAATATGTTCTTCGGTAAGCAACCGCTCATCAGAAGCGTCACCTTGTAAAATAGTAGTGTTTTGTAGGCTCTCGTTAAGTGCTTCTGCCCGCTCTTTATTGTGTTCGACAAGTTTAACGCGATGGTTTTCTTCGAGTAGTGCTGCGAGCCCCGCACCAACATTACCGCCGCCGGCAATCATGACACGACGATACTGGTGCTCGAGTTTTTGCATTTCTTCCATGACCATTCGCACATACCGGGTGTCCGCAATGAAAAAGATTTCATCGCCTGCTTCAATGATGGTGGTACCCATGGGCTTAATCGCTTGCCCTTGGCGGAAGATTGCCGCAACCCGTGTTTCCACGTTTGGCATATGGCTTTTTAATGTCGAAATAGCATGCCCAACTAACTTACCGCCATAATAAGCTCGCACAGCAACAAGGCTGGCGCGCCCACCGGCAAACTCCATTACCTGCAGTGCGCCCGGATAGTCCACTAAGCGTTTAATATAGTGGGTAACCTGCTGCTCAGGAGAAATCAGGTAATCTACCGGTATATCGTCTTTGTGGAATAACTTATCTTTGTAGTCGCTGTATTCTTGCGAGCGAATGCGCGCAATTCGTTTCGGTGTACGATAAAGCGTATAGGCAATCTGGCATGCGAGCATATTGGTTTCATCGCTTGGCGTCACCGCAATTAGCATATCCGCATCTTCGCAGCCCGCTTGGCGCAGTACCCGCGGATGTGATGCATGCCCTTCAATCGTGCGAATATCGTGAACTTCAGACAGGGATTCGAGGCGCGATTTATCCGTATCAACAACGGTAATATCGTTGTCTTCACCGACTAGGTTCTCAGCTAAAGTACCGCCAACTTGACCACCGCCTAAAATCACTATTTTCATTTGCGCTTTTCCAGTTTTGCGTAGTAAAACCCATCACCATTTTGGTCGCCGGGTAACCATTGCCACTCTACTGCGCCATCGGGCTTCGTTGCAACAGCTATTGCATCCGAATGGCGTTGTTTAAATGCTTCAATTTGCAGTGTATTTTCTTCTGCCAGTATAGAACATGTTGCATACAATAGTGTGCCACCAGGCTTTAAGGTTGGCCACAAGGCATCCAAAATCTGTCGCTGAATAGCTACAAGCTCAGTAATATCGCTATCACGACGTAACCATTTGATATCAGGATGGCGGCGGATGACACCGGTTGCCGAGCAAGGTGCGTCGAGCAAAATGCGATCAAATAACTGACCGTCCCACCACTTGGTATGAGTGGCGTCGGCGGTTTGTACTTCGGCTTTAAGCTGTAATCGTTGTAAGTTTTCATGAACGCGCTTTAAGCGCTGTTCATCGGCATCAATCGCTAAAACCTGCGCTTCTGGTTGCTTCTCTAAAATATGCGCGGTTTTTCCGCCCGGCGCAGCGCAACAATCTAAAATACGTTCGCCAGCTTGTGCATCAAGTAACCATGCGGCGTGCTGCGCGGCGATGTCTTGCACTGAAACCCACCCATCTTGAAAGTGCGGTAGTTGTTGCACATCAACTGCATTTACGAGTTGTATGGCGGTTTCTAATGGCGCATCGGCAACCGCCTCAATATCGGCCTCGCGCAATAGCTCAAGATATTCCGCCCGATTCGTACGTTGAGAATTGATGCGTAACCACATCGGTGCTTGGTCATTATTGGCCTTGAATATCGCGTCTGCTTGGGTTGGATAATGTTGCGTTAGTCTATCGGCAAGCCAACGCGGATGGCCGTGTAACAGAGCAGGTTTTGTGTTTAATTGCTGTTGCAGTTGCGGAAGCTGGCGCTGAAGATTTCGTAACACGCCATTCACCAAGCCTTTTTGTTTGCCGCGCTTTAATAACACCGCCGCATCAACGGTGGCGGAAACCGCAGCATGTTCAGCTGAGCCCATATAGACGAGTTGGTAGGCACCTACCAGCAATAAACTGTGCAATATTTTCAGTTCACCCTTGAGCGGCTTACTTACTAAGGCACCAACCATAAAATTAAGTGCAGGCAAATGACGCAATGTTCCATAAGCGAGAGCTTGCGCCATACCTTTATCACGCGGTGTCAGCTGTCGATTTAAGTTTGGCAAGGCTTGGCTAAGTGAGCGACCTTGTTCAATAACTTGAAATATCGCCTGAGCAGCAACAGCCCGACTATCGGCTCCCGGGCGCACGTTGGTTTGGCTCATGACTGTACCTGAGGTAGCGAAGTGTTTGGCGTAAGCCAATCACTGCGGCCATTGAGAAAGTCTGCGGCAGCCATCGGCTTTTTACCAGCTGGCTGAAGTTCCAATAAACGTAGTGCTTGGTCTGCGGTTTGAACAACAATGCCGTGCTTATCGGCGCGTAAAATTGTTCCTGGTGCGGCATCCCCACCTTCAACAACATCAGCGCGCCAAACTTTGACAATCTCGTTATTCGCACAAGTGAACCAACAAATGGGCCAAGGATTAAACGCACGAACCCATCGTTCTAGCGCGACAGCGGGCTGATGCCAATCGAGTTGCGCTTCTTCTTTGCTCAACTTCTTCGCATATGTTGCCTGAGACTCATCTTGAGTGATTGCGGCGCCTTGCAACTGCTCTAAATTGTGTAGCGCATCACGTAATGCTGCGGGACCCAGCTTTGCAAGTTTTGTATAAAGTGTCGCCGATGTATCAACGGGTAAAATAGGTAATCGGGCTTCAAGCAAAACAGGGCCGGTATCTAAACCTGCCTCCATTTGCATAATGGCAACGCCAGTCTCGTCGTCGCCAGCCCAGAGTGCGCGTTGAATTGGCGCCGCACCGCGCCAACGCGGCAACAGTGAGCCGTGAACGTTCACGCAACCAAGTCGAGGCGTATCTAATACCGCCTGCGGTAACAATAAACCGTAGGCAACCACCACCATCACATCAGCGTGATAGCTTGCCAACTGCGCTTGCGCTTCTGCCTGTTTGAAGTTCTCCGGTTGCTCTACCGGAATCTCATGTTGTAGCGCTAATTGCTTGACGGGGCTTGCTTGAAGTTTTTTACCGCGTCCTGCTGGCCGGTCAGGTTGTGTATAAACGGCGACAACATTGATGTTGTCATCCTCGATTAATGCCGCCAAATGCTGCGCAGCAAAATCTGGCGTACCGGCAAACACCACCTTCAATTTATTCGGCATGCAAACGCGCTTCTTTTTCGAGTTTTTTACGAATGCGGTCGCGTTTTAGCGGCGACAAGTAGTCAACGAACAGCTTACCATTGAGGTGATCGAGTTCGTGTTGGATACAAATGGCCAGCAAGCCTTCGGCCGTCAGCGAGAATTCTTCGCCGTTGCGGTCAAGTGCTTTCACGGTCACTTTGCCGGCGCGTTCAACCTTCGCGTACACGCCAGGGAACGATAAACAGCCTTCTTCGTTGGTGAAATGGCCTTCTTGTGCTGTAATCTCAGGGTTAATAAACACCAGAGGTTCGTTCTGATCTTCACTACAGTCAGCAACGAATAGGCGACGGTGAATATCGACCTGCGTAGCCGCAAGGCCAACGCCATTCGACTCGTACATCGTTTCAAACATGTTGTCGATGGCCGCTCTCAGAGCGTCGTCAACTTGCTGAATTGGTTGTGCGACGGTGCGTAATCGCTCGTCTGGATATTTTAAAATTGTTAATTTACTCATAACCTTTCATTCGCTAGTTTCATCTTGCGTGATTTTAACGTAATTTGGGGATGAACACACGGTTTTACAACGGAGCTCAAGATGACCAAATGGCAATTACCGGCGATTGCGCTAATCGGTTTTCTGCTAGGTACACCACTGCATGTTGCCGTGGCGCAGTCAAATACAGCAGAACAAACAAAAGGCGATGTGTTGTCGTTACGTGAAGACGCGCCGCAAGAATATGTTGTCAAAAAAGGCGATACGCTGTGGGATATTTCCGAGTTGTACTTAAACGACCCGTGGTATTGGCCTGAATTGTGGCGTATTAATGAAGATGTGGCGAACCCGCATTTAATTTACCCTGGCGACCGATTACTTTTGGTTTGGGTAGATGGCCGACCGCAATTAACGCGTAAAGAATACCGTGCGTTGTTGCCGCAAGGTGAAGTGAAAGAAAAAGGTGAGCCCATTCCGACGTTTTCGCGTGAGATGCTAGCACCACTGCTAACTGAGCATCGATTGGTAACCCGCGCAGCGCTGGATGCATTGCCGCAAGTTTTGGGTGACAACCGCGGTGCGCCGCGCGTGAACGGAATGTTACCAGTATTTATTAAAGGCGCGGTGGAGAAAACCACCTATAGTGTGTTCACTCCGGTTGAGCGCATTGATCAAGGTGAATTACTTCGCTATGTGGGTGATGTCGATATCACCTATAACAGTGGTGAAATCGCCGAAGGTGAACTGAGTCGAATTCAACGAGAAATTCGTCGTGGCGACTACCTGCTAGAGACCAAACCATTAAATATTCCAGACGTAATCACGCCAGTTTCTGGCGCTGAAATGGATGGACAAGTGATTGCCTCACTCAATAATCGTAAAGAGCAGGGCAAGTACGATGTGGTGGTGTTAAATAAAGGCGCAAAACAGGGCGTAAAAGTAGGCCAGATGTATCAAGCGATTCGCCCAGGTTCAACGGTTTTTGTTGAAGGCAAGGAAATCAGCTTGGTGAATTTCTACAAACCATCTGATGACATTTCGCGCTACTGGCGTAACACCGTTCAGCTACCGGTATCAGCAACGGCCGAAATGATGGTTCTAGAAGTGCAGGAAGAGACGAGTTTCGCGATTGTATTGCGTTCACGCGAGTGGCTATCGGTAGGCGATTACTACATTCCAAAGCAGCTTTAAATAAAATCAGAAGCTTGCATTCCTAAACACTGGAGGTTATCAGCATGGATGCTGAAACCGCGACGACGTTGCTGGCACTTGCCAGCGCGCCGAGCAAACATCGGAAGTTTTTACGCACCCTGAGTTCGTTTGAACAAATTGCTGCCCATGCACGATGGCCGAGTGCCAATCTTGTTCCGGCACGCATTGAAAAGCTGCAGCAGTGGGCAGAACAGCCAAATTGCCATGCTATTCATCTGCGCGATCCGTTATATCCTGAAGCCCTAAAACATATTCACGATCCACCGATGGTACTGTTCGCTCACGGCGATTTGCGCTGTCTGGATGCAACAAATGTTGCGGTAATTGGCAGCCGAAACGCGTCTCCAGTAGGGCAACATACAGCCGATTATTTCGCGCGAGGCTTAGCTCGTTCTGGCGTCGTTGTCAGTAGTGGCTTAGCAGCGGGTATCGATGGAGCGGCGCATCGTGGTGCGCTAGATGAGGGGAGAACGCTTGCGGTATTGGCGTCTGGTCCTGATATTTACTACCCATCGCGGAATCGTCAACTGCAACAACAGATTATGCAAGCCGGGTTAGTGATTAGTGAATTCGCGCCGGGTACGCCCCCAAAACGCGATCATTTTCCGCGGCGCAACCGTATTCTCAGTGGTTTGTCGCAACTGGTACTGGTGATTGAGGCGAAGCTTTACAGCGGCACACTGATTACGGCTGGGTTAGCGCAAGATCAGCAAAAAACAATTATGGTTGTACCTGGTTCAATTTGGGATGCCGCATTTACTGGAAGTTTCAAGCTGCTAACTGAAGGTGCAGGAATAGCGGTTTGTGTAAACGATATTCTGCGTGAGTTGAATTTACCAGAATTGCCCCCATCTCAATTATCAGTAAAACAGCATCAAATAAATTCAACGCGAAGCTTGGCAAACCGCCAATTGTTGGCTAATGTGGGATCAGAGGTCACCTCAATAGACACCATTGTGGCGCGCAGTGGACTGCCGGTTGCGATTGTTACAGAGCAGTTGGTGTTACTAGAACTTGAGGGTAGTGTGATCTCAGTTTCAGGCGGTTATATAAAAATGGGGAGGCGCTAACGATGTTTGATATCCTCATGTACTTGTTCGAGAACTATATACATTCGGACATGGAGGTTGTAGTTAACCATGATGAGCTAACTGACGAACTCACCCGCGCTGGATTCCATCGCCAAGAGATTCATAAGGCGCTTGCTTGGTTAGAACGCTTGGCTGACTTACAAGACAGCCATGCCTCACCGTATGTAAATAAATCTGAGAGCAAAAGTACACGGGTCTTCACGACCGAAGAAGTTGCACGACTGGATTGTGCCAGCCGTGGTTTTTTAATGTACCTAGAGAGCCTTGGGGTATTGGATTTTACGACTCGCGAAATGGTAATTGACCGAGTCATGGAACTCGACACCCAACAGTTTACGCTCGATGATTTGAAGTGGGTGGTGCTGATGGTGCTGTTTAATGTACCTGGCCGCGAAGATGCCTACGATCAAATGGAAGGCTTGCTGTTTGAGGAACCCGAGGGTTTATTGCATTAAATGACCGATAACTTCTTGGAACCACAGTCGCTGGGCGTGCCTTGCCCCCGGTGTCAGCGTGATCTGCAACTCAAAAAGGGCCGCTACGGCTTATTTGTTGGCTGCAGCGGCTACCCTGATTGTGATTACATGACTGCTGCCGACTTCGATCCCGGTACTGATGCGCCTTGTCCAGTATGCCAATCTGGCAAGCTGGTTCAGAAGACGAGTCGTTTCGGTAACTCCTTTTATGCCTGTGACCATTATCCTACGTGCAAGTATTCGGTGAATTTGCCGCCAGTTGCCCAAACTTGCCCAACCTGTGAATTTCCGCTGCTACTCAAGAAGAAAACCGCGGCTGGTGAACGGTTGATCTGCGCAAATGATTCCTGTAACTACAAATCTTCGTTAAAATAACGCCACTTTCGGAAATAATCCGGCACTTTTAGGCATTTGAAGAGATTATTTACATGACTGAACAAACTGATCCATGGTTCTCAGCTAAGCAAGCATTTGCCAACGGCGAATTGTTGGCATATCCAACTGAGGCCGTGTTTGGTCTGGGTTGTGATCCGCGTAACGCTGAGGCGGTGAATAAACTACTGCAGGCAAAACAGCGTCCACAAGAAAAGGGGCTCATTTTGTTGGCTGCCGATTACAGTCAGCTGGTGGAATTTGTTGCTGATCATAAAATTCCACAAGATAAACGTTTCAGCGTGTTTTCAAATTGGCCAGGACCGGTCACGCTACTATTACCGGCGGCGGAAAATGTACCGGAATGGTTACGCGGTGCGCATGACCAAATTGCAGTGCGTGTAACCGCTCATGAGCCGGCTCGTCAGTTGTGTAAAGCGCTAGGTAGCGCCATCGTATCAACTAGTGCGAATTTATCTGGGCAGCCAGCGCTCACCACTGCTGACGATGTCCGTGCAACTTTCGGTGACAGCATCGCTTGGGTGATGGATGCACCAACCGGTGGCGCATTAAAGCCATCACGGATTATTGATCCACTCACGAAAAAGGTTATCCGAGATTAAACATGCACGATTCGATGTTGGAACAGGTCAATCACTACTTAAAAAGCCTGCAAGATAAAATCTGCGATGCCTTAGAGCAAGCTGACGGCAAGGGTGTTTTCCAAGAAGAGGCTTGGCAGCGTGCTGGCGGCGGCGGTGGTCGCTCTCGCGTACTTCGCGATGGCGCTGTTCTAGAGCAAGGTGGGGTTGGCTATTCGCATGTGTTTGGTGAACAAATGCCAGCATCGGCAACAGCTCATCGACCTGAACTGGCCGGTCGCAATTTTAATGCGTGCGGGGTGAGTTTAGTGATGCATCCACGTAATCCTTATGTACCCACAAGCCACGCAAACGTTCGTTTTTTCATTGCCGAAAAAGAAGGTGTCGAGCCTGTTTGGTGGTTTGGCGGCGGTTTTGATCTCACGCCATTCTATCCATTTGATGACGACATCAAGCATTGGCACCAGTTGGCATACAACGCGCTGCAACCGTTTGGCGACGAGCTGTATCCAAAATTTAAGAAATGGTGTGATGATTATTTTTGGTTAAAACACCGTGATGAAACGCGTGGTGTTGGCGGATTGTTCTTTGATGATTTGAACGAACGTGGTTTTGAGGAGAGTTTTGCGATAATGCGTGCTGTTGGCGACGCTTATCTCGACGCTTATTTGCCAATTATTGCCCGCCGTAAAGACATGCCATATGGCGAACGCGAGCGTGAATTTCAGCTCTATCGCCGCGGTCGTTATGTCGAATTCAATTTAGTGTGGGACCGCGGCACATTATTTGGCTTGCAAACAGGCGGTCGCACCGAGTCTATCCTCATGTCGATGCCACCGCTGGCGCGTTGGGAGTATGGCTATCAGCCTGAACCGGGAAGTGCTGAAGCCAAACTGTACGCGGATTATTTACGTCCGCGCGACTGGTTAACAGAGCTTTAATTAGAATTAATCATGTGATGCGCCAATTGCGTGAAGCGTTGGCGTAACTGCATTTTTAACAGTTCATCGTGCACTTGTTCATCAAGTACTTGATACATACATAGCAACCATTGATCTCGTAATTTAACGTCAATAGTAAACGGCATATGGCGTGCGCGAAGACGTGGGTGGCCATATTTTTCTTCAAATAATTGTGGACCACCAAACCAGCCGCTCAAGAATTCAAAGAATTTTTGCCGAATGGCCGTCATTGGTTGTGGGTGTATCGCTAACAAATCTTTTGCGCGTGGGTCACTCTCCATGACATCATAAAATCTCTCAGCCATGGCGCGAACTGCAGGTTCTCCGCCAAGCTGGTCATAAATTGATTGTGGGCCTTTTGCTTCTTTGCCCGCACGAAGGAAGTTAAACATGGCGATATTTACAGTTTTTGGGAATCCGGTTGCACACAGTTTGTCTCCCCAAATTCACCAAGCATTTGCTCAACAAATTGGGGTAGAGCTTAATTACACGCGCAGTTTAACATCAGCGTCTGGGTTTAGCCGAGCAGTCGCTAAGTTTTTTCGCTCTGGTGGTGCGGGCGCTAATGTTACGGTACCGTTTAAGCAACAAGCCTTCGAACTCGTCACCTATGTAACGACACGTGCACAGCTAGCTGGCGCCGTGAATACACTGGTGCCTCTCGGTTACGGTCAGCTATTGGGTGACAATACCGATGGCATTGGCCTCGTACGCGATTTACAAAAGAATTTACAGCAAACGTTGGCCAACCGTGATGTCGTTGTTTTGGGAGCGGGTGGGGCCGCGCGCGGCGTTATTGCACCGTTAATAGAGCACGGCGTCGCCAGTTTAACCATTGCGAACCGATCGCGGGAAAGAGCCGCCAATTTGGTCGAGCAGATGGCGGATTTAAAACTTCGAGCATTTACCTTCAAGCAACTGACTATTCCTTCGGGTGCCATTGTTATTAATGCGACCAGTGCCAGTTTGACAGGTCATGAAATTCCTATAGAGAACAATGAATTAGCGAATGCTGGATGCGTCTATGATATGGTGTATGGAGCGCAACCAACGGCGTTCATGCAGCAAGCGCAACAAGCAGGTGTCGCGACTGTTTATGATGGCTTAGGTATGTTGGTTGAGCAAGCAGGAGCTGCTTTTCAAATGTGGCACGAAGGCGCCAAGTTAGATACTCAAAAAGTCATTCAGAAATTACGTGAAACAATAAGCGGGTGACGTTTAGTCGCGTAAAACAATATCAGGACTGAGGTCAACATCGCCTTCATGATTGACACTGGCGAATTCACTGCCACGGCGCACAACCGCCAGCGGGCCGTCTTCAGTATTACGGATAAACGCCAAATCAAATCCAAACTTCTGTAGCTGGTAAACACCAAACTTTTGGTCCATTGACAATCGATCCCACCACTCTGATTGATTGAGAGCGATACGGCGTCGCTCAAACTCCTCGAGTTGGCGTAGCTCATCTTTTGTCAACTTCATTGATTCTGTTTCCATAGGACCACGTTTGGTTAAGTATTAAACAGTCACACTCATCATATACATAGTACTCATTCAACACTAGTTCAGATTGCTTTTGCAAGAACTATGACAAGCAGTATATAGAAAAAGTAAGACAATGTTGATTCCTTTTGCGTATATGGGATTTTGATAACGCACAAAAATTGTTCTAAGAAAATCGCATTTGGCACTGGCAATCGTCGATTAATGTGATAGTCTTCTATTTCGATTCAACGAGAATTGACAGAGCACGCCGTTACCTTCCAAGTATGTGCTAAAAATCAGTTTCCACAACTGAGCCAAAATAAGAATAAAACGCTGTCAGGGATTCAGAAGTACTTCGAACCCCTTGTTTTTCAAGACGTTTACAAATCTGCTGTCACCAGAGATCTATGATCTTTCGCTGGTGCAGTTTGTCGTTTTCAACAGACTTATCCACAGCCTTTACACAGTATGCTCACGCCTCTCAGTGGCGAAGATTTCGAAGCTGTGGCATGCTACACAGCAACTCTTAGCAGCAAATTTTTGAGATTGCATCCATGGCATCACCAACACCATCAGTACCTGAGAACCCATTCATTCTTGTCGACGGTTCGTCCTATTTATTTCGGGCGTTTTATGCGCCACCGCATTTAACGAATTCTGCGGGAGAACCTACGGGTGCAATCTACGGTGTGGTTAACATGCTTAGAAGCCTGTTGAAAAAATATAAGCCTTCCCATATGGCCGTCGTGTTCGATGCAAAAGGTACGACATTTCGTAATGAAATATATGCAGAATACAAAGCGCATCGTCCGCCTATGCCAGATGATTTGCGTCAGCAAATAGAGCCGTTGCATAAAATTGTTCAGGCTCTCGGGTTACCACTGCTATGTATTGATGATGTTGAAGCCGATGATGTGATTGGTACCCTAGCCGAACAGGCGGGCAAGGAAGGGCGATTTACCCTGATTAGTACCGGCGATAAAGATATGGCGCAGTTGGTAAATGACCACGTGATGCTGATTAATACCATGACAGACACGCTGTTGGATTATGACGGCGTGGTCGCAAAGTATGGTGTCAAGCCAGATCAAATGATTGATCTCCTCTCATTGATGGGCGATAGCTCAGATAATATTCCAGGCTTACCTAAAGTGGGTGAGAAAACTGCCTTGGCGATGTTGCAGGGGATGGGGTCAATTGATGCCATGCTGGCCGATCCTGATGCAATTGCAAAGCTTGAGTTTCGTGGTGCTAAAACGATGCCGGATAAACTCCGCGAAAACCAAGACATTCTGTTGATGTCGCGTGAACTCGCAACCATTAAACTGGATGTTCCACTGGATTTTCGACCTGATCAGTTGACCATTCAGCCATCAAATCGCGATGAACTCATCCAGCTCTATAAACAGTGTGAATTCCGCCGCTGGTTAGCCGAGGTATTAGAAGAGGGCGCAGCGACCGATCAAGCGTTGGGAGAGGCGAGTTCGTCAAACACTGCAAACGAAACGCCGGTAAGTCATGACGCCTACGAAACAGTGACCACGAAAGAGCGTTTTGCGCACTGGTTGAAACAACTAGAACAAGCCGAGTATTTCGCTTTTGATACTGAAACCACCAGTTTGAATTATATGGAGGCTGAGCTTGTTGGCGTTTCATTTGCGATTCAGCCAGGGCAGGCCTGTTATATTCCGGTGGCGCATGATTATCCTGGAGCCCCTGATCAACTTGACCGAGCTTGGGTACTCGAGCAATTGAAACCGCTGCTTGAATCAGAGCAGCCTAAGTTAATTGGTCAAAACCTGAAGTATGACAGCCACATTTTGCGTCGTTACAACATTCGAGTTGGCGCCATTCGTAACGACACTATGCTGGCATCTTATGTATTCAATAGTGTCGGCTCACGTCATGACATGGATAGCTTGAGCTTGCAGTATTTGGGGCATAAAGCGATTTCTTTCGAAGATATTGCCGGCAAGGGCGCCAAACAATTAACGTTTAACCAGATTGGATTAGAACAGGCCGCGCCTTACGCGGCAGAAGATGCTGATGTGACGCTTCAGCTGCATCACAAGCTTTGGCAGGAAGTAAGCCAAGAGAAAGCGCTGTTAAATGTATTGCAAACCATTGAACTACCCTTGCTACCAGTGCTTGTCGATATGGAGCAACGCGGTGTACAGATTGATGCACCATTACTGGCTAAACAAAGCCACGAAATTGCGATGGCGCTGCAGCAACTCGAGAAAACGGCTTATGAAATTGCTGGCGAAGAATTTAATTTGAGTTCGACCAAGCAATTGCAGACGATTTTGTTTGAGAAATTACAGCTACCAGTGCGTAAAAAAACGCCAAAAGGTGCACCATCGACTGCGGAAGAAGTACTACAAGAATTAGCACTCGATTATCCCTTGCCAGATGTCATTATGCAGCACCGCGGATTGAGTAAGTTGAAATCGACTTACACCGATAAATTGCCGAAGATGGTCAACCCGCGCACGCATCGCATTCACACCTCTTACCATCAAGCGGTGACGGCAACTGGACGGTTATCATCGAGTGACCCGAACTTGCAGAATATTCCGATTCGTACCGAAGCCGGGCGTCGTGTACGTAAAGCGTTCACAGCACCTGCAGGCTACAAAATCATGGCGATTGACTATAGCCAAATCGAGCTGCGGATTATGGCGCACTTGTCGCAAGATCCGGCGCTTGTAGAAGCCTTCTCAAAAGGTCGAGATATTCACAAAGCCACTGCCTCGGAAGTGTTTGGCGTGGCCTTGGATCAAGTCACCAGTGAGCAACGTCGCCGAGCGAAAGCCGTGAACTTCGGGTTGATATACGGCATGTCTGCGTTTGGCTTGGCGCGTCAGCTTGATATTCCGCGCCAAGAAGCGCAAGACTATATGGACAAGTACTTCGACCGTTTTCCAGGTGTCTTGAAATATATGGAAAACACGCGCGCGCAAGCGAAACGAGACGGTTATGTCGAAACAATCTTTGGACGTCGATTGCAGCTACCGGAAATTAAATCTCAAAATGGCATGCGTCGCAAAGCGGCGGAACGTGCCGCAATCAACGCGCCAATGCAAGGCACTGCTGCTGACATTATTAAACGCGCAATGATAGCCGTTGCCGATTATATAAATACCCAGGTAGGTGACGACGAACTACATATGATTATGCAGGTGCACGACGAATTGGTATTTGAAGTGCGAGAAGATAAAGTTTCTGACTATCAAAAGAAACTCGTTGAAATCATGGAACAAGCGGCGGATTTGAAGGTGCCGCTTATTGCCGAAGCGGGTGTTGGAAACAACTGGGACGAAGCTCATTAAAAAATTTTCAGAAATTAAAAATTTTTTTTGAACTATTTTTTGAACAGCCAGTCTGAATCAGTGAAAGGCGCATTAAACGAATCGAGTTCGTTTGTCATTACCTTTCTGAGATGTTCTCTCCCTGGATTGTAAGAACTTTTGCCCGGCTTTATGCCGGGCTTTTTCTTTTTAAAAACAGAATAAATATTAAAATGAATCCTGCGAATGTGAGTAATGACGATACGCCAAGAAATGGATCTAAAACTTCCCGCTTAATGTAACCACCATAAAGAAGATAAAGCCCGATAGTGAGCCCTAACGTACCAAGCTGGTGCAAACCAAACTGTATCCATAACTCTTTTGTCGGTTCGGTTAGTTTCATCCAAACTTTAAGCAGCGCGGCATAAAGAATGGGCACCGTAAAGCCTAACAACATCATGTGAGTATGGGTGGGTAGTTGACGGTGATTTGCGGTAGCCGCCATCCACATGCCTAAGGCAATGCCTAAAATGCCATAGATGAAAGCTATTATTATATATTTGCGATCCATGGTGATGTCCTCTCGTTTTGCATCACCACAAATTTAGTTGGTTATTTTTTAACCGCAAGTTTACGCCGTTGGAGCCACGCGAGGTTTTCGGGCGCGTCGATTAGCGATAAATACGCCAGTCAAAATGGCCGCCATACCAATTGCGTGTTCAATCAGGAACGGCTCACCATCAACCACCCCAAGTATCAACGCCACAATCGGAATGAGGTAGGTGACGGAGCTGGTAAACGTCGTATCAGTCATTTTTACAACCGTATTAAAAATGACGAGTGCCATTGCCGTCCCAACAACACCAAGTATCAAAATCGCTGTTAGCGAGAAATAGGCATCCGGTTGCGAGCCAAGTTGCTCAACAAACGGTGTTGCAAACAGTAAATAGATGAGCGCTGGCGGTGCCACTAAAAATAGACTTACCCCAGTAATAGTTAAGGCACCCAAATCAGGAATATGATGCTTAATGAGATTGAGGTTAATGCCATAGCAAATGGTTGCAACAATGATCAGTAGTGCATAGGCATTGAACTGAAACTCACCGCTGGCATTGGCGGTAATTAGAACCACGGTGCCTGCCAAGCCAATAAGAACACCCACCCATTGCTGTACGGCGACAATTTGATGAAAAATTAGCACACCAATAAGCAAGGTAGCCAACGGCGTAAATGTATTGAGAACGCCAGTAACACCGCTGGGTAGTTGTGTTTGCGCAAACGCAAACAAAAACGCTGGAATAAAACTACCAACTAATCCAACCGAAATTAACTTAGGCCAGTGGTGCCGTTGCACAGTTTTAAAGCGTTGCATTAAGAATGGCAGTAACACGAAGCCTGCAGAGGCAATACGAATTGCGGCAAGTTGATCGGGATTAAAGGCAATGAGGCCCTTTTTAATCAAGATAAATGAGCTACCCCAAATCATTGCGAGGAGCAGTAACAATAACCAAGCTTTTAGCGGTGGTGCTTCATTCTGCTGCATCGGCGCTAACCGTTGCTTCTGCTGGCGTGTTAAGCCAGTCGGAAAGAATCACCTCAACTTGTGGAAGGCCGATTTTGTTATGCGATGAAAACATTTCTACCTGCACGCTATCACCGAACACCAATGCAGCTTCACGAGCTTGTAATAACGTGCTTTTACGTTGGCCGGGTTTCAGCTTATCCGCTTTCGTTAACAAGACGAGAACTGGAATGCCGCAATCAGTTGCCCAATGCAGCAAATCCTGATCGGTGTCACGGTATGGATGACGAATATCCATCAATAATACGAGGCCACGCAGTGACTGACGTTTCTGCAGGTATTCACTGAGCGCTTGGTTCCATTTTTCTTTAACCGCTAAAGGCACTTTGGCATAACCATAGCCAGGTAAATCGATTAAGCGTTTATTGGGTTCCACTTCAAAAACGTTGATTAGCTGCGTGCGGCCAGGCGTTTTACTGGTGCGAGCTAAGGCTTTTTGCCGCGTGATCGTGTTTAGTGCGCTTGATTTACCCGCGTTTGAACGACCCGCAAATGCGATCTCGACGCCTGAATCTTCAGGCAATTGTCGAATATTTGCGGCACTCGTGATAAATTTTGTGGGCTGAAAGTTTAACGTGGTATTCATAAACGTATTGTGCGACCTCATTTGAAACCACATAGTAGCATGATTAGACGTTTAATCCTTACAACTTTTGTGTAAAATAGCGTCTGTTACAACTACCCAGAGCAGAGATATCGATCATGAAAAAAATCGCAATGTTCGTAGGCCTGTACCTTGGCTTGACTGGTTTTGCCATGGCAGCAACTGGCGATGCGGAAGCAGGACAACAGAAATCCGCTGTATGTGCTGCGTGTCACGGGCCGGATGGCAATGCCCCATCTGATATGTATCCGAAAATTGCTGGTCAGCACGAGAGCTACCTGTTCAAGCAATTAACAGATTATAAGCTAGCTGCCGAAACGGGTGGCGAGCAAGGTCGTGCCAACGCAATAATGCAAGGTCAAGTTGCGATGCTAAGCGAACAAGACATGGCTGATTTAGCAGCGTTTTATGCTGCTCAAGAAATGGAAGGCGGTTCTGCCCCAGAAGATGTCATCGCTGCAGGTAAGAAATTGTTTGTTGCCGGTGATGAGTCTCGCGGAATTGCAGCTTGTGCAGCGTGTCACGGTCCTCGTGGCGATGGCATGGCACTGGCGAACTTCCCTGATATTTCAGGTCAACATGCCGCATATACCAAGCAGCAGCTTGAATTATTTCGCAGTGGCGAACGCGCAAACGATTTAAACAACATGATGCGTGACGTGGCTAGCAAACTGACCGATAAAGACATCGAGATCTTATCTCAGTATATTCAAGGTCTATATTAAAATAGGCGATAAAAAGGCAGCGAAAGCTGCCTTTTTTGTTTTTTTGTTGCAAAAAAAACGTAAGAAAAGCCCTATAAAATCGAGGGTTTGACAATAAAGTTATAAAGAAATTCATTTTTAGAACATAATAATCATTGATAATTCGGCACGAATCAGTACTCTGAATGCCATTGGATTTACGGGAAGCCTCATATTATAAGGCTTTCCCAGTAATAAGATTTAAAATCCAGGGAATAACAACACGGCCAGGAGGCCGACTTTTAACCAAGCAAAATAAAAACAACAGAGCTCGGTTAATGCGCTTAATTAATAACAATAATAATAAAGACCTCACGGACGTTATAATTAAAAACATGGAAGATAATGACAACCGTTCTCGAAATCGCACGTGCGCTGTGTGAAAGAATGAGAATAAATCAGGCGATGGCAACATCGCCTTTTTTATTGTCTGCTAGATCAGTTAAACTATGTGTTACGTTTGCAAGCACGCTATGCTTAAGCCAACGTATTACACTCAACTGTTCTGGAAGCACACATGACACGCGTCAAGAAAACCCGCAAAACTGGTCCTCTAGCCCCATCCAAGAAAGTCGAAAAGGATTGGCAGCAGCCGAAAGCAAAGTCAGCACCAACAAAACCGACGCATAAAACCAAGGGCCACAAGCCGGGCAGTCGATTTAATCCAACTTCGAATAAAGCCAAGCGCCAAGATGCGAGTGGCAATACTCAAGCGCACGACCCGCGCCATGGTAGCAAGAAGCCAATTAGCTTAGTTGATCCGAAGCAGGCGGTGCCAGTGCCGAAACAGCCTAGCTTTGACCGTAAAGCAGCAATGGCGGAGTTGACGTCGATTGAAAACGACGAACGTTTACAAGCGTTGTTAGAGCGCGCTGAAGATGGCGAAACATTAAACGCCAGTGATACAAAGTACATGGAAGAACGTACTGAGAGATTCTCTCAGCTTGCTGAAATGCTCGGCATTGAGCTTGAAGACGATGATGATTTAGACTTCGACGACGAATTTGAGGATGACGATGACAGAAGCTAACTTTCCAGCCTGGGCTTGGATTGCTGTTCTGCTCGGTGTTGTAATTATTGCCGGGCTCGCGTTTTATGCTGGTCGCCTGTTAGCGCAATTAAAAGCGCAGAATCAACGACGTGATCAAGCATTAGCAATGCGAAATGAGAATCTCCACGAAAGTATCGTAACGATAGCGAAGGCGATGGAGCAGGGGCAATGCCCACTGTCAGAAGGCGCGCTTCGTTTGGTGGTATTGTTGGATTTGCGGGTTGAATCAAACCAAGCAGGGTATGCGAGAAAATATCCGTCGTTGCATGATATGTATGAGCGCATCAAACACATGCCAACTCATGAGGCACGCAAGCAATACCCGAAAGCAGAAATTCGCAAAATGGATAATGAGCGCGAAGGCTATGAAAAAGAGCTGGAAGACGTGATATTGCAAGACGTCCGCCAGCTCTTGAAAGATTTCGCTTAACTTATTGTTTGTAGACCGTACCGTCTTTCACAACCAAATTAATGTTGCTGAGCAGGGAAATGTCGTTTAACGGATTTCCCTGTACCGCTACCACATCAGCGCGCTTGCCAACTTCGATGGTACCGATATCAGATACGCCCAAGAGTTTTGATGCTTCTGCTGTCGCACTTCGAATCGCCGCTAAAGGCGGCATACCGGCTTCAACCATGTAGATAAACTCGCGATAGTTTTCGCCGTGGTCGAATACGCCTGCATCAGTACCGAACGCAATTTTCACGCCAGCTTTGTAGGCTTCAGCAAAAGTGCTCTGAATTTTTGGGCCGATGGCAGCGGCTTTTGGCCGCACTAGTTCAGGGAAGAACCCGTCAATTTTAGCGCGGTCAGCGACAGACCGACCCGCCGTAATGGTTGGAACGTAGTACACACCTTTCTTTTTCATGGCGCGCATGACTTCGTCATCCATATAAGTGCCGTGCTCAATGGAATTAACACCGGCCTCAATAGCGCGCAACATGCCTTCTTTACCATGTGCGTGAACGGTGACCTTCATTTCGTAGTCTTTTGCGGTTTGCACCACAGCTTCGAGTTCATCCATCATAAATTGTGGGTTGTGACCGCTCTTCGCAACGCTCAGTACACCACCTGTAACTGTCAGCTTGATCAAATCTGAGCCGTCTTGATAACGAGCGCGAACTGCTTGTCGTGCTTCATAAGGGCCATTTAACACGCCGTCTGCCGGCGTCGGTGTTTCATACAAGCCACTATGCGCGCCGTTGGTTGGATCAGCATGTCCGCCTGTCGTTGCAAGTGACTTGCCTGCAGTATATATGCGAGGGCCAACCACTTTACCGGCGTTTACAGCGTTACGTAGTGAAATACTGGCATTATACGAGTCACCCAAATCGCGAACCGTAGTAAAGCCAGCCATAAGTGTTTTGCGGGCATAATTTACCGCATCTAAGGTGACGTCTGGCGCCCCTTTGGTAAATTTATTCATATAGCTACCGGGACCCAACTGTGAAGTCAGGTGTGTGTGCATATCGATAAAGCCAGGCATCACCGTGCCGTCACGGCGATCGATGACCACATCTCCGTCTTGCGGCTGTTTGAAGCCCTTCTCGATGGCCTTAATCGTGCCTTCATCAATAACCACGGTCATTTCTGACTTCGGATTGGCTTGAGTACCGTCAATGAGTGTACCGGCGTAAATAAGCGTGTCGGCATGGGCGGTTGAAGCCAAGCCGAGTGCTATAGATACTGCTAATAATTTCCGCATGTGATTTACCTCGCTTTATTTTTGCTATAGTCACCACAGTAGCGAGTTATTGCTAGAGGGGTCAATGAAGCGGTCAGCATTTAACCGCTTAAACTGAGTGAACTGACGCAACCAACCTTAAATCTTGGTATAATAACGTTCTTAATGACACTGATTAGGCTTTACATTTCATGTTCAAACGCGTTCGAGAAGATATTCAAAGTGTTTTTGCCCGCGATCCGGCTGCGCGTAATGCTTTTGAAGTACTCACCACATATCCAGGGCTTCATGCTATTTGGTGGCATCGTTTTAGCCATAAGCTATGGACCTGGCGTTGGTATTGGCTGGCGCGTTTCGTTTCCACCATCTCGCGATGGTTAACGGGAGTCGAAATTCATCCAGGCGCGAAAATTGGCCGGCGTTTCTTCATTGACCACGGAATGGGTGTCGTGATTGGTGAAACGGCCGAAATTGGCGATGACGTGACCATCTACCACGGCGTCACGCTCGGCGGAACAAGTTGGAATCAAGGTAAACGTCATCCAACACTCAAAAACGGCGTGGTTATTGGTGCAGGAGCTAAGGTTCTTGGTCCAATTGAGATTGGTGAGAATGCACGTATTGGTTCGAATGCGGTCGTAGTGAAAGATGTACCAGCCGAGGCAACCGTAGTTGGAATTCCGGCGCGCGTGGCGCGAAGTGCAGCAACAGCGGAGACGTCTGAGGTCACCAAACGACGTCAAGAAATTGCGAAACAATATGGCTTCGATGCGTATGCAATTTCTGCAGATAATCCCGATCCTGTTGCAACGGCCATTGGCCGCATGCTCGATCACGTTCATTTATTAGACCAAAAAGTGAGCGATTTGTGTTGCGCAGTGAATCAACTTGGCGGTAATGTGTGTGAAGAAATACCGGATGTCGATTTAGACGATATGGACTTCCTTAAGGCGGAACAGGAAGCAGCTGAACGTCGTCAGAAAGAGCAACAGAAAGAGCAACCAAAAAAGTCGCCCACTGAAACCAACTAACTCTTGACGATAACCAGTTGCTAGCGGAGGTAATTATGAAGCTAGCAAATATTCTCATGATGGCATTATCACTTGCTGCAATAAGCGGCTGTGCCGGGCAATCGTCAATGAATAGTGTGGCAGAGGCGCATGCGAAGGCTCAAATGCCGAGCCTAAACAGCGCTCTCTTCAGGCCCCAACAGTCCGTTGTGTCAGCACAACAATTGTTTGCACTAACCGCTTCGCAACAGCAAGATTTCTTACTTGATTTCAATGATCGTCTCAGTGATTTACCTGAGCACGAACGCATTAGCGTATACCTTCAAGATTTAACTTTCGGCTTCAATTATAAGGAACAAACGTATACTGCCAGTGAAGCTTTTGCACTGAGCGCTGGTAATTGCATGGCATTAGCCATTCTTACGAAAGGTTTAGCTGATCTTGTTGATGTAGAAATTAAGTTCCAGCGCGTGACCAATGCACCGGTCTTTGACCGCAAAAACAATATTGTTCTGGTATCTGATCATGTTCGCGCACGATTGTATAAACCGCTTGAACCAGCAAAAGAAGGCGAGAATAAAACGCTTCTTAAGCGCGCTTGGGTTGTTGTGGATTACTTTCCTTCATTGGCTTCGCAGAATGCCGAGATGATTAGCGAAACGGAGTTTCTGGCACTGTATTACCGTAATCGGGCGGCTGAATTGATGGTTGATGGCTTGGTGGATGAGGCTTATGCGTATGCCACCGAAGCTCTGACATACACGCCGAAAGATAGTGAAGTACTGAATATTTTGGGGCTCTTGCACGGGCGCAAAGACGACGCTAACACCGCAGAGCAACTATTTAATTACGCTTTGCGCTTAGATGCCGACAACCTCAACGTACTGCACAATTACCAAGCCCTTGCTAAACGTCAGCACCGTCACGAATTAGTGGCGAAACTTGAGCAACGTATTCAGTCAATTCCCGAAGCGAATCCATACGCTTGGATAGCCTTAGGTGATGCGGCGTTTGCACAAAACCAGCTTGATATAGCCATGACCATGTACCGCAAAGCAGCTGAACAGGCACCATACGTGCACGAAGCCTATTGGGGACAGGCCCAGGTATTTGTCGCACAAGGTGAAACTCACAAGGCGCGACGCATTCTTGAGAAGGGAATGCGCGAAGCGAAAATGTCAGCTACTAAAGCGCGTTTCAAAACTGGCTGGTATAGCTATCAAGAACAGGCACAAAAAAAGCCGCTCAAGTGAGCGGCTTTTTGGAATTCTTCGCTAGAAGAAACGTAATTACATAGGAACTACGTTAGAAGCCTGTGGGCCTTTAGGACCTTGTTCAATAGTGAACTGAACAGTTTGGCCTTCAGCTAAGGTTTTGAAACCGTCTGATTGAATAGCAGAGAAGTGTACGAATACGTCCGCGCCTTGCTCTTGCTCGATGAAACCGAAACCTTTAGCTTCGTTAAAGAATTTTACTTTACCAGTTACTGTAGACATGCTGTGATTCCTCGTAGTGCATGTGAAAATCTAGGGTATTGCTAATAAAAATTACGTGTATTACTTGAGGACTTACAAAACGAGGTACAGCAATTGACTTCGTAACAGGCCACAATTAGACAGCCGAATTTTTCTAGCGACCGTCAGTATACGCTGATCCTAACCCCTGTCAATTAAAGATTTATTAACGCTTATAAGGGCTTTAGCCGCGAATCCAGTTTTTCGTGATGTGACGAAACTGGTCAGTTCCTGAGCGATATAGCCATTCATAGGCCGCCATTTCCGAAGAAATTATCACGACACCCTCTTGCCGCATGCGCTTTAAAGCGGTTTGTTTGTCACTATCGCGACGTGAACCCACCGCATCTTCAACGACAAATACTTGATAATCGTCGGCAATTAAATCAAGCGCCGTTTGCAATATACATACGTGTGTTTCCATTCCCATTAGTATCACTTGAGAGCGGTTGATTTCGCCGATAGCGTTGACGAAGTTGGGTTCTTGCATGGCGCTAAAGTGCATCTTCTCGATTACTTGAGCATTCTCAATAACGCCGGATAGATCATCGACACTAATGCCTAAGCCTTTGGGATACTGTTCGGTAACAACAACAGGTATATCTAATTCATTGGCGATTTCACCAAGCCAACGCATGCGAGCGATGAGTTGATCGCGCTGATGGATGACGGGCGCGAGTTTTTCTTGCGCATCGACAATGACAAGTATGCTTTGGTCTGCTTTCATCAGCATGATGACAACTCCTTTGATTTGACTTAAATGAATTATGCCGCAAAGTTATTGCTATTCCTAATGCTTGGCGATACTTTGAGCATAGACATGCAATTCAATTTGGTAAGTCAGAAGGACGCTGGCCATGCCCAATCAATCGGCAGATACGCTGCTGCAAAGCTTTCGAAATAAAGTCACGCGCAACATTGTGTGGGCGGGGGCAATTACTCAGCTGCTATTAGCTGGTGTTCAAGTGTGGTTGGTTCATTACATTCAGGCAGCAGTTCTGTTGGCCGCGGCAATCGTGTTAGCTGTCATTGCATATTGGTATCGCAGTAAACGTATTCCTGACGTGTGGCGAGTCATATTCATGATGCTGCTAACCTCCATTTGTTTTGCTTCAATTCGCACCAATGGTGCCATCGGTGTTTACTGGGCATATCCGTTACTCGTTGCTAGCTTCTTTATGTTTCGCGATGGCTTTGCTATTGCGCTTGCCTCGGTTGTAACCATAGTGATGAGCGCGGCAGCGTTACTTTATATGCCGGTTAGCGATGGTTGGCGTATCACCGCATCGCTGCTGGTTATTTTGGTACTCGGCAGTGTTTTTGTGGTGATGCTGGGGCGCATGCAAAAATTACTACATCAGTTGGTTGTCACCGATACTTTGACCGGTCTACAAAATCGTCATCGATTAAATAATGTACTTAGCCAGTTGATTCATAATTTTCGCCGATACCATCGTCCCGCCAGTTTAATTATGCTCGACCTCGACCATTTTAAACTGCTTAATGACAAGCATGGGCACCTATTCGGCGATCAGATGCTCAAGCAACTTGCCGCACGATTAAAAGCAACCTTACGCATTAATGATCAATTATTTCGCGTTGGTGGTGAAGAGTTTCTGGTGGTCATGCCAGAAACTGAACTCGAAGAGGCTGTAAAAGTTGCGGAAAAATTGCGACTTGCCATTGCGAATACGCCGTTCGACGGTAAAGATGCACAGGCTCACTTGACCATTAGCATTGGGGTTGCCCAGTTGCGAGCCGAACAAACATGGGCGGAATGGATAAATACCGCAGATACTGCTTTACTTGAAGCAAAACGCAAAGGTCGCAATCAAGTTTGCAAGGCAGAAAGTTACACTCCAACAGCTTAATTGAGAACGGATATTCATGAACTCGACGGTAGCAACTCCCGCATTATCACTGAATTTGTGGCAGCAATTTCGATTAGTTGCCATGCGCACTATCTATTTTGGTGTCGGCTTGGTAATTCTGGTGTTAGCTGGGGTACTTGCCACGGATTCACGCTGGCTAGAATCTGGGGCATTAGTGAGCGTTGCCTTAGCGTTTATTCTCACCGGCGTTATTTACCGAAATGAACTCGCACCGCAATGGATAAACTTCCTATTTATCTGCGCGTTGGGCACGCTAGTTAGTGTCTCGATGAAATCATCCGGCATGATGGGTGTGTACTGGATGTACCCAGTATTAGCTATGGTCTTTTTTATGTTTGACCGCACCATATTCGTGCTTGTCATCATGCTAATTTATGCACTATTTGCAGCAGTAATGTACCAGTTTTTACCGTTTGAGTACGCCTGGCGAATAGCGCTTTCGATGTTGGTGTTAATAGGCGTCGGCGCCGTATTTTTGGTTATGATGAGTTATATGCAGCGCAATCTTTCCAAGCTGTATGCAACCGATCCGTTAACTGGTTTTTATCGTCGCGACTATGTATCCGAGATGATGCAAGCTGAGCTCGAGCGCGCAAAACGTCATCAGCATCCCGTAAGTGCAATGCTGCTTGATCTGGATTCGTTCAAGAATATCAATGACAAGTTTGGCTATATGTTTGGCGACGCTGTGCTAAAGGAAACAGCCGCTCGGTTAGCTCGAATTTGTCGTAATAACGATGTCATGGTGCGCTACGGCGGTGCCGAATTTCTTGTCATTTTCCCAAATACTTCTCTAAAGCAAGCCGCTGAGCTAACCGGCGAGATGCTTGATAGCCTGCGCCACGAACCATTTGCGATAAAAAGTATGATGACCACAGTCACGGCCAGCGCTGGTGTTGCCGAATGGCGCAAGGGGCAAGATTGGGGCCAGTGGCTTGAGTGCGCCGACGCCGCTAAGGATAAAGCCAAAAGTCAGGGCCGCAATCGTTTGAGAATTGCGCAATAAATTTGCACCTATCGCTTGTCCTAGCTACAATTCGCTCCTTTGAAAAACGGAGCACCACATGGCACCTGTCTTGATCTTAATGGGCTCGCAGTCTGACTGGCCCGTCATGCAACATGCAGCACAAATGCTGAAAGACCTCGGCGTTGAATGGCGCGCTGAAGTTGTGTCTGCGCACCGCACCCCTGATTTATTGAAAACCACCATGGAACAAGCCGAACAAGATGGCGTTCCTGTGGTCATCGCTGGCGCCGGCGGCGCAGCACATTTGCCTGGCATGCTCGCGGCATTCACTGCTATTCCAGTATTGGGCGTACCGGTGCCGAGCAAACAACTGAAGGGCTTAGATAGCTTGCTGTCGATTGTACAAATGCCAAAAGGCGTCGCGGTAGGCACATTAGCAGTTGGCCCCGCTGGCGCTGCGAATGCTGGCTTATTAGCGGCACAAATTATCGGCTCATTTAATGTCGATGTTCGTCAACGTGTGCATGCATTTCGCGAGCAACAACGCGAGAAGGTGATGAACGGTCCGAAATTGGAGCTGCCTGAATCATGAAAATTCTGTTTATCGGTGATGGCCAATTAGGGCAGATGCTGGGTGCAAGCGCTATTAGTCATGGACACGAGTGTCTACTATTTAGTACCCGCAGCAACACCGTTAAACCGCTTTCAGCTCAGATTGATTTGCAGTTATCGCTAACCGACGCCATTGCTTGGGCTGATTTGGTGAGTTGGGAGCACGAAGATATTCCGGCGGATATCCTTGCCGCTGCGCACGACAAGTTTTTGATGGACCCAGCGCGAATTAAAAGCCTTACCGACCGCCGTGCTGAAAAGAAACTCTTTGATGATTGCCGTGTACCGACCTCGCCGTGGCAAACTTATAACAATGCGGATGAGCTTGAAAAAATTCTCAGTAAAGCAGAACAGCCGATGGTGCTAAAAGCCGCTCGTGGTGGTTATGATGGTAAAGGCCAATGGCGTTTCCGAATGGTGGATAACCCGAGCGAGTTAGCGCAACAGGCTGGTCAAGCGCCCGGTATTGCCGAGCATATGATTCCGTTTCACCGCGAAGTATCGCTAGTTGGAGCGCGCAGTAAAGATGGCAGCATTTGTTGCTATCCGCTAATTACCAATGTGCATGATCGCGGTATATTAAGTTATAGCCTCGGCGCCATTGATGTTGTCGACGAGCGCCTACAGAGTGTTGCTGAAGACTGTTTCCGTAAGCTCACGGATGCGCTGCATTACGTTGGTGTTTTAGCCATTGAGTTTTTTGTGGTAGGCGAAGGCGATGATGCACAACTGTTAGTGAACGAAATAGCACCGCGAGTACACAACTCAGGGCATTGGACAATGACCGGCGCGAATAGCAGCCAATTTGACTTACATATTCGCGCACTAACCGGGATGCCACTACCTTTATTGCGGTTAGAACCAACCCTCATGATTAACGTGATTGGCGCTGACCAAATTCCTGCCGGCTTATGGCATCACGCTGATACCGATTGCCATTGGTACAACAAAGAACCTCGCCCAGGCCGCAAGGTTGGCCATGTGAATATTCGCACAGCGAATCGCGATACGGCCATGACGTGGGTAGCGCAATGGGCAGAAAAACTTCAGGTTCTCGCTGACTAAGCGAGAACCTTCTGCAACCATGTATTTATGGCTTGCACCTGCTCGCCACATACCTGATGTTGCATTGCAAAGCTTTGATATTCGGCGTTGTAGCCCTGCTGTTTTAACCATTGATAGGCATGCTGTCCGAGTGCTTCAGGTACAACAGGATCTTGCGAGCCATGCTGCACCAAAATAGGGATATCATTGTTCGCTGCATGCGGTGTAATACTTTGATGCGTCGCTAAATAGGTTGAGAGCGCTAGCAAACCACGTAAGCGTTTGGGATAAGTTAGCGCTGCTTCATAGGCAACCGCGCCGCCTTGAGAAAAACCTGCCAATAAAATATTTTCGGCCGGAATACCACGTTCAATTTCACGCTCAATCAATTGCTGCACTGCTGCTGCAGAATCACGAAGCTGCTGCTCATCAACTTCACGCCCAAGTGACATGCTCAGAATGTCATACCAAGCAGGCATACGCATACCGCCATTAATAGTCACTGGTATTTGAGGTGCATGCGGGAATACAAATCGAACCGCAACCGGCGGTGTTAAATGCGGTACTAAGGGTGCAAAATCGTTACCATCGGCACCGAGACCATGTAACCAGATAATTGCATGCGTGGCCGGCTTCTGAGGTTCAATTTCTACACATGGAAGGTAAGACATATATACTCCACTAGTCTTCGTTTACTGGAAATTGTCGATTTTTACCAAGCCCACCGCTAATAGTGAGTTGCATGGCATCTGCGGGTGACATATCGAGTTTTTCGACGCTTTCGCGCGGCACAATAAGCATATAACCACCGACGTTGTAACTCATTGGCAGGAATACGGCGATGTGGTCTTCATCGAGCATAGCTGAAAGTCGATCGTCTTTTTGTCCTGGTTTTTTCGTGACGATGCCAATTAATTTCACGTCGGCACCGGGCAGTGTGACAAGTACAACAGACTCATCTGAAAAACTTTTGCCTGACATTAAATCAAACACATCAGTAATGGTGCCGTACAAACTGCGTAGAACTGGCATACGATGCATGATGTTGCCCGGCAGCTCCCATAGCTTGTTAATGAAGTTCCAGCGAGCACTAAAGCCAATGATAATGGCAAGTACAATGAAGCTTAAAAACGCTAAACCAGGGAAGTAATATTTGGTGCCAAGAATTGTTTCCCAAATAGGGCGCAACCATGACTCAATGGTCACTAAAAACCAATGAACCAGTGCGATTGTCACCACCAATGGGAGTAGAATGGTGAGACCTTTGAGTAAATACTGTATTCCACGTTTCATTTTGGTAATCTCAAGCAGAATGAAGGCATAGCTTAACGTCTTTTAGGGGGCATTATGAAGTTATTTGGCAGTTATACCTCACCATATGTGCGTCACTGCCGTATTGTGTTGACCCAGAACAATGACAAATTTGAATTTATTCCAACCGATTACACGCAAAGCGCGCAACAATCACCCACCCAACGTGTGCCGTTTTTACATGATGGCGAGGTGCAATTGACCGACTCAGCATCTATTTTGCGTTACCTACGCGAGCGTCATCAACAGCCATTTTGCGACGATGTTGCCGACTTCGACTTATTTTGTCTCGCAAATACGGCGCTTGATGCCACGGTGAATTTATTTTTACTCGAGCGTGATAATATAACTACCGAGAACAGCCCATATTTGCAGCGCCAAAAAGATCGAGTTCACTCCATCTTAACGGAGCTCGATCAGCGTGACTGGCCACAGCGAGAAACATACAGTGATGGGCAATTACGGCTCGCATGTTTTTTAAGTTGGGCACAATTTCGCGAGCGTATAAACGTTGCCGATTACCCAAGATTACAACAGTTTTTACTAGGCATGAATCATCAGCCTTGGTTTGCAAATACGCATCCAGCGCTGAGTTAAAAAATAATAACGAGGGGAGTTAAAGCACACATGAAATATCTAGCAGCTGTGGCTGGCGTTGCATTACTAAGCGCCTGTTCGCCACAACAAGAATCACACACGGAGACTGCGGTGGATGCAAATATCAGCTATCCAATGACAGTGCGCGGTAATGTTACCGATGAGTACTTCGGTACCGTTGTCGCTGACCCATACCGCTGGTTAGAAGATGACCGTTCGGCTGAAACCGAAGCGTGGGTAAAAGCGCAAAACGAAGTAACCTTTGACTATCTGGAGCAGATTCCTTATCGCGACCAAATTAAAGACCGTTTAGCTGAGCTTTGGAACTACGAAAAAGTTGGCGCACCGTTTAAAGAAGGTAAATACACCTATTTCTATAAAAATGACGGTTTGCAAAACCAGTACGTGGTGTACCGCACTGATGAAGAAGGCAACACTGAAGTATTTTTAGATCCAAATACCTTTAGTGAAGATGGCACCACCTCATTGGCAACCTTGAGCTTTTCAAAAGATGGTTCACTTGCTGCTTACGCTATTTCGGAAGGCGGAAGCGACTGGCGCAAAATTATTGTGATTGACGTTGAAACCAAAGAGCAACTTGAGCCGACATTGGTTGATGTGAAATTTAGCGGTATCTCTTGGTATGGCAACGAAGGTTTCTATTATTCAAGCTATGACAAGCCAGAAGGTAGTGAGTTGTCAGCGAAAACCGATCAACACAAGCTTTATTATCACCAGCTAGGTACTGACCAAGCCGATGACAAGGTTGTATTCGGCGGTACTGAAGCTGAGAAACATCGTTATGTTGGCGGCCAAGTTACCGACGATGACCGTTTTTTAGTGATCACCGCAGCAGTTTCAACTTCTGGTAACAAGTTATTTATTAAAGACTTAACGAATCCAGAAAGTGACATGGTCACAGTTCTTGACCACACTGATTCTGATACTTACGTATTGGATAATGTGGGTACCAAACTCTATTTGGTAACGGATTTGAATGCGCCGAACAAGCGCGTTGTAACGGTTGATGCAGCGAATCCTCAGCCTGAAAACTGGGAAGACTTCATTGCCGAAACTGAGCACGTGTTAAGCCCTTCAACTGGTGCTGGCTACATTTTTGCCGAGTATATGGTTGATGCAATTGCAAAGGTAGAACAATACAACTACGACGGCGAGCGTATTCGTGAAATTGAATTGCCAGGCGTTGGTAGTGTTGGCGGCTTCAGTGCGAAGCGTGAAGACGACGTGGTGTATTACACGTTTACCAACTACAACACCCCAGGTACCATTTATGCGTATGAGCCAGACGCTGGTGAATCTGAAGTATATGCTGAATCGAAAGCACAATTTGACAGCAACGCTTATGAATCGAAGCAGGTGTTCTACACGTCAAAAGATGGCACCGAAGTACCGATGATCATTACCTATAAAAAAGGTATGGAACTGGACGGAACCAACCCGACCATTTTGTACGGTTACGGTGGCTTTAATGTTAGCCTTACCCCAAGCTTTAGCATGACCAACGCAATGTGGCTTGAGTTAGGCGGGGTTTATGCAGTTGCTAACCTTCGCGGTGGTGGTGAGTACGGTAAAGATTGGCACAATGCTGGCACCAAAATGCAAAAGCAGAACGTGTTCGATGACTTTATTGCCGCGGCTGAATACCTCATTGAAGAAGGTTACACGTCAAATGGTAAACTTGCCGTACGCGGTGGCTCAAATGGTGGTTTGTTGGTTGGTGCGGTGATGACTCAACGTCCTGACTTAATGCAAGTGGCATTGCCTGCAGTGGGTGTACTCGATATGTTGCGTTACCACACCTTCACAGCTGGCGCTGGTTGGGCATACGACTACGGCACCGCTGAAGACAGCAAAGAAATGTTCGAGTACTTAAAAGGTTACTCACCAGTGCATAACGTTGAGTCGGGTGTGCATTATCCCGCAACGATGATTACCACGGGTGATCATGATGACCGTGTGGTTCCAGCACATTCATTTAAGTTCGCAGCTGAGCTTCAAGCGAAAGACTCGGGACCGAATCCACAGCTGATTCGCATTGAGACCAATGCAGGTCACGGTGCCGGTACCCCAGTATCGAAAACCATTGAGCAGTATGCTGATATCTATGGTTTCACCTTGTGGAATATGGGCATTAAAGAACTGAAGTAATTGCTAAGAGAGGCAAAACCCCGAACGTCTAGCGGCGCTCGGGGTTTTTTATTAGGGTTTTGGTTGTTCTGGGCCGTGGAGAATTTCGACACTGATGGCATCTTGCTCAATGGCACCAGGTAAGTCGGTTTCAAGTAGCTTTTGCACTTCGGCGAAAGGCTTGTTGAGCGCCATGACACCCCACGCCTGATTGCGGCCGTGAACTTTACCGGCATAAAGAACCATATCGGCAAGCTGCAATGTTTCTTCCCAATCCATTTGATTCTCATGCAAATCAGCAAACGGGTAACTAATAAAGCCAGCCGTTGCAGTTATCCAGATTTCACGGTCACCGGACTGAATTGGGGTGGAACCAATCACGTCGAGCATGCGTTTTGCCATTGCTGGCAGTTTGCTTTGCTCGGTATTGGTTAAATAAATCAAGAATTCTTCACCACCCCATCGGACAACGAGATCAGACTCTCGAGAAACTTGCAGAAGGCGTTTTGAAACTTCAACGAGCACGTCATCGCCAGCGGCATGGCCAAGGTTATCGTTAATACGTTTAAAGTGATCAACATCGAGTAATAACATCGCGTCGTGACCAACTTTATGTGGCGTTCTTAGTTTATTTTGTAAAGCGCGTCGGTTCAAAAGACCGGTTAATGGGTCGCGCACGGATTGCTCAGCTAGCTTACTATTCGCCACTTTTAATTCCCGGTTACTACGCTGCGCGGCACGGTATAACAGGACAACTAAAATCATCGCAAAAACAGCAACAACAACGAAAAGCGTTAAAATGGTGCGCTTTTGACTTTCATTTTCAATAAGCTGTTGGTTGAGTTCATTTTTTTGCGATAGCAGCTCGATCTGCATGGCTTTGTCTTTGCTATCATACAGATTCTGCAATTCAGCAATGCTCTTTTGCTGATCACCCTTGTATGCTTCTTCTCGCAATTCGCGCTGCTCTATCAATACATCGATTGCTTCGTCATGTAACCCAACATGAATAAGTGCGTCGGCATACTCTCCGAGTAGCTCTTCAAATTCAGATGGTGCCCACGCCTCGCGAGCAGCATCCACAATCTGACGCATTTCATTTAAACCCTGTTCGATTTCACCCAGGAAAACATCAACATAACCTAAATTAAATTGAATAATATCGGGTTTAAATTGTTGAGGGTTCAACTTAGCAACGGTGTAAGCTTCCTCTAATACGCGTCGAGCATCTTCGTAGCGGCCGATACGAATATCGACATCGCCCATATTATTGAGGACGGTGAGATAGTTCGCGACGTTATCGGGATTGTCTTTAAGTTGATCACGCAGGCGTGCGTAAATTCCTAACGCGCGGTCGAAGTTTTTACGATCGCTTTCAATATAGGCGCGCTGCAACATGATATCTGCGCCCACTTGCTTCATGAGGTCGTTTTCGTTTGCTAACTTTTCCGCATCATCGAGTTGCTCGATAGCTAAGTCATAACTTTTTTGCTGTGTGTAGAGATTCGCAATTTGCAGCTTGGTGGAAACCAGTCGAATTAGGGTTCGCGAATCATCTGTTTCAGCGACAGCATCGGCCGCATAAATGAGGTGTTCAAGTGCGCGATCAAACTGACTACGTTGCTGATAAAGATAAGCCGCTAAATTATTTACAAAATACTTCACACGAGGTATTTGCGCACTTTCAAGCGGAATTAAGGCGTCATTGAGATTTGCCATGGCTTGCGAAATTTTACCCTGCATGGCCACAATTAAGAGTGCCGTTGCTTCAACTTCAGCTATCGCGTCAGGTAAACCGCTTCGCTCAGCAATGCGACGAACCTCTTCAATTTGTTCTAATGCTTTTTCTTGGTCGCCAAGGTATGCGTAATCAAGGGCAATATAACTGAGGGTGCGAACACGCGTCATTACCGGTGTTTCAGCAGTAAGGTCGTCGCGAATTTCGGTTAACTGCTGGAGTGATGTTTCTGTATTGGCGGCATTAAGCACTGCATCGAGCCGATCTTCGATGGTTTGGTCTACAGCAGGAACAGTCGCTTCTTGGGCTGAAACGGTGGTAAACGACAGACCCAACAACAGTGCTATCAGAAACAAAAATTTAGGCATCCGCCCTCCAACTAGATGTTAACTTTGCCTAAAACATCGTCAGTTTGACACAAGTGGTCGGACGTGTGTGCCCAATTGCGGCGAATGGCGCGCTATGAACGTTCGTAAGATGGCATGTTAATCTTATGTGTTATACGCTCGATGATACCTCATTTTTTGAGCAAGTGTAACAACTTGTAACACTGATTTGTTGCGCATTTAGAAATGCGCCGTATAGTTAAATTTCCATCTCCTTCGGAATAACAACATGGCTTTAAAAAACCGTTTATATACAACTAGTTTAGTTCTTTCAGCGCTCTGGTTGGCTGCGTGTAGCCCAGCTTCACAAAATACTGCAACGAACGATACGACCGCACAACCACCGATAGCGGAACAACGCCCATATGTGGTTGAGTCACCACAAGGGAATCGTCAAGATCCATACTACTGGCTACGTGATGACAGTCGTACCGACGCTGATGTACTTGCGTATTTAGAAGCTGAAAACACGTACTACGATGCTTATCGTGCGGACTACACTGAACTGACAGAAACGCTCGAAAGCGAGATTATTGGCCGTATTAAACAAGACGATACTTCGGTGCCCTACCAGAAAGGTGACTACCTGTATTCGGTGAAATACGAAGCCGGTAAAGAGTATCCAATTTACGTGCGTGCTGACAAAGAAGGCACCGAGCAAGTCATGCTCGATGTGAACAAGCTGGCTGAAGGCCAAAGCTATATGAACGTTGGCAACTTGGCGGTTAGCCCAAATCAGCAATTGATGGCGTACATGGTCGATAACACCGGCCGTCGCCAGTATGAATTGCGTATTCGTGATTTAACAACGGGTGAAGATAACGCTCAGACTTTAACTGGCTTATCCGCTTCAATTGCGTGGGCGAAAGACAATGAAACATTATTCGTGATTGAAAATGATCCGCAAACCTTATTGTCTACTCGCGTAATGAAATATCGCATTGGTGAGCCGGCAGATACCGCTGAACTGGTTTATGAAGAGAAAGACAACACGTTCTACATGTGGGTGAACAACACCACGGACGGTGAGTACATTCAGATTAACTTGGATCAAACGGTTTCAACAGAAGTGCATGTATTGGATGCGGATGAGCCTGATGGCAAATTCCAAGTATTGGCGCCGCGAGAGCGCGATTTTCAGTATAGTGCTGATCACCTCGATGGTCGGTGGATTATCCGCACGGATTTAGATGCACCGAACTTTCAAGTCATGCAAGTTGCACATGAAGAAATTGGCGATAAGACAAAATGGCAGCCTCTAGTCGAGCATCGCGATGACGTATTCATTCAAGACTTCGCCGTGTTCAGTAATTACCTCGCCATTAACGAGCGTAGCGATGGCTTGCGTCGCATTCGCATCGTGCCTTGGGATGCACCAGACGAAGCGAAGTTTATTGCTTCCGACGAAGAAGCGTACGTCACCGTGTTTGAGCGTAACGTGCAACAAGATACCGACACCTTGCGTTATACCTACAGCTCATTAACCACACCGTCGACGGTATATGCTTACGATATGTCGACCGGTGAGCAAGAGCTATTAAAGCAAAACGAAGTACCAAACTTTGATGCAAGTCTTTATGAAACTGCACGCACTTGGGCAACCGCAGAAGACGGTACAAAAATTCCGGTGTCGCTGTTGTACAAAAAAGGCTTTAAGCAAGATGGTTCTGCGCCATTATATCAATACGCCTATGGCTCATACGGTAGTAGCTCTGACCCTTATTTCCGTTCCACCATTTTCAGCCTTGTCGACCGTGGCTTTGTTTACGCCATTGCTCACATTCGAGGTGGTCAAGAAATGGGTCGTCAATGGTATGAAGACGGTAAGCTTCTGAAGAAAATTAATACGTTTACCGACTACATTGACGTAACCAAGCACCTTGTTGCCGAAAAGTATGCACACCCAGACAAAGTTTTCGGCATGGGCGGCAGTGCGGGTGGCCTATTAATGGGCGCCGTGGCGAACATGGCACCGGAACACTATCGCGGCTTAATGGCCCATGTGCCGTTTGTTGATGTGGTAACCACCATGTTAGACGAGAGCATTCCGCTTACGACCAATGAGTTTGACGAGTGGGGTAATCCAAAAAATCAACCGTATTACGACTACATGCTGTCGTATTCACCGTATGACCAAGTGAAGAAGCAGGACTATCCGGCAATTTTGGTCACCACCGGATTACACGACTCGCAAGTTCAATACTTCGAACCAGCGAAGTGGGTTGCTAAATTGCGTACCCACAAAACCGACGCAAACCCGCTGATGTTCAAAACCAATATGAGTGCAGGACATGGTGGTAGTAGCGGTCGGTTTGCGCGAATGAAGGAAATTGCAGAAGAATACGCCTTCATCCTAAACCTACTGCAATAACGAAAAGCGTTATTGGTTGTTCGTTATTAGTTATTCGTGACCCGGCGTTTTACGCCGGGTCTTTTTTACGAACAACGATTAACGAATAACGATTAACGATTAACGAAGTTACCACTGGGCGTTGTGGTAGACGTTTTGAACGTCGTCACAATCATTCAGCATATCCAGCAACTTCTCCATCTGCGCAATATCTTCCTCACTTGTCAGGTCAGTCATCATTTGCGGTAGATATTGCACTTCGTCGACTTCAAACTCGATACCGTCGAAGGCGTCTTGTAACGCAACTTTCGCTTTATGTGATTCGGTGTGCGGTGTGAATACGGTAATAAAGCCTTCGTCTGTTTCAATGTCGGTCACATCAACATCGGCCATCATCAGGGCTTCAAGCGCCGCGTCTTCATCGTCGCCAGCGAATCGCAAGATAGCGCAGTGATCAAACATGTGGGAAACGCTACCCGGTGCGCCGAGCTTGCACTTGGTTTTGGTGAAGCAGTTACGTACTTCACCAATGGTGCGGTTCGGGTTATCTGTAAGCGCGTCAACCATAACCATACAATTGCCTGGACCAAAGCCTTCATACATGGCTGGCGAGTAATCTTCACCGGCACCGCCTTTGGCTTTATCAATCGCTTTTTCGATAACGTGTGCGGGAACTTGGTCCTTCTTGGCGTTATCAATCAAGCTACGTAACTGCAAGTTCGCATCGGGGTCGACTCCGCCTTGCTTTGCCACGACATAAATTTGACGACCGTACTTGCTGTAAACTTTGCTTTTTGCAGCGGCCGTTTTGGCTATCGAATCTTTTCGGTTTTGATACGCGCGACCCATAAATTGCTCTCAATCATGTTTGGTTATAAATGAAGTTGGCAATTTTATACCCAGTTACAGGTGATAATCCAGCTTAAACCAGAAAGTACGACCTGGTTCGTTGACCTGTGTGGTTTGTTCGAACCCGGCAACTGGCATTCTTGTCAACTTGATTCATACTTAAACAGTAATTCGGTAGGAGCTAAAACATTTGACCATTCGGGATATTTTAACGGCAATCATACTACTGCTCATTACGGTGCTCGCTAACAGCTTCATTTGGCTAAACGGCGCGGCAACGAACCCTTATGCCGTGTTGATTCTCGTCCCGATGGCGGCAGCCATGTTGCTCTTACCATTTCGTTTAGCATGGTTGGTCATTGTTGTGGGTGTCGCAGGGCAACTGATGCAGCTACAGGCGCCACTACCCACTCATCATCAGATGGATACCCACTATAGGGCAATGGTGTATGGTCAAATTTTCGCTGGCTTGCTCCTTGGGGTGACCTTACATATCTTGCGCGTGCGCATTGTGCGTCAGCAACAAGCCTTACGAGCCTTGCATCAGCGCCAACATCGCGACGAACAATTGGTAACTATTGGTACCGCTGCGGCGCAATTCAGTCATGAGGTTGCCACGCCCATCCAGACCATACAGTTTATGCTTGAAGATGTGCGGCAACGCTATCCAAACGATGAAGACTTGCAGCGAGCAGAGCAGCAAATTAAGCGTATTCACAACTTGCTATTAGATTGGCGGCAAGTGGCCGAAGATGTTTGGACTCACCGTGTACTTGAGCTGCAAGTAAACGAACTCGTTGAGCAGGTTCGCGATGCATTGCTGATTGCCCGTCCCGATATTCGTGTGCATTGGCATGACGATGAACAGCCTGGCTGTGTTATTCAAGCAGATCGAACATTAATCCCAGCCATTTTAAGCTTGTTGCACAACGCTGCCGATGCAGCGCCGCTCGATTCGAAAATCGACGTTAAAACGCAAGTTGTTGAGAACACTTGGCAGATGATTATTCGTAATGAGGGCGAGCCACTTGATGCTCCTCGAAAGCGTGGGTTAGGGCGAGAGCTGCTGCCAAGTAGCCGTGGTGTTGGCGCTGGCGCGATGCTGAGTTATGCATCCTTTGAGCGGTTCGGCGGTACTGTAAGTTGGCATGTTGAGTCGGGGCACACCGTGACTGAGATTTGTATGCCAGTGGAGGCTCGTCATGGCTGACACCGTGCTGATTATTGATGATGACATTAACCTGCTGCAGGCGCTGAGTAGTCGGCTGGAACGTGCGGGCTATCAAGTGGTGACAGCAGCGACGAAAGCCGAGCTCGATATGCAGCCTTGTGCGCAAGTCGATCATATTCTTTTAGATTTAAAGTTCGGTGAAACGAACGGTTTAGAGTTAATCAAACCATTGAAAATGCGGTTTAATCCTAAGAATCTAGTGATTTTAACTGGCTATGCGAGTATTGCCACATCAGTAGCAGCGATTAAGGCTGGAGCGACCGATTATCTTGCCAAGCCAATACAAACGCAGGTTCTGCTGCAAACCCTGGCAACAGACGAGGAATTGCCGCCTGAGTTGAGTGACCAGCCACTGACTCCAGCCCAATTAGAGTGGGAACACATTCAACGTGTTATGCAAGAACACCAAGGTAATATTTCTGCCACCGCAAGGGCGCTCGGTATGCACCGCCGCACTTTGCAACGCAAATTAAGCAAGCATTCACCTATTAAGCAATAATCAAACTATACGGGTTTAATCCGTGTAAAAAGTAGTTTAGTATTTACTAAATTAATCAATTTTCTTGATGAGGTTGAGTGATGTCAGCAGTACAAGTGAAAGCATTTTTGGACGATGACAGCGAAACGTTTAGCTATGTGGTTTACCGTGAGGATGAACGAAAAGCCGTTGTTATTGATCCGGTCTTAGATTTTGACTACAAGTCGGGTCGTACGAGCACACGCGGCGCTCAACGCTTAGTTGATTTTGTCAAAGCTGAAAAATTGCAAGTAGAATGGGTGTTGGAAACGCATGCGCATGCCGATCACTTATCTGCAGCTCCGTTTGTGAAAGAGCAGGTTGGTGGCCAAATTGGCATTGGCGAGCACATCAAAGATGTGCAGAAAATTTTCAAAGATGTGTTTAACCTCGAAAAAGAATTCCTACCGAATGGTCATCAGTTTGATCATCTATTCAAGGATGGTGAAACGTTTAAAGTCGGCTCGATGACGTTTCGTGTCATGCATACTCCAGGGCATACCCCAGCAGATTTGTGTTACATCGTCGATGAAGAGAAAATTTTTGTGGGCGATACGTTATTTATGCCTGATGTTGGTACCGCGCGTTGCGATTTCCCTGGCGGAAGCGCAAGCACACTGTATCAATCGATTCAGAAAATTTTGGCATTACCTGAAACAACGGAAATTTATATTTGCCATGATTATCCGACACAAGGGCGCGAGCATGAGTTTAAGACTACCGTGGCGCAGCAACGTCAACACAGCAAGCACGTTCACGATGGCGTGACGGAAGCTGAATTTGTGAAAATGCGTGAGGAACGCGATGCGACCTTAGAGATGCCGCGGCTGATTTTGCCGTCAATTCAGGTTAATATTCGGGCGGGACACATGCCGCCAGCAGACGCAGACGGCAAAGTGTATTTAAAATTGCCGATTGACCAACTCTAAGCAAGCGTCAATCTCCACCGCAAAGGTGAGTTGTGACTCATATTAAACCGGCATTGTTTTGGCTTGTCGGCATTCTAACGTTAACACCTTGGATCAGTGCGCCGGTTGCTTTAATTCTCGGCGCGCTGATGGCCCACTTCAGTGCCATTCCGCCGTATATTCAACCAAGTATATTGGTGAAAAAACTACTCGCAATTGCGATTGTGGCGTTGGGCTTTGGTGTGCAACTCAATGTGGCTTGGCAGGTGACCAGTGATTATTTTGCATTGATGGTCACTAGCATTGTGGTGACTTTGCTGCTGGCGCTGGGGCTCGGTCGACTATTTAAAATGGACACCACCACGAGTCACCTGTTGGGTTCAGGTACGGCCATTTGTGGTGGTAGTGCGATTGCGGCAGTGGCCCCAGCCATTCATGCCAGAAACGATCAAATGGCTCTAGCGCTGGCCAGTGTATTTACTCTCAACGCTGTTGCCTTGTTAGTTTTCCCAATCATTGGCACCGCTTTGGGTCTCAACGAACAAACATTTGGTGTGTGGGCGGCCATTGCCATTCATGATACCAGTTCGGTGGTCGGCGCGGCACAAGCATACGGCGACCACGCATTACAAGTGGCGACAACGTTAAAACTGGCGCGAGCTCTTTGGATCATTCCATTGGCACTCATTTCGGCGCTTGTCTACCAGCACATGACGAAAACCGAAGGACAACGCAACATCACTGTTCCGTGGTTCATTCCTGGTTATATTGTTGCCATGCTGTTTGCGTCTTTGCTACCGCAGCTTGAAACCTTTTACAGCGCTACGTTTAGCGTTGGTAAGCAGTTACTGGTTTTCTGTTTGTATTTGGTGGGGGCGAGCATTACCGTCGAACGGCTTAAAGCAGCTGGCTGGCGTCCGCTGCTTTTGGCCGTTGTGTTATGGTTTGTTATTGCGACGCTATCGTTAGTGTGGCTTACAGTACTGACTGGCTGAGTACAAAAATAGCCATTAAAATCAGAAACACAGCAAATGCCTTTTGCAGTTTCTGTCGCGGTAAACGTGCGCCAATCCACGCGCCGGCGTAACTTCCGGCAATACCGGCAACCGAAATAATGGCAATAATGGTCCAATCGAATTCATAGCCTTGCGCACTGAGGGCAGAATAGTATTTGGCAAAGCCAACAAACGATTTCAGCGCAATAATCATCAAGCTGGTACCGATGGCAAGAATCATCGGAACGCCACCCAAAAGGACTAAAGCCGGAACAATCAAAAAGCCGCCGCCAACACCAACGAAACCAGTGATTGCCCCTACCAAAAGACCATCAATAACAACGCGGATAACTTTCACATCTTTAGGGGTATCGGTCGTGCTGCGACCGCGCCACATCATCACCGAGGCAATAGCCATCAGCACAACGAATACTAAGAGCTGAATGCGGCTATCAACCGCCGCACCGCCCCATGCGCCAGCGTAGGCACCAATCATGCCCGGTATACCAAACAACCAAACGTGTGGCCATGAGACGATCTTCTTTCGAGCACTTAATAACCCGCCAAACAAACTGATGAATGCAACAATCAACAAAGACGAAGCAATGGCGAGATTGGCCGGCATGTTCACCAAATACAGTAGCACTGGCACCGTCAGAATTGAGCCGCCCGAGCCGAAAATACCTAAGCTCAAGCCGATTAGAACCGCACCAATAATTGCTTGAATCATGCTTACCACTCCACATTGCGACGCTCACATAACAATTTAAATGAACGCTGAATTCAATCGAACGAAACGATTGCTTGTATCGATTGTCGATACTTGCAGAGCGTCATCATAGCACCTATACATTAGAGTCAATCAACAAGAGGATATAGCAATGGGATTACGTATTGGCGATATCGCACCTAACTTTAAAATTGAAACCACCAAAGGTGAAATTGATTTTCATGAGTGGTCAAAAGGTTCTTGGGTATTCTTTTTTAGTCATCCTGCCGACTATACGCCGGTGTGTACCACAGAAATGGGACGTACATCGCAGCTTGCAGGTGAGTTTGAGAAGCGTGGTGTGAAACCTTTGGGTCTTTCAACGGATACCGTTGAAGAACACTTAGGTTGGATTAACGACGTAAATGAAACACAAAACACCAACCTGCAGTTTCCAATTGTCGCAGACAAAGACAAGAAAGTAGCCGCGCTGTATGAAATGATTCATCCAGGCGAAAGTGAGACCGCGGCGGTGCGTTCGGTGTTTATCATTGATCCGAACCACAAAATTCGTCTAACCATGACCTACCCAATGAGCGTTGGTCGTAACTTCACCGAGATTCTACGTGTGATTGACGCATTGCAAACCGGCGACCAATTCGGCGTGGCGTGTCCGGCTGATTGGCAAGTGGGCGGTGATGTGATCATTCCACCTAGCGTATCGATGGAAGACGCAAAGAAAAAATTCCCACAAGGTTTTAAAACCGTGAAGCCTTATTTGCGTTACACTAGCGTAAACAAATAACCTTCAATTGATGAATGATTGCGACCGCCTACTCAACAAGTTTTGATACGTTACTCCCCGCGCTTGAGGCATGGGTAACCGAAGCTGAACGCGAGGCGGCGCAAACTTATCGACAAGAGCCACGTCAACAGCAATTTCTTGCTGGGCGTGGCTTATTACGTTGGCTTGTCTGCACTACTTGGCATTGTGCTGCCGGCGCTGTATCGATAACCCGCCAAGAAAACGGTGCGCCGTTACTCTCTGTTGGGGGGCAAACATGGCAGTGCTCAATTAGTCATACCAAGGGTGCCGTTTTAGTTGCCGCAAGCCCTGAATATGTGGTTGGTGTTGATGTTGAACGCATTAAACCTCGCAAGCGTTTAGCTGAACTTGTCGCGAATTACCAAGATGGTTTTTTTGCCGATTTGTCTGCTGAGCATTGGCAACGATTTTTTGAACGGTGGACTCTTGCTGAGGCGGTGACAAAGGCTGAGCAGGGGCTGCTGTTACAAACACTCAAACGGCCAGTTGCGAACTACCAAACTGATGCGACACATGAACACCACGATGATTTTATGTTGTGTTGTTACACGCCGAAATTTACCGACTCAGTCACTTTTCAACGCTTTCCCAGCTAAGCCTTCAATGGTAATCTTGCTTTCATAATCCTTTATACGATCTACCATTAACGAGAGCGCCATGACTCCAGAACAAGCAAAGCAATTGGTTGAAATGCAAATTGCATTTAACCAAGTCATCGATCCGTCTTATCCGGAAAATCCGCAAGTAAAACGCGACGACGTGAAAGCAATATTGGTCGAACTCGGCGAGTATTTTGAGCATACAGCTTACAAATGGTGGAAGAAGCAATCAGCCGATTGGGCGCAAGCCAATATGGAGCTCATCGATATCCTGCATTTCGCCATATCTGATGCGGTCGAAAATGCCTGTGCGCGAGGCTTGAATCATGAACAGGCGGCAGAAGAAGTTGCTGCACTGGTTCTTCAAGGCGCCACTGGCGGGGCAACCATTAACGATGGTAAAGAAATCGTCGTCGCCCTTGCGAAAGATGGCGATGCGACCAAAGCGTTACAGTGCGGAAGTGCTTTTTTCGCGACATTATTTGCCGCGCTCATTGATGCTTATGGTGATGCGAACACAGTTTACCTGACTTATATTGGTAAAAATGCCCTGAATAACCTACGTCAACAACGCGGATATAAGCAGGGTACTTACATTAAAATGTGGCAAGGTCGTGAAGATAACGAAGTGATGATGGAGTTGCTTGAGGCGCACGAAGAAGCAATTATTAATGCGCCTCAACCATTACAACAAGCTCAGCAGTTGCTTCTTAGTCACTATGACGAGCAAGTCGCTTAAGATGCTTTAACGAAGCGCAGCAACGTTTCATTGTTGTTGCGCAATTGCAACGTGTTGCCATTGTCACCCACTTCGAAACCGGTCACTTGATCAAGCGCTTCAAATAGCGCTTGCTCGGCTGACATCTGTTCCTGCGAGCACATCATTTTCGTAGCGGCTAACGGATTAAAGCTGAGCCCCTCACCACTTAATTGAAAGTTACCTTGAAAACGATTGCAGCCACTGTAACCAAATACCGAATTGTCACTCATAAACTGAATGGTCGGCGGCTTATCGAGCTCACTAGCGTGTAACTGCCACGATGCCCCCGAAAGGAGTCGTTGTGGCTCACCCGCACAGCCACTGAACGATGTATCATCACGGGTTAATTTTGCTGTGTATGGATAAGGCATGCCGGACATGGAGTCGCGACAGATAACGTCTGAAATTTGCAGTACTTCGTCAGTGCGTAGTTTTATTTCCCAAGTATTTCGAGAGGTATCGTTCAGTCGAGACGTTTCTATTTTCGGGTAATCACGATCCCCAGTAGGCTGACGTAGCGATGCGCTACCATTATTGACGTGCACAAGCCAGAAGGGCTCGTTGCCGCGCGCACTAAATTGTTGCGGAAGGCTTGCTTTGTCGATACACAGCGGATAAGGCTGCCCAGCGATGGTTAACTGTGCTTGTGAGCCTTTATTCCAAAACTCAAGCTCTTGTTGTTGGTTAACGTATAGCGCGCCAGATGCACTCGTTTTGGCATCGAGCGCAACACGTTGATCGCCAAACCGAAGTTCGACGTTTTGATTTGAAAAGGTTGCTTCTACGTCAAGTGCACCGCAACCGTACTCAACTGTGGTCGATTGCGGTGCGTTATCACAACCTGTTAAAACAATGATGCTACCAAGCGCTGATAATGCATAAATCAAACGCATCTTAGAATCCTTCACCTAACTGACGCCCATGTTATCTGTTATGACCGTGTTTCAAGTGAATGATTCCATTTTTTAATAATCGTCTTTTTTATCTCTATTCTTCCGTTTATCGTTCTCTTTCATGCGATCTTTCATTGCCTTCGCACGGTCTTTTTCAGACTTTTCCATTTGTTTATACGCTTCGCGCTCTTCCTTATGCATTTCGCGCATCATTTCCATCTCTTCTTTGTGCATTTCACGCAGCGTTTTTTCTTCGTCCTTATGAATTTCACGCAAGAGCTTACTATCCTCTTTCATCATTTGAGCTTGGGTCTTGCGATCACGTTTCATCATCTCCATTTCCGCCTTACGTTGTTCACGCATGGCTTCCATTTCTGCTAGGCGAGCTTCTCGATGTTGCTGATCCATCATTTTAGTTTGCTCGCGCATTTGCTCAGAATCTTGGCTTTGTTGTGCCATTGCTGATGAAGAAAGTACTGCCATTACAATAAAAACTGAAAGTTTAACGTAGTTCATAATCAATTCTCCGTAATTACAGGTCATCTGCACTGCTCGCTGAGTATAGTTCAACTTTCAAATAGCAAATTGAAGCTTTACCTTTTCTTGATAAGGCACAGATATTTTCTTTCCTTTGAGCGATCTATTGACTACTTTCTTTAGTAATAACTAAAAAACATCGGAGGCTTTATGGTCAACGTCGGAACACCGGATCGGATTATTCGAATTATCATTGGAATTGCACTGATTGCATGGAGCGTTTCTGCGGGAAATCTGTGGTGGATTCTTGGTGCAGTCGTACTTGCAACGGGTATCTTTCGTTTTTGTGGATTGTACAAAGTATTGGGTATCAATACCTGTTCAGTAAAATAAGCTGTTTCAAGGAGAAAGTAGTTCCATGTTAAATATGGATTTCTCACAACGAATTGTGATTCGAAGCGCTGAGCTTGATTGGGTCAAAAGCCCAGCCGGTGGTGTGTTGCGTAAGCCGCTTGAACGCGAAGAAGCAGAACGTGGCCGCGCAACCAGTATTGTAAAGTATGAGCCCGGCGCTTCCTTTCAAACCCATCAACATCCGTTGGGCGAAGAGATTTTTGTACTCGATGGCGTCTTCTCCGATGAGCATGGCGACTACCCAGCCGGTACCTATATTCGCAACCCACCGGGCTCATCGCATGCCCCATTTAGTGAGCAAGGTTGTACATTATTCGTCAAGCTCCACCAATTTTCTGATACTGACCGTAATGTGGTGCGTATTGATACCAAAAATACGCCTTGGCTACCTGGGCAGGGAAATTTAGAGGTGATGCCACTACATAGTCATGAAACTGAACATTGCGCGTTGGTGAAATGGCCAGCCGGCGAAGTATTCAAACCACATCGGCATTTCGGCGGCGAGGAAATCTTGGTGCTAAGCGGCGAGTTTATTGATGAGAACGGGCGCTACCCAACTGGAACATGGATACGCAGCCCACACCTAAGTACGCATACGCCATTCGTTGAGCAGGAAACAATCATCTACGTAAAAACCGGTCACTTACCGTTATCACCAACCTAAAATGCGCGGCCAAATTTCGCGTTGATGTTGCGTGGTTTCCACCACGTAATGTTGGTGCATGGCTGCAGTCGCACACGCGTGATTTGGCAATACACGTAGCTGGGTACCAATGGGGAAGTCTTGCACGGTGCGACTATCTGGTAGCGCAATAACCCCATGTTCTTGATTAACTTTGGTGACGCAAACATTGTCTAGCGGAACGCCGTTTCTGTCGCAGACAAGGCCGTAACCAAAATCTTGGTTTTGCGATGCCGTGCCACGGTCGCGTGACAGAGCCATCCAACCGGCATCGACCAATACCCAGTTTTTTTCTGCGTTATGGCCAATGATCGTCGTTACAACCGACATGGCGATATCGCTGAGAGTGCAGACGCCGAGGTTATACATAACCAAATCAAATGTGGTATACACCCCAGCGCGAACTTCGGTGATGTTGCTTAGATCTTCGGCAAAATGCGCTGTTGGTGTCGAGCCGACGCTGAGAATCGGGCAATCAATGCCAAGCTCACGAATTTGTTCTGCTGCTAGACGAATTGCCGCGCATTCTTGTGCTGCGGCTTGCGCAATCTCTGCCGTTGTTGTTGCAGAATACGAGCCGCCCGAATGCGACATAACACCGGTAACAATCATGCCATTATCGTGAAGTAATTGGGCTATACGACCGATGAGTGCGCTGTGCGGAGGCAACCCACCGCGATGGTCGTCGCAATCAATTTCAATGAACACAGAAAATGAAACACCATGGTTTCGACCGTAATCGACGACCGCTTCGGCTTGCGTAATGCTATCAAGCAATATATGTAACTGAACGCCACGTTCAAGCAGCGCTCGAACTCGGCTAAGTTTATTCGCACTGATACCTACGGCGTATAGCAAGTTGCTATAACCCGCATCGGCAAAAGCCTCGGCTTCTGCTAAGGTCGATACCGTTGCCGGTGAGGATAAATCTGGTAATAAATAGCCCGCTGCATCTATCGAGCGTAAGGTTTTGAGATGCGGCCGTAGCTGACACCCAAGCGCCGAAATACGTTGTTGTAATCGCTCAACATTACGAAGGAAACGTTGCTGGTCGATCAATAAAAAAGGCGTTTGTTCAGTTTCAAGCCACGGCACAACATCAGTCATGGATACAACCTATAGGTAATCAAAATTGGTTACGAAGATAACTCCGATGTACAAGCAGGGCAGCGTTTTGCCGCTAACGGAATGCTTGTTGCACAAAATTCACAGGTTTTTGTAGTGACCGGCGCAGCCTCTTCTTTCGTGCGTAGTGTGTTCATGCCTTTCACAAGGAAGAACACAGCAAATGCTACTATCAAAAAGCTAATGGTGTTGGTAATAAATAAACCATAATTTATTGTTACCGCACCGGCAGCTTGGGCATCAGCAAGCGCCACGTAAGGGCCCGCATTCTCGACACCTTCGCGTAAGACAACAAACATATCGGTGAAGTCGACACCACCGAGCAACAAGCCAATCGGTGGCATAATAATGTCTGAAACAAAGCTTTTCACAATTGTACTAAAAGCTCCGCCAATAATAATACCTACAGCCATATCGACAACATTACCTTTCATGGCAAATTTTTTGAATTCATTCAACATAAGCGTCATCTCACTGTAAATAGCCGTAACCCATTGTTGCGGCAGTGTTATATGTTATAGGCGATATTTGGGATAAAAGATATGTTCAGAGCCAGATTACACACTACGGCGAAACACTAACTTTTTCTGAAAGCGATAACTCAGCAGAAAAACAATGATTTCTGCAACGGGTTTCCCAATAAATGGGGATAATCCAACAGCGTAAAGGGTTTTCGTAAATAGATAATTTGCGAGGACAAGCACAATAGCGAGTGTGGTGTATTTCAACGCATCAGTGGCGAGCGAACGGCCTTTACCAAATACCCATTGTCGGTTGAGTGTGAAGTTAAAAATGCCGGAAACAAGTCTTGCGGAGGCAATTGCGAATAGAATTTCTCCAGTCAATCCATAAACGAGAGCGAATAAACCATAGTCTAGCGCTGCCGATGCAATACCGACACCAGAAAACTTCAGGAATTTTTTATAAATTAGGATGGAGTCTTGCAATGGGCGAAAGTGACTGCTGGCGTTACCTTGTTCATAAACGGTCGTGATCTCAATCGAGCGAAATGGAACCTCTTCCTGCTTAGCTAAAATCAGCATATCAAGTTCAAACTCATAGTGATCGCTTGGCGTGTGAACCAATGCATTGAGCAACTTGATTGGAATGCCACGTAATCCGGTTTGGGTGTCAGGGATATGAATACGCAAGCCCAGACGAAAGGTATAACGAGCAAACGTATTGCCAAGCCATGAACGAAACGGAATACCTCGGCGTTTGAAATTTCGGCTACCAAGCCAGAGTTCCTGAGGGTTCTGGCGAAATTGATCCAGAACCCGAATAATATCTGTCGGTAAATGCTGGCCATCTGCATCCGCAGTTATCGCGCCGAGACTGTTGGGTTTATTATCGAGTACCCACTGAAAACCAGATTTCAGCGCGGCACCTTTGCCACGATTATCGTCATGGGTGAGTACATGCAAATTATCAATTTGCGGTAATCGGGAAAAAACATCAGCGCTGGCGCTACCGTCATTGATGACGACAATACTGTCATAGTGTTGGCGAAATTCCTGCAACGCTTCAATTAAGTGCAGTAGTTCGTTATTTGGATTGTATGCAGGTATTACGATGACTGGCTTTGACACAAAGTCCTCATCCTTTGGTTTGTGGTTATTAAGATAATGACCACAAACCGGGATGAGCGCAATATAAAGGTCGTTTGCTAACGGCCTATTCAGCTGAATTTAAGTAGCGGTCAATCACCTCAGTGATACGTTTATCCATGGGTTCTACTTTGCTTGGAAAACTCGTTACCTGTTTTCCATTTGCCGAAACAATGTATTTATGAAAGTTCCAGCCAGGGGCTTGCTCGGTAGCTTGAGTCAGTGCTTTGAAAATTGTATTTGCTTCGTCGCCTTTTACCGATGTTGTTGCCATCATTGGAAACGTGACGCCAAAATTAACGAAACAAACCGTTGCTGTCTCTTCCTCTTCGTTATGCTCTTGGCGAAATGAGTCGGAAGGGAATCCTAAAATAACGAAGTCTTCTTCTTTGTAGGCTTGATAGAGCTCCTCAAGCCCTTCGAACTGGCCTGTGTAGCCGCATTTGCTTGCCGTATTTACCACCATCACGACGCGATTCTTTGTTAGCTCGCATAAGTTGTGATTATCTTTCGAGTGTAACGCTCGCATACTGTGGTCGAACGTTGCTAAACATTCTTTATCCGTTGTAGCAAAGCTCTGTGCCGCACGCTGCGCTGTTGTCACTTCTTTTTGCGTGCCACCGGCAACAGCTGAAAATAAGGTAACACCAGCAATGCCTGCTGCCGCAATTAGCGCAATGCGCTTGCCAATTTTAGTTTGAACCGGTTGCTTCATTGTAAAAAGCTCCACAACAATTTGATGAAAGATGAACTACAACATACGACGATCACCAAGTAATAGCGATATCGTGATAAAAACGATCACTTTGATCGCGATGACATATGAGCCATATCAAGTTAGCGCCGCCACGAGGCTTCACAGTAATCTTCGTTATAGCTAATTTCAAACTTTCCATCATAGGCTTGTTCTAGCGCATGACCAATTCGCTTTGGATGGTGACCATCCGTGAAAGTAAGCACTGTTTCATCAGCATCAGAGTGCAGATCAATAAGTCGGTTCAGAGGGTGTTGTTTGGTTTCGACTTCGATGACGTGTCGAACAAGCCCGAGCACTTCATCTCGGTGCGCTTGAAAAAAATCACCGGCAAGCATCAAGCGACCGTTTGACTGCCCATTTTGAATTAATTCGCATGCCGGGCAGATTACCTCTGCTGCATCAGGTTCTGGCCGCTCGAGCCACTGCCAACGAGAATTTTGATACACCACACCACACTGTGAACAAACCGACGGACTCTTTAATTTGTGTGGCGATAATTTGGGTTGCCAAACGCCTCGTTGACCAAGCGTTTTTTGCGGATCTTTGGGAAAGTGAGAGCTCATGATTGACCTCCTCGATACAACTCGCTGTACCAATAGTGAACGAAGTATAGTTAGTGATTGTGAGACTGTCGAACTTCCCTCTCGAAAACAAAATTAGTTAGTAATAATGCGTTGAATCACATGATGTTTGCGTTCGAGGAAAACGGCCAGTTGTAAAATTGTGTTAACTTGATAACAACAACTAAAGACAACAAAAAGGCATTGTTTATGAACAAACCTTCCGCATTGAATGCATTGGTATTAGCGCTGGGGCTTGGCTCGTTTTTGTTAAGTTCAGCGCCGATTAATGCTAATCCAGTTAAAATTGATTACCAGCAGCCAAGTCAGGGGCTAATTGATATTGTTGATGCTGCTCCGTCACCTGGCGGTAGTTTGAGTCCAAATGGTGATTTGCTGATGGTGATGAACTATCCGTCGCTGCCAACTATTGCGGACGTTGCCGCTGACGAGCTGAAACTGGCCGGACGTCGCATCAATCCGGCCAACTATACAGTTAGCCAAGCTCGATACATAAGCTCGTTAGGGTTCGTTGATGTCGATTCAGGCGAGAGTCTGCGCATTAAAGGGTTACCTGAAGAATTGAAAATTATTGGCGCCAGTTGGGCGCCTAATGGCGACTATGTCGCGTTTGCACAAATGACAGCTGAAAACGTTGAACTTTGGCTTGTCGATATTGAAAAAACTCGAGCGAAGCGTTTAACCAAGCAGTCGTTGAATGCCGTTTGGGGGCCGATGCTAGAGTGGCGCCATGATAGTGCAGGATTGTATACCTACACCGTAGCAAGTGGGATGAAGAAACCAGCGCTGAAGACAGTACCGACCGGCCCAGTCATCACTGAGAGTATGGGGCGTAACGCTCCTGGTCGTACCTATCAAGATTTGCTGCAGAATAAACAAGATGAGTTGCTGTTTGATTATTATTTCACCAGCCAAATCAGTTTTGTTGGCGTGAATGGTCGTACGAAAGAAGTCGGTGAGCCGGCTATTTATCGTAGCGTAAGCACCTCGCCAAACGACGAGTTCTTGCTGGTTGCGAATATTGAACGCCCATACTCTTATGCCGTGCCTTGGTACCGCTTCCCAGTCACAACAAAAGTCTGGAATACGAGTGGCAAAGCGGTTTATACCGTTGCTGAGCAACCGTTGGCCGATAACTTACCGATCGCTTTTGACGCGGTTGAACAAGGACGCCGCTCGATTAGCTGGCGTAACGACGCGGATGCCACCTTAGTTTGGGCAGAAGCCGCCGACCAAGGCGACCCAGCTGTTAAAACTGAAATTCGTGACCGCGTGTATCAACAAGCAGCGCCGTTTAACGAAGAGCCGCAAAAACTACTCGATTTAAGCAAGCGATACTCGCGTTTATTGGCTGCTGATGCTGACACCATGTTGGTGTGGGAACGTTGGTGGGCGGACCGCGATGAGAAGCTCTGGTTGGTGGATGGTACAGGCGCAGCCGAGCCGAAACTTGTTTGGGAACGCTCGTGGGAAGATCGCTATAACGATCCAGGTCAACCGTTCACCGTGCAACAAGATGGTCGAACGTTACTGTATGTTGATGGCGACAATATGTTGCTAAGAGGTGCTGGCGCTTCCGACGAAGGCGACCGTCCATTTGTGGACAGCTACAGCCTTGCAACCGGCGAGAGCGAACGTTTGTGGCGCAGTGAAGCACCATATTTTGAGCAGCCGCGTGACATCATTGATGCCGAAGAGCTTACCTTCTTGACGCAACGTGAAGGTGTCGATGATCCTGCAGACTTCTATGTTCGCGATCTCGATGACAACAAACTTCGTGCTTTGACAGAAACGCCGCACCCTATGCCACATACATTAGGCATTACGCGCGAACTGATTACTTATAAGCGTGAAGATGGCTTGCCAATGTCTGCGGAGCTGTATTTACCCGCTGGTTATGACAAAGACCGCGATGGTCCATTGCCGACTATGGTTTGGGCTTATCCACGCGAATACAAGAGTTCAGCTGCCGCAGCGCAAGTTTCGGGTTCGCCATATGAATTCGTTCGCATTAGTTATTGGGGTCCGCAATACCTCGCGACGCAAGGCTATGCGGTGCTTGATAGCGCCACCATGCCAATTGTTGGGGAGGGTGATAAACAACCGAATGACACCTTCATTGAGCAATTGGTGATGAACGGTAAAGCGGCGATTCAAGCGGGTGTTGAGCGCGGTGTGACCGATCCAGAACGTGTAGCACTTGGCGGGCACTCCTACGGCGCCTTTATGACAGCAAACATGCTGGCGCACAGTGATTTGTTCACCACCGGTATCGCTCGAAGTGGCGCGTACAACCGCAGTTTGACGCCATTTGGCTTCCAGCGTGAAGAACGTACTGTTTGGGATGACCCTGATTTGTACATTCGCATGTCACCGTTTTTCCATGCGCATAAAATCAACGAGCCATTGTTGATGATTCATGGTTCTAACGATAACAACTCAGGTACTTTCCCGATGCAGTCTGAGCGTCTGTATCAAGCCATTAAAGGCTTAGGTGGCAGTTCGCGCTTGGTGATGTTACCGCATGAGTCTCATGGCTATCGTGCACGTGAATCAATTCTGCACATGTTGTGGGAGCAAACACGCTGGCTCGATACCTACTTAAAAGAAGAGAAGTAAATTTTATTTTCGGTGACTTTAAAACCCCAATAATTGCAAAGTTATTGGGGTTTTTTGATGGTCTATTTTCCCGCCTGCTTCGATTTAAAGTGCTGCGCAAGGTAGTACGCCACAATGCCAATCAGTAACCCCCAGAATGAACTATTAATTCCGAAAAAATGTGTCCCGGATGCGGTGGTTAAGAAAGCCAAAATGGGCGGAAGTTGATTATTAGCGTCGCTAAAAGCTTTAAACATGTTCGTACTTAGCACCGGTAATAACGCTAGGCCGGCGATGGTGGCAGTAACTGCGGCAGGTAACATTAGAAACAACCCAACAATTGCCGAACTTGCTAAACCAGCAAGGAGATAAAATATACCGCCGGCTACGGCTGCTTTGTAACGCTGAGAGCTATCTGGATCAGCGTCTGACGATTGGCAAATAGCGGCTGTAATTGCTGCGAGGTTTATTGCAAAAGCTCCCAACGGCGCAAGAATTAAACCAGCTAAACCGGTTGTTGTAAGAAGTGGCGACATGGGGGGTGTATAACCATTGCTACGCAGCATCATTATGCCTGGTAGGTTCTGCGACACCATTGTCACAACAAATAATGGAATACCAACCCCAATCATTAATGACAAATCAAACTCAGGCCAAACCCAAACCCATGTCGGCATTGAAAATGTTAATTGGGAGAAATTAAGATCTTGCATGAAGGCTGGTAAACCGATCGCCAGCAAGAGAACCCAGAAAAATACAAACCGTGGGGTGAAATAACGCAACACAAAGAATGCAATCACAAGCGAACCAGCGATAATCGGTTGCTCATAAACTGCCGGCATGACCGCCAATACAAATTTCAACAAAATACCGGCGAGAATCGCCGCGGCTACCGATACCGGAATGTACTTTATCAGGCGATCTGAAATGCCGCTTAAACCAAACAGAACAATAAGCGCAGACGAGAAAATAAAAATACCAACAGCCTGAGATAGTGATACGCCCTCGAGTGCCACAATGAGTAACGCAACGCCGGGTGTTGACCAAGCCGTAAATATGGGAGCTTTATAACGCAACGACAAAACAATACTGGTCATGCCCATAGCGAGACCAAGTGCAAGTAGCCATGAACTTTGCACCGCAGGCGAACCATTGAGCGTTTTCACCGCTTCAAGTATCAGTACCACGGCACTGCTATAACCAACAAATACGGCTGTAGCGCCGGCAGAAATGTGTGATAGAGAAAATTTCATGCATTTGTTTCCAAAACGGGACATCGATGAACTATTGTCATATTAAGCATATTGCCGTTTTTAGGGAACGACAAAACCGAATGAAGTTACCATTTAAAAATCGTCGAGAAGCCGGAGAACAACTGGCAAGCGAATTAGCATCGATGACCAGTCTCACCAATGTTCTTGTCTTGGCACTGCCGCGCGGCGGTGTTCCAGTGGCAGAGCCAATTGCGCAGCGGCTCGGCGTGCCGCTTTCCGTTTTACTTGTTCGAAAATTGGGTGTTCCTGGTCAACCCGAGGTAGCGATGGGCGCAATTTCAGAGAACGGTGTTCGTGTACTTAACAATGAGATAGTGGAAACCTTGGCGATTGATACGCGCGAGATCGCCCGTATCGAGCAACGTGAGCGCCAAGAACTAGAGCGCCGTCAACAACTCTATCGCTCGGGAACGCCATTACCCAAAGTTACGGGAAAAACTGTCATTTTAGTTGATGATGGGCTGGCGACAGGAGCAACAATGAAGGCAGCGATTAAAGTGCTCAAAAGAGATAAAGCCGGCACTATCGTGGTGGCAGTTCCCGTTGCCGCCCGCGAAACCGCGCTGGAAATACGAAGCGATATTGATAGGTTGGTCTGTTTGGCGAAACCGTATCCGTTTGCTGCTATCGGTTATTGGTATCAGGATTTCTCGCAAGTAAGTGACGATGAGGTGCTAGAAATTATTCAGCGACATTCATCTAAATTCGGAAGCGCAGTATAAGCGCTAACTTTATTTGCTGAAACCGCAAACTTCCTTTGTGTTTTTCGTCTAAACCACGTAGATTACGCGCCTATTTTTTGTTCGGGTGTTAAAACGTGATTTCTGCTGCAAATATCACCATGCAATTTGGTGCAAAACCTCTTTTTGAAAACATTTCTGTTAAGTTTGGCGAAGGTAATCGCTATGGTTTGATTGGCGCAAACGGCTGCGGCAAGTCAACGTTCATGCGTATCCTTAGTGGCGAGCAAGAGCCATCAGCCGGAAACGTTTCTATTGAACCAAATATGCGCGTGGGTAAATTGCGCCAAGATCAGTTTGCCTACGAGCAATACAGTGTCATTGATACGGTGATTATGGGCCATGAAGAATTATGGCAAGTAAAAGCTGAACGCGATCGCATTTATGGCATGGCAGAAATGAGCGAAGAAGATGGCATGCGGGTGGCTGACCTTGAGGTTGCCTTTGCTGAAATGGATGGTTACACCGCTGAGTCACGTGCAGGTGAACTTTTATTAGGCGTTGGCATTTCGTTGGAATCTCACTTCGGATTAATGAGCGAGATTGCGCCGGGCTTAAAGTTACGTGTGCTATTGGCGCAAGTGTTGTTCTCTGACCCAGACATCATGTTGCTTGACGAACCAACCAACAATTTGGATATCAACACCATTCGTTGGCTGGAAAACATTTTGAACGATCGCCAAGCTACCATGATCATTATTTCGCACGACCGTCATTTCTTAAACAGTGTGTGTACGCATATGGCGGATATTGATTATGGCGAATTACGCGTATATCCCGGCAATTACGACCAATACATGTTTGCTGCGACGCAAGCGCGTGAGCAATTGCTCAATGATAATGCGAAAAAGAAAGGGAAGATCGCCGAATTACAACAATTTGTGAGTCGCTTCTCGGCAAACGCCTCGAAGGCAAAGCAAGCCACGTCACGTGCAAAGCAAATTGAAAAAATCCAGCTTGCCGAAGTAAAAGCTTCAAGCCGAGTTAGTCCATTTATTCGCTTCGAACAAGAAAAGAAGCTCTATCGATTAGCGCTTGAAATGGAAGGCGTAAGCAAATCATTCGACGAACTACAGGTGCTTCGTAAGTTGAGCGCCATGATTGAAGTCGGCGAGAAAGTCGCGATACTCGGTGCCAATGGTATCGGCAAAACCACGTTGCTCAAGTGCTTGGTTGGGCAACATCAAGCTGATAACGGCATGATCAAATGGTCTGAAAACGTCAATATTGGTTACTACGCGCAGGACCATGCTGATTGGTTTAAAGAAAAAATCACTGTATTTGACTGGATGAGTCAGTGGAAGCAGCCGCACCATGATGAACAAGCGGTGCGTGGCGTGCTTGGCCGTATGTTGTTTTCTCAGGACGACATTAAAAAGCCGGTCACAATTTTGTCGGGTGGCGAAAAGGGCCGCATGATTTTCGGAAAGCTGATTATGCAGCGTCCGAACATTTTGATTATGGATGAGCCGACCAACCACTTAGATATGGAATCGATTGAAGCGTTGAACCTCGCGCTTGAGCATTACGACGGTACGTTACTGTTCGTGAGTCACGACCGTGAATTTGTGTCATCGCTCGCCACGCGCATCATCGAATTGACCGAGAGCGGCATGCGAGACTTCTCAGGCACTTATGACGACTATTTGCGCCAGCTAGCTGTTGATTAAAAACGTGCAGCGCATTACCGTTAATAACTTCTGAAGTTAAGAAGGCAGAACAATGAAAAAATTAACGAGCGTTGCAGTTTTTCTCTCTTTTGGGTTGCTTGGACAAGCTCAAGCCAGCACCGAGAGTTCGCATGAATTAACACTCACTGAGGCGGACAAGTTAATCACGTTGCCACTGCACTGTGTTGAAACGCCTTATCCTTACAAAACTGGGATTGTGCTCGGTAGCGCGGAAGATCTAAAAGAACCTTCACAACATCACCCAATATTTTATGGTTGCTTTGATTGGCACAGCGCTGCGCACGGTTATTGGTCGTTGGTAACTTTGCTTCGGCAGTTTCCAGACATGGCGCATGCAGAGCAAGCTCGCGAAGTATTAAAGCGCAATATCACCAAAGAGAATGGCCTGCGCGAAGCGGAATTTTTCAGCAAAGACATCAATAAAGCCTTTGAACGCACGTATGGCTGGGCTTGGCTACTTAAGTTGGCCGATGAACTCGAAGCTTGGGACGACCCAATGGCTGCGGAACTCTATGCTAACCTGCAACCGCTTGTTGATGTGATTGTGCAACGTTATATGGAATTTCTACCGCAGTTACTTTATCCAGTGCGTGTGGGTGAACATACCAACACCGCGTTTGGATTGAGTTTCGCCTATGACTACGCGGTAAACCATGAATTGGCAGAGCTTCAGCAACTTATTGAGATGCGAGCAAAAGCCTATTTTCTTACTGATAAAAACTGCCCAATTAGTTGGGAACCAAGTGGGTATGATTTCATTTCGCCATGTTTAGAAGAAATTGGCCTGATGCAACGCGTTTTATCGAAGAACGAGTTCTTGCCTTGGTTATCTGATTTTATGCCGCAGCTCGCCGATAAAAATTATCAGCTTGAGGTAGGTAAAGTTAGCGACCGTGGTGACGGTAAACTCGTTCACCTTGATGGCCTAAACTTCAGCCGAGCGTGGAATTTATATGCGCTAGCGAATGCCTACCCACAATACGCGCATTTACGTGACGTGGCCGACAAACACGTTGCTTATTCGTATCCAAATTTAATTGGCGATAGCTATGAAGGCGGGCACTGGTTAGGTAGCTTTGCTATTCAGGCATTAAATCAATCGAGAGATTAGCAGACGTTTGAAAAAAGGTGGCTATAGCGAAACAATCTAACTTAGAAAGATTCGTTCGTTCATAAATTAAACGCAACAACATATATTGAGCGCCAATACCTTTATGGGAGGCGCTCATGAACGCTGCAACATTACCGATTATCTCTTTAACATCGCTTGATTCTGATGAAGGCTTGGCGCATTTGCTCCAAGCTGCCAGTGAGGTCGGTTTTTTCTACCTTGTTGATCACGGTTTAAGTCACGATGCGCAACAAGGCTATTTGGCGTTAAGTAAGGCATTTTTCCAACTCTCCACTAAAGAAAAGCAGTCGGTTGACATGATTCATTCGCCGCATTTTCGCGGTTATAACGCTATGGGAAATGAAATGACAGCCGGTCGGTTTGATGCACGCGAGCAATTCGACTGGATGAATGAAGAGCTTGCCCTTTCAGCCGAACAAGTGCGATACCCCTGGCAAAAACTAATCGGACCTAATCTATGGCCAAGCGCGATGCCTAAACTCAAGCCGACATTAACTAAGCTGCAAACTAAGCTAAGTGATATCACGGTTGAGTTATTGCAGAAGCTCTGTGAATCATTGGGTGTTGACGGTCACGCACTTGACCATACCATTGGTGCGCAGCCATACACTCATGCAAAACTAATTCGTTATCCAGCGCAGCAGTCGCCCCAACAAGGCGTTGGTGCGCATAAAGATCCGGGCTACCTGACATTGGTCATGCAAGATTCACAGAGCGGACTCAAGGTTGAGCGTGGCAATGAGTGGGTTGATGTCGCACCAATTCCGGGCGCTTTAGTCGTGAATATTGGTGAGTTATTGGAGCTTGCTTCGAACGGCTTTTTAAAGGCAACCAATCACAAAGTTGAAAGCCCTACTCAAGGTAGCGAACGTTATTCCATTGCTTTCTTTATGGCTGCACAATTATCCGCGACAGTACCGGTACTCTCATTGCCGCCAGAACTGAAATCGCGTGCCTTAGGTCCATCGGTTGATCCGAGTAACCCGCTACTGACTGATGTTGGCAATAACGTGCTGAAAGGGCGTTTACGCTCGCATCCTCACGTAACACGGAAGCATTACTGCGATGAACCGTTAAGGCATCTACTTGAGAAAAGCTTTGCCCACATGCCAACCGCTGACATCTGTGATGAGTGCCGCGTATAGGCCCCATTTTGGTTAAAATGATACTCTAGGGTTGCAAGGTGATACCTTTAGGTTATATTATGAAACCTAAGGGTATCATTGTGATGCCTCAAAGAGGATTACTTTATGTCAAAATGGACAGCAGAAGCTCAGGCGAAATCGCTCAAATATGGCGCTTATATCTCGCTTATAAGCGGTGTTTACTTCACTATTATGTTGATATCGAAATGGCTGGAGCTTGCAGGAAAAGATGTTGGTGAGTGGCCAAGTATTTTGATGGTTCTAGTGGCACTACTATTTGTTGGTGTTGTGACACGAATGAGTACAGGTAGTCATAAACTCGCTGGTGGCTGGCGGGAAATGTTTGGCATTTATTATGACGAATTCACGCGTGAAACAAGTCGTAAAGCCAATGCTCGAGCGTTTGTTGGGTTAATCATTGTATTGATTCCTGGTGTGTTGATTGGCGAGAATCTAGAAGCAGCGCATATTGGAAGTTACGTAACCGTGAGCACCTATAGTTTAACGCTCATCGTCGTCGGAACTTTAGTGTGGTCATTGTCAGTGTTGTGGGAAATGCGAGATCAAGGAGACGATGACAATGGATGATCAGGTTCTGAATAATTTGCCAACATTTCGAGCAAAGCACAGCATGTCGCAACAAGAGCTGGCTGATGCTATCGGGGTATCGCGCAAAACTATCAGTACCATTGAAACACGTCGGTTCACGCCATCTGTAGTAATTGCTTTGAAATTAGCGAATTTTTTTAATGTGCCTGTTGAAGAAATTTTTACTTTAGAGGTTAGTTCATCATAATGAATCGATTATGGTAGAAAACGTTAATTCGCATAAGGAAATCAAAATGAAAGCAATAGCATTAGCACTGACGTCAGTAAGCCTGTTATCAGGCTGCGTGGTCTACGCGAATGTACCAGGTGATGGTGACTCATGGAGAAACAGTGAGCTTCAGCATGAAACAAGAAGTCTGTCGTTAGAGCTTACTGACATTGATGAGGTGAAAGCTGATACAGGCGCCGGAAGTTTAGAAATTATCGGTGAAGCGGGTCGTACTCGAATTGATGTGGTTGCAGAAGTTTATTATCGCGATGCTGAAGACATTCGATTGTCACTTCAGAAAACGGGCAGTGACGCAGTTTTAATTGCGGATTTTGACCGAAATTCATATCGCGGTAACAACCCATATATCAATTTGACAGTGCGCGTACCGGCCGATCTGAGTATTGATTTGAATGACGGATCAGGCTCAATTGTATTGCGCGATGTGATGGGTGATCTCAACATCGAAGATGGCTCGGGTAGCATCACGATTGAAAACGGCGGCAATGTCGATATTGACGACGGTTCAGGCTCGATCACGGTACGTTATCTTCGTGGCGATTTAACGATTGAAGATGGCTCAGGTTCAATTGATATTGAACAAGTGGATGGCAAGGTGACTATTGACGATGGCTCTGGTGGCATCAATGTGCGCCAAGTTGGCGACCTAAATATCATTGAGAGTGGTTCTGGCAGCTTGCGCATTGAGGGCGTTGGTAACTCGTCGAAAATGTAAGGTTGGAGCGCAGGCGAATACGCCTGCGCATTATCGCAATGAAGCGTTTTAGGCCGGACAAGCTACAGTTTCACCATATTTTGCGAACTATTGCTGAACAACAGGTTTTTCGCAACAGTTCTAACCACCGTTAACCGGAACCCACGGAAGAGAATAAGGCTGCTTTCTGACCTCAATGAAGTTTCCAGACTCATGATCAACAATGCGGGCAACTGTTCCCTCTGGATAAGAGCCTTTTTGTTTTGCCGAATCTTGTATATCACCAACTAAAGTTAGCTGAACTGACAAATCTTCCCAAACTTGATCTTTAACAGCATCACAAGATAGCCAGCAGTCAATAATCGGGCCGTCGAAATCAACGTCAGCAAAGTAGCTGCCTGAAGCATGATTTGAATAGTTAGTTTTTGATACTGAGTTTTGCTTCGCCGAAACGTAGCGATTCAAGCGCAATGCAAGTGTCAGTGTGCTATCAAACGTTCGGTAAAACTGACGGAATTTCTCCGCATCAACGTCAGCTCGAGCTGCTAACAATTCGGTTTCGATTTCATATCGCTTCGCAATTAACATCAGGTGTTCGGTTTCTATATTCGCATAGGGCTCTGCTTTCAAATTAACTTTGGCAAGTACCTCTTCATCTGAGAGAGACTCAAGTTCCGAGAGAGCAAATTTACGCGACTGAAAATCGGATATGACGCTAAAAGATCGGTTCAACTCATCGCGCGAGAGACCCACTGTCGATGCTATAAGAAGGATGACTTCTGCGCCTAGATCTGGTCGTTGTTTGTCATTGGCATTGACCGGTTTCGCGTTTAGCAATGACAGCAAGGTCAGGAAAGCTATAGGTAAGAGAAATCGCATTGCAGGAACTCCCAGATATTTAGTGTCATTACTTTATGGATGAACACCTAATTAAGATTCACGTAATATGTTATATAAAAGTTAAAAAATAAACCGTAAAAACATACCTGTCAATTTAAAGTCGGTTTATCGATATCGTTAACGCTTTTGAGGTGATTCCGCAGGTTGATAATCATGGCGAACTTCATGATCGTCGCATAAGCCAAATTAGGTTTCGTCAAACCAGAACACTTCAATAAGACTTTTGTTGAAAACTTTGGCAATACGAAAAGCAGTTTCAAGGGACGGTGAGTAGCGGCGTTGTTCAATTGCCGCTATCGTTTGGCGTGTTACACCAACGAGATCGCCTAATTCGCCTTGCGTCATATCGCCATTTTCTGCTCGTAATTCTCGTACGCAGTTTGCGATTGGCAACATGACTAATAACCTCGGCGGAAGCTAGCAATCTGGACAGCGTATTCGGTGACTTGTGCCACAACTAAACTGAGAAGACAGCTATAGAAGAGTAGGTTGCCATCGTTCAAGAACAAAAAATGTAGTAACGAAGTGACAACACCAACGGCTAATACACCGCCTGCCGCAGCTTGACCACGACGGATAAATAGCTTTTCTCTCTCGTCAGTTTTTTGTTCAGCCTGTTTACGGTTGGTGATAGCTAGAACTATTTGCCCAATCACACTTAGAACAATTAAGGTGATTGTGAGTTGAATAAATACAGGTAGTACCGCCGGAACCTGATGTTGCTCCACGTAGGTTTGCACGACAACGTACGTCATGTAAAGCCCGACGCTTAAGGTTGCCAACAACAATAACCAAGCTGATTTTTCCTTGAAAGCCATGTTTCAATCCTAAAGTAAAAAATAATTAACATGCTTAGTTTATATACAAAGCTGCCAATGTCAAATATCTTTAACATTGGTTGTCGTTAAAAGCTATCTAATATAAATGACGCATCCGGCAGAAGTTGAACCTGATATACTCAAATAGTGTCTGATTTGATGGCGAAAGCAGTGTAATAAGAGTGCGGATTTTCAAAAGGCGGATGTGTGCTTAAACCCAAGGTTGTGATTCCTCAGCAATTTATCCATGAACATCCTATTGTTCACGGTGAAGAGTTCGGTGTGCTGTGTTGGAACACTCAGAAACTTACCGAGACACCGCAGTTTCAGCGCGCTTTAGCAAGCGTTCTAGCCGACTACCCATGCCTATTTTTATTGCTGCAAGAGGCGAAGTTGAGTGCGAAAGAGAATTGGCTACTCCCACATTGGTCGTATGCTGTTGCTCCGAATATGCAGACGCGACGCTCTAGCTATGGCGTACTTACTGCAAGTCAGTATGCTTTTACCGAAGCCCAAGCTCGACTGAGCAGGAGGCGCGAAGGTATGTTCGCCACACATAAAAGTTATATGTTGTCGTATCACTCGCTGGCAGAAGGTGGTTCATTGTTAGTCGTCAATGTGCACGCAATCAACTTCGTTCGCGCACATCAGTTTTCGCAAGAAATAGAGCTAATTAAAGAAGAGATTCTAGGTCACAAAGGGCCGCTTATTGTGGCTGGTGACTTTAACGTGTGGAGCCGCCAGCGCCGCTTGCGCTTACTGCAATTCTGTCGAAGCATTGGTCTTCGGCGGGCGATTATGGTGGACCCACATCATATTAAAACTTACCGCCAACACCCTTTGGATTTCATCTTCTACCGCGACCTGTCGCTTCAAGAGGCGTCCGCGATTGATACTAATACGGTGTCCGACCATAATCCTCTTTATGCTCGGTTTAAGTTATAGCGGTTTAAGTTATGATTCTGCAACCCAATAAAATTATTGGGTTGCAGAATTACCGATTAGAACTCCGCCTTGTAAAACTTTGCAGGCTAATTAATTTGCGAACTGTATGGGATTGAATACTTTCCATCCGTCAACTCGTCAATTCGTCAATTCGCCAATTTCAATGTAATCGTTGATTGTTTCATCGAAACAACTGCATGTCTTCTTTCCTGAGCTATTAGGGGGCGTCGAGCTTCCGTAATAACCTTTATCTAAGCAAATCTTCGCACATTGTTCGCTAAGCGTTTTGGGGCGAAGTTCGCCGCGTATTAAAAACAGAGTGACCGAAAGAGCCATAATGCCAGTGGCAGTAATAGAATAGATTAATTGAGTCTTGAAAGAAGAAGAACGGGTATTTTGTTTACAGCCGTGTTGAAATCCAGCATAAATGGTGAGTAACCAGACGCTCAGAAAAACAATGAGTGCAACACTACCAAGGAAATAATCTGACCAATCCGGCCAAGGATTGTCGCCATAAATAAAGAGCCAGAAAATACCAGCAAGCAATGCGACAGTCGCCATCGCCGCAATAAACGCCACCACAAGACCGGGTAATCCAAATAAAATTGCGTAACGATAAGTGGTTTTCATGATTGTTGAGAGACCCAGTTTATTAGTTCAGAGCGCACCATAACTTTAAATTTAGCTGGAAGGCTACAAATTATCCATACAGGCGCTACCACAGGCATCACGGACCGCGCTGGGTTATAACCGACGTCATTGAAGTGGAGTTGGATTTTCTACTTATAACTGCTCCGATTTTTCGGGGGGATTACAGTGACGGTGCAAGGTTTCGTATCAATGCAATGCTTGGTGGCAAAAGCCATCAGTTTCTTATCGTAAAAGTTAATATCCCGTTTGTAACGGCAGAAGAACTTTATTTCTGCATTTTCTTGGTCATATATAGCCCGAATATCGTTTTCCCCGGCATCAGCCGAAAAAGTACCATCGTCTAGCAGATATCGGAATTGTCTCTAACAATGCTCCTTTGGCCAATGAAGAAGGCGCGTCTTTAATTTTATTTAAAACCGGGCTAACCGTTTAATCAGCTCTGGTGGTATAACCTATCAATATGATGGTCATGGTCGACGCGTGTCGAAAACCTCGGGTGGAATTAAGACCTATAGTCTGTATAACCAACAAGGGACGTTACTGGCGACCTACAGGAATGGCAATTACATTGAGTATTACCATTTAGGCTCGCAACTAGTAGCGCGCTATAACGATGCGCCACAGCAGTCGGATGGTCTCGGCTACACAGGTCATTTGGAAGACGATGACCTTGAGCTGACGTATATGCAGGCACGATACTATGATCCTGTTATCGGGCGGTTTTATTCGAATGATCCAGTTGGTTGGACAGCTTCCAACCCAGTAATGTCGTTCAATCGCTACTTGTATGTTAATAATAACCCTTACAAGTATACCGACCCAAAGGGTGAGTATTTAGAATCTATTTGGGATGCCGCAAGTCTTAGTGTTGGCTTAACATCACTTGGAAGCAATCTGGCTAATGGAAATTGGGCTGCTGCTGGATTAGATGCACTCGGCGTAATAGCTGATGGAGCTGCACTGGCTCTACCCGTGGTTCCCGGCGGTGCAAGTATGGCAATTTCGGCCTCCAGAAAAGGGGCAGATTTTATAGCTACAGCAGATGGAGCAGTCGTCCACAACTCAACAAGTGGAGTAAGAAACTCCCTTGAAGAGGCAGGTATGAGCGGTACGACTGTGACAAATAAAGCTGGAACTGAATCGGGAACGATACACAATGTGCCTGAAATGAAAATGGATGTGCGGGTAATGGATTGGGGGGCCAAACCATCCCCAAGAGTGGTGACTTCACGAGAGGGATCATCACAAGCAGTTAATCCAGCGAACGGCTCAAATTTTGGTAATATTCCAAAAACTGAGCAACGACGCGAAGTCACATTGAATTAGAGAATTAAAATTATGGATATAGCACTGCTAGCTCTAGCCAATAAAAGGGCAAATGATCATCTTCTTAAGTGTCAGTTGGATAGGTTGATTGTTTCAAGTATCGAGTTGCGCCTATGCTTCTTGACAGAATCAATTCCAAAAAAAGAAATTTGGTTAACTGTTTCAGGTGCTGCATGGGTCGATGATCAATCAGAAAAAGAGGATAACTTTTTCTTGCAGCGAGGTAGGTTTTTATCCCAAATTTATATGCTTATGGGGGAAAGTGTAACAAGTGTAGAAGTTCACAAAGACGGACAGCTCTTGCTATCCGTTGGGCAGCAAAATCTCGTTGTAGAACCTGACGAAGAAAGCTTTGAAGAGGTTTGGTCAATTACTCCAGATAACAGTTCTCAGTTCGCCGAGTTTGACTGGTATGTAACTTACACAGACAGTCGTGAGTTACAATTTAAATAGACAACGATTCGAACCTCTGGCCTCTGCCTCCGGAGGGCAGTCACGGGTTCGGTGGTAAATCGTTAAAGCTATATTGAGCAGGGGATTAAGCGGTGTTTTGGTTCTCAAGCTAAACATCCGTATGGAACTTAAACGCTAATAAAGCATTCCGCACCATTAATGGTTGCGGGGTAACGCTTTATAAACGTGAGCCATATTATTTCAGGAAAATAAAAAAGGAATTTAAGGAGCCCTTGGCAATGCGTCATAAGTTAATTTTATTGGCAGGTTTGTCAGCATTGTTTTTTATCGCTGGCTGCGCTGTACCAATAGTCTACTTAAACGATTATGAGCTTGAAGAAAGCAACTTTGAAAAGGTGAAAAACGCATTAGAAGAGAAGGGCTTTAAGGTAAATCGAGTGTCGTTAAAACCGCCTAGTAACATCCATGAATCTACAATCATAACCGGTTCGAAAGCGACCGTTGAACAGAACTATAATCAGATTATGCCGATTCTTGCAAGCTTAGGGTATTCAAACACGGATATTACATTCGTTGAGTCGGGAAATCACTGGTACCGTGGTGATAACATAGGTGTATACCTTTTTGATGATGGGGTTGGTGAAAAGCCCGAGAGGGAAATTATTGGTGAATACTCAAGCGATAATTGTGAATCGATGAAATCACTAATATTAAAAGCGGATGGCAATTTTAATGTTGCTTATACTTTTGGCGGTGAACTGTCCGGCGAATGGCAGATCATCTCGATGCCCTATGTGAATCTTTGGAATAAACGTACGGGTTTAAATTTTTACTATCAGATAGAGATAGAAGAGCAATCAGATTTCTCAGGTAAAGTAGATGTCATTACTTTAGTACCTCTTGATGATCAATCTCAGATTCGAGATTGTATATTTTACAAAGGTATTAGAAAGGGTAAAGCAATATGATTCTCTCCCACAGGAATCGAGCCCGTGACCTCTGCTATCGTGATAGAGCATTTTTCAGGCATGATTAAAATCTCAGTTTAGAGGTAGAAAAAATGCCATCTAAGAAATCGTTCAACTACCGCTAGGGATTAAGCTGATGTCATGAGTTTCATCAGGCGAGGATTCACAAATAGCTTTTCTTTACCTGAAGTTGTCTCTTCTAATATGCCAATTTCAACGAGCTGTTTAAGGTAAACAGAAGCGGTTTGACGCTTGGCGATATCGCGTTCCACTAAATTACTAATGCGACAATAAGGCTGCTCAAAAATCACTTGAACAAGCTCATAGCTGTATATTTTCGGTAATTGCTCGCGAATCCTGTTTGTAGTCTGCTCCATTAACGCTCGAATAGCGGCGATCTTCTCACAAGTCCAAAGCGACGTTTGCTCAACACCACGCAACATGAATACCAGCCAGTCTTCCCAGTTTTGTTTCTGAGTTACTTGATTCAGTAATCGATAGTAATCTTGCTTGTGCGCAACAATGTACCGGCTGAGGTATAAAATCGGCAGTGTTAGGAGCTTCTGCTCAATCAAATAAAGAACATTTAAAATTCTGCCAGTACGCCCGTTGCCATCATAAAATGGATGAATTGCTTCAAATTGATAGTGGCTCACCGCCATTTTTATCAGCGGATCGATAGTATCGGTATCGTGCAGAAACTGTTCCCAGTTACTGAGTAAATCGCGAATAATCTGTTCGCCCACCGGTGGTGTATAAATCACTTCATTTGTTGTTTGATTACCAATAATGGTGCCAGCTAGCTTCCGTAATTCCATCGCAGTGTTCTTCAATGTACTACATACTTCAATGGCTGTTGTCGTACATAGAGGTTTGCGTTCTAACTGTAAGAAACCTTGATAGAGTGCGGTGCGATAACGAAGCGCTTCTTTGGTTGCATGATCAGCACCGCTGTCTTGTTGTGCATATCGAAATAGCTGATCCGTTGTGGTGACGATATTTTCAATTTTCGAACTGTCTTTTGCTTCTAAAAGAGGAAGCAAATTGATCAGCATACTTTGATTAGGGAGTAGCGCACCAGCTTGTTTCAACTCGGCAAGCGCAGCGCGCGCAGAGATGCATGCTTTCAATACATCGCGCGTTTCGATGAGTTCTAATTTGGGAGGTAACCTCGGCAAATCGTTGTAAGGTTGGTTAGCTTGCCACGTCATGTTTAAATATCCATGTAATTTCGACACATTATCAAATTAACCTAAGTGTATGTCGATTCGATCGACACGACAAGTTTATTTGTCGATTATTTATTGTTTTATCGACACGGCTCATTTCGAGACTGTAACGGGTCAATTACTCGAGTTTGAATACGGAAACGGGTTGTTGTTTAACCAGAGCTTGGACGCAAAGTTTCGTCCTGACCTGCGGTCGATCAGCAATAGTACGGCACTTTTTGAGCATACTTACCACTACGATCTGAATAGCAATTTACTGGCAGTCACAGACATTCTAATGCCTGTCAACACTCTGACGCTCGGCTACGACCGTCTTGATAGATTGACAAGTGCCGATGGTGCATGGGGTAGAGGTTATTTTAGTTATGATGCGCTTGGCAACATCATCAGTAAGACGGTGGGGAACGAGAATATCAATTACCACTACAATAGCTCGAATCGATTGGCTAGTGTGTCAGGTGCAGTTTCGCGAACCTTTAGCTATGACAGCCGTGGCAGTGTGACTTCAAATGGAACGCGTAGTTTTAACTATAATCGGGCTAACCGTTTAATCAGCTCTGATGGTATCACCTATCAATATGATGGTCATGGTCGACGCGTGTCGAAAACCTCGGGTGGAATTAAGACCTACAGCCTGTATAACCAACAAGGGACGTTACTGGCGACCTACAGGAATGGCAATTACATTGAGTATTACCATTTAGGCTCGCAACTAGTAGCGCGCCATAACGATGCGCCACAGCAGGCGGATGGTCTCGGCTACACAGGTCATTTGGAAGACGATGACCTTGCGCTGACGTATATGCAGGCACGATACTATGATCCAGTCATAGGTCGGTTCTACAGTAATGATCCGGTTGATGCTTTAGGGCATATACAGCGTGGTAACAGCATTGCACATGGTTTTAACCGCTATGCTTATGCCAATAATAATCCATATAAATACACTGACCCTGATGGGGAATTTGTTTTCCTAGCAATCGCTGCTGTTGGAGCTGCGATCACCGCTTATGATACTTATCAAACTTATCAGAATGAAGGTGCTGGTGCAGCAGCCAAGTCTCTTGCTGTGGGCGGACTTATAACAGCCGCTACTGGAGGAGTCGGAAAGCTTGCTCATTCAGCCTATAAAGCCTATAAAGGTGCTAAGGTTGCCAGTGGAGCTGAATCTGCTGTTCAAGGTGTCAAACTAGAAAAACAATTAGCGTCTGAATCCCAGTTAACAGAGCTTGCTGAGGGAGGAGGCACCGTAATCAGTCAACCTGCTAAGCAGGCAAATCGTATCGCTGAACAACATGGCGTTGATGCCGTAAATGTACAGAAAGTTAGTTCTTCTGCACATACCGCAAAAGACGGTTCTCAAGTGCAAACCCATGCTTTTAGAGATGCCTCTAGTAATAAAGTTATTGAGCCTAAGTCAATAATTGATGAAAATAATTAGTGAGTGAAGAGTTATGACAAAAATTAAACGTATCTCAACAGAAGATGGCAAAGAAAGTGTTGAAATACACCAGTCAAAAGAAGGAGCATATGTACTTCATAAATATGTTCAGAAGTATGACTTTGAAGAAGAGGTGTATTATGAGGTGCGAGTAACACCAGATCCTGCTGGATTGTTTGGTGACGCAGATTCAGCCACCCAAGAAGCAAAACTATTGCTAGGGTTGGAGTGATGTAAGCCTTTTGTAAATACCCTGTAACTACCCCGTAAAATAATACAGCTCACTCGTAGAATTTCTTTTAAACTAAAATTGATACGGCCTTAGGTTTGCAGACACTTTTCATTTTAAAAACTTGATAAAGGCATATCGTAGCTGTCAAGAAAAAAACAGGATTGTCACTTATCGGTTTGGTCAAGTCATTAGGGACGTTTTCAATTAAACACGGCGCATAGATTTAGAATTGAAACTATCGATTAGCAATCGTTACTGCCGATAATTGGCATTATCGGTAGTTAAACGATCATGAATCCCCTAGCGAAAGGATGTGTCAACATTAGTTGTAATCGCATTCGTGTAGAGAAAGCATTTCGTGAATTTGTTTCAAGGAATCGTTATTTGGCGGTAGAACTTTAGAACTAGAGAAACCTCATTTAAATATTTCCTAAATGAGAGTTTATCAATGGCCCGCCCGAGAGGATTCGAACCTCTGACCTCACCCTCCGGAGGGGTGCGCTCTATCCAGCTGAGCTACGGGCGGCTTGTATTTGCTGAGTGCATACAGGTGATTCACTAAGGAATCGAAATGAGCCGGCATTATAGTGACCGTCGGCGTTGCTGTCCAGCCGGAATAACGCCAACTAAGGTTGGCGTTTTAACTCTAAATTATGAAAATCGAAGCTGAAATCGGTAAATGGCGCAACGGCTTCCATTTTGGCACCGGTGACCTCGTTCGAGCGATTCACTTCGAAATCTATATAGGCATCGGCTTCTAACAATGGTTCGTCCCAGCGCACCACAAAAGTATCGCCGTTGTAGTGCTCTAGCGTTCCTTTGAGCATTGGCGTGTGGGTAAAGTTAATGCGTAACTTCTTGTCTGCCATGCCAATATCTACCGCACCGTACCAAGCATCAACGTAGCTGCCCACGTAACGCGTCAACGGCAACGCTTCGCGCACAACATCAGGTGTTGGCATTTTAAATTCGGCTTTCGAATCCATAAACTCTCGGTATTTTTCACTTTCTTCCGCCACCCAATCACGATCTGGCAGTTCTAATAAATCTTCCAGCGCTTCTTGAGTGATAGCTGTTAACGCACCGAAGGCTTGTTGGTTGCTCATCACGGTAATGGCGAAATTGCGCTCTGGAATGATAGTAGTGAGCGAGAGCATGCCTAAAATGCCACCGCTATGGTAAACGTGCTTCACGCCATGCTCGTTTTTCACGAACCAACCAAGGCCGTAGCCACGGTAATGGGTGCCGTTCTCTGCAGCGCTAGCGCTTACCGACAGTGGCGTCACAACCTGCCACATGGCACGTTGCGAATCCGCACTGAATACTGATGAACCTGAAGAATTAGAACCTTGAGCGACCTGCGCTAGAAGCCATTTTGCGAAGTCATTGGCGTTGCTTGCCATAGCGCCTGCTGCTGCAAAATCTTCCAGATAATCCAGCGGGAAGCGGTGTAAGTCGTCATTCATTTCAATGGTGCCGACGGCGACATTAGAAACGTCTGACGGTATATTCGAATAACCAAGTACGGTGTCAGTCATGCCCAACGGTTCAAGTAGCGTTTCTCGCACATAATCGTTATATGACATGCCACTTGCGCGTGCGATCACTTCACCGGCGGTAACAAACATTAAGTTGTTGTAGGCGAACCGCTCACGCAGCCCAGAAGCAAATGGTACGTGCGCAAGCCCAGCCAGAATGTCGGCGGTGGATTTGTCGGTATTTGGCCAAATCATCAAATCGCCTGCGCCAAGGCCTAAGCCTGAACGATGGCTCAACAAGTCACGAATGGCCAGCTCGGCGGTAATCGTAGGGTCTGACAGGCGAAATTCCGGAATATACTGAATGACTTTATCGTCCCAACGAAGTTTCTTTTGCTCAACGAGTGTGGCAAGCGCCGCTGCCGTAAACGCTTTGGTATGTGAGGCAACGCCAAATAGGGTGTCGGCAGTTACCGGTTCGCCTTTACCAATATCACGTATCCCGAACCCTTCAGCTAACACCACCTCGTTATCTTTCACCGCAACCACGGCAAGCCCAGGAATGTTAAATGCGCTTAACGCCTCTTCGGCGATTGCGCGAATTTCATCGGCAGATTGACCGAACGCTGGCGCGGTTGAAAAGAGCAATGCACCGCACACGAAACTGGCTATAGGTTTGAAAGATAACGTCATGATGGTGTCCTAATTTTTGTTCTATTTGTTGCTTGCCAATCTAACCTCATCGCAGAGTTTAGGCAACTTGCCCGAATAGACTAGTGAACCGAAACGGTTAGGATAAACTACATAACGATATATTTCTTAACGAGGAAGAATGATGAAAGCAATGAAAGTTGTTGCGATACTTGCAGCCTTGATGTTGTCAGTACAGGCGTTTGCTTCGCAGTTTTTAATAGAACATAAGTTCAGCGAAGCGGCGAACAATGATAGCAAGGTGATGGTTGTATTTGCCGCCGAAGATCAGACCGTGGCGCTAGAGTCGTGGTCAAGTGCAACGCAAACCATGGTAACCACAGCGTTAAACGCGAAAGAGTTCGCGGGAAAACATGGTCAAATGGTTGAAGTATTGGCGCCTACAGGTTTAACTGCAGAACGTTTAGTTGTTGTGGGTGTTGGCGCGGCTGAGGCGTTTAATCGTGTGAAAGCTGAACAAGTCGGCGCAAAACTCTTGAGCTCATTACCAAGTGATAGCGCCGTGGTTTTAAACGCTAGCCTTATCAATGACGCTGCGGCTGTTGCTGCCATTGCGCATGGTATGGATTTAAAGAATTACCGTTTTGATCGCTACAAGAGCGATGCAAAAGATCGCGAAACAGTTGCCTATCACTGGCAAGTGGCCGACGATTCAGAGGCACAGCAACATTATGCTGAATTCCAAGCCATTGCTAAGGGTGTTTTCTTATCGCGCGACATTATTAATTTACCTGGTGGTGACGGCTATCCCCAGGCCATTGCAGAAATGGCTTCGAAGGCACTGAAGCCGCTTGGCATTAAAGTGACCGTGTTGAACCCTGAGCAAGTGCGCAAAGCCGGCATGGGTGCGCTATACGGCGTAAGTAAAGGCAGTGAACACAAGGCTTATTTACTGGCGGCGCACTGGGAAGGTAGCAACGATCAGCCGATAGCATTGGTTGGTAAAGGCAATACGTTTGATACTGGTGGGTATAATCTTAAAACGTCATCAAGCTCTATTCTGCGCATGCAGACAGACAAAGCGGGTGGCGGTGCGGTGTTGGGCGCAGTAATGGCATTAGCTGGCCAAAAAGCGCCAGTGAATGTTGTTGCCGTTGTACCGTTGTCGCATAACTTAATTTCAGGCTCAGCGTTGTTGCCAGGTGATGTGGTCACTGCTGGCGATGGCACCAAAGTTGAAGTGGCGAACACTGATGCAGAAGGTCGTCTGATTCTTGCTGATGGCATCTGGTACGCTCGCGACAAATTCAAACCACGCGCCATTGCTGACATTGCAACGCTAACCGGTTCAAAAGTAGGTGCCTTGGGCACAGCTTACTCAGCTGTTTTCACTGAGCACGACGATTTGCTTGCAACAATGAAGCAAGCGGGTGAAGCAACCGACGAGTTGGTGTGGCAACTACCGTTAGGTCCATATCCGGGTATTATTAGCAGCACCTTGGCGGATATTAAAAACGTCGGCTCACCGGGTGCGCAAGCTGGAGCCGTGTTTTTGCAGCATTTTGCAAAAGACACCCCATGGATTCACATCGACATGGCAGGTAATGCTTACAATGCTGGCGCGAGCGGTATTCACCCAGCTGGCGGTAACGGTTACGGCGTTCGCTTACTCACCGAGTGGGTGAAGCTGTACTCAAACCAAGCAAACTAAAGTAACACCGCTCGAATAATCAGGCCGACCAGGGTGATGGTAATCACTCCGGCGGCCCATATACCAACAAACCATAGCCAGCGCTGCCAAGTTGGTTTAGTCATGATAGCCACTATCCTCTTTCACTTTGCCGCGAAATACCCAGTACGTGTAGCCGGTATAGGCGAAGATAATCGGCAACAAAATGACCGCGCCAACTAACAAGAACGCCAAGCTATTGTCCGGCGCTGCAGCTTCCCAGAGCGTGATTTGAAATGGAATTAAATAAGGAAAAATACTTACGGCAAACCCAATAAAAGCAATTAGAAATACGCCAAGCGCCCATAAATAGGGGCGGCCTTCTTGTTGCTTAGTGAGTGAGTTGAGTAATCCGCCGCCAATCACAGCCAAGGCAAATGGTACCACCCACAGCGCTGCTGAACCCGGCCAAGTGAGCCAGCGGTCTGCCACATTTTCAAATGATGACACCAGATAAATACTGACGGCAGCAATGGCGAGAATTAACAAGATGGCGCTGTTACGTCCATAGTTATAGGCTCGCGCTTGCAGCGGGCCGTCGGTTTTCATTACCAACCAAGTTGCGCCCAACAAGGCGTATCCCACACAAACGGCAATACCGGCAAAGATAGTGAACGGGCTGAGCCAGTCAAACCAGCCGCCCGCATAGGCGCGGTCGGTTACTTTAATGCCTTGCAACATGGCACCAAGCATGATGCCTTGGCTTAACGCCGCCACCATAGAGCCGAGCATGAAGGCGCGGTCCCACCAATGTTTGTTGGCTTTACTCTTAAAGCGGAACTCAAATGCTACGCCGCGGAAAATCAGCCCCAATAACATCGCAATCACGGGCATGTAGAGCGCGGGCATTAATACCGAGTAGGCTAAGGGGAAAACGGCAAGTAAGCCGCCACCGCCAAGTACTAACCAGGTTTCATTGCCATCCCATACAGGAGCAACGCTGTTCACCATACGGTCACGATATTTTTCTTCAGGCACCCAGGGGAATAAAATCCCCATGCCTAAATCGAAGCCATCGAGTGCGACATACGCGAACACAGCAATGGCAATAAGAGCTGCCCAAATGAGTGCATAATCCATGGCTTAGTCCTCCTCGTGATAGAGACGTTCAGCGGCCATCGGCACGCGCGCGTAATCAGGGATGTGAGTGTGTTCAGGACTGCCCGCCATTTTCCGTAAAATGTAAACGGTACCTGCGCCAAACACTAAGAAGTACACCACAATAAAGGCCACTAAGCTGGCGCCAACACCTACCGCGTCAATCGGGGATACCGCATCATTGGTGCGCAACAAGCCTTGAATGACCCACGGTTGACGACCGACTTCGGTAACAACCCAGCCAGCGATAACCGCGACGAAACCAAGTGGTCCCATGAGAACTGCGGCACGATGAATCGGGCGCGATTCATAGAGTTGTTTGCGCAAACGCAAATATCCTGACCATAAGCCAATAAGCACCATCAGCACGCCAATGCCAACCATGATTCGAAACGACCAAAATACAATTGGAACTGGAGGCCATTCGTCGCGTGGAAAAGCGTCTAAACCAGTCACCGTGGCATCAATGTCGTGCTTCAATATCAAGCTGGCGAGACCGGGGATCTTAATCGCGTAATCCACTTCTGCGGTTTCTTCGTTTGGCCAGCCAAATAAATACAGTGGTGCTCGGGCTTCCGATTTGAAGTGCCCTTCCATGGCAGCGACTTTGGCCGGTTGATGCTCTTGGGTGTTCAATCCGTGCAAGTCGCCAACGAATACTTGCAGTGGTGCGACAATTAACGCCATCCACATTGCCATCGAGAACATTTTACGCGCCGCTTGTGAGCTCTTGTCTTTCAACAAATGCCAAGCGCCGACAGCGCCCACCACAAACGCAGTGGTCAAGTAAGCAGCTAATAACATGTGCGCGAGTCGATACGGAAACGACGGATTAAATATCGCTTCAAGCCAGCTCGTTACAACGTATTGACCTTGTTCATTCATGGTGAAGCCGGCAGGCGTTTGCATCCAGCTATTCACGGATAAAATCCAGAACGCACTGATAGCGGTTCCTACCGCCACCATTAAAGTTGCAAAGTAGTGTAAGCGCTCACCAACTTTGTTCATACCGAACAACATGACGCCCAAGAAACCGGCTTCTAGGAAGAAAGCGGTCAGAACCTCGTAGCCCATCAATGGACCGATGACGGGACCGGCTTTATCGGAAAACACCGACCAGTTGGTGCCAAATTGGTAACTCATGACGATGCCTGAAACCACGCCCATGCCGAACGCGACAGCAAAGATTTTCAGCCAGTAACGATAAAGCTTTTGGTACACTGGGTTACGAGTTTTTAGAAATAAGCCTTCGAGTACCGCCAGATAACTGGCTAAACCAATGGTGAAGGCAGGGAAGATAATATGAAAGGCAATGGTGAATGCGAATTGAAACCGGGCGAGCAACACCGCATCTGCCTGTGAGAACCAACTTTCGAACATCGTTCACCTCATGGGTAGTATGTACCTTAGTCAAAATAAGTATAGGTGTTATTTTAGCTCGTTACGAACGATAACCTGCTGCAGAGCAAGATAATAACTAATCATGCCCATACAAAATGTATGGCATAAAACCTGAGAATTCATCATGTACGTCACACTTTTTATAGCCGCATTGTTATCAGCCACGCTGTTACCCGGCTCATCAGAAGTTTTGCTGGTGACACTGCAAACGCAAGGTTATGCCGTTGGGTGGTTGTGGTTGGTGGCAACACTTGGGAATACATTGGGTTCATGTGTGAACTATGGGCTTGGGCGCTATGCGTTGCACTGGCAGCATCAACGTTGGTTTCCGGTATCACCGAAGCAGTTAGAGAAAGGTCAACAGTGGTTTGGGCAATACGGGAAGTGGAGCCTGCTACTAGCTTGGTTGCCCGTGGTGGGTGACCCTATCACTTTGTTTGCGGGCATTATGCGGCTTCACTTTGGCGTGTTTTTTATGCTTACCGCCATCGGTAAAGCCGCACGTTATGCGGTTATTCTTGGTTTACTGCTCAGTCTCGGTTAATTCGGCGTAAGCTTTTGCAATGTCGGCTAAACGCGCATCGATGGTCTCTCGATCTAGCCATTGCCCCGCCACCATTACTCCAGCATGCTCAGCAAGAGTTTCCGGCGTGATCAGTGGGTTCTCGTTAAGCAAGATAAAATCGGCACGCTGGCCCTCAGCAATAGCACCGAATTTGTCTTTGTTGGCAAAATATTCACCGGCAGCAACCGTTGCACTATGCAGAATGCCTGCCGTAGGAATGCCAGCGTCACGCAACATGCGAATTTCATGCATGGCCGAAAAGCCCGGAACACTAAATAATTGGGGTGCATCGGTGCCAAAAATCATGGTTACACCACCGTCATACAGGGCTTTGATTAGGCGTTGACGATTTTGCTGCTGCACCATGGCGTTGTCTTCATTGAAGTAGCCAAGCGTCGGCTCAGTGAGATAACCAAACCAGCCATCACGAACTTGTTGTGGCACATAGTTAATCTCAGGATAAGCACGTAAGGCTTCTTTGTCCGCAGCGCCGATAATGGTTGCCCATAGTGCTTGAGTTGGCACCACTGCAACGTTATGGCGCAAGGAAAGTGCAACCAAATACTCAAGCTCATATTTTGACGCCGCTCGATTGGTTGCATCAATGGCTTCAAGGTAACCGTCAAGGTGGTCAATTGTGCGTTGACCAGCCTTTAAGGCTTCTTCTAAACCAACATCAGTCGGCACATGGCCACCGAAATCCATCTTCGCATCGCGCGCCGTTTTCGCCATCGCTTGGTATTCAGCCAGTGTTAACCCCGGGTGAACTTTGAGTAAATCCCAGCCTTCGTCACGTTGATCAATGACGCGCTGCGTTGCCTGCTCTGGCGATTCAATGCTATTGCCATTGAAGCTTGGGCCCGCTAAATAAAGCGTTGGGCCAATACGCTTACCGTCGGCGATATCTTGTTTTAATTGCAGTTGATGCGGGTAACCGAGCATACCGCGCACGGTTGTCACACCGTTGGCGACATACATAAACAATACATCATCGAGGTAACGGTCAGGATATTGTCCGAAGCCACTCGCTGGCGGAACGTGCCCATGCATTTCCGCTAAGCCGGCAAGTATATACTTCCCTGTACCATCAATGTGTTGGTAATTTTCAGGAACGGACAAACTAGCTGTATCACCCACCGCCGTAATACGGTCCCCCTCAACTAGAACCGTTTGATTGCTGCGAATCGAACCATCCGTGCGGGTTAACTCAACAACGCTCACCCCATGAAAAGCATAACCACTTGGCTCAACTGCTTGCGGATTCGCTTCGGATTGAGGTTGGCAAGCACTGACTCCAACCACCAAGAAAAGCATGAAAACAAGAACAATGTAACGTTGCATACAGGGTTACCTTTTCTTAAGAAACTAAAATGTATTGTAGTCAAAACACTTCAATGAACAGGCGTTATTTATCGCATGAACATACAAGCTAATCGGATTTCTACTCGCAACCGCTGCAAAATGCTTTAGTCTGAATCCAATAACTTCACTAGAACAACGAAAAAGGATCATCCATGCGACAATTTATCATTCCAGTGGTGCTGGGTTTGTCAGCACTAACGACACAGCTAATGGTTGCGCCAGCAACTGCGCAAGAAGCGCCTAAAACACTTCAGGCAGAAGATATTTTTGCATTGGAGTGGGCCAATGACGTGCAAATTTCACCAAACGGACGTTATGTGGTGTACGTGCGTCATGGTTTCGACATCATGAAAGATAACACCAAGCGTGCCTTATGGTTGGTGGATACCGAAACGGGGTCACATACGCCGCTATTTGATGACCAGCATTCGTACGGTAATCCGAGCTGGTCGCCGGATGGCTCAAAATTAGCGTTTAGTTCCAACCGCGATGGTCGTAACCAAATTCATGTGTATCACGTTGCCACCAAAACTTCGAGTGCGATTACTGAAGTAACCGAAAGTCCACGACAGTTTTCGTGGTCACCAAATGGTAAGCACTTGGCATTTTTAATGAATGTAGCGGCTGAAAAAACTGAGTATGCGAAAGCGGTGAAAAAGCCAAAGGCGCCAAAAGGTGCGAAGTGGGCGAAGCCGCCAGTCATTGTAGAGCGCACGTATTATCAACGTGACGGTGCGGGCGTACTTCCAGATACGTACAGCCAAATTTTCGTGGTGCCTAGTGACGGCGGTTCTGCGCGTCAACTAACCAGTGGTGCTTATAGCCACAACGGGCCGTTAGCCTGGGTCGATAACGGGAAGGCGCTCGTATTCAGCGCTAATCGGAACGACGACTGGGAATACCAAGTCAATGAATCTGATTTGTGGAAAGTGGCCGTGCAAGATGGTGCGTTGACCCAAGTCACCGATATGCCAGGGCGTGAATGGTCACCGGTAACCTCACCAAATGGCGAGCAACTAGCATTTTTACATCGCGGTAACGAAGCTATTCCATACCACAATACCAAGCTACGGATTATGGATCTTGACGACAACGAGCAACGCGAACTGCTCAGTGATTTCGACCGCTCAATTGATAGCCCGCTGTGGATCAGTAATGACCGCTTAGCTATTCAATATGCGGACCGCGGTCGCTACAAGCTCGCTGAAATTCGCATTAATGGTAACAAGAATGAGTGGGTGGATGACGTCGGTGGTGTCTCGGTAAGTCGTCCGTACATGAGCGGTATGTTTTCAGTTGCCGCCGATGGTGACAAAGTTGCCTACACACGTGGCTCAAGCTATCGCCCAGCAGATGTTGCAGTGTTTAAAATTCCACGTCGCGGTAGCGCAAAACCACAAAGCTTTACGGCGTTGAACGATGATGTTTTAGACCATCGTAAGTTGGGTAAAGTGCATGAGTTCACCTACAATTCAAGTTACGACGACACAGAAATTCACGGCTGGTATATTACACCGCCAGATTACGATCCAAACAAAAAGTATCCGTTATTGTTAGAAATTCATGGTGGCCCTCATTTAGCCTATAGCCCTATGTTCGCTGCTGAACAGCAACGCTATGCTGCTGAAGGTTACATTGTCTTCTACAACAACTATCGCGGAAGTACTTCATACGGTGCAGAACATGCACTGAAACTGGATGGTTTCTACTCGTCAGAGCGAGATCACGCAGACCATATGTCGGGCATAGATGCGCTGATTGATAAGGGCATGGTTGATCCGAATAACCTGTTTATTGCGGGTGGTTCAGCGGGCGGTATCGCAACGGCCTATGCCGTTGGTCTCACGGATCGCTTTAATGCTGCGGCAGCGACGAACCCAGTGATTAACTGGATTAGTAAAACACTGACAGCGGATAGCTATTTGGGTCAAATCACCAACCAGTTTCCGGCAATGCCGTGGGAAGACTACGACCATTATTGGAAGCGTTCGCCGTTATCGATGGTGGGTAAAGTAAATACGCCAGTCATGCTGTTCAGTGGCGAAAATGATCGCCGTGTACCGATGTCTGAAATAGAGCAGTTCTACCAAGCATTGCAGTTACGCAAAGTAGATACCGCGATGGTACGTGTTCCGGATGCATCGCACGGGGTAACCGCGCGTCCATCAAATATGATTGCGAAAATTGAACACACGCTGGCGTGGTTCAAGCTTTATCACAAGAAGTAACGTTTAAAAAGTAGCATGTGAACAAAATGGTTGCGGCATTGTATTTTTTGATATGATGTCGCAACTTTTTTTGATTAGTTAAGTGACGGGGCAGAACATGGAACGATTCATTGAAAACCTGATGTACAATTTGCGTTGGTTATTGGCGCCTATTTATCTGGGTTTAAGTCTCGCAGTGTTACTTCTTGGTGTGAAGTTCTTCCAAGAACTTGTGCATGTATTTCCCAACATTCTTGAAATCAAAGAAGTCGATCTCATCCTTCTGACTCTAACGCTTATTGATATCGCATTGGTCGGTGGCTTACTGGTGATGGTGATGTTAAGTGGTTACGAAAACTTTGTCTCCACGCTTAATATCAATAACGACACGGAAAAGTTGGCCTGGTTAGGTAAAATCGATTCAGGCGGTTTGAAGAACAAAGTGGCGGCTTCAATCGTTGCGATTTCTTCCATTCACTTACTCAAAATTTTCATGAATGCACAAAATATCGATCACGAAACCATCAAGTGGTACGTGATTATTCACTTAACTTTTGTGGGTTCGGCGTTTGCAATGGGTTACTTAGACAAAGTAACTCGTAAACAAGGTGACTTTTAACGAGTTACCCGCGGCACGCGCGCTGAAACATTAGTGAGTAAATCGTAGCTGATGGTACCGGCGTGCTGTGCTACCCGCGCCACGCTTAAGTTAGGCCCCCACAACTCGGCTTCATCGCCTACGGTGATTTCTGCAAAGTCCGTCACGTCGACGGTAATCATATCCATGGAAACTGTGCCGGCGAGCGGTACTTCATGGTCACGTATTACTACCGGTGTACCGTTTTTCGCGTGGCGTGGATAGCCATCGGCATAACCAATTGCAATGGTTGCGATGCGACTTGGACGTTCGGCTTTCCAGGTACTTCCGTACCCAACAGATTCACCTTTAGCAACATCACGTATCGCAATGACGGGTGCAATGAGGCGCATGACCGGTTTTAATGGCTGCGGCAATGGCATTGCCTTTTCCACTGGATTATCGCCGTATAGCAAAATGCCGGTGCGTATCCAATGACCGTTATGTTGCGACATATCAATGGCTGAACTCACAAGAGCAGCCGAAGTGGCAAGACTCATGTCGAGTTGAGATTCGGTTTGCGCGCAGACATCTTCGAACAACTCTAACTGTTTGTTGTTTAATGGGTGAACATGTTTCTCGGCATTGGCAAAATGTGACATTAAGGTGACACTACCTACTTGCGGCGAGGCTTTTAATTCATCATGAACACGTTGTACCTCATTCGGCGCCCAACCGAGTCGGTGCATGCCGGTATCAACCTTGAGCCAAACCGCCAACGGACGCACTAAGCGAGCCATTAAAATAGCGTCAAGTTGCTGTTGTTGATGAACCACAGGTTGAAAGTTGTGATGTGCGCAAACAGGCAATTCAGCATCACTAAAACAGCCCTCAAGTAGAACAATGGGCTGTTGGAATCCAGCGTTACGAATGGTAATAGCTTCATCAATAAAGGCGACCGCAAAAGCATCCACATGCTCACTAATCGCCTCAGCAACAGTCAGAACACCATGACCATAACCGTCGGCTTTAATCACACCGAGTAAGCGGGCATCGCCAGCAAGCTGACGTGCAATTCGTGCATTATGATGCAAGGCATCGCGATCGATCTCGGCGCGGGTAGGGCGAAAGTGCACACCATTAGCCATGGAGAGCGCCTAATATTGTCGCGTTGAGTTCAATCACGCAGTGATACAACATACAACCGTTTCCTTAAATCATCATAAAACTAGCAATAACGTACAAAATAAGTGTCGCCGCACCTGCAGTTAGCGCATATGGTAATTGCGTGCGTACGTGCTCGAGCAAGTCACACCCAGACGCCAGAGCCGATACTGCCGTGGTGTCTGAAATCGGCGAGCAGTGGTCACCAAAAACGCCACCGCCTAGCACCGCCGCCAACAGTAGCGGCGCTGGTAAATCAAGCGCAATAATCATGGGCGCGGCAATAGGGATCAAAATTGCAAACGTTCCCCACGAGGTGCCGGTCGTAAACGATATTAATGCACCAGTTAAAAACAGCATCGGGGCTATTAGGTATAGCGGCAGGAAATCACCGACTAAGTTTGCCAAAAAGATACCGGTACCTAACTCACGCAGGCTGCTACCAAGTGCCAATGAGAGCAGGACGATACTCACCAGAGGTAATAATTCGCTCATGCCCTTAAAGCCGATATCCACCAGCTGTTGGTGACTATTACGTCGGCTCATCAGCAACATGATATAGGCTACCACGCACGCCAAGGCGGTTGCATAGAGCACAGATTTTGAGCCATCACCTTGGGTAATATCACCGTCACCGGTGCCAAACATAAAGGCAACCATGCCAAATACCATCACCGCCAGCGGCACCAACATATAGCGCGCTTTGCTGTTGCTTGGCACATGTTCTGGAATGTCTTGGTGCGGTTGCGGCTGCTGCTCAACGGCGCGCATCGGCCCGTATACTTTGCCTGAAAACGCCGTATAAAACACGATGCTCAGTGTAACGAGTGCGTAAAAATTATATGGGATGGTGGCCCAAAGCGTACTGACTGAGGAGCCGGGCAACCCCTGTTGCTCAATCATGCCAAGCACATAAGCCCCCCAACCGTTAAGTAAAATCAAGATGCATACGGGGGCACTAGTGCTATCAATAAGGTAAGCCAAACGTGCGCGGCTCATGCCGAGTTTTTCAAACAATCCGCGTGATAAAATGCCTGCCGTAAGCACACTCAAATTCGATTCAATAAATACAAACACACCGGTAAACACTGTCATCAGGCTGGCGCTACGCTTGGTTTTCCCTAAACCGCGCGCAAGCAGCGCCTCGACGGTTGCAGCAACGCCGCCGGATTCTCGGATATACGCGAGTAATGCGCCGACCATTAGGCTAAATACTAAAATGCGCGTGTTACTGGCGGAGCCAAATACGGCCACAATACGCTCAATAGTGGCAGTAAAGGTGAGTAAAACTGATTCACCTGCTTGCACAGTCAGCAATAATTCAGACGTCATAATGGCGAGTAGTAGTGCGACAATGACTTCTTTTCGCCAAAATACCACCAAAATGGCGACAAGTGGTGGTAAAACAGACATCCAACTCATAAGAATGGCCTTTTGTTGTTATTGTTCGGCTTTAGTGACAAATGCTGTGACAGCTTGCCTTGCATTACGATGCAATAGTGCCAAGGCTTCATGATTTATGCAATTTCTACCCACGAATTATGACATTGAGCAATAAAACCTCCTAGTGCTATTGCAATTCAAATGCGAATCGTTATCATTAGCACAATCATTTAGGTCGCTCTATTTTTGGGGGAAGTCATGCGCCTTAACGCTCTATCAATCGCTGTAGCTGCAGCATTAATCACCACACCACAGGTTGTCTTCGCACAAGACACTTCGGCAACCGTGAATGAAATCATTCAAGTTTCTGCTACCCGTACCTCGCAACCAGCCAGTAGCATCGCTGCAACGGTTTCGGTGATTGACGGTGATGAAATTCGCGAACAACTAGCTGTTGCCGACTCGTTGTCCGATGTACTTGGTAATTTAGTTCCTGCATTTTCACCATCGCGCCAAAAACTCACCAGTGCAGGTGAGACCTTGCGTGGTCGCGAGCCACTTTATCTAATTGATGGTGTACCGCAGTCAAACCCATTGCGTAATGGCTCGCGAGCAAGCTATACCATTGATCCACTGATGATTGAGCGCGTCGAAATTATTCACGGTGCCAGTGCCATCCAAGGTATGGGAGCAAGCGGCGGTATCATTAATATCGTGACCAAATCGGCAACTGACGGTTCAGAACAAGAAATTGTGGCCGGTTTAACAACTTCGCCGGAAGAGTTTAGCGACGGCTTGAGTTATCGGGCTGGCTATTTAACGCGTCATGTCTCGGGTGATTGGCAAGTTGTTGCTGGCGCACAGTTGCGCAGCACCGGCATGTACGTTGACGGCAACGGCGACTTCATTGGCACCGATGTCACCCAAGGTGATACTCAAGATTCAGAAAGCTTCGATGTATTCACCAAAGTTGGTTACAACATCGACGACCAACAGCACGTTGAATTGATGGTGAACCACTTCAATTTGCAAGGTAACGGCGATTTTTCGCCAGTTGATGGCAACCGTGCTGAGGGTATCGCCGCTATTTCTGTGAAACAGCCAAGTGAAGGTGATCCAGCTGAAAACAAAGTTACCACTGCCACGTTAACCTACAAGAATAAGTCGGTATTAGGCGCTGATTTGAACTGGCAAGTGTTCTTGCAAGATTTCTCAGCACTATACGGTGGCGGTCGCTACGCCACATTCCAAGATCCGGCTTACGGCGATGATATCTTCGATCAATCACGTAACGATTCGAACAAGTTCGGTTCGCGCCTAACAATGAACTGGCCTGCATTATCGGACTTGCCCGTTGACTTGAGCGCGGGCGTGGATTATTTGCGTGACACCACCTTCCAAGAGCTCGCGCAAACCAACCGTAAGTGGGTTCCAGAAACAACTTTCGATAATTGGGCACCGTTTGCACAATTACGCTATCAACAGGACGGCCTGACCGTCAGCGGTGGTTTGCGTTACGAATACGGCAAGCTCAATGTCGACGATTTCACCACGCTGTACGCTTATAACAGCACGTTTGTTGAAGGTGGTGAGCCATCATTCAACGAATTACTTCCAAACCTAGGCGTGGTTTATGCGTTTACTGACTCAGTACGTGCGTTTGCGAGTTACTCAGAAGGCTTCAGCATGCCAGACGTTGGTCGCGTGCTACGCGGTATTAATACCCCTGATTTAAGCGTAGATAGCTTTTTAGATCTGCAACCGGTGATCGCCGATAATCGTGAAGTGGGTGTTGAATATCGTGGGCAAGCGATTCGCGCAAGCCTCAGCTATTTCACCTCGGAATCCGACTTAGGCGCACGTTTACAACCAAACGAAGACGGCATTTTCTCGGTTGCGCGAGAGCGCACTGAAATTGATGGTATCGAATTCTCAGCAAGCTATGCACTGTCGAATTCCACCAGCTTTGATTTGAACTATGCCGATACGGACGGTGAGTATGATAGCGACGCTGATAACGTAGTCGACACGCAATTAGGTGGCCGTAACATTGCGCCACGTCGTATGAATGTAAGCTGGCAGCAGCAATGGACCGACATGGTGAATACGCGTCTGCAACTGAACCATTTATTCGACCGCGATATCTACACCGGTGAGCAAGCCATTAATAACTTCGAAGGCTATCAAACCGTTGATTTGCAGATGAACTACGATTCACCAGATTACGGTTTGTTCACGGTGGGTATCGAGAATCTGTTGGATGAGTATTACCTGACCTATTATGCGCAAACCGCGGGTGCAGATCGCACTAACTTTGCTGGTCGTGGCCGCACAGTGAGCATCAATTGGTTCTATCAATTCTAACCAAGCTGCATCGCTGGCTGGGCTTATTCTTTGGTATATGGCTCGTGCTCGTCGCTTTGACGGGCACGTTGCTGTTGTACAAAGTCGAATTGTTGCAGTGGCGCTATCCGCAATTGCAGCTCGAGCAGCTACCGACCGAACAAACCGCCGCCGGTGTTTTTGATCGTTACAACGAAGGCTACGCGTACATGCCGCGTGAGGCGAATCCGTGGCTTGAAATTGTGATGCCATCGGGTGCTCGTCATTACTATAATGCGAACGGCGAACAGATACTCGAACGCCCGTACTTAAGTGACCTCGTGGGTTTTATGGTGGAGTTTCATCACCACTTGTTACTCAAAGATTTGGGTAAAGATCTACTTGGTTATATGGGGATAGCTGGGTTAATTCTTCTTACTACCGGCATCATTCGCTGGTGGCCGCGTCATTGGTCTCGGCGGTTACTTGCAATTCGCTGGGTCTGGCCATGGCACCGCAGTTTCGCTGCTACCTTATTTCAGTTACATAAAGTGATTGGTAGCGTTCTATTTGTACCGGTACTCATTGGAATGCTCACGGGTACCGCGATCATGTATGCCGCGGCAGTGAGTGCTGGTTTAACGGCACTAGCGCCCGAGCAACAGCCACAACCGATCACCGCAGAGGAGTGGCAGCAAGTGGCACCGGCACATAATTGGCAGGAGCGTTTCGAGCGCGCGCATCAATTATTGCCAGACCATCAGCCGCAGCTTGTTTCGTTGTCGAACCTGAGTTTGCGTATGACGTTTCCAGGTGAATGGCATCCGAACGGTCGCAGTCATGTGCAATTTGATGCAGGTACTGGCGCGGTCACCAGCGTTTATGATTTACGTTACGACAGCAAAGGCTACCAAGTTAGCCAGATGATTTTCCCAGTACATGTCGCAGCCGTTGGTGGTCTAGCGTGGTTTATTGTGGTGCTTTTAGGTGGTTTAGCTTTAATTATTCTGCCAGTTAGCGGTATATATTTTTGGTGCTGGCGTCAGTACAAAAAACGCTGTAGGTTGTAGAAATTCCTGCAACCTATTTAAGTCGTGAGAAGTTCGCTGTGACCACTAAAATTGCCACGCTTGGCCCCGCCGGCACATTTTCAGAGCTTGCCGCTCGTGATTTTGCCAAACGCTACAGCAGTAGCGACATTGTTTTCTTTCCGACACTTCGACGCACCATTGACGCCCTAGAGCAGGGTGCTGATATTGTCGTGGTGCCAATTGAAAACATTGTTGAAGGCATTGTCTCACCGGTCGTTGATAGCTTTGTTCGCAAGCCATTACAGATTATTGCTGAAGTCGCAATTCCGGTGCGTTTCTCAGTGGTCATGAATCACTCTCAGCCACAGCGATTATTCGCACAGTTTGTCGCACAAGGTCAGTGCAGCGAATGGCTAACGCAGCATGCGCCCGATATTGTGACAACCGCGAGCAATACTGAAGCGCTCGCATTATTGTTGGCAAACAATGAACCGGCAGCGGCGTTAATTCCAGAGCATTTACTTGATTCGGGAAATATCGCGTCACAATCCTTTGCCAAGGTTGTGCATGACGTGACTGATTTTGCCCACAACGTTACTCGCTTTGTCGCGTTGCAAGCGGCGCAACCGCTGGCGTTACCGAATCATGCCAGTGTTTATAAATCTGCGGTGGTCATTGTGGATGATGCCGATCATCCAGGGCTACTTTTGGAACACCTACAAGCGTTTGCGGTGCACCAGGTTAACTTGCTGTCGTTGGTCTCGCGTCCCACTGGACAAAAGTTTGGTCAATATCATTTCTTTATTGAGTTTGAAGGGCATTTACAGCATAGCCGAGTACAAGCGGCACTTAGCGCAATTAAGTTACGTAACCAGGTGATTGAACTCGGTAGCTACACCTACTCAAGCTCCAGCTCAAGCTGCAGCTGATCGTCAGGGTCGGGCAACGCGACGCTGATGCCAACTAAGCGCACACCTCGATGATTACGACGTTCCCAGGCTTCGCGCACTAAATGATAAAACAAACTCGGCGATGCGGTTTGTGCGGTGCGCGACACGGTGGTTTGTTGGAAATCGCTAAACTTTAATTTCACCGTTTGATTTTTAATGTGTGTCTGTTGCCAACGTGATACGCGCAATCGTTTCAACAACTGTGGTAGTAAAACCTCATCAACAAATTGCTCAACTTGGCGTAGTTGATGAAAATCGCTGGGAAGTGTTTCTTCGACACCGACGCTTTTACGAATGCGCTCGGTCACCACTTGTCGAGGGTCAATACCTTGGCAGCGTTGATATAACAACCAACCTGCTTTCTCGCCAAGTAATTCTTGTAACCGCTCAATGCTCGCTTGCTGAATATCGCGCCCGAGGAAAAATCCGGCATAATTCAAACGCTCTAAACTTTTGGGGCCAACGCCAGGAATACGCTTAAGCTGTAACTTAGCTAAATAACCAAGTACCTGTTCAGGCGACACAACAAATTGACCGTCGGGCTTATTTTCTTCGCTGGCGATTTTTGCCACCATTTTTTGGTTTGAGATACCCGCGGAAGCAGTGAGCCCCATTCCTCTTAGCGTGTGCCGGATACTCTCCATGGTGATACTGGCGCTGCCCTGATAGCGCGTGTTGTCGGTCAAATCGAGATAGAATTCGTCTATTGATGCCGGCTCGACGATTGGCGTTGCCTCAGCGAGTACCTGAAATACTTGTTTTGATAATTCTCGGTAATAACCGTGATCGGGTGTCACGAAATGGAGTTCTGGACACAATCGCCGCGCATGCGCACCACTCATTGCGCTGCGAACACCATACTGTCTTGCTAAATAATTAGCTGTAGCCACAACCCCGCGCTCACCACCACCGCCTACGGCGAACGGCCGGCTCTTTAAGCTTGGGTCGCGCAGAACCTCGGCGCTAGCAAAGAAAGCATCGAGATCTAAAAGAGCAATTTTACGCGTATTACTTTGTGTGTTATCTGACATAGCACGGAAGTGTTTAACCTTGGACGGAATCTGGCTATAATCGCAACAACGAACCGAGCTAGCAAGCTCATCAGCTTATACAGGAGTCCACTGTGAACGTACTGAAAGTCGTAAAATCAAGCCGTATTTGGGTTGCTGCACTGGCATTAACCGTTGGTAGCGCAAGCGCTGCTATGTTGCCACAACAAAGCAACGATGACATTAAAGAGCGTATTGCTCCAGTTGCAAAAGTGCGTGTTGCTGGCGCAAATGGCTCAGCTAGTGGTGGTGGCGCAGAAAGCGCACGCTCAGGTGAAGATGTCTACAACAAATTTTGTGCAGCATGTCACACTTCTGGTGTATTGAATGCACCTAAAATTAATGACGCTGCCGATTGGGAAGAACGTTTAGCTCAGGGCATGGATACCGTATTGAAGCATGCGGTTGAAGGCTATAACGCAATGCCTCCAAAAGGTACTTGTAACGATTGTAGCGATGACGAAATTCAAGCCGCAATTGATTATATGACCGCGGAAATTTAAAGAAAAACTTCTTAAATTCACAATAGTTATAATGAAAAAAACCGCTTCGGCGGTTTTTTTGTGTCTGTAATTTAACCAAAACTCTTTTCTAACTTCATGATGAAAGATATACTCGAGCGTTGTTTTTACTAAAAGTTTACATAACTTTTAGCAAAAAGCGCTGTTCTATATGTATGAACGGTCACCAAATCAGAATAATAAAACGAACAAAAACAATAAGATGCAACAGTCTGTCGAGCTTATTAAAAAGCAAAAGGAAATTGCGCGATTGCGTAAGGCTGTTGCACGCCTGCAAGACCTTGCCCTGAAATATCGCGAATCGGAAGTTATTCAAAAAGCACTCTTCAAAATATCGGAACTCGCGTCGTCAGTTACAGACATGCAACAATTTTACCAATCGGTCCACAATATTATTGGTGACCTGATGGTAGCGAAGAACTTCTTCATTTGTTTGTATGACCAAACCGAAGATACGGTTAAATTTGTTTATTTCGTTGATGAATATGATGATATTCCTTCGCTAGAATCGATTCCTGCTGAACTATTAGGCAAAGGGTTGACCGGTTACGTCATGCGAACCGGAAAACCTTTTTTGTACGACGCAGAAGTATTTAAACGTTTGCTAGACAGTGGTGAAATTCGCGACCTTGGGGCAGCGCCTGTCGATTGGCTCGGTGTTCCTCTCCACTCAGATAATCGTGTTATCGGTGCAATGGTTGTGCAGAGCTATACTGAAGATGTGCGTTATAGCGAAGCCGACAAAGAGCTATTTATGTTCGTGTCGCAGCACATTGTCAACGCATTAGAGCGGGTGCGTCAGCGAGAGTTGATGCAGGCGGAAATTGAACACCAAACGGCAAGACTGCGCCAAATTAATGATGATTTAAAATCAGAAATTGCTGAGCGTGAGCGAGCTCAGCAACTCAGTTCGGTATTGTTCTCGATTTCTGAGGTAACGAATACTTCAGATTCCATGAAAAGCTTCTATGAGCAATTACACCGCCAAATTGGGCAGCTCATCAACAACGACAACTTCTTCGTTGCACTATTAGACGACGACAAGAAATTTCTTGAGTTTCCTTATTATGTTGATGCGTTCGACAACAACCTACAGAAAAAACGCCCATTAGCTCGGGGTATGACTGAATACGTTATTCGCCATAAAAAGCCTGTGTTTATTGAGCGCGAAAAATATGCCGAGTTAATTTCGTCGGGCGAGGTTGAAGGTTCAACCAGCTATTATGGTACGCAACCAACGCAATGGCTGGGCTCTCCGCTACTGGTCGATGATGAAGTTATTGGTGTACTGTCAGTGCAAACCTACAGCGACAAAGTGACCTACAAGCAAGATGATCTCGAATTGCTCAACTTCGTTTCGCAGCATGTTGCAGTAGCCATTGAGCGCCGACGTAATGCTGACGAAGTGCGCCGCGTTAATGCCTATTTGGAGCGCAAGGTCGCCGAGCGCACCGAAGAACTGGTAAGTGAGATTGAGCGACGAAAGAAAGTTGAAGAGAAGTTGTTCTATGATGCGCATCATGATGCCCTGACAGGTTTACCAAATCGTTCGATGTTCACCGAGCGCTTGCAGCAAACCTTGAAACATAAGCGCCGCTATCCACATCATAATTTTGCGGTATTGTTTGTTGATCTTGATCGCTTCAAAGACATTAACGATACCCTTGGCCACTCGGCAGGCGATGAATTCCTGCTTGAAGCCAGTCGCCGTATTGGTGAATGTATTCGAGATAACGATACGATTGCGCGTTTAGGCGGCGACGAATTCGTTATTTTGCTTGATATGATCCGTCATATCGAAGATGCCTGTGACATTGCCTCACGCATTATTGAAAAAATGAAACTGCCGTTTGTGTTTGGCGAAAGTGAGCATTACTCAGGTGCCAGTGTTGGAATTGCAGAATGCAAGTCGCGCAATGACTCTGCCGAACGATTGCTACGTGATGCCGATGCGGCCATGTACCAAGCCAAGAGTATGGGACGTGGTCGTTACGTGGTATTCGATGAGAGTATCCACAAAGATTTAGTGGCGTCATTAAACCGAGAAACCGAACTGCGCCATGCTCAATTCGATCAAGACTTTATTCTACAGAAGTTTACAGTACACGAACTGGGCAAGAATCAACCGGTTGCGCAAGAGTTATTGTTGCGCTGGCAACGTGATGACAGCTTGTTACCGGCGGACCGTTTCCTAGCAATTGCTGAGAAAACGGGCATGACCATGGCACTTGACCAATGGATGCTCACCCGCTGCTGTGAATTGCTTGCTAGTGATGACGAGGCATTACCGGTTTACGTCAGCATTTCCGCGAAACATCTCTTTAAGTTGGCCGATGTAAAAGCCATTCAGGAAATTATTACCGACTCAGGTGTAGCACCAGAGCGTTTAATTCTTGAATTTAGTGAGACTGAGCTACACGACAACTCCAAACGCCAGCTCAGTTGCTTGCGTCAACTTGCCGAATTCGGTGTTGGCTTAGCACTCAATGAATTTGGCCGCAGCGCCGGCGCATTGCAGTACATACTGAATTATCCATTTACTCATGTGAAGCTTGATCCACGCTTTGTTGCCGATATTGCAACCAGTCAGCGCGCTCAAACTATGGTGCGCAACGTGGTGCACCTATGCCGCGATTTAGGAATTGAAATTTCAGCGTCAGGAATTGATACCACGGACCAACAAAAAGCTTTGGTGCATAATGGGGTTAATGTAGGACAGGGTTCATTGTTTGGGGAACCCGAACAGGTAAAGTCACTATCGCAGGACGAGCCGACTCAAGTGCAGTCGGCCGGAACGGCGTAATCTCTTCTTAATCTTCCATGGCTTTGCGAAGTAAAGCTAAACCGCTTGCGCGGGCAGTCTCACGCGCCGCTTCGTTGGCGGCCGCATGTTCTTCCCACTCTAAATCGTCTTGCGGCAGTTCATACAAAAACCGACTCGGTTCGGGTCGCATCACGTCCCCATATTGGCGTCGCTCTTTGGCCATGGTAAATATCAATGACTGTTGCGCTCGCGTAATACCAACATAGGCTAAACGGCGCTCTTCTTCGACCATCCCCTCATCTATGCTGGATTGATGCGGAAGCAGACCTTCCTCCATACCGACCATAAAGACATGCGGAAACTCGAGGCCTTTGGATGCGTGCAACGTCATGAGCTGAACTTGGTCGCCTTGCTCTTCTTCTTCGTTGCGCGAGAGCATATCGCGTAAGCAAAGCTTTGCCACCGCTTGTTCTAGCGTCAAAGGTTCGTTTTCGTCATCGCCTTTGAGCATTTCAGTAACCCAACGCATGAGTTCGCTGACGTTTTTCCAGCGCATCTCAGCCGCGCTGACACTTGGACTGCTTTCATACAGCCATTCTTCGTAGCCGATGAGTTTCAGCAAATCAAATAATGCTGATGCGGCTTCCGGCGTATGATCGCAACGCCTTGCGGCGCGCTTCATGAAATCGACAAAATACTGCACGGACTGATATTCTCGTGCGCCAAGACGAGTCTTCAATGCCTGATGATCGGCCGCTTCAAACAAACTTATGTGAAGTTCATGCGCCAATTCACCGACGCGCTCCACGGTTTGTGGGCCGATACCGCGCTTTGGAATATTGATGATACGGATAAACGCCGTATCGTCGCTTGGGTTCACCAATAAGCGCAAATACGCCATGACATCTTTAACTTCTGCGCGCGCGAAAAAGCTCTGTCCACCGGTCATGCGATACGGAATACGGTTACTCATCAAAGCCTTTTCAAACACACGAGACTGGTGGTTGCCGCGATAAAGTACCGCAAATTGATGATACGGCGTTCGTTCGAGAAAGCGTCGGCGAACAATCTCAGCCACAACGCGCTCAGCCTCATGTTCTTCATTGCGTCCGTAAATAACGCGTAGTGGAACACCGTATTCCATCTCGGAAAATAACTTTTTATCAAATACGTGCGGATTATTCTCAATAAGAATATTCGCCGCTTTTAGAATGCGACCATGCGAGCGGTAATTTTGCTCGAGCTTGATGACACGTAACTGCGGGAAATCCTTTTGCAATAACGCCAAGTTTTGCGGTTGAGCACCACGCCACGAGTAAATTGACTGGTCATCATCGCCCACCACGGTAAAGTTAGCGCGCTCGCCTACAAGTAATCGTACTAACTCGTACTGACTGGTGTTGGTATCTTGATACTCATCGACTAACAAGTAATGGAATTTATTTTGCCAGCGAGTCCGGGCCTGTTCGTTAGTTTTTAACAATAACGTTGGCAATAGAATTAGATCGTCAAAATCTATGGCGTTACACGCTTTCATGTTCTGTTGATAACGGCGATAAAACTCTGCGAACATTTGATCATCGGCTTGCTGCGCCTGGTTCAACACCTGATCGGGGCTGAGCATCGCATTCTTCCAGTTACTAATTTGGCTCTGCAGTAGTTTTAAGAGATTCTTATCACCGTCTAGCTCAGGTTCGGTAAGCGCTTTTAGCAACGCAAAAGAATCTTGATCGTCAAACAACGAGAATCCAGCCTTCATATTCAACTGGCTGACTTCTTTACGAATAATCGTCAGACCAAGCGTATGAAAAGTAGAAACAGTTAATCCACGAGTATATTGGCGACCGAGCGTTTGCCCTACGCGCTCTTTCATTTCACGTGCGGCCTTGTTGGTAAAGGTGACGGCGGCAATATGTCTTGCCTGATACCCACAGCGCTGAATTAAATGCGCAATTTTCTCAGTAATCACGCGGGTTTTCCCGCTACCAGCGCCCGCCAATACCAACACCGGCCCTTCGATGGCTTTCACGGCTTCTTGCTGGCGGGGGTTTAATAGCATGGATAAAAAGGCCTTTGACTGATCGGTTCGATGAATGAGCCGCAGATTTTACCGTAAACTCCTGCTAAGCTAAAAGGTAATTACTCTGAATTGATTTTTAGTGGCTGAAACATTTCTTAAAAGAAGTACAAACGGAAGCATTATGGACCCGAAAAAAATTGAAGATATTGCGCGTCAAATTAACGAAAGTATTCCAGCAGGTGTCAAAGACTTTGCCGGTAACATCGAACAGCGCGTGAAAACCGTATTGCAGCAACAGCTTGGCAAACTTGATGTGGTTACCCGCGAAGAACTCGATGTGCAGCAACAACTTTTGCTACGTTTGCGTCAACGTGTTGATCAGCTTGAGCGCGAACTCGAAGCAATGAAACGCGATATCGACGACGAATCGTAATCTCGACTTATTCAGCAGATCGGCACTGCGCCCACGTGGGTGCGGTGCTAATCGTTTTAGTTGGCGCTGACAGTGGCGGTAGAGCCGCACTCGCTTTCGCCACGCGCGCTTCATAGTCAGTCAGAGTTAATTCGTTGCGTAATATTTGATTCACATCGCGATTAATGAAATACGCTGACGTTCCGATGTTATAAAGTGGCGAGTTCTTTTTTTCGCGAACCAATGCCGTTGCGTTCCCGTTTAATTGATTCAAACAACATTCTTCTAGTTTATTGACCAGTGTTCGGGTAATTGAGTCGGGCACCTTCATATTTTCTGGGTCGCTTGCGTAGGCGCGTAAGCCTTCAATTTGCTCGTAAGCTTCGGCAGTCACAGCAATTACTTGCTGAAGTAGCCCAGCGGTTTCATGGGCAAGGGCAATATTTAATGCAGACAGAATCGCACGACTATCATCTGCTTCAGAATTTCGAAACATGCCTTCAGTACGATTAAGATCGCGCCATTGCTCGTTCAGATATCGCAGCTCTGCAGTATTCACAGGATTGGTCGGCAGGCCTGCTAACTCTTGCGCAAACTCACACACCTTAGTATTGCTATAGCGCACCATAGGTTGTTCCGAGGTGCTTTCTGGTGCTTCCGATGGTGGCTTACAGCCAGCCACAATAGTCATGCTCGCTACGAGCATCATCATCTTCAATGTTGTTGTTTGTCGATTCACCAGAATACTCCTCATGTGTACAGCAAGTGTAACACCTGAGCTGACGCAAAAGCACTGTTCCCGCTAGAAAAACTAGCGTTAAAACCTTACTATGAAACCAGTGCTCACCAACGCGAGGAGATACCAATGGCACAATGGTTAACCGGAGAAGTCATTGAGAATTATGCGTGGAATCAAGAGCTTTTCAGTTTGCGTGTGAGAACGCAGCCATTCGAATTTATCGCTGGGCAATTTGTACGACTCGGTTTACCCCATGAAGGCGGACGCGTGCAGCGTGCTTATTCATTGGTGAACGGCCCCGATGATAACGTCTTAGATTTCTTAGTCAATCGTGTTCATGATGGCTTGTTTTCGCCGCTTCTGCACGATTTGAAGGCCGGCCAAACTATTGAGGTTTCGCAGCCACCTAGCGGCTTTTTTACGTTGAACGAAGTGCCTGATGGCGACAGTCTCTGGCTAATTTCTACCGGCACTGGCATTGGTCCCTATTTGTCGATGCTATGTACCGATATTCCGTGGCAACGCTTTTCTCGCATTCATCTCATTCATGCCGTTCGTTACAGCGCTGATTTAGCCTACCAACGCAAAATACTCAACTGGGTGGAAGCCCACCCAGGACAACTGAATTATCAACCGATTGTCAGTCGCGAGGATTATCCGGGCGCATTGCGTGGCCGTATTCCTGCATTAATTGAAAGTAGCGATTTACAGCGAGCCGTTAACGATGTGCTCGACGAGCGCGCGCAAGTAATGCTGTGTGGTAACCCTGAGATGATTCGAGACGCCAAAGTTGTACTCAATGACATGGGCTTACCGAAAAATCTGCGCCGTAAACCAGGCAATGTCACCATGGAACATTATTGGTAGTGAGTGATAGCACGTTAAAAGGATAAATACATGTCAGAACACCATATTGTCGTTGTTGGTGGTGGTGCGGGTGGTTTGGAACTGGCCAGTAAACTGGGTCGCAAGTATGGCTCAAGTGACAGCGTTAAAATCACACTGGTGGATAGAAATTTGACCCACATTTGGAAACCGCTTCTGCATGAAGTGGCCGCAGGGGCATTGGACGCAGATATCGATGGTGTGGACTACCGTGTCCAGGCGGCCGCAGCTGGTTTTCGCTTTCAACCTGGTGAGCTGATCGCGGTTGACCGGGAATCAAAAACGCTGACCTTAGCGCCTATCTGCGATGATGCTGGCCATGAAATTGTGGCAGCGCGAACGCTCCAATATCACCACTTGGTGCTTGCCATCGGCTCGGTGACCAATGATTTTGGTACAGTTGGTGCCGCTGAACATTGTTATTTTCTAGATAGCGTGAAGCAAGCGCAGAAATTTCATCATACCCTGATGAATACTTTCTTGGCGTTGCAATCAGAGCGCTACCCGCGGCCACTTCGGGTAGGTATTGTCGGAGCGGGTGCCACCGGTGTCGAGTTGGCAGCTGAGCTCCATAAATCAGCAGAATTAATTCGCAGTTATGGGTTTGATGACTTTGACTTGAAGCAACTTGAAATTGTTTTAATCGAGGCAGGCGAGCGTATATTACCGGCACTAAGCGAGCGGATCGCCGCCGCTGCGAGCCGTGAACTTGCCAAATTAGGCGTAAAAATTTGTGTTAACACTGCGGTTGAAAGTGTAAACAAAGACGGGTTCGTCACACGCTCTGGGGATTTTATTGAGGCCGCCATAAAGGTCTGGGCCGCAGGCGTACGTGCACCAAACTTTCTAGCAAACTTTGCTGGGTTAGAAACGAATCGTGGTAATCAATTGGTGGTGACAGATGTTCTGCAAACGACTCGCGATGCCTCTATTTTTGCGATAGGCGACTGCGCTGCATTTACTCAAGCGAATGGCAGCAGAGTTCCGCCTCGCGCACAGGCAGCCCACCAAATGGCTGACTGCGTGTATGACAATATTGTGCGCAGTGTAAACGGTCAGTCGTTGAAACGCTTCACCTACAAAGACCATGGTTCACTGGTATCGTTGTCGAACTACACGGCAGTGGGGAGCCTCATGGGTAACTTGACCCGCGGCTCAATGATGATTGAAGGCTTGATGGCGCGGTTTATGTACAAGTCGTTGTATCGTATGCACCAAGTTGCCTTGCATGGTTATTTCAAAACCTTGTTGTATATGCTGGCGCAAGGCATTAACCGCCGTTTGCGCCCACGCCTTAAATTGCATTGAGAAAGAAGCGAAAGAGTACAGCACGATACGATTTTGAGCTAACTTCATCACCTCGCTGACCTGCTATAGTTTGATAGTAGAGCCAAGGAGGGCAGTGATGGCAGGTAAAGCTGTTTCAATTGCGCGTGTGTTTACGCGCGCAACGCAGGGCATTGAAGCGCCGCAAGTCTCGGTGGAAGTCTGTTTGGCAGGTGGGTTACCTGGGTTTGCGGTGGTTGGCTTGCCGCAGGCGGGCGTGCGAGAAGCGCGAGACCGAGTGCGTTCGGCGATTCTCGCCAGCGGTTATAGCTTTCCCAAAGCGACAAAAATCACAGTGAACTTAGCGCCGGCGGATTTACCCAAATACGGTGCGCGATATGACCTTGCTATTGCCATTGGTATTTTGGTGGCTGACGGACAAATCAGCGAACGTGCAGTTGCTGGTCGCGAGTTTTATGGTGAACTAACACTCAATGGCGATTTGCGTGAAGTGACGGGTATTCTTCCTGCGGTGTTACGCTGTCGCGACGAGGGGCGTGAAGCGGTTATTCCGCTCGACAATGCGGAGGAGGCTGCTGCGTTAACAGTGCAACAATGCGTTGCGGCGATTAGTTTGCGCGATGTGTTTGAGCATTTAACCAGTCCGTCGCCGTTGCCATACATTAAACCGTCAAACGAAAAACCCCAACTCACGCCGCATGGTGATATCGCCGATGTGATTGGACAAGAGCAAGCCAAACGAGCGTTGTTACTCGCGGCAAGTGGTGGTCATCATATTCTATTTGTCGGGCCGCCGGGCACTGGCAAAACCATGTTGGCGCAACGCTTACTTGGGTTGTTACCACCGCTAGATGAACGCGATGGGCTGGATGTGGCAGCCATTCGTTCGGTCAGCGGCACACTGCGCAGTGCACATTGGCAGCAGCGGATTCTTCGGGCGCCGCACCACTCCTGCTCGGCGGCGGCGCTTGTCGGTGGGGGCTCACCACCGCAACCTGGTGAGATTTCATTAGCGCACCGCTCCTTATTGTTCCTTGATGAACTGCCGGAGTTCGCTCGACATGTTCTTGACTCATTGCGAGAGCCACTCGAATCCGGGCATGTCACGATCAGTCGCGCTGGTCATCAGGTAACTTACCCAGCACAATTCCAATTAATTTGTGCGTTAAATCCGTCACCCTGCGGTCACTTTGACGGAACGTTAGCTAGCGCTCGTGCAACACCTGATCAAATCATGCGTTACTTGGGAAAATTATCAGGGCCGTTATTAGATCGAATCGACATGCAGGTGGATGTACCGCGACAGCCCGATGTGCTGAAGCAACAACATCAGCAGGCCGAGCCGGTCACGCCCGTTTGGCGTGACTATGTGCGTGAGGCGAGAGCCACACAACTTGAACGTCAAGGCTGTTTAAACAGTGAACTAAAGCCTAGTCAGTTCGCAGAGTTTTGTAAGTTAGACGACGATGATCACCAGTTTCTAGTGGCCGCGATTGAGCAATTTAAACTATCGCACCGTGCCTATCATCGGCTGCTACGATTAGCCCGTACTATTGCTGATTTAGCTGATGCCGAGATGATTTCCCGAACCCATTTGGCCGAGGCGCTCAGCTTCCGAGCCCTCGACCGCCTTTTACAGCAGTTACACGCGAGCTAGGGCTTGCTTGAATAATGTCAGTACTTGCTCGACATCGGAACGCGAAATATTCAAATGGGTCACAAGACGCATGCGTTGTGAACGTGCTGTTAATACGCCGTTTTCGCGCAAGTAATCGCTTACTTTTTGGGCTGCTTCAAGGTTTGCAAAATTAATGTACACCATATTGGTTTGCGCTGGTTCAATCTGTAAGTCGGTATGCTGAGTGGCAAGTTCAGCCAAGCCATTATGTAGCAACTGCGCATGTGCATGGTCGTCTGCAAGACGTTCAATATGATGATCTAACGCATAATCCATAGCGGCAGCAACAATGCCGGCTTGGCGCATGCCGCCGCCGACCATTTTGCGCCACCGGTGTGCGCGTTGAATAAACTTTTTGGTACCAACTAACACTGAACCAATTGGTGTACCGAGGCCTTTTGAAAAGCAAATGGACACACTATCAAACGGTGCCGATAGCTCAGCAAGTGACAGCCCAGTGGCAATGCTGGCGTTGAAGATTCGGGCACCATCAAGGTGCAGTTTCAGGCCATGCTTGTCACATAACCGCCGTGCTTTGAGCATGTAATCCTGGGGAATTACTCGGCCAGTATGGGTGTTTTCTAATGACAACAAGCGCGTGATTGGAAAGTGTGGGTCATCAGGTTTAATGCGTTTCTCAACCGCACTCAAATTCAGTGTACCGTCCGCTTCAATTTCAAACGGCTGCGGCACAATACCGCCAAGTACCGCGGCGCCGCCAGCCTCATAACGGTAAGTATGGTACTCTTGTCCAACTAAATACTCGTCGCCGCGTTGGCAGTGACTGAGCAACGCAAGCAAGTTGGTTTGTGTGCCGCTGCTGGCAATTAACGCCGCTTCTTTCCCGGCCAGCTTGGCAACACGTTGCTGTAATGCATTGATGGTTGGGTCATCGCCAAAAACATCGTCTCCAACGGGTGCTGCAGCCATTGCTGCGCGCATTGCGGCGGTTGGTTGCGTAACTGTGTCACTACGTAAATCAATCATCGAAGCGAACCCTTCTACTAAATTTGAAAAGAAGTTTACTGCTCGTAACCCCAAGCTGGCGGTGGCACATCAATTGGCGTACTTAAATCCACATGAACTTCAAAGATGCGGCCTGGGCGCGATAGCTTATAACTCATGGTTTTGTCATCGACAAAGCTGATTGTCCAAGTATTGGTCACCGAGACATCAAGGCCATTTTCAATAAACAATGCTTGACTGGCTTCATCCACTGGAAATGCTTGCATTGTGGCACTGCCAGCAGCCAATGTTTGTCCACCATACGGCGAAACATCGTCCGCGCTGCCATCTTCGTGTAGGTGATAATGTTGAAAATCGATATAACCTGGATGCTGAGTTAACACCCACGTGCGCGAACGATCATCACCGACGTGCAGTGGCATACGAATCACATTTTCTTCGCAATCGCGAATGTGCACCACTAACGGTTTGTCCCAAGCCGCGCTTGGCTGATTGTCTTCAACAATGGTCGCAGCAAAAGCTTGGCCGCAATACGGACGGAAAGCGTCAATAAAGGTAGTTTGTTCTGCCACATAACCAGTAGTCGAAGCTTGTTCTGCTGGCGCACAAGCGACTACAGTCAAAAGGCCAGCGGCGATGACGGTACGCTGCCACGTCGGTAAATAGTTGTGTAAATGGTGCATCCAATTTCCTAGTTATGTCATATTCCAAAGAGTGCTGATACTTTGCCACAGCTCGCTTTGCTATAAAACAGGGCATCGTGCGATAATAGTCGCCATTGAGCGCAATTTTTAACGAATTCAAAGAAACGGATTAGACAATCATGCATGTTTATCAGAATGTTTTAGAAATGATCGGCAAAACGCCGATGGTCAAGGTCTCAACTATCGATACCGGCCCTTGTGAGTTGTACTTGAAGCTTGAACTCATGAATCCAGGTGGTTCGATAAAAGACCGCATTGCTGTGAGCATGATTGAGGCAGCCGAAAAATCGGGAGCGTTAAAACCCGGTATGATAATTGTTGAGGCGACTGCAGGTAACACCGGTTTAGGGCTTGCGTTAGTTGCTGCCAGCAAAGGCTACCCGTTAAAGATTGTCATGCCAGACAAAATGTCGGCAGAAAAAGTAAATAACCTCAAAGCGATGGGTGCCGAAGTGGTTCGTACCCGTTCAGACGTGCAAAAAGGCCACCCAGAATACTATCAAGATATGGCAGCACGTATGGCTGAAGAAAACGGCTATTTTTATGTGAACCAGTTTGCGAACCCAGCGAACGTTGAAGCGCACTATAAAACCACTGGCCCTGAAATTTGGGAACAAATGCAAGGTAACCTTGATGCGTTTGTGTGTGGCGTTGGCTCTGGCGGCACGCTGACCGGTATTGGTCGTTATCTGCGTGAGCAAAACGGTGCGGTTGATTTAGTCTTGGCTGACCCAGATGGCTCAATTCTTGAACCGATGATTAACCGTGGTGAAACGGTTGAAGCGGGTAGCTGGTTGGTTGAGGGCATTGGTGAAGATTTCGTGCCAGACATCTGCGATATCCACTTGGCTAACAAAGCGTACGCAATTAGCGATAAAGAAGCCTTTCACACCGCTCGTGAAGTACTGGTGAAAGAAGGGGTGATGGTTGGCTCATCAAGCGGTACTTTGATTGCTGCAGCATTACGTTACTGCCGTGAGCAAACAGAACCAAAACGCGTGGTCACTTTGGCTTGTGATACCGGTAACCGCTACCTTTCAAAACTTTATAACGATGAGTGGATGGCCGCTCAAAATTTGCTGGAGAAGTAATATGGCTGATGCAAAGAACATGAAATTCGCAACGCGCGCCATTCATGGCGGACAATCACCTGAGCCGGCAACCGGCGCTGTCATGCCACCTATTTTTACCAGCTCAACCTATATTCAAGAAAGCCCAGGCGTGCACAAAGGCTTTGAATACTCGCGTTCACACAACCCAACACGATTTGCTTGGGAACGCGCAGTGGCGAGCCTAGAAGGCGGGAAGCAAGGCTTAGCTTTCGCTTCTGGTATGGCGGCGACGTCAACAATTATGGAATTGCTTGATAGTGGTGATCACGTTATTGCCATGGATGATCTGTACGGCGGTACCTTCCGCTTATTTGATAAAGTACGCGGTCGCTCGGCGGGCCTCGAGTTTTCTTATGTCGATTTAGCGGATTTGAGTGCGGTTGAAGCGGCGATTACGCCAAAAACACGCATGATTTGGATTGAAACGCCAAGCAACCCCATGTTGAAGTTGGTCGATATTGCTACTGTGGCGGCTATCGCAAAACAACACAACATGATTGTGGTGGTAGATAATACTTTTGCGACACCTTACAACCAGCGTCCGCTTGAACTAGGCGCCGATATTGTGATGCATTCGGCTACCAAATACCTGAACGGGCATTCCGATATGGTTGGCGGTATCGCGGTAGTCGGTGACAACGACGAGCTCGTGGAAAAAATGCTGTTTTTGCAAAATTCCGTTGGTGCGGTTGCTGGACCATTTGATAGCTATTTGGCATTGCGCGGCGTGAAAACCTTGGCGCTACGCATGAAGCATCATAACGAGGCGGCATTGAAACTGGCGCAATGGCTTGAAGCGCATCCGCAAGTTGAGAAAGTCATTTACCCAGGCTTGCCAAGTCACCCGCAACATGAATTGGCGAAAAAGCAAATGAGCGGTTTTGGCGGCATGATTTCTATTTTGCTGAAAGGTGATTTAGACAAGGCGCGTCGCTTCTTAGAAGCCGTCGAAATTTTCGCGTTGGCGGAAAGCCTTGGCGGTGTTGAGAGCTTAATCGAGCACCCAGCGATTATGACGCATGCGTCGATTCCGAAAGAAAATCGCGAAAAACTCGGCATTTTGGACAACTTTGTTCGAATTTCGGTGGGTATCGAAGATCTTGATGACCTGATTGCGGATTTAGATCGTGCTCTAAGCGCCTGATATTTCAGGCGCATTAACACTCTTTTACAATTTCATGAAGATACGGTAGGCTAATTCCCACAATAAAAACAGAATAAACAAGGAACAAAATATGCCTATTAGCCTGTTTCTTTTACAAGGGTTAGTGGCGGCATTGTTGTTTTATGTGTTGGTGGGACAGTATCAGCGCCAACCGTTGTGGAATATGCTCGCCGTATTACTTTGTGGACTCGTACCGCCGGTCAACTGGATGGTATTAATGGTTGCTGTTGGTGTGCGTATGTGGCGCAAATCAACCCCGATGGTGCCAATTAAATAACTGCATTAAATAACTACATTGGAGTTTGCTGTCTCTATGTCTTCGTCGTCTTTACGCCCGTTTCATTTAGCCGTGCCAGTACACGATATCGCAAAAGCACGTGAGTTTTATGGCGAAATTTTAGGGCTAAGTGAAGGCCGTAGCAGCGAACACTGGGTTGATTGGAACTTCTTTGGTCACCAATTCGTCACGCACCTCGCGCCAGATCGCGCAGGTGTTGCACATCGCAACCCAGTGGACGGGCACGATGTGCCGGTTCCGCATTTTGGTGTGGTATTAACGATGGCCGATTGGCATGCTCTGGCTGAAAAAGTAAAAGCGGCCGGCATTGCGTTCGTGATCGAACCGCACATACGCTTTCAGGGTCAGCCTGGTGAGCAAGCGACCATGTTTTTTTATGATTTCAGCGGTAATGCACTGGAATTTAAGGCGTTTAACGACCTCGGTCAGCTGTTCGCGAAATAATTAATCAGTTCACTATGAAATGATTGCCGGCGGTGCAATATTGCCGCCGCTAATAATCACCCCAATACGCTTCCCTTTGAATAACTTCGAATAACGTTGAATAGCGGCAATTACCGTTGCCGATGAAGGCTCTATCCACTGATCGGTTAATTCAAACACCAGCTTTTGTGCAGCCAGCGCCTCGCTGTCCGAAACCAACAAAATATCATCCACATTCTGGCGAATGATCGGAAAGGTTTGATCGCCGACACTCGTTAGCAGACCATCACAAACACTCAGTGGTGGCATGGCAGGCTGCAGCACACCTGTTCGAAACGACGCTTCACCATCAGCAGCAAGCTCAGGTTCCACACCAAATACCTGCGGCACACCATGCGCTTTGGCTGCGACCGAAGTGCCGCTTAACAAACCACCACCACCAAGCGGCGCAATCACACAATCAAGCTCTGGTTGCTCTTGCAGTAATTCATAGGCTGCGGTGCCTTGTCCCTGCCAAATATGGGCATGATTATAAGGTGGAATAAATATCCGTCCGGTTGGGCGCTGCGCAGCGACAAAGGCTTCGCGAGCTGCCATTCCCGGCTCTATAGTCACTAACTCAGCACCATACTTCGCCATGTTGGCACGTTTCACCGCAGATGCGTTCGCCGCAACACCAACCCGCACCTTGATGCCAAGTTGTTGCCCAGCCGCTGCCAAAGCCGCACCGTGGTTCCCCGATGACACCGTATAGACGCCTTGCGCACGTTCAGCTTCCGTCAGTTTCAACAGCGCATGGCAGGCACCACGATATTTAAATGCGCCGGTATGCTGCAAGTGCTCGCATTTCAGCCACACTTGCGCGCCTAACGCGTCATTGAGTTTCAGGCTAACCAGCACGGTGGTGCGTCGAACCATGGGCGCAATTAATTTTGCTGCCGCTTGAATGGAAGAAGAGTCGAGTTGCAAAGTCATAAAGCGTATACTACCTCAACAGAAAAACGTTATTCGTTATTCGTTCGTCGTTATTAGAAAAAAGCGTCTCGAATAACCAATAACGATTAACGATTAACGTCTTTGGGGTTTTTATGGTTTTAAACACGTTTGAGCGCATCCGCGCCTTACCCTTAGCATACCAAACCGTCATGGCCTTATACTTATGCCAACGCATGGTGCCAAATTACGAACTATTCCACCATGTTACTGGCTTTGGTGATCCAAAACCACTGCAAGGCGCACTCAATGCATGTTGGGATTGGGCGTGGCAAGGGAAAGCAGTGAAAGTCAACTTTTCACGCTGGCAAGAAAAAGTGGACGAGGTGACGCCAAGCGAGCATGGTCACGATATGCTCGGCGTGTACCCAGCCATGGATGCGTGCACGGCCATTAGCACCTTATTACAAGGGCTAATGGATCAGAATAGCGCTGATTTGGTGAGTGTGGCAAAGGTTTCGCAGGCCAGTGTTGCGAAATTCTTGGAGCTGACCGAAGGTGCTGACATGGATGCGCAAGAGCGACGAAAGCTCCTACGCGAACATGAGCTGGTTCAATATGAAATTGAAGTGCAGCAAGCCATTCTCAATTACCTAGAAACCTTGGCTGCAACGCAAGCGCAACCAAGCCAAGAGTTGGTGCGCCAGGTTCGCGACATGGTCGCTGACGAAGGCGTTTCAAATATTGGTGTGAGTATGGCTGACGAATAACTACGGTTTGCCGTTCGTTTGCTCTGGCTGAGCTTGGGTGCGTGTCGGTTGTGCACGCACAATGGCTAACCAGCCAATCACGCCAAAAAATATGATTTGCCAATAATCGCCGCGTCGCCATTGAATGTGTTCTTTGTAAACCGTTGCGAACATCAGCAGCTGCAGTAAGTGTAGGGCAATCAGCAATACCATTAAGAATAGAAAGAATGCGAAGCCTTTGCCTTCGAATGGCGCCACAATATTTGCCAGCATCACGCCCCAAATTACAGCGAAAATAAGTCGCCCAAGCCAAACTGCAATACCCATGTATGAAATACCCTTGTTAATAAAAGTAAATTAATTCACCTGATATAAGCGAAACGCTACTTGTCCCGCAAACTTTTCACGGTGTAATTGCCACGTTGCCGGTACTTGCGGATGAATCGCGCGCTCAGTTTCTACATACACCCAGCTGCCACGACTCACCCAATTGTTCTGCGCAATAAGCGACAGACAATCGTCAGCCAGCCCCATGCCAAAAGGTGGGTCGACAAAAATCACATCAAAGCTTGCGTCGGGTTGTTGTTGTAAAAAATGCAGGGCGTCGCCACGTTGCACAAGTGCTTGTCCGGTAACCGCAGCAGATAACTTCGCCGCATGTTGGGCTAATAAATTAGCCGCTTGCGCGTCTTTCTCAACTAAAATAACTTGTTTGGCACCGCGCGATAAGGCTTCAAAAGCCAGTGCGCCGCTACCGGCAAATAAATCAATGCAACGGCTATCGGTTAACTCAAACTGCAACCAATTAAATAGCGTCTCGCGAACTCTGTCGGTGGTTGGTCGTAAGCCCGGTACATCCGCGATAGCGAGCTTTCGGCCGCGCAATAACCCACCAATAATACGCAGTTCGCCTGCACCTTTGTGCGAACGTTGCTTGGCGTCATGATGGGGAGCGCTTTTCTGCTTGTACGAGCTTCGCGGCATGCTAAAGTAAGCCTTCTTTTATTTGACGTGTTAAACTGTGTGCCATTGTAAACCGAGCAGCAGTGAACTTCCAAAGGTAAAGCAGGCATGGCCAAAGGATCTTTTTTCTCGTTATTTCGCAAAAATAAACCGAACGAAGCCGAATCAGCGTCGGTAGAGAAAGAGCAAGAGCAGCAAGAACAGCAAGAGCAACAGTCGCAAGAGGCCGATCCGATAGCATCAGAGGCACTTCCAAAAGAGCCGTCAGTAGCCGAGGTGGCTGCGCCTGATGCCGCTGAAATTTGTGCGCAAGTCACCGCTGAATCGAAAGCTGCTGAAGTTGCGAAGCAACCAGAAACACAGTCAAAGCCGAGCTTGTGGAAGCGTTTAACCGCAGGACTACGGAAAACGTCATCCGCGATTGGCGACGGTTTGTGGGGTATTTTTAAAGATAAGAAAATTGATGATGAGCTGTTTGAGGAGCTCGAAACTCAATTGTTAACAGCCGACATTGGTGTACCGACAACGCTCAAAATTGTCGAGCGTTTGACCGAGCAAGCGAATCGTAAACAATTACAAGATTCGGCCGAGCTGTTTAAACTTTTACAGCAAGATATGACTGAAATTTTGTCACCGGTGGCGCAACCATTAACCATTCCAAACGACCATGAAGGCCCGTTTGTGATTCTCATGGTGGGTGTTAACGGCGTCGGTAAAACCACAACCATCGGTAAGTTAGCCCAGCAATTTAAGCGCGAAGGCAAGTCGGTGATGCTAGCGGCTGGGGATACCTTCCGTGCGGCGGCGGTCGAGCAGTTGCAAGTGTGGGGACAGCGCAATGACATTCCGGTGGTTGCTCAGCATACCGGTGCTGATAGCGCATCGGTAATTTATGATGCTGTTGAAGCAGCTAAAGCGCGCGGTGTTGATGTGTTGATTGCGGATACCGCTGGTCGATTGCAAAATAAAGCACATCTGATGGATGAACTGAAGAAAGTGGTACGGGTGATGCGTAAGCTGGACGAATACGCTCCGCACGAAGTGATGCTGACATTAGATGCCGGCACCGGGCAAAATGCGATTAGCCAAGCAAAACTATTTACTGAAGCAGTTGGCGTGAGTGGTATTACACTAACTAAACTGGACGGTACGGCGAAAGGCGGTGTAATTTTTGCTATTGCCGACCAATTTAATATTCCAATTCGCTACATTGGTGTGGGCGAGGGAATAGACGATTTGCGACCGTTTGATGCGCAAGAGTTTGTTGATGCCTTATTTCAACGCGAACTGAAAGAGACACAACCATCATGATCAAATTTGAGCAGGTGAGTAAAACCTATCCGGGCGGCTTCCAGGCATTGAACAATGTCAGCTTTCACCTGGAACCGGGCGAAATGGCTTTTCTAACCGGTCATTCTGGCGCTGGTAAAAGTACCTTACTCAAGCTCATTAGTATGATGGAGCGGCCAACAGCAGGCCGTGTGATGATCAACGGACACGATCTCAAGCGTATTCATTCGCGCCAAATTCCATATGCGCGCCGCGACATCGGCATGATTTTTCAAGATCACCGCTTGCTGATGGACAAAACGGTATTTGATAACGTTGCGTTACCACTGTTAATAGAAGGCTATAGCATGCAAGAAGCGCGCAAGCGTGTGCATGCAGCGCTGGAGAAGGTGGGATTAGGCGATAAAGTACGTCACTACCCGATGATGTTATCGGGCGGTGAGCAGCAACGTGTCGGTATTGCCCGTGCGGTTGTGAATAAACCACCGTTGCTGTTAGCAGACGAACCAACAGGCAACCTTGATCCAAAATTATCGATGGAAATCATTCGATTATTTGAGGATTTCAACCGTGTTGGGGTGTCGGTTCTGATTGCGACGCACGATTTAGGACTCATTGCTCGCTTACGTTATCGCACACTCACGTTGCGCGATGGCCGTATGATTAACGATGGTTTGCAGGAGAGCTAAGCCATGAGTTTACTGTTTCGTTCTCGCCAGCAAGGTGCACAACAAGTCAATATTTCGGGCTTTCGTCGTTTTGTCATGTTTTGGGTGCACAATCTGCAGCAAGCCGTGGCCAGTTTAGGTGAATTAGCGCGTTACCCTATGGCCAGCCTGATGACAATGGCGGTGTTGGGTCTGAGTCTGACGCTACCAGCAACGCTTTATGTGGTGGTTAAAAATACCGAAGCCATTGGTGCTGATTGGCAACATGCTTCGGAAATTACGTTGTTTTTGCGCAAAGATTTAAGCCAACAAGAAGTGTCAACGTTTCATAAGCGTTTGAGCTTATCGAACGATATTGAGAGCGTTCGTTGGATAGACAAAAATGAAGCGTTACAAGAGTTTCGAGAAAGCTCAGGTTTCGGTGAAGCGCTTGATGCGTTAACCAATAACCCGTTGCCGGATGTGTTGTTAGTGCTACCGGTCGCCAACAAGCGCGGCACCGTTCAGGCACAACAACTGGCTCAGCAACTGCGTAATGAACGTGAGGTTGAGCAAGTACGACTTGATTTAGATTGGCTGCAGCGCCTCGAGGCCTTATTGAACTTAGTGCGCGATGGTTTGTTAGCACTAGCAGCGTTACTGTGTATTGCGGTGGTGCTGATTGTAGGTAACACCATTCGCCTGAATATTAATAGCAAGCGCGATGAAATTATGGTGATGAAGCTGGTTGGTGCAACCGACGGTTATATCCAACGTCCATTTTTGTATACCGGTGTTTGGTACGGTTTTGTTGGTGGATTGATCGCGTGGCTTGCAACGGCCGTAATGATTTTATGGATTTCTGGCGCCGTTGCTGACATTAGTGAATTGTATGAAAGCCAGTTTGCCCTAATTGGGCTTACATTTAACGAAATGCTGGTGCTATGGTTACTGGCAATTGGCTTGGGATTATTAGGTTCGTATATTGCGGTAAGAAAACACGTTCGTACCATTGAACCGCAATAATCTATCCCCATATGGGTAAAATAGGTGATCAAAATTCATCCCAAAGCAGTCATTGTCAGCAGCGTTAATTTTGCTAGAATGAGGGAACTATTAGACCTTAAAGTGGTCTGAGCAGTGTCTGGATAATGTTGTGCAGACACCAGTGAGAGAGGATGTTGTTGCATGAGCTCTGAAATTACTAGTATGGCATTAGCTGTTCCACAGTCGAGTGGCAGCTTAGAGGCGTACATTTCGACAGTGAACCGCATTCCTATGTTATCGGCAGAGGAAGAGCGCGAGCTGGCGACACGCTTGCAGGAACAGGACGACTTAGAAGCTGCACGTCAGTTGATCATGTCGCACCTGCGCTTTGTCGTACATGTTGCCCGCAGCTACTCAGGCTATGGTCTACCTCAAGCCGACCTAATTCAAGAAGGTAATATTGGTCTCATGAAAGCGGTACGTCGTTTCGACCCTGCGGTTGGCGTACGCTTAGTATCGTTTGCGGTACATTGGATCAAAGCTGAAATTCATGAATATGTGCTGAAAAACTGGCGCATGGTCAAAATTGCAACCACGAAAGCGCAACGTAAGTTGTTCTTCAACTTACGTAAAATGAAGAAGCGTTTAGGGTGGTTTACCAACGAAGAAGTGAATACCGTTGCCGAGACGTTAGGTGTCAGCACTAACGAAGTATTGGAAATGGAAGCGCGCATGAGCGCGTATGATCAAGCATTCGAATTGAGTTCGGACGATGATGATGCAAAAGATAGTAGCACCTATTCGCCAGCACAATATCTTGAAGACAAACGCTCAGACTTAGCTGAAGAAGTGGAAAATGAGCAGTGGGAAAACCACACGCAACGCCGCTTGTTGTCAGCCATCAATACACTCGATGAGCGCAGCCAAGATATCGTACGTGCACGTTGGTTAGACGAAGAAAATAAAACCACATTACAAGAACTCGCTGATAAATATCAGGTTTCTGCTGAGCGGGTACGTCAGCTCGAAGCGAATGCCATGAAGAAACTACGCATGGCAATGTCTTAAAGAAAACACACTAACACAAAAACGCCGGCTTCATCGCCGGCGTTTTTATTTGGTTGGTAATTAGTTCTTAGTTCCACCACACCAGCGTTATGGGAACTTCACCACCGGTATATTCAAACTCAACACTGACTAAACCACCACTGTCGGCTATGGCAACAAGGCCATCACAGTCGACGTTCTCAGCACATAAAAATTCATACTGATAAAACGCATATACGCCAGCAGTTTCTTCGTTCGCGGTAAATGGATTGCCTTCTAATGTTACTTCGTTGTACACGTAACTTGTGCCAATTTCGTCGGGCTCTGAACTGATGATTTCAACAAGTTCGATAGATGTGGCACTGCTATCGGCGACATTATCCGTATCGACATCTTTTTCAACAACCCGAAGCTCATACGATGTGCCAAATTCATGTTCGAAACCAACAATACTATCAGCAAACATTTCACGACCACTGTCAGATGTCGCGATTGCGGCCAAAGCTGGTGTGAATTGAATGCCTAATCCATAATAGACCGGCGCCGACTCAACCGAGACATTAAACTCAGTCCCTTCGTTAGAGTCACTCGAACCGCCACAACCCATTAAAGTTGCCGTCATTAGAATGGGAAAAATAGTTTTAATTTTCATTTGGGTAGATATCCTTTTCGTTTATAAATTCCTTTGGAATCGCTTTGTGTTCGGTGAGTTGAATCGTTTCCGTATCGGGGCGTTGAGCTAAGGATGAGGCGACTACAAGTTTGACGCCATAATGACGTTCAATATCGGGCAGAACTTCTTTTAGAAACTCAAGTGTGGAAAGGTGCGGATGCGCAATAGCGATAGCTTCGCCGTGTTTGTGAGCATGACGAATCAGATCTTTCCAGCGCAACGCAATTTCGGCAGGTTCTGGATTGTTGTCTAGAAAAACGTGACGTCGTGCAACCGGAATACCGAACTCGCGGGCGACAGTCTCTGCCTGCGTAGCCGCAGTTGTGCGGCTGTCGAGAAAATAAAAGTTACGCAACGCAAGCTGTTCCATCACCCACTGCATCGGTTCAATCAACGCCGTTAAACGACTGCCCATATGATTATTCATACCAACGGCCTGCGGTAACTGAATAAACGCTTGCTCCATGAGCAGAATAGTTTCAGCTTTATCATCTTCCGACGACAGCATACCAGCACCGGCGTCGGCATTCGCCGATGCCTGCATAGGCATGTGAATAATCACTTCCTTACCGTTTTGTTGTGCGGTTTGCGCAATGCGCTCGGCATACGGTGTGTGTGGCAACATGGCAAGCGTTAGCGGGCCTGGAAGTTGGGCAAACTGCTGCTGGAATCGGCTATTACCAAGATCATCAATCACAATCGCAATACGTGGTAATACCTTCTCCTCCGCCACGGTAGCAGGAGCGATCAGGAGTACTGCTGCAATGCTCACAATTTTAAATAACGTAGTCATTTAGCGACACCAATTGACAGGGTTTACCGCATCACCTTTTACACGAATTTCAAAATATACCGCAGGATCTTCACGACCACCACTCTGACCAACTAAGGCTATCGTTTCATTAGCTCTGACAACGTCACCTTCGGCCGGTAAAATCGTCTGGTTATGCCCGTATAGACTCATATAACCGTCGCCGTGGTCAAGCACAATCACTAAACCGTAGCCGCGTAACCAGTTGGCAAATAGCACGCGACCATCGGCAATTGCCTTGACCGGTTCGCCCGCATCCGCTTTAATCACCACACCTTTCCAGGTGACGCCACCACTGCGCTGACGGCCAAATAAACGTTCAACTTTACCATCGGTCGGCCAGCTCATTTTGCCTTTACGTTCCGTCAAACCAGCCAGGCGAGGCTCATCGCGCTGTGCCGCTCGAATTGCTGCAAGCACTTGTTCCAAAGCTTCTTGGTTGTCGCGTAATTCTTGAATACGTTTTTGGTCTGCCGATTGTTCACGTTGCAACCGCTTAACTAATTGTTGCTGGTCGGTCTGTTGGGCTTTCAAAACACCTTGTTGCTGACGTTGTTGCTGTTGGCGTTGCGCCAGTTGCTGTTGCTGATCGGCAACGTCGGCTTGTACCTGAGCCAGTTGCTCTTGGGTGATTCGAATATCATCGAGCTCTTGCAATCGTGCTCGATTAAAATAGCCATAATAGCCAAGCAATCGTTCGAATTTGGCTGGTTCTTGCTGTTTTAAAATGAGCTTTAAGTAATCGTGCTCACCCATGCGATAAGCCATATCGAGCTGCTTTTCGAGCAACTTGCGCTGTTTATTGAGCTGTGCGGTGAGTTCTTGTTCTTGTTGCTGAAGGTCGTTAATACGACCTCGAATGTCGGCTAGGCGTTGTTGTGTTGCGTTTAATTCGTTCGCGACGGTTGCCATTTGTTGTTCTAATTGGCGAAGTTCACGCTCAGTAATACTTAGGCGCTCAGCGCGTTGCCCAATGGCGGCTTCGCGCTTTTTTAGTTCCTCAGCTATTTGCGCCAACTGGGCTTCAGTTGCCGCCTGCTCTTGTGCACTTGGCTGTTGTCCCCAGCTAGCTGGCGACAACAATAGAATCATGAGTGCAACAAGTGCGCGCTTCACGAAGTTAACGTCACAATTGGTGAGCCAGTCATTTCTGCCGGCTGCTCAAGACCGAGTAGGTGCAACATGGTCGGTGCAACATCAGATAATGTACCGCCTTCACGTGCTGTAGCGTCACGCCCGACGTAAATAAATGGTACAAGTTCGCTCGTATGAGCCGTGTGAGACTGACCGGTAGTGTGATCTTGCATTTGTTCGGCGTTACCATGGTCTGCTGTAATCAGACATTCGCCGCCAACCTCTTGCAAAGCTTCGATAACACGAGCAATGGAGCGATCAACAGCCTCAACGGCTTTCACTGCCGCGTCAAAATTACCGGTGTGGCCAACCATATCGCCATTCGGGTAATTACAAATAATCACGTCAAATTGACGCTGACGAATCGCTTCAACAAGAGCGTCGGTTAATTGCTCTGAACTCATTTCTGGCTGTAAATCGTAGGTCGCGACATTTGGCGATGGAATAAGAACGCGTTTCTCACCATCAAATTCTTCTTCACGACCGCCACTGAAGAAGAACGTCACGTGGGCATACTTCTCGGTTTCAGAAATGCGGAGTTGACTATAGTCATTCTTGGCGAGCCATTCACCAAGCACGTTGGTGAGACTTTCTGGCGGATACGCAATCGGGCCTTTTAAGTCAGCCGCATATTCGGTGAGCATGACAAAGGCTGATAATTGCGGCACGTGACCACGATCAAATCCATCGAAGTCAGCGTCTAAAAATGCATGGCTCAGTTCACGCGCTCTGTCGGCACGGAAGTTCATAAAGAACACGCTATCGCCATCTTGTATTGGTGCGGCGTCACCAATCAATGTTGGCTTCACGAATTCATCGCTTTCATCACGTTCGTAGGCGTTTGCCAATGCGATACTGGCGCTATCGACTTGGTATGGCGCTTGCCCCTGCACTAATGCTTTCCAGGCTTGCTCGACACGGTCCCAGCGCTTATCGCGGTCCATGGCAAAATAACGACCACAAAGCGTGGCAAAGCGACCCACACCAAGCTGCATAAATTGCTTTTCAAACCGTTCGATGGTTGCGGCCGCCGAGCGCGGCGGGGTGTCACGGCCGTCAAGAAAGCCATGTACATAGATATGTTTTGCGCCACGTTGAGCAGCAAGTTCAACCATGGCTAATAAATGATCTTCATGGCTGTGTACACCACCTGGCGACAACAAGCCCATGATATGCACTGCTTTACCTGCAGATACAGCCGCATCGACGCCTCCAGTTAACGCTGAATTTGTGAAGAAATTGCCATCGGCAATCGCTTTACTAATGCGGGTGAAATCTTGATAAACCACTCGGCCAGCACCTAAATTGACGTGACCGACCTCTGAGTTGCCCATTTGACCGTCAGGTAATCCAACCGCCATGCCTGAACCATCAATCAACGTATGTGGTCGAGTGGCCCAAAGTTTATCCATGGTGGGCGTATGGGCTGCGGCAATGGCGTTATCTTCAGCGGCTTCACGATGACCCCAACCATCTAAAATCAATAGGGCTAACGGTGTATGTGGCTTGGCCATGACATCCTCAGTGGTTTTTTAGTAAATTCAAAAAATTGAACTTATTTTATGCGATTTTGTAGCGTAACGCATCCTTTCTAACCTGCGTTTCGTGGCAAATTTTACTGGCAACGTGCGTTGCAGTCGGTATACTCTGTGCCTTGTTTTTTTCAATTGGAGTAGGCAACCCCATGGATCAACTTCTCGCTTTCGCGATGGACCACTACTTTATGAGCCTGTTGTGGGTTATCCTTCTGATCGCGATAATTGTCAGTTATGTGAAAGGCGCAACCTCAAAAGTTAAATTGTTAGAGCCACAGCAAGCCACTTTGTTGGTCAACCGAAACGACGGTGTGTTTGTTGATATTCGTTCAGTGGACGAGTACCGTAAAGGCCACATTCAAGACGCACTTCATGTCACTGCCGACAAGATTCGAAAAAATGAGGTGCAGCCTCTTGAGAAATTCAAATCTGCCCCCATCGTGGTTGTATGTGCAACAGGAATGACTGCTCGTTCAGCAGCAGCTTCGCTTAGCAAAGCTGGGTTTGAGAATGTTGCCGTACTTCAAGGTGGAATCTCAGCCTGGCAGGGCGCCAGTTTCCCACTGGTTAAAAAATAATAAGTGTAACTTTCAGTAATAGGACGTATTAAAATGGCTGACGAACAGCAAGTAAACGGCGCCGCTCAAGACGAAGCGCAACAGCAACAAGCTTTCCAAATTCAACGCATTTATACCAAAGACGTTTCTTTTGAAGCGCCGAATGCACCAGAAGTTTTCCGTCAAGAATGGAAACCTGAACTGAGCTTAGATTTGAACGTGAAAAACACCAAAATTGACGACGGTGTTTATGAAGTTGTTCTTAAAGTAACGGCAACCAACAAAATTGGTGAGACGGTTGCATTTATTGGCGAAGTTCATCAAGCAGGTATCTTCTCAGTTTCTGATGCAATTGAAGAAGGTCAACGTGCTCATTTGTTAGGCGCTTTCTGCCCGAACATTTTGTTCCCATATGCACGTGAGTGTTTATCAAGCTTAGTTAGCCGTGCAACGTTCCCACAATTGAACTTAGCGCCAGTTAACTTTGATGCGGTATTCGCACAACACGTTCAACAACAGCAACAGCAGCAACAAGCTGCCCAAGCTGACGCGTAATATCAGCGCAATCTATGCGTAATTCGCAAGTAACAGTGCTAGGCGCCGGTTCCTATGGAACTGCCCTAGCACTTTGTTTTGCTCGTAAGGGCACACATACCTGTTTGTGGGGCCGTGACGTCGAACAAATCGAAGCCATGGCGAAAACCCGCGAGAACACGCGTTACCTTCCTGGCATTCAACTTCCTGACACGCTGCATGTGACTGCCGATTTAGCGGAAGCTGTTGCTGACTGCAAGAATATTGTGGTGGTGGTGCCGAGCAGTGCATTTGCACAGGTATTAAAAGATATGCAACCTAGCTTGTTGCCAGATGCGCGCGTGGCATGGGCAACCAAAGGTTTAGAGCCAGAAACTGGCCGCTTACTGTTTGAGGTGGCGCAGGAAATTCTTGGTGATTCACACGCGCTAGCGGTGTTGTCTGGGCCGACCTTTGCGATGGAAATGGCCAAAGGGTTACCTACGGCAATTTCGATGTCATCTACCGACCCGCAGTTTGTTGAAGAGCTCTCCGAATTATTGCATTGCGACCGCAGTTTCCGTGTTTACACCAATGATGACTTTATTGGCGTACAGCTTGGCGGCGCAGTTAAAAACGTGATTGCGATTGGCGCAGGTATGGCCGATGGTATCGGGTTTGGGGCCAACGCACGTACGGCATTAATTACGCGTGGTTTAGCAGAGCTAACGCGGCTTGGCTTAAAACTCGGCGCGAAGCCAGAAACCTTCACCGGCATGGCCGGCTTAGGGGATTTGATTCTCACTTGTACCGATAACCAATCGCGAAACCGTCGCTTTGGTCTTGCTTTAGGGCAGGGGAAGTCGGTTGAGCAAGCGATGAAAGAAATTGGCCAAGCAGTCGAGGGTTATCGCAATACACGCGAAGTAGTTGCATTAGCGAAGCGGCATGGCGTGGAAATGCCAATTTGTGAGCAACTTTACGATGTCTTATATGGTGACACCACGCCTCAGCAAGCTGCAATTAACTTGCTGAGCCGGGCACGCACTTCTGAATAACCGTTGAGTTAGCTGAGTAACTGTTGAGCGATGGTTTGCCATTGCTCATCAAAGTGCTCAGTTGGTGAACGTTTGAACTCTGAGCGAACGAACTGGGTGATTTTACCATCGGCATAGGCCATCACTAAGTTCGCTAACATCCCTTCATCTAAACCGCCTCTCACTTGCTCGCGTAAACGGCGTTCGCGCAATACTTGCTTCAGGTTGGCTTCTACTTTCTCGAAAATGCCAAGTACGCGGCCGCGCAAGCGCTCGTGTTCACCAAGCAATGCATCACCAGTAAGAATTCGAGTGATACCAGGGTTACGAGCAACGAAGGTCAACACCAAGCGAACAATCATTTCACAGCGGGTGACAGTGTCTTTTTCGTTCTCAAGAATTTGATTAATGCGCGACAAAATGGCGTCTTCGGTGAAATCAATTAACCCTTCAAACATCTTCGCTTTTGACGGAAAGTGACGATACAGCGCGGCTTCCGATACGCCCACCTCGCTGGCTAAACGAGCCGTGGTAATGCGTTGTCCCGGGCCGGTTTCTAGCATGGTTGCTAAGGCTGCTAATATTTCTTGTTTTCGGTCTTGTTTCGCGGCCACGCAAAACTCCTTCTGTTTGTCGTTGATCGTTATTAGTTAGTCGTTATTGGTTGTTCGATAGAAGCTTTGCTGCTTGTTGCAGAATTTGTTGGGCGATGGTTGATTTGCTGGCGCGTGCAAGCGCTTGCTGCTGCACGGTGTTGTTCATATCACGCCAGAATAGAATCATCGCGTTGTCGTCACTATTAAAGCCGATACTACTGTCGCTTACGTCGTTGGCGGCAATCATGTTGAGTTTTTTGCGCGCTAACTTATCTTGGGCATAGTGTGCAACATTGTTTGTTTCTGCGGCAAAACCGATGGTAAATGGTGCTTTGGTGCGCGCTGCTACATCCGCAAGAATATCCGGATTACGTACCAGCGTTATTTGCATACCATCATTTGATTTTTTGATTTTGCTATCGGCTACTTGCTCGGGTCGATAGTCGGCAACGGCCGCACAGCCAATAAATACATCCGCATTGTCGACTGCCTGCATCGCTGCGGTATGCATTTGCTCGGCACTCACCACATCTACTCGCGTCACGCCGGTCGGCGTTGCTAAGTTCACGGGGCCAGCAATCAGGGTTACTTGCGCACCCATGGCTTGTGCTGCTGCCGCGAGTGCAAATCCCATTTTCCCAGAGCTGTGATTACTTAAGTAGCGCACTGGGTCGATGGCTTCGCGCGTCGGGCCAGCGGTAACCACAATATGCTTGCCGGCTAGTTCACGGTTTTGCGGAAGCAACAAACTGCAGATAACCTCACGTAATTCGAGAGGTTCTGGCATACGACCAGCACCGACGTCGCCACATGCCTGCGCGCCACTTGCCGGAGTAACGACGTTCACACCACGTTGGCGTAGCAAGTCGCAATTAGCTTGCACTGCAGCATGCGCCCACATTTGTTGATTCATGGCCGGTGCGACGGCAACAGGCGCAGCAGTCGCTAAACATAACGTGCTTAGTAGATCGCTAGCGTGCCCATGAGCAAGTTGCGCTAATGTATTCGCTGATGCTGGGGCAATGAATACCAGCTCGGCCCATTTCGCCAATTCAATGTGGCCCATAGCGGCTTCAGCCGCAGGATCAAGCAAATCGTGATGCACTGGGTTGCCAGATACCGCTTGTAGCGTCAGCGGTGTAATAAACGCCTGACCACCTTGGGTCAGTACACAGCGCACATCGGCGCCGTAATCTTTTAATCGGCGTACTAAATCTGGAGTTTTATACGCAGCAATGCCACCGCTTATACCAAGCAGAATGCGGCGACCAAGTAACGGCTGATTGGGGCTTGTACTCATAGTAAGTCCTTACCTTTAAACTCTTTTTACACTACCACGAATACGAAAATTGCGCGATATACAAATTTTCGCCAACTCAACATTCAGTGATTGCCGCACAACCGAGCGAATAGAATCGTAATTCGCAAAAGAGCCAGTTTGGCTGTGCTAATTTATCGGTTCAAATAATCGGTTCATTTCAAAGATCAAGGAGCGATCATGGCGAGTGTGAAGGATTGGCCTGTAGCGGAACGGCCGCGTGAGAAGATGGCTGAATTAGGTGTCGCGACCTTAACCGACGCTGAATTGTTGGCTATTTTATTGGGCACTGGTATTCGCGGCAAAGACGTAGTGGCGTATTCCCGCGATCTGCTTAGTGAGTTCGATGGTCTGGGTGGTATGTTAGCGGCGAGCGCTGAAACCTTGATGGAGCAACCTGGGTTGGGGCCTGCCCGCGTCATGCAACTCCAAGTGGTGATGGAGATATCGCGACGCTATTTGGCTTGGCAGTTACGTCGTGACGATGGTTTTACCCAACCCGCCATGGTGAGAGACTATTTAACCGCGCAACTACGACACCAGCAACGTGAAATTTTTGTGGTGTTGTTACTCGATAGCCAACACCGCTTATTAAAATACGTGGAATTATTCCAAGGCACCATCAATGCGGCGCCGGTCTATCCGCGGGAAATTATTAAATTAGTCATGCAACATAACGCAGCTGCCGTTATTCTCGCCCATAATCACCCATCAGGGGTCGCTGAGCCAAGTCAGGCGGATCAGCGAGTTACCGAGCGACTCAAGCGGGCCTTGAGTATGATCGACGTTGCCTTGCTGGATCACTTCGTTATTGGCGCTGGAACACCAGTTTCATTTGCCGAACGCGGACTCTTGTAGTAAAGTAGCGCCGCCGTTTACAGGATCAGAAAGATCAAAAAATATCAGCGATCACTTGATTGCCGGGCCGATTTGCTGTATAAAATGCGCCCTCGGATTCAAGGCAAGGCCGCGATGGGCGACAGGCGAGCTTGAAGCAATTTTGGAGTAAATAAACGATGTCACAAGTATGTCAAGTTACAGGAAAGCGTCCGGTTACCGGTAATAACCGTTCTCACGCGCGCAATGCGACCAAGCGTCGTTTCCTGCCGAACCTGCAATCTCACCGCTTCTGGGTAGAATCAGAAAAGCGTTGGGTTAAGTTGCGTATCTCTACTAAGGGTATGCGTATTGTTGATAAAAATGGTATCGACGCGGTGCTCGCAGATTTGCGCGCTCGTGGCGAGAAAGTGTAAGGAGCTAAACCATGCGTGATAAGATCCGTCTAGTTTCTTCTGCCGGTACTGGTTACTTCTACACTACCGACAAGAACAAGCGCAACATGCCAGAAAAAATGGAAATCAAAAAATACGATCCAGTGGTTCGTAAGCACGTGGTTTTCAAAGAAGCTAAAATTAAGTAAGCTTCTTCTGAGCACAAAAAACCCAGCTTGGCTGGGTTTTTTTGTGCCTGAAATTCCAAACCTTAACGCGTCGGATCAATCACCCCGTTGATACTCGTGTTGTGTCGATACCAACCGGTTATACTGAAGCGATCACGATTGCCAGCTAATACTTCATGCACAAAGACGTCGCTTAAAAATACAACTAATTTGCCTGCTTCTGGGAGTATGGTTTCGAGTACGTTACCACGCTCACCATACATTACCAGTTGACCACCATCGGCTTCCTGCCATTCTGGGTTTAAATAAAATACGGTGGTAAGAATACGATTACTGCGTCCTTTGAATGCATCAAGATGTTTACGGTAAAACGCACCGGGTGGATAGTGGGCTAAATGGCACTCGTAATCGAATAAGCCCATGAACAATTCACGATTCACTTGCAGGCGTAAATCGTCCATCATGGTTAAGTAAGCGCGCTCAAGCTCAATATCACGCTGCAACCAACGAATTTTATCTTGGCGTACGGCAGTGTTGGTGGTGTATTGATCGGCTCGACCAATACCAGCTTGTTGCCAATCAGACGCTTGCAACGATTGCGCATAATCAAACAAACGCTGACAATAGGGCGCTTCTAGAAAGTTCGGCACCACCACATAACCGCGCTCCGCGAGTTGGTCAAAATCAATGGCGGAGGTACGAAATGCGTTGGCGTCAAGCTGTACAGGAGCCAAAATTGTCAATGCCGTTAAACTCCAAGATGCGTTGTTGCGTATCGATATCGTTGTCGCTGAAACTGCGGCAAGCAAACGTTGCGCGAATATAATGTAGCCAATGAATAAACACAAGCCACTGTGGATAGAGTATGCCTGAATTACCTGAAGTTGAAGTGAGTCGACGTGGCGTAGCGCCACACCTTGAGAATCAAGAAATTAGTCACGTCATTGTTCGTGATCATCGCCTGCGTTGGCCGGTATCGGCAGAATTAGAGCAGTTGGGCGGGGCGCATATTAGCCAGGTGGAGCGCCGTGCGAAGTATTTAATTCTGCACACTTCAAAAGGTTATGTGATCGTGCATTTAGGCATGTCCGGTGCATTGCGCGTGGTGCCGGCAGAGACCCCAACGGTTAAGCATGACCACGTTGATCTGGTGCTGACGTCGGGCTTCTGTTTACGCTTTAACGACCCACGTCGGTTTGGCTGCTGGCTCTATTCGAAAGAGCATCCGAGTTTAGCGCACCCGCTACTCTGTGAACTCGGCCCTGAGCCATTAACCGACGTCTTTGATGCCGACTATTTGTTTGCGGCTTCGCGTGGTCGCCAGCAGTCGATAAAAACCTTTATTATGGATAACCACGTGGTGGTTGGCGTGGGGAATATTTACGCTAATGAATCACTATTCAAAGCCGGCATCCATCCGAAACGCGCCGCAGGCAAAGTCAGCAAACAGCGTTATCAAAAACTTGTTCCGATTATTAAGGCAACGCTTGCCAAAGCGATTGAACAAGGCGGCACCACCTTGCAAGACTTCACCCAAGTGGATGGGCAGCCGGGCTACTTTAAGCAGGAGCTGATGGTGTATGGGCGTGGTGGCAAATTATGTATGGCGTGTTCTGGTCGATTAAAAGAAATACGGCTCGGACAACGTAGCACGGTTTATTGCCCGAGCTGTCAGCGCTAAGGCATATGTCGTTGTAGGAATGGCACTAAGTGCGAAATAAAGCCCTCCGGATCGCTGATAAACGGTGCGTGACTGCATTTGGGGGCGACATAGCACTCACTCTCAGGTAGCCACTCACTAACGCGCTCAGCGACTGTTTTGGGCACGAGCGCGTCGAGTTTTCCATACATGCGCAAGCAGGGTACCTTTAATTCGGGCAGGCGCGAGCGGAGATCGACACTCGCCAACATATCTAAACCGGCATCCAAAACCTCCACTGATGCCATCGGTTTAGCAAACAACCATTCTTTAATTTGTTTGACGTCTTCGCGGGCATGCGGTGAGCCCAGCGATTGCAGCGCCAAAAACCGTTCGACCGTGCGCTTGAAGTCTTTGCTAAGTTGCTTGGCGAAGGTGTTTAACACATGTGGCTCAATACCTGGCCAATCGTTTTCAGCAGGCCCACTCTGCGAAGGAAAGTAAGGCGACGACGCCACCGTGGTTAAACTATAAAAGCGCTCTGGGTAGCGCAACGCCAATTCGGTAGCCACTAGCCCCCCGAGTGACCAGCCAATTAAATGACAACGTTCTGGCAACGCGGCTAAAGTCAGCTCGCAGAGATTGTCAAAATTCAACGGCATGTCTTCTGGCCAAGCCGATTCGCCATAACCCGGCAAATCGAAGCGGTGCAGCGTGCCTACTTGTGCCAATGGCGCCACAATTGGTGTCCAAATATTGGCGTTCAAGCCCCAGCCATGGAGTACAACAATATCCGTCCCTGTGCCCCTGACGGCACGCCAAACCGAAGCTACCATTTTAAATTCTCTATCACTGCGAAAGGATGCGTCTATGTTAGGGTATTGCTGGTTGTGTGATCAATCATTACGTATTGCGGAGACCAGTGGCTTATGCCAAGTGTGTCTGCATGATCTTCCGCGTTTACCACCGGCCTGTTTGCGCTGGCGCTGCCAACGCCCTGAATTAGCTTTAGGTCGTTATTGGTTCGCTGCATTTCGTTGGCAGCCAGATATTCAACATTTAGTGCATCGTTTTAAGTTTCAGCGTTGTCCAGAACTTGCCGGTATTCTTGCGCCTTTTCTTGCCGCTCAAGTGCAGCATTGTTACCGGGAACAACCGGATGCCTGGCCAGATATGTTGGTAGCGATGCCAATGACCTACAAGCGTTGGTGTCAGCGCGGTTATAACCAAGCCGGTTTACTTACCCACCAAGTCGCGCCGTTGCTGCAGCTACCAGTAGCCACCGGTTTATTGCGCCGAATTCGAGACGATGATGGGGCACAACACCAAGCAGGTGCCGCTCAACGATGGCAGAATATGCATCGCAGTATGCATTGCAGTCGGGATGTGAGCGGCTTAAAACTGGCGATTATTGATGATGTGTTGACCACCGGCGCATCCATGTCGGCGGCAGCCGATGCGTTGATGCGACGCGGGGCCAAAGTGGTTGATGCGTGGGCGTTGGCGTACGCCGAGCCGCATCAACCAGATAGGGAGGATTAGTGCGCGTGAGCAGCTTCGGCTGCTTCTGCAGCCGCCGCTTCTGCATTTTCTTCATCGCTTAAGGTGGGTCGAACCTCAGGTGCTAAGAAAATCGCATTACTCAGTAATTTTGCACTGCCATAGAAGAAGGCACGGAAATTCATGTCATCAGCGAAAGCAATGACACGACCAGAGCCTTTACGGTGCGCGACAATGGCAGCTTTGTCAGCTAAAACCTCACGGTTTGGTTTGGCGGTGAAGCCAGCTAACAGCGGCTCTTTCTCACTGTATTTGGCGACAGTAACAAAGGGTTGCTCAGGCACAACCATGGCGTTGGTGCTGTCTTTAAATACCGGCAGATTGGCACGCGGGTAACCAAATGCAAGTGGGTGCGTGATATCTAGCTGCACTTCAAAAATGGCACCAGCAAGGCGACGTTCGCCATAAAAATCGTCCATATCCCCATAGCTCAAGTCTTCTTGTTTAAACGCTTCGCGGAAGGTTTTGGCTTCGACGAACTTCGCACCAAGAATGTCATGCTCACTTAACCATTTCGCGCCGCCTTGTTGGCCAATAATGACACCACCGTTATTGACCCAGTTACGGAGCATATCGGCGCTACGTTTGTTTAGGTTAGAGTAACGGCCGTCAACCATAATGATATGGGTGTAGCGGCTCAAATCTGAGCGGTTCAAACGGTCGGTATCAACCATTGATACTGGAATACCAACGTGACGGTCTAAGTAATACCAAGCTTCACCCGCTTCGTACATATTGGCATCGGTACCGACAACCATCATGACGTTAACAGGTTTTACAGGTGACAAGTTGCGGCTACCGAGATCCATACCACGGGGCGTTAAACCTGAAGTAATGGCATGAACTTTCACTTGGTTATCGGTTGCAATCTCGGCCAATTTCGCTTGTACATCGGCCCAATCATGTTCTTGATAAGCGCGTGTGACAACAACGGTGCCTGGTGTAAACGTGTAGTCGCCGTCGGTTGTTTTTGCGGTAAATTCTTGGTTGGCCTGACGCACATGTACACCGGCTTGCAGCAAGCGGTTTAAGGTACGCGGCGAGAAGTAATTGTGCCACTCAAACGCGTAAGCATAGGCGTCTTGCGCCAGCTCAACTTGCTGCGAGGCAGGCTTTTGCCATGGCGTCTCAGAGGTTTTAATACGCCAACCGTCAAACTTATCAAAGTTCACATTAAACGCATGTGGGAATGTCCACGCTGATACGTCATAGAAGGTGTTGTCTTTGAAGCTTTGCTGATCCATAAAAATGGCGCGAATTAATACGTACTGCTCTTGAGCAAGCGGCACATAGTAGCTTTCATTTGCAGGATAAGTTGTGCCATCAATTTTGATGGTATCGGTTAACGCATAGGCTTTAATACCGTGCTGTGACAGTACGTTAAGCATCTCGTTTACACGTGCTGGGTCGGTTGAATCACCAATCAAATAACCTTTGAAGCCAGCCTTATCTGCTGCCGCCATGGCATCGTCATAAAAACGTTGCTGATAATCGTTAAACCAACGCTTGTTGGCATGCGCGCCATACATGCTAGTTAACGAAGTCGTAAACTGGTTTTGAATAGTGAACGGGAACTCTAAAACGCCATTAATCGAATCTTGGGCGTGACCGCGGCTTGATGCTTGCTCAAACAAAATACCAATCGCGCCTTGAACGTCTGGGTAGGTTGAACCTTTACCCACGTAAAAGTCATCAAACGCCTCTTCGGTAAAATATAAACGGCCTTGCTCATCAAGCGCTGCTGCGTGGCCCTCGGCCAGGGTTTGCGTCAGCTTGACGTTTTCATCTGGCGTATTCGGGTTTTTACGCGAAGGAATGCCTGGCTGGAAGAAGAAGGTGCTGTCGGTTCCCATTTCATGGAAATCAGTTAATACATTCGGTTTCCATTTTTGGAAGTTAGCAATGCGAGCGCGTGATTCTGGGTGTTGTAACAGCAGCCAATCACGGTTGAGGTCGAACCAATAATGGTTAACACGGCCGCGAGGCATCGGTTGAACGTGCTCACGATGCTGAGTATCACTCACAAGATTCTGACTCTTGTGTTGGTTCGCCCATTGCGCAAAGCGCGCTAAACCGTCTGGGTTGTAGCTCGGATCGAGTAAGATAATGGTGTCTTTTAATACTTGCTCAATTTTATCGCCTTGTGCGGCGGCTAGATAGTAGGCATATAGCAGCGCTGAGTTACTGCCGCTCGGCTCGTCACCGTGAATGCTGTAACCCATGTATAAAACAAGAGGTGCCTTGTCTGGGTCGCCTTTGCGGTTTGGATCAGACAATGCAATGTGCGCGTCGCGTAGCTCATCAATATTCTGATGGTTTTCTGGTGTGGTGACCGTAACCAACACCAACGGGCGACGTTCATGAGTATAGCCCGTAATTTCAAACGAGAAGCGGTCAGATTGTTCTGACAATACTTCCATGTAACGCACTAATTGCTCAGGTCGAACATGCCATTCACCTACTTCATACCCGAGTACCTCTTGTGGTGTCGAAATATCAGGGTTATAGGTGACATCTTTTGGTAAATAGTCGTCTAACGTGGTTGCTGCGGCTGTTGCCGTGGTCAGTAACCAAACAAGCGCAATCGAAATAATACGAGCCATACGGTTTTCCTATCTTGCATCGCGAAAATGAATCTCCCGAAGCTAACAAAATCTGTTGCTCTTCCCAAGTTGATTACTATGCAATGCGCGAAATTTGCGATAAGATATACCTTACTAAATTACTCAGGTATAGCAGTGAGGTGGTTAACCCATGATTCGTATTACAGAAAGTGCTCAAGCACATTTTCGCAAGCTACTTGCCGATCAGCCGGATAATACTAATATCCGCGTGTTCGTGGTGAACCCGGGTACCCCGTCAGCTGAGTGTGGCGTTTCATATTGTCCGCCAGATGCGGTTGAGCCGGATGATGAGTTGTTGCCGTTTAGCGGTTTTGACGCTGTGGTTGACTCAGGCAGTGCACCATTTTTAATTGATGCGGTCATTGATTTTGAAGAACAAGATCTTGGCTCACAGTTAACCTTAAAAGCACCCAATGCCAAGGCCAAAAAAGTCGCAGACGATGCACCGTTAATTGAGCGCGTTGAATATGTGATTCAATCAGAAATTAACCCGCAATTAGCCAACCATGGCGGTAAAGTGGCAGTCAACCATATTACTGATGACGGCATTGCCGTGTTGCAATTCGGTGGTGGCTGTAATGGTTGTAGTATGGTTGATGTAACCTTGAAAGAAGGTATTGAAAAGGAACTTGTACAGCGCTTTCCTGGTGAGTTAAATGGCGTTCGAGACGTTACAGAGCACCAGCCTGGCGAACATTCGTACTATTAATTTTGTGTAAAAATTAATCTTGTATAAGTTTTGAGAGTGATCCCATTCTAATTCTTTCTTCGTAGTGTGATTTGCCTATACACACAATGAGGATTAAATCATGAATGGGATCACAAAACTTGGTCTCGCGCTGTCAGCAGCAGTTTTAGTCGCTGCTTGCGGTAGCGATAACGACACCCCCGATAATACCGTAACACCACCGCCGCCGCCACCAGCGTCGACGTATGTGCGTGTTCATCACTCGGTTGCTGACGCACCTGATGTCAACGTTCTTGTTGATGGTACGGCAGCGCTTGAAGCTGTGCCGTTTGGTGCTTCATCAGGCGTACTTGAGCTTGAAGAGGGTACCTACAGCATTCAAGTGGATGGTATTCTTCCTGACGAAAGCGTTGCGACAGTTATTGGTCCGGCGGATCTCGAATTCGGTGGTGATAACCGTTACGAAATTTTCGCCGTTGGTAGTGTCACTGACGAAACCATCGCCCCGCTTGTTATTGAAAACCCAGTCTCAGATATTCCAGATGGTAATTTCCGCTTGCAGGTGGTGCACGCCGCGCCAAATGCTCCGGCGGTTGATGTTTACCTCACAGCAGTTGACGCTGATTTAAGCGCCGAACAACCAGCTGCAACCCTTGAATTCACCGATTACACGGCGCAATTAGATGTGCCAGAAGGTGAATACCAAGTGCGTATTACTGCAGCTGGTGATGCAAGTGCCGTGGTATTTGATAGTGGCGCGTTAGACTTAGCTGCTGGTGCTGATTTGGTTGTGGCTGCTGTAACCAACACCGGTACTGGTGATTCACCTGTCATGTTGCAGGTAGCGGATGGTGAAAGTGCACAAATTCTTGCTTCAGCGGATGCTGGTGGCGAGTTGCGCATTATTCATGCTAGCGCCGATGCACCGGCAGTTGATATTACGGTAAACAATGCCGAGACACCTGCGGTAGCAGACCTCGCCTTCTTAGAATTTACCGATTTCATTAACTTGCCAGGCGATACTTACTTAGTTGATGTTGCTGCCGCAGGTGGCACGCCAGTGGTAATTGATGACGCAGAGTTGGCGCTCGCTGAAAGCCAACGTGTTAGCGTATATGCGGTCGGTGAATTAGGTGATTCGTCACTAACCTTAGCGGTTGTTGAGGACGACGCGCGTCGCATTGCAACGGCAGCACAAGTGCAGTTAGTGCACGCCTCGCCAAGTGCAGGTAACGTTGATATTTATGTGACAGCAACCGATGATTTAACGGATGCAACGCCTGCGTTTACTGACGTGCCATTTAATGCCGCGGCTTTAGTATCAACTGGTTACGTTGCACTAACACCAGGTACGTACTTTGTAACAGTTACCGCAACGGGTACTCAAACAGCGGCAATCGGGCCAATTGAGCTTACCTTGGAAGGTAACGGTGTTTATACCGCTGTTGCGGTTGATGCCACTGGTGGCGGCTTACCACCACAGCTCATTTTGATGGATGATCTTGCACCAGCAATGTAAGCCCTTTATAGCGTAGGTAGAGCCACTGGCTTACACCTCGCGCTAATAGGAACAAACTCAATGCCAACCACAAGCCGTGGTTGGCATTGCTTTCTGAAAACCACCATTGACTCATCAACCACACGGGCACGAACACACCCAATACACTAACCGCCATGGTATTACGCATCGCACGTGTTAAGCCCAAGCCGATATAAACGCCATCAAAGTAATAGCTCCAATGTCCAAGCAGTGGCATGACGACTAGCCATGGCAAATACATTTCGGCAACCTGAATCACATCGCTTAAATCAGTAAGCAATCGCACAATCTGTGTACCCGCTATCCCGAAAATGATGCAATAAGCGATAGCGAATAACACCGACCAGATCAGCGACAAACGCATCCAATAACGTATTTTTGTGACATCTTTTCTACCCCGGGCGGCGCCCAATAATGCTTCAACCGCATAAGCAATGCCATCTAATCCTAATGAGATGAGCATTAAAAACTGCATCAGTACAGCATTGGCGGCTACCACGACCGCGCCAAAGCGCGCCGCATAGCCAGTCATAACCGCCATACACAGTTGCAGTAACAACGAACGAATGAAAACATCACGGTTCATGGCAGCGAATTGTTTGAAGTACGCTGGGGTGATACGCCAATAAGCGGGCTTTGGAAGCAAATCACGAATGAACCATAATCCAAGTGCCGCTGTCGAAATTTCGGCAAGCACGGAAGCCCATGCAGCGCCGTGTACGTTCAGTTCAAGCCCGATAATTAGGATAACGTCAGCAACGACGTTGACCGCATTGGTAAAAATTACCAATATCATGGCTAAGCGACTTTGTTGGCGGCCAAGCAAAGCGCCGAGAACCAGTAAGTTTATCAGTGCTGCAGGCGCCGCCCAGAGGCGAATACCGATATATTGGGCGGCATAGTGTTGGAGCTCTGGTTCTGGATTGATGACCAGCCAAGCTAAATCAATCAGCCAAGGACGAGCCAACAGAAGCAGCAGACCAAGACCCATCGCTATGGCGACACCATGCACCACTACCCGTTGCGCAAGGTGGTGATTCTCAGCACCAAATGCATGAGCGATCTCTGCCGTAGTGGTCATCCGTAAGAAGATAGCGAGCAGGTAAACAAAGCTAACAACCATTGCACCAAGAGCAACTGCGCTTAGGTAGATAGAGTCAGGCAGATGTCCAATAATAGCGGTATCGACTAAACCCAATAACGGCGCCGCAATATTTGATATGATCATCGGCAAAGCAATGGCAAAAATAGTGCGATGATCAGCACGTTTGCCCAACCAAGAGGGGAGTTTTTGAATGCGTTTCATGATTTTCTTATTCGCACTATTAAGTAGCGTCGCATGGGCTGCTCCAAGTAGCGTCGCGATTCTTCAATATCATCATATTGGTGATGATACACCGCGCGTCACTTCGGTAACAGCCGAAGAGCTTGAAGCTCATTTCGCTTGGCTGAAAGAAAACAATTTTACGGTGTTATCATTAGCTGAAATTCAACAACGCTTCGAGAACGGTAAGTCAGTACCGGAATATACCGCGGCAATTACCATAGATGATGGCTGGCGCAATGTTTATCGCGAGGGACTCGAAGTCTTTAAAAAATACAATTATCCGTTCACGATTTTTGTGAATCCGAAGTTGATGCGGGAAGCTTCGTCACAATATATGGGGTGGGAACAATTGCGCGAATTGCAAAAGTATGGCGCGCATATTGCCAATCACTCAAACAGTCATTGGCACATGACTTGGCGCCATCAAGACGAAACAGAGCAAGCATGGCGCGAGCGCGTGTTAGCTGATGTGCTCGATGCGCAAGCGGAGATTGATGAACAATTGGGCGAGCAGCCACGGCAGTTTGCATATCCGTATGGTGAATATGATGTGGCATTAGAAGAAATGTTGGCAGAGCATGGCTTTATTGCCTTTGGTCAGCACTCAGGCCCGTGGACGCAGCATAGTCCAAGCACCGCAATACCGCGTTTTCCGGCTTCAGCGCAGTACGCAAATCTTGAAAGCTTAGCGACCAAGCTGAAAAGCTTAGGATTACCGCTTGTTTCGGCCGAACCTAAAGCGATGTTGGTGGCACCGGATGAAGTTACTCCGTCATTTCGTGTCGAAGTCACTTCGATTGATGATTTCAATCCAAATCAGATGAATTGCTTTGCTGGCGGCGATGTTTTGCAACCGCAATGGGAAGGTAATACGTTCACCGTGCAACTTAAAAAAGAACTTCCAGTTGGTCGTTCGCGGGTTAATTGCACGGTGCCGAGTTTCTCACAGCAAGGGCGCTTTTATTGGTATTCGCACCCATTTATTCGCGCTGATCAAAAAGGCCGTTGGCCCGATTAGTTAAAGCTCGAGGCAATGATGGCGAAGTCGGTGGCCATGGTGTCCATGTTCACGGTTGGTACTTCGCCCATCACATGTTCAGCTTTAAAAATCGCTTGGCGTTCGCCATTAGGGTTGACCAAAACAATGGCCGCACTGTGGTTCACTAAGTAGTCAGTTTCGCCTTCTTCAGGAATCGAATACATCAAACCAAGGCCATTCACAAACGGATATAGCTGTGGATGCTCCGCACGAATACCCACAAACTCTTCTCCAAAAAATGAAGCGTAATCGGTAACGCGTTTCACTGTGTCACGTTGTGGGTCAACCGAAATCATCCATACGCGTACCGGTAACTCGGTATGCTTTGTGAGTTGCGGTAGGGCTTTGCGTAGATCGGCCATTGTTGTTGGGCAAATATCGGGGCAAAAGGTATAGCCCGTAAATAGCAAGGTCCATTGGCCCTTTAGGTTGTCGTTAGTGACATCACGACCTAAAGAACTTTCCAGTGTAAACGATTCAAGTGCACGCGGCGGGTCATAAACTAGCGCCTGAGGCTGCGGTTTGGGTAGCGTGTTGTATATAACCACACCAGCAACCAAGGCAATGAGGGCAACAACGCTAATGAGTAGTTTTTGCATACCGCTTACTCCGAAATCTAAATGTATTTAAAACGCTGGCGTGACTAAGTAGTGGTCCGCTAACAAAAGAATGAATAATCCGAATAACTGCCAAATTGAGAATTTGAACATATTAAAAGCGGTTAACTTACTTGGCGAAAACTTCAACTTCCACGCGTAAACTAAGAACCAAATACTTAGAATGGTTGAGCCAATCAAATAGATAACACCCGACATACCAATAATGTACGGTAACAAGCACACCACACCTAATAAAATGGTATAGAGCAGAATACATGTTTTCGTGAATTCGATGCCATGCGTGACCGGCAGCATTGGAATATCAGCTTTCGCGTAATCCTTCGCACGGTGAACTGCTAAAGCCCAGAAATGCGGCGGCGTCCACGTGAACACAATCATCACCAGTAATATTGCGAACGGGTGAATTTCGTTGGTGACTGCGGTCCACCCTAACAGTGGTGGTGCCGCGCCAGCGAGACCGCCAATGACAATATTTTGCGGTGTCGCACGCTTCAGGTACATGGTGTAAACAATGGCGTAGCCCACTAGGCTAGCAAGTGTTAACCAAGCCGTTAGCATATTGACCCAAAGAGCTAAAACCGCAAAACCTAACGCGCCAAGCACTGCGGCGAAGGTTAATACGCGGCGAGGCGACAAGGCACCTGATGGAAGCGGACGTCGCAAGGTGCGAGCCATGCGTGCATCGATATGTCGGTCAACTAAATGATTCACTGCAGCGGCAGAACCAGACATGAAGCCGATTCCAATCAGACCAGGAACCATAATTTGCCACGGCACCCAAGTGGGAGAGGCTAAACACATGCCTACCAAGGCCGTGAGCAATAGCAGTAGCACCACATTCGGCTTGGTTAAGGTTAAATAGTCACGCCAGCTGGCATGTTTTTTATAGGTTGCGGCAAGCGCTTCATCGGCGCTTGCTAGTTGTACTTGTTCTGTCATCTGCCGTACCCCGCCGCTCATGCATTGCGAGCGATCTTATAATTTAATCCAATTAAGCTGAGCAGTAGTAAGGCGCCAACTGCGTTGTGTGCAACAGCGACTTTCAGTGGCAACATGAAAATGACGTTGCTAAAACCGAGCGCTAACTGCACCACCAGTGCCACCGCTACCCAATTTAAACTGCTGCGAATGACTTGGGTTTGAGTGCGACGATAGCCTAGCCACAATAGAAGTCCGACTACAACGGTGGTGAAGTACGCGCCAAACCGATGTGCAACGTGCATCGTCATTCGCTCAGCGTAATCGTGCGCACCATATTGATAAGTGTCAGCTGCTGGTACAGAAAACGCACCGGCGAAATCAAGACGTTCACCCCAATTACCTTCGCAGAACGGCAATTCGGTGCATGCCATTGCTGCATAGTTAGCGGCAACCCAACCGCCAAGCGCAATTTGTCCGAAAACGACAATAAGTGCGAATAGCGCAAAACCGCGTAGCGACCGCATTTTCGAATCACCTAGTGGCATATGCACGCGTTCAAGTCGCAATTGGAGTAAGTACAGCAGTGAAATGGTCGTAAAGCCACCCAACAGGTGTCCCATAACGATCAACGGCTGTAAATTCATAGTGACAGTCCACATACCGAGTGCGGCTTGGAATGTGACTAATGCAAGCAAAAATACGGGTAACCCAACCGGTTGGGAAGGGTCGTGACGACGGCGCACAAATGCGGCAATTGTAATAGCAAGAATTACCAAGCCTAAGGTTCCGGCCGCATAGCGATGAATCATTTCATTCCATGCTTTCTGTGATTCGAGCGGTGCGTGTGGGAACAGCTCGACGGCTTTCTCGGCATCTTTTGGCACCGTTAACTCGCCATAACAACCTGGCCAGTCTGGACAACCCAAGCCGGCGTCGGTTAAGCGCGTATACGCACCAAGAACAATCACTACAAATGCCAATAAAACACTGATTTTGACAAACGTACGCATAGCTCTAACCTACCTTTGAGAGTTTCAACAATGTGCGAAGATCGGCGAGTAGATTCTTCGCTTCCGCCCGCATTGCTTCTTCGTCAGCATGCGTTGGGTAATGCAACACCACATTACCAAGCGGGTCGATAATGAAGAGGTTATGAGCAGGTAATTGGGTTACAGCAAGTTCTAAATCGCCATTTTCGATATGTTTTACAAGTGGTACGTTGGTTAAATCGAGCGTGGTACCGGTAGCGGTAATAAGAATCGGGTTAACGCGGTCGGTCTCTTTGCCAAGGGCGACATCTAATTGATTCATGGCATATAACCCTTGCATGCATGCGTCGCTGCAATTTCCATCATCAACTAGGGCTACACGCCATCCTTCAGGTAGTACTGAGTTTAAATCGCCAAGCTCAATCGGTGGCACTAACATGGTGCCCTTGTTTGTCACTGCGCCTTGATACCAATTTTGATCAAGAACGAGTTTTGCGCCAATGACAGGAATTAAAAATGCGAGTACGACACCAATTAGCGTTGCTCGCGATCGTTTTACGTTCGTCATGGTCATTCCTCTGTTGTTATTTTTTTGGAACGGCTGGCAAACCAAAATACCAATAAACATGCGAGCGCTAGCGAAAACCATTGCATTGCGTAGGCTCGATGTTTTGAAGGTGTCATGACTTGCGGTTGCCATTGGCGTGGCCACCCAAACTCAGCAGTTTCTGAGAGTAGCACCACATAGGGCTCAATGGGAAGTTGTGTTGCTTCGCTTATTGCCTTGGCGTCCAGTTGGGTAACACGAACCGGCCAGCGATTGGCTTCAACATAGGTTTCTCCCGCCCCCCATACTTCGGTTAGCTCTGGCTTATAGAATAGTCCGTCGACGGTTACTTTACCTTGAGGGAGTGCTACCTGCGGCAGTTGCTGTCGGTCTTGCCCCCAAGGCACCCAGCCCATGTTTACCATCACAATGCCGCTGCGACCGGCTGGGAATTCAACGTCAAGGAGGCCAATAACCTGGTAGCCCGCCTGGCCTTCCAATATTTGATTATCAAGTAGTAAGTAGTTTTCTAAAAATGTACCTGCGACGGACACTTCAGCATAGCGGACGATATCATTGAACGGTTCATCTGAATGATTCAGGTCTATCGGAGTGGATTGCCGAGCTTCGTAGTCGGCGAAGAGTTGTTCTTTTTCATTGGCGCGGTCAAGTTGCCAGAATCCAAGCTTGACCAAAATTGTAATTGCCAGCACAGTGAGCACTGTCGCAATGAGTTTACTTTTACGCATGGTAAACCCTGCCCACAATTACTCGATAGGAAGCTGTGATGGTCATTACTGCAAAAATCATATTGGTACTACTCATGTTATTTATGGTCGTTAATTTGTTTCGTGCATTATTTGCAATGCTGCGTAACGACCCGACCAAACCATCAATGACAAAGTACTTGGGACAACGTGTGCTGTTTTCAGCTATTGCCATTGTGGTGATCGTGATACTGCTGGCTTCCGGTGTACTGGTGCCAAATCCGCGGCCGTACTGACGTTTTACGCCAGTACGGCGTTAGTTACTACAATTCGTTTTACGTTATAAAACGTACACAAAGATAAACAAGCAAACCCATACCACATCAACAAAGTGCCAGTACCAGCTCGTTGCTTGGAAAGCAAAGTGATTGTCTGGCGTGAAGTGGCCTTTGATAACACGTAGGAACATGATGATTAGCATCAAGGTACCGAGGGTAACGTGCATACCGTGGAATCCGGTGAGCATGTAGAAAGTGTTACCGTAAATGCCTGAATCGAGCGTCAAACCAAGTTCTTCATACGCGTGCACGTACTCTGCACCTTGTAAGTACAGGAAGATACAGCCGAGAATAATGGTGATACCGAGCCAAACGGTGAGTTGTTTCCGGTTATTCTTCTCGAGGCCTACGTGAGCAAAATGACAGGTAACACTCGAGACAATCAGAATAATGGTGTTGTAGAGTGGTAAGCCCATCCAACCCATTGCACCTGACTCGGTGCCGCCTGGCGTTTGTGTCAGTGGCCAATGTGCTTCAAAACCAGGCCACAGCACTTCGTTTGTCATGGCATTGTTACTCGCGCCGCCAAGCCATTCAACAGCAATAACGCGGGCATAGAACAAGGCGCCAAAAAACGCAGCGAAGAACATAATTTCCGAGAAGATAAACCAGCTCATACCTTGACGGTACGAATGGCCGAGTTGATTGCTGTATAAGCCAGACATTGACTCATTGATTTGATCGCGAAACCAACCAAATAACATCACAATCATTACGGCAATGCCGCCAAAAAGAACGTTTGAGCCCCAGCCGTCGGCGGCTTCATTTTTCATGTCAATAACGGTGTGGCCTGCACCGAAGGCAATCAAGCCGAGTCCAATTGCACCCACAATAGGCCACGGACTTGAGGCCGGTACATAATATTTTTCGTGTTGTTGTGCCATAAAACGAATCCTCAGTCTGCCGATGTTGCCGCTTCAAACGAAGCAATAACATCCGGTTGAGCATTGGCTGTCATATCGTACATGGTGTATGACAAAGTCAACGTGTGTATGTGTTTAGGAATGTCAGGGTCTAAGTAGAACTGCATTGGCATTTTTGTATCCGCACCGGCAGCAAGTGGCTGTTGGTTAAAGCAAAAGCATTCGGTTTTGTTTAAATACAAACCCGCCTCGCCCGGAGCAACCGATGGAATCGCTTGCGCGACCATATTTTGCCCGGTTGGATTGCGTGCCAAGAAATTCACGACTTTCGTTTCGCCCGGATGGACACGAACTGACTTTACTTCCGGTTCGAAACCCCACGGCATTCCTTTGTTAACCCGAGTTATAAATTGCACATTAATGGTGCGCGAGGTGTCGACACTACGTGTATTCGCGGCGGCTTGTTCATTCTTAGTGCGGCCGTTGAATCCAGTAATATCGCAGAACACCTCGTACAGCGGCACCAGTGCAAAGCCGAAACCAAACATGCCGACGACCACAAAGAGCAAGCGTCTTACGACGCGCGCATTGTCTGCGCGCGGTGTTGGGTTTGGTGTTGGGCTATTGGTAGTCATGACTACTTCACCTCAGGTGGTGTTTCAAAGGTGTGGTATGGCGCCGGTGACGGCACTGTCCACTCGAGACCTTCTGCACCTTCCCATGGTTTCGCTGGTGCTTTCTCACCGCCGCGTACACATTTGATAACCACCCAGAGGAATATCAATTGGGATAAACCAAATGCGAAGCCGCCAATACTAACGATCTGGTTAATATCCGCGAATTGCAGTGAGTAGTCAGGGATACGACGTGGCATACCTGCAAGACCAGCAAAGTGCATTGGGAAGAACAGTACGTTGACGGAAATTAGCGAGCACCAGAAGTGCCATTTCGCTAAGGTTTCGTCGTACATGTACCCCGTCCATTTTGGTAACCAGTAGTAAGCTGCCGCCATAATCGAGAAGATTGCACCGCTCACCAATACATAGTGGAAATGTGCCACCACGAAATAGGTGTCGTGATACTGGAAGTCCACTGGAGTAATCGCGAGCATCAAGCCTGAGAAGCCGCCAATGGTGAATAGAATCACGAACGCGAGGGCAAACAACATCGGTGTTTCAAAACTAATTGAACCCCGCCACATGGTGGCAACCCAGTTAAACACCTTCACCCCAGTTGGTACTGAAATCAGCATGGTTGCGTACATGAAGAATATCTCCGCCGCAACTGGCATACCGGTGGTGAACATGTGGTGCGCCCAAACAATGAAACTCAAGCCGGCAATGGCTGCTGTTGCATATACCATCGATGAGTAACCGAACAGTTTCTTACGAGAAAATGCCGGAATAATCGCCGAGATAATACCAAATGACGGTAGAATCATGATGTAAACTTCGGGGTGTCCAAAGAACCAGAAGATATGCTGGAACAACACTGGGTCACCGCCACCGGCCGCATCAAAGAAGCTGGTACCGAAGTATTTGTCAGTGAGCACCATGGTTACCGCGCCGGCAAGCACCGGCATTACCGCAATCAGCAAGAACGCGGTGATAAACCATGTCCACACAAACAGTGGCATCTTCATGTAGGTCATGCCCGGAGCACGCATGTTCATAATGGTAACAATCACGTTAATCGCGCCCATAATGGACGAAATACCCATGATGTGAACCGAGAACACGAACAATGCAGTTGAGTCGCTACTGTAGGTGGTTGATAGTGGTGCGTAGAAAGTCCAACCGAAAGCCGGACCACCGCCTTCCATAAACAACGATGCAAGCAGGATTGCAAACGCAAATGGCAGAATCCAGAAGCTCCAGTTGTTCATCCGCGGCAATGCCATATCTGGGGCACCAATCATCATTGGAACCATCCAGTTAGCAAGGCCAGTGAAAGCCGGCATAACCGCACCAAACACCATAATCAGACCGTGAACGGTTGTCATTTGGTTAAAGAAGTGCGGGTCTACAAGTTGTAGGCCTGGTTGGAATAACTCGGCGCGAATAACCATCGCCATGGAGCCGCCAACCAAAAACATGATGAAACTGAACCATAAGTACATTGAGCCAATGTCTTTATGGTTCGTCGTGAATAGCCAACGGGTAATACCCGATGGCGCGTGGTGGTGATGATCGTGGTGATCCATCTCGCCAGCAACTGTGCTCATATCGGGTCTCCCTTAATTATTCAAATAGTCATTAACGTCAGCGGCCTGAATCAGGTCGCCGGTATCATTGCCCCAAGCGTTGCGCTCGTAGGTAATAACTGCCGCTAATTCACGCAGGCTCAACTGATTGCCGAATGCCTGCATAGCCGTACCAGCTTTACCGTTTACAACAATGTCGATGTGACCAGCTTTATCATTCATCACCATTTCGGTGCCTTTGAGGCTTGGGAATACACCTGGGATACCTTCACCATTTGCCTGGTGACAGGCAGCGCAGCTACCAAGATAAATGCGTTCGCCGAGTTCCATGAGTTCTTCTTTACTCATCGACATAGATAGTAGACGTTGTTCTTCTTCTTTCTCGGCTTTAGCAATGGCTTCTTGTTCGCTTATCCACGCTTCATACTCAGCTGGTTCTTTTGCAATAACCACAACTGGCATAAAGCCGTGATCTTTACCGCAAAGTTCAGCGCACTGACCCCGATAGATGCCCGGCTTGTCAACTTTAGTCCAAGCTTCGTTGATAAAGCCTGGGTTAGCGTCTTTTTTCACAGCAAAATCCGGTACCCACCACGAGTGGATAACGTCATCTGAGGTAACTAAGAAGCGAACTTTCGTATCGGTTGGGATAACCAGTGGGCGGTCGACTTCAAGCAAATAGTTTTCGCCTTTGTCGAGACGATTGTTGATTTGATCTTGGCGAGTAGCAAGCAAACTGAAAAATTCGACATCTCGGTCGAAATATTTGTAATGCCACTTCCACTGTGAACCTGTCACCAATACAGTCACTTCAGCCTCAGACGCGTCTTCCATAGCAAAAAGTGTCTTAGTAGCTGGAATGGCCATACCGACCAGAATCAAAAATGGGATAACGGTCCACAGAATCTCAACTTTTACGTTTTCATGGAACGTAGCTGGTTTGTGGCCTTTCGATTTGCGGTGCAAGATCATTGACACGAACATGGCACCGAAAACGATGACACCTATCACACAGCAAATGTAAAAAATTGTCATGTGCAGGTCGTAAACGCGTTGACTGATCTCGGTAACACCTTGAGTCAGGTTCAACTGCGATTGCGCACTAGCAGCAAGTGGAATACTTGCCAATAGCGCAGTGATGAGTCTAGTACTCACGCGACATCTCCTCTCATTCTTCCGACGTGGATTTCCCACGAATACACCGAAGTGCGAGCCTGAAGAACAACGAGGTGAGTAGAAAAAGGAACAGCATTTCAAAAGAAAAATCGCTTTCCCCACTAACCCTTTGTTGTTATGTATCAATATTTATAGTTGTTTATTGTGTTAGCAGTTAATGCACATTCAAAATACCATTTTCTGGTGAAAAAGAAACCGCCATTTCGAATAATTTTTACATTCAACTATAAAAAAAGGGCTGCACTGCAGCCCTCAACTGACAACCTTCACAAGCAGGATTAGTGGAGTGGGGGAAGTGAAGGTAAATCATTAAACACAAAACTGTGGGTTTGGCTGACTTTGCTCGCCATTTTTAGGCGTTGCTGCATGCGTGGTGACATGTCGCCCAACCAGCTAAGAACAATACTACTTGTACTTGCAAGCAAGGCTTGTTCAGTTGCCCATTCACGCTCATCTTGATTACGACCATGCACCCAACGAATACGCGTGCGGCTTATACCCGCGGCAACAAGCTGCTCAATAATCTCGCGACGCCCACCAATGACAGTAATCCACTGGTGTGTGCGCAGCGATAACGCATGTAAACGAGGTAACAGGCTTTCTAAATCGGTTTGAATAGCCGAGAATTCAGGTGCTGCAGACCAAATATCAAAACCTGAGTCATTAAACTGATTGCCAAATTGATTTCTCATAACCATGCTCCATTGCGGATCACACCAACAGCTAAGCCTTCAATAGTGAAGTACTGATGTGTGAGATCGACTTGAATAGGTGAAAACTCTTCATTTTCAGGATGCAGTAAAATAATGTTGCCGCGACGCTCAAACCGTTTCACAGTGACGTCGTCTTCTACGCGGGCAACAATAATTTGCCCATTACGTGCTTCATGTGTTTTGTGCACAGCGAGCAAATCACCGTCTAAAATACCGATATCTTTCATACTCATACCGTTAACGCGTAATAAGAAATCTGCGTGCGGCTTAAATAGGTTTTGATCGACCTGATAATGGCTTTCAATGTGTTCTTGCGCCAAAATAGGCTCACCGGCAGCAACCTGACCGATTAACGGTAAACCTTCAGGAACTTCTTCCTCTTCGATACCGACTAAGCGAATACCACGAGACATGCCCGGCATCATCTCAATCACGCCTTTTTTGGCTAAAGCTTTTAAATGCTCTTCGGCTGCATTCGCTGACTTAAAGCCAAGACGATGAGCTATCTCAGCGCGAGTTGGTGGCATACCCGTCGCATCAATATTGTCTTTGATGAGATCAAGAATTTGCTGTTGTCGAGGCGTTAATGGTCGCATATGAATACCTGTTTATCTATACAGTAATACTGTGAGTATATACAGGTGTTTTGGTTTCGCAACTTTTTTGTGCAAATTTTTTTCGTTCAGACAAATTAAAGCAACAGTGGTATGCTTTATACGTCTGTATTTTGTGGGGATATTGCATGAGTCTGAAAGGCTTTTGGCGCGCTTTAATGTTCTGGCCAGTACGCTGGTTAACGCGCTTTGAAACAATTCTAGATGACGCGACGGCGCAGATTGTTGGCGATAACAATGTGGTTTACGTAATGCGTTCAACGTCAAACACCGACATGCTTGTGGCGCAGCGTGCGTTAAGAAGTGCGGGGTTACCTGACCCAACGGAAGATCTCATGATCAATGGGCAGCAACTCGCTCGTGTCATGTATCTTGATCAAACCGATCATGGTTCTGCCGAGAAGGCCATCGAGGATTTTGAAAAGCTCATTTCTGCACATCAAAAAGACCAACAATTGAATGTCAAAGTTGTTCCTATCGGCCTGTTTTGGGGGCGTAAGCCTGGCCAAGAAGCTCGTCAAGGGCACACCATGGTTGCTGACATTGACAACCCAGGTCACTGGCGTAAGTTTTGGCTGACGATGTTTTCCGGTCGTCATATTCTGATTCGGGCGAGTTCACCAGTACACCTTCGCGAAATGGCCGAGCAACGCGGCTCAACCCAGCGTTTGGCGCATAAATTAGCGCGCGTGGCCCGGGTGCATTTTGTGCGCTTACGCCATGCTGTGGCGGGACCGAAGATGACCGAGCGTGCCGTGGTCATTCAGGATTTACTTGATACCCCAGCACTGAAGCAAGCGATTGCCGATGAAGCTCGCAGCAAAAAAGTATCGGAGCAGCAAGCACGGAAGACGGCTGAAAAGTACCTGCATGAAATTGCCGCAAACTACAGCGATACATTAGTTCGCTTGCTCGATCGCTTCATGACTTGGTGTTGGAGTCGAATTTACAACGGTATCCATATTGAAGGGGGTGAACGCATTCGCGAGCTTGCTGAAGCAGGCCACGAAATTGTGTATGTGCCGTGTCACCGCTCGCACATGGATTATCTGTTATTGAGTTATGTTATCTATAAAGAAGGTTTGGTACCGCCGCACATTGCAGCCGGTGTGAACTTAGATTTCTTCCCGGCCGGGCCAATTTTCCGCCGTGGTGGCGCATTCTTTATCCGTCGTAGTTTCCGTGGCAACAAACTGTATTCCACCGTATTTCGTGAATATTTAAACCGATTATTCCAAAAAGGTTATCCTGTTGAATACTTTACCGAAGGTGGGCGCAGTCGCACTGGGCGCTTGTTGCCACCGAAAACCGGTATGGTGGCGATGACTGTGCAAGGCATGTTACGCGGCCAGCAACGTCCTATGTCGTTGGTTCCAGTCTATTTGGGATACGAACATGTAATGGAAGTTGGTACTTACCTCAAAGAGCTTAAAGGTAAGTCGAAAGAGAAAGAGTCGGTATGGCAGGTAATCAGTAGCCTTCGTCATCTGCGTAACTTTGGTCAGGGTTATGTGAGCTTTGGTGAGCCGATTAATCTTGGCGAAGCGCTTGAGAAGTTGCAACCAAACTGGCGTGATTCAATTACAACTGGCGCTGAAGAGCCAGAACGTCCGAAGTGGCTCACGCCAACTGTGAACTTACTTGCGGATCAGATTATGTATCGCATTAATAATTCCGCTGCATTTAACAGCGTCAACTTGTGTGCTCTGGCGATTCTTAGTTCCGAGCATCATGCGTTAACTCGCGAAGAGCTTGTAAGCCAGTTAAATTTGTACACGCGCATTATGCGCGAAGTTCCATATAGCAAAGATGCCTACGTGCCGGAAGAAGATGGTGAACAGCTGTGGCAGCTTGCGAAAAAGCACGACAAGTTTGTTGTAGAAGCGGACGGTATCGGCGAGTTGATTCGTCTGGATGGTTCGACCGCTATAGCGATGACCTACTATCGCAACAACATCATGCACATGATTATTGTGCCGGCGCTATTAGCGGCATTTGCGCTTGGTCATAAGCGTTTCAATGCTGATGCTGCAATCAAATTATTAACCCAGTTGCATCCATTGTTGCAAAACGAATTGTTTATTAGCCATAGCGCTGGAGACATGACGTTATGGGTTAATGCATTACTCGAACAATATGTGCAATGCGGTTTGCTTATTGACGCGGGTGAGGGCACATTCGCCGTCGCCAAGCGTGATTCGCGTGCTTATTCACAATTGGTGCTACTTGCGCGTAGCTCAAGTGAGACAGCGCAGCGTTATGCCATTGTGTTGGAACTGCTGCAACAGGCACAGCCCATTGCGCGAAGCGACCTCGAGCAACACTCGGTACAACTTGCTGAGCGTCTCAGTGCCATTCATGGGGTCAACGCGCCAGAGTTTTTTGATAAGAAGGTGCTTAGTACGTTAATCGGCACGCTTAAATCAGAAGGCTACTTCAGTGTGGTTGATTCTGGTGAGATGATGGCTGACCATCGAGTTGGGGAATTAAGTGATGCCGTGGACTTGTTACTCGAGCCAGCAGTACTTCAAACGATTCGTCAATCGGTGAAACAACTGGTTAACGCTGAGCGTTAACCAGTGTATGTAGAGCTCGATCCTAAAACCAGAAACTAAAACCAATAATGCGCAGCAACAGCGAGGGTTAATACCCAACCCACGTTGTTGTTGTGCAAGAACGCCTGAAAACACCGGCCTGGCTCGCGATACCAAATTAAGTAGTGTTGCCAGACAAACAGCAGCCCAATGATGACAAGCCCTACCCAATAAACCCAATCAAGTAGCAACAAATAGCCCAACCAACCCAATAATGCGAGCGTTATAATTTGTAATAAGGCAATCGCGAATTTATCGTGGCCAGCAAATAAAATCGCTGTGGATTTTACCCCAATTTTTAAGTCGTCTGCCCGGTCTGCCATAGCGTATTCAGTGTCATAAGCTACCGTCCAAGCAATGTTGGCAAAGAACAGAATCCATGCCACTAATGGCAGACCTTGGTCGAGCGCTGTAAACGGCATCAGTACACCAAAGCTAAATGCCACGCCTAATACCACCTGAGGTAATTGCGTAAAGCGTTTGCAAAACGGGTAAAGAGTGGCAACAGCGGCGGCGGCAACGCTCATTAAAACAGTCGCTCGGTTGAATTGCAGAACAATTAGCAATGCGATGATTAACAGCACCCCAAACAGTGCCAGTGCATGCCAAGGCTTCAGCTCGCCGGTAGCTAACGGGCGCAGTTTGGTGCGGCTAACATGGCCATCAATGTGGCGGTCGGCGTAATCATTGATCACACAACCTGCAGAGCGCATCACAAATACACCGAGCATAAATAAAACCACGGTGCGCAGTGGCGGGTTACCTTCACCGGCAATGAGTAACGCGACTAATGTTGGCCAGCCAAGCAGCAAACTACCAATAGGGCGGTCGGCGCGCATTAAACGCCAGCATGCACTAATGAATTGACCAACTTTGACCATGTTAAGCTTCCTCGTCTTGCAGCAATTGCATGAGTTTGGCGGGTACTGAATCGCCGATAAATACTTCGGCAACTAATACTTTCTGACCTGCGGCTTTGAAGCAACTACGACGTCCCCACAAATGTTGCGCTGGATACCCGAGCTGCTGATTGAGTTGACCAATAGGTGACTGTGGCGAAAAATGAGCGACTTCAATTGCGCCACGTTCGAGGTCTGATTGAGCAAATAAGTGTGCGCCGAGCGGCTTATTGCCAAGTTGCCCGAGCTGCAATGCCTGTTCATCTAGCGCACTTTGCGGGAACACACTGCGCGCAAACACCCAAGGCTGCCCATCGCAGCATAACAACACCTCGCGGATGGTGGCGTGTTCGTCATCGCCCAGCCATTTGGCTTCATCAGGGCGAATGCTGCCCGATTGTTGGCCAAGTACCTTCACTTCAAAGCTGTCGCAGTGGCGTTTTAATTTCGCCGTGAGTGAATCAGGATCAAGAAGCCAAGCTTGAATAAGTGAACTGTCAGGTAGAACCGTTTCATTTGCCAACGCCCAGTCAGCTTGCTGATGCGCACGGATAATCGGAAACTCAAGTTGTGCTAACACTGCGCTTTTCATAAGTTGCTATTGGGAGTCTTCTTTGCGGCCAGAATTCTGACCATAAAGCGTAAGCGCACGAATGCCTGCACCTACTAGGAGTCCAGATATGAGTCCGGCGGTATGCGCGGTGTTGGCAATGTTGACCCAAAGTAGCCCGGTATATCCAATAACCAACCAAACCAACATAAAGATAATGAGGCCATTCGGTAAGAACAATGGGTGTCGCGGATTTTGCCAGCCTACCACTGTGGCAATACCAAATAACCCGTAGACCACTCCAGATAAGCCGCCAAAATAAGGGCCACTCTCAATGAACTGTGAGGTGTTAGAGGCTAGAGCGCAAAACAGAAAAGCGAGAATTAGCCATTTACTGCCGTAGTAGCGCTCGAAACGACCGCCGAGATACCACCACCAGAACACATTAAACACAATGTGCAACACGCTAAAGTGCAACAGTGCTGGGGTGAAGAAACGCCAAGGTTGCGCCCATGGCATCGCTTCAAAGCTGTCAGGGTTAAACAAAAATGCGCCGAGAATTGACTCGGCAAGCGGTGTTAACAAACCGATAAAGGTAAGAATAACAACAACGGCGTAACCTGCGGTAAACCAACCGGCCTGTTGCAAAAGCTGCTGCAAGAAACTTTGTGGCCGCTGTGCTTGAGGTTCGCTTTGAATGTCTTCGAGAACTTCAGCTGTGGCAAGCTCTGGATTCTCTTTAAATGCTTGAATGAGCGATTTGGCATGAGCTTGATAGCTCGATACTGTTAACCAAAGCTCTAATTCATCACCATGCTCACTGACCGTCACCGGTACATTATGGCGTTGCAAGTATGCGTACAACAATGCCATTTCGTCGGCGTTTCGTGTGGTCAGTAATTTTTTCATTTAGCTACGCTCCACCGCCTCAGGGAATGCTTGCGCCCAAGCCGTCATGCCGCCGTCGAGACTACTGACGACTTCGACGCCTTGATGGGCAAGATATTGCGCGGCCCCTTGGCTGCTGTTGCCGTGGTAACAGACGACAACAACCTGGTCATTGTCGTCTAATTCGCTAAGAAATTGCTGAACATTGGCGTCGGTTAATCGCATAGAACCAGGAATATGCGCAGCCACGTAGGAGCGCTCATCGCGTATATCCACAAAGCGCGCTTGCTTGGATTCCCATAACTCGTGCGCTTTGAGGGTATTAATACGTTTAAAATCAGCCATGTTCTATTCCTTGATTGAGGGCCTTAACTCCAGTCTAAAACAACTTTACCAGATTGGCCTGAGGTCATGATATCAAAGCCTTTTTGGAAGTCGTCCACTGGCATACTGTGCGTCAAAATTGGCGATAGGTCGAGTCCCGATTGTAATAAGCTCGCCATTTTGTACCAAGTTTCAAACATTTCGCGGCCATAAATACCTTTGATCACAAGCCCTTTGAAAATGACTTGGTTCCAATCAATGGCAACGCTGGTTGGCGGAATACCGAGCATGGCGATTTTGCCACCATGATTCATGGTTTCGAGCATTTGCGCAAACGCAGAAGGAACGCCGGACATCTCAAGGCCGACATCGAAGCCTTCCTTCATGCCGAGCTCTTTCATTACATCTTTTAAGTTCTCTTTGCTCACATCAACCGCACGGGTGGCGCCCATTTTCTTCGCTAAATCTAAGCGGTAATCGTTCACATCGGTAATGACGACATGACGGGCGCCAACGTGACGGGCGACCGCTGCCGCCATGATTCCAATTGGACCAGCGCCAGTAATTAAGACATCTTCACCAACCAAATCAAATGCTAAAGCGGTGTGTACAGCATTACCGAATGGGTCAAAAATGGCTGCTAAATCATCGCTAATATCGTCGGGTAATTTGAATGCGTTTTCCGCAGGAATTACTAAGTATTCAGCAAATGCGCCAGGACGATTAACGCCAACGCCAACTGTGTTGCGGCAGAGATGACGACGGCCAGCACGGCAATTGCGGCAATGACCGCAGGTGATATGACCTTCGCCAGATACGCGATCGCCTTTGGTAAAACCACGAACGCCTTCACCCATGGCTTCTACCACGCCGACATATTCATGACCCACGACCATCGGTACAGGAATTGTCTTCTGTGACCACTCATCCCATTTATAGATGTGCACATCGGTGCCACATATTGCGGTTTTCTTGATGCGGATGAGCAAATCATTGTAGCCGTATTCAGGCGTCTCAACGTCGGTCATCCAGATACCTGGTTCAGCGTGCAATTTTGCCAATGCTTTCATAAATCGTTCCCTTCAGTCTTCTAAAAGACGATTAAATAATGCCGAGATCTTTACCAATGCGCGTGAAAGCGTCAATGGCGCGATCGAGTTGCTCACGGGTGTGTGCGGCAGACATTTGCGTGCGAATTCGTGCTTTGCCGCGCGGCACCACTGGGAATGAGAATCCCACAACATAAATACCTTCTTGCAACATGCGATCAGCCATCTCAGAAGCGAGGCGCGCATCACCAATCATCACTGGAATAATCGCGTGATCAGCGCCACTCAAGGTGAAACCAGCTTTGGTCATTTCGCTGCGGAAGTAATTCGCGTTATCCCAAAGTTTTTGACGAAGGTCGTGACCATTTTCAAGCATTTCGAGTACGCGAATAGAGGCTTGAACAATGGCTGGTGCCACTGAGTTTGAGAATAAGTACGGGCGTGAACGCTGACGTAACCAGTCAATCACAGGCTTTTTACCCGATGTATAACCACCAGATGCACCACCCAGCGCTTTACCGAGGGTTCCAGTAATGATATCGACACGCCCCATGACATTGCAGTATTCGTGCGTACCTTTACCGTTTTCGCCCAAGAAACCAGTCGCGTGACAATCGTCCATCATCACCAATGCGCCGTATTCGTCCGCTAAATCGCAGATGCCGTTTAGGTTTGCAATTACGCCATCCATGGAGAATACACCATCAGTGGCGATAAGGATGTTGCGAGCGCCATCAGCTTTGGCTTGCTTTAATTGCGCTTCCAAATCAGCCATATCGTTGTTTTTATAACGATAGCGCTTGGCTTTGCTCAAACGAATGCCGTCGATAATTGATGCGTGGTTCAGTTCGTCACTGATGATGGCGTCTTCTGGGCCCATCAGTGTCTCGAATAAACCGCCATTCGCATCGAAACATGACGAGTATAAAATTGTGTCTTCGGTACCTAAAAACGCGCTGAGTTTCGCTTCGAGTGTTTTATGAATATCTTGCGTACCGCAAATAAAACGAACCGAGGCGGTGCCAAAGCCGTGCTCATCAAGACCTTGTTTCGCCGCTTTGATGAGCTCAGAATTATTGGCCAAACCTAAATAATTGTTGGCACAAAAGTTCAATACCGATTCGCCGTTGCCTACTTCAATTTCAGCATCTTGATCACCAAGAATAATGCGTTCGCTTTTGTATAAACCTTCGTTCTTTAGCTCTTCTAACTGCGTTTCAAGCTGTTGATAAAAATCTTGCTTCATGTAATTCTCCGTGCTTCGGACCTGACGGGTGAACTTAAGTGAGGACATGAGTGTTCTGACTTAAGCTGTTACGATTAAGCATAGTTTACCCGATCAGCGGGGGGCTGCGCATCCTCATTTCATCAGCTGGAGAAATTTCATGCACAAACGCGCCATTTATCCTGGAACCTTTGATCCTATTACCAATGGTCATGCCGATTTAATTGAGCGGGCATCGAATTTGTTCAGTGAAATTATTGTGGGTGTGGCAAATAGCCCAAGCAAGAAGCCAATGTTTACCCTCGACGAGCGGGTTGAACTGGTGCGTGAAGTGACTGCTGAATTACCCAATGTCACGGTTGTTGGATTTAGCGGTTTGTTGGTTGATTTTGCAAAAGAGCAGGGCGCAACGGTATTGATCCGCGGCTTACGTGCTGTGTCCGATTTTGAGTATGAATTTCAGTTGGCAAACATGAATCGCCGTTTGTTTCCGGGCTTAGAAAGCGTGTTTTTAACGCCGGCTGAAGAAAATTCGTTTATTTCCTCAACACTGGTGAAAGAAGTCGCTATTCACCACGGTGACGTGCGTCAATTTACCGACGCACGGGTTGCAGAAGCTTTGGAAAATAAAATCAAATCGCGCAAGTAAGTTTCTACTTACAGCGCAACATCCACAAACACCCACGCTAACAGAAGCGGACAGAACAAACGTAAATGCCAGAATAATAAGCGGTAGCGCCATGACGTTGCCGCCAACTCGCGTACCCGGTTACTGCGCTGCCAAAACCAACCCAGCACAATAAAGTAAAACAAGCCAGAAAGTGGCAGCTGAAACTGTGTGACATAGGTAACCACCCAGTTAAATAACGGCTCAAACCAAATCACCAACGTACAACCAATCACCGCAATAATTGTGGCAATAATACGTGCAGCCTGGCGGCGATTGAGTGGATGCGTCTCAATGGCATAAGCGATTGGTACTTCGGCGGTCGCAATGGTTGAAGTGAGCGCGGCAATGCTCAGCAACGCGAAAAAGCCAAAACCTAACCAAGCACCGGCATAACCTAACTGGGTGAACAAATCCGGTAGCACTTGGAAAATCAAACGGCCTTCGCCAATCAGTTGTTCACCTTCGGTAACACTCAATCCTTGTGCCATGGCAACATACAATGCCGGTATAATCAGCAGACCCGCCAAGAAAGCCACCATCGTATCCAGTGCGGCGACGCTCCAAGTTAAACGACCGATTCGGGTGTCTTTCTTTAAGTAGCTGCCGTAAATCATCATGCCGCCCAAACCAATCGACAGAGAGAAAAATGCTTGTCCCATGGCGGAAACTAATAGGTCGGCGTTCCACATTGCCGAAAAATCTGGTACCAGATAGGCTCGAAAACCATCAGCAGAGCCGGGTAACGTGCTCATGTAGGCAATTAACCCAACCAATAACACAATCAATAATGGCATTAAGCGTCGCGACCAGCGTTCGATACCTTGTTGCACACCGTTGATGACAATGCCAAAGGTAAGGGCAACGAACACCAGCAACAAAATAATGTCACGCATCGTCGAGGCATCTGCAAACCAAGGGGGCATTGCCGGCAAATGCAGGGCAGTTAATAAAAACGTGAAGCCTTCAGCAAGCATCCAGGCCGCTACCAAATGATAAAAGCTCAGCATTAAAATGGCGCCGATAACGTTTAAGTATCCCATCGTTTTGCCGCTGATTGCCGTCAACGGTTGCGCAGTTGTGCTTAACGAGCTTAGCGCTTTTACAGGATTGGCTTGAGCCGCATGGCCAAGGCTTAACTCGGTATATAACGCCGGTACGGCGAGAACCACCACAACGAGCAAATAGACGATTAAAAATGCGGCGCCACCGTGATTCGCAACTTGACTAGGAAAGCCCCAAATATTACCGAGACCAATAGCTGAGCCTGCTGCGGCAAGAACGAAACCAATACGTGTGTGAAAACTATCGCGCATATTTTAACCATAACTTTTGCGGTAAAAGGCGCCATTCTAGCCTTAAAATGATGACAAAGACTATCAATTTCGCGCGTTTGAAGGTAGAATCGCGCCCCACGTTTACTTTTCAAATTTTGCTCAAACCAGACCCGCAGGAGTCCGTCACATGACTGATCTGGATTTAGGCCGTTATGGCATCACAGACGTCACTGAAATTGTCCACAACCCTTCTTATGAACAGTTGTTCGAAGAAGAAACACGCGCCGATCTTCAAGGTTTTGAAAAAGGTGTTGTCACCGACCTTGGCGCCGTTGCCGTTGATACTGGTATTTTTACGGGTCGTTCGCCAAAGGACAAATACATCGTACGCGACGACACCACGAAAGATACGTTGTGGTGGGCCGATCAAGGCAAAAATGATAATAAAGCGATCACCCCAGAAATTTGGGCCGATCTAAAAGAAACGGTAACAGGCCAGCTTTCTGGCAAGCGTCTGTTTGTTGTTGATACCTATTGCGGAGCGAATGAAGATACGCGCTTAGCAGTTCGCTTTATCACCGAAGTGGCATGGCAAGCCCACTTTGTGAAAAACATGTTTATTCGCCCATCAGCAGAAGAGTTAGAAAACTTCACTCCTGATTTCGTGGTTATGAACGGTGCAAAATGCATTAACCACAAATGGCAAGAACATGGCCTTAACTCTGAAAATTTCGTTGCTTTTAACTTAACTGAGCGCATTCAGTTAATCGGCGGTACTTGGTACGGCGGCGAAATGAAGAAAGGTATGTTCTCAATCATGAACTACTACTTGCCGTTGCAAGGTATTGCGTCAATGCACTGCTCAGCCAACGTTGGCGAAGATGGCGACGTTGCTATTTTCTTCGGTTTATCGGGCACCGGTAAAACAACGTTATCCACCGATCCGAAACGTCAATTGATTGGTGACGATGAGCACGGTTGGGACGATGACGGCGTGTTCAATTTTGAGGGTGGTTGTTATGCGAAAACCATCAACTTGTCGGCCGAAGCAGAACCAGATATCTACAACGCGATCCGTCGCGATGCATTGTTAGAGAATGTGACTGTTCGTGAAGACGGTAGTGTTGATTTCGATGACAACTCAAAAACTGAAAATACCCGCGTGTCATACCCGATTTATCACATCGATAACATCGTGAAGCCAGTTTCTAAAGCGGGTCATGCGCAAAAAGTTATCTTCTTAACGGCTGATGCGTTTGGCGTATTGCCACCTGTTTCGAAACTGACAAAAGAGCAAACTGAGTACTACTTCTTGTCTGGCTTCACTGCGAAACTGGCTGGTACTGAGCGTGGTATTACTGAACCGACGCCAACTTTCTCAAGCTGTTTTGGTGCGGCATTCTTAACGCTGCACCCAACACAATACGCTGAAGTATTGGTGAAGCGCATGGAAGCAGCAGGTGCAGAAGCCTACTTGGTGAATACCGGTTGGAATGGCACTGGCAAACGTATTTCAATTCAAGCCACGCGCGCCATTATTGATTCAATTCTCGATGGCAGCATTGAAGATGCTGAATTTGTTCAATTGCCATACTTCAACTTGGCCATGCCAACGGCGCTTAATGGCGTTCAAGAGCAACACATTTTAGACCCTCGCAACACCTATGCAGATGCCGGTGACTGGGATGTGAAAGCAAAAGATTTGGCACAACGTTTTGTGGCAAACTTCGAAAAGTTCACTGACAACGAAGAAGGTAAAGCACTCGTTGCCGCTGGTCCGCAACTCTAACCATGCGGGTGTGAAATTTGAAAAAGGCAGCTACTTAGCTGCCTTTTTTATTTTCTTGGAATGCGCGTCGTTTTGCCTAGTCGAGTGCAATTACGACCATCATGCTTAGCTTGGTACAAACCATTATCGGCGCGTTGAATAATAGTAATAAGGGTGTCTTCACTACTATATGCAGCACAACCGATACTTACCGTAAGATGCAGCTTTTCATCAGTAAAGCGATGTTCTGCCACAGCAATACGAATTTTTTCAGCTAGCTCGACGGCACCGTCCTCATCGGTATCTGGAGCGATAACTAAAAACTCTTCACCGCCCCAACGCCCGAGAATGTCGCTAGAGCGCACATGACTCAATAGTACTTGGCTCAACTCTTTAAGAACTTGGTCACCGACAATATGACCGTAGCTATCATTCAGGGTTTTAAAGTGGTCCGTATCGAGAATTAACACGGCAAGCTCATGCTGATGGCGTTGCGCTCGGTTGAGCTCTTGCTCTAACACGTCGTCTAAATGCGAGCGGTTATTCAGTTGAGTAAGCGGGTCTGTGGTGGCAAGCACTTCAAGCTCGCTATTACGTCGTGCCAGAAAGTTAAATGCTTCTTCTCGCGATTTTTCGTAATGGCGAGAAATAGTAAGTACCGCAAATAGGGCTAGGGCAATATTAAAAATAGCCGGAATATTTATCGCATAACTTGGCCACTGTGGTGCAAACCAAATAACAAATACGACTAACGCAGCCAAGAAGCTACCACTGACATACAACCCGAGGCGCAAACCAAGTAAAAAGAATGCGAGCAATGGCAACAGACTAAACCAAATAAATGAATAGTTACGGCCTTGTGCTATGACAAAATAAACGGCCATAAACGCAACCAGTATGCCAATGAGCATTCGTGCGCTTCGTTCAATATTTAGGTTTTTGCGCAAATCAATTTGCAATACCACAATTGCGCTAAACATGATGGCATTGGTGAGTGCCATCCATAAATAATCAAATAGAAAGATGTTTAATACGACAAATAAACCGGTGTATAGCTGCAGAATAAATTGAATATTCTGCATGAGCTTTACCCGCCAGTAGCGCAGATCTTCTGGCTGGAAAGGGTGGGGAATAACCCACCACCCTTTCTTAAATAGATCCTTAAGACCTGACACAAGTCACCTCTATTTTAACTTTTCGGCATGAGGTAGTTCGTGTGCTGGCGCTTCTTTATTACCCTCTACCAAGAAATGCTGCATCCAACGCATTAAGCGCATAGAGTAATCTAGCTGCGCGGCAACGCGACGGTTACCATGGCCTTCGCCTGGGTACAGCACGAGGCGAACAGGAACATTGCCATGGGTTTTCAGATAGCGATAAAGCTCCATAGATTGACTTGGGTGCACACGGGTATCTTCTTTGCCATGCATGATTAAGATTGGTGTACGCGCTTTCTCGGCATGATAAATAGGGCTACGCTCTAAGTACCACTGCCATTTTTCCCACGGATAGCTGCGGGCATGAACCGCGTGCATTTCTTTTGCAATATCAGTTGTACCGAACTTCGAAATGTTATCGCTGATACCGACAAACATCACACTTGCGGCAAAATGCTCAGTCAGTGCTGTGGCACCCCAAGCTGAAGCAAAACCGCCGTATGAGCCACCAGTGATACCTACTTTCTTCTCATCAACGAGACCCATTTCAACCAAGTGGTCTTTACCGTCAACTAGGTCATCAAACTCTTTACCGGCATAGTCGTTCTGACCAAGCTTCGAGAACTCAACACCACGACCGGTGCTACCACGGTAGTTCGGGAAGAACAGTGCATAGCCCTGTTGTGCAGCATATTTGACTGGGCTACCGTAGCGGTCTAGCCAACCGTTACTGTAATGCGCTTCGGGCCCGCCATGAACGACCATGATTAATGGATAGCGTTGGCCTTCTTTATAGTCGGTTGGATAAACCACAATGCCTTCAAGATCCAAGCCGTCACGTGCTTCGTAGCGCACGGTTTCTTGCCGCGGCATGGTGATGTCCGCCAGCCATGGATTTGAGTCGGTAAGGCGCTCAATGCGCTGACCACTAATGCGGAACAACTCGGTAGGGTGGGCGGCACTGTGGGCACGAACTAATATATCCTCTTGCCCCGGCGTTACTTCAATATCAACCGCAATTAACTCACTAGGCTCCATGATAATGCGTGTTTCCAGCCACTGCATGGTAAGTGCCTGTACCTCACTTTGCGTGCCACGGTGACCTAACCAGATCAATTCGTCGTTACGACGCCAAGCGATATCTTGAACGTGTCCTTGATAATCCGGCAACACTTCTTTTCGCTCGTTGTCTTTGCGGGTGTCATAAACGTACAATCGACCGCTGGCTGGGTCATTGTAATCGGCGGCGCCGATGACTGCTAAGTAGCGACCGTCTGGTGAAAATTCCGCTTGACCTAACTTACCAACCGATTCAAACGCACTAACTTGCTTACCTTCAAAGTCGAGCAATTGATATTGGCTGCTCATGTAATTGTCATCAACAAGCGCGGTCGGAGCAACACGAACCAGTAATTGCTCGTGTTCAGGACGGAACGCCACCGACAGTACTTGTTGTGAGTCAGTTAGCTGAACTGGTTTAGCGTCTTCGGTTTGGGTATCGTAAAGCCACAGATGAGTGAACTGATGTTCTTCCTCATAAACTTCAGCTTTAAACCCTTTTTTTGCTAACTTTGACTTGGTGTCGTCAGCTTTGCTGCGCGCACGAAAAGCAATGTAGCGGCCGTCGGCACTAATAGCGTAACTGCTAATGGCGGCATCGTGACTCAGTGCGAGTTGTGCTTCACCACCGGTGGTGGCCATTTTATAAAGGCTGGTGTGTTTCGCGCCATCGCGTTTTGCTAAAAAATAGATGGTTTGGCCATGAAAGCTCACAGCGCCTAAACTTTCTTTGCCGGTAATAAATGGCACACTAGCAGCCGTTCCACGCACAGTATAAAGCTCAATGTATGAACCGCCATCATCATCAGCGTATGGCGTACGTGGCACCACACGCGTGAAAGCAGCCAGCTGTCCGTCAGCGGCAAGAGCGGCACTATTAATGGATTGGACGGTAACGGTTTCTTCCAACGTGATATCACGCGCATGGGCAGAAACGGACATTACCGCAGCGACTAATACAAGACCAATGCTGCGCAGCATGATGTACTCCTCGTTGCTTTTTATTGTTTCGTTGTTCATGAAATATTCATAATTATTTCCCAATCTTACCAGCAAAATTATTGACTTCCCACGAAATAACGCCAATCTGTTAACAACATTTTAAGGTTTGGACGATACATGGTTGACCAATTATTAATCGGCGCAATTCTACTTGGGGCTCTGACCCTGTTTGTTTGGGACCGCTGGCGCTATGATTTAGTGGCAATGTTCGCTTTATTAGTAGCGGCTGCGTTAGGGTTAGTACCGACCAACGAGGTATTTTCCGGCTTCGGGAATGCCGCGGTAATAACCGTTGCGGCGGTATTAGTAATTAGCCATGCTATGTGGCGCTCGGGTGTGGTTGATGCGCTGGCGTCACTAATGAAACGCGTTGGCGATAAAGCGTGGATACAAATGTTAGCACTGACAAGCATTACCACCTTTTGCTCGGCTTTTATCAGTAACACCGGCACCATGGCAATAATGATTCCCGTTGCGCTGCAGTTGTCGCGTAGCGGCTTAGGGCATGCCTCAAAAGTACTGATGCCGATGGCTTTTGGCTCGTTACTTGGCGGTACCATCACGATGATTGGTACACCACCCAATATTATCATTGCTGATATTCGAGAAGATGCTTTAGGTGAAAGCTTTGGTATTTTCGATTTCACCCCAGTAGGACTATCGCTTGCGGTTATCGGACTCGTTTTTATGTGGTTGACGAGTCGGTGGCTGGTGCCGACAACGAACAGTCGAGATAGCGCTAACTCACCCTATGATATGAGTTCATACATGACCGAATTGTGGGTACCGGAAGGCGCGAACCACGTCGGTGAAACCTTGTATGAATTGGAAAGTAACATCAAAGAAAACTTTGCTGTTGTTGCGATAAAGCAAGGGAAGACCGTAACGACAGCGCCACCGCGCTATTACCGCATCAAGGCGGATGATGTGTTGATTATTGAAGCGGATACAGAGACGCTACAACAAATAATTGATGCAACTGGCTTCGAGTTGAATGCGGATGAAGAACTAGCCGACCGTTTTTTAATTTCCGATGAAGTTCAAGTAGTCGAGGGCGTGGTTGGGCCTGACTCTCGTTTGATTGGTCGATCTGCAGCAGACTTGCGCCTTCGTCACCGGTTTGGCGTGAATGTATTAGCGGTAGCGCGCCAAGGTCAACCGGTAAAGCCGAATTTGTCGAATATTCGCTTTAAACCAGGAGACGTCTTGTTACTACAGGGCGATGCGGAAATTTTGACCGACGTATTTCGTCGCTTTGGCTGTTTTCCGCTGGCGCAACGCAGCATGCGCATTGGTGCCGGTAAAAAATTATTTACGCCGCTGGCAATCTTTGCCGTGGCAATCATGCTAAGTGCGCTTGGAATTCTCTCGGTACCAGTCGCTTTCACCGCCGCGGCTGGTGCGATGGTTTTAAGTAATATTATTCCATTGCGCGAATTATACGAGAACGTCGACTGGCCAATAGTTGTGCTGTTGGGCGCAACGATTCCGCTTGGTGCGGCGTTAGAGCGCAGTGGTGCAGCTCAGACACTTGCGGATTGGGCATTGTTAGTCAGTAGCGATGCCCCGGCAGCGGTAGCCTTAAGCATTCTATTGCTTGTAACTGTTATTCTATCGAATATTGTCAACAATGCTGCTGCCGCAGTATTGATGGCGCCAATTGCATTGAATATGGCCAGTGGCCTTAATGTCGCTACTGACCCATTTTTAATGGTGGTTGCGATTGGTGCGGCTATTCCATTTATCACCCCAATTGGGCATCAATCTAATATCTTAGTTATGGGGCCAGGGGGTTACGGATTTGGTGATTATTGGAAGCTCGGTTTACCACTGACGTTGGTATTGTGTGTTGCTACGGTTCCACTAATTCTTTGGTTTTGGCCGCTTGGCGTGTAGCTTCTGCGCCACGTGCAACAACCCGAAGTTGCGCGATGGTTTGCTCAGTTAAACGCTGGCGCTCCTTTGCGTCAGCGTCTAGAGCATCGGCTCCTGCGCTGAATACAATGCGCACAATGGCATCGGCTTGCAGCTCAGCCAATTCACGCTCAAACTGCTGTTCGTCCACTAAGTAATCGACTAATTCAGCGGTAAAGTGTTCAACTTCTCGCGTTACCGCCAAACGGAATTCACGTGAATTTCCGGACTTTTCCTGTAGCAATAAACGAAAAATAGCGGTGTTATTGGTCACAAACTCCATAAATGTGGTCACCGACGCACGAATAATTGATCCGCCTTTGGCAATTTGTTGACGCGACTGCCGCAACAATTGGCGCAATGTAAGGCCTCCTTCATCGACCAAGGTTAAGCCTAATTCTTCCATATTTTGAAAGTGTCGATAGAACGATGTTGGTGCAATACCTGCCTCACGAGCCACTTCACGCAAACTTAAACTGGCGTAACCATGTTCCGCACTCAACTGATTCATTGCCGCTTGGATAAGGGCGCGTCGGGTTTTTTCTTTTTGGGCTGCACGAACACCGGCCATAGGATGGAACTCTTGTTTGATTTAGTCGTCGAACAGATTATGTCAGTGAACGTGTGTTCACGCAATTCACCGTTTTTTGCACGATTTTACTTGCGTGCAATAGAAAGGGTAGGTAAATTGAGCGAACACGTGTTCACTGAATGCGAGCGATTTTCTTTTTAGTTTTTAAGTTGGTTAATTTATGTCGTCACATCCTGTTTCAGCAGCCGCTGAAAAACCCCCAATTCTTTGGCTTAACCTTAGCGTGTTTGCCATTACCTTTTTAGTGAGTGTTATTGGCGTACCATGGTACGGCATGACGCACGGTTTTTCGGCTGGCCTTATTGCTGGATTAATCGGTACCATCGTATTCGCAGGTATTTCAATTACAGCGGGTTATCACCGTCTATGGGCGCACCGCGCCTACGATGCACATTGGTCGCTAAGAATTTTATTTGCGCTTGGCGGGGCCTTAGCTGTTCAGAACAGCGCCTTGCACTGGTCATCCGATCACCGTGAGCATCACAAACACGTGGACGATAACGACAAAGATCCGTACTCGGCGAAGCGTGGCTTTTGGTACTCGCACATTGGTTGGATGCTGCGTGAATATCAGGCATCGCGCTATAGTAATTACGACAATGCAAAAGATTTGCAGAAAGACCCAATTGTCATGTGGCAACACCGCAATTATCTGTTGTTAACGTTGGTCACCTCAATAGGTTGGCCAGTTGCTTTAGGTTTGATGCTTGGTGATGTTTGGGGAGCGATTATCTTAGTTGGCTTTGCCCGTTTGGTAATTAATCACCACACTACGTTCTTCATCAACTCGTTAGCGCATATTTGGGGTAAGCAAACTTACACCGACCGCAATACCGCGCGTGACAACGGCGTATTAGCGCTGCTGACATTTGGTGAGGGCTACCACAACTATCATCATATTTTCTCGGCGGACTATCGAAACGGTATTCGTTGGTGGCATTTTGATCCGACGAAATGGTTGATCCGAGCTTGTTCTTGGGTGGGGTTGACCAGCAACCTGAAGCGCACGAATGGTTATCAAGTTGAGAAAGCTCGCTTAGAAATGCAATTTAAAAAAGCGACGGCAAAGGCACAAGTTTCGTGCGAAACAACGATGGCCAAATTACATGATGAATTTGATGCGATGGTGGCTAAACTGCGCGAGTACTATCAAGTTCGCAAACAGTTACTTGATACGAAAGCAAAAGCGATGGCAGATAGCATGCACATGCCGACGTTAGCCGAATTGCAGGCGAAAGCAGAAATTATGCGAATTGCTTTTCAAACACATAAACAAGAGTTTCACGAGTTATTGCAGCGTACGTTGCGTGCACCACAACTTGCGTAAACTGAAACACCAAAGAAAAAGCCGACCATGAGGTCGGCTTTTTTGTGCTTACTCATCACTATTTTTTCGCTTTGGCGAATGCTTCAGCGAAGGCTGAGCCCATGGCCGAATTCGCTGCTGGCTGAGCCGCAGATTTCGGTCGTGATTGGCCGCCAGTACCACGTGGCTTATTGCCTTGAGGTTTGGCTTGGTTTGCTTGGCTTGGCGCTACGGCAGTTGGCTCATCGGTTAGGCGCATGGTTAAACTTATACGTTTACGTGGCACATCCACTTCCAACACCTTGACCTTCACAATATCGCCAGCTTTGACGATTTCGCGAGGGTCACTAACGAACTTATCTGACAACGCCGATACATGCACTAAGCCATCTTGGTGTACACCGATATCAACGAATGCACCAAAGGCGGCAACGTTACTCACCACGCCCTCAAGTGTCATACCCGACTTTAGATCTTTAATATCGTCGACGCCTTCTTTAAAGCTGGCTGTTTTAAACTCAGGGCGAGGGTCTCGGCCTGGCTTATCTAATTCGCGTAAAATATCTTGCACTGTTGGCAAACCAAACGTGTCATCGGTAAAGTCTTTCGCGTTGAGTTGCTTCAAGAATGCCGTGTCACCGATGATTTCGCTCACTTGTTTCTGGTTTTGTGCGGCAATACGCTCAACCACCGGATACGCTTCAGGGTGAACCGCAGAACTATCGAGCGGTTGCTCACCGTTCATGATGCGTAAGAAGCCCGCCGCTTGTTCAAACGACTTCGGCCCCATCCGTGCCACTTTTAATAAATGTTGGCGGGTCGCAAAACGACCATGACTATCGCGGTGCGCGACAATGTTTTGTGCCAAGGTTTTGGTTAAACCAGCAACGCGCGCTAGAAGTGCCACGGATGCGGTATTCAAATCCACTCCAACGGCGTTTACACAGTCTTCGACCACGGCATCAAGGCTCTGAGCTAATTGAGCTTGGCTAACGTCATGCTGATACTGGCCAACACCAATCGATTTGGGTTCAATTTTCACAAGTTCAGCGAGCGGGTCTTGTAAACGACGTGCAATTGAAACAGCACCACGCAATGATACGTCTAAATCTGGAAACTCGAGTGCGGCTAGCTCCGAGGCAGAGTACACTGAAGCACCAGCTTCGTTGACAATCACTTTACTGGCTTTAATTTCTGGGTTTGCTTTAAGCATTTCGCCAACAAGCTTGTCAGTTTCGCGCGAATACGTTCCGTTACCAATCGAGATAAGCTCAACTTTATGTTGTTTACACATACCCGCTAGCGTGCGCATGGCTTTATCAACCTGATTTTGCGGCTGGAACGGAAACACCGTGTTGGTTCCCAATACTTTACCGGTGCTATCGACGACCGCTACTTTAATTCCGGTACGTACACCTGGGTCGAGCCCCATGGTCACTTTGTCTCCGGCTGGTGCCGCCATTAACAAGTCTTTTAGGTTATTGGCAAAAATTTGAATGGCGTCTGTTTCTGCGCGTTCGCGTACAGAACCGAATAGCTCGGTTTCCATATGCAACAATATTTTGATTCGCCAAGTCCACTGCACAGTTTGCTGTAACCAGGTATCGGCGGCGCGGCCTTTGTCCTGCCAATTAATATGAGCGGCAATTAACTGCTCACCATAACTCCGCGCCTTCGGGTCTTCCTGTTGCGGATCGGGATTCAACTTGAGTTGCAGAATACCTTCGTTGCGCCCACGGAATAATGCCAATGCACGATGCGAAGGAATTTTTTTCAGCGCTTCGTTAAATTCAAAGTAGTCGCGGTACTTCGCTCCTTCGGTTTCTTTGCCTGCAGCAACAGCACTGGTAATTTCGGCGTTGTTCCACAAGTAATCGCGCACCTTTTTCAACAATGATGCATCTTCTGCAAAACGTTCCATCAAAATAAAACGCGCACCGTCTAGTACCGCTTTTTCGTCGGCAAAACCGGCATCTACATTAATGTACTTCTGCGCTTCAGTCTCTGGTGATAGTTCTGGGTTATCAAAGAGCGCGTCGGCAAGCGGTTCAAGACCAGCTTCAATGGCAATTTGGCCTTTGGTGCGGCGTTTTGGTTTATAAGGGAGGTATAGATCTTCGAGTTCGGTTTTTGATGCGGTTTCTAGAATCGCTTGCTCAAGTTCAGGCGTAAGCTTGCCCTGATCTTTGATGCTACCCAAAATTACTGCGCGACGATCTTCTAACTCGCGTAAATAGGTAAGTCGCTGCGATAAATTTCGCAGTTGTGTGTCATCTAGGCCACCAGTAACTTCTTTTCGGTACCGGGCAATAAAAGGTACTGTCGCACCGTCATCTAATAGCGCGATAGCAGCTTGTACTTGCTGCGAACCTACCGCTAATTCGTTCGCGATTTGCTGAGTAATCGAGCTCATAAATTCTCTCATAACGTCGTGTTCAAAATTAGGAATCGGGCCAGTATATCAGGCTGTTTCTTGCTTGTGTGCGTTTCGGTGTAGAGAATGCGTAAATGCGCCAATGTAGGCTATGAACGGGTCAAAATGTAATCGATTTTGGTTACAATCCAGAGTTTTGACCCTGTTGGCGTCACCACCGTGAACTCGTCATCGAGTTGTTTGCCAAGCGCTGCGCGCGCCATTGGCGCATCAATCGAAATCACGTCATTGCGTTGGTAAATCTCATCGGGGCCAGCAATGGTAAAGGTTCGTTGCTCGCCATGCTCATCTTCCACTGTAACCGTTGCACCAAAAAACACTTTGCCGTCTTGCTGCGGTGAGTAATCGACAATTTTTAGCTGCTCAAGACGTTTTCGTAAAAACCGAATACGTTTGTCTATTTGCCGTAGTTTCTGTTTATTATATTTGTAGTCTGCGTTTTCACTGCGATCGCCTAAACTGGCAGCCCAAGCGACTTTCTCGGTCGTTTCGCGACGCTCAACGCGCCATAAATGGTCGAGCTCCTGTTGTAATTGCAGGTAGCCCGAACGACTTATTAGATTGGTTTTCATGAGATACCGACTGACAGAATTAAAGTGAATAATATATGTGACGAGTTTACGATGAAGTGAAAGTGATTAAAATCATCAAACTTTGAATACTTGAAACTTTTCGTTACAAGCCTTTGTTGGCAAAAGAATTTGCTTCGCATATAGTTCATCATAGTTGCCTACATAGTTGCCTAACAGAGCAAAATAATTATGAGCCAAGAAACCTTTAAAATCATCGTCGTTGATGACGATGCGCGTCTTAGAAGTTTACTCGAACGCTACTTAACCGAGCAGGGCTTTCACGTACGTACGGCCGGGGGCGGCGATCAAATGGATCGTTTGTTAGAGCGTGAGAATTTTCATTTGATGGTTCTCGATTTAATGCTGCCTGGTGAAGATGGATTATCAATTTGCCGTCGCTTACGCCAGCAAAACAACGAAATTCCTATTGTGATGTTAACCGCCAAAGGCGACGAGGTGGATCGGATTATTGGGCTTGAACTCGGTGCTGATGATTATCTCGCTAAGCCATTTAATCCGCGCGAATTGTTAGCACGAGTGCGCGCTGTGTTGCGACGTCGAGGCAAAGATATACCCGGTGCACCAAGTGCCGAAGACGAAGAAATTCGCTTTGGCGAATTTCGTCTCAACTTGGGAACACGCGAAATGTTTCGAGGTGACGAACCAATGCCGCTTACCAGCGGCGAGTTTGCGGTGTTAAAGGCACTTGTCACGCACCCACGCCAACCGATGTCTCGTGATAAGTTAATGAATCAAGCTCGAGGCCGAGATTACAGCGCACTGGAACGCAGTATTGATGTGCAAGTGTCGCGCCTGCGCCGAATGCTTGAAGCTGATCCGGCAAGCCCTCGTTACATTCAAACCGTTTGGGGTTTAGGTTACGTGTTTGTTCCAGACGGCAAAGATTCCGGTAAATAAGTCGACTATGAGACTGTTCCCCCGATCAGCGTTCGCGCGCACAGTGGCGCTGATTGCAGTTCTGTTGCTAATCAACCAAGTTGTGTCATACATCATGATTGGCTTGTACGTGGTCAAGCCGAGTATGCAGCAAATTAGCAGTGTGGTCGCTCGGCAGGTGCAAGGGATTATGGCGCTCGATCAATGGTTGAATGAGTCGGAAATTTCTCCTGAGCAACAGCAACGCTTGGTTATGCGATATACCGACGCAACTGGCATTGAGGGCATTAGCGAAGACAAAGCGCTCGATTATGGTCTCGCGCAAACGACGACCTATAATTTCTTGTCCGCACAACTCTCAGACTTATTGCAGGCCAATACCGAAGTGCGTATTTCTCAGGGCGATGCATATCGCGTCTGGATACGCACCGAGAGTCTGCCGGGCTATTGGTTAGTCATTCAACTTGATAGCTTCGACGAAGCGCGCTTCTCACCATTACTATTTTATTTGGTACTTATTGGTGCATTGAGTGTCTTTGGCGGCATGGTGTTTACCAATTGGCAAAACCGTCCGCTGAAGGCTTTAGAGGCCGCGGCAAAGAAAATTGGGCAGGGCGATTATCCTGACGATTTACCCGAGCGAGGCTCTAGCGAAATTATTGCGGTGACTCGAGCCTTTAACCAAATGACGCAAGGCGTGAAACAACTTGAGCAAGACCGAGCATTGCTTATGGCCGGCGTGTCTCACGACTTACGGACACCGTTGACGCGCATTCGCTTAGCGACAGAAATGATGCCGCCAAGCGAAGATTACTTGGCGGAGGGAATCATCAGCGATATCGATGATATGAACGCCATTATTGACCAGTTTATTGATTATGTTCGCAGCGATACATCAGCTGATAACGACCAACAGAATCTAAACTACATTGTTGAAGATGTTGTCGCTCACGTACCAGATTCATGGCACAGCAAAATCGAAGTGATTTATAACGAGATGCCAGAAGTACTGGTTCGTGAGGTATCGATTAAACGCGTGTTACTTAACCTACTCGAAAATGCCGAGCGTTATGGCCATGAGAAGGTCTTGATTGAAACCGGCTATGACGAGCAACGTCATATGGCGTGGATTAAAGTTTGTGATGATGGCCCAGGCATTCCTGCCAGCCAAATTGAGTACTTACTGCAACCATTCACACAAGCTGATAAAGCGCGCTCAACCAAGGGTTCAGGTCTCGGATTAGCGATTGTGAAGCGCCTTGTTGAGCGCCACCATGGCCGCGTTCTATTTGGTAGCAGTCAGCGGCTTGGTGGGTTATGTGTTCGTGTGGAAATACCTTCGCAATCCAATACCGGCCAAAGTTAACCGCGAACGCGGTTTAAGCCATTCAGTGCGGCAACCCGATAAGCTTCGGCCATAGTTGGATAATTAAAGGTAGTATTAACGAAATACTCAATAGTATTGCCAGCCCCTTTTTGCTCCATTATGGCCTGACCGATATGAATAATTTCCGCCGCACGCTCGCCAAAGCAATGAATTCCCAGCACTTCATTGGTTTCGCGATGGAATAGAATCTTCAAGCTACCAACGGCCATATTTGAAATTTGCGCACGAGCCAAGTGTTTAAACTGCGCGCGACCCACTTCATAAGGAACTTTTTGTGCGGTGAGTTCTTCTTCGGTTTTACCTACCGAACTAATCTCCGGAATAGTGTAAATGCCAGTTGGAATATCGCTAATAAGGCGTTGATCGCACTCACCATCAAGCATCGCTGTGGCGCAAATTCGGCCTTGATCATAGGCCGCGCTGGCTAATGACGGATAGCCGATAATATCGCCAACAGCGTAGATATTATCTGTTTTGGTTTGATAGTGATTATTTACTTCAAGTTGGCCGCGGTGATTCGGTTTTAGGCCAACCGCATTAACGTTGAGTGTTTCGATATTACCCGAGCGACCGTTAGCGAATAATAAGCAGTCGGCATCAATGCGTTTGCCTGATTTCGTATATAAAGTGACACCATCGGCATGGCCTTCAATGCGCTCATATTCTTCATTGTGACGTATGACCACACCACTATTGCGTAAGTGATAGCTCAGCGCATCGGAAATTTCTGCATCGAGAAAGCTCAGCAGCCGCTCCCGGGTGTTAATTAAATCGACTTTTACCCCTAAGCCACGAAAAATACTCGCGTACTCACAACCGATAACACCGGCACCGTAAATAATAATGCTGCGCGGCTCGTGTTCGAGATTAAGTACGGTATCGGAGTCATATAGGCGAGCATGCGAGAAATCGACATCAGGTGGATGGTATGGCCGTGAACCGGTGGCGATAACCACCTGCTTTGTGGTTATATACTCAAGCGTCCCATCGGCTTGCGTAATTTTAAGACGATTGGCATTTTCAAACGAAGCAGTGCCGTGAATAACGGTAACGCCGTTGCGCTCGTAAAAACTACTGCGCAACCGAACTTGCTTGCGAATGACCCCTTGCGCATGCTTCAAAATTTCGGCAAAGGTGAGGCCGCGTTGAATGCGCTCGGCGGCAAACAGCGGGTTGGCATTATATTCAATGAGTCGACTAACCGAATGGCGCAACGCTTTCGATGGAATGGTTCCCCAGTGCGTGCAGCCACCACCGATCGAGCTGTGCTTTTCGACCATGGCAACTTTGCGGCCATTTTTTGCTAGTTGCATTGCGGCACCTTCGCCGCCTGGGCCACTGCCGATCACTACGGCATCAAATTGCAGATCTGCCTGACTCATCAAATGCTCCTTCTGGTTGTACCGCTTGCTTCTTTGCCGTTATAGTAACGAAAAGCCGATGTATTTAGCCAGTAATATGGAATTCTTATGGCGCACAAACCAGTTCCAGAGATTTTAACTCGCCAAATTGTAGCAACGAGTCGCCTTCTGCGTATTGAAGCAGTTGATTTACGTTTCAGTAATGGTGTTGAGCGCCAATTCGAACGCATGGCAAGTAGCGGTCGTGGTGCGGTCATGATTGTTCCGTTTATTGATGACGAAACCCTCATGTTGGTGCGCGAATATGCCGCTGGTTTGCACAACTACCAACTCGGCTTTCCTAAAGGATTGATTGATCCGGGTGAAACTCCGGAGCAGGCTGCAAACCGCGAACTAAAAGAAGAAATTGGTTTCGGCGCAAAACAACTCATTCCACTTAAGAGCGTGACCATGGCGCCACAGTTTTTTTCGGCAACCATGCATATTTTTATCGCCCACGATTTGTATCCTGAAAGCTTACCAGGTGACGAACCGGAGCCATTGGAAAAGGTGCCGTGGCTATTGAGTAAAACCGACGCATTGTTGGAACAAGAAGACTTCACGGAAGCACGCAGCATTGCCGCTTTGTTGATGACGTTACGGGAGCTTGGCAAGTGACGACAAATAGCTCGGTAGAACAATTACAGGAATGGTTACACGGCGCGGCGGATATTGCGTTGAAAGCTGGCGATCTCATTCTTGAGCTGTATGAAGAACAGGCTTACGAAACGTACGAGAAAGACGATGATTCACCGGTCACGAGTGCCGATTTTGCCGCCAACCGCTTGATTGTTGATGGGCTTACGGCATTGACTCCAGACATTCCGGTTCTCTCCGAAGAAGGCTCACATTTAACCTTTGAAGAACGCCGTCAGTGGCCACGCTATTGGATGATTGATCCGATTGACGGTACGCAAGAATTTATTGCCCGCAGTGGTGATTTTGGTGTCATTATCGCGTTGGTTGAACATAATCAGCCGGTACTTGGTGTCATTTATTGGCCAGCTGGCGATGTGTTGTATACCGCGCAACGCGGGCAGGGTGCTTTTCGCCGCGATGTGCACGGCACGCAACGTATTCACGTGCGTCGTCTGGCCGACCCGCTTAACGATGTTCTGCATTTAGCCATTAGCAGACGTCAGCCACGCGAGCGCGTGTTGCAACGCATGACGAGCGAGCGAGAATTACAACTCGTGCCGGCGGGTAGCTGCTCGTTGAAAGCATGTATGATTGCTGAGGGACGTGCCGATTGTTTTCTGCGCGTTGGACCAACTGGTGAGTGGGACACCGCAGCCGCAGAAGTGATAGTCGGTGAAGCTGGCGGCTGCATTGTCAGTGAGAGCTTTACGCCACTTACTTACAATCAGGAAGCTAACTTAGGCAATCCCAACTTTATTATCCTCGGCGACCCAGATGTGCCGTGGCAAGAGGTGTTTATTCATCATCGAAACGATGATTAGCCGGTAAGATATTTACGGTTTCGTGAAGTTCTGACCAGACCAACACAGCCTCGCCAGCGGCCAGTTGGCGTCGCACATCTTCCACTTTTTCTTCTAGTGACTTTTCTTCATCGCCGTAATCTGTGCCTTCACGCAATACGAACATCTCGATCAAGTTCGTGAGCGTTTCAGGGTCAACCTGTTGCCATGGAATTTGCATTAATCTTGTGCCTCTTGTAATGCTTCTTCGGCGGCCATCCATTCTTCTTCCGCTACGGTAAGCTTAGCCTGTGCCTGGGCTTGTTGCTGAAGAATATCGGCAAGTTCAGCTTTGCGTTCAGCCTCGTAAAGTGACGTATCAGCTAACAATTCGTTGAGTTCTGCCAGTACGTGCTCTGCCTGCTGGAGCGCTTTTTCTGCTTTGGTGACACGCTCTTTGAGTGGCTTCAACGCTTGTCGACGTTCGGCCGCTTGACGCTTTTCGGCCTTTTTATCAGCCTTTCCGCTATTGGAGCTCGTCGTCGTTTGCGAGCTTTGAGCCTGTTGCTTCAGCCAATCGTGGTAGGCATCCAAGTCACCGGCGAAGGGCTCAACTTGTTGGTGGGCAACCAAGTAGAATTCATCAACCGTCGTGCGCAACAAATGACGGTCGTGTGAGACAATAACCATGGCACCGGTAAAGTCTTGCAGCGCGTAAACCAGTGCCTCACGCATGCTGCTATCGAGATGGTTGGTTGGCTCATCGAGAAGTAACATGTTTGGTTTTTGATAGACTATGAGGGCTAAAACTAAACGCGCTTTTTCGCCGCCCGACATCGGTCCAACAAGGCTGGTAGCGGCATCGCCAGAAAAACCGAAACCACCAACAAAATCGCGGAGCTGCTGTTCCGATGCAAATTTATCAAGCCGCTGTAAGTGCTGTAACGGCGTCGCTTGTGAATCTAAAGTTTCCAGTTGATGCTGGGCGAAGTAACCCAGTTTAACACCCGGATTCAAAGCCACCACGCCTGCTTGTGCGGTTAATTCTCCGGCCAGCAACTTGACCAATGTTGATTTACCAGCGCCGTTGCGGCCAAGAAGACCAATGCGACTGCCTGGCACCAGGTTAAACTGAATATTTTTTAGAATAACCGCATCGCCATACCCCGCCTGCACTTTTTCAAGCGTTAATAGAGGGTTTGGTAATTGTTCGGGTTCTTTAAACGCAAATTGAAAACCGCTTGCAGCGCGCAACGGTGCACTTGCTTGCAATCGCTCCAAGGCTTTGATGCGGCTTTGTGCTTGCTTGGCTTTGCTCGCTTTGTAACGGAATCGGTCAATATAGCTTTGCAGATGTTTACGCTGGGCTTGTTCTTTTTCAAACTGTGCTTGTTGTTGCGCTAACTGCTCGGCTTGCTGGCGCTCAAAACTACTATAATTGCCGCTGTAGCTGGTTGCGCGCTGGTGTTCGATAAGAACAATCTGCTGCGCGATGGCATTGAGAAAGTCGCGGTCGTGCGAAATTACAATTAATGTACCTGGAAAGCGTTGTAACCAATCTTCAAGCCAGAAAATCGCATCAACATCTAAATGGTTGGTGGGCTCATCAAGTAACAACAAATCGGCGCGTGCAATCAAAGCTTGCGCCAAGTTAAGACGCATTCGCCAGCCACCTGAGAATGATTTTACCGGTGCATATATTTGCTCAGGCTCAAAACCTAAACCAGCTAAGAGAGCGGCCGCCCGTGAGGGGGCTTCGTAACCGCCAATTGTAGCAATGGCATCATGCAAGTGCCCAATGGCATTGCCATCTTGCTTGGCTTCGGCGTCAGCAAGTTGTTTTTCCAAGTCGCGGAGCTCTTTATCACCATCAAGCACGTATTCTATAGCAGCCTGTTCAAGTGCAGGCGTTTCTTGCTTTACGCTGGCAATACGCCAGCCACTTGGCAGGTCGCAAGAACCTTGTTCAACGCTAAGTTCGCCGCGAAGCAATGCAAAGAGAGATGACTTACCCGTGCCATTACGACCAACGAGCCCAACGTGATGGCCGGGGAAAATGGTTATGTTTGCATCTTCGAGTAATAACTTGCCGCCGCGCATTAACGACATCGCGCGAATGTTTATCATGAATAGTCCTAACTTGGTGTTCGACTCAGTTTCTGCGACAATTATACCTGATAGCCACAGAGGTGAATATGACTCAAACTCGCAAACGTTTTATCGCTGGTGCGGAATGCCCAGCCTGCCATGCGCAAGATACGCTCATGCTCACCATTAAAGGTGAACAGGAAGAAGTGAGCTGTATACAGTGCGGTCATACGTTTTCAGAACGTGGTGCTAAGCCTCCTGCGGCAAAACAAGCGGAGACGAGTGCGCCAACCGCAACGGGTAAAAGTATTCAATCCGACAGCATTATCGGTATCTTCAAGCCTGAATAAGTTGCCATTGCAGACCTTGTCATTACCCGCTACTGTAAGGTTTCTTAGATTCACGAAAAGGTAGGGTCATGAGTCATCTCGTTTACGCTGGGGTTTGGGTTATTTTAGCCACTGTGATGGTGCAGTGGTTCATCGCGAGCGGCAGTAAAGCAAAGCAACCTGGAGCAATTCCAGGGAAAATTGATGAGCGTTTAAGTCATCAGTCATTCGTGTTCCGTGCCCATCGAACCTTTCAAAATAGCCTTGAGAATGTTCCATTTTTTCTCGCCGCCGTTTTCTTAGCCGTTTTTGCGGGCGTCGATTCGCAATGGTTCGCGATATCAGTTTGGGCGTTTGCCTTTGCTCGTATCATTCACATGTTGCTGTATTACGGCATCGCGACTGAGCGCAATCCGAGTCCACGTAGTTATTTCTTTATGATTGGCATCATCGCCAATATTGTGGTGTTGGTTCAAATCGCCATCAAGTTATTGGCATAAGAAGATTTGCGCAAAATAAGAGAGAAAAGGTTAAACAATGACAGAGCAGCAGTATCCAATTGGCACCCCAGGACAACCTTGGGGTGTTGAAGAAAAACAGCATTGGCTTAAACAACAATCTGTAAAACGGTCATATTTTGATGATGTTGTGACTCAAATTAATCGACTACATGATCAATTTGATGTCGAGCAATATGGCGCGCTCGAATATCCCAACAATACATTTCCGCTGTTTTTACTAAAAACACGAAACTGGGATGCCGCCAAACCAAATGTGTTGGTGACAGGTGGTGTGCACGGCTATGAAACATCAGGCGTTCATGGCGCATTAGCCTTTGCAAAACAGCACGCTGAGCATTACAGCCAATGGTTTAATATTCTCATTGCGCCATGCATTAGCCCATGGGGCTACGAAACCATTAATCGCTGGAATCCGTTTGCCATCGATCCGAACCGTTCGTTCAAAGAGAACAGCCCAGCGGGTGAGTGTGCGGCAATTATGGACTACATCGCGAGTCATCAACTTGAGTTCGTGATGCATATTGATTTGCACGAAACCACCGATACGGACAATTCAGAATTCCGTCCAGCGCTTGCGGCTCGCGATGGCAAGGTAAACACCAATTGGAACATCCCAGATGGCTTCTATACCGTTGGTAATTCTGAGAAGCCAACAGCGGATTTCCAAAAGGCGATTATTGATTCGGTGCGCCAAGTTACCCACATTGCTCCTGCCGATGACGAAGGCAAAATCATTGGAGCCCCGGTTGAGCAAGAGGGTGTCATTCACTATGCCGGGAAAGAGCTCGGCCTATGCATGGGCTTAACGGATGCCCCGTACGTGAGCACCACCGAGGTCTATCCAGACAGCGCCAATGCATCACCCGAAGAATGTATTGAGGCACAGGTAGCCGCCGTGAAAGGCGCGTTAGAGTATATGCGACAGCTATAAAGACTAAGTTATTTTTGCAAACGGAATGCAGTACTGTGCTGATGAGCCCAACATCTCGCAGACCGACAACAAGAAGGGCAAATCAAAAAGGAAAAATAACATGAACTGGTATCTTACCGTTTTAAAGAAGTATGCGGTTTTCAGTGGTCGCGCCCGACGTTCTGAATATTGGTTTTTCGTTTTATTTAACACCATTATTGGTTTCGTGCTTGGGTTTATTGATGGCATTTTAGGGTTCAGTGACCCAGATATGAGCATCGGTGTTCTCGGTGCAATATACAGCTTAGCGGTGCTAATACCGTCTATTGCAGTCGGTGTGCGTCGTTTACATGACACAGACCGTTCTGGTTGGTGGCTATTAATTGCCTTGATTCCGTTGATTGGTGCGATTGTGTTGATCGTCTTCTTTGTGATGGACAGCACGCCAGGTGAAAACCGCTTTGGTCCGAACCCGAAGGCGATGGCATGAAGCCTCGAATCTCCTTTATTACCTTAACGGTGGACAACTTGGAGAAAGCCGTCGCGTTTTATCGCGACGGCTTAGGTTGGCCAACTGAGGGCATTATTGGCGAGCAATATGAGAATGGAGCCGCTGCTTTTTTTAAGCTTGAGAATAATCTGATGTTTGCTTTGTGGCCACGGCAAAGTTTGGCAAATGACAGTGGCTTGCCACTGGGGAAAGCCGAGCCAACGCATGTTTTATTGGCACACAATGTTGATTCCGAAGAAGCCGTTGATGCTATTTTGGATGAAGCATCGAAAGCGGGTGCTGCTTGGGTGAAACCAGCAAAAACCACCTCGTGGGGTGGCTATGCCGGTTATTTTATGGACCCTGAAAAACATTTATGGGAAGTGGTATACAATCCGCATTTATGACAACTGACTTGATACCGCAAATCACTGCGCAAACTAAAGCTTGGGTAGACCAAGTGATTGTTCAATTTAATTTATGCCCGTTTGCGCGTCGTGAAGTTGAACAACAAACCATTCACTATCAGGTGGAGACGAGTGCCGATATTGCGGAACAGCTCCAAGCATTACTCAAATTAATACAGGAGCTCGATACTCAGCCTGATATTGCGACGGCGCTGCTGATTTTGCCAAACGGAGTGAGCGATTTTGATGACTATCTTGATTTAGTCGACTATGCAGAGCGCTTACTCGAACTCGAAGGGTACGACGGAGTCTATCAACTCGCCACGTTTCACCCAGAATATCAGTTTGCCGATAGTGATGCTGACGATGCTGCAAACTATACTAATCGCGCCCCATACCCAATGCTTCACGTGCTTCGCGAGGACAGTGTCGCCAACGCACTGGCAAGCTACACAAAGCCGGAGCGAATCCCCGAACGAAATATTGATTTTGCCAGACAAAAAGGCGCCGATTTCTTTGCTAAGATTCTAGACGATATCGCTAAAATTAAGAGTTAACACCACTTCAATGACGGAGGACTTATGCAAGCAAATTGGCATGCGATGCCGCCTGCAGCTGTTCTCCAACAGACCCAATCCAACACTAGTGGCTTAACGAGCGTTGAAGCTGAACAACGGTTTCACGAACAGGGGCCGAATACACTTCCGGCGATAAAGACTGAGCCAGCATGGAAACGTTTCATCCGGCAGTTTCATAATGTACTTATCTACGTTCTTTTAGCGGCAACTGGCGTCACGCTATTACTGCAACATTATGTCGACACGGTGGTGATATTTGCCGTCGTTGTTATCAATGCGATTATTGGTTATTACCAAGAAGGCAAGGCGGAGTCGGCACTTGCCGGATTACGTCATATGCTGGCGCCAACCGCTTTAGTCGTGCGTGACGGTAAACGACAGCAACTTCCAGCTGAACAGTTGGTTGTCGGAGATATCGTGATATTAGAGGCGGGGGCTCGCGTTCCGGCTGATCTCCGCCTGCTAGAAACCTTTAGCCTTCAGGTGCAAGAGGCGGTACTGACTGGTGAATCGCACGCGGTGACCAAACAGACCGAAGATCTTGCCGAACAAACAGCGTTAGGCAGTCGTTCAAATATGGCCTACCTTGGCACCTGGGTGACTACTGGGCATGCGCAAGGCGTGGTGGTTGCGACAGGTTCCAGTACGGAGTTTGGTCGTATTGGTGTGATGTTGACAGAAGTATCGAAATTAACGACACCGTTGGTTGAACAAACCGCACGTTTTTCGAAATGGCTGACGTTTCTTATTCTTTTCTTTGCTGGCGCTCTGCTCGCTTATGCAAGTTGGTTGCAACTCAAGCCATTTGCTGAGCTATTCATGATTATGGTGAGCATCGCTGTTGCGGCGATACCTGAGGGCCTGCCAGCGGTGATGACCATCACACTGGCTGTTGGCGTACAAGCGATGGCGCGACGCCATGCCATTGTGCGCCACCTGCCAAGTATCGAAACTCTCGGTGCAGTCTCAGTGATCTGTACCGATAAAACGGGAACGTTAACGCGCAACGAAATGATGATCGCAGCGCTCTCGTTGAGCGATGCCCAGTTTAATATAACCGGCGATGGTTATGCGCCGAATGGCGAAGTGATCAATGCGACGGTTGACACTGCTTTGGTCAGCGATGAGGCGCGTTTGCGTGATATTGGGCGCATAGCACTGCTATGTAACGATGCACAGTTACATGAATCGGCAGACGGCTGGCAAGTTGTGGGTGATCCGATGGAAGGCGCGCTACTAGCTTTCGCAGCAAAACTCGGCATTTCGGTTGAACACGATCGCCGGCAATGGCATCGCCACGATGAAATTCCTTTTGATGCCGAAACGCGCTACATGGCGACGTTAGATCATGATCACCAAGGGCATGCGTTTGTCAGTGTAAAAGGCGCGCCTGAGCAAATCCTAACGATGTGTTCTTGGCAGTATGCGGTGGGACGGCAGGTTACCGAACTTAATCGTGACTACTGGCTGGCCGAAGCCAAGCGGCTTGCCGCACAAGGATTGCGTGTGTTGGCATTGGCGCAACGCCAAGTGGCGGATACTGATGTCGTGCTTGAGCAATCAGAGTTGAGCAAAGACCTTGTTCTGGTTGGTTTGGTTGGGCTCATCGATCCGCCACGTGCGGAAACAATCGCGGCGATACAACAGTGTCGCCAAGCTGGTATTGGTGTGAAAATGATTACTGGCGACCATCCCGGAACTGCGACAGCGATTGCACATCAAGTCGGCATTGAAAATGCGGATAAGGTACTGACCGGCAGCGAGCTTGATAATTTATCTGATGAACAATTCAACGACACCGTAAAAGAAGTGCATGTGTTCGCCCGTACCAGCCCTGCGCATAAATTGCGCTTAGTTCAGGCGTTACAAGCACAGCAGCAAGTCGTGGCGATGACCGGCGATGGCGTGAATGATGCGCCGGCTCTAAAACGCGCTGATGTTGGCATCGTTATGGGTATTCGTGGTAGTGAAGCGACCAAGCAAGCAGCAGATGTGGTACTCACTGACGATAACTTTGCCTCCATTGTCGCGGCAGTGCAGCAAGGGCGCACCGTTTACGATAACCTCAAGAAGGTGATTAGCTGGGATATTCCAACCAGTGTTGGCGAATCTATGGCAATTATTCTCGCCTTGTTACTGGGGTTGGCATTACCCATTACACCAGTTCAGCTGTTGTGGGTGAATTTGGTGACCGCCATCACCTTAGGTTTAACGTTAGCGTTCGAACCGACGGAGCCGAATAGTATGAAACGACCGCCACGACATCGTTCAGAACCCTTGTTACGCGGCGCTTTAGTATGGCACGTTGTATTTGTTTCGATATTATTTGTTATTGCTCTATACGGGGTGTTTCAATACGCCCTCAATCAAGGTCAGAGCCTTGAAGTTGCGCGCAGCATGGCACTGAATACAGCGGTTGTGCTCGAAATCTTTCATCTTTTCTTTATCCGCAATATTTATGGTGCTTCGCTTACATGGCGGGCCCTCCGAGGCACTCGTCCATTATGGACAGCAGTTATTTTGATTGTCATGGCGCAAGCACTGGTCACTTATGTGCAACCGCTACAACAGCTCTTTGGTATCGCTGCGCTTGACTGGCACGAGGTATTACTCGTACTGCTGATTGGGGTGGCGCTATTGGTAACCGTTGAATTTGAGAAGCAATTACGAATCCGGTTCTTTAACTGGCGATTGTAACTATTTACCTAATCCTTTCACTTCTCACATTGTTCATGGGCGCGCCGCTCGCTACTATGCAACCGTGAATTCAACGGTACGCAAGTGGGGGCGCAATCATGTACAAATTCTTATTGGGACTAATCATGAGCACCATGGTGATTTTGGTTGCTTGCAGTCCGCAAGAACAAGAAACCTTTGTGAAAAGCTCGAGCATTAAAGAGCCTTCTACTCCGGTGGCTAAGCATCACGCGGGAGCCCCTTCTCAACAGCGCGGACAAGTCGAACTACCTGTTTTTCAACTTTAACGGCACCACTGCGTTGCCGTTCAAGCGCCCAATCAATGTGTTCGGCAACCATTTCAGAAACATCGGGGCGACGTTTTTCTAGTGCTTTGATTATGTCGGTATCGGTTGGCGCATTCCCCATCGCTACAGCCAAATTGCGTAGCCAGCAATCATAGCCAATACGGCGAATCGGCGAACCTTCAGTACGCTTCAAAAACGTTTCTTCATCCCACTGCCATAACTCGAGTAACTCTGGCGCATGCAATTCCTGGCGGGGCGAAAAATCGCCTTCATCGGTTAGTTGAGCATAGCGGTTCCACGGGCAAATCAATTGGCAATCATCACAGCCATAGATTCGATTCCCCATAAGTGGGCGGTACTCTTCCGGAATGCTGTCGCGTAATTCGATGGTTAAGTAAGAAATGCAGCGGCGTGCATCGAGTACATAGGGCTCCACAATGGCTTGCGTGGGACAAATAGTGATGCAAGCACTGCAAGTACCACACTTCTCCTCAACTTCGCTATCGGTAGGCAACGGCAAATTAACCAATAATTCGCCTAAAAAAAACCATGAGCCGCTACCTTCATCAAGCACCAGAGTGTGTTTTCCACGCCAGCCGAGTCCTGCTTTTATGGCCAAAGGTTTTTCCATAATCGGCGCAGAATCGACGAAAGGTCGAAAATCTAGCTCAGCGCAGGCTTCTTGAATTTTTTCACCGAGTTGCTTGAGCCGTTTGCGCATCAATTTGTGGTAGTCGCGTCCCAATGCATAGCGGCTGATATAGCCCAAGCGCGGGTTTTTTAAAGTTTTTGCAAAGCCAGCCTCAGCCGGCAGATAGTTCATACGCACAGAAATCGCGCGCACGGCACCTTCGTGTAGTTGGTCGGGGCGGGTGCGTAATGCCTCATGACGCGCCATCCATTCCATGTCGCCATGCATACCTTGCTCTAACCAGCGGCGCAAATGCTCACGTTCAGTGCTGAGATCGACATCGGTAATACCAACCTTTTGGAACCCCAATTCGGCGCCCCAGCGTTTAATATCTTCGGCCAGTTGGTGATAATCCATAGAATTCGATTTATCCTCTACACTAATAGTGCACGTAATAAGTCAACGTGATGTGGCGCTAACATAGCAAAAACGGCCAAGGGATGCACCGATGTCATTCGATTTAACCAGTATGATCTACACCGCAGAGCAAGTACGAACTGGTGAGCAACAAGCCGCTGCCGCTTGTGATGTGAGTATGGCACAACTGATGCAGCGTGCCGCACAAGCATGTTTGGGCGCAATTCAAGCGAAACAGCCAGCTCCCGCTAACTTGTTGATCGTCTGCGGGCCAGGTAATAACGGTGGTGATGGCTGGGTACTAGCACGCTTGGCGCAGCATGCAGGCTACAAAGTGCAAGTTGCAGCGGTTCAGCCAAGCTCGGAACTAGCGGTGCTTGCGGCACAAGCCTGGCGTGACCAAGGTGGACTGGTGCTTGAACTTGAATCATTGTCAGCCGAGCACTTTCAAGGCATCGATATTGTTATCGACGCGATGCTAGGCAACGGGCTCAACCGCAACTTGACGGCACCATTTGTCGATGCGGTTGAATTGATTAATCGCTATGGGCGTCATTGCTGGATCTTGAGTGTTGACGTTCCGACCGGTTTAGATAGTGACACTGGGGTAGCGAAGCCTACGGCTGTGCAAGCCGACTGCACAGTAACGATGATAGCGCTGAAGGTCGGGTTAGTCACCGGCGAGGCCGCGGACTATTGTGGCGACATTGTGCTGGCTGATCTGGGTATTAGTAAGGCTTTTTTCCGCACACCAGCAACGCTGCGCGTTATACAGAGTAATTTGGTGAGTGAGCACTTACAACGCCGTCGTAAATCGTCCCATAAGGGAGATTATGGTCACGTATTAATTGTTGGGGGCGGTGTTGGCATGAGTGGTGCTGCTGTGTTAGCGGGACGAGCGGCATTAAGATGTGGTGCTGGAAAGGTATCCATTGCCTGCCACCGTGATTCGCAACTGGCCATCGCATCGGCACAACCCGAATTGATGGTGCATGCCGTAGCGAATGATTTAACCGAGTTGTTAGAGGTAGCAACAACGGTGGTGATTGGACCGGGACTTGGCCAAACACCATGGGCAAGAGTATTAGTTGAACAAGTAGCAAAATGGCCGGGGACAGTCGTGTGGGATGCGGATGCACTTAACAGCCTTGCCAAAGCTCCGTTATCGAAACCAGATAAACATGATTGGTTGTTTACCCCTCACCCCGCCGAAGCTGCTCGTTTATTGCGTTGCGCCACGCAAGACGTTACTGCGAATCGACTTCAGGCACTTACACAAATTTGTCAGAACTTTCATGCGTATGCGTTACTCAAAGGAGCAGGAACATTAGTGAAGTCGCCGTACCAACAGGATGCATGGGTATGTCGTCGAGGTTCACCAGCTTTAGCAGTAGGTGGTAGTGGGGATGTATTAAGCGGGGTTGTTGGCGCTTTGTTGGCACAGAATGTGTCGCAACCCGTAGCGCAACAAATTCCGCTTGAACAGGTACTTGCAATGGCTGCATGGTTGCACGCTGTAGCTGGCGAAAATGCTGCGCAACATGGAGAACGTGGTACACTACCGAGCGATTTAATGGCCGAACTTCGCGCCCTTGTGAATCCGCACCAGTTACTGACAACCGGTGCTTGAAAAAAACGCTGAATGAGTAGGGGTTCATGCACAAGCAGACTTTGTTTTTGAAAGATGAAGCGGCGTTACTGGATACTGCACGCGCGCTTGCTGATGGGGTTAAAGCACACGAAGAAGAACTAGCCGAGAGCGGCTTGACGATTTATTTGTTAGGTGAACTGGGCGCTGGGAAAACGACGTTTAGTCGCGGATTTATTCAACAGCTCGGTCATCAGGGGCATGTGAAAAGCCCGACGTACACGTTAGTTGAGAGCTATGAGTTAGAGCCTTGGCAAATTAATCATTTTGATTTGTATCGCCTAGCCGATCCAGAAGAGCTTGAATTTATGGGCATCCGTGATTACCTTGGAACCCATAGAATCATTTTGGCCGAATGGCCGCAACGTGGCAAAGGCTATTTACCACAGCCCGATATAATTATAACGATTGATTATGCGGATACTGCGCGATCAATCACCTTAGAAGCGCTAACAGAACGAGGTCGAGAGTTACTCGATACGATGTAATGCGAAACTTTTTAGCGAAAGCGGCGGTGTTGTGCTGGCTATTAGGCAGTGCGGCGTACGCGAACGATATTGACAATATCCGTATCTGGCCAGCTCCGGATAATACGCGCGTTGTTTTTGATCTGGGAACAAGCCCAGATTACAGCTACTTTACACTGTATCAGGCACCGCCTTATCGTTTAGTGATTGATTTTAATGCCACCAAACTCAATGTCGATCTTGCTAAGCTGCAAAACGAATCATTGCTCATTAAAAAAATTCGTACCAGCACCCCAAAAGATAAAAACTCAACGCGTATCGTGTTAGAGCTCAGTGACAAAATCGATGCGAAAGTATTTCCTCTGGCAGCAAATGATCGCTACGGCGAGCGCTTAGTCATTGACCTTCCAGGACGCTCGATTGAACGACGTTCTGAAGCGTTAACCGTCGAGCAATTACAAGAACGAAAAGTCACTATCGCAATAGATGCAGGTCACGGTGGCGATGACCCCGGCTCAATTGGACCTCGTGGTACTTTTGAGAAACACGTTGTACTTAAAATAGCGAAAGCGCTGGCTGATATCATTAACCAAGACAGTGCAATGCAAGCTTATTTAATACGCTCAGGTGATTATTACGTGGGCCTAAAGGACCGAACTCGCAAAGCCGAAGACATCAAAGCCGATTTATTAGTGTCGATTCACGCAGACGCCTTCACCAGTCCGCAGCCTCGTGGGGCATCGGTGTGGGTGCTGTCCACACGTCGCGCAAACAACGAAATGGGTCGAATGCTCGAAAATAAAGAGCGCATGTCGGATGTACTCGGTGGTGTCGATATGCGCCTAGAAGAGGATGATACCTACGGTTACATCAGTAAAACCATTCTCGATTTGAGTATGGGGCACGCCATGAGTACTGGCTACGAAATGGCGAAAGAGGTTATAGCAGAAATGGGACGCGTTGCTCGTATGCATAAGCACGAGCCGCAACACGCGAGTTTGGCGGTTTTAACCTCCGGTAATGTCCCGTCGATGTTGGTCGAGACTGGGTTTATTTCAAACCCACAAGAAGAACAGCAGTTGTTGACCAATAAACATCAACAGCAACTCGCGCGAGCGATTTATCAGGGTGTGCGTAATTATTTTCAGCGTCGTCCGCCGGACGGTACCTTGTTTGCTACGAGCCGAAGTAAAACGCATATTGTGCGTTCGGGCGAATCGTTGTCGGTTTTAGCGCAGCGTTACAACACCACGGTTAAAGCAATCAAAGAGCGCAATAGCCTTTCAAGCAACGTGCTGCACATTGGTCAAAAGCTAGAAATTCCGTCGTCATAATATTAGGTTTCGGTTATGCCTATTCAGTTACTGCCAATTAGTCTGGCCAACCAGATTGCGGCAGGTGAAGTTATCGAACGTCCCGCATCAGTAGTTAAAGAATTGGTGGAAAACTGTCTGGATGCGGGCGCATCACAAATCACCATCGACATCGATCAAGGTGGACGGCGACGTATTCGTGTGCGGGATAACGGCAGTGGTATTCCGCGCGACGAGCTGGCGCTGGCTTTGAGTCGTCATGCAACCAGCAAAATAAGTTCATTGAGTGATTTAGAGGCGATTCAAAGCTTAGGTTTTCGCGGTGAAGCATTGGCGAGTATTAGTTCTGTATCGCGTCTAACTCTCACCTCAAAAACAGCGGAGCAAGAGCAAGCCTGGCAAGCATGGGTTGAAGGCCGTGATATGCAGGCGGAGTTAGCTCCAGCGAGCCATCCCCAAGGTACCACGGTGGATGTTCAAGATCTGTTCTTCAATACGCCAGCCCGACGAAAGTTCTTGCGCACTGACAAAACTGAATTTAGCCATATTGATGAAGTATTGCGGCGTATTGCCTTGGCTCGTTTCGATGTGCGTTTTCAGCTACTTCATAACGATAAAATTGTCCGTCAATATGCCGCCGTGCAAACACCAGAGCAATATATAAGACGCATAGGGCAAGTTTGTGGTAATAACTTTACCGATGAAGTCATTGCTATTGATGAGCAATCGGGCCCGGTAAGATTGTGGGGTTGGGTTGCCCCAGCTCATGCGTGCCGCCATCAAGCGGATGTGCAGTATTTTTATGTGAATGGCCGTATGATGCGTGACCGTTTATTGGGACATGCTGTACGTCAAGCCTACGGCGATAGCTTGGGTGAAGATAGAACGCCTACCTTTGTGTTGTACCTTGAGTTACCAGCGCAAGATGTCGATGTAAATGTACATCCGGCCAAACACGAAGTACGCTTTCATCAGGCTCGGCAAATTCATGATTTTGTTTTGGCGGGCGTGCGTCAAGCAGTCGCTACGCAGAAATCACAGTCGAATGCTGAAGCGACGAGCCGTAGTCAACATGGTTATATATCGAGTAACGAAGCGCTCGCACAACAGGTGCGAGAGTTACAGCCGCAGCATCGAGATATTTTTCCAACGCGTACGACAGTTTCGCCATCGGCCGTCGCTGATTATGCGAACTTTGCAACGCCAACACGAGCGCCGTCAGAAGATAGTGCAAGTGTCGAAACGACGAAATCCGATAGCAAAGTATTGACGATTATTCAGCAGCGTTTTGCGCTTGTTGAGAATAAATCTTTGGCTTTGCTAAATTTGCAGCAGGTGCAACACCATTATTTGCAACACCAGTTAAGCCAACAGGCTAAAATTGGGCTTGCGGGACAACCTTTGTTAATACCGGTGAAACTCACCGACCCAGACATTGTGACTGCGCTAAAGTCTGTCGATACGAAAGAGCTCGCGTTATTGGGCATTCGAATAGAGTGCTCAAAGCAGTCAGTTACCGTATTAGACGTGCCATCAGCACTACGTCAAACCGACATTGCATCGAGTATGCGAACCTTGGTATCGAAGCGCAACAGTCAACAAGAGTTGATTGCATGGTTGGCACATCACCAAGTGCAAACAAACTACTCAATGGCTCAAGCCGAACACTGGTTACAATATGTACGAGAACTGAATGACTGTCCGGCGTCATTTTGGTTGGCGGTAACGTTACCATCTTTACCAGAGGCGTTACGATGACTAAACCTCATGTCATTTGCCTTTATGGGCCCACCGCAGCAGGAAAAACAGGATTAGCGATTGCGCTCACGCAGCACTTGCCGTGCGACATTATCTCTGTCGATTCAGCGTTGATTTACCGCGGAATGGATATCGGTACAGCGAAACCTACGGCGGAAGAATTAGCACAAGCACCACATCGATTAATTGATATCTGTGACCCAGCTGAAAGTTACTCCGCAGCACAATTTGCCGCAGATGCACGTCGAGAAATTGACAACATTATTGCGGCTGGCCGTATTCCGTTATTGGTCGGTGGCACTATGTTGTATTTCAAAGCGCTGCTTGAAGGCATGTCGAAACTGCCGGAAGCTGACGCCGCGATTCGCGCGCAATTGACTCGAGAACTAGAACAAAAGGGTAGTGAGGCACTGCATACCGAACTGCGACAAGTTGATCCACAAAGTGCACAGCGCATTCACCCGAATGATCCACAACGTTTATTGCGCGCATTAGAGGTTTACCGAATTAGCGGTAAAACAATCTCAGAACTTACCGAAGCACGGCACGGGGCATTACCATATCCTATTATCCAAATAGCGGTTGCACCGAGTGATCGTGCAGTCTTGCATGATCGTATTGCGTTAAGATTTCGTCAAATGGTGGAACAAGGCTTCATTGATGAGGTCGAACAACTACGACAACGGTCGGATTTACATATTGATTTGCCTTCGATACGTTGTGTCGGCTATCGCCAGGCGTGGCAATACCTCGATGGCGAGTTTGATTTTGAAGAAATGATCAATCGCGGCATTTTCGCGACTCGACAGCTGGCGAAACGCCAGTTAACGTGGTTGAGGAAATGGCCTGGTATTCATTGGTTGGAAACTGAATCGCCTACCTTGGTGCAGGATGCGTTAGCAATTTGTGCCAAACCGGCACAGTTATTTACACAAAGCGACCTTGAAAACTAAAACATTCACCTTATATTCAGTATAAGCTGAAATAAAACTAATCCCGATGTGAAATCGCGAGATTTAAACTATATTAGAAGTGGCTGGCATAAGCGGGTGGTAAGATATTGCTAGACACAAACAATAACAAAAAAGGAAATAAGAATATGGCTAAGGGGCAAACATTACAGGACCCGTTTTTGAATGCGTTGCGCCGTGAGCGCGTTCCGGTGTCAATTTACCTGGTTAATGGAATTAAACTGCAAGGCCAGATCGAGTCATTTGACCAATTTGTCATTTTATTAAAGAACACGGTAAGCCAGATGGTTTACAAGCATGCAATCTCGACTGTTGTTCCGGCGCGTATTCCGCAGAACTACTTGCCGATTGGCGAGAACAGCGAAGAGGCAATTGACTAAGACAACTTAAAAGGAGCAGTGATAGCTTGTTTGATAGGTTTGAAAGTGGTGAGCGGGCTATCCTGGTCCACGTTGATTTCCCTGCCGAAATCGATCGTGAAGATCTCTCTGAACTTAAATTATTAGTTTCCTCAGCGGGTGTTGAAACACTTGGCGTGGTCACCGCCTCACGGAGCACACCAAGCTCCAAGTATTTTGTGGGTTCTGGTAAAGCGGAAGAAATTGCCGATCAGGTCAAGTTACTTGATGCCAATATTGTGATTTTTAATCACAGTTTAAGCCCTACCCAAGAGCGTAACCTCGAGAAACTTTGCGAGTGCCGAGTACTCGATCGTACAGGGTTGATTCTTGATATTTTCGCTCAGCGAGCGCGAACTCACGAAGGTAAATTGCAGGTAGAGCTTGCGCAACTTCGACATATTTCCACTCGACTTGTTCGAGGTTGGACTCACTTAGAGCGCCAAAAAGGTGGTATCGGTTTGCGTGGTCCTGGTGAAACCCAGCTCGAAACGGACCGACGCTTAATTCGTGGGCGCATCAAGAATATTTTAGGGCGTCTCGAGAAAGTTCAAAAGCAACGTGAGCAAGGACGAAGAGCACGTCAGCGTGCCGAGATTCCGACAGTTTCGTTAGTTGGCTATACCAACGCCGGCAAATCAACCTTGTTTAATCGCATCACTGAAGCGCAGGTATATGCTGCGGACCAACTGTTCGCGACACTCGATCCAACGCTACGAAAATTAGAATTGCCCGATGTTGGCCCAATTATCCTGGCCGATACAGTGGGTTTTATTCGGCATTTGCCGCACGAATTGGTCGCGGCTTTCAAAGCTACTCTACAAGAAACCCAAGAAGCCGATTTACTGTTGCATGTGATTGATGTGGCTGACGAACGTCAGGCTGAAAATATGCAACAAGTACAAGATGTACTGCATGAAATTGGTGCGGATGAAATTCCGCAACTGCTGATTTGTAATAAGATTGATAAACTTGCCGACGGTTCAGCGCGTATTGATACAAACGATGAAGGCTTACCGATTCGTGTGTGGCTCTCAGCGCAAACGGGCGACGGAATTGATTTGTTACAAGAAGCCTTGGTGCAACGCTTGCGCCCAAGCATGGTTGACGTATCCTTACGAATTCCGCCATCAATGGGCAAATTACGTGGTAAGCTGTATGCCATGAAGAGTGTTACGGGCGAAGAAACTCGTGATGATGGCCAGCTAGCTCTGCACGTGCGGATGTCGGCGGTCGATTGGCAGCGTTTAAGTAAACAAGTCGCCGAAGAGTATGGCGATAGCTTGCAAGGCTTTGTAGAATAGCTGCAACATTTTTAATAAAACTTATTTTAAACTACCCAGAGTTGGAGTAATCAATGGCCTGGAATCAACCGGGAAACGGTAATAACAATGACCGTGATCCATGGAAAAACCAAGGCGGCCGCGATCAAGGCCCGCCTGATTTAGATGAAGCGATTCGTAACTTGCTTGGCAAGTTAGGTCTTGGCGGCAACAAAGGTAATGGTGGTGGCGCCAACAAAAGTGGTGGCGGTATGCCGTCGCGCGGAATCGGCGTTATTGTCATTCTTGCCGTTGTCATTTGGTTCATTGCCGGTTTTTATACCGTCAAAGAAGCAGAGCGCGGAATCGTATTGCGCTTTGGCCAATACCACAACTTAGTTGAGTCTGGTCTGCACTGGCGCCCGTTCTTAGTCGACACGGTGGAAACAGTCGACGTGAGCAACGTGCAACAGTTCCAATCTGAAGGCTTTATGCTGACTCAGGATGAGAACGTGGTTCATGTTGAGCTGGACGTTCAATATCGTATCGTTAATCCACGCGACTATTTGTTTGCGGTTGAAAATGCCGACCGTAGTTTGGCGCAAGCGACTGATAGTGCATTACGTTTCGTAGTGGGTCACACCACAATGGACGAAGTACTAACTGTAGGTCGTGAGAGTGTTCGTCAAAACACCTTGGAGTTATTGGAAAACATTATTGCACCATACCAATTAGGTATTCAGGTGGTTGATGTGAACTTACTTCCAGCACGCCCGCCAGAAGCTGTGAAAGATGCGTTCGATGATGCCATTGCGGCACAAGAAGATGAGCAACGCTTCATTCGTGAAGCAGAAGCTTATGCGCGTGAAATTGAGCCGCTTGCTCGTGGTCAGGTTCGCCGTATTCTGCAAGAAGCTCAGGCTTACCGTGAGCAGACCGTGTTAAAAGCACAAGGTGAAATCGCACGTTTCCAAGAACTCTTGCCTCAGTACAAGGCCGCGCCTGTAGTCACGCGCGAGCGTCTGTATCTTGAAACGCTAGAGAAAATTTACAGCAACACGGCCAAAGTTATGGTTGATGTTGAAGGTAGTAATAACATGATGTATCTACCGCTCGATAAAATTCTTGAGAAACAGCGTGCAACAGAGCAGCCTGCGCGTAGTGAAGCGCAAGGCACTAATTCGAGCCCAACGCGAAGCTCTAACAATAATGAGTCAAGCAACTCGTCTCGCTCAAACAATAGCGTTCGCACCAGCGATCGCTTCAACGATGGTCGGGGGTAAACGATGAAAAACTTTGTAGCTGTATTAGTTATCGTCGCTGTCGTACTCGGCTTTTCGTCGGTGTTCGTAGTGAAAGAAGGCCAACGCGCCATTGTGGTTCAGTTTGGTAAGGTATTACGCGACGCCGATACTGGCGAAGCAACCGTGTATGCTCCTGGTCTGCACTTCAAATTACCATTCATTGAAGACGTAAAACGTCTTGATGCGCGTTTCAAAACGCTTGATGGTAATCCAGATCGCTTCGTGACCAGCGAGAAAAAAGATTTGATTGTTGATACCTATGTGAAATGGCGTATTTCTGATTTCGCAACGTATTACCTTTCAACGAATGGCGGTAACCAAGCACAAGCAGAAGCGCTCTTAACGCGTCGTGTAAGCAGTGGTCTTCGTGCGGAATTTGGTAGCCGTACTATCAAAGAAATCGTCTCTGGTGAGCGTGATAACCTCATGCGTGAGGCGCTTATTCGTGGTGCTGATAGTGCACAAGAGCTAGGCATTGAAGTCATTGATGTTCGCGTCATGCAAATTAATTTGCCGACCGAAGTCAGTCAATCAATTTTCCAGCGTATGCGTGCAGAACGTCAAGCGGTTGCCATGGAGCACCGCTCAGAGGGTCGTGAGCAAGCTGAATTTATTCGTGCTGATGTTGATGCGCGGGTAACGGTTATGCTAGCCGATGCTGAACGTGAGTCACGTCAGTTACGTGGTCAGGGTGATGCTGAAGCGGCTGGTATTTATGCTAGTGCTTACAACAAAGATTCAGAGTTCTTCTCGTTTATTCGAAGCCTACAGGCTTATGAAAAGAGCTTTGAAGCTGGCAACGATGTCTTGGTACTTGAGCCAGATAGCGACTTCTTTAAATATCTAAACAAAGCGACTGCGAATTAAAAGCAAGAGCGATATTAGCTAGTTAAAAGCAAGAGCGATATTAGCTATTAGATATTGGATATTAGGAACCCGCGGTTGTCCCGCGGGTTTTTTGTGTTTACTCTCTGACGAATAACGAATAACGAATAACGAATAACGAATAACGAATAACGAATAACGGACACCTATATATGTCGTATAAAAAACACTATAGTCGCTATCTAGCCGAGCATCCGAATAGCCTACATTTTGCACCCCACAGTCACCATTATTGGCCTGATGTGACGCGCGATGCGCAATTGGCGTATTGGGATGATAGCGCGCGGGGTGTTGATCATAAGTGGGGAACTATCTTTGGCGAGCGCGTTCCTGCGGTGCAGAAATACCTTGCTCAGTTGTTGAACCATCCGTATCCCGAGCAGTTCGTATTCGCCAGCAATACTCATGAATTGCTGTATCGTGTTATTTCGAGCTATGCGCCGAATAAACCACTGAAGATTCTCAGCACCGATAGCGAATTTCATAGTTTCTCACGGCAAATTAGACGCCTTCAGGAACGGCCTGAAGTTGAATTTGTTAGTATCGCAACCGAGCCATTTGCGACCTTTGAAAGCCGCTGGCTCGAGGCCATTCAGCAACAAACGTTTGATCTGATTTTTACCAGCCAGGTGTTCTATAACTCCGGTATCGTTGCACCTGAGTTGAATACTTGGATTGATGCTGTGCCTTCACGCACACAGATTATTATTGATGGCTACCACGGCTGCGGCGCCATTCCGACTGATCTTGCATCGTATGCTGATCGGGTATTCTATCTCGCTGGAGGTTATAAATATTTGCAAGCGGGTGAGGGCTGCTGTTTTATGGCAGTTCCCAAAGGATGCCAGCTGCGACCAGAGTTTACTGGTTGGTTCGCCGATTTCGCCAATCTTGCGAAGCCTCAAAAAGCGCAGGTTGAGTATGCCGACGACGGCATGCGTTTTGCTGGCGCTACGATGGATTTTTCAGCCGTATATCGCCTCGAAAGCGTCTTAGCATGGTGGTATCGCGATGGCCTTACTGTGGCAGCGATGCATGATTATGTGAAGCAGTTGCAGCAAGCCTTTTTAACTATTTTAGATGAGGTTAAGCATCCGCATATTAATCGCCAAAATCTACTTGCGAAAGATCTGAACCACCACGGTCATTTTCTTACATTCAAGCTTGTTAATGCAGAGACAGTTGAACAACTTGCCGCACACCTCAGTCAGCACGGCATAGAGACCGACTATCGGGGTGAACGTCTACGTTTTGGCTTCGCGATTTATCATGATGTTGAAGACTACCAGCAATTAAAAAATGCGTTGACTCAGCTCTGATCGGGCTACCGTCGCCCCTAAATACCTGTTAAAATCGCCGCCTGTTTTTTCAACAGTAACTGCTGGTAGCGAGATCATGGGTAAAAATGTAGTAATTCTAGGTACACAATGGGGTGACGAAGGTAAAGGCAAAATCGTTGATTTGCTTACCGATAAGGCGTCGCTAGTCGTTCGCTATCAAGGCGGACATAACGCTGGCCACACCCTGGTCATCGACGGTGAGAAGACCGTTTTACACTTGATCCCATCCGGCATTTTGCGCGCGAACGTAAAATGTGTGATTGGTAACGGCGTGGTTCTGTCGCCAGAAGCACTCATGACTGAAATTGCGATGCTTGAGCAACGCGGTGTACCAGTGCGTGATCGTTTACTTATCAGTGAAGCCTGCCCGTTGATTTTGCCATACCATATTGCTTTAGACCAAGCGCGCGAAAAAGCACGTGGCAATAAAGCGATTGGCACCACAGGTCGCGGCATTGGCCCAGCCTATGAAGACAAAGTTGCTCGCCGTGGTTTGCGTGTTGGCGATTTGTTCAACTTCGCTCGCTTTGAAGAAAAACTTCGTGAAGTTGTTGAGTTCCACAACTTCACCCTAGTCAATTATTACCAAGTTGAACCGGTGAATGTTGATGATGTATTGGCTTATTGTGAAGACGTTGCGAAGCAATTAAAGAGCATGGTTGCAGATATCCCAGCGTTACTAGATGACGCTCGTAAATCTGGCCAACACATCATGTTTGAAGGTGCTCAAGGTACTTTGTTAGACATCGATCACGGTACTTATCCATACGTGACCTCATCAAACACAACCGCCGGCGGTGTATCTACTGGTGCTGGTTTTGGTCCGCGCTACATTGATTACGTATTAGGTATTGTGAAAGCTTACACGACGCGTGTTGGCAGCGGTCCATTCCCAACTGAATTGGAGTGTGAAGTAGGGCAGCATTTAGGCGTTAAGGGCCATGAGTTTGGCGCAACCACCGGACGTAAACGTCGTACCGGTTGGTTTGACGCAGTAGCGGCTCGTCGTGCGGTACAAATCAACTCAGTGAGTGGTTTCTGCTTAACTAAACTCGACGTGTTAGATGGCCTCGAAGAATTGAAGATCTGCGTCGGTTACAAACTACCAAATGGCGAAGTGGTTGAGTACCCGCCGATGGCTGCTGAAGACTACGAAACCGTCGAGCCGGTATATGAAACTATGCCTGGTTGGAATGACAGCACTGTGGGCATTACTCAACATAAAGATTTGCCAACTGCTGCACTTGCGTATATCAAACGAATTGAGGTTTTAACTGGCGTACCAGTGGACATTATTTCAACAGGTCCAGACCGCGCTGAGACGATTATTTTGCGCCATCCGTTCGCAAATTAACCGATCGAACCAAGAAAGCTAAAAAAAATGGTATTTCCTATTGCATCATCAAAATTGATACAATAGAATGCGCTCCACCTAACCGGGGTGCCGGCATAGCTCAGTTGGTAGAGCAACTGACTTGTAATCAGTAGGTCCCGAGTTCGACTCTTGGTGCCGGCACCATTTTAAAATCTGGTTTTGGAGGGGTTCCCGAGCGGTCAAAGGGATCAGACTGTAAATCTGACGGCTCAGCCTTCGCAGGTTCGAATCCTGCCCCCTCCACCACTTTTTAGCATGGTCATGCGAATGCGGTGAGTCCAGAATGGTTTGAGGTGGCCCGATTCAAGGCATGCGGGTATCGTATAATGGCTATTACCTCAGCCTTCCAAGCTGATGATGTGGGTTCGATTCCCACTACCCGCTCCAAATAATCTGTATTGTGCTGATATAGCTCAGTTGGTAGAGCGCACCCTTGGTAAGGGTGAGGTCGGCGGTTCAAATCCGCCTATCAGCACCATGTGTCAGGCCAAACTCTTCCCTTGTCTCGCTTATTTCGGCATAATCGCCGGCTATAGATTTTCAATTGTTGGTGTTAATCCACCGTACGTTGTCCAAAAAGAGGCTGTCATGGCAAAAGAAAAATTTGAACGTTCCAAACCGCACGTTAACGTCGGTACAATCGGCCACGTTGACCACGGTAAAACTACTCTGACCGCTGCGATCACCACAGTATTGGCGAAAACCTACGGTGGTTCAGCACGTGCATTCGATCAAATCGATAACGCACCAGAAGAAAAAGCGCGTGGTATCACCATCGCAACTTCACACGTTGAGTACGATACTCCAGCACGTCACTACGCACACGTAGACTGCCCAGGACACGCTGACTATGTTAAAAACATGATCACCGGTGCGGCGCAGATGGACGGCGCTATCTTGGTAGTTGCTGCGACTGACGGCCCAATGCCACAAACTCGTGAGCACATCTTGTTGTCACGTCAGGTTGGTGTTCCATACATCATCGTGTTCATGAACAAGTGTGACATGGTCGACGACGAAGAGTTGTTGGAATTGGTTGAGATGGAAGTTCGTGAACTTCTTTCTGAGTACGATTTCCCAGGCGACGATTTGCCAGTAATCCAAGGTTCAGCATTGAAAGCATTGGAAGGCGAAGAGAAGTGGGAGAAGAAAATCATCGAATTGGCAGAAGCTTTGGATTCATACATTCCAGAGCCAGAGCGTGATATCGACAAGCCGTTCATCATGCCAATCGAAGACGTATTCTCAATCTCAGGCCGTGGTACTGTAGTAACTGGTCGTGTTGAGCGCGGTATCGTTCGCACTGGTGACGAAGTCGAAATCGTAGGTATCCAAGATACAACGAAGACGACTGTAACTGGTGTTGAAATGTTCCGTAAGTTGCTTGACGAAGGTCGTGCAGGCGAGAACATCGGTGCGTTGTTGCGTGGTACTAAGCGTGACGAGATTCAACGTGGTCAAGTATTGGCGAAGCCAGGTTCAATCACGCCACACACTCAGTTCGAAGCTGAAGTGTACGTATTGACCAAAGAAGAAGGTGGTCGTCACACTCCATTCTTCAAAGGCTACCGTCCACAGTTCTACTTCCGTACCACGGACGTAACTGGTGCAGTACAGTTGCCAGAAGGCGTAGAGATGGTTATGCCAGGCGACAACCTGAAGTTCGTAGTTGAACTGATTCACCCAATCGCGATGGACGAAGGTCTTCGTTTCGCGATTCGTGAAGGTGGTCGTACCGTAGGCGCAGGCGTTGTATCTAAGATCATCGCTTAATGCGTAGCCCGGCGTTCTCTCTATGAGGGTAAGGCCGGGTTGTTTAGAAAAGGGAGCTTCGGCTCCCTTTTTTAATTGCAAAAGCGTTATTCGTTATTCGATCGCTACGCTTGTCGTCCGCTTCGCTGTTCGGTAACTACACTTCGAACAGTGAGGCGAAGCCGAACGCACGAACAGTGAACGCAGTGAACGATCGAATAACGACTAACGCTCTTGCAGTTCCCCTTGTTTTACGGTCTTTGATCGGTATAATACAGCGTCCGTTTCTGTCACATGTACAGAACTTGCAGGGGTGTAGTTCCAATTGGTAGAACAGCGGTCTCCAAAACCGACGGTTGGGGGTTCGAATCCCTCCACCCCTGCCAAACAGATTAAAGGCGTTATTCGTTTGTCGATCGCTCCGCTTGTCGTTACTCGAAGTGGCGAATAACGAATAACGAATAACGAGTAACGGTTTTTCAAACAGGATTGAATAATGAGTGCAAACACCGAAACGCAAAGCAGCTCACTCGACGGCTTAAAATGGATCGTCGCTATTGCACTGCTCGCTGCTGCAGTACTGGGTAACTACTATTATGGTGACCAAGTGTCTGTACTTTATCGTGCCATTGGCGTGGTACTTTTAGTTGTTATTGCGGGTGTGATTGCAGGTATGACTGGTAAGGGTCGCCAATTCCGCGAATTTGCCAAAGAAAGCCGCAAAGAGACGCGCCGCGTTGTATGGCCATCGCGCCAAGAAGCGACGCAAACGACTTTGATCGTCGTTGTTGCTACCGCAATCGTTTCATTAATTCTGTGGGGTATGGATGCGATTTTGGTGCGCATCGTAGGCTTCTTCACCGGACTGGAGTTTTAATCAATGACTGATCAAGTGAAAAAACGCTGGTACGTGGTTCAAGCATTCTCAGGTTTCGAGAAGCGCGTAGCCGATTCTTTGCGCGAGCATATCAAAATGCACGGCATGGAAGATAAATTCGGTGAAGTGTTAGTGCCTACCGAAGAAGTTGTTGAAATGAAAGCTGGTAAGCGTGCGAAAAGCGAACGTAAATTCTTCCCAGGCTATGTTCTTGTAGAAATGGCGATGGATGAAGATGCGTGGCACTTGGTAAAAAGCATCCCACGAGTATTAGGTTTTATTGGCGGTACGCAGGAGCGTCCTACGCCAATCACTCAGAAAGAAGCAGATATTATTTTAAACCGTCTGCAAGAATCTGTTGATAAGCCGAAGCCGAAAACGTTGTTTGAACCAGGTGAAGTGGTTCGCGTTAACGATGGCCCGTTTGCAGATTTCAATGGTACGGTTGAAAGCGTTGATTATGAGAAGAGCCGTTTGACTGTATCGGTTTCTATTTTCGGTCGTGCAACGCCGGTCGAACTCGAGTTCGGCCAGGTCGAAAAGGCCTAAAACCCAAAAGCGTTAATCGTTATTGGTTATTGGTTACTCGTGAAACACTAAAGACGAATAACGAATAACGAATAACGAATAACGAATAACGAAGTGTACGAAAAACGCACTTCGCTTGTTGCAATGAGGGGCGAATAGGACTATAATTCGCCTCCTTTTTTATATTGGGGAGCCGTTAGAGTAAGTCATCTCTTAGATTTACGAGGCGTTTGACCCACAACCAAGAGGCATAAACATGGCTAAGAAGTTAAAAGCTATCATCAAGTTGCAAGTAGCAGCTGGTGCAGCTAACCCGTCACCACCAGTTGGTCCAGCTTTGGGTCAGCACGGTGTGAACATCATGGAATTCTGTAAAGCGTTTAACGCTGCAACTGACCAGCTTGAGAAAGGCGCGCCAGTTCCAGTAGAAATTAGCGTTTTTGAAGATCGTTCATTCACGTTCATCACCAAAACTCCTCCAGCAGCATTCTTGTTGAAGAAAGCAGCCGGTATCAAGAGCGGTTCAGGCCGTCCTAACACTGAAAAAGTGGGTACTGTGACTCGTGCTCAGCTGGAAGAAATTGCGAAGGTTAAAGAGCCAGACTTAACAGCGGCTGACCTTGACGCAGCGGTACGTACTATTGCCGGCTCTGCTCGTGCAATGGGCCTGAATGTGGAGGGTCTGTAAGATGGCTAAGTTAAGCAAACGTGCACGTCTTATCCGTGAAAAAGTTGAAGCGCGTGATTATGAAATCAACGAAGCAATCAACTTGTTAAAAGAATTAGCGACTGCAAAATTTAAAGAAAGCGTTGATGTATCTGTAAACTTGGGTATCGACGCTCGTAAATCTGACCAAAACGTTCGTGGTGCAACTGTACTACCAAACGGTACTGGTCGTGACGTACGTGTAGCAGTTTTCACTAGCGGTGCTAACGCTGATAAAGCGAAAGAAGCTGGTGCAGACCTAGTAGGTATGGAAGACTTAGCTGAGAAAGTTAAGAAAGGCGAAATGAACTTTGACGTTGTTATCGCTTCTCCAGACGCTATGCGTGTTGTTGGTATGTTAGGTCAAATCTTAGGTCCACGCGGCTTAATGCCAAACCCTAAGACTGGTACCGTAACGCCAGACGTTGCAACTGCGGTTAAGAACGCAAAAGCAGGTCAGATTCGTTACCGTAACGATAAAGCGGGTATCATCCACGCGACTATCGGTAAAGTTGATTTTGATAACGATAAATTGAAAGAAAACCTTGAAGCATTGTTGGCAGCTTTGAAAAAAGCGAAGCCGTCTTCAGCGAAAGGTCAGTTTATCAAGAAAGTTAGCCTTTCAACCACTATGGGCGCTGGCGTAGCCATCGACCAAGGTTCGTTGACTGTAGCTTAAGGTTTTATGGGTTGGAGCTGTAGCTCCCGTCCAAGACCGCAGGTGTATCGCGGCTGACATCTCGAGAGAGATTATTCAGCGACACTTAATTTCCTGCGCAGATGGTGATATCCGATCCAGACTCTCTGGGTAAGAGATTCACCGTGACAACGTGGTAGATGCAATAACGGTCTACCTATGTGTAACGATCGGCCCAAAGTTCTTTGAACTGCGGGCTAAAAAAAGAGGTGATACTAGTGGCACTAGGTTTAGCAGCAAAACAAGCAATCGTTAAAGAAATTAACGATGTAGCTTCAAACGCTCTATCCGTCGCTGTTGCTGAGTATCGTGGTATGGAAGTTGCGCAAATGACTCAACTTCGTCGTCAAGCGCGTGAGCAAGGCGTGTATCTGAAAGTTATTCGGAACACTCTAGCGAAGCGTGCATTTGTTGACACGAAGTTTGAAGACATGGATTCAGCGTTAACAGGTCCTTTGGTCTACGGTTTTTCTTTGGACGCGCCAGGCTCTGCCGCACGTTTGTTCAAAGAGTTTGCTAAAGACAGTAAGCACCTGAAAGTTACTGCACTATCAATTGGCTCAGGCCTGATGGGCGCAGACAAGCTTGACGCTGTTGCATCACTTCCGACTCGCGACGAAGCATTGGCGAAATTGCTCGCAACCTTCAAAGCGCCTGTTAGTAAGTTCGTTCGTACTATTAACGAAGTGCCTACTAAGTTTGTGCGTGTGTTGTCGGCAATTAAAGACGCTAAATAGAAGCGGTTTTTTTAACCATTTTTTTGTAATTTATAACCCAGGAGTTTAGAGTTATGGCTCTTACTAAAGAAGATATTTTGAACGCGATCGCTGAAATGCCAGTTATGGAATTGGTTGAGTTGATCGAAGCTGCAGAAGAAAAATTCGGTGTTGACGCTTCAGCTGCTGTTGCTGTTGCAGCTGGTCCAGCTGCTGCCGGCGCTGCTGCTGCAGAAGAGAAAACTGAATTTGACGTAATCTTGAAATCTGCTGGCGCTAACAAAGTAGCAGCTATCAAAGCAGTTCGCGGCGCAACTGGTCTTGGCTTGAAAGAAGCGAAAGACATGGTTGAGTCTGCACCTGTTGCTGTTAAAGAAGGCATCAGCAAAGAAGACGCAGAAGCACTTGCTAAAGAATTGACTGAAGCTGGTGCGGAAGTTGAAGTTAAGTAAGTTTAACAACTTGCATAACTTGGCCTTTTAGGCCTAGGGCTGGTGGCAATTTTGCTACCAGCCTTTTTGCGCTGTAAAGCATGTATCATTTTTGCCCGTTATTGGGGTGCATGCTCGCGGTGACAAAAACGGGAACGACAAGCTTTAAGTAGTTTGTTTTTAACCATCGACTCCTACTCCGGTGGTTAGGGTCATCAATCAGCTAGCTGAGGAACCCCATGGCGTACTCCTACTCTGAGAAAAAACGTATTCGCAAGGATTTTGGTAAACGCCCTCATGTACTTGAGGTGCCATACCTGCTGTCAATCCAATTAGATTCATTTAAAAAATTCATCGAGCCGGATCCAGAAGGCAATAATGGCCTGGAAGCGGCATTTCGCTCAGTATTTCCAATTACCGCTTATTCAGGTAATTCGGAACTGCAGTACGTGAGCTATCACCTTGGTGAGCCTGTATTTGACGTTCAAGAATGTCAAATTCGTGGCATCACTTACGCAGCTCCTTTGCGGGTTAAACTGCGCTTGGTTCTTTTTGATAAAGAAGCAGCGGCAGGTACCGTTAAAGATATCAAAGAGCAAGAAGTTTACATGGGTGAAATCCCATTGATGACCGAGAACGGTACGTTTGTAATTAACGGCACCGAGCGGGTTATCGTATCTCAGTTACACCGTTCACCAGGTGTATTCTTTGATCATGACAAAGGTAAGACGCATTCTTCAGGTAAAGTGTTGTATAACGCTCGCGTTATTCCTTACCGTGGTTCGTGGTTGGATTTTGAATTCGACCCGAAAGACAACGTATTCGTACGTATCGACCGTCGTCGTAAACTACCGGCGTCAATCATTCTTCGTGCGCTTGAATTTAGCACTGAAGAAATTCTCGATATGTTCTTCGAAACCACGTACTACCAGTTCCGCAATAAGAAAGTATTTATGCAACTGGTACCAGAGCGTTTACGTGGTGAAACTGCGAAATTCGACATCAAAAATGATGATGGCGAAATTATCGTAGAAAAAGGCCGTCGTATTACTGCACGCCATATCAACCAAATTGCAAGCTTGAACCAACCAGAGATGGAAGTTCCACTTGAGTATTTGGTAGGTAAAGTTTTAGCGAAAAACTACACCGACAAGAAAACCGGTGAAGTGATTGCTGAAGCGAACTCTGAGTTAACTTTAGAGTTGCTTGCGAAACTGCGTGAAGCTGGCTTCAAGAAATTTGAAACTTTGTTCGTGAACGACCTTGATCACGGTCCGTACATGAGCGAAACCCTGCGCATCGATTCAACCAACAATCGTTTAGAAGCGTTAGTTGAAATTTACCGTATGATGCGTCCAGGCGAGCCGCCAACAAAAGAAGCGGCTGAAACATTATTTGACAACTTGTTCTTCAGCGAAGATCGCTATGACTTATCGTCAGTAGGTCGCATGAAGTTCAACCGTCGTTTAGGTCGTGAAGACTTAACTGGCCCAGGTGTATTGACCAAAGAAGATATCGTTGAGGTGATGAAAAAACTCATCGAGATTCGTAACGGTCAAGACGAAGTCGACGATATCGATCACTTAGGTAACCGTCGTATCCGTTCTGTGGGCGAGATGGCTGAGAACCAATTCCGTGTTGGTTTGGTTCGTGTTGAGCGCGCTGTTAAAGAACGCTTAAGCCTAGGCGACCTTGATGGCACCATGCCACAAGACTTGATTAACGCGAAGCCAATTAGTGCTGCCGTGAAAGAGTTCTTTGGTTCAAGCCAGTTGTCACAGTTTATGGACCAGAACAATCCATTGTCAGAAGTCACGCACAAACGTCGTATTTCTGCATTGGGTCCAGGTGGTTTGACGCGTGAGCGCGCGGGCTTCGAAGTACGTGACGTACACCCAACGCACTACGGTCGCGTCTGTCCAATCGAAACCCCTGAAGGTCCAAACATCGGTCTAATCAACTCGTTGTCAACGTTTGCACGTACCAACGAATATGGTTTCTTAGAAACACCATATCGTCGCATTGATAACGGTGTCGTAACCGATGAAGTCGATTATTTGTCAGCGATTGAAGAAGGTAACTTCGTCATCGCACAGGCAAACGTTGCCTTGAACGATAAAGGTGAGTTGGTTGAAGACTTGGTTCCATGTCGTCACAAAAACGAATTCACTTTAATGTCAAAAGAGCAAGTTCAGTACATGGACGTTGCTCCGCAGCAGATCGTGTCGATTGCAGCAAGCTTGATTCCGTTCCTTGAACACGATGACGCCAACCGTGCATTGATGGGTTCAAACATGCAACGTCAAGCCGTACCAACACTGCGTGCTGACAAGCCGTTAGTCGGTACTGGTATTGAACGTACCGTTGCGGTTGACTCAGGTGTAACCGTTGTTGCGAAACGTGGTGGTGTCGTCGATAAAGTTGACGCAAGCCGCATTGTCGTGAAAGTGAACGAAGAAGAAATGATGCCAGGCGAAGCCGGTATCGATATTTATAACCTTGTTAAATACACCCGTTCTAACCAGAACACCTGTATTAACCAGACCCCAACAGTGAATGTTGGTGAGCCGGTAATGCGTGGCGATGTATTGGCTGACGGTCCGTCAACCGATATGGGTGAATTGGCATTGGGTCAAAACTTACGCGTGGCATTCATGCCATGGAATGGTTACAACTTCGAGGACTCGATTCTGATTTCAGAGCGTGTGGTTCAAGAAGATCGTTTAACCACTATCCACATTCAAGAATTAAGCTGTGTGGCGCGTGATACCAAACTAGGTGCTGAAGAAGTTACTGCCGATATTCCAAACGTAGGTGAATCTGCTCTGAACAAGCTTGATGAAGCCGGTATCGTTTATGTTGGTGCAGAAGTTTCTGGCGGCGACATCCTCGTTGGTAAAGTAACGCCGAAGGGTGAGACTCAATTAACGCCAGAAGAAAAACTGCTGCGTGCAATTTTCGGTGAAAAAGCTTCAGACGTAAAAGATAGCTCACTGCGTGTGCCTAACGGTGTCACCGGTACGGTTATCGACGTTCAAGTATTTACGCGTGATGGCGTAGAGAAAGACGCACGTGCGAAGTCTATCGAAGAAATGCAATTGAAGCAGGTTAAGAAAGACTTAACGGATGAGTTCAAGATTCTTGAGAAAGGTATTTTTGAACGCGCTCGTAGCTTGTTGTTAGCGAACGGTTTTGACGAGTCTAAACTTGCTAGCCTTGAGCAAAGCAAGTGGTTGACGCAAAACTTGAAGAAAGAAGCTGCGCAACAACAGCTTGAGCAAATTGCACAACAGTACGAAGAAATTCGCGCCGATTTCGACAACAAGTTCGAAAACAAGCGTCGTAAGATCGAGCAAGGTGATGATTTAGCGCCTGGCGTACTGAAGATTGTTAAAGTGTACCTTGCGGTTCGTCGCCGTATCCAGCCTGGTGATAAGCTAGCTGGTCGTCACGGTAACAAAGGTGTTATCTCAACGATTGTTCCAGTTGAAGATATGCCACACGACGAGCACGGCACGCCAGTGGATATCGTATTGAACCCATTGGGCGTTCCGTCGCGGATGAACATCGGTCAGATCCTTGAAACTCACTTGGGTATGGCTGCGCGTGGCATTGGTACCAAAATCGAAAACATGATGAAGCGCCAAGCGAAAGTTGCTGAAATGCGTGAATTCTTGGACAAGGTGTACAGCTTAGGTAATACCCGTCAAGAAGTTGATATCAACGACTTCAGCGATGACGAAGTGTTACGTTTAGCGGAAAACCTGAAAAAAGGTCTTCCAACTGCAACACCTGTATTCGATGGTGCAGTCGAAAGCGAAATTAAAGAACTACTGAAACTGGCTGATTTACCAGAATCAGGTCAGATCACGTTGTGGGATGGTCGTACCGGTGAGCGTTTCGAGCGTGATGTAACTGTTGGTTACATGTACATGCTGAAATTGAACCACTTGGTTGACGACAAGATGCACGCGCGTTCTACTGGTTCTTACAGCTTGGTTACTCAGCAGCCGCTGGGTGGTAAAGCACAGTTCGGTGGTCAGCGCTTCGGTGAGATGGAAGTGTGGGCACTGGAAGCATACGGTGCTGCTTATACGTTGCAGGAAATGTTGACGGTGAAATCGGACGACGTAAACGGTCGTACGAAGATGTACAAAAACATTGTCGACAACGATCTGCGCATGGAAGCAGGTATGCCGGAATCCTTCAATGTACTTCTGAAGGAAATCCGCTCGCTTGGTATCAACATCGAGTTGGACCAAGACTGAGACACCACCGGACGCTATTTGCCAGGAGATAAATCGTGAAAGACTTATTAAAGTTTTTAAAACCGCAAAACCAGACTGAAGAGTTCGATGCGATTCGCATCGGACTTGCTTCTCCGGACATGATCCGTAGCTGGTCTTTCGGTGAAGTGAAAAAGCCAGAAACGATCAACTACCGTACGTTCAAGCCTGAGCGTGACGGGTTGTTCTGTGCGCGCATTTTCGGCCCGGTAAAAGACTACGAGTGCTTGTGTGGTAAATACAAGCGCTTGAAGCACCGTGGTGTAATTTGTGAGAAGTGTGGCGTCGAAGTTACCCTCACTAAAGTGCGTCGTGAGCGCATGGGTCACATCGAATTAGCGAGCCCAGTTGCACACATCTGGTTCTTGAAATCATTACCAAGCCGTATCGGTTTGATGCTAGATATGACCTTGCGTGATATCGAGCGAGTATTGTATTTCGAATCATACGTTGTTACTGAAGCAGGTATGACCGATCTCGAGCGCGGTCAAATTCTGACTGAAGAAGAGTACTTAGACGCATTAGAAGCACACGGCGACGAATTTGAAGCCAAGATGGGTGCTGAAGCGGTGTTGTCATTATTGCAACACATTGATATCGAAGGTGATATCAAGCAATTGCGTGAAGAACTTCCAGAAACCAATTCAGAAACGAAGCGTAAGAAAATCAGCAAGCGCTTGAAGCTTCTTGAATCATTCCATAACTCAGGCAACAAGCCAGAGTGGATGATCTTGAAGGTACTTCCAGTATTGCCACCTGATTTACGTCCGTTGGTTCCATTGGATGGCGGCCGTTTCGCGACTTCAGATTTGAACGATCTTTATCGTCGCGTTATTAACCGTAACAACCGTTTGAAGCGTCTATTAGACTTGGCAGCTCCTGACATCATCGTACGTAACGAAAAGCGTATGTTGCAAGAAGCTGTTGACGCCTTGTTAGACAACGGTCGTCGCGGTCGTGCTATCACTGGTACCAACAAACGTCCTCTGAAATCTTTGGCTGACATGATCAAAGGTAAGCAGGGTCGTTTCCGTCAAAACTTGTTGGGTAAGCGTGTTGACTACTCAGGCCGTTCAGTAATCACTGTTGGTCCTAAGTTGCGTTTACACCAGTGTGGTTTGCCAAAGAAAATGGCACTCGAGCTATTCAAACCATTCATCTACGGTAAGTTAGAAGGTCGTGGCTTAGCTACTACCATCAAAGCTGCTAAGAAGATGGTTGAGCGCGAGATTCCAGAAGTTTGGGACGTACTTGACGAAGTAATCAAAGAACACCCGGTTATGTTGAACCGTGCACCAACGTTGCACCGTTTGGGTATCCAGGCGTTTGAACCAGTATTGATCGAAGGTAAAGCGATTCAGTTGCACCCATTGGTGTGTGCGGCTTATAACGCCGACTTCGATGGTGACCAAATGGCGGTTCACTTACCATTAACGTTAGAAGCGCAGTTAGAAGCGCGCGCGTTGATGATGTCAACCAACAACATTTTGTCACCAGCAAGTGGCGATCCAATTATCGTTCCTTCACAGGACGTTGTATTGGGTCTGTACTACATGACGCGCGAAAAAATTAACGCGAAAGGCGAAGGCATGGCGTTTAAAAACGCTAAAGAAGCCGAGAAAGCATACCGTAACAAGGATGCTGAGCTGCACGCACGCGTTAAAGTACGTATCACTGAAACGTTAACCGACGAAGAAGGTGTTACAACCACCACGACAAAACTGTACGACACCACTGTAGGTCGTGCCATCTTGTCACTGATTCTTCCTACTGGCATGCCGTTTGACATGATCAACCAGTCAATGGGTAAGAAGCAGATCGGTCGTTTGTTAAACCGTTCTTATCGTGACTTAGGCTTGAAGCCAACCGTTATTTTTGCTGACCAAATCATGTATACCGGTTTCCACTACGCGATGATCGCGGGTGCATCTGTTGGTATCGACGATATGGTTATTCCAGACGCTAAGAAAGATATTATCGAAGCGGCGGAAGAAGAAGTTGCTGAAATTCAGGAACAGTTCGAGCAAGGTTTGGTAACAGCCGGCGAGAAATACAACAAAGTTATCGACATTTGGTCAACTGCGAACGAGAAAGTCTCGAAAGCAATGATGGAAAACCTGTCGAAAGAAACTGTGATCAACGCCAAAGGTGAAGAAGAGCAGCAAGATTCTTTCAACTCGGTTTACATGATGGCTGACTCAGGCGCTCGTGGTAGCCCTGCACAGATTCGTCAGTTGGCTGGTATGCGTGGTTTGATGGCGAAACCAGATGGCTCAATCATCGAAACCCCAATCGTTGCTAACTTCCGTGAAGGTTTGAACGTACTCCAGTACTTCATCTCAACCCACGGTGCGCGTAAAGGTTTGGCCGATACCGCATTGAAGACCGCGAACTCAGGTTACCTGACGCGTCGTTTGGTTGACGTTGCACAAGACGTTGTTATCGTTGAAGACGATTGTGGCACCGAAGATGGCTTGTACGTGAAGCCGTTGATTGAAGGTGGTGACGTTGTAGAACCATTGCGCGAGCGCGTATTGGGTCGCGTTGTTTGTGATGACGTTCTTATGCCTGGTGGCGACGAAGTACTGATTCCACGTAACACATTGCTTGATGAAAAAATGTGTGACGTGTTAGAGCAGAACTCTGTTGACCAAGTAAAAGTACGCTCTGTCATTACCTGTGACACCGACTTCGGTGTGTGTGCGAACTGTTACGGTCGTGACTTGGCTCGTGGTCACTTGGTGAACCAAGGTGAAGCAGTCGGTGTTATCGCGGCACAGTCAATCGGTGAGCCTGGTACACAGTTAACCATGCGTACGTTCCACATTGGTGGTGCGGCATCGCGTGACTCTGCAGCCAACAACATCCAAGTGAAGAACAAGGGTACCTTGAAACTTCACAACGCGAAATTCGTTGAAAACAGTGACAGCCACTTGGTTATCACCTCACGTTCAACTGAATTGACGTTGATTGATGAATTTGGTCGTGAGCGTGAGCGCTATAAAGTGCCTTACGGTGCGATTCTGAAGAAAAACGAAGGCGACACCGTTGATGCGGGCGAAATCGTTGCGAACTGGGATCCACATACGCACCCAATCATCACCGAGGTGGCAGGTCGTCTGAAATTCGTCGACTTGATCGATGGCGTCACCATGACCCGTCAAACCGACGAGCTGACTGGCCTATCAAGCATTGTTGTGCTTGAAACGGGTCAACGTACTAGCGCCGGTAAAGACATGCGTCCAATGGTGAAGCTAGTTGATGCGAAAGGTAAAGATGTCAACATCGCCGGCACCGATATGCCAGCGCAGTACTTCTTGCCAGGTAACGCGATTATCAACCTTGAAGATAACGCTGAAGTGAAAGTGGGTGACACGGTTGCACGTATTCCACAAGAAGGTTCAAAAACACGCGATATTACCGGTGGTCTACCGCGCGTTGCCGACTTGTTCGAAGCACGTCGTCCGAAAGAGCCTGCAATTTTGGCAGAAGTCTCTGGTACCGTTAGCTTTGGTAAAGAAACCAAAGGGAAACGTCGCTTGATCATCACCCCTACGGATGGTGGCGAGCAGTATGAAGAGATGATTCCAAAATATCGTCAGTTGAACATCTTCGAAGGTGAGCAAGTGACCAAAGGTGAAGTAATCGCCGACGGTCCAGAAGCACCACACGATATCTTACGTTTGCGTGGCGTTAGCGCGCTTGCAAACTACATCGTGAACGAAGTGCAAGAAGTTTACCGTTTGCAAGGTGTTAAGATTAACGATAAGCACATCGAGACCATCGTGCGTCAGATGTTGCGTAAGGCAATCATCTTGAACCCAGGTGAAACGGAACTGCTTGAAGGCGAAATGATGGAGCTGTCTGAAGTACTTGCTGCGAACGCGAAAGCGGAAGCAGAAGGTAAGATTCCAGCTTCTTATGAGCGTCAGCTGTTAGGTATCACTAAGGCGTCATTGTCGACTGAGTCGTTCATCTCTGCTGCATCGTTCCAAGAAACGACGCGCGTATTGACCGAAGCAGCCGTACAAGGCAAGCAAGATCCATTACGTGGCTTGAAAGAGAACGTTATTGTGGGTCGCTTGATTCCAGCTGGTACTGGTTTCGCTTACCACCGCGAACGTGCGCGCAAGCGTGCTGAAGCGTTGGCAGGTACCGAAGCACCTCGTTTAACCGCAGAAGAAGCAGAACAGCAACTCGCTGATGCTTTGAACTTCGGTAACGAAGCTGCTGATAACGGTGACAATACCGAGTAAGCAGTTGCTTTGACGAGCAAAATATAGCGTTAGAGGCCGTTCGCGTTAGCGAGCGGCCTTTTTATTTCCGTCGCTTTTCCTTGACAGTCCAATTATTGACCATTAAAATTCGGCCTCCCCATATTTGGGCGATTAGCTCGTGGCTTGTCGACAGCAAGCTTAAAAATAGGGGGAAACTTGGATTTTTCATTCTGTTGAGCGACATCAACATAATCAGGAGTAATGAATGGCAACAGTTAATCAGCTGGTGCGCAAAGGTCGTCAAAAGCCGGTTGTTAAAAGCAACGTTCCGGCACTTGAGGCTTGCCCACAAAAACGCGGCGTATGTACCCGTGTTTACACTACTACCCCGAAGAAGCCAAACTCTGCACTGCGTAAAGTATGCCGTGTACGTTTGACTAACGGCTACGAAGTTTCTTCGTACATTGGTGGTGAAGGTCACAACTTGCAAGAACACTCAGTCGTATTGATTCGCGGCGGTCGTGTAAAAGACTTGCCAGGTGTTCGTTATCACACAGTTCGTGGTGCTCTCGACTGTGCAGGCGTGAATGATCGTCGCCAAGCACGTTCTAAGTACGGCGCGAAACGGCCTAAGTCTTAACGGTTCTCCGTTAGTAAGGCCAAACTGTAATTTATAAGTTTTGGGGAATACCCTGAATTAATCGGAGAATATTGAGATGCCAAGAAGACGCGTCATAGGTCAACGTAAAATCCTTCCGGACCCTAAGTTCGGATCAGAGTTGTTGGCTAAGTTTATCAATGTCGTCATGGTTGACGGCAAAAAATCTGTCGCTGAAAAGATCATCTACGGTGCGTTAGACATCCTGGCTGACAAGTCAGGCAAAGACCACCTTGAAATTTTCGAAACTGCGTTGGACAACGTTCGTCCTACTGTCGAGGTTAAATCTCGTCGTGTTGGTGGTTCTACCTACCAAGTACCAGTAGAAGTACGTCCTGTTCGCCGCAATGCACTGGCTATGCGCTGGTTAGTTGATGCTGCGCGTACTCGGGGTGAAAAATCCATGGCTCAGCGTCTAGCAGGTGAAATGCTAGATGCATCAGAAAATAAAGGCTCTGCTGTGAAGAAGCGTGAAGACGTCCACCGTATGGCCGAAGCGAACAAAGCGTTCGCACACTATCGCTGGTAAATTCACAGTTAACCCAAAGAGGAATTTATGGCTCGACAAACATCGATTGAGCGTTACCGTAACATCGGTATCTGTGCTCACGTAGACGCAGGTAAAACAACCACTACAGAACGTGTGTTGTTCTACACCGGCTTGTCTCACAAATTGGGTGAGGTACATGACGGTGCAGCGACTACCGACTGGATGGAGCAAGAACAAGAGCGTGGTATTACAATTACCTCTGCTGCTGTAACTGCTTTCTGGAAAGGTATGGATCAGCAGTTCCCAGAACACCGTATCAACGTTATCGATACGCCAGGACACGTTGACTTCACTATCGAAGTAGAACGTTCACTGCGTGTACTTGATGGCGCGGTCGTTGTTTTGTGTGGTTCTTCTGGCGTACAGCCGCAAACTGAAACCGTATGGCGTCAAGCAGACAAGTACGAAGTTCCACGTATGGTATTCGTCAACAAGATGGACCGTGCTGGTGCTGACTTCTTGCGCGTTGTAGGTCAAATCAAAACGCGTTTGGCTGCGACTCCAGTTCCAATTCATTTGAACATCGGTGCTGAAGATAACTTCAAAGGCGTTGTTGATTTGATCAAGATGAAAGCGATCAACTGGAATGAAGAAGACCAGGGGATGACTTTCAACTATGAAGAAATTCCAGCGGAACTGAAAGACAAAGCTGAAGAAATGCACAACGACTTGGTTGAAGCTGCTGCTGAAGCCAACGAAGAGCTGATGAACAAGTACCTTGAAGAAGGCGACTTGACTGAAGCTGAAATCAAAGCTGGTTTACGTCAACGTACGTTGAACAACGAAATCATCCTTTGCTTGTGTGGTTCTGCGTTTAAAAACAAAGGCGTTCAGGCAATGCTTGACGCGGTTATCGAATACTTACCTTCACCAACTGAAGTTAAAGCGATTCGTGGTATTTTGGAAGACGAATCTGAGGGCGTGCGTAAGTCATCTGACGACGAGCCGTTCTCAGCATTGGCATTCAAAATCGCAACCGACCCATTCGTAGGTACTTTGACCTTCTTGCGCGTATACTCGGGCGTCCTAAAGCAGGGTGATACCGTTTATAACCCAGTGAAGAGCAAGCGCGAGCGTATCGGCCGTATGGTACAGATGCACGCAAACGACCGTAAAGAAATCAAAGAGATCTTGGCGGGCGACATTGCTGCAGCTATCGGCTTGAAAGACGTAACGACTGGTGACACCTTGTGTGACCCGAACAACGTCATCACGCTTGAGCGTATGGAATTCCCAGAGCCTGTAATCTCTGTTGCTGTAGAACCAAAAACTAAAGCTGACCAAGAAAAAATGGGTATCGCTTTAGGTAAATTGGCTGCAGAAGATCCATCGTTCCGCGTTAAAACGGACGAAGAGTCTGGCCAGACAATCATCTCTGGTATGGGTGAGCTTCACCTAGACATCATCGTTGACCGTATGAAGCGTGAGTTCAAGGTTGAATGTAACGTTGGTAAACCACAGGTTGCTTACCGTGAAACTATCCGTCAGAAAGTGGAAGTTGAAGGTAAATTCGTACGTCAATCAGGTGGTCGCGGTCAGTTCGGTCACGTTTGGTTACGTATCGAGCCAATGGACTTTGATGCGAACGACGATGATGCACCAAACTACGAGTTCGTTAACGAAATCGTTGGTGGTGTTGTACCGAAGGAATACATTCCTGCGGTAGACAAAGGTATCCAAGAGCAAATGCAGAATGGTGTAATTGCTGGTTACCCAGTACTTGGCGTTAAAGCGACCTTGTACGATGGTTCATACCACGATGTCGACTCATCAGAAATGGCGTTCAAAATCGCTGGTAGCATGGCATTCAAGAAAGGTGCTCAACAAGCTAAACCAGCATTGCTTGAACCAATGATGAAAGTTGAAGTTGTTACCCCTGAAGATTTCATGGGTGACGTCGTTGGTGACTTGAACCGTCGTCGCGGTATCATCGAGGGCATGGAAGATGGTCCTGGTGGTCTGAAAGAAGTTCGCGCACAAGTTCCATTATCAGAAATGTTCGGTTACGCTACTGACCTGCGCTCGCAGACTCAGGGCCGTGCATCGTATGCAATGGAATTCTTGAAGTACGCTGAAGCACCAAACAACATTGCTGAGCAGGTTATTGCTGCTCGTCAGGTTAAAGATAAAGATTAAGTAGAGTCTGGTCCGGTTCTACCAAGGACCGGACTTTTAACTTAAGTTAAGGAAAAGTCATGGCAAAAGAAAAATTTGAACGTTCCAAACCGCACGTTAACGTCGGTACAATCGGCCACGTTGACCACGGTAAAACTACTCTGACCGCTGCGATCACCACAGTATTGGCGAAAACCTACGGTGGTTCAGCACGTGCATTCGATCAAATCGATAACGCACCAGAAGAAAAAGCGCGTGGTATCACCATCGCAACTTCACACGTTGAGTACGATACTCCAGCACGTCACTACGCACACGTAGACTGCCCAGGACACGCTGACTATGTTAAAAACATGATCACCGGTGCGGCGCAGATGGACGGCGCTATCTTGGTAGTTGCTGCGACTGACGGCCCAATGCCACAAACTCGTGAGCACATCTTGTTGTCACGTCAGGTTGGTGTTCCATACATCATCGTGTTCATGAACAAGTGTGACATGGTCGACGACGAAGAGTTGTTGGAATTGGTTGAGATGGAAGTTCGTGAACTTCTTTCTGAGTACGATTTCCCAGGCGACGATTTGCCAGTAATCCAAGGTTCAGCATTGAAAGCATTGGAAGGCGAAGAAAAGTGGGAAAAGAAAATCATCGAATTGGCAGAAGCTTTGGATTCATACATTCCAGAGCCAGAGCGTGATATCGACAAGCCGTTCATCATGCCAATCGAAGACGTATTCTCAATCTCAGGCCGTGGTACTGTAGTAACTGGTCGTGTTGAGCGCGGTATCGTTCGCACTGGTGACGAAGTTGAAATCGTAGGTATCCAAGATACAACGAAGACGACTGTAACTGGTGTTGAAATGTTCCGTAAGTTGCTTGACGAAGGTCGTGCAGGTGAGAACATTGGTGCGTTGTTGCGTGGTACGAAGCGTGACGAGATCCAACGTGGTCAAGTATTGGCGAAGCCAGGTTCAATCACGCCACACACTCAGTTCGAAGCTGAAGTGTACGTATTGACCAAAGAAGAAGGTGGTCGTCACACCCCATTCTTCAAAGGCTACCGTCCACAGTTCTACTTCCGTACCACGGACGTAACTGGTGCAGTACAGTTGCCAGAAGGCGTAGAGATGGTTATGCCAGGCGACAACCTGAAGTTCGTAGTTGAACTGATTCACCCAATCGCGATGGACGAAGGTCTTCGTTTCGCGATTCGTGAAGGTGGTCGTACCGTAGGCGCAGGCGTTGTATCTAAGATCATCGCTTAATAGCCTTGGTATCCGTTAACGGATATTGATGAAAAGGGAGCTTCGGCTCCCTTTTTTGTTTTTGAAGGCAACAACGATATTAGCTATTAGATATTAGATATTAGCGAAAACACGAAAGACCAAGACCGCTCAACTAATATCCAATATCTAATAGCTAATATCGTTCTTGCAGTTTCCCTTGACTTTGAAGGCTGATGTGTGAAGGATACACAAGAGTTAACGGAGTAAGCGAAGTCTTGAAGTACTTAATAACTATAATAACTATAATAACAATACTATCTGGTTTGTTTTTTCATGCGACCGCAGAACCAATTCAAGTTCGAGTTGCGGCGTACGAGTACCCACCATATTACTCTGAACAAATGCAATCGCACTTGGTTGGTGAAGTCATCAAGGCTTTGAATCATATTCAACAAGACTACCATTTTTCTCTTGAACCTATCGCTCCGAATGCGCGTTATGTTGCTTTAAGTGCTGATGGTTGTTGTGATTTGATGTTATTCGAGGATATTGACTGGGGCTGGCGTGATGAAGACATCGATTTGCATGTAACCGAACCGTTGCTTGTCGGTCGAGAGCGTTTCGTGGCGTTAAAACACTTGAACCGAGATCAGCGTTTTTTCGAAATGAAAGGTCTCAGATTTGGTGGCATTGTAGGTTATCACTATCCATTTGCTGCGAATGAAAAAGACCATCGAATTCTTGAAGAGGATTACGGCATCTATTTAGCGCATTCTCACGAAGTTAATTTGCAGATGCTTTTGAATAAACGATTAGATTTGATCATGCTCTCGGACGAATATCTGGCGGCGATGGTTCCTCGTTCAGTGAAGGAGCAGTTATTAATTTCCAAAAAGCCATATGGCGTTTTTAACATGGCCACTGTGGTCAATAAAAATAAAAACGTTGATGCGTCTCAAGTTGAGCATTTAATCGACCGTCTAAAAGAAAACGGCAGGCTTAGTGCTATCTTTAAGAAGTTTAAACTACCGGCCAGCCATTAGGGGCGTCGATTAATAAACACTCAAGCCTAAGTGGTTAGCTAGCTCGCGAATCATAAACATGCCTCTCGCGGAGTTGCCATAACTATTAAGTGGCGGGCTCCAAGCCGTGATAACACCATAGTCAGGAACGATGGCAACGATGCCGCCACCAACACCACTTTTGGCTGGTAACCCAACCGTGAATGCAAACTGCCCCGATTGATCATACATGCCGCTGGTACTTAATAATGCATTAATGCGCTGTGCGTCGCGATGTGAGGTGATTTGTGCACCGCTACGTGGGCATTTACCACGGTTGGCGAGAAACGCGAAGCTACGGGCCAATTGTTCCGTTGACATGGTCAATGCACATTGCCAAAAGTAGTGGTCTAATACCTCTTCAACATCCGCTTCAATATTACCAAAGCTTTTCATCAAGTAAGCTAACGCGGCGTTGCGAGCCCCATGCGCACGCTCAGAGTCGTGCACGCGCGAATCAACGCAAACATCGTCACTACCGCACAAACCGCGCACCATACTTAGCAAAGCCGATTTACTGGCAGAATAATGACTAACTAAAACGTCACTGACTAATAGCGCACCGGCATTGATCATCGGGTTACGGGGTATTCCTTTTTCCCACTCCAGCTGAACAATAGAATTAAAGGGTTGGCCCGACGGCTCCATTTGAACCCGTTCCCATAGCGGATCGCCAAGCCGTTCCATGGCAAGCATTAGGCCAAAGATTTTTGAAATGGATTGAATCGAAAAAACCTTGTCGGAATCACCAACAGAGGTGACTTTGCCATCTAATGTTGCGACGGTAAGCGCGCAATAATCAGATTTCACTTCAGCCAGCGCAGGAATGTAATCAGCAACTTTTCCATCATTCACCGTTAAAGCCTGTTGAAGAATGCTCTCCAACAAAGGCTTTAAGTTGTCTGGTGCATGGATGGATTGACCACCACTGATGACATCTGTCGTCATGATTACCCTAACATTGGTTTAAGGAAGCGAGCGGTGTGTGACGCTTTACATGTCACGATATCTTCTGGCGCACCTGCCGTCAAAATTTCACCTCCGCCAGAGCCGCCTTCAGGGCCCAAGTCGATGATCCAATCTGCGGTTTTAATGACATCGAGGTTATGCTCAATAATCACGATGGTGTTGCCATGGTCCCGCAGTCGATGCAAGACCGTCAGTAACTGCTGAATATCATGGAAGTGCAGACCTGTGGTCGGCTCATCCAAAATGTACAAGGTTTTGCCGGTATCACGTTTGGATAATTCGCGCGCTAATTTGACGCGCTGGGCTTCACCGCCTGACAATGTGGTTGCACTTTGACCTAGACGAATATACGACAAGCCAACATCGATAAGCGTTTGCAGCTTGCGCGCAATTGCGGGAATTGGTGCAAAGAATTCACGCGCGTCCTCAACGGTCATATCTAAGACCTCGTGAATGCTCTTGCCTTTGTATTTAATCTCTAAGGTCTCGCGGTTGTAGCGCTTGCCTTTACAAACGTCACAGGGCACGTACACGTCCGGTAAGAAGTGCATCTCTACCTTAATGACACCATCGCCTTGGCAAGCCTCGCAACGACCACCTCGCACGTTAAAGCTGAAACGCCCAACCTTATAACCACGAGATCGTGCTTCTTCTGTACCAGCATAAAGCTCACGAATTGGCGTAAAGATGCCTGTATAGGTTGCTGGGTTCGAACGCGGTGTACGGCCGATCGGACTTTGGTCAATATCAACGACTTTATCTAAAAATTGCATGCCGTCGATGCTCTCATAAGGCGCTGGCTCATTGGCTGTCGCTTTGTTGAGCTCTCGGTGGGCAATACGGAATAGGGTGTCGTTAATCAACGTTGACTTGCCGGAGCCGGAAACGCCGGTTACACAAGTCATCAAGCCTACAGGTATCTCGGCGTTGACGTTTTTCAAGTTATTGCCAGAAGCGCCATTCAATTTAACCCAATGTTTGCCAGGTTGATGGCGCTTTTTCGGTACCGCAATCTCTTTTCGGCCCGACAAATAATCACCGGTTAATGAGTCTTCGTTGGCCATGATTTCTTCGTAATGGCCTTGCGCAATCACTTGGCCACCGTGAACGCCCGCTCCTGGACCGATATCAATGACATGATCGGCGGCTCGTATTGCATCTTCATCGTGCTCAACCACAATTACGGTATTACCGAGGTCACGTAAGCGCGTGAGCGTGCTCAATAGACGTTCGTTATCGCGCTGATGTAAGCCAATCGACGGTTCATCAAGCACGTACATCACGCCAACCAGGCCGGCACCTATTTGCGATGCTAATCGAATACGTTGCGCTTCACCACCTGAGAGGGTCTCTGCGCTACGCGATAAGCTCAAATAGTTTAAGCCAACGTTGACGAGAAAGCCGAGACGGTCATTAATTTCTTTCAGAATTTTTTCGGCAATTTTTGCGCGCTGGCCTTCAAGCTCGAGTTCTTGGAAGAATTTCAGAGCATCGCCAATCGAGCGCTCAACAACCTGAGGTAACGTTGTGTCATTCACAAACACATGACGCGCTTCCTGACGTAAACGGGTGCCGCCACAACTCTTACATGGCTGTGATGCAAGATACTTCGATAAATCTTCGCGAACCGCCATCGAGTCGGTTTCCCGATAGCGGCGTTGCATGTTAGGAATAATCCCCTCAAACGCATGCGTACGCGCCACACGGTCGCCGCGATCGTTCATATAGGTAAATTCTATTTCTTCTTTGCCACTGCCAAATAACACCACTTGTTGGTGTTTTTCGTCGAGGCTCGCAAACGGCTTATTCAGGTCAAACTTGTAGTGACGCGACAGCGACTGCAACATTTGGTAGTAGTAGAAATTACGTTTGTCCCAGCCACGAATCGCGCCGCCAGTAAGACTAAGCTCTGGATTGGTGACGACTTTGGCAGGGTCAAAGAACTGTTCAATACCCAAACCATCACATGAGCCACACGCACCAGCCGGGTTATTAAACGAGAATAAGCGCGGCTCAAGTTCTTGCATGCTGTAACCACAATGAGGGCAGGCAAAGTTTGCGGAAAACACAATATCTTCAATTTTCGAATCGTCTTCCATAGGCACCACAAGGGCCGTCCCGCCACTCAACTCAAGCGCGGTTTCAAACGATTCAGCGAGTCGTAACTCAAGGCCTTCGCGAACTTTAATGCGATCAACCACCACTTCGATGGTGTGTTTTTTATGTAACTCCAGTTTTGGAGGATCGCTTAAATCACATAATTCACCGTCAATGCGGGCACGTATGAAGCCTTGCGCCGCGAGATTTTCGAGAACCTTAGTGTGCTCACCTTTACGCTCCTGAATAATTGGTGCGACAATCATCAGTTTTTCGCCTTCTGGTAAGGCAAGTACTTGGTCCACCATTTGTGAAATGGTTTGTGCCGCTAACGTAACATTGTGCGTTGGGCAACGTGGTTCGCCGACCCGAGCAAACATTAAGCGCAAATAGTCATATATTTCGGTAATGGTACCGACCGTTGAGCGCGGGTTGTGTGACGTTGATTTTTGTTCAATCGAGATAGCTGGGGATAGACCTTCGATGCTATCCACATCTGGCTTTTCCATCAGCGATAAAAACTGCCGCGCATAAGCCGATAGGGATTCAACGTAACGACGCTGCCCCTCGGCATATAGCGTATCAAAAGCTAACGAAGATTTTCCCGAGCCAGACAGCCCTGTGATGACCACCAGTTTGTCGCGCGGAATGGTCACGTTAATGTTTTTCAGGTTGTGGGTGCGGGCACCGCGGATTTCTATTTTATCCATGAGAATTACAACTCTCCGTTGCCAATGACAAGCAATTGAATGAAACGAGTATTATCGCACAACCGATACCTTCTGGTACAATGGCCAGCGATTTTTTCCTGCAGCAATGAGATGTTCATGCGACAGCAAAACCAAGACAATCGACTCACTCCGACTGAGCGGCGCGCCTCTGGTGCTTTAGCTACTGTATTTGGATTACGTATGCTCGGGCTATTTTTGATCATGCCCGTTATTGCCATATATGGTCAGCAGTATCCAGATTACACACCGTTGTTAATCGGCTTAGCCATTGGTGCCTATGGTTTAACACAGGCGCTATTACAGATTCCGTTGGGTATGCTCTCTGATCGAATTGGTCGTCGGCCTGTGATTATTGCTGGTCTGTTAGTCTTTGCCGCTGGGAGCTTAGTGGCTGCATGGGCAGATACACTTGTCGGCGTAGTTATCGGTCGCGCATTGCAGGGAATGGGCGCAATTGCTGCTGCAATATTGGCTTTGGCGGCGGATATTACGCGCGATTCACAACGTCCGAAAGTAATGGCCGCAATCGGCATGTTTATTGGTTTGTCGTTCGCCTTGGCGCTAGTTTTAGGCCCATTGCTTGGCGCGCAAATTGGCTTGTCTGGGTTATTTTATTTCACTGCCGTAAGTGCTGTGTTTGGTATTGTGGTATTTCTTGCGGCCGTTCCAAAAGTTGCGCAGAAGTCAGCGCGCGGTGATTTGATTCCATTAAAAAATGAACTCGGCCAGCTATTTAAAGACCCCCAATTAGCGCGTTTGAATTTTGGCGTACTGGTACTGCATTGCGTCTTAACGGCGTTTTTTGTGGTGGTGCCGTTACAGCTTATGCGCGGTGGATTGGCCGCAGATGAACATGCGTGGTTGTATTTACCAACATTGATTGCATCTTTTGCCTTTATGATTCCGATGTTGATAAAAGCCGAGCGCCAACGTCAGCAACCACGTTATTTCCGCGTTGCCATTGGCTTAGTCATCTTGGCCGTGGCAGTTATCGTATTTATCCCAGCGCATTGGACTTATTTAGCTATCGCCGTTGTGCTATTTTTTACTGGTTTTAACTTCCTTGAGGCGACGCTGCCAAGCTCACTCACGCGCTTTGCGCCAGCAGGGCGAAAGGGAAGTGCAAGCGGTATCTACGCCACATGCCAGTTTTTAGGTGCGTTTGTAGGTGGTGCCGCTGGTGGCTCCATTTATCAATATTTTGGTTTGTTAGGTGTTGGGATTTTCTGCACGGTACTGCTAGTATGCTGGTTTACAATCAGCTTCGGCATGCAGCCACCGCCACAACAACAAAGTGTGAGTTTCACCTTGGGTAAATTGAATGCGTCTCAAGCCGATGGCTTAGCCGAACAATTGAGTCAGTTGAATGGGGTAGAAGAAGTTCGCATTGTGGCCGACGAACAAACGGTGTATTTAAAAGTTCATAAAACTGATTACAATGATTCTGAAATAGAGGCGCATATAGCGCCGTACCGAACGTAAGTATCGAAAATAAGAGATAGTGAAGGAGCAGATGGCATGGCCAGTCGCGGCATTAATAAGGTAATTTTAATTGGTAATTTAGGCGCCGATCCAGAAGTGCGCTACACGCAAAATAATACAGCCATCGCAAACCTTTCAGTTGCAACCAGTGAGACGTGGAAAGACAAGCAAACTGGCGAGCCGCGCGAGCAAACCGAGTGGCATCGTTGTGTAGCGTATCGTCGCTTAGCGGAAATTGCCGGCGAGTACCTGAAAAAAGGCTCAAAAGTTTATGTTGAAGGCCGTCTGCAAACACGTAAATGGCAAGGACAAGATGGCGTTGAGCGCTACACCACTGAAATTGTTATCAACGACCTGCAAATGCTTGATGGTCGCCCAGGTGGCGGACAAGGTGGTTACGGTGGCGGTCAGCAATCGGGCGGCTTCGGTGGTCAGCAAAGCGGTGGTCAAAGCGGCTCACAAGGTGGACAAGGCCAGGGTGGCTTCGGTGGCGGTCAGCAAGGTGGTCAGCGTCAAGCGCCAGCACAAAGCTTTAACCAACAGCCTGCGCAGCAACCGCAGCAGCAAGAACCGTTCGTTCCTGATCAAGACTTTGACGACGATATTCCGTTCTAAATCATATAGATAGAAATAAAAAGAGGCGCAATTCAGCGCCTCTCAACTCAAAGTCTTTAGCTAACCCTGTGCTCTGCAGCAACCTTATCAAAGTATTCTAGTGCCTGCTTCGCGTAGGCACGTTTCGCAATGTAGTCACCCGCAAAAAAGTTTTTCTTAAAGCCATAAGCAACTATATCTTTTAAACGTTTTAACGGCACATCGACAGCACTTAACGCGAGTTCATATTCTTGCGTCACGCTAGTACGCGAGACTAGTCGGTTATCGGTACAAATGACGGTTGCTAACCGGTTCGCATACATGTGTTTAAAGTTATGGTTGCTGACATCGCCAATATCTGGGTTTGTTTGTAGGTTACTGGTAATACACACCTCAATAGCGATGCGACGGTCGGCAATAAACGACGCTAACCGACGCGCATAATCCTCTTTATCGGTAATTGTCGGGTCTTGAATCATCTCTGGCGAGAACAGTGAATAACCATGCCCTAAACGGTCGGCATAACACTGTGTGAGTGCTTCAAAAATACTCTCAGCGCCGTAGGCTTCGCCAGCATGGACAGTTTTCAGCAAGAAATTTTGATGTGCATACTCGTAGACTTCTTTGAAATCGTGCGCCGGGTAGCCCATTTCCTGACCGGCGATATCTAAGCCAACAATTGGTAAGCCTTCTTCATCGCGCAGACGCACGCTGGCGCGGATCATTTCCATGGCCGCGGTTTTAATCACTTGCTTTGGCTCATGGTCGCGCAACATTTGGAATAGCTGGGTGTAGTAAGGCGAGAATCCTTTTTTGCCGAACATACGCATAGCGCAGTTGATGATGCCGTAATCAAACGGCGGTTTAGTTCCATTCTGAACCTCAGGCTGTGCATTGTATTCAATTTTGGCGCGCTTTAAGCCTTTGTTCGTTGTGTGCATCACGGTATCAAAATCGATGCCCCTAGCTGGGTCCATCATTAATTGCGGCGCAAAGCGAACTTCAATGTAGATAACACCCTCAGCAATATTATCTTGGGCTAATTCATACGCGGCTTGCTCAAGGTTTTCCATGTCGCGTAAAACCGCACAGGTGTATTGGAAGCCGTTCAAATATTCACCTAAATTCTGATACGACTCTTTAAACACAAGGTCGTACAAGCCATCAACCGTGTATGACGGTAGCTCAATACCACTGCGCTTTGCCATTTCAATTAAGCCATCCGGACGTAAACTACCGTCCAAGTGCAAATGCAGGTCGGCTTTTGGCATAGCTTTTAAGAAGGCGTGAGAATAAGGTGCGGTCATGGGCTTCTCCTATTTGAATTTCACAAAGTATATCAAAACAAAGGCGTTAATCGTTATTGGTTGTTCGTTATTCGTGGGAAAGAAAAAGAGTGGATATTAGCTATTGGATATTAGATATTAGAAAAACACGTCGAATAACCAATAACCAATAACCAATAACGATTAACGATTCTATGGCTTCACTTTATTTTACTTACTCGGCAATGAATGCCGGAAAAAGCACTTCGTTGCTTCAAGTTGCCCATAACTATGAAGAACGTGACCAACACGTGTTACTGCTGACCCCGTCGATTGATGATCGGGCGGGGCACGGGCGTATTGCTTCGCGGTTGGGGATTGATCGTGAAGCGTTGGCCTTTTCAAACACGACGGATTTAGCCGCACTAATTGAAGCGCGGCATCAACGAAAACACATTGACTGTGTATTGATTGATGAGGCGCAGTTTCTAACCGAAACGCAGGTTTGGCAGCTTACCGAGGTGGTTGACCGTGTTGATATTCCGGTAATGTGTTACGGTATCCGCAGTGACGCATTTGGCAAAGCTTTTCCAGGTAGTGCTGTATTACTAGCTGTGGCTGATAAATTGGCAGAGATGAAAACCATTTGTTTCTGTGGTCGTAAAGCGACTATGAATTTGCGGATTGATGCTGAGGGCAATGCGGTGAAGGCGGGTGACCAAATCGCAATTGGTGGCAATGATCGCTATATCTCATGTTGCCGTAAGCATTGGAAGGAACGATTAGGTCTTTAAGCCGTAAAATAGTTAATTGCATCAATTGCTTTGGGAAAAGTCTGCTACTATTTGAATAGAAATTGATCAAGTTCAAAGTGGAGAGTCAATGAAACCAGCACCGCTACCGCGAAACGAAGTAGAACGGCTGCACTTGCTGCATGAACTCGACATCCTAGATACCGAGCCCGAACCAGTTTTTGATAAAATCACCCAATTTGCCAAACAACTGTTTGATGTGGATGCTGCGTTGATTACGCTTGTTGATAGCGAGCGGCAGTGGTTTAAATCCAAGATTGGATTTCAAGAAAATGAAACCCCTCGGGAAGTTTCGTTTTGTAGTCATGCGGTAGAAAAAGCGTCGACTATGGTGGTAGAGGACGCAACAAAGGATGAGCGCTTTTTCGATAATCCCTATGTTGTTGCCGAAAATGGTTTACGCTTTTATGCCGGTGTACCGCTAGAAATCGCACCAGATATTTTTGTCGGCACATTATGTATTACGGACTCTCGCCCTCGGAATTTTTCAACTCAGCAACGTGAATGGCTCGAAATTCTTGCAGAATGGGTAAAAAACGAGCTTGTTGGTCGTTATGCGATTAGTAATTTTGAACAAGAACGACGAGTACTAGCTGAAGGGCCGGTAGCTGCGGTGGTGTGGCAAGTCGAGCCATTTCCACATTTAATTTATACGGCATCGAATGTTGAGCGCGTACTGGGCTATCCGAGCGACTATTTGTTAGATCCTGAAGTTAACTACGAAACGATTGTTCATAAGTCTGATTGCGAGGAGTTGCTTGCCCGTATGCAAGCAGTTCTTGATGGTGAGCAAGAATCACTCGAATTAGAATACCGTGTTATTACACCTCAAGGCGATGTCCGTTGGGTTCATCATTATGCGCGAGCGGATCGCGACAGTCATGGCCACCTAGTTCGGGTACGTGGTTACTTACATGACAGCACGAAACGCAAAGAGCTCGAAATAAGCCTACAACAAGCGAACCAAAGTTTTGCCCTTGCACTGGCAGCTGGAAACTTGGCGACTTGGGATTGGAATCTGATCAAGCAAACCGTATCGGTTAATCATACTTGGGCTGAAATACTAGGTCGCGATGAAAGTTATGCTCAAAACAATCGCTGGGCGACGTTAATTCATCCCGAAGATTACCAAGCGACCCGAGATGCGTTACAACGCCACCTAAAAGGCCAAGCTGAACGATTCGAGGCGCGCTTCCGATTACAACATGCTGATGGTCATTTTATATGGTTACACAGCATCGGCAAAGTCATAGAGTTCGATGAAAATGGCTTGGCGGTGCGTATGGTAGGTATTCATCATGATATTACCGATGAAGTTAAGAATGAATTGCGCCGTAAGCAACAAGAAACTGTCCTAAACCTCGTCTCAGCAGTTCAGCATGAATTTTTATTCGTCAAAGAATTCAGTGAAGTGTGTGATATCGCTTTACCGCAACTAATGGCTCTAACCCAAAGTAAAGTAGGCATTATCGGTGAACTTCCAGGCAAATCAGTGTCACGGGAATTACTTTGGTTGCATGGTGTTCGGCGTAGCGACGACGAAGTAAAGAACCAAGCATATCAAAAGTTAATTCACCAAGGGCTTGAAGTTGAGGTAACGGGTCGTGTTGTTTGGCAAGTATTAACGGAAGGGAAAGCACAACTCTGTCCTTATCCGGTTCAGAATGAAGAAGCGTTGTTTCAGCCTCTCGACCTGCCATCATTAGAAAATGCTTATATATTACCGCTTTATTTCAAGCGTCAAGTTGTTGGTTTATTACTTTTGGCGAACTCTGCGCAAGGCTACAACCAAGAACTCCTAGCCACTCTCGAACCTATTTTGAATACGCTTGGCACTTTGATGCATTTTCGCCGCATTGATGAGCAACGAATCAACGCCACTGAAGAACTTCGGCGCATGGCAACTATCGATGAGTTAACTCAAGTGGCGAATCGCCGAGTGTTTATCGAGGCCGCTGAGCAGCGATTTAACGAACAGCAACGCTACGAGCTGCCAGTCAGTGTCGCCATTATCGATTTAGATCATTTTAAAAAGGTAAATGATACCTATGGTCATGCAGCCGGCGACAAAGTGCTGAAACAATTCGCGGATATTACTAGAGAAGTTTTGCGTGATGGCGATTTGTTAGGACGCCAAGGCGGTGAGGAATTTGCCATTTTATTACCGCATGCAGATATTAATCAGGCACTACAGGCTGCTGAACGCGTGCGGCAACGTATTGAAGAAACTGAGTTTGAATGGCAAGGTAAAACCATCCCAGTCACCATTAGTATTGGCGTCGCGCAGCTTCTCCCGACCGATAAAGATGTCGACCGTTGGTTTGCGCGCGCGGATAATGCTCTTTACCAAGCAAAATCTGACGGACGTAATCGCTGTATTGCTGCAAAAGAGGTATAATATTGCGTAATTAATCATCGTATCGAACATTTCACATTATAGAGGTACACATGCAGGTTTCTGAGCTAACAATTCCCACTCCCGACGATTGGCATTTACATCTTCGCGACGGCGAACTGTTAGCGACAACGGTGCCTGCGACCGCAGAAGTGTTTTCTCGCGCGGTGATCATGCCGAATTTGGTACCGCCAGTCACAACCGTCGAATTGGCGCAGCAGTATCGTCAGCGTATTCTTGAAAATCGTCCGCATGGAAATCAATTTGAGCCGCTGATGGCGCTATATCTTACTCAAAACACTGCGTTAGAGACGGTGCGAGCGGCCGCTGCCGATCCTAATATAATCGGATTTAAACTGTATCCCTCCGGTGCAACCACCAACTCAGATGCTGGTGTTACGAATGTCGATGGTTTAGACGATGTGTTCGCAGAAATGGCGAAACTCCAAGTGCCATTGCTTGTACATGGCGAGGTTACGACAGCAGATATAGATATTTTTGACCGTGAAAAGGTGTTTATCGATCGACACTTACGTCCGTTGCTGCAGCGTCACCCGAAACTGAAGTTAGTACTGGAGCACATCACGACGGCCGACGCCGTAAAATTTGTTGAAGAACAAGGTGAGAATGTGGCAGCAACGATAACGCCGCAACACTTATTGATGAACCGCAATGATTTATTAGTAGGCGGAGTGCGACCGCATAATTATTGCTTACCGATTTTAAAGCGCCGTGATCACCAACTTGAACTGCGGCGAGCCGCAGTATCTGGAAACCCGAAATTTTTCTTAGGTACCGATTCGGCACCTCATGCGCAATCAAAAAAAGAAACGGCATGCGGATGTGCGGGTTGTTACTCAGCGCCGGCGGCGTTACCTTTGTATGCAGAGTTTTTTGAACAAATGAATGCGCTTGAAAAATTGGCAGACTTTGCGAGTGGTTTCGGTGCAGATTTTTACGGGTATGCACGTGCAACATCTTGCGTGACTTTGGTACGGAAACCGTGGCGCGTACCCGAAACGGTCATGACAGCCGTTGGGCCCATGGTGCCATATTGGGCTGGCGAAATATTAAATTGGCAGCTAAAGTAATTGTTAACAAAATAAAAACAAACTATTGAACAATTTAACACGCTAGCAATCCCCCTCAAGACATGGTCTTATATGGCTTGAGGGTTTATAAATAGAACTATAATAAAAATTATAATTTGAAAGGAAAGCAACTTGATTCGTTTGTGGCGCGCTAAACACAACAATCGACTGGTGCTGACGTACGCGTTGGCCTCAGGGTTCGTGTCTCTGGCGGTTGCTGAATTTGCTGATGACGACGCAGGTCACGCGCCGGCCCTTATTGTTTCCGACCATCTTGAAGTTATCGATGGCAACTGGGCGACTGCAATTAAGTCTCTGACGGTAAAATATGCGCGTTACACGAAAGGCAATCCTACTGTTCTCGTTGTGCTTGGCCCCTCGTTATATCAAAGCGTGCAACTAGAGCGCCCGAATCTCCCTGCTGAAGAAATTACCCAAGCTTTGCGTTACAACCTGCGCGATCTCGTCACGTTGCCTCCGGCAGATATTATCGCTGATTACTATGACGCGCCGGTACAGCTAGCAGGACAAGACAAAATCAACGCGATTGTTGCTGACAGAAAGGTACTCGAACCGGTATTACACGAACTTCACCAAATTAGTGGCAATATCGCTGGCATTGTTTCTGAAGAACAAGCGATAGCGCAATTGTTCGCAGAGCAAGTTGAGCCTGCGGTATTGGCTTATCAACACGATTTAGAACCCGCATTGCTACAGGTGTATCAGCAAGGGCGGCTCCAAGTAAATCGTGTAGTACGCAGCTTAGAGCAATTATCTCAGTTAACTTCAGACGAAATAAAACTCGGCGGTGCTGCGCCGCTTAGCGTCGAGGTACAACGCTCAGCTGACTACTTTGAACGTCAATTACGGCAGCGACCCATTCGTGAAGTAATTATTGCGATTGGCACAAAGAATCGCCAAGGCATTACCCAGCAGCTTGATGAAGATCTTGGGCTTACGTCGCGTTGGGCTGATTATCCGCAATGGGCACAAGAGTTAGCGGCGGGCGATTTCTCGGATTATCCGGTGCTTGGAGGGGTATTGCTCGCGCAACGCTTGCGCATTGAAAGTCGGGAGGTTGCATGAAGCAAATAGCGAACCTTTACGTACTTGAATTGCGGCCCAAGCATGAAACGTTAACCTTTAAGCGGGTGATGACTGCGGTGGCTGCTGTCTTAGTTCTCGGCGTATTTGGTTCGGTTGCGATGACGTTGTGGGCAAACCAAACCGAGATTAATACACAGCGCATGGCTCACAATCTTAGCCAGTCGCAGCAGCAACTAATAGCGAAACAAGCTGAACTTCGTGCAGCGATGAATGATGCAAAAGTAGCGCAACAAATTGAGCAAATTGAACTCGATTTAGCCCAACGGCAACGATTGCTGCAACAGATGCAAAATGTGACTCAAACTCAGGCAGCAAGTTTTGCCGACGTACTCGACGATCTGGCTCGCGCCGACACAGATGCCATTTGGCTTCATCGAATCTTGATTTCGAACGGGCAGTTGACGCTGCAGGGTAAAACCGCCAGCGCCAGTGCGTTGCCGCTTTGGTTGGCGAGTTTTTCCGATTACGACACGTTGAGCGGTCGACAGTTCGGCGTTTTTGAATTACGAGATGTTAATACATCAGGTGTTCTCGATTTTACCGTGGGTAGCCTACAGCACAGCAGTTTGCTGGCACAGCCACGAACGAATGCGGGGGCAGCGCGATGAAACAGCAATGGCTGCAGTGGCAACAAAAATTCGAAGCAGTTGATGCAAAGCGCCGCCGCATTTGGTTCATTGCTGCGTTGTTCTTAATTATTTATTTGAGTTATTGGTTTGGTTTCCGTCCAGCTCTTGACGTCATTCAGGCAGAAAAGACCAAGCAAGAAATGCAACAAAGCCAAGTAGACCAATTATTGCGTGAGATAAAACAAATAGATCAGCGTTTGGCAGGTGACCCACAAGCTGCTCAAAGACGGCGCTTAGAGCAATTGCAGGCAAGTCTGCTTGAAGTCGATCAGCAACTCAATCAAGAAGCCAATTATGTGAGTGCTGCCGACAATCGAGCTTTACTGCGAGCTTTATTGAATCAAGCAAGTAACGTCAAAGTACAGTCGGCTCAAGCCTTACCGGCTGAACTTATTTACCAAGATGAAATGAACCAAGATACAGGTATCTTTCGTCATCGTTTACAGCTTGTCATTCGGGGTAATTATTTTTCGTTAAGTAATTACCTGCAACAGCTTGAGAAGTTGGAGTGGTCATTCTACTGGCAGCGCTTGGATTACAATGTACTCCAAGCCCCTGAAGCGGAATTGACGTTAGAAATTTATACCATCAGCTTGGAGCGTGATTATGTTGCGAGCTAATGGATTACTGATATTACTACTCATAAGTGTACCGGCATCGGCGCTGCAAGAACTGCGTGACCCAACGGCGCCACCTCGAGTTCTTGAACGTGCTGGTAGCCCAACGCCTGCATCAGAAGTATTGAAATTGCAGTCTATTCGGTGGGTTGGTGAACAACGAAAAGCACTGATTGATGGCCAGTGGAAAGTTGTAGGTGAGACAATTGGACCGTACAAGGTGACAGCTATCCAAATGAGTGAAGTAAGTTTGCGAGATACGCGGAACAGTAAAGATTTAACCTTACGGCTGTTTAGCTTTTCAGCAACACCGTATTACCCGTCAGCAGGGAGCAGTTTATGATTCGAGTAGGCTTGATTAGCATCGCCTTACTGTTGGTGGCCGCCTGCGCTCATCAGCCAGAGCGCAAGCCAACAGAGGCGCAGCAGGCGTTGCAAGAGCGTTCGGCAGGGCGCGCAACGAGTGAACGCCCACCACTGCCTGATTCAGTGCGCGAAAGCCTGCGTGGTCAAAATAATCAATTGCGTGAGGCGGGCGAACAACTTCTTGCTGAACCGCGTTTTTCTATTGCCGCAAATGAAGTTCCTGCTGCTCAGTTTTTTGCAGGATTAACCGCCGACTCGCCCTATAACATCGTGGTTCACCCCGAAGTTTCGGGTTCCATAACGGTAAACTTAAAAGACGTAACACTAACCGAAACGCTCGATGTTATTAGCGATATTTATGGTTATCAGGTGCGCAAAGAGCGCAATATGATTCGTGTATTTCCAGCAGGGTTACGTAGCGAGACCATTGCACTTGATTATCTAGCGCTGCGTCGCATGGGGCTTTCACAAACTAGTGTCAGCTCAGGCGGAGTAAAAGACAACGATCGCAACAATAGCGGTAACAACCAGTACGGCAGCAACGCTAATAACAATTTATTAGGTAACCAGGGGGGTGTGAATAACAACAATCCGCTCTCGCAAAACTTGAACGGCATGCAAACCAACGGTTCTTCAATTAGTAGCTCTTCTGAAACCGATTGGTGGAGCGACCTGAAAGCTATTATTGAGGGCATTGTGGGGCCAGGCGAAGGACGTCGTGTCGTTGTTGCGCCGCAAGCTGGATTAGTTACGGTCACCGCATTACCTAGTGAAATTCGCGCTGCGCGAGAATTTCTGGAATCAGCACAACGTCGTCTACAACGTCAGGTCATTCTTGAAGCGCGCATTGTCGAAGTTGCACTGAATGACGATTATCAACAAGGCATTAATTGGAACGATATTTTTGAAGCTGGTAACTCGGTAGGCACTATTAGCATGAGCGGTTCTGGCATTACTGGTAGCAGCCTCGGCGGTGTATTCGGTATGACCTTGAACGTTGGTGAGTTCACTGGTGCATTAAACCTGTTGCAAACTCAAGGAAATGTCCAGGTACTGTCAAACCCGCGGGTGAGTGCAGCAAACAACCAAAAAGCCGTAATTAAAATCGGTGAAGACGAATACTTTGTTACCAACGTTTCAACAACGACGGTCACTGGTACAGCCACCACGTCGACACCGAATATTGAGTTAACGCCGTTCTTCTCTGGTATCTCTCTCGATATTACGCCGCAAATTAGTGAAGACGGTGAAGTGATTTTGCATGTGCATCCTTCCGTTGTTGAAACCACGGAACAAGAAAAAGTGGTTAAGCTGAACAATGACACCTTTGTTCTTCCATTAGCGCAAAGCAACATTCGTGAGAGTGACACGATCGTAAAAGCACGCAATGGTGAAATTGTCGTCTTGGGTGGGTTAATGCAGACCTCATACACCGATACTGAAGCGAAAGCACCTTTGTTGGGCGATATTCCGGTCGTTGGCAACCTATTTAAAAATAAGCGCCGCGTCGAACAGAAGAAAGAGCTGGTGATATTGATTCGCCCAACCGTGGTTGGCGTGGATACTTGGCAGGACGAACTTGACCGTTCTAGCGAAATTTTAAAGCAATGGTACGGAAACTGAGACCGCTATGTATCAAAAGCATTACGGCTTAACCGAACTACCATTCACGCTGACGCCGAATACCAGTTTCTATTGTGATCTTGAAGGTCACCGCGCAGCTTTGGAAGTATTGTTAACCGCATTGCGTACCGGTGAAGGTTTCATCAAAGTTGTTGGTGAGGTTGGTACCGGTAAAACCTTATTGTGTCGTAAGTTACTGAACGAATTACCCGAACCATATGTGACGGCATACATCCCAAATCCGTTTTTAAATCCGGATGAACTGCGTGCACAAATTGCTCGCGAACTACAAGTGGATATTTCATCAGCAAGCAGTCAGCAGTTAGTTACGCAAGCGATTCAACAACGGCTCATGGAGATTAATGCTGCGGGTAAAACGGTTGTCATTGTATTGGATGAAGCGCAAGCATTGCCGAGCGACTCACTTGAAGCGCTGCGTCTGATCTCGAATTTGGAAACTGAGACGCGAAAACTCTTACACATCGTTTTGTTTGGGCAACCTGAGCTGAACGAACGTTTAGCGGCACGAGAGCATCGCCAGTTACGCCAACGCATCTCGTTTAGCTATCACTTGCAAGCAATGACGGTACACGAGTTGGCACGTTATATTTCCCATCGTTTACATGTGGCCGGTTATAAAGGTGCGCCAATCTTTAATGGCCGCGTCGTGAGTATGCTACATCAGGCGAGTCGCGGTATTCCAAGACTTGCGAATGTTTTATGCCATAAGGTGCTATTGCTGTGTTATGGCGAGGGTGTGTATCCGGTTACTCCGAAGCATGTGCGTACTGCCGTCGACGATACAGAAGATGCAATGTTGCCGAAACGTACTTGGTATTGGTGGGTATTAGGTGCTGCTGCGCTCGCCGCGCTAGCATTTTGGGGTTATCAACAGCAATGGTTTGCTGGAGGTAACCTATGAGTGTTATCAATCGGATGTTACGTGATCTTGACCAGCGTCAGCAGCAAAATAACCGACGCACTTATACACCGGCGGCGGTTGCGCCTCAACCGATTCATTGGGCATGGATTGTTGGCATTTTAGTCGTGAGCTTAGCGGCGATAATCGGGGCATTAAATCTGTGGTGGATGTACAGCTCAAATCAAGCGTCAGCGGAAGTTGAGTCAGCATCAACGGTTGAAACGACCCCAGTTGAACTGAGCCAATCCATTGCTAAATCGGAGGCGTTGGCTGCCGAGACCGTGGGAAAAGAGACGCCGACAAAATCTGAAACCTCATCACAAGAAGCGGCAGCAAAAGTCGAAAAGCCAAACGTCATTGTTGATGTGGCAACGTTACCTAAAACTCAAGACACCGAAGTGACGGAAAAATCACCGAAGCAGCCTACGACAGAGTCGGAGCCTGCGGAAACTAACGTGATAACCGAACCAGCTCCAACACCTGAGCCGACCCCAAAAGCAACGAAGAAGCCGCCAGCATCAAGTTCATCTCAGTCGTTTAGTGTTGAGCGGGTGCAATTATCATCGCAAGAATTAGCCGATACAAACCTAGCAAAAGCTCGTGAAGCGTTCCAGAAAGGTGAACAGGCTAGAGGACAAGAGTTACTCGAGAAAGCATTGGTGGTTAAACCAGATCATGTAAAAGTTCGCTCTGAACTGGCCGCATATTGGTACGGGCGGGGTTTAACGAGCCGAGCAATCACCTTGTTACAACAAGGGTTAGATTTAAAGCCTCAGCAAACCGAATGGCAGTTGTTGTTAGCACGAATATATGAGCGAGTGGGTCGAGTTGAACAGGCGTATCAGGTACTTGCCGTTATTCCTATGCAAGCGCCAGAAACTCCGGAGTTATTGCAATTAAGAGCGTCATCGGCAACGCAGCTTGGTTATTTTAATGAGGCTGCCGCTGACTATACCGCGCTTGCGACGCAATCGAATGAAGGTCGTTGGTGGCTTGCCGCAGCTGTCGCTTACGAAGATGGCGATAATATTGAAGCTGCGGTTCGCAGTTATCATCAAGCGATAAAGCAACCGGACTTAGGTCAGGACGCTCGCTCGTATATCGAACAACGTCTTGCTGTATTGGAGGGATTCTAAGATGCGCCCACGTTTAAAAATGCGCCTCGGTGATCTACTCGTTCAAGATGGCATGATTACAGAGTCTCAGTTGCAGCAAGCGTTAGCCGATCAGAAGCAAAATGGCCGGAAGCTTGGCGTGACATTGATTGATCTTGGGTTCATTGAAGAACATGATTTGCTTGAATTCTTAGCGCGTCAGTTGAACATCCCGTTGATTGAACTCGGTGACCGTAAGATTTCACAGCAAGTGGTGAACCTAATTCCCGAAGTTCAGGCGCGTCGTCATCGCGCCTTAGTCATTGAAGCTGATGAAACGAATGCTCTCGTTGGTATGAGCGATCCTGCTGATCTTGCTGCCGTAGACGCTATTTCTCATTATCTGCAGCCACGCGAAATGAAGCTTGCGGTAGTGCCCGATGCGGATTTGCTTGAGGCATTTGATAACCTTTATCGCCGTACCAAAGACATTGCTCAGTTTGCAAAAGAGCTGCAAACCGAAACCCAGGATGGAGCCGAATTTGATCTTGGCGCATTGTCGCTTGATGACGATGACGACGAAGCAACGGTCGCCAAGCTCTTACAATCGATTTTTGCTGATGCCGTGCAAGTGCGTGCTTCAGACATTCACATCGAACCAGATGATCGTGCATTGCGCATTCGGATGCGAGTTGACGGTGTGTTACAAGAAAACGTGCTCACTGAAACCAATATTGCCAACGCCCTGTTGTTGCGATTGAAGCTGATGGCTGGCTTGGATATTTCCGAGAAGCGATTACCACAAGATGGCCGCTTTAATATTAAAATACGCGACCACTCTATTGATGTGCGGGTATCGACGATGCCGGTACAGTATGGCGAATCGTGCGTCATGCGTTTGCTGGATCAGTCTGCAGGCTTGCTGCAGCTCGAGCAGACGGGTATGCCAGAACATATCCTCAAGCGTGTGCGTCGATTGATTCATCGTCCGTATGGCATGTTAATTGTGACCGGTCCGACAGGCTCGGGTAAAACCACAACATTGTACGGCGCGCTAAGTGAACTCAACCAAGCCGAAAAGAAGATTATCACGGTTGAAGACCCAGTCGAATACCGCTTACCTCGTATTTCTCAGGTTCAAGTAAACAGCAAAATTGGACTGAGTTTCTCGAACGTATTACGTACCACTTTGCGCCAAGACCCCGACATTATCATGGTGGGTGAGATGCGTGATCACGAAACCGTTGAGATTGGTCTGCGTGGTGCGATTACGGGTCACTTAGTACTGACCACTTTGCACACCAACGATTCGATTACGAGTGCGCTGCGATTAATTGATATGGGTGCAGCACCATATTTAGTTGGTGCGGCTTTGCGAGGTGTTCTCGCACAACGCTTGATTCGTCGCGTGTGCGACAATTGCAAGATAGCCGATACGCCAGAGGTTGCTGAGTTGACACTCTTACGCCGCATGGATCCCAGTATTCCGACAAATGGCAGTGGTTTTGTGCGTGGTAAGGGCTGTCGTAGCTGTAATCATACGGGCTATAAGGGTCGAATTGGTGTATTCGAATTTCTAGAAATGAACGAAACGATGATTGATGCGTTACGCGATAGCAATATGCGCGAGTTTGCCCAAGCAGCGCGTCAGTCAGAAGGGTTTAAACCATTAGCGAGCGTTGCATTGGAGTATGCGCGAGCAGGTATTACTTCTCTTGATGAAGTGTTGTTTTTGGCTGAAACAGTCGAAGAAAAAGAACTACGAATAACGGCGGCAACCACAGAGGGTGGCGATGGCGAACTATAAGTATCGTGGCCGCGATAATGGTGGCCAGCCAGTGCAGGGGGTTATTGAAGCGGCGAGTGAAAGCTCAGCAGCCGATAGCTTATTGCGTCGGGGAATCACCCCGTTGGCGATACAAATTGAAGTGACCGAAGCCAAAGTAGGAGCCAAGTCCTCTGGATTGTTTCAACAACGCATTAGCCATGTTGATCTGATCATATTTACTCGACAAATGTATTCGTTAACCAAAGCAGGTATACCGCTGCTTCGTGCCATGGAGGGATTAGCGGAGAATACGAGTAACAAACGATTTGGTGCTGTATTAAAAGATTTAGTGGAGCAGCTAGAGCGCGGTCGCCAGCTATCTTCTGCAATGGCCTCTCATCCACGTGTGTTTCCACGCCTATTGGTTGCAATTGTGCACGTTGGCGAAAACACGGGTGAATTAGAAGGCGCATTTTTGCAGCTTTCAGACTACCTAGAAAAAGAACAAGAAACGCGTAAAGCGATTAAGTCAGCGCTGCGCTACCCCATGTTTATTATGTTGGCGTTAGTGGCTGCGGTCGTAATCATAAACATTTGGGTGATACCGCCGTTTGCGCAAATGTTTGCGAATTTTAATGTGGATTTACCATTACCGACGCGCATTATTCTCGCCACATCAAATTTCTTCGTAAATTGGTGGCCACTGATGCTCGGAGTGGTTGTAGTGGCGATTGCAGGCGCAATCAACTACGTTAAAACCGTACCTGGAAGAATGGTGTGGGATCGATTCAAAACGCGTATGCCAGTGGTTGGTGATATTGTCATGCGTTCATTGCTAGCTCGGTTTGCGCGCACGTTTGCGGTGATGTTGCAAGCGGGAGTGCCATTAACGCAAGGCTTAGGTTTAGTCGCTGAAGCAGTGGATAATAGCTGGATGAGTGGGCGCATTAACGACATGCGACGTAATATTGAGCGCGGTGAGAGCTTAACGCGAACTGCCCGCAATAGTGAGCTATTTACGCCCTTAGTATTGCAAATGATAGCCGTTGGCGAAGAAACAGGTCGAGTCGATGAAATGTTATTTGAAGTGGCTGGATATTACGAACGCGAAGTCGATTATGATCTCAAGAGTTTGACCGCGCGCATCGAGCCGATTTTATTAGTATTTGTGGCGGTAATCATCACCATTATGGCATTGGGTGTATTCTTACCAATGTGGGAAATGATGGATGCGTATCGGGGTCGATAATTAACCGTAATTTAACAATTGTGGATAACCATTAATATTTGCATGGTTTTGTTATAAAAATCATAATAAACCTACGGGGAATAAGGGATGCAAGCAGTGCAGACGAAACTTACTTCAACAGCGAACCAGTCGGGTTTTACCCTGATTGAGCTGATTATTGTTGTTGTTATTCTGGGCTTGTTGGCAGCCTCGGCACTGCCACGCTTTACCAGTGTGACAGCTGATGCCGAAGATGCGGCCGTAGAAGGTGTTGCCGGAGGCTTTGCCAGCGCGGTCGGCCTTGTGCGTGCTGAATGGGAACTACGCGGTCGTCCACAAGGTAACGCGGATGGCGCAGGCGCCGTTGTTGTCATGGATGGCATTAGCGTTAACGTGGATGGAAGCACCGGCTACCCAGTCAGTGGCGACAACAATCTTAATGCCCACGATTTAAACATTACCAGTGAAGATTGCCGCACCATGATGCAAGCCATTTTACAAGGTGCGCCAACCGCTACCACCAGTTTTACCCTGCTGGGTGAAAACCGTTATTACGTGACCCGCGAAAATAACGGAACCAATGATATTTGCGTGTATTATTTAGCAAATACCATTAAAAACTTGGCTTCAGCGCCAAGTGGCACCGACTATCTCTCTGTCGGTAACGTGTTTGTATATAACCCACGTACCGGTGGGGTCAGTATTTTTAGTAATAATTAGTTTATACTTTGGGGAATACTCCTTACTTATTAAAAGGGAAAGCGCTATGAAAACACAAAAAGGTTTTACATTGATCGAACTGATCATCGTCATCGTGGTACTCGGCATCCTCGCCGTCACTGCCGCTCCGCAATTCTTTAACTTCTCAACTGACGCTCGCGAGTCAACGCTCAATGGATTGAAGGGTTCTATGAATGGTGCGGCTGATCTAGTGTATGGAAAAGCTGCAATTCAAGGCGTTGAAGGTGATGCTGATGATGGAGCGACTCCAACAGCCGATTATGTTTCTGTAGATGGTATTGATGTAGTCTACGGATACCCTGCAGCAACTGCAGCAGGCATTACCGCGGCATTAAATATCACTGTAACAGACTGGGATATCGCCTATACTGATAGTGCAGATATCGGTAATACAGCAAATGTTGTGCGCTTTGCTCCAGCAGGTACAACGCCATCGGCAACGTTAGATGTTGCTGATCATACAACTATCACTGAGTGCTATGTAGAATATACAGATGTTACTTCAGCTGGTTCACGTCCAACAATTACAATTGAAACAACAGGCTGTTAATTAGAGATCTTTCATTTTAAAGCGCCTTCGGGCGCTTTTTTATTGTCTGTGATTTAACCGAACAGTGAGCGAAGCGAACGGACGAACAGCGGAGCGCACGCACAACGAATAACGAGCAACGAATAACGAATAACGAATAACGAACACCGTATTTGAGCTCCAGATTAACGGCGCTTCGCGCCACTCGGCGTAGAACGCCGAGCTACCGCCACTCGGCGTGAAACGCCGGGCTACTGTCTTTCCATCCAGAAGATGACGCGGTCATTACCGCGGTACTGACCGAAGCCCGCCGTGGCTCGTGGATTCTCGTTTATTTCAGCTGCATCGTGACCCCACTCATAACGCAACCATGAGTCAGCTTGATATTCGAAGATAAAGTCACCGAAGTTATTTGGTGCATTGGGCGCAAGCCAGAACAAGTCGCCGTAGATCAATTCACCGTTACTGAACGTAATTGGACCCGTCAGCTGATCGGCAACGGTATCGATCGCGTCTGGATTATCGATGATATTAAGATTTGCGGCGGTTACCGTGGTACATGAATCAATATCATTGAGGACAAAGCGGTTGCCATCAAAGTATTCGTTGTACATCACAATCGGTAAATCTTCATTTTCGGGGCCGAAGATATTCTCAAGTCTCATTCGACCGTAACGAAGCTCGAGTAAGCCGCCAATTGGCACGGCGGTTGATGGCAACGTCAGTGCCGGATCGTTCTGGACGGTCATCGACTGATCGGCGGCCGCGAAATTGCGGGCATCTGTGCTGGGATCGAGCAACTGCAAACCAAGCTGGAGATCAGGGTAGGGGCCGTCGGGCTCATTATCTACTCGGCGGTTAAATGATACGGCCGAGCTTGCAAAAGTAAGTTCGCCCGCTAACCAAGTGGTTTGAGGCAAGAAATCGAGGCGGTTATAAAACTCATCACCAATATCATCAACAGGAGTTAAACTGGCGGCGCGCATTTGAACCGTCGCAGTATCGCTGTAGAGTACACCACCGGAATTGGCGTAGTTTTTCGTCACTTCATCCAGTTGATTTAACGCTTGAACGGTGTAGGTGACTTCAATGGCATCTTGTCCCATATAACTGAAGCCGCTACAAGCATTGACTACGTTCGCCGCTGAAACGGTGAAGCGACTCGGATAAAAACGACCGATGGGGCTTGGAGGACGCGAGAATGCGTCACCGGCGCCAAGATAGTTGTCGCCGCTTAAGCGAGCCGTTAAGTTGACGGTGCCAACTTCCTTCCAAATTGCCCCAGATGTGCGCTTCGCTCCAGGATAGGTTGGATCAATGACAAAAGGGTTGTTCAAGGTCAATTGAGAGCCATTGCTATCGATATCTGCGGGGGTTGGATAAGCCATAGAATGAAATTGGACTTGTACTCCCGCAGAAGTCGATTCTAGGCCGAAGTTAGGCGTTGGATTGCCAGCAGCGTTTAGCGACTGGACAACCATACTAAACGGCGCTGCCGCGGCGGTAAATCCTGGCCCCGTTGCTGTCGTGCTGGTCCATAAATCACCAGCATCGTCGAGGGCGCGTGTCACTAATGTGTGCGGTTTTACTACAAAGTCATTGATACTGGTGCCCACAAGTTCAATATCGGGATCGCTAATAGCCGGATTGGACGCCGATGGTGCTTCCGTTAGTGGCAGTGAGGCAAATAATCGAATCTGGCCTACGTCGGAATAATTGACCACCAAATCATTTTCAACGCGGCCCGTCGCATCAAAAGTTAGCGCAAGTGCTTGGGTGTTGGTGTTGCTTCCAGCAGCATTGAGGCCAATAGCTTGACCGTCAATTGTCAGTGATTGTCCCGGTTGACACGTGCCCGGATTCAAACACTGCATGCCTAAGTTCACGGTATGAGTGCCGGATAATCGCGCTTCGCAAGCACCTGTCGTGGTATTGGTTTCAACCGCGCGTAAAGCTGCAGGTAAATCATTTCCTGCGAAGGTTGCAGGCAATGGGCTAGCGCCATCGATATCGGTAATGATTAAACCGGCGGTGTTGAACGTTACTTCACAACTGGTGGCTACTGTGCCACTGCTGTCGTAACACTGCGTCGCTTCAACCGCTGTGGGTGAGGCATTACTTAGCGTTAATGCTGCCGCTCCACCATTAATATTACGCAGGCCACTGCCACCAGTGCCGTTACTAAATAATAGGTTAGCATCGGCATCTGTGGTTGAGTCGAGAGAACCGCCTTGCCAGACACTGTCTGCATCGCTCGAACTCACGGTAATTGTAACAGGGTCATCATAAGTGGCTGAGCACGTTTCATCAGCGCAAGCGATCACCTCGATAGCTGCCGAGTAACAACTAACCAATACTTGTGGGTGGAGGAGACGGTAATGATGTACTTCGGAATCGACCGGCGCACAGCCTAACGATGCCGTGACTTCAGCTTGTACTTCCGGACTGTAATTGAAGACCGTATCGGTACCAACGTCAATGGTTCCAGCAGTTAGAATACTGCCTTGTAGCGTATTATTGTTGCCTAAGGTTATATCGTTGTCGGGGAATGGGCCATATATGGTGCCGTTAAAGTTGAGTGTATCCTTATTGCCACCCATATTACCGTTACCCAATGATATCGTCGCACCTTCGTAAAGATAAATTTGAAGATTCGACGCTGAGCCGCCGCTATTAATTTCGAGCTGGTTGGCATTGGTTTGGCCAATTCCGGTTTCGATAAACAATCGAGCTGGTCCAGCGCTGGTGGTATTTACATAGATACCTGAATGAAAAACAATTTCGCGAATAAAGTAATCGCCAGGGCCAAGTGTAATACCGGTTCCGCTCCCTGTTGCGCCAACTTCTAATCGATCAATATAGTAAGTGCCGCCAAGAAAATTACCATTATTGCCGCCTGCGACATTGATTGTGCCGTAAGTGCCGGCGGGAATGTCACTCGGATCGTTTTTCTTACTAATATTTAAATCTGCTCCACCACTAAACGTCGGGAAAATCAATGGATCAAGTGGCGGATACTCCAAGTCAACAGTATCAACTTGCCCAATAGGTGTCGGTGTGTTTCCGGTGCCATCGATGGGATTACCGTTAATCTCAGAACCATTGCCAAAGGTGAATCCCCCGCTTCCTACAACGCCATACGAGGTTAATAGTGTCACTTCACTACAGTAGTCGTATTCGGGATCCTGCGCGCCGGGGCACGGGCCAACATAAGAATTAATGCTACAAGTATATGGCGCCGTACCGGTACCACTAACGCTGGGCGCATTGATATACCCTAGTACGGTTCCGTCGTTCACCACCGGACTGCTGGCGTTAATACTGCCAGCTGTTGCGCCACTACTGTTGGTGACTGCTCCTACAGCATCAATATTGGAAGTAACAGTACCGTTATTCTGCACGCTACCTGACGCATCGACGCGTCCGCTAAGGACAGCGCCTGAATTATTAACGAAGTTACCCGCTGTCGTCACCTTGCCGTTAATCAGACCGCTATTTGAGACGCTGCCGCCAGCTATAATATCGCCATTAATGGTTGGCCCAGACGCAACGGAAACATTTGCGAGGGCGTTTAAATCGCCATTCACAATCGTTTCCAATCCACTAACGGTAATATTCGCGGCGGAAATATTCGCATTGATGACGGCATTATCACCGCTCATGAGAAAGTTACTACTGCCCAACTGTATGTTTAGAACATAACTATTATTCGGATTAATCGTGATGCCATCAGCGGTGGTAAATGCGCCATTTATCACCAAGTTAAGATTCTGTGTGAGGCTTAATGTTGCATCGACAGTGGTGAGCGTGATGTCACTATTACAGGTAACAGTCTGTCCCCCATCGAAGCTGCATCCGGCGAAGTCACCGACGTTATTCACTGCGTCATCAGGGAGGGTCCAATTGGCGAAGGCGAGCGCGGGCAACAATGCGATTGCTAGGATGACTGATTTAATAAACCCCATCACTTGCCTCCAACATAATTTCCTTTGAATACGTTAAATCGCCAGCACCACAGCTACCTTGTGCAAGAATACGAAAATGTATACCAGAATAGGGCGCCGATAACTCAGCTTGGTCGCAGTAAACGGTTGTTGAGCAATTAGCGAGTCCGTCAACCGAGAAACTGGATTGAATCACTACGGAGGTGGGTTCGCTGCTCGTTCGTTCCGGACAAATCGTCTCGTCGGCGTTGCTTGAATTAAGTGGAAACAAATCGACCAATAACGTTTCTGCGCCGCTACGAGCTGCGGCTTGGGCGCGAGCTCCAAGTACTTCGCTAACCGTAGCCGATGTGGCGTCGCCTAAAATACGTACCATGGCCATGCCGATCAGGCTCATTACAACAATAATAAACACCGCAACAGCCAGTGCGGCGCCACGTTGTCGATAAACTGAGGTTTGCAGTCGATTACGGAACATTCGGTATATACACCTCGTGTAAAATCTCGAGCGGTTCTTGTGCCGCATCACGACGGAAGCGCCAATCAAACTGAATCAAACTGTTTCTGTAGAGCGTTGCCTCAAACACTTTAAATGGGAACTCACTGTTATTGAGGTCATTATAGATATTTTCGGCCATAAGTTCGGCACTTGTCGCCGTTGATAATTGTAGGTCAGCGAAAGAGGGCTGGTTATTCAATCGACCATAGCCTTCAAATCGATACAACCCGCGACTGGTTTCGTCGTAGCACCAGCTGATTGGCATGCCGCCGATGTAGTAGCGTCGTACAGGACTGTCGGTAACGAAAAATGTGTTCGGCGAATAACTGATATCAACGAGATTATCAACCGGCGGCGTAACGCCGGTTACCTCTTTTCGACGCTGCGTAGCATTGCCATAAATATGCTGTGTGGTAGTGGCATATACCAACAAATAGCCGCCGACTAATCCATCAAGTGTGGTTGGCGCAATGGCTGTGAAGGGGACATTTGACACTGAAGGAGGGCCTGGGCGCGGAATGCGTACATACTGACTACTCGCCAGTATCGGCATAAATTCAATGCAACGTTGACTGTCGGCAACGCTTACACGAACACTGCGGGGAACAGCATTGCGCAGCTCACTCGTTAAGCGATTTAAGGCAAACCGTGATTGTGAGACGAGTTGATCACGTTCAGTGGTGTCGCGAAAAATCTGTGCACCGAATCCGAGGTAATTAAACACAAATAGCCCGGTAAGAGCGAGTAACACAATCACGATAACGAGTTCGACCAGTGTAAAGCCACGAGATCTATGCTGATAATTTATCATTAGTAATTACCTCGCAGTGAGGTAAAAACAAAGTCTTGGCCAAACGATGTAGAGACGGTGACGCGAATACGTTTAAACGCAGTAATGGTTGATTGGCATACGCCTAAATTATCGCTATAGCACACGTCAATGGCATAGGTGAAACCGACGTAGCGGCCAGCAATATCGTCACCCAAGGCGTCTTGTAAAGTTGGTGCGGTTAATTCGAGTTGATGGTAATCATCAACATCATCGAAGGTGTCACGTGTTTCGCTATCAGGGCCTAGAGCGGCTGGGGCGGTACAAGTTGTTGTACCCTCGCCACAACGAACTAAACCACCCTGGCGATCACTATTTTCATCAAATGATTTTCCGCTAATTTCATCGATAAAAGCTTGCCCCAAAGCGGCAGCTCGTTGTTGTAGGATTGGTTCGGCGCTACGTTGCGCTTGAGGAAACAGCAATACGGTTAGGAGCACTATCGAAATGCCCAAAACCACAATGCCAATAATAATCTCAATCAACGTGAAACCACGTTGTTTTGAGTGACTTGGCCGTTGCGTGATCGACATTCGAGGCATAGCTAAGCTCCGAGGCTTCTACTTTTCTTATAATTTGTTGATATATTGTTCTGTATACTACACTTTTTTCGTTTACACTGCATAAATTGTTCGCCCAAAATGATTAACGACAAAGAGCTGACGAAATCATGCTATTACGTCCGACAAGGCACCGTGTAATTGTAAATAATCAGCAAGGTTTCACGCTTGTTGAGCTGATTATTGTTATTGTATTGGTCGGTATTTTGGCCGTAACTGCAGGCCCTCGAATTTTTGGTTCGGGTAGCGTCGATCAGGTTGTAACCGAACGTCAACTTTTAAGCTTGTTGCGTTTACAACAGCAGCAAGCCATGCAGGATGTTGTCAATCGGTGTTATGGCGTGACATTAAATAGCGCCGAAGTGATACCGTACGACTGTGGCCAACCCGTTGATAACGCGCGTATTGTTGCCCTGCCTGCTGAAAACACCTTGTCGATAGTTTCTGCCTTGCCAAACGCAGCGACGGGGTTTCGGTTCAATGCGCTAGGGTGTCCGGTTTCAACGGGGCATGCAACCACTGCCGAGAACTGCGGTCAAAGTGCAGTAGAATTACAAATAAATGGCGCGAATGCTCGCAGTGTTTGCGTTCAAAGCCAAGGGTACATACGAGTGGGAAGTTGCAGTTAATATACACGGTATAACGCTTGCCCGCACGGTGTCAGCTTGGTAAAGTTACACAGTTTTCAGTCCACCAAATTACGAGTAAGGGAACATCCCCTCATGTTTAAGAAGTTACGCGGCATCTTCTCCAACGATCTATCGATCGACTTGGGTACAGCAAACACACTAATTTATGTGAAAGACGAAGGTATTGTCTTGAATGAACCTTCGGTTGTAGCGATTCGTCAAGAACGCTCAGGTGGTCCTAAGAGTGTTGCTGCTGTTGGTCAAGCAGCAAAACAAATGCTTGGTCGAACGCCTGGCAATATAAAAGCCATCCGCCCAATGAAAGATGGTGTAATTGCAGATTTTTACGTGACTGAAAAAATGCTGCAGCACTTTATTAAGAAAGTGCACGACAGCCATTATTTCCGCCCAAGCCCGCGTGTTTTAGTGTGTGTGCCATGTGGTTCAACTCAAGTTGAACGTCGCGCCATTCGTGAATCTGCGCTCGGTGCTGGCGCCCGTGAGGTGTACCTGATTGATGAGCCAATGGCCGCTGCAATCGGTGCTGGGCTTCCGGTTTCGGAGCCAACCGGTTCAATGGTCGTCGATATTGGTGGTGGCACAACAGAAGTTGCGATTATCTCACTGAATGGTGTGGTGTATTCGTCATCGGTGCGAATTGGTGGTGACAAGTTTGACGAAGCTATCGTGAATTATATTCGTCGTAACTTCGGTTCATTGATTGGTGAAGCAACAGCTGAGCGCATTAAACATGAAATTGGCTCAGCGTTCCCAGGTGAAGAAGTTCGCGAAATTGAAGTGCGAGGCCGAAATCTAGCTGAAGGTGTACCACGCTCATTTACACTTAACAGCAATGAAATTTTAGAAGCACTGCAAGAACCGCTGATGGGTATTGTCAGTGCCGTTATGGTTGCATTAGAACAATCACCTCCAGAGTTGGCATCTGATATTTCTGAGCGTGGCATGGTGTTAACCGGTGGTGGTGCGCTATTGCGTGATCTTGACCGACTGCTCATGGAAGAAACTGGAATTCCAGTGATTGTTGCTGATGACCCGCTGACTTGTGTTGCTCGTGGCGGTGGTAAAGCACTCGAAATGATCGACATGCACGGCGGTGACCTCTTCAGTTATGAGTAAGCGACATTATGAAGTCGCTTTTTGAACGAGGGCCAACCCTTCTTACACGACTCGTATTGGCGCTATTATGCGCCGGTACGTTGATGTTTCTCGACCACCGGCTGAACACCATGCAGCCGGTGCGTTCGTTTTTATCGACCCTTGTTGCTCCCGTTCAATATCTTGCCGTGTTACCTGAGCAAGTGCTCGATCGCTTGGTTTACTTATCCACAACTCGCACCACATTGCGCGAAGAAAACAAAGCCTTAAAACAAGAGCTGCAAGAATTGCAAATGGCCGTGCAGCGACTCAACTTCTTAGAAAATGAGAATGACAGACTACGTCAATTATTAGGTTCAGATATTCGCCAAGCAAGTCGACGCATGGCGGCGGAAGTTGTCGCCGTAGCAACCGACCCATTTTCACACCAAGTTGTGATCAATAAAGGTAGTGTCAACGGCGTTTATGAAGGTCAACCGGTACTGGATAATCGCGGTATTTTGGGTCAGGTGATGAGTGTCGGGCGCGGCACCGCTCGTGTTTTACTGATTTCCGATCAGAGCCATGCGTTGCCATTGCGAGCAGAGCGCAACGACATTCGCGTGTTAGCGCGAGGCACCGGCGATTTGCAACGTCTGGAATTAATGTTTATTCCACATTCAAGTGAACTTGAAGTGGGTGACAAATTAATGTCATCGGGGCTTGGTGGTGTTTATCCAGAAGGCTACCCCGTTGCCGAAATTACCCAGATTGACCGTAATGAGCGGCTACAGTATGCCCGCGTTACAGCGCGACCTTTTGCACAACTCGATCGTATTCGTACGGTGTTACTCCTTTGGCCGCCTAGTGCAACGGAGCAACCGGTTTACGACGATACGAAGGGGGCTGATAATGTGGATTAAATCCGGTTTATTACCGCTTCTTGTCAGTTATCTTGTTGCTTTGGTTTTGATGGTTATGCCAATGCCAACGTTTCTTGAAGCATGGCGGCCAGATTGGCTCAGCTTGGTCATTATTTACTGGGTGATGGCGCTACCACACCGTGTCGGTATGGGCACAGTGCTCGTGCTTGGGCTGATTGCTGATATTCTCATGGGCTCGGTTTTTGGCATTTATGCAACCGCCTTATTGATTATGGCTTATCCAGCAATTCGTCATTTTCAACGTATTCGCAATTATTCCTTTACCCAACAAGCATTCGTGGTGGCGGTTTTAATCCTCGTGAAGCGGGTTATCGTTTACGAGCTTGAGCACGTGCTCAACGATGCAGTTTTCAATTTTGCTTATTTATATCCGGTACTTTCGTCAGCTATCGCCTGGCCGTGGGTATACTTAATTTTGCGGAAATACCGGAGGCATTACCTTGTTCGCTAATGAACTTGTATTAGCTTCGGGCTCTCCGCGTCGCCAAGAGTTACTTAAACTACTCGACAGACCGTTTTCAGTGGTGATACCAAATGTACCAGAAGAACGCGCTGCGAATGAGTCGGCAACGAGTTATGTGCAACGTTTAGCGCTAACGAAGGCGCGTGCTGGGGCTAAACTAGCGCAGCCGAACAGCCTTGTGTTGGGCGCTGACACGATTGTCGTTTGTGACGACGAGGTTCTCGAGAAGCCGCGCAATTTCGAGCACTTTGTTGCCATGATGAGACGCTTATCGGGGCGCAGCCATTTTGCAATCACCGCCGTTGCTGCGGTGCTAGGCGCCAAGGAAAAAGTGGTAATCAGCCAAGCTGAGGTCACTTTTAAAGAGCTTAGCGACGAGGACATCGACCACTATTGGCAATCAGGTGAGCCGCAAGATAAAGCCGGTGGTTATGGTATCCAAGGGCGTGCATCAAAATTCGTGACACATCTTAACGGCAGTTATTTTGCCGTAGTTGGTTTACCGATGTATGAAACGGAACATCTTATTCAAACCATTGAGGGGCGCGTATGAGTGCAGAAATTTTAATGAACGTCACGCCCACCGAAACTCGCGTTGCGCTGATTGAAAACGGTATTTTGCAAGAAATTCATATCGAGCGCCAAGCGAAGCGTGGCTTAGTCGGCAATATTTATGTCGGAAAAGTGTCACGTGTGCTGCCTGGCATGCAAGCGGCATTTATTGATATTGGTTTAGATAAAGCGGCATTTTTACATGCGTCAGATATCGTCACGCAACTTGAACAAGCTGAGGGAATTGCTCGGGGTACCATGCCTGCTGCAGATATTGCGCAATTGGTGCGTCCTGGCCAAAAAATATTAGTGCAAGTAGTCAAAGACCCACTCGGTACTAAAGGCGCTCGGTTAACTACTGATATTACGATTCCTTCTCGCTACATGGTACTGATGCCGCAATCACCACATGTGGGTATTTCACAACGCATTGAAGATGAAAAAGAACGGAACCGACTGAAGCAAGCGGCGATGCCCTATTGCGATGACGAGGGTGGGTTTATTGTTCGCACCGCAGCTGAAGGCGCGAGCGACGATGAATTGCAGCGTGATGCCAAGTTTTTACGACGCCTGTGGGATACCATTCAAAAGCGTCGTAAAGGCATGCGCAATATCGGTTTGGTATACGAAGATCTCAATCTCTCGTGTCGAATCCTGAGAGATTTCGTCGGTGAGCAAATTGAACGAATTCGGGTCGATTCGCGCGTCACCTTCGACTTGTTGAGTGAATTTGTGAAAGAATTTATTCCAGAGTTAAGCAATGCGTTGGAATATTATGCGGGGGAGCGGCCGATTTTCGACTTGTTTGATGTCGAGAATGAAGTTCAGCGGGCGCTCGACCGAAAGGTGGAATTGAAGTCAGGCGGCTCGATAATTATCGACCAAACCGAAGCGATGACGACGATTGATATCAACACTGGCGGCTTTGTCGGTCATCGCAACCTCGAAGAAACTATTTTCAATACCAATATTGAAGCGACTCAAGCAATTGCTCGCCAACTACGTTTACGCAACTTGGGCGGTATTATCATTATCGATTTTATTGATATGCAAAATGCCGATCACCGTCGCCGTGTGCTGCATAGTTTGGAACAGGCGCTCGGGAAAGACCGTGCCAAAACCTCGATAAACGGTTTTACATCGCTTGGCTTGGTGGAAATGACGCGTAAGCGCACCCGCGAAAGCCTAGAGCATGTACTATGCTCAGAGTGTCCGGTATGTGGTGGACGTGGCTCAATGAAGACGGTTGAAACGGTGTGTTACGAAGTGATGCGCGAAATTGTTCGAGTCAACCGCGCCTATGCAGCCGACCACTTTATGGTTTATGCCTCAACAGCCGTAGCGGACATGCTCTTAAATGAAGAGTCGCATGCCTTGGCAGAGCTCGAGGTTTTTATTGGCAAGCAAGTCAAAGTGCTCGTGGAGCCGTTGTACAACCAAGAGCAGTTTGATGTGGTAATGATGTAATTATGGCGGGTAAGGCGTTCGGGTTTGTCTACCGTACTCTAATATACACTGTAGCAATAGCTTTGGTGCTCTTTGCGCTGCTCATTAGTGGGCTGCGCTATCTGTTACCGCAACTCCCCGATGTAACACAACAAGTTGAAACATTCCTTGCTAGTAATTATGCGACTGAAGTGTCGTTGTCGCAGATTAGTGCGGATTGGGGGCGAAGCGGGCCAGAGTTGATATTGCATGAACTGGTGGTGCGCCCCGATGCCAACAAGGCAACGCGTGTTGAAATTGACGAAGCGCGAGTGTTGATTGATTTTTGGGCGAGCGCGCGCTCGTTAAGTATTCAATTTGAACGCGTTCAACTCGATGCGATGCGCCTCCATTACGACTTGCGAGATAGTTATGGTGGTAGTACCGACAGCGAATTTAGATTGTCGCCCAATTTAACTAATTTGTTACTCCATCAACTCGATTATATTCAAGTCGCCGACAGTACGCTTGAGTTAGTCAATTTAGTTGGGGTGACCCGAGCAATCGAAATCACCGAATTACGCTGGGTTAATCAACAACAGCGGCACCAAGGTGTTGGTAAGCTGGCGTTTTCGACGGTATCCGATAATACACTCGATATTATCATCGATGTGCAAGGTTCGGACACGAGAGCGCTAAGTGGTCAAGTATACGTGGCTGCCAACCAGTTAGATATTACGCCTTGGGTACAACAGCAAATTATCGACACAGAAATTAAGAAGGCTGCTTTTAACTACAATTTATGGCTCAATTTTAAACAGAATCAGTTTACCGATGGTCTGTTGCAACTGGGTGAACAAGCGCTGATTTGGGAAGTGGATCAGCAGCAACATCAATTACGCATTCCAGGCGGAGAATTAAAGTTACGCCCGTACCGTAACGGCTGGCGCGTCAATTCCAACCCGCTTACTATTGAACATAATCAACGCAGTTGGACGTTGCCAACATTTAGTTGGGAGCACCAACCACCACCGCCGTCAGCGTCGATGATTTACCATTATCGCCGATGCTTGAATTACTCAATTTGTTCGGTAGCCAAGGGGCGCAAGTAAGTGAACAATTTGCAGAACGCGATACACAAGGTCTTATCGATGTCGTTTACGAGAGTGATATCGATGACGGCGCTCGCTGGTTCGCACGGGGCGAGGCCTTAAGTTGGGGACAGTTTGCCGGTGTGCCAGGCTTAAGTAACGTGAATTTGCGCCTGCGGGGCATTGATAATCAGTTGCACTGGCAGTTAGATGGTGAAAATGCGTCATTTATCAGCCGTGCTTTAGACTACGATGATCCTTGGCCATTATCGAAAGTGGCTTTATCTGGACAGTTTCTATGGTTCGAGGATGGTGATTGGCAGTTACGTGTTGCCCCACAAAGTGAATTGCACTTGGATGGTCTAGAAATAGGCCTTGCGGCAACGCTGACCCCGAGTGAAAGATCCGTACACGTTGACGCCGTAGCGAAGAGCTTGAATCAGCAACCTATTGATGCTGAGGTATTACGCCGTCATTTACCCGTGGTGATGGGTGACAATTTACATGATTACTTGAGTGTTGCCCTTCAAGACGGTCAAGCGCAAGATTTAGCGATGGTTTGGCGCGGTGCTGTTGAGCACTTTCCGTATCACGATAATCAAGGGTTATTCGAAGCACGAGCTCGTATTACCGAGTTGAATTATAAATTTCAACCAAATTGGCGACCAATTTATGACGCAACCGCGGTGGTTAACTTTCGTAACGAACGGATGCATATTACTGCCACTGATGGCTTACTAGGCAATATTGCCATTGCTCAAGCGGATGTCGTGTTACCGGATTTATTAGCACGTGAACAAGCTCGCTTAGATATCTCGGCTACGATTTCCGGTAACGCCAATGAGCTAAAACCTATCTTTGATGAAAGTCCATTGGCCAACTCTTTGGGCGCCACGTTTAGCGAACTTCAGTTAAGTGGTCCAATAGCGAGCGAATTAGAGTTAACTATTCCGCTGGTGAATTCAGCTGACGTTGTCGCACAGGGATATGCGCAACTGGACGATGTGACGATGTATGTTCGAGGTTTAAACGAGAACTTTCGTAATGTACATGGGCGTGTGAACTTTCGAAATGATGTTATCGATGCGCAAGATCTCATCATGACCTGGCGGGGCTTCCCACTTCAAGCAACGTTAAACAGCGCGCAGCGCGAAGATGATTATTTTGTTGAAGTAGATGCCAGCGGCACGTGGGAACTCGACGAATTTGCCCCGCTTACGGCCGGGGAAATGCCGTGGCAGGCAGACTTCAACTTAAGTTTACCAAAGGACGGCGGCTATTCGTTCCGCTGGCAGCAAACTGCCGATTTACAACCTGTCGCAATAAACGTGCCGGCGCCGTTATCAAAAGCTGCAGATGAATCGGAACAGCTAGAACTGAGTGTATCGGGAAGCGAAGACAGTATTTTGGTAAATGCTGAGCTCGGTGAAAAAATGATGCTCGAATTGCAATTCGATGGTGGCGCGGAAGTTTTGCAGTCAGGTTACGCAAGAATTGGAAGGGTATTAACGCGGGCACCCAATCCGAACGTTTTGCGGCTCAATCCAACCTTTACCGTTGAAGCAAATATGCCGCCAAGTGATGTAGCGGTTTGGCTTGAGAAATATCATCATTTGCAAAGCTTTCTCCCTGAAGGCTCAGGTGAAAGCGAGCTAGCGCAGCTATTGCGTCCTGATTACGTTCAACTGATCAGTCCACAACTGAGTTATGGTGACTTGTTACTTAATGACGTGACGGTTGTTGGCTGGCCGGAGCAGGATCGTTGGCGCGCAAGAATCGATTCGCAACAAGTCATCACGGATGTCGAGTGGCGATTGGCAACAGCCAACAGCGAGAGATCTCGTTCTCAGCTCGTATTCGATGCCGAGTTTATTGAGTTGCATGGTAAACGACCGAAAGAAGTGATCGATGAGACATCACCTTTCGAAGAAATTAGTTTGCCTCGAAGCTTCGCGAAACTGCCTGATATCTACCTGACCTGCAAGCGTTGCCGTTATGATATCTATGATTTGGGTGAAGTGAGTCTTCACTTGCGTGGTGAAGATAAGTTACTCGAGTTGGTTGATTTCAATGCACAACATCGCAACCATACACTGAAGGCGAGTGGCACATGGGCGCTGGAAACAGAAACGCAGCATCCGCAAACGCGCATTTTTGGGGAGTTTACCTCACCAGATTTTGGCGAGTTTTTGGAGAATTATGAGTTCACATCAATGGTTCGCGATAGTAATGCAACTATCGCTTTTGATTTGAGTTATTTGGGGGCGCCACAACAGATACAAGCAACTTCACTCAATGGCACGGTAAATTGGAGACTGGGTCAAGGATATCTGAATGAGGTGAGTGATCGTGGCGCTCGATTGTTCTCACTTTTGAGTCTCGATAGTATTTTGCGAAAACTTCGTTTCGATTTTCGTGATGTTTTCGCCAATGGCTTGTTCTACACCAATTTCAGTGGTGACTTTAATATCGTTAACGGAATTGTCTCTACCGAAAACACGCAGCTTAATGGCGCAGCAGGCGACATGGAGGTTAAAGGGCAAACCAACCTGATGACGCGCACGCTGGATTATGATCTGCAATTTGTACCAAAGGTCACTTCGAGCTTACCGGTTATTTTAGCGTGGATGATTAATCCACCATCAGGACTCGCTGCTTTGGTCATTGATCGAATGTTGCATGATGCGAAAGTCATTAGCCGTCTCGAATATAAAATTTCAGGGACAATGGACGAGCCTCTAATCGAAGAGATCGCGCGAGATAGCCGCGATGCGCCAATTCCACCGGAGGTGCAAAATGAACCAGAATCTGAACAACAGCCAAGTTCAACTGACGGCGCTGCAAATGACGAGCAGCCCGCATCCGCAACAGAACCTACAGGAAATTGAGCAGCAGCTAAAAACGCTACCTGATTTTCGTCCGCAACTCGTGGTATTGCCTGAAGCAAGCTTATGTTTTGGGGCCGGCGACAAGCGGCAACGAGAGCTCGCCGAGCTTCCTGGCGATGGTCCCATGCAACAAGGTCTCGCCGAGTTAGCTAAACGTTACAATATCTGGCTAGTTGGTGGCACTATTCCGCTAATCGACTCTCCAGAAGATAAGAAATTCAGCGCCGCAAGTTTAGTATTTAATCCGCAAGGTGCATGCGTTGCTCGCTACAATAAAATGCATTTGTTTGATGTTGATGTTGCGGATAACACCAAAAGTTATCGTGAATCCAATTGGACTGATGCGGGTGATGCTGTGGTAACCGTTCCAACTGAGTTCGGCACATTGGGGTTAGCGGTATGTTATGATGTGCGCTTTGCAGAGCTGTTTCGTGCGTTAAGAACAGCTGGCGCCGACATTTTGGTATTGCCCTCAGCATTTACCCAAGTGACAGGGCAGGCGCATTGGCATGTTTTGACGCGCGCTCGCGCCATTGAACAGCAATGTTTTGTCGTTGCCTCGGCACAAGCCGGTGAGCACGATAATGGCCGTCAAACCTATGGTCACGCCCTTGTAATTGATGGCTGGGGCCGCATATTAGCTGAAACAGAAACCATGCAACCAAGTATTGCAACAGCCTTGGTTGATACCGCAAGCTTACACAAGATCCGCCAAGATATCCCAGTAGCGGAACACTTCAACCGTAGTAAAAAGGTTTTACATGCAAGCACAGAACGTTGAGCATAACCTGCTTCATCAATACGATTTAGACAGTGATAAACTGCAGCAATCGCTCGCGACGCTCTACACGGGCGCCATCGATTTTGCCGACATCTATTTACAGAGCAGCGTCAATGAATCTTGGGTTTTAGAAGATGGCATTGTGAAAGAAGGGAGCTTCCATATCGAGGCTGGTCTGGGAGTACGCGCAGTACACGGTGAAAAAACTGGCTTTGCATATGCAGATGATATATCGCCGCAAGCCCTTCAAAAAGCCGCTGCAGCCGCTCGAGGTATTAGCTTAGCTGGTGATAATAAACAGGTGAACGCGTTCTCACGGTCAACTGTTGGATTGCGATACCCTGCGGTAAATCCGCTAGCCAGTTTAAACGAACAAGCGAAAATCGAGTTACTCCGCGAAATCGACGCTTATGCTCGAAGTCTTGACTCACGCGTTGTTGAAGTCATTGCCAGCATCAGTGGGAGTTACGATGAAATTCTTGTCGCTGCTACTGATGGCACTTTTGCGACGGATATTCGTCCGTTAGTACGAGTAAACTGCACTGTGCTGGTTGAACATAATGGCCGTCGAGAGCGCGGTAGTGCCGGCGGCGGAGCTCGGGTTGATTACCATTATTTCACTGCCCAAGTTGACGCAACGCCGCGCTGGAAAGCTTATGCGGATGAAGCCGTTCGCCAAGCGCTGGTTAATTTGGAGGCGCGTCCAGCACCAGCCGGAACAATGCCTGTTGTATTAGGCGCCGGCTGGCCGGGCGTGTTGTTACATGAGGCAGTTGGCCATGGCCTTGAAGGTGATTTTAACCGTAAAGGTGCCTCAGCGTATGCCGGCAAGATCGGCGAAATGGTCGCCTCGGAATTGTGCACAATTGTTGATGATGGCACGTTACAAGACCGCCGTGGTTCTTTGGCAATCGACGATGAAGGCACGGAAGCAGGTTATAACGTGCTGATTGAGAAAGGTCGTTTAGTCGGCTACATGCAAGACAAAATGAACGCGCGCTTAATGGGCGTGAATCCAACCGGTAATGGCCGTCGTGAGAGTTACGCCCATTTGCCGATGCCTCGGATGACCACTACGTATATGTTGGCTGGTGAACATGATCCAGAAGAAATTATTCGTAGTGTGAAGCGCGGCATTTATGCACCGCATTTTGCCGGTGGTCAAGTTGATATCACTTCTGGCAAATTCGTCTTCTCAGCATCTGAGGCTTATTTAATTGAGGATGGTAAAATTACCGCCCCAGTTAAAGGTGCAACCCTAATTGGTAATGGCCCTGAAGCCATGCGTCAGGTATCCATGGTTGGGCATGATTTAGCGCTAGATCAAGGTGTTGGTGTGTGTGGAAAAGACGGTCAAAGCGTACCTGTTGGTGTTGGACAACCAACATTGAAATTAGACGCAATGACCGTTGGTGGCACCGATTAAACGGTTGCCACTTCACGTAAATATTTAAACAGTTCGCGTTTTGCCGCAGGCGGCTTATTTTGTTCAGCTTGTTTGTTCGCTTGGCGATAGAGCTGACGCAACTTCTGACGATCGGCGTGCGGGTAGGCATCAATGAACTGCTGAATGGCCTCGTCGCCATTCGCCAAAATAGCATCACGATGTTTCTCAAGTTGATGAAACAACGCATTTTGCTCATGGTGTGAATGCTCAAGTTCGGCTAATGCCTGCTCGATAGGACCAGTATCTCGGTTGCGCATCATTTTACCGATAAGTTGCAACTGGCGACGATAGCCTTCGCGCGTGTTGCGAATACGCTGTGCAAGATGAATAGCATCACGTAGCTCTTCATCGAGAGGAATTTTTGCTAGTTTGCCTTCAGCTAGGCTAACAAGGGTTTCGCCAAGCTGTTGTTGCGCTTCAGCGGCGCGTTTTAATTCAGATTTACTGACGATATCGTCGTCGTGCTCAAATTCGCTCATGGGATGCCTCTGTGGTTTCGAGCGAATTGTACCCGAACACAGCGTATAAATACAAAAGCGTTGTTCGTTGTTCGTTATTCGTTATTCGAAAAAGACAAAACGAAAAAACAAAACACGCCCAACGAAAAGTGTGCAAATTCGTATTCGTACTCTCGAGCGAGATAAACTCACGAATAACGAACAACGAATAACGCTTTCAAAGGTTTTTAAAGGAGATCTAATGATTCCGGATATGAATGAACTTCAAACAGAACTGCACGAAGTGAAACAAGCTGTAGCTGACGCAATCAACTACGCCACACAGCTTGGCGTGAGTGCGGCTGAGTGTGCAATGAGCCGCAGCAGTGGCATTAATGTTGCAACGCGATTGGGTGAAGTTGAGACGGTTGAATTCAATCAGGATGGGGCGCTGGGCATTACCGTATTTCGAGGTCAGCAAAAAGGCTCTTCTTCGACTACAGATTTGACCGCCAAGGCGATTCGTGCAGCGGTGGAAAAGGCCAATGATATTGCTCGCTATACCTCGGAAGACCCTTACGCGGGGTTAGCTCCAGCTGAGTTAATGGCGACCGAAATTCCGGATTTGGACTTGTGTCACCCGGCGGATCAAAGTGCTGAATTTGCCTTAGATCAAGCACTCGCGTGCGAGCAACATGCGCTGCAACTCGACCCTCGAATTGTGAATTCAGATGGTGCCGGATATAGCAGTCATGTTGGCTATCGCGTGTATGGCAATAGTCATGGATTTGTGGCTGGATACTTGCAATCGCGGCATAGTTTGAGTTGCTCGCTCATTGCCAAAAGCGGTGAGGCTATGCAACGCGACTATAGCTATACCGTGGCGCGTCATCGTGACGATTTATGGACGCCTCATCAGGTAGCAGAAGATGCCGTGCAGAGTACGGTGTCGCGTCTAGATGCTCGCAAAATTGCAACCGCAAAAGTACCGGTAATTTTCCGCGCTGATGTTGCGAACAGCTTATTTGGGCATTTAGTGGCAGGAATTAGCGGCGGCAGTTTGTACCGTAAATCGAGCTTTTTGGTGGATCATTTGGGTAAACAAATTCTACCAAGTTGGTTAACTGTGCAGGAGCGGCCGCATTTACGTGGTGCCTTGGCGAGTAGCCCGTTTGATCATGAAGGTTTGGCGACGCATGACCGTGACATTATCAAAGATGGTGTATTGCAAACCTATTTATTGACGAGTTACTCGGCGCGTAAACTTGGTATGAAGCCTACCGGTCACGCTGGTGGTATTCACACTTGGGAAGTTAATCACCAGGTAGAAAACTTGGCAGCATTATGCAAAAAAATGGGCACGGGCTTATTGGTCACTGAACTGATGGGGCAGGGTGTGAATATCGTGAATGGCGATTATTCTCGCGGTGCAGCCGGTTTCTGGGTTGAGAATGGTGAAATCCAATATCCAGTCGAAGAGATCACAATAGCTGGCAACTTAAAGGATATGTTGGCGAATATTGTCGCCATTGCAGGTGACGTAGACGCACGTCATGGCGTTCGTACTGGTTCAGTTTTACTCGAAGAAATGCGAATTGCTGGCGTTTAACCCAGCAATAACGTTGCTGTGCCAAGGAAGGCAAAGATACCGACCACATCGGTGACAGTAGTCAGAATCACACCGCCAGCCAGTGCAGGGTCGATATCAAACTTTTTCAAAATAAGCGGAACAGTGACGCCAGCCAAACCGGCCGCTAATAAGTTGGCCATCATGGCGAACGCGATGATACCGCCGATCACCAAATCTTGTTTCCATAACGCAACGACACCGGCAACTAGAATTGCCCAGATGACACCATTGAGTGCACCAATAGCCAGCTCTTTACCAATCAACCAACGTTGGTTGCTTTGACCGATATGACCAAGAGCCATACCGCGAATGACCAAGGTCAGTGTTTGCGAGCCAGCGATACCGCCCATACTTGGTACAATGGTGTTCAAAATGGCCAAGATTGCCATTTGCGCCAAAATATCTTCAAACATGGAGCTTACCGCTGCAGCCAATAACGCAGTGATCAGGTTGACGCCTAACCAGATACTGCGGCGACGCGTACTTTTAAGAACAGGTGCAAAGGTATCTTCATCGTCGTCTAAACCGGCCATACTTAGCATGGAGTGCTGAGCATCTTCACGAATAATATCGACCACGTCATCGATGGTGATACGACCGAGTAGTCGATTTTCATCGTCAACGACGGGTGCTGAGATCCAGTCTTGGCGTTCGAAAAGCTTCGCGACTTCGGTTTCGTCCATTTCGACGGGAATACCTTGGATATCTTGATCCATCACATCGCTAACGAGCTTGGTTGGATCAACGGTAAGCAAGCGAGTAATGCCAATCTCACCGATAAATTTGTCGTCGCGGTCGACCACATAGAGTTTATCAGTGGCTTCCGGTAATTCACCTTTTAGACGCAGGTAACGCAGTACCACGTCGATGGTAACGTCTGGACGCAGGGTGATAGTGTCGGTATTCATCATACCGCCAGCGGTTTCGTCGGCGTATGACAGGGCTTGTTCGGCTCGATGACGATCTTGCTCGTCCATCGATTTTAGAACTTCTTGATAAATTTGCTCCGGCAGGCCACGTAACACGTAAGCAAGGTCATCGGTATCCATGCCTTCGGTTGCAGCTGCCAATTTCTCTGGCGCCATTTGCCGAATGACGGACTTTTGAACTTCTTCTGAAAGTTCTTCAAGAATATCACCATGCTCGTCAGCATCGACGAGTTGCCAAATAATGGCACGGGCTTTTGGAGGAGAGGATTCGAGTAATAGAGCAACGTCCCATGCTGGGAGGTTGTGCAGTTGCCGACGCGCTTGCACGTACATGCCACGAGCTAACGATTCAGAAACTTCCTGAATACGTTGTTCGGCAAATTCTTTGTCGGCAACTTCAGCTAGCATACAATAAACCCTCAGTGATATGAGAAGTTTACCGCATCATTGCTCTTCATCAAAGCGAGATTCAATTAAGTTTGCAATAGCATCAACTGCTTGACTGGCGTCTTTACCTTCGGCAACGATGTCAATTTCGCGTCCTTGACCACTCGCTAGCAACAGTAGACACATGACACTAGAGGCATCGACGTGTTGTTCACCTTGTACAATAGATACCTGCGCATCAAATTCATGAGTGAGTTTGGCGAGTTTGGTTGCTGCTCGAGCATGGAGACCGAGCTTATTGCGAATGGTCACGGTACGACGAATAACATCAGTCATGGTGTAGCCCTTGGGAAATTCGGTTCAAGGCTTTTTATGACGGCTGGATTCACGGTGCCGTACTTGAACCTTGAATGGTTGTTCAGTGAATCGCTTAGCAAGTTTTTCGGCGATGTACACTGAGCGGTGCTGGCCACCGGTGCAACCGATACCAATAGTTAAGTAGCTTCGGTTACTACGTTGGAAATGTGGTAACCAAGTTTCAAAAAATACTTCCAATTGATGGATGAACTTCGTCACGAGCGGTTGTTGCTCAAAAAAATGTTGTACCGCCGGATCGTTGCCGGTTAACGGTTTGAGCTCAGGAACCCAGTGAGGATTTGGTAATATTCGCGCATCGAAGGCATAATCTAAATCGGGCGGTAGACCATATTTGTAGCCAAATGACTGGAATACAACAATTAATCGAGAAGCCGCTTTGCCAAGCACACGTTCGGAAACCTGTTCGCTAAGTTGGTGAACACTGAGATCACTACTATCAATTCGCCATGTCGCACGCTCCGCTAAAGGCTCGAGCATGGCCGCTTCTGCTGCTAACGCATCGGCGAGAGGCATTTCCTTCTGCGATAACGGGTGTAATCGACGCGTTTCGCCAAAGCGGCGGAGCAAAATCGCTTCTGATGAATCGATGTAGAGAATCTCAGGCTTAACTTTGCTCGGCAAAAAATCGAGCGCTTCGGTCAGTTCGCTTTGGTCCGCAGGAAGGTTTCGAACATCAACACTGACAGCAACTTTATCGTATTGATCAATCACCGCATGCACCAATGTGGGCATTAATGTGATTGGTAAATTATCGACACAGTAATAGCCGAGATCTTCAAGAACTCTCAGCGCAATAGTTTTCCCTGAGCCTGATCGGCCTGTGACAATAATCAGTTGCATGTCGTTATCTACTTAACCCGTGAACAGGTCGTATAATTCTTGATCGCTATGGGCATCACGTAAAGCCCGCGTGCAATTTTTATCATTTAATCGCTGCGCCACTGACGCGAGTGTTTGTAAATGTTGTTCGTGCTGATCTTCAGGAACCAGCAAAGCAAAAATGATATCCACCGGTTGATTGTCTATCGCATCAAAATCGATAGGTGTTGACAGAGTAATCAATATTGCAACCGGTTTGTTGGCGCTTGCTAACCTGCCATGAGGTATCGCAACGCCCATCCCAATACCGGTGCTACCAAGCCGCTCGCGATTAAGCAGGCTCTCAAAAACATCGAAGCTGGTGGTGCCAGACAGACGAGGGGCGGCCATTTGACCAATGAGCTCAAGTACTTTCTTTTTACTTGAGCCGTCGACTGCACAGCGTGTGCAGTCGGGGCTTAACAAGGTGGATAAATCCATGATTTAGTGACGTTTCATCTTTTCTTTATGTTTAATAACCTGCCGATCGAGTTTGTCGATCAACCCGTCTATGGCGGCATACATATCTTGGTGCTCTGAATCTGCGAAAATTTCGCCGCCATTCAAATGCAGCGTAGCTTCCGCTTTTTGCGTCAACTTTTCAACATTTAAAATGACATGGACGTTGTTTATGTGGTCAAAATGTCGCTCGAGTTTACTAAATTTGCTATCGACGTACTCGCGTAATGCGTCAGTGATTTCTACGTGATGACCAGTCAGATTAATTTGCATAACATCTTCCTTCTGTTGTCCAAGATTCAGATAAGACGTTTGCGTTGACTCGAGGGCGGAATATTGAGCGCCTCTCGATACTTCGCAATGGTCCGTCTAGCTACTTGGATACCTTGTTCCGCGAGGAGTTCAGTTAGTTTACTGTCACTCAGCGGCTTTTTCGGATTTTCCGCAGCAACTAGCTTTTTCAACAACGCCCGAATGGCCGTTGATGAAGCTTCCCCTCCAGTATCAGTACCGAGCTGACTTGAGAAGAAGTACTTCAATTCAAACACACCACGCGGTGAATGCATATACTTTTGCGTGGTTACTCGAGAAATAGTTGATTCATGCATCTCAACAGCGCTTGCAATATCCGCTAACACCATTGGTTTCATTGCTTCTTCACCGTGTTCAAAGAATCCTTGTTGACGCAATACAATAGCATTCGCGACCTTCAGCAGCGTTTCGTTGCGGCTTTCAAGGCTGCGGATAAACCATTTCGCTTCTTGTGTTTGTTGGCGTATGTATTGCATGTCGTCGGTTTGGCGCGTTCCTTGGCATAACTTCATGTAACTTTCGTTCACTTTAAGTTTAGGCACACTTTCTGGATTTAGCTCAACCATCCAGCGATTATTTTTCTTGCGCACCAAAACATCGGGAATAACGTAGTCATCGTCGCTATTGTTAAACGCTTCGCCAGGCCGCGGCTGAAGGTGTTGAATGAGGTCAATTACAGCAGCGAGGTCGTCTTCATTTAAACGCAATCGACGTGCTAAAGTTCGGTAATCGCGTGATCCAAGCAAAGCCAAATGCTCACGCACAGTTGCTAACGCTTCGTTACGCCACGGCGTATCATGGGGCAATTGTTGGAGTTGTAAGGTGAGACATTCGCCGACATCACGAGCACCAACCCCAATGGGGTCAAAATGTTGGATGCGTTTTAATACGACAGCCGCTTCATCGAGTTCAACAGGTTCATCGGTTTGACGATTTACGGCGGTTACAACTTCTTCCAGAGAAACCGCCAAGTAACCACTATCGTCAATGGCATCAATGATGGCGAGGGCAATTGCTTCATCGATAGCCGAAAAATGAGAGAGTTGCATTTGCCAAATTAAATGGTCTTGCAAAGTTGTGCCTGAGGCCCCTTCAAACACTGAGTCTTCGCCATCAAAGCTCGAGCTGGACTGACCTAGTGCCGCAGAACAAGGACTATCCCAAAGATCATCATCGTCGGTAATGGCCGTTTCGCCTTCAGCCTCAGCTTGTTCTAATTCCAATAACGGGTTTTCTCCGAGCGCTTGTTGAACCTCTTGTTGCAGTTCAAGCGTCGAAAGTTGTAGAAGTTTAATTGCCTGCTGCAGCTGCGGCGTCATCGACAGCTGCTGAGAGAATTTAAACTGCAGGCCTTGTTTCATTGCACCACCTAAAGGGTGAATTGCTCACCCAAATACACGTCTTTAACCTGTTGATTATTTAAGATGGTATGGGCGTCACCAGTCGCAATCAACTCACCATGACTAACAATGTAGGCATTTTCACAAACAGATAAGGTTTCGCGAACGTTATGATCGGTGATCAAAACGCCAATGCCGCGATTCTTCAAATGTTCAATAATTTTTTTAATGTCTAATACTGAAATTGGGTCGACGCCCGCGAACGGTTCATCAAGCAGAATAAATGCCGGATCGGCCGCTAGCGCGCGAGCAATCTCTACGCGGCGACGTTCACCACCCGATAAGCTCATGCCAAGACTATTCGCAATGTGCCCAATATGAAATTCTTCCAGCAGGCCATCTAAGCGTTCTTCACGACCATTGGCATCAAGATCCTTTCGCGTTTCCAATATTGCCATAATATTGTCGCGAACCGTGAGTTTCCTGAAAATTGACGACTCCTGCGGGAGGTAGCCGATTCCGCGTCGCGCTCGTTCGTGCATTGGTAGTAATGAAATATCGTCATCATCAATCAGGATGCGGCCTTTATCATTATTGACCAAGCCAACAATCATATAAAACGTGGTGGTTTTGCCAGCACCGTTGGGGCCAAGCAAGCCGATAATCTGACCGGATTCAACGGTCAAACTCACATCTTTCACTACTTGTCGCTTATTGTATGATTTCGCTAGGTGTTCAGCGATTAATCGGCTCATTCTGGTTGTCGCCCTTTTTCTTTGGCATAAAAATAGTGGTGACACGATCGCTTTCGTTTTCACCGCGATTGGCTGTGAGTTGTTGCGTCGCAAAGTTGTAAATAATCTCGCTACCTTGAATCACACTATTATCTTGCGAGACTTTAACATTGCCAGACAACGTTAATAATTGCTTGTTTTGATCGTAACTAATTATGTCTGCTTCCGCTGAAATAGGTGAGCCATCATCAAGCATCTGCTCATAGATAGCTGGGCTCCCTTTGGCAGTAAAAACATCGGATTGGTCATCACGACGCGTAACTTCAAGATGGTCGGCGCGAATCGACAAGCTACCTTGACGAATCACCACGTTATTTTCGAACACGGCAACTTTGTTTGCGACATCAAATGAGTCACGATCGGCATTAATTTGAATTGGTTTATCAAAATCTTCTCGACCTTGAGCCGCACTATCACCGACGTACGCTAGATTAATTGCTACGAGTGCTACGACCGGTATAAATCGTTTCAACATGTTTCGTCATTTCCAATGTTTGAGCGCGCATATCGGCACGCAGACCTTCGCCTTTTGCCGTAAAGTCACGGCCAATAATTAAAACTGGTTGATCTGTGACAACGGTTTCTTCGCGCGTATCAATGGTTAGGTAACTGGTTTCAATCCGTTCAATAAACTCTTCTGTCGAGAGGCTCAACATTTCAATGTTGCGTTCTAAAACGAGAGTTTTATCCGCATAGAATGAACCTTGTTCAGCCTGAACTTGCCACATCGGGCCGCCATTATTCAACTGAACAATGTAAGTAGGCGCCATCAGTTCTGTTAGCCCAATGGGGCTATAGTGAGTCATTTGTTCGGCCGCGATTTTGTGCGCAAGTTCACCTTGCTCGCCGTAGACTCGAACAATGAGACCCTTAGCCGTGAAATCTGGTTTTATTTCTCGGTAGCCTTGTTGCTCTTCTGCACCGTCACCATCATCAAACGGACGCCAAATAAGTACCGCAGCGGCGAGAAATATAATGCCGATAACGACCAGAATATTCCGATTCACAGGCTGACGCCCCCGTGCAACTGCAGTCGCCCTTGCGCTAACAAAATTAAATCACTCAGTTCTCGAACCGCGCCATATCCGCCCCGTTGCGCCGTCACATAATCAGCTGACTGCTGCACATAGGGATGACCGTCTTGTACTGACACACCAATGCCACTGCGTTTAAGCATATCGACATCGGGAACATCATCGCCAATGCTCGCAACTTGAGCTTCGTCGAGACCCAGTGTCACAAGTAGTCGCTCAAAACAGCTTAGTTTATCTTCTTGGCCTTGGTAAATATGCTTTACGCCTAATGCGGTCATACGATTTTCAACAATGGCTGAACGCCGACCCGTGATTACAGCAACCTGAATGCCAGCATTGAGCAGTGCTTTCACGCCGAAGCCATCGCGAGTGTTAAAGGCTTTCAGTTCTTCGCCTTGGTTTCCAAGATAAATGCAACCGTCAGAAAATACACCATCCACATCGCAAACCACGAGCTTGATTTGCTTCAAGCGCTCAAATAATGTTGCGTTAATATCGCCATACCACGTGCTGATCATTGCCATTACATGACTCCTGCTTTCAATAGGTCGTGCATGTTCAACGCGCCCTGCGGTATGCCTTGGTTATCGACGACAAACAGGCCATTAATTTTACGATCTTCCATCAACTTCAACCCTTGCGCCGCAAGCACATCCGGTTGAATGGTAACAGGGTTGCGCGTCATGACTTGGGCAATCGGTGTGCTATGAAGATCGATGCGTTGGTCGAGAATACGACGCAAATCGCCATCGGTAAAGATGCCCGCTAACTTACCTTCGGTATTCGCAATACCAGTCATTCCAAGACCTTTACGCGACATTTCTAGTAGAGCTTCAGAAATGGTTGCTTGTTCGGCAACCATTGGCATACGTTCGCCGCTATGCATCACATCGTGAATATGTAGGAGTAAACGGCGACCTAGGCTACCACCTGGATGAGACATCGCAAAATCGTCGGCAGTGAAACCTCGGGCATTCAATAATGCCACCGCAAGCGCATCTCCCATCACTAATGTTGCTGTGGTTGAAGAGGTTGGGGCGAGCCCTAACGGACATGCTTCTTGCTCTACAGCGATACATACGTGCACATCGGCGAGCTCGGCCAATGTTGATTTTGGGTTTCCGGTCATACTAACCAGTTTGACGCCACGACGCTTAATGAGAGGGGCGATTGCTAGTAGCTCTCCGGTTTCACCCGAATTAGAAATACCTAATACCACGTCATGCTCGGTAATCATGCCGAGATCACCGTGGCTCGCTTCACCAGGGTGGACAAAAAATGCAGGGGTGCCGGTTGAAGCCAGTGTCGCTGCAATCTTGCCGCCAATATGTCCAGATTTACCCATACCGATAACAATGACCCGACCACGGCAATTTAAAAGCAGCTCACAGGCGTGCTCAAAATTGTTATCAAGAAACCGTTTTAAGCCAGAAACGGCGGCAGTTTCGATATCGATAACGCGTTCACCAAGCTCGCGAAACGAGCGTATACTGGAATCTGTCATATCTGGTTGTGCTCCGACCCAATCTGCTGGGATGTGTTATTAATAGCAATAATAACCGATCGAAAAGCGAAATGCAGACGTAAAAAGCAGAGAAACTAACGATTTGTCACAATTTTTACCGCCTTCACCTGTAGCAAAAGCGCTAAATCTGGTACACTAGCGGGCTCGAAAAGGGAGATATCAAGGCGATGCAGACGGCTCAAAATTCGACGAGCAACCAGCCACAAACTCACGCTGAGGATGAAGCACTCGTTGTTATTGACAACATTGACTTCGCGCATGGGTTCGGCGCTCACCAAGTTTATCGCGGTTTATCGATGCGGATTCCAAAAGGCAAAATCACGGCGGTGATGGGGCCAAGTGGTATCGGGAAAACAACCCTATTACGCTTAATTGGTGCACAATTGCGACCGCAGCAAGGAACAATTACATTCGCGAATGAGAATATTCATGCGCTAGGGCGTTCTGACTTATACGAACTGCGTAAACGAATGAGTATGCTGTTTCAAAGTGGTGCGTTGTTTACCGATATGACGGTTTACGACAATATTGCGTTTCCGATTCGCGAGCATAGCGACTTACCTGAAGAAATTATTGAAACCATCGTTAAGCTGAAATTAGAAGCCGTGGGTTTGCGTGGAGCTCGACATTTGATGCCAGCTGAATTGTCAGGGGGGATGGCGCGTCGCGCAGCACTCGCTCGAGCAATCGCTCTTGATCCTGAATTGATTATGTATGACGAGCCATTTGCGGGACAAGATCCAATCTCGATGGGCGTTATTGTGAAGCTTATTAAAGAGCTTAATCAGTCGCTTGGTCTTACTAGCATTGTAGTAACTCATGATGTAGCTGAAGTAATGACCATCGCCGATTACGTCTACATCATTGCGGATAAAAAGGTGGTTGGACACGGCACGCCGAGTCAACTTGAAGCGTCAGACGATCCGCTCGTTCATCAATTTTTGCATGGCGAAGCCGATGGCCCAGTGCCATTCCATTATGCAGCAGCGTCGCTGGAAGATGAACTATTGGGGGGAAACCATGCTCGATAGAGTCGCTGCTTTAGGGCGCACAACACTGGATACAATTGCTGGCGCTGGTGCGGCATTTTTCATGCTGATGCGAGCTTTGATCGGTAAGCCGAATTTGCGTAAATCGTGGCCGTTATTGATGCAACAAATGTACTCGGTGGGGGTACTGTCGCTGTTGATAATCGTGGTCAGCGGATTGTTCATCGGCATGGTTCTTGGCTTACAGGGTTACACTATTTTGGTCGATTTTGGTGCTGAGCAATCGCTTGGCCCAATGGTCGCATTGTCACTGCTTCGCGAACTGGGCCCAGTCGTAACGGCATTGTTATTCGCGGGTCGAGCGGGTTCTGCATTAACCGCAGAAATTGGTTTGATGAAGGCCACTGAACAACTATCGAGCCTTGAGATGATGGGAGTCGATCCACTAAGACGTGTGATTTCACCGCGTTTTTGGGCCGGTTTTTATAGCATGCCGATTCTCGCCATCGTGTTTTCCGCAGTAGGTATTTATGGCGGCTATCTTGTTGGTGTGCGTTGGTTAGGCGTCGATGATGGTGCTTTTTGGTCGGTCATGCAATCGAACGTAGAATGGGGCCAAGATATCGTCAATGGAATTATCAAAAGTTTAGTTTTTGCATTTGTAGTGACGTGGATAGCCTTGCACAAAGGTTACAGCTGCACACCGACTTCGGTTGGTATTAGCCGCGCCACAACATCGACCGTTGTTACCGCATCTTTAGCGGTACTCGGCCTCGACTTCGTATTAACAGCATTGATGTTTGGATAAAAAGCTATGGAATCAAGAAATACACAACTTGCAGTCGGTTTCTTTGTCATTATTGGCGTACTGGCATTGTTATTTTTGGGCTTACAAGCAGCTAATACGAGTGCTGTGACGAATGGCGAAACATATAAACTTTATGCAAAGTTTGACAACATTGGTGGACTAAAAGAGCGTTCACCGGTCAAAGTTGGTGGTGTTGTAGTTGGCCGCGTGAGCAAAATTTCACTCAGTGGCGACTACTATGAGCCGTTAGTCGAAATGACGATCAGCAAGCAATATAGTGAATTTTCTGACACGACGTCGGTCTCAATTCTCACTTCAGGTTTATTAGGTGAGCAATATATCGGATTGAACCCTGGTTTTATTGATGACACGGTTGAGATGTTGAAAGACGGTGATCAAATTTATGACACCAAATCAGCTCTTGTGTTGGAAGACTTAATTGGGCAGTTCCTATTTAGTCAGGGTAACGATTAAGGAGTACGTATGAAAAAGTGGTTGGTAGCACTATTGGTTACGGTAGTGGGGTTCACCGGAAGTAGCGCGGCGCACGCCGAGTTAATTCGTGACGAAAACCCATACGTTTTATTGGAAAAATTGGCGAACAAAACCATTGAACGTATCGAGCAAGACCGTGCCTTAATCGACGAAGACATTAACCATATTCGTGTTGTCATTCGTGAAGAAATGATGCCGTATGTAGATTACGTATATGCGGCAAAGCGTGTGCTCGGACGTAACTTAACTGAAACCACTGAAGAGCAACGCCAAGAATTTTACACCGTTTTCCGTGATTACTTAATCACAACATACGCTGGCGCGTTTACGCAATATGATGAAACCAAGCATACCATTGAGTTCGGTGACTCAGGTCGGTTCGAGAAAGGGAGCCGAATGGTTGTTGTGAACACCCGCTTAATTGAGAACGGTCGTCCACCGGTGCGCATGGATTTCAAAATGCGTTATGACAACAACGATGATGTTTGGAAAGCTTACGACTTAGTGGTCGAAGGTGTTAGCTTATTAAATAGTAAGCAAGCTGAAATCAGCGCGGTCATTCGTAGCAATGGCATCGATGGTACAATCGCACTATTGCGAGAAAAAGCCCAAGAATCGGTAAAACCGCATGATGACGGTGTGGGTGCTGACTAATGAAAAGTTGCGAATGGCAGCGTAACGAGCAAAATGAAATTGTCCTCGTCGGCGAGCTGGATCGTATGACAGTTCCTGCACTGTGGAAACAACGCAAAAGCTGGCTTAGTGGTGAGCGAGTACTTACTCTTAACTTGCGGGACGTGACTAAAGTGGATTCCGCAGGTGTCGCAATGTTACTAGAAGCGAAGCGAGCGCTGTTGGCCGAACAACGTGAGCTTGTGATTACTCATGCCAGCAAGCAATTGCACGCAATGGTGCAAATGAGTGGCGTTCAGGCGTTACTGCAACTTGATGAACACACTAATAAATAAAGCGATTAAATGAATATGATGACAGCAGAATCAATACAGCAGCATTTGCTGGATGAACTCGATGTAACAGAGGTTTTGGTGAAACTTGATGGTAGCCACGCCAATATTACGGTGGTTGGCGATATTTTCGCCGAACTATCTCGGGTTAAGAAGCAGCAGGTTGTGTATGCACCGTTGAAAGAACTAATCGCTAGCGGTGAGTTACATGCTGTGTCAATTCGCACCTACACCCCTACCGAATGGCAACGCGAGAAAAAACTCGCGATGCTCAGCTAAGCGGTAGGAGGAACAATGCAAAAATTAGTAATATGCGGCGGCAACCCGCTCCACGGCGAAGTTGTAATTTCTGGTGCTAAAAACGCAGCTCTTCCTATTCTGATGGCGGCTCTGTTGCCATCTGAAGATGTTCAATTGGACAATGTACCGGCGTTACAAGATGTGCGCACCAGCTTGAAATTGCTAAGCGAGCTCGGGGTGACCAGCGAGTCACTGGGGCCGAACAGTTATCTGATCAAGCCACAAGGTATCAACCATCATGTGGCCAGCTATGACCTCGTGAAAACAATGCGGGCTTCGATTTTAGTATTGGGCCCGTTACTGGCGAAATTTGGCCAAGCACAAGTCTCATTGCCAGGTGGTTGCGCAATTGGCGCTCGTCCAGTCAATCTACATATTGAAGGTCTGCGCCAAATGGGAGCCGATATTACCGTCGAAAACGGTTATATCAATGCCAAAGTAGATGGTCGTTTGCGCGGTGCAACGATTCTGATGGATATGGTCAGTGTAACGGGCACCGAAAATCTCATGGCTGCAGCAACCCTTGCTGACGGTGTGACGATAATCGAGAACGCCGCGCGTGAACCTGAAGTGGAAGACTTAGCCAACTTCTTGAACAGTATGGGTGCCGATGTTCGTGGTGCTGGTACCGATACAATTACGGTGTATGGAAAAGAAAAACTTCATGGCGGTACTTATCGTGTTCAACCCGATCGCATCGAGACCGGCACATTTTTAGTTGCAGCGCTGGCAACCGGGGGTGATGTAACGTGTCGCAACACCGATCCAAGCATGTTAGATGCCGTGATGAAAAAATTAACCGAAGCTGGCGCCACCATAACGAAGGGTGATGATTGGATTCGAATTCAGGCAGCGGAGCGGCCACGACCGGTTAATATTATAACGGCACCGCATCCGGCGTTTCCGACCGATATGCAAGCGCAGTTCTGCGCGCTCAATGCCATCGCCGATGGCGCCGGTTGGGTACGCGAAACGATTTTTGAAAATCGCTTCATGCACGTACCAGAGCTGCGCCGTATGGGTGCAAACATTGAGTTAGAAGGTAACACCGCGATTTCTAAAGGCGTGAAACAGCTAACGGGTGCACATGTGATGTGTACTGACTTACGCGCTTCAGCATCCTTGGTGATTGCCGGTTTAGTTGCTCAGGGCGAGACAGTCGTCGAACGGATTTATCATATCGATCGTGGTTATGAAGCGATTGAGAAAAAATTATCTGCACTCGGAGCAGATATTAAACGCGTGAGTTAATCTCACGCGTTTAATTCGTTACTGCTGCAGTTTTGTAATTGTAACTTCTGTTGTTTCTTCTTTATTGTCACGTAAAAACTGAACTTGTAATGTTGTACCTGGTTTGGTTTTCGCAACCAAGGCAAGACCCTCAGCCGCGGTAAGCATCGGCTGACCGTTAATTTCAGTAATATAATCTTCAGCACGTAAACCGGCTCGTTCTGCGGGGCTATTGGGATCAACCCCAGTAATAAAAATACCGGGTTGAGTGTATGGGTTTGACTGTGGCGTTTCGCCGACTTGCACTCCCAAGTAACCACGCACCACTTCACCTTCTCGAATGAGTGTATCCATGACCGAACGCGCGAGCGGGTAGGGAACGGCAAAATAAATACCGTCGATACCTTGACCGCGAGCATCACGAAACTGAGCATTATTGATGCCTACCAAATAACCTTGGCTATTAATCAACGCGCCACCGGAGGCGCCTTCATTGATGACCGCATCCATCTGAATCAGGTCGGCATGCGAGTGAATAACCCCCATACGCCCGCCAGTTGCACTGACAATACCTTGCGTGATGGTTTGGCCTAAGTTGTGCGGGTTACCAATCGCAAGCACCACATCGCCAACTTGCGTGGTCAGCGATTCATTTTGCGGAATAGTTGGAAGATTATCTGCTTCAATACGCACTACGGCTAGGTCGGTAATACGGTCAAACCCAATCACCTGACCGCTGTAGTTACGACCATCTTGTAGCGCAACTTGAATTTCGTTCACGTCAGCCACCACATGGTAGGCCGTTAACACATGTCCGCGATTATCCATGATCACGCCTGAACCCAATCGAACAAGGCTATTTGGTCGGCGTGAGTAATAAGAATCGCGTGTCGAGCCGATGCTATAAATATTCACGACCGCTGGAGCGGCACGTTGCACGGCTGTAGAAAAACTCAAAGGTTGCTGTGATTGCTGTGAATTATTACTAAATTGCTCACGCAATTGTGGCAAGGCATAAATCACAATGGCGGCGACAGCTAGGCCAAGAATGACCGAGCGAACAATGTACCAAGCAAATTGCCGTAGCTGCATAGTGACTTGTAACCTACTGATTTAAGAATAGAGCAAAGCATAACACTGTTTACAAAAGAAGGCAGTAATTGTACTGCCTTCGTTTTGGTTTTACCGAGTTAATTGGTGCCTCACCGCCAACCAATTAACCGCCGCGCAACACGAGATACAACTGGGAATTGCCTCGACGAATGTTTAACGCGACCACGCTACCTGCATTGCTTAGCGCTTCGCGTAACTCGCTCATACTATTTATCGGGCTACGGTTAACGCCAATAATTACGTCGTCTTTGCGAATACCGTATCGTTCAGCTAATGAACCTTCTTCGATATTGGTAACCTTAAGACCACCGCGTTCGTCCGGTGCTAAGATGATGCCATCTAGCGCAGGATGTAATGCCGCAGCAGTTACTTCTTGCTCGTCAGCGGTAAGCACCACATCAAATTTTCGCTCTTTTCCATCACGTAACACGGTAATTTCAAGTTCTTTGCCCACGCCAATGGTGCTCACTCGAGCGCCTAGGTCAGCAAAGGTGCGAATTTTCTCACCGTTCACCGCAACAATCACGTCACCTGATTTTAAGCCAGCTTTATCGGCTGCTCCCTCAGGAATCACTTCGGCAATAAACGCACCTTGGTTTGCTTTTAAATCAAGAGCTTTAGCGATTTCATGAGTCAAATCATTTCCGCGAACACCGAGTACACCGCGACGCACCTCACCAAACTCAACAAGCTGCGCAACAAGGTTTTTCATCATGTCAGCAGGAATAGCGAAACCGATACCAATATTGCCGCCATTTGGCCCCAAAATTGCGGTGTTGATGCCAATCAACTCACCTTTCAAGGTCACCAGTGCACCGCCTGAGTTACCGCTGTTAATGGCAGCATCGGTTTGAATGAAGTTCTCAATTTCTTCAATACCTAAGCCACTACGACCCAACGCGCTAACAATACCTGACGTGACCGTTTGGCCTAGACCAAATGGGTTACCAATGGCAACGACGAAATCACCAACGCGCAAATCAGCGGAGTTACCAATTTTGATCTCGGTTAGATTTTCACCATCTTTGATCTTAAGTAACGCAACATCAGAACGGTCATCCGTTCCGATAACTTTCGCATCGAACTGACGGCCATCTTTTAAAGTAACTAAAATTTCCGATGCGCCATCAATCACATGGTTGTTAGTGACAACATATCCTTCATCAGCATCAATAATAACGCCAGAACCTAGCCCCTGGAACGGTCGCTCCTGCACTTGCTCGCGAGGGCCTCCTGGACCAAAGAAAAAGCGAAACATATCTGGAATACGTTGGCGAACCTCACGTTTCCCTTTAACTGAGATATTCACCACCGCAGGGGTGACTTCCTCAAGCATAGGGGCAAGTGTTGGCGTCTCATCTTTATCGCCAAAGAAAGGAATACCGGCTGAAACAGGCGCAATAATTAATGCACTTGCCAATGCCAGAACCGCAATGAACTTCACTTTCATCAGAGTTAACTCCTATACACACATTTTCTGCTGCATGAGGGTGCGAGCAGGGTTTGGAATAATTTCAGGTAGATGCAGTTAAAGACTGACCATTATTAAATAAGTTCACAGCGGATGTGTTTCAAGATGTAAAACGAAAAACAAAAACGATATTAGCTATTGGATATTGGATATTAGAAAAGCAAGAGCGATAATCAATGTCAGCTATTAGATACTAGGATGTAACGGGTATTTGTCTTTTCTAATATCCAATATCCAATAGCTAATATCGCTCTTGCAGATTTACTTGAAGAGGCCCGACTTGGTGTCGCTGTAGTCACGCGGCATATCACTTGGCGCCTTATCATCCGAGCGACGTTTCTCGCCATTTACTTTGTTCGCCATACGCAGTTCGCGGATGGTATCTTCGGCAAAAAATGGCAAGCTAGGTTGTTCTTGCTCACGTTGTAATAGGTCGGCACTGTGGTGCAAATACGCTTTAAGCTTATCTTGAGTTTCTTCAAGCTGACCCACGAGTGCTTGGGCAGTAGCAAGGTGCTCAGCAACTTCTTGGCGATAATCTGCAAGTTGTTGTTTAGTTTGGGTGACTTGCTGGTTTAACTCGGCTTCATCTGTATGCTCGGCAAGCCAGTAACGCGCCACAAAAAATCCAACGATTGCGCCTGCTATCACGAGTAAAATTCCAACAATCCAGCTCATAAAAACTCCTTAAAAATGCATTTCGCATGATAAACTACTGCCTACTAGCATAATCCAGAATAGGGTCGAAGTGGTAGTGACAACGAACAAGCTGACACCATTATCAAAATATGAGCAGGATTTAGCGACTGGAAACTTTCAGCCGGATGCCGCGCAACGACGTGCTGTAGAGGCGTTACAGCGCCTTTATGACGAACTGGTCTTATTTCATCAAGCGCACAGTGAGGCGGGATTGTTTGCCCGAATAAAGCAAGCGCTAGGCGGTGCAAGACCAACTCCGAAAGGCATTTACTTTTGGGGTGGCGTAGGACGCGGAAAGACCTATTTGGTTGACACTTTTTTTGAAACTTTACCGTTTGATCAAAAGTTGCGTGTTCATTTCCATCGCTTTATGCACCGCGTACATAGTGAATTGAAAGAATTGAAAGGGCGTAGCGACCCGTTGCCGATTATTGCCGATAAACTGGCTAGCGAAGCTCGGGTGGTCTGTTTTGACGAGTTCTTCGTGCAAGACATTACCGATGCAATGATTCTCGGCACATTGATGCAAGAGCTATTCAAACGCAACGTTGTGTTGGTCGCTACATCGAATATTGTGCCTGATGATCTTTATCGAAATGGCCTGCAGCGACAGCGTTTCATTCCCGCCATCGAATTAATTAAGCAACATTGTGAAGTTATCAATGTCGACAGCGGTATTGATTACCGTCTACGAACGTTAACTCGCGCAGAAATTTATCACGCCCCAGCGGATGCAGCCGCTGATGAAAACCTCCAGCGATACTTTACGGAGTTAGCGCCTGATCATTGCAATCGCGATGAGCGAGGATACATTGTGGTGAATAATCGCAATATTCCGGTACGCATGGAGTGTGACGACGTCGTTTTATTCTCATTTGATGCTATTTGTGGTGGCCCACGTTCGCAGAACGACTATATTGAATTGGCGCAATGTTATCACGCAGTTTTGATTAGCGATGTGCCGCAAATGGGCGCGCACAATGACGATGCGGCTCGGCGCTTTATCGCGTTGGTGGACGAATTCTATGAACGCCGCGTGAAGCTAATTATGTCAGGAGCAGCGCCACTGGATGAACTTTACACGCAAGGTAAATTAAATTTTGAGTTTAAACGCTGTGTTAGTCGATTATTAGAAATGCAAAGTCACGAATACTTAGGACTCGCCCATAAACCATGATGTTAACTGACTGGACTTTAGCGCTCGGGGGCCTCGGCCTCTTGTTGCTCGGCATGCAATTGCTGACCGACGGCTTAAAAGCTGCAGCTGGAAGTCATTTACAGAGTTATCTAGAACGCTCCACGCAAACGAGGCTGCGAGCTGCTTTGTCAGGTTTTACGGTGACCGCATTAGTGCAGTCATCCAGTGCTGTTGTCGTAGCTTTACTCGGTTTTACCAATGCCGGCATGTTGAAGTTAAAGCAAGCGGCTTGGGTGGTGTTCGGAAGCAACGTCGGTACAACGATGACGGCATGGATAGTCGCACTGATTGGGTTGAAGCTGAATATCGGCATTGTTGCTTGGCCATTAATTGGCTTAGGTATGCTCCTTCAGCTGGTGCGTCGTGCCGACCCATTAGGTAGCATTGGTCTAGCCGTTGCTGGTTTCGGCGTGCTATTTGTCGGATTGGATACACTGCGAGAAGCCTTCGAGCAGCTTGTCACGATTTTGCCAGTTGGCCAATTATCAATTAGTGGTCCGTTCGGTATTCTCCTGGCGGTACTAGCAGGGGCGCTATTAACAGCTCTGGTGCAGTCTTCTTCCGCCGCTTTGGCGATTGTGCTTACCGCATCCGTCAGCGGTGTGTTTTCGCCGTTAGCTGGCGCCGCCGTGGTTATTGGCGCAAATATTGGCACCACCGTCACAGCGTTGCTAGCCAGCATTGGCGCCACAGCGCACGCAAAACGCCTTGCCGCCGTACATGTATTAATGAATACCGTCACCGGAATTGCGGCGTTAATTTTGTTAGTTCCTATGTGGTGGACGGCAGAATTATTATCAGGGGGCGAACAGGTTACGAATATTAGTACCGGTCTCGCGGTGTTCCATACATTATTTAATGTACTCGGTGTGGCCCTGATGTGGTTGCTCGATGAGCGAATTTTCCGCCGAGTAGAAAGTTGGTATCGGCTACCGCCACTGCGTTCAGGCGAACCGCGTTTCTTAGATAAAACCGTTTTAGAAGTTCCCGCGATGGGTCTCAACGCTGTGCAACAAGAGCTCAATCGCGTACTACGCCAGTATATTTTGCGGTTGCGTACCCTGTTAAAGGACGAGGCTGCGCTCACCGAAACCGAAGAAGATATCGCCACTGGTGAATTATTAGCGCATATAAAAACGTACCTAACCAAGTTAAGCGAGAAACAATTACATGGTGACGAAGCCTTATTGCTCGCGGAACTTCACACGAGTCATGCACGGTTACGCGACTTACGCGATATTGTTGAAAAACTACGCGCGGCTACTCCGGAACAAATTGACGCAAGCCTCAACCACCAGCTCCGCGAACAATTACTTGAGCTTCTAAATGGGGCAGATATGAAAGTTCGTCCTGCAGCAAACTGGGCATCACTTACCAGCTCTATTCGCGCAACGCGTAACTTATTGCGTCATACGTGGTTAAATCGAATTGCTGCTAACGAGCTTGAACCTACGGAAGGGGCGGCGTTGATGCAGTTGGCGAGTATGTGGGAGCGCAGCGCCGAAATCATCACCGCCCTGAAAACCTAAAAGCGTTATTCGTTATTCGTTACTCGTTATTCGGAAAAGCAAAAACGAAAAACCAAAATGACCACAACGAAAAGTGAGCGAATTGTAAATTGAGCTATCGGGCAAGCCAAGCTCACGAATAACGAATAACGATTAACGAATAACGCCGTTGATCTTTTAAGCGCTTTTCCCTATAATCCGCGCAGCCCACGTTACAGGTACAACTAACCGAATTTGTGGCTCAACCACAACGGTTGTTGTGGTTCGCGGGGAAGCCCGGAACTACTGTCGTGAACCTTAAAGAAAGAGTAATTCTCAATGAGTACATTTGTTGCAAAACCAGAAACAGTACAACGTGACTGGTATGTTATTGACGCTGAAGGTAAAACTTTAGGTCGTTTGGCAACTGAAGTTGCCCGTCGTTTGCGCGGAAAGCACAAGCCTGAGTACACGCCTCACGTTGACACTGGTGATTACATCATCATCGTTAACGCTGAAAAGGTTGCTGTAACTGGCCGCAAAGCGCAAAACAAAATCTACTATTCACACACGGGTTACCCAGGTGGTATCAAAGAAATCAACTTCGAGAAGTTGATTGCTAAGAAGCCTGAAATGGTAATTCAGAAAGCGGTGAAAGGTATGTTACCTCGTGGTCCACTAGGTCGTGCCATGTTCCGTAAACTGAAAGTGTACGCTGGTGCAGAGCACAATCATGTTGCTCAGCAACCAAAACAACTTGAAATTTAAGACGGAGCATGAAGACTATGGCACAGAATCAATACTACGGTACTGGTCGTCGCAAAAGCTCAACTGCACGCGTTTTCTTGCGTCCAGGCAGCGGCAACATCAGCATCAATAACCGCACGTTAGAAGAATACTTCGGTCGTGAAACTGCTCGTATGGTTGTTCGTCAACCACTCGAGTTGGTCGATATGGTTGAAAAATTCGACTTATACATCACTGTTAAAGGTGGTGGTGCAAGTGGTCAAGCAGGCGCAGTGCGTCACGGTATCACCCGTGCACTGATGCAATATGACGAAGCTTTACGTGGTGACTTACGTCGCGCGGGTTATGTAACTCGTGACGCGCGTCAAGTTGAGCGTAAGAAAGTCGGCTTGCATAAAGCACGTAAGCGTCCACAGTTCTCGAAGCGTTAATTCTTCGGAATCTCGACTACGTCAAAAACCCGGCCTTTGTGCCGGGTTTTTTGTCTTTATCCTTGTAAAAATCAGGGCATTTCTTTATCATCTGAAGGCATTTTTTTGCCGTTCACCTAAAATCACTTTAGGTGGACCTATCGCAGCAGCTAATTACTGACTTCGCGGCTATGTCTCGCGAAGCGTCCAAACTGGAGAGTAAGTGGATGAGCAATGCGCCTGTAGATAAAGGCCGCCGTCGTTTCCTGACCGTCGCGACATCTGTCGTCGGTGCAGCGGGCGCGGTTGGTGTTGCCGTTCCTTTCATTGCGTCTTGGAACCCGAGCGAAAAAGCTAAAAACGCGGGTGCCCCAGTGGAAGTGAACATTGGAAAAGCCGAGCCGGGTCAATTGATTCGTGTTGAATGGCGTGGTCAGCCGGTTTGGGTGGTACGCCGTACCCCTGAAATGTTGGCATCGCTTGAAGCCGTGAACGACCAACTCCGTGACCCAAATTCTGATGAACCACAACAACCTGAGTATGCGAAAAACTTGCACCGCTCGCGCAAAGAAGAGTTCTTTGTTGCCGTCGGTATTTGTACGCACTTAGGCTGTTCGCCACAGTTCCTCGATCAAGGCATGGGTGAATACGTTGAGGGGGCTCAGGCAGGCTTCTTCTGTCCGTGTCACGGTTCTACCTTCGATATCGCTGGTCGAGTATTCCAAGGCGTTCCTGCACCGTATAACTTGGTGGTTCCGCCTCATTACTACATCAACGATAACACCATTTTGGTGGGTGAAGATGGGGAGCAAGCCTAATGAATAAACTCATTGCATGGTTTGACGAACGTATTCCGATGACCAAAACGTGGAATATCCACTTAGCTCAATATCCAGCTCCAAAAAACTTTAACTTCTGGTACATCTTTGGTGTGCTAGCAACGTTGGTTTTGGTCAACCAAATTTTGACCGGTATCTGGTTAACCATGAACTACGTCCCTTCAGCTGAAGGCGCTTTCGCTTCAGTTGAATTTATCATGCGTGATATCGAGTACGGCTGGTTACTTCGCTATATGCACTCAACCGGCGCGTCGGCGTTCTTCGTGGTGGTTTACTTGCACATGTTCCGTGGCATGATGTACGGCTCTTACCAGAAGCCGCGCGAATTGCTGTGGGTGTTCGGTATGCTCATCTTCCTTGTCTTAATGGCCGAAGCCTTCATGGGCTATTTGTTGCCATGGGGTCAGATGTCGTACTGGGGTGCACAGGTAATCATCTCGTTGTTCGGTGCGATTCCAATTATTGGTGACGATTTAACACTATGGATTCGTGGCGACTACGTAATCTCAGGTGCGACGCTGAACCGCTTCTTTGCACTGCACGTGATTGCATTGCCATTAGTGTTGGTTATCTTGGTGTTCTTACACATCATCGCGCTACACGAAGTTGGCTCGAACAACCCTGAAGGTATCTCAATTAAGAAACCGAAGGGCTCGGTGCCAGACTCAGAGAAGCCGAAGTTTACCTTCCATGAGCGTTTTACTAAGAAGTACGACATTGTTGATGCATTCCCATTCTTCCCGTATTACATCGTGAAAGATTTAGTGGGTGTCGCTATCTTCTTGTTCTTCTTCTGTTATGTCATTTTCTTTGCTCCGGCAATGGGCGGCCTGTTCCTTGAGCCACCTAACTTTGAAGCGGCGAACCCGCTGAAAACACCAGAACATATCGCACCAGTTTGGTACTTCACGCCGTTCTACGCAATTTTGCGCGCGGTACCTGACAAGCTGCTCGGTGTTATTTTGATGTTCGGTGCTATCGTTGCGCTATTCGTACTGCCTTGGTTGGATCGTGGTAAAGTGCGCTCAGTTCGCTACCGTAGCACGTTGCACAAAGTAAACCTGACTGTGTTTGCAATTAGCTTTATTGCACTCGGTTATCTGGGTCTGAAGCCAGCGACAGAGGTTTACACCATGTTCGCTCGTATCTTCACCTTCTTGTACTTTGCGTTCTTCGTCTTGTTGTTCTTCTACAGCAAGAATGAAAACACGAAGCCAGTTCCAGAGAGGATTACTAAGTGATGAAACAGTTAATCAAAAGCACTCTGCTGGTAGCAGCATCACTGTGGTCAGTTGCAACATTAGCAGCTGGCCCAACAGTACCACTGGACAAAGCTGACATCGATTTGCATGACAAAGCGTCACTGCAACGTGGTGCACAGTTGTTCATGAACTACTGCTTGGGCTGTCACTCAATGCAGTATCAGCGCTATAACCGTACCTTCCGTGATTTAGAGATCCCTGAAGAGTTAGGTATTGAGAATCTTCAGTTTACTGGCGAGAAAGTCGGTGACTTGATGACCAATGCCATGGCCACTGAAGACGCGGGTAACTGGTTTGGTACAGCGGCACCTGATTTAACCTTGGTAGCTCGTGTGCGCGGCGCAGATTGGATTTACACCTATTTGCGTTCATTCTATGTGGACGAGTCGCGTCCATTTGGCGTGAATAACACGGTATTCCCGAACGTGGGTATGCCGCATGTGCTCGAAGAGTTGCAAGGTATTCCACGTAAAACCACCGAAGAGAAAATGATTGACGGTGAAATGCAAGATGTTTACGTGGGCATTAAAACCGACGGCAGCGGTATGTTGACTGATGCTGAATACGATCAAGCAGCGCTCGACTTGACTAACTTCTTGGTTTACACCGGTGAACCTATGATGTTGGAACAGCAGCGTATGGGTTGGTACGTGTTCGGTTTCCTACTGGTCTTTTTAATTTTCGCAGTACTGCTGAAACGCGAATTCTTTAAGGACGTGAAATAAGCTTTATGGAGAACAACATGTCGGTTGCGGCAAACAAGCGGTCAGTGATGACCTTATATTCGGGCGTAAATGACTTACGCAGCCATCAAACACGTATCGTACTCGCTGAGAAAGGCGTGGGCGTTGAGATTACTTTTGTTGAACCGGATAACCTTCCGGAAGACTTAATGCAGCTCAACCCCTATGCAGATGCGTTGCCAACGTTGGTGGATCGTGAGTTAGTGTTATACAACGCTCATATCATCATGGAATATCTTGATGAACGTTTCCCGCATCCGCCATTGATGCCGGTTTATCCGGTTGCGCGTGGCACGAGTCGATTAATGATGTATCGCATTGATCGCGATTGGTATGCGTTGGCGGATAAAATTTTGGCAGGTGGAAAGGGTGCAGATGCAGCGCGTCAAGAATTACGCGAAGGTATTCTTGCACTGGCACCTCTGTTCGCGGATTCACCGTTTTTCATGAGTGAAGAGTTCAGCTTGGTAGACTGCTACCTGGCGCCGTTGTTGTGGCGTTTGCCATTGTACGGTATCCAGTTAGAAGGTACTGGTGCGAAAGAAGTGAAAGCCTATATGGTTCGTGTGTTTGAGCGCGAATCATTTCAAGAGTCACTGACTGATATTGAGCGAGACTTAGGTCGGTGAGTGACGAAGCGATGACACCACGTCGCCCGTACTTAGTGCGGGCGATGTATGAGTGGATTCTGGATAATCAGCTCACACCACACCTTGCGGTTGACGCTGATTACCCTGGCTGTCAGGTGCCATGGCAATTTGTTCAAGATGGACAAATCATTTTGAACATTTCTCCTACCGCAGTAACTAACTTTACTGCTGACAACAATACGGTTCAATTCAATGCTCGCTTTTCCGGCAGCCCGCACCGAGTCATCGTGCCAATGGGGGCCATTCTTGCCATGTATGCGCGGGAAAATGGCGCAGGGACGATGTTTGAACCTGAACCAGATTACGACAATCCGAGCGCGATAACGCCTGTTAGTGAAGCTACGGCGGAGAGTGCAAAAAGCGAAAAAGCAGAAAAAGAAACCGACACCAAGAAAAAAGAAAGCCAGAAGAAAAAATCTTCCGGCTCTCATTTGCGGGTTGTGAAATAATTCAAATCTCTTTTATTCGAAAGCGTCAATAACGCGTGTGACACCGTTGATGTTGCGCGCTATGTCGATGGCCTGACGCGCGATGTCGCGTTCGACAAACCCCATTAAAGCGACCTCACCATTTTCCGTAACCACTTTAATATCGCTGGCTTTGATATTCTCGTCGGCAATAAATTTCGCTTTAATCTTACTGGTAATGTAAGTGTCTTTACTAATTTGACCGAGTGATATCACGGGCGCCACTTTAAGTTCATTGTGAACTCTATCGACGCCTTGAGTATTACGTACGATATGACTTGCTAAATCGCGCAAGGAGCTATTCGTTACTTGGCCCAATAGCAACACTGAACGATTAAATGAAACAACTTGGACACGAGAATTATCAAGGCGATCTTCGCGTTTTAGTGCCGTAATAACCCGAACTTCAATGGTTTGATCGTCAATTTGAGTACCAACGCTACGCGTATCCGTTGCTGCAGATATACCTACTGCAGTCGCGCCAACGAGAGCTGCAGCACAACCACTTAAACTAACCGCCACCGCGGTACAGAATACCGCAACAGACAAAAACTTCCGAGGTTCAGCCATTAATCTGTCTCCTGTGGGAAAATTCGATGCTCTACAACACTGCACAGCATGTTAGATATTTGCAGTAAATGCTCACTGGCACGAGCAGCATTACTTGTAGGAATACGTATCTCGACATCATCAGGGCCTAACAATCCGGCAATATCGACGTCACTGTTTTGGGTTAGCGCGATGATCAGCATGTCGCGGCTGAGCGCAGCCTCCATCGCTCGACTTACGCGAGGTGCACGCTCGGATGCATTAAATACAATGAGGACATCGCTTGGCTGCCCGACCGCTTGTAGTTGCTGTGCAAACATCCGATCATACTCAAGCGCACCATAATCGGCGTGCAGCGAGGTTACCGGAAATGGAGGGCGCTCGAAGCTTAACCCGGTAAGCATTATATGGGCGAAATGCCTTGAGGTTGCGTGTGCAAGCCCTTCACCACAACAGTATACTTTACGCCCATTCAATAACGAATCGACCAACAAATTGCAGGCCATCTCAATTGGCTCTTGCAGCATATCGGCGGCAGCTATTTGTGTCTGAATACATTCGGTAAATAAAGTCTTTATAGGGTCCTGCATAACACCTCGTTAAAACGCATCTTGCAACCACTGCGCTTGTTCGTAGTCCATCACAATAGCCACGACATCGAATCGCATGCGCGTCACGTGTTCATTTAAATTTTGCTGTATCAGAAAGAGTTGCGCACAGCGTCGAATTCTTTGACATTGGGCAGCGGTAATCTGTTCCACCACGCTAGCAAAATGCTCATTACTACGGCTTTTTACTTCAATGAAAACCCAGGTATCCGCCTCACGCATAATTAAATCAATTTCACCCATGTCGCAACTATAGTTGCTTTCGACATGCTCTAAACCATGGCGCTCAAGCAGTGCGCGGGCGATCTCTTCGCCGTCATTTCCCATATCTTTTCGAGACATTCCTTGTCCTTTTAGCGTTATTGGCCGGCGACAACCTCGTGTCCGTCGAAGCGCGCCCAATTTAATTCACGAATTACCTGATTATTGCGAACCGTGAGTACCCCAGTTAGCCCTTGTGCTGAAATGCCAGGCATTGTCTGTAGCAGAGGAAGGCGTTGGCTGAGCAACAACGCATCATGGCCGAATGCGACCAGCCGCGCTGTGTTATAACCCCAATTCTTTCTTAATTCGAGTAAATCGTTTAGCTGCTGAGCTTCGCTGTGACCGGGCAATAGCCACGGTGCATCGGTGAAGCGTACATCATCCAAATCATTTTCGCTTAAATCATTACGTAGCGTATGGCTGCCAGAGTTTGCATACACAGGTAACGCCTTCATAAATGGCGAAATATTAACATCAATGAACGGCTTTAAAAGGCGTGTTTGTTCAATACCGCCAACTAAATAGACCGAATCGACATCCGCCCGACTGCGCGCTTGAGAATCGACAATAATCTTGCCAGCAGCGATTTTTACCTGATTTATTCTGGCTTCACTGGTGGTTACACCCAATTGATCTTGAACCGCTGTTTTCATTTCCTCAGTATTACGGTAGTTGCCCATCGAAATAGGGATTGGATCATTGAACTCTGCTTCCCATGCTGATTTGAATACTTCGGCATGTAGTTGACCTCGCGCGGTTTCCGGCGCAAGCACAATTGGATGGCGATGTCCGCGTTTTGCCATATGTTTAGCTGCTTGGCGTATCTCAGTTTCCGCATCCAAAGCAAAAAAGTGCTGTTGTGGTAACGTTGGAATCAGCACCTCGCCCGGTTCATTTAAAGTTAACCACGGCAGACTTTCCGGTAATTGCGAAGCATCAATTGCAGCAACGTTCGGCTTGAGTAACGGGCCGATTAGAACATTGGCTTGGTGTTGCTGAAGTAGCTCGGGTAGCGCGGCAAAGTCTAGCGTGTTGGTATCGATAAACTTTGCGTGTACTTGCGGTAATCGACTTAAGGCTTTGACGAGCCCGTCACGAACCGCCAGGCCTTGCTCAGCGTACTGTCCAGTTAACGGGAGTAAAACTAGGGCACGATGGCGCGGCTGTTCGGTTAGCGCCATTAAGTTATCAACCACAAATTGCGCCGGGTGTTCTGAGAAGTTAGCTTGCCACTGAGCAAGTGCATCATCCAATTCAGACGGCGTTGCACTAATTTGGTGCAATGTACGCATTAAATTAGCCCAGCCCGCCACCAGTTGGCTACGATCAAAGCTTGGCGGCAATGTGACTTGGTCGGGGTTTTGTACGTTACGTAAAATTTCCCAAACTTGTTCCGGCTGAGTCGAATCTGGTGCGATATTCAGCAGTTGTAATTGGTAGCTTGCTGCAAGTTCCCATTCTTGTTGCGCGCTTGCTGATTTTAATGCTAGTTCTAAGGTTTGCTCGGGATAATCCACCGACAGGCGAGGCTGAAGCAAAGGCTCGAGAAGCTGTTCGACATAATTCCAGCGCCCGTCGTGTCCTGCAAAACGCGCCTCTAGCAGTGCCATAAGCTGTCTTTGGGCGTTATTTAATGACTCCGCTTCGAAGTGACGTTGAATTTGTGCGATCACGACAGCACTTTGTTGCCATTGTCCATCTCGTTGAAACGTTGCTGCTGCTTGTAATAACGCATCAACTTGCTCTTTGCCTTCCATTAATCGTGCATTAGCGAGCCAACTTTGTGCTGAACGAAATTGCTCGTCTAGCGGCACCGCAGTGAATTCAGAACTGTCTTGACTGGTTGTGGATTGGGAAGCGGGTTCGCGTGGCCCTGATGAACAGCCATTGAGCGCAGTGAACAGCGCGACAATAACCATGCACAACAGCAACTTCTTTGGCACAATAGCAACAGACATTTTGAATTCACCCATGTTTTTTGCAATGGGTCATACTATAAACCGTACGGCAAGGCTTCACAATCGCGCCGCGAGGTTCTTACAAGGGGTTAACATGAGTACCGACAACGTTGGCTGTTTATATATTGTGCCAACACCAATTGGCAATTTGGCGGATATCACCGAGCGCGCAATCACTGTCTTACGCTCATGTGATGCAATTGCTGCTGAAGATACACGCCATAGCGGACAATTGATGCAGCACCTTGGTATTCGCGCAACCTTGTTCGCTTTGCATGAACACAATGAGCGGCAGCGCGCTGAACAAGTGATTGAGCGATTGCAACGCGGTGAATCGATCGCGTTAATTAGTGACGCCGGCACGCCGTTAATTTCTGACCCTGGTTATGTGTTGGTACAACAGTGCCGTCAAGCTGGCATCAAAGTCATTGCCTTGCCAGGCGCCTGTGCATTTGTCACGGCGTTGTCGGGAGCCGGCTTGCCAACCGACCGCTTTAGTTTCGAGGGTTTTTTGCCCGCCAAGCCACAACAACGCCGCAAGCGTCTTGAACAGCTCGTCAGCGATACCCGAACGTTGGTTTTTTACGAATCGCCCCACCGAATCACGGATACTTTAGCGGATTTGATGACCACAGTTGGTAGCGAACGCCCGTTGGTCTTGGCACGTGAACTGACCAAACAATTTGAAACCTATTTAACGGGCACTGTTGCCGAAGTTCAACAGCAAGTGCTCAGTGATAGCAACCAACAGCGCGGTGAAATGGTGCTCATTCTAGGTGGTGCACCTGAAGTGGAGCACGATGATGTAAATCCAGCAGCACTGCGAACACTCAACCTACTGCGCAACGAATTGCCACTGAAAAAAGCGGCGGCGCTCGCAGCTGAAATACATGGCGCGCGCAAAAACACCTTGTATCAGCTAGCGCTTGAGCAAGATAACCAGTAGAATGCGCTTCGGGAGTCAGCCAGACAATCGCTGCCTATGCATGCATAGGGGGAGGAAAGTCCGGGCTCCACAGGGCAGGGTGCCAGATAACGTCTGGGCGGCGTAAGCCGACGACTAGTGCAACAGAGAGCAAACCGCCGATGGCCTACGCAAGTAGGATCAGGTAAGGGTGAAAGGGTGCGGTAAGAGCGCACCGCGCGGCTGGTAACAGTTCGTGGCACGGTAAACTCCACCCGGAGCAAGGTCAAATAGGGGTTCATTGGCGCGGCCCGCGTTGAACCCGGGTAGACTGCTTGAACGCTAGAGTGATCTAGTGGCTAGACGAATGATTGTCCACGACAGAACCCGGCTTATCGGCTGGCTCCCGACACTTCTTTCTCTGAGTTGGTTCGCTCTAACACATCACGATTAAATTGCTGCGTAAAGCGAATGAATTCCTTTAGAGGCATGGCACGGCCGTAGAAAAAGCCTTGCTGGTAATGACATTTTTGCTGCTGCAAAAATTCGACTTGTTGCTCATGCTCAACGCCCTCGGCAACCACACTCATGTTCAGCGTGTGTGCGATACGAATAAGCACTTCAACCAAGGCTTTTTGTTGCCCCTGATGTGGTACGTTATGTAAGAAACTGCGGTCGATCTTTATCACGTCAATAGGGTACGAACGCAGGTAGTTCAAGCTTGAGTACCCAGTCCCAAAATCGTCAATGGCTAACGAAATACCAGCGTCTCGCAGTTTACGCAAGTTAGCAAACTGGCGTTCTTTATTGCGCATAAGCATCGACTCAGTAATTTCGAACATCAATCGATTGGTCGGTACATCGGCTGCTGCAATCACATTTAACCAATGAGTTGCCGCCTGACGGTCATTGAATTCACGCGGCGAGCGATTCAGCGCAATTGCTAAATCAAGACCGGCGCTATGCATCTTTTTCCAATCACGAACGACCTGGCGCAGCACGAAGTCGCCCAAACCAATGATCGCGCCGGTCTTCTCGGCAATTGGAATGAATTCTGCGGGTGAAATTGCGCCTCGTTCTGGATGTATCCAGCGAATTAAAGCCTCACAACGTGTCAGTAAGCCTGTTTCCGTTTCAATAACCGGCTGGTAGTGCACCTCAAACTGTTCCGCTTCAATTCCTTTAATAATTTGATGGTGCAGATTAATGTCGCGCTCCGTGCTTTGGCGTAGCTGTTCATCGAAGAAGTGAACACTCATTGCGCCTTGCGCTTTCGCAGCATACATCGCTAGTTCCGCGTGCTTTAATAGCTGTTGAACTTCTTGGCCATCGTGCGGGAACATGGCGATGCCCGTACTGGCGGTCATATTGATATGGTTATGTTCAATGTCCAGCGTATGAAGTAAGTCGCTCATAATCGCTTTAGCGCGAATTTCAGCTTCACTCGGATCATTAAGATCTCGCAATACTATCGCAAACTCGTCACCACCAATGCGCGCTAATAAATCATCTTCGCGAATACTGGTTCGAATGCGCTCGGCAACACGTTGCAATAAAGCATCACCCACTTCATGGCCTAATACGTCGTTAATTTCGCGAAGATGATCAAGATCGAGAACCAGCAGTGCGAATTTTTGTTGCGAGCGTAAGGCCGAACGAATATCTGCGCCAAGTTGTTCCGAGAAGAAGTTGCGGTTCGGTAAATCCGTTAAACCATCGTAGCGGGCTTGATACGCGATAGTCGAAATAGCGCCGCGTAATCGATGCTGAGTAAAAATTAGCATTAAAAAGGCCGATAAAATAACAGCCGTAAGACCGATACCAATCGCCCAGTGCAGCCAAAAATCGGCATTATTTGCGACCCACTGCCCGTCGCGAGGATAAGCTGCTAACTGCCAGCGACCGCGAGGAAAAGCAATTTCAGTGACCAATGCATCAGGGTTAAATACATCGTTATTACCAGCAAATGCGGTGGGGGTCGGGTTCAGATCATTTTGCACATGACGAATAGCAAAAGAATAATTCGGATGCTGATAAAATCGGACACCCTCTAAGAGATTCACATGGTCAATAACCAGCGAAGCGACACCCCACAACGTACGGTCATTACGGAATACCGGCATCCGTGCAATCAGAGCATCACGGCCTTGATTAAGACGCAACGGACCGGTCAACACCACGTCTTTTATCGCAATTGCGCGCAAGATGCCCGCATACTGCTCGGTATCCAGTCGGTAATTAAAACCTATTAATGACTGATTACCTTCGACTGGGTAGACGAATTTAACGACCAAATCGGGCGCGAGGGCAACATGCATGATATCGAGATTAGAGGAGAGAAATTCATCAATGATGTGTTGTAAGCGAACGCGATCGGGTGTGTCTTGCCAAAGAATTTCAGGACGCAACGCGCGCAGTGCTAACATATTGGCTTGTAAGCGCTGTTCAATTTGGCCTCGCATTGCACTTAAGTGCTCGCTGGCTCGGCGTTTTTCTATTTCCAGTTGTTGTTGACGTTCACCATCGACGACAAGATACACCGCGTACAATAAAGCCGATGCAATAAAGAGCACAACAACAAGGTAGCGCAATAAGCGCCAGCGTTCGGACTGCTTACCGAACTTATCTGGAAAACTCACGACATCTATCTGCTTCATTTATATGAGAAAGCTTGTTATTAGAATTATATGCTTGTTGACATAGTATTCGCATCATCCTTTACCTAATCCTTGCCGTCAAGCGCTGTTACATATCGCAAAGCAATCATTTTTCCTTGACAGGTGGAAAGATCGGCACCTAGACTGTCACATTGTGGGGATTTGTGGGTAATAGTGGATCAAATAATATGTTTCGTGGCGCAGCAGCACTCAGTCTAGATGACAAAGGTCGGCTCGCGATACCAGCAAAGTATCGCAAGAGTCTGCTTTTGGATTGTGACGGGCAAATGGTCTGTACCATTGACATTAAGCAACCCTGTTTATTGCTGTATCCATTGCCGCAGTGGCAATTGATTGAACAGAAGCTCACCACCTTATCAAGCATGAACCCCGCAGAGCGTCGTCTCCAGCGTTTGTTACTGGGTCACGCCGAAGATTGCCAAATGGATAAAAACGGTCGCATTTTGATCGCACCAACCCTGCGTCAACATGCGGATTTGAGCAAGAAGATCATGATTATTGGTCAGCTCAATAAGTTTGAACTTTGGTCTGAAGCGGCATGGCAAGAACAAATCGCAGCCGATATGGCAGCGGAGCAAGAAGACGACTTGGCACACAGTGATCGACTACAAGACTTCTCATTATAATGACAACAGAAGCGCAACAACACGTCTCGGTGTTGTTACAAGAGTCCATCGAGGCTCTTGCGATCAAACCAGACGGAACTTATTTAGATGCAACCTTCGGTAGAGGGGGGCACTCGCGCGCTATTCTGGCCGAATTAAACTCGCAAGGTAAACTTTATGCACTCGATCGTGACCCCACCGCGATTGCTGCGGCCGCTGCCTTGCGTGATGACCCACGGTTTACCATCATCCACACCCCATTCTCACGATTAGATGACGTGCTTGAAACGCAGCAATTGCGCGGCAAGCTCGACGGAATATTATTTGACCTTGGCGTTTCCTCCCCACAATTGGACGACGCCGAACGCGGCTTTAGTTTCATGCGCGAAGGACCACTCGATATGCGCATGGATACGAGTACCGGCATGACTGCGGCGGACTTCTTAAACAGCGCTAGTGCAGACGAAATTGCATTTGTGCTGCGCGAATATGGCGAAGAACGCTTTGCTTGGCGAATTGCCCAAGCGATTGTTAAGCAACGCGAAGAGAAGCCTCTTGCCACTACACGCGAATTGGCCGAATTGATTGCGCAAGCGGTGCCATTCAAAGATAAACACAAGCACCCAGCGACGCGGAGCTTTCAAGGTATTCGCATTCACATTAATGGTGAGCTCGAGGAGATTGAAACAGCATTAACCGCAGCTGTCAGCGGATTGAAACCCGACGGACGACTTGCTGTGATTAGCTTTCATAGCTTAGAAGATCGCATGGTCAAACGCTTTATGCGTGCTCAGGCACAAGGCCGAGCAATTCCAGCTGGACTACCTATTCGAGACGCGGACTTTGATCGCGGTCAAACGCTGCGCCTCATCGGCAAGGCCATCAAGCCATCGGCGGCCGAAATAAAACTAAATCCAAGAGCACGGAGTTCCGTGCTACGCATTGCCGCGAGGTTAGATTATGAAAGCTAGCCGCGTACCTGCATTAGTAGCTGTTTTGTTTGACGATTTTCGCCAACACCTTGTGTTGGTTTTGCTGTTTTTAATGGTCATCGGCAGTGCCATGGCGGTGATTTACGTTTCGCATAGTCATCGCTTGCTCACCATAGAGCGCGACGAGCTACTCTCGCAGCGCGATGAGATCGATATTGAATGGCGTCATTTACAGATTGAACAGAACACCTTAACTGAACACAACCGAGTTGAACGGATTGCGCAGCAACGCCTCGATATGGTGCGTGCTGAGGCTGAGCAGGAGGTGCTAGTGCCATGGCAGTAACACCAAAACCAAACCGCCGCGCTGTTAAGAAGGCGCAACCACACTTAAGCAAGGGACGATTCTACTTCGCCTTGCTGATTGTGTTTGGTGTGTTTGGAAGTTTGGTGGCACGAGCGGCATACATTCAACTGATTGAACCTGAACGGTTAATTTTTGAGGGTGATCGTCGCTCCCTTCGTGCTGATGCAACGACCGTGCAGCGCGGCAGTATCTTAGATCGCAACGGTCGCGAGCTTGCAGTGAGTGTTCCGGTGCAGACGGTCTGGGCTGACCCGAAACGAGTTCATGAAGGCGATGGCTTAGCAAATCGTGAACGTTGGCTGGCTCTTGCAGAGGTATTTCGTACCGATGTGAATGAGTTGCTTAGCAAAGTGGCTGATCCAACTCGCCGCTTTGTTTATCTCGAACGTAAAGTTACCCCAGGTGTGGCCGATTTCGTTCGTCAGTTAGCTATTCCTGGTGTGTATTTGAAAACCGAATCACGGCGCTTTTATCCGGCGGGTGAAATCGCCGCGCATGTTGTTGGTTTTACGGATATTGATGGCTTAGGTATTGAAGGTTTAGAAGCCATTTACAATCAAGTTCTTACCGGGGTACCCGGTGAGCGAGTTTATCGCAAGGACGCGGCAGGACGGGTTGTTGAAGAAATACGGGTGACCGAAGCGCAACAACCACAACAATTAACGCTGAGTATTGATCAACGCTTGCAATCATTGGCTTATGCCGAAGTCAAAAAGGCCGTGCGCTATCACCAGGCGACTTCTGGTTCTGCAGTGATTCTTGACGTGAAAACCGGCGAGGTACTCGCAATGGTCAACAGCCCGTCCTACAACCCAAACAATCGACATGATTTGCAACCACACAGATTACGCAATCGTGCGATTACCGACGCTTATGAGCCGGGCTCAACGGTGAAACCGCTGGCTGTGATCGCTGGATTGGAGGCTGGCGTGATTCAACCGGACGACGTGATTAACACCAGCCCAGGTTGGATGCGTCTGGGTGGTCGTCGAGTGAGTGACCCAATTAATCGTGGTGAGCAAACTATTACACAAATTTTAGAGAACTCTAGCAACGTTGGCACTGCCAAAATCGCATTAGCTACAGGTATCAACAGTATGTTGGATACTTATGCGGCGGTGGGCTTTGGTAATGACACAGGGGTAGCCATGTTGGGTGAGAGTTTCGGTATTTTACAGAACCGTCAGCGTTGGTCTGATTTTGAAATCGCGACCTTATCGTACGGTTATGGCATGTCAGCAACCACGTTACAGTTGGCACAGATGTACGCCATTATTGCTAATGGTGGCAAACGTGTGCCGTTAACCGTTCAACGCCGCGAAGGCTTGCCCGAAGGCGAACAAGTTATTTCGGAGCGGACGGCGAAGACGGTTCTCACCATGCTTGAGAGTGTGGTTGCAAATGGTTCTGGTGGACGAGCGAAGGTTCGTGGCTATCGTGTAGCGGGCAAGACCGGTACATCGCGTAAAGCGATAGCTGGAGGCTATGGTGAAGAGTATGTCACCTTGTTTGCCGGTATTGCGCCAGTGAGCGATCCGCGAATAGCAGTGGTGGTGACGGTGAATGAACCAAGTGGCGACGAATATTATGGCAGCGAGGTTTCGGCACCAGTCTTTGCAGAAATTGTCAGCGACGCGCTACGCGTGATGAATATTCCGCCGGATAATTTAGCTGATGCACAGTTAAAAGCGGCTGGTTTTGGAGGTGCAGATGATTGATCTGATGACCTTATTACCAGATTACCCGTTACAGTTACCGGCCGTGAAAGTTGGCGGACTAAAGCTTGATAGTCGCCAAGTTGCAGCGAATGATGCGTTCGTTGCTGTGCCTGGCTATCAGGTTGATGGTCGACAATTTATTGATGCGGCAATTGAGGCTGGTGCCGCCGTGGTGCTTGCCGATTCGGAAACCGTTGGCATGGAGCTACGGGGGCGTACCTGGGTTGTTGAAGTACCACAGCTGAAGAATGAATTATCCGCTATCGCCGGTCGATTTTTTCATGAACCATCGCAAGCACTCAGCGTGATAGGCGTTACCGGCACCAACGGTAAAACCTCGGTGACTTATATTACAGCGCAATTACTTGAAGCTTTGGGGGTGCCATGTGGCGTGATTGGTACCACGGGTTCGGGTTTCCCGGGTCGATTGTTACCAGAAACGCACACCACCCCTGATGCCATTGCTGTGCAACACCGATTGCATGTGATGCGTAGCGAAGGAGCCCAAGCGGTAGCGATGGAAGTGTCATCGCATGCGTTGGTGCAGCGTCGTGTTGAGGCTGTGCACTTTAAAGTCGGCGTGGCCACCAACATCAGCCGTGATCATCTCGATTATCATGGCACGATGGCGAACTATGCTGGCGCCAAACGTCGGTTATTTACTGAGTTAGATACACAATTCAGCGTGCTGAATGCTGATGATTCGGCGGTAGCCGCTTGGTTGCCCGATCGCACTGACAGCTGGCGCTTCAGTTTAACGCCGCAAAACGCTACTCGCAGTATCTGGGCGGAACAGGTCAAGTATGATCATGACGGCACCCAGTTTAATTTGTATGTGCGTTATGACGCTGAGCGCGTTGAACAAATTTCGGTACAGTCGCCGTTATTGGGTGGCTTTAACGTTTACAACTTGCTGGCTGCTATTGCTGCCGTTATCAGTTTAGGTCAAGAACCACAAAAAATTGCTGCGGCATGCGCACAATTACATGCTGTGCCAGGTCGAATGGAAGCGTTCGGAGGTCATCACGGTAAGCCGCTGGTGATTGTCGATTATGCGCATACGCCTGATGCACTACAGCAAGTACTTAGTGCCCTGCGTCGTCATTGCGAAGGCCAACTATGGTGTGTATTCGGTTGCGGTGGTGACAGAGATCGTGGAAAACGTCCGCAAATGGGTGCAGTGGCGGCCGATATGGCCGACCGTGTTGTGGTGACCGATGACAATCCACGTACCGAGCCACCAGAACAAATTGTGCAGGATATTATTGCCGGCATGCCAACACGCCAACGTGTGCAAGTGATTATGGGGCGCGAGAATGCGGTACGCCAAGTGATCGCGCAAGCGAAAGCAAATGACGTGGTGCTATTAGCCGGCAAAGGGCACGAAGATTACCAAGTGATTGGTCAACAGCGCATTGACTATAACGAGCGTGCACTGGTAGCGGAAATCACTGCAACACCAACAGCGGAGGAGCTCTCATGATTCGCATTGACTTAGCATGGATAGCAGCCGCAGTTGAAGGACGATTAGTTGGCGCAAACCGCACGATTGATGCCGTCAGCACCGATACGCGGTCGCTGCCGAAAGATTGCTTATTTATTGCATTAAAGGGCCCCAATTTTGACGCGCACGATTTCGCTGCTCAAGCATTGCAGAGCGGTGCCGCGGCGATTATGGTGGAGCGTGAACTAACCGATGACGTTTGTATGGCGGCACCGCAAATTATCGTCAATGACACCCGTTATGCGTTGGGGTTACTCGGCGCAGCAGTTAAAGCGAAAGTGGCTCCAAAAACCATTGCAATAACCGGTAGTAGCGGCAAAACCACCGTCAAAGAAATGCTAGCGGCTATTTTGCGTCAACGTGGCGAAGTGCTTGCAACCGCTGGTAACTTTAATAACGACATTGGCGTGCCATTAACACTTTTACGAATTGAGCCACAGCACGAGTTTGCGGTTATTGAACTCGGCGCTAATCATTTAGGTGAAATTGCTTACACCACTCGCTTAACCCAGCCTGACGTGGCCATCATCAACAATGTCGCACCAGCGCACGTTGAGGGCTTTGGTGATATTCACGGTGTGTATCGGGCTAAATCGGAGATATTCCGTGGTTTAGGTCCGCATGGCTTAGCACTCACACCGTTTCACTCGCAGTTTGCGCAGGGTTGGAAACAGATGTTAGCGGGCACCAAACACGAAACGTTCGGCCGTGTGGTCGATGCGGCGGATGAGCAACCGACCGTGCGTGCATCCAACGTGCAAGTTAACCAGCAAGGTTGCGCGGAATTTGATGTCGAATTGACCGGTGAGCAGCCCCAAACAGGACATATCACCCTGAGTCTGCCTGGTTTACACAATGTTGACAACGCACTGGTAGCCATTCGCGCCGCAGTTGCGGTAGGTTGTGCGCTCGCTGATGCGCAGACAGCATTAGCGCAATTAACACCGGTTGCTGGACGCTTGAATGTGATTCGTCTAAATGACCACATTCAATTGATTGATGATACTTACAACGCCAACGTTGGCTCGGTAAAAGCGGCGCTCGACATGCTAGCGGTATACCCAGGCTATCGCATGATGGTTTTGGGAGATATGGGTGAGCTAGGTAGCCAAGCCCGTGAATACCATGAAGAGGTTGGTGCATACGCCATTACGGCGGGCATTGATAACTTGTATACCTTAGGCGTGCTGAGTCAAAGCGCAAGTGAAGTGTTTAATGGTCGCGGCGGACGTCACTTCTCAAATTTGGACAGCGCCGTTGCGGCGATTATCGCGACAGTGAATCAAGCACCAGCGCCGATCACCATTTTAGTCAAAGGCTCGCGCAGTGCCCGTATGGAGCGCGTGGTGCAAGCCTTGCAAGAACGTCAGGAAGAATTAAAACCAATGACTTCAGCAGAAGGAAAACACGCATGTTAGTGTGGTTAGCGGAATACCTCACGCAGTTTGCGAGTGCGTTTAACGTCATCTCGTATCTAACCATGCGCGCAATTTTAAGTGTATTGACCGCATTGTTGATTTCCCTGTGGATGGGGCCAACACTGATCAAATACTTGCAACGCTTGCAAGTAGGACAAGCGGTTCGCGATGACGGCCCACAAAGTCATTTAAGTAAGGCCGGAACACCAACCATGGGCGGCGTGCTCATTATCGCTTCCATCGTCATCTCTACCTTGTTGTGGGCGGATTTATCGAATCATTATGTGCAGGTCGTGTTGGCTGTGGTATTGGGTTTTGGTGCTGTCGGGTTTGTCGATGACTATCGTAAAGTCGTGCAGAAGAATCCGCGAGGTCTTCCGGCTCGATGGAAGTATTTCTGGCAATCGTTAATTGCCACGCTAGCCGCTGTCTATTTGTATGCCCACGCCACCGTTGGCGCAGAAACGCAACTGCTGGTGCCGTTTTTTAAAGATGTCATGCCGCAACTCGGCCTTATGTATATCTTGCTGGCCTATTTCGTCATTGTTGGAACCAGCAACGCCGTTAACCTAACCGATGGTCTTGATGGCTTAGCGATCGTGCCAACCATTATGGTCGCTGGCGCGCTTGGGGTATTCGCTTATGCGTCGGGTAACGCTAACTTCGCCAGCTATTTAAACATTCCATTCTTACCGCTTTCTGGTGAGTTATTGATTGTGTGTACCGCGATTTTTGGTGCTGGTTTAGGCTTCCTTTGGTTTAACACCTACCCAGCACTGGTATTCATGGGTGATGTTGGCTCGTTGACTCTGGGTGCCGCGCTCGGCGTGATTGCTGTCATGGTGCGCCAGGAATTGGTGCTCTTCATCATGGGCGGTGTGTTCGTGATGGAAACCTTGAGCGTCATGCTCCAAGTGGGTTCATACAAATTACGTGGCAAACGTGTGTTTCGGATGGCTCCTATCCACCACCACTACGAATTAAAAGGCTGGCCAGAGCCACGCGTCATTGTGCGCTTTTGGATTTTAAGTTTGGTATTCGTATTGATTGGTTTAGCAACCTTGAAGTTGAGATAAACAATGAAATTAGCAGCATTAGATACATATGAAGCAATCGGTGTGGTCGGTCTCGGCCAAACAGGGTTGTCGTGTGTGCGCTATTTGCTGCAGCGTGATATTGAACCCGTTGTTTTCGATACGCGTGCCGAGCCTCCGGGGTTGAAAGAGCTCAATGAGCTCAATGCCGAACTCGAAGTTCATACTGGCGCGTTGGAACTCGGACATATTTTGGCAATGGACTTGTTGGTTGTGAGCCCGGGTGTTGACTTACGTACGCCGGCGTTACAACTCGCAATTGATGCCGCCATTCCAGTTGTTGGTGATATGGATTTATTTGCGCGCCATGCCAACAAACCGGTTATTGGCATCACTGGCTCGAATGGAAAATCCACCGTGACTCGCTTGGTCACCGATTTACTGACCGCCGCCGGCAAGAAGGTTGCCATGGGCGGCAATATTGGCGTGCCGGTATTGGATTTGGTTGGGCAACCAGCCGATGTGTTTGTACTTGAGTTGTCGAGTTTTCAGCTTGAGCTTATGCACGATCTCCATTTGCGTGCTGGCACCATTTTAAATATCAGCGATGACCACATGGATCGCTACAGTGATTTGCGCGACTACTCGAATGCGAAACATCGCATTTATAACCGAGTTGACGTGGCTGTTTGGAACCGGGAACAGGAAATGACGGCGCCGTCTTTAGTGCCGATGAATGCTCAGCTTACTTTTGGTCTAACCCCAAGTAGCGAGCATGGACCTGACCAATTCGGGTTAGTTGAGCACGAAGGTGAGTTCGCGATTAGTTTTGCTGGCAAACCGTTGCTGAAAGCGAGTGAGTTGCAGTTAACCGGCGTACATAATTTACTCAATGTTCAAGCCGCATTGGCATTGGTTTATGCCTATGGTGTCGATCCTTATCAAGTACTTGATGCGGCGCGTCGCTTCAAAGGTTTGCCGCATCGCTGTGAACTCGTGGGTGAATATCAGCAAGTTCAATGGGTGAACGATTCAAAGGCCACCAACATTGGTGCAGCCGAAGCAGCCATTTTTGGCACCCGTCAGTTAGTAAAAGGCAAGCTGATACTCATTGCTGGTGGTGATGGCAAAGGTGCTGATTTTGCTCACTTTCGTGCCGCTCTCAAGCAAGTGGATGTGGTGATTGTGTTGGGTAAAGACGGCGAGCGCATCGCCAACCAGATTGAGCACGCAGTGCGGGTCAAAACACTTGAAGAAGCCGTCGCAACCGCAGCCGAGCTTGCAACGCCGAATAGCATGGTATTGCTGTCACCAGCTTGTGCCAGTTTAGATATGTTTAAAAATTACGAACAGCGGGGCGAACGATTCCGTGCCGCAGTGGAGGCCCATTATGGTCGCAAAAGCGCATAAAGCGCGTACGTCGAATAGCACCGAGCAGCAGCTGGAACTTGGTATCCAGCAGTCGCTTGATACTATGAGCGTGCCGCTTTGGCAGCGTTGGCGTGACTGGTGGGTGGCCAACGATAGTGCGTTATTGTATGACCGAGCGCTACTTTGGTTGACCTTAGCGCTAATCGCCATTGGCCTAGTGATGGTGACGTCAGCATCGTTTCCAGTGGCCGAGCGACTGACCGGCAATCCGTTCTACTTCATGATCCGTCACGGCATTTATGTGGGCGTCGGTATCGCATTATTGCTAACAGTTATACAAATACCGGTGCAGTGGTGGGAGAGTGGTAGTAGCAGTCTGCTGCTTATATCAATGGGCATGTTGATCATGGTGTTGTTTATCGGTCACGAAGTGAACGGGGCGAAACGCTGGATTAAATTAGGGCCATTAACATTGCAAGTTGCTGAGGTCGCTAAGCTCTTTTTCGTGATTTATATGTCGAGTTACTTAACCCGCCGCGTGGGAGAGGTTCAAGAAAACTTAAAGGGTTTCTTGAAGCCATTATTGGTATTGTTCTTCTTCGCCGGATTACTGTTATTGCAGCCAGACTTTGGCTCGCTGGTCGTCATGTCGTGTATTGCTGTGGGCATGCTGTTTCTTGCTGGTGCACGGTTATGGCAATTCTTTGGCGTCATGGTCGCCTTTGCTGCAGCGATTGTGCTGTTAATTGTGAAAGAACCGTATCGAATGCGCCGCGTTATTTCCTTTTTAGACCCTTGGGAAGATCCATTCGGTAGTGGGTATCAATTGACGCAATCGTTAATGGCCTTCGGCCGCGGTGATTGGTTCGGGCAAGGGCTAGGCAACAGTATTCAGAAATTGCAGTACCTACCTGAAGCGCACACCGATTTTATTATGGCTGTGGTAGGTGAAGAGCTGGGCTTTTTCGGCATTGTTTTGATTTTGGTACTGTCGTTTGCCTTGGTACTGCGTGTTATGCAACTGGGGCGAAATGCATTACAAGCGGGTCATCAATATGGCGGTTTCGTCGCCTATGGCATCGGTATTTGGTTTGCGTTTCAAGCTATGGTCAATATCGGTGCTGCAGCGGGCATTTTACCGACGAAAGGGCTGACATTACCGCTGATTAGCTATGGTGGTACCAGCTTACTTATCAGCTGCGTTGCCATCGGTATTTTACTACGAGTGGATTACGAGGTACGGGTGAGTCAAATTAAAGTGGCACCGCGCCGTCGTAGCCCAGCGAAAGCCGGAGGTGCCGCATGAATCGTGTGATGATTGCAGCTGCCGGAACGGGTGGTCATGTGTTCCCAGCACTGGCAGTGGCTGAACAACTGCGCGGTTATGGTTGGGAAGTGGTGTGGCTTGGTACCACCGAACAACGCTTAGAAAGTAACGTTGTCCCGGCTGCCGGCTTTAAACTCGAGCAGATAACCATGCAGGGTGTGCGTGGGCACGGCTTGATGCGTAAGTTAGGCACGCCATGGCGACTGTTTAAAGCGTTTCGTCAATGTCGACGATTACTTAAGGTGCATCAATCACAGTTACTTTTATCATTCGGTGGCTATGTATGTGGACCTGCGGGGCTCGCTGCGCGGTCATTAGGAATTCCGTTGTTAGTGCATGAGCAAAACGCGGTTGCGGGGCTCACTAACAAGGTACTATCACGTATTGCGCAGCACGTGATGGTTGGCTTTGCTGCGGCAAAAGCGCAGTTGCCTGATGCCGAAGTGGTCGGCAACCCATTACGAGCTGATTGGTTGAAGCCAATAGCGGACAAAGAATTTAGTGATAGTGTGCGCTTACTCATTGTTGGCGGTAGTCTTGGCGCTCAAGCGCTGAATGAAGCAGTTCCCGCTGCCGTTTCCCAGTTAGAAACTGAACTGCAGCAGAAACTTAGCGTCCACCACCAATGTGGAGTAGGTCGCAGTGCAGAAGTGAAACAGGCCTATGCAGCGGCGCAAGTCGCATCGCTCGAAGTTGAAGATTTTATTCATGACATGCACAGCGCGTACAGCAATGCCGATGTCGTGATTTGTCGCGCTGGCGCGTTAACAGTGGCGGAGCTGGCCGTTGTCGGAACACCAGCAATTTTCGTGCCGTTACCACATGCTGTGGATGACCACCAAACCGCGAACGCTAATGAGTTAGTGCGAGCTGGTGCAGCACGGTTACTACCGCAAGCACAGTTAAAAGAAGTGACACCCTTGGTGCAGTTGTTAACTGAATTAGTGCGCGACCGAGAAGGGCGCGAAACAATGCGTAAGAATGCAGCTCAAGCAGCTTATCCAAACGCAACAGAGGCAGTAGTTAGCCAATGTGAGCGTTGGGCAAATCCTGAACAAATAAAAGTAGGCAAATAGCAATGAAGCAAGAGAAGTTAGCCCCATTTACAGTGGTCAGTGTGCCGGAAATGCGCCGCGTGCGTCGCATTCACTTTGTCGGCATTGGCGGCGCGGGTATGGGCGGCATTGCTGAAGTATTGCTAAATCAAGGCTACACCATTGCTGGCTCAGATATAGCTGAGAACGCAAACACCCAACGTTTACGTAATTTTGGTGCCGAAATTTTTATCGGCCATGCGGCCGAGAACATTCAAGGCGCCGATGTAATTGTCGTGTCATCAGCAATTAAAGCAGATAATCCAGAACTTGTGGCAGCCAACGAGCAAATGATTCCACAAGTACGCCGTGCTGAAATGTTGGCGGAGCTCATGCGATTCCGTCATGGCGTAGCAATTGCCGGTACCCATGGCAAAACCACGACCACGAGCTTAATTGCTAGCGTATTCGCTGAAGCGGCGTTAGACCCCACCTTTGTCATTGGTGGTTTGCTAAATAGTGCTGGCACTAATGCCCGCTTAGGTACCAGTAAATATTTGATTGCGGAAGCAGATGAGTCCGATGCATCGTTCTTGCACTTGCAGCCAATGGTTTCTGTCGTTACCAATATTGAAGCGGATCACATGGACACCTATGGCGGCGACTTTAATAAGCTGCTCGATACCTATGTGGATTTCCTTCACAACCTACCGTTTTATGGTTTAGCGGTGATGTGTGTCGATGATCCTGTAGTACGCGATCTATTACCACGTGTTGGCCGTCAAATTATTACTTATGGCTTTAGCGAAGATGCCGAAGTACGTGCAGCAAATTATCAGCAAAACGGCGGGCAAAGCTCATTCACTGTTTATCGTCATGGCTTTGAACCGTTAACTGTCACCGTCAACCTACCCGGTAAGCACAATGCCTTGAATGCGCTGGCTGCTATTGCCGTAGCAACCGACGAAGGCGTTAGCGATGATGCGATTATTGCCGCCTTGGAAAAATTTGGCGGTATTGGTCGTCGTTTTGAGCACCTCGGCGCGTTTGCGAGTGAGCATAACGGTCAATCGGGAGATGTATTGTTAGTTGATGATTACGGCCATCATCCGTCGGAGGTGGCGGTTACGATTGCGGCAGCACGTGCAGGTTGGCCAGATCGACGTATCGTGATGGCGTTTCAGCCACATCGTTACTCACGTACCCGCGACTTATTTGATGATTTCGTAAATGTATTAAGCGAAGTTGATGTGTTGTTACTGTTGGATGTGTATAGTGCCGGCGAAGCGCCGGTAACTGGCGCAGATAGTCGTGCTTTAGCACGTGCTATTCGTATGCGCGGGCAAATGGAACCGATTTACGTAGGTGATCGTGCGTCGTTGTACAAAGTATTAGCGGATGTTCTGCAACCGAATGATATGTTGCTAGCGCAAGGCGCCGGAAACATTGGTGCAATTGCACGCGATTTGGTTGCTACGCAGCTAGCGCCAACACAATTGCGGCATAAAGCGGATGAATTGCAAGGAGAATCCAAGTCATGGTAGCGAAGACTGAGTTTGGCAAAGTCGCTGTATTGTATGGCGGCCATTCAGCGGAGCGTGAGGTGTCGTTGCGCTCGGGCCAGGCCGTTCTCGCTGCATTGCAAGCACAAGGCATTAATGCGCAAGGTTTTGACCCTGCAGAGCAGCCTTTGACTGCCTTGGTTGAGCAACAATTTGACCGTGCCTTTATTGTTCTGCATGGCCGTGGCGGTGAAGATGGCACCATTCAAGGTGCGCTTGAGTATTTGGGCATTCCGTATACCGGTAGTGGCGTGTTAGGGTGCGCGCTAGCGATGGATAAAGTACGTACCAAGCAAGTTTGGCAAGCGGCTGGTTTGCCGGTGGCGCCAAGTGCCGTGATTGCGCGAGGACGTGCGGTCGATTGGCAAGCACTGATCACCGATTTGGGTGGCAAAGTGATGGTGAAGCCGGCGCAAGAAGGCAGCAGTATTGGAATGAGCCCAGCTCGCAATGCTGCAGAGCTTGAGCAAGCTGTCGCGCTGGCGCACAAATATGACCGCGAGGCTCTGGTTGAAAGCTGGCTCAGCGGTCCTGAGTACACCGTGTCAATTTTAGGTGATCAAGCCTTACCGGCTATTCGGGTGCAGTCAACGCACGAGTTTTATGATTACGATGCAAAGTATCAAGCGGGTGACACCCAGTACCACTGCCCAGCGGGCTTGTGTGAACTTGAAGAGCGAGCGTTAGAACAACTAGCGGTAACGGCATTTCATGCAGTGGGTGGAAAAGGTTGGGGACGCATTGACGTGATGTGCGATCACAACGGGAATTTTAAGTTACTTGAAGCGAACATGGTGCCGGGTATGACCACCAAGAGTTTGGTGCCGATGGCCGCGAAGGCGGTTGGCATGAGCTTCGAGCAACTGGTGAAGCGCATTCTCGAACTTAGCGAGGTGTAGTGTGGCGGCAGTCCGCTGGCAGTTTTGGCTGGGATTTAGCTTTTTTCTCAGCGTCGTCATCGGAGCCATAGCCGGAGTCGCGTGGTTGTATTACCTCGCCATGGATGCCAATGAAGTACCGTTGAAACGGTTAGTGGTGCAAGGCGAACTGAAGTATCTACAGCGCACACAAGTACGTGATGCGTTGGCCGGAGAAGAACTGGGCAGTTTTTTCTCGGCGGATGTGAATGTCATTCGCGAACGGCTTGAATCGGAGCCATGGATTGCTCAGGCATCGGTTCGTAAGGAATGGCCGGATATTTTAAAGGTGTTTTTGGTTGAGCAGAAACCGCTGGGCCATTGGAACGAAAATAGCCGCCCGAATGCTTTAGTTAGTGCAACGGGCGAAGTGTTTGAAGTCGACAAATCGGTGATTGATGAGTTACTGCCGAAATTGTTTGGCCCAGAACACGCAGTCAAAGAAACTGTAGAGCAGTATCAACAAGTGCATGAACTGCTTGAAATTAACGGCCACCAGGTGGTGGCGCTGACGCTCTCCGAGCGTTTTGCAGTGGATGTTGAGTTGTTATCAGGCATTCGTCTGCGCTTAGGCCGCGAAGGCTTACTAGAACGGGTACAGCGATTTATTGAGGTATTCCCGACCATAGTGCGCCATAAAACGCAGCCAATAGATTATGTCGATTTACGTTATGACACCGGCGTTGCGGTGGCGTGGAAAGAAGACCAAGAGAGAAAATAGCATGTCGAAAGCAGCAGAACGGAACATGGTAGTAGGGCTAGACATCGGCACCAGTAAAGTGGTGGCGCTGATTGGTGAAGTCATGCCCGATGGTGATATCAGCGTTATAGGCGTTGGTGCCGCAGCTGCGCGCGGTATGGACAAAGGCGGCGTGAACGATTTGAATCTTGTCGTGCAATCAATTCAGCGTGCGGTGGAAGAAGCAGAACTAATGGCCGACTGCCGTATTGCCTCAGTCTATCTGAACATTTCCGGTCGTCACATTGCGTGTCAGAACGAATCAGGTATGGTGCCGATTAATGAAGCAGAAGTGACTCAAGACGATGTTGATAGCGTGATCCACGCTGCGAAATCGGTGCCGATTGCGCAAGAACGCCGCATTTTGCATGTGCTGCCACAAGAATTCATTATTGATTCGCAAGAGAGTATCAAAAGCCCCATCGGTATGTCGGGTGTGCGTATGGAAGCCCGTGTCCATATTATTACTTGTGCAAACGACATGGCGAAAAATATCGAAAAGGCGGTCGAGCGTTGCGGATTAAGCGTCGACCGTCTGATTTTCTCGGCATTGGCGTCAAGCTACGCGGTACTGACTGACGACGAGAAAGATTTGGGCGTGGCGCTGGTCGATATGGGCGCAGGTACTATCGATATCAATATTTACACGGGTGGCGTATTGCGTCACACCGCAGTCATTCCAGCGGCAGGTAACCAGGTCACCAGCGACATCGCGAAAATCTTCCGCACGCCATTGAATCATGCCGAAGAAATTAAAACCAAATATGCATGTGCACTGCGCGAATTGGTTGGTAAAGATGACCATATTGAAGTGCCATCCGTGGGTGGACGTCCATCACGTAGCATGGAACGGCATATTTTAGCTGAGGTGGTCGAACCACGTTACCAAGAGCTATTCGAATTGATTCGTGACCAGATCACGCAAAGCGGTTTAGAAGATCAAATTGCGGCAGGTATAGTGCTCACCGGCGGCTGCGGCCGCATGGAAGGAGCCATTGAGTTTGCCGAAGAAATATTTCAAATGCCAGTGCGCTTAGGCGAGCCACTTGGCATGCACGGCTTGAGCGATTACGTACAAGATCCAACCTATGCGACGGCGGTTGGCTTGTTACGTTATGGCCAACAAGATGTCCAAAATCGTCAAACTGAAGCAAGCTCAACGAACGTTATAGGAATGGGGAAACGTTTATTGAGCTGGTTTAAGGGCGAGTTTTAATAAAAACAACATTTTGGATATGAATTTAGGGGTAGTACAATAAGCAGGTTAAAGGAGAATTAACATGTCAGAAGAAGTGTTTGAAGTACTCAACAACTTTGATACTGACGCGGTGATTAAAGTCATCGGCGTCGGTGGTGGCGGTGGCAACGCCGTGAAACACATGATCAATGAGTCCATTGAGGGCGTGCAATTTATTGTTGCCAACACCGATGCGCAAGCGCTGCGTAATCACGGTGCTCATGTGACCATTCAACTCGGCAGCGACATCACCAAAGGACTCGGTGCTGGCGCCAATCCGGAAGTCGGTCGTCAGGCCGCTGAAGAAGCGCGCGATGAAATTCGCAAGCAGTTGCAGGGCGCCGATATGGTATTTATCGCGGCCGGTATGGGCGGTGGCACCGGTACTGGTGCAGCACCGGTCGTTGCGGAAGTTGCGCGCGAGCTCGGTATCCTAACGGTAGCGGTAGTGACCAAGCCATTTCCGTTCGAAGGTCAGCGCCGCATGGCTGCAGCAAAAGAAGGCATTGAACAGCTGGCTCGCTATGTCGACTCGTTGATTACCATTCCGAACGAAAAACTTTTGAAAGTTTTAGGTAAAGGCACCAGTTTGTTGGATGCATTCGGCAAGGCAAACGACGTATTATTAGGCGCGGTTCAAGGCATCTCCGATTTAATTACCCGTGATGGTTTAATTAACGTCGACTTTGCTGACGTTCGTGCAGTGATGCGCGAAATGGGCACTGCGATGATGGGTACCGGTGTGGCACGTGGTGAAGATCGTGCGCAGGAAGCGGCCGAAATGGCGATCAACAGCCCACTGCTGGAAGATATCGATCTTTCTGGTGCTCGTGGCGTATTGTTGAACATCACCGCTGGTATGGACTTGAGCATGGAAGAGTTCGAGATTGTCGGTAACGTTGTTAAAGGCTTCGTGTCTGAGAACGCAACGGTTATCGTCGGTACCGTTATTGATATGGATATGTCGGAAGAATTACGCGTTACTGTCGTTGCTACCGGAATTGGTGGTGAACGAAAGCCTGATATCTCGCTGGTTAATCGTCGCGAACCAGCGCCAAGCTATGGTAACCGTACTTCAGCTGGTAGCTCAGCCGCTGGTAACAATTACAGCAACACGGCTACGGCACGCCAGTTGGAACCAGAAGTAGATGAAGAGCCTATGGAGGCAGAGCCGGTGGCATCGAAGCCAGCGTCAAAACCTCAGGCAAATCAAGGCAAAGATATGGATTATCTCGACATCCCGGCATTTTTACGCCGTCAAGTCGATTAAGAACGCGGTTTTCTTGCGGTTTTTTAGATAATCCGGTAAACTATTGCGCCTTTTGCTAGTCAAAGGACTGGAAACTTCTTTAACTTTTGAGAAGAACGAGAAGAGCAGACATGATTACACAACGTACAATCAAGCAGCCGATTGCAACCACTGGTGTGGGTTTGCATAAAGGCAACAAGGTTCAGCTCACGCTGCGCCCAGCACCTGTGAATACAGGTCTGGTGTTTCGCCGTGTGGATTTGAACCCTGCGGTTGATATTCCTGCTAACGCTGAGTTAGTGCGGGATACGCGTATGTGTACCTGTCTGATTAACGATGACAACGTGCGTGTATCTACCGTCGAGCATTTGCTTGCGGCGGTTGCGGCAATGGGCATCGACAATCTTGTTATTGAAGTGGACAGCCACGAAATCCCGATCATGGATGGAAGCTCTCACCCCTTTGTATACCTGCTACAGAGCGCGGGAATTGAAGAGCAAGGCGCAGCGAAAAAGTTTATCAAGATTAAACAGCCGGTTCGGGTTGAAGAAGGTGATAAGTGGGCGGAACTGCTACCCCATAACGGTTTCCGCATCGACTTTGCTATCGATTTCGACCACCCGGCAATTGCCGACACCGGCCAAGTGCTGAGCATTGATTTCAGTAGCAGTAATTTCATCAAAGAAATTAGCCGTGCGCGTACCTTTGGCTTCATGAAAGACATCGAAATGTTGCGCGCCAACAACCTGGCACTTGGCGGCAGCTTTGACAACGCCGTGGTACTAGATGAATTCCGTATTCTTAACAGCGACGGCTTGCGCTACGACGATGAGTTCGTTAAACACAAAATTCTCGACGCAATTGGCGACCTATACATGGGTGGCTATGCAATTCTAGGTAACTTGCGCGCGTTTAAATCGGGCCATGCTCTGAATAATCAGTTGTTGCGTGCGGTTTTGCAGAATCAAGAGGCGTGGGAATTTGTGACGTTTGAAGATGAAGCGGAAGTGGCACCAATCGCGTTCGCCAACCCCGTCGTCGCGTAGCCCGGCGTTTCACGCCGGGTGGTGCGCAGCACCGTTAATCGTTATTCGTTATTCGTTATTCGTTATTCGAAAAAGAAAAAACGAAAAACCAAAACCTGCGTAAATAAAAGTGTGCTATCTGTGAGCAAGGTTCTCAAACGAACCAAACTCACGAATAACGAATAACGAACAACGCTTTTAAGTTTTCTCGTATTTCTCCGCCAAGGCGAGTAGCTGCGAGCGCAACGGCTCCTCGCACAACTCCGCCTGCCGCCTCAATTTCGCTACCGTCTCATCATCATTTTTGCCTGCGTTTTTAACAGGTTGCGGTGCTTTTTCGGTCGGTTGAAGCGACGGCGTACTGATTTTTGGACGTACCTGCACATCAATACGAGAGATATGCCCCGTAGATTCATCTTGAAAATACGTTATAATGCGGCTTTGCTGAAGTTTTATACGGCTAGCAAGAGCTGCCGATGAGACTTCGAGCACGAGGGTGTGCGCACGAACCGACACCACTTTACAGTGTGCCAACAGAGGCGACAGCTGCAGTGCAACAAAACATTGTTGCAATTGCTGTTGCCAGCGTTGGTATTGCTCTGTAAAGTCAGTAAAACGCTGTAAGCGCTGACCGCCAAACAGTTGTTGGATATCGCGAGGTCGTTTTCGAGCCATGTTTGCGTGCCATTTAATTATAATTAGCAGCGAGAGATTGCATGAGTTTATCAGTCTTCTACCGAGGCACCAAAGTAAAATTCAGCTTTGAGCTGAGCCGTCGACGTTTGATGTCGCTGGCCGGCCTTGCTGCGCTTGGTGTGCTTGCTGTAACGAAGCCATGGGAACATCAGGGGTTAGACGCCGAAGCCGCCCGGGCGAAAATTACAGAAGAGAAAATCGCGTTAGCTGCACAAGAGCAAGCTGTACGTGAGTTAAAAGACGAAACCGAGAAAAAACTCACCGCCATGACCATTTATTTAGGTGAAATGCAGTCACAACTGCGTCGCCTTGATGCGCTTGGCAAACGGTTAGCATCAGTTGCGGATCTTGATAACGGCGAGTTTGCCTTTGAGCAGCCACTGATTGAGATCATGGGTGGTCCGGAAGCATCGATTACCGATGCACCAAAAGTTGATGGCCGTGATGTCATTGATCAAATTGAAGGCATGATGGGTGAGCTTGCCAGTAAACAAAAACAGCTCGCGCTACTTGAGTCGGTGATGATGAGTCACCATATCTCAGCAGAGAGCTATATTGCTGGTCGTCCTGTCGACTCAGGTTGGTTGTCGTCGCAGTACGGTATTCGTAAAGACCCATTCAACGGTCGTCCGGCAATGCATAAAGGTCTCGATTTCGCCAGTTTAGAAGAAGGTGCCGGCGTTTATGCTACCGGTGCTGGTGTCGTGACATGGGCTGGCGAGCGTTCAGGTTATGGCCAGTTGATTGAAATTGATCACGGCGGCGGGCTGAAAACTCGCTATGGCCACAGCAAAGAATTATTGGTGAAAGAAGGTGATGTTGTCACGCGCGGGCAGAAAATTGCTCTGTTAGGTAGCACCGGTCGCTCTACTGGGCCACATGTTCATTACGAAGTGCTACGCAACAATCGTCAAATTGACCCATATAAATATGTCTATCGTTCGGCTGACTAAGGCCGTTCGATTGTTACAACAGGAACATAGATTCACATGTTAGGTAGTTTATTCCGCAAGGTATTTGGTAGCCGCAACGATCGTATTCTTAAAGGTTTGCAAAAGAAAGTTCAGCAAATCAATGCACTTGAACCTGAATTTGAAGCGCTTAGTGACGAAGAACTTAAACAAAAAACCGTCGAATTTAAACAGCGCATCGAACAAGGTCAAAAACTCGATGATTTACTAGTTGAAGCATTTGCGACAGTGCGTGAAGCATCGAAGCGTGTGTTTAAAATGCGTCATTTCGATGTGCAGTTAGTCGGCGGTATGATCTTAAACGACAACCGCATTGCTGAGATGCGTACCGGTGAGGGTAAAACTCTAACCGCAACATTGTCGGCTTACTTGAACGCATTAAGCGGCAAGGGCGTGCATATTGTAACCGTAAACGATTACTTAGCTCGTCGTGATGCCGAAACCAACCGCCCTTTGTTTGAATTTTTGGGTCTTACCGTAGCCTTCAATATTCCAGGCATGAATCCAACGGATAAGCGTGCAGCTTACGCAGCCGATATTACTTACGGTACCAACAACGAATTCGGTTTTGATTACCTTCGCGATAATATGGCATTTAGCCCACAAGAGCGTGTTCAGCGTGAATTGAACTATGCGATTGTGGATGAGGTTGACTCCATTTTAATTGATGAAGCGCGTACGCCGTTAATCATTTCAGGTGCAGCAGAAGACAGTTCTGACATGTACATCAAGATGAACGAGATTGTTCCGTTGCTTGTACGTCAAGAAAAAGAGGATACCGAAGAAGAGCGCGGCGAAGGTGATTTCACCGTCGATGAAAAATCGAAGCAAGTGCATATGACCGAACATGGTCAAGAGCACGTTGAAGAGATTTTGAAAGAGCGTGGGCTACTCGCTGAAGACGATTCGCTGTTCTCAGCAGCTAACATTACGCTGCTTCACCACGTGAACGCTGCCTTGCGCGCGCACCACTTATTCCAAAAAGACGTCGATTATATTGTCAAAGACGATCAAATTGTGATTGTTGATGAGCATACCGGTCGTACAATGGAAGGTCGTCGTTGGTCAGAAGGCTTGCACCAAGCCATTGAAGCCAAAGAAGGCGTGAAAATTCAGAACGAAAACCAGACGTTGGCGTCAATTACGTTCCAGAACTACTTCCGTTTATACACCAAGCTCGCCGGTATGACCGGTACAGCCGATACCGAAGCATTTGAGTTCCAATCCATTTACGGCTTGGAAACGGTGGTGATTCCAACCAACCGTCCGATGATTCGAGATGACCGTGCGGATTTGATTTTTATCACCGCCGAAGAAAAATACGAAGCCATCGTGGCTGATATTGAAGAATGCCGTGTCGCGAAGCGTCCGGTCTTGGTTGGTACCATTTCAATTGAAAGCTCTGAGCTACTGTCTAAGCTTTTGAAGAAGAAAAAGATCCCACATAACGTACTGAACGCAAAATTCCACGCTCGTGAAGCTGAAATTGTTGCGCAAGCCGGTCTGCCAGGTGCGGTGACTATTGCTACCAACATGGCCGGTCGTGGTACCGATATTGTGTTGGGTGGTAATTTACAGACAGAAATTGCTGAGCTGAAAGACCCAACGCCTGAAAAAATTGAGCAAGTGAAAACTGAATGGCAGAAGCGCCACGATGCCGTCATTGAGTCAGGCGGCCTGCATATTATTGGTACTGAGCGTCATGAATCACGTCGTATCGATAACCAGCTTCGCGGTCGTTCAGGCCGTCAAGGTGACCCGGGTTCATCACGTTTTTATCTCTCGCTTGAAGATAGTTTGATGCGGATGTTTGCATCGGAGCGCATGGCAACCATGATGAAGCGCCTCGGCATGAAACGTGGCGAAGCGATTGAACATCCGTGGGTTAGCCGCGCGATTGAGAACGCACAGCGTAAAGTTGAAGGGCGTAACTTCGATATTCGTAAGCAATTGCTTGAGTATGATGACGTTGCAAATGATCAACGTAAAGTCGTTTACGAGCAACGCAACGAATTGCTAGATGAAGGTGATATTTCAGAAACCATCGAGGCGATTCGCGCCGATGTGGTTGATCGCGTCATCAGCGAATACATTCCGCCGCAATCACTCGTTGAATTATGGGATCTTGAAGGTCTCGAAGAGCGCTTGCGAGCCGATTTCGCATTGCCATTGCCAATTCAGCAATGGTTGGAGGAAGACGACAAGCTTCACGAAGAAATCTTGCGCGAACGTATTCTTGACGAGTTAGTAAAAGCATATAAAGAAAAAGAGCAGATGGTAGGCGAGCAGGTGATTCGCCAGTTCGAGAAAACCATTATGCTACAAAGCCTCGATATGCACTGGAAAGAGCATTTGGCGGCAATGGACCATTTGCGTCAAGGTATTCATTTACGTGGCTATGCACAAAAGAACCCGAAACAAGAATACAAGCGTGAGGCATTCGAACTGTTCGCTGAAATGCTTGAAGCACTGAAGCTAGAAGTAGTAACTATTTTAAGCAAAGTACGAGTTCGTGCGGAAGAAGATGTTGAAGCGGTTGAAGCGAAGCGTCGCGCTGCAGAAGCTGCTCAGCAGAAAGAATACCAGCACGAAGGAGCGCCTACCAGCGGCACTGAACCATCGCCTAAACAAGCTGCAGCGGCTGCACAGGTCGGTCGTAATGACCCGTGTCCATGTGGTTCTGGTAAGAAATTTAAACAGTGCCATGGCAAAATCTAAACGCATTCACGTTGCCGTTGGGGTGATTCAAAACCCCGACGGCGATGTGTTTATAAGTCGTCGTCACGCCCATCTTCATCAGGGCAACAAATGGGAATTTCCTGGCGGTAAAGTTGAAGCCGACGAGGATGTTTACCAAGCGTTGTGCCGAGAACTTCTCGAAGAATGCAATATTAAGGTGCAAGCTGCCGCGCCATTCACGGCAATTAGCTTTGATTACCCAGATAAGCAGGTATTGCTAGACGTGTGGGTGGTGACTGAATTTCACGGCGCAGTACGTCAGCAAGAAGGGCAAGAATGGGCTTGGGTGCCTTTGCATCAGCTTGATGCTTATCCGTTTCCAGAAGCCAACCAGCCAATTATTGAACGGTTACAGGCGCAAACCGCGCGATAGGTAACGAGATTCCAGAATAAGTGGGATTATGGGCAGAGTGCCAGCTCGAATTTCACCTCGTCGTCGACAGAGGCTTTGCCATTAATTGGCTCATATCGCAAAAAGCGAATGCTAAAACGTTGTTTGTGCCCAGAAATCACCGGGTAGGCCGGTAAATCGGCTGGCACACGAATACGTAATAAACTCAGCGGTTCGGTACTTTCTTGCAGTAAGCCATTGGGTGCGGTTACCGTCTGGTAACGCGCCTGACCACGCATCAGTTCTAATTCCAACAATAAGCCATTCACCAAAATCTCAAGCTCAGACCACCAACGCATGGTATCAACATCGCGCACTTGCTGCGGTTGGTGCAACCAAAAATGTAACTGTGGCACATCGAAGTTGCAGGTGCCGCCCGGCATCGCAAAGCGTTGACGAATGGCGCTCAGCAAGCGGTCTTGCTTTAAGCTACTGCCTACTCGATTAATCGGTTGTATTGCTTGGATTGCTTGATTGACCTGGTTTAAGGTCTGCTCTAATGAATCTTGATTCACATCGGGGTGTTGCGCCCATACTTTTAGCTGCGCTTTACGACGCTCAAGATCTTTTTGCACGTCGGTGCGCACGTCACTGCGCTCGCACAGATCGAGAATTGCAAACAATGCACTGAAGTATCGTGTGTAGTTTTGCAGGGTAACCGGCGTATCAGGCTGCAACGCTTGTAAGATATGTTCTAGGCGCAAATACGTGCGCACCCGCTCAAGAAGTGGGTACTCGTAAGCTATGGTTGCATGATTATTATTATTATCCATCTGCTCTATCATAGCTGCTTATTAAGAAGTTTCAATGAGTTGACTGTTTAACTAGTGCTAAACGTAGGTAAAGCTCGTGCAGAGTCTCAACTTGCGACGTCAATTCGGCTTCATCGCCTTCATTGTGAATGATGTTATCTGCTGCTTGTAAGCGTTGCTCGCGCGAAGCCTGCGCATTAATAATCGCCTGCACTTGGTCTTCGCTCACATTATCACGTTGTTGGGTGCGTTCAAGCTGGGTTGCTTCGCTAACATCGACTACCAGTACTCGGTCACAAAGTTTGGTCAGACGGTTTTCAATCAGCAATGGCGCCGACAGAATCACATAGTCAGATTTTGCTTGCTGCAATTGACTTAGAATTTGATCACGAATCAGCGGATGGGTGAGGTCGTTCAGCCATTGCTTGTCTTCAGGGTGCTTAAAAATTCGTTCACGAAGCCAAGCTCGGTTCAGGTTACCATCGTCTAACAACGCCTTATCACCGTAGCGTTGCACGACAGCTCTCAGCGCTTCGCCCCCTTTATCCATAATATGACGCGCAATCACATCGGCATCGACAATCATAATACCGTGCTGCTGGAATAAATTGGTGACCGTGGTTTTACCGCTACCAATTCCGCCAGTAACGCCCACAACAAACATTAGTGTGCAACCCAGTTGAGATAACCAGTGAGTAAAGACTCACCCCAGAGCATGGCGACAACGCCACCACAAATCAAAAACGGGCCAAACGGAATGGGCTGTCCTTGTTTATTGCGGTTAATCGTTTGCCACGCAATGCCAATGATAGCGCCGCTTGCTGCTGCCGCTATGATTGTGACTGGTAGAAGTTGGTAGCCATGCCATGCCCCAAAGGCCGCTAGCAGCTTAAAGTCGCCATACCCCATGCCTTCCTTGCCAGTCAGCAATTTAAAGCCCCAGTAGACGCTCCAGAGCGCTAAATAGCCCGCCATAGCACCAATGACGGCGTCTTTAAGTGGGATATGACCGCTATATATCGCAAAACCTAAGCCAGTCCATAACATGAGGTAAGTCATTTGATCCGGCAGTAGCATGTGATCGGCATCAATAAAGAACATGCTGATCAACAAGCACGCGAGGAATAAATACACGAATGTGGTGAAAGTGAAACCCAGGTTCCAGACGACTAGCGCAAAGATAATGCCAGTGAGTAGCTCGATGGCTGGATAACGTGCGGAAATTTTCGTTCCACAGCTACGGCACTTTGCCTTTAATACCAGCCAACTGACGACAGGAATATTGTCATACCATTTAATTGGCGCTTGGCACTTCGGACAATGCGAATTCGGTTTCGCAAGATTAAACGGTTCATGTTGCTCTGGCTCAATGCCGTTAACCTCAGCACATTCGCGCTGCCACTGACGTTGCATCATCACCGGAAAGCGGCCAATGACAACATTCAGAAAGCTTCCGACTACAAGACCAAGTAATAAGCCAAAAACCGTCACCCACCAAGTTTGTGCCGGGTAGTCAAAAACGATTTCCATGTTAGCTAACCACCTTACCGAGTGAGAAGATTGGTAAGTACATAGCGACTATCAGACCACCAACAAGCACACCAATCACAACCATGATCATCGGCTCGAGTAGGGCGGTTAAGTTATCGACGAGGTCGTCCACTTCACGCTCATATATATTCGCGACTTTCGCCAGCATATCATCCAGTGAACCGGATTCCTCGCCGATAAACACCATTTGTTCAGCCAGCGTTGGGAATAGGTCTTGCGATTGCATGGCCGTATTCATTTGCATACCGGAGGTGACCTCTTCACGAATGCGCAAAATCGCATCGCGATAAACGGCGTTTCCTGATGCACCAGCTGCCGATTCAAGGGCGTTAATGAGTGGCACACCCGCAGCGAAAGTTGTTGAAAGTGTACGAGCAAAGCGTGCAACGGCGGCTTTATTTAAAATTTCTTTAATGACCGGTATTTTTAATGAATATTTATCGACTTTATCTCGAACATTTTGACTTTTCGAATAGGCACGCTTAAATAGCCATCCTGCGACAACGAATCCAGCCGCAACATAGAGGAAGTAGGCTTGCACAATTTCGGACAAGGTGACAACAAACTGCGTCATAGCCGGTAACTCGGCACCGAAATCTTTAAATACCGCTTCAAATTGAGGTACCACAAATACCAGCAAGATAATGGTCACAACAATTGCAACCACGATAACCGACGCCGGATAAACCAATGCTTTTTTGATTTTTGCTTTGAGTGCTTCTGATTTTTCGCGGTACGTCGCGATACGATCGAAAATCGTTTCCAGTGAACCTGATTGCTCACCCGATTCTACAAGGTCGCAGTACAAGGTATCGAAAATATCTGGGTGCTTACGCAGCGAAGAGGCAAACGGTGAACCGGCGGCGACGTCATTGGCAATGGTGAGCATCAAATCACGAATTTTAGGATTCTCAACACCCTTAGCAACCATCTCTAATGATTGCAATAAAGGAACACCCGCACTTAACATGGTAGCGATTTGACGGGTAAACAGCGCGATATCACCGCCGTTAATTTTCTTACCACCAAATAACGATTTGCCCTTCTTCTTGACGCTTTTCGGCATGACACCTTGGTCGCGTAGTTTAGCGCGTACGTGCTTGTCATTATCGGCACGCATCACGCCTTTGACGCGTTGCCCACGCTTATTAATGCCCGTCCAGGCAAATTCGGAAATCTCTTTGATGGCTTGTGGCTTTTTGGCCATGACTGCACCTTTATTATTCTGATTATACTAATTAGAAGTTGGTGACACGGTTGGCTTCTGCCAGGCTAATGGTACCTTTTAATACTTTCAACAATGCCGACTGGCGTAATGAGTTAATGCCGTCTCGACGTGCCTGCTTTGCAATTTCTAGTGACGATGACCCTTGCATTATAAGGTCTGCAATGTTGTCTGTAATGGGCATAACTTCGTATACACCTGTACGACCTTTATACCCGCCGGTGCATTGATCGCAACCAACCGCCTTGAATATTTTCGCAGTCTTTACCTGTTCTTCAGAAAAGCCTTGGCGCAACATTTCTTCTTTCGGCAACTTTTCTTCATCTTTGCAGGTGTTACACAAGCGACGAGCAAGACGCTGCGCAATAATCAGGGTGACCGAACCCGCAATGTTGTACGACGGCACGCCCATGTTCATCAAACGTGTCAGGGTTTCAGCCGCCGAGTTGGTGTGCAAGGTGGAGAGAACTAAGTGACCGGTTTGTGCCGCTTTAATCGCAATTTCTGCGGTTTCTAAGTCACGGATCTCACCCACCATCACCACGTCGGGATCCTGACGTAAGAAAGAGCGCAGTGCATCAGCGAAGGTCAAACCGGCTTTAACATTAATCTGAACTTGGTTAATTCCCATTAAGTTAATTTCAACAGGGTCTTCTGCCGTCGAAATGTTGCGCTCTGGGGTGTTCAGAATATTCAAACCGGTATAGAGCGAGACGGTTTTACCCGAACCTGTCGGACCCGTCACCAAAATCATACCTTGCGGCTTTTCTAACGCTTCTTCGTAGAGTTTCTGCTGGTCGGGTTCATAACCTAATGATTCGATACCAATCATTGCTGCGGCAGCATCGAGTATCCGCAAAACGATTTTTTCGCCATACAAAGTGGGCAAAGTACTGACCCGGAAATCAATCGCTTTATGTTTCGATAATTTGAGCTTAATACGACCATCTTGCGGTAATCGGCGCTCGGCAATATCGAGCTGTGACATAACTTTCAAGCGAGCAGCAATACGGCCTGCGAGTTGAACTGGCGGTTTAGCCACTTCATGTAACACACCATCGATACGAAAACGGACACGATACTCTTGTTCGTATGGCTCAAAGTGCAAATCCGAGGCGCCACGTTTAATGGCATCGAGCAGCATCTTGTTGATGTAGATAACAATCGGCGCATCGTTTTTTACATCGGCCGATACCGCGCCGCTATCGTCCTGACGTTCGCCTTCAGCATCAATTTCGCGAAGCTCTTGCTCGTCTTCCGCAGTAACACCTAATGCAGACGAGTCATTCTCAAGAACCGTATCAATTAGTTTTTGAAGCTTGTTCTCTTCGACTAATACCGCTTCAGTTTGCATCCGCGTACGGAATTGAAATTCATCGAGTGTCTCAATCCGTGTGGGATCAGAAACTGCCACGTACAGCACGCTGCCACGCATATACAGCGGTATCGCATGGTTTTTACGAATTAAGCGTTCATTGATAAATTCTTGCGGGATGTAATCAGGATTAAAAGCGTCGAGGTCAAGCCAAGGGGCATTTGATTCGAGGTAACAAAAGTTGGCAAGCTCGCTTGGCGAAATAAGCTTCTGATCAATTAAGCAGGCGCTAAATGGAAGTTTATTTTCCCAAGCATACTCACTGCATTTCGTGAGTTTTTCTTCAGGAATAAGTTTGTCACGCAGCAACAGCGCCGCGAGGGAGTGATGCAGCATGATTTACCTTAAACATCTAGATGAAGAAGCCTCAACCCAAACTACTGGTTGAGGCTTTAATAATAATTATCTAATTATAGTTATAAATCAATTAACCTGCAGCCTGTGGCTCAGAAGAACATCCATCAACACGAGAACCTTTCGTATAGTCTGAACATCCGATCGTCCAATTGAGCACACCACCGCCTGTTGATGCTTCAGGTTTGATTGTTACTTGGATTGGTTGACCATCAACATCGACAGCCTCCAAGGTTGCTGTGATCAAACCACCTTGAACATCTGCAACTGTTACCCCGTTTACGTTATCCGCTGACGTAATTGCTGGTGGAATAGGGGTCGGGTTGCCTGCTGCTGTTTCATCTTCTGGAGTCGCAGGGTCGTCGACTACAGGTCCGGTCGTCGCATTACAGTTAGTCAACGCGCCATAAGTCTGATAGCACATTGCAACAGTAGTTTTGTAGTTAGCCAACGCAGCTAAGCCAGTAGAAGCTTTTGCACGCTGGGTGTAGTCGCTGTACATAGGAATTGCTACAGCCGCCAAAATACCGATAATCGCAACAACGATCATCAATTCGATTAAGGTAAAACCTTTTTGAACTTGCGCTTTCATGAAATATCTCCCGAAAGTAATTTCAACTTATTAGTTATTGTAGTTGTCTAAAAGTAGCATCCAGATGCACTTCAGCACTTGGATGGCCGCTTTACGGACCACTACAAGTCTTCTGCATCAGCCGAAAGAACAAGTGGTATTTGCTTTGTCGACATACATCGGAAAGCTACTTCATCCACCAGACTTTAGCCTGCAGCCCCGCTATCCGCTGAAACCCAGAAGGGTTAAATCCAGTTGGACCGGAGGTTTTGCGTCACCACCTCTCAGTGGCTTTGCCTTTTAAAGCATGCCTGGCCCCCAAGCCCATTTCTGGTACTTAGTTGCGCATTGCTCCTAAAACATAGCAGATGAATAAAATTCGTCAATAGCTAAAGTTTTTGAAATCTTAAAGAAAGGTCAACGGCCTGTATATTTTTTGTTAAAGCGCCGGATGAAATGTAGTCAACGCCAGTTAAGGCCAATTCTTTCAAACGCTTATCGGTTATGTTTCCCGACACTTCTAAACGAGTTTGACCTGTACGTTGTTCTACTGCGGTGTAAATATCATGTAAAGGGAAGTTATCGAGCATAATGATGTCTGCCCCTGCTTGCAGAGCATCTTGATATTCGTCTAAATTCTCGACTTCCACTTCGACGGGTTTACCTGGATTTAGTTCGCGAGCTTTACGAATTGCTTGCACAATGCCACCACATGCCATGATGTGATTCTCTTTAATAAGGTAGGCATCGTACAGGCCAATACGGTGATTAAAGCCACCGCCGCATACCACGGCATACTTCAAAGCGGTACGTAATCCGGGAATAGTTTTGCGTGTGTCTAGTAGGCGCGTATCGCTACCTTCTAAATGGCGCACATAATGTGCGGTCGTCGTTGCAACGCCCGACAACGTCTGCAAAAAGTTTAAGGCGGTACGCTCGCCGGTTAAAATAACCTGAGCTGGTCCCTCGAGCTCACATAAAACCGTATCGGCATCAACTGTATCGCCATCAGCCACATGCCAAGTGACGGTGACAGCCCCACCGAGCTGTTTGAATACTTCGTTCACCCAATCAATACCACATACCACGGCATCTTCACGGGTAATGATCGTCGCACGAGCCTTTTCGCTGGCTGGAATCAGCTGCGCAGTAATATCAAGCTCCGCACGCAAACCGTTCAAATCTTCCTGCAATGCACGCTGCACCATTTGCTCACGATCAGATGCCAAAAGGGTAGGGTCAACTCGAGTATCCATCGGTGTGCCTTCTATATAGATGTAACCAGTTCAAATTGCGCTTATTGTAGGGCGACCGGCCACTTCCCACAAGGCGCTTCGCGATTAATCGGCGTTGCGTAAAATTTCTCGGGTTTCTAACAAATACAATTCAAACAGTTTGTAATGTGTGGCGTTGAGTATTTGCGTGACATTCACACGCGATTTTTTCAGTTTATTCGCCAGTGCTTGATGCGTCATTGGCATAAATCGCAGGTAGTAACTGAGTACTTGGGCTTGCTTCGTTGTTAACTGTGACAATAAGGCATCGGCGAACTTTGTTGTGAGCCTTAACCTCTCATTTATCTGCTCACTATCGGTCTGAATACCTAAGCGTTCTTTTTTAATTGCATTCAGCGCTCTCTCAGAAAGCTGTTCGGCAAGGCGTTTAACTGTCGAATGGTTATTTGATACTTGCGTGACCACACCCACGCCAATGCGTACATCCCAATCTTCTTGTTGCTGCTTGGATTTAAGAAATAAGCGCAGCAATAACGCAATAGTCACAGATTGATCAGCGTGTTCAGTTTCTATCACGAACCGACTCCCACGAAATACTTCATAAGAAAGTGGGATATAGTCATGAATCAGCCGTAGCCCCAGCTCAATGTGCGCACCGAGATGCCGGCGACTGTCAGCACTTTGATTGGGCGACTCAACAATATCTCCCATTAACACAGCAAATTGAGCAGACATGTGATAATTTCCTTAGTTTATTAGGTAATCAAATATAGTTACATGGAGAAAAGTAATCAAAATAAATTACTAAAAACCATCTTGCAATCAAAATTTAAAGTGGAAGAGCTTAATGAAATGGACTAATTTAATTAAATCGTTCGATTTAATCGGAGTTAACATGAAGACGATCACCGCCAATGAAGCAAAAACACATTTCGGCGAACTCATTATGAGTGTGCAGAGTACTCCCGTACGAATAAATAAGAACGGTAAGCCTGTTGCTGTGATGATGTCAGTTGAAGAATATGAATTAATTGAGCAAATGAAGCTCGAAGCATTGAAGGCAAGACTAAAGGCATCTGAAGAGCAAGCGCGAGCGGGTCTACTTCACGATGGAGAAACTGTATTTTCAGATATACTTGCTGGTAAATATGACTGATGCTTCATTATAAATTTACGTCGTTAGCACTAGCTGATCTTGTCGAAATTCGGGAGTATACAGTTGGTCAATGGGGAGCATTAAAAACGAATAGTTACATTGACCAAATTGAATCGACAATAAAGCTTTTATGTGAATTTCCTCAACTAGGGAAACTGAATACAAATTTAGATTCTAAATATCAGAGTTATCCGTTTGAGAGTCATATAATCTTTTACATGGTTGAACAAAACACCTTAGTCATTCACGCAATACTGCATCAACGTATGCTGCCAACGAGACTTTGAGATGATCTATGATTAACAACGGCTGGCTAGAGAAAGCAACCAAGCGCGAATCGCCGCATGCCGATGAGCGACCGGATCCTGAAGACATTAGTTTACTGGTGGTTCACGGTATTAGTTTGCCGGCGGGCGAGTTCGGTGGCCCGTATATCGATGACTTATTTATGGGCACACTCGACAGCACGGCACACCCTGATTTCAAAATACTCGAAGGCTTGCGCGTTTCTGCACATTGTTTAATTAGACGCGATGGCGAGCTCCTTCAGTACGTACCATTTCATCGTCGCGCTTGGCACGCAGGACGCTCAAACTATTGCGGCCGGCGCCGTTGCAACGACTTTAGTATAGGCATTGAACTTGAGGGAACCGATGACCAGCCTTACACTAAAGCGCAATATGCGCGCTTAGCTGAAGTGGTCGAACATCTGCTGCAACACTACCCAGCGTTAACGCGGCATCGTATAGTAGGGCACCAACATATTGCGCCGGTGCGAAAAACTGACCCAGGCCCGGCATTTGATTGGGCTTACTTCAAACAACTTGTTAGCGAAAGGGTATAAGCATGTACTTGTTGGCAATATTGCTTGCATATTCATTAGAACGCACGCTAGAAATCACGCGCAATTTGCACTGGCGTCGTATTATTCTGCGCTGGCAACATTGGCAAGTAAGCAACACCAAACTTGAAGGCTGGCGCCAGAATGATCTGGGTTATGTTCTGTGGGCAATTATCCCAGCGCTATTGATCGGCTTTGTATTACTGCTGCTCGATAACGTCTTATTGACCTTTGTAGTAAGCACCGCAGGTTTACTTAGCGCCATTCAAGCACCAGCTGCTCGCGCAGCATACAAAGCTTACTTGCAAGCAGAACATGATGAAGACGGCGCTGAGCAAGCAAAGCAACTGAAACTGTTGCAGCAGGCTTCAGGTCGTCACGAAGCCGCACCAGTTGAACACCTTATTTTATGGATACACTTACGCCATTACTTCGCCGTGATGATTTATTTCGTCTTGCTAGGCGTGGCAGGCGCACTGGTTTACGCCACGCTACGCGACATGCGTCACAATAAGAGCCCTCGTTGGCAAGTTGTTCATCAAATTATCGATTGGCTACCAACACGCTTAATGACTTTAGGCTTCTTATTAGTGGGTAATTTCTCGAAAGCCGCAGCAACATGGCTGAACTCAGTGGGCAACAAACCACAAAACAACTTCATAGCCCTGACCAAAGTTGCTGAGCTTGCCGATGACCTCACTGCTCCGACCACCACCGCACTCGTTAAGCGTAACTTCTTGTTATATATCGTTTTCGTGGCGTTATTGACGATTGGTGGTTGGCTGTAAGCGGAATCTGTTTGGTTTTTTCGCGTCACTGATCTAAAATGTTGGTCTATTGGTATGACCAAAAAGCAAAAGCGTTATTCGTTATTGGTTGCTCGTTACTCGAAGTACCACTGACGAATAACGACTAACGAATAACCAGTAACGGGTTTTCTATGACTTTCCAGCGCATACAACAGACCAAACTTTCCGATGTCATCATGGAGCGCATCGAAGCCATGATCGTCGACGGCACGCTCGAAGCAGGAGCGCGGTTGCCGTCTGAGCGCGATCTCGCGGCACAGTTCTCGGTGTCACGCCCAAGTTTGCGCGAAGCCATTCAAAAACTCGAAGCGCGCGGCTTAGTTGAGCGACGTCAAGGCGGCGGTACGTACGTGTGCGATAACATGCAAGAGCGTGTTGCCGAACCTTTGCTAGACTTACTGGCGCAACATCCAGAATCACAATTTGATTTGCTTGAGTTTCGTCATGCGCTTGAAGGCATCTCTTCTTATTATGCAGCGATGCGCGGCACGGCTACTGATATTGAAGCCATCAACGCAGCATTTGAGAAGCTACAGCAAGACCCCGGCGCGGAGCTTGCCGCACAGGCGCAGGCACTGACCGAGTTTAATTTGCGAATTACCGAAGCCTCGCACAATGTGATCCTATTGCACTTGGTACGCAGTATGCTGCCATTGTTGCAGAAAAATATTCAGCAAAACCTGCAGGACCTCGCGCACAAGCCCGGCGTCATGCAGCAGTTACATGAACATCGGCAGCAAATAGTTGCTGCCATCACGGCTGGTGAACCCGAACAGGCGCGAGAAGCTTGTCATCAGTTGCTAGCCTATATTGAACATGCGTTGCTCGCCTCGAATCGTGAACAATCACGAATTCAGCGTTCGCTACGCCGAACTCAGCAAGGGTAAGGACAGAAGTATGACTGACCATTTAAAAGACGACATCGACCCGCAAGAAACGCGTGAGTGGCTTGAAGCCCTCGAGGTCGTGTTGGAAGAAGACGGCCCCGAGCGTGGCCATTTCTTGCTTGAAAGTCTGATTGAGAAAGCGCGCCGCAGTGGTGCGTACTTGCCATATAACGCAACGACAGCGTACTTGAACACCATTCCAGCAAGCCAAGAGCCAACCATGCCAGGCGACCGCACAATTGAAGCGCGTATTCGTGCGGCGATTCGCTGGAACGCTTTGGCAATGGTATTGCGTGGTTCGAAGAAAGAACTCGAGCTTGGCGGTCATATTTCAAGTTTCGCATCGTCGGCCATGTTATACGATGTCGGCTTTAACCATTTCTTCCGTGCACCGACTGATCAAGACGGTGGCGACTACCTGTTTGTTCAAGGACACGTGTCGCCGGGAATTTATGCGCGAGCCTACTTGGAAGGTCGCATTAGCGAAGAACAATTGAATAACTTCCGTCAAGAAGTTGATGGTAAAGGCGTACCTTCTTATCCGCATCCACATTTGATGCCTGATTTTTGGCAGTTCCCAACGGTATCAATGGGCTTAGGTCCAATTCAAGCAATCTATCAAGCACGCTATCTGAAATATTTAACTGATCGTGGCATTAAAGATTGCTCGAACCAACGCGTTTACTGCTTCTTAGGTGATGGCGAAGTCGATGAGCCAGAAAGCTTGGGTGCAATTGGCCTAGCAACGCGCGAAGGTCTCGATAACCTGACCTTCATCGTCAACTGTAACTTACAGCGTTTGGATGGTCCGGTACGTGGTAACGGTAAAATCATTCAAGAACTTGAAGGTACCTTCCGAGGCGCAGGCTGGGAAGTTATTAAAGTAATTTGGGGTCGCTACTGGGATCCATTGTTGTATCGCGACACCGAAGGCAAGCTTGCACAAATCATGCAAGACAGCGTTGACGGTGAGTATCAGAACTATAAAGCAAAAGGTGGCGCGTATACCCGTGAGCATTTCTTCGGTAAAACAGAAGAAACCAAGGCCATGGTAGCGAACCTCACCGACGAAGATATCTGGCGCTTAAATCGTGGTGGTCACGACCCAATGAAAGTGTATGCGGCTTATCATAAAGCAGTAAACACCAAAGGTCGCCCGCAGGTGATTCTTGCGAAAACCGTCAAAGGTTACGGCATGGGTGCCGCTGGTGAAGGTAAGAACATTGCCCACCAGGTGAAGAAAATGGATATGGAAGCGATCAAACACTTCCGCGATCGTTTCAGCATTCCTATTAAAGACAGTGAGCTTGAAGATATTCCGTTCTACAAGTTCCCTGAAGATAGCGATGAAATGAAGTACATGCGCGAGCGTCGTGAGTCGCTTGGCGGCTTCATGCCGAAGCGCTTACCGAAAACGTCGGTTGAGCTTGAAATTCCATCGTTGAAAGCATTTGAAGCGGTGACCAAAGGCTCTGGCGAGCGCGAAATTTCGAGCACCATGGCGTTTGTGCGTGTACTAACCGCATTATTGAAAGATAAGAAAATTGGTCAACGCATTGTGCCGATTATTCCGGACGAAGCACGTACCTTTGGTATGGAAGGCCTTTTCCGTCAAGTCGGTATCTACTCTAGCCAAGGCCAGAAGTATGAACCACAAGATTCAGATCAAGTGGCTTACTATCGTGAAGATAAAAAAGGCCAAGTTCTACAAGAAGGTATCAACGAGCTGGGCGCAATGGCGTCATGGGTAGCGGCAGCAACCAGTTACTCAACCAATAATGAGCCGATGATTCCGTTCTACATCTATTACTCTATGTTTGGTTTCCAACGGGTGGGTGACTTGGTGTGGGCTGCGGGCGATAGCCAAGCACGCGGCTTCTTGGTCGGTGGTACAGCGGGTCGTACCACACTGAACGGTGAAGGTTTGCAGCACCAAGACGGCAGCAGCCACATCTTGTTTAACACCGTGCCAAACTGTATTACGTATGATCCAACTTACGGATACGAAGTGGCGGTGATTGTGCAGGACGGCTTGCGTCGCATGTATGGCGAGCAAGAAAATGTGTTCTATTACATCACCGTGATGAACGAGAACTACCAACAACCAGAAATGCCTGAAGGTGTGGAAGAAGGTATTCTCAAAGGCTTGTATGAGTTTGAAACGCACAAAGCCAAGAGCGCGAAGGGCGAAGTGCAGTTGCTAGGCTCGGGCACCATTTTGCAGCAAGTGCGTGAAGCGGCTAAATTGTTGGCGGATGACTTTGGCATTACCGCTAAAGTTTATAGCGCAACGTCGTTTAACGAGTTGGCGCGAGATGGGTATGACGTTGAGCGTTATAACATGCTACATCCTAGCAAAAAGCAGAAAACTGCGTACGTCACTGAGCTGTTAAGCAAAGCGAAAGGCCCAACCATTGCAGCAACCGACTACATGAAGCAATACGCAGATCAAATTCGTGCGTGGGTACCAACGCCTTATCGCGTGTTGGGTACAGATGGTTTCGGTCGTTCGGATAGCCGTGAAAACTTACGTCGTCACTTTGAAGTGAACGCGCACTACATTGTTGTTGCTGCGCTGACCGAGCTGGCGAAAGCGGGCGATATCGATGCCAAAATGGTAGAAAAAGCCATTAAAGATTTCGGCATTGATACCAACAAAATCAACCCACTGTACGCGTAAGCAACGGGAGCGGAGGCAATAATGGCAGATTTAAAAGAAGTAAAAGCCCCCGATGTGGGCGGTGATGAAGTAGAAGTCATCGAAATACTAGTTAGTAAGGGCGATAGCCTTGAAGCAGAAGATTCGCTAATTACTGTCGAGAGCGACAAAGCGTCGATGGATATTCCTGCACCGTTCGCTGGTGTTGTCGCTGAACTGAAAGTAAAAGTCGGCGACAAAATCAAAGAGGGCGACCTTTTAGCGATGTTTGAAGCATCGTCGTCTTCTGACGACGATGCCGACGCCGACACATCAGATGAACCGGCGTCTGACACCGCGCAAGCGGGGTCTGACACCCAATCTACCGACTCAGCAGACCAAGATGAGTCACCAGCCAAAGCTGAATCAGCCGACGAAGGCAAGCCAGCAAACAAAGGCAAGTCAGCCGGCGAGAAAAAAGTCATCGAGGTCACGGTCCCAGACATCGGCGAAGATGGTGAAGTTGACGTAATTGAGGTGCTCGTCAGCGAAGGTGACGAAATCAGCGCTGAAGATGGCTTGATCACGCTTGAAACTGACAAAGCAACCATGGATGTACCAAGCCCAGAAGCAGGCGTGGTGAAATCGGTGGAAGTGAAAGTTGGTGATAAAGTCAAACAAGGCTCACTCGTTGTGATGCTCGAAGTATCGACTGGCTCGGTGTCTGACACCGGCGTAGCCCGGCGTTCCACGCCGGGTGACAGCGAAGCTGACGCGAATGCTGACACGTCTTCAACTGCCGTTTCATCAGACGAAAGCAAGCCCAAAAGCGAAGAAAAGAGCAGCGAGCGCAAACCGCCAGTCCCTGATCATCCGCTGGACAAAAAATCGAAAGCCGAAGGCTTGGCTTACGCATCGCCTGCTGTGCGCCGCTTAGCGCACGAATTCGGTGTGGATTTGAACAAAGTAAAAGGTTCAGGTCGCAAAGAGCGGATTTTGAAAGAAGACGTGCAAGAGTACGTGAAGTACGAGTTGTCACGCCCGAAAGCGACGGCCTCGAGTGGCGTCGGTCAAGGCGCTGGCGGCTTGCAAGTGATTGCGCCTCCGAAAGTAGACTTTAGCAAGTTTGGCGAAATTGAAGAGGTGCCATTAACGCGCATTCAGAAAATTTCAGGCCCGAATCTGCATCGCAACTGGGTAACCATTCCACACGTTACGCAATTTGATGAGGCGGATATCACGGAACTAGAAGCATTCCGTAAGCAAGAAAACGAGCTGCAAGCGAAGAAGAAAGACGGCGTTAAAATTACGCCATTGGTATTCATCATGAAGGCTGTTGCCAAAGCATTGCGCGAGTACCCAGTATTTAACTCGTCGCTGGCAGATGATGGCGAGCACCTCATCATGAAGAAATACGTGCACATTGGTATTGCAGTGGATACGCCAAATGGCCTCGTCGTCCCAGTGATTCGTGATGTGGACAAAAAAGGCATCTACGAATTGTCTGACGAGTTGCTTGAAATCAGTGCCAAGGCACGCGACGGCAAGCTAAAAGCACAAGACATGCAAGGCGGTTGTTTCTCAATTTCTAGCCTTGGCGGCATTGGTGGTACGGCCTTTACGCCAATTGTGAATGCGCCAGATGTCGCAATTTTGGGTGTATCGAAGAGCGAAATGAAGCCGAAATGGAACGGCAAAGACTTCGAACCACGCTTGATGTTGCCGTTGAGCTTGAGCTATGACCACCGCGTGATTGATGGTGCCGTAGCAGCGCGCTTTAGCGTGTACTTAAGCGCAGTGCTTTCAGATATTCGCAAATTGGTTCTATAAATTAAACAAATGAGCACGGGGCTGTTATAATCAGCCCCAACGTTTTTCCCGAATTCTAACGAGGTTGATATGAGCAAAGAAGTGAAGGCCCAAGTTGTCGTTCTCGGTGGCGGCCCAGGTGGTTACTCTGCAGCATTCCGTGCTGCTGACTTAGGTTTAGAAACCGTATTGGTTGAGCGCTATAGCACCTTAGGTGGCGTGTGCTTGAACGTAGGCTGTATTCCTTCAAAAGCTTTGTTGCACCTTGCGAAGCACATTGAAGATGCGAAGCACATGGGTGCTGAAGGCGTGGAATTCGGCGAGCCAAAAATCGACCTCGACAAAATTCGCAAGCACAAAGAAAAAGTGATCGGTCAGTTAACCGGTGGCTTAGGTCAAATGTCGAAAATGCGTAAAGTGAAAGTTGTGAATGGCGTGGGCGAATTCGCTAGCGACAAGCAACTGAAAGTGAAAGACGCAGACGGCAACGAAACTGTGGTGAACTTTGAGCACGCCATCATCGCGGCTGGTTCGCAATCGATCAAACTACCATTTGTGCCGCACGACGATGAGCGCATTTGGGATTCAACCGATGCACTCGAATTGCCTTTCGTTCCAGACCGCATGTTGATCTTAGGTGGCGGTATCATCGGCCTCGAGATGGGTTGTGTGTACAGCGCGTTAGGTGCCACGGTTGACGTGGTTGAAATGACCGAGCAACTGATTCCGCCAGCAGATAAAGACATCATCAAAGCATTCACCAAGTCAATTTCGAAGAAGTTCGACAACATCATGTTGAACACCAAGGCGGCGAAAGTTGAAGCCAAGAAAGACGGCATTCACGTCACTTTCGAAGGCGACAAAGCACCTGAGAAACCAGTGAAATACGACGCCGTATTGGTTGCTGTCGGTCGCGCACCAAATGGTAAGAAGCTTGGCGCAGAAAATGCCGGCGTGAAAGTGACAGATCGTGGTTTCATTGAAGTCGACAACCAAATGCGCACTAACGTGAAGAATATCTTCGCTATCGGTGACATTGTTGGTCAACCAATGTTAGCGCACAAAGCTGTTCACGAAGGTCACGTGGCTGCCGAAGTCATTGCTGGCAAGAAACACTTCTTCGATCCGAAAGTGATTCCTTCAATTGCTTATACTGATCCTGAAGTGGCGTGGGCAGGCTTGACTGAAAAAGAAGCCAAAGAACAAGGCGTTGAGTACGAAGCCGCGGTATTCCCATGGTCAGCTTCTGGTCGTGCGATTGCGCAAGGCGCAACCGACGGCTTCACCAAGTTGTTGTTCGATAAGAACAACCGCATCATCGGTGGTGCCATTGTTGGTTCAAACGCGGGTGAATTGCTTGGCGAAATCTGCTTGGCTATCGAAATGGGCTGCGACGCAGAAGACATCGCGCTCACCATTCACGCTCACCCAACGCTACACGAATCAGTCGGCTTGGCCGCAGAAGTGTTCGAAGGCTCAATCACCGACCTCCCGAACAAAAAAGCGAAAAAGTAGCCCGGCGTTTTACGCCGGGTAGCGCGCAGCGCTGTTAATGCCGGCCAGTATCGCGATGTTACCGCCGGGTAGCGCGCAGCGCTGTGAATGCCGGCCAGTATCGCGATGCTACTGCCGGGTAGCGCGCAGCGCTGTTAATGCCAAAACCCCGTGACTCACCTCACGGGGTTTTTTTGTGGGTAATTTTTGAATTTTCACCGTGGCTTTGCCACGACCCGGCGTAAAACGCCGGGCTACGAAATATTTTGCGACAAAAAATCTGCCGATTGCGTTACTTCGCATAGCATTTGTGTTGTGAACAAATGGCGCATAGCTTATGGTAGAAAGGTTATTGCAACAATCACTGACATCTCACGATAGCAACAACGGAGGCATTTATGGCCAACGAAGGATATCACGAGCCGTACGAGCTGTTGTCGGACGAAACCCGCGACATGCACCGTGCAATTATTTCATTAATGGAAGAATTAGAAGCAGTCGATTGGTATAACCAGCGTATTGACGTCTGCGAAGATGAAGAATTAAAGAAAATTTTAATTCACAATCGTGACGAAGAAAAAGAACACGCAGCCATGACCCTCGAATGGATCCGGCGCCGTGACAAAGTGTTTGATGAAGAGTTAAAAGAATACCTATTCACTGAAGAAGTGATTGGTCATTAAGAAAACGGGGAACCTATGAACAAAGTAAGTACCATTGCGCTGAGCGTTGCGCTCGCGTTAGGTGTAGCTGCGTGCTCACCGCAACAATCAACTGAACAACAAAACCAGCAGGCCAAGCAAGAGCAACCGCAGCAACAGCTGACGTCAGGCTTGGTACTTGAAAACTTTGATACCGATGTGCGTCCACAAGACGACCTGTTCATGTTTGTGAATGGTACGTGGCATGAGAATACTGAAATGCCAGCGGATAAGTCGCGTATCGGTTCGTTTTTAGATTTGGCTGAATTAAACCAAGAACGCTTGCGCAAAATTATTGAAGAAGCCTCAGAAAGCAATGCCGAAGCGGGCAGCAATGCTCAGAAAATTGGCGACTTCTTCAATAGCTTCATGGATGTTGAAAAACTCAATAGCCTTGGTTACACGCCAATTGCAGCTGACTTACAAGCAACCGCAGACGTTTCAACGCATGCGGATGTTGTCACGCGCATGGCTGAGTTAACTAAGCTTGGCGTGAGCTCACCGTTTGGATTCTATGTTTATCCTGACGCTAAAAACCCGAACGTTAACGCTATTTATATGTCGCAGTCTGGTATTGGTTTACCCGATCGTGAGTACTATCTGAGTGACGACGAAAAGTACGTTGAGATTCGTGCGAAATACCAAGAATACATCAGCGATATTCTAGGTCTTGTTGATTATGCCGAGGCAGCCGAAGCCGCCGATGCAATTCTAGCCCTCGAAACGAAAATTGCCGAAGCGCATTGGACACGTATTGAGAGCCGCAACGCCGACAAAACATACAACAAAATGACCAAAGCTGATTTAGCGAAGGCCATGGATAGTTTTGATTTCGACAGCTACGCAGCACTGACAGGCGTTGACGTTGCCGAAGAAATTATTATTCGTCAGCCAAGCTATTTCGAAGCATTTGGCGACATGTTTGACGATGTTAACGTTGAAACGTGGAAACACTACATGACGTTGAAAACCGTTGAACGTTACGCAACGGCATTGACTGAAGAAATCAATGATCGCCGTTTTGCGTTCTACGGCACCGTGCTGAACGGTACCCCAGAACAAGAGCCGCGTTGGAAGCGTGGCGTGCGTGCAACAGATGGCGCTTTGGGCGAAGTTTTAGGTCAGCTTTTCGTGGCTGAATACTTCCCACCAGCAGCCAAAGCACGCATGGAAGAATTGGTTGATAATTTAATTGTTGCTTACGGCGAATCAATCAAAGATCTCGAGTGGATGTCTGACGAAACCAAAGAAAAAGCACTCGAAAAACTAAGCAAGTTTACTCCGTTCATTGGCTACCCGAGCGAATGGCGTGATTACTCCGATTTAGTCGTGGCAGCTGACGATTTGGTTGGTAACTACAAGCGTTCATATGCGTTTGATTATCAAGAAGAAGTGAGCAAAATTGGTCAGCCAGTGAAAGATGAAGACTGGGGTATGACACCACAAACCGTGAACGCATACTACAGCCCAGTGCGGAATGAAATTGTATTTCCAGCGGGTATTTTGCAGCCGCCATTCTTTGATATGGAAGCTGAAGACGCTGTGAACTACGGTGGTATCGGCGCTGTAATCGGACACGAATTAGGCCATGGTTTTGATGACCAAGGGTCAAAATACGACGGCGACGGTAACCTGAGCAGCTGGTGGACTGATGCTGACCGTGCTGCGTTTGATGAGCGTGGTAATAAGCTTGCTGCGCAAACCGACAAGTATGAAGTTATTCCAGATGCTTTCTTGCAGGGCAAATTAACCCTGGGTGAAAACATTGGTGACTTAGCTGGTTTAACTATCGCTTATCGTGCCTATCAAAATTCATTGAATGGCCAAGAAGCGCCAGTCATGGACGGGTACACTGGTGAGCAGCGTGTGTTCTTAGGTTGGGCGCAAGTATGGCGCACTAAGATGCGTGATGAATTCGTTCGCAACCAAGTGGTTCGTGGGCCGCATTCTACTGCAGACTATCGTGTCAACGGTACCGTAGTAAACATTCCAGCGTTCTACGAAGCCTTTGATGTGAAGCCAGGCGACAAGCTTTACTTGCCGCCGGAAGAGCGCGTTACTATCTGGTAATAGAATTTGGTAATAAAAGCTGGTAACAGCTCTTAGCAATCTAATTAAACCCACTTCTGGCATTTCACCCAGAAGTGGGTTTATACTATCTACCATGCAAACATTGATGAAACTGATGATTATCGTAAGCCTATTGCTAGCGCCGTTCGCGGGGCAAGCCGGAGAGGTCATGTCGGTACCATCAGAACAATCAATGTCTCACCACGCACAATCGCACGACATGACGGATATGCATGCCAATCATGATTGCTGTGATACCGAACCGGCGCAAGCAACAGCTAATGTTCACTTTGAGTGTGACAATAGCTGTGGCGACTGCCAACACCATTGTAGTTCTTCTGCTAGTGGTCTCATTGCCACCATGCAGGTAGAACCCAACATGACTATCTATGAACAGTGGCCAAATCTGCAAGCGGTGCCATTGTCGCGTCAAGAAGGCCAGTTGCGCCCCCCAATGTCTGCCTAATTAAAACTGTTCTAACGCAAGCAACGTAGCTTGCGCGTTTTAATTTTAACTTTGGCAGGTCTTTTTATGACAATTTTACGTTTGCTTACCGCGTTACTATGTTTGGTTTTTGTTGTGCCACAAGGGCATACACAAGAGTTCGAACTACAACATAATCACAGCGATCAAGCTGAACCAACTGAAAAGCGCACAGAGTATGTGTGCCCAATGCATAGTCATATTGTGAGTGACGAGCCAGGCTCGTGCCCAATTTGTGGCATGGATCTAGAACCGCGTCAGCGCCAAGAGGAAAAAACGGTACAAGTCAGCGGCTCGATGCAGCAAAACTTAGCTATCCGTACCACAACCGTGCAATACGACACACTGTGGCGTTACTATCCAACCATAGCGCAAGTGGCGTGGAACGATAATGCGCGTCATCATGTGCATGCCCGTGCCGCTGGGTGGATCGAAGAATTGTATGTACGAAGCGAAGGCTCATCGGTGAAACAAGGCGATCGACTCTATGATATTTATAGTCGTGACTTAGTTGTTGCGCAGCAAGACTTATTGCAGGCGCTTGCCAATGGCACCAGTAACGCGCGGCTAATTCGAGACGCCAAGCTTCGTCTTGAGTTGCTTGGCTTTGCACCTCAGTTAATCAAAGAAATTGAGAAAACCCGTGAAATTATGTACCGGGTACCCGTTTATGCACCGCAAGCTGGGGTGGTTACTGAATTGAACGTGGTCGATGGCATGTATGTTGAACCCGGTCTATCCATGCTGACCTTAACAGGCGACGAGAGTTTTTGGCTGATAGCCGATGTTCCTGAGCGATACAGTGATTGGCTGAGCGTCGGCGCACCGGTTGATGTGACCCTGCCACAAGCTAACTTAGACGGTTATGAAACCGAAATTGAATACATCTATCCGTCGCTCGACGCACAAGCTCGCACCCAACGTGTACGTATTAAATTACCAAACAGCCGAGTCGGCAGTAATTTATTGGTAGGAATGCAAGCACAAGTAGAACTTTATGGTGGGCCTAAGCGCGATGCGTTAACTGTGCCGCTGAGCAGTTTAATTGTGACGGGCTCAAACAATCGCGTCATCGTAAAAACCAACGACAATACCTTTGAGCAACGTGACGTGCACGTTGGTCTCGTCATTGGTGAGCAAGCAGAAATCTTGCATGGACTCGAAGAAGGCGAACAAGTGGTTGTTTCAGGCCAGTTTTTACTTGATTCAGAGGCAACGTTGTTAAATAGCCGAGCTACCGGCGAACAGGAGGCAACTGATGCTCACGCACATCATTAATGCCTCACTTCGCAACCGCGTATTAGTTATCATTGCGGCAGTGCTCGCTGCTTGGTTCGGTTGGCGTGCAATGACCACGACACCGCTAGATGCGATTCCTGATCTCTCGGATGTTCAAGTGATTGTTAAAACCAGTTATCCGGGCCAAGCCCCTCAATTGGTAGAAGAACAAGTAACGTGGCCGTTGGCTAACGTGATGCTCGCAGTGCCGGGCGCTTCAGAAGTGCGTGGATATTCGTTTTTCGGTGATTCCTACTTATATATTTTGTTTGAAGACGGCACCGATATTTACTGGGCGCGTAGCCGTGTACTCGAATATTTGAGCCAAGCACAAGAGCAGTTACCAACAGGCGTGACGCCAGAGTTAGGGCCAGATGCCAGCGGCGTGGGTTGGGTATTTCAGTATGTCCTTACCGACCGCACCGGCAAGCATGATCTTGGGCAATTGACCAGTTTACAAAATTGGTTCTTAAAGCAAGAGCTTCAAAGCGTGAGTGGCGTATCAGAAATCGCCACAGTAGGTGGCATGGTGCAGGCTTATCAGGTGGTCATTGAACCACAGCGCCTGCAAACCTATGGCTTAACCATCAGCGATGTTCGACAGACTATTCAGACAGCCAATCAAGAAGTCGGTGGCGGCATTGTGGAAATGGCTGAAGCTGAGTTTATGGTGCGCGGCACCGGCTATATTCAGTCATTGGAAGATTTGCGGCAGTTGCCGTTGAATGTGCGTAGCGCTGCCGGCAATGCAGTTACTCTTGATGACGTGGCGACCGTGCGTCGTGGACCACTGAGCCGCCGTGGTATCGCGGAATTTAATGGTGAAGGTGAAGTGGTTGGCGGTATTGTCGTGATGCGTCATGGCGAGAACGCGCTAGCCACCATTGAACGTGTACGCGATAAGCTGAAAACCCTGCAGCAGGGGCTTCCTGAAGGCGTTGAAATCACACCTGTGTACGATCGCTCACAGCTTATTGAGCGGGCGGTGGATAACTTAACTAATAAACTGATTGAAGAAATGGCATTTGTCGCATTAGTCACCGTGCTGTTTCTATTGCACATGCGCTCAGCGTTGGTTGCCATCATTACCTTGCCTTTGGCTGTATTGATTAGTTTTGTGGTGATGCGCTGGCTCGGTATCAACGCCAACATTATGAGTTTAGGTGGAATTGCTATTGCTATTGGCGCGTTAGTGGACGCGGCGATTGTTATGGTGGAGAACGCTCACAAGCATCTAGAACGTTACCGCGAACAACACGGCGACGAACCGCGAGGTGCTGAGCATTGGCAGGTGATGGCAAAAGCAACAGCAGAAGTGGGGCCAGCGCTATTCCTATCACTGCTGATTATTACCTTGAGTTTTGTACCTGTCTTCGCGTTAGAGCAGCAAGAAGGGCGTTTATTCGCACCGCTTGCTTACACTAAAACGTTCGCGATGGCGGCTGCCGCATTGTTGTCCATTACGCTTGTTCCGGTTCTGATGGGTTACTTCGTCCGCGGTAAAATAATTAGTGAGCAGCGCAACCCGCTTACTCGTATCATGGTTGCAATGTACCGACCGTTATTGAACGTGGTATTGAACTGGCCGCGCGTTACAATCGTCCTTGCAGTTCTTGCTGCAGTAAGTGCTTACTACCCTTACAGTAAGCTTGGCAGCGAGTTTATGCCGACCATGCAAGAAGGCGATTTGCTCTATATGCCAACCACGATGCCGGGCATCAGCCCTGCGGCTGTGGGCAAGCTACTGCAACAAACCGACCGACTCATTAAGCAAGTTCCTGAGGTGGATACCGTGTTTGGTAAAACCGGTCGTGCTGAAACAGCAACCGATCCGGCACCTTTAACGATGCTCGAAACCACTATTCAATTGAAGCCACAAAGCGAATGGCGTGAAGGGATTACGATTCACGATATTATTGCAGAACTTGATGCGACGGTGCGCGTTCCGGGTATCACTAATGCGTGGGTACAACCGATCAAAACACGCATTGATATGCTTTCAACTGGATTGAAAACGCCGCTCGGGTTAAAAATTGCAGGGCCTGAGTTAAGTGAAATTCAGCGAATTGGTGCGGATCTGGAACAGCGTCTGCAAAATGTCGAGGGGATTAAATCCGTTTTCGCTGAGCGTCCAGCAAGTGGTCGCTACATTGAAATTCGTCCTGATCTTGCGCGTGCGGCGCGTTACGGTTTAAGTCAGGCTGACATTCAAACGGCAATTCAATTTGGCATTGGTGGGGCAACCATTGCTGAAACTGTTGAAGGCACCGAGCGTTATCCAATCACACTGCGTTATCCACGTGCTGAGCGAGATCATGTCGAACGCCTGAAAGCTTTGCCATTGGTAAGTACAGATGGGGCTTGGGTTACACTTGAGCAAGTTGCAACGGTTGAGGTGACCGAGGGACCGGCCATGATTCGCAGTGAAAATGCGCGCCCGACCGGCTGGATTTTTGTTGATGTAGCAGATGGCGTTGCCGTCGGTGACGTTTTAGCCGCGGCGCAACCAATTGTCAGTGAGTACCAACTGCCGCCACGTTATAGCGTGAGTTGGTCCGGGCAGTATGAATCGATAGAGCGCGTGCAGGCTAAGCTTAAAGAGGTGGTGCCAGTCACTCTCGCGGTTATTCTAATTTTGCTGTACTTAACCTTCCGCTCATTCAAACAAGCGGTGTTGATTATGGCGACGTTACCACTGGCGTTGGCGGGTAGCCTCTGGTTTATTTGGCTGCTTGGTTACAACTTATCGATTGCTGTCGTTGTCGGGATGATTGCGTTGGCTGGTGTAGCCGCCGAATTCGGCGTGGTGATGCTGTTGTATCTGAACAATGCATGGCATGATAGTAATTCGCGATCCGAACAAGGCTTACACGATGCCATTATAGAAGGGGCGGTACAACGAGTGCGGCCGAAGGCCATGACAGTGATCACTATCATCGCCGGCTTGTTGCCGATTATGCTAACTCACGGTACCGGTAGCGAAGTGATGCAGCGCATCGCCGCACCGATGATCGGTGGCATGGTCGCAGCACCGTTATTGAGCCTATTTGTTATACCAGCCGTCTATTGGCTCTACCACCGTTATACGTTAGCTCGCGCCGAGCATAAACAGACGTAGCTGTTGCTCGTCGCGCATCACGTGCACAATGACAACCCGCTGTTGCTCGCATTTATAAAAAATGCGGCACGGCGGGATCACTAATTCACGATAAACCGAGCTCTGTAGTTCGGGTGGAATTCGACCGCGTTGCGGGAGTTGCTCTAACTGTCGACAGCTTGAGAGTTTCTTTTCTATGAGTGCGGCAGCTGCAGACGGGTTATCTAAAGCAATGTAGCTAGCGATGGCATGTGTATCGGCAAGTGCGGACTGTGTCCAAATCACTTCAGCCATTGTTTAAGTTCATTCTCCGCCTCGTCTTGGGTTAACGTTCGTCCCTCAAGTATATCGAGTTCACCGCGAGCCAACCCTTCGAGAAGTCTTAAACGGCGTTGCGAAAATTCGTAATCTTGCACATCCACCAGATAAGCCGAAGGTTGTCCATGCTCAGTGATCAACACGGGTTCCTTGGTTTCATGTAATTCGGCAAGAATTTTGGTGGCTTGGCGTTTCAAGTTAGTAACCAGTTCAACTTTCACAACACACTCTCATTAGTCGTCATAAAGTATCACTATAGTATCACTTTATTTAAAGTGCCATCCACGAATAACGAATAACCAATAACGTTTAAAGCAGAACCTGCCACCCTTGCGGTGGCTGAATCTCCCGAAGTTGCTTATGCACCGCATCAGCCACATCGGGTTTCAAGTGGTTAATCCACACGCGGCGGGGCTGCTCTTGCAGCCCTTCCAATAACTGCAAGCACAACTGCGGCGTGAGATGACAGGATTGTTGGGCAATGGCCTCGAGCTCATTCGGAAATGAACATTCTAAAATGATGTCATCAAGCGGACCTAAGGCGTTGATATTCTCAATTACGCTTTCGGCATACCCCGTATCGGCCACAAACGCCGTGGTTTGATTCTCTTTGCGAATCGCAAAACCGAAAGTGGGCACCGTGTGATAAGTGCGAAATGATTCTATACACACATCATCAATACAAATTTGTTCGCCGGCGTTAATCTCTTGTAGGCGTAACAGCGGCTTATCTTTTGATGGTAGTTCGCGCATATCCGGCCATACCACCCAATTAAAAACATGTTCGCGAATCGCTTCTAACGTGTCATGAGAACCATACACAGTAACGGGGGCGCCAGCGTCGGCAACGTTAAATAAGTTACCCAGTAGCATGGGTAAGCAACAGATGTGGTCACTATGGCTATGGCTCAGAAAAATATGACGCACCTGTTGCATTTGTTTTAGCAGTAACTGCGTGACGCCCGTACCGGCGTCAATCAAAATCGATTCATTAACCTGCAAGCAAGTACTGCCAGTGAGGCCGCCTAAGCCACCACTGGCACCTAACACATTTATGTTCATTTAACGCGCATCACCAAAGCATACATAACAGGAACCACCACCAAGGTTAACAAGGTGGCGAAGCCGAGGCCGAACATTATAACTACCGCCATGCTGACAAAAAAGTCGTCAAACAACAACGGAATCATACCAACTATCGTCGTTGCTGCGGTCATCGTAACCGGCCGCACACGACTGACTGAAGCATCAACCAAGGCTTGTAGCGCTTCTTTGCCGGAGTGTAATTCGACGCGAACTTGCTCGAGTAATACCACCCCGTTCTTAATCAACATACCCGACAAACTCAAGAAGCCCAGTAGTGCCATAAAGCCGAACGGTTGATTGGTCAGAACAAGACCTAAGGTGACGCCAATAACGCTTAATGGCACGGTGGTCCATAACACGCCGGCCTGCCGAATCGAACTAAACAGCAGCACGGTAATAATAAACATCACTAAAAATGCCAGCGGTAGCGCTTGGAAGATAGCGCCGGTGGCTTTATTTGAGGCTTCAAATTCGCCTCCCCAAGTCAGCTCATAACCGGCCGGTAATTCTATTGCTTCAATAGCAGGGCGAATGCGCGCAAGAACCATGGCCGGGGTTTCTTCGCCGAAAATGTCATGGTCGGCCATTACGGTCACCGTCCGCTTGCGGTCGCGCCGGATAATCAAATTATCTTCAGCTAATAGCGTTACATCACGCACCACCTGACCTAATGGAACATGTTGCTCTAGGGCTGAGCTATACACTTGCAGTTCTTGCCAATTATCTATGTCACTGCGCTCGTTCGCTGGTGCTCGCACAACAATTGGTAATAGTTCAGTACCATCGCGATAAACCCCGACCGTTTGACCTGTAAAGTTTCGTTTCAGTACATCATCGACATCAGCTTTGGTGATGCCGAGGCGACGCGCTGCAGCCTCATTAAAATCAGTTTCCAAAACTTTGGTACGCTGGCGCCAATTATCTCTTAGGTTACGAATACCCGAATCTTGTGCCATCACTTCTCGTGCCTGAGCCGCAAGTTGACGTAGCACAATTGGCTCTGGACCACTAAAACGCGCCTCAATCTTGGCAGTCTGTGTCGGTCCCATTTCAAGCGGCTTCATTTTATATTCAACATCGGGCTGTTCAGAGCGTAAATAATCTGCAAAGTCGCGAAGTATATGCTCGAGCTGCTCGGTGTTTTCAGCTCGCAAAATAAGCTGCGCATAACTCTCATAAGATTTCTCCACCATATAAGTCAGCGTAAAACGGGGAGCTCCCTGACCAATAGTTGCCGCCGAAAAGACTAACCCTTCGTTCTCAGCTCGTTCGTTTAAGTAATGCTCAAGCTGTTTAACTTGCTGCGCGGTGGCTCGAATATCCGTGCCTTGCGGGTACCACAAATCAATGAACGCCATGGGCGTGGTGCTAGGTGGGAAGAACGATTGCTTGGTGGTTGTGAAGCCGTACCCTGCAACAACAAGTAACAGTAACATCACCGCGATGGTCGTTTTGCGCCAAGCCAAGAACCGGTGCAACATGACACGATAACCGCGAAATACCCAGTGATTATAAACGTGGTCGTCATCTTCTGGCTGCTCGCGAGCCGAGCGTGCACGCGCATCTTTGCGGAATAAAATATTGCCCAAGAATGGGGTCAATGTAATGGCGGTGAACCAACTCAGTAGTAGCGAAATAAACAACACCCAAAACAGTGAGTTGGCATACTCACCGCTGGCATCACGGGAAAGCCCAATGGGCGCAAAGGCAATAACTGCTATGGCTGTAGCGCCGAGCAACGGCCAAATATTTTGTTGAACAACGTCGCTGGCTGCCTGAATGCGCGACAAACCACGGCGAACACCAACCAACATACCTTCGGCAATCACAATCGCGTTGTCCACCAACATTCCCAACGCAATAATTAGGGCGCCGAGTGAAACCCGCTGCAGTTGAATATCCATTAAATACATAAAGATGAAGCTACCGAGTACCGTGATCAGTAGCACCCCACCAATCAGCACACCAGAGCGCAGACCCATGGTTAACAGTAGCGCAATAACGACAATCACAACGGCTTCAGCGAGATTGATCAGGAAGTTGTTGACCGAGTTATCAACTTCCGACGGTTGGTCATAAATTTTATCAACCTGCATACCAACCGGCTGCGCAAAGCGAAGCTCTTCAAGCTTCGCCATCACTCGCGCGCCAACCTCTACCACGTTCACCTCTTCAGCAAATGACAGCGCAAGCCACAACGAGTCACGTCCGTTATAGCGCACTAAATGGGTTGGAATTTCTTGATAATCCCGAGTTACCGTCGCCACGTCACGCAACAAAATGCGTTCCTCGGCACCAGGATTACTAATCATCAAGTTCGCCAGTTCATCCACACTGTCAAACTCGCCACTGGTTTGTAGCCGAATTCGCTCTTGACCAACTTGCACGCGGCCGGCGTCACTCACAGCATTTTGGGTTTGCAGTAAATTCACCAGTTGTTGCGGTGGGATGCCAAAATTCGCCAGTTTTTCGCGCGACACTTCAACAATCACCTGCTCGTTCTGCTTGCCTGCCACCATGACCTTGCCAACACCTTTCACTAGCACCAGTTCACGGCGCAAATAGTCGGTGTAGTCAGCAATATCTTGATAACTATAACCGTCACCGCTAATGGCAAAGGTCATTCCGTATACATCGGCAAAGTCATCTTTTACCATCGGCTCGCCACTACCTGGCGGCAATGTTTTGCGCGAATCATTCACCTTGCGACGCAATTCATCCCACACCTGCGGCATTTGATGTTTGCGCAGCGTACTGTGCATTTCAATCATGATTTGGCTTAAGCCCGGCTGCGATACCGAGGTAATATGGTCAACGTAGCTCAGCTCTTGAATGGCATTTTCAAGCCGATAGGTGACTTCTTCTTCTACCTGCTGCGCAGTGGCGCCTGGGTACTGAGTAATTACCACTGCTTGTTTTAAGGTAAACTCAGGATCTTCTAATCGCCCAATATTTTGCAGAGCAACCAAACCACCGAGAAACAGAATTAGCAACAGCATCCAACTGGTGGTGCTGCGCTTCATACTGAAGCGAGCAATATTTATCACAGACCACGCTCCTTCACCCAAGGCCGCACGCGTTGGTTGTCAGAAATGGCATGCACGCCCGCAATAACAATCTGCTCACCGGGCACCAGCCCTTCAATGATTTCAGCACCGCGATTTGTCAGCGCACGTAGTTTCACCTCACGCTGACTAACACGTTGACTTTCGGCATCGTAAACCCAAACAAAATGGCCTTGTTCAGGAGCCTGAGTGCTTGGCGAGAACAACGCCGAGGCGGGAACAATCAGTGCGGCATCGCGTTGCTGAGAAACCGCCTGCGCGTCAACCGCAACCATTGCCGACATACCTGGCAAAACGTTTAAGTTCTCTGGCGTTGGTAGGGTAAACACCACCTTGTAGGTGTTGGTGGCAGGATCCGCGGTGGTATCCCACTCTTTCAGCGTTGCTTTAAACTGTTGCTCGGGCGCTGCCGCGAAAATCACATCGGGTTGATAGTTTGTATTGCGTTGAACGCGGGCGAACAGTCCCTCAGGGACGCGAATACTGACATCAATTGCATTGTTCACCTGCAATGTTGCTATCGCTCGTTGCGGTTGCACCGTTTCATAGCGTTCCACGAAGACATGCGCTATCGTGCCAGCGAATGGCGCCCGTAACTCGGTGTATCGCACGTTCGCTCGCGCCGTCTCAAGGTTTGCCCGTGCAACCTCTAAATTCGATTTCACTTCATCAAACTGTTGCGGTGAAATAACGCCTTGCTCCACCAAGTTCTCAGTACGGCGAAATTGGGCCTGCGCCAACTCAAACCGCGCCTGTGCTTGATCCAACACCAGTTGGTAATCGGTGGGGTCGAGCTTGGCAATTAAATCACCTTGCTTCACCTCGTTACCGGCTTTGACCGGAAACTCAGTAATTTCACCACCAACTCGAAACGCCAATTGCGCCACCTGCGCAGCCTCAACCACCGCAGGAAATTGCCGTAAACGTTGGTCATCAGAAAAATTCACCGTATATAGTTTCACCGGCTGCACAATTTCCTCACGTACTGCAGTTTCAGCGGCATCACTGCAGCCAACGAGGTTGGCAACTAAGGCGGCAAGGCCGGTCAGTAGTAAAGCCTGAATACGCATAAACTCTCCTTGGTGACACGTTGCTCGTTATTCGTTACTCGTTATTCGTTATTGGTTATTCGTTGGACTGGCTCGCTCGATAAATTAAATACGAATTAGCTCACTTCTGCGTGTGCTATTTTTTGTGTTTCGTGTTGTTGCTTTTTTGAATAACGACTAACGAATAACCAATAACGATTAACGCATTGTAGCCATTCTCATATTAATTTATATTGAATTAATCTTGACTACATATTCAGATAAACTTAATAAGATTGCCTCTTATGAAAATACAGCAGCTACAAATGCTCAATGCACTAAGTGAAACCGGTACCTTGCAAGGGGCTGCTGAGCAATTGCACCGAACGCAAGCCGCTGTCAGTATGGCACTTAAAAAGCTTGAGGACGAGGCGGGATTTCCGCTGTTTGACCGAGACGGTTATCGATTGAAGCTAACCGCTTTTGGTGAGCAGTTTTTGCGCCAGGCGAGAGAAGTTCTGAGGCAACAGCAGCGCCTGCAAAGTTTAACGCAACAATTGCGCGAAGGTGCCGAACCGCTACTGCGCATAACATATGATCACACTTGCGCTCCGGCGAGCTTATTTAAAGCGATGCGAGCCGTGCAGGAGCGTTATCCGGCCACTGACTTATTGCTAAACGGCGAAGCTCAGTTACGGTCGTTACGCGCTGTGCGCGAAGGTGAAGCCGATTTGGCGCTTACCCCGTGGCTACCGGTGTTTCGTCAACATGGTGATTTTGAAACTAAACTGGTGCGGCCTTTTGAGCTTTTAGTCGCAATGTCGCCCAGCCTAGCGGCTAAACATGGTTTGCCCAAACAACGCCGAGATTTACTCGATATTCCGATGCTCATGCCACAGAACCAAGACGTTGGCATTAACCTCGATAGAATGATTCGTATGCCGGGTCAACAACGAATACGCGTAAACGACTCAATTGCACAGCGAGAGCTTCTGGTTGCCGGAATGGGGTGGGGCATTGTGCCTGGCGATATTATTGTCGATGAACTGGCGCGTGGTGATCTGGTCCGCATCGACATTCCTGACTTCATCAATCAAGTTCACTTAGAGGTGCATTTGGTGCGCTCAGCCGAGCGAATAGCTGGTCCCGCCGCACAAATCATTTGGGATTACTTCTGAAGAGCGTTGTTCGTTATTCGTTATTCGTTATTCGAAAAAGCTAAACACGAAACACAAAGACTAGCGCACAGAAAAACGAGCAAACTTGAATCAGAGCTATCGAGCGAGCCAAATTCACGAGTAACCAATAACGATTAACGAAAAACGAATAACGAAGTTAAACGAGTTTCTTCCAGATTAAACGCGGCTTTGGATCTGGAATATAAATAGCGTAACCGAACTGTGCTCGAAGCTCCGTACCGCTGTTTTGCAAACTCAATAGAGATTCGCTTTTAATATCACTTACGGTTTCGTTGCGAATGTCATTTCGTGCAACGTCAACACTATGATCCCAGCTTCCGACAGCGCGTTCGGCGGAATAAACAAAGCGATATATTTGCATATCAGCGGGCTCAACCGATTCAGATGACTCAGCCGCAACTGGCGCTGCAGAAGTTAGTGCTGCAGCTAAAAAAAGACCTTTGAAAATGGATGTTTTCATGACGAATCCCCCCACAGAGATGTCATGTATTAAGATAGTAGAAAACTGTGAAAGGTTTATGTCAGAAGTGTAAATAATCGTTACTGGTTATTCGTTGTTCGTGCGCTGCGCTGTTCGTCCGTTCGGCTATGCCTCACTGTTCGATGTTTTACTACGAACAGCGCGAAGCGCGGACGAACAGTGAACGTAGTGAACGCACGAATAACGAATAACGAACAACGAATAACGCTTTTGCTCTCCATTCACAGCTTTTATCGCAAAGATTGATGCATATATCCTCTTATGAATTTAATTCAGCCACAAAACCTCGTATAATTCCGCGCACTTTTAAACCGCAACAGCAAAAGGGGTACCCAGTGCTGCAAGAATATCGTAAGCATGTCGAAGAGCGGGCCGCAGAAGGCATTCCGCCAAAACCACTGACAGCAGAGCAAGTTGCTGATTTAGTAGAATTATTGAAGAACCCACCAGCCGGTGAAGAAGATTTCTTGGTTGAGCTCATTTCTGAGCGCGTTCCTCCTGGCGTTGACGAAGCGGCCTACGTCAAAGCTGGCTTCTTGTCAGCCATCGTAAAAGGCGAAGCGAACAGCCCAGTGATCAGCAAAGATGCTGCGGTATCATTGCTTGGTAATATGCATGGCGGTTATAACATCGTCACGTTAGTAGAGCTGTTAGATGACGCAGAATTAGGCGAGCTAGCTGCGGCAGAATTGAAGCACACGTTATTGATGTTTGATGCCTTCCATGATGTGGAAGAGAAAATGAAAAACGGCAATGCGTTGGCGAAAGAAGTCATTGAATCATGGGCTGATGCCGAGTGGTTCACCAGCCGTGACGAAATGCCAGAAGCCATTAAAGCGACCGTATTTAAAGTAACTGGCGAAACCAATACCGATGATTTGTCACCAGCTCCAGATGCATGGTCGCGTCCAGATATTCCTCTGCACGCCAAAGCCATGTACAAAATGCCTCGCGAAGGCGTGACTGATGCCGCCAAACAAATTGAAGAGCTGAAGCAAAAAGGTCACCCGGTAGCGTTCGTTGGCGACGTTGTTGGTACCGGTTCATCACGTAAATCAGCGACAAACTCAGTACTTTGGTTTATCGGCGAAGACATGCCAGGCACACCAAACAAGCGTGCTGGCGGTATCTGCATTGGTGGCAAAGTTGCACCAATTTTCTTCAACACCATGAAAGACGCAGGTGCGTTGGTGTTTGAAGCTGACGTTGAAAAAATGAACATGGGTGATGTGATTACCATTTACCCATATGCCGGCAAAATCGAAAACGAAGCAGGCGAAGTTATTGCTGAGTACGACTATGCATCACGCGTGATTCTTGATGAAGTTCGTGCTGGCGGTCGTATTAACCTGATCATCGGTCGCGGTTTGACTGAAAAAGCACGCGAATCTTTAGGTATGGGTCCATCTGATCTGTTCTTGAAGCCTGAGCAACCAGCAGATACTGGCAAAGGTTATACCTTAGCGCAGAAGATGGTTGGTAAAGCTTGTGGTATGGAAGGCGTGCGTCCTGGTACCTATTGCGAACCGAAAATGACAACGGTCGGTTCACAAGATACTACCGGCCCTATGACCCGTGACGAATTGAAAGACTTGGCATGTTTAGGCTTTACTGCTGATTTGACCATGCAGTCATTCTGTCACACTGCCGCTTATCCGAAGCCAGTGGATATTGAAACCCAGCATACCTTACCTGACTTCATCATGAATCGTGGTGGTGTTAGCTTGCGTCCAGGCGACGGTATCATTCACAGCTGGTTGAACCGTATGTTGTTGCCAGACACCGTTGGCACTGGTGGTGACTCACACACCCGTTTCCCATTAGGTATTTCATTCCCGGCGGGTTCAGGCTTGGTTGCATTCGCGGCGGCCACCGGTGTCATGCCGTTAGATATGCCAGAATCAGTATTGGTGCGTTTCAAAGGTGAAATGCAGCCAGGTATTACCTTACGTGACTTGGTACACGCAATTCCTGCGTTCGCGATCAAAGAAGGTTTATTGACCGTTGAGAAACGCGGTAAAAAGAACATCTTCTCGGGCCGCATCCTAGAGATTGAAGGCTTAGATCACTTAACGGTTGAGCAAGCATTCGAATTATCAGACGCCTCAGCAGAGCGTTCAGCAGCAGGTTGTACCATCAACTTGTCAGAAGAGTCAGTTGCTGAGTACTTGCGTTCGAACATCACTATGTTGCGTTGGATGATCAACGAGGGCTACGGTGATTCACGTACCCTTGAGCGTCGCGCACGTAAAATGGAAGAATGGTTAGCGAATCCGCAATTAATGCGCGCCGATGCTGACGCTGAGTACACTGCGGTCATCGAAATCGATTTGGCGGATATTAAAGAGCCAATCGTATGTTGCCCGAACGACCCGGACGACGCGAAATTCTTGAGCGAAGTTGCTGGCGACAAAGTTGACGAAGTATTCATCGGTTCATGTATGACCAACATTGGTCACTTCCGCGCGGCAGGTAAACTGCTTGAGAAGAACACTCAAGAGTTGAATACGCGCTTGTGGATTGCTCCGCCAACTAAAATGGACGAAGCGCAGTTACGTGAAGAAGGTTACTACAACATCTACGCGAACAACGGTGTACGCACTGAAATGCCAGGTTGTTCACTGTGTATGGGTAACCAAGCACGTGTTGAGCCAGGCGCAACTGTGTTGTCAACTTCAACGCGTAACTTCCCGAACCGCTTAGGTGACGGTGCCAACGTGTACTTAACTTCAGCTGAATTAGCTGCGGTGGGCGCTATCTTAGGTAAATTGCCAACGCCTGCTGAGTACATGGAATACGCACAAGACATTAACGCCATGGCTGGCGAAGTTTACAAGTACTTGAACTTCGATCAGATGGATGCTTTCCGCGAGGCAGAAGCCGCCGCCAAAGCCAACATCATCCCAACCATTAACGTAGCGTAGCCCGGCGTTTCACGCCGGGTGGCGCGAAGCGCCGTTAATATTCGGGCTTCCGCGTTAGCCGAGGCTTCCGCGTTGGCCGGGGCTTCCACGGTGTCGCCGTTATAGTTGTCAAAAGGAGCTCTCCCCGAGCTCCTTTTTTTTCTCAAAAATTTCAACCCCTTAAACAAAAGTTATAAATTTCTCTTGCCATAACTCAATCTTTGCATAATCTTAACGTTAGCTGTTTGCTCAGCGATCAGATGTAAAACAACAACAATAATTTCAGCTCACGGAGAGCTCCAATGAATAACATCAAACTCGCCCTCGTGGCATGTACCGCCCTATTTTTAAGCGCTTGCGCGATGGGCCCTCAACTCGCTCAGCCTTACCAATTAACCGCACCGCCAGCCATTCAAGATAACAGTGGCGAATACATGAGCCCTTATACCTCTGACGGCGTTTTAGCCGAGTGGGTCAACAACGCCCGCAACGCAGAAATGGGTGCTGCAATTGGTGGTATGGCAGGCGCTTATGCAGGCCAGAAACTTGCCGAAAACATTCCGTTCATTGGTGGTTGGATTGGTCAAGAAATCGGTAACTCTGTCGGTCGTGAAATTGCATTAGAAATGGCTGGTGGCGAAGAAGTCATTCGTGGCACTTCCGATATTTCATTCAATAGTCTCTATGAACTGTCTGTATGGATGTACGTGACGCACTCAGCGCATCCGCATTATCAAGATGCTCTCGAGTCAGCAATGTCAATCTATCCAGAGATGAAAACCGTGTATACCCAAGCGCTTTATCAAGCGTCAGCACAAGCCGGTTTTTAATCACATCCTAGTCATCTAGAAAAAGGCATTTGTTATGAAATATTTTGTCATGACAGCGGCGTTGGCAAGCACGATGGTGCTTGCTGGCTGCTCTAGCACAACCATCGATAATAGCGCTGGCCGCGCAACTGTATATGAAGACGCACGCTCACCTGGCAAAGTTCAGGGCGTTGGTGTTGAATCGCAAGACATCATGGCCGTCACCGACCAAATGATGCGCGACATGCTCAGTAATCCTCAGCTTGTCAGCCGCGAAGTCGCACCGCGAATCATTATTGATAGCCAGTACTTTACCAACGAAAGCTCATCACGTATCAATAAAAACATGCTTACTGACCGCTTGCGCATCAACTTAAACCGAGCCTCAAATGGCCGTTTAGTTTTCGTCGGTCGCGAGTATGCCGATATGGTTGAGAAAGAGCGTGAACTGAAGCGCATGGGCGTTGTTGACGGTGGCACTATTCGTACCACTCAAGCTACAGCTGGCGCTGATTTCCGTTTAGTGGGTCGCATCATGTCGCTTGATGCCATGGACACACGTAGCCAAGAACGTTCTCGGTATCATCAAATCACCTTTGAATTAGTTGACCTTGAACTCGGAACCTATGTCTGGAGTGGCATGTATGAATTCCAAAAATCTGCACAAGACGACGTTATCTATCGCTAGTGCAGCGTTGATCATTGCGTTAGCGGGGTGCACGAGCACCGGGCCGGCGCAATACCAGCCATTAGCACTGAACGCGCAAGAGCAAGATGCGGTTGCTGATAAACCGGCTTACTTACAACCGCTTTATCGTAAGCTATTTGAGGAAGGGAAGCGCAACGAAGTTTTAAATCGCATGGAGATTGGCACCGCAGCTTTTTATCGTGGCGATATAGATTTAGCGCGAGAAAACTTCGATGCGGCGTTGGAAACCATTGAAACGGTTTATGCCGATAACGAAGCGGCAACGCAAGCCCGTAGTATGTGGCACGAAGAAGGGCGCAAGGATTTTAAAGGCGAACCTTATGAACGTGCGATGGCGTATTACTACCGCGGTGTGATTTATCTTATTGATGGTGAATACGATAACGCGCGAGCCAGTTTTGTTAGTGGTTTAATGCAAGATGCGTTTGCTGAAGAAGAACAAAACCGGAGTGACTTTGCGGTGATGATGCTTTTGGCGGGCTGGTCTGCACAAAAAATGGGTAGCCCAGTATTAGCTGAAGAAGCCTATGATGAACTTCGCGCTTTGCGTCCTGATTTCCCAATTCCAGCTGCCGAAGACAATGTTCTTATCCTCGCTGAAACCGGCTTCTCACCACGCAAGTTAGCGGATGGCATGGGCCATTACGAACTGGTTTTCCGCCCCGGCAAAAACTTTACTGAAAAGCATGTGATGTTGAATACCGGTGCTGACCAATTTGAACTAGCTCCTGTTGAGAGCGTTTATTGGCAGGCGACGTCACGAGGTGGCCGGCCTGTGGATGCCATTATTGAAGGCAAAGCAGCTTTCGCTAACACGACCGCTGATTTGGGTCGAGATTTAGCACAACTTGGCGTAACAGCACGCGTGTTTTCACCTGCACTTGGTGGTAGCAGTGGCCAAGTTGGCAATACCTTAGCACTGATTGGTGTGGCCAGTATGGCATTATCAGCGAATGTAAAGCCGCGAGCAGATACCCGTTATTGGTCGCGTTTACCTGATACCGTGCATACCTCAACCATGCGCGCGAACGTGGCAGACGTGTCGCAGTGGCAGGCCTCCTATACAGATATTGATGGCAATCCAGTTAACTTGAAGTCGGGTGTGTTTCGACACTACCAAGATCCGCAAGGAAACCATGTGATTTGGCATAGTTCACGGGCTCGATAAGAACAATAAGGAACCCAAACATGAAACGTACGTTAGTTATGGCAAGCGCGGTTGCTGCTGGTTTAGCGTTAACTCTAGCTGGGTGCGGAAGCACACAAAATGGCTACAGTGGCTCACATCCGGTGCAACGCACAACCACCAATGAATTGAATACAATTGTGTTTATTGATCACAATCTCAATCGCACCGATATCACCAAGACGCTCACCGGTGAAAAAGTCCGTGACACCGTCAAAGTGACGCTCGATCGCAGCGGTATGAGTAATACCGCAACAGGTCAGCTTGAAGTTTGGACGATGATTCGGAACCGCACCGATTATGATCTTCAAATTGAAGGTAAAGCGCTGTTTTTTGATGCGAATCAAACACCATTAATGGACGAATCAATGTGGCGTAGGGTTTATGTTCCAGCGAACGGAACAGCGATTTACAAAGAAACCTCATTGAACGATCGGGCCGAGTATTTCTTGGTTGAGCTACGAGAAGGTCGATAATATGAAAGCCGTGCATGTTTTTACACTCTGTGCGGCTGCCACCTTGTTGGGTAGCAGCCTTGCTCATGGGCAAGATACACCTGCTCAACCGATGCTGAACGACAGTTATTTTGATCGTGCCCGCACTGCCGAACAGCAGCAAGTGAGCCTTATCACCGTTGATCAGACTACATTCAAAGCGGCCTACGAAAAAGCTGGGCGTCCGAAACTCGTCATGTTGGTTGGTGAACCATTTAGTGACATGGTTTCAGACTGGCATATGCAACGTCGGGTAAGTGTGAATGCCCAAGCAACCGGAACCGAAGGAACTTTTGTGCCTGAATCGCAGAGCGTTCAAGTGGGCGTCGAACAACGTAATTACGATAGTCCTCGTCGCTCGGGCATGCTCACTGGCGCCCAATGGGACGAGTATCAACGTGGTTATCAAAGTACGCTCATGCAGTACGGAGTGCGCTTGGTAAATCGCGCGGTCGCCATGCGATTATTAGATTCTGAAATTCGTGCCGAATCGAAACGGAACCCACAAGATGATAACCAACGCCTCGAGATGGATATGTTGCGCAAGCACACCAATCTATTATTAGAGGTGATGCCGTATCGCGAGAACAAGCTTAATTTTGAGCCAATTGGATATCAAATCACCATGACCTCTTTGGAAGATGCCACATTATTAGCAGATGATCGTGTTGCCATTCCCCAGGGGTTAATGGAATATCGCGCAGGTGCAGGCGGCTACAACCTCCAACGTCCACGGCAAGTGGCAGGTGTAACGGCGCAGCCTGGCGGCTATGAGGTGATTGAGGAAGAGCTCGAATTGTGGGCAGAACAAGGTGAACTTGCTGCTCAAGCAACAATACAAATGCTTTACGACCGCTATTTGTAGCGCTACGCTCAAGGGCACAGACAATGTCGAGGAGTACCTGTGCTTTGAGTGCACCCAAATGGATTCTTATACTCTTCTGTGGAATACTTTCCGCTTGTAGCTCGTCTTCTAAGGCACCGTCGCTGACACTCAGTGACGGTGTTTATTGGTCGAGTCATTACCAGAGTTATCTTGTTGTTGATGATCCTGTTGTCACGCATTATCAATGGACGCCCAATAATTGTTGGGCAGCCAACGCAGGGCTGCTTCCTCGCGTGTTCTCAAGTGCCCAAAACCCTGGGCAACACACATGGGTTGGCGCAGGTGAACGCACGTTGGTGTTGCAACGGCTATCGGACGGTTTACCGGTAATTTTCACACGTGAGCCATTTTTACCAAGTCACTGCTTACAATCCCCGAAGCAGTCAGCTGCGCAAGTCATTACAACGTTGTCCGAAGTATTATCACAATTTCAGCACGGTCTCTCTCAATCAGCTATGGTGCGCTGGCGCTATGAAGCCGAGTTACTCGACAAGGCAGAGCAACTTGAGTCGCTGGATAAAAAGCTCGCTTTATTTCAGCTGGTGAGCGAAGTTCTAGAAGATAGTGGTGATGAGCATGCGTTTGTTCTTGCTAATGATATTCAACGATACCAACGAGTCAGTGATTTTGAAGTGGGCGAATCTCAGCGTAAACGCTCTCGGCAAAATTTATTAAGTGAGTTGCGGCAAAGTCGCCTTAGCCACGGATGTAATGAAGCATTGTGGTGGGGGTTGTTAAGCACCGGAGAGTATTACTTGGGTGTGCAGCGTCTGCATTTATACAGTGAGGATGCGGCCTACAGTGAAGCGGGGCAACGCTGTTTACAACGTGCACTGCGTACTATCGAGAGCGACTTAAAGCTTACCGCGCAGTCAACCGGAGAAAAACCTAAGCTACTGATTGATTTGCGATTTAATGAAGGTGGCAGCTTATTATTGGCGAGCCAGCTAGCGAATAGCTTAGTGAGTCGTGATGAGCCTTTAACCACCATTCGAGGGCAAGCAGTTTATGAACAACGGCCGCCGTATTTGGAGGCATTGCATCAGCGTGGCACGGTGTTAGTGACTGAAGTGACAGCCAGTGCCGCAGAACACCTTGCACAGGCTCTGCGGCTAAGAGGCTTTTTATTGCGAGGACAAAATACCCGCGGTGCGTTTGCCCCGACCACAGTAAAAAGTTTACCCAATGGTTGGGTGGTTGGGTTGTCGATGTACGCGCCCGCCGAGGTGGTTGATGGGCGCGGTACAGAGCTACCCGAAGGTGTTGGGTTAACACCGGATGAAACACTCGCCGTCGAAATCTTGTTTCCGGCGAAGTAGCCCGGCGTTTCACGCCGGGTGGTGCGCAGCACCGTGATTGCTTGGGGGTACTTCAGTGTTGGCTCTCATGGAACCCCATATATTAACGGCGCTACGCGCCACCCGGCGTGGAACGCCGGGCTACGCCTTCATCAATCCAGTTGCGGATTTCTTGCTCGAGGATGTCGAGTGGAATGCTGCCATTACGCAGTACCACGTCATGGAACTCGCGAATGTCGAAGTCGGCGCCGAGTGCGGTTTCAGCTTCGGTGCGTAATTGACGGATGAGCATTTCGCCGAGTTTATACGACAGCGCTTGGCCAGGCCAAGTGATGTAACGGTCAATTTCAGTTTTCACATTATGCAAGCTCAGCGCTGTGTTGGAAGCCATAAAGTCCATTGCTTCTTCACGTGTCCAACCCATCGCGTGCATACCGGTATCGACCACCAAGCGCGCCGCGCGCCACATTTCGTAGCTCAAACGACCAAAATCGCTGTATGGGTCTTGATAGAAGCCCATCTCTTTACCCAGCCACTCTGAATACAAGCCCCAGCCTTCGCCGAATGCCGAGATATAGGTGTAGCGACGGTAGTCTGGTAAGTCATCCATTTCGCGCGCTAACGCGCCTTGTAAGTGATGTCCTGGCACCGCTTCGTGCAAGGTTAACGCTTCCAGTTGATACAGTGGGCGGCGATCTAACGCATAAGTATTCACCCAATAAAAACCAGCGCGATCACTACGATTACTGCCGGCATAGCGGCCAGTGGTGTACTTCGGTGCAATTTCCGCAGGCACTGGTGCCACACCGTATGGCTGGCGTGGTAACAGCTTAAAGAACTTCGGCAACTCGCCGTCGGCTTTCTTCGAAATATACGACGCTTCTTTGAGTAACTCTTCAGCGGTTTCTGGATAAAACTGTGGGTCAGTACGCAAGAAGTTCGTGAAATCTTCGAAACTTCCTTTATAACCAGTTTTCTCGATCACCACCGCCATTTCATTACGAATACGTTCAACTTCGGCGAGGCCGCGTTGGTGAATTTCTTCTGGTGTTAAATCTAACGTGGTGTAGTGCTTAATACGGTTTTGATAATACTCACTGCCATTAGGTAACTCGCTTGCACCAACGCTGTCGCGACTGTTCGGCAAGTACTCCATCACCATAAAATCAAAATAGTCTTGGTAAGCAGGAAGCACTAAACCATCAATGACATTGGCGGCCTGCTGTTGTAACTCCTGCCATTGCTCTGCGCTGACAAAAACCGGTTTGTTGGCCTGAAACGGTTGATAGAACAAGCTATCTTGTGGCGATTGTACAATGAATGCAGCAATACTCTCTTCAAACCCCTGCATGGCAGCTTTTGGCTGCGTGTAGCCTTCTTCCAGCGCAGCTTTTAACCAATCCGTTTGTTGCGACATATAACGTGGGATAGAACGTAAACGCTGTAAGTAGTTCTCATAGTCTTCAAAACTACGGAAACTTGCATTGCGCACCATAAACCCTAAATTGCTATGAAAGCCGCCTTCGGCATTCAGTGGCATATAGTGCTCATTGAAGGTATAGCCATCGATATCGTTCTGCAAACGATAGGTAAGCATGCGGTGATTGATTTGGTTCTGACGTGATAGCTCATTCACGTCCACCTGCTCAAGTTGTGCTAACCATACTTTCTGTTCATCAGCACGCTGCTTAATAGCTTCTGCTGACATATCTGGTAACTCATTGCTTTGCCACGGATTCTGCGCTTGTAGCTTGTCATAAATTCCATCGGCTAGCGCTTCATAGCGGCTATCTGCACTCTCAACCACTTGCTTCGTGCTTGTGTCAGGTTGTGTTTCCTGGGTTGCAGCGCAACCGCCAAGCAATAGCGTGAATGAAGTGGCTAGAACGGTGGCCTTAAAAAGTTGCTTTTTTCGTGACGCAGCTGTGAATTCTGAACGCATGATATCTCCGGCAGTTGGCTCAATGAGTTATAACGTTTTAATATGACATGAATTTGCTAGACTTTTGTATCAACTAGCATCAACAAACGTGTCAATTTATGGTAAAAATCAATAATCCATTTAAACCGATCTATGGCACAGCCAAACCTTTACCACAAGAGCATTGCGATTGATGCGGCAGTTTCGGCGAGGAAACGCTCTAAATAGTGGCCAATGAGGAATCTATGAACAACGCGCAGACGGGCATTTACGCAGAACCAAACTTACACGGCATCACACTTTTATTAAATGTGATGACCGACGATGCCGACTATATGCGCCGCAAATTAGCGCGAGTCCCGCAACTACTCGATGATCTTGACTTGCGCTTCTCAGAGTCCATGCTCAATGGTTTTATTGCAGTAGGCAGTGATTATTGGGATGTTTTATATCCCGATGTTCGGCCACTGCAATTAACCAGCTTTCCCGATTTAAGTGATGGTGATAGACACACGCCACGAGAGTCCGCCGACCTACTATTATGTATTCGCTCCGACCGCTTCGATGTTAACTTTCAAGCAGCTCGAACTTTAATGGAATGGCTCGGCCACGATGTTGAGTTGGTAGAGCAGAGCAATACATTTCGCTTTATGGATGGTCGTGATTTGCTTGGTTTTATTGATGCGCCTGACAATCCGCGTGGTATGCGTCGACGTGAAGTGGCGGTGGTTTCCGACGACGCCTTATTTAAAGGCGGTAGCTATGTGTTTACCCAAAAGTTCCGCTACGACTTGCGGCGCTGGGAGCAATTAAGTACTGAAATTCAAGAACATGTCATGGGCCGAAAGAAAGTGACGGGTGAACGTATCAGCGAGGCTGTACTGAGCATGGTTACCCACACCCAAAAAGCGCGCTTGCTCGATGCCAACGAGCAACCACTGGAACTATTACGTCAGAACATGCCGTGGGGCAATCTACGTGAACAAGGGCAATTGGCCATGTACTTTTCCGGCAAACCACAACATGTGGTGCAATGGCTCAAGAATCGTTACATTGCGGACGAGCAGGGGGAATATGATCCGTTGCTTGACTATATTGAAGCGACAGCGAATGCGGCCTATTTCGCCCCCTCAATCGAGTTTCTGAAAAGGTAGCCCGGCGTTCTACGCCGGGTAGCGCGCAGCGCTGTTAATGCTGAATTTAAAGTTGATATCGAAAGGGCGAGATTAACCTCGCTACGCTCGTCCCGGCGTGAAACGCCGGGCTACGGTTGCTGCTGCTCAAAGAGTTTTTTTACGTTCTGCAGGGTGAAGTCAATTTCCGACACCTTCAACGGCGCAATAAAAATCGTATCATCGCCAGCAATCGTGCCAAGCACTCCCTCTTTTTTGCCAACCGAATCAAGCAAGCGAGCAATGAGTTGCGCTGCGCCGGGGGTAGTGCGAATGATTACCATGACATCATTGTGCTGTATATCCAAAACAAGCTGAGTTAATGGCGCTCGGGTGCTTGGAATACCGAGTTCAGCGGGTAAACAGTACACCATTTCTTGGCGCGCGTTGCGCGTACGAACGGCACCGTACTTGCTCAATAGACGCGATACTTTTGATTGGCTAATGTTCGCAAAACCCTGTTCTTTCAAGGCATCGACAATCTCACCTTGAGAACCGTAGCGTTCTTCTTTTAGTAACGCCTTAAAGGCTTCGATCATGTCTTCGGTTTTTTTTGTTGGCATGATATTGCTCAATTATTTAGTCGAGATAACGGTCAAATTAATCGTTCATCATATACTTGCGCCTAATTTACGCAAGAGTAACGCAACTATTTCACAGTGCCTATACCAGCGTCTTTGGTTGTAATTTCGGCGTAAAAGGAGTAGAGTTTTCGGCCTAAAATTTCCCCAAATAACTGGATGGAGTCTGAGATGAAAGTTGCAGTTTTAGGTGCAGCTGGCGGTATCGGCCAAGCACTATCATTACTTTTGAAAACCCAATTACCGGTTGGTTCTGAGCTAGCGCTGTATGACGTAGCGCCTGTTGTTCCTGGTGTTGCTGTTGATCTCAGCCACATTCCAACCGCTGTTTCTGTCAAAGGCTATGGCAAAGACGACTTAGCATCAGCATTAGTTGGTAGTGACATCGTATTAATTCCAGCTGGCGTGCCGCGCAAGCCGGGGATGGATCGTTCAGACTTGTTCAACATCAACGCTGGTATTGTTGCAAACTTGGTTGAAGCAATTGCGGACAACTGCCCAAATGCATGCATCGGTATCATCACCAACCCAGTGAACACAACGGTTGCTATCGCGAAGAAAGTTCTTGAGAAAAAAGGCGTTTACAACAAGAACAAACTGTTTGGTGTAACCACCCTAGACGTGATTCGCGCGGAAACTTTCGTTGCTGAAGTGCACGGCAAGAACCCAGCTGAAGTATCGGTTCCGGTTATCGGTGGTCACAGCGGCACAACTATTTTGCCATTGTTGTCACAATCTGGCTTAAGCTTCACTGACGAACAAATTGAAGCGCTGACTAAGCGTATTCAGAACGCTGGTACTGAAGTTGTTGAGGCGAAAGCTGGCGGCGGCTCGGCAACCCTATCAATGGGTCAAGCAGCAGCACGCTTCTGCTTATCATTAGTGAAAGCATTGCAAGGCGACAACAGCGTTGTTGAATGCACTTATGTTGAAACTGACGGTAAAGACGCATTGTTCTTTGCTCATCCAGTGCGCCTTGGCGCGAACGGCGTGGAAGAAATTCTGCCATACGGTAAGCTAAGCGCTTACGAAGAAAAAGCCAAAGCTGACATGCTGGATGGTCTGAAAAACGACATTCAAATCGGCTTAGATTTCGTTAAATAAGCGAATCACAATGCCAAAGCAGAGCGTCTTACCACCCCTAGTGATAAGCGCTCTGCTTTTTTGTATCTTTTATTTTCTTACTCCTTGGCATGATCATCTACTCATGCGTTATCCACGAGTTATGGATGGCGCTTGGTGGCAACTCATCACCAGCCAATTAATGCATCATGACGCACCGCACTTATGGTTCAATATTGCTGGGGTTTGGATAGCTTGGCTGTTGTTTCCCGAGCAATTGAAAAAGCCGCAGAATTGGGTTGTCGCTTTACCAATATTACTCAGCAGTAGCATCGTCGAACTTATCGGCGCACCAACCTATGAAGTCTACGCCGGTTTTTCCGGCACACTGTACGGGCTATTTGCCTACGCAGCCCTTAAAGATGCTTTGAATAAAAACTGGATTGGCGGCCTTATATTCGTTGCATTAATAATCAAAATAATTCTCGATTTAGACCAACCTGAGTACGGAGATGTTGTTGCAGTGTTTGCACATATAGGCGGCGCTGCGGCTGGCATTGCGATGGTATTTTTTACCCGAAAAACCGCCAAACAGCAGTCCGATTTATAGCATATGTTATAAATTACTCGGTATTTGATCAAAAAACCTCCTTGTATTATTCAAGCAATTGGCGATATTTAATACAGCGACTAGTACTTTAGTGCTATGCGCTTTTGCACAACAACACAAAACAACAAGAATAATCGGGGAGAAATTTATGACAAAACCTGTCATTGAAAAAGTAGTCCCATCTGTACATGGTATTCGACCAACTCTTGTCGCATGTGCAATTTTAGCAAGTTTATCTACCACATCATTCGCACAAGAAGCCGGTGCTGATAGCGTTGAGCCAGATACCCAAGCCGATGAACGTATTGCGGTTGTGGGTACACGTTCAGCGCCACGGTCAGTTGGTGATTCCGCTGTGCCGCTCGATATTGTTGGCGCTGATGAGTTACGAGACCAAGGCTCCACCGATATGATGAACATGGTGAGTACGGTAGTACCGTCATTCAACGTGAACGACCAGCCCATCAATGATGCATCGACGTTAGTTCGCCCAGCCAACCTTCGCGGTTTGGCATCAGACCACACCTTGGTGCTCGTTAATGGTAAGCGTCGTCACCGCAGTGCGGTTATCACCTTTCTTGGCGGTGGCTTATCTGATGGCGCTCAAGGACCAGATATATCCAATATTCCAGCGTCAGCGTTGCGACAAATCGAAGTACTTCGTGATGGCGCTGCTGCGCAATATGGCTCAGATGCAATAGCTGGGGTGATCAACTTTGTCCTCAATGATGCATCGGAAGGGGGAACGCTTGAAGCTCGCTACGGTACTACTGCCGAAGGCGACGGTGACACTATACAGATTAGCGGTAATATTGGGTTGCCGTTAAGTGAGCGAGGGTTCGCGAATCTCAGCGTCGAATATCGTGAAGCCGATGCGACCAGTCGCTCGGTTCAACGTGATGACGCGGCTGCGTTAATTGAGGCGGGTAACACGTTTGTTGCCGACCCAGCGCAAATATGGGGAACGCCAGAAATCAAATATGATTTCAAGGCGCTGGGTAACTTTGGTCTTGATTTAGGCGGCAATAAAGAAGCCTATCTATTTGCCAACTACGCTGAACGTGAAATTGAAGGCGGCTTTTACTATCGCCACCCTCATGATCGAGATGGCGTATTCTTTGGCGGTTTTAACGATCAAGATGAACAATTGCTGCTAGTGGCTGATCTTGATGGTGTAGGGCAAGGGCTATCATGTCCTGAAGTGCCAGTGGGCGATAATGTACTGGACTCTCCAGAATATCAATTAATTGCAGATAACAGCACACCGCTCGGCGCGAACTGTTTTGCCTTTAACGAACTATTCCCAGGCGGTTTTACGCCGCGCTTCGGTGGTATCGTGACTGATGCATCGTTTGTTGCCGGAACGAACGGCTATTTAGCAAGCGATTGGGCGTATGATGTTTCTGTTGGCGTTGGTTATTCACGGGTTGAGTATTTACTTTTCAATACTGTGAACCCATCACTTGGCCCAGATACGCCGTTTGATTTTAGCCCTGGCGCAGCAAGTCAGCTCGAGAAGAACTTTAACCTCGACTTCAGTAAAGGCTTCCAATTTGACAGCTTTTACGACCTCGTGAATTTCGCAACCGGTATTGAGTATCGTCGCGAAACGTTCAAGCAGGAAACCGGCGATCCAGCATCATTTGCCGTAGGTCCATTAACTGAGCAAGGCTTTGGTATTGGCTCAAATGGCTTCCCGGGTATCAAGCCTGAAGCTGCCGGCGAGTGGAGCCGAGGTAACTGGGCCTGGTATGCCGACGTTGAAACCTATTTGACGGAAGATTTCATGGTGGGTGCTGCCATTCGCCTTGAAGATTTTAGCGACTTTGGTTCAACGTCTAACGGCAAACTTTCGGCGCGCTGGCAATTAACCGCCGATTGGGCACTTCGTGGTGCTGTTAGCACCGGTTTTAAAGCGCCAACAGTTGGACAAAGTAATGTCATCAACGTGACAACTGCGTTTGTCGGCGATGCCTTGCAAGATCAAGCACTGCTGCCACCGACGAACCCAATTGCGGCGTTAAAAGGCGGTAGACCACTAGAGCCAGAAGAATCAGTTGCTTACAGCTTGGGTCTTGTCGGTGAATTTGAGAATGGTCTCTATTTAACTGTCGACTATTTCAACATTGAAGTGACCGACCGTCTAAGCCGTACATCGGCCATTCCATTAACCCAAGAAGATCGTGACGCACTCATTGAGCAGGGTGTTCGCGATGCAGCAAGTTATAGCAGTGTTGTGTATTTCACCAATGACTTTGACACCACCACCCAAGGTATCGATGTTGTCGCCAACTACGGGCATGACCTCTGGGAAGGTGATATGAAATACACCCTGGCATATAACTGGACTGATACGACCGTTGATTCATTCAATCCAGACAACATTAACCTTGCCAAAGTGCAGATGTTAGAGGATAACCTACCGGCTCACCGTGCAACCTTCACAGCAAACTACCGGTTCGATGCGATGCGTACGCTAGCTCGTGTTAATTACTACGGTAAATACTATGAAGACCATGTTGACGCGGGCGGTGGTTTGGATATCTTCCCTGGCGCTGAAACAACGGTCGATGTTGAGTTTAGCTATGACTTTAGCGAAAGCTTTACGGCAGCGATAGGCGGTAAGAACGTATTCGATAACCGCCCTGATGAGAACCCGTTCGCAAGTGCAGTTGTTGGTTCGTTGTATCCACCAACCTCACCGATGGGTGTCAACGGCGGCTACTACTACCTTCGCGCGCAATACAAGTTCTAACATGTTGCGATAGAAAAACACCAAGGCAGGCCGAGCGCCTGCCTTTTTTCTGTGCCCTTCAGCGAAATTCGTGTACAATCTTTGGCTTAATTTAACAGTCACACTGAAGCTATGAAGTTATCAGAAATCAACGCCTTGATGGCCGACGACATGACGGGAGTAAACCAGCTGATTGGTGCTGAACTTCAGTCGGATGTCGCTCTAATCAATCAATTGGGTCTGTATATTGTGAACAGTGGCGGCAAACGTCTACGGCCGCTACTCGCTGTAACCGCCGCACGTGCCGTAAATTATGAAGGGCAGGGGCATTTAACCCTCGCGACCATCATTGAGTTTATTCACACCGCTACGTTGTTGCATGATGATGTTGTTGATGCATCAGAATTACGTCGTGGTAAAGAAACCGCTAACGCAGTATTCGGTAACGAAGCGAGCGTGCTAGTCGGCGATTTTCTATATACCCGTGCGTTTCAGTTGATGGTGACGTTAGATTCCATGAAGGTGATGAAGATACTTGCCGACGCCACCAATATTATTTCAGAGGGTGAAGTTTTGCAGTTAATGAACTGCAATGATCCAGACACCACTGAAGCGAGCTATTTTGACGTTATTTATGGCAAAACTGGTAAGCTGTTTGAAGCGGCCACACAACTCGGCGCAGTGCTGGCTCAGCAGCCACAGCAAGTAGAAGATGCGCTAGCGGCTTATGGTCGTCATCTAGGCACTGCGTTTCAGTTGGTTGACGATTTACTCGATTACACCGCCGATAGCGAAACCATGGGTAAGCAAGCTGGCGATGACCTAGCCGAAGGGAAGCCAACACTGCCATTGTTGTATGCCATGTGGCACGGCAACGATGAAGAAGCGGCTATGATTCGTCTCGCGATCGAACAAGGTGATGGGCGCGACCAATTGCAACAGGTGCTTGCGGCAATGCAGCGCACTGGCGCACTTGAGTACACGCGTAATCGGGCGTTAAAAGAAGCCGAGTTGGCACAGCAGCAGTTGGTGCATTTGCCTGCGTCGCCATATCGCGAGGCGTTGCACGCGCTCGCCGCCATCGCCGTCGACCGCATCGCTTAAAAACCGTTACTCGTTATTCGTTACTCGTTATTCGTGAGTTTGGTTCGCTGGAGAATTCGCAGACGTATTTGCTCTCTCCTCGTGGTGGCGACTTTGGTTTTTCGTTTTTGGTGTTTCGAATAACGAATAACGAATAACGAATAACGCTCTTTACTCACGCAGTGAGTTTATGTACAATTCGCGCCCTGAATTTAATTCAAATAAAGACCCCTCGGGGGAAATCGGAGAAAGACATGTACGCAGTATTCCAAAGTGGCGGTAAGCAACACCGTGTAACTGAAGGCCAAATCGTCCGCCTGGAAAAACTGGAAGCGGCCACTGGTGATGTGGTTGAGTTCGATCAAGTGTTAATGCTATCGAACGGTGACGACGTGAAAATCGGCGCACCTTTTGTTTCTGGTGGATCTATCAAGGCGGAAGTTATCAACCATGGTCGTGCAGACAAAGTGAACATTATCAAGTTCCGTCGTCGTAAGCACCACATGAAACGTCAAGGTCATCGTCAGTGGTTCACCGAAGTGAAAATCACTGGTATTAACGGTTAATTGAAGGAGTAACGACACATGGCACACAAAAAAGCCGCAGGTTCAACTCGTAACGGTCGTGACTCAGAAAGTAAACGTCTGGGTGTTAAGCGCTTCGGTGGTGAGTCAGTATTAGCTGGTAGCATCATCGTTCGTCAACGTGGTACTAAATTCCACGCTGGTGATAACGTCGGTATCGGTCGTGACCACACTTTGTTCGCATTAGCGGACGGCAAAGTTTCTTTTGCGGAGAAAGGTCCTAAAAACCGCAAATACGTTAGCATCGTAACTGAATAATAGTAGCCCGGCGTTCTACGCCGGGACGTAGCGCAGCTACGGTGAATCTCGCCGCATCCGCGGTGTTGAATCTCGCCGCAGCAAGAGCTACGGCTAACAATGAAGTATTGAAACCCCGTCCGGAGTGGCGGGGTTTTTTCATGTAAGCAGGTAGGTAATATCATGAAGTTTGTAGATGAAGTCGAAATTCGCGTAGAAGCAGGCGACGGCGGCAACGGCGTAGTCAGTTTTCGACGTGAAAAATATATCCCCAAAGGCGGTCCCGATGGCGGTGACGGTGGTGATGGCGGCGACGTTTATCTAGAAGCCGATGAAAACCTAAACACGCTTATCGATTATCGTTTTGAACGTTTCCACCGCGCTCAACGCGGTGAAAATGGCCATGGCAAAAACTGCACCGGTAAACGTGGTGCAGACTTAGTCTTGAAAGTACCTGTGGGTACGCGCGCCACGGATCAAGAAACCGGTGAAGTGCTGGGCGATTTAACGCGTCACGGCTTGCGTCGCATGGTGGCCAAAGGTGGTTTCCACGGTTTGGGTAACGCCCGCTTCAAAAGCTCAACCAACCGTGCACCGCGTCAGAAAACCATGGGTACTCCAGGTGAAATTCGCACATTAAAGCTTGAACTGATGTTGCTGGCTGATGTTGGCTTGCTAGGCATGCCGAATGCCGGTAAATCAACGTTCATTCGTTCCGTATCGGCAGCGAAACCGAAAGTAGCCGACTATCCGTTTACTACGTTGGTCCCTAATTTAGGTGTTGTACGCCCTGTACCACACGCCACATTCGTTATTGCCGACATTCCAGGACTTATTGAAGGCGCAGCAGAAGGTGCGGGCTTGGGTATTCGCTTCTTGAAACACCTTGAGCGTTGCCGTTTATTGTTGCATCTTGTTGATTTAGCACCGTATGATGACACTGACCCAGCAGAACAAGCAGTCAAAATTGTTCATGAGCTTGAAAAATACAGCCCAGAACTTGCTGCTAAACCGCGCTGGTTAGTGGTAAATAAAGTGGATTTGCTAAGCGAAGAGCAAATCGCTGAAGGCATCGAACGCGTTAAAGCGGCACTTGATTGGGATGGCCCGGTTTACCAAATCTCCGGCTTATCGAATATCGGTACCGATGCGTTGTGTAAAGAAATCATCGCCTATTTAGAGACTTTGCCGAAGCAAACGCCAGAAGAAATGGAAGCCGAAGCGAAGGCAAGCGTCGAGTTTAAGTGGGATGATTATCACAAGCAGCAGCTGGAAGCGTTCGAAGACGAAGATGATGATGACTTCGACGACGATGATTACGACGTGGAAGTGATCTACCAGAAATAACAGCAAATACGATATTAGCTATTGGATATTGGATATTAGAACTGCGAATTCGATATTAGCTATTGGATATTAGATATTAGGATTGATGTATCGGGTATTTGTGTATTGCTAATATCTAATATCCAATAGCTATTATCGTTTTTGAATTCATGGGGGTGAGATGCATATCGCTTTAGTTGCGGCCATGGCGGCCAATCGCGTCATCGGGAAAGACGGCAAAATGCCTTGGCATCTCCCTGCTGAATTGCAGCACTTCAAACGTATAACCCTCGGTAAACCCGTTGTCATGGGGCGTACCACCTATGAATCGATTGGGCGCCCGTTACCAGGGCGTACCAACATTGTCTTAAGTCGCAAATACCAGCAACCCTATACTGACGAGCAAGGTGTGATTTGGGTCAACAGCCCAGAGCAAGCGGTGCATACAGCTGGTCATACTGAAGAGTTGATGGTCATTGGCGGCGGTCACGTTTATGCAGAGTTTTTGCCGCATGCATATCGGTTGTACCTTACTCAGATTCAACTCGAGACTGAAGGCGATACGTTTTTTCCTGACTATCATGCTCAAGCGAACTGGGAACTTGTTGAATCGGTTGAGCATCCAGCTGACGAAAAGAATCCACACGCATTTGTAACAGAAGTTTACGAGCGTGTAGGAGCACACCGCTAGCGCAATAAAAGTGTAGAAATTGCGTTAATATAGGGCGCTTTATAACATTTTAATCCGTTGCGAATGACAATATCGGTCGTTAACATACCTTTCAAATAATAATTTAGCGATTGGTTATGAAAGGTTTTGGGACAGCTCGAAAGGGCTTCGTGACAACATTGAGTGCAGCGTTAGTTCTAGCCAGTGGGTCAGTTGGCGCACAGCCTATGCTGAGTAGCTTTGGCGATGACATGGCATTGTTGTTTTGTAGCCAAATTCGTCATAACAATTCATACGATTTCCGCAATAAATTACGCGAATATCGCTTACGCATTCGTGATATCTACCCGCGCGTTCGTTGTAACGGCGAAACCATGATTCAATTCGCTCAGCGTAACGGCTCTTTTGATATTGGCCGCTTTATCGCGCATAGTGTACTCATCGATGACTTATATGAGGTTGGCGATGCAAATTGGATTCGGCAATTGCCGGAACAAAACACGATACGTCAAGCGATTGAAGAACGGCTGCAGCAAGTATCCCAGTAAAAACAAAAACAAACTTTTACAGTTTGTTGCTTTCCACCTACCCCATAGAAAGGATAGACTGAGCACAGTTGTTACAACCGGATAACAAATCATGCGAAATAAGGGAATATCTGCTCTAGCATTATTGCTAGGGGGAACACTCTACGTTGGTACTGCCACTGCTGCATTCGCGGCAATTCAAGATGATACCCAAGAAGCCAAATCGGCACTGCAGCAGCAGGAGCCGCTCGCTTCATGTTACTTGAAGAACATTAGTGAGCAAGTGCTGTGCGGCACGCTCATGGTGCCTGAAAACTACGAACAACCAGATCAGCGTCAAATTCCTATCAATTACGCTGTGTTGCCGGCGGTCAGTGAGAATAAGAAAGCGGACCCTTTACTGATCTTGGCAGGCGGCCCCGGCCAAGCCGCGACAGAGCTTGCTGCTATGATAAATCGGATGTTCAACGATGTACGCAAGCAGCGTGATATTTTGTTAATCGATCAACGCGGCACCGGAAAATCCAATCCACTTGGCTGCGAACTGAGTCAGGTCGATGAATTAGTGAAAGCGGATGACGACATCGAGCTCTCGCGGATAGCTGGCGAATGTCTTGCCCAATACACGGAAGAAGACCTGACCCAGTATCACACGGTGAACGCTATTCGCGACTTTGAGGCGGTACGCGAACATTTGGGTTATCAACAAGTTAACCTTTATGGTGGTTCGTATGGAACCCGCGCTGGATTAGTCTATATGCGCGAAGCGCCAGAATCTGTCCGCGCAGCGGTGCTGGACGCAGTTGCGCCACCTGAGGTAGTTGTTGGACCGTTTGGTCGACATGGCGCTGACTCGTTCGATTTATTGCTGGAGCAATGTGCGGGCTCAACAGCGTGTGAGAAAACGTTTCCAAGTCTGCGGAGCATCTATGCAGAGACGCTGACTCAACTGGAAGCGAATCCCGTTCCGCTCACAGTGAACGATCCGCTCACCAACGAACCAACTGATATTCTAATCACGGCCGGACGCTTCACTTCGGTCATGCGGGTGGGCCTCTACCACCCAGTAACGCGACAATTGCTTCCGTTCGCCATTCAAGAAACGCACCGTGGTAATTACACACCGCTGGTTGGTTTGATTGGGAGTAGTATGTCGCAATCAGAAATGTATATGGGTTTAACCTTATCGGTGCTGTGTAGTGAAGACCTGCCACGAGCTACCGATAAACTGCTAGCGCAAGACGGCGATAATGACTTCATTGGTAGTCGTACTGCCGATGCGTTTATCGAGATGTGTTCGGTTTGGCCTACTGCACCACGTCCTGAATCTTGGTTTGAGCCAGTAGAAAGCGATATTCCGAGCTTATTGTTATCGGGTCGTCTAGATCCTGTCACCCCTCCAACTTGGGGAGCCTTAGCGGCGCAATCGCTATCAAATAGTCGTCATTTAATCGCACCGAATGGCTCGCACACAATTGCCGGTCATACTTGTGCCAACAAGTTAGCTGCGCAATTTATCGATACATTGGACTTGGCTGCGCTCGACGATAGTTGTTTGCAACAGCAAAAACCATTGCCGTTTGTACTGAATGCTAACGGCAAAGGCTTGTAAGGTACCCGTCATGATTCAAGTAACAGAACTTCGCAAACAATTTGGCAAAGTCACCGCATTGGACGGACTTACCTTTACCGCCCCTGAAGGGCAAATAACCGGTTTGTTAGGGCCAAACGGCGCGGGTAAAACCACTTGTTTACGCACGATCTATGGTCTGCTTAAAGCTGATAGTGGACAAGCGCTTATTGATGGTATCGATGCGAGTAAGGAACCACTCGAGGCGCGTCGAAACATCGGCATCTTCCCAGATAAATTCGGGTTGTATGAGCGTTTGACGGCGCGTGAGCAGGTGGCGTATTTTGCCGCCCTGCATGGTCTTGATAAAGATACTGGTGAAGCAGCCGTGCAGGAGGCTCTTGAGCGCTTAGATATGCTCGCTATCGCCGACCGCAAAGCAACCGGGTTCTCGCAAGGCCAGCGCATGAAAGTGGCGTTGGCACAAGCGATTGTCCACCGCCCCAAGCATCTGATTCTTGACGAGCCGAGTCGCGGTTTGGATGTCATGAGTACACGCATTCTACGCGATTTGTTGCGCGAGCTTCGCAGTCAAGGCACCAGTATCTTGTTTTCCAGCCACGTGATGCAAGAAGTAGCAGCGCTATGTGACCAAGTGGTGGTGGTCGCAAAAGGGAAAGTGGCCGCTCAGGGCACAACGGAAGAACTTTGTCAGTTAACTGGCGAATCAGCGCTCGAAGAAGCGTTCGTAAAAATAATCGGAACCGATGAGGGAATCGCTGCATGAGCAAGTCTGTTCGCAGTCCAATAGGAATTGTTTGGCGTAAAGAATTAAAAGACGCAATTCGCGATAAACGCTCAGTGATGGCGGCGATGTCATACGCATTTTTCGGCCCATTACTTATGGCGGTTGCTTTTTACGTGATGATCAGCCAATTGACTGATCCCAGCGATGTTGAAATTGATATAAAAGGGGCAGAAAACGCGCCGGCACTGATTAATTATTTAGAACAACAAGGTATTGTTGAACGCGACAAAGCTTGGCCTGCTGGCCAGCAACCCATAGAACTCGATATCGGTGAAAGTTGGGCTGACGACATTGCGAGCGCAACGCCAGCTCCGGTGACATTAACCGCTGATTTTAGTGCCACCAAACAACGCTCAGATATCCGCCGTATTGAGCAAGCCATTGAAGGTTATAGCAGTAAACTCTCGTTTATTCGCATGCAAATGCGAGGCCTTGATCCTCGTGTGGTGCAGCCGATTGATCTCATCAAGCAAGATACAGCAACCAAAGGTTCTCGCTCAGCCATACTCATGGGCAGCGTGTTAATCTTTATCCTGTTGTCGGTGTTCTTCTCAGGCATGAACGTTGCTATTGATATTAGCGCCGGTGAGCGTGAACGTAATTCCCTGGAATTATTGTTATCGCAACCCTTAAGTTCACACCAGTTGGTACTTGGTAAAGCATTCGCGGCAAGTTGTTTTGCCATGTTCGGCGGCGTACTGAGTGTGGTATTGATACCGATTATTTTCCGGTTCCTGCCGCTGCACAATATTGGGATTAGTGTCTCAATCGAATGGCCAATGATGTTGTTAATGGTATTGATGCTTGCACCGCTTGCATTATTCGCAACGGCACTGCAGCTATTTGTAAGTTTCCGCGCTAAGAGCTTTAAAGAGGCGCAAACATACATCTCATTCTTACTCATGCTACCGATGTTAGCTGTGTTTGGCGTTGAATTTGCGCGCCTCAAGAATCCAGTACTTTACTATTTACCATTAACCGGGCAGCACCAAGCTTTGCTCGATATCATCAAGGGCGAGGCATTACAGTGGTTGCCGTTGGTGGTTAGTGGGGTAGTGACGGCGATTGTGAGTTTGTTGATTATTCGCTTTATTGGCAAAATGCTCGCAAGCGAAAAAGTCGTCTTCGGACTTTAAAGCAAGAGCGTTGTTCGTTATTCGTTACTCGTTATTCGTGGGTTCGTCTCGCTGTTGAGATTAGAGACAAATTTGCTCATATTTTTGTGTGATCACTTTGGTTTTTCGTTTTTTCGAGTAACGAATAACGAATAACGAATAACGAATAACGAATAACGAATAACGAATAACGAATAACGACTAACGCTGTTCCACATGTAGTAGAGCCACTGGCCGAGGCGGCGCAGCCTCGGTAGCGGAAACTTCGGTAACGGCGACTCGTAAAACGGTAAAGGCGGCAATTTCTCGCCCATCGCCAACTCGGCAACACGTTGTCCGGCTAATTGCGTGAACGTAACGCCGGCACCACAATACCCCATGCTGGTGAAAACATTCTTCGCTGGGCTGTAAATGCGCGGATAGTCATCCAATGCTACAGACACCCAGCCACTCCAACTATATTCAGGCTTCTCTTGGCTTAACTGCTGCAAGGCTGGAAACGTATCTGCCATCGCGCGCAGTAGGTTGCGCTGATAGCGTTCCTTGTGCGCGTCTTTGCCGCGAATGGCACCTCGACCACCAAATAGCAAGCGACCATCGGGTAAGAGTCGGAAGTAATATTTAAGTGTGCGAGTATCCATCACCAGCTCGTGTGGCTCGACACCAATTGCAGTGCGCTCTTTAGCCGTTAATGGACGTGTGACAAGCACACTCGAGAGTACAGGCAAACTGCGCCCATGAATTGCTGGATGTAAGTGGTTTGGCGTATAACCGTTGGTGGCCACAATAACTTTCTGAGCTCGAATGGTCCCTTTGGCAGTGAGTAAGTGATGCGACCCGTCGCTCTGGGTATGCCACTGCTCAACAGGCGCGTGCTCAACTAGCGTGGCGCCGGCCTGCGATGCTTGACGTGCCACACTCGCCAATAACAGCAGTGGATTGACTCCAAAACTTTGCGGAAAGTGAACCGCAGCAAAGGCTTGAGGGCTTCTCACCCGTGCCTGAATAGCATCATAATCAAGCCATTTGGTACTCGGTTCGTATTGACACAATGCCTGATACTGTTGCTCTAACTCATTGATTGCGGATGCTTTGTGGGCAATTTTCAAATAGCCGCCACGTTGCACTTGTAGTTGTTCCGGACACGCTTGCAAGTGACGTTCAAGTCGTTTAAAAGCAAGCTGGTATTCGTTCTGGATGGCTTGTGCAACCGCTTCACCGCGACGCTTCTTCCAAGCGACGTAACCTAAGCGTCCAGTACCAGGCATGGCAAAGCCAGCATTGCGTGTTGAACAGCCCCAGCCAAGCTGATTGGCTTCAACGACAACGACGCGTTGTTGGTATCGTTCGGCAAGCTCAAGGGCGGCATTTAGCCCCGTATAACCGGCACCTATAATCACAATATCGGCTTCTGCCGGTAACGTTTCAGAGCAAGCTGGCCAAGCAGTTTGAGTGTGAGCGTGCCAATAACTTGCCGGGTAAGGTTGATTTGGGCCTGGATTTTTATCGTGGAGAGGGTCGTACATTATTGCACCAGGCCTTAGTTAAATTAAAATTTCAGTACCATTTCACCAGCGGTGCAATAACACACACCATCGCAGACAGGACAATGGTACCCGTCATTAATCGAAAGATCATACCAACGTTTATCGTGTTCTTGAATCAGCTCACCACCGCAGCGGGTAAAGTATTCAAAAGCCGCATTTTGAGGGCTTTGCATCCAAATATGCGCCAATCCTGCTTTACAACCAAGTTTCTTGGCTTCAGCAATCGAACGTTGCAGTAAACCGCGACCAATGCCACCACCGCGAACATCAGGATCAACCGCGACACATTTAAAGTAACAAATTTGCGCAGCTGGCACAGGCCATTTAGAAGGGCTGCAGTGACCATCGATATCCCAATTACCCGGAGCGAAAGTCAAACGAATACCCGCCAATTTGCCATCAGCAAAGGCCAGCCAGTTTAAATTGATGTCGCCAACGCGCCCACGCTGGTCATAGTCAGCAAGTGATTCTGGCGTCAAATAGTTGTCGCCATGAACGCGGTTGCCTAATTCAATTACGGCCGCGTAATCGGCGGCCGTCAGTTGCTTGTATTCAATCATAAAAAACCAAGTTCGATATTTGATATTAGATATTGGATATTAGTAAGAGCGAAATCGCTAATATCTAATATCCAAGTGCTAATATCGCTTTTGTCTTTAGTAGCGGTAGTCGTCGGACTTGAATGGCCCTTCAACAGCGACATGAATATAATCCGCCTGCTGCTGCGTCAATTTCGTCATCACGCCGCCGAAACCCTGCACCATATAACGTGCAACTTCTTCGTCGAGTTGCTTCGGCAGTACTTCAACGCGAAGCTTGGCCGTTTTTTCAGAAGCTGGCAAGTCAGCAAATTTCTCTTCGAATAAGTGCATTTGCGCGAGTACTTGGTTAGCAAATGAACCATCCATAATACGGCTTGGATGACCCGTTGCGTTGCCTAAGTTCACCAAACGACCTTCCGACAATAGCAACAAATAATCGTTGTCATCGTCGCTGCGATAGATTTTATGAACTTGTGGCTTTATTTCGTCCCAGCGCCAGTTATCGCGCATAAATTTGGTGTCGATTTCGTTATCGAAGTGACCGATGTTACAAACCACAGCAGTAGATTTCAATGCGGCGAGCATGTAGCGGTCGCACACGTTGACATTACCGGTGGTGGTAACGATCAGATCAATGTTCCGCAGTAAGTCACGGTTGATGCCTTCGGCGGAATTGGTGTTGACGCCGTTAATGTATGGCGACACGACTTCGTAGCCGTCCATGCACGCTTGCATCGCACAAATTGGGTCAACTTCAGTGATTTTGACGATCATGCCTTCTTGGCGCAAGCTGGCTGCTGAGCCTTTACCTACATCGCCATAACCAACGACTAGAGCTTTCTTACCCGACAATAAATGGTCGGTCGCACGCTTAATCGCGTCGTTCAGTGAATGGCGGCAACCGTACTTGTTGTCGTTCTTTGACTTTGTCACGGAGTCGTTCACGTTGATAGCTGGAACGCGCAAGGTGCCGTGTTTCAGCATTTCTAATAAACGATGTACACCCGTGGTGGTTTCTTCAGTGATACCGTGAATTTTGTCGAGCATTTGCGGGTATTTTTCATGAATCAACAGGGTCAAATCACCACCGTCATCCAAAATCATGTTGGCATCCCACAACTCGCCATCTTTGTGGCAAGTTTGCTCCAAACACCACTCGTATTCTTCTTCAGTTTCACCTTTCCAAGCAAATACCGGCACGCCCGCCGCAGCCATTGCTGCCGCCGCGTGATCTTGTGTCGAGAAAATATTGCAAGATGACCAACGCACTTCTGCACCTAGCTCAATCAACGTCTCAATTAATACCGCTGTTTGAATGGTCATGTGAATACAGCCAATGATACGCGCACCAGACAATGGCTTGCTGTCTGCGTATTTACGACGGATGGTCATTAGCGCTGGCATTTCTGATTCAGCGATTGCGATTTCTTTGCGGCCCCAATCGGCCAAGCTAATGTCTGCGACTTTGTAATCTTGCATATAAAACCTCTTAATTCGTTATTCGTTACTCGTTGCTCGTTATTCGCAGTTCTGCTCGCTGGTTCACTCTTCATAGCGATTCGCACATTTTTCTGTGCGGTAACTGCTGTCATTCGCTTTTTTTCTCGAATAACCAATAACGAACAACGAATAACGCTCTTTCTTTTAATTGAATTCTGGTTCGTGCTGTAAGCGAATCAACAACTGCTGCTGCCGATCAAGACTCAAACGCGGGCCGAAATTCGACACCACCTCCGCCGCCGCATGACTGGCTAACAAACCACATGCAGCTAACGAATAGTTATGCGTTAAACCATACATCATCGCCCCAGCAAACATATCACCAGCACCGTTGGTATCTACCGCTTTCACTTTCACACCGGGTACCACAACTTGGCGTTCGCCATCACCTAACAGAGCACCGTTTTTGCCAAGTGTAATGGCGACCAAATCAGCGTGTTGTTGTAATTGTTGCAGCGCTTCTTGTACGTCAGTGGTGCCAGTTAAGATCCCAGCTTCTTCTTCATTACAAAAAAGCACATCAACGCCGCCATCAAGAATCAAATCAATGCCGTCACGGAAGTACTTCACCATGGCGGGATCAGAACAGGTTACGGCTATTTTGGTGCCGTTAGCGCGGGCGATCTCTTTGGCGCGAGTAATTGCTTCACGAGCAACCATTGAGGTGACCAAGTAACCTTCAATGTACAGGTACTGAGCGCGTGCAATCGCATCTTCATCTAGCTCATCAACTGATAAATCAGCGGTGATACCTAAATAGGTGCGCATAGTACGCTCGGCATCAGGGGTCACCATCACCAAACAACGACCGGTTTTGCCTTCGTGCTTTTGGCTACCTGTATTCGTGGTAATGCCGACCTGTTCTAGGTCTTCACAATAAAATTTACCGGCTTGGTCATCAGCAACTTTACAACAGTAAAATGCGTTGCCACCAAACTGGGCAAAACCAACTAACGAGTTGGCTGCAGAACCACCGCCAGATTGCTTTTTAAGTTCGCCGCGCTGAGCCAAGAGTTTAATTAGTCGCTCTTGGTCCTCATCTTCTATCAGCGTCATCATGCCTTTTTCAATTTGATGCTGCTGTAGAAATTCGTCAGTGACTTCAAATTCCTGATCAACGAGCGCGTTGCCAATTCCAACGATATCAATAGGTTCCATGCCTTTCTCGTATAAGGTTTTCATTAGGTTATAAAACAAAAAAATCCGGCCGCAAAGTATACCGCAGCCGGATTAGTAGGTCGATAAATTGGTTAAGCTTTGTAACCGCCAGGCACGCCTTTGGTGGTAATACTCACAGCGTCATGAGCGTGCAGTGATTCGTAGTGATTCACGCGCACCCAGAAGTCTGAGAATTGCGTCTGCAAATTCAATGCATGTTGCAGACGGCGAGCAGCGTCTTCGCAGAACATTAGGTTCTGGCCGTTTAAGCGTGCGAACTCTTGTTCGTCTTCACGTTTCACCGCTGCTTGCACAGGGGTCTTCAATGCATCTTCAATCGCATCAATGAGCGCAATGATTGGCAGTTCAGACACGTTGTCGCCCATAATCACTTTCACTTGAGCAACAGAGCGTTGGCTATGAGGTGTCGCGACGATACCTTGGGTTGTGCCTAACCAGCGATGAACGAGTTCAGCATCAACTTCGCTATCCGTTCCGAATTGATTTGCGAAGGCATCCTGAATCAACTGTCGAGCAAGAGCTGCTGAACACGGACAGGTACTTGAATACGGCACTTCAACGCCTAGTTCGAGGTTCAATTTGCCATTATCGTAACGCCCAGTCACAGTGACAGGGTAGGCTTTCCAACCCTGTTTTTTGCTGATCAGCGATTTACGACGCAGGTGATAGTCGAAACTAAATTTCACGTAAGCTTGATCTGCAAGCCCATCGTGACTATCTATAAAGTCATGCAATAATTTACCAAGCGACTGATGGCTGAGCACGTCGTTGTTTGATAAATCTTCCAACAGCAGGTATAAGCGAGACATGTGAATGCCTTTCGCTTTTGGATCGGTAAGATTGACGAATGCATCAACGTGAGCACTCACTGGGCGCTCAGGTTCTTGTGCAGCACCGACCACCAGTGGCATCTCGATATTGCTCATGCCGACCCAATCGAGTTTACCCTCGGTTTGCGCGCGAGTTTGATTGGCGATATCTGGCATCATTGTTGGTGTAGCTGTTGGCATGCTTGTACGGCTCCAAACGTTAAAAATACTGTTCCCTGCGAAAGGGGGCGATAGTATACAAGAATTATGCTCAATACGGTAGTTTGCCAGATTGGGTTTATAACCAAAGGAAAAGTTTTCGATTAGGTGAATCGAAAAATATGGATAAGGACAGCACGATGTTGGATGAAAAGCTTTTAGAGCAATACCATGAACTACTTGGTAATGAAGGTGTGCATGAAATGTACGATACCTTCAGTGACAACATTGCCGGTTATTTAGATCACCTGCAGCATGTCGTAAAAAAACGCGATGAAGCAGAAACTCGCCGGCAGGCACATAAGGTCAAAGGCGCTTGTCGTTCAGTTGGGCTTAGACAGCTTGCGGATCAAATGGAACGCTTAGAGCGAGAAGAGTGGCATTGGGGCGACGCCGATGAACTGCTGGAGCAGTGGGCGGTTGAATTGCCACTGCACCAGCATCAGCTTCGTCGTTGGTTACATGCTCGGGGCATTTAACGATGGCTGCTCAAGGTGTTGAATTGAGACATCACCAATAAAGCGATAGCCTTCACCATGAATAGTCGTGATGAGGTTCGGCGAATCAGGCTGAGCCTCAAAGTGACGGCGGATACGGCGAATAGCAACGTCGACCGTCCGGTCGTTTGGTCGCAATTCACGATCCAGCATTTTCTTCACCAACGTTTCGCGATCTAAAATCTTACCCGGATTCGTTAAGAATAATTCCATCGCGCGATATTCGCTTTTCGGCAGACGGAACATTTTACCATCTGGCGAGAACAAGCAGCGACTATCACTCTCTAAGCGCCAACCATTAAATTCATAGACGACACTGTCGTGACCAACATTTTTTTGTTGGCTCTTTAATGCTTCGATACGGCGGTATAAGTTGCGTACGCGAATAATCAATTCTTTTGGGTTGTATGGCTTGATGAGGTAGTCATCAGCACCCAATTCGAGTGCAAGCAAGCGGTCTTCTTCAGCATCACGGCCAGTAAGGAAAACTAAGCCAATGTTGTCGTTCTCGCGCAATTTTTCTGCGAGTTCGATACCACTTTTGCCCGGCAAGTTGACATCCATGATGACAAGGTCAATTTGTTGACGCGCCATGATGCGTTGCATTTGCATGCCATCTGCGGCGTCGAACACATCGTAGCCTTCTTGCTGAAACAGGCGCGTGAGTGTATTGCGTGTAACAACTTCGTCTTCAACGATTAGTAATCTGGCGCTCATAGATGGTTCCAAGAATCTGTTAACATGTGTTGAAATTTGGTAATGAAATATAGTGTAGCATGCGATTTTATATATAGCTGTATATTCATGCAACTATTCTTACAAAAGTTTACTTACTCGCAGCGACGTGGCGTACCGGCATTGTGATATGAAATTCAGTGCCTTGCTGTGATTGGCTTGCAAGACTAATTTGCCCCTGCAAGGCGTGTACTACCAAGTTATAAACTAAGTGCAAACCGAGGCCTGCCGCGCCATGACTGCGTTTCGTAGTAACGAACGGGTCGAAGACTACTTTGATCAATTCATCTGGTATGCCATCACCGTTGTCGGAATAATTCAACTCGAGTTCACCTCGCTCAGCACTATCTTCCATTGCGTGATAGTTAAATTCAAATTTAATTCTGGGTTGAGCCGTATGTGTAAACGCGTGCTGCAAAGCATTTTGAACTAACTGACTAATCACTTGATTCAAAGGCCCCGGGCGTACACTAACGGTTAGCTCGTCAGGGAATTCTGCGACAAGTTGCACGTTCGCTAATTCAGGATGACGATTGCGCAAACTTTGTTCAATTTCCGCCCAGAATTTCGAAATAAGTACCGGACGATCTTCGTCGCTAAACTGATCCATCGATAATTTGCTGAAGTTACTAATCAGGTCAGCAGTGCGCCGAATATTTCGGCTTATCAGCGCTAAATTTTCATCGAATGAGGTCATGTAGCGCTGAAACTCCTGGCTGGTGAGCTTCTTTTCCGCAAATTTTTGTTTCATGCTGAGTAAGTGATCTTGCAATATGGACGTTGAAGTCACTGCTAAACCAACCGGCGTATTAACCTCATGTGCGACGCCAGATACCAATTTCGCTAAACTTTGCATCTTCTCAGCTTGCACCAATTCGTTTTGATACTGGTGGGCAGAAGCGAGTGCTTGTTGCAGCTCTTGGTTCGATTCAAACAACATTTGTGTGCGCTGCTTTACTTGCAATTCAAGCTCTGCGTTAAGATCGCTGGCCTGACGTTCAGCTTGCTCTTGGCGTTTAATGTGCTGCTGTATACGGCTTAATAGGGAGTTAAATGCGTTGGCGACACGGTCGAGCTCTTGTAACTCAAATTCATGCAGCGCCGTATCATATTGCTTATCACGCGCGATGTCTTGAATGCTCTCCACCATTTCATCTAACGGCTGCGTGATAATACGACGCAACCAAAGTGACATAAGCCAACTTAAAATTAAACTGGCGGTGGTGATGGCAATACTAATCGCTAGCGAGAATACTTGTGCCTGATCGTAATCGGTACGCGAGGTCCGTATATACACATATCCTTGCAGCGAATCTTCAACCATAAGCGGACGTGCCGACTCCACATAGTTATCAGTAAAACGCGCCTGAATAAGTGTTTTCGCTCGCTCGAAGCGAACCGGAATTGGCGCTTCTTGTTCAGCGTAATAGCTCGCAAAAAAGCTCAGTGAATCGCTGTCAGGATCATGGCGGTACAAGTGGATGTGCTTAATTAGTGGCGAGCTTTTAAATGACTTTAACCATCGTTCGGCCGAATCCGCTTGGTTATAAACCATGAATGCATTGGCGTTGGCGGCAACAAAACTGGCAACTTCATCGGTCTGACGTAACAACCGTTGATGGGTATCATGAATAAAGTTAAAGCTAAGCACCAGGCACGCCAACGCCACCGAAATCGTTGTAATTAAGATAACGAGGCTGGTAACACTGCGTTTTATGGAGCTAACTTTAAGCGTCATGAAGGCTACACCTGTTTATCGCCGCTTAGTATGAGTTTTTGACGCCGGCAACTTAGTGGCGTGATAAACGGCAAACTTATTATCTTCTGCAACACGGTCACAATGCCCAAAAGCTTGTTCGATAAGCTCGGGCCAAGGTAAGAACCGATTAGCCACCAGCCATAGTTCACCGTGTGAATGTAAATGCTGATAGACACTACGTAAGAACTGCTTGCCAATTTCATAATCAGTTGCCAAGCCAGTATGAAATGGCGGATGACTAATTACGTAATCGAACTGTCCCAAAGTATCAGATAAACCATCGCTTGCAATGCAAGTACCGGTTAGCGCATTCAGCTCGAGCGTACGCTCGGTTGCTTGTAACGCCAGCGCACTCACATCTAAGTAGGTAATCTCCAACGCTGGAGTTTGACGATTTAGCCATGCGCCAAGCACGCCATGGCCACAAGCGAAATCGAGCACTTTGCCGCGCTGCCAAACCGGAAGGTGTTGTAATAACATCGCGCTCCCAGCATCAATGCTTGGGAAAGCAAAAACACCCGGCAGACTCGCTAGTTTCAGTGGCGTGGGCTGATTGGGTTGGTCAAGATCAACATAAACAAAATGATCATCCACTGCGAAGCTATCGGCATGTTGGTTAACACATGTTCGCAGTAACAGCGAATGGTTTCCAACCGCCACTTTTTGCGCCGGTGCGACCGTATTCGGAAACTGTTTGTGAATACTTTTGATACCGCCACGATTGTCACCGACTAACCAAATCGTTGCGCCTTCTTGTAACACGTGACGGAGCGCCTCAAGCACGTACAGCGTCAATTGCTTCTCTTTCGGTATCCAGACAAGTGCAGCCTTAGCACTCCCTGCTTGCGGCGCGCTTGCACCAAAATGGTGCAAAATATCAGGAGCTTGGCGTTGCCATTGCTCGGAATAACCGGCATGCCACTGCCAGCAACTGACGACGGGAAGTAATTGCGCCAACTCAGCGTCAGGCGCATTCACAACCAACAATGGCTCATCTTCGAGTCGCAATTGTTGGCGAAGAACCAGTTGTGAAGGAGGACTTAAATGCTTCAATGTATGCTTCTCTAAGTTACCTAATTGCTATTGTTATATCGGTTTTTGGTCGTAAGCTTCCGCGAATACGTCAACATTTTCGCTGGCATGTTCAATTCGTTCACCATCAAATTGTGCCACATTAAATAAAGCTTCGCCCTCGTTGGCAACAGGAATGTTACTGATACCAATCACAATACCATGATACGGACTCTTGATTGCATGGAGTTCATCACCATGCGGGTTCACCGTTTGCGCAATCACTTGCCCTTTATTAATGGTCTGGCCAAGCTCGACTTTAGGAACCACCAACCCATCGTATTCATTTCGAATCCATGCGCTGCGGTGTGCAACCACCGGTTTTACTTTTTTGCGGCTACGGCGGCCTTTGAGCATCTTCAAGCTCTTCATCACGTTCTGTACGCCAATCACACCGGCCTTAATTGCCGCATAATCAAATCGTAAAGCTTCACCCGCCTCGTAAAGAATCAAGGGAATGCCGAGCTCTGATGCTAATGAGCGCAATGAACCATCGCGCTCTTTGCTATGGAGAATCACCGGCGTACCGAACGCTTCCGCCATTTTAAGCGCATCGCCGTTATCCGTGTCGACACGTATTTGAGGCAGGTTACTGCGATGAATCGCGCCCGTATGCAAATCAATAATATGCGTCGCGTTCTGCACCAAGGTTTCGTTAAATAAGTGTGCCAGCCGGCTTCCCAATGCACCACGCTCCGAGCCAGGGAAACAACGATTCAGGTCACGACGGTCGGGTAAATAACGCGACTGTTGAATAAAACCAAATACATTAACTATCGGTACAATGATCACAGTACCGGCCAGTTGTAACGGATCTAACTCACCCATTAAACGCCGACATACTTCAATACCATTCAATTCATCGCCGTGAATTGCCGCACACACGAGCAACGTAGGGCCAGGCTTCACGCCATGAAACACTTCAGCATGCAAATCCATCGGGGTATCGTTGTACAGCCGTGCCGCCGGTATTTTCACGCTGTGGCGCGAACCGGGTGCAATGCGCTGGTTAGCTAACTGAAAAGATTTATGCTTCATAAAACATCCGTTATTCGTTGTTCGTTATTCGTTATTCGTGAGTTTGGTTCGCCGGAGAATTCGCAGATGTATTTGCTCACTTTCTGTTGTGATGTTTTTGGTTTTTCGTTTCGCTTTTTCCAATAACGAATAACGAATAACGAATAACGTCTTTGCCTTTGCTGTTAGCCCTTGCCCTTGGTTCTGGTTTTGTTGGCCTTGGCGTTCTTCTCAATGAAACTGATAATTTGATCAGCCACATCCTTGCCCGTTGCACCCTCAATGCCTTCGAGGCCTGGCGATGAGTTGACCTCCATCACCAGAGGCCCGTGGTTAGAGCGAAGGATATCGACACCGGCAACGTTCAAGCCCATGGTCTTGGCTGCTTTGACGGCGGTTGCGCGTTCTGCTGGCGTCAGTTTCACCAGGCTAGCTGAGCCACCACGGTGCAAGTTAGAACGGAATTCGCCCGGCTTGGCTTGGCGCTTCATGGCTGCAATAACTTTATCGCCAATCACGAAACAGCGGATATCGGCACCGCCAGCTTCTTTAATGTACTCCTGCACCATGATGTGCGACTCGAGTCCCATGAAAGCTTCGATAACGCTCTCTGCAGCTTGACGCGTTTCGGCCAAAACAACACCAATACCTTGCGTACCTTCAAGTAACTTAATAACTAATGGCGCACCGCCAACCATTTCAATTAAATCAGGAATGTCTTGTGGCTGACTCGCGAAACCAGTGGTCGGAAGCCCAATTCCTTTTCGGCTTAGCAATTGCAATGAGCGCAGTTTGTCACGGCTGCGTGAAATCGCGACCGACTCATTGAGCGGGTAGGTACCAATCATTTCAAATTGCCGTAATACCGCTGTACCGAAGAAGGTAATCGAGGCGCCAATACGTGGAATAATCGCATCGTATTGCGGTAAGTCTTTCCCTTTCATGTGAATTGAGCTTTCGCGGGCGTTAATATTCATATAGCAGCGCAACGGGTCGAGCACATCAACAATGTGGCCTCGAGCTTCGCCGGCTTCAACTAAGCGGCGCGTTGAATAAAGACGCGGATTACGCGATAAAATGGCAATTCTCATGCGGTAGCTCCAGGCTGGCCGAGTAAATAAGATTTATCAGGGTCGACAAGGAAATGTCCACGCATTGCTTGGCGGCCCAATAACATACGAAATTTCATGGTGTCGCGGTTCGTTAACGTCAACTCAATTGGTTGCGAGAACTCACCTAAATTTAATGTGGATAGAATAACATATCGCAGCTCAGTATGACCTCCAGAATCTGTCACCTCGCGCTGATCATGTATTTTCGCCTCACAGATTAGCTCTCGGTCGCTGTGTTGTTCAGGATGCAACCAAATACGTAGCCAATCTTCGCCGTTGCGTTCAAACGGCTCGAGTTTAAATGCGTGCAAACACGATGTACGCGCGCCTGTGTCGACTTTCATTTTGAGGGCATCGATGCCAAGTTCAGGAAGTGAACCCCATTCGCGCCAACCAAGTGTTTGCATAAAAACTCCCTTAAAGACTAAAAGCGTTGTTCGTTATTCGTTATTCGTTATTCGTGAGTTTGGTTCGCTGGAGAATTCGAGAACGAATTTGCTTACTTTTCCGTGCGATGTTTTTGGTTTTTCGTTTTCGTTTTCGTTTTTGTTTTTCGAATAACGAATAACGAATAACGAATCACGCTCTTGTGTTTTTTAACTGTTGTAGCCAAGTGATGAAATCTTCGGGGGCCCGATCAAGCGCAGCCGCCGGCACAAACAAATCATAACCCAATAATTCGCGAAAGTGTTCACATCTTACAGCGAACATCGCTTGTACGCCGCGATATTCGATTCCGGAGGCACTTTGATAGCGGTCCGGCACTTCGAAATAAGGTGAATATTCACGTAATTCGGGGCGTTCATGGCGTAGCGCAGCAACCAATAAATGACGCTGCTCACTAAGTAAGTAGACAGCTAGGCGCGGCGTGATGGTTTGGATGATGGGCTCAATGTCATGTAGGCGAAAACCGATATACGGCATTTGCTCGAGCTCTAGGCCTCGGTGCAACCGCGGGATGTCGAACCGTAAAATGTTGTTCCATTGAATTTGCCAACGGCCTCGACGGTGCAAATACGTGATTTCTTTTGGTGTGATGGTCATGCTGACAGGCGGTTCAAAAACCTTCGCGCTACCGAGAAAAATCAGCAGCGCACTGGCAATAAACAGGAGACCATACGCCGCAGTGATAATAGGAGCGTCAATAAGCCATAGAAACATGGTCACCGCAAAGATAACCAAACCTAACGCGTTAAAACCAAGACCATGCGCTCGGGTCAGAGGTTTGACATAAACAATGCGCTCTTCTGTTGAAGTATCAGTCATAGGTTGTGGCCGGATCGGGCAGACCAAATGTCTCGCGAATGATCTGACTGGTGAACTGGGTTTTTAAATAGAAGCCACGGGGTAAGGTTTGAATGATCTCGCCATTTGCGCCGATAGCTTCGGTCAATACACGGCTGTTAGCTGCTTTAGGCCGTAATTGCAGCACTTCACCTTGATGAGCGGTGATAGATTCTACTTCGCCGAGGGCAATTTTATCCATATGTTCTTGCCAGTCGGCACGCAATTGGGCTTCTTGTTGAACACTAGGCTGCCATAAGAATGCGGTGCCGATACAGCGTTCAGCCAGCGGTACGTCGCGACGCCCGTCAATAGGTATCCACAGGACGCATTGGAGCTTATTGCGCACATTACTGGTTTCCCACGTCAACTGATGCACATCGATTAATGGCGTGGTACAGACGAAGGTGGTTTCTAACGGCTTGCCGTTGGCGTCCAGCGGAATGGTTTTCAATTCAACGCCGAGCTCAGGGAAGTCTTGTAACGCCTGTGAACCCGCGCTTGCCCCTAAAGCGCTTTCCAGTAGTTGTCCAACCCAGCCTTTGTTCCGGCGCAAATCGTTTGGCACGGTCATACCAACGTGATTAGCCAGCTCTGCAAAGCTTAAGCCTGCCAGCGCGCTGGCTTTATCAAAGAGCTGTTTGAGTTGCACAATTACCTCGTCTAAACCGATTAATCCTTTCATTCATGACGCGATTATGGAAAAATCCAAGCCATATGTCGAATTTATGAGGGCGCTCGCGTGATAGACGCAGAAGGATTTCGCGCCAATGTGGGAATCATTATCTGCAACGAGCAGGGACAAGTCTTTTGGGCGCGTCGATTCGGGCAACATAGTTGGCAGTTTCCGCAAGGCGGAATTGATGATGGCGAAACGCCAGAACAAGCTATGTACCGTGAACTCTGGGAAGAGGTTGGGCTGAAGCCTGAACAAGTCGAAATTGTTTACACCAGTCGCAATTGGTTTCGCTACCGATTACCAAAGCGTTTGGTACGACGCGAACAACGACCAACCTGTATTGGTCAGAAGCAGAAATGGTTTTTGCTGCGGTTAAAATGTAATGAAAAGGACGTGAACGTCATGCAGTCGTCACATCCTGAGTTTGATGACTGGCGTTGGGTCAGTTTCTGGTATCCTGTGCGACAAGTAGTGTCGTTCAAACGGGAAGTGTATCGACGGGTTTTGAAAGAGTTTTCGGCAGTCGTGATGAATACCGCACCGCGTCGTCCAAGACCTCCGCGCCGCCGCCGTTCTTAACAAAGGTTTTGTGATTAACAAGGCAGGCTATGCTTCGAATACTACAGCGCATTGTTGAAGCAGTGAATCAGGCGCCAGATTTTGATCTGGCGCTGCAAACCATGGTGCGCCAAGTTAAAGAAGCGCTTCACACCGATTCCTGCACGGTCTACCTCGCTGATCATGAGCAACAGCAATTTGCACTCGCCGCCACTGATGGCTTAGAAATTCGTTCAGATAAACCGATTCATGTACCATTTGGCGAAGGCGTGATTAGCCTTGCTGCGTCACGTGAAGAGCCCTTAAATATCGCTAATGCTTCCGATCACCCGGCGTTTTTGAAACTCGAGCATGTCGTTGAAGATCGCTACAAAGCGATGCTGGCTGCGCCGGTTATTCATCGCCGGCGGGTGCTTGGAGTGCTGGCCGTTCAACAAGAGCAAGCGCGTGCTTTTACCCGCGACGAAGAAGCCTTCGTCGTAACTTTGGCGGCTCAGTTAGCGGTGGTTATTGCCCATGCGGAAGCGAAAGGGCTGTTACGTACTGCAAAACAATCACCGTGGTTGCAGACCATCAAAGGCTTGCCAGCCGCGCCGGGTGTTGCCATTGGTGAGGCTTTCGTGGTGAAACCGCCAGCGCGTCTAAGTGAGGTAACACCAAAGCGCAGTGATATGCCAGAGCACGAAATTCGTGCGTTTCGAGCGGCCGTCGCGCGTACTCGCCAAGAATTATTGAACATCAGTGACAGCATGAAAGGGCAGGTAGCTGACGAAACGCTTGCGATATTTGATGTCTATCACGCCATGATGGACTCGGCCAGCCTTGGGAAAGAGGTGGAACAAACCATTAATGACGGTTGGCGGGCACAAACGGCCTTGAAGTTGGTGGTGGAACAACTGGTCAATCAATTCGAAAACCTCGACGATGAATATATTCGCGAGCGAGCGAGTGATGTACGCGACCTTGGTAACCGCATCTTAGCGCACTTACAAAATCGTGAGGCACGACGATTCAATCCTCCGGCGCAATGTATTTTGGTGGCTGATGAAGTGACCGCGACTATGTTGGCAGAACTGCCTCAAGCCGACATTATCGGAATGGTATCGCTGCGCGGTTCAGGTAATTCCCACGCCGCTATAATGGCACGCAGCATGGGTATTCCGGCCGTGTTGGGTGTTGATGATATGCAGCTCAGCGACGTCAACGGCGAAACGCTGATTGTCGATGGCTACAACGGCGATGTGTTTGTCAGCCCTCCGCTGCAAGTTGAAAACGAGTATCGCCAACTAGCTGACGAAGAGCTCGCACTACGTCAAAAAGTAATGCAGGCGCGTGACCTGCCCGCTGAAACCACCGATGGCGTGCGTGTTCAGCTAAATTTGAATGTTGGTCTAAATACCGAACGCGACTGGCTGAATGATTTAAATGTGCACGGTGTGGGGTTATATCGCACCGAGATACCGTTCATGATGCGTGAACGTTTGCCAACCGAAGACGAACAAGAAGAGCTCTACAGCCAAGTGTTGGAACAATTTCGTGGCGCCCCTGTTGTTATGAGAACCCTAGATGTTGGCGGCGATAAACCGTTGCCGTATTTGCCGATGGACGAAGAAAACCCGTTTTTGGGCTGGCGCGGTATTCGTATGACGCTGGATCATCCTGAGATTTTCTTGGTACAGATTCGAGCCATGTTGCGCGCCTCGATGGGGCGTAACAATTTACGCATTTTATTACCGATGATCTCCAGTGCTGAAGAAGTCGATGAAGCGGTTCGAATGATTCATCAGGCCTATCATGAAGTGGCTGAAGAGCTGCAATGCAGCGTTGATGAACAATTATTTGAGCCGCAAATTGGTGTCATGATTGAAGTGCCCGCGCTGATTTATCAGCTTCATTGTGTTGCCGATAAGGTCGATTTTTTCTCGGTGGGTACCAATGATTTGACCCAATACATGCTGGCTGTTGATCGCAACAACTCGCGCGTCGCTAGTTTGTACGATGCGTTTCATCCGGCTGTGCTACATGCACTGAAGCAGATTATTGAGCGTTGCGACCAATTGAATAAGCCAGTGTCGGTGTGCGGCGAATTAGCCGGAGAGCCAGGTGGGGCGCTGTTATTGCTCGCCATGGGTTACCGTAATTTCAGCATGAACAGCTATAATATTGATCGTATTCGCTGGATTATTCGGCATATTTCTGCCGCCGATTTAGACGAAGTATTACAACGCGCATTAGCGTCGCGTTCCCCGCAAGAAGTGAAACAACACGTTATCATGGCACTGGAAAACGCCGGTCTCGGCGGTTTTGTTCGTGCCGGTGGTTAAGGAGATTCGGTGCTCTTAACGGGCTGGTTATGGTGTTTAGCCGGAGGCATGGTGGCAGGCTTGTTAGCCGGCATGCTGGGCATTGGCGGCGGCCTTGTGATTGTTCCATTACTGATTTATCTGTTGCCAATGCTTGGTGTCGCACCCGATCTCGTGGTGCAAATGGCTGTCGCAACGTCTCTTGCCACTATTGTCATGACCACTTCAAGCTCGGCGCGCTCGCACTTGAAGCACGGCCAAGTGAGTTTCTTCTGGGTTCGACGTTTAATTCCTGGGCTCATGGTTGGTGCCGTATTAGGGGCGTGGCTGGCGACGTTACTGGATCCGGATTGGTTGCAACGTATATTCGCAGGCGTGCTGGCATTGCTCTCCATTCGTATGTTGATACCGCAGCGCAGTGGTGAGCCACTTACCAACGTATCAAAACGCTTGATGGCCTTAATTAGTGCAGCGATGGGCACTTTATCAGCACTTGTCGGTATTGGCGGGGGCTCACTAACCGTACCATTATTGCAGCGTCTGCGTGTTCCCATCCGTCAAGCAATTGCGGTATCCTCGGTGGGAAGCCTAAGCATTGGCTTGAGCGCGGTGATCGCCTTTATTGTGCTTGGACAACAATTAGAGGGCGGCGATGGTTTACTTGGGTATGTGCACGTGAAAGCGTGGCTCGCAATTTCACTGACCTCCATGCTGTTTGCACCGCTCGGTGCCAGCTTGACTCAACGGATACCAGTTAAACATTTGCAGCGCGGCTTTGCGGTGTTTTTAGTTATTATTTCAATAAAGTTAGCAATAGGATAATTGATGCAAACAGGAATGACACAAACAGAATACATGGTGCATCCAAGTATCGATCCGATTATCGTCAGCATCGGGCCGTTAGACCTGCGCTGGTATGGCTTGATGTACCTCGTTGGCTTTCTGTTTGCTTGGTGGTGGGGAAACCGCCAATGCCGTATGCCGCATTATGCGGACCAAGGTTGGACCGAGAAACGCTTCAGTGACTTGCTGTTTTGGGCATTTATGGGCGTCATTTTAGGGGGCCGTATTGGCTATGTGGTGTTTTACCAATTCGAGTACTTCATCGAAAACCCGCTCTATCTGTTTGATATCACCAGCGGCGGCATGTCGTTCCACGGCGGTATGCTGGGTGTGATTGCCGTATTATGGATATTCGCTGCGAAAACCAAGCAATCATTATTGGCTATCGGTGATTTTGTCGCGCCATTGGTTCCAGTGGGATTGGGTGCTGGCCGTATCGGCAACTTTATTAATGGTGAGCTCTGGGGTCGCGTTACGGATGTACCATGGGCGATGATCTTCCCGGCAGCCGGGCCACTACCACGTCATCCGTCACAGCTTTATCAAGCCGCACTTGAAGGCCTGTTGCTATTTATAGTGCTGGCACTATATAGCCGTAAACCGCGTCCGGTTGGCGCCATTGGCGGTTTATTCTTGATTGGCTACGGCTTAGCACGGTTCGTCGTTGAATATGCCCGCGAGCCTGATAGTCACTTAGGCTTGCTATCCTTTGGCTGGTCGATGGGCCAGTGGTTATCAGCCCCCATGGTTGTTGCGGGTGTGGTGTTGATGTTGCTAGCGTATAAAAACAAAAACAATAACGGAGCCAATGCGTGAAACAGTATCTAGAACTTTGCCAACGTATCGTTGAAGATGGCGTTTGGGTAGAAAACGAACGTACCGGCAAACGCTGTTTAACCGTGATCAATGCGGATCTTGAATATCGCGTTGATCGCAATGAATTTCCGTTAATCACCACCCGTAAAAGCTATTGGAAAGCCGCTATTGCTGAGTTGCTCGGATATATCCGAGGCTACTCCAATGCCGCAGATTTTCGTGCGCTTGGCACCCCAACATGGGATGCCAACGCCAATCTAAATGAAGCATGGCTAGCCAACCCACACCGTAAAGGTGAGGACGATATGGGGCGCGTTTATGGCGTACAAGGTCGAGCTTGGGCTAAGCCTGACGGCGGCGTGGTCGATCAATTGCGCAAAGTGGTCGACAACTTATCTCGCGGCATCGACGACCGCGGCGAAATCATAAGTTTCTATAACCCAGGCGAATTTCATATGGGCTGCTTACGCCCGTGCATGCATACCCATAATTTTTCGCTACTGGGTGATACCTTGTATTTAACAAGTTATCAGCGCTCATGCGATGTACCGCTGGGGCTAAACTTCAACCAAGTACAAGTATTTACCTTCTTAGCATTAATGGCCCAAATTACCGGTCATAAAGCCGGTGTGGCCTATCACAAAATCGTCAACGCCCATATTTACGAAGACCAACTCGAACTGATGCGTGACGTGCAGCTCAAGCGCGAGCCTTACCCCGCGCCGCAGCTCGAAATCAACCCAGACATCAAAACCTTAGAAGACTTGGAAACCTGGGTCACCATGGACGACTTCGCCGTCCACAACTACAAGCATCACCCACCAATAGCCTACCCCTTCAGCGTGTAGCCCGGCGTTTCACGCCGGGCGGCGCGAAGCGCCGTTAATCGTTATTCGTTATTGGTTATTGGTTATTCGAGGAGCTCATTGCGTAAAGTTGAAACATTGCAACAAACCCCAGAGCTCCTAAACACGAATAACCAAAGCGAGAGAGAGGTATATACACCCCCCTTTTCTAAAAAACTCGATTTTCAGCGCTTATTATAAAATCCTTTATACGATACCTAATCGCCATTTATTGATATTAAAGTGCTATTTATGGGTCTTTATTTCATCTTGGTTCAGGCTTGAGATTTTGGTTACCTTCCGCTTTTTATGTCCGCTTATCGGAGCTTTTAAAGCTAAAACCTATAATAAAGTTCGAATAGCGTTATATAAGCTATAGTTTGTATTTTGATGGTTCCGAGGAAATACCCCCACACATACACCCATCAACCTAACCTCCCTAGTCACATCATTCAACGTCATTTAATGTCCGATATATAGTATTTAATTTGCTTAAAAATTAACTAAAGTTCAAATATTAGAACTTTACTTTATCTAATATCAGGTCTACGCTTTAAAGAACAGCAAAGCGTACGAACAGCAAAGCGTACGAACAGCAAAGCGTACGAACAGCAAAGCGTACGAACAGCAAAGCGTACGAACAGCAAAGCGCACGAACAGCAAAGCGCACGAATAACGAATAACGAATAACGAACAACGGACACCGACATGCTTTCACCTGCAGCCCAAGCCGAACAACTCGGCGAACGCCTCAAACAAGCGCGACTTAACGCGAATATTACCCAAGTAGAGCTTGCAGAGCAGGCGGGGGTGTCGCGTAAGATTGTGTTGAATGCTGAAAAAGGCCAAGCCACGCTTGAGAACTTTGTGGCATTAATGCAAGCGCTTGATCTTACGGCGCAGTTAGACAATTTCTTGCCGCCACAGCCGATATCGCCAGTGCAGTTGAAAAAGCTGCAAGGTAAAAAACGTAAGCGCGCAACAGGCTCTCGCGGTAAAGGTTACGACGACGAATTGGATGTTGAAGCATGGTAATGGAAGTTATTGGCGTATGGTATCAAGACCACGAAGTTGGCGCGTTGAGCTTTGATACTGTGCGTGGTGTTGGCGCCTTTGAATATACGCCGGAATTTCTTACCAGTGGCATTGAGCTAGCACCGCTGAAAATGCCACTCCGTAAACAAATCTACAGCTTTCCTGAATTAAATTATGAAACCTTTCACGGCTTGCCAGGCCTTACCGCTGATTCACTGCCTGATGATTTTGGTAACGCCGTACTCAATGCTTGGGTAGCCAGTCAAGGTAAACAACCGAGCGACATTACACCGCTACAACGCCTGCAGTACACCGGAAAACGCGGTATGGGAGCGTTGGAATATCGACCAGCTACGCGGGTAAGAGGATTCGAAAAGTCTCAAGATGTTGAAATTAAAGAACTCATAAAAGTAGCGCAAGATGTACTCAATAAGCGCTCGCAATTTCACGTTGAGCTTGATCCTAGCGGTAGAACCGATCAAGAGGCGATGTTGTCGTTGCTCTCTGTCGGGATGAGCGCGGGCGGCGCCAGGCCTAAAGCTGTATTGGCATTCAGTGGTGACTTCACTGAAGTGTGTTCAGGTCAAACCGATGCGCCTGAGGGATTCGTGCATTACATCATGAAATTTGATGGGGTGACCGAACGCAATATTCAACGGGAAACGTTTGATGATCCGCAAGGGTTTGGTGCCATGGAATACGTTTATTATTTGATGGCGCGTGAATGTGGTATCGAGATGATGCCTTGTCACTTGTTGGACGAGGGCGATCGTCGGCACTTTTTGACACAACGCTTTGATCGCCGCGATAACGAAAAGCTTCATGTACAGACATTGACAGGCATCGCGCATGTCGATTTCAAAAAGCCCGGCAGCTTTTCGTATGCCGAGCTATTTGCGGTCGCCCGTCAACTTAAGCTCAATGCGCATGAGGCTGAGCAGTTGCTACGACGCATGATCTTCAACATCGTCGCTCGCAATCATGACGACCACGCAAAGAACTTCGCCTTCCTTTATCAAAACAACCGCTGGCAACTCGCACCGGCTTACGATGTCGCATATAGCTATAAGCCCGGTAGTAAATGGGTCAACCAACATTGGATGCAACTCAACGGTAAACGTGAAGATTTTAACCGCGCTGATCTGTATAGCCTCGAAAACGTGAGCCCGTTGTTTACCCGCAAACGTATCGACGCCATCCTCGAACAAACCATCGAAGCTGTCTCAAACTGGCCAAAGCTCGCCAAAAAACAACACGTACCCAACGACCTCATCAACGAGATCGCCACCAACCACCGCCTCGACCTTTAATATCTAATATCTAATATCTAATATCTAATATCTAATATCGTTTTTGCACTTATCTCTTCAAAAACAATTTGCTAACATCCAACTCAGTTCATAATAACAAAATAATAATTGAGAGCTCTGGATGTCAGCAATAGCTTGGATAGCTGTAGCGGTTTTATTGCTAGCAGTATTCTTTTTTTTCAAATCCCGTAAATTTCGAGGCTTTATCTTGCTGACGGCATTTGCCGCATTGCTCGGTATGCTCTTTGGTCCGCCGTCGTATGTTGTGCATACCGATTACACGACAACGTTGCGTGATGATGCCAGCGGTACCGAATATCACTACGCTTGGGCAATTAATAAATTGGCTCCGACCAACGCCAAGTTTGCACGGGTAGGGCTGTATAATCCCTCGACCAAAGAATTTAGACGTTTTGATGACGAATTAGCTAAACGTGCAAACTTAACTTTCGTATCGCCAACGGGTGCCAGTTGGCTATTGCATATTTGGTGGTGGATTTTCCCCGCAACTTACCTCGCATTTTTCCTACAACGAAAGTACGGCGGATTATCAAATATTGGTGGGATCTTGTATTTTCCGCGTCGCAACCGTTTATGCCAAGAGCAACTGGCGAACGCTCGTGAGTACGGCACAGTTTGGGCCTATGAAAAAGCTCTTAAGTTTTGTGAAAGCTATCGCTGGCCACCGCGAAAACTAGTCGAAATCCTTCATAAGGAGCGTCAGGCGATTTTCCAAACTTATCGGCAACGCATTCAAACGCTCGAACGGTTATACCGTAATGCCGGCAGTACTCTGCAACAACGTGATGCTAGTGCCTATCAGCGCTATGGAAAGCTGTATCTTATTGCTAACTTTATGCACCTGATTAGTCGCCAACTCGAGCAACGCGAAACACAACAAGCGGCAGGGTTAGCGCTCGATATTCAGGTGCTAGAGGGCTGGTATAGCTATGCAGGCCCAGATAATGAGCTGACTAAATACGACAGTTTGAGTTCACTCGAGCGCGCAAAACTCGCTGAATGTGAGCAGCGCTGGGGCGCGCTTGGTATTACTGCTGTCACGCTGCATGAGGCCACGGAAAAATATGCAAGTGAACGCACGAGTTTTGCTGCGATACGTCAACAGCTCACGAAAGTTGAAAGTGCACAAGGGTTTGTTAGCGAGCAAGTTAGCCAATTTCTGGCTTTCGTTGAGCAGTTATTGCAGGGCACATTGACTGAGCAACAACAGTTAGGAGTGCGACAACTGGCGCACTCTTATTTTATCCAGCGGCTATTTCAAGAGGTTTCTGATCGTTCGCAGGATCATGTGTTTCACCGCTCGTTTTCAAAACAGTTACGTCACACCCTAGCGACCATTATGTCGGCTTACTTTCCAGAGGAAAGCAAAGGCACGCACGGCTTAGCATTATTTAGCGATGCGCCTCTCGCTAACCTTGAGCAACAACAATTGCAGTTTCATTTGTTGCCAGTTGGGCGATTAACAACGGGAGCGCCAACTATTGAAGCGACCGTATTTTATCAGGTCAACAAGCAACAAATATGGCGAGCAGGCTTGCGACAACCGCAATTGCCGAATAACTTTAAAGCGAGCACAGACGCGTTTGGGCATATCGCTGCGACGGCGATGCTACGCGACACCTTCAGTACACGTCAAAATCAGCCAGCGCCATCGCGCCAAAGCGTGTCTGAGCAAACCAAGCAAGACATTATTGATGAACTGAATGAGACCATGAAAGAGCTGGCACAAGGAGCTGGGGAAGATCTTGCTCTTGAACTCATTAATCAGATTATCGCGGGCAATGGCAGTAACGCAGTGTTGCAATTCGAAGCGGCTGTCGATAGCGAAATGAGTACGCTCGTATTTGAATCATTAGAGCATGCCGCAGGCTTGCTGGAGGCCGGATTGAGCTTATTTGGAGGCGATGACTAATGCGCGGAACAATGAGAATGGCAAGTGCAATGTTATTGGCAGTAAACCTCATACTAAGTGCGCCGGCAGCTGCCCAAGATGGCTGGGGACGAAAACTCGGCGAGGTGCTCGGCGAATTGCCGCTTGGCGAATATTATCGTTCGCTTACTGGTTTCAATGATGTGCAGTGGGTCACCAATGATACGCTCGTTGTCCAAGGGGTTATGTATCGCGTACAGGCAAATAGTAACGTGAATGTCAGAGCTGGAACGTCCACGCAAACGGCTGTGGTTGCTTCGGCGTCACCGAACGAGCGTGTAATGATTTTAAAAAAACAACCGTTTGAACCTTGGTTTTTGGTGCAGTTAGCAAACGGTACACAGGGTTATATTCACGAGAGTTTGTTGACTCAAATAGATGATTGACGGTTGTTGTCACGGCGTGTGAAAACGCAGACAAAACTGCTAGAATGCCGCAGTTTTTCGTCCATTGAGTTAGAGAGTTCATGAGCAAAGAGCGTTTTGCGGGTATTCAACGCGTATACGGCACGGCCGCGGCCCAATCTTTTCAACAGCATCACGTTGCAGTGATCGGTTTGGGCGGTGTTGGCTCATGGGCGGTTGAGGCGCTCGCGCGCTCTGGTATTGGTGCGCTCACGTTAATTGATCTTGACGACGTTTGCGTGACCAACATCAATCGTCAGTTACCGGCACTAACAAGCACGGTTGGTCAACTTAAAACAGAAGTATTAGCCGCACGGGTAAAAGATATTAATCCAGATTGCGAAGTGCGCATAATTGACGATTTTCTCTCAGCCGATAACCTCAACGACTATCTCGGTGAACCCGTCACCGCAGTATTAGATGCAATTGATAGTGTGACCGTAAAAGCAGCACTGATTGCTTGGTGTAAGCGCCGCAAAGTGCCGTTGGTTACGTGTGGTGGGGCTGGTGGTCAGGTTGATCCAAGCCAAGTGACATCGGGAGACTTAGCCAAAGCGACACAAGACCCGTTATTAGCAAAAGTTCGTTCCATGTTGCGTCGCGATTATAACTTCTCGAAGAATCCAAAACGCTCGTTTGGCGTTACCGCCGTGTATTCTACCGAACAATTACGTTACCCAACGGGTGATGGCGAGTGGTCGCACGCGAAACCAGGCGCTGGCAGCATGCGTATGGATTGTGCCACTGGCTTCGGCGCCGCGATGCCGGTCACCGCCACCTTCGCCATGCACGCCACCGCACTGCTCCTGAAAAAACTGTAGCCCGGCGTTTTACGCCGGGTGGCGCGAAGCGCCGTTAATATCTGGGGCTTACCGGATGCCAACCCCGCCGGGTGGCGCGCAGCGCCGTTATCGCTCTTGCAGTTTGGCGATGACATTGCGCAAACCATTTCGCCGCGAAGACGTCACAAAGTCAGCCAACCCAAGCGCATCGAAGTGGTCATCTAACGAATAGCCAGAAACTTGTTCTGAGCTCGCACCATGCAACGCCTGCCGAATCACCATCAATAAACCCAACACCACGCGTGACTCACTATCAACCGTAAGCGCCAGTCGGTCATCACGCCAATCAGCTTGCACCCAAACCCGTGCCTCACAACCAAACACCTCGCGCCCAGATGTTCGAAAGTCATCAGGAATCTCAGCTTGCTTCGCCAATTGCACCAAATAACGCATACGATTCTCACGCGAGCCAAGTTGCTCCCGCAGTGCCAACAGATCAGATTCGCTCAAAATGCCGTACATGTAATTCCTAGTGAAAAGTGACAATTCGTCAGGTTAGTCAATAAAAACGCCCGTAAGAGTACCATTTTTGTGCCGAAAAATGTTAATCTTGCTCGGTCTCAAATTCATTTGAACAGAACTCTAAACAACAGGAACGACAACATGAAAGTATTAGTGGCGGTCAAACGCGTCATTGATTACAACGTGAAAGTTCGCGTGAAAGCGGACCAATCAGACGTTGATTTGGCCAACGTAAAAATGGCCCTGAACCCGTTCTGTGAAATCGCTGTCGAGGAAGCAGTACGACTCAAAGAAAAAGGCATTGCCGAAGAAGTCGTGGTTGTGAGCATCGGCCCAAAAGCGGTGCAAGAACAATTGCGTACAGCGTTGGCACTCGGTGCTGACCGTGCTATTCAAGTTGAAACCGATGAGCTTCCAGATTCATTGGCAGTGGCCAAACTGTTGAAAGGTGTTGTGGAAAAAGAACAACCGCAGTTGGTTATTCTTGGTAAACAAGCGATTGATTCTGACAACAACCAAACTGGCCAAATGTTGGGTGCGTTAACTGGTATGCCGCAGGGCACCTTTGCGTCGAAAGTAGACGTTGCTGATGGCAGCGTGAATGTGACGCGTGAAGTTGACGGCGGATTGCAGACCGTGAAGTTGCAGTTGCCAGCCATTGTCACCACCGACTTACGTTTGAACGAGCCGCGCTATGCATCATTACCAAACATCATGAAGGCAAAGAAGAAGCCACTCGATGTGACCACGCCAGACGAATTAGGTGTAAGCGTGACGCGCACTGTGAAATTGCTAAAGGTTGAGCCACCTGCAGAACGCAGCGCTGGTATCAAAGTGGCGAACGTCGCAGAGCTAGTTGAAAAACTTCAAAATGAGGCAAAAGTGATATGAGCATTCTCGTTATTGCCGAACATGACAACGCACAACTGAATGGCGCCACGCTAAAAACCTTAGCGGCAGCAAAGCAAATTGGCGGCGACATTCACGTATTAGTAGCCGGCCAAGGTTGCCAAGCAGTCGCTGACGAAGTTGCGAAGGCCGACGGCGTGAGCAAAGTTCTGCTCGCAGACAACGCAGCCTATGGTCATTTTCTAGCTGAGAATTTAGGTCAGCTGGTTGCCGATCTAGGCAAAGACTACGGTCACATCTTGGCTCCAGCGACTACCACCGGTAAAAACTTCATGCCGCGTGTCGCTGCACTGCTAGATGTTGCCCAAATCTCTGACATTATCGCCGTAGAAAGCGCAGATACTTTCAAGCGCCCAATCTACGCGGGTAATGCAATCGCAACCGTGCAATCAGAAGACGCCATCAAAGTCATCACCGTACGCGCAACCGCATTTGATGCTGTCGCTGCAGAAGGCGGTAACGGTAGCGTTGAAACGATTGATAACGTTGTGAATAACGACAAAGCTGAATTTGTTGGCGAAGAGCTGGCGCAGTCTGAGCGTCCCGATCTCACCGCAGCACGCGTTGTGATTTCAGGCGGTCGCGGCATGCAAAACGGTGAAAACTTCCACCTGCTTGAAAAAGTTGCCGATAAACTTGGCGCCGCCGTTGGTGCTTCGCGTGCCGCTGTTGACGCAGGCTTCGTACCAAACGACATGCAAGTTGGCCAAACCGGCAAAATTGTCGCGCCAGAACTCTACATTGCAGTCGGTATCAGCGGTGCGATTCAGCACTTAGCCGGTATGAAAGACTCAAAAGTCATCGTCGCTATCAACAAAGACGAAGAAGCACCAATCTTCCAAGTGGCAGATTATGGCTTAGTCGCTGATTTGTTCGACGTACTGCCAGAGCTAGAGCAAAAACTCTAAAAGTACAAAAGCGATATTAGCTATTAGATATTAGATATTAGCCCGATGATTCGGGCTTTATCTAATACGTTCATCCAATAGCCAATATCCACCCCACCTTTCTAATATCCAATATCTAATAGCTAATATCGTCTTTGCGGTTTTTTAACTATGCAAAGTGCGTGGACAGGTTATAAGACCGTTGCTATAACATCCATATACGTCAATGATCATATATCAACGTTTATAGTGAAGGATGCTCAAGGCATGAAAACAATACTAACAAAGTCTCTGACAGCATTAACCCTGACCACCGCCTTTAGTTTTATTAGTCTACCAACCGCGCAAGCCGAAATCATTGAGGTGCGTGGCCAAATTAACTATGGCTACAGCTTCAATCCGGCTGGTGTCACTCAATATGATTCAGGCGAATACGTGCTTGAAATTACGCAGCGCCCGCAAATGCCACTGGTATATGCCGCGAGTACATGGCGTCAATATAGTAATGCAATCGAACGAGTGACCGTTTCGGTGTATGACAGCGAAGGCAATGCCGTGAGTGTTCGTCAGCCACTGGCGGCAAGCGATCTCGGTGAACCAACCACCAATACCTTATATTTCGATTATGGTTACCGCTCGAACTACACCAGTTGGACCATGAATGGCATGAGCCAAGATGGCTTCAATAGCCAATTGAATTTAAACCTGCGTGGGCCGCGCGATAGTTTGTTCGCATCAACGGCTGAGTTTCCACGTTTCGTAAACACTCCCCAGTACGTGAACGCTACTTTGTTTTCAAACGTGGAAACCGCCGATGGTGACGATGTTGTCTATATTTATGGCCCTGTCACTGAAGTCAACTATCTCACCGCAGACAGTGACGGCGATGGCATCAATGATGACGTCGACGCATGTCCAGCTTCAGACATCAGTCGCAGTGTCGTTGTCGATTTCACCGATACTGGCGTAACCAATAGCGTGGATAGCACCGGCTGTTCGGTCACGGACAAAATCTTGGCCTGCCAAGCTGACGCGAATAATCGTGGTGACTATGTCTCTTGTGTGAGTCATTTGGCGAAGCAGTTACGTAAAGAGGGTGTGATCAGCAACACCGAGCACGGCGCACTCCTGCGTCACCTCTAAACTCAAAAACGATATTAGCACTTGGATATTAGAAATTAGCCCTGAACCATCGGGCTCTATCTAATATCCTATATCTAATAGCTAATATCGAATTTGCCTTTCTAATATCCAATATCTAATAGCTAATATCGTCTTTGTTTTTTTCCTAACGAATCACTTGCATATTTGCAACTCATCGGACATGATTGAACCTATAACATCCTAATCGGATTAGGTGGCTAACATGAAAAGAAGAACAACTATGCTCAAAAAATTACCTATCGCGTCAGCTATCGCGCTGGCATTAGCAGGAACAGCAAGCGTCCAGGCAGCGGAGTTTGAAGTAGGTGACTTCCGCGTTAAGTTCGATTCCATCATTTCATATGGTGCCGCATGGCGTATGGAAGAGCGTGATATGCGCTTTATCCACCCAGGCAATATGGAAGGTGGCCTTGGCCAGTCAGGTGTTGCCGACGACGGTAACCTGAACTATGACAAAGGCGACATGGTCTCGTCTGTTATTAAAGGTGTGCACGATTTAAGTATCGATGGCGGCGATTACGGCGCGTTCGTACGTTTCAAATATTGGTATGACGATGTCATCAAAAATGAAGAAGTGGCGCACGGTCATACTTCTACCAATTACTATCCAAATGTAACGCTTGATAACGATGGTCTTGACGATTGGTCAACCGGTTCTGGTATCAAGTTGCTTGATGCTTTTGTTTACGGCTACTTTGATATGGGCGACGTACCAGTTAACGTACGTTTAGGTCGCCAAGTATTAAGTTGGGGTGAAAGTACTTTCATCTTTAACGGCGTGAACGCCATCAACCCAGTGGACGTGAACGCCATCCGTCGTCCAGGCGTTGAAATTAAAGAAGCATTGTTACCAGTTGGTATGTTGAACATCAACTTAGGCTTAACCAACGAAACTAGCTTAGACATGTTTTATCAATATGAGTGGGACGACTACAAACTAGACGGTTGTGGTACCTTCTTCTCAACAGTTGATATTTTAGGTGGCGAAGGCTGTAACAAAGTAACACTAAACCCAACTTTGATTGCAGGCGTGCCAAGTTCAAGCTTAAGCGATTTAGAATCAATTCAATTTGGTACCTACCTTGAGCGTCGTCCTGATATCGAGCCTGACGACGGTGGCCAGTACGGTTTCGCATTACGTCACTACGCAACCGATATCGATACTGAATTCGGTGTGTACTACATGAATATTCATACGCAGACACCAATTATTTCTGCGTATAACTGGGTTGAGCAGCCATCTCCTGCACTAAGTCACCCTGATGGTATTCCAATTGCGGGTCCTGACTATGTATTGCAGTTCCCTGAAGACCAAGAAATCATTGGCTTCAGTGCTTCAACTCTAGTTGGTGAATGGTCTGTTGGTGGTGAAGTTAGCCATCGTTTCGACATGCCAGTGCAAATCAACACGACTGAAATCTTAACGGCTGGTTTGCGCGCAGGCGTACCAAGCACGTTCTCTGACCGTATTCAACGTGATGAAACCGGTGCAATCACCAACTTGGGAGAACTCCAAGAAGGTTACGACAAGTATGATGTGAGCCAGTGGCAGTTGACGGGTGTACGTTTCTTTGACCAAGCACTTGGCGCTGACCGTATTACCTTTATCGGTGAAGTAGCAGTCAGCAAGGTTCACGGTTTAGCGGGCTTAGACGAGCAGCGCTACGGTCGTAACCCAGTGTTTGGTAAGTGTTTGACCGTTGCTGACCAAGCGGCATTAGGCAACCCAACCGCTACTGCAGACATTAACTGTGAAGGGTTCGTCACTGCGACTTCATGGGGTTACCGCGCACGTATCGTCGGTGAATACAATAACGTATTCTCTGGCTGGAACATGACGCCAACCTTAGCATTTGGTCACGACGTGAAAGGTTATTCAGCGAACTCAAACTTTATTGAAGGTCGTAAAACAATTGGTTTGAGCGTAGACTTCAGCTACCTGAGCAATTATAAAGTGGGTGTTGGCTATAACATCACCGACGGTGCTGAGTTTGACCCAGCAGATGACCGCGATTTCGCAGCCGTAAGCTTCAGCTACAGCTTCTAATTGAAAAACACTGAAAAAACCGCCATTACGGCGGTTTTTTTTTGCCGTTAATCGTTTGTGAAGTGCAAAAGCGTTATTAGATATTAGATAGTAGCCGAGTGGTTTAAGATTTCAGCTAATATCAAATATCTAATAGCTAATATCGAAGTTGTCTTCGAATAACGAATAACGAACAACGAGGTTTTCACTTATGAAAAAACTCTTAACGCTTAGCTTGGCTTTGGCAGCGACTAGCGCCTTCGCCAATACCGACAACACACTTCAGCTCGAAGATGTGTTCCAGCTGGAGTATGCAAGCCAGCCAACCATTCATCCAGATGGCGGTTACACCGTTTTCGTGCGCAATTACATGGATATTATGAGCGATCGTCGCTTAGGTAATTTGTGGCGTGTCGATAACAAAGGCGAGTTGCGTCCGTTAACTGGTGGTACGGCTAATGATCACTCACCAACATGGTCGCCAGATGGCAAAACGTTAGCGTTTGTTTCGAATCGTACCGGCGCTAATCAGATCCATTTGTATTGGACAGACACTCGCGATCACGCGCCTGTAACTCGCCTGACAGGTAGCCCAAGCAACCTGACTTGGTCTCCGGATGGTAACTGGCTTGCATTCACTATGTTCACCCCAAGCAGTAAAGCGCCGCCGGTAAGTCTGCCAGGCAAACCGAAAGGCGCAGAGTGGGCGGAGCCTGCGCGTTATATCGAGAAAGATAACTATCGTTTTGATGGCGCTGGTTATGCACCGGACGGCTTTACCCAAATCTACGTGATTCCAGCGAGTGGCGGTACACCACGCCAGCTAACGCATGACGAGTTTAACCATGGTGGTCAGCTAACTTGGACGGGTGATAGCCAGAACATTATATTCTCGGCGAATCGACGCGACGATGCATTCGAGCAACCGAATAATTCTGAGCTCTACCAAGTCGCAATGGCAAGCGGTGAGATCAAGCAATTGACTGACCGCAATGGCCCAGATCGCTCTCCGCAAGTAAGCCCTGATGGCAAAAAACTCGCGTGGTTGGGTTATGACGATAACTATAAGAGTTATCAGCTAACGCATCTGTATGTCATGGACCTCAATGGCAACGGCGCGCCGAAGCTCATGACAACAGAGCTAGATTACTCAGTTGATGATGTGAAATGGTCTGATGACAGCCGTGGTTTGTACTTTAGCTACGATAAAGAAGGTAAAGGCAATATCGTCTATCAAAGCCTCAGTGGCAGCCGTCGTGTGTTAACGGATGCCATGGGTGGCTTAAGTTACACGCGTCCCTACAGTGGCGGTAGTTTCGATGTGAGTAAGAGTGGCGATTTGGTATTCACCATGGCGAACCCATACCGTCCAGCTGACTTGATGCTGCAAACCAGCAAAATCAAACGTAAGCTCACGAGCCTGAACGAAGATGCGTTGGCGCACAAAGAGTTAGGACGTGTTGAGGAAATCTGGTACGAATCAAGCCATGATGATTACAAAATTCAAGGCTGGATTGCTTATCCACCGAATTTTGACCCAACTAAAAAATACCCACTGATTCTAGAAATTCATGGTGGTCCACATACCGCATATGCCGGCTCATTTGCAGCTGAAATTCAGTTGATGGCAGCGAAGGGTTATGTGGTGTTGTACACCAACCCACGCGGAAGCACCAGCTACGGCGTTGAATTCGCGCAAGAAATTCATCATAACTACCCGAGCCAAGATTACACCGATTTAATGGACGGCGTTGATGCTGTCATTGAAAAGGGCTTCATTGACGAAGAACGTTTGTATGTTACCGGTGGTAGCGGTGGTGGTGTGTTAACAGCTTGGATTGTTGGTCATACTGACCGTTTTGCCGGTGCTGTTGTCGCTAAACCAGTGATTAACTGGTATAGCTTTGTACTCACGGCTGATATGTACAATTACTTCACCAAATATTGGTTCCCTGGCTTGCCATGGGAGAATCAAGAACATTACATGAAGTATTCACCAATTAGCTACGTGGGCAATGTGAAAACACCAACCATGTTGCTAACCGGTGAGTCAGATTACCGTACGCCAATTTCAGAATCTGAACAGTATTACCAAGCGCTGAAGTTAGCAGGCGTGGAGACCGCAATGGTTCGTATTCCAGACGCACCTCACGGAATTGCGGGACGCCCGTCAAACTTAATGGCCAAAGTGGCTTATATCCTCCATTGGTTTGAAGAGCACAAATAACCAAGAAGCGACAGTGATATATTACAAGCGCGGCGTTCGACGTCGCGCTTTTTTATTATCAAAATACAAACCAACCTGATGCTTCAAGCGGCGCCAACCACTTTTGTGAACATCATGTCTGTTCTCGACGGCAAATATTTCACTGCCATGCTGGTGCGTGTTATCCACTGTGTAAGGCACCAACCCGAACGTTCGAATGCCAAGTTCAAACGACCACTGAAGATCAACGTCAACAGGTCTGAAAATTGGTGGACGTGAACGCAACAGCTGACGTGCGCCGGCATAACTAATTGCTTGAGCACAAGCCCCCATTGGTGGTTTGCGTCGATAATGAACCACGTTAAGTTGCCGATCGGATTCAATGATGTCGTACGGTTGATCTTTAAATGGCGCCGCGAGCTTGATCACATCCCATGCATTCTCAAAGGCTGCAATACGTTGCGGAACCTCAGCGAATAGGGCGTTAAAATTGATATCGTCCTCAAGCACAATGCCGAAATCGAGACCTTCATCAACAATACGCTGCCAAGCCTTAATATGGGAAAGATAACAAGCAATCTCGCCGCGAGTTAAACGGTAGTGGAAATATTTATCCGCGAGCGCAGTCGAAAAAACCGTCTCAATTTCTGAGTCGGTCAGAACCTTGCCGTTTACGGCGTCAATACGCTCGTAGGGTAATTGAAGTTTATCGAGTTGCTGCGAAACATGCTGCCAACGTTCAGTTGAATGTGCCAAGTTAATGATAAATATTTTGAATTTAGGCTGAACAGGCTGTTTCACACTACCCCCTCATGACATTTAACTACTCATTTTTTGACTTGTCTTGCTGGTGCTTTTGACGATAATGCATTTCATAAAGTTTCGCTTCGGTTAAGAAAAAATGAAATGCGTCGATGTTTGCCTTGATAAACCCTCGCCAGCCCGACCAGATCATCTGCCTGCCGAGATAGAACTTCAAGAACATTAACGGAAAAATTACTAACAGCCGAGGCAAACTGCAGGGGCGACCTTGCTCCATACGTTGCTCGGCTTTAAGTTTCGAATACTTATTGAGCTTATCCATATAGCCGTGGGCTGAGTCGTACCCATAATGCTTCAAATAAATTGGCAAATAAGCAGTTGGTTCATCCACGTGAATATGCTCATGCACTAACACTGACGTATCCATGCGGCTGCGATCTTTTCGATACACGCGACGATACTTGTGATGGCGCGCTTTGGTAAGGCTGTGACCCATAAAAATATCATCATGATGAATCCATATTCCGTTGATATCACCCTCGGCAATACGTTCACGTATCATCTGTAAGCCACCTTCCGGTAGCACTTCATCGCCATCAAGGTTAAGTACCCAGTTATGCGTGCACTGCTCAATACCGAAAGCCTTTTGTTTCGCATAACCCGGCCAATCGTTATGTACAATGCGCGCACCGTGCTTCTTCGCAATTTCTAAGGTAGCGTCTGTAGAACCTGAATCGATGATGACGATCTCTTCGACACCGCGCACACTCTCAAGAACTTCGTCTAAATGCTCGGCTTCATTGAGGGTAATGACAAATACACTTATTGGCGGGTAGGGCTTACTCATCAAATGCTCTCTTTTGTTGGTATCACGATTCGTCTCGATGTTAGGATATCGAACAGATATTGGCACAATAATACAAAGGTTAGTCTATAAATGACAGCACAGGCGTTAAGCTGGAGCGACTTGCTCGGCGAAGAAAAACAACAACCATACTTTCTTGAGCTGATGCAGCGCGTGCAGGCTGAGCGCGATGCCGGTAAACAGATTTATCCACCGAGCGACCAAGTATTTCAAGCGTTTAAGCTTACTACATTGGCCAATTTAAAGGTTGTGATACTCGGGCAAGACCCATATCACGGGCCTGGACAAGCACATGGCTTGTGTTTTTCTGTACCCGATGGGGTGAAACACCCGCCGTCATTGCGCAATATCTTTAAAGCCATTCAACACGATTACCCTGATTATCAAATACCGGAATCAGGCAATCTAGAGCGTTGGGCGCGACAGGGCGTGCTGTTATTGAACACGGTGTTGACGGTAGAGCAGGGTAAAGCGCATTCGCATGCTAGCTGGGGATGGGAGACCTTTACTGACAAAGTGGTGGAGCAAATTAATCGACATTGCGAAGGTATCGTGTTTTTGCTGTGGGGAGCGCACGCACAAAAGAAGGGCGCTTTAATTGACCGCCAGCGCCATTATGTATTAGAAACGGTGCACCCGTCGCCGTTATCGGCGCATCGTGGTTTCATCACCGCTGGCCACTTTCGCCGCACTAACGAGCTGCTGGACACACGGATAAGCTGGTAGCCCGGCGTTCTACGCCGGGTGGCGCGAAGCGCCGTGATACTTCGAAAATCACTAGGATCGCTTGATAACAGGCAACTCTAGGTACATCACCTGATAACAGGCAATTCAAGGTACATCACCTGATAACAGGCAATAACAGTGCTGCGCACTACCCGGCGTGAAACGCCGGGCTACAGGTCTAATTCGTCGAGTTCGGCATCGAATTCAAAATCGATATCTTGGAGTTCGTCGCGTAACCGATACTTTTCCTTAAGCACCTCAATTTCACGCCACTTACGAGGGGCTGCTTTCTTGCTAGACTTAGATTCAACTTGCTTTAGCTCTTGTGAATGATCCATCGGACCCTCCGGCTTTTTTGTGTTGTTGTTCTAATTTAATGCCTGATTTTTTGCATAGCGCAACAATCTTATAGCACGAGCTGTTTGAAAAGTGAACACTTGCTTAACTGCTTCATTCTCCGTATAATCCGCGCCCACAAAATTGTTCTTTCACAGCACAGGTAATTGGTATGCATCCGATGTTAAACATAGCGGTGCGCGCAGCGCGTGCGGCCGGCAAAATTTTAGTCAAAAACTTTGGCGTAGAAGTTGACCTTAATGTTCAAACGAAAAGCCAAAACGATTTCGTCACCGAACTCGATAAAGCGGCTGAAAGTGCCATCATTCGCACCATTCAAAAAGCTTACCCCGATCACTCTTTCTTAGCAGAAGAAAGTGGTGAAGTAGTGGGCAAAGAAAGCGACCATCAGTGGATCATTGACCCACTCGACGGTACCACCAATTACCTGCGCGGTATCCCCCATTTCGCCGTTTCTATCGCCTACTTATTCAAAGGCGCCGTTCACGCTGCCGTGGTTTATGACCCGCTGCGTGAAGAACTATTTACCGCAACCAAAGGCCAAGGCGCGCAGCTAAACGGCAAGCGTTTACGTGTCACCAAACAGCGTGACCTCAACGGCGCTCTATTAGCAACCGGTTTTCCATTCAAACGCAAAGACATGACCAAAGATTATCTCGCGGTGTTTGCAGCGTTATTCGAACACACAGCTGATATGCGTCGTGACGGCTCTGCCGCACTTGATTTAGCCTATGTCGCCAACGGTCGTATCGACGGTTTTTGGGAATTTAGCCTAAAACCTTGGGACATCGCGGCCGGTCAATTGATTGTACGTGAAGCTGGCGGTATTGTGGCTGACTTCGCCGGTGGTCACGGTTTTATGCGCAGTGGTCATGTGGTTGCAGGCAATCCGAAGGTGGTGCAGCACCTACTCACCAAGGCTCGCCCGCACTTACCTGAAAGCTTGAAGTAAGACGTTACTCGTTATTCGTTGTTGGTTATTCGATGATGGTGTTAGCGAATAACCAAGAATTCCGCGCAGCACCGGAGTAAAATTCGGAGCCGTGCGTAACAGCGAAAGCAATCACGAATAACGAATAACCAATAACGAACAACGCCGTTAAAGGTTTATACCATGCTGGAAAGAATCCGAATTGTTTTAGTCAACACCAGCCACACCGGTAACATCGGCTCAGTGGCGCGCGCCATGAAAACCATGGGGCTCAGTGAGCTGTATCTGGTTGATCCTGTGCAAGAACCAGACAGCCATGCGTCAGCTTTAGCAGCGGGTGCCACCGACGTGCTATATAACGCGAAGATTGTATCGACGTTAAGTGAAGCCATCGGTGATTGTGGCCTCGTGGTTGGCACCAGTGCGCGCAATCGCACCCTCGATTGGCCGTTACTCGGCCCGCGTGAGGCGGCTGTGAAAGTGTTGGCGGAAGCGCCAAATTACCCAGTTGCAATGGTATTTGGCCGTGAAAGCAGCGGTCTTACTAACGAAGAATTGCAGCAATGCACGCATCATGTGCATATACCTTCGAATCCGGATTACAGCTCATTGAATTTAGCAATGGCTGTGCAGACCTTGGCCTACGAAGTACGTATGCAATTCTTAGAAGCGGACGCTCACCCTGAGCGCGAGCAAAGTGAGTACCCACTTGCTGAAGATCTCGAGCGCTTCTACGTGCACCTAGAAGAAACCTTGGGCGAAACCGGCTTCATCATCAAGAACCATCCAGGCCAAGTGATGGCGAAGCTACGCCGCTTGTTTAATCGGGCGCGCCCGGAATCGGCCGAGCTGAATATCCTGCGCGGCATCCTGACCTCAATCGACAAGAAAATGAAGTAGCCCGGCGTTCCACGCCGGGACGCCGCAGGCGGTTATTGTTGACTAGTAGACATCGCTTGATAACAGGCAATAACTTATAAACATTACCTGATAACAGGCAGTAACTTATAAACATTTCCTGATAACAGGCAATAACTTATAAACATTACCTGATAACAGGCAATAACTTATAAACATTACCTGATAACAGGCAATAACGGTGCTGCGCACCACCCGGCGTAGAACGCCGGGCTACGGTATTAGCGACTTTGTCGCTAATACTTGACTAAAATAGTCGGGAATGGCAAAATTGAGGCCTAACTAAATGGAGGCAACACCGCTATGCGTTTAACCTCAAAAGGCCGCTACGCCGTAACCGCAATGATTGACGTTGCGTTGCATACAGAACAGGGTCCGGTGCCATTGGCAGACATTTCTGAACGCCAAGGTATTTCCCTAAGTTATCTTGAACAATTATTTGCGCGTTTGCGTAAACAAGGTCTGGTAAGCAGTGTGCGCGGGCCAGGTGGCGGTTATCGATTAGGCTTAGAAGCCCATCAAATTTCAATTAGTGCGGTCATTCAGGCGGTGGATGAGAGCATTGACGCCACACGCTGCCAAGGTAAGGGCGGCTGTCAAGGCGGAAGTCGGTGCTTAACACATTCGCTGTGGACCGACTTAAGTGAACGTATTGAAGATTTTCTGGCTGGCATCACGTTAGCCGAACTGGTCAAGCAAGAAGACATTGCACAAGTGGCATTACGCCAAAACAAGATTATTTCTGACCAGAAAAAACGCGAAAACCAAATTGCATTGAGCCAGTAAAGCAGTCTGGCATGAGGAGTAGCTTGATGAAATTACCGATTTATTTCGATTATGCAGCAACCACACCGGTTGACCCGCGTGTTGCTGAAAAAATGATGCAGTTTCTGACCCCAGATGGTCAGTTCGGTAACCCTGCGTCACGCTCGCATCGCTTTGGCTGGCAAGCCGAAGAAGCGGTTGATATTGCCCGTAATCAAGTGGCTGAACTCATCAACGCTGACCCGCGTGAAATCGTATTCACCTCAGGTGCAACCGAGTCAGACAACCTGGCTATTAAAGGTGCAGCTGAGTTTTACAGCAAAAAAGGTAAGCACATCATTACGGTGAAAACTGAGCACAAAGCGGTGCTAGATACTTGCCGTCAAATGGAGCGTGAAGGCTTCGAAGTTACTTATCTTGATGTCAAAGAAGATGGCTTAATCGACATCGACGCATTCAAAGCAGCACTGCGTGAAGACACCGTATTAGTTAGCGTGATGCACGTGAACAACGAAATCGGCGTGATTCAAGATATCGAAACCATCGGTAACTTGTGTCGTGCGAACAAGACGATTTTCCACGTCGATGGCGCGCAAAGCTGCGGTAAAATTGAAGTTGATATGGAAAAGCTTCCGGTTGATTTGTTTAGCATCTCAGCCCACAAAATGTACGGCCCGAAAGGTATCGGTGCCTTGTATGTACGCCGTAAGCCGCGTGTACGCTTGAATGCACAAATGCACGGTGGCGGTCACGAGCGTGGCATGCGTTCAGGTACCTTGGCGACGCACCAAATTGCAGGTTTCGGTGAAGCCGCACGTATCGCGAAAGAAGAAATGGGCGCTGAACGCGAGCGCTTTAAAATGTTGCATGACCGTTTATGGAACGGCGTAAAAGACATCGAAGAAGTGTATGTGAACGGTAATCAAGAGCATGCGGTACCGCACATTTTTAATATCAGCTTTAACTTCGTCGAAGGCGAAAGCTTGATTATGGCACTGAAAGACTTGGCCGTATCCTCAGGTTCAGCCTGTACATCAGCAAGTCTTGAGCCGTCATACGTATTGCGTGCATTAGGCCGCAATGATGAATTAGCGCACAGCTCAATTCGCTTTAGCTTCGGTCGTTTTACTACCGAAGAAGAAGTGGATTACGCCATTAAGCAAATTAATAATTCAATTGGTCGTCTACGCGACATGTCACCCCTTTGGGAAATGTACAAAGACGGCGTCGATCTTTCCAAGGTCGAATGGGTGGCACACTAAGAGAGGTAACACGGTATGGCATACAGCGAAAAAGTAATCGACCATTATGAAAACCCGCGCAACGTAGGCGCTTTCGATAAAAACGATCCGTCTATTGCAACCGGCATGGTCGGCGCACCAGCATGTGGTGACGTGATGAAGTTGCAATTAAAAATCACTGACGACGGCATTATCGAAGATGCGAAATTTAAAACCTACGGTTGTGGTTCTGCTATTGCTTCAAGCTCGCTCGTCACCGAATGGGTGAAAGGCAAGTCAATTGCCGAAGCTGAGCAACTGAAGAATACTCAAATTGCTGAAGAATTAGCGTTGCCACCAGTGAAAATTCACTGTTCAATTTTGGCTGAAGACGCAATTAAAGCAGCAATTGCAGACTACAAAAAGAAACACGCAGGTTAATTAGGTTAGCAAATGGCAATTACCATGACTGAAGCGGCGGCACAACGTGCGCGCTCGTTTCTGGAACAACGCGGTAAAGGTGTTGGCATCCGTTTAGGTGTGAAAACCACCGGATGTTCGGGCCTTGCCTATGTGATGGAATTCGTTGATGAAGTCGACGATACCGACACGGTTATTGAAGACAAAGGTGTAAGCATCATTATCGATGGCAAGAGCCTCGTGTACCTCGATGGCACCGAAATCGACTTTGTCAAAGAAGGCCTGAACGAGGGCTTCGAGTTCCGTAACCCGAACGCCAAAGGTGAGTGTGGTTGCGGCGAAAGCTTTAATGTTTAACAGGTAAAAAATGAATCATTTTGAACTGTTTGGTCTATCCGCCGCATTCAATTTGGATGCGGCGGAACTACAACAGCGCTACCGAAAATTACAACAAACCATGCATCCCGATCGCTTTGCCAGTGGTAGCGAGCGCGATAAGCTGATGGCGGTGCAACGTACCGCACAACTCAACGATGCCTATCAAACCTTGCGATCACCGCTGTCACGCGCCGAGTACTTACTCGAACTGCGCGGTATTGATCTTGCCCATGAACAAACCACCCTGCAAGATCCTGAATTTCTCATGGCGCAAATGGAATGGCGCGAACGCATTGCCGAAGTAGACGATGTTGATTCGCTTGATGGCGCCTACAAAGACTTGCAAGAACAGATGCGCGATTTGCAGGATGAGTTAGAACGGCAATTGAATAGCGATGCCAATGACGATGCGGCGAATACGGTGCGTAAGCTGAAGTTTATGCACAAGCTGCACCACGAACTCGAACAGCTTGAAGAGCGAGTACGATATTAGCTATTAGATATTAGATATTAGCAAGAGCTAGAAACATCAGATCTAATATCTAATATCTAACGGCTAATATCGCTCTCGTATTTAAAAAGAGGATTTAAATGGCTTTACTACAAATTGCGGAGCCGGGCCAAAGCACCGCGCCCCACCAACATCGACTTGCAGCCGGTATCGACTTAGGCACCACCAACTCATTGGTAGCCAGCGTGCGGAGCGGCGAAGCGCAGGTGTTGCGTGACGAGCAAGACCGCGCCATTTTGCCATCGGTTGTTTATTACGGTGCTAATGAGGTGCTAACCGGCCACGAAGCGCTGGCTAAGCACGCCGATAAAAGCATCGATACCGAGAACACCATTGTATCGGTGAAGCGATTTATTGGTCGCACCATTGCCGATGTACAGAAGAATTTCTCGAATTTACCGTATCGCATGAGCGAAACGGACAACGGCGTGCCGGTATTCCATACCGCAGCAGGCGAAAAGAACGCCGTGGAAGTTTCCGCAGATATTCTGCGCACGTTAGCAGCTCGCGCTGAAGCTTCGTTGGGTGGTGAGCTGACTGGTGTGGTGATCACCGTGCCGGCATATTTCGATGAAGCACAGCGCCAGAGCACAAAAGATGCAGCACAATTAGCGGGCTTGAAAGTTTTACGCTTGTTGAATGAACCGACCGCAGCGGCCGTTGCTTATGGTTTAGATTCTGGCCGCGAAGGCCTGATTGCTGTGTACGATTTAGGTGGCGGCACCTTCGATATTTCGATTCTGCGCCTGCAAGGTGGGGTGTTTGAAGTTCTGGCAACCGGCGGGGACAGTGCTCTTGGCGGCGACGACTTTGACCAACTCATTGTCAATTGGCTTAAGCAAGAGTGGCAACTACCCGACAATGTCGACGCCCGCACTGAGCGCGACCTCGTCAACGCCGCCAAAGCCGCCAAAGAGCTATTGACGGACGTCAATAGCGTAGTAGCCCGGCGTTCCACGCCGGGTGGTGCGCAGCACCGTGAATCTCGAATTGATGCACAAAGTTCTCTAGATGGCGAAACCATTGTTATAGAACCCTGCAGCGATGCTGAACCGATCACCGATTCCCGGCGTGCAACGCCGGGCTACAGTGTACTTACCCGAGACAAGCTTAATGAGCTCATCGAACCTCTAGTGCGCCGTACGCTCTCAGCCTGCCGCCGCGCTTTAAAAGACGCTGACGTTAGTGCCGATGAAATTCTCGATGTGGTAATGGTTGGCGGTTCAACCCGCGTCCCACGCATCCGCGAAGCCGTAGGCGAGTTTTTTGGACGTGAGCCACTCACCTCAATCGACCCAGATCAAGTTGTGGCGATTGGTGCCGCCGTACAAGCCGATATCTTGGCCGGTAATAAGCCAGATTCTGACATGCTATTGCTCGATGTCATTCCATTGTCGCTAGGCCTTGAAACAATGGGTGGCTTGGTCGAAAAAGTTATCGCGCGGAACACCACTATTCCTGTGGCAAAAGCACAGGAATTTACCACCTTCAAAGATGGTCAAACCGCCATGATGATCCACGTGGTGCAAGGTGAGCGTGAGTTAGTGGATGATTGCCGCAGCTTAGCTCGTTTCGTTTTAACCGACATTCCACCGATGGCCGCTGGTGCAGCGCACATTCGCGTAACCTTCCAAGTCGATGCCGATGGCTTACTCAGCGTCACCGCCATGGAAAAATCGAGTGGTGTCACTGCCTCGGTGCAAGTGAAACCGTCGTACGGTCTAGGCGATGACGACATCACCAAAATGATTCAGTCGTCGATGACTAACGCCAAAGAAGACATGGCCGCACGCATGTTGCGTGAGCAACAAGTAGAAGCCGACCGCGTGTTGGAAGCATTGAGTAGTGCGTTAGCCGCAGATGGCGCGTTGTTGAGCGAAAACGAGCGCGAGACCTTGGATACTGCGATGGAAGCGTTACGTATTGCCCGCAACGGTACCGACACTGATGCCATAGAAAAAGCTATTGAAGCTGTCGATAAAGCCAGCGATGATTTCGCAGCCCGCCGCATGGATGAGAGCATTCGCAAAGCCCTCTCCGGCAGCAAAGTCGACGAATTGTAGCCCGGCGTTCTACGCCGGGTGGCGCAAAGCGCCGTAAATCGTTTTTCGTTATTGGTTATTCGTGATTCGAAAATGCCCACCAATAACGAGTAACAAATAACGAGTAACGAGGTTTTATATGCCGAAGATTATTTTTTTACCGCACGAAGAATTATGTCCAGAGGGCGCAGCCATTGAGGCCGCCGATGGTGAAACCGTATTAGACGTCGCGTTGCGCAACGGCATCGGCATTGAACATGCTTGCGAGAAAGTGTGTGCTTGCACGACGTGTCACGTATATATCCGCGAAGGCATGGATTCGTTAAACGAAATTGAAGAAAACGAAGACGACATGCTCGACAAAGCCTGGGGCCTTGACCCAGATTCACGCCTGAGCTGTCAAGCTCGTGTGGATGGCGAAGATCTCGTAGTTGAAATACCGAAGTACAGCATTAACCACGCCAAAGAAAATCATTAAAAAAGTGGGGGGCAGTCCAAGGACTGCACCCCGCCTCCTGCTTAAAACTTGCACAAATCAAATTAATCCACCATAATTCATCCATTAGCGTTTTATTGATGATATATGGTGGATTATGAATTCCGAGCAATTTTTGCAATCAGTCGGTGAGTTGATCAAGAAGCACCGCACGCAGACCATGGATCAAGAAGAGTTCGCGAAGCGTTTGGGCTGTGGTGTGAATACCGTGTACCGGATGGAAAACGGGCAGGGGGTGAATGCGATGACCCTTGTGTCTGCACTTGAATTACTGGGCTTGTTGGGTGAGTTTACCAGTGTTGTTGATGAGCAGCTTGCTCAAGTTGCCGATGCACCAGAGCGCAAGCGCCGAAAACCGGTTGAGGATTTCTCCAATGATTTCTGAAGCCTATATATTCATTGAAGGCTTAGAAGATGAGCCAGTTATTTGCGCCAAGTTTCGTTACGATATCGCGCGCAAAGTTGGTCAGTTGCGTTACGGGAAATCCTATCTATCGCGTGATGATGCCTTTCCGCTCGATCCGATACACCTACCACTTAGCCAAGAAATTTTTACTACCAAACTCAATAAGGGCATCTTCGGGGTGTTAAGCGATGCCGGAGCCGATGCTTGGGGTCGTAAACTTATTCTGCAATTGCGTAAAACCAAACCGCAAAACGAACTTGAGTTTTTGATTGCTGGCGCCACCATGGGCGTTGGTGCTATTAGCTTTAGTTTGTCGCGCACCAAAGCTAAGGCAAAACAATCGCGAAATACGCTAGATGATTTGAACTTATTACTACGTGGGAAAAGAGCCATTCTCAACTCAGAGAATGTCAGTGTCGAGGTTAAAAAAGCCTTCCAGTTCGGTGACTCAATGGGTGGGGCGCGTCCGAAAACCTTGTTAGTTGATAACCATCAAACGTATTTATTGAAGTTTAACCGAGCCGACGATCTGTATAATGTCGCTCGCGTCGAATACGCCACCATGCAGATGCTAAACGAGCTCGAGGGGGTACGCACCGCTGATGTGCGCTTGCTCGAAGGTGAAGAAGATGCGTTGATGGTGAAACGTTTCGACAGGCATTTCGACGGTGTTATCGAATCGGTATCGCATCATTTTATCAGTGCAAACTCACTCTTGATGAATGACCATGTGAACGAGACAGCGCTGCGAAGTTGGTACTCTTATGGCGCACTGGCAGAGTTATTGCGTAAACACAGTGCTTCGGCCGAAGATGCACCCGAGTTGTTCAAACGCATGGTGTTTAACGTACTGATTGGTAATACCGATGATCATGCCCGAAATCACGCCATGTTGTGGCATTTACATGAACGGTATTGGCGATTAGCACCTGCTTATGACGTGCTGCCGATTAGTAATAGCAAGGAGCATGGATTAGGAATTGGCGATGACGGGCGCGCTGGATCTGTGGAAAACCTCGTATCACAATCACGTCGATTTGGGCTGCAGCCATACAAAGCGAGAGCAGTCATAAACGAAGTACAAGAGCTAATAGCAGAATGGCCGATTTACTTCCGACGCCACGGTGTCGGTGATGGTGACATTGAAATCCTTCGTAGTATTATTGCATAAACAGGGAATAAGAGGGGTGCAGTCCAAGGACTGCACCCCTCTTTTTTAGCCGTCGAGTTTCTCGGCAAATGTACGTTTAAATTTTGCCAATTTCGGGTGTACTACCGCCTGGCAATAGGCGTTTTCAGGATTACGTTCCACGTAATTCTCGTGATATTCCTCAGCTGGCCAGAATTTCTCGAGCGCCTCAATAGTCGTCACAATCGGCGCCTCCCACGTTTGCTCGCGCTCCATCTCGGCAATAATTTCTTCCGCTAAACGTTTTTGCTCGTCAGTTTGATAGAAAATTGATGTGCGATATTGCGTACCTACGTCGTTTCCTTGACGATTCACCTGAGTTGGATCATGCAGCGCAAAATAGATCTCGTAAATTTCACGCACACTCAGAGCAGCCGGATCAAACGTAATCTGAACCACTTCAGCGTGACCCGTATCCCCCTTGCAGACTTCTTCGTAAGTCGGTTCGGCTTTATGACCACCAGCATAACCGGACTGAACTTTTAGTACGCCACGAACTTGCTTAAAGGCGCCTTCAAGACACCAAAAGCAACCGCCACCTAATGTAATTTGCTGCGTCATAATTACCTCATTAAATTATATGGACGTCTAGATGCCCACACTTTACGCTCGTTCCACCCAAAGCGCAAGAGGGGGGAAAGGAGGGGTGCAGTCCTTGGACTGCACCCCTCCTATTGCTATATCGGCACATGCCAGGTGAGAACCCACAAATCTAAACCATCGTTGGGACGCTTGAGGTCAGCCTGGGAGTAATGTGAATAACCAAAGCTCAAACGCGCTTGGCTTATCGGATCATATTGCCAGCTTAAGGCGATACGATCTTCAAATTGGAATGAAATCGACAGCTCACGGTCCGATATTTGCTGATCATCAAGCAGTGAAACACCTATGCCAGCTTCCAACAGCAGAGGCTGTGAACCTCCCGTCAACGACCATTGCAAAACCGGACTAAAAGTAATCGCATTGATACGATCATGCGAGTTGCGCGAATTCACCCATGTATTCACGGCCGCTTCCCAGTGTACGCGCGGTGAGCCGATCAAGTCGAACCAACGTTGCGGCAGAATTTTCGGCCCATCGGTCCAGCGATACCCAGCCCGTAAACCATTTAAGTGCTCTGTTGAGTAACTCACCGCAAGATGCGCCTCATCGGCTTGCGCCTTGGGAACAATCGCTGCCATCAACACAATCCCAAAAAACAACAACCCAAACGCAATATTTTGTATTTTTTTCATACGCCTACATCCTTACAACAAGCGCTAAAAATCTAGTGAAACATACCACGCTATTTTACATACATACACGAATGTATGTAAGGGTCTGGATACCTCGAAAATTCGATTACCTTGTTCGAAAAAGTAAAAGGAGGGTGCAGTCCTTGGACTGCACCCCTCCTTTCGCTTGTCATAGGTTTTATGTATAATCCGCGCGACTAAAATTTTGACCCTTTATACTTAACTTCGATTGGAGAAAATCATGGCTTTAGAGCGCACCTTATCAATCATCAAGCCAGACGCAGTTGGCAAAAACGTCATCGGCGCTATCTACAACCGCTTCGAAACCGCGGGTTTCCGCATTGTTGCAGCGAAAATGATGCACTTGAGCACCGAGCAAGCAGAAGGCTTCTACGCTGAACACAAAGAGCGTCCTTTCTTCCGCGCGTTGGTTGACTTCATGACTTCTGGCCCAATCATGGTGCAAGTATTGGAAGGCGAAGACGCAGTAAAACGTCACCGTGACATCATGGGTGCAACCAACCCAGCTGATGCATTGGCAGGAACTTTGCGCGCGGACTATGCTGTATCTATCGATGAAAATGCGGTACACGGTTCTGACGCGTTAGAATCAGCGGCTCGCGAAATCGCATACTTCTTCACTGAAGAAGAACTCTGCGCCCGCACTCGCTAAGAGCAAAAAGCTCAAAGGCTCGGCAGACCGAGCCTTTGAGATATTAGCTATTAGATATTAGATATTAAAACAAGGCTGGTTTTTCTAATATCTAATATCCAATATCTAATATCGCACTAAGGTTTTCTCCATGAATGCTGTAGACAAAAAAGTGAATTTACTCGACTTGAACCGCGAAGGTATGCGCGCGTTCTTCAAAGAGTTGGGTGAAAAACCATTTCGCGCTGACCAAGTGATGAAGTGGGTGTATCACTATTGCGTCGATGACTTCGATCAAATGACCAACCTCAACAAGGTCTTACGAGAGAAGCTCAAGCAGGTGGCCGAAATTCGGGCGCCTGAAGTACGTATGCAGCAGCAATCATCAGACGGCACGATTAAGTTCGCAATGACTTTATTTGATGGTCAGGATGTGGAAACCGTCTGGATTCCCGATCGTGATCGTGCCACCTTGTGCGTGAGTTCGCAGGTGGGTTGTGCACTCGAGTGCACGTTCTGTTCAACCGCGCAGCAAGGCTTTAACCGTAACCTGAAAGTTGCGGAAATTATCGGCCAAGTATGGCGCGTGAATAAATTGCTCGGCGCCTTTGGCGACACCGGCGTGAAAGCCGTTACCAACGTGGTGATGATGGGTATGGGCGAACCGTTGCTCAACCTGAACAACGTGGTACCAGCCATGGACTTGATGCTAGACGACAACGCCTTTGGTTTATCCAAACGTCGCGTCACGCTCAGTACCTCAGGTGTGGTGCCTGCGCTTTACAAGCTGAAAGAAGAAATTGATGTGGCCCTCGCCATTTCACTCCACGCACCAAACGATGAGTTGCGTAACGAAATTGTACCCATCAATAAAAAGTACAACATCCAAGAGTTCTTAAAAGCCAGCCGCGATTATATTGAAGGCAGCAAAGCCAATAAAAACATCACCATTGAGTACGTGATGCTCGATCATATTAATGACTCAATGGAACAAGCGGCCGAACTTGCAGAGCTTCTCAAAGATACACCGTGCAAGATCAACCTGATTCCGTTTAATCCATTCCCCGGTTCAGATTACGGTCGTTCGAGTAATTCACGTATTGACCGCTTCGCCAAAGTACTGATGGAAAAGGGCTACATTGTGGTGGTTCGTCGTACTCGTGGCGACGACATTGACGCCGCTTGTGGTCAGTTAGTGGGTGATGTCATTGACCGCACCAAGCGCATTTTGAAAAAGCAGCAAGCGCAGCGTGGTGGTGACGGGATTCAAGTCAAAGCCGTATAAACGTCCGCAAAACCCTGCTTAAGACAAACTTAACACGCCTTTGACGCCGCACAGCTTGATCTGCCGCTGATAAAGGTTAAGATAGCTTTCTTTACAGGGGGAATTACATGCGGATACTACTGCTTGTGCTGTTTACTGTGCTCGCAACAACCGGTTGCGTCAGTCAGCGCACCGTCGACGGCAAGCAACAACCAGCTCAACAGTTCAATGCCGAAGAAGCGTCACGAACCCGGCTTGCGCTCGGTTTGCAATATTTACGTAGCGGTAATTTTGAACAAGCGAAAGCCAACTTAGAGCGCGCCCGCGAATATACCCCCGATAACGCTGATGTTTATACTGGCCTCGCGTACTATTATCAGCAGGTTCGCGACTTCAAAAGCGCCGAGGCGTACTACCGCAAGGCCATTGAGTTAAAGCCGAATGATGGCGATAACTACAATAATCTGGGTGTCTTGTTGTGTGGTCAGCAGCGCTACAATGATGCCGACCAAATGTTCCGTAAAGCGGTTGCGCAACCTGGTTATGTGAAGGTTGCCAGCACCTACGAGAACGCCGCACGCTGTGCCGCTGAACAAGGCGATATGGCCAATGCGGATAGATATTATGAATTGGCGCTCAATCACAGCGGTGGTGGCGTCGCCATTTTAGAAAATTACGCTACCTTGTTAATGCAGCAAAAGCGCTACGACAAGGCGGCAACCATGATTGCGCGTCGCAGTAATTACCCCCAATTATCGGCGCAATATCTGTGGCTAGAAGTGCAGTTAGCCCATGTCCAGAACCATAAGAATAAACGACAACAGTTCGGCGATCTGCTTGTGCAGCGCTTTCCTGCATCGCAGCAAGCGACTGATTATCTGAAACTTATTAAATAGCGATTCCCTATGGCACAAGATAAAGACTTATTTGACGAAAATAGCGAAGAGCAGGCTGCACCGCAACCGGAGCCATATACCGGCGAAACACCTGGGCAGATATTTCGTGAGGCGCGCGAAGCCAAAGGCTTAACCACGCAGCAGGTGGCTGATAATCTGCGTTTACGCAAGGTCGTGGTCGAATTTATGGAAGCCGACGAATACGACAAATTGTCGTCGCCGACCTACGTGCGCGGCTACTTGCGCTCGCTCAGCAAAGCACTCGATGTTGACGAAGCGCGGGTGTTTGAGGCCTACACTAAAATGGGTTTTGGCGAAGTCGCGCCAAGCACCATTACCATGCAAAGCTTTTCGAAGCGTAAAGTGCGTGAACGCAACGACAATCGCTTGATGCTCATTAGCTATCTGATTATCGCGATTGTGATTGCGATGGCGGTTGTGTGGTGGTGGCAAGATAGCAACGCTGGCGACATGTTCGCGAACGGTAACAGCTCGGGTAATGGTAATAATGGTGCGAGCCAGCAGATCACCGAGCGTGAGCCACTGCGTCGTACCGAGGCGCAAGTGCGCGAGCAACTGCAGAACCCCGCAGAAGCGCAGCAGGACACAAGTGCCGATGACGCAAACAGCGCACCACCTGAAACCGCCGACACTGATAGCCCGGTGGTCACCGCGGAAGACAATCAACAAGAATCCCCAGTTGTCACCGAACAGCCCGAACCAACCAAGCGCTCGACCACAACCTCAAATGATCAAGATGAACCAGAGGTCGTTGCCGACACTAGCCGCGAAGCGCCAGTCGTCACCGAAAATGTGGCAGCGAATCAAGCGAACCTTGTGATGGAATTTAGCGGCGCCTGCTGGATCAAAGTCACCGATGGCACCGGCACCGATATTGCGATTGGCGTCAAAGAGGCCGGCTATAGAATGCCGCTGACGGGCGAGCCACCATTTGATATCATTTTATGCAAACCAGAATTCGTCGAAATGACGTATAATGGTGAGCCGGTTGATTTGAGCAGTTATCGTCGCAACCGCAGCGTCACCATGACCCTAAATTGATAAAAGCGTTAATGGTTATTCGTTATTGGTTACTCGAAAAAGCATAAAACCAACCACGAATAACGATTAACGAATAACGAGTAACGAATTTATGCATTTAAACCCCATCAAACGTCGACCTTCACGCCGTATTTACGTTGGTAACGTGCCGATTGGCGATGGCGCACCCATTGCCGTGCAATCGATGACCAATACCGAGACCACCGATGTCGCGGCAACCGTCAAACAGATTCAAGCGATTGCCAACGCCGGCGCGGACTTGGTGCGGGTAAGTGTACCGACCATGGACGCCGCAGAAGCGTTTAAGTTGATTAAACAACAGAGTCCGATCCCGGTCGTCGCCGATATTCATTTTGATTATCGTATCGCTTTGAAAGTGGCTGAGTACGGGGTGGATTGTTTGCGCATTAACCCAGGCAACATCGGTAACGAACAACGCATTCGTGCAGTAGTTGATGCGGCGCGAGACCGAGGCATACCCATTCGCATTGGCGTCAACGGCGGCTCGCTCGAGAAAGACTTGCAAGAAAAGTACGGCGAACCCACGCCAGCGGCGTTGGTGGAATCAGCGATGCGTCATGTCGATATTCTGGATCGTTTGAATTTTCAAGATTTCAAAGTGAGCGTCAAAGCCTCCGACGTATTTTTGGCGGTTGAATCGTATCGTTTATTAGCGAAACAAATTGAACAGCCGTTGCACTTAGGTATCACCGAAGCCGGTGGCTTGCGTAGCGGCTCAGTGAAATCATCGATTGGTCTTGGCATGCTGTTAGCCGAAGGTATCGGCGATACGTTGCGTATTTCACTGGCAGCCGACCCAGTTGAAGAAGTGAAAGTTGGCTTTGATATTTTAAAATCACTGCGTATTCGCAGCCGCGGCATCAACTTTATTGCCTGCCCCAGCTGCTCACGCCAAGAATTTGATGTGATTGGCACCGTCAATGCACTGGAGCAACGTCTTGAAGACGTCACTATTCCGATGGATGTCTCGATTATCGGTTGTGTGGTGAACGGCCCAGGTGAAGCGTTGATTTCGCATGTAGGCTTGGCTGGCGCGAAGAACAAAAGCGGTTTTTACCTGAACGGAGAGCGTCAAAAGGACCGTCTCGACAACGCTGATTTGGTCGATGAACTCGAAAAACGTATTCGTGAACAAGTAAAACGTCTAGAAGCTGAACAGATTCCCGTGAAGCAAGCGTAAAGCTGCGGTATACTATGCGCCATTTTTCGTAATAAATTTCCGTCTTAAGTAGACCCTAAGCAGAAAAGAACTCGAACGTGGCAAAAAATATTCAAGCAATTCGCGGCATGAACGACATCCTGCCGGATCAATCGCCAGCGTGGCAATACGTTGAAGGCGTGATCCGTCAGGTTGCAGCCCAATATACTTACCAAGAAATCCGCATGCCGGTGCTCGAGAGCACCGATCTTTTCAAGCGCTCCATTGGCGAAGTGACCGATATTGTCGAAAAAGAAATGTACACTTTCGATGATCGCAACGGTGACAGCTTAACGTTGCGTCCAGAGGGCACCGCAAGTTGTGTGCGTGCGGGCAATGAACATGGCTTGCTGTATAACCAAACGCAGCGATTGTGGTATCTCGGCCCAATGTTCCGTCACGAACGTCCACAAAAAGGCCGCTATCGCCAGTTTCACCAGTTCGGTATTGAAGCCTTCGGTATGGATGGCCCCGATATTGACGCCGAAGTGATTTTGTTATCGGCGCGCCTGTGGCAAGCGTTTGGCATTAGTGAGCAAGTCGAATTGCAAATGAACTCGTTGGCATCAAATGAAGCGCGTGCGCGTTATCGCGAGGCGTTGCGAGAGTTTTTACGTGCTCATGAAGACAAATTGGATGAAGATTCGAAGCGTCGTTTAGACACCAACGTGCTGCGTGTTCTCGATAGCAAATCGCCAGAAACTCAAGCGGTACTTGCAGATGCCCCGAAGTTGTCAGAGTATTGGGACGACGAATCGCGTGAGCATTTTGACGGTCTGTGCAAGCGTCTTGATGCTGCAGGCATTCAATATGTGTTGAATGAGCGTTTGGTGCGTGGCCTCGATTATTACAACCGTACCGTGTTTGAGTGGGTGACCACTGAGCTTGGGGCACAAGGCACCGTGTGTGCTGGCGGCCGTTACGATGGTTTAGTGGAACAACTTGGCGGTAAACCAACGCCAGCCGTTGGCTTTGCCATGGGTATGGAACGCTTGGTCTTGTTGCTGGAGTCGCAAGGCAAAATTCCAGCGGAACAAGCCATTGATATTTACGTGATTGCAGCAACTGAAGCGGCGGAACTAATCGCCCCAGCCGTTGCCGAACAAATTCGAAGTGCCAAGCCACAGCTGAAAGTTCAGTTGCACAGCGGCACCCAGAACATGAAAAAGAAATTGGCGAAAGCCGACAAGTCAGGCGCCACCTATGCCTTGCTCGTTCGCGACACCGATTTCGAGTTAAAGCACCTGCGCGACCGCACCACCGCCCCTGCAGTGGCGGAAAGTGCAACGGCGCTATTAGATATTTGATATTAGATATTAGAAGAACCGTTCTCGCTATCAGCTAATATCCAATAGCTAATAGCTAATATCGTTTTTGGAGTTAAAAATGGAAACTGAAGAACAACAAGTCGAACGAATTAAACAGTTTTGGAACGAACACGGCAAAGGCATCGTTGCCGGCCTCGTGGTAGGTTTTGCGCTTTTCTACGGCTGGCGTTACTACGACGCGCAAGTGCGCGCCGACCAAGAAGCCGCTTCTGAAAAGTTCGAGAGCATTTTAGTGCAACTCGAAGCTGACCAAGAAAATAGCACAGCCGCAGCGCAAGAGTTTGTGAGCTCAAGTACCAGCACCTATGCCATGTTAGCTGCACTTGAACTCGCCAAACACGCCGTAGACAACAACGACTTAGCAACTGCAGTCAGTGCGTTGCAAACCGTACGCGATAACGCACAACCAGCATTGCGCGCTGTTGCAGATATTCGTCAAGCTCGCGTCTTGCTCGCACAAGAGCAGTACGACGCCGCATTAGCGGCAGCCCAAGCAGCTGAATCAGTTGAAGCTTTCAAAGCACAAGCCGCCGAATTAAAAGGCGATATCTTGTTAGCCAAAGGTGACAACGCTGGCGCACGTGCCGCATATCAAGCCGCTCTCGACGCTGGTGCGCAAGGCATCGCCGAGATCAAACTCAACAGCATTGTGGCGGGTTCATGAAACAAGTAAAAACCTTAGGTCTAGCAGCGCTTGCAACCCTATTTGTCAGCGGTTGTTCGCTATTTAGTACCGAAGAGATCACCTACAAAGAGTTGCAACCATTTGATGCACAAATTAACCCGCGCGTCGTTTGGGACTCAAGTGTCGGCGATGGTATCGATAACTATTTCTCACACTTAAATCCAGTGGTGGTGGGCGACAGCATTATCGCCGCTGATCGTCGCGGTGTGGTCGAGGCGTTCAACCGTGAAACCGGCGACAGCTTGTGGCGCATTGATTTACGCAACGTTTTAGATTTAGAGAAGAGCTCATGGTGGAGCGCAGGTGAACCGATGCGTATCGCAGGCGGTTTATCAGCACTCAATGGTGTGGTTTATCTCGGCAGTGAAAACGGTGATGTGGTCGCCATGAATGCCGCTGACGGTAGCGTCAAATGGCATCAAGTTGTGCGCTCTGAAATCATGTCTGATCCGGCCATCGGCGGTGGTTTTGTGGTGGTGAAAGGTTCGACGGGTGAAGTCATCGCATTGAATGAAGAAACCGGCGAAGAGTTGTGGAAGCACACCTCCGAAACCCCTCCATTGTCACTGCGTGGCACGTCGTCGCCTGTTTACGAACAAGGCGGTATTTTCGTAGGCACCTCGACCGGTAAAGTGATTGTATTAATTGCTGAAAATGGTCAACCCGCTTGGGAAGCGCGCTTAGCAATTCCGAGTGGTACCACGGAATTACAACGTCTTGTTGATGTCGATTCACGTCCAGTTCTTGCTGGTCGTTTCGTCTACAACGTGGCGTACAATGGTGCGTTAGCGGCCATTGAAGCCAACACCGGTGAAATCGCATGGCGTCGAGATTACTCGTCCTATCAAAACGTCTTGTTTGCCGGCGGTCGTTTGTTTGTTACCGATGCGGATGACGCTATTTCAGCGTTAGATGCCCAAGGTGGTGTCGAAATGTGGTCGAATAATGACTACACCGGCCGTAACGTTACGGCGCCAGTGCGTTTTGGTGACTACATTGTGGTCGGCGATCGATTCGGCTATCTGCATTTTATTAATTTACTGAGCGGCGTAACCGAAGGCCGTTTAGAAGTGGGTGAAGACGTGTACACAGCACCGATTGTGGTCGGCGATACCCTTTATGTTCAGTTACGCGACGGCAGTTTACTCGCGGTAAGGATTTAACGTTATATGTTACCCGTAGTTGCCCTGGTAGGGCGCCCAAATGTGGGCAAATCAACCTTATTTAATCGGCTTACCCGTACTCGGGACGCCTTGGTTGCAGACTTTCCTGGCTTAACGCGAGACAGAAAATACGGCCAGGCCAACTACGACGGTTACCAATTTATTGTCATCGACACCGCAGGTGTTCATGGTGACGAAGAAGGTATCGATGCTGAAATGGCATCACAGTCATTGCGCGCTATTGATGAAGCAGACGTGGTGCTATTCATGGTTGACGCACGTGACGGTATCACGGCGGCTGACATGGGCATTGCGACGCATTTGCGCCGTCTTGGCAAAAAGGCCTACGTGGTTGCTAACAAAATCGATGGCATTGACGCCAATGCTGCTCGCGCCGACTTTTTCGAACTCGGTTTAGGTGATGTGCATGGCATTGCTGCTGCACACGGTCGTGGCGTTGAGCAACTCCTACAGGAATGCTTTGATCCGCTGCTGGATGAATATCCGGACGTGCGCGTGCGCAACGCCGGCTCCGACGACGTGGCGGTCAACCTCGACGACGACGGCAATCCAATTGATTCTGATGGTAATATCGTCGAACCCGACGAAGACGGCAACGTTTACGACGCCGACGGTAATATTGTCGATGCCGATGGCAATATCATCGATCACGAAGGTAATATCATTGGCCAGTTGGGCGACCGCAGTCACGACGAAATCGACTACGATGCACTGCCATTAAAACTCGCCATTGTCGGCCGTCCGAACGTGGGCAAGTCAACACTGACCAACCGCATTCTTGGTGAAGAACGGGTAGTGGTATACGACATGCCAGGCACCACCCGTGACTCAATTTATATTCCGATGGAGCGTGAAGGCCGCCAATATATCTTAATCGATACCGCCGGTGTACGCCGTCGTGGCCGTATTGACGAGACCGTTGAAAAGTTCTCAGTAATTAAAACCTTGCAGGCGATTGAAGACGCAAACGTAGTTATCGCTGTGATCGACGCGCGCGAAACCGTCTCTGATCAAGACTTAAACTTGATTGGCTTCGCCCTGAACGCTGGCCGCTCAATCGTGATTGCCGTCAATAAATGGGATGGCTTGTCGCATGATCACCGTGAAGAAATCAAGCGTGAACTCGACCGTCGCCTAGGCTTCGTCGATTTTGCCCGCGTGCATTTTATCTCGGCACTACACGGTAGTGGCGTCGGTAACTTGTTCGAATCGGTACTTGAAGCTTATGCCTCAGCATCGGCGCGTGTTGGCACCGCCAAATTAACGCGTATTTTGGAAACCGCAGTGGAAGATCATCAACCACCATTGGTGAGCGGACGCCGCGTCAAACTCAAGTACGCCCACGCCGGCGGCTACAACCCGCCACGCGTCATCATTCACGGCAACCAAGTTGACTCGCTACCAGGCTCGTACAAACGCTATCTGATGAATTACTTCCGTAAATCATTAGGCGTGATGGGCACCCCCATCAAAATCGAGTTCCGCGAGTCCGTCAACCCATACGCCGGTCGCAAAAACCAGCTCACGCTCTCGCAAACCCGCAAGCGCAAGCGCCTCATGAAGTTCCTAAAGAAGAAAAAGTAGCCCGAATAGCATACATAGAACCCCTGAGTTTTGTGGACTATGTATGTGTTACCCATCTTTAAAACATGTGTTCAGTTGCATCAAAAAAGTTACATTTAGAGGGGCTATTTTTGTAACTTTTTTGATGCAACTGAACACTCAAAAAAAATAGGGTTGCCATAGTAACGGGAGTAAATTTACTGTTACTTGGGATGCTGGGGAGGTTGGTGATGCGGCGACTTTCGCAGGATACTGGGAATATTCGGAACGCCGACACGGCGAGCGCGTGACTCTAACGGTTTTTGAATTTGATGAGCTCGCGGCGTTCTTTTTTGTCGGGTTTGTGATCGGGGTGAGGGTTATACAACGCATTCATTTTGCGTAGCTCGGCCTCTTTTTCGCGGCGTGCGATGGAGTCGGCCGTTTCACGGTAAAGTTCTTGGGCTAACGGTGCACTCAGACGATTTTCACTTAAGCCTAAAACTTCGACTTCGTAGATATCATGGCCGCGTGGTGCTTTGACAATTTGCCCGATGGTAATAGTCTTTGAAGGTTTGCAACGCTGGCCATCAACGGACACTTTACCCGCTTGCACGACTTGGCGCGCAAGCGAACGCGTTTTATAAAAGCGTGCAGCCCAAAGCCATTTGTCGATACGTACGGCGTCCATGGGTCAGACGAGGTCCTGCTCGGTGAAGCGGTACTGGGTTTGGCAGTAGTCGCAGGTCATGACAACGGCACCTTCTTCGGCGAGAATCTCGCGCAGTTCTTCCGGTGACACAGACGCTAGGGCTTCCAATGTGCCCTCGCGTGAACAGCCGCACTTGAAGCTCACCGGTTGCGCAGGGTACAGCTCAACGTGCTCTTCGTGATACAAGCGATGCAGCACTTGTTCGCCTGGCAAGGTGAATAGCTCTGCCGCCGTAATGGTGTCGGTGAGGTGTTCAAGATGCTCAAACGCCTCTAACGTGGTACCAGCGGCAGGCATCACCTGCAACATCATGCCCGCAGCATGTTCACCATCGGCATGCAGCCAAATGCGCGTACGCAATTGCTCCGATTGCAAGAAGTAATCTTCCACAACCCCAGCAATCGAAACATTATCCGCACTCACCACACCCTGATAACGCTCGCCTTCAAGCGGGGTTAAGGTAATCACCATCACGGCTTTAGCGCCCATCAAGGTACGCAAGTCGTTCATGTCGTCAGCGATGTCTGCTCGAACGCGCGCAATGCCGCGTAGCTCTTGATGATGCGAGCCATTCACCGCCACGAAATTGACCGGGCCACTGCCTTGAACTTGAATCGAAATTTGCCCTTCAAACTTCAACGTTGCCGTTAACAACGACGTGGCCGCCATTAATTCACCCAACAAACGTTGAACTGGCGCCGGGTAATCGTGTCCTAGAATCATGCGTTGATAACTGGTGCTCAATTGAACCAGTTCGCCACGCACGTCTTGCTCTAAAAACGTATAGCGCAACAGTTTATCGGTCGGGTAATGGGTATCGTTTTTGCTCATGGTAATTATGCGTCTGTCATACTTGTGTAAAAAAGTGGCGGCAGTATAGCAGAATCCTCGAATTTGATCTGTTCTCTTGTGTATAGTAGGGCTAGAATGACCAAAAGGCACAAATGCCACATAATTATAACGAAAGCGTAGTATTAACCCATGCAGATACAGAACTCGCACGTCAACGCATTGATTACTGCGGTTTGCGCAGTAGCCGCAGTATGGTTTGGCGCGCAACTAACCTGGCAGCTTATTACGCCAGCTAGCGAGGTACCTTCGGGGCCGCTTCAAATCACCACACAAAGTGCTGAGTCGTCGTACTCGGCGCGCTCTATTGTGGCGCTCGATTTATTCGGTGCCGCAAGCGCTGGAACGCCCCAAGCGTCGTCGAATGCGCCGAAAACTTCGTTGAACATTCGCTTATTAGGCGTCTCGGCATCGAATGTGCCGGAGCGCTCGGCTGCCATTATTGAGCGTAGCGGCAAGCAAGAAGTGTACGTGATGGGCGACAAGCTTGAAGGCACACAGGTGACGATTAAAGAAATCTACGCCGACCGCGTGATTCTCGACAATAACGGTCGCCTTGAAACCCTCGAACTCGAAGGCATTGGTGAGTTGAGCGAAGGGCTGTCGCTCACCATGGCAAACATGACCAGCGATGTCCGCACCTCCAGTCGCGCCGTGCGTGAAGGTGGCTCTAGCCCGCGTCGCGATGACACCGACTCACAAATAACAGCCGCCGACGTGAATCCTGAAAGCCTTCTCGAGTTTATTCAAATTACCCCAGTGCGCGGTGGTGACGGTATTCGTGGTTACCGCTTAAGCGCTGGCAAAAATCCAGAATTATTCCGCCAAGCCGGCTTTCGTGACGGCGATTTAGCGGTGGCGATTAATGGCCAAGATTTAACCAATATAAGTACCGCGATGAAAATTACCAGCGAGCTGGGTGATATGACACAAGCCACGGTTACCGTGCTGCGCGGCAATGAATCGGTCGACTTGCAACTCGATATTCGAGACCTTCCTAGTGAAGTTGTGCAAGACCAAGATCAAAGGAATTAAGGGACAAGTATGCGTAAAACCTCATTGGCATTGGCCATCACACTCGGCGCCGCGCTCTCGGGAACCTTCCACGATGTTAGCGCGCAGCAATCACGCCAAGCGACGCAGCAGCAACGCCAAACCGCCGACGAGCCGGTTGAATACGCCGCCAGCTTTAAGAACACGGACATCACCGAATTTATTCAGGTGGTGGGGCGCAACCTAGGCCGTACCATCATTATTGACCCAGACGTGCGCGGTCGCATTGATGTGCGCAGCTACGATGTGATGAACGAAAGCCAGTACTGGCAGTTCTTCTTAAACGTGTTGGACGTATACGGTTTCGCAACCATTGAAATGGAATCGGGCGTGATTAAAGTCATGCGCGATAAAGACGCCCGCAACGGCGCCATTCCGGTGGTCGATGACAACTCATTGGGTGGCGACACACTGGTGACGCGTGTTGTACCTGTGGCGAACGTCAGCGTGCGTGAATTGGCACCGCTATTACGCTTGCTGAATGATCAAAGTGGCGGCGGCAACGTGGTGAGCTATGACCCGTCAAACGTGATCATGATTACCGGTCGCAGCGAAACTGTGCAGCGACTCGTCGAAATTATTGAGCGCGTGGACCGCGCCGGTGACCAAGATGTCACCGTGGTCAAATTGGAATATGCCTCGGCATCAGAAGTGGTGCGCATTGCGTTAAGTTTGTTTGAGAAAGCCAACGACGGCACACCACCGTTATTGATTCCAAAAATTGTGGCCGATGAGCGCACCAACAGTGTCGTCATTAGTGGCGAGCCGCGTGCACGCGATCGCGTGATCAAACTCATCAATCAGCTTGACCAAGATTTAAAAAGTGAAGGCAACACGCGTGTTTATTATCTCAAATACGCTAAAGCCGAAGAGTTAGTGGAAGTATTGCAGGGCGTGAGCCAGAGTTTGCAGGCTGAAAAAGAGTCTGCTTCGGCGGCAGCAGGCACAACAGCCGCAGCGCGCCGTTCGAGCGCTTCAAGCGGTGAAATTTCAATTAGCGCGCATGATGCATCGAACTCACTGGTGATTACTGCCGCCCCCGATTTATTGACGAGTTTAGAAAGCGTCATTCGTCAGCTCGATATTCGTCGTGCACAGGTGCACGTTGAAGCGATTATTGTTGAAATTATGGAAGGCGATGGCGTCGATTTCGGCCTGCAATGGATTAGCGAAGACGGCGGCATGGTGCAATATAACAACGGTCGTCAGGCGCCAATCGGTCAGATTGCAGCAGGTGCGTATTTAGCGCGTGAGCAGCCGGGTACCGAAACCACTACTGTGGTTGATGGTAATTTTGTGACCACCCGTGAACCCGACCGTCCAGGCGATGTGTCGCTATTGGCGCAGGTTTTGCAAAACGTCAACGGCATGATGGTTGGCGTGGTGAAAAACGACTGGGGTGCGATTTTGCAAGCGGTCACTACCAACACTAACTCGAACATTTTGGCGACGCCGTCAATTATGACCGTGGATAACGAAGAAGCTTCGTTCTTGGTGGGGCAGTCGGTGCCGACCATCACTGGCGCAACCACCGGTTCAAACAACGATAACCCGTTCCAAACCGTAGAACGTGAAGACGTGGGTATTAAATTGAAAGTCACCCCGCAAATTAACGAAGGCAGCGGCGTGCAGTTGGTAATTGAGCAGGAAGTGTCGAGCATTAGTGGCGCGACGGCAGTGGATATCACCATCAACAAACGTGAACTGAAAACCGTGGTGATGGCGGACGATGGGCAAACGATTGTGCTCGGCGGTTTGATTGACGAAGACGTACAAGAATCGGAATCAAAGGTTCCAATTTTGGGTGACATTCCGTTCTTAGGTCATTTGTTTAAGAGCACCTCAACCTCGCGTCAAAAGCGTAATTTGATGGTGTTTTTACGCCCAACCATTGTGCGCGATGGTACTTCAGCAACGCAGATTTCGTCGCGCAAATACAACTACATTCGCGCCGAACAAATCAAAGCGGACGAAGATGGCATCTCGTTGATGCCGCTGACTGACCAGCCGGTGTTACCAGAGTGGGATGGCCCGTTGACGTTGCCACCGTCATTCGAGAAATACATGGAAGAAGAGAAAAAGGGCAGTGGCAATGACTGATATCGCGAATGTGGCCGCGCAAGTGGCACCGCGACGGTTGCCATTTGCGTTTGCGAAACGCCACGGCGTGGTAGTGGCGTACGCCGGTGCCTCGGATGATGGCGCCGCAAATGATGCCGTGGTGCATGCGCGCCATGGCGTGAGCCCGCAAGCCTTGCTTGAAGTGCGCCGCGTTTTGGGTGCCCCGTTCGTATTGCAAGAGCACAGTGCCGACGAATTCGAAGCCATTTTAACGCAAGCCTATCAACGCGACTCGTCCGAAGCGAAGCAGTTGATGGAAGACATTGGCAACGAAAGTAACCTATTTTCGCTCGCCGATGAGTTGCCGCAAACCGAAGACCTACTGGAAAGCGAAGACGACGCGCCAATTATCAAACTGATTAACGCCATGCTTTCAGAAGCCATCAAAGAAGGCGCTTCTGATATTCACATTGAAACCTTTGAAAAAGATCTGTTGGTGCGGTTTCGCATCGACGGCGTGTTGCGTGAAGTGATTCGCCCGAACCGCAAGCTGAGTTCGTTGCTGGTGTCGCGCATTAAGGTTATGGCACAGTTGGACATCGCTGAGAAAAGAGTGCCGCAAGATGGGCGCATCAGCTTGCTGATTGCCGGTCGCGCGGTTGATGTGCGGGTATCCACCATGCCATCGAACCACGGCGAGCGCGTGGTGCTGCGTTTGCTCGATAAGAACAACGCACGTTTGAACCTTGAACAACTTGGCATGACCGAAGCCAATCGCCGTATTTTCTCGCAACTGATTAAAAAGCCGCATGGCATCATTTTGGTGACCGGCCCGACGGGCTCCGGTAAATCCACCACCTTGTATGCTGGCTTGATGGAAATTAACTCGCGCGACCGTAATATTTTGACGGTGGAAGACCCGATTGAGTATTCTATCGAAGGCATCGGGCAGATGCAGGTGAATCCGAAGGTGAACATGACGTTTGCCCGCGGTTTACGTGCCATTTTGCGCCAAGACCCTGATGTGGTGATGGTGGGTGAGATCCGTGACGTTGAAACCGCACAAATTGGTGTGCAGGCGTCATTGACTGGTCACTTGGTGCTATCTACGTTGCACACCAACACCGCCGCTGGCGCAATTACCCGTTTAGAAGATATGGGCGTCGAGCCGTTTTTATTATCGTCGTCGTTATTGGGTGTGCTGGCACAGCGCTTGGTGCGTACCTTGTGCGATGACTGCAAAGAACCGTATCAGGCATCTGCTGACGAGCTGTCGTATGTTGCCGACGCTGCCGTGGATGGCGGTGCGCAATTGTATCGTGCCGTTGGCTGTGAGAAATGTAACCACACCGGCTATCGCGGCCGTACCGGTATTCATGAATTATTAGTGGTGGATGAGCGCGTACGTGAACTCATTCACAACGGTCACGGCGAGCAAGCCATTGAAAAATATGTGCGTGCGTTGGCACCGTCCATTCGTGATGACGGTTTGGCGAAAGTCATTGCCGGCGTCACCACCTTAGAAGAAGTGCTGCGCGTGACGCGCGAGGAGTAACCGGTGGCAGCGTATGCATTTCAGGCGTTAAACGCCAGCGGCCGCAAAACCAAAGGCGTCATTGAAGCGGACACCGAACGCCAAGTGCGCGCGCAGTTGCGCGAGCAGGGGCTGATACCTGTTGCTGTCGAATTGGCAGAGGAGGGGGGGAGCAGTCCCAGCTCCGGAGCAGGGTCTGCACCCCTCCTCAAGCGCTTGCAAACCCGCGGTGTTGGCGCTGCCGATTTAGCGTTGATTACCCGTCAGCTGGCTACGTTAGTTGCGGCTGCGCTGCCGATTGAACAAGCCTTGTTTGCCGTATCGGAGCAAACCGACAAGCCGCGCCTGCAGAAGTTGATCATGGCCGTACGCTCAAAAGTGGTGGAAGGCTATTCGTTGGCCGAAGCCATGGCAGAGTATCCGCACGTATTCGATAAATTATTCACCGCGATGGTGGCTGCGGGCGAGCGCTCAGGTCATTTGGATGAAGTGTTAAGCCGCCTCGCAGACTACACCGAGCAACGCAACCGGTTGAAAGGCCAATTGGTGCAGGCGTTGGTGTATCCAACCATTTTGACGCTCGTTGCCATTGGCGTGATCATTTTCTTGTTAGTGAGTGTGGTGCCACAAATTGTCGAGCAATTTAGCGGCTTGGACCAAGACTTACCGCCAACCACCACGTTCTTACTCGCTGTCAGTCAATTCTTACAAAATTATGGCCTATTTTTGCTGGGGATAATTTTAGTGGGGTTAGTGGTTGGCGCACAACTATTACGAAAACCATCGCGACGCGACAAATTCGATGCCTGGGTATTGAAAGTGCCCCTATTTGGGCGCGTGATTAAAGGCGTGAATACCGCCCGTTTTGCCCGCACGTTAAGTATTTTGTCGGCGTCGGCAGTGCCGTTGCTCGATGGCTTACGAATTACCGGCCGTGTGCTGACGAATCGTGCGATGCAAATTGCCGTGGAAGATGCCTGTGACCGGGTGCGGGAAGGCTCATCGCTGCGCGCCGCGCTAGCACAAACGAAATTATTTCCGCCAATGATGCTGCATATGATTGCCGCCGGCGAAAAATCAGGCGAACTCGAGCAGTTACTCGGCCGCGCCGCCGATAACCAAGACCGCGATTTCGAAACCACCATGAACGTCGCACTCAAAATATTTGAGCCAGCACTGATCGTTGTCATGGCGGGCGTGGTCTTACTCATCGTGCTCGCCATCATTCAACCAATACTTGAGCTCAACCAAAGCGTAGGACTTTAAGGGAACACCATGAAAAAACAATCCGCATTCAGCCTTATCGAAGTAATGGTCGTTATCGCCATTCTCGGCTTACTCGCGTCATTAATTTTGCCAAACGTGCTCGGCTCAGCTGACCAAGCCAACCGCCAAAAAGCGCGCACCGATATCATCGCGCTCGAAAACGCCTTGGCGCAATATCGCCTCGATAACGGCAGCTTTCCAACCACCGAACAAGGCCTCGAAGCTCTAACCGAAGAGCCAAACGTTGACCCGCGCCCACGTAACTACCGTCGCGGCGGCTACATTCAACGTTTACCAGCCGACCCATGGGGCAACGAATACCTGTTATTAAGCCCAGGTGAATTCGGCGATATCGACATCTTCTCTGCCGGCCCTGACGGTCAAACCGGCACTGACGACGACATCGGCAACTGGAACATCGAGTAACCCGTCGTTCCACGACGGGTGGCCGAAGGCCGCTAATGATGCTACCCACGAATCATGCCGCTAATCGCAGAAGCCGAACGAGTCACCAAGGCTTCACCCTCGTCGAAGTCATGGTCACCATGGCGGTTATCGGCATGCTGGCGCTCACCGTCAGCTTTGTCGTACCCGACAGCAAGGACGACGAAACTGCCGATAACGCGCGGGTATTGTACGAACGCATCCGTTATGCGCGTGAGTACGCCCTAGTGCGCCACGCCATTCTCGGCTTACGGATTGACGATGCCAACACGTATCGTTTTTTAGAGTTTTCTGACGGACGCTGGCAAAATCTTACCCACCGAGGCTTGCGGCAAACCGAACTCAGTACCGATATTGAGTTGTCGGTTGAAGCTGGCGATCTCGAACTCTTGCAACAAGACGACACCGATTTAAACGACGTATTCGCGGTGGACGATGACGATCTCGGCACGCGTTCCGATGACGATGAACCGCCGAGTGAACCCACACCCCAATTATTTATTTTTGGTAGCGGCGATCTCCCACCGTTTGAATTATTTGTTCGCAACGTGGGTCTTGTTGGCGAACCCGTCAGTTGGCGTATCGCCAGCACCGATGGCATCGATATCGAACTCAAACGTGATCTGGGGCGTGACGACTGATGTATAGAAATAGCCGCGGATTCACCCTGGTTGAAGTGATGTTTGCGCTGGGCATTTTCGCCTTAGCAGCACTCGCTGCCGTGGCCGCCACCAGTCAACACTTAAACGACTTAAACTACATGCAAGACAAGTCGATGGCGCAATATGCGGCAGCGAATGCGATGGCGCGTGTGAGTCTTGAGTATCCACCGAAAAACGGCGCAAGCGGCACGGAATTGGTCGGTTCGCGCCAGTGGTATTGGCGCTCGCAAGTGGTTAAAACCCAAACCGACGATGTGTTTTATGTCACGGTACGTGTGTTCGCCGAGCAGCCCAATTCGCCTGACGCCACCGATGGCTCGTTGGTGACGTTGAGCCGATACTTAGGCCCTGACGCCGAATCTAATGATGACGGTGCGCGCCCATGATGCAGCAGCGCCGCGGTTTTACTCTCGTAGAAGTGTTGGTCACGGTTGTGATCATGGCGGTGATTGGATTGGCGTCCGCATCGGTGATTAATGCCATTATGCGCACCAGCGAACAGAGTGAAACCGCTATCGCACGGCTCGAAAAGCTCCAGTACAGTATGCTGATTTTAGAGCAAGATATTCGCCAAATTGTCGCGCGAGATAATCCTACCGGGCGTTATATTTTCATCGAGGAAGGACGCTTGGGTTTTGTTCGCTCGGGTTGGTTTAATCCGCTTGGCCTATTTCCGCGCAGTGAGTTGCAGCCTGTCGCCTATTTGGTGCGCGAAGGTAACCTGGTACGTGAGCATTTCAACTTTGTTGATGTGACCGAATCGTCAGAGCCGAAATCGCGCGTGGTGCTTGAAGGCGTCACCGCCTTCACCGCCAAACCGCTTAAGAGGGGTGCAGTCCAAGGACAGACCCCCACCTCGCGTGACAACAACGACATTGAAGGTTTACCGCCAGCGCTCGAAATTACCATTGAAACGGAAAGCTGGGGCACCATTACACGGGTGTTTTTGATTAATGACGGAGGTTTAAATGAACAACCGTCGCCGTAATCTGCAAGCATGCGCTGCCCAGCCGCAACGCCAGCGCGGTGTGGCATTACTCATGGTGCTACTAGTTGTCGCGCTGGTCTCGGTCATGGCCGTCACGCTAAGTGGGCGCTTACAAACCACGGTGTTGCGAACTGCCAACTTTCAACAAGCCGAACAAGCCTATTGGTATTGGTTGAGCGCGGAAGAAATTGTACGAGAATTGCTGCAGCGCGAAATCAGCGAAAGTGACGGTGTCGTGCACCAGCAACAAATGTGGTATCAGCAAACCAAGAGCGGCAGCATCTACCCGGTTGATGGTGGCGCCATTAAAGGCGAGATACAAGATTTGCAGAGTTGCTTTAATCTGAACGCGTTGCGGGTTGAAGACGGGGTCAGCTCCGGCTCCGGAGCAGGGACTGCACCCCCTTCAACTGCGCCGCAAGGCAACCAAAGCGGTACCAACACCGGTACCAACACCGGTACCACGGGCAACAATGCTAACACCGGTGCGAACACAGGTACCAATACCGGTGGCTCACTGGCTCCTGACGTTTTACGCGAACGCCGCAAAGCGCAGCTCCGCATGCTGTTTATGGCGGCAGACGAAAATATAGAGTCGTATGCGGTGGATGTGATTGTCGATTCGCTCGCCGATTGGCTCGATAGCGATGACAACATTGATGGCAGTTATGGTGCCGAGTCGGTCGATTACCAAAGCTTGCAGTTTCCGTATCGCGCCGCAAACAGTTGGCTGGTTCACGTGAGTGAATTACGCCTTGTTCGCGGTGTGACAGCGCGTATTTATCAGCAGATAAAACCGTACGTTTGTGTGATTCCGCGTGATAACACATTGAAATTAAATATAAATACCGTGAGCAAAGAGCAGCCTGCGCTGTTGCATGCGGTGACTGTCGGTGCGATGTCGATGGGCGATGCCGCGAGCTACTTGGCGTCGCGTCGTGAAAGTGGCTATGAAAGTATGGACGATGCGCGTAATAATGGGGCAATCAATGATGCCGCAACGCGCGGCGTACAACCTAAATTTGTCGGTAACGTGCCACCAAACGGCGTGACCGCACAAACCATCGGTGGCGCACTTGACGATTTAGATGTGAAAAGTAAGTATTTCCAATTAAACGCAAAAATTGGCTACGGTGACCTGACCATGGCAACTGAGAGCCAGTTTTTAATCACCAGCGAGACCGCAGAAGTTTTGTATCGCGGCGCAGGAGAACCCTAGATTATGGAACAACTATTTATCCGCTTGAGCTCGGCTGAGCGCGAGCCGCTGCACTGGCTGATTTGGAGCCCAGCGCAAAGCGAATTGATTGCAAGCGGAACGCTGAATGATTTGTCTGAGTTAAGCCAACTGACCGATCACGCGCGTAGCCGCGAGGTGATTTGTTATGCGCCGGGTACCGATGTGTTGCTCACGCAAGTAGAGCTGCCAAGCAGCGCCATTCGCATGCTGCCGCAGGTGGTGCCGAACGCTTTGGAAGATGAATTGGCGCAGGATATCGCCGAGTTGCACTTCGCATGGCCGCCGGCGAAGAAGGGGGGTGCAGTCCTTGGACTGCACGTTGCTGTTGTTGCTCGCGATGCCATGCAGACATGGCTGTCGGCGCTTGAGCATGCGGACATCTCCTGCGACGAAATTTACCCGGATATTTTTATGGTGCCAGCACCGCCGACAAAACCAGAAGAGGAGGGTGCAGACCCTGCTCCGGAGCAAGGACTGCACCCCACCTCGCTCACCCTAGGCGACACAGTGATTGTGCGCACAGGGCAATACACCGGCTTCACCACGGACACTGCATTAGCGCCGGTGGTCACCGAGGGCATGCAGTTGCAGGCGGTGGAGCAGATGGACATCGAGGTGCCATTGAGCGTGGTGGCAACCACTTATAACGCGCGCAAATCAACGCCGCCAATGATCAATCTACGTCAGCAAGATTTCCGCGTGCAGCACAAAAAGCGGAAAGGCGTGAAAGCAAGCACTTACAAACCAGCAGCTATCGCGGCTGGCGTATTGCTGGCTGTGGCGTATAGCTCGCAGATCATTGAGTATGTGCAACTCGGCAGTCAAAGCGCGCAACTTGAGCAAGCCATTGAGCAAACCTACCGTGATGCGTTTCCGAATGAGAAGCGCATTGTGAATGTGCGCTCGCAATTGAATCGCCATCTTGAAAGCTTGGGCATGCAAGGCACCAAGTCATCGCCGCTTGAGTTATTGGCGCATTTAGAAGGTGCGTTTCAAGCCAATCGCGACATCAGACTTGAGCTGATTCGATATGATGACAAGACCCTGCGCATGCAAGTCACCGCCACGAGTTTCGCAAGCTTAGAGAATTTCCGTAAAGTAGCGAATCAAGGTGGCCAAGTGATTGTGGAGCAGGGGCCTGTGAATAACCAAAGCGGTGCAGTCAGCGGCGCATTAACTGTGAAGAAGGATGTGTAATGGCGAGTTTATTGCAACAGTTGATGCAACGTGTTCCGGGTTTAGAAGCGCGCGTGAATCAAATGAACCAGCGCGAAAAGCTGCTCGTGAGCGTCGCCGCGGTGTTACTGGTGATCACCCTGGCGTATTTCATTGCGTGGAAGCCGTTAGCCGATGGCATTGCCGAGCGTGAAACGAAAGTTGCTGCGCAGCAAGAGTTGTTGCAGTGGGTGCGCGAAAATACCGGCCGCTATTTGTCACAACAAGGTGGGGTGCAGTCCAAGGACAGCACCCCCACCTCAGCCATGAGCGGCAGTATGAGCGAGCGTGTGACGCGTCTCGCAACCGCTGCCAAAATTGAAGTCACCCGCATGCAGCCGCAGTCCGACAGCTTAGTGGTGGTCATCGACCAAGTGCCTTTTAATGCATTGCTGCAATTCATCGAAAACCTCGAAACCGAGGCCGGTTTAGTTATCGAACACCTCGATGCAACCGAAGGCGGTGAGCCTGGCATCGTTCGCGTCCGTCGCTTGCAGGTGGCCGAATGATGTCGTGGCGTTGGTTGTTGTGGTTAATTCCGTTGTATTTGATTGCGTTGGTGGCACTAACGCCAGCTTCAGTGATTAAGTGGGGGGCAGGCCTAGCTCCGGAGCAGGGACTGCACGTCTCCTCCACCGCAGGTACGATATGGAACGGGCGCGCGAACGTTAGCGCGAAGTTACCAACAGGTGGCACGTTGATTCTGGAAGATGTGCAATGGCGATTGAATCCGTGGAAGTTATTCATGGCAGAAGCTGAAATTGCACTTGATATTCCGTCGAAGAATTATCTGTACGGCACCGCGACCATCAACGCGAGCATGTCGCAGGCTCAGCTCAAAGGTAATCTCCAAGGTTCAATGCAGCCGGCGATCCAACAACTGAAACTGCCCGTACCCATCACCATGGCTGGCAACTTCGAACTTGATATCACTGACTATCAAGTTTCTGATTTTAACAGCGGAAAGATATGTGATGCGTTAGCTGCTACAATCAATGCGCAGCGCACTGAAATGCGCATCAACCAGCAATGGCATGAGTTGGGCGACTATTTAGCGACGCTTTCATGCAACGCTCAAAACGGCATTAATGTTGTGATTGACGATAATAACGTTGTTGGTTTGCGATTAAACGCACAAGTTAACGGGCGTATTGATGCGCCGCAAGTCAGCTTAACCGGCAGCATGAAACCAACGTTGCAAACGCCACAGCCAATCTCAGAGCTGTTAGTTTTCATCGGAAAACCGGACGCTCAAGGCCGATACAACTTTAAATGGTAAAAAGGAGTACTTATGGAACAAGTAATGACTTGGATTAGCGAAAACCAAGAGCTAATTCTTAGCTACACTGTGAAATTCATCGTCGCAATTATCATCTTAATTGTCGGTAAGATTGTGGCGAACTCAGTTGCCAAAATAATGGGCAAAGGCATGGAAAAGCGCGGCACCGATAAAGCCGTGATTAGCTTCCTTGGCGCCATTGTTCGTTCGGTTATTTTCATTGCTGCCGTGCTGATGGCATTGTCGCAAGTTGGCGTTGAAACCACCTCGTTTATTGCCATTTTAGGTGCCGCCGGCTTGGCGATTGGCTTGTCATTGCAAGGCTCGCTGTCAAACATGGCGTCTGGCGTGCTGATTATCTTGTTCCGTCCGTTCCGTGCCGGTGAGTACGTTGATGCGGGTGGCGTTTCGGGTACCGTTGAAGAAGTAAACATCTTCCAAACCATCCTGAAAACACCAGACAACAAAGTGGTATTCGTGCCAAACGCGCAGATTACCGGCTCACCAATTACGAACTACAATCGCGAGGATACGCGCCGCGTCGATCTGCTCATTGGCGTGTCATACGACGCCGACTTGCACAAAACCAAAGAAGTGCTTGAAAGTGTATTGAAAGCAGATGAACGCTTATTGAAAGATCCAGCTTGGAACATTCAAGTTCATGCACTGAATAGTTCTTCAGTCGACTTTATCGTCCGTCCTTGGGTGAAAAGCACTGACTATTGGGCGGTGTATTGGGACTTGATGCGCGAAATTAAAATTGCGCTTGATAAGAACGATATTGGCATTCCTTACCCACAAATGGATGTGCATCTGCACAAGTAAATTCTGAGCAAAAGAAGGGTGCAGTCCTTGGACTGCACCCCACCTCTCGCCTATGCTGAAAGCAGGACTTCAACAAAAGGAAGAGAGCAATGAAACCTTTCGTAACAAAAATGTCAGTTGCTGCGGTAGCAATCGCCGCATTAACAACAACCGCGCAAGCGCAACAAACGCTACAACAGCCTAGCTTCGACAAGCTCGGCGTCAGCTATATCAACTACGACCTCGAAGGCGAAACCTTGAACGGCGCCGGCCTGCAGTTTAACCGCCACATTAATCAAGACTGGTTCTTCGACGTAAATTACATCTATGCCACCGACGATTACACCGTTAGCGGCGTTGACGTCGATGCCACCGCAAACACGCTGTACGGCAACCTTGCCTTCAAGTTCTATCAAATGAATAACATGGTGGCCTACGCCAGCGCTGGCTTGGTGTACAGCGAAATTGACGTCGACAGCGGTGTTGGTAGCTTCAACGAAGACGACACCGGTTGGAACGCACAAATTGGTATGCGCACCCGTATCACCGACGTTTTTGAAGTCGACGCAAACGTACGTCACGTCGATATCTACGACGACAGCGACCAAGAATGGAGCATTAGCGGCCAGTACTACATCACTAATGAATTCAGCTTAGGCCTTGGTTACACACTTGTTGACTCCGATAACAGCTACGTCGCGCTAAGCGGCAACTTCCACTTCTGATAAAGAGGGTGCAGTCCTTGGACTGCACCCCACCTCTCATTTACAATTTTCACCTTTACAGACCTCTAACTACCTGATAGATTTACAAGTGATCACTCACATAGACGTGAGCTGATTGGCCAATCAAAGAAGTAAGGAAGAGGAAATATTATGAAAACTTTATCAGCATTATTTGCTGCTGCACTTATGGCGTTAGCGCCAACTGCAATGGCATCTGGTCAAGCTGGTGGCGCTGATGCATCTGGTTCAGGTGCAGCATTCTCTACTGGCGCAATGGTAGCCGCTGGTGTTGCTGGCGTAGCTGTTTTAGTTGTTGCAACTGACGATGACGACGATTACGTCATGCCAGAAAACAACGACAACGACGACGATGATGACGACGATAACGGCAACGGTACCGTTACTTCAACTAGCACAACTACCTCAACTGTAGGTATGTAATCTAGTTTGAAGTAAACATAAAAGTCGCAAGCGCAAGCTTGCGGCTTTTTTATTTTGTGAAGGTGATAATTATGTTAATATCGCCGGAATAAATAGAACACAAAAGCCCCAGCAAACAGAACCCAAAACAAAATCATGAAAGCCAAACAAATCTTTTACATCCAAGTCATCATTTTGGCTCTCATCAGCACGCTGATTAGTGGCTGTAGCGCTCGCCTCCAAAATTATCAAGAAATTGTCACCGAACTCTTCAGCACACCGGAAGACGTGACGCTCAGCCAGCAAGAAATTGAAGAATTCCCGTACGCCGGTAGCTACATTCAAGTTGATAAGCGACCGCGCGCATTTATGGCATTGGCATTCGATGATAATGGCGTACTTAAATGGCGCACCGGCGGTGAAGAAATTATCCACACCAAGCACGGTCGAATTACCGCGACCAATAATATGAGCGGCGCTATCGCACATACCAGTAACTTGAAAAACGACCCCCTGCAGTGTTTCCGTGTGGCTATTATTGATGACAACGATCTCGAGGCCTGCCCAACAACCTGGCAGCGTGAGATCTGGGTCACCACCGCTACGCCAGAAAAAATCGAAGATCAGGCGTACACCTATACCTCTGAATTTAAAGTAGGCGCTACCGAGCAAGTCAGTTTGGCTAACGGCAGCGAGCACCAAGTCATCAAAATTGAAGAACGCGTAAGCACTGGCACAAGCGACCACCACATCACCAACACTTTCTACATCAGCACCGACAACGGTCGCATTGTGAAGTCGCACCAGCTCATCGCGCCCCAAAGTAACTCCGAAAGTACCTTCGCAACCATTGAAGAAGTGAAGCCGTACACCCTAGAAAAAGTGAAGAATAACGGATGATCACGCGCACTCTTAAACTCACAGCCATCGCATTCGCTGTAGCAACGGCTGCAACAAGCGCTTATGCCCAGAACCAACAAGTAACGGTCGCCGTCAAAATTCAAGGCCCAGAAAAGACCCCAGAGTTGCAATTTGCCGGCAGCCCGCGTCTACACCAGGTGTACGAGAACGCGCAAATTAAACCAGAAGAAATCTTCTGGCCGGGCGTGCGTCTTGTCAGCGCAGAAAAGCACAATGAGATCATTCAAAAGCAAAAGCAGCTTACCCAGCAACTCTACAAACTCGAACGCTACTTTCAGCAAGAAGGCCAACGTAGTTATGCGCAACTAGCCAACCGCATCGCCAGCCAAATCTCAAATTGGCCGGTAGTGGGCGCTGAGCCAATTGGTCGTGGCCATGTTGAGCAGGGTCCGAAAGATGTCACGCTAGGCGTCGATATCAACAAAAAGAGCAGCCTTACCAGCTATTACGACGAAGCGCGCCTCAACATCAATGCGAACCCGCAGCTACCGCAGGGCTCCAAAGAGCAGCCGGCGCGGTATCAGTTGCTCATGCCAACAATCGAGAAACACCAAACAAAGCACCTGCAAGTAATTGGCGCTGTGTGGATGCCGTTCACCATGAGCTACCACCCGCATTTCACCGCACGTGAAACCGCGCACAAAGAGAACTTCAAGCAGCGCCTTGAAGCGATCACGCATAAAGACAAAGTGCTACAAGTAACCGCTCAAGGCGACATTCAAGAAATCGCAATCGATCCATATAACGCTCACAGCCAGAAATTTTCAGCTGGCGCAAAAATACTAGCGTTGTTCAACACCAAAAAACTGCCAAAAGAATTCAAAAACATAAACACGCAAATGGCAGAGCTGGCGAAATACTGGAACCCATTGCAGCCAACTCTGCAAGAAACCAGTCATTTCACTACGCTGGGCAAGTACACCCAAAGCGAAAAAGAGCAGCAGCCACCAATGCTTATCTTCGGCGAAGCGGACAAGAAGCCACGCCCAAGCACGAGTGATTATGGCAGCGTGGGTCTGTTGCAAATGCCAAGTGGACGTCATGCCGAACAGGGTGAATTTAGTTTTACCTATTCCGATCAGGAAGAGTACCGTCGTTGGGCATTGAATCTACAACTGTTTCCGTGGTTAGAAGCAACACTGCGATACAACGATATTCGTACCCGCAAGTATAGCCAATTCGAAGAGTTCTCAGGCGATCAAACCTATAAAGACCGCGGTGTCGATTTAAAACTTCGTCTTACCGAAGAAACGCGCTGGATACCCGAAACCAGTGTGGGTATTCGAGACCTTGCTGGTACCGGTTTATTTGCTGGTGAGTACGTAGCTGCCAGCAAGCGTTTAGGTAACTTTGATTTTACTGCGGGTATCGGCTGGGGCTACCTCGGTAAAAATAACAACATTAACAATCCGTTTTGCGAACTCACCGACGAATTCTGCAATCGCACAGGTGGTTTCAGCGGCCGAGGTGGAAGCTTTGAAGTGGATAAATGGTTCAAAGGCAACACCGCCTGGTTCGCGGGGCTTGAATACCAAACGCCGTGGGATCCGCTTAGCATCAAAGTTGAATACGACAGTAACAACTATAAAAATGAGCCGTCGACTGTTGCTATGCCGCAAGACTCACGTTGGAACTACGGCTTAGAGTATGATCTCGGCAATAACATGAGCCTGAAAGCCAGCTACGAACGCGGCAACACCATCATGTTTGGTTTTACTCTGCGCACCAACTTGGCGAATGCAAAACAGCCAAAAATAGATAGCCATCGGAAGCGCCCACCAGCGCCACCGCGGCTGCAAAGTGTCGAACAGCTCAAGCAACAAGATGAGCTCAATAAACTACGCACAACAATGAACGCTGAAGCGAGCACGTGGGTACGTGAGTTGGCGCTTAGCGAAGACGAGCAAACGCTCACGTTATATGGTAGCCAATATCGCTATCGAGACAGTGAACTTGGCCTTGAAAAAATCAGCCGCATACTCGCAACCGAAGTACCTGATTCCATTAAAACGTATCAGTTCATTGATCAATCAGGCACCATGAACTTGGCACAAAACAACATTGATGCTGAGATATTCAAAGACGCCATGGGCCGCCGAACTATCAATGCCACCACGCAGCAGGCATACAGCCGTAGCGAGGTGACCGATAATCCAGGCGACATGATTTACAAGAAAGATTTTGAGTTCGCCGATCTACCAACGGTGAGCATGAAGCCATACCTAGACCAAAGCTTTGGCGGGCCAGAAGACTTTTATTTGTATCAGCTCGGCGTTGATGCGCGCGTGCGTTACTCATTAAGCCGTAACACGTTCGTCGCCGGTACCGCCAGTTTACGCGTTATCGATAACTACGATAAGTTCAATTACACAACCGGCACGGAAACCGGTGCATTGCCGCGCGTACGTACCTATGTACGTGAATATGTGACAGGCAGCGATGTGTTCTTGCGCAACCTGCAAGTAATCCATCGTCGCCAGCTAGCCGACAATTGGTTCGCCGCGGGTTACGTCGGGTACCAAGAACAAATGTTTGGTGGCTTTGGTGGCGAATTGCTTTATCGTGAATTAGACAGTAATTGGGCGGTGGGCTTAGATATTAACTATGCCAAGCAACGTGACTGGGAAAACCACTTCGGTTTCCGTGATTATGACGTGATTACCGGCCATTTAACCGGTTACTGGCGTCCGAACTTTATGCCAAATAGCTTGGTGCGTGTAGCAGCAGGTCAATTCTTAGCCGGTGACCGTGGTGCGCTCGTCGCATTTGATCACAAGTTCGACAGCGGCATCATTGTCGGTGCCTATGCAGCGAAAACCAATGTCTCAGCGGAAGAATATGGTGAAGGTAGCTTCACCAAAGGGTTCTATATCAGCATTCCGTTTGACATACTGCAGCTACGTTATAGCCCGGGCCGCGGCACAATCGGCTGGAGTCCATTGACACGCGATGGCGGCCAAATGCTAGGTCGCGAATTTAGTCTGTTTGGCGCAACCGATAAACGTAGCCCGTATTACGTTGATTAAGAGGGAATTTAAATGGCAAAAGTAGTTGTCGCCGGCACCGGATACGTTGGCCTGTCAAATGCCGTCTTACTTGCGCAGCACAACCAAGTGCATGCGCTCGATATTGTGCAAGAAAAAGTTGACCTGATTAACGCAGGCAAAAGCCCCATTGAAGATAAAGAAATCAGCGCGTTTTTAGCCGAAAAAGAACTCAATTTAACGGCGACAACTGACCCAAGCGTCTATGCAGAAGCCGAGTGGGTAATCATTGCGACGCCAACCGATTACGATGCACAAACCAACTACTTCAACACGCGTTCGGTCGAGGCCGTAATTGAAACCGTACTGCAGCATAACCCGCAAGCAGTGATGGTAATTAAATCAACCATTCCAGTGGGCTACACCAACGAACTCAGAGCAAAATTCAAAACCGACAATATTATATTCTCGCCAGAGTTCTTGCGTGAAGGGAAAGCGTTGCACGACAACTTGTATCCGTCGCGCATTATTGTTGGTGAGCGCTCACCACGCGCTGAGGCTTTTGCCACTATGCTGAAGCAAGGAGCCATCAAGCAAGACGTACCGGTGTTATTCACCGATGCCACTGAAGCCGAAGCCATTAAACTATTCGCGAATACCTTCTTAGCCATGCGCGTGGCGTACTTTAACGAGCTCGACACCTACTCAGCGGTGCACGGCTTAGATAGCCGTCAAGTCATTGAAGGCGTATGCTTAGATCCGCGCATTGGTAACCATTACAATAACCCGAGTTTCGGCTATGGTGGTTACTGCTTACCGAAAGACACCAAGCAGTTACTGGCAAACTACGATGAAGTGCCGCAGAATATGATTCGTGCCGTGGTAGATGCCAACCGCACGCGCAAAGACTTTATTGCCGAAGATATTCTGCGCCGCAGCCCGAAAGTTGTTGGTGTATACCGATTGGTAATGAAGCAAGGCTCAGACAACTTCCGTGCTTCGGCGGTGCAGGGCGTGATGAAACGCCTGAAAGCCAAAGGCATTGAAGTGGTAGTGTACGAACCGGTATTAAAAGAAGAATCATTTTTTAACTCGCGTGTGATTCGTGACTTAGACGAGTTTAAGCGGGTGAGCGATGTGATTGTGAGTAATCGCCACCAAGACGTGCTTAGCGATGTTGCGGATAAAGTGTATACGCGTGATTTGTTTGGTAGTGACTAATCCACTATAAAAAATCAGCAAGCTCAAGAAGAAGCTTGCAGTTCCACCTGTTCTATAATCGTGATTAGCTGATCTATTTTAATTTTAACGTCAAAATTTTCTTTAGCGTATCGTATAGAACTTTCTCGTAAACTAGCGCGAAGTTCCGAACTATCAGTCAATTTCTGAATATTTCTAACGATACTGTCGATGTCCTTGAACTTTAAAACGTAACCATTTGCACCATTCTCAACAGCATCTTGGCAACCCGGAACATCGTAGGTCAACGTTGGTATTCCCATGGCGCTTGCTTCCATAACACATACAGGAAAACCCTCGCGTACCGACGGTAATAACAATACATCAGCATCGGTATATAATTCTTCGATATTTTGAACGAATCCCAGAAATTCGATGTGCTCACCGAATTTTTTCTTGATACATTCAATATCGTTGTGAGTCAGAGAGGAAGGATTATTGGGATAATAATCTCCAATAACCTTTAGCTTCACATTCAGTCCCTGCGAGAGGCATCTTTCTAGCACCGCAAAAGAATCCTTGATTCCTTTATCTTCAATTAGACGACCGACATAAACAAGTGTTAAACCGTTATGAGGTACAGTCTGTTGACTTTGGAACCGTTCCAAGCTTATTCCAATACCATTTGTGACTATATCAGATGGTTGGCCAATTTGCTCTCGCTCGTCCGTATTACAGAAAACTCTTGCTTCGGTGAAACGTTTTATTAGCGTTCGGAGAATTGTCTTAGCAAATTTCCGTTTTGTAAAAAAACTACCTAATCCTTCAACCGATAACAATAGACGCTTATTAAATAGTGCCAATGTTGGAAGCGAGAAAATAAATGTAGTTAGAAAAAAACAAAGATAGGTTGTGTTTTTGCGTCTAAATCTGAATTTTGTAATTGTCCAATTAAAGGCGAGAACGCTCCACAGCAGACCAATCCCCTTGTTGAACTTTTTAACTGAAACGATCTCACATCCTAGATTTTTCAAGGCTTGCTCTGACTTAATACAGTCTGCTGGAGCTATAACAAACACGCGCCTGCCATCGGCAATAAATCGAGCGATGTATTCTTGACGGAAGATATAGGTTGTTCTAATTGAGTTTTGAACTATACAAATATCGTTCATGAAATTACTCGTTTAGCGGTGTAGTAAAGCGCTTTCGAAAGAAAGCTAAATGAGACAAGACTTCTGTTGCTTGCCGCTTTATACCATTCGTTAAAAACACCCGCTTGAAGGCTTGGACCGAGAAGTTGAACAATCATGAAATTCTCGCGTATATTCCTAGCCTCCGTAAATAAATATCTGTCGAAAAAATGAAGCGACTTCTCAAGCGACCAGTTATGTTTAATTTTGGCTATCTTGCCCGATTTGACATAATCAACGAGGACATCATCGACAAACTTCAATTTGAGACCGGTTGCTTCGGCGTTAATTATGAATTGATAATCTTGATGTCGTGGCAAAGAGCTATCAAAACCGCCAATACGAAGAAAATCTTCTTGTCGCATCATTAGTGTTGAGGTTTGGAACGCTAAGTTGTGAAATAATGAGCCAAATAAGTTCTCACAAAATGTTTTTCTAACATCAAATTCACTTGCAACCCTAAGAGCGGTTATTCGATCCGATGCAACAGCACGTACTCGACAGCTAACGATGCTGGATAATTCAAGAGCATGTAGTTGTTTTTCCAATTTTTGAGGGTACCAATAATCGTCAGCATCTAAAAAACACAAGACATCTCCCGAAGCATTCCGAGCACCGATATTACGACTATCGGCAGCATTAGTGTTCTCATGCTTTTCGATAAGCTTAATTTCCGACATGTTAAAACTTTGAAGAATCTGATGTAGATCAAAAACATCCTTAGAACCATCGTCAACAATAATGATTTCGTATGGTTTAATTGTTTGTGACATCAAGCATTCAAGTGCATGTTTGACGGTTTTTGATGCATTGTATGTGGGTATTACGACGCTAACTTTCATCTTTTTTTTCGTTGCCAACAGAGTAAGAAGGGTTTCGTAATAAAATATCCAAAATTATAAATACCAAAAAGAAGTAAATATATTTATATTTGCTCCCAATATAATAGGAATAAAAGAACATTAGATACGAAATTAATATGTAGGACTTCAAATATAAGAGAGTAATCGACGATTTTCTAATTGAAATATATATCGTATTAAATAACGTGTAAAAAATTACGAATCCAAAGATAGAAAGCGATGCTAAAACAGTGGCAGCACCGGTTATCATATTGTATTTTTCGTTTAAAATGAAACCGCCAGCGAGTCTATGTTCAGCAAAAATTCCACTCAAATGACCGAAGAATATGTCGATTGATAGAGTCATTGGAAACGTATTCAATTCAAGCTGATAGAATAAATTGTAGTAATTGGGAATAAGATAATTTAGGAACGCCAGAGCAAGGTCTAGGCCTTCGCTATCGGACCCTCTAACGAAAAATGAAAAAACAGTGAAAAAGCTTAAAAATAAAAGAACCGAAAAATAAAATACGCCACGAATTTTTTCGAATCCAACTAATGCTATGTAAAACGTAAGCGGGAAAAATAACGCATCAAAAACTGTGTATTTTATACCGTGAAATGCGGATATCAGGACTAACCCTATTGCAATTATATGATCGAAAAATTTATTGTTTCCAATATAAATTCTTAATGCATACATGATCAAAGCTGGAACATGTAAAAAGTATAAATAGTTAATATACCAATATTGACCGAACAGAACTTCATACTTTCGCGGCGCAGTAAACATCATTGCTACAGAAAACCCAACGCGACTAAAGTTTAGAAGAAATGCGGTAAAAGCTAGAACTGATAGCAGATAGAAAAATAATTTAATTTTTGCAGGTGAGTACGTATTAATGAGGGACGTGCTCAATCTATGTTGTCCAACTGCTTCACCTCTAGACTCAACTAAGTATCGCGTCATCAAAAATGCAAGTGAATAGGATAGACTAATAATTGTTAACCACAACCAAGAGCGCCAAGTTAAGGTATATGAGTCTAGGGCTAACCATCCTTTCTCGGCTCCGATTCCTGTTAAAAAGTGTGCTGGGAATAGCCCGAGAAAAAAGACAAACGGAGCAGAGAATATAAAGAGAACTTTTCCTTCTGATGGATCAGCCCACAAAGCAACTATCAAACTTGATAATGTCAACAGAAGGAATAGCCATGCTTCGAACATAATTGTTTGTCACTCAGCTATTTGGTTGACGGCATCAAAATCTGCTTGAAAACGATCAAAAACACGGAAACAAAACCGCCTAAGAAAGCTCCGAAAATAATAATTAATCCTCGCTTAGGAGAGTCTTTACTTTCCGGAGTAACAGCGGGATCAATAACCTTTAGTACATAATCAGGTCGAACATTCGCAAACATTCTTTTTCTTGTTTGCTGTTCGATCAAGTTATAGAAAACACTGCGCATTTCCGTCAATGAGCTCTCTGCAATCTCATTTTGAAGATATTCAATGCTGCGATTTGCTTCTTGGATATCTCTTACACGCATATAGTCATTAATATCGTTAATCAACGCTGTCACCCATTGGTGAGCTATCATCGGAGAAATATGCGTTACAGCAATATCGATAAGCCCAGTTTCAGGGTTTTTAGTGATCTCAATTCTTTCTCGTAGTTTTGGTATATAGTTCCAACTTGAGGGAGCGAGTGATTGACCGGTGACTTTGTTAACCGCCCATTCTCTTGTGTCAGGATCGAAAATATCATGATTATATTCGAGCAGCCCTGTCTGCGGATTCCAACTTTCAACAGCTACCAACTCTGGAAGAATATCGTGCTTTTCAACGAACTGTGTTAAAAATTTACGCGAAGTTAGCGTTTCAATAGCAATGGTTAGTTCGTCAACTTTGCTCGTTCCTAAATTTAATCCTGTAAGCGAAACAACACTGGAGAGTGGGGACGCCATGCTTGATAGCGAATTAGAATCACCAGATTCTGCCGGAGCAACAATCACTTCTGACTTATAGATATTTGGCTGTGAGAATGCATAAATCCCAAATCCAAGAGCAAAAACAAAAACGGAAACTGTCAGGAATATCCAGTTTGTTCGCAATACTACTAAGATTTCGAGCAATGAAAATCCGGAGTACTGGTCTTGGCTATGATTCATATTCATATTCACAATGTCTCGAAGGTGTCGTTTAGAACTTGGGATATGTCAAAATTCATATCCACCCATCAAATTGAGGTTAGCAAATGCGCAACATTTATTTGATTAATTTAGCTTCGATGTCTTCTATCGTGTGCTAAGAAGCCTTGATTCTACCAGTGCTAAACTGCACGTCAATGCAAAGGTAGACTATAGTTAACTAGTATAAAACAGACGGTGAAATGTAAAAGTGGCGGGTATTGTTAATTTGCTGCTTCAACACACTGTGGCTTTCAGATAGAATTTATCAAGCTTAACATTTCGGTTACTTAAGCTCACTACTGATATTGTGAAGAATCTCAGACTGAATTCGGGAGTTAGACTGTAAGGTATGTCAATAATTTTACCTATCGTAGCATTACTGGGTACAGCGATAGCGCTGCGGATTATGCATCCAGTTGCAGAATTCATGGAGCTTTTTGATAAACCATGCAATCGAAAACAGCATAACGGGGCCGTTCCACTAATCGGCGGTGTGGCTGTATTTTTCGGTCTAGCAATTTCTTTGATGGTATCGTCGGAGCTAGAACTTCATAGTCGACTATTTCTAATCAGCGCGGCGATGATGGTATTTATCGGTATGCTTGATGATAAATATGATTTGAGTGTGAGGTTGCGTCTGGTAGGACAAGTTATCGCTGCAAGTGTGATTATATTCGGTGGTGATCTATATATTTCTAACTTAGGTAACTTACTCGGTTTTGGAAGTGTTGAATTGGGGTTGGGTGGGGTTCTATTTACCTATCTAGCAATTTTAGCTGCAATGAACGCTTACAACATGATAGATGGTATCGACGGCCTATTAGGGGCGATGGGTATGATTTCCTTCTTTACGCTTGGAGTGATTGCCGCTTTAAATGGGTTAGAAGAAGTACAATTAATAGCACTTCTTGCTGGCTGCGCGTTAATTCCTTTTATGTTGTGTAATTTATCTTTATCTCCACGCTATCGTAAAATCTTTATGGGTGATGCTGGCTCAATGTTTGTTGGGTTAGCGATCGTTTGGTTATTAACTATGTCTACACAACCACGTTTCTCGGGCGGAGAACTAATAAGTCCAGTTACTTCATTGTGGTTGGTTGCAATTCCAATCATGGACATGGTTACAATCATGTTCCGTCGAATGAAAAACGGTAAAAATCCGACGTCGCCAGACAGAGATCATATTCATCACTTTTATCTAAGAGCTGGATTTACAAGTCTGCAAACATTAGTCATTCTTTCAAGTCAGGCGCTAATTTTGGCCTTTTGGGGATTGGTGTTGAACCAACTTCAGACCCCAGAATGGGCGTCATTACTCTTGTTCTTAGGCGCATATACGGTATATTGTCGTCAGTTTAAGATGTTAAAACGCAAAGCCCGCGCATTAAGCGAAGCTCAACTAGAAAAATAATCGCAGTACAAACATATAGGAAGGAGACGGTAGTGCGCCGCATTCTCTCAATTACTGGCCTAGCCATGGTCATGCTATGGACAGGCCTTTTCGCATTTTCTTATTCTGCGCAGGCACAAGTTGCCGGCGTGACTCCGCAACAGCTCGAACAATTCAAAAAGTTACCGCGAGCGCAGCAGGAAATGCTGGCGCGCCAGTACGGCTTCGACCTGTCGCTACTCGACTCACAAGGTAGTTCCACGGGCAGTCGTACGAACGAAGAACCGCAAACGGTATTTCCGCGGGGTACCACGTTTGATGAAAACGGTGACCCGATTATTCCTGAAGACATTCGTGCCCAGTTTGCTGAAGATGAAGGCGTACCGAAGCCATTCGGTTATAAACTATTTGCCGGTGAGCCGAGTACGTTCGCACAAGTGACCGGAGCGCCTGTTCCAAGCAACTATATTATTGGTGTTGGTGATACGATTTCGGTGCAGCTGTATGGCAAAGAATCTAAATCACATCAGTTAAAAGTCGACCGCCAAGGCCTAATCACTGTTCCTGATCTCGGCCCTATTCAGGTCGCAGGTTTAACGTTCGACAAAATGCGCGAACTGGTTCAACAAGAAGTATCGCAACGCCTCATTGGTATGCAGGCAGCGGTAAGCATGGGCGAACTGCGCTCGATTCAAATTTTTGTAATGGGTGAAGCGCATAAACCAGGTGCTTATACGGTTAGCTCGCTGACCACCATTACTCAATCGTTGTTTGTCAGTGGCGGTGTTTCAGATATCGCCTCGTTGCGTAACGTACAGTTGAAACGTGATGGCGAAACCATTGCGACGCTCGACCTCTACGATTTCCTCATTCATGGCAACATGGGTAACGACCGCTTGTTGCAGTCGGGCGATATGGTATTCATTCCATCGCGCGGTGACATGGTGACGGTACAGGGCGAAGTCGTTCGTCCGGCTATTTACGAATTAAAAGATGAAGATAGCTTAGCCGAAGTGCTTGAGTTGGCCGGTGGTGTGTTACCAACGGCCTATAAAAAAGCAACGCGCATTGAACGCGTACGCGATGGACGTCGTTTAGTCAGCACGGTTGATCTTGCCAACGCAAAATCGCTCAACGTGGGCAACGGCGACGTGGTTGAAGTGCCACGAGTATCGAACGAAATTGTCGATTCAATCATGTTAGTTGGTGCTGTTGCACGCCCTGGCTACTATGAATTCAATGCCGGCATGACGGTGTCAGATATTATCACTGACGTTAAAACCAGCCTACTGAGTTATGCCGATTTAGGCTACGGCCTGATTGTGCGTGAACGTGATAACCGCGGCAATATCGAGTTACACCAATTTGATGTGGCGGCTGCGGTTGAGGGTGACGCTGAACATAACAAACAACTAAAAGCGCATGACCAATTGGTTATTTTTTCGCGCTATGAAGATAAAAAACTGCAAGAGCTGCAGTTAACAGACTGGATTGTGAGCGAAACCGAGAAGCAACGCAAAGAACGTGAGCAATTGCTGAAAGATTATCGTCAGAATTATCTACGTGGTTTAGTAATTCAACAGCAGCGCGACTTCGCTGATGAAGACGCTGAAACGGGTGAATCTGAAGCACAGCAAGAGCTGCAAGGTTTGTTTATCCAGCGCACGTTAGACGATGAAATGAATGCGATGAAAATTCAGGAATATGCTGAATATTCGCGTAATAATCTGCTTGAGCCAATTCTGACCAAATTGCGTCATCAATTCAGTGAAAGCGGTAACCTGCCATTGGTGTATGTGGCTGGTGAAGTGAAGTATCCTGGCGTCTACCCGTTAGTTGAAAATGCGGATGCGTCAGATCTTGTCGCAGCAGCCGGTGGCTTGAAAGAATCGGCCTACTTGGCTCGCGCTGAAATCACGCGTACGCAAGTAAAAGGCGGTGAAACGGTCACGGATTACTTAAGCTTTAATTTGTTTGATGCCTTAATGGGTAAGCAAAACGTGCCAGTAAAAGGTCGCGATAGTTTAAATATCTTCGCGATTCCAGATTGGCAAAATACGTTAGAAGTAACCCTTGAAGGTGAGGTTCGATTCCCTGGCAAATACACCATTCGCCGTGGCGAAACGCTAACCGCATTGATTGAACGTGCGGGCGGGCTTACGCAATATGCGTTCCCTCGAGGTGCTATTTTTACGCGTGAAGAACTGAAAGAGCTTGAGCGTCAGCGTATGCAAGCCTTGGCTCGAGAGCTTCAGCATGAAGTAGCAACCAACAGCATCACGGGCAATAACCCAAGCCGTATGGGTTACCAAGAAACCCGTCAGTTACTTCAAGACTTAATGGCTGTTGAGCCAGTTGGTCGTTTAGTTATTGATTTGCCGTACGTGATGAGCGGCAGTATGAATGCCGATATTCAGTTGAAAGACGGTGACCGCTTGGTTATTCCTGCACAGCGCAACACAGTCAATGTGATTGGTGAAGTTCAGTTGGCAAGCTCGTTCTTGTATGACGGAAGCTTGAATGTTGAAGATTATCTACGTCGCGCCGGCGGTACGCGTAAGAAAGCGGATGAAGAACGCATATTTATTGTGAAAGCCAACGGCGCTGTTGAAATGGTTGAATTGGGTGGATGGTTTAGTTTAGCCTCAGACAACCGTCTTGAGCCAGGTGATACCATTGTGGTACCACTCGATACCGAGTACACCAACAACATGGAACTATGGCGTGATGCAACGCAGATTCTGTATCAGATTGGCGTAGCACTAGCTGCACTGACTGCTATCTAGTAGACATGGATGAACAATGATTATAGAAAGTGATTTTCTAAACTTGGATACCACTTACCAAGGCGTCGATATCGACGCCTTGCGTGACTTTGCTGCGAAGCGTTTGCCGGAAAATTTCGACAAGTTGCGTACGCAATTACTGCGTGGCGAGTTTTATAACGCAACCGAAGATAGACATGTCAGTCACTGTTTGAATCGTTCCATTCATAACGTGGTAACCGCGGGTAACGGTAAGAATCGTTTTTGCACCATTGTACGTGAACTGCGCGCAGGGAAATGGCTCGGAGCGACTGGTAAACCCATTAAAGATGTAGTGAACATTGGTGTTGGCGGTTCAGACCTAGGCCCAATGATGGGTAGCTTTGCGCTGAAAGAATTTGCTGACGATAACAGCCTTCATCACTTGAGCGTACACTTCGTGAGCTCAATGGATGGTGGCCAGTTGTACGCGGTACTGCCAATTGTTGACCCTGAAACCACGTTATTCATCATTGCATCAAAAAGCTTCGGTACCATTGATACCTTGGCCAATGTCGATACCGTGAGAAAGTGGATTGAATCAACGCTTACGCAAGAACAGTGGCTTAGCCGACATGTCATTGGTGTTTCAGCTAACAACCAAGCGATGACCGATTTCGGCATCCCTCCAGCGCAGCAACTCAGTTTTGCAGAATCAGTTGGTGGGCGTTTCTCGTTATGGTCAGCGATTGGCTTGCCTATTGCGCTCACCATTGGCTCGAACCAGTTTGGACGCATGCTTGACGGTGCCAAGGCGATGGATGAACATTTTGCCAACGCTCCGCTAGAGCAAAACATCCCAATGCAAATGGCGCTACTGGGCGTTTATAACCGTGAAGTGCGAGAGATTAATAACCTTGCTGTTTTGCCGTACGATGGCCGTTTACGTTACCTACCTAACTATTTACAACAATTAGATATGGAAAGTAATGGTAAACAGTGCGACTTTGAAGGCAATGCCATAGATTACCCGACCGGCCCAATTATTTGGGGCGGCTTTGGACCAAACGGGCAACATGCGTTTTTCCAACATTTGCACCAAGGTTACGACAAGTTCTGCGCTGACTTCGTGGCTGTATTAAAACGTGCGGCACCAGACTTCGAGCCAGCAGTTCAAGAGGGCTTAGCCGAACAACAACGCTTAGCGGTTGCAAACTGTTTGGCGCACCGACGCCTTATGTGGTTCGGTGCTGAAAACGGTGAAGCGCGTAACCACTATATTGGTAACCATCCGTCAAACTTATTGTTTGTGGATGAGCTCACGCCGCAAAGCTTTGGTGCCTTGATCGCAGCGTATGAGCATAAAGTGTTTACCCAAGGCGTGATTTGGAACTTAAATAGCTTTGATCAGCCGGGTGTTGAGAAGGGTAAGAAACTTGCACAAGAAGTTCTGAAGGTTCTCGATGGCCAATCTGCGACAGAATTTGACGCATCAACCGATGCAATAGTGAAAAGGCTTAAATAATGCGAATTTTAATAACTGGTGGTGCCGGCTTTATTGGCTCGGCTGTTGTTCGCCACATTATTAAGAACACTAACGATGAAGTTGTAAATGTCGACAAGTTAACTTACGCCGGCAATTTAGAAAGTCTTTCAGAGGTATCTGATAGCAACCGCTATAAATTCGAGCAAGTTGACGTATGTAACGCACAAGAACTCGAACGAGTGTTTTCACAATACCAACCAGATGCCGTGATGCATCTAGCGGCCGAAAGCCATGTTGACCGTTCAATTGATGGGCCGGCTGCGTTTATAGAAACAAACATTATTGGTACTTACACACTACTTGAATGCACGCGAAAGTATTGGGCGCAACTTAGTGATGATAAGAAGGAAAGTTTCCGTTTCCACCATATCTCCACCGACGAGGTGTTTGGTGACCTAGAAGGTACCGACGAGTTATTTACCGAAACGACGCCTTATGCACCAAGTTCACCTTACTCGGCAAGCAAAGCAAGCTCAGATCATCTTGTTCGAGCGTGGCGAAGAACCTACGGGTTACCGACTATTGTGACGAACTGTTCTAATAACTATGGTCCTTTTCACTTTCCGGAAAAGTTAATTCCGTTGATGATACTAAATGCGCTCGAAGGGAAGCCGTTACCGGTTTATGGAAAAGGAAATCAAATTCGAGATTGGCTTTATGTTGAAGATCATGCAAAAGCTTTATACAAGGTCATCACAGAGGGCTCAGTAGGCGAAACATATAACATCGGTGGCCATAACGAGAAACAAAACCTAACGGTTGTTGAGAGTATTTGTGACTTGTTAGAAGAACTCGTACCGCAAAAACCATCTGGGGTATCGCATTACCGCGATTTAATTAGTTTCGTAACCGATCGCCCGGGTCATGATGTTCGTTACGCAATCGATGCATCTAAAATCCAACGCGAGTTGGGGTGGGTACCAGAAGAAAGTTTCGAAAGCGGACTGCGTAAGACAATTGAATGGTATTTATCAAATGCCGGATGGTGGCAGCGCGTACTAGACGGAAGTTATCAACGTGAGCGATTGGGAGTAAATTCATGAAAGGTATTATTTTAGCGGGCGGTTCAGGAACGCGTTTGTACCCAATTACAAAGGGTGTTTCGAAACAGTTACTGCCTGTTTATGATAAACCAATGATTTACTATCCACTGTCGGCTTTGATGCTGGCTGGTATTCGAGAAGTGCTGATTATTTCAACGCCGGACGACTTACCAAACTTCCGCAACTTGCTTGGTGATGGCTCTCAGTTTGGTATTGACCTGCACTATGCTGAACAACCGAGTCCTGATGGCTTAGCACAGGCGTTTATTATCGGTGAAGATTTTATCGGTAGCGATAGTGTTTGTTTAGTTCTTGGCGATAACATTTTCTATGGTCAAGGTTTCACGCCGAAACTCCGTAACGCAGCTCAACGCTCAAAAGGCGCAACCGTATTCGGCTATCAGGTGAAAGATCCTGAGCGGTTTGGCGTAGTGGAGTTTGACGATAACTTTAGAGCATTAAGCATTGAAGAGAAGCCGAGCAAGCCTAAGTCAAATTTTGCAGTAACCGGCTTGTATTTTTACGACAACCAAGTGATTGATATGGCCAAAGCCGTTCAGCCGTCTGAGCGCGGCGAACTCGAAATTACGTCAATTAATCAAATGTATCTTGAACAAGGCACTCTCAATGTCGAGATACTCGGGCGCGGCTTTGCTTGGCTAGATACCGGCACATTCGATAGTTTGAATGAAGCCGGTCATTTTGTACAAACCATTGAGCATCGACAAGGTTTCAAAATCGCTTGTTTAGAAGAAATTGCCTATAACCAAGGCTGGCTATCGAAAGATAAGCTTTTAGAAACAGCCAATACCATGAGCAAGAATTCTTATGGTCAATACCTTCGTTCACTCGTTAAAGATTAATGGCAAGCTATGGAACCGTTAATTAAAACTTTCGACTTTGATTTGGTCGGCGATGAAAGAGGTTTCTTAGTCGCTCTTGAAGAAAACAAAAACATTCCGTTTTCAATCAAACGTGTCTACTTTATGACAGGCATGAATCCCGACACACCTCGTGGTTTTCATGCGCATAAGCAATTAGAACAGGTTGCAATTTGTGTAGCGGGGAAATGTCGTTTTGTTCTTGATGACGGTTTTCGCAAAGAATCATACGAGCTGAACGAAATTAATAAAGGGCTATATATCGGCGATATGGTTTGGCGAGAAATGCACGATTTCAGTGAAGATTGCGTGTTGTTAGTACTCGCGAGTGAACAATTTGATGAAGCTGATTATATTCGTGATTATGAAGAGTTTTTAACGATTCGTAGAGGTGAACATGGCTAAAATCCATGCATTAGCGGATGTTCAATCGGAAAATATTGGCGAAAATACCCAAGTTTGGCAGTTTTGCGTCATTCTTAAAAACGCAATCATTGGTGATAACTGTAACATTTGCGCACATACGTTTATTGAGAATGACGTGTTCATAGGCGACAACTGCACAATTAAATCGGGCGTCTATCTATGGGATGGTATTACCCTTGAGAACAATGTTTTTGTTGGGCCAAATGCAACCTTTACCAATGACAAATCACCTCGTTCAAAAGTCTATCCTGAGTCTTTTCCAAAAACGTTAGTCAAGGCGAACGCATCCATCGGTGCTAACGCAACAATATTACCTGGTGTAGAAATTGGCACAGGAGCCATGGTTGGGGCTGGTGCCGTCGTCACTAAATCGGTGCCAGACTATGCAGTTGTTGTGGGAAACCCTGCGCGCATCGTTCGTTACATTGACGTTTAAAAGACAAACTAATTTTAGGAAGCATAAATGCAAGTTCCTTTTCTTGATCTGAAAAAATTAAATGCCCAATACGCAGATGAATTGAAAGCTGCGGCAGCTCGTGTAATTGACTCTGGGTGGTATATTCTTGGGGAGGAAGTTTCAGCCTTTGAGAGAGAGTTTGCTGATTATTGTGGAACAAAATACTGTATTGGTGTTGCTAACGGTTTAGACGCATTGACGTTGACGCTTCGCGCATGGAAAGAGCTAGGATTAATAGCCGATGGTGATGAAGTCATTGTGCCGGCAAATACTTATATTGCGTCGGTTCTAGCCATTACTGAGAATAATCTAAAACCAGTATTTGTGGAGCCATCAGAGGTTACATTTAATCTTGATACTACAAATATTGAAGCTGCCTTAACCGCACGAACGAAGGTTATTTTACCTGTCCATTTATACGGACTAATATCACCAATGGATGAAATTAAAGCTCTGGCAGATGAGCACGGGCTTCTTGTTCTTGAAGATTGTGCGCAGTCTCATGGTGCTGCAATAGATGGGAAACCAGCAGGAACTTGGGGAGATGCGGGAGCATTCAGCTTCTACCCGGGTAAAAACTTAGGTGCACTTGGCGATGGCGGTGTCATTACAACAAGTGACACAAAATTATTTGAAGTTCTAAGTGCACTTCGCAATTATGGCAGCGAAGCGAAGTATAAAAATAAGTATACAGGTGTAAATAGTCGTCTTGATGAAATTCAGGCAGCTATGCTGCGTGTAAAGCTTAACCATCTTAATACAGAAATAGAGAAGCGTCGGGAAGTTGCACATGCTTATTCTCGTGGCATCACTAATAGCCTAATAATGAAGCCTACTTGGCAACTTGATGAGAGCCATGTATTTCATTTATTCGTAGTTAGAGTTAGAGAAAGGGATGCGTTCCAACAATATTTGGCTGAGCATGGTGTTCAAACCGTTGTACATTATCCAATTCCTCCACATAAGCAGGAGGGATATAAACAGTACAATCACCTTAACTTACCAATTACTGAAGAAATTCATCGAAGCGTTGTGAGTCTCCCAATTAGCAGTGCAATGTCTGAGGCAGAGATCGACCATGTCATGAAAATGGTCAATTCGTTCCGGAACTAATTATGCTTATTAGTAAGGATTCAATAAAAAAATATCTGCCGAACTTTCTCAAGAATATGTTGCGAGCATTTCGCTCACGAGTACTAATGCCTCATAGAATGAGAAAACAGATTTGGAAGATACAGCAAGAGTTCGAGTTACTCATCAATGAAAAAAAGAATAAGAAAATAATAAAAGTAGTTTTTGGGGTTATTCAGCGAAGTGTTTGGAAGGTCGATAATATATTTCAGCAGTTATTGTCTTATCGGGATTTTGAACAAACACGAGCTATTAGATTATTTACTAATTGCATATGTCAAAAAATAATGAGGGAAGCGTTTTATAGGCGTTTCATAGATTGTAAATTATGAGCTTGAAGAATAAAGCAGTTAGTGGATTTTTTTGGAGCTTTTTCGATAAGGTTGGCAACAATGTTATCCACTTCTGCGTACTTCTATTCTTAGCTAATGTACTTGGGCCTGAAGCATTTGGTTTAGTTGGAATGCTGGCTGTATTTGTTGCTGTTGCCGATAGTTTAGTAAACAGTGGATTCTCGCAAGCACTTATACAAAGAAGTAAGCGCGCAACAGACGACGATTTTAATACCATTTTTTACGTCAATATTGCGATTAGTGTAGTGCTTTATTTAATTCTGTTTTTTAGCGCTCCCTATATTGCTCAGTTCTATGGTGACGAGAGACTGACATTCGCTGCACAAGTGCTCTTTCTCTCTATTGTTATCAACGCGTTCTCTGTTGTAGCTCGAGCGACACTGACAATAGAAATCAACTTCAAAAGCCAAATGTTTTCCAATACCTTTGCGACCATTGTAGCGTCTATTGTTGGTATCTCGATGGCTTTAATGGACTTTGGGTATTGGTCAATTGTTGCCTTGACGCTAACTAGATGCTTGTTAGATACGTCTTTGTTGCTATATTTTGCTGCCTGGAGGCCTCGGTTAGCCTTTTCAATACAATCGCTAAAAACGCTATTCTCGTTTGGTTCGAAAATACTAGCTGCAGGTTTAGTCGCGACTATCGTCAACAATTTATATGTTGTTTTAATTGGGCGATTCTTTGATTCCACCAGAGTTGGATATCTGACTCAGGCCACGAATTTGACGAACACGGTGTCTAAATTAATAACTTCGTTGCTACAGGGTGTGACGTACCCAATTATGACATCTGTAAACGACGACGAAGAGCGTATGATTTCCATATATAAGCAACTGATTCAGTTGACGTTTTTTGTTACAGTGCCGGTGATGGCGGGATTAGCAGCAGTGTCACCAAGTTTTACAGATGTATTTTTATCCGAAGAGTGGGCGCCTATTGTTCCAATTTTAACGCTCCTCGCTTTAGCGCGATTAATCACCCCGATTAGCGCGGTAAACATGAACTTGTTGAACGCAATTGGACGTTCTGATCTTTATCTTAAAATCGACTTAATGAAACTGCCACTGACATTAACTGCCGTTATAATCTCAGCTCCTTTAGGTGTTAATGCTGTGGCCATGGCAATATTAACGACGTCGATTGTTGCCTACTTTATTAACGCTTATTATCCAGGAAAGTTTTTTAAGTTTGGTGCAATTGCCCAGTTTAAAGCGACCTGGAGAATATTGTTATCCGGCGCAATAATGTATGGCTCGGTGTCTCTCATTTCATTAGAAAATGAAGTGTTGACTTTAATTCTGCAAGTTACCATAGGTGCTCTCATCTACTTTGCTTCTTGTTTCTTTATGAGCGAGCCAAGCATGAAACAAGTCGTGAGCCTTCTCAAACGCGCGCACGACAAGAAGCCCCTAGCGGATATTTAATGCAATGAACACCAACAAAGCACTCCCATTAGTCACATACGCGATTAGCTGCTACAACCACGAAAGTTTTGTAGCGCAAGCCATTCAGAGCATCATCTCGCAAACCTACGCAAACATTGAACTAATTATTATCGACGATGGCTCAACAGATGGATCTCGACTTGAAATTGAAAAGTTACTTGATGATTGTCGCCAGAAATTGACGCGTTTTGAATACCGCAAGAATCAAAATAAAGGGTTATGTGCGTCGTTAAACGAAGCTATCGAGTGGGCGCAAGGTGATTACTTTGCCTGTTTAGCCTCAGACGATTTTATCTACAATGAGAAAATTTCAGCTCAAGTTGAGTACCTTGAACGGCAACCAAGTGTGGCGGCTGTTTTTTCGAATGTTGATGTGGTTGATGACAACGGAAAAGTAACTCGAACTTATAGCCCTGAAGCAAAGACTTATTCATTCGAAGAGGTCGCGTTGCATAAGCACTATCTGCCGGCTGTATCACAACTCATCCGAACGAATATTTTGAAAGAGCAGGGTGGGTATCCTGAAGATCTCAAAATAGAAGATTGGTATATGTGGCTGGCGCTCACCAATCAGGGTATGCAAGTACATCGATTGAATGAAGTTTTAGCCGGGTATCGACGGCACGCCAGCAATACATCGGCAAGAATCGATGTGATGCATAAAGGCCGGCTAGATGTGCTTGAAAGATTTGAATTAGGCAAGCTACAAAAAGCAGCTAAAGCATGGGCTTATTTAACCAGTGCAAAAGAAGTTTGTGACATTGATTCAGCAAAGGCATATCGCTTATTTGCAGAGGCCATCAAACTGTATCCGTTGGTGCTGACGAAGAAAAAAACGTTCAGTATTTTGAAGTCGATCTTGTTTTCAGACAGAAAATCACAAAAGAAGTTATCTAAATGATTTCAGTTATAGTTCCTATATACAACGTTGAAGACTATATCGAAGAATGTATAGCGTCACTGGTATCTCAAACCGATCCAGATTTCGAAGTGATTTTTGTCAATGATGGCTCTACTGATTTATCGCTCGATCGTGCAAAAATTAGCGCTGCTGCATTAAAGCAATATAAGTTTATTGATCAGACAAATGGTGGGTTATCGGTTGCAAGAAACACCGGGCTTGCTCATGTAAGCAATGATTATGTGATGTTCTTAGACTCGGATGACTTTCTCAGAACAGATAGCATTGAAGTACTGAAGTCAGCTATTCAAAAACACAACTCTGACTTGGTATTGTTCAGTGCTGCGAGCTTTGGCGAGGGAGTCGACGCAAGAGAAATCCAACGACTTGACGACATGTATTGTCGTCATTCGAGCCTGTTTGCGAAGAACATCTCAGGTGTCGAATTTTTATCGCAAGCACTGAGCCAACATGTTGGATATATAAAGTCAGCGTGCCTCTATGTATTTAATCGAACAAGTGCACCGGAATTGCGCTTTATCCCGGGCATAATTCATGAAGATAATCACTTTACCGCCCTCATCACTTTAGCTTCGCGACGAGTCGTTAGCTTGAATGAACAACTTTACTGTCGAAGAGTTAGACCTGGCTCTATCATGAGTACAACTATCTCGGATAAAAACGTAAACGGCTATCTAGAATCTAGCAAAGCGATTTTCAGAGAGCTTCAAAACTCGAACGATAGAACGCGTCGCAAAACGATTGAGCTATTAACTGCAGACTGTTTGTGGCAAGCGTTTACAAGCGCCTTGAAATTACCATCACACAATGAAAGCATACGGTGGGTTTCATCGGTGAAGGATAGCGGATTGTCAGAGACTGTTATGCACTGGCGCTTAAAGCAGCGATTATTTTGGTATTTACCTCAGCTCGCTAGGTTAACTCTGGAATTACGGAACAATAGAAATAGGGTAAGTAGATAGATGATTACAATTTTAAAACGAATTGTGCCGGCGTCAATTAAGGAAGGCCTAGTTCGATTGAAAACAACGACAATTAACAATTGGCGAAAGCGAAACCTTGCATTAAAGATGCGAGCTAAGCATTTTCAGCTCCTTACGAAGCTAAAAAATAAGGAAAGTATTACGGTAGTTTTCATTGTCATACATAAAAGCGTTTGGAAAGTTGATTCTATTTTCAAAAGAATGCTCAAAGATGATTTTTTTGAACCAATCATATTGATTTGTCCTTATGTATCTTATGGCACAGAGAATGCGTTTGAATCAATGGAAGACGCATTTTCTTTTTTTAGTTCAAAAGGATATCCGGTGGTATCTAGCTACAATTATAAAGAAGGTAATTGGTTGAGTTTAGAGGATTTAAATACCGACATTGTCTTCTTTACAAATCCCCATAATTTAACTAGGAGGGAGTATTACGAGTCTGCTTACTTTAATTACTTAACTTGCTACGTTCCATATTCTCATGATATCTCTAGGTACAATAATTACCAGACTCAATATAACCAATTTTTTCATAATGCAATGTGGAAAATATTTGCTCCACATCACGAGGATTTAGAAATATTTAGAGAATACTCACAAGCAAAAGCAAGTAATGTTGTTGTAACAGGTTATCCGGCTGGCGAAGGGTTTTTCTTAAAGTTGGGAAATAATCCATGGAAAGAGCAAGAGAAATCGAAGCTCAAAATTATTTGGGCTCCTCATCATACTATTGATGGGGGAGATTTAATGTTGTCGACTTTTCTTCACTATGCAGAGCATTTCATGAACATCGTTAAGTCTTATGAGGACAAAGTTCAATTCGCATTTAAGCCACACCCCATTCTGAAGTCGAAACTATATAATTTGCCAGGATGGGGCAGAAAAAAAACAGATGATTATTATAAATTTTGGGAAGAAGAAAAAAATACTCAGCTAGAGGATGGAGACTATGAAGATTTATTCAGGTGGTCAGATGGAATGATACATGATTCAGGCTCATTTTTGGCCGAATATCATTATGTAAAGAAGCCAGTACTATATTTGTGTAACGCGAATGTCGAGCAGTTTCTCAATCCCTTTGGAATATCGGCGTTACGTTCGTGTAAGAAGGGATACGATATCAACGATATTATTAAATTTATAGAATCATTGCTCGCAGGTGATTTGATGCACGATGACAAGTTCTATATTAATCATGTGAATCCATATTTTGTAAATGAAATGCCTAGTGAAAAAATAATCAATATCATTAAATCTGAATGTAGGATTAAATAAATCGGTTGGAAATATTAATTTCCATTTAGTGATTATATTAGCGATAGAAAGGGAATCTAATGTGTGGGTATTTTTTAACCAACTCAACTCTTGTAGATAATGCAGCCATAAATAGAATTAGGAAATATATTGATTTTCGTGGCCCGGATTATCAATCTGGAATTATTGACTTTAAAGGCTGGAAGTTATACCACGCTAGATTATCCATAATCGATCCTGAGAACGATAATTCAAATCAACCATTCTTCGATGAGAGCGGCGGAGTGCTTTTATTTAATGGTGAAATTTTGAATTACAGTGAGTTAGCAGAAAGATATTATGATGAGGATTTCTATAGTGATACAGCGCTACTAAGTCGATTAATTGTCGATGAACGTCTTGAGTTGTCTGAATTAGATGGGTTTTTCTCCTTTGCATATGTTGATGTAACCGGTACTTTAAAATGGTTAGTGAGAGATCAATTTGGTGTAAAGCCATTGTATTATCATCGTGATCTCTCAGGAGCTTTAACGATATCTTCAGAACCTAAACCTCTTGCTCTTATTTTCAATTTACCAGTTAATAATGAAGCTATAGAAGAGTATAGGGCGGCTAGGAGTCCCATTTTTTCAAGTAGTTATTTTGATGGCGTAGAGTCTTTAGCGCCAGGATGTTGTTTGATTAACGGAGAGTACTTTAATTTAAAAGACGAACTTGAATTTGAAAAGTCTCGAGAATGTGACCAGTCTGATCTTCATTGTGTTTTAAAAACAGCAATAGAGTCGCGGCTGGTCGCAGATGTTCCAGTGGGCTTGTGCCTGAGTATGGGAGTCGATAGTAATTTAATTTATAATTTAGCAGATTTTGATAAGTTATATTCGATCGGTTTTGAAGGTGATCCAGACTTTGAATATTTAAGGAAGAATGGTCCGGCGAAGCTTAACTTAATAAAGGCAGAGCATTCTCAGTATGCATCTGATTTAGACTTTCTACTTAAATTAAGAGGGGAACCGCTATCTGTTCCCAATGAAGTTTTACTATTTCAGCTTGCGAAAAAGGCTAAAGCTGACGGCGTCAAGGTACTCTTGTCAGGAGAAGGAGCCGATGAGTTCTTTGCTGGTTACGATAGAATCTTTAAAGCTTTTTCGAATCTGAACGCATTCGACATAGATCTTTTCATAGACTTATACTGCTATGAAAAACCCGCCAAGTACTCTAGTGTATACAAAAAGTTTGAGAGTATTTTTTTAAGTATTGACCTTGAGCCCTTTGAAAAGGTTCGCTGGTTCTTCGTTAAGTATCACATGCCGGTTCTATTTAGACGACTGGATTTTGCAATGATGGCGGCGGGAGTAGAAGGGCGAGAACCTTTAGCGAATCGTCATACTTTTAATTTAGCGAAAAAGTTAGCAGCGAAGACTTTAATCGGGAACAAACTTGGTAAAATTCCTCTCCGCAGATTACTAGCTGATTTAACTACGGAGAACTTCGCATATATGGATAAAGTTGGCTTTCCAGTTGATTTAACAAAGGTTTTTCCTGAGATATCTGATCAAACATCTTATGACATCTGGTTTTCGAAAAATTTGGAGATATTAAATAAATGATAATTGGCTATACCACTGGAGTATTTGATCTTTTTCATATTGGTCACGTCAACGTTCTGCGCAACGCCAAGGCGATGTGCGACAAGCTAATTGTTGGAGTTACTGTGGATGAGCTCGTCCAATATAAGGGAAAGCGATCTGTAATTCCGTTTCACGAGAGAATCGAGGTTGTTCGAGCTTGTCAGTATACCGATGTGGTTGTACCGCAGTATAATATGGACAAAGTTGGAGCGGCAAAGAAATATAAAGCAAATTTTATTTTTGTTGGGGACGATTGGTACAACACCGATAAATGGCGTGAATACGAAACTGAGCTCGCCGAAGTGGGGTGTCAGGTTATATATTTCCCATACAGTCAAGGAACGTCCAGTACATTAATCAATCAAACGCTTGAGTCGCTGAGAAATAAATAACTTCGCGTATCAAATTGATTGACGGAGCTAAATTCAAGTGCCGTGAGACTGTCGTTTAGTAATAAAAACAAAAAGATAGAGCTCGGTGGGAATAACGTGCTGCTGAGTTCTAACATTTAAAACAACGATTATTTTGGTATTTGCTTTTTTTGTAGAGTTAACGTAAGCCCTGCGAACTAGACAATAGGTTGCATCCAATATGAAATGGTACGTAATCCGCACCAAACCGCGGCAAGAACAACGCGCGTTGGTGAATCTCCAGAATCAGGATATTGCGACCTATTTGCCGCAAATTACTGTCGGCAAAGTGCGTCGCGGCAAGCGTGTGCCGGTGACCGAGGCGTTGTTTCCTGGCTATATCTTTGCGCAGTTAGACGATTTTGCTGGACGCTTCCATAAAATTCGTAGCACGTTTGGCGTACAGAAGTTGTTAATGTTTGGTGACAAGCCTGCGACAATTCCTGACGCACTAATTGATGAGTTAAAGACGCTTGAACACGACCCGATCACGCAGGCGACAGCGGAACATCAGTCATCGCCGCAAGTTGGTGATCAAGTTGAAATTGCAAGTGGCCCGTTTGCCGGATTTATCGCGAAGATCATTGATTTAGATGGTGATTCTCGTTGTATCGTTCTACTTGATTGGCTTCAGAAAGACGTACAAGCATCGTTTTCGTACACTGAAGTGAAGAAGGTTTAGCGTTATTTTTAATCATTTAACGCTTACATTTTAAACGACTCCCCACCCCCGAAGCCCGCACCGCATAAGCCATTCACAGAAATTTAATTTAATTTTCCAGTTGTAAAAATTTAATTAAAATGCTCCAATATCGCTAATAAAAATACAACAATTCAAAGCGCTAAATAACACAATAACGAAGAGCTTTTGAGCAGGGAGCAAAGTGGGAGCTGTAACCCAAGGGCGGTAGCGTGTCTGAATTTCGTGCAAAACACTGCATAAATATCGCACAATTTGTTTTGCTAATTTCCTACAGCCTGCTATCCTTTTCACAACATTCAAATTCTTTTAGGGACAACAACAAATTGTAATCCCCCCGAAAAATCGGAGCAGTTATAAGTAGAAAATTCCGTTAAACTAAAACGAAGGAGTTTTCTATGCGCAAATCACGATACACAGACAGTCAGATCTTAGCGATTCTGAAACAAAACGA
>NZ_PIPZ01000010.1 GCF_003987045.1 Pseudidiomarina marina | reverse complement strand
AAGCCTTGAAGAAGTTAAGTGCTCACACAGATTGCCTGGTTTGGTAGATGTAACGGATAGAAACTGGGTCTGTAGCTCAGCTCGATAGAGTGCACCTGCCCTGCATAAGCGGGTGAGGTCGTACCGAGCGAAGCGGAGTTGCAGATTTAGCGGATACTGGGTCTGTAGCTCAGCTGGTTAGAGCGCACCCCTGATAAGGGTGAGGTCGGTAGTTCAAGTCTACTCAGACCCACCAAATTTGAATGATAGCCGCGTTGGAAAGCCGTTCGCATACGACAAGTATGCTTCACAGCTTCCCGCCTTGCTCTCCTTCAAATTACCCTTAGAGGTGTTGTTTTGATGTTCAGGTCGCCACGCGAAGCGGGCGTCAGCGAACTCAAAGCGCAGCTCAATGCAGCTTTGCCAAGGCATGCGACGAACGAAGGAAGGCGCATACCTCGACGGTATGTAACTGACTGAGAGAGGAGCATAACGCAGGCAAAGGTGTAGTGAGCAAGCCACGCACGGGGCCATAGCTCAGCTGGGAGAGCGCCTGCCTTGCACGCAGGAGGTCAGCGGTTCGATCCCGCTTGGCTCCACCACTTCAACGTTATGCTGCGTTGGAAAGCCACTCACATACTGATGTATGCT
>NZ_PIPZ01000001.1 GCF_003987045.1 Pseudidiomarina marina | reverse complement strand
TCGTTTTGTTTCAGAATCGCTAAGATCTGACTGTCTGTGTATCGTGATTTGCGCATAGAAAACTCCTTCGTTTTAGTTTAACGGAATTTTCTACTTATAACTGCTCCGATTTTTCGGGGGGATTACAGAGATACTCAGGGAAATTTTGTCAAAATTTGTTCCTAAAGATGTAGAATTTGTTTTCTGTATCGTTCACAAAAATAGAGCGTTAAGTAATGCTCACGTTATCGGAAACTATATTTCTGGTCGATCAAAGGATTATGGTCTCAAGGAAAAAAACGTTGAATTAAATAATTTCTACAATGACATCATCACTCAGCCTTTAGATTTCTATGTAGAGAACTTTCCAGAATTAGCCTGTAATTAAATAGTTGAATATTGAGTAGGTGGGGTGCAGTCCTTACTCCGCACCCTGCGGGTTCGGCGTAAAAACTGCACCCTTACACTTCCTTGGCGCCCCAGTGGGGGAAGTGTTTGCGCACGTAGGCGTTGAGGTTTTTCTCGAATTCGCTGACTTCGCCGGGGGCGGCGGTTTGATCGGTCAAAGGCTGATGCACCATGCCGGCGCCGACGGTGGCGTTGGTGAGTTTGTCGATGAGAATGAAGGCGCCGGTGCTGCGGTTCATACGATACTTATCGAACACCACACGCTCGTGCACGTTTACATCCACTAAGCCAATTTCATTGAGCACCAAGGTTTCGGCATCGGCCTCTTCTAAGGTATTCACATCCACGCGGTAACGTACATTTTCCACCACACAGGTGGTGAGTTTGCTGCCCATCTTCAAGTAGTATTCTTTATACGGCACGAGGCCGTCCTCGTTTAACCACACCATTTTGGCGCGCAGCCGACTCGACATATGCGGCATGGCGTTCTTCTCAACAATCATATCCCCACGGCTAATATCAATTTCGTCATTCAGCGTCAGCGTCACTGCTTGCGGGGCTTGCGCTTGGCTGATCTCGCCGTCAAAGGTGTAAATGCTTTTGATGGTTGAAATTTTGCCCGATGGCAACACCCGAATGGTATCGCCTACTTGCACCGAGCCCGATGCGATGGTGCCTGCGTAACCACGAAAGTTTGGTGTTTCGGCGGTGTTGACGCGGTTCACGTACTGTACCGGGAAGCGAAAGTCGCTGTGATCGCCATCGCGATTAATTTCGAGTGTTTCGAGGTATTCCATCAGCGTGCGACCACGGAACCACGGCGTGTTCGCGCTTTTGTGCACCACGTTGTCACCGTCAAGCGCGCTAATTGGCACGAAGTGGATGTCTGGAATATCGAGCTGACCGGCTAGCTTCAGGTAATCGTCTTGAATGGCTTTGTAGCGGGCTTGGTCGTAGTTAATTAAATCAATTTTGTTAATGGCAACAATGGCGTGCTTGATGCCCAGCAAGCTGACGATGTAGCTGTGGCGCTTGGTTTGGGTTTGTACGCCTTTGCTGGCATCAATCAAGATTATGGCCAGTTCGCTGGTGCTGGCGCCGGTTGCCATATTGCGAGTGTATTGCTCGTGCCCGGGCGTGTCGGCAATGATGAACTTGCGCTTGTCGGTGCTGAAATAGCGGTACGCCACGTCAATGGTGATGCCTTGCTCGCGCTCGGATTGCAGGCCGTCGACTAAGAGTGAGAGGTCAACTCTGTCACCTGAGGTTTTCGAGTCTTTCGTGATAGTTGCCAGTTGGTCTTCATAGATCATTTTGCTGTCGTGCAGCAGGCGGCCAATGAGTGTGCTTTTGCCATCGTCGACGCTGCCGCAGGTGATAAAACGCAGCAGCTCTTTGTTCTCGTGCTGTTGTAGATATTTGAGAATATCTTGTTCGATTAATGGCGATGCGTGGCTCACTTTTTGTTCCTCATTAGAAATACCCTTCCATTTTCTTCTTTTCCATGGAGCTGTTGGCATCGTTGTCAATCACGCGCCCTTGGCGCTCTGAGGTGGTGGTGAGCAGCATTTCTTGGATAATTTCCGGCAACGTGGCGGCACTTGACTCGATAGCGCCGGTGAGCGGGTAGCAACCGAGGGTACGAAAGCGCACGGTTTTGAGCTCCGGCGTTTCGTTGTTTTCGAGCGGCATGCGCTCGTCATCGACCATGATTAAGGTGCCGCTGCGTTTCACCACTGGGCGCGGCTTGGCGAAATAAAGCTGCGGAATTTCGATGTTCTCGAGGTAGATATATTGCCAGATATCGAGTTCGGTCCAGTTACTCAGCGGGAACACGCGGATGCTCTCTTGCGGGTGCACTTTGCCGTTGTAGATGTTCCAGAGTTCTGGGCGTTGATTTTTCGGATCCCAGCGATGGTTCTTGTCGCGGAAACTATAGATGCGCTCTTTGGCTCGTGACTTTTCTTCGTCTCTTCTAGCACCGCCAAACGCCGCATCAAATTGATATTTGTTGAGGGCTTGTTTGAGCGCTTGGGTTTTCATCACGTCGGTGTGCACGGCGCTACCGTGGCTGAACGGGCCGATGCCTTGGCTGATGCCGTCGGGATTCGTATGCGTGATGAGCTCAAAACCGTGTTTCGCTGCCATGCGGTCACGAAATTCAATCATTTCTTTGAATTTCCAGGTGGTGTCGACATGTAGCAACGGAAACGGAATTTTGCCCGGCGCGAAGGCTTTGCGCGCAATGTGCAGCAGCACCGAGCTGTCTTTGCCCACCGAGTACAACATGACCGGATTGCGCAGTTCAGCCACCACCTCACGCATGATGTGAATGGCTTCGGCTTCGAGTTGCTGTAAGTGGGTGATTTGGTTCATGCGCTTGAGTTTATCTTATGTGGCTGGTGTGGGGAAGAGGTGGGGTGCAGTCCTTACTCCGCACCCCTCCTGGGTGCGGAGTAAGGACTGCACCCTAAACCTGCTCCGTTAGGGGGCGTATTGCCAAATACTGAAGCTGTCGAAGCATGCGTAGTTCACCGGCTTTGCCAGTGTAGTTTGGGCTGTGCTCAAGACGGGTGAGTTCATTATCCATCGCGTTAATGAGCTTGGCTTTGAGCTGTGAGATTTCTCGCTCCGCTATTTGAGGCTTGAGGTTAAATTGTTCGGCAACTTGGATGAGATCAGCATGCGTCACTTGACCAAAATAGGTTGCATTGCCCAAAGGCTGGGAAAGTTCTTGGTTCAGGCTATTGCCTACATCGGCATAGATGATGGTTGAAAGTAAATCGTAATGCGGCAGCAGTTCGAGGTCACCTTGCTGATAACTAAACGACAAATTCTTTAGGTGTGCATCGCCATTACCGGTAAAAAAGTTAAACAATACCCATCGAAATAGGCGCAGCGCAGTTAAGCCTTTACTACGGCACATGTCTTTGAGCTGCAGCAGCGTTTCGATGGTGTTCATGCGGTATTTTGCGCCGGCCGCAAGCCCCAGCAATTGGCATCCGTCAAGCACGTGTATTCGTTTTAGTTCAGGAAACTGCCCTGTGCGGTCAAAGCGCTCAACTAAATAGTATGCCTGAGGAACGTAATGAATTGCCACCATGGGAACAATAAGCCCGCAAGCGTGCGCTAACGTCATGGTGGTATACTCATTGCGTACGGTAAAGTGGTAGATGTCGGGTTGCGAATGCTCGGGCTTTAAAATGTGTGTTGACGGCATTTGCCCAATGGGCTCGTAGAGCTCGTGATGGCGCTGAACAACCAACATTTTATGCTGTGCTCCGGCTAGGGACATACGCTTGCGCTGCCGATTATTCATTGGGCTACGCGGTAAGTTTTTAATGCGCTGACTCAATTCTTCATTGGAAAGTAGGGCGATATCGCCGCTTGGAATGTCTAGTCCGGGTGGCAATAGTGTGAGTGCGCCAGCGGTTTCACCGCCAATAGCTTCGAGCATGCCAAAGGCATCTTCAACGCTAACTTTCAAATCTTTCGCCAATAATTGCCGCGCCATTTCTTCGGGAAGCAAGTTATCGAAAAACCACTGCACCGGTCGGTTGGTGCCGGTGTCGCTATGTATCTCGGCTTGCAGAGGTAAATAGGGTGCGAGCGGAAACGCGTGTGCTTGCCTCAACCAGCTTTCGACATACTGAAACTGCCACAAACCGTTATTCTCGCGCACGTCGCCAACGTATGTTGTGTTGATGAATACTTTGAGTTGGCGTGCTGCATTGGCTACAGCGGTTGATTGTGATGTCATGCTACTTTTCCTGTGCAAGCTGTTCAGGCACGTCTAAATAAACGCGTACGCCAAGCGTTTCTAGCATTTGCAGCGCTTTTTGCAGTTGCACAGAAGGCTTGCCGTTTTCGAACTGACTCACGAAGGTGAGGCCGCAGTTAGCCAACGAACCAGCAGTGAGTTGATCAAGTTGTTGTGCTTTGCGAGCTTTCTGCGCCCAGGCGCCAATCTCTTTTGCGGATGTCACTTCAATAAGCATCGTAGTCACCAAAAATTTATGCGATAGCATAAAAATAGGTGCTAGGATGCCAATTGTCAATTGATTTTATGCGATCGCATAAAAATGGGTGTTTTGGTGGCAATTTTCGAATGTTATTATGCGATCGCATAAATTGATTTCATGTTTAATTTTCGTGATATCCTTTTCGTTATTTTCAATCTTTAAATAATCGGATGTTAAAGATGACTACAAATATTGTCTGGCATGAGGCCTCGGTTTCAGCTGCGGAGCGCGCGGCGCAGAAAGGTCACAAGCCTTGCGTACTTTGGTATACCGGCCTGTCTGGATCGGGCAAGAGCACCATTGCCAACGCGGTAGATAGAAAGCTGTTTGAGCGCGGCTGCCATAGTTACGTGCTGGACGGCGACAATGTGCGCCACGGCCTGAACAAAGATTTGGGCTTTGACGATGCCTCGCGTGTTGAGAATATTCGTCGCATTACCGAAGTGGCGAACTTGATGACCAATGCCGGGCTGATTGTCGGCACCGCATTTATTTCGCCGTTTGTGGTCGATAGAGCGCAGGCGCGTTCTTTGGCTTCTGCTGACTTTATTGAAGTGTTTGTCGATACGCCTTTGGAAGTGTGCGAGCAACGTGATCCGAAAGGGCTGTATAAGAAGGCTCGCGCGGGCGAGATTCCGCATTTTACTGGGATTAGTTCGCCGTATGAGCCGCCCGTAGCGCCGGAGGTGCATTTACGTACGGCTTCGCTGAGCGTGGAAGAGGCGGCAGAGCAGGTGGTGCAGGCGCTGGTGGCGCGCGGGGTGCTGAATGTACGTTGATGTATTTAATGGCGATGCCGATGGTATTTTCTCTTTAATTCAGTTGCGTAAGGTGTTTCCGGTTGATGCTGCTTCGCAGGTGTTGATTAGCGGTGTGAAGCGTGACAATGCGTTGCTTGGGCGCGTGAGCAATTCGCAGGCTCGTGATGCCGTGGTGCATGCGTTGGATATTTCTTTTGATAAAAACACCGATGACTTGCGACGTCTGTTGTCGCAGGGCGCTTCGGTGTTTTATTGCGATCATCACCAGGCGCGCACGCTGTTTGAGCATGAGCGTTTGGAGTGCTTGATTGATTTTTCGCCGACGGTTTGTACCGGGCTACTGATGAATGCTTATTTAGATGGGCGTCAGCGGTTGTGGTCGGTGGCGGCGGCGTTTGGCGATAGTTTGAATAGTGTCGCTGAGGCTGAATGTGCGGCTTTAGGGCTGTCTGCTGCGGAGGTTTCTGCATTACGCGAACTGGGCGTGCTGGTGAATTACAACGGCTATGGCGCCTCGGTGGACGATTTGCATTTTGCGCCGGAGGATTTGTTTCGGGCGTTGATGGTTTACGATTCGCCGTTAGATGCGGTGGCTGACTCGGCGGTTGATGCGCCGTTTGCTGTGTTGCGTCGTGGTTTCGCTGAAGATATGGCGTTGGCTGCGACGGCCGATGTCGTGGCTTGTGACGATGTGGTGCGTGCGGTGATGTTGCCTGCTGAAGCGTGGGCGCGCCGCATTAGTGGCACCTTGGGGAATGATTTAGCGCATGCTAATCCATCGCAGGCGATTGTGATTGCGACGCCGAATGGGGATGGCGCCACGCTGACCGTGAGCTTACGGGCGCCGAAGGTTCGCCTTGAGGGCGCTGGGGATATCTGTGCGCGGTTTGATGGCGGCGGGCGGGCTGGCGCTGGTGGGGTGAATGCGTTGCCGGTTGATGCACTGGAAGAGTTTGTTGGCGCTGTCCGCGCATTTTATAAGTGAGAGGTGGGGTGCAGTCCTTACTCCGCCCCTGGGTCGGAGCAAGGACTGCACCCTACTTCAATTCCGAGCGTTGGCGAGGGAGTAGGGCGATTTCGAAGCCCATAAGTTTGAAGTACTTTTGTAAACTATCGAGTCGAGGGTTGCCGGCGTTGTTCTCGATGTCGCTGACAACTTGGCGACTAAGCCCTAACAGTTTGCAGACCTCTTCTTGACTCATGCGTAACCCTTCGGTGCGAATTCGCCGACCAACTTCTCCCATCGTAATTTCTCCGCGGAGCATTTGTTGCATGAGCTCCGCTTTCAACTCAAATCGATTGGTTTCAGGTTTATTCATAGTAATCCCCAACGTTTCAATTTTTCATTGGTATAAGACAGGGCCAACGCTGGGAAATCTATAATAGATTTCGGCACTTGGTAATGTTCAAGTGCATCTGTCAGCTTGGTGAGTTTCTCGGCGAGTTCGGTCAACTCATGTTTAAAGCGTTCTGGGTCACCGTATGATTGCAGCGCATCACAGAGTTGTAACCAATCGACTTGACCGGCACGTTCAAACTGATTTGACCAAGTGGTCGTGCGAATGATTTGTTCCGGATCAGCTTTCATTGGAGCAAAATCAAAAACCGGAGCCAGCGTGGTCGATGTCGCGGTTTTTAATACGGCGATGTTGCGACCATGATTATCGGTGTTGCCAAGTATCAGGTTCAACAAATCACGTTTTAGATAGTCAATCACTATCGACTCTGAGTCTTGTGAGTTAATCACGCCACATAATTTAGCTAAAACATCTTCATGCCGTAGGAAGGTACCGGCTTCTTTATTTAATAACGAATAAACCGACTCGAGACCATAGCGATGGATGCTGCTTTTGTTATGTACTCGGTCAAATCGTGGCAGCCATAACGAAGGCTGTCTTGCTCCTTCGATAAGTAACATTTGCGTGGTATCTATGGTGTTTATTTTCAACCACTCATCGAGTATCCGGTAATATGCAGCTTCGGCTCGAAGGATATCGGCATGAATGGACTCTTTGCCACGGGGAAACTTCACTAAATAATGAGCATCTGTTTGGATATCGCACTGTAGGGTGTCTATCCATACCTGTTGGTTGTCCGTGCGCCTTAATAATAACTTGGGCGCGGCGCCACCTGCACCAGTAGCGCCGCCAGAAAGTGCTCCGCGTGCACGAGCATAATCAAGAAAATCGTGATCACGCTCAACGACATCGCGTTGTGAAAACTTCATTGTTTCGAGTTCTGGGTGTGTTTCGGCTTGCGCTCGCTCGACGGACTCTTTGACTCGAATATTTCCAATTGGGCTGATAGCAGCTTGCGTTAGCAGAGAAATTGCCTGTTCTGCTGGTGATGCTTGTTGTAATCCAAGAATTTCTAGCCACTTTTGACGTGCATAACCTGTCGGTAATACGTCATCTAAGACTGCTGGCCAGCGTTTGAAGCTGGCGATATCCATTGGGTTTACTTCATAGTTCGAGGAAAAACTACGTGAGTTTCTTTCGCCAATATAATTGACAGCATAGCCATGCAGAACCTCGAATTTTACTGGGCTGCTTGCCCCTTGTTCGGGTAATTCGATCTGCAGCTTGTAGGCGTCTTGCCATTCACCGTCATTATGAAGCTGGAGTGTCACTTGCATTGTTTGTCTCACATTGAATTCCTGTCTAACAAAATAGACCTAATTGGTGGTTTTGTCAAAAACATGTCTATTAAAGCATGCGGAAAATGCAGATTACGAAGAAATTGTCTGATATGGTAGGCGGGAGGTGGGGTGCAGTCCTTTCTCCGCCCCTGGGTCGGAGTAAGGACTGCACCCCACCTTGACAACTGGGCGAGGGCGGCATAATTTTCAAAGGTTACCCTTTGTAAGGGTTCTATTGTGAGATGACGCTCATGCGCAACCTACTAATAATAGCGGTGCTGGTGTCGGCAATGGCTGACACAGCGAACGCCCAGACCAACCAAATGTTCGAGTCTGAGCCGGGCTTTTGGAAACTTGAAGAATTGATGTTGTGGCAATTGACGGATCCGGCTGAGCGCGGTGAAGTTCACGCAATTGCTAAACTCAACAGTCTTGTGAAGAAATGTTTAGCCAGCGCGGAATGCAAAGGCCCGCTTGCGAGCCGTGGTGTACGCCCGACGCAACAGCAACGTGAAGCTGCGGTAGCAGCGGCGAATTTAGCGGAGCTGTTTCTCGACAAGTCAGAGCAAGCTGGGCTAGAGCGTAATCCGACACTTTTTGTACGACTTCACACCTTCGCCAATAACTTAACCTATGCGCCAAGCACTTACGCTTTGGGGCGACAATTTCTTCGTGGCGGCATTGTAGCGAAAGACCCAGAGTATGGCGCGCAGTTGCTACAAAGTGCATTAGAGCGCGGGCATTTAAAATCGGGAATTGAACTGGGTTTGCATTACCGTTCCATCGGTTCGTCGCAAGCCGCGCTGGATGTTTTTAAGCAAGCGTTTGAGCTGCTTCGCGACGTAGAGAATCAGTATGAACCTTATGTGAATACTATTCACTCGAATTTACGCGAACTCGGCTATCCACTGGATAACGTGCTGGCACAGCGCAAGGCATCGATGACTTCAGCGTCAGCGCCTACCCCAAAACCACAAACTTCGAAGGTTCGCGACAATGTTGTAGAGCAAGCTCGGCAGTGCGCGGACGATCTCGAGAATATCGAGCGTCGCCGTTCTAGCTTGAGTCGGCAATTGCGATCAATTGATAGTCAATTGGATGATGTTGAGGGCGACATCAACGTGTTGCGAAATACGCGAGGCACGGTGCGTGGTACCCATGAAGGGGCTTTGGAAAGTTATGCGCGAAGTGGGCAGTTTAGTCGACTCGAGCAAGAGCGACGCGATTTGTTGCGCGAACGCGGGTATGTTGACCGTGATCTGCGTTCGTTGAAAGATTACAACCAAATGCGTCGAAGCGAATGCAATATTTCATTGTTTCGTGCCGAATACGATTTGGTCTGCAAAGGCAGAAGTAACAATACATTTTGTGAGAGGTTCAACTTGTGAGCACAAGCAAAAAATGGGTGTTATGGGGCTTTGTCGGCGTGCCAGTAGGTGCGGTTGCGTTACTGTTTACGGTGGGCCTGTTGAAAGATTTTGGACTACTACCCGAGCGTCTGCCTTGGCATGCCTCGGCTGCGGAGAAGTCGAGTTCAGTCTCTGGCGAAATGGGAAGTAAATCGGTTATTGCGGCACTTGGTGATAAGGAAGCTTCGACGCCAATGGGCGCACATGTTGCCCAGCATTGGACAGATTCGTGGCTACGAAATTACGATATTGTCCTTCAAGCGGTTCGCGGCGATAAAGCGGCGGAAGCACGTGTGCATGAGATATTGACCTTTTGCAGATCAGAAGCGGACTGCCCAGCACCGGAGAATTCGTTTACCCCAATTAGTAATGAGTTGGCCGATGTGGTGACGGCCAGATATCTGTTAGGTGCTTATTTTGTGCAGCAGGCGCGGGATACCGGTGAAGTTGAGGCCGGCAACCTTGGGTACAACTACCTAGCTTCTGCAACCAACTATAAGCACCCAGCGGGAGCATTTGCGTACGCGGAATTGTACGATGAAGGAAAGATTGCGGAGCGCGATACGAATGTAGCCTTCACCTTTTACCGCGAGGCGGCACTGTCAGGCTATTTCCCTGCGGCTTTGCGAGCGGCGGGTATCGCTGAATCTGTAAAGAGCTGGAAGTATGCACTTGAGTCGCTTCACTTAGCACAACGATATCCTCTCGCTGACGCGGATAGAGCTAAGATTCAGGAGGAGATCACGCGCATTGAGCATGTTGTGTTGAAAGATAGTTTAGTTACCGCCGAAGAACTCCCGCGTACCATCCGCCTATTTTGAATAAGGAGGGGTGCAGTCCTTGGACTGCACCCCACTTACGGCGCTTCGCGCCACCCGGCGTAGAACGCCGGGCTACTATTGCTACAATTCCTTAACACAGTTATAATTCTGTTGCTTTGGTATTAAAAAAACTTAACAAAACGGAATTATTTTGTACAAGGTTGTTGTTTTAGCGTGAAATTCTTAATGCCCGTACTGCAGCTACCGCGCTCTATGAAGCGCTTGGTGAGCTTGCTTGCTGATGCAATTGCCATCTTGGTTGCGTTGATTGTTGCGCACGTGTTGGCATATTTATACCAGCCGCCGAGCGATTTATTGCGCTGGGCGTTTTTGTATGTGGCGTTAACCATCGGTTCGCTGGCGGTGTTCACGAAGCTGGGGCTGTATCGTGCGGTGGTACGTTATGTCAGCTTCCGTGCGCTAGGTTCGGTGTTAGTTGGCGTTTTGTCTCTACGCTGTGGCTGTGGGCACTACGTACCATGCTACAGCTTGATTTCCCTGGGCACGCGGTGGCCAATTACGGCTTGATGGCACTGCTGATGATTGGCGGAAGTCGTCTGATTATGCGTGAGATTTACCATCGCATGGTGAGTCGTCGGAAGCGCCGCGTGCTTATTTACGGTGCAGGCTCGGCTGGCCGACAGCTGGCGCAGGCTCTGATGAACGGTGAGCAGTTTCATCCGGTGGTGTTCGTCGACGATGATCGAACATTACAACGCACGACCATTCTCGGTATTCCAGTCATTGACCCGTCGCAAGTGGAAGATGCGGTAAAAAGTGGTCAAATCGAACGTATTCTCTTAGCGTTACCGTCAGCCTCTCGCTCAGTGCGTAAGCAAATTCTTGAATCTCTGCAACCTTTGAATATTCGCGTGCAAACCATTCCCGGCATGGCCGACATGGTGAACGGCGATATCTCCATTGATAGCTTACAAGACGTCAACATTGAAGACTTGTTGGGGCGCGATCCGGTGGCGCCGGATACTACATTGATGCAAAAGCACATTCGCGAAAAGGTCGTGATGGTAACGGGCGCTGGAGGTTCAATTGGTTCTGAGTTGTGCCGCCAGATCATCTTGCAAAAGCCGCGCGCGTTGGTGTTGTTTGAGTTAAGCGAATACAGTTTGTACGCGATTGACCGCGAGCTACGTCAGTTATGTGACCGCCACGGTGTCAGCCTTGATATCTTCCCAATGATGGGGTCCGTGCAAAATCAGACGCGCGTTGAAGGCATTATGAAAGCGTTCAAGGTGCAGACGGTTTACCATGCGGCGGCCTATAAGCACGTGCCGCTGGTGGAATTTAATATGGTTGAAGGCGTGCGCAATAACGTGTTTGGCACTTGGGCGACGGCTGAAGCGGCGATTAACGCACGGGTTGAGCAGTTTGTGCTGATTTCAACGGATAAAGCGGTGCGGCCTACGAACGTGATGGGCACGACGAAACGCCTAGCAGAGCTTGTGTTGCAGTCGTTGGCTGCGCGCGAAGATGTGTTGACGCGTTTTTGCATGGTGCGATTCGGCAATGTGCTGGGTTCATCGGGTTCGGTGGTTCCGCTGTTTAAGCAACAGATTGAAAACGGTGGGCCGGTGACGGTGACGCATCCAGATATTACCCGTTATTTTATGACGATTCCTGAAGCGGCGCAGTTGGTGATACAGGCGGGCACTATGGGTTCGACCGGAGCAGTGTTCGTATTGGATATGGGTGAGCCGGTGCGCATTGTCGATATGGCGAAAAAGATGATTAACCTGTCGGGACTTGAACTGCGCTCGCGTGACAATCCAGATGGCGATATTGAGATTAGTTTTACTGGCTTGCGCCCCGGCGAGAAGCTCTTTGAAGAGTTGTTGATTGGCGATAATGTAGTGCCGTGTGCGCACCCGCGCATCATGCAGGCGCAGGAAGATTACATGTCGTGGACAGCGATGCACGATTTGCTGCAACTACTCGAAAATGCCTGTGAGCATGCATTGTATGACACCATCCGCACTCTTTTATTGCAGGCTCCCTGTGGCTATATGCCCACCGAAGATCACGTCAACGATTTACTCGCCCGCCCTCTTTTATAAGTTAAGAGGGGTGCAGTCCAAGGACTGCACCTGTATACTTCTTCGAGCTAAGAGGAGGGGTGCAGTCCTTGGACTGCACCCCACTTAACACAGGAGTTGGGAATGATTTTGGTGACTGGTGGTGCGGGCTACATTGGTTCGCATACGGTGGTCGAGCTGTTGCAAGCTGGCCACGACGTGTTGGTGTACGACAATTTCTGTAATAGCTCGTTGGAGAGCTTGCAGCGCGTCACGCAAATTACTGGCAAGGATGTAACCTGCGTGGAAGGAGACATTCGCGATGGTGAATTGCTACAACGCATTTTCGCTGAGAACGATATTACTGCGGTGGTGCATTTTGCTGGTTTGAAGGCTGTGGGTGAGAGCGTTTCTAAGCCACTTGAGTACTACGAGAACAACGTTACTGGCACGATGATTTTGCTACAGGTGATGGCTGAGCATAACGTGAAACGCATTGTATTTAGTTCGTCCGCGACGGTGTATGGCGACCCTGCAACGATGCCAATTCGTGAAGATTTTCCTACCGGTGGCACGACAAACCCTTACGGCACTTCCAAGTATATGGTCGAGCGCATGCTCGCGGACCTTTGCGTGGCTGATCCGCAATGGTCGGCCATTGTTTTGCGTTATTTTAATCCGGTTGGCGCCCATGAATCGGGACTGATTGGCGAAGATCCGAATGACATTCCCAACAACTTGCTACCTTACATTGCGCAGGTAGCAGTGGGACGCTTGCAGCAATTGAGCGTTTACGGTGACGACTATCCAACCAAAGATGGTACCGGCGTTCGCGATTATATTCATGTGGTTGATTTAGCCCTCGGCCATTTGGCAGCACTCGATAAACTGCAAAAGGCGACGGGTTTCGAGGCGGTCAATCTTGGTACTGGCAATGGTTATTCGGTGTTGGATATGGTGCATGCCTTTGAACAGGCATCTGGTCGACAAGTGCCGTATCAGATTGTGCAACGTCGCCCTGGCGATATCGCCGTGTGTTACGCCGACCCGTCGTATGCGCGCGAATCTCTTGGTTGGGAAGCAAGACGCGACCTTGCCACCATGATGACCGACGCCTGGCGCTGGCAATCGCAAAACCCGAATGGTTATAAGGGTGCAGCTTAAGGCGAATATTAAGGAGAGTACCCCCGAAGAGGGGTGCAGTCCAAGGACTGCACCCCACGTCCTGCTCAAATCACGGAACCAGTAATCAACCCAGATCGCTCTATCGCCTTGGCCAACACCTCTTTAGCCCCAGCTTCGCCATGCACTAACCGCATATCACGCACCGAACCCACGGTGGTCTGCAAAAACTCCAATAATTCTTTCTGGTCAGCATGCGCACTATAACCACCAAGCGTATGCACTTGCGCACGAATGTCGTAGCGCTCATGATCCAAAATCACATAACCACCGCGCGGGCCATAGTCCTGAATTTGTCGCCCCGGCGTGCCTTCGGCTTGATAACCAACAAAAACAACGTCGGTACGCGAATCGCCTAACAAAGCCTTCAAGTAATTCACGATACGTCCGCCGCTACACATGCCGCTGGCAGCCAACACAATGGCTGGCTCGCCGCTGTCGCGTAGCAAATCGACAATTTGCATATGTTGCTCGTGACTTTCTACAACATGGAGACGTTCAAAGTTCAGTGGATGGCGGTCATCCGCTAAGCGCTCTTTCGCTTCTTCGTCCCACAATGTCTTCAAGCGCCGATATTGTTTGGTGTACTGGCTTGCCAGTGGCGAATCCAATATTACCGTCATGGTGCGCCAGTCGGGGTCTTGGTGCATGATATCTTCAATTTCGTACAATAATTCTTGCGTACGGCCAATACTAAACGCCGGAATCAGTACTGTGCCACCGTCGGCATAAGCGCGTTCAATCACATCTTTCAAGCGTTGTTGGCGCGTGCTGCGATCTTCGTGAAAACGATCGCCGTAGGTGCTTTCCAACACCAGAAAATCTGCGTATTCCAACGGGGTTGGATCGCGCAGTAGCGGCGTATTCTTACAGCCTAAGTCGCCAGAAAATACCACGCGCACGGGGTGTTCGTGCACACCAACCTCAACCATTTGCTCAAACTCAACATAGGCCGAACCCATAATATGTCCGGCGTTGCGCAGACGAAGCCGCCAGCCTTGCTCTAACGCCAGCCAGCGATCAAGAGGGAGGGGTCGGAGTAAGGACTGCACCCCACTTAATACTTTAGCGGCGTGCGGAAAGCGGGTGATCTTCATCGCGTCGGCCAAAACGATTGGCAACAGCACCGCGGTAGCGGGGGTGCAATAGATGGGGCGGCGAAAGCCGGCAGCCATTAAGCTCGGCAAACGACCCACGTGGTCAATGTGACAGTGAGTGATTACCAGCCCAACAAGATGGTCAATCGGGAAGTCAATTTCTTGGATGCGACTTACTGTGTCGCTTTCAATCGAGAAATCGGCCACATCGCCGCCTTGAAATTGACCGCAATCAATAAGCATTGCGGCAGAATCGGTTAAAACGAATTCGTGGCAGGAGCCGGTAACACCTTGATGTGCACCATGATGTTTAACGCGCTGACGAACTTCCATGTTATCTCCTAAAATAAAGAAACAAATTAAGCAATAAAATTTAACAAAACGCTATTACCTATGTTTGGTTTTGTTTTCAAAAATATACGTTATTCTTTACATTGATTTTACGATTAGTGCACATGTTGGTGCATTTTTCAAAATAATTATAAAAAGTCACATGGAGAGTTGAAAATTGAGTGACCTAGAGACGACACAAGTAGTGGAGCCTGAGCACGTTGAAACGAGCGCGCATCGTAAACGTCGAAAGATATCGTTATATAACGGTACAGAGAAGTTGTCCGACCTTGGTGTACCCATGGCGGAGTCAAATGGCGCTGCCATCAAGCGGGCAATGGCAGAACTGCAGCGTTCACCAATTATGACGCACGCGGTATTTCGAGACCGTAAAGGGAAGCAGTGGGTCATTCCTCGCGCTATCTCTATTCTAAAGCGTCTAAAAATTCAATTGTTTGCTAACTAGCAGGTAACAAGCAAAATTTACATTTCTACGCTAGTCATTCTGTTTTTGTTGTGGTTATATTGGGGTCATAACAACAATAAGAAAACAGAGGCGGGGAATGCGCATAATTCAAGTCGATCAGCAGGCCAAAGCGGTCGTAAACCTAGTGATTGGCATCGCTTTGTTTATGGCTGCTTTTGTGATCTTGATGTATCGATTTTTGGAGCCCACCCAGCTTCAGCTTTATCACTCGCTTAGCTCATCCATTCTTATTGCCGCCGGGGCTAACGGCATCGCATTATTAACCTACGATTTAAATAGCAGCAAAGAGTGGAAATCTGGCGTTTCACGCTTGTTTGCCGTGCTCGCCATTATCGCGTCGGTTGATGGCTTCATGGGAAGCTTGTTTGACAGTTTTGACGCCCAGATTCATCAAAGTTTATATGTCACTTTGGGCATTGCTGGCCTTTGGATGGCGCTGCGCTTGCGTAACGTGGTTGCGATACGTGCGCAACGTATTCTTGCCGCATTGACAGCGCTGGCGTTGGCAGCTATTTTACTGATGCACTTTGTTACCGAAACACCGCTGTTAGCGCGTCATCCTACCGGTAGCTTAGTGGCGGGTGCTCTGGTATTACTCACCCTGATTGGGCTGTGGAACCAAAGCACAGCGACAGAAGGCGAATTGCCGTGTGTGAGTGTTTTGACAACCTCGGTTGCGGTGATTGGATTGCTCATTTCCTCTGCCATTGGTGTCACTCTATTTCATAACGAAATGAATGAATTACGCGATAAAGGGCGTGAGGCTGCCGTGGGGTTAAACTTGACTCGCCGCGCCGCAGGTAAAGAAAACGTGAGTACATTGCTGCGCTTAGCCGAGCGTTGGGAAAACTATCCGCAAACTATCCATGACGAACTCATGTCGCTTGATATGACGGCCGTTTTACGCGATGTCGATTTTCTTGAAAGCCTGATTTTACGTCGTGGAAACGAATTGGTTTGGGAGCGTTCGCGGCATCAAGATACCACCTATAAAGAGATGTACTTGGAAGACGGTTATTTGCAGCAGCAATTTGACCCAACCCGTAAAGGCGAAGTACAGATGCTGGTGGCATCGCGTTCGCGTACTGAAACCGGCGCTCGCTTATTTATTCATGTGCCTATCGATTTCAAAGATGATAACTACGAAACTGGTTATTGGGGCGTGTTAGCGGTTGTGAACGTACCGAAAATGTTGTCGAACAAGGCGCTGACTTATCGCTCACCAATTTATACCTATACCGCTATTTCGAACGGTATGTTGCTTGATGAATATGGGCACTGGGTATCGGATACCACGCTCGATTATTTACAGAATCGCGCATTGTTTTTATACGAAAGTGCGCTTCAGACAGAATTTACGAGCGGCACGCCAATTTATTCTTACATGTATGACCTCAAGGAAATGCAAGGGCGAGCGAATTTACAAACGTTAGTGACCTTTGCTGGCATTGCCATTGTGCTGTTCTCGGCACTTACCATTGAGCGTAACCGCGAGCTCGTGGTGCAGGGGCGTCAGCTGCGTTTCCAAGCTGAGCATGATGCGTTAACCGGATTGTATAATCGCACCACCATTGAGCGCATGATTGCGGATAGATTCCATAAGCAGCGTGATTTAACCGCGCTGTTCATTGACCTCGATGGGTTTACGCTGATCAACGATAGCTTGGGGTTACAGGTGGGTGACCGCTTACTTCAGGTGCTGGCGCAGCGATTAAGCAATATTGTTGGTAATCGTGGCATGTTGGCGCGTTTTGGCGGCGATGAATTCTTAATAGTGACGCAGAACATGCACGAAAATGAAGAAGCGGTGGCGGAATTAACCAGTAAGATTCTCAGTGCTGTCGCCCAGCCTTATCGCATTATGCATCATAAGATTTATCTGACTGCGAGTATTGGTGTGGCGCATCAAACCGAAGATCAATACGCACCGCTTGAGTTGATTCAACGCGCGGATATGGCGATGCACCAGGCGAAACGTCAGGGCCATAACCACGTGCAGATTTATCAAGACAGCATGAGCTTGCAGTTTAAGTCATCGGCGGCGATGCGTTCGAGCCTGCAAGAAGCGATTGAGAAGAATCAGCTAACACTGCATTATCAGCCAATTGTCCGCTGTAACGATGGCGCGACCATTGGTTACGAGGCGTTATTGCGCTGGGAACGTGAGCCTGGCAAGTTTATTTCGCCAACCGAGTTTATTCCGCTGGCTGAAATGACTGGACAGATTATTCCGCTCAGCGAGTGGGTGTTCCGTCGCGCTTGCGAGGCCGCGGTGAAGTTGCAAGAGCATGGGCCATGCAAGATGGCGGTAAACTTGTCGACGTTGCACTTTAATCGTACTGAATTTACGCCGTTCTTAGAACAAACGCTGGAAGAAACCGGGTGTAAGCCGGAGTGGCTAGAGCTTGAGCTAACCGAAAGCATTTTGATGGAAAATACGGATTACGCAGTGGAAGTTCTGCAGAATCTGCGGAACAAGAACATTACGATTTCATTGGATGATTTTGGTACCGGTTTCTCATCGTTGAGTTACTTAAAACGCTTGCCAGTAGATAAAGTGAAAATTGACCGTAGCTTCATTGCCGGTATTCGTACGCATCGTTCAGACCGTGTGTTGATTGGCTCGGTGATTAAAATTGCGCAGAGTCTCGATTTCGCGGTGGTTGCTGAGGGCGTCGAAACCCCACAACAAGCCGAATTTGTTACCGAGCTTGGCTGTAACTACATGCAAGGATTCTACTTCGGCCGCCCAGTGCCGCTAGAGGAACTGTAGCCCGGCGTTTAACGCCGGGTAGCGCGCAGCGCTGTTATTGTTCGGGCTTCTTCGATGACTAAAGCATTAACCGTGGCTACGCCACGTCCCGGCGTTTAACGCCGGGCTACGTAAAACATTCGTTAATTTCGATCTTTTGGTCTATTAATTACATACACTTATGTATGTAATTTACAATCTAAAGGCCAAACCATGTCATTTCCTGTGTTGCTAAGCATTGTGGTGGTGCTGTGGCTTCTGTTGGTTGCAGCGGGTACTTTTGAGGCACTGAGACACAAAATTCTTCTCCGAAATATTCCGGTAAGGGTGCATGTTAACGGCACCCGTGGCAAAACCAGTGTCACGCGACTGATTGCGGCTGGCTTGCGTGGTGGCGGCAAACGCGTGTGCGCCAAAACCACCGGATCAGCGGCTGCCATGACCGACCCAGATGGCCGTGAATTTCCTATCTACCGCATTAGCGGTGCCAACATTATTGAGCAAATGCGCATGCTAAAACGCATGGCGGTGCTGAAGCCTGAAGTGGTGGTGGTGGAGTGTATGGCGCTACAGCCGCACTACCAGAGCTTGAGTGAACTGCGCATGGTGCGTTCGAATGTGGGCGTCATTACCAACGCGCGGGCGGATCATCTCGATGTGATGGGCCCCGGTGAGCGTGATGTAGCGTTAGCGCTGGCAGGTAGCACACCGGTGCGAGGCAACCTATTCACTGCAGAGCGCGATTTACTCGAGGTATTTGAAGAATCTTGCCAAGACCGCCGTAGCCAACTTCATGGGGTTACTGAAGACGAAGTTGCTGCGATTCCTGAAGAAGTGCTCGCCGAATTTAAATATGCCGAACATGCAGAGAACGTCGCCTTGGCGCTGAAAGTTTGCGAGCACCTAGGAGTTAAGCGCGATGATGCCCTCAAAGGCATGCTGGCGTTAGAGCCGGAAGCGGGTGCTATGCAGGTGCTTCATGTTCGCTACTTTGAGCGTGAGCTGATTTTTGTGAATGCCTTCGCTGCGAATGATCCTGAATCGACCGGACGTATCTGGGAAAACATGCTCGAAAAGCATGGCCAAGGGCGGCACTCGATTATGCTGATTAATTGCCGCGCCGACCGCCCGCATCGCTCTCAGCAAATGGCTGAGGCGGTGGTGCAATGGTCGCCAGCCAGCAAGATTATATTGATGGGCTCGGGTTCATTTATTTTTGTGCGCGAGGCCATGAAATATGGACTCGATCCGGACAAGTTATTGGTCATGGAAGGCGCTCATATGACGGAGATAACCGAAGTTTTGCTGGAACAATCGCAAGGTAACGCGCTGATTGTGGGCATGTGTAATATTCATGGTGGCGGCGAGGAAGTCGCACGCTTTTTCCAAAACCGTGCAATTGATGAGGAAGACGTATGATAGCGCTCAATATTCTCGCCGTAGCTATCGGCATTGGTTTGTTTTTCACGCTACTGCTCACCCAAACCTTGGGATTAGCGGCTGGTGGTTTAGTGGTACCTGGTTATGTGGCGTTGCAATTGACCGATCCGCTTAGTCTAGCGCTAACATTGGTTGCGGCCTTCGTGACCTATCTCATCGTCAAAATTGTTTCGAGCTTCGTGATTGTTTATGGCCGCCGTCAAACCATCATCATGATTTTAACCGGTTACATTATTGCCGGGCTGTTCGATATGTTTATTGGCAACCTTGTGACCTGGACTGACCTACAAATGATAGCCGGCGTGGATGAAGCACAAGCCCAAGTGCAGCCACTGGAATCAAGCCTCATGATGGCGGTAATGGAGAGCAGCATTATTGGCTACATCATTCCCGGTTTAATTGCGATTTGGTTCGAGCGCCAAGGCGTGTTGCAAACTTTGTGTGGCTTGGCGGTAACCGCGGTATTAGTGCGCTTAGCGCTCATCGCGATTATGCCCGAGTCATTGCACATGTATGAAGCAAGCCGCGCATTTCAAATGCCAGGCTGGTAAGTCAGCGCCAACAGGAGAATTATTCACATGAGTAAATTTACCAAGATTTATTGGCGCTCATCAGGGGTGCCACTTTGGGGACAAGTCTTTTTAATTGCGCTGGCGGTACTGGCCTTTTTGCTGGCCGAGAACTTACGCCAACGCGATCCGGTGGTGGATAAAAACTACGCCACCATGGTGAACGCCGCGAAGATTATGCGCGAAGGCATGGATGTGTTGAAGCCATTGCGCGCGCAGCTTGCGCCAATTAACCCTGAATTTGATCCGCAGCGTTCTGGGTTAGTGGGCCTAGAAAATTCTGAGATTACCACCAACCAAGGTGGTCGCGAATCAAAGCAAACCACCGTGAACCCGAATTGGGCTGCCGTTGCTGTGAAGCTATTGGCCGATGCCGGTGTGGGCGAAGGTGACTTGGTTGCGGTGACCATTTCTGGCTCGTTTCCAGCGATAAACCTTGCTGTGTACTCAGCGCTTGAAGCGCTGGGCGCCGATGCGGTGATTATAGCTTCGGCATCATCGTCGCAATGGGGCGCGAACGTGCCGGGCTTCACTTGGCTTGATATGGAACGTGAACTGCGTAGCGCTGGTGTGATTTCATTGAAACCGATTTATGCCTCTTTGGGCGGTATTGAAGACCGAGGCATTGGCATTTCCGAAGAAGGTATTGCCATGCTCAAGCGCTCGATTGACCGCGCAGATATTAATTTGATTGAGCCTGCAAATTACCAAGAAGCGGTTGCTGACCGTATCGCTATTTTCCGTGAATACTCTGCCGAGCGCAGCTACAAAGCGTTCGTAAACGTCGGTGGTGGCGCCACCATTGTTGGCCCGCCGGGCATTGACGACATGTTCAAATCTGGCCTGCAAAAGGATGCGCCATCCCGCGCGTTCGCAGTCGATACGGTGATGGGCTATTTCTTACAAGAAGAAATTCCGGGAGTTCATTTTATCGGCATTAAAAATTTAGCAAACCGCTACGGCTTACCGATTGCGCCCGTTGAGTCAGTACCCGTTGGCAATGGTGGTATTTACTCGGCAACAGTCTACAACCGCTGGCTGGCAATTGCGCTTGGCTTGGGCCTCTTTGGCATGACTTGGTTGATTGTGCGCTCAGCTCGCATCACCAGCATCTTTAATCGCGCCGGCGGCCACGGCAAAATCACCAAACCGATGGTGTAGCCCGGCGTTCTACGCCGGGTAACGCGCAGCGTTGTTTGTTACTCGTTACTCGTTGTTCGTTGTTCGTTATTGGTTATTGGTTACTCGTTGTTCGTTAGTCGTTGTTCGTTGCACCAAAGCATGGTTCAAATAGAATCGATGTTTTGGGGCGTTTCATGAAAGATATATAGGTGTGTGGGGTGTCTCTGAAAAAAGACTGTTCAGTTGCATCAAAAAAGTAGCATTTTGGGGTGCCTTTTTTGTACCAAATTTGATGCAACTGAACACTAAAATTTTTAGGGGGTATGCACAGCTCTATCGTCTCCTAATATTTCCTGATAATTCGCAATTTCACCGAGCAATTTCGAATGTATCCAGCAAGCTTGGTCAGATATCAGTCGATATCAATCGCGTGTCAGGAAGGTATTAGTCAGGTATTAGTTAGGTATTAATCAGATATCAGTTAGGTATTAGTTAGGTATTAGTCAAGTATTAGTAAGGGTTCTGTCAGGTTTCAATCAGGCTTCGGTCGGGTATCAGTCTGGTATTAGTCATGTATCAGTCGCTGTCAGCCGTGTATCAGTCGATTAGGTTTCTAGCGTAGATTCCGCTGACTTTGCCATCTATTGAGTAATAGACGTAGTGGCACTGCGCCGATGTCGCCGATGTTGATTAAATAGGTTAACTCTGAGTCTGTTTCGACAGATGGTTGCCCTAAATCTTCTTTAAAACTCTCCGCGGTTGTACACAATTACAATTTCTTGTTTGTGATGAATAAAAAAATGGCTAGCCAACTAAATGACTAGCCATTTCTGCGTTGTGTCTTCGTCCTTCTTACTTCGTCTTTCGTCCTTCGTCTTTCGTCCTTCGCTTTTCGTTCTTCGTTTTTCGTTCTTCGTTCTTCGTCTTTCGCTTTTCCGAATAACGAGTAACGAGTAACGAATAACGCTTTTCGCTCTTAGAACGTGTACATCGCCATGAACTGGACGCGAGTTAAGTCGCCGTCCTGACCTGCGTCATTTTCACGTTGTGCCAGTGACACTTCGCCACCGAAGGTGAGCTTCGGGTCAACTGAGTGCATGACGTTGAAGCCAATGCGCTGGGTGAACTCAGTGGCCAATGAGCCTTCGAGGTTGTCGGTGTTGTCGGCCCAGCCGCGGCTGTAGACGATGTTAGAGCGGGTTTTGTCGCTCCAATGATGGCGATATGCAAAGGTCACGCCCATTACGTCGAGTGACTCGAGGCTGTTGTTCGGGTCAACGTAAGCGCCGTTGAAGGTGTTGAGGCCCATGTAGCGGCCGATACCTGAACCAGCGGTGAAGCTAGCACGGATGTCGTTACCGTTATCAAATGCCAATTTACCACCAAAAGTGACGCCGTAGCCGGTTGCTGTTTCGTCGCTACCGTCGCTATCGATGTCGTACGCTAATTGACGCACTAAGCCGGCAACACTGTAGCTGAAGTTGCCGCTCTTACCTTTATACTTTGCGGTAAAGTCAGGCATGATACCTTCGCTGGTGGCGGCACGAGATACCGCACCGGTACCCGCATCCACTAAGCTCACTGTGGTTTCTGGGTTCTCAATTGAGAAGCTCCATGCACCGCTGGTGTAGCGCACTTGCGGTTGACGCATGAACACCATACCGTCGGTTGCACCTATGAAATCAACAGATTCAGGCAAGATGCTCAAGTCTTGGAAGTTTGACCAAGCCTGACCAATCAACCAATTTTTGTATTGCAGGTAGGCTTGACGCAAGCGTGGCGCGTATGAGTTAGAGATACGCTCATCGCCACTTGGCACGGTCAAGAAGTCGATTTCGATACGACCGCTAATGTCTTCGCCATTTTCAAGCTTTTGCTTCACGTCGAAGAAGAAACGCGATTGACGGGCGTGGAAATCCGTTACCGCGTCATCGCCTTGACCGCCCACTGGCGTTAAGCTAGGAATATAGATCTGGCGACCGATGTTTTTGTCGGTACCGGCGCCGGCTGAACCGTCACCATAGTCAGAGATCATGGCATCGAGTTTTACATAGCCACTGAATGACCACTCTGGGCCTTCTGCAGCATGGGCGTTCGTGGCTAAGCCGCCTGCTAAGCCGACAAGTACTGCACTGGCAACTAGCGATTTGGTTAGTGTTTTGTGCAACATTGCTGTGCTCCTTTGGATTGAAAGCGTTAATCGTTATTCGTTATTGGTTACTCGTTGTAAATACTCAAAATTCGTCGTTGTTTCTTCGAATAACGAATAACGAGTAACGAATAACGTTAGTGAGTAAGCTTTTAACATGCGGGCGTAATTATCAATCTAGACTATGGTCTAATGGCTTGATCGCGCGCAATAACTGAAGGTATAGGCATTAAAAAAACGTTAGTCGTTATTGGTTATTCGTTATTCGTGGGTTTAGCTCGCTCGGTATATTGCAGTTAGATTTGCTCACTTTTTTGTGCGTTAGTTTTCGTTTTTTCGAATAACCAATAACGAATAACGAACAACGAATTTGCAGTTCAATGGGAGGTTTTATGCAACATGGGGTTTATAAAGTGCCGGCAGATGCGAAAGCGCGGGCATTGGTGAACAATGAACAGTACCTGGCGATGTACGAGCAGAGCGTGAAAGACCCTGAGGGTTTTTGGCGTGAGCAAGGGCAGCGTATTAGCTGGTTTAGCCCCTATTCGAAGGTGAAGAATACGAGTTTTGCGCCGGGCAATGTGAGCATAAAATGGTTTGAAGATGGCACCTTGAATGCGTGCTACAACTGCGTCGATCGGCACTTGGCGGAGCGCGGTGATAAAACGGCGATTATTTGGGAAGGTGATGACCCAAGTGTGAGCGACGAGATTAGCTATAAGCAATTGCATCAAGAAGTGTCACGTTTTGCGAATGGTTTGAAGAAGCTGGGCGTGCAGAAGGGTGACCGTGTGGCAATTTATATGCCGATGGTGCCGGAGGCGGCTTATGCGATGTTGGCGTGTGCGCGCATCGGTGCGGTGCATACGGTTATTTTTGGTGGCTTCTCGCCGAATGCAATTGCCGACCGCGTGAATGATTGCGGCGTGAAAGTGATTGTAACTGCGGATGGCGGCCGTCGTGGTGGTAAAACGACGCCACTGAAGGCGAATGTTGACGAAGCACTGCGTGGTGGTCGTTGTGCGACGGTTGAAAAGGTTGTGGTTGCGAAAGTAACGCACGGCGAAACCGAATGGGACGACAGCCGTGATGTGGCTTGGGATCAGTTGGTGAAAGATGTACCTGCTGAGTGCCAGCCAGAAGTGATGAATGCTGAAGACCCGCTGTTTATTTTGTATACCTCAGGTTCTACAGGCAAACCAAAGGGCGTGTTGCATACCACTGGTGGTTACATGGTGTATGCGTCAATGACGCACGAGTTGGTATTCGATTATCACGAAGATGATGTGTACTGGTGTGCAGCCGATGTGGGCTGGATTACTGGTCATAGCTACATTGTTTATGGGCCGTTAGCTAATGGCGCAACCACGTTGATTTTTGAAGGATTGCCAACGTATCCGGGCGTGGGTCGGATTGGTGAAGTGGTTGATAAGCACAGCGTCAATATTCTGTACACGGCACCAACGGCGATTCGTGCGTTGATGTCGAAAGGTACTGCTGCTGCGGAAACGTCTTCGCGTAAGTCATTGCGTACGTTGGGGTCAGTCGGTGAGCCGATTAATCCAGAGGCGTGGGAGTGGTATTACAAGGTGATCGGCGATAGCCGTTGTCCAATTGTGGATACGTGGTGGCAAACTGAAACGGGTGGCATCATGATCACGCCATTGCCGGGTGCGACTGATTTGAAACCAGGTTCGGCAACGCGTCCTTTCTTTGGTGTGCAGCCAGCGTTGGTGGATGCCGATGGCAACGAGCTTGAAGGCGCTGTTGATGGCAATTTGGTGATTAAAGATTCATGGCCAGGTCAAATGCGCACGCTATGGGGTGACCATGAGCGCTTTGAGCAAACCTATTTCTCTGCCTATAAAAACATGTATTTCACTGGTGATGGCGCGCGTCGTGACGAAGATGGTTTCTTCTGGATCACCGGCCGTGTGGACGACGTGTTGAACGTGTCGGGTCACCGTTTGGGTACGGCTGAAATTGAATCGGTGTTGGTTGAACACGAGAAGATTTCTGAGGCGGCGGTTGTGGGTTATCCGCACGACGTGAAAGGCCAGGGTATTTATGTGTATGTGTCAGCAATGGCCGGCACGGAGATTACCGATGAGCTGACCAAAGAAGTGCGCGACTGGGTGCGTAAAGAGTTAAGCCCAATTGCGACGCCAGATTTCATTCACTGGACAGCGGATTTGCCGAAGACGCGTTCGGGTAAAATCATGCGCCGCATTCTGCGTAAGATTGCCGCCAACGAATTCGAGAATTTAGGCGATACCTCTACGCTTGCCGATCCGTCTGTGGTAGATTCGTTAATCGAAAACCGATTGAATAAGTAGCCTGTCGTTTCACGACGGGTGACGCGCAGCGTCGTTATTGCCAGACTATCAGGTGATGCACGTAGAACGTGACCATCAGGTGATGCACGTAGAACGTGACTATCAGGTGATGCATCGGCATTATCGAAGTGTCGACAATAACCGTGCTGCGCACGTCCCGGCGTGAAACGCCGGGCTACGGGAATCCTATGGCGAAATTTTTAATAGCAGATGATCATCCGTTGTTTCGCGAGGCCCTGCAGGGGGCTCTCGCGAACCATTATCCTGAGCTTGAGTTACGTGAAGCGGGCGATTTAGACGCGACGCTTGCGGCGCTCAATGAAGATGATGATCTTGATTTACTTCTATTAGATTTGCACATGCCGGGCAGCGGCGATCTGTACGGCTTAATTCGTATACGCGAAGATTATCCGCTACTTCCCGTTGCCATTATTTCTGGTTCTGAAGATCCTGCCGTGGTTGCCAAATGCATTGGCTTCGGCGCGCTGGGTTTTATCCCGAAATCGCTTTCTTCAGCAAAGATTGCTGAGGCTATTGATGTGATTTTGCAAGGTGATACTTGGGTTCCGGCGGAAATGCGCGGGCGCCTCGATAACATCACCGATGAAGATCAAGAGCTTGCCAAGAAAGTTGCCGATCTCACCCCACAACAATACCGAGTACTTTTCCTGCTGCACGAAGGCTTATTAAACAAGCAAATTGCTTATCAGTTGAACATCACCGAAGCTACCGTGAAAGCGCACATTACTGCTATTTTCCGCAAACTCGGCGTTTATAGCCGTACTCAAGCGGTTTTGCTGGCTGAGCGTTTGCAGCTCGAACCCAACCCCACTTAAGCTGTAACAATTTGTAACAAATTTTAGCTTTTAATTATTTATTTGTTAAATCGTTGTCGGTAAGTTCTTAATTTACGACGGGAAATGTCGTACAAACACAACCGATAATTAAGGAAGATTTATGCAAATATATACAACAGTGCGTTGGCTTAGTTTGTTTTTCATAACCACATTGATATTTATCCCACCAACACAAGCAAAGCCTCAAGCGCCGCCATTAAAAGAAAACCCCGCCTCAGCAAAGAAGATTTCAACTGTCGTCAATTACGATAAATCCAATCAGCCAATCGCTATCTACAGCGCTTCTACTGAAAGCTCTGACCACATTCAATCAAGCGTTACAGCCGGAGAAGTATCCGCAGGGCAATTGATGACCATCACAACAATAGGTGCTTTAGGTCAGACTAATGAAGACGTCCAATTGACGATAGATTTTCCGAATAGCGAGCAAATTATCGTCGATGAATATTCCATAGAACTTACCGAAGTTTTGAGTTCAACGACGATGTCACTGTTTGAATCGTCAACAAATACATTCACTTGGTCGGGTAGGCAGACGGATGGCGCAGGTATATTAGAGTTTGTTGACGATGTTGATTTTGCTTATGCAAAGGTTGGCTTTGATGACCTCGTTGGCGTTCTATCTCCATATACAGAATGTCGATCAGGATGCGACGAAAAGCGTATCGAAATTGATATCAGTGGCTTTGGTTTTTGGGAGTATGAGGGACAAAACCAAACGTTATTCCAATTTTGGGAAAACGGTCTCATTCAAATTGGCGAGAGTGATGTTTCGTCAACTTGGAAACTACAGGAGTTGCCTTCGGCGACAACGCCAAATGGAATTATCGCACCTTTTTGGTCGGACTTTGAAGTGATGTCGGGTGTGGGAGAGTTGCGTTACAACCTTTTTGATGACGGATCCGATAAATGGCTTATTTTTGAGTGGTACAAGGTGCAAGAGTGGGGAGATACAACCGACTCCACATACACATTCAACGTTTGGTTTAGATTAGGCAGCAGCGAGGTCTATATTAACTATCTCGATGTTGATACGGCTGGCGTGCTCTCTTACGGCGCTATTGGTTTAGAAAGTTCAAATGGTGAGACAGGTCAGATGCTCTTCTATAATGGAGTAGGTGAATTTCCTGTTAATGGCAGTACCCTCTCAGCGCAATCATCGGGCAGACAAGCGGCCTCAACTCAAGTCGACATAAATGTAACCGTTCCTACCTTTGGTAGTGTCGGCTCGTTTGCCGTAGAAGGCATTCACGGTCAGTCAATTTCTGCCAATTTAATTGATGCGATAGGTTCGCCGGTACGTGAACTAACAACATTGCTGAATATATCGAGTGGTGCAGTGTCCTATGACGCAGAACTGTTACTACTGATTCAACCGGACGGCGATTTGAGCGTTGAAGTGACTGCGCAACCTGAGCATGGTTCGGTGAGCCTAGATGGCATGACGGCAACTTATACGCCAGATGCTGGCTACATAGGTGCCGACAGCTTTAGCTATCGCGTGGTGGATGCGGCTGGCGCCACGTCAACCGAGAATACGGTATCGATGACGGTTACCAACAGCGCACCAACCGTCACGGCGACAGCGCCAGAATCGGCCGAAAACGGTGACACCGTGGTGCTCGATGCATCATCGGCGGCGGATGCCGATGGCGATGCGTTAACCTACAGTTGGACACAAACCGCGGGTCCTGATCTTGAACTGAGTGGTGCTGATACAGCGCAAGCTTCGTTCACTGCACCGTTGTTTGAAGAGGACGATACTGATTTTGGTTTCGCGGTGACGGTAAGTGACGGCTTTGAGTCGGTAACCAGCGATGTGGTGGTGACTGTGCTAGCTGATCCGAACACGGCGCCGGTCATCAATATCAGTGCGCCAAGTTCAGTCAGTGCCGACACGATTGTGCGTTTAGACGCATCGGGCACAACGGATGCAGAAGACGATACATTGACCTTTAACTGGCAGTTTGCTGGTGGTACCACCGTGTCGTTGAACAACGCGAATACTGCAGTTGCGACGTTTACTGCGCCACGTGTATTTGAGCAGGCTCAGGCGAACTTTATGGTCACTGTTTCTGATGGTCGCGCGACCAGTCAGCAAATGGTTACGGTGACCATTGAGGCCGAGAAAAAATCAAGCGGTTCAATGCCTTGGCTGTTTATATTCATGGCATTGCCGTTGTTCTGGCTACGTCGTCGTAAAGGTTAAGTTAAAATAAATTTTTACAAAATTTATTCTTTTGTAATTTGGTCTAAAACGGCGATAGTATGAACTATTGCCGTTTTTTATGAGTATAAAAACAACTATGAAAACACTACAGACAACACTTGCAGTAACTATCGCGGCTTTGCTCTCAAGCGGAGCAACAGGGGCCGTTTATGCCACGGACATTCAGGTAAAAGTGAATGAGCGGACAGTAGCCGCACCCCAGCGAAAAATTCCACAGCCAGCTGAACAGCAAGTGCGTATTTCGGCGCCGAAGCGTTATTTGATTCAGTTGGAAGAGCCAAGTGTTGCGACTTATAAAGGCGGCATTGCGGGTTATGCGGCAACGGCTGCGACGGTGACTGGCGATGAGCGCTTTCAGCGTGGCTCGCGAGCGGTCGCCGATTATTCAAGCTACGTTCAAAAACGCCAGAAAGAAGTATTCAGCACGATTGCACAGCAAGTGCCGTCGGTGGCGATGAAGAAGCAAATGAAGCTCTTATTGAACGCTATGGTTGTTGAGTATGAGGGGGATGATTTAGCACAACGGTTGGCAGGCACGCCGGGTATTAAAGGTGTGTATGCGGATCGCGAAGTATATGTTCAAACGGATACCTCGAATGCACTGATTGAAGCGCCAGCTGTGTGGCAACAGTTAGGCGGACAAGCGCAGGCCGGCGCGGGCGTGAATATCGCTATTTTGGATACGGGTATCGACCCTGATCATATTATGTTTGAAGACAATGGCCACACACGCCCTGATCTCGGAGTGACCGACGATTACTGTGCCAGCACCCCAGCGTTTTGTAATGATAAGCTTGTTGTAGCACGTTATTTCTTGCCAGCTGGTTTTGATTTGCATCCTGACGAATTTGCCGATTCGCCAGAAGATTTGGATGGTCATGGTACACACGTTGCGGGAACCGCAGCGGGTAACCCGGTAAGCACCACGTTTAATGGTGTTGCGGTAAATTTCTCGGGCGTTGCTCCGGGCGCTAATTTGATGGTTTACAAGGCGTTGTGGGTCAATGCCGATGGCAATACCACCGGGTCTTCGATTAGCTTGGCGGAAGCGTTGGAAGCAGCGGCGAACGATGGCGCCGATGTGATTAATAACTCGTGGGGTAGCTTGGATAATGGTGTAGCGCCGTACGAGGCTGATATTGTTCGCGCCATTGATGCCATGGGTATTGTCAATGTAGCAGCTGCCGGCAACGATGGCCCAACAGAGAGCAGCATGGGCTGCCCAGCCTGTATTGACGAAATGTTGGCGGTTGCCAATACGCAAACGGGTCGCAGTTTCGCGGTGACAATGACACATAGTGATTATAGCAATGCGATTCCGGTGCTGATTGGACAAGGGGATTTCACTATTTCCTCACCAATTACTGGTGCTTTTCGCACTGTAAAGCGTGATGCACCGTCAAATCCACTAGCGTGTAGCAGTTTTAGCGCTGGTTTATTTACCAATGAAATTGTATTGGTTGAGCGTGGTACCTGTACCTTTGAGCAAAAGGCGAATAACTTGCAGGCCGCGGGCGCACGGGCCATGGTGTTGTATAACAACGTGGATGGTTCGATTAGTATGGAAATGGGGGCGGCAACGTTACCAAGCGTATCCATCGATCAAACGACTGGCGAACAGCTCGAGTCTGACTGGACTGCCGGTGAGCAAGTTACAATTAACCCACCTGAACGAGTGATTGATGAGTCGCTTCAAGATCGTTTGGCCAGCTCGAGTTCGCGAGGTCCGAATCGCGACAGTAGCATACTGAAACCAGAGGTAGCGGCGCCGGGTACTGGCATTCTTTCGGCGTACCCAGGTGGTCAAGTGGCATTGTTGAGCGGAACCTCGATGGCGAGTCCGCATGTGGCTGGTGCTGCCGCATTGTTGCGTGATCTGAAGCCAAACTGGACCAATAGCCAAATCAAATCGGTGTTGATGACCTCTGCCAATGCGAATGTTACGCAGAGCGACAATGACGCCCAAGCGACCCCGCATCAGGTGGGGGCTGGTCGCATCGATTTAGCGGCTGCTGTGGACTCTGGTCTTAGCTTTGACCGTGCTTCGTTAAACAATAATGCGTGTATCGGTATGTGTGACTTTGACCGTACACTCACCAATTTGACCGCGAGCGAGCAAACGTGGACGGTGGCTGCCACCTTTAATGACCCTAATATTACGGCAACATTCCCGACCTCGATTACGCTTGCTGCAAACGAGAGCAAAACCTTATCAGTGACCGTCAATACGGCTTTTGCTGAAGAGGGCTGGCAGTTTGGTGCGCTGACGTTGACATCCAACTCAGGCAATTATTCGCCAGCGCGACTACCGATTGCGGTGTTCACATCGCTTTCTGATGATTCCCGCATTATCTCTGGTGCTATCGCCTCAGGTGCTGCTGTTGCAGGTGAAGCGATGCAATTGCAACTGCGTGGTGGTTTGGGCTTTACTGACGGTACCACGGAATTCTCAGTGGCATTGCCAACTAGCGCCGGCATTTCGATTGATTATGACAATATTGGATTGCAGTTAACGCGTAGTACGCAAACGGCTTTTGACGTGAACGAAGCAACCGGCACCTTGGTTTGGCAAGGTGATCAAAATGATGCACCTGATTCAGCGGAAATTAGTGCAACAACTGGGTTCGCTTATGCGGGTATGTCGTTGGCAGATATTGCGGTAACTGAAGATATCAGTATTTCGAGTGTGTGTAGCGAAGGCTGTGACGATTTGGTTGCTGAAATTGAGCTAGAAGGCGAAGGGGCAACGTGGCGCTTCGATGGCTTTGAGCACAATATATTCTCGATGTGGAGCAACGGTTTGGTGGAGCTCGGTGAAAGCCGCGCATTATTCACGGCAAGCGCCGCAATGTTACCAAATGAAAATGAGCCGAACGGCATTGTTGCGCCATTTTGGACGGACTTGGAATTTGTTAATGGCGATGGCCAGATGAATTATGCCATTGTGACTGAAGGTACTGATACGTACTTAGTGCTTGAATGGGAGAACGCACGGAGTTGGGTTGCTTCTGGCGCTACTGATAGCGGTGTACGTTATACCTTTAACGTGTGGTTCAAGCTGGGAACCAACGAAGTGATTTACAATTACGTTGACGTGAATGGCGGCGCGCCAACTTACAACACGGCCGTTGGTTTGGAAAACTTCCGTGGCGATGTTGGGGCAACTTACTACTTCTCTGGTACCAGTACTGGAACGTATCCTGCAGACGGTGCAACCTTAGCCGCAAGCTTTAATTATGGTGAGCGTGCTGAAGTACGCATGGATGTACCCGCAACGGTAACTCATTTAGGCCCGCTGGCCGATGTTACGGTGGCAGGTACAGCCAACCGCTCGGTTGAAGTGGATTTCGCTGAGGCGACAGCTGAATTAGGGCACGAATTTGTGGTGCTGATGAATATCAGCAGTACCGATGCCGGTGAGCCAATTGAGTACGCCGCGCAATTACCAATTTCCGTGCAACCGGAAGGTGCTTTGACGGGGGCATTAGTGAGCCAACCTGAGCATGGTACAGCGAGCTTTAGCGGCGCTACTTTAACCTATACACCGGACACCGACTTCACGGGTAGCGACAGCTTTAACGTTCGGTTAGTGGACGAAGCTGGGTCGACAACGGCAACCGCCACGGTAACCGTTGAGGTGACTAATACGGCTCCGGTAGCAAGTATCGATGCACCAAACAGCGCCACCTCAGGTGAAACGGTGCGCTTAGATGCCTCCGGTAGCTCGGATGCGGATGGCGATAGTTTGGAATATGACTGGCAGGTGGTTAGCGGCACTGGCGTGACCTTATCGGGTGCCAATGCGGCGGTAGCGACCTTCACAGCGCCTGAGGTGACTACTGCGACGACCATTCAAGTGCGTGTGATTGTGTCAGACGGCATGGCCACTGCACAAGAAACCGTATCGGTGAGTATTACCCCACCAGAAAAAAGTTCAGGTGCTATGGGGTGGTTGCTGATGTTGTTGGCATTGCCGCTAGTATGGCTGCGTCGCCGTCAGGTTTAGCATGTTAAGTTGGTATAAATAAAAAAGAATCGGCGATAGGATGATTCTATCGCCGTGAATTAACGAGGTGTTGCTATGACGAAGGAACTATCGAAAGGGATAGGAAAAGGACTAAGTATTCTTGCTTTAGCGTTTGCCATGAGTGGTTGCGTTGATGCGGAGCAAGCCAATAGCGAAGGAAGATCGCCAATGTCAGATGAGAGAGAGCAAGAGCAAAGCGTCGATCCGGCAGCTGATGCTAATCGCGGCGCCCGTATTGCTGAGTTAGATAATCAAATTCGCACAATGGTTGGCGTAGCGCGTGCTGATTCACTGGATCAATGTCGTTTGGCAGCAGTTGGTAAACGTGCCTGTGGCGGCCCAGAATACTATATTGCCTATTCAACCAAAGTGACCGATGAAAAATCGTTGCAGAAGTTGGTCGATGAATACACGCAGTTGCGTATTGAGCACATTAATGCAACTCAGGAAATGAGCACCTGTGAGGTGATTCCTGAGCCGCAATTATCGCTTGAAAATGGTGTTTGCCGTGCTGTTGCGCACAGCACAATGTAAAACCTAAGAATCAAAAAACTTATTGCCGCTCCAAATATTTCAGCAGTGATTTGAGAGCGGCTGGCTTCACCGGTTTCGCCAAGAAGTGCAGATTCTGTTCGCGGGCTTGTTTGCGTACCGAATCGTCACGCATCGCAGTGACTAAAGCGCCTGATAAGTTATCGCCCCAGTAATGCCTTAGCGCCTTCGCTAAACTTAAACCGTCATGTTCATCGTCACCGAGCTGATAATCGAGCAGAATGCCGTCTGGACGTTCATGGCTGCTCGCATACTCCAACGCCGTGGCGCTACTGGTAAAGGTTTCAACAGTACATCCCCATTTTTCTAGCAAGGCGCGAAGTGCACTTAAATTTTCTTGGTCGTCATCAACACATACCATGAGCATGCCTTTGTTCACGTCGGCAGCGCTGGGTTGTTCTGGCTTTTCGTAAACCTGTGCTGGGCTACCAAGCGGTACTTGCACCGAGAAACAGCTACCAGAACCTTCGACCGTTTTTAAACGCAGCTCACAGTGCAACTGCTCGCTCATGCGTTTCGCCACGCTCAAGCCAAGGCCTACGCCTTCAACGCGCGTCTGTGAACCGCGATAAAATGCGTCAAAGATTCGGTGACGTTGTTGGGCGGTAATACCCGGGCCGGTATCATAGACCGCAATGAGGAGATGATTGCCGCGCTTACGAACCGCTAATAATACCTTGCCGTTGTCGCGGTTGTACTTCACCGCATTCGATAAAAAGTTTTGAATAATACGACGCAAGTAGGTTGGGTCGGTGTAAACCACACCGTCGTGCAGATGGGTCTTCAATGTTACCCCACGTTGCTCCGCCAACACGCCGTATTCATGTATTAGAGGCTCAAGAATCGTGCTTAAACGAACATGTCGGAAGTTTGGTTGCAGTGCGCCTTGATCCATCTTGGCAATCTGCAATAGGGTACTGAGCAAGTGTTCGGTGGACGCCAGCGCGGTATCTAGCTTGCTTAATAGCTGCAAGTTATTGGTATTGAGATTCGCTTCATCCATTGCCGACAGGTACAAACGAGCCGCGTTAAGTGGTTGTAAGATGTCATGACTGGCAAGCGCTAAAAATCGAGTTTTGGAGGCATTGGCTTCTTCGGCTTCTTGCGTCGCCTTTTTTAGCTCAACCTCAACTTTACGTCGCCGCTCAATCTCTTCTGTAAGCTCGTTATTGATTTCACGAATTTTCTTTTGGCGTACATTAATACGTTGTTCGAGGTCAATATTGGCTTCTTCGAGTGCCTGTTGGGTTTCAACGTGCTCGGTGATATCGGTGAATGAAGTGACAAAGCCGCCATTCGGTAGCGGATTACCCACCATTTCGATCACGCGACCATCGCCACGGCGCCGAATAAATCGGTGTGGCGAGCCCAGTTGCATGTGCTTTAAGCGCTTCGCGACCAGTTCATCAATTTCGCCTGGGCCGCATTCACCGCGTTCAGCGTTGTAACGAATCAGCGTGGCAATAGGTTGTCCCGGTTTCACCATGCCGTCAGGGTAGTCGAAGAGATCAAGGTAGCGCTTATTCCACGCCACCAAACGCAGTTCCGCATCGACAACTGAGATACCTTGCGCCAGGTTTTCGAGCGAGCTAAATAGAATGGATTGTTGGGTTTGTAGTGCTTGTGTGGTGTCATCGAAAAAGTGCACCACTTCTTCAAGATGCAAACGCCGATCACGTAAAGCCGCTTCAACCAATGAGCGTGCGGTAGCCGCCCCGAGTACACCGGTTAGCACGCGCTCGACGTAGTCGATAAATTCCCGCGAAGCCACGTCTTCTTTATTGGTGTGGCTGGTGTCGTCACCTTGCGATTCGGCAAAATAATCTAGTAACTGAGCGGTGCGTTGCTCGCCTACGAAAGTTTGCAGTAACAACATCATGTCGCCGTTGGTGGCTTGATGATGACGGCCAATGGTGTGTTCTTGCACACGCGAGCGCGGCTTCACAAACGCGGTGGCTTGTATCCGATCAATGAGGCGTGGCTGCGCGAGTAACGAGAACACAATATAGAACGCGGTATTGACCGCCAAGCTAATGACAGTGCCTTGCGTAATGACGCTGGTGTCGGTGCTGTCATGCGGCAAATACATTGGTACGGCGACGGCGAATAGCCAAGCAATCAGACCGGTACCTAAGCCGACATAAACGCCGCGTGCGTGACCGCGACGCCAATACAAGCCGCCTAATACCGCCGGTAATAATTGCAGTACAACTGAGAAGGCCAATAGGCCGATACTCACTAAGCCCGTTCCGGCTGCCCAGAAGTAATAACACAGATAACTAAGCAATAAGATTATTGCGATGGCGACGCGGCGAATAAGCAGCAAACGTTTCTGGAAGCTGGTCGGGAAACGGCTGCGACGTTGGAGGATGACTGGCATGATCACGTCGTTCGTGACCATGGTGCTGAGCGTGACTGACGCGATAATTACCATCGCCGTTGCCGCTGAGAAACCGCCGATAAAGATGAATACCGCCAGCCACGTTTGATCATGCAGCAGTGGTAAACGCAGCGCGTAAGTATCGCCATCAATGCCGTTGCCGAAAAACAGGCCGCCACTTAAGGCAATCGGCACAATCGCAACGGCAACTAACACTAAATACAGCGGGAAGCCCCAACGTGCGGTTTTCAGGTGGTTCACGTTAACGTTATCGACTACCGCAACGTGAAACTGGCGCGGTAGGCACAGAATGACGCCAGCAGCCATAAAGGTTTGCACAATAAAATCAAACTCAGTGACAGCTTCCCAACTCCAGGCTTTCGAGGTTGGCGTGGTGACTTGCTCCCACATGCTAACCGGCGATGCGTCGTTAAATAAGAAATAGGCAAACACCGCAGCCGCTAACAGAGCAAGCAGTTTCACAGCTGACTCAAAGGCAATGGCTAAAATCATTCCGTTACGGTATTCGGTCACCTCAATATGTCGGGTGCCAAAGAGCATCGCAAACACGGCCATAATCGCCGCTGCCACGAGTTCGTTTATCGAAAACTCGGTGAGTGCCGAGGTGTTCTCAGTAAGTACCACAAAGGTTAATCCGACCGCTTTTAATTGCAGCGCGATGTATGGAATTGTTGCCAGTGCGGCAATCAAGGTCACAAATAACGCTAAGCGTTGGCGTTTGCCATAACGGCTGGCAATAAAGTCGGCAATTGACGTGATATTCTGCTGCTTCGATACGCTCACCAACTTTTCAAGTAACGGTAGCGCGAAGATAAATAATAAGAACGGCCCCAACAAAATGGGTATATAGGCCCAGCCGTCAGTTGCCGCATTTCCCACCGCGCCATAGTACGTCCAACTGGTGCAATAGATTGCCAGTGACATACTGTAAATGATTGGTTTATAGCTGATTTTGTTGGCCAATGAGTTCGGTTTGTCGCCCCAATGTGCAACGGCAAAAAGCAAAGCGATGTAGGCCAATGAGGCTAAGATGAGTAGTAATGTCATTTGAAAATCAAAGTCGATATTAGCTATTAGATATTTGATATTAACATCAAGCGTTAAAAAGCAAAGACGATATTAGCTATTGGATATTGGAGCGGATGTATTGGTGTTTCATCTAATATCCAATATCTAATAGCTAATATCGCTTTTGCATGTCGTTAGACCAATGTCTTATTTCCCCTATTGCCATATCCCGTCTAGATTGCATAAGTGATTCTTTAAGTGAATAAATCACTCATAACAACATAAACAATAACAGAACAATCTGGAGGGCGTATGGCTTTCAAAAGCGAAGAACTCGCAAAAGCCTACTGGCGCGATAATATCAGCCTAGTACTGAAGTTGCTGGCGGTGTGGTTTATCGTTTCATACGGGTTTGGCATCATCCTAGTAGACTGGCTTAATCAGTTTACTTTCTTCGGCTTCAAGTTGGGCTTTTGGTTTGCCCAGCAAGGGTCAATTATCACCTTTGTTATTCTAATTTTCGTTTACGTGAAGCGTATGGCGGCTTTAGATAACAAATATGAAGTTCACGAAGAGTAAGGGGCCGAATCATGGATATTCAAACTCTCACGTTTATTATCGTCGGCCTGACGTTCGCACTCTATATTGCCATTGCAATTTGGTCACGCGCGGGCTCGACTTCTGACTTCTACGTAGCCAGTGGTGGCGTACACCCAGTCATGAATGGTATGGCAACAGCCGCCGACTGGATGTCTGCTGCATCGTTTATTTCAATGGCCGGTATTATCGCTTTCGCAGGTTACGACGGTAGTGTGTACCTTATGGGTTGGACCGGTGGTTACGTATTATTGGCTCTATGTTTGGCGCCATACTTGCGTAAGTTCGGTAAGTTCACCGTACCTGATTTCATCGGTGACCGTTACTATTCGCAAACTGCACGTACTATCGCTGTTATCTGCGCTATCTTGATCTCGTTTACTTATATTGCAGGTCAGATGCGTGGTGTGGGCGTGGTATTCTCGCGCTTCTTAGAAGTTGATATCGCAACGGGTGTATTCATCGGTGCGGTTATCGTGTTCTTCTATACTGTCCTGGGTGGTATGAAAGGTATTACCTATACGCAGGTTGCACAGTACTGTGTACTCGCGTTTGCGTACTTGGTACCAGCAATTTTCATCTCGATTTATATGACCGGTCACGTATTACCTCAAACTGGCTTTGGTGCAACCATTGCACAGGGGGTAGCTGGCGAGGGGACCTATTTGCTTGATAGGCTTGATGGCTTGTCCGCCGAGTTGGGGCTAGCCGCATATACTTCAGGTATTAAATCGAAGATTGACGTATTCGCAATTACTTGTGCGTTGATGGTTGGTACCGCTGGTTTGCCACACGTTATCGTTCGCTTCTTCACCGTACCAAAAGTACGTGATGCGCGTCGTTCAGCGGGTTGGGCATTGGTATTCATTTCTGTTGTTTACCTCACTGCGCCATCGATTGCTGGTTTCGCGAAAGTGAACTTGATCAACACGGTAAATGGTCCTGATCTGCAAGGCGTTGAGTATGAAGCGGCACCAGACTGGGTGAAAAACTGGGAAAAAACCGGTTTGATCACGTGGGAAGACAAGAACGACGACGGCAAGATGTTCTATTCAGGTGATGATCGCAACGAAATGACGGTTGATCGCGACATCATGGTACTGGCAAACCCTGAGATTGCTAACTTACCAGCTTGGGTTGTGGCATTGGTTGCTGCGGGTGGTGTTGCCGCCGCACTGTCAACTTCTGCAGGCTTGTTGTTGGTTATTTCAACCTCGGTTTCGCATGACTTACTGAAACGAACCTTGACGCCAAATATTACCGATAAGCAAGAGCTAATGTGGGCGCGCGTTGCTGCGGCCGTCGCGATTGCTTTGTCGACTTGGTTTGGTATCAATCCGCCCGGCTTCGTGGCGCAGGTGGTCGCCTTCGCGTTCGGCTTAGCCGCAGCGAGCTTCTTCCCTGCCATTATTCTGGGTATCTTCTACAAGCGCATGAATAGCACCGGTGCTATCGCCGGTATGATTGTGGGTATTGTGTTCACCTTGGCGTACATTATTTACTTCAAGTTTGTGAACCCAGCCGCAAATACTGCTGATAACTGGCTATTCGGTATCTCGCCTGAAGGTATTGGTACCATTGGTATGTTGCTAAACTTCATCGTGTCTTATTTGGTACATAAGATCACAGGTGATGCGCCGCAAGATACGCAAGATTTGGTGGAGTCGATTCGTTACCCGCGCGGTGCGGGTGGTGCGACGCACTAAAATACAAAGCCCGGCTTCACGCCGGGCTTTTTCGTTGTTCGTTATTCGTTAGTCGTTATTCGTTAAGGACTTTGATTTTTTTCCTGTTTCGAGTAACGATTAACGAATAACTAGTAACGCTTTCAAGGTGTTCAATGCAGCCGGAATTTACTGAGGTTCAGCGCTTTTTACTCGATTGCCCACCATTTGACGAATTAACCGGTGAGCAGCGACAGTGGGTGGCACAGAACATTGATGCCGCTTATGTCAATGAGCACAACGTGGACGCGCTGTTTAAGCAGCACAGCCCCGCGCTTTATATTGTGCGCTCGGGTGGTTTTGATTTGCTGGCGCCTGATGGACACTTGATTGAGCGTTTAGAATCGCATGACTTGTTTGGGTTTCCGTCGTTGTTAAGTGGTCGCCCCGTGGTGAACAAGCTCAAAGTGATTGAAGACGGCATTATTTATATTGTTTCGGCGGCGATGTTCGATAAATTACGGCAGCATGCGCGGGCCTTCGAACAATACTTCATTCGCGCCCACGGCCAACGCCTGCTAAGCGAAGTAGCCCGCCGTTCTCCTCGTGAGGTAGGGCCGGGACGTGGCGAAGCCACGGTTAATGCTGATGCGAGTAATAATCGCGATTTTAATGAAACGGAGAGATTAACCGCTAACGCGTCCCGGCCTTCAGTTACAGAAAAGTCGCCGGGCTACGATACCCTCGAGCTCACCATTGCGGAAGTGATTAGCCGCGAACCAGTTACGGTATCAAGTACGGCGTCCATTCGCGAAGCCGCCGAGCTCATGCGCGATGAAAAAGTCTCATCGGTGATGGTAACGGGGGCAGACCTTGGACTGCACCCCACCTCCTCTAAGCTTTTCGGCATTTTAACCGACCGCGATTTAAGAAATCGCGTCATCGCCCAAGGCCTAAGCTACGACATTCAAGTGAATGCCGTGATGACCCAAGCGCCGGCGACGGTTTACGGACGACAAACACTCATGGATGCGCTGACGTTAATGACACAGCACAACATTCACCATCTGCCAGTGTTAGACGACAATGACCAGCCGATTGGCATGATCACGAATACTGATTTAATGCGGCAACAGCGCAGTGAACCGGTGATGTTGATTAGTGCGATCAATAAGGCTGACACGCGCGAGCAATTAGTTGCTGAAGCACAACATATTCCAGCGTACATGCAAACCTTTGCGGCGCGCGTGCATGACACGACCATGGTGGGGCGTCTGTTAGCGTCATTAACCGACAGCATGACGCGCAAGTTGATTAGTTTATATGAGCAAGAGCACGGCGTTGCGCCGAGTGCTTACTGTTGGATAGCGTTCGGCTCACAGGGGCGGGAAGACCAGGTGCTCAGTTCAGACCAAGATAACGGTTTGTTGTTAGGCAACGGCTTGAACGAGCAACAGCTTGAGTGGTTTAAAGGGCTTGGTGAATATGTTTGCACCGGCTTAAATGAATGCGGTATTCCGCTGTGCCCTGGCGATATCATGGCGTCGAACCCTGATTGCCGACGCACGCTAGACGGCTGGCTCGACAGATTTCAAACTTGGACTGAGAGTCCAACACCAAAAGCACTGATGTACTGCCAGATATTTTTCGATTCACGCATGGTACACGGCAATAAACGCTTGTATCAACGTTATCGTGATGAAGTTGCCAAACTGGGCAAAAGTGAATTTTTCTTGGGTAACTTAGCGCGCTTGCAGGTTAGCGTTCAGGTGCCACTTGGCTTATTTAATCGATTTCGTGGTACCGAATCGGGTAAAGATAGCGATTTGATTAACATAAAGCGCTACGGCATTGCCCTGATTAATGACATTGTGCGAATTTATTCATTGCAAGCTGGGTTGACAGCACCTCAAACGTTGGTTCGCTTAGAGCAGTTGCGCGGCAGTAATTTACTGAACCGTAAGGATAACCAATCATTGGCGGAAGCATGGCAGTTTTTAACTCAATTGCGTTTGCAGCATCAGCTTGATATTTGGGGTACCGATAAATCGAAGAACGCTTTAGATCCGGATGAACTCAGTACGTTAACTCGACGGCAATTAAAAACGGCCTTTCGAATCATCAAAGATTGCCAGCAGGGTGTTGGTTTAAAATTTGGGCGTATTGGCTGATGTGGTCGGCAATAAAACGTTGGTGGCAAACACACAAAGCGCGCCGAAAGCCGTGGACGGAACATCGCTATATTGCGTTAGATATTGAAACCAGCGGCTTGGACCCTACCAACGATCAGATACTGGCAATTGCGTGGGTTGAGGTATCACCGCCTGTTATTCACTATACAACCGGTCGCTACTATCTCATTAAACACGATAAAACTGACTTGAAGCAGTCACCGGTGATTCATGGCTTGGTCAAGAAAGACTTCATTGAAACGTCAGAATTGTGTGATGTAATGAAAGCACTCGCTGCTGCGCTAAATAACAAAATATTAATTTGCCACCATATACAACTTGATTGGCGATTTCTAAAGCAGGCTGCCAAACACTGCGATATTCAACTTTCGCCGCTCGCGCTATTTGATACGTTGGCATTTGAGGCCAGCCGCTTGAAGCGTCAACAACATCATATTCAACGCGGTTCGCTGACCCTCTCAGCCTGCCGATCGCGCTATGGTCTCCCGGAATACGACTCGCATCATGCGTTTAGTGATGCTGTCGGTTGCGCTGAATTGATGCTCGCGCAAGGCTACAAGTTTGCAGGTAGTTCAAAAAGTTCAATATTTTGAAGCGTTTCTAGACAACTTTATGCGATTTTCGATGAGTGACGTTTTATTTATGTTGAAAATCCATTGAAATCAGTTAACGACTGTGGTTATCTAAGCAAGATTCTATGTCAGTTAGCAGTAACTTCATTAGAACACTCAGATTTCGGTACGAACGCTAATTATAAAAAAATGCTTGGTACTGAAGCAATTACAATAATAATCTCAGGGAGACTTAACATGGCTCAAAAGTCATTTTTGTCAGACTCAATCCGCGCCATCATGATGGCAGGTTTTGGTTCTGCGCTAATTGCAGCTCCTGCAATGGCTCAAGATCAAAACGAAGATGAACAAGAAGCTGAAAAAGCGGTTGAGAAAATTCAGGTAACTGGTTCTCGTATCCGTACCGATGGTTTGGACAGCCCAACACCAATCGAAATTATCACCACTGAAATTGCTGAAGACCAAGGTTTGAACACCTTGGGTGAATTGTTGCGTACGTCAACAGTTGCCTCTGGTTCTGACCAGTTGGTTTCTGCTTACTCAGTTGGTTTCGTAACTAACGGTGGTAGTGGTGCTGAATCAATCTCTATGCGTGGCCTTGGTGCCGGTCGTACCTTAGTACTCTTGAACGGCCGTCGTGCTGGTCCTGCTGGTACCCGTGGTACAGTTTCTGCATTTGACATGAACGCATTACCAATTAGCGTCATCGAGCGTGTTGAAATTCTGAAAGATGGTGCTTCTTCACTATACGGTTCTGATGCGGTTGCTGGTGTAATTAACATCATCACCAAGAAAGGTGAAGGCGGCCAAGTCAACGTTTCTGGTAACCAGCCGTTTGAAGGTGGCGGTGAAACTTATCGTTTCAACGCAACTTACGGTAGCGCATTTGATCGTGGTTCATGGCGTGCGGTTGTTGACCACAACGTGAACACTGGCTTGAAGCGTGCTGACCGTGACTACTTCGATTGTTCTACGCGTTACTTGTTTAGTGATATCGAAACTGGCGAGCGTGCTGATCCGATCGATCCGCGCACTGGTGAATATCACTGTAACGAAAGCGGCTTCGGTTTATGGCACTCAGGTTCTGCAGGCACTGGCCGTGTTCAGTACAACTATGGCGGTTATGATGTTCCGCATGTAACTGAAACAAACCCAAATATTACCGAAGCGCCTGAAGGTTGGTACTGGGCAGGTTATGATAAAGAGTCTGACGGTTTGTTAGATGGCGGCGGTCACCCGTTCCGTTTAGATCAAACCATGATTCCTGAAACAACCGTGAACTCTGCTTATGTGCAAGCCGACTATGACTTAACTGACACCATTTCTGCATACGGTGAGTTGTTGTATAGCCAGCGTGTGACTAAGTCTCGCAGTGCACGTCAATTCTGGCCAGCTGACTTAGTTGGATTCGTTCCAGTTAGCACAGTGCCTGGTTTTGATGGCGATAGCTGGGTTATGCCGGTTCATTATACTAATCACTATGGCAACGAAACCACTGTTGATTACAGCCGCATTGTACTTGGTTTAGAAGGTTCTATCGGCTTCTGGAACTGGGATGTTTCTTATCAACGTTCACAGAACGATGGTACTTACGAGCAAGATATCATTCTTCGCGACTCGATGTTGATGGCGCAAGAAACCTTGTTAGGCGTACCTTGTGAAGGTCGTGTCACTTCAATCTCTGGCAAAGCTTGCTATGAGTATGATTGGTTCGATCCACAAAACATTTATGGTAACCCAAGCCAAGAAGCTCGTGATTTCTTATTTGGTTACGATAAAGGTAACACTGAGTACAACCAAGACACGATTGATGCCTATATCACTGGTGACTTGTTCGAAATGCCAGCTGGACCAGTTGGTACAGCGGTAGGTGTTTACTGGCAGCGTGACGAAATCAATGACGTTCCTGGTGAAAATACTCGTGCAGGTAACTCATGGGGTCTCTCTGGTGCAGGTATTACAGCTGGTGAAGCGAAAACTACAGCGGCTTATGCTGAATTCCAAGTTCCGTTGTTACGCGACTTGCCATTTGTTGAAAGCTTAGATTTAACAACTTCTGGCCGTTGGACTGACGTAGATATCTACGGTAGTGATACGACGTTCAAGGTAAGCGCTAACTGGGAAATCGGCGCCGGCTTCCGTGTTCGTGCATCACGTGGTAGCTCTTTCCGTGCACCAGCGTTGTATGAATTGTTCTTGCAGAACCAAACTGGTTTCTTGGGACAAATCAACGATCCATGTTTGAACTGGACTGAGTCGACTAATCCTCAAGTTCGTGAAAACTGTGCTGCAGAAGGAATTCCTGAGTCATACACTACTCCTGTGGGCAGTAGCGGTTCTATGACCTCAATCACCGGTGGTGGTGCAGGTCAGTTGAAAGCTGAAACGTCAATCTCTGAAGGTATTGGTTTAGTTTACTCAACTGATGACGGCCGTTTCGCTGCGTCTGTTGATTACTACGACGTTGTAATCAGTGATCAGATTTCAAGCGTTGCAGGTAGTTCGGTATTGGGTCAGTGCTACACTTCAGAAGACTTCGCTAACGAGCCATTCTGTAACCAGATTACTCGTCGCGATGGTTCCGCAGATGGTGACTGGAGTATCCTAGAAGTTCGTGGTGGTTACTTGAACACGGCTCAACAGGTCGTTCGTGGTGTTGATATTGTTGTAACTTATCAAGATTCGTTTGACTTTGGTGACTTACGTATCAAGTTAGATCACACGAACCAGATCGAACGTTCATTCCAGCAATTCGCTACTGATACACCAGTACAATACATTGGTCGCATCGGTAACCCGCGCAACGTAGGTACTTTAAACACTACCTTGACGCGTGATGACTGGAGCTTCAACTGGAATATGGGCTACTACGATAATACTTCGAATTATCATGTGTTCGATACCAGCTCTACTACATACCGTGGTGAGACTGTTCGTTTCGTAGCTGAAACGCCAACTTACGTGTTGCATTCATTGTCTGCTAGCACTACTTTCAATGACAACATTGAAGTGACTCTTGGTGTAGGTAATATCTTTGATAAGCAACCGCCAAAAGTTAGTCCAGCTGCATCATATACTGTTGGTAACGTGCCATTGTTCGCATCTCAGCTCGACTACTTAGGTCGTCGTGCATTCTTCAACGTTTCTTACAACTTCTAAGTTGTGAAGGAATAGATGAGAAAGTGAATGACCAAAGCCCCACCTTGGTGGGGCTTTTTTTTGCTGAACAACAATAACAAAGCAAGACAGAACACGAGGTTAGGATGAAATTTTCTAATTTATGGTTGGTTGCCGCATTGGTTTTTCCGGTGCTTGCAAACACAGCAGAGATAAAAGATGAGGTGTTGGAGAACTACGCCAAACACGCGCAATACCTAGATGTGAAAATTTCTCCGAATGGAAAACACCTCGCAGCCACATCGCGAAATACAGATGGCGTTGTGCAGCTGACCGTTTTGGATATTAAAAACAATAAAATTCTTTCGGTTACCCAAGGTAAAGGCAATGAGTCTGTTGCCAGCTTTAATTGGGTGAACGATGGCCGTTTAATTATGACCATGGCCCGCGAAGTTGGCTCTTTGGATATGCCATTGCCAACTGGTGAGATTTTCGCGATGGATGCTGATGGTGGTAACCAGCTTATTCTGACTGGCCCTCGCTCTGACGGCGGCGAGTACGAATTTGCGCAAGTGTTAGATATGTTGCCTGATGAAGAAGACAATATTCTGATCTACACGCGTTCAATGACCTCGTCGGAGCCGTACTTAGATATCTACAGAATGCGCGCTAACTCGGGTCGCAAGCGCAGCGAAGGACGTATTCCATTAAAAGCCTATCGCAGCACCAATGTTCAGGTATTAGTTGATCGCGCAGGTATTGCACGGGTCGCCGTTGGTGTCGATCCGAAAGCTGATAATCGAGTGGTTATTTTGGCTCGTGAAGGCGCCAATAAAGAATGGTTCGAGCTAACCAGCTACGATGCTGATGAAGGCGGTTTTTCTCCGTTAGTCTTGAACGCCGATGCAACCAAAGTAATTGGTTTAAGTAATAGTGAAACCGATACACAAGCCATTGCCACACTTGATTTAAAAACCAAAGAAGAAACGGTTTTAGCGGAGCACCCAGGTACCGATTTGATGCCAATCATGAGTATCACCAAAGGTCGTGCTCAAGAGTTGGTGGGTGCCGCATTTGAATATGATGGCATTGACGCTGTATTTTTTGATGACATTCAAGACAAGCGTTATGTGCAAATTGTTCAATCACTGATGCAGAGCTTTCCGAATCACACGGTAAGCATTAACTCTGTCACTCATGATAATAACCAAGCAATCATTCGTGTGGGTTCGGTGAATTTGCCGACGATGTTTTATTTGTTCAATAGCCAACAAAATAAACTCATGCCGTTAGCGCCGGCAACGCCTTGGCTTAAAGCCAAAGAAATGCCGCAAACGCAGCTTATTTCTTATAAAACTCGCGACGGTTTAACCATTCGCGCATTACTCACCTTGCCGCGCGGTAAGAAAGCCGAAGACTTGCCGCTGATTTTGATTCCACACGGCGGTCCGCACGGTATTCGAGATACCTTAGGCCGTATTGATGGCGACGCGAAAGTATTTGCAGAGCACGGTTACGCGGTGTTGCAGCCTAACTTCCGTGGTTCAGGTGGTTATGGCCGCGAGTTCCTCGAGCTTGGCCACAAGAACTGGGGCACCACCATGATCAACGATATGACTGACGGTGTGCAGCATTTGATCAAAGAAAAAATTGCGAATGCCGACCGTATCTGTGTTTACGGCGCATCTTACGGTGGTTATGCGGCACTGCAGAGTGCGATTCGCGAGCCAGAACTTTATAAATGTACGGTTGGCTTCGTGGGCGTTTACGATTTAGAGCTTATGTATGAACAGGGCGATATCTCTGAAGCACAGGCTGGTCGTAACTATTTAGACCAGGTGCTACCAAGCACGAAAGAAGAACGCCAAGCGCAATCACCGGTACACAATACGGAAAAGCTGAAGGCCCCGGTATTCATCATTCAGGGTGGTCGCGATGTTCGTGTGCCGAAGGAACATGCATTCCGCCTACGCGATAAGCTAAAAGCACAAGATCACCCGTATGAATGGATGATGAAAGACGGCGAAGGCCATGGTTTTTATAAACCAGAGAATAATATTGAGCGCTGGGAACGTATGTTGACGTTCTTTGATAAGTATATCGGTGAATAAATATGGCTTAACCAATTGACCAAAAAAAGTTCCCTAAATGTGCAAAAAAAAATCATATTTAGCTACTTTTGTTCGTTAAGTAGGTTGCCGATATAGAATTTTTTGATTAGTATCGAGTACTGAGCGGTCAAGGTTTACGCTTTGTAAGCCGTGACCGTCGACGCACGAGGGCGTTCACGTGCCGACTTTAAACCTAGTAAATCACATTAAAGTGATCCAGGGAGAACACAGTATGTATACTAATAATAAATTAGCTAAGTCTATCCGCTTAGCACTTATGTTCGGTGGCGCTTCACTTGCGTTATCAGGCACTGCGGCAGCGCAGGACCAGTCTGGTGACGAAGCAGAAGTAGAAGCCCAAGAACGTATTACCGTAACAGGTTCACGTATCAAACGTACTGACTATGAATCAGCTAGCCCAGTACAAATCACTTCTTCTGAAGAAATCAAAAACTCTGGTTTTACCCGTATTGAAGATTTGATGAACAGCTTGCCACAAGTTGAAGCTGCACAAACTTCATTCATCGCGAACGGTGCATCAGGTGTAGCAACACTTGACCTTCGTGGTATCGGTACAAACCGTACGTTGGTATTGATGAATGGCCGCCGTCTGCAATCAGGTGGTATCTATTCACAAGCTGCTGACGTTAACCAAATTCCAGCAGCGCTTGTAGAGCGCGTTGAAGTTCTTACCGGTGGTGGTTCTGCTACTTACGGTGCGGATGCGGTAGCTGGTGTTGTTAACTTTGTAATGAAAGACGACTTCGAAGGCTTAGAAGTTAACGTTGGTGCTTCTGGTTATCAGCACAGCAACGGCAACGATTACATGCAAGGCCTGATGGATGCTCGCAACTTCGGTTACCCTACTGGTGGTAGCGGTATCGATGGTAAGTCATACAACGTCGATGTAACCATGGGTAGCAGCTTCGCTGACGGTAAAGGTCACGCAACAGCATACGCAACATGGCGTCAAATCAACGAGCTTCGTCAAGAATCTCGTGACTATTCATCATGTGCACTTAACGCAGCTGGTACTGCTTGTGGTGGTTCATCTACTGCACCATTACCAAATACCTTCTTCGCACCGATTGTTGATGGTGAATATGATCTTGACCAAGAAGTTTGGTGGTCATTAAACCAAGACGGTAGCTTCTCGCCGTATGATGGTTCTAACGTGTATAACTACGCGCCAGTTAACCACTTTATGCGTCCAGATACCCGTTACACTATGGGTGCGTTCGTTAACTATGAAGTAAACGACTCGTTCCGTCCGTACATGGAAATAAGCTACATGCATGACCGTACTATTGCTCAGATCGCTGAGTCAGGTACTTTCTATGCATTCCGTCAAGATATTGACATCAACAGCGCATTATTCAGTGATGCACAACGTGCTCAGTTCCGTAGCCAATTCGGTCCAGACGTAGAAACTATCGGTGCTTATATCGGTAAGCGTAACGTTGAAGGTGGCCCACGTATGAACAACCTGGAACACAGTGCGTTCCGTATGGTGTTCGGTGCTGAGGGTTACTTGAACTCAAACTGGTCATATGACGCGTCATTCCAGTATGGTTCAACCTCTTCAAATACCGCTTACATCAATGACTTCTACGTGAAGTATGTTCAAGATGCATTGGCTAATGCAGAATACGACGTATTCACTCCAGGTGGTGTTACTCGTGAGTCTGCTGATGCGTTAGGTGGTGTTGCAATCATGACGTGGTATCACGTCACAGCGTATCTTGAACGCTTACGTTACTGGTGAATTCGATGCAAGCTTGCCATCTTCTGACTTGCCTATGGCTGCAGTATTTGGTTTTGAAAACCGCGAAGTAGACTTCGAACGTACTGCTGACACTATTTATCAAGAAGGTGCATTGGCAGGCCAAGGTGGTCCAACTAACAGCTTAGCTGGTGGTTATAACGTTAAAGAATTGTTCGGTGAGTTGAGCATTCCAATTGCTGAAGGCCGTGACGGCATTGACAGCATGACTGTTGACTTAGGTGTACGTTTCTCTGACTACAGCACTTCTGGTAACGAAACGACCTACAAAGCGGCGTTGGATTACAACGTAACTGCTGATTGGAAAATTCGTGCTAGCTACAACCGTGCGGTACGTGCTCCGAACGTTGGTGAATTGTTCGCTGCAACTTCAATCGGTTTGTGGGGCGGTACTGACCCATGTGCGGGCGACACGCCTGAGTTCACTGCAGCGCAGTGTGCGAACACTGGTGTAAGTTCATCTCAGTACGGTAACATCGATGCGAACCCAGCGTCTCAGTACAACGGTTTGTTTGGTGGTAACACTGAATTGCAACCAGAAGTAGCTGATACCTACACGTTCGGCGTTGTGGCTAACCCAATGGATAACTTCAACTTCACTGCCGATTACTGGATCATTGAAATTGAAGAAGTTATCGGCACTTTGGGTGCGTCTAACACCTTACGTCTTTGTGGTTTGACTGGTGATGCTGTTTACTGTAACAACGTAAACCGTGCGCCTTCAGGCAGCTTGTGGCGTGGTAACGACGGCTTCGTTCGTGCAACTAACATCAACGTTGGTTCTGAAGAGTATAGCGGTGTTGATATCAACGCTAACTACACGCTTGAAGACGTGTTAGGCGGTACTATCACTGCACGTATGAACGGTTCATACTACCTTGAGAAGTACGCTGATAGCGTAGGTGAAGACTGTGCTGGTTTGATTAACTCAAACTGTTTCCCACAGCCAGACTGGCGTCACTCTTTAACCATGACTTATACTCCGGATGATATCTGGACTGCTCAGGTTAAATGGCGTTACTTCGGTGGTGTTGATTACAACGAAACTACAGATCAACTATTGTTAGGTAAAGGTATTGGTTCACAAAGCTACTTAGACGTAGTAGGTACTTTTGAAGTGAACGAAAATACTTCTGTTCTTGTTGGTATCAACAACATCCTAGATAAAGAGCCACCATTGGTAGGCGGTTCAATCTCTACTAACGCAAACACTGTTGCTGGTTTCTACGACACATTAGGTCGTTATGTCCACGCAAGCGTAACTTTCCGCTTCTAATAGCGAAAGAAATAGCGTTTAATAAAACGGCGACTTTTAGTCGCCGTTTTTTATTTCCCGCTATAAAAAATAACAGAACTCCAAGGGTTGTATCATGAGCGAGCAGTCACAGGTCACGAATATTCAAACAATAATTAATCACGTCACCAAGCTTTTGAAAAATGGTCAAGCAGCCGAAGCATTGGCATTCCTAGAGTCTTCTTTACAGAACGAACCTCAGTCTGCATCACTGCTGCACATGACTGCACAAGTGAAAAATAGACTAGGCGACGTTACCGGTGCGCTCAGTTATTTGAACAAAGCGATTGCAATTCTTCCTGAGCAGGTTGTGCTACAAATTGATCGTCTGTATGTTCTTGAGCGGTTGCGACAGCGCGAAACGCTTCACAAGGCGATAGAGCAAGCAGAACACGTAGAACCTGATAACCGACAATATCAACAGCAACTTGCGCGTTTCTATACGCAACTTGATAAGCCAGAACGCGCGTTATCGATCATCAAACGGCTACGAAAGCTGCATGCCGACGATACCGTATTGATGTTCGATGAAGCATTAAATACATGGTTTAATGGCGACGTTAAAGCGGCTGAAAAAATAACAGAATCGGTATGCGCAAGTGAGCCGGCACCATCGATGGCATTCTATGTACGTTCATTGCTACGCAAGCAAACCAAAGCTCGCAACCATATTGACGACATAGCTGCACGCGCACGCAAAACAGAGGTGGCTGATACGCCATTATGGTTTGCTTTAGCGAAAGAATATGATGATTTAGGCTTACATGAGTTGGCTGTTAATGCTGCGAATGTTGGCAATGCATTACAGAAGAAAATCACACCTTATAACGAAGCCGCAGAACTTGAAGCGCTGAAGCAGATACGCTTGGTAGCGAATTCTTGGAAAGGCCAGGGGCGCGGCAACAAGAAAACTGATGTTACACCGGTGTTCATTGTCGGTATGCCAAATACCGGAGCTACCCTAGTAGAGCGTATGTTGTCGGTAAGCCCACAGGTGAAATCACTCGGCGAATTCGCTGATTTTCCGTTGTTGTTAAACCAAGCCATTGAGCGCTACTTAGCTGAAAACAGCACCGCAACGCGTGAGCAAGCCATCACCGAGTTGAATTACACTGAGCTCGGTAAATCTTATTTAGCACAAATTTCCGAGGTAGCTGAGGGCCATTCGTTTGTCATCGATAAGCTGCCGTTCAACTTCTTATATTGTGGCATCATTCAGAAGGCGTTACCGACCGCGAAGATCATTCATGTTTCGCGTGACCCACTCGATACATGCTGGTCAATTTATCGCTCGTTGTATGCTGGGCGCTATGCTTATGCGTACAATCAAGCTGAACTGGGCCGTTACTATCAGCACTATCAAGAGATTATGGAAGCTTGGCACCACGCGCTTGGTGAGCAGTTACTGAATGTGTCCTATGAACAGCTGGTTGCCAATACCGAAGCAACTCAAGCACAACTGTCGAGTTTCTGTGGTTTGCCGCTTGTGAGCGACGAGAAGGCGATGGTTAATCAGGTGCCTAGCGTTTCAACTGCGCGTGGCGAGCCGATGACTACGAAGGTATATAAGCACGCAGTAGGACGTGCCAAACCTTATGCTGATTATCTGCAGGATCTTGTAGAAGCTTTGAATGACTGATGCACGTGCAAAACCAGCAACTCACGTATCTCACTGAACAATTGGCTAAGCAGCCTCACAATTTGGGGCTGCTTGATCAATTGGCCGCACTTTATCTTCAGTTGAAGCAGACAGAGCAAGCGTCTGATATCTATCTTCGCTATATTGCAGAACATAAAACGCATGCCGGCGCACAATTTAATTGTGCTTATTATGCGCGTTTGGCTGGACGCTATGAGCAGGCTATTGATTATTATCGACGGGCGTTGGCTTTAGGTATTGATGGTGCTGAAGAGGTGTACGCCAATATCGGTGTTATTTATAACGAGGGATTGTTGGATAATGACCATGCGCAAGAGGCCTTTAAACAAGCATTAACCATTAATCCGAGCTATGTTCCGGCGCTCTATAATTTAGCGAATAGCTACGAGCAAGACGGCGATAAGGCAAATGCAGCACACTATTTTAATCGTGTCATTGAACAGGAGCCGAATTTCGTCATGGCTTATGTGCGGCTAGCTGATGTGTACACGGCTGACACGGCTGACGATGCACTCATTCTTAAGCTTTTGGCTTTCTTTAAAGCCGCTGCATGCCCACTTGAAGAGCAAATCGACATTGCCTATGCGTTAGGTAAATTATTCGATGAATGCGGCAGTTACGACCAAGCTTGGCATTATTATTGTGAAGCCAATAACTTAAACGCGCGGACCATGCCGGCATGGTCGCGGAACGACCAATTGCGGTTGTTGAACGAAATAAAACAGACATTTTCAGCAGAATCATTCACCGCTGCGGCATCAGGCAACCTGCAACCAGTGTTTATTTGCGGCATGTATCGCTCCGGTTCAACGTTACTTGAGCAAATGCTTGGCGCGCATGATGCGATAACCAATGGCGGTGAGCTCGAATACTTCCCGCGTTTATGGCAAAGCGTTGAGCGCGAGGGTTTAAGTGCATATTGTTCAAAGATGTCTGAAGAGGATTTTAAGACGCTAGGTGAAGACTATACGCGTTTTGTTGAAACGCGATTTGAGAACGGCGGTATCGTCACCGATAAACGTCCCGACAATATTTGGCGTTTAGGGCTGATTAAACGTGCTGTTCCGAATGCCAAGTTTCTTGTGACGCAGCGCCAGTTATTGGATAACTGTTTATCGGTTTACTTTACTCGTTTGAATGCATCGATGAATTATGCGAATTCAATTCAAGATATTTTGGATTTTCTCGAATTGGAACAGCAGCTGTTGGCGCATTGGCAATCGATATTTGGCGATGACTTGATTGTTGTTGATTACGATAAACTCGTGCGCGATCCAGAAGCCACGTTGCGTCCGGTTTTTGAATGGCTTGGGCTGCCTTGGCAAAGTGACTGCTTGACGTTTCATCAACGCCACAATAGTGTGCGCACCGCCAGTGTCTGGCAAGTGCGACAACCGCTGTATCAACGTTCTTCTGGACGATTCAAAAACTACGAGCGGTTTCTATCAAGCCGGTGATATGTCGCATGGCGCCGTCATGCGTATGCCATCACCATGAAATGGAACGGTGCCGTGGAAGAAATAACTCGGAAAGAATACACAATAGCCAACTTGAGGGCATACCGCATAGGTACGCTCCTCAACACCAGGTAATTCGAGCCCCGACTCACCAAATTTAATCCAGCCCGCGTGAGTCGGGTCATCCTCTTTGACTTGCTTGGGCAACTGAATGTAAGTGCAGCATGAAATCCAGCCTTCGGGGTGAACATGATTCGAATGAAAGCCGTTTTCAGTCAAGCGAACCGACCATGCACCGGTGAAGCGAACGCCATCGGTTTTCCGAGATAACAATGGATGCTTCGAATCATTCGGTAATTGCGCAACATAGCTCTCGGCTGCTGTTGCAATCATTTGCTTGAAGGTTTGCAATATCGGTTGATTTTGCGCGAACAAGTTACCGACGGTTTGGGTACCATGGCGAACACTCTGATCGAGTGGTTGCTGATGCGTTTTATGCAGCTCTTGTAATGTTTCTGCGAGCTCAGACATAAAATGTTCCGTTGACGCATAGTCAGAAGGCGCCTGTAACGGAATGATCTTCACAAAATTAGAGTAGTCATTTAGACGTTCAGCCTGAGGGTTTTCCAGCGCATGGAGGCAAAGTGCTTTGTAAGCTATTACCTCTTGGCTGTGTGGGTGTAATTTCTCAGCCGCCTTCAAGTGCTCAAGCGCTGATTCAAACTGACCTTTGCGCATGAGTGTTGTGGCGATATCAATGCGGTGGCGGATCACATTTGGCTGCAATTGAAGCGCCTTATCAAAGCTCTCGAGTGCTTCATCAATGCGGTCAAAGCGGCTCAAAGCTGAACCTTTCAGGTGATGAAACTCCGCCCAGTCAGGAAATTTAGCCAATACGCCAGTACAAGTCTGGATACAGTTATCGTAACGCCCAGCCATTAGTTGATGCGCGGCAAGACTATATTTTAATGCTCTGGATTGCGGTAAACGTTGCAGCGCCGCGTCAATAGATGTCAAGAACTTCTCTTGTGGACCATGCTCCCAATAGAGTTTATTTAGCGCCACATGAGCATCAATGTATTCAGGTAATTGTTTGACGAGATTCAGTAATACCGCTTCAGTATCTTGGTAACGCTCTAAATCGTAATCAATACACGCTAGCAAATAATCAACCAGAGGCGAGGGTTGCGATAACTGTTGTTTCGCCTTTGCGATAGCTTGCAACGCTTGCTCGGGTAGTCCCATGCTGCGAAATAGTTGAGCATGAAGCAGATAAGGTTCGAATTGATTGGGGAGCTGGCGTTGTAATTCTTGGATATGCTCTTCGGCTAAGTTAAAAAAACCATGTTTGATGTACAAATTAATGAGCGTTTTCCGAGATGGCGCATGTTCTGGGTGATGTTTTAGAGCCACTTTCAAGTTTTCGGCTGCCGCTTTGGGCTGATACTGATGTTGTAAACTCAATGCGAGAATATGAAGGACATCGGGGTGCTTGGCATCGAAGCGAAGCAGATGCCGACATTGATGCTCCGCCTCTTTATACTGTTCTGCCCGAAAGGCACTGACAGCTTGTTTGAACAATTTTTGTACATCGGTCATGGTTACTACACTTTTTATTATTATTGTTGTGTAGATTTTGTACCATTGAGCGACGAATGGATCAAGTTTTGCGATGAATTACATGCTGGCGTCTCCGGCAGGAGTCGAACCTGCGACCTGCCCCTTAGGAGGGGGCTGCTCTATCCAGCTGAGCTACGGAGACACACACTTTATACTAGACATAAAAAAACCAGCCGCAGCTGGTTTTTCTAAATCGTACGTCGGTAACGCAACCGAACAGCGTCTTACAGAGCGCTGATTTTCGCGTTCAAACGACTCTTATGACGAGACGCTTTGTTTTTACCGATGAGACCTTTAGTCGCGTAACGGTCAAGTACCGGTTGAAGGCTAGTAAATGCCTGCTGTGCAGTCGCTTTATCGCCTGCTTCAATTGCAGCAGTTACTTTCTTCATCAAGGTACGCATCATTGAGCGACGGCTCGCGTTGTGGCGACGGTTCTTTTCCGCTTGTACCGCACGCTTTTTAGCAGACTTAATGTTAGCCAAGGTGAACTCCTAAAATTCGTTATCTATGTGCAATGGTTTTGTAGGGCGGGGAATATGCCTGTTTTCCGACTGAAAGTCAAGGACGATATTAGCTATTGGATATTAGATATTAGAAAAAAACGGGTAAGGTTGTGTGATACAGGGAGGTGTTCATGTTTAAAGATTTGAAAGTTTATAATTCGGCGATGGACTTATGTGTATCAGTCTATAAGATAACTGATAGTTTTCCGGGACATGAATTATTTGGGCTCGTTAGTCAAATGCGGCGCGCCGTCGTTTCTGTGTCTAGTAACATAGCGGAAGGAGCTGGTAGGGGCTCTTATAGAGAGCAAATACGATTCTATTATATTGCTCGTGGTTCTCTTGCTGAGTTGGAAACCCAGCTCGAAATAAGTTTTCGATTAGGTTACGTCGAGTATCGTTTACATACTGAAACTCGTCTCGTATATCGACTACTTAATGGTTTGATCAACTCAACCAAAAAGATGATGCTAGTAGATTCCGCTTAAGTAGGTTTTACTAATATCTAATATCCAATAGCTAATATCGTACTTGAGGTTTCATTGTCAAAGTCACTTGCTAAATCCGGCATCATTGTCAGCTTCATGACACTCATCTCGCGTGTGCTTGGGCTTGTGCGCGATGTGGTGATTGCGAACTTGATGGGGGCTGGGGCGGCGGCCGATGTGTTCTTCTTTGCGAACAAGATACCGAACTTTCTGCGTCGATTGTTTGCGGAAGGGGCGTTTGCGCAGGCGTTTGTGCCAGTTCTGACAGAGTATAAGCAGGGTAAGACGCTGGATGAACAGCGCTTGCTGATTGCTCGGGTGGCGGGTACGTTAGGTACGTTGGTTACGATTGTCACGCTGGTGGGTGTGATTGCATCACCCGTGGTGGCGGCGATGTTCGGTACGGGTTGGTTTCTGGATTGGTATCACGATGGTCCGCAGGGGCATAAGTTTGTGCTGGCGGCAGACTTGCTGCGTATTACGTTTCCGTATTTGTGGTTTATTACCTTTACCGCCTTAGCCGGCGCGATTTTAAATACGATTGGTAAGTTCGCGGTGGCGGCGTTTACGCCGGTATTTTTGAATATTGCGATTATTGTTTTTGCGATATGGCTTGGGCCGCAACTTGATCAACCCGAATATGCGCTAGCATGGGGTGTGTTTGTTGGTGGTGCCGTACAGTTCTTATTTCAAATTCCGTTTTTGAAGCGGGCAAGGTTATTGGTTCGTCCGCGATGGGGATGGCGTGACCCTGGCGTCACTAAAATCCGCACGTTAATGATTCCTGCCTTATTTGGGGTGTCGGTTAGTCAGATTAACCTACTACTGGATACGTTTATTGCATCGTTTTTAATGAGTGGTTCAATTAGCTGGTTATATTACTCCGACCGGTTATTGGAATTTCCGTTGGGATTATTTGGCATTGCGATTGCGACCGTTATTTTGCCAGCGTTAAGCTCACGTCATGTGGATAAATCGGCGGAGGAATTTAGTCGTACTTTAGACTGGGGTATTCGTACGGTTGTCTTGCTCGGTTTGCCGGCTATGTGTGGTTTGATTGTGCTTGCCGAACCGATGCTGATGGTGTTGTTCATGCGCGGTGAATTTACACCTGAAGATGCGCGCTTGGCCTCTTATAGTTTGTTTGCGTATGGCTCAGGCTTACTGAGTTTCATGTTGGTGAAGGTATTGGCGACTGGATTCTATTCACGCCAAGATACCAAGCGACCCGTGAAATACGGCATTATCGCCATGGTTTCAAACATGGTGTTCAATATCATTTTCGCGATTCCTTACGGATACGTCGGTTTGGCCATTGCAACGTCTCTTTCTGCCGCTGTTAACGCCGGTTTGTTGGGCTATAACCTGTGGCGCGACGGTGTGTTGAAACGCTACCCCGGCACGTTAACTTACCTCACGAAAGTGGCGCTCGCTGTGGCGGCGATGGTCGCGGTGGTGCTCTATCTTGTGCCTGCTCGTTCGTGGTGGCTTGCGGCTGAATTTGTTGATCGGGTCTGGCAGTTGGCGTTGTTGATTGGCGCGGGTGGGGGCACGTACTTACTCTCCCTCCTCCTCCTCCGCGTTGTGAAGAGCAAAAACGATATTAGCTATTAGATATTGGATATTAGAAGAGCTAGTACGATATTAGCTATTGGATATCAGATATTAGAAAAAGCCGAATAGTCAGAGCTAGTATCTGATATCTGAGTGCTAATATCGTTTTCGATTTCCTAATATCTAATATCCAATAGCTAATATCGCCTTTGTTTTTCGGTGGGTCTATATTTGGTCTTTATTTAGACTTATCCGCCATTCTCGTCTAATCTTATTCCTGAAACCACCAACAAGGAATAAGAGCCATGTATACCGTTAAACGCCCGCGCGTGACCACTGTTTCAGGGTTTAAGAAAGAAATTGCGACCATGGATGTGAATGAACCGGTTTTGGTGACCCAGAACGGTGAACCGTTGTATGTGGTGCAAGATCCTGCCCAATACGAAGCCATGCAAGAGCAGATGGCGATGTTGAAAATGATTGCATTGGCTGAAAAGGATGTTCGGTCTGGTCGTGTTGTTAGCCGCGAAGAGCTGTTCAAAGGATTGGCAGAGGAGCTCGGCGCAGATGACGATATCAATTGATTATACGAGCCATTTCCAATCGCAAGCTCGCGACCAGGTCAGGTTTCTTACAAAAAAAGTCGGGTATCGAGCGGCGCAAAAATATGTCGATACCGTGCTTGACCGATTCGAACAAAAAATTACGATGTTTCCGCAGGGGGGGGATCGATGCTTGGAAAGCGCCGAGTTAGGATTTGGTCAATATTATGAGTTTTTTGATACAAAAGCGCAGATTCGGGTTATTTATCGGCTTGCCGAGAGCGATGATTCTCTTATTTCAGCCTTGTTATTTTTGCGAACGAGGCAAGATCTGCGTGATCAGCTAATTCAGCTGGTATTAATGAGCCCTTAGTGTCTGGTTAGCGTTTGGCTTGCCTGTTATAATCGCCGCTTTGTTAATCACCTGAAATAACGACAGGCTTGCGACGCACTGATGCAGTTAATTCGCGGAATCCATAACATTCGATCTGAGCACCGTGGGTGTGTACTTACTATCGGCAACTTTGATGGTGTTCATTTGGGGCATCAAGCGGTGTTGGCGCAGGTAAAGGCGCAGGCGCTAGCACGCGGTGTTCCGGCGACGGTGATGACGTTTGAGCCGCAACCGCAAGAGCTGTTTCAGCCTGATAAAGCGCCGGCGCGGCTGACCAATTTTCGCGAAAAGCACATGGCGCTGCGTGAGCAGGGTATCGGTCGCCATATTGTCATCGAGTTTAATCGTAAATTTTCTAATCTGCCGGCACGCGAGTTTATCGAGCGAGTGCTGGTTGACATGCTCGGCGTGCAGTTTTTGGTGGTTGGCGATGATTTTCGCTTTGGTCACGGGCGTGAAGGCGATTTTGCAATGTTGCAACGTGCGGGCGCAGAGCTCGGCTTTGAGGTTGTTGATACACAAAGTTATCGCCAACAACAGCAGCGCGTCAGTAGCACAGCGATACGTCAATGTTTAAGCGATGGTGACTTTACTCAAGCAGCCGCGATGTTAGGTCGTCCTTATGCGTTTGAAGGTCGTGTGGTGCACGGTGAGAAAAAAGGTCGTACTATCGGCTTTCCAACCGCAAATATTCAGTTAAAACGGTTGCATTCGCCACTTCAGGGTGTATTTGCTGTGCAGGTACAATGCAATGATGGCAAAATGCATGCAGGCGTTGCTAATATTGGTAGACGCCCAACATTAAATGGTGAGCGGGTGCAGCTTGAGGTGCATTTGTTCGATTTTGTTGGTGATTTATATGGGCAGCAGTTGCGGGTGGTGCCGACGCATTTTATTCGCGCTGAGCAGAAGTTCGCTGATTTTGCGCAGCTACAGCAACAAATAGCCGCCGACGCTGAAAAAGCAAGAACGATATTAGCTATTTGATATTAGATATTAGAGCGGATTTATCGGGTATTTATGTTTTGTCTAATATCAAATATCTAATAGCTAATATCCTATTCGAATTCAAAAATTGAAATGAGCCATGGGGCACACTATGCCCTCGAAAAAGGAATCAAAGATGACCGACTACAAACACACACTGAATCTGCCGGAAACTGAGTTTCCGATGCGCGGGAATTTGGCGCAGCGAGAGCCGCAGATGTTGCAACAGTGGTACACAGATGACGTGTACGGCCTTATTCGCCAAGCGAAGGCGGGTCAGCCGGTGTTTATTTTGCATGATGGCCCTCCTTATGCGAACGGTGATATTCACATTGGTCACGCAGTGAATAAGATTTTGAAAGACATGATTGTGAAAGCGAAAACGCTGAGCGATTTTGATGCGCCTTATGTGCCTGGTTGGGATTGTCATGGCTTGCCAATTGAGCTGCAAGTTGAGAAGAAACATGGCAAGCCAGGTAAGAAACTCAGTGTGGCTGAGTTCCGTCAAAAATGCCGTGAGTATGCACTCACTCAGGTAGACGGTCAGCGTGAAGACTTTAAACGTTTGGGTGTGTTTGGTGATTGGGATAACCCTTATTTGACCATGAACCCGAAACAAGAAGCTGACAGTATTCGCGCGCTTGCAAAAATCATTGCCAATGGTCACATGCAACAAGGCTTTAAGCCGGTGCATTGGTGTACCGATTGTGGTTCTGCTCTAGCTGAAGCGGAAGTTGAGTATCAAGATAAGCGTTCACCAGCTATCGATGTTGGCTTTACGCCAGTGAACGAAAGTGAGTTGGTGGCTAAGTTTGATCACCCAGACGGCCATGCTGGCGAGGGTGAGGTGATGGTTGTGATTTGGACCACCACGCCGTGGACTATTCCAGCAAACCGTGCCATTTCGTTGCATCCGAGCCTTGATTATACGTTGGTTCAGGTTGAGGCGACGGATGAGCGCCCTGCCATGCGTTTGGTACTTGCTGATGAATTAGTGAAATCAGCCATGGAACGCTGGGGTATTGATGCTTATCACAAGCTTGGCTTCGCAAAAGGTGAAGCGCTTGAAAATGTGAAAGTGAATCATCCGTTATTTGCGGATGTTCAGGTGCCACTTATTCTTGGTGAGCACGTAACCACTGATTCTGGTACGGGCTGTGTGCACACGGCGCCAGGCCACGGTGTCGATGACTTTATTGTTGGTCAGCGTTACGGCATTGAAGTGTATAATCCAGTTGGCGATAACGGTGTGTATAAAGACGATACGCCGATGTTTGCTGGTCAGCACGTGATGAAGGCGAACCCGAATATTGTTGATGCGCTGCAAGAAGCTGGGCGATTGATCCATCACGAAGCGTATAACCACTCGTACCCACATTGCTGGCGCCACAAAACGCCAATTATTTTCCGTGCCACTCCGCAGTGGTTTATTAGTATGGATAAGCAAGGTTTGCGCGCCAAAGCATTAGAGCAAATTAAACAAGTGCGTTGGGTGCCAGAGTGGGGGCAAAGCCGCATCGAAAGCATGGTTGATGGTCGTCCTGACTGGTGTATTTCACGTCAACGCACGTGGGGTAATCCAATTGCTGTATTTGTGCGTCGTGACACTGACGAATTACATCCACGCACGCTGGAACTGATGGAAGAAGTCGCAAAACGTGTTGAAAAAGATGGCATTCAGGCGTGGTTCGATCTAGAACCTGAAGAGTTATTAGGCGATGAAGCCGTTGATTACCGTAAAGTGACTGACACCTTAGACGTGTGGTTCGATTCAGGTGTGACGCACGAAGCCGTTTTGAATAAAACGCCAGGCCTGCAGTGGCCAGCAGATTTGTATCTTGAAGGTTCTGATCAGCATCGTGGTTGGTTCCAATCGTCTTTGTTGACTGGTGTGGCGATGTATCAACAAGCACCATATAAGCAAGTGCTAACGCATGGTTTCACGGTTGATGGGCAAGGCCGCAAAATGTCGAAATCAATCGGCAACGTCATTGCGCCGCTTGAGGTGATGAACAAGTTAGGCGGTGATATCTTACGTTTGTGGGTTGCGGCAACGGATTATTCGGGCGAAATGACGGTTTCTGATGAAATCTTGAAGCGTTCCGCTGATAGCTACCGTCGTATTCGTAATACCTCACGTTTCTTGTTAGCGAACATTAACGAGTTTGAGCCAAGCAAACACGCTGTTGCTGCCGACGATATGGTTGCGATTGATAAGTGGATTGTTGCGCGTGCTGTTAGTTTACAAGAAGAGATTCTAAAAGCGTTAGACGACTACCAATTCCACGGCGTGGTGCAAAAAATTATGCACTTCTGCTCAATTGAGTTAGGTAGCTTCTACTTAGACGTGATTAAAGACCGTCAGTACACGGCAAAACGTGACAGTGTCGCGCGTCGTTCATGTCAGACCGCTTTGTATCACATTGCTGAAATGTTGGTACGCTGGTTGGCGCCTATTTGTAGTTTTACCGCGCAAGAAATTTGGGATGCGTTGCCGAAGCAGCTCGCCAATGGTGAAGCGCGTTCGCGTTATGTGTTTACCGAGAGTTGGTATCGCGAAGCGGCGCAAATTAGCGTGAGTCCAGCCGATAACGCCTTGTGGCAAACGGTGCTTGAGGTACGTGATGAAGTGAATCGTACGCTTGAGCAAGCGCGCCGTGATGATGTAATTGGCGGCAGCTTACAAGCCGAAGTGACTGTTTATGCGGTGGCCGACATTGCCGCACAACTATCTAGTCTTGAGGACGAGTTACGTTTTGCCTTTATTACGTCTGCTGTTGCCGTTGAAACGGTTGAGACGGCACCTGCAGGGGCTGTTGCAACAGAACTTGACGGCGTTTGGGTAAAAGTAGCGAAATCGGCGTACGAAAAATGCGAGCGCTGTTGGCATCACCGTGCAGAGGTTGGCACCATTGTTAGCCACCCGACGCTATGCCAACGCTGTGTAACAAACGTTGATGGAGCCGGAGAGGAGCGCCATTTTGCTTAAGCCAACTGATTTACAAAAGCGCGCCAGTGGGTTGCGCTTTTTGTGGTTAACCTTGCTGCTTATTGTTCTGGATCAATTTACCAAGCAATGGGTGATTCGTGTTTTCGATTTATACGAAAGCATTGAGGTGATGCCCTATTTAAATTTGACCTACGTGCGTAATATGGGTGCCGCCTTCAGCTTTTTGAGCGATCAAGGCGGCTGGCAGCGCTGGTTATTCACGTTTTTAGCGATAGCCGTTAGTGTGGTTCTGCTAATTTGGCTGCGCCGTAACCCGGCCAATATGTGGCGTCAAAATCTTGCCTTTGCGCTGATTCTGGCGGGTGCGATTGGTAATGTTATCGACCGTATAATATATGGTTACGTTATTGATTTTATTGATGTATATGTGAATGAGTGGCACTGGCCGGCATTTAACGTTGCCGATATGGCTATAACTATCGGTGCAGTTCTTATGCTATTAGAGGCGTTTTTTGAACAACGCCAGGAGCCACAGTCATGATCAGTCGTCTCCCGATCGAGCACGGTCGCGAAGTGATTTTGCATTTCACCATCAAATTAACCGATGATTCGGTTGCTGACAGTACTAAAATGTCAGGTAAACCAGCAAAGTTCCGTATGGGCGATGGCTCCTTAACGGAGAACTTTGAGTCGTGTTTGGTTGGTTTAAAAGCTGGCGATGCCCGCGAGTTTGAACTGGCACCAGAAGACGCTTTTGGTATGCCGAATAAAGATAACTATTATCAGGTAGATACCACCAAGTTCGGTGCAGATCGCCCTGAAGTTGGCCAAATTTTTACGTTTCCACAGCCTGATGGCACGGAGTTACCCGGTATTGTGCGGGCAATTAATGATCAGTTTGTGACGATTGATTTTAATCATCCGCTGGCTGGCCAGCGGGTGCGATTTGCCGTCGAAATTATTGAGGTAAACCCTTAAAAAAGCGAAAGCGATATTAGCTATTGGATATTTGATATTGGAACTGATGTATCGGGTATTTGTGTTTTCTCTAATATCTAATATCCAATAGCTAATATCGCACTTGGAGTTTTTATGAATATTGTTTTGGCGAATCCGCGTGGTTTTTGTGCCGGTGTTGACCGAGCGATTACTATAGTCGAGCGCGCATTAGAAATTTTTGAACCACCTATTTATGTGCGCCATGAAGTAGTACATAACAAATACGTGGTGGATTCGTTGCGTGCGCGCGGTGCTGTGTTTGTTGATGAGCTGCATGAAGTGCCTGACGATAGCATTGTGATTTTTTCTGCGCACGGCGTGTCGCAAGCGGTTCGTCAAGAGGCAAAAGACCGTGGTTTGCGAGTATTTGACGCAACCTGTCCGCTGGTGACGAAGGTGCATATGGAAGTGACGCGCGCAAGTCGCAAGGGGCATGAGTGTGTGCTGATCGGTCATGCGGGGCACCCAGAAGTAGAAGGCACCATGGGGCAGTACAATAACCCAAAAGGTGGAATCTACCTGGTGGAATCGGTTGACGATGTCGCAAAACTTGAGGTGAAAGATCCGAAACAATTGCACTACATGAGCCAAACCACGTTGTCGGTTGATGATACGGCTGACGTGATTGATGCGTTGCGTGACAAATTCCCAGAAGTGCAGGGGCCGCGCAAAGATGATATCTGTTATGCCACGCAAAACCGTCAAGACGCGGTACGCGAGCTGGCTGCTGAAGTGGATGTGCTTCTCGTTGTTGGCGCGCGAAATAGCTCGAATTCAAATCGCTTACGTGAATTAGCTGAAAAAATGGGTACGCCTGCGTACTTGATTGATGATGCTTCTTGCATTGATCAAGCGTGGCTCGATGGCAAAGAAAATGTCGGTGTGACTGCGGGGGCGTCAGCGCCGGAAGTTCTGGTTCGTGATGTGGTGAAAAAGCTGCAATCGTGGGGTGGAGAGACGGTTCAAGAGCGCAGCGGGCGCGAAGAAAATATCACTTTTTCTATCCCCCCAGAACTCCGCGTCGTCGAGCTGTAAAAACAAGTACGATATTGGCACTTAGATATTAGATATTAGAGCTAATGTATCGGGTACTTATGTTTTTTCTAATATCTAATATCCAATAGCTAATATCGCTTTAGCCTTTTACTGCCAACAGGTGGTGGGGGTTTTTTGGTCGTTCTGATTAATGCTCATTGTGGCACATTCTGTATCAGAAACCTGCGCACCTTTCGCTGTAGCCGTTAACGTATAGGTCTCGGCGCCAAGGTTCGACACACTAAAAGTGTAAAATTCGCTTGACGATGTAAAGCCAAGATCAGCTATTGTGGCATAGCTGGTATTGCGTAATCGATACTCTTCTTGGGCCATCTGTAATTTCATCAATTCGCCCATGGCGTCTGCTCTGCGGCTCTGTTTGACGTAGTCAGTAAAGTTCGGATATGCAATGGCTGCAATGATGCCGATAATTGCTACGACAATCATCAATTCAATCAGGGTCATGCCGGATAACTTTTTTTCAACTTGCATTTATTCCACCTGTTTATACTATGCTTAGTGCATGTGTTCATTAGTACGACAATTTTGGAACAAACGCAATGCGTCAAGGATTCACTTTACTAGAGCTTATCATCACGTTGTTAATTCTCAGCATTGTGCTGGGATGGGGTGTGCCTGCGACAATCGAAATGGCGCGAACTATGCGCCTACAGGGCGCTGCGCAAGATACCTACGCATTGCTGCAATACGCTCGCTCTGATGCGTTAAGTAGCGGCGAGAACCGTTTTGTGGTCTGGGATGATGAAAACGGTGATTGGTGTGCTGCGGTTGCCGTATCGAGTGACTGTGATTGCCTTACCGAAGATTGTTCAATTAACGGCGTGTTACGGCAAATTAATGGTACCGAGTATTCTGGCGTAACCATGGCGTCTGCTGCATTCTCTGCTGGTGACCATACCCGATTTGATGCGTTACGTGGTTTGGCTGAAGGGAACGCCGGTACGGTTAGTTATCAACTGCGTGACAGCAGTAACGCTGTAGAGCGAGAAGTGCGTGTGGTGGTCAGTACACTTGGCCGCTTGCGTTATTGCCAAGTTGGTGGTGTGGGGAGTTATCCGGCATGTTAAAGCAGCGCGGTTTATCACTTGTTGAATTAATGATCACCATTACGCTCGGCTTGATTTTAATGGCGGCGCTGACATCTGTGTTTTCGGCAACCCTTGGGACCAATTCGCGAAGCCTCCAGTTGAGTCAGCTCCAAGAAGAATCAACGGCAGTTATGGATTTGCTTTTGGGTGATTTGCGGCGAGCGGGATACCGCGGTAACGCGCATTTATTGGTGGTCGACCCAGATAACGCGGTGACGGCTTTCAACAATACGATTACGGTTTCACAGCATCCTAGCGAAGTCGGTTCGAGTTGCTTACTGTTTGAATATGACGCTGATAATGATGCGATTCATGACGGTGCTGTTGAGCAATTCGGTTATCGGTTGCGTAATGGCCAAGTTCAGCGTCGTCAGGGTGGCGCGACCTGTGACCAAGATGGTTGGGAAGGCTTAACCAGCCCCGATTTAATTCAAGTGGATGTGCTTGAGTTTATTCTTACCGAGCGCATGCTTGATGAAGTCAATGAACAAGTTGTCGAGGTATTGATGGTGGTGTCACTACCAAGTGACGCCCAAGTATCACGAGAGTTAGCAACAGAGGTGGTGCTTCGCAATGCGTTTTAAACAATCGGGCTTTGCCACAATCACAATTACGGTTTTATTACTCTCCATTATTATTTTGGTGACGCTTTATACCGCGCGCTTTAAAGTTCAAGAGCAGCGTATTACGCGCAATCACGCCAGCATGCAAGAAGCGACCTTGGTGGCCGATGCGGCGATTGAGCAAATTGTGATGGAGGTGAACGCGGAGAAATCAAACCTTAACCGCACCATTGACGGTGTTATTGGCGGTGCTCAATACAATGCAACGCTTTCGAGTACGCGGTTTGACGATACTATTCGCGGCGATGTGGATATTGTTGACGTGGTATTAACCGCCACATCGGCCGATGCGCGTGCGACACGAACCTTGCGCCAGCAAGTTGCGGTGCTTCCGATGATACGCTCGGCCCCAGATACACCGGTTGCGATTAAAGGCAGTATGAACGTTTCGGGTAACTTTGAGGTGGTAGCTAACCCTAACGGTGGTGGTGATGGTGTACCGTTATCGATTTGGACTGAAGGTGACGTTGATATTAACGGTAGCGGAACCACGTGTGGTCAGCAGGAATATAGTGAAGGTATGTGCTCGTCGCAACCGTTCAGTGAACGTGGCGACCACGGCGTTGATATCTTAGATAACGACCCTAATTTCCCTGATGACCTCTTAGAGTATTTGTTTGGCGTGCCCGAGCCGAAATGGGAAGAATTACGTGATTCTGCCAATCAGATTGTGAATGGCTGTGATTCAATTGGGCCTGCATCAACCGGCTTAATTTGGGTGATCGGTAATTGTTCACCTTCGGTTGATATTGGTTCCCCTGAAAATCCTGTAGCGTTGGTTATTCAAGATGGCGACTTGTCGATTAACGGTAATACGGTAGTCAATGGCTTGGTTTTCGCATTTAGAACGCCAGGTAACCTTGCTGATTATGAGTTAAAACTGAATGGTGGAGCGACCATTAACGGTGCTGTTATGGCTAACTTTGATCCAACTTTATCAAATGGAACACTGTTAGTTCGTTACCACGAAGAAATTCTCACTAATTTAGTCAGTAATGATGCTTTCAAACGAGTTTTGCGAGTAGGAGGAAGCTGGCGTGATTTCTAATTTTGCGAGTTCGGCGCAGAAGCGCGGATTTACCTTTGTTGAGGTGCTGGTTGCACTGGTAATTATTGCAATCGGTGTCACGGGTCTTGTTAGCTTGCAACGCACGTTCATGCAAAGTTCAGTAAGAGCTGCAGAACATGCTGCTGCTTTGAAGATAGCGCAACAGCGTCTTGAAGAATTACGTTTTGAGATTTATGCGGATATTGATTCGGGCACCGACAGTGTCGTTCTCGATGACAAGACGTATGCGGTTAGTTGGACGGTTGCGCCGCAATACTTTAATGGCTTATGGCGAACCACAGGTGATCCTGATTTGCCGAACCCATTACCGCCAACGCCGGACGCAAAGTCGGTGAATATTGAGGTGGCCTGGCAAATGCGGGGCGGGGAAGACCAGCTCTTAACTTTAGAAGGCTGGGTTGGCCGCATTGCGATGCGTGATGGTGGTCTGGCTGTAACCGCACCACCGCCGCGTAATGAGCCGAGTGTCACTTATAACCCAGGGGCTGCACCCGAGGTAATCGCGGTTAAATTGACTGAAGACGAGACGGCGACGCAGTACCAAGTGAAAGAAACCACGCGGCCAACACCGACAGTGATGCAGCGCGGCGACAAGTTAACCGTGCGATTTGATACCGTAACGTATGATGAAGCCACACAAACCCAGCGTGTTGAAGACTTTATCACGATTAATTGTTCGTGCATGTTTACTGGGTTTGAAGATAACGCGAATACGCCGCATCGGTTAATGCTGAAAGATGGTCGCTTGGTTTTAGATCCAAATGGTGGTCAAAAAACCAAGAAAATGACCGGTGTTGTGAACCCTGCTGTTTCTAACCAACCTGAGCTATGTACGCAATGTTGCCGTGACCACCATGATAACTCGACCATGGTTGCAGAGCAGGTTGTGTTTAAACATGACACAAACCGTAAAACCAACGGCAACCATCGCCATTTTTCTCGCGACGCCAGTGGCAACTTGGTTGAAGCAAACCAAGGCTCTAATAACGTGTACGAAGAATCATGTCGTATGCGTCGCATTGACGGCTGGTATGCCATGTATCCTGACTGGCAGTTCCACGCTGTAACCGCGACTTCGGCAAGTTTTTTGATTAACGAAACTGGCGCACAAACCTATACGCAGTATGTTCGAGATGTGGTGAAAGCGCTGGTGATGGGCAATGATCTTCCGGCGTCTCCAAGTGGTCGTGATATTTCTGTGACACCGGGCTCATACCAGCTCATCGGTCGCGGTATTTATTTGGATGATATGACTGATGCGCATTTGCAGGAAGTTAGACAATCGATTTTGAATAATGAACCTGACTGGATTGCTAAAGTACCATTTTATGAGGTCAACCTGACATTGTTGGGGGGCTGGGATACCACCAACACAGCGGTTGCTGATGTGACGAATGAGCCTATTCAGACGATCGTTGATCCTGAACAAAATTATTACGGTACCTACAGTCGCGGACGTATAAGTGCGCTCGATGGTGGTGTTGCAACAGTCACCATGAATGCGGCACTTGGTAACGCAAGTGTACTCGGAAGTAAACCAATTCATCCGCTGGAAGATGGCGAACTTAACAGCAGCGTCAATGTCACTGTTACCGCATCGGATGGTACAACACCGTTATACTCGGTTACCGGTGAAATTTACTGTCTTCAGTACAATGGCGATGCATGTAAAAACACGCACTATCGTGACGTTAGCGTCTCGGGTGTCGATGTTACCTGTACTTTCTCTAAACAAGGGAATGCAGATACTGGTGCGTATGCGTGTAATGGTATACCGGCGGGTACCTCAACCGTAATTAACTTCAGTAAATCTGGATTTACCTTCACGCCGTCTACAGTTGCGATTATTAACTTAAGTTCGAACGAAGTTCATAACGTACGAATGGACGAAAATTGATAGGTAAGGCTTATATGGCCTTGTAAACCTGTGGTACTATCGGGTCACTTTTTTTGACCCGATAGGTTGCCTCAACTCCAATGTCTGTTGTTATCGAAGCCAAACAACTCACGTCGGTACGTGCGGGACGCACGTTATTCTCCACACTCTCGCTGCAACTCGGCGCCGGTGAAATTCTCCATGTTGAGGGGCCAAACGGTGCGGGTAAGTCGACCTTACTTCGAATCATCGCTGGATTATTACAGCCACTTGAAGGTGAAGTGTGGTTATTTGGTGAACCACAACATCGAGATCCTGAGCTCTGGCAACGTCAAACCCTATTCATTGGGCATAAGCCGGCCGTAAAAGCTGAGCTCACCGCCTTAGAAAATCTTCATTTCCAGACACAACTTGATGGCGCCACTGATGTTGATGCGTGGCAGTTACTTGAAACAGTGGGCTTATTAGGGCTAGAAGACATTCCTGCACAGCAACTTTCGGCTGGCCAGCAACGACGCATTGCCTTGGCACGTCTTTGGTACAGCCAAGCCAAACTATGGATTCTTGATGAGCCTTTCACCGCGTTAGATACGTACGGGATTGAGTTACTCCATCAGCGTTTTCAACAGCATCTCGAAAATGGTGGTTCGCTTATTTTAACATCACATCAACCGCTGACGTGGTCGGGTGAACGATTACAGAAAATTCGAATCGAACATAACGACGAGGAGCTCACCGATGAATAAGGCGAGCTCCTGGCAGTTGATGACAACTGTGATGCGGCGCGATTTAGCCGTAGCGTTGCGCCGACGCAGCGATATTATCAACCCGCTGTTGTTTGTCGTGATTGTAGTGACCTTGTTTCCGTTAGCCGTAGGGCCCGGTCCTGATATTTTAGGGCGTATTGCTACTGGGGTGATCTGGGTGGCAGCGTTGTTGTCATCGTTACTCGGTTCTGAGCGCTTATTTCGCGATGATTTTTTGGATGGCAATTTAGAGCAACTGGTTTTATCGCCAGCGCCGCTGCCGTTGTTGGCGTTGGGCAAGGTTGCCGTGCACTGGTTGCTCAGTGGCTTGCCGTTGGTGATCCTCGCTCCGGTTTGTGCGTTATTACTTAAACTGCCGTTTGAAGCTTGGGGCACGTTGATGCTCACTCTCTTAGTAGGTACCCCAATGTTGAGTGCGATGACAGCCGTTGGTGCCGCATTGACAGTGAGTTTAGGGCGCGGTGGCGCCTTATTAAGCTTGTTATTGCTGCCATTGTTTATCCCTTTGTTGATATTTGCAGCGGCAGCAGTTGAGAGTACGCTGGTGGGTACATCTGCTTATGGGCAAGTGTTACTATTAGCCGGACTGATGTTATTGACGTTAATGTTGGCGCCTCTGGCCGTCGCAGCAGCAATTCGAGTGAGCGTGAATTAATATGTGGAAATGGTTACATCCGTACGCAAAAGGCGAAGCAACCTATCGATTATTAGGCTTATGGCAGCCGTGGTTAAGCGGTTTAGCCTTGGTTTTTGTAACCGTCGGGTTGGTGTGGGGATTGTTTTATGCACCACCTGATTATCAACAAGGCGATAGCTACCGCATCATTTTCATTCATGTTCCAAGCGCCATGTTCTCGATGGGGGCCTATACCGGAATGGCGATTGCGGCGTTGATTGCACTGGTGTGGCAAATTCGCACGGCTGAATGGGCGATTGCTGCCATTGCACCAGTTGGGGCGACGCTCACATTTGTTGCCCTATTCACTGGTGCCGTGTGGGGTAAGCCGATGTGGGGTACTTGGTGGGAATGGGATGCGCGCTTAACGTCACAACTTATTTTATTGTTTTTGTATATCGGTGTGCTGGCGCTTTACTATGCCTTCAATGACGCACGAACTGGCGCTAAAGCAGCTGCAATATTGGCTTTAGTTGGCGTAATTAATGTGCCGATTATTCACTTTTCGGTGTATTGGTGGAATTCATTGCATCAGGGAGCCACGATTACGAAATTCGAAAAACCGTCCATGCCACCTGAAATGCTTATCCCGTTATTGATTAGCATCGCCGGCTTTTTGTTCTTAACCGCTGCGCTGATAACACAACGGTTGCGTAATGAGATATTAAAGCAAGAGCTGCACCGTCCGTGGGCAATGGAGAAACTGGGTGTGGAGGCCAACCATGGCGTTTGATAGTTGGCAAGAAGTGATTTGGATGGGCGGCTATGGGTTTTATGTATGGCTCGCCTTCGGGGTTTCAATTTTAGCTATCGCAATATTAGTGGTGCACGGGTTGCTAACGCGCAAAAAATTAGCGCAAATGGCTGTAAAAAAACAGCAACAACAGCAACGTATCGCGCGTCGTAAACAGCAAGAGCGTCATAGGAGTATGGTGACCAATGATTCCACGTCGTAAAAAACGCCTCGCTTGGGTTTTATCTTTGGTGGTTGGCGTAGCCGCAGCCATTAGTTTGATTTTGTATGCGTTAACGCAAAACATTGACCTGTTTTATACCCCGTCAGAAATGATTGAAGGGAAGGGTGTTACTAAGGTTCGCCCAGAAGTAGGACAGCGTATACGAGTTGGCGGCATGGTTGTTGAAGGTTCGGTGAAGCGCAACCCGAAAACACTTGAAGTAAGTTTTCAGGTAACCGATACCGGCCCTGAAGTGACTGTACTCTACACCGGTATTTTGCCGGACTTGTTCCGTGAGGGGCAGGGTATTGTCGCGCAGGGCGTTTTGATTGAACCAACCGTGCTAAAAGCAACCGAAGTATTAGCGAAGCACGACGAAGAGTATATGCCTCCAGAATTGGCAGAAGCCATGAAGGGCATTAAACACGTCAATCCGAACCAGCCGGATTACACCGGTTCAAAAGCAGAAGATTCTGACCAACAAGACAGCTCTGGAAATAACCAATGATTGCTGAATTTGGACAATTAACGCTGGCGTTAGCGCTTGCGTTCTCCGTTTTACTCGCGATTTATCCATTATGGGGCGCTTGGCGCGGTCATAGCGGCGCGATGTTGCTGGCTCGGCCTCTTGCCTATGGTCAGTTCTTATTCACGGCGTTAGCTTACGCTGCGCTCACCTATGGCTTTATTGTTAACGACTTCAGCATTTCCTATGTGGCACACAATTCAAATACGGCGTTGCCGTTAGTGTATCGCATCACTGCTGTGTGGGGTTCACATGAAGGCTCGTTCTTGTTGTGGATGCTGATGCAGGCTGGCTGGATTGCAGCTGTCGCTATGTTTTCGCGGCGAATGCCATTAACCATGATGGCGCGGGTGTTGGCGGTGCTTGGGCTCATTAGCATCGGCTTTTACTTGTTCATGCTGAGTGTATCGAATCCGTTCGATAGGGCGTTACCACTGATTCCAGTGGATGGGCGTGACTTAAACCCGCTGTTACAAGACCCAGGCATGATCTTCCACCCGCCACTGTTATACATGGGTTATGTCGGCTTCTCGGTTGCCTTTGCTTTCGCAATTGCAGCACTTGTTAGTGGTAAGCTTGATGCTTCATGGGCGCGTTGGTCACGGCCGTGGGCGACGGCAGCTTGGTGCTTTTTAACCTTAGGTATTGCGCTGGGCAGTTGGTGGGCTTACTACGAATTAGGCTGGGGCGGATGGTGGTTCTGGGATCCGGTTGAGAACGCCAGTTTTATGCCGTGGCTGGTTGGTACTGCGTTGATTCACTCCTTAGCTGTTACGGAAAAACGGGGCGCGTTTAAATCGTGGACCGTGCTTTTAGCAATCTCCGCGTTCAGTTTGAGTTTGCTTGGTACCTTCTTGGTGCGTTCTGGTGTGATTGTCTCGGTGCATGCGTTTGCAACAGATCCTGCTCGTGGTCTATTTATTCTCGGCTTGCTAGCCGTTGTTATTGGTGGCTCGCTATTATTGTTTGCCTTGCGCGCTGGCGCCGTTAACAGCCAAACCAAATATGAAGCGGTGTCGCGTGAAGTGATGTTGCTTGGTAATAATATTTTATTAATGGCGGCAACCTTAGTTGTGCTCCTTGGCACGTTGTTGCCATTGGTTCACAAAGAACTTGGTCTGGGCTCAATATCGATTGGCGAGCCGTTCTTTAATCAAATGTTTACTTGGCTGATTGTGCCGTTTGTGTTGTTGATGGGCTTAGGGCCGCTATTGCGTTGGCGTCGCCAAGAGCTGAAGCCGTTAGCGACTGATTTGTTCCTTGCACTTGCTCTTGCTGTATTGCTTGGTTTCGCTCTGCCGTACGTGTTTGCCGATCAAGTTCTGGCAATGACGGTGTTAGGTTTGGTGATGGCGTTGTGGATTGTGATGACGCTGGTTACTGAGTTGAAGCAGCGTATACAGCAACGTGGTGAAGGGCTGGCTAGTCTAACTAAATTAGGGCGTAGCCACTGGGGTATGGTGCTTGGCCACCTCGGTTTTGCCGTGACACTGGTTGGTATTGCGGCGGTAAGCCAATACGAAGTTGAACGTGATGTCCGCTTGGCACCAGGTGAATCGGTACAAGTAGAACATTATCGTATTCAATTTGATTTACTTAGCGAGCAGCAGGGACCAAATTACACGACAGACCATGCTGAATTTAGTGTGTATAAAGATGATCGTAAAATTTCAGAGTTAGTCTCTGAAAAACGGTTCTATACGGTGCAGCGCATGAGCATGACCGAAGTCGGTTTAGACTCTGGCTTTTTACGTGACGTGTACGTCGCATTGGGCGAGCCATTACAAGATGACGAAAATCCGAATGCGTGGGCAGTACGCATCTACATTAAACCATTTGTGCGCTGGATTTGGCTTGGCGCCGTGATCATGGCTTTAGGTGGTGCATTAGCGATGAGTGACAAGCGTTATCGGTCACAGCGAAAACAGCGAGGTAACTATGGCACAGCGTAGTAAATTACGTTGGGTAATTTTGGCCCTGCCGTTGTTGGCATTTATATGGTTAACCCTATTTTTGTTGCGCGGCTTGTTTTCTGATCCAACCGAACTTAGCTCGGCACTCGTTGGAAAACCAGTGCCGCAGTTTACGGTGCCTGATATCTACGATACGAGTAAGATGCATACTGAAGCCGTGCTACAAGGTCGTCCGATGTTATTGAACGTATGGGCAACTTGGTGCCCAACGTGTCGCGCCGAGCATGAATATTTGAATAAGCTCGCAGCGGAAGGAGTTTATATTGTTGGTTTGAACTACAAAGATGACTCGCGTGCGAAAGCCGTCAACTGGCTCAACACCTTAGGTGATCCGTATCAACTCAATTTGTTTGACGAACGTGGCATGGTTGCCCTTGATTTCGGTGTATATGGCGCACCCGAAACGTTTTTGATTAACTCGGCTGGTGAAGTTGTCTATCGTCATGTGGGCGATGTAAACGACCGTGTTTGGAATACGATATTAAAACCACAGTACGACGAACTAATGCAGTCTTACCAAGGCGCAGGAGCGAAGTAATGATGAGAAACTTAATCACCATGCTCGTAGTCGCGTTTAGCGTGACCCTTAGTTCGTTAAGTGTCGCTTATGCGGTTAACCTTGAAACCTATAAATTCGATGACCCGCAGAAAGAAGCCTTATTCCGCGAGCTTATCGATGAGCTGCGCTGTCCGAAATGCCAAAATCAAACGATAGGCGATTCTGATGCGCCCTTAGCCAAAGATTTGCGTGACCGAACTTATATGATGGTGCAGCAAGGCGCATCGAAGCAGGAAGTGGTTGATTACATGGTTGCGCGCTATGGCGACTTTGCCTACTACCGACCGCCGGTTAAGGTGAGTACCGTTGTGTTATGGCTGGGTCCAGTTATTGTGATTTTAGTTGGCGCAGGTGTCATTTTGATGCGCGTACGAGCCCGCAATAACGCAGAAGTTGAGTTAAGTGAGCAGGAACAAGCGCAATTAGCCGCGCTGCGTGCTTCAAAACAGGATAAATCATCATGATTGTACACATTGCGTTGATTTTAGCCGTGGCATTGGCCGGTGGTTTATTTCTATTGCTAACCGGACGCCGCCAACGTGATCAGCAACGCACACGCTTAGACGTCAACCGCGAGTTATATGAGCAACGCAAACTTGAACTTGTGCAAGAGCGCGAAGACGGTTTGCTCACTCAAAACGCATTTGAGCGTGCTAACAATGAATTAGATAAACGTTTTGTTACTGAAAATACTGAGTTAGAGCAGTTGCATGATGAGCAAGTTGGTCGCAATATTTGGCTACCAGCGGTATTGGTGGTGGTGTTAACTGTCGTACTTTATAGCTTATTTGGTAGCTGGACGCTGCAACGTCAAGCCGATGAAGCCATACAAGCGCTCCCTGAATTAGGTAAAAAGGTACTCACCAACGACAGTGCGCAAACGACTCGCGAAGAACTTGAGACCTTTGCGCTGGGTTTACGTCAGCGCTTAGCGGGTGAACCGAATGATGCTGTCGCTTGGTTGGTTTATGCGCGCTCAATGACTGCTCTGGGTCAATTGGAGCAAGCCATTGAAGCTTATAAGAAGTCATTGAGCATGGAACCGAACCGTATCGGGACACTGCTGAGTTATGCACAGTTATTACTGCAAACGGGTGACGAAGAGATGATGCCGGAAGCGGCGACGATGCTACGCCGCGTACTCGAGCAAGAGCCAAACAACCAAGAAGGTCTTTCGTTATTGGGCTTTGTGGCTTTTCAGCGTGGTGATTGGGAGCAAGCCATCACAGCATGGGAGTTGTTATTACAACAAATTCCTGAGTCTGATGAACGCTATCAGCCGGTTGCAACAGCTGTTGCTGATGCACGGGAACGCCTCGAGGCAACGGAATTGGAACTGACTGTTACGGTCGATATTAGTGAAGAACGAATGGCTGACGTGCCCGAAGGTGCAACATTGTTTGTTTACGTACGCGCAGCTGATGGCCCAGGCATGCCAGCAGCGGTTGTTCGTCAGCCAGTTTCCGAGTTCCCGGTTACCGTCACCTTATCGGATGCTAACGCGATGCTACCGGACTATCGCTTGAGTCAATTGAACCAATGGCAGGTGATGGCTCGTATATCAGCTGATGAACAAATTGATGCGGCTGAGGGTGATTTGGATGCGGTGCCACTGATCATCGACCCAGCCACCACCACCGTGCGGTTAGTGATCAAGTAAACGCAAGTACGATATTAGCCGTTAGATATTAGATATTAGCTCGGCTGTTTTAGTTGTTTTCTAATATCTAATATCTAACGGCTAATAACGGTTTTGGTTTTTAAGGGAGTTTTTATGAACAGACTTTTAGCAATTGCTGCAGTTGCCTTATTGGCAAGCGGTTGCGCGAGCGCCCCACAGGACGATACTTGGGCTGACGAACGAGACCCGTTCGAGCAAGTAAACCGTGAAGTGTGGGACTTCAACGAAGAGCTTGATGATGCTGTGATCCGCCCCGCCGCAAAAGCATACAGCCACGTGCCAAAGCCGATGCGAAAAGGTTTGTCGAATGCGGTAGAAAATCTCGATGAAGTATCGTCGTTGGTCAATAATGCGCTTCAGGGCAAAGTGGTGGATGCTGGTGTGAGTTTCTGGCGTTTCACGATTAACAGCACCGTTGGTGTGCTTGGTATTTTTGATGTCGCTACTGAGATGGGAATTGAGCGTCGCGAAGAGGGTTTTGGCGAAGTATTGGCATCCTACGGTGTTGCTGATGGTCCCTACTTGATGCTACCTGGTCTTGGGCCAACCGTTGTGGTTGATCGTGGTGGTGATGTTGTTGATGGCATGTATTTCCCACTAGATAACTTGAGTGGACCGACAAGTGTGGCGCGTTGGATGATTAAAGGGCTCGAAGCGCGTATTCAACTGATGGACTTAGAGCCAATGTTGGAAGAATCTTTGGATCCGTATTCGTTCGTGAAAGAATCGTATTTTCAGCGCTGGCAAGACAAAGTTTACGATGGAAATCCGCCAGCACAGTCGGATGAAGAGGAACTGGACGACGATTTTTACGACCAGTTTTAAGCCTCGAAGCCTTGCACCATGCAAGGCTTCTGCGTTATAAAAGCCCGTCACTGTTATAACTTGAATAACGATAATTACATTTACTGAGGAATATTATATGAGCCAGGCGCCTGCGAAGTCTGAACTTTGGGGTCACCCGAAGGGCCTGTATGTGCTTTTTACTGCCGAAATGTGGGAGCGTTTCTCTTACTACGGCATGCGCGCATTGTTAGTACTTACTTTGGTTGCAGCAACTGAAGCGGCAAACCCAGGATTCGGCATGAGCGATGCGGATGCATTATCGCTTTATGGTATGTATACCGGTCTTGTTTATTTTACGCCGCTGATTGGTGGTTGGTTAGCTGATAACTATTTAGGACAGCGCCGCTCGATTCTACTCGGCGGTATTTTGATGGCTGCAGCGCAGTTCACCTTGTTTGCGGCGACCCCGCACAGCATTGAACTGTTCTACATCGGTTTAGGTATTTTGATAGCTGGTAACGGCCTATTTAAACCAAACATTTCGACCATTGTTGGTGATTTGTATCAACAAGGTGATGCACGTCGTGATAGTGCGTTCTCAATTTTCTACATGGGTATTAACTTAGGTGCGTTTATTGCGCCATTGGTTACCTCGACGTTGGGTGAGAGCCCTGATTATGGTTGGCGCTGGGGTTACTTTGCCGCTGGTATTGGTATGACGCTAGCCGTGATTACTCAAGGTTTATTCTTCCAGCGTTTCTTAGGCGATATTGGTAAAATTCCTGGTGCAAAACGTGACCGTGAAGCGGCCGGTGGTGTGAAGAAGCCACTATCAAAAGTTGAGCATGATCGCCTTCGCGTTATTTTGTTCCTATTTGTGTTCGTCACGGTGTTCTGGTTAGCGTTTGAGCAAGCCGGTGGTTTGATGAATATTTATGCTGATCGTTACACTGACCGTAGTTTTGGTGATTCGATTATTCCAGCTGGATATTTTCAATCGCTGAACCCGCTATTTATTCTGCTATTCGCACCTATTTTCTCCGTATTGTGGGTGTGGTTACACAAGAAAGATAAAAGCCCAGATGCGCCGATTAAGATTTTCGCAGGCTTGGTACTCACCTCAATTGGTTTCGTATTCTTGATTTTGGGCTTATTTGAGATTCAAGTAACCGGTCAAGCGAATATGATGTGGTTGATACTCGCGTATCTATTCCACACCTTGGGTGAACTTTGTATTTCGCCAGTTGGTTTGTCACTGATGACAAAACTCGCTCCGTTGCGTTTAGCATCATTAGTCATGGGTGTGTGGTTCTTGATGCCAGCGATTGCCAGCTACCTCGCGGGCATGGTTGGTGCATTCAGTGAAAATGCAGGCGAGTATGACTTCTCGATTCAAGTAGCAACGTCAATTGGCCTTGACCCAGGTTATGCAGGCTTATTAATGGTATTTGGTGGCGTAGCGGTAGGTTTACTATTTTTCGCTGTGGTTCTTTGGTTTATCTCTGGCATGCTTGTTAATTGGATGCATGGGGCAGAGCGTGTGGAGCCAAGAACGACGGCCGAAGGACTTGATCAAGAGCTGGAAGCTGTCGCCGAACACGAAGGCCTAGGCACAAAAGCTGAAAAGCAATAAAACATTAAACAATAGGATTTGTTGAACATGGTAAAAAAAGTTGTGATTCCGGTGGCAGGTCTGGGGACGCGGATGCTGCCAGCAACCAAAGCAATTCCAAAGGAAATGCTGCCGTTGGTTGACCGGCCGTTGATTCAGTATATTGTCGAAGAGTGCGCTGCAGCTGGGCTAACCGATATTATTTTGGTAACTCACTCAAGCAAAAGCGCTATCGAAAACCACTTCGACGCCAACTATGAATTAGAGGATATGCTGGAAAAACGGGCTAAAGATCAACTTTTAGCTGAAGTGCGGGCAATCTGCCCGCCTCAGGTTACCGTGATGGCCGTGCGCCAAGACGTTGCAAAAGGTCTTGGCCATGCCGTGCTTTGTGCGCGTCCATTGATTGAAGACCAGCCATTTGCAGTGGTACTGCCAGACGTATTGGTCGACTCAGCAAGCTGTGATTTAAGTCGAGATAACTTGGCCGAAATGGTCGCTAACTTTAACGCCTCTGGCGCAGCGCAGGTTATGGTCGAAAAAGTGCCGGCTGAGTTAGTTAATCAATATGGCGTTGCTGACATCAACGGCGTGGAGCTAGCGCCGGGCGAGCAGGCTTCAATTAAACGTTTAGTTGAAAAGCCGCCAGTTGATGAAGCACCATCGGATTTAGCTGTGGTTGGTCGCTACGTATTCCCAGCCGCCTTGTGGGCGCTACTGGAGAAGACACCGCCGGGCGCTGGCAATGAAATTCAGTTGACTGATGCAATGGCAATGCTGCTCGAGCAACAGCCGGTTAATGCCTATTACATGAAAGGCAAGAGCCATGATTGCGGCAACAAGCTAGGTTACACGCAAGCCTTCGTTGAACACGCCATGCGTCACCCAGCCCTCGGCACCGACTTCAAAGCCTGGCTCGCCAAGCAACGCTAATACCTTGACGTTTACAGCCCATCGCGTTGATGCTTAGAAGCCTTGACGTGATGGAGCTTATCCCACCTACATCTGAATATGTCAGCAATAAGCCAAAAAGCTAAGTGGATATGAATTAATTAAAGTCCGCCGGTTTGGTGAGTGCCTATACTTCCTCTTTTCTGTACTCTGGAAGCAAACCAATGAAATCTCCACAAGAACTGCAAGACGAAGTTGTCCGTAAGCTAGCGAAATTTATACGTACCGAACGTGAGTATAGAATGAGTCAGATAGCCTTTTCTGAGAGGTTGTATTGTGGTCGCGCAACCATTTCAAGAATGGAAAGTGGTCATAGTGTACGCAGTGAATATTTAATAGCGGCACTCGTCGAACTCGGTTTAGCCCCGAAATTCATTGAAATCCTTGATGCAGCGCTGGCTGAGCCGCCATCTAAACGCGAAAAGGATGAACGTCAACGAAGATTCGATGCCATTATGGCTCCCTATCTCTAAAGAACCGCAACATCAGTCAATTTGCACAGCCCAAGGCCCATAACTCAAAAATATCGTTATCGGAATAATAATCCAAGGTATCAATTAATGAACTAACGAGCAGAGAAGAGTGGGTATATGCCAATAAAAAATAAGTGTTCAGTTGCATCAAAAAGAGAGCAAAACGAGGTGGCTAAAATGCTCCATTTTTGATGCAACTGAACACTGAGAATAAAATAGGGTGGCATGCCTATGACTATGGCCATGCTTATGACTATGGCTATGCCTATGCCTATGACTATGGCTATGCCCATGCTTATGACCATGCCTATGACTATGGCCATACCTATGACCATGCCTATGCCCATGCCTATGCTTATGACCATGCCTATGCCTATGCTTATGACCATGCCTATGCCTATGCTTATGCCCATGCCTATGCTTATGCCCATGCCCATGCTTATGACTATGGCCATGCCTATGACCATCGGCGTAAGCTCGGGCATTCACGATGCTACGCATCACCCGGCGTAAAACGCCGGGCTACGGGTTGGCGATGATGACGGCGCGGCGGGGGGCGGGGTAGCCTTCGATGGTGCGGCTGCGGTCGTTTGGATCGAGGAAGTCGGCGAGTGATTGACCTTGCATCCATTCGGTGGCGCGTTGTTCTTCGAGGCTGGTGATGGATTCGTCGACCACGCGCGCGTTTTTGAAGCCGACTCGGCTCATCCAGTGTAATAGGGCTTTGGTGCTTGGGATAAACCAAACGTTGCGCATTTTGGCGTAGGTTTCGCCTGGCACTAAAACGGTATGTTCGTCGCCTTCAACCACCAATGTTTCGAGTACAAGTTCGCCGCCCGTTTTTAATTGGGCGCGAAGTTGTGTCAGGAAATCAATTGGCGAACGACGGTGGTATAAGACGCCCATGCTGAAGACGGTGTCAAACGCACGGAGTTCAGGAAGATCTTCGACACCGAGTGGAAACCAGTGGGCTCGTGCGGCAAGTTCGGCAGGCATGAAGTGCCGAATGGCCATAAACTGTGCCATAAACAACTGGCCTGGGTCGATGCCCCAAACTTGATCGGCGCCGGCTTCAAGCATGCGCCACAGGTGATAGCCACTGCCACAACCGATATCAAGTACTTGGCGGCCGCTGAGGTCGCCGTTATTGCTTAAATGGGGCAACACGCGCTGCCATTTAAAATCTGAACGCCATTCGGTGTCGATGTGCACGCCATGCAGGTCGAACGGTCCTTTGCGCCACGGTGTGAGTTGCATCATGAGGCCGCGAATACGGTTTTGCTCGCCTTCACTAATATTCTCGTTCGCTACGGTAATCGTATCAGCAAGAGAAACGTGTTGCGGTTCGATTTTAGGTAGTTGCGCAACGCAACGAAGCCACTTGGGTAATTCGCCGTGCTGTTGTTCTTTTTGCCATGTTTCTAACTGCGCTGGCAAGGTTGTAAGCCAATGCTGCAAAGGTGACTGGGCAACAGAGATAAGATCTTGGGCGAACAAATTCATCATTTCTCCGGTTAATTCTCGGCAAGTTATTTAACGGCTAGCTATTTAACGGCTAGTAGTGCCGCGAAATTGTAGCATTGGAACCACACTTGGGTGTGATTAAAGCCAATTTCGTGCAGGCGTTGATGGTGCGCCTCAAGTGTGTCGATGCGCATGACGTTCTCGATGGCTGCGCGTTTCTGGGCAATTTCGAGTTCACTGTAGCCGTTGGCGCGTTTGAATTCGTGGTGAATATCTACAAGCAGCTCGTTCATGTGCTCATCGGCACTGCGGAATTTTTCGCTCAACAACATTACGCCGCCCGGTTTTAGGCCGTCGTATATTTTTTTCAGTAAGTCGTAGCGCTGCTCTGGCGGCACGAACTGCAAGGTGAAGTTCATGGTCACCACGGAAGCACTTTTAATGTCAGACTGCTGGATGTCTTCGCAGCGCACACTCACAGGCACGTCGCTACGATAGCCTTGCAAGTGAAGCTTGCAACGCTCAACCATGGCTTCGGAATTGTCGATACCGATAACCTGAACGCCGCTAAGGTGCTGGCAGTTTTGGCGCATGGCTAATGTCGCAGCGCCTAACGAGCAGCCTAAATCATAGAGATTAGAGTCAGATTGTGCGAAGCGCTTAGTGAGCTGGCCAATGCCTTGCAAAATGCTTTGGTAGCCAGGTACGGAGCGGTTGATCATGTCGGGGAATACTTCCACCACGGTGTGATCAAACACAAAATCGCTGACTTGCGGCAATGGCTCTGCGAATATCGAATCTTTCTTCGTCATACGTCTCAATAATCTTTGGCTGACAGACACTCGATGTATTTTAACGTAACGTAGCCCGAAACAGTAGCACCATGGTTGTTCTCATTATTAAATTGCGCCGACAGTTACTGACATTCAGTGTAAGTCCGTTATAATGTGCAGCCTTGTAAATTCTTAATTTGTGGTAGGGATGATCCCATGCGTAGCCATTACTGTGGACAACTTGAAACGAGTCTTGTAGACCAATCCGTAACTTTGTGCGGTTGGGTGAATAAACGCCGTGATTTAGGTGGTTTGATTTTTATTGATATGCGCGACCGAACTGGTTTGGTGCAGGTGGTGTTTGATCCTGACCAAAAGGCGCTTTTCGAGACTGCAAACAAGCTACGTCAAGAGTTCTGTATTCGTTTAGTGGGCACCGTGCGTGCGCGTCCTGAAAGCCAGGTTAACAAAACTATGGCGACCGGTGCGGTTGAGGTGATGGCGACTGAGCTTGAAATTATTAGCCGTGCCGAGCCACTGCCAATTGATTTTAATCAGCAGGTAAGTGAAGAGCAGCGCTTGCGCTTCCGCTATTTGGACTTACGTCGTCCAAACATGAACCACAACTTACAGTTCCGAGCCAAAGTAACCAGCGCGGTTCGTCGTTTCTTAGATGACCATGGTTTTTTAGACATCGAAACACCAATGTTGACTCGAGCAACGCCTGAAGGCGCGCGTGATTACTTGGTGCCAAGCCGCACACACAAAGGGAAGTTCTTCGCATTGCCACAGTCGCCGCAGTTGTTTAAGCAGTTGCTGATGATGTCTGGTTTTGATCGTTACTACCAAATTGTGAAGTGTTTCCGTGACGAAGATTTACGGGCAGATCGCCAACCAGAATTTACGCAGATTGATATTGAAACATCGTTTATGTCGTCTGACCAAGTGATGGCGGTAACAGAACAGATGGTACGCAAGCTGTTCTCAGAAATGCTTGATGTTGATTTGGGTGATTTCCCGCGGATGACGTGGCACGAAGCGATGCGTCGCTTCGGTAGCGATAAGCCTGACTTGCGAAATCCACTTGAGTTAATTGACGTGGCTGACTTGCTCAAAGATGTTGAGTTTAAAGTGTTTGCCGGCCCAGCGAATGATCCGAAAGGGCGCGTCGCTGCGCTGAAAGTGCCAGGCAAAGCGGAAGCAATTTCACGCAAGAACATTGATGAATATACCAACTTTGTTGGTATCTATGGTGCGAAAGGCCTAGCGTGGATGAAAGTGAACGACTTGAGTGCGGGCCGCGACGGAATTCAGTCGCCGGTACTTAAGTTTATTCCAGATGCGGCACTTGAAGGCATCCTAACCCGTACTGAAGCGGCGAACGGTGATATCATTTTCTTCGGTGCGGACAAAGCAACTGTGGTTGCAGAAGCCATGGGTGCATTGCGCTTGAAGGTTGGCAACGATTTTGAACTCGTGAGTGACGAGTGGCGTCCTCTTTGGGTTGTCGACTTCCCGATGTTCGAAGAACACGAAGGCCGTTTGCATGCGATTCACCATCCGTTCACCGCGCCGGTTGGTGTGACCCCAGATGAATTGAAAGCGAACCCAGAAGCTGCGCTGTCGAATGCCTACGATATGGTGCTTAACGGCGTAGAAGTCGGCGGCGGTTCAGTTCGTATTCACAATAACGAAATGCAGCAAGCGGCGTTTGAAATTTTGGGTATTGGCAAAGACGAAGCGCAAGAGAAGTTTGGTTTCTTGCTTGAAGCCTTGAAGTACGGCACGCCGCCACATGCGGGCTTGGCCTTTGGTCTTGATCGTTTAGTGATGCTAATGGTAGGCGCAAGTTCTATTCGCGAAGTAATTGCATTCCCGAAAACAACAACCGCGGCGTGTGTATTGACTGACGCACCAGGCGTTGCCAACCCAGAGGCATTGGCAGAACTCAACGTTGCTGTTACCTTGAAGGACAGTGAATAAAATACCTTACTGATAGGAGCGAATCATGGCCATAATTCTGGGAATTGACCCAGGTTCACGCCTTACCGGCTATGGTGTGATTCGCCAATCAGGCAATCAAATTACCTATTTAGGCAGCGGCTGCATCAATGTGATGCGCAGCCTTAAAGGCGAAGCCGAACCAACTCTTGCCGATAAGCTCAAAGTTATCCATGATGGTATTGTTGAGCTTATTGCGCAGTTTCAACCGACTGAATTCGCTATTGAGCAAGTGTTTATGGCACGCAACCCTGATTCTGCGCTAAAGTTAGGTCAGGCTCGAGGTGCTGCGATTGTCGCTGCAGCCGGTGCTGGTTTGCCAGTGGCAGAATATGCTGCGCGTTTGGTGAAACAGGCGGTGGTAGGCACGGGTGCTGCTGACAAGACGCAAGTGCAGCACATGGTCATGGCGATGCTGAAACTGCAGCATAAGCCGCAAGCTGATGCCGCCGACGCGTTAGCTGTTGCGTTGTGCCATGCACATACACGCACACAACTCATACTAAAAACAACAAGGGGACGCGCGTGATTGGTCAATTAACAGGAACGTTAATCGCTAAGCAACCACCTGAAATTCTCATTGATGTACACGGCGTTGGCTATGAAGTTCAGATGCCGATGACTTGTTTGTATGAACTTCCAGATATTGGCGAGCAAGTAAAAATCATCACACACTTTGTGGTGCGTGAAGACGCGCAACTGCTTTATGGGTTTAATACGTTTGCAGAACGCATGCTATTTCGGCAACTGATAAAAGCGCAAGGTGTCGGCCCGAAGTTAGCCCTTACTATTATGTCTGGTATGACGGCGCATCAGTTTGTTCATGCTGTAACACACGATGATGTCTCCACGTTGGTTAAACTTCCGGGTGTAGGCCGCAAAACAGCGGAACGCTTAGTTGTTGAAATGCGCGACCGATTAAAAAATTGGGGTACGGCAACGCCTGCAACCGATGCTGCCCCAATTGACTTTGGTGAGATGAATCCAACGATTAGCGGTAGCTCGCCGCGCGACGACGCGCTGAGTGCATTGTTGGCGCTTGGCTACAAGCCAGCCCAAGCTGAGAAAGCTGTCGCGGCGGCACTCAAAGCTGAACCCGAAGCACCAAGCGAAGCCCTCATCCGCTTCGCGCTGAAGAATATGTAGCCCGGCGTTTCACGCCGGGTGGCGCGCAGCGCCGTGAATATCAGGGCTTCCGCGGTGTTCTATTCAGCGTACCAAGATGTGCGAAAATATAGAGATTAGTAGTAATTTGGGAGAATAACAGCGCGTTGCGCTACCCGGCGTTATAAAGTGTAACGACGGGCAATAACAGCGCGTTGCGCTACCCGGCGTGAAACGCCGGGCTACGGGGTGTTAACAATGATTGAGCCAGACCGCATAAATCAACCGCAGGCGAGCAGCGAAGATGAAGTGATTGATCGCGCTATTCGTCCTAAGCATCTTGCTGATTACACCGGCCAGAAGCATGTGGTTGAGCAAATGGAAATTTTTATTCAGGCCGCTAAGCAGCGTTCTGAGGCGCTCGATCACGTCTTGATTTTCGGGCCGCCAGGGCTAGGCAAAACAACCCTAGCGAACATTGTTGCCAATGAATTGAACGTAAATATCCGGCAAACTTCAGGGCCTGTGCTAGAAAAAGCGGGCGACCTTGCGGCATTGTTAACCAACCTTGAAGAGCATGATGTGCTGTTCATTGATGAAATTCACCGGTTGAGTCCGGTGGTTGAAGAAATCTTGTATCCGGCGATGGAAGATTATCAGCTCGATATTATGATTGGTGAAGGCCCTGCGGCTCGTTCGATTAAACTCGATCTTCCACCGTTTACGTTGGTGGGAGCGACAACGCGAGCTGGCGCTTTAACGTCGCCATTGCGTGACCGGTTTGGCATTGTCCAGCGGCTTGAGTTTTATAATGTGGAAGAGTTAACCACGATTATTCGTCGCTCAGCTAAATTCTTGAACTTGGATTTAGAAGCTGATGGAGCGCTAGAGATAGCGCGCCGCTCGCGCGGTACGCCGCGTATTGCAAATCGTTTGCTACGACGTGTGCGTGATTTTGCCGAGGTAAAGAATAGCGGTCATATTGATCAACCAACGGCGGCAGCTGCACTTGCGATGGTCGATGTTGACGAGGCGGGATTCGATTACATGGACCGCAAGTTGCTATTGGCAATTATCGAGAAGTTTATGGGCGGGCCAGTCGGGTTAGATAATTTGGCGGCAGCGATTGGCGAAGAGAAAGACACGATTGAAGATGTGTTGGAGCCTTATTTAATTCAGCAGGGGTTTTTGCAGCGAACTCCGCGGGGAAGAATAGCGACGCCACACGCCTACGCCCACTTCGGCTTAGGGAAAGACTAAAAGCGTTACTCGTTATTCGTTATTGGTTATTCGTGAGTTTAGCTCGCTGTTGAGCTCGGAATCAGATTTGCTCACTTTTTTGTGTGTTCGTTTTGGTTTCTCGTTTTCTTGTTTTTTCGAACAACGAATAACCAATAACGAATAACGAACAAAAAAAAGCCCGCTCATGGAGCGGGCAAAATACAGAACAACAAGGAAGTTAAATCCAGGGAACAATAACAGGAAGAAGTGACAACCGGTCTCTTCGTATCTGATATCTGACGCGCATTATACGGAGGACTGACCACCTTTCAAACGAGAAAAATTGTGTTTCACATTATTTTTACTAATGCGACTCTGGTTTTGGTGGTTAAAAAATGCGCTAACATAAATTGGTCAGACCAAAATATGGCTCGAATATTAAGGGTTTTGTAAAAATTGGTCAGATCGTTAAGATAAAAAAATGTCTGGTGTAAAATTGAACAAGTTAACATTTGAATGGCCGATTCGGGTCTATTACGAAGATACAGATGCTGGCGGTATCGTTTATTATGCGAACTATCTCAAATTCCTTGAGCGGGCGCGGACAGAATGGTTACGCTCTTTAGGGATTGAACAGGATACGTGGCTGTCGCATCGAATTGGTTTCGTCGTGCGCCAGGTGCAGATGGATTTACTGCAGCCGGCAAGATTTAATGATGAACTGATAGTAACGGTTGTGGTCGAACGCCTCGGAAAGGCGTCGGTGGTATTTACGCAGCAAGTGTTGCATGCCAATCGATCGGTTTTATGTCAGGCGCAAATTAAAGCTGCTTGTGTCAATTTAGGAGAATCTGGTGAGTCGGTGAAAGCGGTGCCGATGCCAGCAGAAATATTTGAGGTGTTAAAACGTGCAAACTGAATTGTCGATAACTGCGCTGATTTTAGAAGCTAGTATTGTTGTCCAGCTGGTAATGCTGTTGTTGTTAGCGTTCTCGGTGGTTGGTTGGATGATGATTTTTCAACGTGCGAAAATTATTAAAACAGCAACGCAACAAGCGTTAAGTTTTGAAGACCGGTTTTGGTCCGGTGTTGATTTGGCTCGTTTATTTCAGGAAGTTTCGGCGCGCGCACAAAACGCCTCAGGAATGGAAAAGATTTTTCACGCGGGCTTTAAAGAATTTGCCCGTTTACGCAAGAACGAAACGTTAAGCCAACAGCAGATGTTGGATGCGTCATACCGTGCAATGCGCGTGGTTCACTCACGCGAACTCGATCGTTTAGAGAGCAATTTGTCGTTTCTAGCGACAATCGGCTCAATTAGCCCTTACGTCGGCCTATTTGGCACGGTTTGGGGTATCATGAATGCGTTTATTGGCTTAGGAGCGGTGCAGCAAGCAACACTTGCTATGGTTGCACCAGGTATCGCTGAAGCACTGATTGCAACAGCGATGGGCTTATTTGCGGCAATTCCAGCAGTTATTGCATACAACCGATTTACATATCGTGTGGAAAAAGTAGATAACCAATACGTCAACTTTATGGACGAATTAATGGCGATATTGCAGCGCCAAGGTTCGCAATCAAAAGCAGGTGCTGCGGCATGATGACGGTAACGCGTCGGCGCCGGAAGCAGGTGTCGGAAATCAATGTGGTGCCATACATTGATGTCATGTTGGTTCTACTGATTATCTTTATGGTGACGGCACCATTGATTACGCAAGGTGTGAAAGTGGATTTGCCAAAAGCATCAGCGGAGCCGCTAGACCCTGAGAGTAAGCCGCCAATTGTTGCGTCAGTAGATAAGGATGGTAATTACTATTTGAGCACCAATAACGACCCCAATGCCGCTATGGATGTGGTTGATTTGGCGGTTGCTGTACAGGCTGAGCTTCAGGTAAGTCCTGATCGTCCCGTGGTTGTGAAAGGCGATGGTTCGGTACAATACAATCAGGTTGTCCAGTTAATGGTGCTGTTGCAGCGAGCTGGCGTACCGCAGGTTGGTTTGATGACAGATAACTCAGCAGGTGATCAGTAGTGGCAAAGAAGAGTTGGTCATGGCCTAGTGATTGGACAGTGCCTTTGGTACTGTCGCTGTTAGTGCATGTTGCGGTTGTCGGTTTGATGATCTTCGGCATGCATTTCCAGATGCCATTTGATAAGCCGCTCCAAGTAGAGCTATCAGCTCCTAACGCGCCACAACCTGATAATCAAGAAATTGTACAAGCTGTGACTGTTGACCAAGCGGCAGTTGAGAAGCGTGTAAATGAAATTCGTGAACGTGAGCGTCAAGCGGAGCAAGCTGAGCAACGACGCCAAGCTGAACTTGAACGCAAGGCAGCTGAGGCTCGCAAAGCACGCGAAGCAGAGCAACAGCGGTTACGTGAGTTGCAAAAGCAACAAGAAGATGAACGGCGTCGCTTAGAGCAGGAAAAAGCGGCAGCGAAGAAAGAGCGTGAAGAGGCTGAAAAAGCGGCTGCGGCTGCCGCCGAACGGCGTAAGCGTGAGGAAGAAGCGGCGGCCAAGGCTGAAGCGGAACGTCAACGCAAAGAAGAAGAGGCGCGCAAAGCTGAAGAAGAGCGTAAACGTCGTGAGCAAGAAGCGCGTGAACGTGCCGAGCGAGAGCGACAGTTGCAAGAAGAATTAGCCCGAGAAGCTCAAGAGCGTGCGGCGGCTCGACGCCAGCAAGTTCAAAGTGAGGTTGATCGATATTCAGCGCTGATCAGGAATACGGTTCAACGTAACTGGATTGTCGATGATTCGATGCGCGGTAAAGAATGCCGCTTAAATATCACCCTATCGCGAAGTGGTTTTGTTACTTCAGTAAGTGAAGGTGAGGGTGACCGCGCTGTGTGCGAATCGGCCCGACGCGCCATCTTGAAAATTGGTACACTACCGATGTCAAATGACCCAGACGTGTACGAAGAAATGAAAAATATTACGTTCCCATTTATCGCGGATTAAATGAAGAAGCTTATGATGAAGAAACTGCTCATTTGTGTTGTAACCGCGGCTAGTTTGCTGATTTCTAGCCAGCCGGCCAAAGCCTCACTTGAAATTGTCATTACTGGCGGTATCGATTCGGCGCGTCCTATTGCTGTCGTACCGTTTAAATGGTTGGGGAATGGTCCGAAGCCAGAGGGGCTTACGGAAGTTGTAGCTGCCGATTTAATGCGCAGTGGTAAATTTAATCCAATTCCGGTAAATGGTATGCCGCAGCGGCCATCAAGCTCCGCTGAAATCGATTATACAGCGTGGGCAGGTTTAGGCGTCGAGGCTGTACTGGTAGGCACGATTGAGCCACATTCGATGGATCGCTATACCGTCTCGTTTGAGATTGTTGATATTTTACGAGGGCAAATTACCAGCGGTACTCAAGTTCTTCGTAACGGTCAATTGGTGACATCAGAAGATCATATACTGGATGCACGCTCGAGTGTTATTTCAGGTGATCAATTCCGCCAGTACTCCCATCGTATTTCAGATATCTTTTACGAAACCTTAACCGGTCAACGCGGTGCGTTTATGACCCGTATAGCGTATGTTACTGTTAACCATGAGTTAGATAAGCCGTATGAGCTTGTGGTGGCGGACTACGATGGTTATAACGAGCGGGTGCTGCTACGTAGCCCTGAACCGTTGATGTCACCGTCTTGGTCGCCAGATGGAAATAAACTGGCGTATGTCAGCTTTGAGAACAAAAAACCTGAGATTTTCATTCAGGACATCTATACTCGTAGTCGAGAACGGATGACACAGTTCCCTGGCATTAATAGTAGTCCAGTGTTTTCGCCGGATGGCAAAAGCTTAGCTATGGTGCTATCGAAAGATGGCAACCCAGAACTTTACGTGATGGATATCGCGACAAAGCGTTTACGTCGAATTACGAATCATCACGCGATTGATACTGAGCCAGCTTGGTCGCCAGACGGTAACTCGCTGATTTTTACGTCAGAAAGGGGTGGCAGACCACAACTTTATAGCGTAAATTTAAGTTCAGGCCAGGTTCGCCGATTAACCTTTGAGGGCGAACAAAACTTGGGCGGAACGTATTCGCCAGACGGTAAGCAAGTGATTATGGTTAACCGGACACAAGGTAACTATCACATTGCACGTCAGGACTATCCAAATGGTACGATGCAGGTTTTAACGCAGACAGCTTTGGATGAGTCGCCAAGCTTGGCACCGAATGGTAGTATGGTGATTTACAGCACCACCCATAATAACCAGCAAGTACTGGCGCTGGTATCGGTAGACGGACGATTTAAAGCGCGTTTACCTGCGCGAGAAGGTGAAGTAAAATCACCGTCGTGGTCACCGTTTTTACGTTAGTACGAATGTTTTAAAGCAAGTTCAATCACTTACATGAAAGAAAGGAACGCGGACATGAACGCAAACAAAGCCTTAAAAAGTCTGTTCATTGCAGTACCTATGCTGACTCTTGCAGCATGTAGCTCTAACCAAGGTGCTGAGGAGGCTGTTGACCAGCAAACTAACCAGCAGCAAGAGCAGCAACAAGATCAATCAGGTGTTGATGTTGGCGCTGTAGAGCGTGAAAAAACTCCTGAAGAAATTCGCGCTGAAAAAGTTGCTGAATTGCGTCAAGAAAACATGGTTTTCTTCGCATTCGATGATTCACGTATTTCATCTGAGTATGCACAAGTATTAGCAGCGCACGCTGACTTCTTGGTTGAAAACCCGAACGTAACAGTAACTGTTGAAGGTCACTGTGACGAGCGTGGTACACCTGAGTACAACATCGCGTTGGGCGAGCGTCGTGCGAAAGCTGTTGCACAATACTTGCAGAACTTGGGCGTAAGCTCTAGCCAGATCACGACCGTTTCTTACGGTGAAGAGAAGCCGTTAATCAACGCTTCAAACAATGACGCCTACGCGAAAAACCGCCGCGGTGTACTCGTTTACTAAGTAACTCTGGTTGAGCCAATGCAAAAAGTAATCTTAGTATTGGCCTTTCTGATTCCCGGTGTCCTGCATGCGCAGGCACCGGTTTCTAAGTTAGGCAGTGGATCGTTAGAAGAACGTCTTAATCAACTCGAACGTGTTATGGATGCGCGTAATGCAGCGCAGATGGCACTGTTAGACCAAATGTCTCAGTTGCAAGATGAGGTTGCTGAACTTCGTGGTAAAACGGAAGAACACGCATATCAAATTGAGCAGATTCTGCAGCGTCAACGTGAAATCTATCAAGAAATCGATCGACGTTTAGCGTCACAGCCAGCAGCTCAATCACAACCGGCGCAAGTGAATACAACAGCGGTTGATACGAGTAGCTCAACGAATTACTCAGCAGATCTATCAGAAAACGAAGCTTACGAACAAGCCATTCAATTGGTTCTTCGCGATAAACGATATGATGCTGCAGTGCCAGCCTTTGAATCATTTATCGAAAAATATCCGAATTCTACGTACGTGCCAAACGCGCACTATTGGTTAGGTCAGTTGTTATTTGCTGAAAGCAAGTACGACCAAGCGAAAGGTCATTTTGCGACTGTTGTTAGTGACTTCCCAGATAGTAATAAGCGTGGTGATTGTCTTTTGAAACTGGGCATTATTGCGCAGCAGCAAGATGATAAAGCGAAAGCGCGCGAGTTATATAATCAGGTGATTAGCGAATATGCTGATTCGACGGAAGCTGGTTTAGCACGTAAACGCCTCGACAATTTGTAAAATTCCTGTAGAAAATTCGGGTAAATGTTCGCAAATTGAGCAAACGCACCCGATTCCTTCAATTTACAGTTGCAACGAGCGGCTTTTTAAGTAAACTATGCCGCCGTTGCCACTGATAAGTGTGTAACGCGAAAGTGATGGGTTGTTAGCTCAGTTGGTAGAGCAGTTGACTTTTAATCAATTGGTCGCAGGTTCGAATCCTGCACAACCCACCAATCACTCTCACCTCCTTCAAAGTTTTATTATGGGTTGTTAGCTCAGTTGGTAGAGCAGTTGACTTTTAATCAATTGGTCGCAGGTTCGAATCCTGCACAACCCACCACTTTATTTTTTCCCTTCGCGCCCCAATTTGATTTATAATCGTCAAACTTTTTTAAGGCATTGAAGTGGTACCATGAGCATTACGGCAGAAATTCAAGCACGGGTAATTGATAGCTTAGATTATCCATTCCCGCCTAAACCCAAAGCGCTATCAGACGCTGAAAAAGCAGAATACACCGCACGTATTAAACAATTATTACGTGAAAAGAATGCGGTATTGGTTGCGCATTATTACACCGATCCGGAAATTCAGGCTCTCGCTGAGGAAACTGGCGGTTGTGTAGCTGATTCGCTTGAAATGGCGAGATTTGGTGCGAAGCATGAAGCAGACACGCTGATTGTTGCTGGGGTGAAGTTCATGGGCGAAACCGCCAAGATTCTTACTCCGCATAAGCGCGTGCTGATGCCAACGCTAGAGGCGACTTGCTCGTTGGATATAGGCTGTCCTATTGAGGAATTCTCGCGGTTCTGCGATGAACACCCTGATCGTACTGTGGTGGTCTACGCGAACACCTCGGCAGCCGTTAAAGCACGGGCAGACTGGGTTGTCACTTCAAGTATTGCGCTTGAGGTTGTTGACCATCTTGATGCGAATGGCGAAAAGATTTTATGGGGACCTGATAAACATTTAGGGGCCTACATTGAGAAGCAAACAGGCGCTGACATGATCATGTGGCAGGGCGCTTGTATAGTTCACGATGAGTTTAAAACGAAAGCTCTCGAAGACTTGAAGCGTGTTTATCCAGATGCGGCAATTTTGGTCCATCCAGAGTCGCCACAGTCCGTCGTCGAAATGGCTGATGCCGTAGGTTCAACATCGCAGCTGATTAAAGCAAGCCAAGAGTTGCCAAATGATACCTTTATTGTGGCAACTGACCGTGGCATTTTCTATAAGATGCAGCAGTTGTCACCGAATAAACATTTCATTGAAGCGCCTACTGCTGGAAACGGTGCGACTTGTCGCAGCTGTGCTCATTGCCCGTGGATGGCCATGAACGGTCTTGTGGCAATTGCAGAAGCGCTTGAAAACGGTGGTGCAAAGCACGAGATTCATGTTGATGCAACATTGGCTGAACGAGCTTTGAAACCATTAAATCGCATGCTTCAGTTTAAAGGTTAGCGCCAACTCCAATCACCGTACTTTATAGTGATTATATTTGCGTCAAATTAACTTCATGCTTAAGGTGGATTATTCACTTTCTGCATGAGGTTGTATAAATGGCGCTCTATTCACATGACGACGTACGCGACAACTGTGGATTCGGACTGATTGCTCAAGTTGATGGGCAATCCAGTCACGCCATTATTACCAAGGCGATTACCGGGTTAGCAAACATGCAGCATCGCGGTGGTATTAATGCTGACGGCAAAACCGGCGATGGCTGCGGATTACTCCTCCAGTTACCCCAACAATTCTTTCGTGATTATGCGACGAAGCAGAATTGGCACCTGAGTAAGAAATTTGCCGTTGGCATGGTGTTCTTAAGTACGGCCCCAGAAACTCAAAAAACTCAGAAGCAAACTTTAGAAGCGGAATTGCGACGCGAAACGCTCAGTGTGGAAGGTTGGCGTGAAGTACCTACAAACGCTGACGTACTTGGTTCGATAGCGCGGACAACGCAACCAAGTATTCAACAGGTGATTGTCAGTGCCCCGCCTGGTTGGCGTAAAAAAGATTTAGAGCGACGGTTATACATGGCTCGGCGCAGAACCGAGCAATTGTTGGCTAACGACTCGAGTTTCTATGTGTGTTCACTTTCTTGCTTGGTTATCGTTTACAAAGGTCTGATGCTGGCGAAAGATCTTGCCAATTTCTACCTTGATTTAGCTGATCCAACGTTAACAACGAGCCATTGCGTATTTCACCAACGATTTTCAACTAATACTCAGCCACAGTGGCGCTTAGCTCAACCCTTTCGCTTTCTTGCACACAATGGCGAGATAAATGCCATTCGAGGCAATCGCCAGTGGGCCTTGGCGCGACAGTACAAATTCCACTCGCCGTTATTACCCGATTTGCAACAAGCAGCTCCGTTTGTAAACAGTGATGGCTCGGATTCATCGGCGTTGGATAATATGCTTGAATTACTTTTAGCCGGAGGCATGGATTTGTTTCGTGCACTACGGCTTTTAATTCCTCCAGCCTGGCAAGGTAATGCGACGATGTCTGACCCGTTGCGCGCTTTTTATGAATTTAATTCAATGCATATGGAGCCATGGGATGGTCCAGCCGGAATCGTCATGAGTAATGGACGGCAAGTTGCCTGTAGCTTAGATAGAAACGGATTGCGCCCCGCCCGCATGATTGCCACGAATGATGGTTTAGTTACTATCGCATCAGAGGTTGGAATTTGGGATTACAAAGACGAAGACGTGGTCGAGAAAGGACGGCTCGGGCCTGGTGAAATGGTGGCCATTGATACCTATACCGGGCGTATTTGGCGCAGTGGTGAAATTGACGACGATTTGCAGCAGCGACATCCTTATCGCGATTGGTTGAATCAGCATATCCGCCATCTTACGCCGTTTCGCGAGTGTGCTGCGGAACATCTTGGTCAGCGCCTATTTGACGACGCGACGATGGCTATTTATCACAAGTTACATATGTATAGCCGCGAAGAATTACTGCAAGTGCTGGCCGTGCTGGCGGAAGATGGTCATGAGGCAACTGGCTCGATGGGCGATGACACGCCAATCGCTGTTCTTTCGCAACAACCGCGCGATGTTTTTGATTATTTCCGCCAGCAATTTGCGCAAGTAACGAACCCGCCGATCGATCCAATTCGTGAACGACATGTCATGAGTCTCGCGACTTGTATTGGTCGCGAGCAAAATGTCTTTAATGAGACGTCAGGGTATGCGGAGCGCGTTGTGATTGAGTCACCGGTATTAATGTATACCGACCTCAAGCAGTTACGGGAGTTGCCAAGTGAACATTATAAATTAGCCGTTTTAAATCTAGGCTACGATGCGCATTCCGATAACTTGCAACAGGCGCTCGTCAAGTTAACGACGGAAGCCGTGAGGCTAGTACGCGATGAGGCTGTGGTGTTGGTTGTTTTGAGTGACCGAACCCTCAACAAAAATCATCATCTGATTCCGGCGGCACTGGCGGTGGGAGCAGTACAACAAGCATTAGTTCGTGAAAGTCTGCGTTGTGATTCGAATATTATTGTTGAAACTGGTGCGGTTCGCGATGCGCATCAAATGGCCGTGTTAATTGGACTTGGCGCTACCGCGGTATACCCATTTTTAGCGTATGAATCGATTGAACAACTGGTCGAGCGAGGCGATATCGACCTACCAGTTCGCGATGCACTGCAAAACTATCGTGAAGGGATCAATAAAGGGCTTTTGAAGATCATGTCCAAAATGGGCATCGCTACGGTTGCCAGTTACCGCGGTGCGTGTTTGTTTGAGATTGTTGGTTTAGCTGCTGAAGTTCGTGAGCGTTGTTTTGCGCATGCACCCGCTCGCATTGGCGGCGCCACCTTCGCAGATCTTGAGACACAAATTCAGAAGATATATTCAAAAGCATGGTCTAGCCATCATAAGATCACTGCCGGAGGCCTGCTGAAGTACGTGCACGGTGGTGAGTACCATGCTTACAACCCTGACGTGGTGATGAGTTTGCAGCAAGCTGTTAATCGAGGCGATGCAAATGCCTACCAACAATTTGCCGATCATGTTAATCAGCGTCCAATTAGCTTTATTCGGGACCTTTTGGTACCCACAGCCGTCGCCAAGCCGCTAGATATTTCTGAGGTGGAGGCTGCAACTGAACTATTCCATCGTTTTGATACGGCGGCCATGTCAATCGGCGCATTAAGCCCCGAGGCGCACGAAGCGTTAGCGCAAGGGATGAACCTGATTGGCGGACACTCTAATTCTGGTGAAGGGGGCGAAGACGCACGGCGTTTTGGTACGGATAAGAATTCGCGAATTAAGCAAGTTGCTTCGGGTCGGTTTGGGGTGACGCCGCACTACTTGGTAAACGCCGACGTACTACAAATAAAAATAGCTCAGGGCGCAAAACCCGGAGAAGGCGGGCAGCTTCCTGGTGAGAAGGTCACGGCTGAAATAGCGAAGCTACGCTATGCTGTGGCCGGCACGACATTAATTTCTCCGCCGCCGCATCATGATATCTATTCGATAGAAGATTTAGCGCAATTGATTTTCGATCTAAAACAAGTGAACCCAAAGGCTTTGGTTTCTGTAAAGCTCGTATCATCGCCGGGCATAGGCACCATCGCGACTGGTGTTGCAAAAGCTTATGCCGACTTAATTACCGTATCGGGCTATGACGGCGGTACCGGTGCTAGCCCGCTAACTTCCGTAAAACACGCTGGTTCTCCGTGGGAACTAGGGTTAGCAGAAGTTCACGAAGCGCTGGTGAGCAATAATCTGCGCCATAAAGTGCGTGTTCAAGTGGATGGTGGCTTAAAGACTGGGTTAGATGTGATCAAAGCGACTATTCTAGGTGCTGAGAGCTTTGGTTTTGGTACGGCACCAATGATTGCTTTGGGGTGTAAGTACCTGCGCATCTGTCACCTAAATAACTGTGCAACAGGTGTCGCAACGCAAGACGAAGCATTGCGCCGTGAGCACTTTACAGGCTTGCCGGAGCGGGTTGCTAAGTATTTTGAATTTGTCGCCGAAGAAGTACGGTTTTGGCTCGCACAACTTGGCGTGACACAGCTCACCGATCTCATCGGGCGAGTCGATCTGCTGACCCGCGTTGCCGGTGTAACACGAATGCAAGAGCAGTTAGATTTATCGAAATTACTTGAGGCTGCAGCCACTGATAATGGGCTACCACGCTATTGCACCGAAGCAAATATTCCGCATGACTCTGGCGAGTTAAATCGAGAGTTAATGGCGGTCACGCATGATGCTATCGAACAGCGATTAGGCGGTACATGGCAGTTTAAAATTCGCAATTATGATCGTGCTGTGGGGGCAAATTTAGCTGGTGCCATTGCGAAAAAATACGGCAACCAAGGTATGGCGCCGCATCCAATTACCCTGCAGTTTCAAGGCTCGGCAGGTCAAAGCTTTGGTGCATGGAATGCTGGCGGGTTGCGTCTTGAGCTCATCGGGGATGCCAACGATTACGTTGGCAAAGGTATTGCGGGCGGGCGAATTGTTTTACGTTTTCCGACGTCAGCCAACTACCGTAACGATAATCCAATCATCATGGGTAACACCTGTTTGTATGGGGCAACAGGCGGCAAAGTATTTGCTGCTGGTTGTGCTGGTGAACGATTTGCTGTGCGTAATTCTGGGGCAACAGCGGTCGTTGAGGGGGTGGGCGACCACGCTTGCGAATATATGACAGGCGGTATTGTTGTGGTGCTTGGTAACACAGGTATCAATTTTGGTGCAGGGATGACTGGCGGATTTGCTTTTGTTCAAGATTCCGACGGAAGCTTGAGTAAACGGATTAACGCTGAGCTCATTGAGCTTTGTACGGTTGAAGATGCGCGATCACAAGAGCTTTTACGGGGGCTGATTCATGAACACTATGAGCACACCGGCAGTGAGCGAGCGCATCAGTTACTAGCACAGGGGCAAACGACATTTTCGCAGTTTGTATTGGTGAAGCCAAAGGCGGTGCAGTTGGCTGATTTGGTCGGTCATCGCGCGCGATCAACGGCTGAACTGCGCGTGGAGGTGATGTAATGAGCAAGAACATCTATCAATTTCTTGATGTACAGCGTATCGATCCTCCCAAAAAAGCGTTGCGGGAGCGCCAAATTGAGTTTGTCGAAATTTACGAACCGATGTCGGAGCTACAAGCGCAAGGCCAGTCTGATCGTTGCTTAGATTGCGGCAACCCATACTGTGAATGGAAGTGTCCGGTGCACAATTATATTCCGCAGTGGCTGGAGCTGGTGCAGCAAGGTCGCATTTTTGAGGCCGCAGAGCTTTGTCATGAAACGAACAGTTTGCCCGAAGTATGCGGTCGCGTGTGTCCGCAAGATAGGCTGTGTGAGGGCGCGTGTACGCTCAATGATGACTACGGTGCGGTGACTATCGGCAGCATTGAGAAATACATTACCGATACCGCATTTGCGCAAGGGTGGCGACCCGATCTTTCCCATGTTGAAGCGACCGATTTCAAAGTCGCGGTGGTTGGCGCGGGACCTGCAGGATTAGCATGTGCGGATGTTTTGATTCGCCATGGTATTACGCCTGCTGTTTACGATAAATATCCAGAAATTGGTGGTTTACTGACGTACGGCATTCCGCCTTTTAAACTGGAAAAATCGGTACTTGAACGCCGTCGTGAGATATTCACCGATATGGGCATTCAATTTAAGTTAGGCGTGGAAGTTGGTCGCGATGTGCTATTTGCAGATCTTGTACAGAAGTATGATGCAGTATTTGTGGCATTAGGAACCTACCAAGCGCTTGACGGCAAACTCCAAGGCTTAGATGCCAAAGGTGTGCACCATGCGTTGGCGTACTTGATTGGCAATACTCAGACATTAATGAATGAACAGATGCCCGCGTATCCGCTGATAAATCTTGAAGGCAAAAGGGTTGTGGTTCTAGGCGGTGGTGATACTGGTATGGATTGCGTGAGAACGGCGATACGCCAGCAAGCTGAATCGGTGGTTTGTGCTTATCGACGTGACGAAGGCAACATGCCGGGCTCGCGTCGTGAAGTACAAAATGCTCGGGAAGAGGGCGTTCAGTTCGAGTTTAATTTGCAACCGATTGCAATTGAAAACAAAGAAAATCAGGTGGTGGGTGTGCGAATGATTCGTACCGAGCTGGGATCGCCTGATAGTAATGGACGACGTCGACCACAACCGGTACCCGATTCTGAGTTTGTGATGCCTGCAGATGCAGTTGTGATTGCTTTCGGTTATCAACCCAACCCACCGCAGTGGCTGCAAGATGAAGGTGTTGAACTGTCGGAGTGGGGCACGGTAATTGCCGACGAATCAAGTCGTTACCCACTACAAACCAGTAATCCGAAAATATTTTCTGGTGGCGATATGGTACGCGGTGCCGATTTAGTGGTTACCGCCATAGCCCAAGGCCGAGCCGCCGCACTCGGCATTGCTGATTATCTAACATCCGGTTAGTTGTATTTTATAGTTTTTTCCAATAACGAATAACCAATAACGAATAACGAATAACGCGATTAGAGATGCGGGTGGCGCAGTTGATAGCCGGTAGCTCGCATCTTAGCATTGCTGAGCCGCTTGCTGCCGCGAGGCCCGACTTCATTCGTGCGCTTTAACCCGTCAATCGAAACGCCAAGTTGCTGTGCGATGCGTGCATAGGCTTGTTCTTGCAAGAGTGGCTCGTTGTCGCTAACAACGTAGATTTCTTCTTGTTGCTCAGGATGCTGGAGTAAATAAGTAATAAATCCAGCGACATCGTCGCTATGAATGCGATTTGTCCATGCTGGGGTGATCACAGCAGTGCCGTCTTTAATTTGCTGCTTCAGACGCTCGCGACCCGGACCATAAATACCCGAACAACGTAACACCGAAACTTTCGCTGGGCTGCCAAGAATCACCTGTTCCGCTTGCAATAGCATTTCGCCACTATCGGAATCTGGTAACGTTGGGCTCGTTTCGTCAACCCACTCGCCATCGCGTTGGCCGTATACTCCGGTACTCGAAATATAAATAACTCGAGGCGCGGTAGTAAGTTGATGTAGCAAATGCTGTAGATGTCGGCATGGCACAACATAAGCTTGGTGGTAACCATCTCGACTGTAATTGGATGGTGTAAGAGTCATTACGATTGCATCAAATTGACGCGACAGTAATTGGTTTAAGTCGTGTTCACTATTGGCGTCGGCAGCGACGAGCTCAACGCCATTTATAATAGGTTTCGCTTCCGGTGTGCGACATGCCCCAACGACTTCCCAGCCAGATTCCAGTAACAAAGGTGCTGTGCGCTGGGCGATATCACCGTAACCTAACAAAAGTACCTTGGGCATGTTTAAACAGCTCCTAACCAAACGTCCAAAAATAGCATGACGACTAATCCAACCATGAGCCCTGCAGTAGCGCGGCTGTGATGACCGTGTCGGTGCGTTTCAGGAATGATCTCATGACTAATCACAAACAGCATAGCACCGGCAGCAAATACCAACCCCCAAGGTAACAACAGCTCAGATAGATTCACGAAAACGCCACCAAACAGGCCCCCGAGAGGCTCAATAAGCCCGGTTAATCCGGCAACTAAAAAGGCTTTGATATGACTGTAACCAACTGCTACCAAGCCAACGGCAACGGCTAGCCCTTCTGGTAGATTTTGCAACCCGATACCCAGTGCCAATGAAAAAGCTGTTTCCTGCTGACCGCTTCCATAAGCCACGCCTACAGCTAAGCCTTCAGGGAAATTATGAATCGCAATAGCAAATATAAATAACCATACGCCGGCAATTTTGTCGCTGTTAGGCCCCTCGACGCCACTGATAAAGTGTTCGTGCGGCACCATCCGATCAAATAGCGCGATGGCAAAAGCACCAAGTAAGATACCGATAACAGCTATCGCGGCCGGCCATGGACCAGGACCATAAATTTCGGTCGAAATATCAATTGATGGGACAATCAGTGAAAAAAAAGAAGCGGCGAGCATCACGCCTGCCGCAAAACCTAGTAGGGTATCGTTAAATCTTTCAGACGGCTTTTTTCCAATTAATATTGGCAGCGCCCCCACAGCTGTTAAACCACCAGTGATTGTACTCGCCAGTAACGCCGTGAGGACTAACTCCATGATTTATTCCTTTAGTTTTAATAACCTGCCGCATGACCGTCTTTACGGCTTTCTGATGCACCGTAATATACGCCTTCTTCATGATTACGCCAAATGGCTTGATAGCCGCCATACGGTCCCACAGCTTCTTGCAATGTATGCCCCATTTTGATGAGTTCGCGGCGGGTGTAATCGGAGAAACCATTCTCTAAACTAACGGCACCGCCATCGGTCATGACTTCACCCGTAGGCTGGCTCGAGCCGGTATGAAGAATTCGCGGCGCATCACCAGCTTCTTGTAGGTTCATGCCAAAATCAATCATATTGATGAGAATTTGTGCATGCATTTGCGGCTGCGTTGCACCCCCCATCACGCCATAACTCATAACTGGCTTACCATCTTTAGTGACGAAGGCGGGGATGATGGTATGAAACGGACGCTTGCCTGGCTCAAAAACGTTACGATGATTTTTATCAAGCGCAAATAATTCGCCACGGTTTTGAATCACAAAGCCAAGCCCTGTTGGCGTGATTCCTGAGCCCATGCCACGATAGTTGCTTTGAATGAGCGAGACCATGTTGCCATCGGCATCTGCAGTGGTGAGGTAAATGGTATCGCCTTCGGTTGGCGGATTGCCCGGTTCAAAAGATTTGCCAGCACGATTCATGTCAATGAGCTTCGCACGCTGTTTGGCGTAATCTTTGTCGAGTAAGCCTTGCACCGGTACTTCGTTAAAATCTGGGTCAGAGTAATATTTTGCGCGGTCTTCAAATGCCAATTTTTTTGCTTCAACAAATAAGTGAACATATTCAGGGCTATCAAAACCCATGCTAGCCAAGTCGTAGTTTTCTAGAATATTCAGGATTTGTTGAGCTGCGATGCCTTGTGTATTCGGCGGTAATTCCCACAAATCGTAGCCACGATAGTTGGTCGAAACAGGATTTATCCATGTTGATGTATGGCTCGCAAGATCGTCGTAACTTAAAAAACCACCATGCTTTTTCACAAAGGCATCGATGGTTTTGGCGATTTTGCCTTTATAAAACGCATCGCGACCTTCTTTTGCAATGAGTTTGTAGGTAGTGGCAAGGTCAGGGTTTTTGAACATTCTGCCTTTTTGCGGGGGGAGGCCATTCTTCATGAACACATCGGCAAAGCCCGGTTGATTTTTTAGTACGTCGGCGTTGCGCTCAAAATAGTAGGCAATCACTTCAGTAACTGGGAAACCGTTTTCAGCGTATTGAATAGCCGGTGCTAATACTTGTTCCATTGGCAATTTGCCGAATTTTTTATGCAGTTCAAACCAGCCATCAACTGCACCAGGTACAGAGAGCGGCAGAACCCCACGTGCAGGAATAGACTCATACCCGTTCTCTAAAAAGTAATCTAAGGTAAGCGACTTCGGCGAACGACCAGACGCATTCAGACCGTGCAGGCGCTTGCCTTCTGCGTCCCACACTATTGCATATAAATCACCGCCAATACCGTTGCCCGTTGGCTCAACAAGTCCGAGAAGCGCATTTGCTGCAATAGCGGCGTCAATAGCATTACCGCCTGCTTGCATAATTTCGAGTGCAACTTGAGTTGCGAGCGGTTGGCTGGTCGCTGCCATTGCATGTGGAGCCATGGCTTCTGAGCGGGTGGCAAAGTGATGACCAGTAATGCGATCTGCCGCCACTGCGTTGATGCTTGCAGCGCCGCAACTAAGCGCCAAAAGGCAACTTGCCGCCGCCACTTTTGATTTCTGAAAAAGAGACTTCATAATTAGACACTCCAATTTTTCGTGAGGTATCACTTCACTATATGGAGTGTGCATGGAATGAGCAATGTCCGTGATCGCAGATAACAGACCTACTACCGAGCCAACACCTCCTGACAAAATGGCTCAGCTTTGACTTTCGTGATGGATTGAGATGATTGCTGAATATCATACTGAGCTTGACGCGTTAGCCAGTACTCGGCGGAAACACCAGTTGCAACCTCTAACTTAAGAGCAAGTTCAACCGACACCCCAGTATGCCCATTAATGAAGCGCGATAATTGTTCACGTTTCATATATAACTTAGCCGCAGCTTCGGTTATTGAAATACCACAACGCTTCAGGAACCGATCATTCAGTACTTGCCCCGGGTGTTTGATTGCATGCTCTGTACTTGGTAATAGCTGCATAACTTATCCCTCTGAAAAATAATCGACATGGATAACAATGTTACCTCTATACTCGAAAGTGATAGCACCGCAAGATTCAACACCGTTGACGGTTAATACAACATTATTTACGCCGTGATATTGATAGACAGTCCAAAGTTTCGTGAAATCTTCTATGTGAAATTTGTCTGAGTTTAAATCAATTAAAATCTCCAAAATTTCAGATAATGTGGGTTCAGTAAAAGGTAAGCCTTCCACAATATTTTCACAGAAGAACGCCTCCAACGCTTTTGATCGAAAGTTATCAATTAAATAAACCTCCTTGTTTATTTTAGTTGAGCGTTCGTAACACATCAAGTTACGGAGATATTCAGGCAACGCAAGTGGGCAGGGGAGAGAATAACGAGAGGAAAGTAAATTTTTAAGATTACTAAAAATTATTTATCTATTTAAAAACAAAAAGATAAATCTAGATATTCCACTATATAAGGTCGTTAAATAGCTTTAATCGTATGTTTAATTACGAACGTGATGAGCTTCAAAAATGAAAAAACCGCCTGACGGCTGTGCCAAACGGCAATCCTGCCGTTTGGTCGAACCCTGAGAGTTCTCATCAAGTCCGCACTCTCCATCAGATACAAAAAAACCGCCTAACGGCGGTTCTCTTGTATCTGGCGGAGAGAGAGGGATTCGAACCCTCGATACGCGGTTAGCGTATACACACTTTCCAGGCGTGCTCCTTCAACCACTCGGACACCTCTCCTGAAGGTGGCGGTATGATAGGGAAAAGCCCCGGTTAAATCAACTAAGTTATAAAGGCAAAGGCGTTATTCGTTATTCGTTGCTCGTTATTCGTGAGATTAGTTCGCTGGTAAGAACGCAGATGTATTTGCTCACTTCTCTATGTGAGGGTTTCGGGTTTTCGTTTTTGCTTTATCGAGTAACGAATAACGACTAACGAACAACGGCTCTTCAGACCTAAGTCGTATGGGAAAAAGCTGGTAACGCGCTACATTAGACGAAGTAGTAGTAGATAAGGATTTTTACCATGAGTTACCCGCGCGAATACGAATCTTCATTACAACGCACCGAGGCGTTTTGGCTAAAGCAAGCAGGGCAGTTGCACTGGTTTAAGGAGCCGAGCAAAGCATGCCAGTTAAAGGCTAATGGAACGGCTGATTGGTTTGCGGATGGTGAGTTGAATGTGTCGTTTATGGCATTGGATTACCATGTTGATAACGGTAGGGGTGACCAAATTGCGCTGATTTATGACTCGCCAGTAACCGAAACGAAACAGCAGTATACATATCTTCAGTTGCGTGATGAAGTTGCCTTGTTTGCTGGGTTGTTAAAGAAACACCATGTCAAAAAAGGCGATCGTGTTGTTATTTATATGCCGATGATTCCGCAGGCAGCTATTGCGATGCTTGCTTGTGCCCGTTTAGGTGCGATTCATTCGGTGGTGTTTGGTGGTTTTGCACCCCATGAACTTGCTGTGAGAATTGATGATGCGACACCTAAGGTGGTAGTAACAGCTTCATGTGGTGTCGAGGTGAATCGCGTTATTCCGTACAAGCCGATGGTAGATAAAGCGATCGCTGAAGCCGTACACAAGCCAGCAAATGTGATGGTATATCAGCGTGAGCAATGTCATGCCGATTTAACTCAACCGGGCGACTTAGATTGGCAGGCTGAGGTTGCGAAAGTGACGCCAGCCGAATGCACCGTGGTACCAAGTACACATCCGCTGTATGTGTTGTATACATCGGGTACCACGGGTAAGCCAAAGGGCGTGGTACGCGATACCGGCGGCTACGCAGTAGCGCTTAAGTATTCCATGCAAACTGTTTATGACATCAAGCCGGGTCAGGTTATGTTTACGGCGTCGGATGTCGGCTGGGTTGTTGGTCATTCGTATATTGTTTATGGTCCATTGCTCGCTGGCGCGACGACTATTTTGTACGAAGGGAAGCCAGTAAGAACGCCCGATGCGGGCGCATTTTGGCGTATTTGTTCTGAGTATAAAGTTGCGGTTTTATTCAGCGCGCCAACTGCGTTTCGCGCGGTTAAAAAGGAAGATCCCGAAGGTAAGTTATTAGAGCAATATGATCTTAGTTCGTTAGAGCGTATTTATATGGCAGGAGAGCGTCTGGATCCGCCAACCTATGAATGGACGACCGAAGTTACCGGAAAGCCAGTTTATGACCATTGGTGGCAGACAGAATCTGGTTGGCCGATTTGCGCAAACCCAGTTGGTATTGCGGAGCATCCAATTAAGCCAGGCTCAGCGACCTTGCCAATGCCGGGTTACGATGTGCGTATTTTGGATTATAAAGGCCAAGAGATTGCTGCCAATGAGCAGGGTGCAGTAGCGATTAAGTTGCCGTTACCGCCAGGTTGCTTGACCACAATTTGGAATGATGAAGCGCGTTTTGTCAGTGGCTATTTGCGTGAGTTTGATGGTTACTATTCAACTGGCGACGGTGGTTATAAGGACGATGATGGTTACGTTTTTATTATGGGACGTACCGATGACGTCATTAATGTCGCCGGGCACCGTTTATCCACCGGCGAAATGGAAGAAGTTCTCGCGAAAGATACTGCCGTTGCCGAATGCGCAGTCATTGGTGTGCAAGACTCTTTAAAAGGCCAGGTACCCGTTGGTTTGGTGATTACGAAAGATGGCGTGACGATCAGTGATGACGAGTTGAGCTCTCGTCTTGTGCAACTGGTGCGGGATGAAATTGGTGCCGTCGCGTGTTTGAAGAAAATTTTAGTAGTACCGCGGCTACCCAAGACTCGCTCAGGTAAAATTTTGCGGCGCGTCTTGCGCCAAATTGCTGATGGCGAAGAGGTGGTGGTACCGTCAACGATTGATGACCCAACCTGTATTGACGAAATTCGCGAGCGCTTAAGCTAACTCGCGATTCGTTTAAAGTTCTTCGGCAGCGTCGTTTTCGGGGCGCTTCTTTGACTTCGATGCGGTGCTGCTTTTCTTTGCTTGCGTTTTTGAGAGTGACTCGGTTTGTACTCTTGCGTCGCTACTCCAACTACGAATATGCAAGTCGCGTTGCGGGAATGGAATCTCGATACCATGTTCTTCCAACGATGTATGAATTTCCCACATAAACGCTGCTTTGACGGCGCTTGGACGATTCACAGCCTCAGGTTTAAGCCAGACCACGAGTTCAAAGTTCAGCGAACTGTCGCCAAACTCAGTAAGCCATACTTGTGGTGGACGGTGACTATCATCATTCAGGGTATGCGGAACACGATCAGCGGCCTCGAGAACGGCTTTTCTGACCAGTTCTTTGTCGGTACCGTAAGCAACGCCGAAGCCAATCTTAATTCGGCGTAATGTATCGCGCATAGTCCAATTGGTGACGCGTCCGGCAACAAACTCCGAATTAGGGACAATAATATCGATGTTGTCATTGGTTGTGACAATGGTGCTGCGGATATTAATTTCTTTCACTTCGCCGGTAACACCTGACTCAAGTTCGACAAAATCGCCAACTTTTAAGGTTTTTTCGAATAACAACATGATGCCGGCGGTGAAGTTGCTGATGAGGTTTTGCAAACCAAAACCAACGCCCACACCAAGCGCACTAGCAAAGATGGCGAATTTTGTCAGATCAATGCCTACTGATGACACGGCAATCAAGGCACCAATCACCATCACCACGTAATGAGTGATACGTGTTAGTGCATAAACTGACGATTGCGCCATTGATTTACGATAGCTGGCAATACGACGCAGGGCATTCTGTAATAGCCGCGAGAAGATGTAAGTGACGACCAGTATCAGCACCACACGGAAAATCGAACCGTAGGTGATCGATGTTTCGCCTACTTTAACGAGTTCGGTTTGCAACCATCCAAACAAATGTTTCGTTTCAGCGAGAAATTGCTCCATGCAGCGTTATCCCATTTGTGCTTGTAAATAAAGCTCTAATCCTAACTTCTCGATGAGTTCTAATTGCTGGCGTAGCCAATAGGCATGATCTTCTTCCGTGTCTTTTAAGATTCCAATGAGCATATCTCGCGAGACAAAGTCACCGGCCTGTTCGCAAAACTTAATCACACTGCGCAGTGTTCGCGCATTGCCGTACTCCAATTCTAAATCGTTCGCGAGCATGGTAGGTACTTCGTTAGCAATGGTGTGAGGTTCGCGCCCATTCATATTGGGTTGACCACCCAGAAACAGAATGCGTCGAATCAGTAAATCGGCGTGTCCACGTTCGTCATCCACTTCGTGGTTAATGCGTTCATAGAGTTTTTCTAAACCCATATCTTCATAGATACGTGAATGCGCGGTGTATTGATCGATAGAGGTTAGCTCGTACGCAAGTAGCTTATTCAGTTGCTCTACAATGGCTTGATGGTCAAGATTCATGTTCACTCCTTATTCGCTATCAAGTTTGGTTTGTAAGTACTTCGCTAGACCAATCTTTTCGACCAAATCAAGCTGCGTTTCTAACCAGTCGAGATGCTCTTCTTGTTGTTCAAGTATTTCTGTTAATTCGTCACGGCTCACGTAATCCTGTGCACCCTCGCACACAGCAATTGCGGCGCGAATAGCGAGAACATCGTCCATTTGAACTTTGTGATCAAGCTGCAGCATTTCGTGCGGATCTTCACCAATATAGAGTTTGCCAAGATCTTGCAGGTTCGGCAGGCCACCTAAGAATAAAATACGCTCGATGATGTCATCAGCGTGTTTCATTTCATAAATAGATGCTTTATAGATTTTGCTATTGAGCTCACCAAATCCCCAGTTTTTGTACATGCGGGCATGCAAAAAATATTGATTAATAGCGGTAAGCTTGCGGGTGAGTATGCGATTAAGCTCTTGTAAAACCTTACTGTCGCCTTTCATGACTACAACTCCTAACTGTTATTTTCTAACAGCTTAAGCGTAGCACACCTCGACTGGCAATAAAGTTTCAGATTTTAATCGTGCATTACGTTCAGCGACGGCGTCTTTTACAATGTCTTTCGCACACTGATTACAGCAGCCACACTGCGTTCCAACGCCATATTGCTGGCGCAGTTCACGCATACTGCTTAAGCCATCGTCGACGGCACGACGAATGGTTTTATCTGTGACACCTTTGCATAGACATACGTACATAGTTAGCTCCGTACTTTAACGGAACTAATGATAACGCAAACAAGAATGATTCGCAATAAAAAATAAACGGCGTTATTCGTTAGTCGTTATTCGTTATTCGTGGGTTAGCTCGCTGGCGAGATAGCAGATGTATTTGCTCACTTTTCCATGTGCGGTTATTGGTGTTTTGTTTTTTCTTTTCCGAATAACCAATAACGAATAACGAATAACGTTTTTTACAGGCTGATGATGAGTAGGATGACGTGCAGTGCTACCACCGTAAATGTCAAACGGCCGCGCAACTCTAGATACCACGCATGTGCGCTGAGCTTGCGGCGTTCATAGTTAAGCCAGAATAGATGAAGTAGCGCTAGCACCGCTAAGAACGAAAGTGTTGAATCGCGACAAATGGGGAGCTGGGTTGCAACGAGCACGGCAAAGCCGGTAACGGACGGCACCATGCTCCATTGCAGGCTGCGGCGATGGTCGCGGTCGTCGTCGGTCATGCATAGTCCCCAATGGATACCGCCAAGGAAACTGAAAATAATAGCGCTATAAAGAATAAACAGTGTCATGGCGAGCTCGCCTTGAAGATCGAGCAACGCCATGACGGTCAACACAATAAACGGTGCAAGTCCTGCGAAGCCAAGGCGCTGAGCCGTATATTGTGAGATTAAATTCATGCGATAAATCCTGTTTGTAGTACGTAAATGGTGTAGCCAATATAGCATGCCACAAAGATGCCGCCATGAACTCGGTTTATACGATTCGGTCGGTTATTTGGGCGGAATGCAAAAATTAGCAACATAAAGGTTAATACGGTCATCATTAACCAATCGCGGCTTAACACCAATGGTTCAAGCGATATTGGTGTAATGGCACCGGCTATACCGACAACGGCGAGCGTATTAAACATGTTAGAGCCGATGACATTACCGAGCGCTAAGTCATGTTCATTTTTACGAACAGCAGCTATCGCCGATGCTAATTCGGGTAATGAGGTTCCGACTGCAACAACGGTGAGACCAATAACGAGATCGCTCACGCCTAATGCGGTCGCAATATCGACGGCGCCCCAAACTAGGATACGTGAGCTGATGATTAATAAGATCAACCCGACTACGAGCCAAGTAATTGCACGGCTTACTGGCATCGCTGTTTCTTTGAGTTCTTGATCAAATTCGCTACTTAATACGTCATCACTGCCGGTCATGCCTTGATAGATACTCCAGCCGAGATAGCTCGCAAAGATGGCCAGTAAAATCCAGGCTTCTAATTTCGTGATAAAGCCATCGACAAGTGGCCAAGCGGCCAGAAGGGTAATCGCTATGAGCATGGGCGCTTCGCGCTTTAATACCTGGCTGGCAACGGCTATTGGCGCCAAAATGGCAGTGATGCCTAAAATAAGTGCAATGTTCGTGATATTTGAGCCGTAGGCATTTCCTAGTGCAAGACCTGGATTACCTTGCGCGGAAGCTAAAGCGGAGACGACCATTTCAGGTGCTGAAGTACCAAAACCGATGATCACCATACCGATAAGGAGGGCAGGCATACCGAAGTGATTGGCTGTAGCAGCGGCACCATCAACAAATCGGTCGGCGCTCCAAACTAACAAAGCTAATCCAACAACAATGGCCGCAATCGCGAGTAACATAAAATTCCTTGGTGTTTTATTAAGTTGGTCAATATTTTAACTTGAATTCGTAGTACTTGTGAATGCAGTGTTGAACAGTTTAGACTGAAAGCACGAACAAAAAGAGGGTTTCGTTATGACGGACAAGCAGTTAGCTCGACCAGAATTTATGATTGATAGTTGGGATTTCAGTCAGCATCCTGCGCAACCGATTCATGACAAATTTCATGAACGACAAAATAGCTGGTTTCATTTTCAACGAAATATTCCCGGACTAGCCGATTGGCTCATTGACTCAGGCATTCCGGAACCGATTATTGATGCCGTTTTAGAGGAAGATACGCGACCTCGCTTTGATCGTCTAAATGATGGTTTTTTGCTTATTCTTCGCGGTGTAAATTTAGCTGAAAGTGATCAACCTGAAGACATGGTGAGTCTTCGTATTCTGTATTTTAAGGGGAACTTGTATAGTTTTCGCCGGCGTCCCGTTAAAGCTGTTCAGTTAATTCAACGTGCTTTGGAGCAACAACAAGGACCTCAATCATTACCTGATTTTATGTTGCATCTTGTCGATGAAATGACCAATAAAATTGAACAACTGCAAGATAACATTGAAGCCGAAATGGAAGCCTTGGAAGATGATGAACAAGGAACAACCAGCGAACGCCAGTCAGCGCTGACGCAATTGCATCGTCGCCTGCTACGACTAACACGCTTTGTTCGCCCTCAATTAACAGCCTTGGATAAGTTGGCCGCCGATAGCAGTAAATGGTTTGATGCCGATTGGACACAGTGGTTATTGAACGAGCGTGACAATACCCATCGTGAACTCGAAAATATGGAAATGTTGCTTGAGCAGGTGTGGATGTTGCGCGAGCACTTACAGCAGGATTTGGCGGAAAAGATGAATCGCAACACTTACTGGCTGTCGATGGTTGCTGGGGTGTTCTTGCCGATTAGTTTTCTGACCGGTTTGTTTGGCATCAATATAGGCGGAATGCCAGGCGTTGACGACAACAGCGCGTTTTGGATATTTAGCGCTGCGTTACTTATCATTGCCGTCGTTGAATTTTTATTATTACGCCGATTGCGTTTTTGGTAACACCGTTGGTAGCGGCTGCACAGTCGGGGCTTGATCGTGAAAACCTGGCAGTTCACAGTGATCTGCAGCAAATACAACGAGGTGATCAAACTCAGGTCTTAGGCCGATATTGGCACCGACAGTGAACTCTTCATGGGATGGACTTAGTGTCAGAATCTCAACGCCGCTTGCTAGTTCAATCGTATAAAGGTTGTGCGCACCACGGAAACCACGCGCTTTAATGGTGCCGCGAAGACGTGATGTTGGATCAGGAACTAAATCATCTGGACGTACAAGAAAGCTCACTGGTGTTCCTGCTGGAATTTGCAATAAGCTCGGGTGCTCAAGCATACCAAGTGGTGATGCCAACGAACCTTCCGTGTTCACGGTGCCTTGTAGCAAAACGCCGTGCCCGATAAAGTCAGCAACTAGCTGATGCTTTGGTTGGTGATACAGCTGATACGGGGTATCCCATTGCAACAATTCGCCTTGATACATGACACCAGCTTTGTCTGCCATGGCAAAGGCTTCTTGTTGATCGTGCGTGACTAATAACGCAGTAATTCCTTCTTTTTTCAACAACTCACGTACTTCGACAGCTAACCGTTCGCGCAACTCGGCATCGAGACTGGAGAATGGTTCATCAAGTAACAGCAATCGTGGCTTGGGCGCAAGAGCTCGGGCTAAAGCGATGCGTTGTTGCTGTCCCCCCGAAAGTTCGTGGGGGAAACGTTTGTGATATCCGGGTAAACCGATACGATCAAGGAGTTCATCTACGCGTTTGCTTCGCTCAATCGCGCTGGCCTTACGCATGCCAAAACTAATGTTGTCTTCAACGTTTAAGTGCGGAAATAAAGCAAAGTCTTGAAAAACCATGCCAACGCCACGCTGTTCAGGTGCTAACGTGTGTTTTTCATCGGATACACTTGAGTCGTCAATATGAATGAAGCCTGACTGTAACGCTTGAAAACCGGCAATGGCGCGCAATAACGTTGTTTTACCGCACCCGCTTGGGCCTAACAGGCAGCCAATTTCGCCTTGCTTGAGCTCCAAGGTAACGCCACGAACAATGTGTAGTGCACCGAAGCTAATGTGAATGTTATCAAGCTGTAACCGGGACAAACTCTTGCTCCTTTAATGCAGATTGTTGCGACTTTAACATAGCGCGAGACAATAAAATAACTGGAATCAGCCCTACCAATACCATCATCAATGCTGGCGGGCCAGCATCGGCTAGACGTTCGTCTCCTGCCATTTCGTATGCGCGAACGGCGAGGGTATTAAAGTCAAAAGGGCGCAATACCAAGGTTGCTGGTAGCTCTTTCAAAACATCGACACCAACTAAAATGAGTGCGGTAAGAACGCTTGGGCGTAACAATGGCAAATGAATTTTGCGCAATACCTGCAGTGGTTTGTAACCTTGAATACGTGCTGCTTCATCCATACTTGGACGAATCTCACCGAGCCCAGCCTGAATTGTCTGTAGCGAAACACTTAAAAAGCGAACGCTGTAGGCAAATAATAAGGCAAACACTGTACCCGATAATAATAATCCGGGATTCACACCGAACCACGATTCGCTAAGGGCAATGATGACGTGATCAATACTGGTAAGAAATACCATTAAGCCAACCGCTATCACTAGACCCGGAATGGCGTAGCCCAAACCTGCGAAGGCAACGCTGGTGCGGACAATTTTGGTTGGGATTTGGCGGCGACCATAGGCTAACCACAACGCCATTGTCACTACCAGAACAGCCGCAAGCACGGCAAGGCCAAAGCTATTCATCGTCAGTTGCCAAAACTCAGGATCTTGCCAGACTTCGCTGCGCTCAATCGACCAGCTTGTCAGTTGCAAAGCCGGTAAAATAAAGCCAAACAGTAATGGCAGCCAGCACGCAATACTCGCTGCAATGGCTTTCCATCCGTTCAGTTGAAATGGCGGCGCCGGGCGATTGTTGCGTTGATCGTATCGCGCTTGGCGACGCGACCAGCGCTCAATGAATATTAATAAAATAACTGCCACAAGTAGCATGCCAGCGAGTTGCAATGCGCCTTGTAAGTCTCCCAGGCCGTACCACGTTCTAAAAATACCGGTAGTAAATGTCGTGACGCCAAAATACTGGACGGTGCCATAATCGGCTAAGGTTTCCATCAATGCTAATGTGGCGCCAGTAACAATAGCGGGGCGAGCTAGCGGCAAGGCTAAACGTAGGAAGCATTGCCATGGGTTTAATCCTAAACTGCGTCCGGCTTCTAAGGTTGTCGCAGATTGTTGGATAAACGTCGCACGGGTAATGAGGTACACGTATGGAAACAGAACCAAACTCAGCACGACAATGGCACCACCAAGACTGCGAATCTCAGGAAACCAATAATCGCCGTAACCCCACCCAAACCAATCGCGCAAAGTCGATTGCACAGGACCGGCAAAGTCCAGCATGCCAGTATAGGTGTAGGCGGTAATGTAGGCGGGCATCGCCAGAGGGAGTAATAGCGCCCAACTGAGAATTCGTTGCCCTGGGAAGCGGCAAGCCGTTGTAAGCCATGCGGTAGTGACGCCAAGCGTAATAACACCGGCAGCGACACCCACTAACAGGATGATTGAATGTCGAATGTACTCCGGAACGACGGTGGCCCAAAGATGACTGAGCGTAGAGGTGTCGTTACTCCATACGAGTTGTAGCACCGACCAGCAAATAACGAGCAACGGCACGCCAATAACGACGGCCGTTGCAATTAATGTCAGTTGGCGCCACAAATTAAAGCGCATTAACGCCAGCCAGCTCGATTCATCAATTTAACGGCTGCAGCGTTATTTTCGCCTAAGAAAGTCATCGACAAATCATCAGCTTTGAAGTCGCCCCACGCCTGCAACGTCTCACTCCACTCAACGCCTTCGACGGCAGGGTACTCATTGTTGGTAGCCGCATACCAAGCTTGTGACTCAACCGACAGCAAAAACTCAATCAGTTGCTGCGCTTCAGTTTTGTTTTTTGCATGCTTGGTTAAGCCGATGCCAGAAACGTTCACATGAGTGCCGAAACTATCTTGGTTCGGCCAGAAAATTTTGAGTTTACTCGCGGCTTCACGTTGTTCAGCGTCATCGCCGGTCTGCATAAGACCAAAATAGTAAGTGTTTGCTACTGCTATATCGCAGACACCAGCTGCAGCGGCTTTTAACTGATCACGGTCACCGCCAACAGGTGGTTTCGCTAAATTATTTACGAGACCTTTTGCCCATGCTTCTGTTTTTTCTTCGCCCCAATGCTCAATCAAAGCAGCAGTAAGCGATTGGTTATAAATATTGTCTGATGAACGAATACAAACTTTCTTGTTCCACTCAGGTTTTGCCAAATCTTCATACCCAGTCAATTGGCTCGGGTCGACACGGTCAGCTGCATAAAAAATTGGGCGAGCGCGTAAGCTCAAACCAATCCAAAGGTTATCGGTACCGTGCAAATGTGCTGGCACGGACTCTAATGCTTTGGCTGATGTCAGCGGTTGGAATACGCCTGCTTCAGCGGCACGATGCAAGTTGCCAGCATCAACCGTTAGAAATAAATCCGCAGGGGTGTTTTTGCCTTCATTCTGTAAACGAGCGAGAAGGGCATCACCACCACCTGTTAAAAGGCGTACTTCAATACCGGTTTCTGCGGTAAACTTTTCTAAGACCGGCTTAATTAGCGCTTCTTTGCGCGCAGAATACAGGTTAACTGTAGCTGCTTGTGCTACCGTTGCTGTTAAACTTGCTGCAATCGCGGTTACAGTGAATATTTTACGCAACATAGTTGAACTCATGATTGAATACCTCGTATTGATGGGTTGAAGTATATCGAAAAAAGATAACGAACGATATTGATTCGCATTTGGTACCTACAAATAGTTTGACGCAAATGAGAATTGTTATCAACAACTGATTGTAAAAAAATACAAAAGGAAGACTTATGTCAAATATGTCAGCACTTGCATTGATTGGTGTGCTCTCAATTATGTGCCAGTGGGGCGCATGGCGGATGAAAGTGCCGGCAATTTTGCCGCTGTTAATTGTGGGGATTGTGATTGGGCCGATATTTGGCGTACTCGATCCGGACGCCGTGTTTGGTGATATTTTATTTCCATTAGTCTCGTTATCAGTTGCAATCATTCTGTTTGAAGGTTCGTTAACTCTCAAGTTTGAAGAGATACGTGGGCATGGCCGAATGGTAACGAACCTCGTCAGCATCGGTATGGTTGTCACCTGGGTGACTATTGCGATTGCTGCGTACTACCTGATTGGGTTTGGCTGGGAGCTCGCCGCGTTATTTGGCGCATTGGTTGTGGTCACAGGGCCGACAGTGATTATGCCGATGTTGCGCTCAGTGCGACCGTTGGCGCGACTCGGCAATATTCTGCGTTGGGAAGGCATCATCATTGATCCGATTGGCGCGTTATTAGCTGTGCTGGTCTATGAATTCATTATTTCGAGTCAGGGCGCTGGCTGGTCACAGGCATTACAGGCCTTTGCCACAACCATTGGCGTCGGCTTTGCACTTGGCTTTGCCGGCGGTAAATTACTCGGTTGGGCACTGATTAAAAATATCTTTCCGCACTACTTACGCAATGTCGCTACGTTAGCTGTGGTGTTAGGCGTCTTCGCGGTTTCAAATGCCATGCAACATGAGTCAGGCTTACTGACAGTAACCGTCATGGGAATGGTGATGGCGAATATGCGTGGTCTTGATTTAGATGAGATTCTTGAATTTAAGGAGACGCTGTCGGTACTTCTCATTTCAGGGCTATTTATTATTCTTGCGGCCCGAATACAGCCTGACGCATTTAATTCGCTTGGTTTGCCGGCAGTCGTTCTGTTGGCAATTATTATTTTTGTAGTGCGTCCACTGAGCGTGTGGTTGTCATCGATTGGTACGCAAACCGAATTCAAAGAGAAAGTCTTGCTCAGTTGGATTGCTCCGCGCGGTATTGTTGCTGCCGCAGTATCTGCATTGTTTGCATTGAAAATGCAGCAAGCCGGTTGGGAGCAAGCGGAAATACTTGTTCCTTTAGTTTTCTTGGTCATTTTAAGTACCGTCATTCTGCAAAGTTTAACGGCCAAACCTCTTGCTCATGCGCTGAAACTTCGGGAACCTCCCGCGCGTGGTTTTTTAATTTTCGGCGCAAATCCAACCGCGCGGTTGATTGCTAAATCGCTGCAAGAGAATAAATTTCCGGTGATTTTGGCTGACACTAACTGGGAGCACATCAAACAAGCCAGAATGGAAAATTTACCGGTTTACTTTGGCAACCCGACTTCCGAGCACGCGGAAAATAATATGGATTTAACCGGTATTGGCAACGTTCTAATTTTGTCGCCTTATCGGCAGTTAAACCCCGTGGTAGCGATGCATTTTATGGACTGGTTTGATGCAGAGAAGATCTTTGCGCTACATAGCACCGACCATGATGCGCCAGCGCGAAACCAATTACCGGACGTGTACCGTAAGCGCTTGAAACTATTCGGCAAGGGAGTCACGTTCTCAAAACTGGCAAGCCTGACCTTTCAAGGTGCGCAAGTTAAAACAACCGCATTAACTGAATCATTTCACTATGATGATTATCAGGATCGCTATGGTAACAGAGCGTTACCATTGTATGCACTGGATGAACGCGGGCATTGTCATTTATTCTCAAGTGACCAAACCTTTGAACCAAAGGCCGGTTGGCAGATTGTGGCATTGGTTAGTCCCGAGCAAGAATTGGACGGAAACTAACATTTTTTTAAATTAAATCGTTTTTAAAATTAAAAACTTATAAAAATGTTACCAAATTGTAATTGAAATGCGTTTTTTTATTAGATAAGATGCTCGCATGGATTTGGGATGACACTCATGGAATGACGTTATCCCCTCGAACACGGATGTTCCATCCTCTTTTTTCTTCCGCCAATAGTCTTTATACTGCAGAGCCATTCATTCGTTGTTTTGGAAACGCATCATGCCGTTTACTACGTGGCTTAAAGCAATCTATAAATCGATTCTATCGGGCACCTTAGCGCTGATGTTATTTGGGTGCGAGCCGCAACAGCCAGTTGATGAACTTGAACAACATGTTATTGCGATTGATCAAACTCAGTTACCAACCGGAAATTGGGCGTTATCTAACTCGGCAATTCAACTAAGTTTTTGCCGCGATCGCGTTAATGAAGCGCTGATGGCCGAGGCCGATGAGCTGAATCGTTGGCGCTTGGTTGGCGAACAATCGGTATTTCCAAAGAATCGTCGCGAAGGTCTACAGCAGCTCGTTGAGTTATATCGACAACACGGTGTGTTGTTATATCAACTATCGGGCAATTTCGGGGCGCAATGGTATCGGATTGCGTACCGTCCGAATGAACCTGAACCCAATGTTATTGATGCATTTGCTAAAATAGGGCGTGATTCGCGAATTTGCTTTAGCTCACTCGATAACGATTAGCGAGGCGCATATGACGACGCTGCAGGAAGTAATTCAAGACAAACTACTTACGGAATTTTCTCCTCTACACTTAGACGTTATTAACGAAAGCCACTTGCATGGTACGCCAAGCGATGACTCGCATTTTAAAGTAGTGATTGTGGCGGAACTGTTTGATGGTATGCGTTTATTACAACGCCATCGCGCAATAAACAAGATTTTAAGAGATGAGTTGGCGGGGCCTGTGCACGCATTAGCACTACATGTATATAGCCCAGTAGAGTGGCATCAGTTGCATGAAGTGCCGTCATCACCGGCGTGTCGAGGCGGCAGCAAGCTCGACTGAAGCTAACAGCTCAGATCACTTGCTGCACTGCAGTCGGTTACACTAGCCGCCATTTATATTGATATGAATTCAAAACAATAGGACATAACAACATGGTTATTCATCCAAAAATTCGCGGGTTTATTTGTACCAATGCGCATCCAGTAGGTTGTGCAGCACATGTTCAACAACAAATTGATTACGTGAAGCAACAACCGGCGTTGACTGACGTGCCCAAACGCGTTTTAGTCATTGGGTGTTCGACTGGATACGGCTTAGCGACGCGCATCAATGCTGCCTTCGGTGCCGGCGCGAAAACATTAGGTGTTTGTTTCGAAAAAGAGCCAACCGAAAAGAAAACAGCAACAGCAGGTTGGTATAACACGGCTGCATTTCACAGTGCGGCGAAAAAAGAAGGTTTATATGCGCACACCATCAATGGCGACGCCTTCTCAAACGAAATCAAACAAGAAGTGATTGCCAAAATTAAAGAAGATTTGGGGCAAGTCGACCTAGTGGTTTACAGCTTGGCATCACCAAAGCGCAAAGACCCAGAAACTGGTGAAGTTTACAGTTCAACTTTAAAGCCAGTTGGTCAGGCTTACACCACCAAAACTTATAATACTGACAAAGATGAAGTTTCTGAAATAACACTTGAGCCGGCTAACGAAGACGAAATTCAACAAACCATCAAAGTCATGGGCGGCGAAGACTGGGAACTTTGGTTGGCCGCATTGCATGATGCTGGTGTGCTTGCTCCGAATGCAAAAACCACAGCATATACCTACATTGGCAAAAAACTAACATGGCCAATTTATGGTCACGCGACTATTGGTAAAGCCAAAGAAGATCTTGATCGCGCGGCGGCGGCAATGCGTAGCCGTTATGCAGACATTCACCTCGAAGCTTATGTGTCTTCGTTGAAAGCCTTGGTTACACAAGCCAGCTCAGCGATTCCAGTTATGCCTTTGTACATCTCGCTTATTTACAAAGTGATGAAGGAAGAAGGAACTCACGAAGGATGTATTGAGCAGACTCATCGTTTATTACGCGATGCGCTTTATGCTGAAAATCCAAAACTGGATGAAGCAGGGCGCTTATTTATGAATGACTGGGAAACCAACGATCAAACTCAAGCAAAAATCGAGCAGCTCTGGAATCAAGTGACTCAAGATAACTTCCATCAGTTAGCTGACTATGCGGGTTATCACAGTGATTTCTTGCAGTTGTTCGGCTTTGGGATGGAAGGTGTTGATTATGACGCCGACGTCGATCCCGTCGTCACCTGGTAACCATATCAAAAGCGTTAATCGTTATTCGTTATTGGTTGTTCGTTAATGGTAATTAGTGTTTGTATTTAACGAATAACGACAAGCGAAGCGATCGAATAACGAACAACGGCTTTTTGGGGTTTTCGCATTTGTTTTACTGTGCAAAAGTGCTAAAATGCGCGCCCTAGGTGAAAATGGACAGAATTTGGTCAGTGTAGGCATTTAAACCTTCGTTTACATGCCTGCGCTGGAGTGAGATTAATCTTCCCTAACGAGTAGTGCAAACGCGTATGATTACGATCAAGAAAGGGCTGGATATCCCGATTTCGGGTGCGCCCCAGCAAACTATCGAGGATGGCCAAGCCATCACCACCGTTGCCGTACTGGGTGAAGAGTATGTGGGAATGCGCCCAACCATGCATGTCAAGGTTGAAGACCGCGTTAAAAAAGGCCAGGTACTTTTCGAAGACAAGAAAAACCCAGGGGTTAAATTCACTGCACCTGCTGCGGGCGTTGTTAAAGACGTGCTGCGTGGCGCAAAGCGAGTTTTGCAAGCCGTTGTCATTGAAATTGACGGCGATGAGCAAGAAACCTTTGCCAAATACGACAGTAACGAATTAGCGAGCCTTGATCGTGCAAAGGTCGTCGAGCAATTGAACAACTCAGGTCAATGGGTTGCATTGCGGACTCGTCCATTTAGCCGTTCACCAAAGCTTGACGCAGAGCCTACCGCAATTTTTGTCAACGCGATGGATACCAATCCATTAGCCGCTGACCCAGCCGTTATTATCAACGAACACAAACAAGCATTTATTGACGGTTTGAAAGTTCTTGGTAACTTGACCCAAGGCAAAGTTTTTGTGGTTAAGGCGGCTGATGCTGACGTTGATGTTGGCGATGCCAAAGTACAACTAGAGAGCTTTGCAGGACCTCATCCGGCGGGTTTAGTTGGTACCCATATTCACTTTTTGCAGCCAGTTTCAATGGCGAAGCATGTTTGGCATATCGGTTATCAAGACGTCATTGCTTACGGTAAGTTGTTTACTACTGGTGAACTATTTACTGACCGCGTTGTTGCTTTGGGTGGCCCGTGCACCAAAAAGCCGCGTTTGTTGCGCACGCGTTTAGGTGCAAACTTGCGTGAGCTTACCAAAGGTGAATTGGCGCAAGGCAACAATCGTATTGTCTCTGGTTCGGTGCTAAACGGCCATAAAGTTGACGATGCGCACCAATGGTTGGGTCGTTTCCATAACCAAGTCAGCGTATTAGCTGAAGGTGATCAAAAAGAATTCTTTGGCTGGATCAAACCTGGTGTTAATCAACACTCGGTTACTCGCGCTTATTTAGGCCATTTGAATCCGAAGAAATTGTTTGCGATGACTACTACCACTAACGGTTCTGACCGTTCGATGGTTCCAATCGGCAACTATGAGCGCGTGATGCCGCTTGATATTTTGCCAACGATTTTGCTACGTGACTTGCTCTCGGGTGACACTGAACAAGCTCAAAAATTGGGCTGTTTAGAGTTGGATGAAGAGGATTTAGCGCTGTGTTCTTATGTTTGCCCAGGCAAATACGAGTACGGTCCTGTGTTGCGTAACATGTTGACCGAAATTGAGAAAGAGGGCTGATCATGGGCTTGAAAAGTTTTCTTGAGAATATTGAGCCAAACTTTGAAAAAGGCGGTAAGTACGAGAAGTTTTATGCCTTATACGAAGCGGCTGCAACCATTTTCTATACGCCAGGTAAAGTAACCAAAGGCATTACCCACGTAAAAGACAGCGTTGATTTGAAACGTATTATGATCTTGGTGTGGATGATGACTTTCCCAGCAATGTTCTGGGGTATGTACAACATCGGTAACCAAGCGGCTATGGCATTGGTAAACGGTTACGAGCTCGCTGATATTTGGCAAGTAGGCTTGTTTACTGCACTAGGTGGCGATTTAAGCACAGCCGGTTGGGCTGGTAAGCTGTTTTATGGCGCTTGCTTCTTCGTTCCTGTTTACGCCACAACCTTTATTGTCGGTGGTTTCTGGGAAGTCTTATTTGCTTCAATTCGTAAGCATGAAATCAATGAAGGCTTCTTCGTAACGTCAGTATTGTTTGCATTGACGCTGCCAGCAACCATGCCATTGTGGCAAGTTGCTCTAGGTATCACCTTCGGTGTTGTGATTGGTAAAGAGGTATTCGGCGGTACTGGGCGTAACTTCTTAAACCCGGCACTGACTGGTCGCGCATTCTTGTACTTCGCGTTCCCGGCTTCTATTTCGGGAGAGCAAGTATGGACCGCGGTTGACGGCTTCTCGGGCGCCACACTGCTCGGTCAAGCAACGTCAAGCACAGACTACATTACTGACACCGCATTATGGTGGGATGCTTTCTTAGGCAACATTCAAGGTTCAATGGGTGAAGTATCGACCCTGATGATTCTTATTGGTGGTTTGGCGCTTATCTACTTCCGCATCGCGTCATGGCGCATCGTTTCTGGTGTGTTTGTTGGTATGGTGGCATTGTCATTCCTATTTAACATGCTTGGTAGCGATACCAACCCAATGTTTGCTATGCCGTGGTACTGGCACTTGGTCGTTGGTGGTTTCGCTTTCGGTATGATGTTCATGGCGACCGATCCAGTTTCAGCGTCGTTTACCAATAAAGGTAAGTTCGCTTACGGCTTCTTGATTGGTGCAATGACCGTACTTATCCGTGTGGTAAACCCTGCGTATCCAGAAGGTATTATGTTAGCGATTCTATTCGCCAACGTATTTGCCCCGCTGTTTGACCACTTTGTTGTTCAATCAAACATTAAACGGAGAATGGCACGCAATGGCTAAGAAAAACGAATCACTCGGCAAAACGCTATTTGTCGTAATCGCGCTCTGTTTAGTGTGTGCGATTATTGTGGCGGGCTCGGCGGTTGGTTTGAAACCGCTGCAGCAGAAAAATGCTGCATTAGATATGCAACGCAACGTGCTTGATGCGGCTGGCTTATTAACGCCTGAAACAGACGTTATTGCAGTATTTGAAGAGCGTGTTGAAACACGTTTGTTCAACCTAAATACGCTTGAGGAAGTCGATTCAGTCGATGGTAAAAATCCTACTGAATATGACCCGATTGCTTCTGCTAAAAAGGCAGGGTTAGGCACCAAGTTAGAAAAATCGAACGATTTGGCTGGCATTGGTTCTCGTGAAGACGTTGCTAAAGTTTACTTTATCAACGACAAACAAGGTGAGCTAGAAACGGTCGTTGTTTACATTCGTGGTTATGGCTTGTGGGGTACTATGTATGGCCTCATGGCTGTTGCGCCCGACATGAATACCGTGAAAGGCATCAACTATTACGAGCACACCGAAACTCCGGGCCTTGGCGGCGAAATCCAGAATCCAAACTGGACAGCGAGCTGGGAAGGCAAAGAAATTTATGAAAACGACAGTGTGGCATTGGAAGTTACAAAAAATGTAACTGACAAAGACCATCAAGTGGATGCACTCTCTGGTGCGACGCTAACTAGTAACGGTGTTGAAAACACCATGAAGTTCTGGTTCAGCGAAAACGCTTACGGCCCACTGTTTGATAAAATTCGCAAAGGGGAGCTGAACTAATGGCCAGTGCAAAAGAAGTCAAAGAGGTTCTATTTGGGCCGATTTTTGCCAACAACCCGATTGCCCTACAAATCTTAGGTATCTGCTCGGCGTTGGCAGTAACATCGAAAATGGAAAACACCTTGGTTATGTGTATCGCACTAACCTTCGTGACGGCATTTTCAAACCTATTTATTTCGATTATTCGAAACCATATTCCATCGAGCGTGCGAATTATTGTGCAAATGACCATTATCGCCAGCTTGGTAATTGTGGTTGACCAAGTTTTGCGAGCCTATGCATATAGCATCGCGAAGGAACTTTCGGTATTCGTTGGTTTGATTATTACCAACTGTATCGTTATGGGCCGTGCTGAAGCGTATGCGATGAAAAGCACGCCAGGTCTGTCATTCTTAGATGGTATTGGTAACGGTTTAGGCTACTCAGTGGTCTTGCTAACGGTTGGCTTTATTCGTGAACTGTTTGGTTCTGGTAGCTTGTTCGGTTATCAAATTATGCAGCTCGCTTCTGAAGGCGGTTGGTATCAACCAATTGGCTTGTTGGTATTGCCACCAAGTGCGTTCTTTATTATCGGTGGCTTCATTTGGGTACTGCGTACCTTCCGCACCGAGCAAGTAGAGCCGAAGGATTAAGGAGCAGACCATGGAAGCCTATATCAGTTTATTTATTAAATCGATTTTCGTTGAGAACTTAGCGTTATCGTTCTTCCTTGGTATGTGTACTTTCTTGGCAGTATCTAAGAAAGTTACCACTGCGTTTGGTTTGGGCGTTGCTGTTATTGTAGTACTAGGCATTTCAGTACCTGTTAACAACTTGGTTTACCACAACATCTTGGCACCTGGTGCATTAGATTGGGCTGGTTTCCCAGATGCCGACTTAAGTTTCTTGCGTTTCTTGACCTTTATCGGCGTTATTGCAGCGCTGGTACAGATTCTAGAAATGGCATTGGATAAATACGTACCAGCGTTATATAACGCGCTGGGTATTTTCTTGCCATTGATTACAGTGAACTGCGCAATTTTCGGTGGTGTTTCGTTCATGGTTGAGCGTGATTACACCTTTGGTGAGAGCGTAGTATACGGTATCGGTAGCGGAATTGGCTGGGCACTTGCGATTGTTGCTTTAGCAGCGGTACGTGAGAAGTTGAAATATGCTGATGTACCTGATGGCCTACGCGGCCTAGGTATTACCTTTATTTCAGTAGGTCTGATTGGTTTGGGCTTTATGTCATTCTCTGGCGTATCCCTGTAATAGCACCGGTAACGATAGAAACGGATTAACGAGAGGTACAAGTCGATGCAAGGGCAAGATTTGACACTAATAGCGCTCGGCGTAGGCATGTTTACCTTGATTGTATTGATTTTGGTTGCGGTGATTATGTTCGCCAAATCAAAATTGGTCCCTCAGGGTGATGTCGAGATTTTAATTAACGATGACGAAGACAAGAAAATTACCACACAACCTGGCACGAAGTTGCTAGGTGCGTTAGCTAACGCTGGTATTTTCGTATCGTCAGCGTGTGGTGGCGGTGGCTCATGTGGTCAGTGCCGCGTGGTTATCAAAGAAGGTGGCGGCGATATTTTGCCAACTGAGCGTGACCACATTAACCGCAAAGAAGCACGTGAAGGCTGCCGTTTATCATGTCAGGTAAACGTGAAGCAAAATATGAAAATCGAACTTCCAGAAGAAGTATTCGGTATTCGTAAATGGGATTGTACGGTTAAATCGAACAATAACGTTGCAACTTTCATCAAAGAATTTGTTGTTCAGCTACCTGAAGGCGAAGAAGTGCCATTCCGTGCTGGTGGTTACATTCAGATTGAATGCCCACCGCATCACGTGAAGTTTAAAGATTTCGACATCGAAGAAAAATTCCGTGGCGACTGGGAGCACTTTGGCTTCTTTAACCTCGAATCGAAAGTTGATGAAGAAGTTGTTCGTGCATACTCAATGGCGAACTACCCAGATGAAAAAGGCATTATCATGTTGAACGTGCGTATCGCTACGCCGCCACCGCGTGATATGAGCTTGCCACCAGGTAAAATGTCGTCTTACATCTTTAGCCTGAAGCCAGGTGATAAAGTGACGATTTCTGGACCATTTGGTGAATTCTTCGCGAAAGATACCAAAGCAGAAATGGTGTTTGTTGGCGGTGGTGCTGGTATGGCGCCAATGCGTTCACACATCTTCGACCAATTACGTCGCTTGAAGTCTGATCGTAAGATGACGTTCTGGTACGGCGCACGTTCGAAGAAAGAAATGTTCTATGTTGAAGATTTCGATATGTTGGCGCGTGAAAACGACAACTTCGAATGGCACGTTGCTTTATCTGATCCGCAACCAGAAGATAATTGGGAAGGTTACACCGGCTTTATCCACAATGTGTTGTATGAAAACTATCTGAAGGACCATGAAGCGCCAGAAGATTGTGAGTTTTACATGTGTGGACCACCGATGATGAACGCTGCGGTCATTAAAATGTTGAAAGACTTAGGTGTCGAAGACGAAAACATCTTGTTAGATGACTTCGGTGGCTAACCGTAACGGTTAACTGTAAGGTGAAATAAATCGGATGAAGATGAATCAATCATCGACTCTGCGAGTTTGGCTAGCCCTGTTAGGGCTGGCCTTTTTCGTTTCATGCACGCCTGCACCACAGCAAATTTCGGTGTCGGGTGAGACCATGGGTACGACCTACCATATCCGCTATGTAACTGCGAATCCGAATCACTCGCCGGAGCGTGTGAAAGAGCGTGTGGACGCTGTGCTAGAGCAAGTTAACAGCCAAATGTCGACATACGATCCGAACTCAGAGTTGTCGTTGTTTAATCAGCGTCAGACCACCGATCCGGTAGTTATTTCTCGTTCGTTAGAGACGGTTGTTCGCCGTGCACTCGAGATTGGTGCAGAAACGAATGGGCTGCTCGATGTTACTGTAGGGCCGTTAGTAAATTTATGGGGTTTTGGCCCACTAGGTCGCCCTGAGCGCGTGCCGTCGGAAGAGCAATTACAAGCTATTCGCAAACAAATTGGTTATCAATATTTAACCGTTGAAAACCATCAGTTAACTAAAGCGATTCCTGACTTGTATGTTGATTTGTCCACGATTGCGAAAGGCTATGGTGTTGATCGCGTTGCGGTGCTTCTGGAGCAGATGGAAATCAAGAACTACCTCGTAGAAATTGGTGGTGAGATGCGCATGCGTGGCACAAAGCCAGGTGAACAACCATGGCGAATTGCGGTTGAGCAGCCGGTTTCTTTGGATCGTGCGGTACAACGCATTATTGAGCCAGGTAACAATGCCGTTGCAACGTCAGGTGATTATCGTAACTACTTTGAGGAAGACGGCGTTCGCTATTCGCATATTATCGATCCGCGTACTGGGTATCCTATTCAGCACAATTTAGTTTCGGTAACGGTGATCAGCGAAACCTGTATGGATGCAGATGCTTATGCGACAGCGTTAACGGTAATGGGCGCTGAGCAAGCATTAGCGTTTGCGAACCAAAAAGGTCTCGCGGTGTTGCTAGTGACCCGTGAAAACGATCAATTTAAAGAGTACACTAGTACTGCATTCAAACGATTTGAGCAGTAGCTCAGGAGGTCCACATGGGCGTTTTTATTGCTGTATTCGTCATCATGTTGGTGGTGGTATTAGCCATGTCTGTGGGTTTCATCGCCCAACGTAAATCTATTTCCGGTAGTTGCGGCGGTATCTCGTCATTAGGTATGGAAAAGGCTTGCGACTGCAAAGATCCGTGCGATGATAAGAAAGCCCGCATGGCTGAAGAAGCTCGAGCTGCGAAAGAAAAGCAGTGGCAGGAAAATCGAATCGATTAAGTTGAAGGAGTTACACTGATGGTTACACCGGTACAAATTCGCCCGAAAACGGCTGAAATTTACCTTGATTGCAACGCAACAACACCGGTGTTACCTCAGATAGCTCAAGCCGTCGAACATGTGATGGAGCATGTGTTTGGAAACCCTTCTAGTAGTCATATCACCGGCCTTCAGGCTCGATATATTCTCGATAACACGCGTCGCCTTGGGCGCCAAGTTATTGGTGCACCGCGCGGGCGCCTATTTTTTACGAGCGGTGCAACCGAAGGTATTCAGACAGCGGTGCTATCGGCGTTAACGGCGGCGCGTAATAGCACGAATTTGGGCGGTAAACGTTGGTTACTCTATGGGGCAACCGAGCATAAGGCCGTACCGCAAGCGCTCGAGCACTGGAATAAGTTGCTACAGCTTAATGCTGAATTAAAGCCTATCCCTGTAGATAAACGCGGTAAATTAGACCTGCAATTTATTGCTGAGCATGTGGGCGCCGCGCACATGATTTGTACCATGGCCGTGAATAACGAAACGGGTGTAATGCAAGATTTAAGCGCCTTAGAAGAAGTTATTCGAGCCGAAAATACAACTGTCCCGTGGATGGTTGATTGCGTTCAAGCTCTCGGAAAGCAATCGCTGCAATTGAGTGAGACAACAATTGATTATGCGCCTTTCAGTGGTCACAAGCTTTATGGCCCTAAAGGGATTGGGTTTATGTATGTGCGTGAAAATGCGCCTTTTACGCCACTAATTATAGGTGGTGGTCAAGAGCAGGGGCAGCGCTCTGGAACCGAGAATCTACCGGGCATTGCTGCTTTACATGCGCTGTTTGAGTTGTTGTTAGATAAAGAGCAGCAAGTTTTTCAGAGCCACGCAGTTCTCGAAGGATATCGAGAAAAATTATTGAAAGCGTTGCGTAGCGCGTTTCCCACCTTGGTTTTGAATCATGAGCTTGCAGATTCAGTGCCAACAACCTTGAACTTTTCAGTACGTGGCGTTCCGTCGCGAGACATTATGGATGTATTTGATGCGGCGAATATTCGCGTCAGTTCCGGTTCGGCGTGTAGTTCTGGTGTCACCAGAAGCTTCGTGCTGGATGCCATGGGCTTAGAATCGTGGCGTTCTAGCTCGGCCATTCGTCTTTCATTCGGGCCCGCAACGTCACCGGCAATTATTGATGCTGCGTGCGAACGCATTCGTGATGCCGCGATGGCTTTACGCCAATCTTGTTTATTAGTGTCTGACACCAATGAAGATGTTGATAGCAACCTAGATGGGGTTGTTCAGCTTCGCTTTGATAGTCACTGTTGTTATTTGCTAATTGATAAAGCCGCTGGCGAGATGGCGGTGATCGATCCGGTGCCTGAGCTGGCTGAACGAATTGAACGTTTGGTAGCGTGCCAAAACTACCGGGTGAAGGCTGTATTGACAACCGAAGCACAGGCGGCAGACAGCCCCGCGGCGATGCTAGCTCAGCTTCTTTGTGCAAGTGGTTGTAGTGCCCAACGTGATGCCGTTGGTTGGCCATTGGATGCGGTTGGCGGCTGTGAAGCGCCGGTCGAGTGTCAAGTTGAAGTGTTCGGGTGCTTGCGTGTGGGCGCGAGACGTTTATATCGCGTTGGAACGCGAGAGCCGATGTTTTTGCTGAGCTCACCACTCACTAACGAGGTAGCCGCACCTCATGTCGATTTTGCATTTATTGGCGAACAGCATGATGTCAAAAAGCTTGCAAAGATTGTACATGAGCAAACACTATTGCTTGCTCGTCGTGATGATGCGTTTCGTGTGGTCGAGAAACTTTGTGAAGTTTCAGGTGATTGTTTGCCATGCCAACTTATTGATGTGTCACTTGAACAGCAGCAAGAATGGTTGGAGCAACCTGAAACCTTGGTTGTTGACGTGCGCGAACAGCAAGAGCATCAAGTTCGGAAATTATCGGTTGATGCCGAAGTGATTAACGTGCCGCTCACACGATTAGCGCAGTTTATTTATAGTCATCGAGCGCAATATAATCAGCGTCCAATTGTCTGTGTGTGCCGTTCCGGACACCGCAGCGCAGTGGCTGCGCAAGTGTTAGCTAGACACGGTTTTGAACAGGTCAGTCATTTGTCGGGCGGTACCGCACTACTCATCGAAGCTGATACGCGCAACAAAGCCATCTTTACCAACTAAATAACAGCGCTGATTAATACACGCGCTGTTCCAAATGTTGGCATCGCTCAGTTTTTCCCATGTCATATCGGCGCTGTTAAGATATGCAGCGCCATTCGGATTACTCACTAACATATCGCCATTCGGACGCACCGTTAAACTGTATAAGGCGCCATCAAAATCCGGCTCTGGTAGAGCGGCAAACTCGCCATTTTGATAACGCATGAGTCGCGGTACCGCGGACGGATCATTGAGGTCACCACCGGCGATAATGGCGTCGTTTTCAGACAATGGCCACACACTCGCAATGCCAGCACTCGGACCTGCGGGAAGCGGGGTATCAATGGCTTTAAAGCGAATACCAAAATTGCGCTTTAATAATAGTCGTGCCTTGCTTCCATTGGCCGTACCTATTGCCCACACGTTGTTGTTATAGCGCACGCATCCACCGCTAGCAGCTAATCCTCCTTCATCGGAAAGTGGTGCGCTATCAACGACATTACTTGCCGATAACCAGTTCCGGCCATCGGTACTCCGAACCATTTCCCAACGACCTTCAAGACTGTCCCCATAAACCCATGCTTCGCCACTGCTAGCCATGGCGATACAATTGAGAAACTGATTGGAGCCAGCACGAAACCGCAGCTGCCAGTTACGTCCACCATTCGATGTGTAGTAAACGCGTGAGTCGCCATTATCGCCAATACTTAATGCATAGGCATGATTTGCGTCGAGTGCTTCAATGTCACGAAACTGCAAGGTTTCGTTGGCGGGATTAAAATACTCCCACGTCTCACCGGCATCAGTGCTACGCGCAATCGTCGCATTTGAGCCACTTAGCCACACCACATTATTTGTCGGCGCACTGACACCAATCCAGTGCACATCAGGCTTGCTCTCTAAAGAGGTGACGCTTAATGCTGTTGCAACGACCAAACTGACCGCAATCATAAAACCTCGTTTTTTACTTAGCGAATGTCACTATCGTGGCTGTTTCAGCGCGCAAACACAAGCTAACTTCGACGCTTTGTTGGTAATCTTTGTAAACGCAGTGCGTTCAACACAACTGAAACCGAGCTCAATGCCATAGCGCCACCGGCTAACCAAGGTGCCAATAATCCAGCGGCAGCCACGGGAATACCTAACGTGTTATACGCGAATGCCCAGAATAAGTTTTGTCGAATATTACGAACGGTTTTATTGCTTACATACAATGCATCAACGAGACTTCGTAAGTCGGCTCGCATGAGCGCAATATTTGCGGTTTCTAAAGCGACATCGGTGCCAGTTCCCATGGCGATACCGACATGGGCCGTGGCGAGAGCAGGTGCATCGTTAATGCCGTCGCCAACCATTGCCACAATTTCGCCTTGATCACGCAGTTTTGTAATGTGCTCCGCTTTATTTTCCGGCAATACTTCAGCAAATATATGCTCAATACCAACTTGTTTCGCAATCGCCTCAGCAGTGCGTTGATTGTCACCCGTAATCATGACGACTTTGAGTCCGCGTTGCTTCAAGTTGGTAATTGCATCCTTCGAATACTCCCTCACCGTATCGGCGACAGCGACAAGGCCTACCAATTGCTTTTCAAAACCAATCAGCATTACGGTTTTACCTTCTTGCTCAAGCGCCTCTTTACGTTCGAGCCAAGCATTGCAGTCAATGTCATTTTCTTGCATTAGCCGAGTGGTACCGATATGCATCAGGTACGCCTTATTGTCGGTGTTCAATGTGGCTGAAACACCACGTCCTTCATGTGCTTTGAAGTTTTCGATAGCGATTGCTTTTGCATCGTCAGAAATACCCGCAACAACGGCCTGCGCGAGTGGATGCTCTGATTGTTGCTCAAGGGCTTTTACAGCAGCCTTCAATTGTCCCTCATTGAGTTGTCGCTCGGCCGTATTGAATTCAATATCAGTTAGTTTGGGTTTGCCTTCGGTGATTGTCCCGGTTTTATCTAGCACCACGGTGGTTACCGTGTGTGTGATTTCTAGGGTTTCACTTTGTTTAAACAACACGCCCATTTGGGCTGCACGACCCGAACCCGCCATAATTGACGTTGGTGTTGCCAACCCGAGCGCACAAGGACACGCGATAACAAGCACGGCAACTGTTGCCTCCAGCGCCGATCCGTAATCACCGGGCTGATACCAAAATGCCCAAACGAAAAAAGTAATAACCGCAATACCGAGTACCACTGGAACAAATATTGCGGACACTTGGTCGGCTAAACGCTGAATCGGGGCTTTTGACGTTTGTGCTTGCTCAACAACTTTAATAATCTGTGCTAGCGCAGAGTCTTTGCCAAGTTTCTTAACTTTAGCTTTCATAAAGCCATTTTTATTAATGGTGCCGCCAGTTAATGAATCACCTTGTTTTTTATCAACAGGAACACTTTCGCCCGTCAACATCGACTCATCAACCGCACTGTCGCCAGACATGACTTCACTGTCCGCCGGAACTTGTTGCCCAGGCTTGATGTGAATGACATCGCCCACCTTTAGTTCGGCCACGGCAACTTGTTCGGTTTCGCCGTCGTTACGTTCGCGCAACGCTTGTTTTGGTTGCAGGTTTAATAACTGCTTGATGGCTGCGGATGATCGCCCTTTGGCGCGAGCCTCAAACCACTTACCTAATACAATAAGCGTGATAAGAACGGCACTGGTTTCGAAATAAAGACCTTCGTGAATGACATGGTCACTCGCAAATGCGGCTAAAAATACGCTGTAAAAGTAGGCGGCTGATGTGCCGAGTGCAACGAGGACGTCCATATTGGCGGCACCGCCGCGCAGCGCGGTATAACTTCCTTTATAAAACTGCCAACCGATAATAAATTGCACGGGCGTTGCTAATGCCATTTGTACCCAGGGATTCATTAACCAATTCGGTACATAAATAGAGTCTGTCCAACTAAAATGGCCTAGCATGGTGTATAACAACGGCGCCGAAAGAATAGCCGCGGCAATAAATTTATAAAACTGAACTTGCTGCGCTCGCTCGCGCGAGTCGTCTGGCTCAGATTGCTCATGATCGATGACACTGGCGTCGTAACCTGCACCTTTCACCGCCTCGACTAATTTAGCAGCAGCAACATTGTTTGCCTCTACGGCGGCAATTTCGGTTGCAAAATTGACGTTTACCGAGCTAACACCATCGACACCTTGAAGTGCACGTTCAATTGTTTTTGCGCATCCGGCGCAACTCATTCCTGACAGCTGTAATTGATACTGTTGCGTTGCCATAGTTAGCTCCTTAGCGCTTCAATAAACGCTCAATAGTTGTATCTAGTTCGTCCAATACGCTCTCGTCACCCGATTGAATTCGCTGTTTGACACAGCTATGCATATGTTGCGTGAGTAACTTACGAGCGACGCCAGTCAGCGCTGCTTGCACCGATGCAATTTGATTTAGAACATCATCACAGTATGTGTCATTTTCAATCATTCGTTGCAGTCCGCGTACTTGCCCTTCGATGCGCGCAAGTCGCTGCTTGAGATTCTGCTTTAATTTATCTGGATGGGGGGTAACGGTGTGTTGCATCACGGTATCCTCAATGAAGTGATGCATATAATATAGGGGGCTACCCTATAAAGATCAAGTGCGTTATTCGTTAATCGTTATTCGTTATTCGGAAAAGCGAAAATAAAAAGGCGTTAAGACACGAAATCTCCGACGCACTGCGTGCGCGGAGATTTTTTTGTTTAAGTTTGTTTTAACCAGTAACGAACAACGAATAACGACTAACGAGTAACGCTTTCCGCAGTTATTGGGCGTTGAGGGACTGATTGTTGACGCCGATGCTATCGTCCGACATCAAATACACGTACGTCGGCATTAAATCTGCTGGCGTTTTAAGTTTATTCGGATCTTCCGCTGGGTAGGCTTTCGAACGCATGGTCGTGCGCGTTGCTCCGGGATTAATAACATTGACGCGCACGTTCGTGCCGTCATATTCATCAGCCATCACTTGAGCAAGACCTTCGGTGGCGAACTTGCTGACGGCATAAGGGCCCCAGAATGCGCGACCTTCACGACCTACACCGGATGATGTAAAGATGATGCTAGCGTGCGGCGCTTTTTTTAATGCTGGCATGAGCGCTTGAGTCATCATGAATTGTGCGGTCACGTTCACCTGCATAATGTCATTCCACGAGTCGTGATCAATATGTTCGAACGGTGATAATACGCCGAGTAAACTCGCATTTTGAAGTAAGCCATCTAAACGACCGAATTGTTCGATGATGGTTGCTGCCATGCCTTGGTAATGTGATTTTGTCGCACCTTTCATATCCAGCGGCACAATCGCGGGCTCTGGATGACCGGCGGCAATAATTTCGTCATAAACTGCCTCGAGCTTTTTGACTGTGCGACCAAGTAGAATCACCGTTGCGCCACAAGCAGCAAATGTTTTTGCTGCTTCACGGCCGATGCCATCACCGGCCCCGGTTACTAAAATAACCTTACCTGTTAGCGAACCTTCTTGGATGACGTAGTTTTTCGGATCATTATGCATTGCAGTCATTTTCGGCTTACACTCTTGTTTAACTGAATCTATGAATACGCTAAGTGTACTGGTTTTTGCTATTATTCTCAGTAGCTGGGGATAAATTATTGAGAAATACTTTCAAGTTAAGCTCAGACAGTGTATAAAATTTTGTTAATTAAAACGTCTTGTCGTACCAGTTTAAAAAAGCGATGATAGGCAAAATGAACAACAGCATCCTGCAGGTGCTCAATACATAACAACACGAACAAGGATTGGGGAAGCCTCATGAAAAAACTCTTGCTTGTAACTGCCATCGGTAGCGCGCTCAGCTTAGTTGGCTGTGGTAGCGGCGAAGATGCGCCAGAATCGGTAAAAACCGAATATCAAGTCGCAGCAACCCGTGCCGTTTTTGATCCATCAAATGGTGAAGTTCCGGTACCTAGTAATATACTTTTGAGCGGCACTGTTGACGGTACGCTCAATATTCCAGTGGCCGATCCGAGTAATGGTGGTGATCCGCAAGTTGCTATCAACGGCCTTGATGGTTGGGGTACGCATTCAACATTGACTTTTGATTTCTCGTTACCGGTTGACGAAAACGGTGATCAAGTTGTTGTTGATTCAGCTTCACTTGAAGCGGCAGGCTCAATTCGTGTGTTCGAAACCATTATGGGCGGCAGTGACGTGAGCGAATCATGCGCAGCTGCACCAAGCCCAGCAGTAACCTGTGCGGTGGCTGCGGAACTGGTGCATGGTGAAGATTTCATTGTGCGTGCAACCGGCGCTGGTGGTGTCGCTGTTATTCCATTAAAGCCATTCAAGGCCAAAACCGGTTACATGGCGGTACTAACAGACAATATCCAGGATTCTTTGGGACGTTCTGTGAAGCCATCACAGACCTATGGTTTAATGAAGCGCCCGGTAAGTACTGAGCCAGTATCTTCAGACCCAGCAGCCCAAAGCTTGCAAGGTTTGATTAACAGCCATGAAGCTGCGCTTGCGGCGGCTGGTGTTGATACCGATACGGTTATCTATACCTCGAGCTTTACAACACAATCGACAGCTGATGCGTTCCACATGGTGAAAACTATGATGGCAGCACAATTCTCTGCGACCGCTGCGGCGGGTACACCGTCACCATCGTTGGGCGTTGCGCCGTTGGGTTACAATGCCGCTCAAGCATTGGTTCAGGCTGGTGCTTTACCGAACGATCCGACGAATCCTGCTTATGCGGTATCGAGCACTGCACAAGTTTATGGCGGTCAAGTGACTTTGCCGTACTTCTCACCATTGCCATCTACTGAAAATCCAACAGCGCCTTTAACTGGTCGTTGGATGGCAAAATGTGATAGCGGCGTCTCTGTACTTGGTGCGATTCAAGCTGGTGCGATTGATCCAATGAATACCCCATCAATTGACCCGTCTTGGTTGAGTGGTGGTGCTGCGACCTTTATTCCGGCTTGGGTTCAAGCTTGTTTACAAGCGAGCACGCCAGAAGCAGTAGCCGCGATGGATTTCCCAGGTGTTGACGAAGAGCGTCACGTCACGAAATACAACCCAGTGCCAGCGGTGCAGGGCGATGTAACCGTGAATGCTGTGATGACCGTGCCAGACTTGGCAACGGTAAACGCGGTGCGCGGAGCTCAGGGGCTTGACCCAATCACTATGCCAGCTGATGGATGGCCGGTGGCGATTTTCCAACACGGTATTACGGCTTACAAAGAAACCTCATTGGCATTGGCCGGCATGATGGCATTGAACGGCGTTGCTACCGTGGCAATTGATCATCCACTACACGGTGACCGTGGTTTCGGTGCGATTAACGCGACTGCGGGTGAAGGTCCGGCAACGGCTTATATGAACTTAGGTAGCTTGCTGACGACGCGTGATAACTTGCGCCAGTCAGTTTCTGACTTGCTTGGTTTACGTTTAAGCTTGAATGCAACGAATGCTCCAATTGATGCCAGCCGTGTTTACTTTGCTGGTCATTCATTGGGTGCAATTGCCGGTACTGCGTTCAGTGCTGTGGCAAACACGCCAATGACGGGGCCTCTTGAAGCGGCAACGCCGTTGTTTGCAGTAAACGGTAGCTCATTGATGGCGCCAGGCGGAAGTATTGCTAATTTCTTGTTGGAATCAAACAGCTTTGGTCCGGTAATTAAGAGTCAATTGCTATATGCACAGAGTGCTGACTTTGCTGCGGCGGTGAATGCGACCGCTGAAGCTCAAGGCGTTGCACCAACTGACCCTGAGTTCCAAGGCCTGTTGATTGAGGTTTATGACCAATTCTGGGCGAGTTTGAGTGCCGCTGAGCAAGCAGGTATTAACGCTGTGTTCGAGCAGTTTGCTTTTGCAGCTCAAACTGTGGTTGATTCGGCAGACCCAATTAACTATACCGACACGTTGTTAGCAACTGAAACGCCTATCCACTTAATTGAAGTAGTGGGTGATGGTGGTGAAAACTTGCCAGACCAAGTGATTCCGAATGCGGTACAAGGTAAGCCTTTGGCTGGTACTGAGCCGTTAATTACAGCGCTTGGTTTAGAAACCGTTGCAGAAACGCTAGTTACTGTTGATGGTACGCCAGTATCAGGTGCAGTTCGCTTCACTGAGGGTAGCCATGGTTCAATTGTTGATCCATCAGCATCTCCTGCGGCGACTCAAGAAATGCAAACGCAAACAGCGGTTTGGTTCAGTACAGATAACACGGTTATCCCTGTTCAAAACCCAGATGTTGTGCAACCATAAGCAACATCGACGCGAGATTAAAAAGGCCGCTTCGACGGCCTTTTTTTATGGAGAAAACAAATGTGGGATATAGCACAAGACCTGATTCTATTTGTCTTAAAAGCCGCCATTATTGTGTTTGCGGTGATGATGATCGTCGGCGTTATGGCACAAGTAGCACAGCGGCAGAAGGGCAAAAAGGGTGAGCTCGTCATCGATCGGCTTTCTGATGATCTACGTGATGGTGTTCATCGATTGAAACTTGAATTGCTTGATAAAAAACACCGCAAGAAAGCGCAAAAGGCGCTTAAGAAAAAACAAAAAGAAGAAAAGAGCGATACACCACGTAAACGCATTTTTGTCATCGACTTTAAGGGAAGTATGGATGCCCATGAAGTCGACTCACTCCGTCGTGAAGTAAATGCGATTGTTGCTGTTGCTGAGCCGGGCGAGCAAGTCATGGTTCGTCTTGAAAGTCCAGGTGGTGTTGTTCACGGTTATGGCTTAGGTGCAGCTCAGTTACAGCGTTTGCGCGATGCACAACTCGAACTAATTGTCAGTGTTGATAAAGTCGCTGCAAGCGGCGGTTACATGATGGCATCCGTTGCGAACCATATCCAAGCCGCTCCATTTGCTATTATCGGTTCAATAGGTGTGCTCGCTCAGTTACCTAATTTTCACCGTTGGCTGAAAAAGCACGATGTTGATTTTGAACAAGTTACCGCGGGTGAATATAAGCGCACGTTAACGATGTTCGGTGAAAACACCGAGGAAGGACGTCGCAAGTTTAAACAAGATCTTGAGAATATCCATGAACAATTTAAAGAGCATATTCGTAAGTATCGGCCTGAGCTCAATTTTGACAAAGTCGCTACCGGCGAGTATTGGACCGCGCAAGAAGCTCTTGAATATGGCTTAGTCGATTCATTAACTACGAGCGATGCATGGTTGTTGGAACGTCGCGAGAGCCACGATATGTTCTTGGTGCGATATGTGGTCAAGAAGAACATTGGAGAGCGCGTGGGGCGCAATGTTTCTGCCGTGCTGTATGCCGTGAAGAACTTTCTCAGTAAAAATTAATCTTAGTAACCATGTGGTACGGGTAACGGGTTAAGTGAGGGAAACCATGAGCGATGATTTTGAGCTGTTTCGCCGTGAAATGACCGACGTCACTCCCCTTGCTGGGGAGGACGTTGCGGATATCCGAACAGCGTTTACACCTACTCTTGCGCAGCTAGAGCGCCGTAAAGCAGCAGAACAGCAGCTTGAGGAAGACATTAACTTCTTATCCACCGAATACGTGGAACTTGTTGAGCCGCTCGATACCATCGCGTTTCAGCGCGACGGTGTGCAACACGGTGTTTATAAGCGTTTGCGTTTAGGGCAATACCCAATTGAAGCCAGCTTGAACTTACATCACCACACTCTGCGAGAAGCGCGTGTTGCGTTATTTGAGTTCATTCAAGACTGTCATCGCAGTGGCGTTCGGTCAGCTTTAGTCATTCATGGTCAGGGGAAGCATTCCAAACCACACCCAGCACTGATTAAAAGTTACGTGAACAAATGGCTGCGCGAACTAGAGCCGGTGATGGCATTCCATAGTGCACAACGCCATCATGGTGGTAGTGGGGCCGTATACGTGATGTTGCGGAAGAATGCGACGCAAAAACAACTGAATCGAGAGCGACATCAACGCCGCTGAGGAGCTCTTTCGTCGTGAAAAAATATTTTGGTTTACGTGAAGCGATACTTGGTGTCGTGGTCGCTATGAATAGTTTACCAGCAAGTGCTGAGCAAACGATGTCGGAACGTCTGGGTGAGATCCTCGAACAGCGCGCTGACAGTCACCTTGATGCTGATTTTGCTTACAAAAATTTAGAGTTAGTGACGTTATTGGGCGAATTACGCGCTCACGAGATTCGACTCAGTACACGTGCAGTAGAATTAGATGCTGGCTTAAACGAGGTGTTACGTGCTGATTCGGTGATTGTCGAAGGGGAATGGTTAGGTAGCGGTCACAACACCTTAATCGTTGATTCAGTTACGGCAAAAGATGCCCAGTTGACTATTGCCTATTGGGACAAAGGCCAATCGAATCTTCATGCGTTATACAATGCAGCAAATCAACAAGCACAGTTACAACGTGCATCGCAGCCGATCATTTGGCAAATAAAACGAGCTTATCTGGACAACGTTGTACTCAATTTGTTTGATCAAGGACAACCCATTTTGAGTGTGCGTTTAGCATCGTTAGAGCTTCCTGAGGCGAGCGTTGATGATACTGCTGATGATTATATTGCGAGATTGTTGTGGCCGGTGTTGGAGCAGGTATTGGAGCAAGCGATGACGGGAAGTTCGGATGCGGTGGTTGATTATGGCCGTTTGACGCAATTCATCTGGCGCGAAATCCGTTAAAAACCGTTATTCGTTATTCGTCCGCTCACTTCGCTCACTGTTCGAACGCTTCGCTCTTCGAATAGTGCGAAGCACGGACGAACAGCGAAGCGTACGAACAACGAGTAACGCATTTGGTTTTAGAGGTTTCTTTCTTTTAGGTCGGCTTTGGCGTCGTTGAACACATCTTCATCCAACGCACCTTCACTTTTCGCCACAATCACTGAAACCATCGCATCACCAGTGACATTGACAGCCGTGCGAGTCATGTCGAGTAGGCGATCGACACCAATGATTAAGCCGATACCTTCAACAGGAAGGCCAACCTGGCCGAGGACCATGGCGAGCATAATCATGCCAACGCCTGGTACACCTGCAGTACCAACTGAAGCGAGTGTTGCGGTGAGGACGACCATAAGATAATCGGCGATGGTTAAATCAACTAAATAAACCTGCGCGATAAATACCGTAGCTACACCTTGCATAATAGCGGTGCCGTCCATGTTGATGGTTGCACCTAGTGGCACCGTAAATGAACCGACACTGTTATGTACGCCGAGGCGTTTGGTCACTGTCTCTAACGTGACCGGCATGGTGGCGTTAGAGCTTGCCGTACTAAAACCGAAAATTTGAACCTCACGCAGTTTGCGTAAGAAAATAATCGGATTCATGCCAGATAATCCTTTTAGAATAATCGGATAGGTGACTAGGGCATGAACAATGAGGACAAATAACACCAGCAAGAAATATTTGCCAAGACTGAAGATAGTCTCAAATGACGTTTCTGAAAACAGCTTCGCCATCAGCGCAAATACGCCATATGGTGCAATATTCATTAAGATAATGACTAACTTCATGATGACGTCGTTAAAGTCATCGAATAATGTTTTGATGCGTTCACCCGGTTTGCCAACTAATGCCATTGCGATACCGAATAACAGTGCAAAAACAATAATTTGCAGCATGTTCCCGTTGGCAAATGCATTAAATGGGTTGGTTGGGAATAAATCGATAATCACTTGAGCAAGCGATGGTGCTTGGGTAGGTTCGTAGGTTGCATCAGTGGCAAGCTCGATGCCGGTGCCGGGCTGCACAATGACCCCCATCGCGATGGCGAAGGTAATCGCGATGGCAGTGGTAATTAAATAAAGACCAACGGCTTTACCGCCGAGTCGACCCAATTTACTCGGATCACTTAACGAGCAGGTACCCACCACAAGTGACACGAAAACTAAAGGGACAACCAACATCTGTAGTGACGAAATGAAGATTTGGCCTACAACGTAGAACAAGCCTTTCGTTAGGTAACCTTCGACAATCGTGTTATCAGGGAAAATTGCCTTTAATAGAATGCCAACGGCAATACCGGCAAACATCCCGATAACAATACGGCTCGTGAGACTGAGCTTCTTTTTATTTTCAGACATAAATATTCCTTTCGATCACGTCGAGATAGGAGGTGACGTGTACGTAACAAATTGAGATCGGCTCAAGACTACCAGAATTCTTATTTAAACAGTAGCACTGTGCGTTTGACTGTCATTGAATTGCCATGAAAGTGCCAACGAACTGTCACTCTCTCAACCTATGCTAACGCAACAGACGCAGAATGAGAGAGTAACAATGATCGAAGTTGAGCAACTACTTAATAAGAATTTGCCTACTTTACACCATCACCAGTTGTTGCATAAATCTGCATTGTGGGTGTTGCGTGGGTTGTTGTGTGAGCGTGAAATAAAGCGCTTTGCCGAAGCTTACCCAAACCTTCAAGGGGTTGAATTTGTTGAGCATGTGCTTGATTTTTTCAACTTTAGTTTTACCGCTCGCGATAGCGAACTTGATAACATTCCGACCGAAGGTCGACTAATTATTGTCGCGAACCACCCGATCGGGTCGCTCGATGGCTTGGCTCTACTAAAGCTACTTAGCAGCGTGCGTAGTGATGTGAGAATACTCGCCAACGACTTGCTGCAGGCGATTGAGCCGTTGCAAGAATTACTGATTCCAGTGCCGGTATTCAAGTCCTCAACTACGGGGGGACGCAGTGAACCATTGCGACGTCTGTATCAGCACCTCGAAGATGAAGGGGTGTTGATTGTGTTCCCAGCTGGCGAAGTGTCACGATTGCGGCCGCAAGGGGTTCGTGATCATCACTGGAATACTGGCTTTTTGAAAATGGCTTTGCGTGCACAAGCGCCGATACTTCCCATTCACGTGAAAGCGCATAATTCAGCCTGGTTCTATGGTGCCTCAATGCTCTATAAACCCCTAGCAACGTTGCTCTTAGTGCAAGAGATGTTTCGGCAGCAACAGGGTCACATTGATTTTCGCATTGGTGAATTGGTACCGCTGAAATCATTTCAAATTGAGCAATTAACACTGTCGCAACGTGCGAAGATGTTTCGACGTCATGTTTACCGTCTTGGCCAGAATAAGAAGGGGGTTCTTAAAACCCAGCGACCAATTGCTCGGGCGGAGTCGCGGCAAGCGTTGAAAAAAGCTGTCGAGGCTTGCGAGCGACTGGGCAGTACGCAAGATGGCAAACATATCTATTTGTATCGATACGATGGGAATTCGCCGATTCTTCGCGAAATAGGAAGACTACGTGAAATCGCTTTTCGCGCGGTTGAAGAGGGTACTGGACGGCGGCGAGATCTCGATAATTTCGATACTTGGTATACCCAGTTAATTTTATGGGATGCCGAGGACTTAGAGATTGCTGGTGCGTATCGTCTTGGTGATGCGAACGCGATAGTCGCTGAACGTGGTTTGGAGGGACTCTATAGTCACTCGCTATTTCAATACCATCCTCATCGTATGGCGCCATTTATTGCACAGGGCTTAGAGCTTGGACGTAGCTTTGTGCAGCCGAAATATTGGGGTAAACGTAGTTTAGATTATCTCTGGCAAGGTATTGGCGCGTTACTGCAGCAACATCCGCAGTATCGCTATTTATTTGGTCCAGTGACGATGAGTGCAGGTTTGCCAAGCGTTGCGCAAGATGCGCTTGTGCAATTTTTTGGTGATCATTTTCCCGACCCAGATAACTTGGCTTTACCACGCACGCCATTTCTTCCAAACAGCCGACCGCTGCCTGATATCAGTGATGATTATGCGGATGATCTGCTTCATTTAAAGCATTTTCTAGCTCATCAAGGCGCTGCAATTCCGACGTTATTTAAACAATATGCTGACTTATGTGAAAAGGGTGGGGCGCGGTTTTTAGGTTTTAATGTCGATGCTAATTTTGCAAATGCAGTTGATGGCTTAGTTATGGTTGATATACAGCGTTTAAAAGAGCACAAAAGAAAGCGCTATATCGGGGGATAACAACCGGTGATTCGAGCTACAAAAAAAGCCCAGCTAATTCGCTGGGCTTTTTTTTAAATCACGGTTACATGTATTCAGGACCGAAGCCGTTGGTCCAAATAATCGCTGAGGTTACCATGAGTACAACCAGCATGATTAAGCCAGCAGTAACAACCGAAGAAGCATATAAAAAGCCGCGCTCTTCCGGAATGTGCATCAAAATGGGCACGCCTGAGTAGAGCAGGTAAACCGAATAGGCAACACCCGCTAAAAACACCATAGTGACGAACCACAATTCTGGGTACAATGACGCAATACCTGACATGATGACAGGCGTCGCTGTGTAGGCAGCCAGCTCTAGTGATTGGGTAAAGGTTGGCGCAGCGCCAAAGGTTTTTGCCATCCAATGAATTAAATAAGCGAGTGCAAAGGTTGCTGCGATTATGCCAACGTACATGGCAACGGCCATCAACATGGCACTGTTTTGAGTTAAAAAGGTGACTTCACGTGCGCCAATGCTCCAACCAATATGTGCGGATGCATAGTAAGCCGCCGCGCATGGTAACAACGCAACAATTAAGATGTGACTTAGTGCAAAGCTCATGCTTTCGTGACGTTGATCAATCGATTTCCATTCATCAACTGGATGAGCGTAAAGGCCCCAAATGTGATTTAAAATCATGACATACCTCAACTTCTGTTGTTGTCTGTAGTTACAGTTATTATTTTTTGACGCTTTTTTGCGCGCCTTGCATTCAATATTGGTCGGATTTTCAACAGAGTCAAGCCATTTTGATGCAAATAACCATATTTAATTTGTGTGATTAAAATTTGACCAATATTTTAACCCTGAGAGTTTAAAGAGAGCTTATCGTGGAGTCTTTGCTACAACCAATTCGTCAGTTTCTTCATTGTGACACGCCGCGCGAGTGGATAGAAACTGCCCGCGAGCCAGAAAACTTATCGATATTACTGATTGATCATTTAGTTTGCGAGCTCAAGGCCGCGCAATCAGCGATGTTACTGATTCGTCGTTACGCAGTTGATGCGGCAAGTGGCGATGCGCTATTGGCTTGGTTAAAGCCTTATGAAGATTTCACTTATCGGATGCAGGGGGATTGGCGACAGTTAGCGGCCCATGAGCGCCTGACAAAAGCGATGTTGCCAAAGCGAGATGCGCCGTATAGCCAAGAACTTATTGATAAAATGGTATTGCTTATCAAAGAGGAGCTGCATCATTTTTATCAAGTGCTGGAGATCATGGATGAGCTTGGCATTGCATACGAGAATATCAGCTCAAGCCGCTATGCCAGAGGAATGCTTAAGCACGTGCGTACGCATGAGCCGGCAACATTAATTGATAAATTAATCTGTGGCGCCTACATCGAAGCTCGCTCTTGCGAGCGCTTTGCTGCATTAGCACCTCATGTGGATCCGCAGTTGGCGAAATTTTACGTGAGTTTACTTCGTTCTGAAGCGCGTCATTTCCAAGACTACTTAGAATTGGCTGAGCAACTAGCCGGGCATTCGATTGATGAGCGGGTAAGGTTCTTTGGCGAGGTCGAAGCGCAGTTAATTCAATCACCAGATACTGAGTTTCGTTTTCATAGTGGGCCAGTTTAAGATTTGAGTCCCGCTAATGATTAATTATCAGATGCGATTGGGCTGACAATGAGTTCGCGCTCTGTGGCGGTTACCTTTAGAAAACTACCTTGTGTGTACCAGTCACCAAGAACAATGCGCTCAGCCATTTCGCCATTAGGTAATCGATGTTGGTGAACCGCTGGTCGATGGGTATGACCATGGATCATGCGTTGAACGTCATGTTCAATAAAGAGTTCGCGAACAGCATGTTCATTGGCATCCATAATTCGCAATTGCTGTTCAGTTAGTGGCTGTTGCGTTTTGCTTGACGCACGTAATTTATTAGCAATACGCATGCGTAAACTGAGCGGCAACGCCAGTAGTAGTTTCTGTACCCAGCGATTACGAATGACTTTACGAAATCGTTGGTAACTGACATCGTCTGTGCACAACGTGTCGCCGTGGAGAATAAGGGTCGGTACACCATACAGATCGACGATGCTTGGCTCTTTGAGTAGCTTGATGCCGGTTATTTGTGAAAATCGTGGGCCAATCAAAAAATCACGGTTACCAGCAATGAAATAAACTGGAACCCCGCTGTCGGTTAATTGCCGCAGCGCAACTTGCACTGCAGCAACGAAATCGCTGGTATCATCATCGCCAATCCACGCATCAAATAAATCGCCAAGAATATACAAAGCGTCGGCGTGAATTGCTTGCTCTTGCAAAAAGCGCTGAAACAAACCGGTAATATCCGGTCGCGCAGGACTTAAATGCAAATCGGAGATGAACCAAGTTGTCATGGATTACTCGCTGATTGTCGCGCTTTTAATAATCACGTCATCAACCGGAACATCTTGATGGAAGCCTGCGTGGCTAGTACGAACTGCTTCAATCGCAGTAACAACGTCCATGCCTTCAACAACTTCAGCAAAGACGCAGTATCCCCAGCCACCCATGCTTTCATTTTTGAAGTTAAGGAAATCGTTATCAGCAACGTTAATAAAGAACTGTGCAGTAGCTGAATGTGGATCTTGCGTACGTGCCATAGCAACGGTGCCACGATTGTTTTTCAAACCATTGTTCGCTTCGTTTTTAACCGGCGCGTGAGTGGGCTTTTGCACCATCTCTAGATTAAAACCACCACCTTGAATCATAAAGCCACGAATGACACGGTGGAATAACGTATTCTCATAAAAACCTTCACGCACATAAGTCAGGAAGTTTTCCACAGTTTTTGGTGCTTGTTCGGCGAATAACTTTAAGGTGATGTCGCCGTGATTGGTGTGTAGGGTTACCTGCATTGAGGATGCTCCATAATTAGTAACGAAATTGATGTTATATACAGATTTAATTGGTGTTGTAGTTTAGCATTGTTTGTGACCATGGCGCACCTTGCGTTATTATGTCAGCCTCTTTTGAATAGTGTTGTCATGCAGTGAGACAGGAGCAACTGTGCATGTTGAAAGTTTTTAATACGTTAACCCGCCAGAAAGAAGAGTTTAAGCCGATTACGCCAGGTGAAGTAAAGCTATATGTGTGCGGGGTAACTATTTACGATTACTGTCACATTGGTCATGCCCGTACTTATGTTGCCTTTGATGTTGTGGTGCGGTATCTGCGCTCACGTGGTTATAAGGTGAAATACGTTCGTAATATCACAGATGTTGATGACAAAATTATTCGCCGTGCCGCGGAAAATAACGAAAACATTAATGCAGTGACTGAGCGTTACACGCAAGCCATGCATGAAGACTTCGATGCGTTGAATTTAGTTCGACCAGACGTAGAGCCGACAGTTACTGGTCATATGGGCGACATTATCGCCATGATTGAAACACTGATTGCTAATGGTAATGCCTATATTGCTGGCGACGGTGATGTGTTGTTTGATGTGAGTACTTTTACACCGTACGGCAAGCTTAGCCGCCAGAACCTTGAACAACTGCAAGCCGGCGCCCGAGTCGATGTGGCGGATAACAAACAAGACCCACTCGACTTTGTTCTATGGAAACAAGCAAAAGCTGGTGAACCAAGTTGGCCATCGCCATGGGGCGCAGGTCGACCAGGCTGGCACATTGAGTGCTCTGCTATGAATAAACGGCACCTTGGTGAAAACTTCGATATTCATGGCGGTGGTTCCGATTTGATTTTTCCGCACCACGAAAACGAAGTGGCACAAAGCTGCTGTGCAAATCACAGCGACTATGTGAACTATTGGATGCATAGTGGCATGGTGCAGGTTGATGAAGTGAAGATGTCAAAATCCTTAGGAAACTTCTTCACGATTCGCGATGTACTTGCGCAATATGATGCGGAAACCGTGCGATATTTCCTGATTTCCAGCCACTATCGTTCGCAGTTGAACTATTCTAAAGACAACCTTGAGCAGGCGCGCGCTGGTTTAGAACGTCTGTATACCGCTTTACGTGATGCGCCAGAGAGCGGCGTTGATCCAGCACTAACCGCTTCGCACATCGAGCGCTTCAATGCGGCAATGGATGATGACTTTAATGTACCAGAAGCACTATCGGTGTTGTTTGAATTGGCGCGCGAGATAAACCGTACGGTGCAAAGTGAGCCGCAAAAAGCTGCGGCTTACGCCGCACAGCTGCGTGAGTTTGGGCATCTTCTCGGGTTACTTGAACAGCAACCAGAGGCCTTTTTACAAGGTGATGCTGCTGATGTTGATGTGGCAAAAATTGAAGCTTTGATTGCTGAGCGAAATGATGCGCGAGCGGCCAAAGATTGGGCTCGTGCTGATGCAGCGCGTGATGCGTTGAAGTCTATGAATATTGAATTAGAAGATGGTCCAACCGGCACCAAATGGCGCCGCATATAAAAGATAAAAGCGTTATTCGTTAATCGTACGCTTCGCTGTTCGTCCGTGCTACGCACTGTTCGAATAGCGAAGCGCACGAACAGCGAAGCGCACGAGCAACGAACAACGGGGTTTAATTATGGCATTTCCAACGGTTAATGTATTTGATAGTTACGCGGCGACAGCCGGTAGCGATTTTGACGCAGTCATTTTAATAGGTGATTTTGGCGAGACGATACCTGACGATTTCAGTGATTACGTGTCGCAGGCGCAGCAATTTGATGCGCGCGTTGGCAAGCACCCATTATTGGTTCCTGCAGATGTGGCCGGTGGTCGTTTGATTCTTGCGCCAACTGGACCATTAACTCGTGATTATGATGATGTTCGAAATATTAGTGACGCTGCTGGCGCCGCTGCACGAATTGCTCAACAAGCGGGTGTTACAAAGCCATTAATGATTGTATTTGGCGTGCCAAGCGAGGCTCGTTATGGCCAAGCGGAAGCCGTTGCTTACTGGGGCTTCTGCCAGGCTTTATATGAGCCACTAGAAGCACGTGAATATCATGGTGAAGAGGTGCTGGAAACCGTCACCAGCGTCGGAATTGTCGGCGCATTAGATGAAACTTGGTTGCAAGCTGTCGAAGCCGGTAAACGGGTAGCTCGCGATTTGGCGGGCACGGAACCTGAGCGCATGGCACCGCCGCGTTTTGCGGAATATTGCCAACAGGCGTTTGCGCATTCTCCGGTACGTGTCACCGTTATTGACGACGTGCAGCAACTTCAACATGAATATCCGCTACTGATGGCAGTAGCGCGAGCATCGTTAGGCGTTACGCGTCACCAACCATGTGTCGTGCGTTTAGAATATAAAGCCCCGGCAGCAGAGCAAACGTTAATGTTTGCTGGGAAAGGTATTGTCTACGATACCGGTGGTGCGGATGTGAAAACCGGTGGCCATATGGCTGGTATGAGCCGCGACAAAGGTGGCGCTGCTGGCGTAGCCGGTTTTGTAAAAACGGTCGCCGAGATGCGACCAGAAACCTTAAACGTAGTGGCTGAACTGGGGATTGTACGCAATAGTATTGGTGCTGATGCCTTTGTAGCTGATGAAATTATTACCGCGCACAGCGGTGTAAGAGTGCGTATTGGTAACACCGATGCGGAAGGTCGTTTAGTGTTAGCTGACTTGCTATCGCATCTACGCGAAGAAGCAACGGATTATCCTCGTCCACAATTATTTAGTGTGGCAACGTTAACGGGACATGCTGCATTAGCGAAGGGGCCATATACGGCATTGATCCCGAATGGGCCAGCGCGCGTAAATAAAGTGACAGAAAAACTATGGGAAGCTGGTGAAGTGTATGGCGACCCGACGGAAATTTCATGGTCACGACGTGAAGACTACGATTTTGTGCGTCCGCGAACCAAAGCAGACGACACGCTATCGAGTAATAACGGACCTTCAGCAACAACCAAACGCGGGCACCAATTTCCGATGGCATTTTTAGCAATTGCTTCAGGATTGGATAAGCATGGTACTGATAGTCAACAACCGCTGCCTTATGTGCATGTCGATATTGCTGGTAGTGGTGTGGAAGGTGGTGATTGGCAACACGGAAAGCCAACTGCAGCCCCGGTGACTTGTTTTGCTGGAAGTTATTTACACCAATAACGCAGACATCTTATTAACGGGAGATTCTCAATGCGTGGTTTGAAACTAGGATTAGTGAGTGCAGTTTTATTGTTTACAACAACGATGACTCAAGCACAGTCAAATATGGATGACGTGGAGATTAAAGCCACGCAATTGAGTGAACGAGTTTATATGCTAACTGGCATGGGCGGCAATATCGGCGTTTATGTTGGTGATGACGGCGTGGTTATGATTGACGCGCAATATAAAGGCCTGGCTGATAAAATTTCAGCAGCAATTGCAGAAATCTCTTCGCAACCCATTCGCACTTTAGTGAATACCCACTTTCATGGTGATCACACGGATGGCAACGCTGCATTTGCAAAGCAAGGCGTGAAAGTCGTGGCACATGAAAATGTGAAAACGCGTTTGGCCGCAAATGAGAAGTTTGATCGCGAAGGCCTTCCGACCATTACGTTTGATAAAGCACTTGAAGTAAAAACTGGTTCAACGGCTGTAAGATTGAAGCATTATCCGAACGGTCACACTGATGGTGATGTCGTGGTTTGGTTCCCTAGCAGCAACGTGATTCATGCCGGTGACTTGTTTTTTGTGGATCGCTTTCCGTTCATTGACTTGAATGCTGGCGGCAACGTTCAAGGCTTTATCGATAACGTTCGTGCGGTCATCGCAGATATTGATGGGGATACCCAAATCATTCCTGGTCATGGCGGCTTATCAAAGCGTAGTGACTGGTTGCGTTTGGTGCATATGATTGAAGCGACACGCGAAGAAGTGATGACGATGAAAGAACAAGGCTTGAGTGAAGACGAAGCTGTGGCAAAAGGTTTGAGTGACCAATGGGCCGATTGGGCATGGAACTTTATCACTGAAGAGCGCTGGATTCGTACACTTTACAAATAACGCTATGATTTTCTGATGGACAAAAAAAGCCGCTCGATGCGGCTTTTTTTATGCAAATAAATATTACGCCGGTGTTTCGATTGGTAGTGCGTCGAGCTCGGCTTTCGTTTTACCGTGCGGTTGGGGCGTGCGAGTTTCTGGATCAATATGAACGAAGACAATATCATCGGCCACACAAATGTTTTGTTTGGTTTGTTTGTTGCGAACCACACAAGTGAGGGTAACAGACGTTATGCCGACTTTTTTCACGCCCAAACCGAATTCAACCACGTCGCCTTGATAGGCCGATGTTTCAAACGCAATAGCGCCGATGTGTTTGGTAACTAAACTTTTTGCATCGAGTTGGCAAGCAGCAAAAATATAGGCTTCTTCGTCAATCCATTCGAGAATACGGCCACCAAATAAAGAGCCGGCAAAGTTAAGGTCGTTCGGCATAACGAGGCGACGAGATAAAAAGCGCATCAATGTTCACTCCTTGTGGGTTGGGATGCGCTTAGTATAACGTATTCATGAAACTTATCGTAAGTGTCGATTGAAAAACTCGGTGATCAATTGATAGCGATGGATACTCGCCTCACGGCCCCGAATTCCGTGGGCTTTACCAGGGTAGGCCATCATTTCAAATGGAATCATCGATTGTTGCAATCGGTGAGCTAGCATCGCGGTATGGATAAAGAGGACGTTATCATCAGCCATACCATGATAAATCATCAGGGGCTTGTTAAGGCTATCCGCATAGGTCAATACATTCGCTTGTTCATAGCCTTCAGGGTTATCCTGCGGTGTTCCCATGTAGCGTTCGGTATAGTGCGTGTCATAGAGAGCCCAATCGGTAACAGGCGCTCCAGCCACCGCCGCAGAGAATAACTCAGGTGCCCGCATGATTAAATGTAATGCCATGTAGCCACCGTAGCTATGTCCAAATACACCAATGCGATTGCTATTCACATAAGGTTGTTTAGCTAGCCATTGTGCACCAACCTTTTGGTCTGCCACTTCGAGCTCACTAAGTTGGCGATAAATGCCACTTTCAAACTGCCGACCACGATTGCCACTACCGCGATTATCTAATTTAAAGACAACGTAGCCTTGTTGAACAAGATATTGCGTGAAGTAATCGCCCCAGCTATTGGTAACACGTTGCGCACGAGGGCCGCCGTAGACCATCACGATGGCTGGATGATTCTGATTATCTGCAACTTGAGCTGGTTTATTAATTTGATAGTACAACCGCTGGCCATCTTCGGCTTCTAAATGACCGAATTCGGGATAGCTCCACGTTGCTAAGTACGGGCTAAGCGGATGGTTTTGGTCTAGCCGATTTTCATGCAGCCAAGTGATACGTTCACCAGTCGGTCCATGCAGACTGACCTGAGGTGGCTGTCGGCTACTTGAAAAGTAATCGATATAGCTGCGCCCATCGGCAGCAAATACCACCTCATGCATGCCGGCTCGGCTACTCAGTTGACTCGGCTGCCCGGGTGAACTGTTATTTAAATTCGCGCGATATAAATGGCGCTCTAATGGTGTCTGTTTTCGACCGGTAAAGTAGACAACACCAGTAATTTCATCAACATGGCTTAGGTTATCAACCATCCAGTCGCCACTGGTTAATTGCCGAATGAGGCTACCATCAGTGCGATAAAGGTAAAGATGCTTAAAACCACTACGCTCAGAAGCCCAAATAAAATATCGGCTATCGCTCAAAAAATAGAGGTCATCGTGTAAATTAACCCAAGTCGCGCTGGTTTCTTCTAGGATTGGCTTTGGCGACTTTTCATTTAATGAATGCAGAAAAAGCGTCAGTTTGTTCTGGCTACGGTTTTGCCACTGATAGCTGAAACTTTGGCTATTTGGAAGCCACTTAACGCGTGCTAAATACCCCGGTTCATCATGTTGGTCGGTTAAGTCTATCCAACGAATAGATACCGGCTCGGTCGGTGATTCTTCGTCGTCGCTTTTCGGTAATGCCTCGTTAACATTTAGCCAACCCAAATCGATTGTGACGTTGTTGGTACCGGCCGCAGGGTAGTGTTGTTCAACGAGCTCAGTGCGTTCAGCGTAAACATCAACCCGTTGTTGAATTTCAACAGGTGATAAATCAATGCGTGTCAACGCAATTTGCTGCTCATTGGGGCTCCACCAATAGCCAGTCATGCGTTTCATTTCTTCTTGCGCAACAAACTCTGCCGTCGCAAATTGTTCCGTTTCCGATTGGCGCTGCGTTAATTGATATGTCTCTCCTGACGCACGTTCGATGATAAATAAGTTGTAATCATGAACAAAGCTGATGAAATTACCTTGCGGCGAAAAGCGCGGGTCAGTTGCGAACGTGTTAGATGGGGTTAACCGATTTACCTTGCGGTTTTCTAAGTTAAATAAATAGAGTTCACCATTTAGAGGAAATAATAGCGCATCACCATCAGGGGACCACTGGTAATCGACGATGCCGCTTGCTTGAATCCGTAAGCGCTCGCGCCGCGCCTTTTCTTCGGCCGACAAGCGTTGATTCGGATCAAGTAAATCAGCTGCTTTGACGATAATGCGATGTTTATTTTCGCGCACATCATACAACCATAAATCTTGCACACTTGGGTTCTCTGCCGAGCCTGCTAAATAGCTAATCTGTAGGCCCGAAGGGGCGAACTGAATTTGTTGTGGTGCTTGGGTGGAAAGGTTGGGTGCTGAGAATATCCTCTCAATTGAGAGTGGTTCAATTTGTTGTATCGCATTTTGCGGGAGTGGCTTTGCGCCTATTGCAACACTAACGAACGTGCAGAGAAAGAATAAAGATTGTATTACACGAGTACAACGCATTGCGACCTAGCCCTGATTATTGAATCAACAATGACAGTTTATCAAAGCTAGGCGCAATACTTGTTACAGTGCGATAAAGCGCACGGTGAGTGCGCTAGAATTCACCTCGTATACCAATACTAAAGTTACGACCGCGCATTGGTGCATCCTCTTTTAAGAATGAAGAATGCACGTAGCCGAGTTCATCCGTGAGGTTATCAGCTTTAACATAAACGCTAATATTTTGCTTAGCGAGTGCTTGTGGGAACCAGTTAAACTGCGCATTCAACAAGCCAAAGCTTGCCGTTTGTTCTTCAAGGGCCGCGACATAAGTTTGTTTGTTATACCAAGTGTAGCCAAGTTTGGTTTCCCAACGGTCGGCAGAATATCGAAGTTCTGCACCAATGCGTTGAGAAGGAATACGCGGTAAGTTTTCGCCGCCATCACGAACTTTGGCTCTAACGTAATCGCTGAATCCGTGTAATTGCCACTGATCGTTAAACTCATATCGCGTGCTCAACTCATAACCATAGAGATCGACATCGCGCTGCACGTAACTAATGACCGGGAGGCCGTCGTCGTGGTCGTGGTCGTGTTCGCCACCTAGTTCACCTTCGTCGCCGTGTGCATCGCCATGCTCGTCTTCCAATTCAAGGTCAACGCTATTAATGTTTGTAAACGCGCCATATACGAAGTCATTTACGCGGTTATAAAACACATTCCAGTCCATGTGGAATTTGTTGTAATCCAGATGGATTCCGACATCGATGTTGTTTGACATTTCAACTTCTGGTGCGACTTCAGCTGGTTCGATGTGATAAACATGTTCAGCTTCTTCATGCACCGCATAGGCGAGACCAATTTCGTACGTTTGTGTGGCCAAATGAGCGCCATTGGAAAGCAATTCGTTTGCTGAAGGTGCACGTTGCGCATGGCTTAGATTCGTTGATAGCTGCATACCCTCAACCAATGGGTAGGTAAAACCAACTGATGCAGATACCGGCGTAAACGAGTAATCGTTTACATCGACGTCTTCTACGCGCGCTCCGAGCTGCCAATTTAGATTATCGAACTTGCGTTCGAGTAACCAAAATAGTCCGTGTTTAGTGGTAGAGGAGTTTGGCGTATAGGCCTCTTCGCCAAAAGCTTCTTGTTCTTGGTCGAAATAATGATAACCAAAGGCGCCCTCCCAGCCATAAAGGGCTTCATGATTTGCGGTTAATCGCAGTTCATGCTGATTATTAGTAAACGTAGTACTTGGTGCGCCATCTTCAATTTCTTGGTGTTGGTAGTCAGTAAAGCCATAACGCAACTCAACACGTTCAATTGAGTTGAAAGGATTTACCCAACCGCCGTGAACTTGAATACGATTTTGCCACATGTCAGCATAAGGACCTGCTTCAGTATGCTCATCGGCACCTGCAGGTTCATCTTCGCTGTGTTCATCCTCGCCATGAGCGTGGCCGGGAATACCATATTGTTGTTCTAAGCGACCGTAGGATGCTCCTAAATAACCACTATCGAAAATATAGCTCACACCGATATTGGCACCTTGGGCATCGATAAAACTGTTTTCAATTTCGTCAGTAGTTTCACCTTCATCATTGGTAAACTCAGGTACTTGGTAGTCATCGCTACGGCGTTTGAAGGCATCAAAGTGCCATACTGTATTTTTATGGTCACCGGTAAAGCCAACGGTGCCTTCGCGCAAGTTGCTCGCGCTATCAAATTTGGTTCCATAGAACCCTTGCGCTCCGCCGGTTAATTCTTGAGCAATACGATTATCAACTACGTTGACCACTCCGCCAATCGCACCAGAACCATAGAGAAGCGTTGCGGGACCACGGAAAATTTCAATTTGTTCAGCAACTGACGTTTCAGTTGTTACTGCGTGATCAGGCGAGCCGCGCGAAACATCGCCGCTATCAAGGCCATTTTGCGTTATTTTAACGCGCGGGCCGTCTAATCCGCGGATAATTGGGCTACTGGCGACCCCAGCAAAATGCGTCGCATTGACACCTGGCTCCTGCGCTAGCGATTCACCGAGCGTATGTGCGTGTTGTTCACGTAACTCATCGCCTGCCATCACCGAGATCGGTTGTGCTGATTCTAAAGCTGTTCTATTTAATGGGCTGGCGGTAACAACAATCACTTCGGTATCTTCGTGCTCATGGGCTTCTTGCTCAGTCTGTTGCGCTGATAAAGACGCGCTTGCCGTCAAACTGACAAAACTTGTTACGAATATTGCCAATGGGCTTTTACGAAACTGCGATACCATGGGTTGAAATCTCCGATAAGCTGCTTGTGTTGTAATGTTATAATATAACACTACATCAAGTTTTATCTTCTCGCAAGCGCTAGTATGCGGTGCAGAGGTTGGTTACACTCTCGGAGAACTTTTAATAATGACAATAATTGGACGTTAACTATGCGATTTTTTTCTTATATCGGTGCTATTGCGGTAGCACTGAGCCTCTCGGCTTGTGCCGATGAATCTCCATCGAATGAAGCAGTTAGTGCTGACGCTTTGGCATTACAAGCGCATCTTGAATTTTTGGCCAGCGATGATCTTGAGGGGCGCGACACCGGAAGCCGTGGCCATGAGATTGCGGCGAAGTACATTGCTGCTAAGTTTAAAAGCTTAGGTTTGGAACCTGCTGGCGATGACGGAACATACTTTCAGCGCATTAAATTTCGCCGCAGTTTTCTTGAAGAAAACAGTGCGTCGTTCACTTTGAACACCGGTGAAGACGAAATCAGTCTCGATTATCCGAAAGAATTTATTACTGGCCCCAGTGCATACAGTGAAGAAGATGACGTTGAAGCGCCATTAGTTTTCGTAGGTTACGGATTGGTTTCAGAAGCTTTTGGTATTAATGACTACGAAGGTCTTGATGTTGAAGGCAAGATTGTGGTTATGGTGAGTGGCCGTCCGGAAGAGCTTCCTAGCGAAGAGGGCGCTCATTTAAATAGTAGCAAAACAAAGTTCGCGGCAGAGCGCGGAGCGGTTGGCATCATTAATTTGCATACGCCGGCTCGTGAGAAGGTGCGTCCGTTCGAAGTTAGCGTGATGTATCAGCGTGCACCGAGCGTTCGTTGGTTACATCCAAACGGTGAACCTAACGTTGCGTTTAAGAATATCGCTGCATCAGCCTATGTTCAGCATGAAGCTGCTGAAAAATTATTCGTAAACGCGCCAGTTCAGCTAGAAGAAATTTTTGCCCAGCTGGAAGCTGGTGAATCGCCAAAAGGATTTGATTTAGGCGTAAGTGCCCGACTGCAACGTGCATCGCGTCACGAAGAAATAAGCAGCCCTAATGTAGCCGCCGTATTACCTGGCAGCGACGACAAATTAAAAAATGAATATGTGCTATATACCGCTCACTCAGATCACATTGGCATGACCAAAGATTTAAGCCAAGACGATCACATCAATAACGGCGCCATGGATAATGCGTCAGGTGTATCGGTGATGCTCGAAACAGCGCGTATGTTTAAAGAGAGCGGTCAGCAGCCGAAGCGCTCCATTATGTTTTTATCAATTACTGCCGAGGAACGCGGTCTGCTCGGCGCTGATTATTTCGCACACCACCCAACCGTGCCGTTGAGTCAGATTGTGGCAAACGTCAACCTTGATATGCCGGTATTACTGTACGACTTCGCTGATGTGATTGCGTTTGGCTCAACGCATTCGACTCTTGGTGATACGGTTGCGCGAGCTGCTGGTCAACTCGGTATTGATTTGAGCGAAGACCCAATGCCAGAACAGGCGATTTTCACCCGTTCAGATCACTATCCATTTGTGAAAAAAGGTGTACCTGCCGTATTTTTGATGACCGGATTCACTTCTAAAACGGAAGGTGAAGATGGCGGTGAAGTTTGGGGTGAATTCTTTGCTGAGCATTATCACCGTCCAAGTGATCAACCAGACTTACCAATTAATTATGAAGCCGGTGTTACTTTCACCAATATTAACTTTGCAATTGGTCAAGAAATAGCGAATCAAGTGGAACGTCCTCGCTGGTTACCAGAGAGTTTCTTCTCGCAGCTTGATTAAAAAACGGCTGATTATAAAGTGAGCAGGGGCGTTGCTTTTTTGAGCGACGCCTTTTTTTTATCGGATATATCCCGCAAAACAACTAATTTTCATTGTCCTTTTCCCTCGTCTTGGTAGTTTGCTCCGCCTTTTGCTCGAAAGAGCGGGAGATTTGGTAAGAGCAGCGAAGCTCTTACAACAAAAATAACTAAGACTTTATCTGGAGAGATGATGAAAAATAGTCGTATCGCCAAATCGGTACGTCTTGCGCTAGTGTTTGGCGCTGCTTCAACGCTGTTTTCAACAGGCGCGATGGCACAAGACGTAACTGATGCGGAAGAAAATATCGACACGGAAGAGCGTGCAGAGCGCATTACCGTTGTCGGTTCGCGTATTCGTTCTGATGGTTTAGATAATGATTCGCCACTTGAAGTGATTTCAACAGAAATTGCAGTCGAGCAGGGGTTAGGCACGTTAGGTGAATTGTTGCGTACGTCAACCGTTGCATCTGGTTCAAACCAGTTAACTTCTGCAATGTCGGTTGGCAGCGTGACGGAAGGTGGTGCTGGTAACGAATCGATTTCAATGCGCGGTCTTGGAGCCAACCGTACCTTGGTATTGTTGAATGGTCGTCGTGCAGGACCTGCTGGAACGCGTGGTCAGGTTGCAGCGTTCGATATGAACTCGATTCCAGTATCTGCGGTTGAACGTGTTGAAATCCTGAAAGATGGCGCTTCATCTTTGTATGGCTCTGATGCGGTTGCAGGTGTTATCAACATCATTACCAAAAAAGGTGATGACTCATCGTTCAACGTTAGTGCTAACCAGCCAATGGAATCGGGCGGCGAGAACTACCGTTTGAACGGTACGATTGGTCGTGCGTATAGCAAAGGTTCGGTACGTTTAGTTGCTGATTACCGAGTACAACAAGAACTCGCACGCGGCGATCGTGACCATTTTGCCTGTGGTCAGCGCATGTATTTTGACCAAGAAACCGGCGAACGTGCTGATCCAATCGATCCGCGTACGGGCGATTACCACTGTAACGATTTGCCATACGGTATGTGGATGTGGGATTACGGCGCAGAAGACTATATCTCGCTAATTCAAAACTACGATTATGATGGCTCAAAAACTGCAGCTGGTTTACCAACCTATGATCCGCAAAACCCAGGTGATATTGCGGTTCCTGAGGGCTGGTTCCCAGTTGGCTACGATAAAGTAAGCGATGGTTGGTCAGACGCTGATCACCCATTCCAAGACTTAGAAAGCATGATTCCACGCACTGAAGCGTGGTCATTGTATGGTCAGGCTGATTATGATTTGACCGACACCGTACGTTTTTACTCAGAGTTCTTGCATAGCCGTCGTGAAACTAAAATCAGCAGCTATCGCCAATTCTGGGAACCGTTCATCCCAGCTTGGTATGGTTTGGTTGAAGGTTGGGATGGTTATGTTGCCCTTGATCCAACTGCGGTAACCGACCATTCAGGTAGCACCACCACCATCGATTATACTCGCGGCGTTTTGGGCCTTGAAGGTTCCATTGGTTTTTGGAACTGGGACGTCTCTTGGCAGCGCAGCTTAAGTAGCGGTACTTATGCGACCAAAATCATCTATCAAGATGCTTTGGAAATGGCTGCAAATGCAATTTGGGGTGATCCGTGTGAAGGTGAACTCTCGCCAATTTCACAGCGTGAATGCTATGCGGTTGATTTCTTCGACCCAGAATACTTACGTGGAAACTTTGATCAAGGCACGCGCGACTTCTTGTTTGGCGTAGACCACGGTAAAACAATTTATAAGCAAGACACTGTTGATGCTTATATTACCGGTGACTTGTTCGACTTGCCTGCAGGTACTGTTGCAACAGCTGTTGGTATGGCTTACCAAACCGATGAAATCGTTGATACTCCAGGGGAAGCTACCTTAGCGAAAAACTCATGGGGTATGAGTAGCGCCGGTATTACTGCTGGTCGTCAAACCACAGTAGCTGCCTACGGTGAAGTTCAAGTACCAGTACTCCGTGACTTACCAGGTATTTACAACTTGGATGTAACGGGTTCTGCGCGCTGGACTGACGTAAACACCTACGGTAACGATACCACCTTTAAATTAGGCGTGAACTGGGCGATTACCGATAGCTTCCGAGTTCGTGCGTCGCGCGGTACATCGTTCCGTTCGCCAGCCTTGTTCGAATTGTACCTCGGTGACCAATCAGCATTCTTCGATCAGCGTAGCGATCCTTGCTGGAACTGGGCACAGCGTGAACAAGACGGCACCATCAACCCAACTGTACTGGCGAACTGTCAAGCAGATGGCATTCCAGGTGATTATGCTCAGGACTTCGGTTCAGGTACAGCATACACTGGCGGCGGCGCTGGCACATTACGTGCAGAAACCTCTGTTTCTGAAGGTATCGGTTTTGTTTGGTCGAGCCCTGAAGGCGTGTGGGCAACCTCGGTTGACTACTACAATGTTCAAATCGATAACCAAGTTGACGATTTGTCAGGCGTCCAGATTCTGAACCTGTGCTATACCTCTGAAAACTTCGAAAATGAACCATTCTGCGATCGCTTTACTCGTAACGACGGTAGCGAATCAGGCAACTGGGGTATCGACGAAGTGTATGGCGGCTACGTGAACGTTGCTAGCCAGAAAGTTCGTGGTATTGATACTGTCGTGAGCTATCAGGATGAAACTGATGCCGGTTTCTTGCGTGTACGTCTTGACCACACCGTCCAAATTGAACGCACTTATCGTCAATTTGAAGATAGTGCGCCAATTCAATACGTTGGTCGTTTAGGTAACCCACGCCACTCGGGTTCATTAACCGTATCACTTGAGCGTGATAGCTGGTCATATACCTGGGCTGCTCGTTACGTCGGTAAAGTAAACGATTATGATCGTTTCGCAAACGGCAATGAGACAACGTATCGTGGTACACCGGTAACCTTCATTGCTGAAGCACCGACCACGGTTTATCACACAGCGTCAGTCAACAAAAGTTTCGACAACAATGTTGATGTTACTTTAGGTATGACAAATGTGTTTGATAAGAAGCCTCCGATGGGTAGCCCATCAGCTGCTTACACCGTTGGTAATGCCATGTTGTACTCGCAGTACGATCAACTGGGTCGCCAGTTGTTCTTGAATGTTGGTTACTCGTTCTAAGCGATATAGCCATTCGTTCATAATAAAAACGCCAGCATCATGCTGGCGTTTTTTGTTCTTGTCGGCGTTAGCTCGGCGTTTAAATAGGAGAGCCTGGCGGTAATTCAGGCGCCGGCTTGAGCGGCCATGGTTTACCAGCAAACCATTGTTCCAATGCATACACAGCGTAATCACGATGAGCAGAATTCGGAGCCTGTTGCCAGCGTTCTAGTTGACGTTGTAAAAAGCTAAATATAGGCGCTTTCACCGAAGCACTTACTTTATCGTGACCATAAGTCGATACAACCACATCGAGAACCTCATAAGCTAAACGTTGTTCAAGTGTTGACGCATTAGCTTCATAGGCAGGCGTTATCGCGGCTTCAGCAACTTGATTAAGAAGAGCGGTTACGTCAGGAATGGCTTTATTGCGGCTGTGTTGTTGCTGTAATCGCTCGAGACGTTGCGAATTCAGCATCAAGTTCAACACAAATCGTGCAGAGCTTGCGGCCATGGTGTCAGGATCTGAAACGAGACCAGTCAAGCCGTTAAAACGCTCACGGTCATTACCTTCACCATAGGACGGTGGAGCAAGCAAGCTGATGATATGCTCTGGCAATGCAAGAGTTTCTGCACGTAATGTCTTACTCAACACTCGAATTGCGCGCAACTGTTGTGACGCGTTAACCGAGCGAATATCAATATCTCCCTCACCTTTTACGGCGTAGTCATAGTGCAGACCGGCGATCATCTTCACCGCCGCTTCGGCTTGATAACGATGTAACAGATACATTGGAACTAGCAGATTTTGTAACTCACTGAGCGGGCGGCCATCAGCAAGATTACCTAAACCGAACTGCTTTAGCGCGGTTTCACGCACTGCCAATACGCGCTCGAGTTCGGTAACTGCATCACTGCCATTATCCCATAAGTGGGCATCTGGATGCGCACCACCGGCAGCGCGAGCATCTCGGTCTGAAATGAAACTTAAGCCGAGACGACGATTCTGTTCTAAAACTGTGGCAGGGTCGCCCTTACCGTAGCCGTAAGCAATCACTTGCATATCCCATAAGCCAACGCCTTCGGTGTATGCATCGGCCAAGGTTAAACCACCGGTTTGGGTATCAATGCTGATCAATGGGTGCGGGTAGTCCATCACCGAGGCGCGATCATCGGCACTTGCGGCGAAGTTGTGTGCAATCCCAAGGGTATGGCCAATTTCGTGTGCTGAAAGTTGACGAATTCGGGCTAAAGCCATTTCTTCAATTTTCTTTTTAATTTGCGTTTGCTGCTCGGCATTGTCGGCTGCAAAAGGCGCTAATAAACCTTGCGCAATTAGCATATCTTGACGAACACGAAGCGAACCTAAGGTTACGTGTCCTTTGAGAATTTCGCCGGTACGCGGATCGATCACCGAGGCACCATAGGACCAACCACGAGTAGCGCGATGTACCCACTGTATCACGTTATAACGAACATCCATTGGGTCCGCGTCGGCAGGCAATTCGCGTACTTGGAAACCATTGGGTAAATCAATGGCAGCAAAGGCTTCAGCCCACCACCGACCGCCTTCTAGCAAGGCAGTTCGAACTGGTTCAGGGACACCTGGATCGAGGTAGTAAATAATGGGTTCGTCTTTACTGACGCGGTGGCGTGGAATGTACTGTACTGTGGTTGGTGCACCGAGTGGAGCGGCATAATCGCGGTGTGCTTCCGACCAAAAACCACTTTGTGGGTGAAATTCACGCGGCTGGTATTGAGAATCGGGCAAACGAATGAACGAATGGTGCAAATGCATGGTTAAGTGGTCGGCATCGGCGGCAACACTGCGCACGTATTGTCCGGTACCTTCACCACTAAACGTAATTTTTGCTTCGAGTTCGGTGTTGTCGGCAAACGATTTGCTACGCGCTGGATAAATCACCGATTTCTCGGTGCTGAGTTTATAGCTACCTTGCTTGGTATCTCGCAAACGTTTTACTACACCATGGGTGTCGCTCAATAAAAACGGTGTGTAATCAATTAACACATGATTTTCATCGCGCGCGACCACGCTAAAGCCCGCAATGACTGAATCGGCGAACGCTTCGTTGATACTTTGACGCTCTGCTTGATTGTCGCTATTCGCACGAAACTGAGTGTTGTGCTGCATCAACAGTACTTTATCACCTTCGATATAGAAGCTAGCGAGCCTCGTTGCGCCAAGTTGACCGCGATCTAGGCCAATATCGTTTGAGCCTAGGCCCCACGGTAAGCTCGTTTGATAAATAAACGGCTGATGTTGTTGTGGCACGAGCAAGTAAATTTTGCCCTGCTCTTGATCGTGATAAAAGGTGAAAAAGCCTTCATGTACACGCATCTCAGCGGTAAACTGGGTGACAGCTGAAGCTGTTGACTCAGTTTTTGAATTTGCAAAAGTGACAGTCGAAAAACTTGTGGTTATAAGTAAAAACGTAAATAAAACAATGCGTAGCATGATTTTGGCTCACCGTTTTAATAACTGATTTATGGATTATTGGATGCAAAACACAACCTCAAAAAACCGTTATAACAAACTCGCTGTGCAAAGTAACGTAGCGAATGCATTGAACGCGGTTGACGGTGACAAATTCACGTTAGATTCTCGCCTAGAAGCAGATAGTTTCTTATTGGCACGCTGGCCGCTGTGCGATGTTCGGCGCTTTGATGATCAGCGTTACGATTGGTTGATGTTAATACCGAGAGTACCTGATAGCGTTGAGTTTACCGATTTATCAGAGCTACAACAGCAGCAATTGGCGGTTGAAGTACAGCAAGTTTCGTTGTTATTAAAAGAGTTTGGTACGGGGCAAAAGCTAAATATTGGTGCACTCGGTAATGTAGTCAGTCAGTTGCACGTGCATTTGGTGATGCGTCATGCGCAAGATCCAGCGTGGCCTGGACCCGTGTGGGGACATTCAGCCGCCAAGCGCTTTGACGATGCGACCAAAGCGACAGAAGTTAAACGCTGGCAAGCTCTTCTTTGAGCTGCGCACACCACTGCTGTATGCGCTCTTCGCTGTATTCATATTGACTGTCTTCGTCGAGCGCTAAACCAACAAAAAATTCGCCATCGGCAGTCAATGCTTTTGAAGCGGCAAAGTCATACCCTTGATTTGGCCAGAAACCGATGCGAATGCAGCCTTGTGTGCCAGGATTGGCCGCCAATTCATCATGCAACATACCAAGCGCATCTTGAAACCAATCGGTATAACCGACCTGATCACCCATTCCGAACAAAGCAACAATTTTGCCGTTCAGCTGTAAATCCGCAATATCATTCCAATGACTTTCCCAATCTTCTTGAATTTCGCCGAAATCCCAAGTTGAAAGGCCAAAAATAATCACATCAAATTGCTCGGCGTCACGCAAAGGCACATCTTTAATATTGAATAACTCGATCTCACCCGGCGCAAACTGAGCTTGAATTTTCTCTGCTGCAATTTCAGTAAAACACGTGGTTGAGCCGTAAAATAAACCAATGCGTAAAGCCATGTCTTGTCGCCTAATCATTGATGAGTTCGAGGAATAAATGAGGTAGGTAGTGTATCAGAAATTACCGCTAATATGGTATGCTTGCGCATCGAATTCATTGAGCCAATCGAGTGTAACTAGGGGATATTTTATGGCATCGGCAGCATTTAACGACTACGTCCAATCACTTGAGCAAGTATTTGACGAGGTCGTCGCCACGGGCACTGATGATGAGCTGTTTGCTAGCGGCTATTTGCGCGGTCATTTTGACTTGGTCGTTGCGCAACTCGAACTGAATGATCATGCCAGTGCCGATGCTGTACTACCGAGCGTGCAAGCCTCTGTTGAACAGGCAAAACACGAGCTGGCGCCGGCCGATATGGCACATATTCAGGCTATGCTGAATCGACTTGAAGCCGTTGCGGCACAAGTCGCTTAATTAGCGCATCAGCCAGTGGTTGGGGTTCCCCAAGCCACTGGCTAACTAACAATTCAGCGCACAGCGGAGCACTGGTAAAGCCGCGTGAACCAAGGCCACTTACTACTCCTAAATTATCTGTTAACCAGCCGCAAGCCGGTAAATGGTCTCGCGTAGTATTGCGCAATGAGGCACGGTTGTTGACTGCGTTTAGCGGAAGTGTCCAAGCTTGTGCAAGATTATCTTGAAGCGTTAGTAAGTTTTCTTCAGTGTCAGCCGGTTCAATGTTTTGGTAACTCTCTTGCTTAAATTCACGGTTGTAGGTAGCACCTACACAATGAGTTAACTCGCCGTTGTGATTCTCAGCTGGCGTGAAATAACCTTTGTAGCACACAACCATCGGACAACTAGCGCTTACTTCGGTTGCCGCAACTTGCGTTACTTGGCCGCGTACATTCTGTGTTTCTATCTGCCATTGGGCTAGTAGCGTTGAGGTATTTGCTCCTGCGGCAACAATTAAAGTGCTGGCTTCATAACGCTTTCCGGAGCTTGCGTCCAGTCGCCAAGTGTTACTAGCCGTCTGTTGGAGTTCCGTGATTTCGGAAACTTCTGTAATGGCTAGACGCGCTCCACAGTTCTGCAATATTTGTTGAACTAAGCGTTGCGGCGGCACCCAACCTGAATTTGGATAAAATAATGCAGGCAGTGCAGGTAAGTACTCCCAAACTTGTTGTGTTTCTGCCGCAGTCAGTGACCTGACCAGGTCGGGCGCATAGCAACCGCTGTCAGCAATTTTCTGCTGGCGCTGTTCACGAATGGCATTAAAGGCAAGCTGAATCACACCGGTTGCATGCCATAAATTCGGACAATTGCTTTGATAAAACTGCCGCGCATGGTCAAACGCACTCACGTAAAACTGACTTAACGGACTGAGTTCTGCATGTAACAGCGGATACACCGCCCCCTGAGCGTTGCCGGAGGCACCATCGGCGATGCCTTGAGTAAGCAAGTGAACGGGGTAGCCGCGTTGGGTAAATGACCAGGCAAGGCACGCCGCGGCAATACCACCGCCTACAATCGTTACTGTTTCGGGCGGTCGCGGTGTAATGGTTGTTTCTTTATGAATTAGGCCACGAAGCATTTCGCGTTTGCGCCCAAAACCCTTGGCCTTAGTGACCGCAAAACCGGCTTCTTGCAAACCACGACGAACAGCACCTGCTGCTGTAAAAGTGGCAAAAGTACCTGAAGGTCGACAGCTTTTGGCCATGGCTTGATAAACATTGGCCTGCCACATTTGTGGGTTCTTATCAGGCGCGAAACCATCGAGAAACCAAGCGTCAACGCTGTTTTCAGCGTTCGGAAGCCAATTCGGCAATTGCTCATGAATATCACCAAACCACAAATCGATAATCACTCGGTTATTATCAAACTGCAGGCGGTGACATCCAGTTTGCGCTGCGGGATAGGCATCGAGTAACGCTTGAGCGAACGCCGCAAGCTCAGGAAAAGCACTGAGCGCCCGTTCAAGATCGGCCTTAACCAGAGGGTACTTTTCAAATGAAATAAAATGTAGCCGCTGATTAGCGGGCGCCGTTTGTTGAAACAACTGCCAACAGGCGAGAAAGTTCAATCCAGTACCAAATCCGGTTTCGGCAACGGTGAAGGTACTGTGCAAAGAGGTTTGCCAGCGTGTTGGGAGATCGTTATGCTGAAGAAACACGTAACGGCTTTCGGCTAATCCGTTTTCATTGTTAAAATAAATATCATCAAATTCAGTGGAAACAGGGACGCCTAAATGGTTAAAAGTAACCGTAGCAGTGGCAGGTTGCTCACTGATTGAACGTTTGTTGAATTGATGACTCACGGAATTTACCTACTGCAGTCAATGAAACATGCGTCATAGTGTAACAATATTTAGGTAAAAAGGCGGAAAGCAGACCACTTTTTTCAAGAAGTGAGCTACCATACAGCAGCGCTCAGCAAGACAGGATAATAGAATGAGAAGAGCAGTGATTACCGGTATGGGCATTGTGTCCAGTATCGGCGTGAACAAACAAGAGGTGTTGGAGTCGTTACAACAAGGACGCTCGGGCATCGAATTTTCTCAAGAATTTGCCGACATGGGATTACGGTGTCAGGTATGGGGACCAGTTCGTGCCAATCCAGCCGACCACATTGATCGTAAAGCACTTCGCTTTATGGGCGATTCAGCCGCTTATGCTTATATGGCAATGGCGCAAGCGATTGAAGATGCCGGTTTGACCAACGAGCAGGTTTCTAACCCGCGCACCGGTCTTGTGGTAGGTTCAGGCGGCGCGTCCGGCGAGCATCAAGTTGCGGCCGCTGACATTATGCGCGAAAAAGGCGTGAAACGAGTGGGCCCATATATGGTTCCGCGTTGCATGGCTTCAACAACTTCCGCATGTTTGGCGACGCCATTTCAAATAAAAGGTGTGAACTATTCAATTAGTTCAGCCTGCGCAACATCTGCACATTGTATCGGCCACGCATTAGAGTTGATTCAGTTTGGTAAGCAAGACCGCGTGTTCGCCGGTGGTGGCGAAGAATTGCATTGGACTCTTGGGATGGAGTTCGATGCTATGGGTGCGCTGTCAACCAAATACAATGAAACGCCAAGCAAAGCATCGCGTACTTACGATGTGGATCGTGATGGCTTCGTGCCAGCCGGTGGTGGCGGTATTTTGGTCATTGAAGAGCTAGAAACTGCCTTAGCCCGCGGTGCTCATATTTATGCTGAAATTGTTGGCTATGGCGCCACGTCAGATGGTTATGACATGGTTGCACCATCAGGTGAAGGTGCAGTGCGTTGTATGAAGATGGCGATGGATACTGTCGACACGCCAATTGACTACCTGAATACTCACGGTACCTCAACACCCGTCGGTGACACCAAAGAGCTTGAAGCTATTCGCGAAGTTTTTGGTGACCAGGCGCCGTATATCAGTGCAACCAAGGCGATGACCGGTCACGCGTTAGGTGCAGCAGGTGTACATGAAGCAATTTACTCATTGCTGATGTTGCAACATGGCTTCGTCGCACCATCCATTAACATCGAAAACTTAGACCCAGCGGCAGAGGGCATGAACATTGTTCGTGAACCGCAAAAAGCTGAGTTAACCACAGTGATGTCGAACAGTTTTGGTTTCGGTGGAACTAACGCAACGTTAGTTTTGCGTAAATATCAATAAAATTAACATCTTCATCATGCATACGGTGGTAAAAAGGTGCGCAAATGCGCACCTTTTTGTTGTATGCTCTTTAACAATTCATCCATCGTTATCTGACAAGGTTTGATTGATGCACCTTTTGGCCGATGCTTCGATGCCGCTGGTTGCCCAACTCGCTGAGACGTTTTCTGATGCGCTTCATGAGCAGGGCATCCCGTTTACGTTGAGTACCTTTCACGGCCGTCAACCTACACCTGAGCAACTTGCGAGTGCCGATTTGTTAATGATTCGCTCAATCACTCGAGTGGATGCTGAACTATTACGTCATGCGCCACGTTTAAAGTGGGTGGGCACAGCAACTATCGGTACCGAGCATGTTGATGCAGACGCGTGTCGGCACGCAGGCGTCGCTTTTGTTTCTACGCCAGGTGTGAACGCCAATGCGGTAGGCGATTATGTCGCCAGCGCCATTAGTAATATTGCGTTAGAACAGGGAGCTTTACCCGCTGGTGAGGTAGCAATTATTGGTGCCGGCCATACTGGGCGAGCTGCGGGCCAACGACTGCGCGGACTTGGTCTAAACGTTCATTTTTACGACCCGCCATTATTGCAAGCTGGCATGCATCCAACTGAAGTCGATGTGCATGCTGATTGGCAGCGAGTGCTAGCGAGCAAAGTCATTAGCTGCCATGTACCGTTGACGAAAAACGGTGAGTTTCCGACCTATCATTTATTTTCTGATAAAAGTATCGCTGCACTTACTGATGATTGCATTTTAATTAATGCGAGTCGCGGTGCCGTTGTTGCTGAGCAGGCATTACGATCAGCAAAACAGCGTAACCAACGGTTGCATGTTGTGCTGGATGTGTGGGAAAACGAACCTCAAATAGCGGCTGATTTATTGCCTTGGCTTCGCTATGCCACTGCGCATATTGCAGGCCACAGTGTTGCTGGTAAAGTGGGTGGTACATTGCGCTTGTTTGCGGAGTTAGCGGGCTTTCTCAAACAGCCTGATTTAGCATTACAACTGCCATCATTGCGGCGTTTATTAAAGCCTTGGCCAGAAGCCGTTCGGGAATATCGTTGGCAGACAGACGCAAGGCCAACATGGCAAATGCTAGCATCTTGGGTGCGTGACATTTATGATATACGCATCGACGATAATTTATTGCGTCAGGCGACCCCAGAACCAGCCGCGTTTGATGCTCTACGGCGTCATTATTCGGCGCGAGCAGAGTTATCACAGGGCATCGTAGTTGGTGGGCGTTGGCTAGCGCAACGTGAGTGGCAGAATCGTTTACAGCAGCTCACATTTTCACACATACAAAAGCAGGAGCAGTAATGTCACGAGCATTTAACGTCGCTGTACTTGGCGCGACCGGATTGGTTGGCCAGCATATGATTGAAATTCTTGAAGCGCGGGATTTTCCGGTCGCCCAATTGTTTCCATTAGCAAGTAGCCGCTCTGCTGGCTCAACGGTTACGTTCCGTGGCGAAGAAATCACGGTAGAAGATGCCGATACGTTTGACTGGAGCCAAGTCGAGCTTGGGTTCTTCTCTGCCGGTGGCAATATTTCGCGTATCTACGCGCCAAAAGCGGCCGATGCAGGCTGTGTGGTTATCGATAATACCTCCGAGTTTCGTTACGAACCGGATATCCCGCTAGTTGTGCCAGAAGTCAACGCGCATGCGTTAGCGGATTTCCGCAATCGCAATATCATCGCTAATCCGAATTGTTCAACGATTCAAATGTTAGTTGCATTGAAGCCAATTCACGATGCGGTTGGTATTGATCGCATCAACGTTGCGACCTATCAGTCGACCTCAGGAGCAGGCAAAGAAGCGATGGATGAGTTGGCGCAACAAACCGCAGCGCTATTGAATGGACGCCCAGTTGAAGTTGAGCGATTTAGTCGTCAAATCGCCTTCAACTGTATTCCACAGATTGATGTGTTTTTAGATAATGACTACACCAAAGAAGAAATGAAAATGGTGTGGGAAACACAAAAGATCTTTGGCGATGAGAGCATTCGGGTGAATGCAACGGCTGTGCGTGTGCCAGTATTTTTTGGTCATGCAGAGGCGATACATATTGAAACGCTACAACCGATTGATGCAGTGCAGGCAAAGGAATTGCTGCGTCACGCACCAGGTGTTGTCTTGTTTGACAATAACGATGATTTTCCGACACAAATAGGTAACGCTGCCGGACACGATGAAGTTTTTGTAGGACGCGTGCGCAACGATATCTCTCATCCACAAGGATTAAACTTGTGGGTTGTAGCTGATAATGTGCGTAAAGGCGCCGCGACAAACAGTATTCAGATTGCAGAACACTTAATTCGCGACTATATGTAAAACTATCCATCTTTCAATGCGGTACCGATAATTACAACGATTACAAAAGAGGGAACCAGCTCAATGAAACGGAATAGCTTGGCACTGGCGGCCGGTATAGCACTGGCACTCGGCTCGTCGGCAGTGGTTACTGCTGACGCGAGCTTTGTGAATACAAGTGCAGCGGCGATGCTGCAAGGTCAGGCCACGTCTCGATGGCAGCCTGATCGGTTCGGTCCAATTGTTTCGTCTGACACGTTGTGGTCAATCGCCATGTATTATGGCGATAAGACTGATCTGTCAGTCTATGAAATGATGGATTTATTCATTGAACTTAACCCTGAAGCGTTTATCAACGGTCGTGCTGACCGAATGATGGATGGCTATTATCTGAAGATTCCCGAAATAGCACAGCGTGCTCGCGCAGCAGACATCGAAAGTAGCTCTGCAGCAGCGACAACGGAATCGCCGAAGGTCACGACAAGTGATATTCCTGAAACGGATCCAAACGATACAACAGATGTTGTTGACGCCGACGAGTCTGAGGCAGATACGGATAGCCCAGTTGTAACGGAGACAGCATCTGGTAGCTCCGATCGCTCTACTGGTCGAGATGCTGCAGACGGTTCGAGTGTCGAATTTGATGTTGCTGAGCTGACGCAGTTGCGTACTCAACTGGCTGAATCGATTTCATTGATTGAACAATTAAATGCTGAAAATAGTGCGTTACAACAACGTCTTGATTCGGTGAATGCAGAGTTAGAACAGCTTCGTCTCAGGGTTGATGCTGAGCAAGTTGCTGAAGATGAATTGCAAGAGCAAATTGCAGCAGAGATTGTTGCGACGAAAATTGAGGCCGGTGAAACAGCTGAGGTATCGCCACAAACGCAACAGCCAGAAGAACCTTCAGCCTCTGCCGAGCAATCAGCGGCAACTGAAGAAAGTTCATCTGAGCCTGAGGCGGCAAGCGCAGATCGTTCGACTGCACAACAGCCAACGCAATCACAAGCAACAGAAACACAAGCCAGCGAACCGAACAAAGCCGAACCAAAAGCAGCTCAACCAAAGCCTGTTAAACGTAAACAGCAATCTGAGTACGAAGAGTTCTTGGATTGGTTGATGCAGCCGTTCCAATTAACACTGGCAATTCTCATTCCATTGCTACTCGCAGCCATCATTTGGTATGTGCTGTACGTGCGTCGCTTAAACCGCGAAACACTGGGCCCGTATAACGGCGCTATGCAAGCCGCTGAACAAGAACAGCAAGAGCAGGGTGGCAAGGAAGAAAAACTAAGTGCTTATGAAGAAGCTGAGCAGGCCGCTTTGGCTGAAGAAGCTGCTGATATGCCTGAGTTTGAGCGTATCGATGATGCAGAAGACGACGTTGTCGCTCAAGAAGCTGCAGCCGAGGATAGTCTTGAGGATGATTTATCAGCGCTTGATAGCAATGAAGATGAATTTGAACGCATAGACGAAACCGTTGATGATGAAGCTGATTTGGATACCTTATTGGCCTCTAGTTTCGATACCGAAGAAACAGCAACCACAACGGATGAGGATTTAGACACTGCAGACGTTGAGGTTGAACCAACCGCTGAAGTAGAGGTTGAGCGTGAAGTTGAGTCAGTAGAACAGTCGCAGCCGGAGTTAGACGAAGATGATTTGTCGCTAGAGTTTGATACAGAAATCGAACCAAAAGACGAGCCTAAAGTTGAAGCTAAACCGGTGGAATCAGAAAGTTCTGACGATGACGAAATGAGTTTAGATTTTCACATCGATGATGCAGAATCTGCAGCAGACGAACCAGTAGCTCCAGCTGTCGACGAAGCACCGGTGACTGACTTAGAGGTTGAGCTTGAGCAGTTTGAAGATGTTGATTTAAACGATATCGACCTCGAAGCTTTGACGACGGAAGAGGCCACCAAACCAGACGCTGAAGACGACGCTTCGGATGATACCGCATTCTTAGAGATTGATGCTCTGCTTGAAGAAGCAGAATCAGCAGATTCTGATTTTGATAGCCCACGGTTTGAGCGTGAATCGGGTCAAGTCGATGATAACGAGGAAACGCCATCGGGTATGATCGATCTTGCTCGCGCTTATTTAGAAATGGATGAGTATGAGTTGGCGCGAACAGAACTTGAAAAAGTGGCGCAGACTGATGACGAAGACGCAAAACGCGAAGCGGCAATGTTATTACAGAAAATTGAAGAACAGGGTCATTAATGAGTAGTACGCGCATTGCGCTTGGTATTGAATACGACGGGAGTCGGTATTTTGGGTGGCAACGACAGCGAGAAGTTGTCTGTGTTCAAGAAGTCTTAGAGCGCGCTTTAAGCAAAGTTGCCAACCATCCGGTAGAAGTTACCTGCGCAGGGCGCACCGATGCCGGTGTTCATGCAACGGGGCAGGTGGTGCACTTCGATTGTCAGTTTGAGCGGGCGATGCCTGCTTGGACCATGGGCGTGAATAGCAACCTCCCCGATTCTGTAGCGGTGCGTTGGGCGCGCGAGGTACCTGAATCGTTTAATGCGCGTTTCAGCGCGACCGGTCGACGCTACCGATACATTATTGCGAATCAAAAAATGCGTCCGGGTATCCTCGGTCGAGGCTTAAGTCATTATCATCAGCCACTTGACGCTGAACGTATGCACGAAGCGGCACAACACCTTATCGGTGAGCATGATTTTAGTGCGTTTCGAGCCGCTCAGTGCCAGTCGCACTCGCCAAATCGCTGCGTGACACGAATTGATGTGCGTCGCTATGGTGATTTCATTGTGGTTGATATTGCTGCCAATGCGTTCTTGCATCATATGGTACGCAACATTGTTGGTAGTTTGCTTGAGGTTGGCAAAGGCGAGCAGCCATCGTCTTGGCTTGCAACCTTATTGGCAGGGCGTGATAGAACACAAGCTGCAGCAACTGCGAAAGCCGAGGGATTATATTTGGTACAAGTGGACTATCCGCAAGAGTTTGATCTTCCGCAATTACCACCCGGTCCACTTTGGTTACCTGACTTATAAGACCACTTTTTGCTAAACTGATTTCATAGAATATGCTTTAATAGAGCGTATTTACTGGCAATTACGCCACCTGACTGAACAAGTTAACAACGGAATATTATGAGCTGGATAGAGCGAATTCTTGCAAAACCGAAAAGCAACAAACGCCGCAACATTCCGGAAGGAGTGTGGGCGAAGTGTACGAGTTGCGATGCTATTCTCTATAGTGCTGATTTAGAGCGCAGCTTGAACGTCTGCCCAAAGTGTGACCATCACATGCGCGTATCTGCGCGAGTGCGTTTGGCGAACTTTTTAGATGACGGCAAGGGCGAAGAGATCGGTGCAGAACTCGAGCCAAAAGACGTGCTCAAATTCCGTGATTCGAAAAAATATAAAGATCGTATCGCGGCGGCTCAGAAAGCGACCGGTGAGAAAGATGCGCTAGTGGCACAAAAAGGCCGCTTAAAGGGTATGCCGGTTGTTGCCGTGGCTTTTGAATTTGAGTTTATGGGCGGTTCGATGGCATCCGTTGTTGGTGCGCGTTTTGTTAAAGCGGCAGAAGTTTGCCTGCGTGAGCGTATTCCACTGATTTGTTTTTCAGCATCAGGCGGTGCTCGCATGCAAGAGGCGTTGTTGTCTTTGATGCAAATGGCAAAGACATCGGCAGCATTAGCACGTATGAGCGAAGAAGGTCTCCCGTTCATCTCAGTTCTTACCGACCCAACAATGGGTGGTGTATCAGCAAGTTTGGCTATGTTGGGCGATATCAATATCGCTGAACCGAAAGCTTTGATTGGTTTTGCTGGTCCGCGAGTGATTGAGCAGACCGTACGTGAAACTCTTCCTGAAGGTTTCCAGCGCGCCGAATTCCTTGTTGATCATGGCGCTGTAGATATGATTGTGGATCGCCGTCAGATGCGTAATCGAATTGCTGCCTTATTGGCAAAATTTCAGCACCTACCGGCCGTTGCTGACGAATATTAAGCGATGACTACCCCAGTTAAACCTTCCTCTTCAGCCGGGCTTAATGCCTGGCTGAGTTATTTAGAGCAACTGCATCCAAGTGCTATTGATATGGGACTTGAGCGTGTCAAAGCGGTTGCTGAACGGCTTGATCTCACCTCAACGAATGCGCAGGTATTTACTGTTGCCGGTACAAACGGCAAGGGCTCAACAGTTCGTTATCTAGAAACTATTCTGCGTTGTGCTGGCTACAGTACAGGTGTCTATATTTCGCCGCACCTGCACCACTATGCTGAACGTGTACGTATTAATGCCGAGCAACTTGCTGAAAACGAACATGTTGCAGCTTTCGCAGCAATCGACGAAGCGCGCGGAGACATATCACTCACCTATTTTGAATTCGGCACTTTAGCCGCGCTGTGGTTAATGAAACAGCGCGAGTTAGATGCTTGGATCCTTGAGGTTGGGCTAGGCGGACGGTTAGATGCGGTTAACATTATCGACGCCGATGTCGCGCTGTTAACCAGTGTCGGTATTGACCACATTGGTTTCCTCGGTGATGACCGCACCGGGATTGCTCGCGAGAAAGCCGGTATTTTCCGACCGCAACGTCCGGCAATTGTTGGCGAACCTGATTTTCCTGAAGTAGTCGCGAATGCAGCGTTAGCACAAGCGGTTGATCTTCGACGCGTCGGTAAAGATTTTCACTATCGCATGACTGGCGTTTCAACGTGGCAATTCCGCGATGACAATAATTTCTTGCAAGAGCTGCCATTGCCGCAATTACCGCTACCGAATGCCGCAACAACTATTGCTGCGCTCGCTGCTAGTAAATTACCGGTATCTGACAAAGCCATTCGTGAAGGTTTAAGCCAAGCTCGCGAGCCGGGGCGATTGCAGTTTTTAGCTGGTGATGGCAAAAACAGAGTCGATACGCTACTCGATGTGGCACATAATCCACATGCCGCGAATTATTTAGTGCAAGCGTTACTGAATCGTTATCCGCAGCGTGAGGTTGTTGCTGTGGTGGGTATGCTTCATGATAAAGATATTGCTGGTACATTAGCCGCTTTGCAGCCGGCTGTATCACGCTGGTACTTTGCTAGTTTGTCGGAACCTCGCGGTGCAACCGCAGCGCAACTATTAGAGCAGGCACCAAGTGATGCGACCAACACCGAATGTTTTGATAGTGTTTTGGCGGCTTACGAAAAAGCGCATCACGATGCTTTATCCAAGCAATCGTCACAACCGCTGGTATTGGTATGCGGCTCGTTTTACACTGTAGGGAAAATTCCAACAACGGAGTAGTTCATGGCCTCGCAGTTGCAAAATAGAATTGTCGGAAGCGTTATTCTGATTGCCCTCGCGGTAATTATTTTACCAGAACTGTTTGATGGTAAACCGCAGCAACAACAAGAGTCATTTGAGGCGATTCCGCTGCAACCAGAGGTTGAGGTTGCCGAGGTACCAGCAAAATCGGTTCCGCAACAAGAAGAACTTCCAGACTCACTTGAAAAAATTGAAACCCTCGAAATTGACGCCGATGATGCGCCTGCTATTAAAACGGCACAGAAGAGCACGCCAGATGCACCTAGTAACGCTGAACTACAGCAGCCGGGTTGGATTATTCAGTTAGGTGTATTTCGTAATCAGGCTTCTGTTGATCGCTTAGTAAAAGAGCTTCGCGCCGCCGGTTACCCAGCATACCGTGAAGTGGTTCAAACCGCCGATGGCCCGCGTAACAAACTACTGGTTGGCCCAGGCCTAGTAAAAGAAGAACTGGAAGCAGATCTACCAAAGTTAAGAGAATTAACTGATCTCAATGGTCGAGTTTTTCGCTACGAGCCATAATAATTTTGCGCAAAATGTCAGCCTTTCTGATACAATTCGCGCGAAATTTTAATCCGCTAGGGAATGCTAACAATGGTCTGGATTGATATCGCGATTTTAGTGGTAATAGGTCTTTCGACGTTAATCAGCTTAACCCGAGGCTTCGTCAAAGAAGCTCTATCATTAGCCATTTGGGTGGCTGCCTTTTTTATCGCAAAATTTTTCTATCTCGACCTCGCTACGCTGTTTACCGGTATTCAGGATGAAATGCTCCGTAACGCAGCTGCCGTCGCGGCATTATTTGTTGCAACGTTAATTGTTGGCTCCGTAGTGAATTATCTAATTGGCCGTCTTGTGGAGAGTACTGGTTTAACCGGCACCGATAGACTACTAGGCGGCTTATTTGGAGCGTTACGCGGTGTACTCATTGTCGCCGCGTTGCTATTTTTCATGGATTCTTTCACCGGTTTATCCGATGAACCATGGTGGCAAGCTTCAGAGTTAATTCCGCATTTCGGTGTGGTCATTCAGTGGTTTTTTGAATACTTGGAAAATACATCAAGTTTCTTACCCCAAAATGTTTAATGAGGTTGTTGTTGCATGTGTGGCATTGTTGGAATTGTAGGTAAAGACCCAGTCAATCAAGCGTTGTATGACGGTTTAACGATGCTACAGCATCGTGGCCAAGATGCCGCCGGTATCATGACCGTTGATAACGGCACACTGCGTTTACGTAAAGCCAATGGCTTGGTGCGCGATGTCTTTCATACGCGGCATATGCATCGTCTACAAGGTCGTATTGGTATTGGTCATGTTCGCTATCCTACTGCAGGTAGCTCGAGTTCCGCTGAAGCCCAACCGTTTTATGTCAACTCGCCATTTGGTATCGCTATGGCGCATAACGGGAACCTGACGAACGCTCATGAGTTGCAAGAGCAGTTGTTTGCGAAGGCTCGCCGTCACATCAACACCACTTCTGATTCTGAAATTCTTCTTAACGTATTCGCCCACGAACTGTATCAACAAGAAAGCTTGCGCTTAACACCGGAAGACGTGTTCGCAACCGTTGCTCGTGTGCATCGTCAAATTCGTGGCGCCTATGCCGTGGTTGCCATGATTATCGGTCACGGTATTGTCGCGTTTCGCGACCCGTGGGGTATTCGCCCATTAGTATTGGGTATGCGCGAGACTGCGAATGGCAATGAATATATTGTTGCCTCTGAAAGCGTTGCCGTTGATGGTACCGGTTTTAAATATGTGCGCGATGTTGAGCCTGGCGAAGCGATTTATATTACGGAAGATGGCGAATTGTTCTCGCGTCAGTGTGCTGATAATCCGCAGCACTGTCCGTGTATTTTTGAATATGTTTACTTTGCTCGCCCAGATTCATTTATCGATAAAGTGTCGGTGTATGCATCGCGCGTCAACATGGGCCGCAAGCTTGGCGAGAAGATTAAACGCGACTACGCCGATTTAGATATTGATGTGGTCATCCCAATTCCAGAAACGAGCTGTGATATCGCATTGGAAATGGCGAACATTTTAGATTTGCCGTATCGCCAAGGTTTTGTGAAAAACCGTTATATTGGCCGTACATTCATTATGCCTGGGCAAACTCAGCGCCGTAAATCGGTACGACGTAAACTGAATGCGATTAGCGCCGAATTCCGTGGCAAGAATGTTTTGTTGGTGGATGACTCCATTGTGCGCGGCACAACCTCTGAGCAGATTATTGAGATGGCACGTGAAGCGGGCGCGAAGAAAGTCTATTTCGCTTCAGCAGCACCAGAAATCCGTTTCCCGAACGTTTATGGCATTGATATGCCAAGTGCCAATGAATTGATTGGTCACGGTCGTGAGGCCTCAGAAATAAATGACTTGATAAAAGCCGATGGCCTGATTTATCAAGAACTCGACGACTTAATTGCCGCGGTTCAACAAGAGAACAAAGATATCACTCGTTTTGAAACCTCGGTATTCAATGGCGAGTATATTACTGGTGATATCAATCAGAGCTATCTAGATCGCTTAGATGCAGCCCGTAATGACGTTGCCCGCCATGGTAACGATCAAAGTGAAGATGCTAATCTCGAGCTTCACAACGAAGACGAATAAAGCGAATCAGCAATAAAAAAACGGACGCCTTGGCGTCCGTTTTTTGTTTCCACATAAATTAGAGCTGGAACGGATAGACCGAGCCGATTTTGAGAATTTGAGTTAACTCATCAAGTGCCGTACGCGATTCCATTAACAGCTGTGGGTCACGTAAATCGGCCACACTTAGCTCATCGCGGTAGTGTTTATCCACCCATTGGTTCAATCGAGCGAACAACTCGTCGTTCATGATGACCGCTGGGTTCACTGCCGCTAACTCAGTGTCGTTAAGCGCAACACGTAAACGTAGACATGCAGGACCACCGCCGTTACGCATGCTTTGCTTCACATCAAAGTAGTGAACTTGGCGAATTGGTGTATTGCGGGTCACCAAGTCAGCTAGGTAAGCTGCAACACGAGGATTTTCCTGACACTCAGTTGGTGCAATGATAGCCATCGTGCCATCTTGCATGGTCAGAAGCTGTGTATTGAACAAGTAGGTTTGTACTGCATCTTCAACTGACACTTCTGAGGTTTTAACTTCAACGAAGTGAACCGGTTCGTCGCCAAATTTGCGCTGAATTTCGGCGAATTTCGCTTCGGTATCTAAAAATGCTTGCTCGTGGTAGAACATGACATTTTGGTTGCCCACGGCAATCACGTCGTTGTGAAAAACACCTTGATCAATCACAGCTGGGTTCTGCTGAATATACACGGTGTTTTCGTCGCTCAACCCGTGTAACCGCGCAATAGCTTGTGACGCTTCATAAGTTTGACGCGCAGGAAATTTGCTTGGTGCCGGTTTGCTGCTATCAAAGGCGTAGCGACCAAAGGTGAAAATCTCAACACCGGCATGGCCATAGTTGCTGCACAAACGGGTATGGTTTGCTGCGCCTTCATCACCAAAGTGCTCGTTATCCGGCAAGTGAGTATGGTGTGCAAAGTAACGGTTGTTATTAAACATCGCCTGTAAAATACGACCACTGGTGGTCGGTTCCAGCGAGCGATGAAACTTATTGGTTAAGTTGGCTGGTGTAAAATGCACTTTGCCATCAGCGGTGTCCGCACCAGGTGATACCGTCGCGGCATTGGCTGTCCACATACTTGACGCTGAACAGACAGCTTGGAAAATCTCTGGCGCTTGTTGCGCGGCTTTGCTTAATACTTCGGCATCTGATCCGCTAAAGCCTAAGCGGCGTAAGGTTGCAACGTCAGGGCGTTCTTGTGGTGCTAAAACACCTTGAACCATGCCCATATCGTGCAGCGCCTTCATTTTCGCAAGACCTTGTTTAGCCGCAGATTTTGGACTAGAGGTAGATTTAGCATTGCTTAATGAAGCAACGTTTCCGAACGACAGCCCGGCATAATTGTGGGTTGGGCCAACCAGGCCATCGAAATTAACTTCATAGTGGTGCATGCTCAAACAAACCTCCATTGCAGTTGCAAGCGTTGAATTGTTGGCTATTATACCCGCAAGTTGGTCTTGGCGTAAGGGCTGAACGCCTTGATTTTATTGGTCTGATGCGCGTGTAAGTCAATTGGTGCATAGATATAAAGCAAAAACGTATTTTTATGATTTTTGTTCAGGGTGGTTGTGCAATAGCCGCAGAACAGATATATCTAAAAAAAGAATCCCACAAGCTTACGGATAAAAGAGAGTCGCATGGCAAAAGCGTTAGTTATTGTCGAGTCGCCAGCAAAAGCGAAGACAATTAATAAATATTTAGGGAATGATTTTGTGGTGAAATCGAGCGTGGGTCACGTTCGTGACTTACCGACAAAATCAACCGCGACCGTCAAAACCAAGCCGCCGGCTGAAGTTCGAAAGATGACGCCGGAGCAAAAAGAAGCTTATCGGCAAGAGCGTGAGTTCCAAAAATTAGTGGCCCGCATGGGTATTGATCCGCAACATGGGTGGGAAGCTCACTATGAAGTGTTGCCCGGCAAAGAAAAGGTTGTGGCTGAACTGAAGAAGCTCGCTGCGAAAGCTGATGCTATTTACCTCGCAACGGATTTGGACCGCGAGGGGGAAGCAATTGCTTGGCACTTACGAGAACTGATTGGCGGCGATGACAGCCGATTCCAGCGCGTGGTGTTTAATGAAATTACTAAAAAAGCCATTCAAGAAGCATTCTCTAATCCTGCTGCTTTGAATATTGACCGTGTGAATGCACAACAAACGCGTCGATTCCTCGACCGTGTTGTTGGCTTTATGGTGTCGCCATTATTGTGGAAGAAAATTGCGCGTGGGCTGTCAGCAGGTCGCGTACAATCGGTCGCGGTGCGCTTAGTGGTTGAGCGTGAGCGCGAAATCAAAGCTTTTGTGCCAGAAGAATATTGGGATATTTACGCCGATTTAGCGACGCAAAATAGTGATGAATTGCGCATGCAGGTGCAAAAGTATCTCGGCAAGACCTTTAAAGCGAACGATAAGGCCGCTGCCGACGCCGCTGTGGCTGCATTGAAGGGTGCCCAATACAAAGTCATAGACCGCGAAGATAAACCGACTAGCAGCCGTCCCTCGGCGCCGTACATTACGTCAACCCTGCAACAAGCCGCGAGTACGCGGTTAGGCTTTGGGGTGAAAAAGACCATGATGTTGGCACAGCGTTTGTACGAAGCGGGTCATATTACCTACATGCGTACCGACTCAACCAACTTGAGCCAAGAGGCTGTGGCTACTTGTCGAGACTACATTGGCAAGAACTTCGGCAGCGATTATTTGCCAGCGAAACCGAATGTTTATGGCTCTAAGCAAAACGCCCAAGAAGCCCACGAGGCCATTCGTCCTTCAAGTGTGGGCGTTAAGTCAGAAAATTTGCGGGATATGGAGCGTGATGCGCAACGTTTGTATGAGCTCATTTGGCGCCAATTTGTGGCGTGCCAAATGACGCCAGCGCAATACGATGCAACCACCATTTCCGTGCAAGCCGGTGATTATGAGCTGCGTGCCCGTGGGCGAGTGTTGCGCTTCCCAGGTTGGACCAAAGTGCAGCCGCCAGCAGGCTCGAAAAATAATGAAGATGCGACGTTGCCAGATGTGAAGAAAGGCGAGGAGCTGGCACTGCAGCAACTTGATCCGCAGCAACACTTTACCAAGCCGCCAGCACGCTTTAGCGAAGCCTCGTTGGTGAAAGAACTTGAGAAACGCGGTATCGGCCGGCCATCAACCTATGCATCGATTATTTCTACCATTCAAGACCGCGGCTATGTACGGGTAGAAAACCGTCGTTTCTATGCGGAGAAAATGGGCGAGATAGTGAATGACCGTTTGGTTGATAACTTCCCGCGCCTATTGAACTACAGCTTTACTGCTGAAATGGAGCAGGCGCTGGATGAAATAGCCGAAGGAAAACGGAATTGGAAAGCAACGCTAGATAAATTCTACGAAGATTTCAGTGCGAAATTACAACAAGCTGAAATGACACCAGAAGAGGGCGGCATGCGCCCGAATCAAATGGTGCTAACCGACATTAAATGTCCGAAGTGCGGTCGCCCGATGGGCATTCGCACCGCGTCAACCGGCGTGTTCTTAGGATGTTCTGGCTATGAACTGCCACCGAAAGAGCGTTGCACCCAAACCATGAACCTGTTGCCAGGTGAAGAAGCTGTACGCGTGAAAGACGATGACGACGAAGCGGAAACCATGGCGCTACGGGCGAAAAAACGCTGCCCGAAATGTGGCACCGCCATGGATAGCTACCTAATTGACCAAGAACGCAAACTGCACGTGTGTGGTAACAACCCAGCGTGTGATGGTTATGTGGTTGAACAGGGCGAGTTCCGCATTAAAGGTTACGATGGCCCGGTGCTTGAGTGTGACCGTTGTGGCAGTGACATGCAGTTGAAAACCGGCCGTTTTGGTAAGTATTTTGATTGTACCAATAGCGAGTGTAAGAATACCCGTAAGTTACTGAAAAACGGCCAACCAGCGCCACCAAAAGAAGACCCTGTGCCGTTCCCTGAACTACCATGTGAAGACTCGAACGCCTATTTCGTGTTGCGTGATGGGGCTTCGGGTGTGTTTTTGTCAGCGAATACCTTCCCGCGTTCACGTGAAACCCGTGCGGTGAAAGTGAGTGAGCTGAAGCGCTTTAAAGATCGCATTCCAAGCAAGTTCCATTACTTAGCGGAAGCGCCTGAAAAAGACGACGACGGCAACGAAGCCATTGTACGTTACAGCCGCAAGAACAAAGAACAGTACGTGATTACCGAAGTAAACGGTAAAGCCACCGGCTGGCAAGCGTTCTACCGTGACGGTGACTGGGAAGTGCAAGAAGGGAAAAAGCGTAAGTAATAATCGGCGCAGCAATGCGCCATCTCCACCTTGTTAGCCGCACATGGCTAGGCTAGATTAAAACCCTACTGCGAAGGAACGCAGTGCGTGGCTAACAAGGAGGTTTTATGGTTCATAAACCATGTCGGACGTCAGTCCATCAGTACGTCATCGCAAGCAGCTTAGCGCTGAGCTGCTTGTGGTCGGCGTCAGCATTCGCAACGTCTTGTCCGGTTTATAAGTTCTCCTCCACAACTAATAAAATTCCCTTTGACCAACGAAGAGGAAAGGATGGTTCTAATGCTCGTCAAAATAGATTGACGTTAAAGAAAGGACTTCTCCAACCGCAGCTCGAACAGTTTTTGCGTGATCAATTCGATATTGAAACTATCGATTGGCGCGTCTCTTCTCATTATCAATGGCCATCTAATTTCACTTTAACAGCAGACAGTACCGAAGCGCTTTTGGAACAGTTGTTAGTGCCGTATACGTTTGTAGTGACGATGTACTCAAATCATGCCGCAATTGTGAGTTATCGTTACGAAGCAACGGGAGCATTATGACTATGCGTAGTTTCGTTGTTTTACTATGTCTCGTTATCAACGGTTGCTCGATTGTTCAAGAGTCGGATTTGCAGCAACAGCACCAAAGTGCGAGTGAACGTCTCAGCAATTTGCAAGAGCTCGATAAAAAGCCACACCGGGTGAACTTTAAGAAGCAACTTTATGTTCCTCCACTACAGAAGAACACAGCGGATTTACCTGCATGGAGTGCACAACCCATCACCATATCAGCACAAGGTCTTGCGGTGGGTACATTGCTAACACAAGCCCTAGAGCCACATGGTGTCGTACCGTATTTTGATAATGAAAAACTATCGCAACAGCAAATCCATATGCAATTTTCCGGCTCGCTTGCCGAGCTATTACAACGAGTAGCGAGTCGGTATCGATGGCACCTTGAATGGCGAGATGAATTGTTGCTCGTTCATGAATTTGAAGTTGCCGAATTTGACGTTGCATTTATTGCTGGAGATACCAGCTACTTTTTAGGTAGTCGCGATCAGCAGCAACAAGGACAAAGTGCAACGTCTGAATTTACCCAAGCCAACGTGGTTAGCAGTAAAAGTGAACAGTACCTTAACTTTAGTAGCGATAAATTATCGGTTTGGATGGACCTAGAAAACGCCTTAACGATGTTGCTATCTGAGCAGGGGCGCTTGACCGTAAATCAAAGTTCGACATCTGTTTTGGTGCGAGATTATCCGCACCACGTTTCCCAAGTAAGAAATTACTTAAAACAGCAAAATGAGCGGCTTACCCGACAAGTCGCAATCGATGTGCAAATCATAGAAGTGACGTTTAACGATGCTCAGCAATTCGCAATTGACTGGGACGCTATTGTGAGAACAGCGGGAGGGGAAGGCGTACTCGGATTTGCGTCGGCTCAATTAAGCACTCTTAGCGGCGGCCAAGTTGTGTGGCAACAACAGCAGGGAAAGGCGGCAGGATCCCAATTATTGATTGATGCGCTACAACAGCAAGGACTTGTTCAAATCAGTAATCACCCGCGTGTTGTTAGTTTGAACAACCAGATAGCTAGAATTGTACTGGAAGATAATGCGACCTACCTAGCTGCCGCGGGTTCGGCGGCGACGGCAAATGTCGGTCGAGCCGATGTGTTGCAACCGGGGGTGGTTACGACGGGATTTGAGTTGTATTTATTGCCCAGTATTCGGGCTAATGAAGTTATTCTTCAATTATCTACAGAGCTCTCTGATCTTGAACGCATAGATGAGGTTCGTTCAGGTACACAGATGATCCAAACGCCGCACACCAATCGGAAGAAATTCTTCATGAAAGCATTAGTCGCTCACGACCAAACATTGTTAATGAGCGGCCTTAAAAATGAACGCCACTCAACGCTGCAGCAGAACAGTTGGTGGAGCACATTACTGGGCGGGCGTGATGAGCAGCAGCGTCGTCATAGTGAGACGTTAGTGTTGCTCACCCCACATATTATCAGTCGCGAGGTACAGTAATGATCGACTGGTGTATAGCTGGGTGGCGACAGCAATCCTCGCAGAAAGCCCAAATTTTAAATTGGCTCGCTGAGGCAAGAAAACTAGGTTTTGAGCGCTATAGTTTAGTCAAGCAAGGTCATCATTATTGGCTTTGTTGTTGCAACTATGCCGATGCTGACGTTGCTATTTATGTGCGTGAGCAGATTGAGTCGAATGCTGCGGTTTTTGTGCAACAGGAAAGTAATCAGTTGATATGCGTTGCATGGAATGGCGATACCTTACTAGGTGCAAGCCAATTTCCGGCAGATAGCCTGGGCGTTAAAAGTTTGTTCTTCATCACTCAGCACTGGGTCTCCAACGATGGAATGCGTTGTCCATTATTGATTGGCGGTCGTCGTACACGCGAACTCTTGGAGGCTCAGATAGGAAATGATATAGCGGTTTTAGAGGTAAGCGAAGTAAACCTCAATTCATATTCAAGAAGTTCAAAGTTACATTCAATTCGTCGCTCACCATTTTGGTTAAGGCGAAGAGTAGTCTTTGTCGCTATTAGCCTGGTTTTCGCAAGTGCAACGACAGTTAGTTGGGTCTATTAGCCTAAGCCTGTGGTTGCGTCAATTGCAGTAAGTTTACCCGCAAGCGAAGAAATTGAAGCTGTCAGCCCATCCTGGTCGGCAAGCCAATTAGCACACATAAATAAATTACTTGCAGAAGTAAGTTACCTAGCCGGCTGGGAGGTATTGCGTTGGCAACTCTCTGAGAATGGAGAACAACTTTGGTTGCAATCGAGCTATGGCTCAAAACAGGATTTACTCTCCCAACTTCCAAATCAATCTCAGTGGCGTTGGCATCAAAACGGCAATACGACCTACATCGAACGCGCGTTGCCGCAATCGGAGCCAACGTTACAAAATGACAATGTTACTGAGTTGAATTTAGAGCGGTTGGGGTTTGTTATAGAACGCGATGATTCCATTGTCACAATCAAGCACTCGGCTCTCGATACCACGCAAAGAAATGTCTGGCCGGCACTCATCAACTGGTTAACGCACCATCCTGAATCGATGCAGATTGTTACGGCAAAAGCGGAAGCGATTGGTTTTTATTGGTCGCTTTCAATAGAAGTTGATCATAAAAAGCAAGGAGCGCAATGATGATATGGACACTTACTGTTGTTATTGGCATGGCTGAATTGCCGGATTCAAATCGTACTATTCAAAAACTTAGAACGAGTGAACTCGAAGAGCGCCTTGCGCAGACGGAAGCAAAACGATTGCAGTTGGAACTTCAAATTGCCAAGGCTAAACACGCAATAGAAGGATTAAAGCCACCGACCGATGAAACCTCGGAAATTGATCATGAACTCGCGACTTATCAGCTTGTTGGTATTGTTTCGATTGCAGATAGGACGCATGTTGTACTGCGAAAAGGAGATGAACTAATTCGGCTCCGAAACGGTGAGCAGGGCGCGATGGATCTTCGAGCTGAAGTGCAATCAGGAAAAGTACGAATTTCACGTTTTGGGCATTTCCGCGATTTACCGCTGACTGAACGGTGGTAGTCATGCAGATATTGAATGATGAAGCGTTAACACAAATGACAGTAAGCCAAGCTGGTTTGGACTTGTGCGTTACCTTTAGCGATCGATACATGCAAGACGACGTGGCTGTCTTGATTAGTGCAGAAGGAATGCTGATTGCAAGTTTACCGGCCTGGCAACATCATTTTATAGCGCTGTTGAATATCGTTGCTCAAACAACACTCAATGGATTTGTTATTACACAATGGTGTCTGGCCAATGCTCGCTCGATTCGAAACTTGCTTCATGACACGACAGCTCAGGATTTGCAGTCGACTAGCCGAGAATTAATTGAACTTGATCACACTCGTGCTCAGCAGGCGCTAGAAGATCTTGTGCAGCAGGCTCTCGTATTACAGGCATCCGATATTCATTTACTTTTTTCACCGTCCCATGCCGCATTGCAGTTTCGAGTACACGGTCGCTTGGTAGGTAAAGTAGAGCGTAATCGAGAGTCTATGGCGGGTGCGATAGCTGCAGCGTTGAACACGCGTTCGGAAGACTTTCATGAACTATTTGATGAGCAGCGTTTATCTAGTGCAAGTATTTCAATGTCGCTTTTACATAGCGAGTGTATTCAGCGCATCCGATTGCGAGTACAAAAGTCACCAACTCGTAACGGTTTCGCGGTGACTATGCGGTTGCAGCAAGAGCAAAGTAAGATATTGAGGTTGCATGAGCTTGGTTTGAAAACCGAGGTTATTAGCAAGATAAAAAAAATTCTGACAGAACCCTCCGGATTGCTAATTGTAGCGGGACCCACTGGGCAAGGTAAGACAACTACCTTGGCTGCATTGAATGCTGAAATACCATCAACAGCCAAGGTGATTTCGTTAGAGGATCCCATCGAGATTATCCAACCGAATATTGAACAGAAGCCTGTCATTGCGGAACACCATGAATTGAACTTTGCCAATATGGTAAAGGTGGCGCTACGAGAAGATCCCGATGTTATCTCGATTAGCGAAATCCGAGATGAAGCCACTGCCAAAGCGGCTTTTACCGCAGCCTTAACAGGTCACTTGGTAACGGCAACGGTACATGCACACGATACTTTTGGCGTATTGAGTAGACTGCTCGATTTAGGTTTAACCGCCGAATCATTGGCTCAATTCGGTGTAATTCGAGGTATTTTGGCACAGCGACTGGTTTCTAAGATGTGCTTAGATTGCGAGGGCACTGATCGAGGATGTCCGCGCTGTCATGGCTCGGGAGTGGTAGGGCGACAGCTTGTCTGTGAGTTTTTGCTGGTTAATGAAAAAATTCGCCAGGCGTTGCAATCAAAACAATTTGAATGTTGCCGACGAGAACTAATTGAGCAAGGTTGGTTGTCGCTTGATGAACAATTATCGAGAGATTTCTCATGCGCCTAAGCCGACAGCGACAGCTGGCGTTTCTTGAGGATTTTGCCCTAGCGCTTGGCGATGGACTCAGCCCGTTGCAGTGTTGTCAGGATTTACTCGTAAACGCAAGACGATTGCACCTGCGTCAAGAAGAGTTAATTGCTTCACATTTAATTCGTCAGCTAAGTCACGGACGAGCCCTTGGGCCTTCATTACAGCAATGGTTTGCAGAAGATCTCGTGATGCTCGTTGCAGTTGGAGAGCATAGCGGAATTTTAGAGAAATTATTGCAACAACATCGACGTTTTGAAGTCGAGCGGCAAATAGCATGGCGTGAATTTTGGAAGCCATTACTTTATCCAATAGCGATGATGGCATTAGCTTTTATTGCCAGCCTCTTTATCGGTCGCGGCGTGATGCCCAAACTGGCTAAATCGATACCGGAATCCGAATGGCCGGAGTTAAGTTATTGGCTATTAATCCTGACTCACAGTGTGTGGTTACCATTATTAATTCTTTTGGTGATTATGGTGTTTGTTCTGGTTTGGGGGCCGCCAGGTGTGATCAATTTTAATTGGCGCTGGAGTCGTTGGTTAGCTGACTATGGAGCTTTTATGATTCAGCGCTATTTTCATGCTGTGCTCTTACTGCAGACCGTCACAGTCCTCCTTCAATCAGGCACTAATCTTGATAGGTCTTTAGCCGCTATGCAACGCTATGGCAGCAATGAATTAGGTAGTCATTTCAGTTTTATGCGACAACGATTAGCCGAAGGCGAACGCCGATTAGAGCAAATATTTGCCAGTGGATTGCTATCTTCGCGCATGTTATTTCGGTTGGGGAATGGTAGTCGTAATGCTACAGAACACGGGACTTTGCTGCGCGTAGCTGGTTATGCTTCGCAGGATGCACTGCAAGCGTTAGCACGGTTACGGACAGCCTTACAGACATTTTGCTATGGCCTTATTTTCGCGTTATTAGTCATCGTACTTGGAGGGATGGGAAGTATGTTGATGGCAATCACGCAACAAAGCATCGTTTAACTTATCGATGAATAGGTAAGTTAGTCGGTAATACTTAATCAATATGACAACAATGGAGTGTTAATTATGCGATCTCAACAGGGATTTACCTTTATTGAAATACTTACTGTTCTTTCAATTATTGCACTGGCTACAATTGGCTCATTAGCCTTACGTGACTGGGCAGTGGGGAATTCACGGGTTAGCGAGGCAAAAAGCCAAATTGTCACGATTCAATCGGGAGCGCAGTTATGGCGTCCGCGCACCGGTGACCTTACCGGCATTAGTATGACGGCTATGTCGAGTATTGCCGCCGTTCCTGAAACTTGGGGGGCTGGCACGAGCATTAATCCTTGGGGTGGTGATATTGCTATAGCCGTAGATGGTACCGATACTTCCGTCTATGTCATCACTGTGACTGGTATTGAGCAAGCGGCCGAGGGTGCACGTTTGGCCTATGATTTTACCGATTATGCAATCTCCAGTAACTTTTCTGGCGACACTTTAACCCTTCGTTTTCAGGGGTGATGAGTCATGTATAAGGCTTATCGGAGAGGGTTTGTTCTCTTAGAGTCGACATTTGGTATTGCAATGTTAGGGGTCGTTATAGCGAGTATTGCACTCGCTATACCTCGTATCAGCTCTGCGCTTGAGTCAGTTGAGAATGAAAATATTTCGGCTCAACAGATGGCAAAACAGCGTTTAGATTCTCAACTTTTTGCATATTTAAAGTTCGCAAACACTATTTGATGTGTGCACGGAGGCATTATGAAGCGGCTAGGATTCGTTATGCTTGAGGTGATTACGGCGATCGTCATTGTTAGCTCATTGTTGCTGATGATCAATCAAGCATGGGTCTTCAAGTCGTCACAACAACAACGATATGACTGGATTGTTGATGCGGAACAGTTACGACTTGTAGCGACCGATTTTTGGGCGAAAAACGGTGCTCCACCCTCAACAATGGCTGATCTCTTCACTGAGCGAGAAATTGAACAATTTCGATTGCCATGGCTGCAACAGTGGCAGTTTGCTTACAATGCTGAGTGGCTTGAATTAAGTGTTGTTGCGCCGTCTTCAGCTCAAGCTGGGTGGTTGGCTCAGCAAATTGCAGGGGCTTTTTCACGGGAGAATGAGTTCGTAATGCCCGTTTGGCAACCTCACGCACAGAGTGCGACCAGTGAAATCTATCTTCATCGAGTGGAACAATCTGAGAAACCTTATTTAAATGCAATGGCAACGGAGTTGGATATGGGGCTGTTTGATATAATCAACGTCAATAACCTCGATATGCAGCGCTTGACGGCAGATAATGTGAGAACAGATGAATTAGAGGCAACATCACTCAAAACAACGGAATTGTTTGTAACAACCTTGTATGCGCACGATGTCATTACGCCAACTACTAGCTTGCAGGAAGTTACTGACCGGCTCGCTGAATATGTTGAGTTATGGAAAGAATGTCAGTTGCAAGGAAAATGCAGTTAGTGCCTGCGACAACCACTCGCTATGAGTGCGGCACTGCGTTAGTTGAAACGCTTTTGATCTTGCCATTAATTACGTGGCTGATCCTCGCAAGTATTCAGTTGCTTTGGTTATTTTGGGCACAGCACACGTTGTACAATACAAGTCATTATGTTTTGCGTGCTGGCCAGTTACAGCACGGCGATAACACCAAAATGACTAATGTGTTGGCTTCCGGTATGGCTAGCACCCACCTGCAATGGCACACTGAAAATTCTAAACCTAACGACGATGAGTTGCGTGAGCACGCGTGGGTAGCGACTTTAAAGTCGATGATACACGCGAGACTTGCTGCAAAGATTGATGTTCATAGCCCGAATTCGGCAGCTATTAAAACGTTTTTGAAACCTCGATATGATTTGCGGCTTCAACAGTGGGTAAACGAATTGGCCATTGATCACGCAGCTGAAAGAATGAATCAGAGTGACGATAAGCAGGCTTGGCTAGCTGCACGTCAACTCGAAATTGAGATTTGGTGGTGTTTCCCGCTTGAAGTACCGTTTGTTGCAGGCGCATTACTAAGTTGGCGGCAGTTATTCGGAAGTGAATCTCATCGGTTTTGCCGACTCCGTGAGAGCATTATTGGAAAACCGCTTTGGCCGCTTATAACGCGGCGCAAAGGGCCAATGCTATCCGGATTTAGAGTTTCAGATTGACTTTATTTGAGCGGCGCATGCCAAGTATCACAGGCCTGCAAGGTGTTCTGCATCAGCGTTGCTACGGTCATCGGACCGACGCCGCCTGGTACTGGCGTAATGTAAGAGGCGCGCTGTTCAGCTGCGGCAAATTCAATGTCACCAACTAACTGGCCAGAAGGCAAACGGTTAATACCCACATCAATCACTACGGCGCCCGGTTTTACCCACTCGCCCGGAATGAAGTTTGGCTTGCCAACAGCAACGACAAGAACATCAGCACGTTGCACGTGCTCTTTTAAGTCATTGGTGAAGCGATGACAAACGGTGGTGGTGGCACCAGCTAGCAACAACTCTAGGCTCATTGGGCGGCCAACAATGTTAGACGCGCCAACTACCACGGCGTTTTTGCCATGTAAGTCTAAGCCAATGGAATCGAGTAGGGTGATCACACCGCGCGGGGTGCATGGGCGTAATGCCGGATTACGTTGGGCTAAACGGCCCATGTTGAACGGGTGAAAACCGTCAACGTCTTTGAATGGGTTAATGCGCTCGAGAATGGCTTGTGCATCTAAACCTTTTGGTAATGGCAACTGCACCAAAATACCGTCCACTTCAGCATCGATATTGAGTTGATCAATTAGCGCTTCCAGTTCTGCTTGTGTGGTTGTGGCTGGCAAATCGAATGCTTTAGAAACAATGCCTACTTCTTTGCAGGCGTTGCGTTTACTACCAACATAAACGGCAGAGGCTGGGTCTTCACCCACCATGACAACGGCAAGGCCGGGTGCTCGCGCTCCCGCAGCAAGACGTTTGGCAACGCCTCGTTTTACTTCATCACGAACTTGTTGAGCTACTTGTTTACCATCAATACGTTGCGCAGTCATTGCTGTGAACACCTTATTCGGTTGAATGCTGATATGTCGAGTTCATGGGCTGCTATTTTCGCATGTTTTTTGCTAAGGTTGTAGCGTCGATTGAGCGGGTACTGAAATGCGAAATGAATAAATTTCAGTCAGCCTGTTGGTATTTTCAGCAGTCAGACATTTTGGGCAAAAAAATGTTTGACGCGTTACGGCCCAACAGGTAATATTCGCCCCCGTTGTCAGGCCGCGTCCTGCACGGGATTTTAAAGACTTACAAGAAGTATGTCGGCGAGTAGCGCAGCTTGGTAGCGCACTTGTTTTGGGTACAAGGGGTCGCTGGTTCGAATCCAGTCTCGCCGACCATTTCTTCAAGTACGAATTGCGCCCGTAGCTCAGCTGGATAGAGCAACGGCCTTCTAAGCCGTCGGTCGCAGGTTCGAATCCTGCCGGGTGCGCCATTAAAGCCCTGGCACAATGTATGAAGTGGTGGCTGTAGCTCAGTTGGTAGAGCCCCGGATTGTGATTCCGGTTGTCGTGGGTTCAAGTCCCATCAGCCACCCCATTTCTCTGCTTCTCAGCAACATCTCAAAATTCTGAAGTCGGCGAGTAGCGCAGCTTGGTAGCGCACTTGTTTTGGGTACAAGGGGTCGCTGGTTCGAATCCAGTCTCGCCGACCATTCTTTCGATTCCTCTTTACTTTGCATAGATTTTTCTCGATAGTTGCGTATAATTTGGGCATCTGTTTAAAATTTGCTACAAGCTATAACAACTATAAGAGCTTATTTCATGCTAGAGAACATGCCAAAACAGCATGCTAACCATGCATCTTCAACAGAGGAAGGGTTTGGCTTGATGATTTCGGTCATCAGCATGCAACTCATCAATTCCACCCCTGATCAAAGTCAAACTCATATTGAGCATGCTCTGGCGTTATTGGGCCGTGGCGGTAGCAAAGACCGTTGTTATGTATTTGAATTCTCCGCTGACCATACCAGCATGTCGAATACATACGAGTGGACGAACGACGGTATTCAGGCGCATAAACCTGATTTACAAAATATTCCCGCTGAAACCATGCCGTATTTTTTTGAGCGAATGCTAAAAGACGGTCAAATTTTGGTTGACGACGCCAAGCTACTGTCGACAGAAGCTGGTGGTTTTCGTGATGAGTTAGTGCGTGAAAATATTCGCTCGATGATGGCCGTTGGCATGTATATGGAAGGTAAGCTGGTTGGCTTTGTCGGTTGCGATTTGGTGAATCGCCAGACCCAATGGGTGGAAGGCGATATACGACAGATGCGTCTGGTCGCCGACATGATCGCCAATACCATTGCCCGTCACAAAACCGAAGAGCAGTTACGTGCGACTGAAGCTCAGTTGCTCGAAGCGAACGCAAAACTGGCTCAATTGGCGCGCCAAGATAGTTTAACTGGTCTCGTCAATCGACGTGGTTTGGATGAGTGCCTTGAGCACGAGTTGCGGCGCGCTATTCGTGCAAAACATCCGTTGACATTATTGATGGTGGACGTTGACTTCTTTAAGCGCCTCAACGATGAGCATGGTCACCTGCATGGCGACGAAGTATTAAAAGCTGTGGCTGATATTTTGCAAAGTCATTTTAAACGCACGGGTGAATACGTTGCGCGTTTTGGTGGTGACGAATTTATGGTGGTTTGTCCACAATCTGAACCCGATGAATTAATTACTCAAGCGAAAAAAGTTCTCGCTCGCGTGCGCTTGCTGGAAACTCGTTTGGGTAGCCCTGTTACCGTGAGTATTGGTGTTCATTCGGATGTTCCGAAAGCCACCACGACCACGGACGACTTAATGCGAGAGGTTGATGTTGCGGTGTATTTTGCCAAGCAATGTGGCCGTAATCGCATCGAGGTAAATCCAAAAGCGCAGAGTCAATTAGCAACAAGCTAATACCGCGCTATCACCGCGCTAAGCGCAGAATCACAGCGCAATCGCCGCAAAAATGTCCGTTCCTACTCGACGTAGGCCCATGGCTTCGCTATAATGCGGCGTCATTTTGAAGGGCCCCGCTGGTAGTGGGCTCAGGCCAATAGTGAAGCCGAGGTAACAAAGCAATGCAGGTTTCTGTAGAGACAACCCAAGGATTAGAGCGTCGCGCCACGATCACCGTGCCAGCTGACGTTATCGAAAACGAAGTCAAGCGTCTGTTAAAAGACGAGTACCGTAACCGTCGTATCAACGGTTTCCGTAAAGGCAAAGTTCCACCAAATGTTTTGCAGAAGTTGTTTGGTAAAGAAGCGCGTGCGCGTGCTGCTTCAAACCTTATGCAGAGCAAATACTTCGAAGCGATGATGCAGGAAAAAATTAACCCAGTGGGTATGCCTGCCATTGAGCCAAAAGTAAACGAAGAAGGTAAAGATCTTCAATTCGTTGCTACTTTCGAAGTTTATCCAGAAGTTAAAGTTGCTGCTTTAGATAAATTAGCTGTTGAGAAACCAGACGTTGAAGTAACTGATAAAGACGTCGACAACATGTTAGAAACGTTACGTAAGCAGCACGCTAGCTGGAAAGAAATTAAGCGTAAGTCGAAAAAAGGTGAGCGTATCACGATCGACTTCACTGGCTCGGTAGATGGTGAAGAGTTCGAAGGTGGTAAAGCAACTGATTTCGCACTTGAGCTTGGCGAAGGCCGTATGATTCCTGGTTTTGAAGACCAAATTATTGGTATGAAAACTGGCGAAGAAAAAACCATTACGGTGACTTTCCCAGAAGATTACCACGCTGAAAACCTCAAAGGTAAAGAAGCGCAGTTCGTGATTGTGGCGAAGAAAGTTGAAGAACGCGACTTGCCAGAATTAACCGACGAATTCGTTGCTTTATTCGGTATTAAAGAAGGTGGCGTTGACGCATTGAAAGCTGAAGTTCGTAAGAATATGGAACGTGAGCTGAAAAATGCCGTGCAAAGCAAAGTGAAAGAGCAAGTTTTAAAAGGCTTGGTTGAGCACAACGACGTTGATTTGCCAAAAGCGATGGTTGACCAAGAAATTGATGTATTGCGTCGTCAAGCAATGCAACGTTTCGGTGGAAACCAAGCGCAATTGCCACAACTTCCAGCTGATTTGTTCGAAGAACAAGCAAAAGAGCGTGTGAAAGTTGGTTTGTTACTGGGTGAAGTGATTCGTGGTAACGAGTTGAAAGTTGACGATAAGAAAGTTGACGAGATCATCGAAAACAACGCATCTGCGTACGAAGATCCAACTGAAGTTATCGCTTACTACAAAGGTAACGAAGAAATGATGCAGCAAATTCGTAATGTTGCATTAGAAGAACAAGCAATTGAGTTCATTCTTTCTCAAGCAAAAGTTAAAGCAAAGAAAACCAGCTTTGACGAGTTGATGAACCCGAAAAAATAAAAGAGTTGCGAATACCGTCACAACAACGTTGACGGCATCGACTACAACTTGGTTTAATGGCTCGTATAAACTTATACGAGCCATTTTTATTTCAGGAGTCGTAAATTATGTCGGATATGGCGCTAGACCCAATGGCACAATTGGTGCCGATGGTAGTGGAACAGACAGCAAAAGGAGAGCGCTCGTACGATATCTACTCGCGCTTGTTGAAAGAGCGCGTAATTTTTTGTTGTGGTCAAGTTGAAGATCACATGGCCAACTTAATTGTGGCGCAATTGCTATTCTTAGAATCAGATAACCCAGATAAAGATATCTATTTGTATATCAACTCACCAGGTGGTGCTGTCACCGCGGGTATGGCGATTTACGATACCATGCGTTTCATTAAGCCTGACGTAAGTACCGTGTGTATGGGGCAGGCGGCGAGTATGGGGGCGTTCTTGTTGGCCGGCGGCGCCAAAGGTAAGCGTTTTTGTTTGCCCAACTCACGTGTGATGATTCACCAGCCACTGGGTGGCTTCCAAGGTCAGGCATCTGACTTCGAAATTCACGCGCGTCAGATTTTAGATATTAAAGATAAATTGAATCGTATGTTGGCCGAAAACACCGGCAAAGATTTAGAGCAAGTCGCAAAAGACACTGATCGTGATTACTTTATGTCTTCTGAAGAAGCAGTGAACTATGGTTTGGTAGATAAAGTATTAACGCAACGAGGCGGAGAATAGAATGACCGATAAAACTGAAGGTAATGGCGAAAAGCCGTTGTTTTGTACCTTCTGCGGAAAAAGTCAGCATGAGGTTCGCAAGCTAATTGCAGGGCCCTCGGTATTTATTTGTGATGAATGTGTCGACTTGTGTAACGATATTTTAGAAGAAGAAATTCAGAATATTGCGCCGCAAGAAGAGCAAAAGAAATTACCAACGCCACACGAAATCCGTGCGCATCTTGATGAATATGTCATTGGTCAAGAAATGGCGAAGAAAGTGTTGGCGGTTGCTGTATACAACCACTACAAACGCTTGGCAAATAACGAAACCAAGAGCAAAGACGACGAGTTGGTTGAGCTGGGTAAAAGTAATATTTTGCTGATTGGCCCAACCGGTAGTGGTAAGACTTATTTAGCAGAAACCCTGGCGCGGTTCTTGGATGTACCGTTCACGATGGCGGATGCCACAACATTAACCGAAGCGGGTTATGTGGGCGAAGACGTCGAAAATATCATCCAGAAGCTCCTGCAGAAGTGTGACTACGACGTTGAGAAAGCACAGCGTGGTATTGTTTACATTGACGAAATTGACAAAATTTCACGTAAATCGGATAACCCATCGATCACGCGTGACGTTTCAGGCGAGGGCGTTCAACAGGCTTTACTGAAGCTGATTGAAGGAACTGTCGCAGCGGTACCACCGCAAGGCGGGCGCAAGCACCCACAGCAAGAATTTTTGCAGGTAGATACCTCTAAGATTCTCTTTATTGCTGGTGGTGCGTTCGCTGGTCTCGACAAAGTCATTGAACAACGGATTAGCGTTGGCAGTGGTATTGGTTTTGGTGCTGAAGTGAAAAGCAAACAGCCTAAAGCGGAAGGCGTGACGTTAACGCAAGTTGAGCCAGAAGATTTGGTGAAATACGGTTTAATTCCAGAATTTATTGGCCGTTTACCAGTTCTCGCAACGTTGACCGAGTTGGATGAAGATGCTTTGGTGCAAATCTTGCGGGAACCGAAGAACGCACTCACCAAGCAATATGGCGCGTTGTTTAAGATGGAAGATGTTGAGCTGGAATTCCGCGACGATGCGTTGCGAGCTATTGCGCGCAAAGCAATGGCACGCAAAACAGGTGCTCGAGGGCTACGCTCAATTGTCGAAGCTGTGTTGCTGGATACCATGTATGACCTACCGACATTGGAAAATGTCAGCAAGGTTGTCATTGATGAATCTGTTATTAAAGGTGAGTCATCGCCGATTTTAATTTATGCGAATCAGCAAGATGAGAAGCACGCTTCAGGTGAATAACTTGCTTGTTTAGCATGAATTTTGTGCAAAAAGGGCCAATTAGGCCCTTTTTTTGTGCAAAACATTGAACTTTCGCTGGAGCGCCACATATTAAGAGGTAAGATAGAGTGACAATTGTCACGAACCGGTTACTTGGAGAAGTTTATGAGTGAAGAACGGATTGAGCGCTTAAGCATACCTGTGCTGCCCTTGCGCGACGTCGTCGTGTATCCGCATATGGTAATCCCTTTATTTGTCGGGCGTGAAAAGTCTATTCGTTGTTTAGAAGCAGCGATGGAACAGAACAAACAAATATTTTTGTCGGCACAAAAAGATGCGTCAGTTGATGAACCTGAGCAAGTCGATATTCATACGATTGGTACCGTCGCGACGATTTTGCAGTTATTAAAGTTGCCAGACGGTACCGTTAAAGTGTTGGTGGAAGGCAGCCAGCGCGCTGAGATAGAGCAGTTTGAACCTGAAGCCGATTTCTTCCGCGCGCAAGTGCATTATCTTGATTCGGAAGTCATGGACGAAAAAGAAGAAGAAGTGATGATTCGCTCGGCGATCAATCAGTTCGAAGGCTATGTGAAACTCAATAAGAAAATACCGCCAGAGGTTTTAACCAGCTTGTCGGGTATCGAAGAGGCCGATCGTTTGGCTGATACGATGGCTGCGCACATGCCGTTAAAACTCAATGATAAACAGAAAGTTCTCGAAATTACTGATGTGCGTGAGCGTCTCGAATTTTTGATGGCTCTGATGGAAGGCGAGATCGATCTGCTACAGGTTGAGAAACGCATTCGTTCGCGTGTTAAAAAGCAGATGGAAAAGAGTCAGCGCGAGTACTATTTGAATGAGCAAATGAAAGCCATTCAAAAAGAACTGGGCGAAATGGAAGATGGTCCTGACGAATTCGAAGCGCTGCAAAAGAAAATTGAAGACGCCAATATGCCTGAAGAGGCGGAAAAGAAAACTCGCGCCGAATTGCAGAAGTTGAAGATGATGTCACCGATGTCGGCTGAAGCTACGGTGGTGCGCGGCTATATCGATTGGATGGTTTCGGTGCCGTGGAAAAAACGCTCGCGTATCAAGAAGGATTTAGCGAACGCTGAGAAAATTCTTGATGCCGATCATTACGGTTTAGAGAAAGTAAAAGAACGTATTCTGGAATATTTGGCGGTTCAACAACGTACCAGTAAGGTTCGTGGCGCAATTTTGTGCTTAGTAGGGCCTCCGGGTGTCGGTAAAACCTCTTTGGGACAGTCGATTGCGAAGGCTACCGGGCGTAAATATATTCGCATGGCCTTAGGCGGCGTGCGTGATGAAGCGGAAATTCGCGGTCACCGTCGTACTTATATCGGTTCTATGCCGGGTAAGCTCATTCAAAAAATGGCGAAGGTTGGTGTTCGCAACCCGTTATTCTTGTTGGATGAAATCGACAAGATGGCCTCCGATATGCGTGGTGATCCAGCATCGGCTTTGCTAGAGGTGCTAGACCCTGAGCAAAACGTGAACTTCAACGATCATTATCTTGAGGTGGATTACGATTTGTCAGACGTGATGTTCGTGGCGACTTCGAACAGCATGAATATTCCAGGTCCACTACTAGACCGTATGGAAGTGATTCGTTTGTCGGGCTATACCGAGGATGAAAAGCTGAATATTGCCAAACGTCACTTGTTACCAAAACAAATTGAACGTAATGGATTGAAAAACAAAGAAATTAATGTCACCGATGATGCAATTATTGGCATTATACGTTATTACACTCGCGAAGCTGGCGTGCGTAATCTCGAGCGTGAAATTTCGCGTTTGTGTCGTAAGGCGGTGAAAAAGATTGTTCTGGATAAGCGTATCAAGCACGTTGAAATTACCGGCGATAATCTATCCGATTTCCTTGGTGTGCAGCGTTTTGACTACGGTAAAGCAGAGGAAAATAACCAAGTTGGTCAGGTGACTGGGTTGGCCTGGACTGAAGTTGGTGGTGATTTATTGACGATTGAAGCCACTAACGTTGCGGGCAAAGGCAAGATCACCTCAACAGGGTCATTAGGTGATGTGATGCAAGAGTCCATTCAAACGGCGCTTACGGTGGTGCGTAGCCGTGCGAATAAACTTGGCATTCCAGAAGACTTCCATGAAAAACGTGATATTCACGTGCATGTGCCGGAAGGGGCAACACCGAAAGATGGGCCCAGTGCCGGTATTGCGATGGTGACTGCATTAGTCAGTTCGTTAACGGGCATTCCAGTGCGTGCAGATGTCGCGATGACGGGGGAAATTACCCTGCGCGGCGAAGTATTAGCTATCGGTGGATTGAAAGAAAAACTGTTAGCCGCACATCGCGGTGGCATCAAACATGTTCTCATTCCGAAGGATAATGAGCGCGATTTGAAGGAAATTAGTGACGCTGTGAAGGGAGATTTGAAGATTCAGCCAGTGCAATGGATTGATGAAGTGTTGGCTGTTGCGCTCGAATCTGCGCCGAAAACCGGCGAAAAAACGGCTTAAAAACGTAAAAATGCGGTCTGGAAGGGTAAAATGTGCCTGTAGCCCGCATTCTTTCGTTAAAAAAATTGCTAAAAAGGGTTCTCAATCGGAAATCTTGTGGTAGCCTAGAGTCAAAGTGATTGGTCAGACTCAAACAAACAATGACTCTGGCATGCCACTTGAGTGATAGATTAATAAGGAAGATGTCTGCTAATCTGTCACTATCGCTTGAACAGTTAGTTTAAGCTTGTTATAACCTTCGCTGGCCCATTGAAAAACAGAACGCAATGGAACCATGCAAATCTGATAATAACAATCTAAGGGGATGATACTGTGAATAAGTCTCAGTTAGTTGATAAAATTGCAGACGGAGCAGAAATTTCTAAAGCTGCGGCTGGACGTGCTCTAGATTCTTTCATCGAAGCAGTAACTGACGCTTTGAAGAAAGGTGATCAAGTAGCATTAGTTGGTTTTGGTACTTTCAGTGTTCGTGAGCGTTCAGCACGTACTGGTCGTAACCCACAAACTGGCCAAACTATCCAAATCGCAGCTGCTAAAGTACCTTCTTTCAAAGCCGGTAAAGCACTGAAAGATTCAGTAAACTAATAAAAGCGGAGCGGTAGTTCAGCTGGTTAGAATACCGGCCTGTCACGCCGGGGGTCGCGGGTTCGAATCCCGTCCGTTCCGCCAGCACATGCTGAAAATAACCCGAAGCTTGTCTTCGGGTTATTTTTTTTCTGCAATAGCAGATATAATACCCGCCCAACAACGGGAATAATTGAGGTTTAGTGAGATATGTTGGACAGGATTCGTGAAGGGTCGCAAAGCTTTATAGTGAAAGCGATTCTAGTATTGATTGCCCTTACTTTTGCCTTAGCTGGAATTGGTGGTTACATCACTAATCAGCCAGAGCCATCGGTAGCCGTGGTTAACGGTGAGGAAATTACTCGGGTTGAATTTGATCGTGCTGTTGAAAATGAGCGCGCGCGTCAACAAGAACAGTTTGGTGATTTTTATGCCACACTGGCTGCTGACCCAGGCTTCAATCGGCAATTACGCCAACAAGTGTTGGATGATTTGATTAACCAGAAGCTTGTCGAAATATACTCGCGTGATGCGGGTTTACGTGTTTCTGATGAGCAGGTGAAAGCAGCGATTCGCGAAATCAGCGCTTTCCAAGTCGCTGGTCAATTTGATAATACAACCTATCAAATGACGCTGAGCGGTTTGGGCTACACACCAGATGGTTTCGCTGAGCTAATGCGTCGCGATTTAGCTCGCACGCAACTGCTTCAGGCGATGGTGGAGTCTGAATTTACGCTTCCGAGCGAAGCTGCAGCGGTGCAACGATTAGTAAACCAGAAGCGCAGCGGTGCCTATACGACGCTTGAGCTCGATAAATATATTGATGCTGTTGAAGTTGCGGACGCCGAACTTGAACAATGGTATCAAGAGAATCAACAGCGTTTTAATGTTGCTGAACAAGTCAAAGTTGAATTTGTTCAACTCGACGCTGATGTTGTTGCTGAGTCAGTTGAGATAGACGAGCGTGTCGTTCGCGAGTGGTACGACAATAATCAATCGCGTTATCAAACGGACGACCGTTATCGTTTCGCACACATCCTTATTGAAGGGGAAGGCGAAGCTGCAGAGAAAGAAGCTCAAGAAGTTTTAACGAAGTTAACTGAAGGTGCAGACTTTGCCGAACTTGCTGCTGAATATTCGGATGACATATTTACTGCTGAAGCCGGTGGTGATTTAGACTTTATTGAGGAAGGCACCATGGATCCGGCGTTTGATGAAGCAGCGTTTGCGCTCGAAAATGTTGGTGACATTACTGGCGTGGTGAGTACTTCATTTGGTTATCACATCATTAAGCTGACCGATATCGAAGAAGGTTCTTCAACCTCGTTCGAAGAAGTACGCGACGAGATTGTCGCTGAGATGCGAGATAGTCGTGTGAAACAAGCGTACTACGAGCTTCAACAGAAAGTGTCAGCACTTGCTTTTGATATTCCAGATACGTTGCAACCGGTTGCTGAAGAAACCGCGTTAACCGTTCGTCAGAGCGATTGGTTTAACCGTGATTCTGCGCCAACAGCATTAAATCATCCTGCGGTGATGGAACAGCTGTTTAATCGTGATTTTATTGATGAAGGCCTAAACAGTGACCTCATCGAAGTTAATGATAAGCAAGCAGTGGTTGCACGTGTTGTTGACTACAAACCAGCATCGACTAAATCGCTTGATGAGGTTCGTGCGCAGGTATTAGATAATGTACGTACCGAAAAAGCGCAAGCGGCAGCTCGTGAAGATGCCGAGGCCATGGCTACGCAGTTACGCAATGGCGAGTCACTTGATGTTGAATTAATTGCTTTAGAAGCTATCGATCGTCGTAACTCGGAAGTACCGCGTGCTGTGGTGCAGAGTTTGTTTGAGCAAGCCGTGCCGGCCGCCGATTCGGTGCAAGTGGCGGTAACTGAGTTAAACAGCGGTGCGTTGGCAGTTGTTCAACTAACTGATGTTATGGCCGGTGAAGTTGATGATGCGATGCAGGCACAAATGGCCGAGCAATTAACGAATAGTTTCACACAGCAAAGCTATGGTGCATTTATTGAAGCACTACGTGAAGAGGCTGATATCGAGATTCGCCTTGATGCACGCGGCAATACGACCGAATAATCGGAGATTGTCAGAGATAAAAACCCGGACTGAGTCCGGGTTTTTTTATGCACTTTTAAGATTGATTAGGATAAAGCGGAGCCAGAGTATTCTCTTTGGTCTTTAATGTCTTACGTTGCTTCTGTGCGGCTTTGACAGCTCTTATTAAAGCCTTACCTTCAAGCCATGTTGCACCGTTACCTGAAAAACGACAACGTTGTAGGTGATCTATCTGGCTGGATAGAGGTTGATGATTAAAGTAGTTTGCCAATTCGAATAGATCGTGCATTGGTAGCTTAAGTTTTTCCTGAGCCCACAGCCGAAGCGCTCGATCTGTTGCATTCGCATCGTTCTCGAGAGCAACCTTTTGTAAGTGATTCCAAGATGCCGAAGTGGTGTGATGTTTATTACTTACACTGACGGACTCGGCGGTGACGCTTGAACGACGGAACCACCACCATGCCCATAGGCTCAAAGTGGTAATCCAGAGCACCGCAAATACCACAGCTAAGTAGAAATAAATTGTATATTCCGACTTCGCTGATGATGAATTTTGCTGTGTTGGTTTATCGGTTACGACGTTTTCATCGCGAGTCGGTTCATTCACCACTGGTGTTGGGTCAACTTGCTGAGAACTGGGGCTTACTGTCAGTTTAATTGCTTCTGAAGAGGCGACTTGAGCTTCTCCAAGGCGCGTATTAAACCAATCCACCTCAACTTCCGGAATTGTAAATTCACCAGCTTGACGCGGAATAACAGCGATCGTTTGGCTGCGCTGGGCAATGACGCGACCATTGCGTGTTGTGCTAGCAAATTCTGGTGATTCTGGGTATACCGAAGCACCATCAATATTATCGAACGATAACGTCGGTAATTGCTCAGTACTGACGCCAATAGCGGTGATGCGATAGGTTAGGGTAATCGGTTGTCCTACTTCTATCGGCTGCTCTGAGTTCGCTCGTTCGACACTGACGCTAACGAGCTCAGAAGGAAGCCAGTGGCCACGCCAATCGGCTGGGCGCGGTAGAACTGTAATTGAAGTCGGTACAGCTACGGCACTAACTGGCTGAGTGGTTGCGATGGCTGAAAATACCGAGCGGCTTGAATCGCGTGTAATTTGTCCCTCAAACGCAGGGCCTTCTAAAGTCAGGTCACCTGAACGCTGTGGCGTGATTAAGTAGGTACGTTGAAATACTTGGTAGCGTTTCCCATTAATGATTTCGTAAGATTCCTCATCCTTGCCGAACTGGACCACTTCAGCATCTTTGAGGCTTGGGGCAATGAGATTACCGCTGTGCAAATTGGCGCTCAAGTACAACCGCGAAACCAATTTGAATTGCTGTTGTACATAAACACGTTTTGATTCTAACGATGTGCGAATAAAGGCTGGACGTTGCTCTAGTTCATCAACTGACGCTGCAGCATCTAAAATGGTTAATTCAATTGCATTGCTACGCGCGGCACCGATTTGAATGGGCGGGATTCTTACGATTCCAGGGCTTGATGGTGCTTGCAGGTTAACAATGAACGAGGTTGTGCGCGTCGTTTCTCCATTGATCACACTCGTTCTGCGTGACGACCGGACATTCAAAATACGAAAATCGCGCAGTTGTTGCTCTGCATCCCAAGCTGATTCGCTGACATCATCATTGATTGTAATCGTCAGAGTAAATGGCTCGCTTTGAATAATTGGATTCTTATCCACACTAGCAACGATCTCGGTTTCCTGCGCATCAACAGCTACAGAAAACCAGAACATCAGTGATAGCAATATTAATTTCAACGCTTTGTTTACCACGACTTTTCAACTCCTGGAGGCGGGCCCTGGCGACGTCGTTGCTGGGCTTCATACTGCATTTTATTACGTAATAACACAGCAGGATCATCGTCAATTCGATTTAACCACTGTTGCATTTGTTGCTGTAACTCTTCTTCTGATGGATCACCAAGCTGACTTTTTAGTGGTTGCTCTTCACCTGCACGTGCTTGCTGTTCGGTCTCTGTTTGTTCTTGTGCTTCAGCCTCTTGAGTTTGCTCATCAGATTCCTGTGGATTCTGCTGTGATTGTTGCGTTTCAGATTGATTTTGCTCGTCTTCTTGTTCGTTATTTTGCTCTGATTGCTGATCCGATTGCTGCTCCGATTGCTGCTCAGATTGCTGCGATTGCCCTTGCTGATTCTGTTGTCCTTGCTGGTTCTGCTGTTGTTGCTGTTGTTGCTTTTGTTCAGCAAGCTCCTCGGCTAAATCTAAATTTTGCTTCGCTTCAGACCAATCAGGTCGACGCTCCAAAGCCGCCGCATAGGCATTCTTTGCTTCATCGTAACGCTGCAGTTGCATCAAGCTATTGCCTTGATTGTAGAAGCCTTCAGCACTATCAAGTTGGGAGAAGTCAACCAGCGCTTGGTCATAATTCCCAGCCCGATAGTTGGCCGTACCTCGCTGCCAAGCATCGTCTGTGATGGTAGCAGCTCGTTCGTAGTTACCATCGTTTAAGGCTTGATCAGCTTGCTGATATGGGGTTTGCCACAGCTTTTCATGCCATGACAAAGGCTCTTGTTGTGCCGCATATACTGGTTGACCGAGTAAAAATACCAAGACAAATGGCGCAAGGCTTAGTACGCGACCGCGACGAGCTAATGGAAGTAGCAGTAGTAAAATAAGAGGAATCAACCATGGCCCTTGATCGGCCCATTGATCACCTGCTTGCAGGTTACTCTCATTACCTTCGCGAGTACTAGGCGCTTGCGACGTGAGATAAACGATATCTTGTTGATCGGTTCGAATTTGAATAAAGCGACCGTTGCTACGTTCAGCAAGCGATGGTAACCCGCCTACACTTAATTTGGGAATCACAACATTGTCATTACTATCGCGCAGTAAGCGACCATCGGGTAATTGAATAGGGGCGCCGTCTTCAGTGCCAACGGCGAGAATATTGAGCCGATGCGAGGTGCGATTGATGAAGTCGCCAATATCGATTTGATCACGACCATCAATACCGTCAGTAAGCCAGTAAATGTCACCTTCAGGGTAACCCGCTTCCTTTAGAAGTTGATCAGCTAATTCTAATGCGCGCACTGGATAACTGCCAGGAGTTGGCATGATATCTGGGCTCAGAGCTCGAATGAGGTTGGTTAAGTTGCCACCATCAGCAGTCAACGGACTGATGGTAAAAGCATCGCCTGCATAGGCAATGAGGCCGATATCGCCATCGATATGTTCAGTAACCAAATCCGTTGCCTTGAAGCGCATTTGACTCAGTCTGTTTGGCGATAAGTCGGTGCTATATACTGACAATGACATGTCCATAACCACAACTGAGCCCGCCTTCAGCTGATATACCGGTTGTGGTAATTTTTCCCAAGCAGGTCCAGCCAAAGCAACGGCGCCGAAACTTAGCGCCATACTCACGAGTAGTAACGGAAGACGAGTTCCTCGCTGTGCTTGCTGGCGTAGCAGTATGGCTTGTAGATGAGACGGGATGATCTTAGCCCACCCTTGTTTTTGCTGGGCATGGCGCCACGCCCACAAAGTAACAAGGATAATTGGCACCAAGGTCAGCAACCATAGTGGTCGGAGAAAATGGAAATCAGCCATGCTGCCTCCAAGTCCGCACGGTGGCATGGATAAATGCTAGGGCTAAAAACAGCCAAGCCAGTGCTAACGGCCAATGATAGAGTGCTGTTTGCGGTCGGCGTAGCTGGTTATCACCTTGTACCGGCTCGTAGGTATCAAGTTCAGTATAAATGCGTTCAAGTTCTTCTGTGCTACGAGCTCGAAAATATTCACCACCCGTTTCTTCGGCTAATTGTCTTAACATGTTTTCATCTAAATCGCGGCTTGGGTTAACCCGTCGCTGCCCGAAAAATCCATCAACGACAATTTCTTCTGCGCCCACGCCAATCGTATAAATTTTCACACCGTAGTATTTTGCAAGTTCGAGTGCTTGGGCAGGAGAGACGTTGCCGGCGGTATTTTGCCCATCGGTGACTAGAATTAAAATTTTATTGGTTTGCGGACGCTCAGCAAAACGTTTGGCCGTGAGTGCTATCGCATCACCGATTGCTGTACGCTCACCAATCAAACGTAAAACCGTTTCATCAAGCATCTTTTGTACGGTCGCTCGGTCAAAAGTCATGGGAGCTTGCACGTAGGCAGTATCCGCAAACAGTATCAATCCGAGGCGGTCGCCGACGCGACGTTCAATAAAATCATTCATGACATGCTTGAGCATTGTTAAGCGGTCAACTTGTTGTCCGTCAATGGCCATATCCGCAATTTCCATGCTGCCGGATAAATCAACGGCAATCATCATTTCACGAGCATCATTCTGGGCTGGGATCGGTTCACCAAGCCACTGCGGTCGCATTAATGCAATCACTAGAAGCGTCCACACTAAAACGCCAATGGCGTTTGCCCATCGACTATTACTTGGCTTAATTGTAGCCGATGCGACCGCTGGCAAATGAGTCATATTGAGTGGTTGCGTTGGCTGTGTGTGTGCACGTCGAAGCCATCGGTAAAGCAAGGGTACAGGCCAAACAAGCCCCGCCCAAAGCCAAGCGAAATCAATCATCGCCTTGCTCCTTCGTCTGCTTGGTGGAAAGCGGAAGTGCTTGTTTTAACCAGACCACTGCGAAGTCACGATATGGCTCAACCCATTGCTGTTGTGCCACGTGAGGTTGATAGCTCGCCTCACTTAATGACGCGAGCAATGGTTGGTATCGACGACGCTGACGCGAACTCAATTGCTCACTTAAAAAATCCCACCAGTTCAACGTATTATGGTGCGGTACATAGGCTAAAGTCGCCTGTTTTAATAGTAAGGTGATGGCACTGAGTGTTTCTGGTGGTTGTTGCCGTAGTTGACGCAACGCTAATCGACGGGGACGGCGTTTGCGATAGGCTCGTACACTCAAGACCATGGCGCTGATAACGGTAACCAAGGTTACTGCTGCAAGAATATACCAGCCAATGGCTAGCGGCCACCACGATGCCGCAGGGGCTGCCACAATGTCATTCATTTCAATAGGCTTGTCGAGTAATATCATAATAACTCTCCGGGCCATTGGTTTTCGAGCGCATCGGCCGAACTGATCATACGCAATGGACAACCAAGCTGTTGCCATTGCTTCACAACAGATTGTAAGCGTTGTTGTTGCGCATGTGCATAGGCGTGACGCTGATGTTTGTTAACCGGATCGACCACGACACTTAGTTCACCGTCGGTCATCGACAACGGTGTATGATCGGACACATTTGGCAACTGTAACTCAAGTGGGTCGATAATCGTAAACGGTACCAATTGGCAATGACGTTGCAGTGCCAAGCAATGACGCCATAGCGCTGGGTCGTCACTCAACCAATCACTGATTAAATAAATAATACTGCCGGGGCGCGCCAATTGTTGCATCCGCTCAAGCGCCTGCGGAAAGACATTTTGATGACGATGCTGCTGTTGCCAGCTGTCTACGGCCAGCTGTTGTTGTTCGACTAAGTGATGGATTACTTGCATGACGCCATGGTGGCGTGCTTGAGGCTTAATTTCTGCATGACCATATTGACTGGTCATGACCGCACCAATTCGATCGCCTCTTGCTACTGCGAGCCAGGCTAAAGACGCTGCTAAGTGACAAGCTTGCGCGGATTTAAACAAGAGCTGACTACCAAACTGCATACTGTCACTAAAATCAACAACTACAAACACTGGCCGCTCACGCTCTTCGCGAAACAATTTCGTATGCGGAGTGCCCGTGCGCGCGGTGACGCGCCAGTCTATAGCGCGGATATCATCACCTGCTTGATAGTGACGGAATTCATCAAACTCCATGCCACGACCTTTAAACTTGCTTAGTAATGCACCGCTAGCGCCGGGCGGCGGATGCAACCGCCGGAAACGCTGAAATGCGTTAACTTTACTGCGGTAATACATCAGTTCGTGACTATTGACGTGAACACCATCACTGCGCCATGTATTTAGCCATTGCGTGACAAGTTCAGGTGACATTAAGTGACGACGTGCGCTCATTTATGGTGCTGGAACTAACTGAATGATTTGCGCTAAAACTTGGTCAGCATCAATGCCATCGGCTTCTGCTTGGTAACTAAGAATAATTCGGTGACGCAATACTTTGGCATAAACTGCATGGATATCATCTGGGGTGACAAAGTTGCGTTGCTGTAACCAAGCACGAGCGCGCGCACAACGATCAAGAGCAATGGTTGCGCGTGGGCTGGCACCGTAATTTAACCAGCGCGCCAAGTCGCTGCTATAAAAGCTTGGCTCGCGTGTCGCGATGACCAATTGTACTAAATAGTTTTCAACCGCTTCATCCATGTAGATTCCAAGAACTTCTTTGCGTGCATTGAAGATATCTTGCTGTTTCAAAGGCTTCGGCATGTCCGCTTGGCCTTGTAACTCTTCACCGCGAGTCAGGCGTAAAATGTCGCGTTCAGTGTCGGCATTTGGATAACCCAAATTGAGATGCATTAAGAAGCGATCAAGTTGTGCTTCAGGAAGTGGGTAGGTACCTTCTTGCTCAAGCGGATTCTGGGTTGCCAACACCATAAATAGTTCTGGTAACGGATAGGTCTTTTGGCCGACCGTAATTTGGCGCTCGGCCATCGCTTCTAATAATGCAGACTGTACTTTCGCTGGCGCACGGTTTATCTCGTCTGCCAAAATAATGTTGTGAAACAGAGGCCCCTGTTGAAACACAAACTCGCCAGTTTCAGGTCGATAAATATCGGTACCGGTTAAATCGGCGGGCAGCAAGTCTGGGGTAAATTGCACGCGATGAAAACTGCCTTCAACCCCTTTTGCCAAGGCATTGACGGCTCGGGTTTTCGCAAGCCCTGGTGGTCCTTCTACCAACAAATGGCCATCGGCTAGTATGGCAACTAGCAGGCTTTCAGTGAAATCAGGTTGCCCTAATACTTGACTGTCGAGGTAGTTGCGTAATGCTTGAAACTGTTCAGCTGCCATCAGATTCCTCTGCTTTGTGTATATTACTTCTATACTATCGCTATACTCTATGTTCGCACTTTACCGAAAACAACGGTTTAATTCTCGCCAAAGACCCGTTAAAATTTGTAACTATCTATGAGGTCAGACCAGATTAAGGAATGACCATAACAAAACAACAGAGGACAAATCTATGGCCGCACGTCAGAATCTGACCACTGCTTCAGGCGACCGCATTGCGATTGTTGCCGGCTTGCGTACCCCGTTTGCAAAGCAGGCGACCTATTTCCATGGCGTTCCTGCATTGGATATGGGCAAAATGGTGGTGCAAGAGCTACTTAATCGCTACAGCTTAGACCCAAATGAAGTTGAGCAGTTGGTTTACGGACAAGTTGTCCAAATGCCAAAAGCACCAAACATTGCGCGCGAAATTGTTTTGGGCACAAGTCTTCCTGTATCGACTGATGCGTACAGTGTATCACGAGCCTGCGCGACCAGTTTTCAAACTACGGTCAACGTACTAGAAAGCATGTTGGTTGGAAACATTTCAGTCGGTATCGCCGGCGGCGCCGACTCGTCCTCAGTATTACCGATTGGCGTTTCGCGCTCGCTTGCGCACGCGCTTGTCGATTTAAATAAAGCGAAAACGCTAGGCCAGCGCTGGAATATTTTGAAGCGTTTGCGGTTTAAAGATTTAATGCCCGTGCCGCCAGCAATTGCTGAATACAGTACCGGTTTAACCATGGGTGACACAGCCGAACAGATGGCGAAAACGCACAATATAAGCCGAGCCGATCAGGATGCCTTGGCGCATCGTTCACATACATTGGCCCACGAAGCATGGGAGGCGGGTAAGTTAGATGCCGAAGTCATGACCGCTTATGCTGAGCCGTATAGTGATTTCTTGAAACGTGACAATACGGTTCGTAGTGATTCCAAATTGGATGGTTATGCGAAATTACGCCCGGTATTTGATCGTAAACATGGCACAGTGACTGCAGCGAATAGCACGGCGTTAACCGATGGTGCTAGCGCCATTTTATTGATGACTGAGAGCAAAGCGAAAGCGCTAGGCTATGAAGTTCTTGGTTATATCCGTAGCTACGCATTTAGTGCCATTGACGTTTGGGAAGATATGCTGATGGGCCCTTCGTATGCGACGCCGCTGGCACTTGATCGTGCCGGCATGAAGTTAAGCGATTTAACCTTAATTGAAATGCACGAAGCGTTTGCGGCACAGACGCTTGCTAACATGAAAATGTTTGCCAGCAAAAAATTTGCCGAAGAGAAGCTTGGTCGCAGCGAAGCGATTGGTGAAATCGACATGGATAAATTCAACGTCATGGGTGGCTCGTTAGCCTATGGGCACCCATTTGCGGCAACTGGTGCACGTCTAATTACCCAAACCCTCAATGAATTAAAACGCCGTGGTGGCGGTATCGGGTTAACCACAGCCTGTGCGGCTGGTGGTTTAGGTGCAGCAATGATTGTGGAGACGGAATAATGAGCCAGCAGAAAGCCTTTACGCTAGAGTTACGCGATGATCAGGTAGCTGTCATCCACATTGATGTGCCGGGCGAATCAATGAATACCTTGAAAGCTTCGTTTGCTGAAGAGGTGGCACACGTATTGAACCAGTTAGAGCAACAACACGATCTGAAAGGTGTTGTGGTGATCAGCGATAAACCGGGCTCATTTGTAGCTGGTGCTGATATTAGCATGATTGACGCTTGTGAAAATGCTGCCGATACGGAAAGCTTGGCACGCCAAGGTCAAGCGATGTTTGATCGCATTGAAAGTTTAAAAGTGCCGGTTGTGGCGGCGATTGATGGGGCTTGCTTGGGTGGTGGCTTAGAACTCGCCTTGGCGTGTCATTATCGTGTTGCGACGGACAGCGAGAAAACCATTATCGGTTTGCCAGAAGTGCAGCTTGGTTTATTACCTGGCTCGGGTGGTACGCAGCGTTTACCGCGTCTTATCGGAATCCAAAAAGCCTTGCCGTTAATTTTAACCGGCAAACAGTTACGAGCGAAACAAGCGAAGAAACTGGGTATTGTTGACGACGTTGTTCCCGCAACTATTTTGCTTGAGGCGGCAGTGAAGCTCGCACTAAGTAGCAAAGCAAAGGTGAAGCGTGTTCGCCATTCTTTATTCAACAAGTTACTTGAAGGCAGTGGTGTAGGTCGCGGCATAATTTTCTCGAAAGCTCGCGAGCAAGCGCAAGCAAAAGCGAAGGGCAATTATCCGGCACTTGATAAAATTATCGATACCATTGCCTATGGCGCTGATAAGGGTTTTGAGGCGGGGCTTGAGTTTGAAGCACGTTCGTTTGGTGAACTCGCGATGACGCCAGAATCAAAACAGCTACGCCATATCTTTTTTGCGACGACCGCAATGAAAAAAGAAACCGGAGCCGGCGATACCAAACCGCGTAAAATTGAGCGCGTGGGTGTACTTGGTGGTGGGTTAATGGGTGGTGGTATTGCGTATGTGACAGCAGCAAAAGCAGGGCTGCCAGCACGCATCAAAGATATTTCAGAGCAAGGTATTGTGCATGCTCTGAAGTATAGCTACGACTTATTACATAAAAAAGTGAAGCGGAAACATCTATCGCGCACCGAGCTTGAAGCAACCATGCTGCGATTGAGCGGTACACTTGACTACAGTGGTTTTGATCAAGTTGATGTCGTGATAGAAGCGGTATTTGAAGACCTAAAACTGAAGCAACAAATGGTTGCTGATATTGAGGCCGTTGCCGGTGAAAACACGATTTTTGCCACCAACACTTCGAGTTTACCGATTACCCAAATTGCCGCTGAGGCACAGCGCCCGGAAAACGTGATCGGATTACATTATTTTTCACCGGTTGATAAAATGCCATTGGCTGAGATTATTACCCATGCGGGAACCTCGGATGAAACTATTGCAACAACGGTTGCACTGGCCAAGAAGCAGGGTAAAACCCCAATTGTGGTAAAAGACGGCGCGGGCTTTTATGTCAACCGAATCTTGGCACCGTACATGAATGAGTCGGCGCGATTAGTTCTCGAAGGAGAGCCAATTGAAGCGGTGGATGGTGCATTGGTTAAGTTTGGCTTCCCAGTTGGGCCAATGAAATTGATGGACGAAGTGGGTATTGATGTGGCGGCGAAAGTCGCGCCAATCATGGCTGATGAATTAGGCGACCGATTCCGTGCGCCAGATGCGTTTGGCAAGTTATTGGATGATGAGCGCAAAGGTAAGAAGAACAAGAAGGGCTTTTATGCCTACTCGGGTAAGAAACCGGGTAAATCGGTTGATGAATCGGTATATGGTTTGTTAGGTATTAGTCCGTCAGCTAAGTTAGGTGGTGATGAAATCGCTCAGCGTACAGTGCTGTTGATGTTGAATGAAGCCGCCTACTGCTTGGACGAAGGCATTATCCGTAGTGCTCGCGATGGCGATATTGGTGCCATTTTCGGTATCGGGTTTCCACCTTTCCGCGGTGGTCCGTTCCGTTACATGGATGCCGTTGGTGTGGCTGAAATTGTTCGCCGCTTGCAGAATTATCAGCAGCAACATGGTGAACGTTATACCCCGGCACCATTGCTGGTTAAAATGGCAGAGAATAACGAGCGCTTTTATTAAGCGCTCGATGCTTTAAATTGAATTTGTTGTAAAAACTGGAGTTGAGATGTTTATTGCGCTGTGTTGTTTGTTGTCTGCGCTGACGTTATACATTCAAGCTTTAACCCATGCGATGGGGGCTAAACGTTGGGGAGCGATGGGTTTGTTATTTGGGCCGCTCGTATTACCAATGTTTTTCACCCATAAGCGGATGACATTATTGAAGGCGCAGGGGCGCGCTAATGTATCGATGCTGGTACGCTAATGTGTGCCAAGAAAGCATCACTGGTTAGCGGTTCTGCGAACAAGTAGCCTTGCGCAAATTCGCAGCTCAAGCGGCTTAGTGTGGCTGCTTGAGCTGTATTGACGACCCCTTCTGCAACAACGTCTAATCCCATGTTATGTGCCATGGCGACAATCGATGCAACCATGTTTCGATCGCGCTCAGCACCATTGATATCATCGACAAACGCTTTGTCGATTTTTAATGTTTGAATCGGGAAGCGCTTCAAGTAAGCGAGGGACGAGTAACCTGTACCAAAATCATCCAGTGCCAAGTGAATACCGCAGTTGTGCAATTCGGTCATAATTTCAATGGCACGTTCTGGATCTTCCATGACGACGCCTTCGGTTATCTCTAGCTCAAGATGTTTTGGTGCGAGCTGTTCTTCTTTTAAAATAGTCATGATGCGTTGCGTCAAGTCCGGTTGAATGAACTGCTTCGCTGACAAGTTGACGGCGACACGGCCTTGCACTGTTCCTTGTTTTACCCACTCGCGCATATCGCGACAGGTTTGACGTAAAACTTGCTCGCCCATTTCAATAATCAAACCAGTTTCTTCAGCGAGAGGAATAAATTCACTTGGACTAACCAGCCCGATACCCGGAATATTAAGACGTACCAAAGCTTCGAGACCAACAAACTCATAATTTCGAAGCGAAACTTTTGGCTGATACATCACTTGAATATGATTGTTGCGAAGCGCTTGCCGGAGTTGGTTCTCGACTTGCAAACGGCGTACGGCATTCTTATTCATCGATTCATTGAAGAATTGATAATTGTGGCCGCCGCGATTCTTCGCGTGATACATGGCAGTGTCTGCATTTTGCAGCAGTTCTTGCGACGAGGTGCCATCGTTGGGATAAACCACGATGCCGATGGAGCTTCCAATAACAATATCTTGTTGATTGACATGGAATGCTTCGCCAACTTGAGCGAGGATTTTCGTCGCGACATCAGTAATGACACTGAGGTCGCTTGTATCTTCGAGCATCAATACGAATTCATCGCCGCCTAGTCGGAAGAAAGTATCTTGCGGTCGACCCACCTCGGCAACACGTTCGGCCACTTGTAATAGTAATTGATCGCCAATGTCATGACCCAGTGAGTCGTTAATTTTCTTAAAATCATCCAAATCAAATAACAACAGTGCATGCTGAATTCGTTTACGCACCAAATTGGCATGGCTGACTTGGAAATAGGAACGATTGGGCAAGCCAGTAAGCGTATCGGTGTTCGATAAACGGCGTAATTCGCGTTCCGTCGATTTACGTTCAGTGATATCGGCAAAGGTAGCAACGTAATGTGAAATACGGTCGCTATCGTCGCGTATGGCATCTAACGTTAACTCCATTTGATACAAGCTACCGTCTTTGCGTAAATCTTCGACTTCGCCATGCCAACTGCCGTGTTGTTTTAACAAGCGCTTGATTTGTTCAATATATTCAGGGCTATAAAGCTGCAGTTGGAGCGGCCGATCAAGCATATCATCGCGAGAATAGCCGGTTATTTTGGCTACTGATGCGTTGGTCTCGATGACTTTAAAGTTGGCATCGTAAATACACACGCCATCGGAAATATTAGTGATGGATGTTGCGAGCATTTTCAAGCGTTCTTCAGCGGCAACCAGTGGTGTAATATCCTTCAGAGTACCGGTCATGCGCAACGGGTGTTGGTTTTCGTCGCGTTCAACCACTTTGCCGCGGTCGAGTACCGAAATCCAACCTTTGTCCGTTTTGACACGATAAGTCATCTCAAAATAGTTCGATGCGCCATCTAAGTGCTTGCGCAATTGCTGTTGCAACTTAGGTAGATCAAGAGGATGAATATTACTTGGGCTGCCTCGTTTACCTGATCGAATGTGATCAATCGGGAACTCGTTGAGGTACCGCCAACTATTGTGGCGGTGAATGGTGCCTTCAGGTACGTGCCAATCCCAAAGTTGATCACCACTTCCCCATAAGCTGAGCTTCAGGCGCTCTTCACTACTACGAAGTTGTTTAATTGCGAGATGACGAGCGCGAACAATAAAAAATACCGCCGCTAAAATGCCGAGCAAAAGTAATGCGTAGGCGCTAATAGCCCAAGGCGATAACCAACTAGGAGCTGCAACATCGAGCAAAATTTGGCGACGACCAGACCAACTGGTACCGTCATAGGAAGCTTCAACTTTAAATACGTATTGTCCGTAGCTTAAATTTGTATAAGTGGCGCGTCGATAATCATTATCGGTATAGACCCAGTCTCGATCAAAACCTTCGAGCTGATAGCGATAATAAAGTAATCGCGCATTCGGCGCATAAGGTGCACCAAATTCGATACTAAATGGGTCTTGGATGTCTGGGATATAAAGCGTTTCGGTGTTGTAGAGCTGCGGGCGGTTGCGTTGATCGAGTTGTTGCGCACTAACGGGCTGATTTGCGAGACGAAGGTTTATGAGTTCAACTTGCCAGTCTTGCGCTTGCAACGGGAATGACAGCGAAAACACCGAAACAATAACAATTGTCAGTGCTCTTAAGCGTAAACTGTAATAAAGCTGTTGCAGGCGTCGCACGCTTTTCCCCGAAATTGACTGTTTTATGTACAGCTCTTCTATTTGTTATGTTGTTCATCAAATTAAACAATTTAGCGGGATCTGTCAAAGTTCGCGGGGCATGCAGACAGAAACATTTGTCCTGAAACATTGTTAAAAATTTGTTTTGATTCGGTTTTGAATGCGTCGATAGTTAGTGTTTCAATCGCATCGGCTATTCTAGTTAGTCTTGAAAAATCATGATCTTGTTGTGTTATAGCACTCCACAATCGTTGACTACGTGAGCGTAAACTCGTGTCTTTTTCAGTCAACTGTTGCGTTAAACTCTGCCGTGCTTTGTCGAATTCTTCGGCAGAGATATCCGCTAATATCGTCGGAATCCCCTCAAAAAAGATTTTGATCGCCTGTTCTAGTTCCTGATTGTTCACGCGAGACGATTGCACATAAAACAACAGGTGAGGGTATTGTTGCATTGGTAAATAAGTTGTACCTACCAAATAGCCAAGTTGCTGTTCGGTGCGTAATTGTGCAAAAAAGCGTGGCTGTAACATTTGATTGAGCAACATAAACATGCCCTGTTGTTGCACAGTGTTTTGCATGGATTGTAAAACCGCTATTACTGCGTGATCAGGATGTTGTGTCTCAACGGCGATTGTTGCCGGTAGCTTGTTAAGTGCTGCTGGCGTCAAATCAATGGGTTCCAGAGGCCGAGTTAAATCCAGCCATTGCGCGAGAGCCTTATGGACAGAGGTTAATTGCTCAGCTTTTACGTCTCCATGGGCAAACATTTGTACTTGTGCCTGCGTAAACAAGCGCGGGCTACTTTCGCAGAAGCTTGTAAAATCTAATTGTTCCAACTCTACGGCTAAATCAATGACTGAATAGGTATGCGGCTGCAACTGTACGTTTAAATGTGAGAATAAAAAATTTAGCGGTTTGTGCAACAACGCTTGACGCCAGTTTGTCATCAAGCGTTGTCGTAAATCGAGCCAGCGCTGTTGACAAAAGGACGGTGAATGCATGGCTTGAATGAGTGTGTCAGTTAACTGGGGAACATAGTGTGCAGGGCCAGTCACGTGAAGCGTCATGCCTTGTTGTTGCGGATAGAGATTAAAATGCAATCCGGCAATTTCGGCATCGTAACACTGCTCATTTAACGTATCGAGCATCAATTCACACCATAGACGTGTTTGAGCAAAGTTTGCTGGATTTGCAACGACATTCGGAAGTTGAAAACCAAGATACAAATGAGCCTTCGGTTGTCGAAAATCAATATCGTGAAGATGCCAACAGGTCAATGCTGGAGCTGTTTGTTTCGCACGCGGTAAGCCGGTTGGCTCATCCGAGGTAATGGATTGTAATTGCCATGGTTCGGCGAGATAGGGGTTTGGATCCGGTAGCTTTACGTCTATTGGCGTAAACCCGCTGAATGCCTCAAGTTGTTGTTGAGAAAGTGCTCGCATTGCATAGTGACAACCGTAAATCGGCTCAACATTGTCCGTGGGCAAATCTTTATGGATGACCGTGACTCGCATGTTGTCTGGTCGCATACAATCCAAAAACTGGTGAGCTTTTGGTTGGAATAGACCATCCATTCGATAATCACCAAAAATAATGTCTTCAGCAATGTAGTGCTGCAAGTTAATAGCGAGTTGTGGCGCTAAATCGCTTGCCCGTGGCTGTTCCTGGAAATTAAAGGCATTCATGACACTTACGCGACGTTCGTTATAGCGCCATGAATTCAATCCCTGCTCACGAATCAGCTGAATGTAATGGAATAGGGCGCCAATGATTTCATCACGGTGCGCCATGCCCTGTTCAGTCAGCTGCATATTGATATTAAAATCTTTGAAGTTACTACCACTGATGCCGCCACCGGCAGCGAGGGTATTAATCCAATGCTTATCGCGTAGATAACCAAACAAACTACCGGGACCTTCATAACCCAAAAGGTGCGCAATATAACTTGTGGTCTTGTTTGCGTAATCGTCATTAATACCTGGCAAGGCAAATGTGATGATTAGCCGGCGGGCGTCTTTTAGTGGTTTAACGTGTAACTCAACACCGAGTTGCTCTGGTAAATACAGTGGCTCGTCAATATCCCAAACATCCGCACAGCCACTTTTTACCGCTTGTGCATGTGTACAGGCTAGCTCACTTAACTGCTCAAGTGGTTGCGGACCAAGTAACACTAAGGTCATGCGGCGTGCACAGTACCAACGTTTGAAAAAATCGCGCAACTGCTGCTGCAGTGAATTGTTCGGTTGGTCTTTTAAGGTGCTGAGATTACCCACCGAAAACTTACTGAAGGGGTGTTTCGGATTCGAAGTCGCTTTGTGAACTTGATATAACCGGCGCAACTCATCTTGGCGCTTTAGCTGGAACTCTGACTCAATTGACTGTAACTCTTTATCGATCCACTGTCGTGCAAACAACGGTTCGTGAAAAAATCGCATGAATCGATCGAGTGCTTGATCAAAATAGTTCGCATCAACAGTAAAATAGTAATTACTGAATTCAGTACCCGTCCAGGCATTATGGTTGCCGCCATGGGCACTAATAAAACTTTGGTAACTATTCGCATCTGGGTACTTTTCAGTGCCCAAAAACAACATGTGCTCAAGGAAGTGCGCCAAACCTTGCGCATGATGTGGATCGTGAAAATGCCCAGCAGCAACGGCGAGGGCCGCACTAGCTTGTCGCGCTTCAGCTTCGTGCACCAGAACGCAGCGCATGCCATTATCGAGCTCGATAATGCGATACTTGCGTTGATCGGTCGGGCTTTTGGTAATGTCTTGATCATCAATTATTACCCGAGCCGACACTGTGACTCCTGAGCTATCAGCCGCCATCGTGCTCCCTAAACTTGAACCTTCCGTGAATGCTTATCAAGCAAACATGGTCTGGAAGAAAGCTGGCGCGCAAAGTTTGTACGGACTGCGTGTACTTACTGCTCCAGCGGAGTATCGAAGTTCTCTGGCCGGTCGAAAGTGCCGTCGTAGGCAATCAATTGATCATTTTCGAAGGTTAACGTGACTTTATGTTGGTAGTCTTCGCTTCGACTGCGACCAGAATTTAATTTAAATACGTAATACCAAACATCTTGATCAAAAACATTTTCAGCGACAGGCTCACCAATAACGTAAGCAACTTGTTCTTTGGTCATACCGACCCGAAGTTGATCAACGTCACGTTGCTCAAGATAGTTACCTTGCGGTATATCGATCCGGTACACCCAACTGTCAAAAACGGAACATCCGCTAAGAATTAAAACACTACCTGCAATTACGAGAGCTTTCATAACACCTGCTGTTAATTTGTGATTCTGTTTGTGATGATAAACAAAGCACCTAACCGACCGCAAGTAATTCAGCAGCATTTGCTTTGGTTGCCGCAGTAATTTGATCGCCGCCTAGGAGGCGAGCGAGTTCGATAACTCGGTCATCTTGGTCGAGTCGAACCATGGTCGTTTCGGTACTTGCACCATCTGTGACTTTGTCTACACGAAGTTGCTGATGAGCTTTTGCAGCAACTTGCGGTAAGTGTGTGACACATATAACCTGATTTGATTCCCCAAGCTGACGTAATAATTTACCCACGGTTGCTGCCGTCGCACCACTCACGCCGACATCGACTTCGTCGAACATTAGTGTTGGCGTGATTAATTGGCTTGCGGTTATCACTTGAATCGCCAAACTAATACGCGATAGTTCGCCACCTGATGCGATTTTTGCAAGTGATTGTAAAGGTTGCCCTGGGTTGGTGGTGACGGTAAAGCAAACTTCATCGGTACCGAGACGCGTTGCCGGAGCTTGTGCCTGATGATTAACTTCAATCACAAATCGACCATGTGGCATGTTGAGCTGCTGCATACTTTTCGCTATGCGATCACTAAGTTCATGGGCTGCTTTTTCTCGGCTAGCCGATAATTTCGCTGCTGCTTTTCGATATGATTGTGCTGCGTGTTCAACACGCTCATCGATGTCAGCAGATTCCGCTTGATTTGTTTCAAGTTGCTCGAGTTCGGCAAGTAACTGTTGATGATGTTCGTACAATTGACCTGGCTCGAGTTGATGTTTGCGCGCCAGCTGAATGGCTTGCGAAACTCGTCGTTCAGCTAGTACGAGTTGTTCATCGTCAAGCTCGATATTGTCTTGATAGTGGCGTAGTTCGCGTGCCGCTTCCTCAACTTGGACGCTTGCTTCATTCAATATACGCACCGTTTCGGCGAGGTTAGGGTCGGTTTCTAACTGCTGTTCTAGGCGTGATAACGCGCTTTGCAGCAAGCTGTAAGCATTATTGTGCTCACCTTCATAAATAGCATTTAATGCAAAGGCTGAATCTTCCACCAAAGCGGCACTATTGGCGAGGCGCTTATGTTGCTGCTCAAGTTCTTCGAATTCGCCTTCAGCGAGAGCAAACTCGTTTAATTCAGAAACTTGATAACTGAGCAACTGGAGTCGCGACTCCATGTCTGCTTGCTGCTGGTGCAGCTGTTTTTGTTGTTTGCGTAAGCCGTACCAATTTTGGTACGCGGTTTGAACCTCATCGAGTAATGCTTGATGACGTGCGTAGGCATCGAGCAGATTCAACTGATGCTCAGGTCGCGTTAACAACTGGTGCTCGTGTTGACCATGAATATTAACTAACAGTGGGGCTAATAGCTTAAGCTGCGATGCGGTGACTGGATAGCCGTTGATCCACGCTTTTGAACGCCCTTCGCGGGTAATAATACGACGTAATACACAAGTACAAGCATCGTCGTCTTGCAGTTCTTGTTCGCGCAACCACTGTACGGCTGGGCTTTTGGTTGCAGCCAATTGAAAGGTAGCACTCACTTCAGCCTTTTCGGCATCGGCACGTATTAAATCAACGTCAGCACGATCACCTAAACATAAACCCAACGCATCGAGTGCGATAGACTTACCTGCACCGGTTTCGCCAGTAATGGCCGTCATGCCCGCGTTAAAATCGACATCAAGTTGACGAACAACCGCAAGGTTGCGAATTTGCATATGAAGCAGCATAGGACACCTCAAACACTGTGTATGTGTACAGTAGTTATACAGTATTTATACAGTAATGCAAGAGGGGTCCAAAAATTTTAAAACAGACGGCTACCCCAACCTAGTTTGTTTCTTAATACGCGATAGTAGCTGTGATCCTGTGGATGAACTAAGCGCAAACGATGCGGATGCTGTTGAATCACCACATCATCGCCGGGCTGTACGGTCATACGTACATGACCATCACAACTCAGTTGAAGACTATCGTTATCGGCCGCGGCACGCAGGCGAATAACACTATGGCCATCGACTACAATCGGGCGACTGCTTAGCGTGTGGGGAAACATGGGAACCATGGTAATAGCATCAAGACCTGGGGTAAGAATTGGTCCGCCGCCCGATAACGAGTAAGCGGTGGAACCGGTTGGGGTGCTGATAATGAGGCCGTCGGAGCGCTGTGAATAAACGAATTCATCATTGACATACACTTCAAATTCGATCATGTGCGCCACTTTGTCAGAGTGCAACACGACTTCGTTAATGGCGCGTCCAACACTTTTGGATTTCCCGCAATGAAATACTTCGGCTTGCAGCAGAAACCGACGTTCAGTTTGATAGTTGCCCTCGAGTACAGCTTTCAACTGCTCAATGACGTGGTCAGGATCAAGATCGGTCAAAAAACCGAGGTTGCCACGATTTACCCCAATCACTGCAATGTCGGCTTCACAAAGCACCCGCGCTGCGCCCAGCATGTTGCCGTCACCACCAACAACAACCGCTATATCGGCAGACTCTCCGATTCGATGTAGTGGTAATATCTGCGCTTGCGTTGACTTTAATTGCTCGGCTGTTCGCGCCTCAACGATCACCTCATAACCCATATTCAATAGGGTTTGTTCGAGTTTCAGCAAGGTCGCTCGCGTGGCTTCATGATTCACTTTGCCAAGCAGTGCAATGCGTCGAAATGCTGGATGCGTTGTAGTCGTCATGTTTTTTCCCTTTTTTTGCTGTGATGACTTGAATCATCACCAGCTGACCCCATAACTGCCTGCAGATAGTTATATCACAACAAATTATTGTTCATTTGTGAATTTCAACAAAGAGTACGCAGTTATGACCAAGAATGATTCAACCAAAGCCGCGCAAGCTGAACAGCAGCAAACGACGGAAACCCAAGCTGAGCAAATGGTTCAGGATGAGCAGGCCGAATCTCAAGCAACCGCAACTGAAACGGTAGATGAGAGCCAGCAACGCATTGAGGCGCTTGAGTTGGCGTTAAGCCAAGCTGAACAGCGTGCCGATGATGCCAATGATCGCGCAGTGCGTGCCGTAGCGGAAATGGAAAACGTTCGCCGTCGCTCAGCTCAAGATGTTGAGAAAGCGCATAAATTCGCGCTGGAAAAGTTTGCAGGTGAACTGTTGGATACGGTTGATAACCTTGAACGTGCGATGGACATTGCGAAGCAAGCCGATGATGTAAATCAGAACTTCTTTGAAGGCATTGAACTAACGCATAAAAACTTGCTGAGCACGCTAACAAAGTTCGGTGTTGAGGCCGTTGGTGCGGTTGGTGACACGTTCAACCCAGAATTACATCAAGCGATGGCAATGCAGCCATCAGAAGAGCATGAAAACAACACCGTGTTGGCGGTGATGCAGAAAGGTTACACCTTGAGCGGACGCTTGTTGCGCCCAGCCATGGTGATGGTGGTGAAAAATTCTTAATAACCCTACTTGGGGTGTTGAAAAGCGAAAAAACCACCCCATATTTGAGTTATCAAACCTGTTTTAGATTATGAAGTTGGAGACGAATCATGGGTAAAATTATCGGAATCGACTTAGGTACTACTAACTCGTGTGTAGCAGTACTTGATGGTGACAAACCGCGTGTTATTGAAAACGCAGAAGGCGATCGTACAACCCCGTCAGTGGTTGCATTCACTGATGATGGCGAAGTATTGGTGGGTTCACCTGCTAAGCGTCAAGCGGTAACGAACGCGAACAAAACTTTATTTGCGATTAAGCGCTTAATCGGTCGTCGTTTTAAAGACGAAGAAGTACAGCGCGATATCGGCATCATGCCTTTCAAAATTGTTGAAGCCGACAATGGCGATGCATGGGTGCAAATCAATGACGAGAAGAAAGCGCCACCGCAAATTTCTGCTGAAGTTTTGAAGAAAATGAAGAAAACTGCAGAAGACTTCTTGGGCGAAAAAGTGACTGAAGCTGTTATTACAGTTCCAGCTTACTTTAACGATGCGCAGCGCCAAGCAACCAAAGATGCAGGTCGTATTGCTGGCCTTGAAGTGAAGCGTATTATCAACGAGCCGACAGCAGCAGCTTTAGCATATGGCCTTGATAAGAAAAAAGGCGACAATATCATCGCAGTATACGACTTAGGTGGTGGTACGTTCGATATCTCAATTATTGAAATTGATGAAGTTGATGGCGACCATACCTTCGAAGTACTTGCCACTAACGGTGATACCCACTTAGGTGGTGAAGACTTCGATAACCGTTTGATCAACTACTTGGTTGAGCAGTTCAACAAAGATCAAGGCATTGACCTACGTAAAGATCCGCTCGCAATGCAACGTTTGAAAGAAGCAGCAGAGAAAGCAAAAATTGAGCTTTCTTCAGCGCAACAAACGGAAGTGAACTTACCGTACATCACTGCGGATGCGACTGGTCCGAAGCACTTAGCGATTAAAGTAACGCGTGCGAAGCTTGAGTCGTTGGTTGAAGACATGATTGCGAAAACCTTAGAGCCAGTGAAACAAGCGTTGAAAGATGCTGATTTGTCAGTGAGCGAAATTCACGACATTATTTTGGTGGGCGGTCAAACACGTATGCCAAAAGTTCAGCAAGCTGTAACTGATTTCTTCGGTAAAGAGCCACGTCGTGACGTTAACCCAGATGAAGCGGTTGCCGTAGGTGCAGCAGTACAAGCGGGTGTATTACAAGGTGACGTGAAAGACGTGTTGTTGCTTGACGTTACACCATTATCACTTGGTATTGAGACCATGGGTGGTGTCATGACCAAGTTGATTGAGAAGAACACGACGATTCCTACGAAGCAGTCGCAAACTTTCTCAACCGCAGAAGATAATCAAGCGGCGGTCACGGTGCATGTTATTCAAGGTGAGCGTAAGCGCGCCGCAGATAACAAGTCACTAGGTCAATTTAATTTAGAAGGTATTCGCCCAGCATCACGTGGCGTGCCGCAAATTGAAGTGACGTTTGATATTGATGCAGATGGTATCTTGCATGTATCAGCGAAAGACAAAGATACAGGTAAAGAGCAGAAAATTACCATTAAGGCTTCATCTGGCTTGAGCGATGATGAAGTAGAAAAAATGGTTCGCGATGCCGAAGCGCATGCGGAAGAAGACCGTAAATTCGAGGAGATGGTGCAGGTGCGTAACCAAGCGGATGCCTTGGTTCATGGTACCCGTAAGCAACTTGAAGAAGCGGGTGATGCGCTTGAAGCGAGCGATAAAGAAGCTATCGAGTCAGCCATTAGCGACTTAGAAGCAGCGATAAAAGGCTCTGACAAAGCTGAAATTGAAGCGAAACAGCAAGCATTGATTGAAGCGTCAGGCAAGTTGATGGAAGCAGCTCAAGCGAAAGCTCAACAGGCGGGCGACGCTGGCGACAGTGGCAAGCAAGATGCTGACGATGTTGTTGATGCTGAGTTTGAAGAAGTCAAAGACGACAAGAAATAAGAGCACGCCCACCGGGTGTCTGTAGTTCAACACACGGGGGTTGCCGAGGGGTAGCCTCCGTGTGCTTGTATCAGGCAGGAAGTAAAGGAACGTGGAAACCACATAATTATGTCGAAACCAGATTTTTATGAAGTGCTGGGTGTCAGCAAAGATGCCAGTGAACGCGACATCAAAAAAGCCTACAAAAAGTTGGCGATGAAGTACCATCCTGACCGTACCAAAGGCGATAAAGACCTCGAGATGAAATTCAAAGAGGTGCGTGCGGCGTACGAAGTATTATCAGATCCGCAAAAACGTGCGGCTTACGATCAATATGGTCATGCTGCATTTGAGCAAGGACAAGGTGGTTTTGGTGGTGGTGCAGGCGCCGCTGATTTTGCAGATATTTTTGGTGATGTGTTCGGTGATATTTTTGGTGGTGGCGGCCGTCGGGGGCGAGCGCAAGCGCAACGTGGCGCCGATTTACGCTACAACCTCGAACTTAGCTTAGAAGAAGCGGTTCGTGGCAAAGAAGTTGAGTTGAAAATACCAAAATTAAGCACTTGTGAAGACTGTGATGGTAGTGGTGCTAAAGCGGGTAGCGGAGCTGAAACTTGTAGCCATTGTCATGGTTCAGGTCAGATTCAAATGCGTCAGGGCTTTTTTGCGGTACAACAGCCATGTCCACACTGTCGAGGTCGCGGCAAAGTAATCAAAGACCCTTGCCGCACGTGTCACGGTGAAGGGCGGGTTGAGCGCACCAAAACCCTATCAGTTAAGATTCCAGCAGGCGTTGATACAGGCGACAGAATTCGCTTAAGTGGCGAAGGTGAAGCCGGTGAGATGGGCGCGCCGGCTGGCGATTTGTATGTGCAAGTGCATGTGCGTGAGCACCCAATCTTTGCACGTGATGGAAATAATCTATACTGTGAAGTACCACTTAGTTTCACTCGCGCCGCTTTGGGTGGAGACATCGAAGTACCAACTCTTGAAGGTAAAGTGAAACTGAAAGTTCCTGCCGAGACACAAACTGGTAAGTTGTTCCGTTTGCGTGGCAAAGGTGTGAAATCAGTTCGCACAGGCGCGGTAGGCGATTTGATTTGCAAAGTAGTGATTGAAACGCCGGTAAATTTATCGGAGCAACAACGCGACTTATTGCGTGAACTTGAAGAATCGATGGGCACAGGCGAAGAGGCGGGCAAGTATCGGCCGAAAGAAAAGGGCTTCTTTGATGGTGTCCGCAAATTCTTCGACGACCTTCGCGGATAGAATGAAAAGCGTTATTCGTTGTTCGTTATTGGTTATTCGTGAGATCGGGTAACCGATTGGTTTAAGTCTCCGCACAGAACAAAGCGATAATTTGGAAATTCGCTTAAGAGCGTGAAAAACCCACGAATAACGAATAACGAATAACGAATAACGAGAAACGCATTTAGGAGGGGTTATGGGTCATTGGATGAAAATCGGTATTGCCGCCTTAGCGAGCAGCCTAATACTAAGCGGATGCACTGAGTCGCCGACTGGGCGTAGTCAGTTGATGCTATTTTCCAGTGGTCAATTAGCCTCTTTGGGTGACGATAGCTACGCCCAATTAAAAGCGAAAGAAAAAATTAGTACCGATGCACGCACGAATGCTTACGTGCGTTGTATCACTGATGATTTGATTGCAGTTTTGCCAAGTCCTTGGCGGGACAGACAGTGGGACGTTACTGTATTCGATAGTGAGCAGGTAAACGCGTTTGCGCTACCCGGCGAAAATATCGGGGTGTATTCAGGGCTTTTAAAAATAGCTGAAAATCGGCATCAGTTGGCGGCGGTTATTGGTCATGAAATTGCCCACGTCATCGCTGACCACGGGAATGAGCGGATGTCGAATCAGTTTGCCGTTGGCCTAGGTTTACAGGTCGGTTCCGTCTTGGTTTCTGAAAATCTTGATAGCGAAACCGCGGCATTGGCAATGGCTGCGCTCGGTATTGGTGCGCAAGTTGGCGTTTTGTTGCCGTACTCACGTGTTCACGAAAGTGAATCAGATCAGTTAGGTATGGATTATATGGCAGCGGCCGGTTACAACCCAGCCGAAGCTGCTAATTTGTGGCGGAATATGGCCAAAATTGGCGGTGCTAATACGCCTGAATTTCTCTCAACGCATCCTTCACCACAGTCTCGTATTCAGGCATTAGAGGCGTATGCGCCTAAGGTTCAGGAGCTTTATCAGCAGGCAGCATCACAGCGCCGCAAACCGCTCTGCACCCTTTAAAAGTAAAGCGTTATTCGTTGTTCGTTACTCGTTATTCGGGGTTTTGTCACGCTCTTTAGCTTCGTTCAAAGTTATCACTAGGCTTTGTGCGGAAACCTGACCAACCAGTTGCTCGATCTCACGAATAACCAATAACGAATAACGAACAACGCTTTTGCATTTTTAGCTGGCGAGTTTCATTAGAATTAAGCCTGCGACAATCAATGCGGCAGCTAACAGCCTCAGGGGCGTGACAGGTTCGCCGAGAAACCAAATTCCTACTGCAAAAGCGCCTACCGCTCCAATTCCTGTCCAAATTGTGTAGGCCGTTCCGAGCGGAATAGTGCGCATGGCTACGGCAAGTAGCCAGAAGCTAATGAGCATCGCAATAATTGTGATGGTGGTAGCGAAGGGGCGAGTAAAGCCAAATGATTGCTTCATTGCAAACGCCCAAATAATTTCAAAAACACCTGCAGTAAAAAGATAGAGCCAAGCCATAGGGCGCTCCTGTTTTCCAGCGCCAGGTCGTCCTGGTCAGTTATCCCTTAGATAATTCGAGTGGGCCCAGATTGGGAGAGGTCGTCCTCTGCTGAGAATTCTATCACTCGGTTATAAGTCAGTCCAAAATGAACTAAAGCACGCCAGCCAGCGTTAGTACAATACAGCGCAAAAGCGTTATTCGTTGTTCGTTATTGGTTATTCGTGAGATCGCGCAACTGGTTGGTCAGGTTTCCGCACAAAGCCTAGTGATAACTTTGAACGGAGCTAAAGACCGTGACAAAACCACGAATAACCAATAACCAATAACGAACAACGAATAGCGAATAACGAATAACGTTCTTAAAGAGGTGTTATGTTTAAGGCTTGGTTTGCAATTCCATTTTGGCAGCGTGTACTTGGTGCTTTTGCGCTAGGTGTAATCATTGGTGTGGCGCAGCCTGAAGCCGCGCAAGCACTGCGTCCGCTAGGCACGTTGTTTATCAACGCGCTGAAAATGTTGGTGGCGCCGTTAATTTTCTTCGCCATTGTGAGTGCTATTTTGCAGCTTGGTAGCGGCGAAAAGGCTGGCAAAATCGGTGTGCAGACCATTGGTTTGTTTCTGCTGACGGCGGTCATAGCCAGTTTAATTGGATTATCTGTTGCGCAACTGTTAGACATTACCCCATCGCCTGATTTGGTTGCTGACAGTAATTACCAGCCTAAAGATGTGCCAGGGCCCATTGACGTATTTTTAAATTTTATTCCGACCAATCCAATTGCGGCATTGGCTGAAGGTAATGTCATTCAGATTGTGGTATTCGCGGCTCTTGTAGGTGTAGCAATTAATCAGTTGGGCGACGCAGCGAAGCCGTTTGGCGATGTCATGAAGGCTGGCGCTCAGGTGATGTATCGCATTACCAAGATGGTGCTTGAACTGACGCCGTTCGGCGTGTTGGGCTTGATGGCTTGGGTTGTCGGGCACTATGGATTAGCAAGCTTGACGCCGTTGGCGGCGTTTATTGGTGCGATTTATCTGGCATGTATTCTGCATATTGTATTGGTGTATGGCACCATGGTTCGTTTAGCCGGTATGTCGCCTTGGTTTTTCTTTAAATCGGTGTTCTCAGCGCAATTGGTCGCTTTTACAACCTGCAGTAGTTTCGGCACAATTCCGGCGGCGCACCAAGCGATTACGGAAAAATTGGGTGTTCAGAAAGAGTACGCTAGCTTTGTACTGCCCCTAGGTGCAACCATTAATATGGACGGTTGTGGTGGGATATACCCAGCGATTGCCTCTATCTTTATTGCACAAATTTACGGTATTCCGCTAGACTGGGCAGACTACATGTTGATTACGTTGACAGCTACGTTAGCGTCAGTGGGTACGGCAGGCGTACCTGGAACGGCGATGGTTATGTTAACAGTGACGCTGAACGCTATCGGATTACCGCTGGAGGGTATTGCGTTCATTGCTGCGATTGATCGCATTATCGATATGGCGCGAACCGCAACAAACGTGACCGGCGACATGGCTGTATCTGTCGTTCTCGGTAGAAGCAATCAGCAAGCACAGCCATCATCAAGCAACGCTCAACAAATAACCAATAACGATTAACGAATAACGATTAACGAGGAATTATGAAGCTAGGGATACTAGGTGCCAGCGGACGGATGGGGCAAGCCGTGATTGCCAACGCATCACGCCTCAACGCAACGGTAACAGCTGCGGTTGTCAGCGACCAATCTAGCCGCTACGGCGAGCCCATTTATCCCAACGCAGCTGAAGCTGGCGTGCGTTTTCAGCATGCCGGAGAGGTAAAGCCCGAGCAAGTGGATGTTTTTATCGACTTCTCGCTACCACAAGCGCTAGAAAATAATATCGCGCTAGCCAAACGGCTTCGCGTTCCGCTTGTTGTTTGTACAACAGGGTTAAGCGAGCAGCAACATTCGTTATTGGCGCAAGCTGGGCAGTCAATGCCAATTTTATATGCGGCAAACACGAGTGTAGGAATTACCTTGCTGCGACAATTGGTACAACTTACGGCAGCGGCTTTGCCGGATACCGATATTGAAATTTTTGAAGCTCACCACAGTGCCAAGCGTGATGCGCCATCGGGCACTGCGGTGGTACTTGGTGAAAGCGCCGCAGCGGGACGTGGTAAACGTTTATCAGAGCTCTCTGCTGGGGTGCGCGGCGATGGCGTGCGGGAACCTGGCTCTATCGGTTTTTCAGTGGTGCGTGCGGCTGATATTATTGGCGAGCACACGGTTTTGTTTGCGCATCCAGGCGAGCGTATTGAATTAACCCATCGTGTCAGTAATCGTCAAATTTTCGCACGTGGTGCCGTGCAAGCTGCAGAATGGTTGAAAGATCAGCCTTCGGGCTTGTATAGCATGGCTGATATGCTGCAATTAAAAACACTTTTGAAACAATTAATCTAGTCGAACAGGCTGGTGCTAGGTCTTTGTACAAATCACCAATTTTCAGTTTACGAAACGGCCGATTTTCTGTAGAATACGGTCAATTTGCCAGTAACATTTCGGGCAAGCTGAAACGCGCACTCCACTGGTACTCAAAAATGCGATTTTTAAATCACAATTTTTGAATATCCGACGCTGGTGCAAGGTAATCAACGGGGAAGTCATTTTTTGATTCACCCGTTTTTTTATGTACGGAGGTTAACCTTGAGTATTCTAGCGAGCCACTCAGCAAGTAAAGCCATTTTGGTACTTGCCGATGGGACTGTTTTTCACGGCACGGCCATTGGCGCCGGCGGTACCGCAGTTGGTGAAGTTGTTTTTAACACCGCCATGACCGGTTACCAAGAAATTCTCACCGACCCCTCCTACGCAGAACAGATCGTTACCCTTACTTATCCCCACATTGGCAATTACGGCACAAACCACGAAGATGAAGAATCTAATCGCGTGTGGGCGAAAGGATTGATTATTCGTGAAATGTCGTTGAAAGCGAGTAACTTCCGTCGTGAACAGTCACTGGGAGATTACCTGCGTCAACGTAACGTTGTGGGTATTGCGGACATTGATACCCGCAAACTGACACGCATTTTGCGTGAAAAGGGTGCGCAAAATGGTTGCATCATGGCTGGTGAAATTGACGTGGAAAAAGCGCTTGAACTCGCGCAGAACTTCCCAGGCTTAAAGGGCTTAGACCTTGCGAAGGAAGTCACGATTCGCACACCAGTTGAATGGACCAGCAAAAGCTGGAAGCTCGGTCAAGGTTTTAGCGAGCTAACGGACCCGAAATTCCACGTGGTTGCCTACGATTATGGCTGCAAGCGCAATATACTGCGGTTGCTCGCTGATCGTGGCTGTAAAGTGACAATGGTCCCTGCACAGACACCAGCAAAAGATGTGCTAGCGATGAAGCCCGATGGTGTGTTCTTGTCGAACGGCCCTGGCGACCCCGAACCGTGTGATTACGCGATACAAGCGATTCAGGAAATTATTGAAGCGCAAGTACCTATTTTCGGTATTTGTTTAGGTCACCAGTTGCTGGCTTTAGCAAGCGGTGCGCAAACCGTAAAAATGAAATTAGGTCACCATGGTGCCAACCATCCTGTGCAAGACTTGGCAAGCGGACGCGTCATGATTACCAGTCAAAACCATGGTTTTGCGGTAGATGAAACAACCTTGCCTGATAATCTTAAGGCGACCCATAAATCACTATTTGACGGTACCTTACAGGGTATTGAGCGAACGGATGTGAAGGCATTTAGCTTTCAAGGACACCCAGAAGCGAGCCCTGGCCCGAATGATGCGGCCCCGTTATTTGACCACTTTATTGAATTGATGAGCCAGTAACTATGCCAAAACGTACCGACATTAAAAGCATTCTAATTCTTGGTGCTGGTCCGATTGTAATCGGCCAAGCCTGCGAGTTCGACTACTCTGGTGCTCAAGCCTGTAAAGCGCTACGTGAGGAAGGTTACCGGGTAATTTTGGTGAACTCGAATCCAGCTACCATCATGACCGACCCTGAGATGGCTGATGTGACTTACATTGAGCCGATTCACTGGGAAGTGGTTGCGAAAATTATTGAGGTTGAGCGCCCTGACGCCGTGTTACCAACCATGGGTGGTCAAACAGCGCTTAACTGTGCACTAGAACTTGATAAGCACGGCGTATTGGAAAAATATGGCGTCGAAATGATTGGCGCTAATGCGGATGCCATCGATAAAGCGGAAGATCGCGACCGCTTCGACAAGGCGATGAAATCGATCGGTCTTGAAACGCCAAACGCGAAAGTTGCGCACAATTTACAAGAAGCCTTTGAGATTCAAGAAGAGTTCGGCTTCCCATTGATTATTCGTCCAAGTTTCACCATGGGTGGCAGCGGCGGCGGTATCGCCTATAACCGTGAAGAGTTTGAAGAAATTTGCCGTCGCGGTTTAGATTTATCACCGACCAAAGAATTGCTCATTGACCAATCATTAATTGGTTGGAAAGAATACGAAATGGAAGTGGTACGTGACCGTGCAGACAACTGCATTATCGTATGTGCCATTGAAAACTTTGACGCCATGGGCATTCATACCGGTGACTCCATCACCGTCGCACCATCACAAACCTTAACCGACAAAGAATACCAGTTGATGCGTGACGCAGCGATGGCTGTATTGCGTGAAATTGGTGTTGAAACCGGTGGTTCAAACGTTCAGTTTGGTGTTTGTCCTGATACTGGTCGTATGGTCGTGATTGAGATGAACCCGCGTGTGTCACGCTCTTCAGCGTTGGCGTCGAAAGCTACTGGCTTTCCAATTGCGAAAGTTGCAGCGAAATTGGCTGTTGGTTATACCCTTGATGAACTTGAAAATGAAATCACGGGTGGTGTGACGCCAGCTTCGTTTGAACCTGCGCTAGATTATGTTGTTACCAAAATCCCTCGCTTCAATTTCGAGAAATTTGCAGGCTGTAATGACCGCCTAACCACCCAAATGAAATCGGTGGGTGAAGTGATGGCCATTGGTCGTAACCAGCAAGAATCATTGCAAAAAGCGCTGCGTGGTTTGGAGATCGGCGTATCAGGGTTCGACCCGATGGTCGACATTAACGACCCTGAAGCCCGCGGAAAAGTGATTCGTGAGCTGAAAGAACCAGGTGCCGAACGTATTTTCTATATTGCCGATGCATTTCGCTTAGGCATGACGGTTCATGAAGTATTTGAGCTGACGCGCATTGATGAATGGTATCTCATTCAGATTGAAGAGATTGTGCTGCTTGAAGAAGAAGTACAAAAGCTCGGCATGGCGGGCTTAGATGCTCATGCCTTACGTTTATTGAAGCGTAAAGGCTTCGCTGACAAGCGCATCGCGGACTTACTCGACGTGGCCGAAACAGAAGTTCGTCGGCGTCGTAATGAACTGGGGATTCACCCGGTTTATAAGCGCGTGGATACTTGCGCGGCAGAATTTCGCTCAGACACGGCGTATATGTACTCAACGTATGACGAAGAGTGTGAGGCTGCGCCAAGCGATAAAGACAAAATCATGGTTATCGGTGGTGGTCCAAACCGTATCGGCCAAGGTATTGAGTTTGACTACTGTTGCGTGCACGCAGCCCTAGCGTTGCGTGAAGACGGTTACGAAACAATTATGGTGAACTGTAACCCTGAAACCGTTTCAACCGATTACGATACGTCGGACCGTTTGTATTTTGAACCAATTACTCTGGAAGACGTGTTGGAAATTGTGCGCGTCGAAAAACCAAAAGGTGTGATTGTTCAGTACGGCGGCCAAACGCCATTGAAATTAGCGCGTGAACTTGAAGCGAATGGGGTGCCAATCATTGGTACGTCGCCGGATGCAATTGACCGCGCAGAAGACCGTGAACGCTTCCAAAGTGCCGTACGCCGTTTAGGTTTAAAACAACCAGAAAATGCGACAGTTACTAAAGTTGATGAAGCGTTACGTGAAGCTGAACGTATTGGCTATCCGTTAGTTGTGCGTCCGTCATACGTGCTAGGCGGTCGTGCAATGGAAATTGTCTATGACGAGAGCGACTTATTACGTTATTTGACTGATGCTGTAAAAGTTTCGAATTCAGCACCAGTATTACTCGATCGTTTCTTAGATAACGCGATTGAAGTAGACGTTGATGCGATTTGTGACGGCAAAGATGTGCTCATTGGCGGTATAATGCAGCACATTGAACAAGCGGGTGTTCACTCTGGTGACTCGGCCTGTTCGTTACCGCCGTACTCATTAAGTGACAAGATTCAAGATGAGTTACGCGAGCAGATGAGTAAGTTAGCATTTGAACTCGGCGTAAACGGCCTGATGAACGCTCAATTTGCCATTAAAGATGACGAGATTTACCTCATTGAGGTGAATCCGCGTGCTGCTCGTACAGTACCGTTTGTGTCGAAAGCAACTGGGTTACCGCTAGCTAAAATTGCGGCTCGCGTTATGGTCGGTCAGTCGTTGGCTGAGCAAGGCTACACCGAAGAAGTGATTCCACCGTATTACTCAGTGAAAGAAGTGGTGATTCCATTTGCGAAGTTCCAAGGTGTCGACCCAATTCGCGGACCCGAAATGCGCTCGACTGGTGAAGTTATGGGCGTTGGCGAGAGCTTTGAAGAAGCCTACGCTAAAGCGAATCTTGGAGCTGGTGAAGCTTTAGCGAAAGCTGGTAAGGCATTATTGTCGGTACGTGACGGCGATAAAGCGCGTTTGTTTGATTTAGCGCGCGGACTCATCGGTTTAGGCTTTAACCTCGAAGCAACTCGCGGTACAGCAAAATTGCTGAACGACGATGGCATCGCCTGTTCCGTCGTGAACAAGCTACAAGAGGGGCGTCCGAATATTGTTGATGCAATTAAGAACGGCGAGTACAGTTACATTATTAATACGGTTGAAGGGCGTCAGGCAATAGAAGACTCGGTTTATATTCGCCGCGAAGCGCTCTTGAATAAAGTAACGTATACCACAACATTAAATGCAGCGTTTGCCACAGTGAAAGCTAACACCGCCGATGATCGTGCGCGTGTGAATTCACTTCAATCATTGCACAAAAGGGTTTTAGAACGATGAATCAGATTCCAATGACCACCCGCGGCGCGGAGATGCTGCGGGAGGAATTGAAGCGCTTAAAAACTGAAGATCGACCGCGTATTATTCAAGCGATCGCCGATGCGCGTGAGCATGGCGATCTTAAAGAAAATGCCGAATATCATGCAGCGCGTGAGCAACAAGGCTTTTGTGAAGGTCGAATTCAGGAAATTGAAGCGAAGCTTTCCAATGCGCAAATTATTGATGTGACCAAAGTGCCGAATCAAGGCAAAGTGATTTTTGGTGCAACGGTTACGGTGTATAACACAGTTACCGATAAAGAGATGACCTATCGGATTGTCGGTGACGACGAAGCTGATATAAAACAGAATCTTATTTCAATCAATTCACCGATTGCGCGTGCGCTTATCGGTAAAGAAATTGATGATGTTGCTCGTGTAAATACACCTAACGGCGAAGTTGAATATGAAGTTGTGAAGGTTGAATATATTTAGCGACCGGTACCAAGTTATATCAATTAGTCTTTTAACAGCGCGACCAGTTCGCGCTGTTTTTGTTTGCGCTGTTCCGCTGTCATCGGCTGGTGATGATACGCATCGATATCTGGAAATACCTCATCAATCTCCATACCCAATGCCTTCGCAATCGCTAATGCAACGGGCTGGGAGCGCGCTTTACGCGATGCTACCTTAGAGACCAGTGATGGGCTCTTACCCAACGCTTCTGCGATCATTGAAAAATCAAAACCGCGACGCATTAATTCCTTTTTGATTTGTTTACTGTCCATCAGGTATAGTGCTTATCTGTTCAAGTGTAGTGAATTACAAGTTCACAAAGAACTCTAAAAACAACTCAATTTAAGGTTAAATCTGTCATTTGATATTAAAAATGAAACAAAACCATTCAAATGACAGATTGGATAAAATAGACCACAGACTATGGCTAAAAGCAACTTTGATTTGCCAGACATTGATACCTGCATCGAGCGTTTAAAGCTGGTATCTAAACAGACTACAGCGAGCGCTGTTATGCGTTGGTTAGGGCTACCAGAAAGCACCTACAGTAATTGGAAGCGCCGAGGTTCAATCAATTACGATCGAGTCATTGAAGGTTTGTTGCGACAGAATGTGTCGTTAGATTGGTTGTTTGCACCCAATGTCGAATTGTTTTACCCCAATGTGAGTTTAACGGTCACAGAAAAGGATGGGGTGGCGTACTCGACCCCGTCGGTAGCTGATACTCTAAAAGCGCTGGAGTTTGTTGAACCGATAATGGAACAGCATCAGGTTCCAATGACCGAACAAAACCGTCAGTTCATGGCTGAAACCTTTTTTAAAAGGCGCGGTGATGCCATGTTATTAGAGACAGCGCTGCACCAAGTTGCATTAGCTCTCGCTACAGCGCAAAAAGAAAAGTAATAACAAAAAATTATGCGCGAGGTAGCTGAATTTTTGCAGCAGGACTTGGCTTATACATGGTCAGAATTTTCCCGACCACTTGTACTTTTGTAGCGCCGGTATGCGCGATAATCGTCGCATAAATTTGCTCACGCAATTCGCGATCTTCATCCGGCACCTTTACTTTAATTAATTCGTGGTGTTCGAGCGCCAACTCAATCTCTGCCATCACGCCCTCTGTAAGGCCATTAGCGCCTAATAACACCACTGGTTTCAGTGAATGAGCCAATGATTTTAAGTGCTGTTTTTGTTTATTGCTTAAGGTTACGGCCGTTGCCATGTAATATATCCCATCGAATGACTTGAATTTCCGCTATTCTACCGCCATCTGGGTAGAAGAAGCCAGTTTGGTAAGAGAAACATGACGAAAAAACGCTCCGCCAGCAGCAAACGTTGGCTCCAAGAACATTTTAGCGACCATTATGTGCAAAAAGCACAGAAAAAGGGGTATCGCTCACGTGCTGTATTTAAAATAGAAGAAATACAGCAGAAAGATAGAATTTTAAAGCAAGGGCAAACCGTGGTCGATCTCGGGGCGGCGCCTGGTGGCTGGTCGCAGTTTGTGGTGGATTCGTTGCACGGGAACTGTGAAGTCATTGCGTGCGATATTTTACCGATGGACCCAATCGCTGGTGTCGATTTCCTAGAAGGTGACTTTCGCGATGAGGAAGTTTTAACGGCGCTATTGAGCCGAATCGGCGGCAAAAACGTAGATGTAGTATTGTCAGATATGGCACCAAACATGAGTGGCAATGATAATGTTGATCAGCCACGTTCCATGTATCTCGTTGAATTAGCGTTGGATATGTGTCATCAGGTATTGAAACCAAATGGCAGTTTTGTCGTCAAAGTATTCCAAGGTGAAGGTTTTGAAGAATTTTTGAAAAACGTCCGTGCTGCATTTAAAACAGTGAAAACGCGTAAACCAGATTCATCGCGAGCCCGTTCACGAGAAGTGTATCTGGTAGCGACCGGTTACAAACTGTAGTACCCTGTAAGGCGTGCTACAAATGCAAACAAGAGGTAGTCAGCTTTGAGCGATATGGCAAAAAATCTCATTTTATGGCTGGTCATAGCCGTTGTTTTAATGACTGTATTCAACAATTTCAGTCAAAGCGGCGCTAATGGTCAACAAGTCGCGTACAGCCAATTCATTAACCAAGTTCACAATGGTGGTGTACGTTCGGTTGATATTGATGGGCGGATGATCACGGCACAATCGCGCAGTGGTGAACAATTTACCACGGTTGTCCCAACGCAGTACGATCCAAAACTATTGGATGACTTGCTCGAGAACAATGTTGAAGTAAACGGTAAGTTGCCAGAAGAACCAAGTGTATTGGCACAAATCTTTATTTCATGGTTCCCAATGTTGCTGTTGATTGGTGTGTGGATATTCTTCATGCGTCAAATGCAGGGCGGCGGTGGCCGTGGCGCGATGTCGTTCGGCAAGAGCAAAGCGCGTTTAATGAGCGAAGATCAAATTAAAACTACTTTTGCTGATGTTGCAGGCTGTGATGAAGCAAAAGAAGAAGTAAGTGAGTTAGTTGATTACCTGAAAGATCCAACCAAGTTCCAACACCTCGGTGGCAAAATTCCGAAAGGTGTCTTGATGGTCGGTCCTCCAGGTACTGGTAAAACGTTGCTTGCGAAAGCGATTGCCGGTGAAGCACGAGTGCCATTTTTCTCGATTTCAGGTTCTGATTTCGTCGAAATGTTTGTTGGTGTCGGTGCGTCACGTGTTCGCGATATGTTCGAGCAGGCGAAGAAAGCCGCACCATGTATCATTTTTATCGACGAAATAGATGCAGTGGGTCGTCAGCGTGGTGCCGGTTTAGGCGGTGGTCATGATGAGCGTGAGCAAACCTTGAACCAAATGCTCGTTGAAATGGATGGCTTTGAAGGCAACGAAGGTATTATCGTCATTGCTGCAACGAACCGTCCGGATGTTCTTGACCCAGCGTTATTGCGTCCAGGCCGTTTCGACCGTCAGGTTGTTGTCGGTTTGCCAGATGTGCGTGGCCGTGAACAAATTTTGAAAGTTCATATGCGTAAAGTTCCGCTTGGCAAAGATGTTGATGCATCGGTTATTGCCCGTGGTACACCGGGTTTCTCAGGTGCCGATTTGGCGAACTTAGTGAATGAAGCGGCGTTATTTGCAGCGCGCGGTAACAAGAAAGTTGTTGCCATGGAAGAGTTCGAGAAAGCGAAAGATAAGATTATGATGGGTGCGGAGCGCCGCTCCATGGTGATGACCGAAGAAGAGAAAGCGATGACCGCCTATCATGAAGCTGGGCACGCCATTGTTGGACGTTTAGTGCCAGAGCATGACCCTGTGTATAAGGTATCGATTATTCCACGTGGACGCGCGCTTGGCGTTACCATGTACCTGCCAGAACAAGATCGCGTAAGTCACTCCAAACAACATTTGGAAAGTATGATTTCGAGTTTGTTTGGTGGGCGAATTGCCGAAGCATTAATTTATGGCGATGAAAAAGTGACGACCGGAGCATCGAATGATATCGAGCGGGCAACGCAAATTGCACGGAAAATGGTCACCCAATGGGGTCTATCTGAGAAAATGGGACCGTTGCTTTACGCTGATGATGAGAACGAGGTATTTTTAGGTCGTTCGGTAACGCAACACAAACACATGTCGGACGAGACCGCACGAGCGATCGACCAAGAAGTGAAATTGTTTATTGATCGTAACTACGATCGAGCAAAACGAATCTTGGAAGAAAACATCGATATCTTGCATACCATGAAAGATGCGTTGATGAAGTATGAAACCATTGATGCGGATCAAATTGATGACTTAATGAACCGCCGCGATGTGCGTGAGCCACGAGATTGGCAAAAACGCGATAATAATAAGTCGGGCGGCGACGATGGCAAGGCTGAGGATAGCCAACCAGTGTCGACGAGTAAACCAGCTGGTGATACACCGGCAAGTTAATCAGTTGATAAAGCCCCGTCATGCGGGGCTTTTTTTTGAATAAAGTTAAGGTATGACTGATGGCTGACACACGCACACACATAGAGGTGATGGGCATTTTAAATGCCACACCCGATTCGTTTTCAGATGGCGGTAAATTTTATCACGTTGACCATGCGTTAAGGCAGGCTGAACAAATGGTTCAAGATGGCGCGGCTTGGTTAGACGTTGGTGGTGAGTCGACACGTCCCGGCAGTGAAGGGGTAAGCGTGGCGGAAGAGCTAGATCGCGTATTGCCCATCATTGAAAGATTACAAGCCAATTTCGATGTGCCAATTTCGGTGGATACTTGTAAAACGGCCGTGATGGCTGAAGCGCTGAAATTAAACATTGCAATGATAAATGACATTAACGCGTTGCGCGACGAGGGTGCAGAGCAATTATTAGCATCAGCGCCTGATGTAAAGGTTTGTCTGATGCACATGCAGGGTGAGCCACGTACAATGCAGCACGAACCGCGTTACGATGACGTTGTCAATGATGTGAAGCAGTTCTTGGATGGCCGCGTGAGAGCGTGTGTGAATGCTGGAATACAAAAAAATAACATATATCTCGATCCAGGCTTTGGCTTTGGTAAATCAGTCAGGCATAATTACCAGCTGCTACAAAGACTGCAGGCATTCCACGATATGCAATTACCATTACTCATTGGAATGTCACGTAAGTCAATGATCGGTCATGTGACTGGGCGTGAAGTGAGTGAACGCTTAGCAGGTAGCATTGCCGCGGCAACGATTGCCGCAATGAAAGGGGCACAGATTATTCGTGTGCATGATGTCAAGGAAACGGTTGATGCAATGAAGGTTGTTGCAGCAACCTTGGCGGGAGAATTCGCTTGAGTCAGCGTAAGTATTTTGGCACCGACGGTGTACGTGGTCGCGTCGGTGATTTTCCGATTACACCAGATTTCGCTGTGAAACTTGGTTGGGCAGCCGGCACGGTATTGTCGGCTAGTGGTAATCAGCGTGTATTAGTTGGTAAAGATACCCGTTTATCGGGTTATATGTTGGAGTCAGCGTTAGAAGCCGGATTATTATCGGCGGGCGTGAGTGTCGAGTTTCTAGGGCCAATGCCAACGCCGGCAGTCGCTTATTTAACACGTAATTTCCGTGCAGCTGCAGGAATCGTGATTAGCGCATCACACAACCCTTATTACGATAACGGTATCAAGTTCTTCTCTGATTCAGGGAGTAAATTACCTGACAGTGTTGAGGCTGAAATAGAGCGCCTCTTAGATGAACCTATTCGCTGCGTACCTTCAGAAAACATGGGGCGCGCAAGTCGAATAGATGACGCGCCGGGTCGATATATCGAGTTTTGTAAGAGCGTATTCCCATCTGATTTATCGCTAAAAGGGCTACGAATTGTTGTGGATTGTGCGCATGGCGCAACTTACCATATTGCGCCCGATGTATTGAAAGAGTTAGGTGCCGATATTTGGGAAATTGGGACCGAGCCGAATGGCGTCAACATTAACGAAAAATGCGGCGCGACCCATCTCGATGCATTGCGCGATAAAGTTTTAGAAGAAAAAGCCGACCTTGGCTTTGCGCTTGACGGTGATGGCGACCGCATCATGATGGTTACAGCCAGTGGTCGCATTGTTGATGGTGATGATATTATTTACATTTTGGCGCGTGCAGCCCAGCAAGATGGCTTGTTACAAGGCGGGATTGTCGGCACCTTGATGAGCAATTTTGCACTGGAAAAATTCTTCACTGACCGCCGTATTCCGTTTGTTCGGGCGAAAGTTGGCGACCGTTATGTAATGGAAGAACTGGTAAAGCGCGATTGGCGTATCGGTGGTGAAAATTCCGGGCATATAATCAATCGTCAGTTCCACAGTACCGGTGACGGCATTATCGCAGGTTTGCAAGTACTAACTGCGATGCAGCGTGAAGGGCGCACCTTAGATGAATTGCTGGAAAACTTTGTTAAATTCCCACAGGCGTTGGTGAATGTACGATTTAACTCTGACTCTGATCCGTTAGAAGCCGACACGGTGAAAGCAGTCGTTCAAGAGGTAGAACGTGCGTTGGGTAACAATGGTCGGGTGTTATTGCGTAAGTCAGGTACCGAGCCACTGATTCGCGTTATGGTGGAAGGCAAAGACGCAAAAACTGTACGCAAATTCGCCGAAGAAATAGCCAGCGAAGTTGAAGCGGCTAGTAATTAACCAGTGAAGCATTATTTCCGCATTCACTGCTTGTAAGTTGCGGCGAGGTTATGTAATATCTCGCCGCTCTCAACGAAGTCAGAGGTTTAGATGCAACGCCAACCGTTAGTTATAGCTAACTGGAAAATGAACGGTGACCGTCAATTGGTCACGGCCATGGCTGAAGCACTTCGCGACAGTTCAGCGCAACATGCGGATGTTAGTGTGGTGGTATGCCCACCGGCCGTATTATTGCCAGCTTGGCAACAAGCTGCATTTTACGACAACATCCAACTTGGTGCTCAAGATGCCAATGAGAACGCAAGCGGCGCCCATACGGGTGAACACAGTTTAGCGTTACTGGCGGAAGCCGGCGCAAGTGTTGTGTTGGTTGGTCACTCTGAACGTCGTCAATTCTACGGCGATAACGCGCAACGAATTGCTGCCAAAGTGAATCAGATTCTTGATGAGTCTGCAATGACGGTGGTGCTTTGTGTTGGTGAGAGTGCAGAGCAACGTAAGCAGCAGCAAACGTTTGACGTGGTTGCAGCACAGTTAGCCGAAGCATTGGCTACGCGTAGCAACTGTGAGCGTTTAGTGATTGCTTATGAACCAGTTTGGGCAATTGGAACCGGTTTAACCGCGAGTCCTGAACAAGCGCAAGAAGTGCATGCTTTTATTCGTAACTGGTTAAGTGAAAAATTCGGGCCTTCAGGCATTAACCTACAGATATTGTATGGTGGTAGCGTGAAGGCTGACAATGCCGAGCAGTTGTTTGCTCAGGCGGATATTGATGGTGGTTTGATAGGCGGCGCTAGCTTAGTCGAAGATCAATTTGTTGCGATTTGCAACGCTGCACAAGCCCGGAGTAAATAAGTTATGTACGAAATTTTATTGATTGCATACTTAATTGTTGCCTTAATTCTGATTGGTTTCATCATGATCCAACAGGGTAAAGGAGCTGATATGGGCGCGTCATTTGGTGCTGGAGCATCGAATACCGTGTTCGGTTCAAGCGGCTCAGGTAACTTTTTAACCCGTACGACTGCAATTTTAGCTGTTGTTTTTTTCATTCTTAGTTTGGTGCTCGGTAACCTGTCTTCAGGTAACGGCGATACCAAGAGTAACTTTGATGAAATTGAAGTGCCGGTTGAAGAAGTTCCAGCTGTTCCAACGAACGACAGTGACGTTCCTGGCGGCAATTAATTAAACGCGTTTAGCGTTCAAGTTTTGCGGATGTGGTGGAATTGGTAGACACGCTATCTTGAGGGGGTAGTGCTTTCGGGCGTGCGGGTTCAAGTCCCGCCATCCGCACCAAATTAGCAACCGGCCACGGTTGCGGTTTCAAGTCGAAACCCTTATAATATGGACACGTTTTCGGACGCGGGGTGGAGCAGTCTGGTAGCTCGTCGGGCTCATAACCCGAAGGTCGTAGGTTCAAATCCTGCCCCCGCAACCAATTACAAAAGGGTCCAGTGTTTTAAAAGCCCCGCAGCAGTTCGGGGCTTTTTACTATGTGACCTTTGCTGCGGCAAACTAATTTTGATGTATTAGTTTGAGTTGGCAGTCAATAACACTGGGCGTTTACGCCCTTTTTTGTTTTTAGGAGTTAGCAAACTTGGCTCGAATGGAAGACCGTTTATTTGACATGTTAGAACCGGCAGTTGCCGCCTTAGACTTCACCTTATGGGGTGTTGAATTCGTGCGCGCCGGCAAACACTCAACATTACGCGTATACATTGATCACGAAGATGGGGTCAGTGTGGATAATTGTGCTGACGTTAGTCATCAGGTTAGTGCAATTTTGGACGTTGAAGATCCAATTAAGAGTGAGTACTTCCTTGAGGTCTCCTCGCCAGGCATGGAGCGTCCGTTCTTCAAAGCCAGTCAGTATGCTGACTATTTAGGCGAAACGGCAGCGGTTGAGCTGACGATGGCGCAACAGGGAAAACGTAAATTTAAAGGCGTAATTGCCGCAGTAGATGGCGATTATATTGAATTCAATATTGATGGCGAGACGCTCAAAGTAGCGCAATCATCAATTAAGAAAGCTCATTTAGTTCCTCAGTTCAACTAAGGATTGCGTAGGCGAGGCAAAACAATGGCAAAAGAAATTTTATTGGTTGCAGAAGCGGTTTCAAACGAAAAAGACGTGTCAAAAGAGAAAATCTTTGAGGCGCTTGAATCTGCGCTTGCGCACGCAACTAAAAAGAAATACGAAGGTGATATCGATGTTCGCGTGAGTATTAATCGTCAAACGGGCGAATTTGATACGTATCGTCGTTGGTTAGTGGTTGACGACAGTGAGCAACCGCTAGAGCACCCATATCGCGAAATTAGCTTAGCTGCAGCTCAGTATGAAGATGAGACAGTTAACGCCGGCGATTATGTTGAAGAACAAATTGATTCAATTGAATTTGACCGTATTACCACGCAAACCGCAAAGCAAGTCATCGTACAAAAAGTACGTGAAGCTGAGCGGGCAAAAGTTGTTGACGAATACCGCGACCAGGTCGGTGAATTGGTTAGCGGTATTGTAAAGCGCGCGACGCGTGAACACGTGATTCTTGATTTGGGTAACAACGCGGAAGCGATTATTTATCGTGAAGAGTTATTGCCACGCGAATCATTCCGCGCTGGTGACCGTGTACGCGGTTTGTTGTATGACGTGCGTCCAGAAGCTCGTGGTGCGCAATTATTTGTCAGCCGTACACACCCAGACTTCTTGATTGAGTTGTTCCGTATTGAAGTGCCAGAAATTGGCGAAGAAATGATTGAAATTCGTGGCGCAGCGCGCGATCCAGGATCACGTGCAAAAATTGCTGTGAAAAGTAACGACCGCCGTATTGACCCTGTTGGTGCGTGTGTCGGTATGCGTGGTGCACGAGTTCAAGCGGTATCGGGTGAGCTCGGTGGTGAGCGCGTTGATATCGTATTGTGGGATGATAACCCAGCGCAATTTGTTATTAATGCGATGGCACCTGCTGAAGTTGCGTCAATTGTTGTTGACGAAGAAGCCCACACCATGGATATCGCAGTAGAAGAAGGTAATTTGGCACAGGCTATCGGTAAAGCTGGACAGAACGTACGTTTGGCTAGCCAGTTAACTGGTTGGCAATTAAACGTGATGTCAGTTGATGAATTCACCGAGAAGAACCAAGCTGAAGCGCAAAAAGTTTTAGATTTGTTCACATCGAAACTCGATATCGATGAAGACTTTGCTTCTGTACTTGTAGACGAAGGCTTCTCGACACTTGAAGAAATCGCTTATGTACCAGTCGATGAGTTATTAGACATCGAGGGTATGGATGAAGATATCGTTGAAGAATTGCGTACTCGTGCGAAAGCCGTATTAACGACGCAAGCATTAGCTAACGAAGAATCATTAGAAAGTGCTGAACCAGATGAAACGTTGTTAAACCTTGAAGGTTTAGATCGCCATTTAGCTTATGTGTTCGCAAGTCGTGGCGTCATTACCTTGGAAGACCTTGCTGAGCAAGGCATCGATGATTTAGCCGGAATTGACGAGTTAACCGAAGAGCGAGCAGGCGAGCTGATTATGCAAGCACGTAATATCTGCTGGTTCGGTAACGAAGAATAAGATCAACGGGGGTACTAGAGACTATGGAAGAAGTAACGCTGGATAAACTAGCTAAAGACGTCGGTACGACAGTTGATCGTTTGGTGCAACAGTTTGCGGAAGCAGGCATGAAAAAGCAGCCAGGCGACCGTGTCAACGAAGATGAAAAACAGGCCCTGTTAGCCCATTTAAATAAATCGCATGGTGGTAGTGGTCCAAGTGAGCCTGCCAAGATGACGTTGAAGCGAAAAGAAAAAAGCACGTTAAGCATTGGTGGTGGCCCAGGCCGCAGTAAATCAGTGCAAGTTGAAGTGCGTAAAAAACGTACTTACGTGAAGCGTTCTGCGCTTGAAGAGCAGCAAAAAGCGGATCAAGAAAAAGCAGAGCAAGAGCGTTTAGCGGCTGAAGCGAAACGCAAAGAAGAAGAAGCAAAAGCTGCAGCGGAAGCGAAAGCAAAAGCTGATGCGAAAGCTGCAGAAGAAAAAGCGAAGCAGGAAGCTGCACGAAAAGAGAAAGAAAAAGCGAAGGCGAAAGCTGAAGCTGAAAAACGTGCGGCAATGACACCTGAAGAGCGTAAGAAAGCTGACGAAGCAAAAGCAGAAGCTGAGCGTTTACGTAAAGCGCAAGAAGAAGAAGCGCGTAAAAAAGCTGAAGCAGAAGCGGCACGTCAAGCTGAAGAAGCGCGTCGCTTAGCAGAAGAAAACGAAGCGCGTTGGCAAGAAGAAGAAGCCAAACGTAAAAAAGCTGAACAAGAAGAAGTTCACTTTACCACCTCACAGACGGCGCAAGCCGCTGAAGATGAGCAAGACGAAGGTGAAGAACGTCGCGCGCGTCGCAATAAAACGAAACGTCGTGGCAAAGACGATGAACGTGATGAAGCACCGCGTCGTGAAAAGCGTCGTAAAGGTTCTAAGCGCTCGTCGTTGCAGCATGGTTTTAATAAGCCAGCGGCGCCAGTTGAGCGTGAAGTGAAGCTTGGTGAAACTATTACTGTTGGTGAGTTAGCGAACCGTATGGCGGTGAAGGCTGGCGAAGTGATCAAAACCATGATGAAAATGGGCGAAATGGTCACGATTAACCAAGTATTAGACCAAGAAACGGCCTCTTTGGTTGTTGAAGAAATGGGTCATAAAGTGGTGTTGGTGAGCGAAAACGCGCTTGAGCAAGAAATTCTTGCCGACCGTGATGAAGATAACAACCAACATCAGGTTTCACGTGCGCCAGTTGTTACTGTGATGGGCCACGTTGACCATGGTAAAACGTCATTACTTGACTACATTCGTAAAGCGAAAGTGGCAAGTGGCGAGGCCGGTGGTATTACCCAGCATATCGGTGCATACCACGTTGAAACTGACCACGGCATGATCACATTCTTGGATACCCCAGGTCACGCAGCGTTTACTTCAATGCGTGCTCGTGGTGCCAGTGCGACCGATATCGTTATCTTGGTTGTTGCCGCGGATGATGGCGTGATGCCACAAACTTTGGAAGCAATTCAGCACGCAAAAGCTGCTGGTGTTCCAGTTGTGGTTGCAATCAACAAAATGGATAAGCCAGAAGCCGATCCTGACCGTGTCAAGAATGAACTAGCGCAACGCGATGTAATCCCTGAAGAGTGGGGCGGTGACGTGATGTTCGTACCTGTATCTGCACATAGCGGTGAAGGTATTGAGCAGTTACTTGAATCCGTCTTGTTGCAAGCTGAAGTGCTTGATCTAAAAGCTAACGCGAGTGGTATGGCAAAAGGTATTGTGATTGAGTCGCGTCTTGATAAAGGGCGCGGTCCGGTTGCCTCAGTGTTGGTTCAAGAGGGTACTTTACGCCAAGGCGATATCGTTCTTTGTGGTCTTGAATATGGTCGTATTCGAGCCATGCGTGATGAAAACGGTAAAGAAATTAAAGAAGCCGGTCCATCGATTCCGGTTGAGATTCTCGGCTTATCGGGCGTACCGCAAGCTGGTGATGAAGCGACCGCTGTAAAAGATGAGCGTAAAGCACGTGAAGTGGCAAATTATCGTCAAGGCAAATATCGTGAAATTAAGCTAGCGAAACAGCAGAAAGCGAAGCTAGAAAATATGTTTGCGAATATGGCTGAAGGCGACGTGAAAGAATTGAACGTTGTATTGAAATCAGATGTACAGGGTTCTTTGGAAGCGATTGCCGATTCATTGATGAAGCTATCAACGGACGAAGTGAAGGTAAACATTATTGGTAGCGGCGTTGGTGGTATCACAGAAACTGACGCATCGTTAGCAAGTGCTTCCAACGCTATCGTTGTTGGCTTTAACGTACGTGCTGATGCTTCAGCGAAACGCGTCATTGAGCAAGAAGCCGTTGATTTACGCTACTACAGCGTTATCTATGATTTGATTGACGAAGTTAAAGCGGCCATGGGTGGCATGCTTTCGCCTGAGTTCAAGCAGCAAATCATTGGTTTGGCAGAAGTTCGCGATGTATTTAAGTCACCGAAGATTGGCGCTATTGCTGGTTGTATGGTTACTGAAGGTGTCGTGAAACGCTCAGCACCAATTCGTGTTCTTCGTGATAACGTGGTTATTTTCGAAGGCGAGCTTGACTCGTTACGTCGCTTCAAAGATGACGTACAAGAAGTTCGTAACGGCATGGAATGTGGTATTGGCGTGAAGAACTATAACGACGTGAAAGTCGGCGACCAAATTGAAGTATTTGAAACAGTTCAAGTAGAGCGGAGCCTATAAACCAATATGGCAAAAGACTTTAGCCGTACTGACCGAGTGGGTCAGCAATATCAGCGCGAAATTGCGATGATATTGCAGCGTGAAATTAAAGACCCACGCGTGTCAATGGTCACAGTATCCGACATTGAAGTGTCACGTGATCTTGCTTATGCAAAAGTATTCGTGACCTTCTTTAACGACGATGAGGCCTATGTAAAAACAGCATTGAAAGTGCTGAATGATGCGTCAGGCTTTATTCGTTCGTTGTTAGGTAAGCGCGTGCGAGCGCGTATTACCCCTGAACTGCGTTTTGTGCACGACCCTTCACTGAATGAGGGGATACGCATGTCGCGTTTGGTTGACGAAGCAATCCGTCGTGATTCGCATCGCAGCGATGATGCCGATGACGGTATTGAAACCAAACCGGATTCAAACGGAGACGAATAAATGGGACGACGTAAATCGGGCCGCAATGTTAGTGGCGTGATTTTGTTAGATAAGCCCCGTGATATCACATCAAACGCCGCACTCCAGCAAGTGCGGCGTTTTTTTAATGCCAATAAAGCGGGGCATACTGGTGCTTTAGATCCTTTAGCAACTGGTTTGTTACCATTGTGCTTTGGTGAGGCGACAAAAGTATCTCATTTTGCGTTAGAGGCGGATAAAACCTATCGTGTTGTCGCACAATTAGGTGCGAGAACAACGACCAGTGATGCTGAAGGTGAAGTGGAATGGCGCTGTGAGCCTTCTGCGTTAGAGTCACTAACACAAGCGCAAATAGAAAAAGCGATAGCGCATTTTGTTGGTGAACAAGCGCAGTCACCATCGATGTATTCAGCTTTAAAGCATGAGGGGCGACCGCTGTATTGGTATGCTCGCCAAGGCATTGAGGTGCCGCGTAAAACACGTCAAATCACCATTCATAAAATCAGCTTTGTTGAATGGGTTAATCATCAACTGACGTTGGAAGTGACCTGCTCCAAAGGCACCTATATTCGTACGCTTATTGATGACATGGGTCAGTTTTTGGGATGCGGTGCCTATGTTCAAGAACTGCATCGAAGCTGGATAGAGGGTGTTGAAGGGCCAATGTTGAGCTTAGCCGAAATTACTGAAGTTGCTCAGCAAACAAATCGTGAAGCCGGCGACTACGCTGCTCTTGACGCGTTATTGCAACCGAATGATTGTGTAATACGGCAAATTCAAGCGGTTTCAATTGATGCTGAAAACGCGATGCGATTTCAAAGTGGTAATCCGGCCAAAGTGTCCCTAGATGCGCCTACGAGTGCCGCGCCTTGGCGAGTTTTTCATGCTGATAGTGGTGAATTTCTTGGAATCGGCATCTGGCAAAATGGGGTTCTTTCACCAAAGCGCGTACTGAACTTGTAAAACCGAGTTTAACCGTTGTTGGCATTGCGTTTGAGCACATTCATGCGTATAATCCACAGCGATTTCGTCGGTGCTGAATTAGTGATTGGCACTGACATTCTTAAACAATCAGGAGTAATATATGTCACTAACTGCGGCACAAAAAGCGGAAATCGTTAAAGAATACGGTCAAGGCGAAAACGACACTGGTTCTCCAGAGGTTCAAGTTGCTTTGTTAACTGCGAACATTAACGAGCTGCAAAGCCACTTTAAAGAACACGCAAAAGATCACCACTCACGTCGTGGTCTGTTACGTATGGTTAGCCAACGTCGTAAATTGTTGGACTACTTGAAGCGTAAAAACAATCAGCGCTATGCAAGCCTGATTGAGCGACTCGGTTTACGTCGCTAAGCACTGTTCGAGCAAAGGGGCCTGTTGTGGCCCCTTTTTTGTTTAATGAAAAATCAAAGCGATATTGGATATTAGATATTGGATATTAGAGAAGCGAGCCGGCATTTAGCTAGTATCTAATATCTAGTAGCTAATAGCGCTTTAGAATTTAAAGAGAAAGAAGAAAGGAAAATAACACGTGAATCCGATTACAAAGAAATTTCAGTATGGTCAGCATACAGTAACATTAGAAACCGGCGCGATGGCGCGTCAAGCAACAGCAGCAGTACTTGCAAGCATGGACGACACCACCGTATTGGTTACCGTTGTCGCCAAGAAAGATGCGAAAGAAGGTCAAGATTTCTTCCCATTAACTGTAAACTATCAAGAGCGTACGTACGCTGCTGGTAAAATCCCAGGTGGTTTCTTCAAGCGTGAAGGCCGTCCTTCAGAAAACGAAACTCTAACGTCGCGTTTAATCGACCGCCCAATTCGTCCATTATTCCCTGAAGGTTTCAACAACGAAGTACAGGTTATTGCGACCGTTGTTTCAGTAAACCCACAAATTAACCCTGATATTGTTGCGTTAATTGGTACGTCTGCAGCGCTAGCTATTTCTGGTGTGCCGTTTGCAGGTCCAATTGGTGCGGCGCGAGTCGGTGTGGTTAACGATGAGTACGTACTCAACCCAACCATGGACGAACTGACAACATCGAAGCTTGATTTGGTTGTTGCTGGTACTTCAAGTGCTGTATTAATGGTTGAATCTGAAGCGCAGTTATTATCTGAAGATGCCATGTTAGGTGCAGTTGTTTATGGTCACGACCAAATGCAAACTGTTATCGATGCAATTAACGAATTTGCAGCTGAAGCTGGTAAAGAGAAGTGGGACTGGCAAGCGCCGGCAACCAATGATGGGTTGTTGAACAAGATTAAAGAGCTTGCGGAACAGGGTATTGGTGACGCTTATCGTATCACTGAGAAAGCACAGCGTTATGAGCAAATTGCAGCACTGAAAGCTGAAGTAACCGATAAGCTGGTTGCGGAAGACGAGACGCTGGATCCGAAAGAAATCGGTGATTTGTTCCATTCACTTGAAAGTAAAGTTGTGCGTAGCCGCATTATCGCTGGCGAGAAGCGTATCGACGGTCGTGACCCAGATATGGTTCGTGCATTGCACATTGCAACTGGCGTGCTTCCACGTACTCACGGTTCTGCTGTATTTACCCGTGGTGAAACACAAGCGTTAGTTACAGCAACTTTAGGTACAGAGCGTGATGCGCAAATGATTGACGACTTAACGGGTCGTACCGATAGCCGCTTCATGTTGCATTACAACTTCCCTCCATACTGTGTTGGCGAAACTGGCATGGTAGGTTCACCGAAGCGTCGTGAAATTGGTCACGGTCGTTTGGCGAAGCGCGGTGTACAGGCTGTTATGCCTTCGCAAGAAGAATTCCCATATACCATTCGTGTGGTTTCTGAAATTACCGAATCAAATGGCTCTAGCTCAATGGCGTCAGTTTGTGGTGCTTCGTTAGCGTTGATGGATGCTGGTGTTCCAATCAAGTCATCGGTGGCAGGTATTGCCATGGGCTTGGTGAAAGAAGGCGACAAGTTTGTTGTTCTTTCAGACATTTTGGGTGATGAAGATCACTTGGGCGACATGGACTTTAAAGTAGCGGGTAGCACAGAAGGTGTTACAGCGTTGCAGATGGATATTAAGATTGACGGTATCACCCGTGAAATCATGGAAATTGCATTAGCACAGGCAAAAGCTGCTCGTTTACACATTTTGAATGTGATGGACGATGCAATTTCAGGTGCGCGTACTGAGTTATCAAACTACGCGCCACGTTACACTACAATTAAAATCAATCCTGATAAGATTCGTGATGTCATTGGTAAAGGCGGCGCGGTTATTCGTGAATTAACTGAGAGCACCAATACCAACATTGAAATCAATGATGATGGTACCGTTCGTATCGCAGCAACTGACCAAGAATCTGCGGATGCGGCAATTGCTCGTATTGAAGAACTTACTGCCGAAGTAGAAGTTGGTCGTATTTATCAAGGTAAGGTTGCTCGCATCGTTGATTTCGGCGCGTTCGTGACGATTCTTCCAGGTAAAGACGGCTTGGTTCACATTTCACAAATTGCTGAAGAGCGAGTGAACGATGTGAATGAATACTTGAAGGTTGGCGATGTTGTACCAGTTAAAGTACTTGAAATTGACCGTCAAGGACGTGTTCGTTTGAGCATGAAGGATGCGGCTGACAAGCCAGCTGAAGCGCCTGCTCAAGAGACCTCAGAAGAGACCTCAAACGACGAGTAAGCTTTTAGGTACTTAGTGATTGAAAAAGCTGTGTTTGGGCGACCGAACACAGCTTTTTTTATTGATGTTTCTTAACATTCAATTTTCGTTTTTTGGTGCAATCTACGTTATTATGCTGTTAAGAGTTTCACAACAAGGTAGTCGTTCATGAAAATCCGTTTCGGGCTTGTTATTGCGCTGATGATGCTGTTGAGTGCGTGTGCGCAAACTGGGGAATCATCAGATTCGGCACTGACCAATTTATTTGTGGTGACGCCACAAGAGCCCGATGCCCGCTATCAACTAGAAATAGCGAAGCTGAACGAAATTGTTGCCCGTGATTTGGAGTTACCACAAGAAAGTCGTGCGGAACTTCTTTACCGTCGCGGTTCTTTGTACGATGCGTTGGGTTTGGTAACACTCGCCCGCATTGATTTTAATCACGCGTTAGAATACAACCCGCGCTTGGCCGACGCCTATAATTATCTCGGTATTCATTACACCCAAATGGAAGAGTTTAGCTACGCCTACGAAATGTTTGATGGTGTTTTAGAGCTCGAACCGGAACATCCGTATGCGGTGCTTAATCGCGGAGTGAATGCCTATTATGATGAACGTATCGACCTTGCTATTGACGATTTTAAACGATTCTTTGAGGCGCAACCGGATGATCCTTATCGGGTAATCTGGCTATTTTTAGCCGAAGTAGAAAACGATCCGACAGCTGCCCGTTTGAATTTAGCAAAACGTCGTGTTGAACATGGCAACACCGAATGGGGGTGGAGCCTTGTCGACTTAATGCTTGGGGCGATTGATGAGCAAACATTTTTGAATGGGTTTGCTGTTCGCGATTTAAAGCCTGATGAGACGCTGGCAGAGCGTATGTGTGAAACTTATTTCTATTTGGGTAAGTTAAAACAATTAGATGGTGATTTCTCTGCGGCATCTGTTTACTTTCGTCTGGCGATGAGTACAAATGTTTTTATGTTCTTGGAATATCGCTATGCAAATTTGGAGTTGCAACGCAGTAAACAAGCATTAGAAGCCAACTCACAGTCTAATTAATGGTCATTAACTGTGAAGCTATATAGCGCTTTGATTCTATCGATACTACTGAATCAAACTGTCAACGCAGCGAATCTACACGAACTTGCGGTAGACGCTATTACCATGCCAGCACACCGTATTTCGATGCAACAATGCGGTGTTATGGCACCTGTGACACTCTATCTACCCATGGCCCATGAACAACAGGTGCTCAATAACTTGTCACAGTGGCATCGACATCCCTTGGCTCAATTTGTTAACTGTTTTTCGGTGCAAACCTACCAATCTGAGCAGCTGCAGTGCGAGTTGACTGGAAGTCGTCAACGCATGTCGTGTGAATGGCATGCGGACGAAGATAGAGCAAATCGAGTGATTGTTTTTGTCACTCATCAGCAAGGTCTCGCAAGTAGTACCTCGACTCAAATCATACTTCCTGTAGAGGCATCATTATCACTCTTGGCTCATGAGATTGGTCACTGGTTAGGTTTGGTCGACGAATACGCAATGGCGCCTGAACTTGCTCGAAATTTCTGTCTGGGGCGGTATGAACATGATAGCGCCAACGTCGTCATTACTGACGAAAAATTCATGTCTGAAGTGCAATTACAACAGTTTTGGCGTCAACTTCCCTGGCACTTTGCCGTAGATGATTGGCGCCACTTAGCGACCGAGGTTGATGAAAACCGTTGGCGTCTAGGAACTCGCGGCAGTGCAATCGGGTTACACCCAGTCGCCACTTGCGATGCTGTAGAGGGAAGGTACGCATGGCGTCCAGTTGCGAACATGACGCCAATGCAGTACTACGATATCAATCAGTGGCCTGAATTATATCTTGAGCTTATTGCACACTCACGGTAATTGCTGTTTGCGCAATCATTAATACGGGGCAGAGCAGGGCGAAGAGCCATACTAAACTACGTAATTTGTCCCAGTTAGCGAGATAAAATACATGGTATGCAATACGAAACCCAATAAAACTAATGGCAAGCGTGGTGTTAAGTTCTGTGATCTGATTGGTGACGAGAACTAACAAAATGGCAGCCGCATAGAGCGGGAACGCTTCATAAGCATTATAGTGACCGGCAACGGCTCGTGCTCCAGCTCCAGTTAGGCGGCTTTGTTGTGCACGAGGATGGCGATTATCATAGCCTTTATCACGATTCTGAAAATAAACCACAGGGGCTTTTGCCGCAATTGGCAATAGCCCTGCAATTAGTAAGCACCAAATGAGCACACTCATTTGACTTCCTTACCGGCGGCTTGCATATCCGCATGATAAGACGAACGAACCAGTGGACCAGAAGCAATGTGGGTAAAGCCCATTTTCTCGCCCTCTTCACGGAACATATCAAATTCAGCTGGTGTAACATACCGAGTAACCGGTAGATGATGACGGCTCGGTTGTAAGTATTGACCAATGGTTAACATATCCACGTTATGAGCTCGCAAATCGCGCATCACGTCGAGAATTTCGTCATTCGTTTCACCTAAACCAACCATTAAACCGGATTTCGTACGAACGTCAGGACGTGCCTCTTTATAACGCTGCAACAAATCGAGCGACCATTGATAGTTGGCTCCTGGACGTGCGGCTTTATACATGCGCGGAACGGTTTCGAGGTTATGATTGAACACATCAGGCGCTTCATCGGTAAGTATGTCCAGAGCAACGTCCATGCGGCCACGGAAATCTGGAACGAGTACTTCAACTTGAATACCAGGACTTTGTGCTCGAATTTCTCGAATGCAATCAGCAAAGTGCTGCGCACCGCCATCACGAAGATCGTCACGGTCTACTGATGTCACAACCACATACTTCACTTTCATATCACGAATGGTGGCACCGAGTTTAACAGCTTCTTCTGGATCCACTGGAAGTGGGCGGCCATGCGCGACGTCACAAAACGGACAACGACGTGTACAAATAGCACCCAAAATCATGAAGGTTGCTGTACCGTGGTTGAAACATTCGGCAAGGTTAGGGCAAGACGCCTCTTCGCAAACCGAATGTAAGCCATGTTTACGCATCGCTTGTTTGATTTCGTCGATACGCTGAGTCGAGGCGGGTAACTTCACCTTCAACCACTCTGGCTTACGCAACATTTGGTCGCGCTCAGTAGGGACTATCTTGACTGGAATCAACGCCATTTTGTCGGCGTCACGCAGTTTAACTCCAGGTTCAACTCTAACTGGCTTTGACATAATCTTTCGCGAATCCTGTTTCTTCAGTCGTGTGTTCATAACCCAATAAGCGAGCAAATATTTGGGTTACATGCTGAGCCGCTTCACTGACACTTTGCGGCCCATTCAAGTCTTTACATTGCACCATTTGCATCCCCGCATAACCGCAAGGATTAATACGCAAGAATGGTTCAAGGTCCATATCCACATTTAAGGCTAATCCGTGAAACGAACAGCCTTTACGTATACGCAAACCAAGCGAACAAAGTTTTGAACCATCGACATATACGCCGGGCGCATCTGGACGCGCTGCAGCCTCAACCCCATATTCAGCCATCATTGCCACAATTGCATCTTCAATGGCGTTTACGAGTTGACGTACGCCCATTTTGCGGCGGCGAATATCAAGCAAGAAATAGACCACCAATTGGCCTGGCCCATGGTAGGTAACCTGACCACCGCGATCAACTTTCACAATAGGAATGTTGCCTGGTGCTAAAATGTGTTCTTCTTTACCGGCTTGTCCTTGAGTAAAAACCGGGTCGTGTTCGAGCACCCAAAGTTCATCAATTGTCTGTTCATCTCGCTCGTCGGTGAACGTTTGCATGGCAGCCCATACAGGTTCATAAGGCTGTCGACCGAGGTGACGAATAATTAACTTAGAGGACATAACGAACTTCTTCAATATCGGCTAAGGCGCGATACAGCGTTTCAATATGCTGTTGGCTCGTGACTTGTACTTTGATCGATACTGAATGGTAATTACCTTTGCTACTTGGTTTAACCGTTGGCGAATAATCGCCTGGCGCATGCTGCTGAGCTACGGCGACAACGCTGTCTGGTAACTCCGGTACAGCAAGCCCCATCACCTTAAACGTAAAGTGACATGGAAATTCTACCAACTCATCAAAGCGTGTTTTTTGCATGCTTTACTCCTGAATGAGATGTCGTTTGCTGGCGTGAAACGCCTCAGCTATTTGTGCGGTAATCACGCCGCATTGACCATTGCCGACAATTATATCATCAATTTGGCCAACCGGCTGTACTTCGCGGCTCGAGCTCGTCAAGAACACCTCATCAGCGTGTTGCAATTGGTTGACATCACAGACTACTTCGAACACTTCGATACCTAATTGTCGAGCTAGTTGAATTACCCATGTGCGGGTGATGCCGGCTAAAATCAAGTGGTCAGCGGGAGGTGTGTATAAAGCCCCCTGTTTTACCAGAAAATAATTACACGAAGCACCTTCGGTAATGCGACCATTACGATGTAATAATGGCTCGAGGGCACCTTTTTTAGCCGCTTCGCGCTTCAACATAATGTTCCCGAGTAAACTGATACTCTTGATGTCGCATCGGTGCCAACGAATATCTTCTAACACGGCAACTTTTACTGGTGTCGGTGTGTTCCAGTGAACCTGAAGCGGGGACACACTGGCATAGATTGTCGGTGTTAGTGGTTGGGTTGGTAGATGACTGCGTTGGCTGTCTGCACCAAAAGTTAATTGAATGTACACCAAACAGTCGTCAAGATTATTGCGATGTATCAAATCGCTTACAAGCTGATACCAAAACTCAGCAGCGATGGACTCAATCCCAATGGCTTCGGCGGAGCGTTGCAATCGCTGAATATGTAGATTGAGGAGAAAAGGGCGTCGCTGGTAGACGGGGACAACTTCATATACGCCATCTGCAAACAAAAAGCCTCGGTCAAAAACCGAGACTTTTGCGTTTTCATCGGCGACCCAGTCACCGTTTAAATAGACGAGGTTAGACACATTTGCTGCCTTAATAGAGGCGCTTAGCTTTCGCCTTCGCCACTAAATTGTTGTTTCGCCCAATCCATCAAACGCTTGAATACGCCACCCTGTTCAACTGAGTTTAGTGTCACCAGCGGGTAGCTAGCAATGTCTTCGCCTTCCAATTGAAGATAAACGGTACCAACTTGCGTCCCTTTTGCCAAAGGCGCTTCAAGCGTTTGGTTCAATTCAAAGTTTGCTTTCAAATTATTGCGTTGGCCCTTCGGTAAGGTAATCACAACGGGTTCAGTAACGCCGAGTTGAACAGTGTCTTGTTCGCCACCCCAAACGCGGTGATCAACAAAACTTTCGCCAGCTTGATATGCTGTAACGGTCTCATAATAACGGAAGCCGTAGTTGAGTAGCTTTTTACTTTCTACCTTGCGAGCTTGTTCACTTGAAGTACCCATAACGACAGCAATTAAACGGGTGTCCCCTTCGGTTGCTGATGAAACAAGGCTATAACCAGCTTCATTGGTATGGCCGGTTTTGATACCGTCAACATTCATACTGCGATCCCACAACAACGAATTGCGGTTGTATTGTTTGATATTGTTATAGGTAAATGATTTTTCGGCATATAGCGAATATTCTTCTGGAACATCGCGGATTAAAGCTTGAGCCAGCGTCGCCATGTCACGCGGCGAGCTATATTGATCGGGATCGGGTAAGCCATGACTGTTCGCAAAGCTCGAGTTACTCATCCCTAATTCAGCGGCATAGGTGTTCATTAAATCGGCAAACGCATCTTCGCTACCCGCAATGTGTTCGGCCATGGCGACACAGGCATCGTTGCCTGACGAAATCACAATACCGCGATTAAGATCGGCAACAGAAACTTGTTTACCAACTTCAATAAACATTTTTGACGACTCAGGGAAGTTCTTGGCCCACGCGTTATTACTGATGGTAACCATGTCGTCATTACTAATGCGCCCAGATTGCAACTCGCGCCCGATAATGTAACTGGTCATCATTTTGGTTAGACTGGCCGGTGATAATGCTTCATCGGGATTTCCTGAAGTTATGACGTGCCCGGTGGTGTAATCAATCAGTATGTAACCTTTGGCGTTGACTGATGGGGCCGGGGGAACGATTGCGGCTTGCGCGACAGCGGTAAACGCTACTGCGGTTAGGGCAACTGTGCGAACAAAATGACGAAGTACACGACGCATGTTAACTCTTCTCTATTTTTGTATTCTGGATGAATAATAAAGGGCGCTGAATATAGCATAAATTTCACTGCTGTAGCAGTCGCCGGGGCGATTCTGCCATAGCTTGCTATTTATTTCCGACCAACGTTGGTATCACGGAACTGCCACGCGAAAAGCATCGGGGTACCCAGCATTCCGTAACTGTTCAAGCAACTTATTGGTTTGTGGTTCAGCTAATGGACCTAAAACTACACGATATAGACCATTGTTTGGCTGAGTAGTTGCAGGTACTTGGTATAAATTCTGTAAGCGTTCTGCTTCAGCTTGTAATCGCTCTGAATCACTACCGGCATGAACTTGAATATAGAATTGTTCGATTGCGTCCATCTTAAGCGGCGGTGTAACGGCGAGCACTTCGTTTCCTGAACTTGGTTGCAGTGCCTCGACTTTGACCCGAGCTGTACCTGATTTAAGCATATCGAGTTTGTATGCTGCGACATACGACAAGTCGATGATACGGTTGCCATGAAACGGACCACGATCGTTAACACGAACAACAACACTTTTGTTGTTGTCGAGGTTGGTGACACGAACATATGTTGGCAGAGGGAGGGTCTTGTGCGCGGCACTCATGGCGTACATATCGTAAGTTTCGCCGTTTGAAGTGAGATGACCGTGGAACTTTTCACCGTACCACGATGCGATACCTTCTTGATTGAAATCACTTATGTCATCCAAAATATGCCACGTATTGCCGAATAGCGAGTAGCTTCGGTTGCCTTGGCGACTTGGTGGTTCAAAGCTCGGTTCAGGCTCCACAAGCTCGTCCGCGGTGGGCAGCCGAGATGGAATTGAATCATATTTCTGACTGTAGCGTGAGTTCGTTGATGAACTTGAACACGCACTCAGTAGAACAATAATCACCGCTGTAAGAGTAAACCGAAAACCTATCATCATGTCTTAGCGCGCTTGTTTTAGTTGTTGACTAAGTTGGTAGACGGCCATAGCGTATAACGGGCTATGGTTATATCGGGTAATAACATAAAAGTTATTGAATCCCAGCCAGTACTCATGGCCTTCCGCTAACTCAAACTCAAATACTTTGGCTTTGGCTTGCGCCGTCACGGCACTATTTTCTGGTAATTCTAGACCCTTCTGTTTCAATTCTGCAACTGAAGATTCTGGCTTTAACCCTTTATTCACCAGCTGTGCATGAGTTGACGATGTGGCTAATTTTATCGCCACAGGCTCATTTTTCTGCCAGCCATGTTCAGCGAAGTAATTGGCAACACTACCGATAGCATCCGTTGGATTACCCAAAAGGTCACGGATATTATCGCCATCGAAATCAACTGCATAATGCCGATATGATGATGAAATAAATTGCCCATAGCCCATGGCTCCCGCGTAGGATCCCATTAGGTCGCGCGCTGGCAACGACTCTTCGCGGGTTAACAGCATAAATTGCTCGAGCTCAGAGCGAAAAAACTTTGCGCGCGGCGGATAATGAAAACCTAAAGTATAAAGTGCATCTAAGACACTGTATTTACCGCGATATTCGCCATAAAACGTCTCAACGCCAATTATCGCTACAATAATTTCTGCCGGTACGCCAAATTCTTCTTCAGCACGAGTGAGTGTTTGCTGATGTTGCTGCCAGAATTTCAATCCAGCCTGCAAACGTTTTTCGGTGAGAAAAATTGGATAGTATTGGTACCATGGTTTGGCTTCCCATGGTCGCGCAATGGCTTCAAGAATAGTTTCATTACGCGACGCCTGTGCGAGCAGTGATTCAACTTCATTGCGCTGAAAACCATGCTTGGAAACCATTTGTTCGATAAATTGCTGACGTTGTTCTTGGTAATCGGAATTTGCCAACGCGGAGTGGCTGATAAAACTAAGCGCACTGCAAAAGGTGAGTGCCAGTGCTTTGCTGAAATTACCCATGAATTGTATTCCTTTTGTCGCTAATCATGCATGACTAAACGTTTATTCGTCGCAATCGCCATCAGTAAACCAAAACCTGCTAGCAAAGTCACCATGGAGGTGCCTCCGTAGCTAATCAGCGGTAAGGGTACACCAACAACTGGCAATAAGCCTGATACCATGCCGATATTTACAAGAACATAAACAAAAAACGTCAAGGTTAAACTGCCAGCAAGTAATTTTTGATAGACTCGTTGTGCGCGCATCGAAATAATCATGCCGCGAAAAATGACGAATCCATAGAGTAAGAAAAGGCCGATAACACCAACCAGACCAAATTCTTCACTAAAGACAGAGAAAATAAAGTCGGTATGGCGCTCAGGAAGAAATTCGAGTTGCGATTGCGTTCCTTGAAGCCACCCTTTGCCTTCAACACCACCCGAGCCAATGGCAATTTTGGATTGGATAATTTGGTAGCCAGCACCTAAAGGGTCGCGTTCAGGGTCTAAGAACGTCAACACACGTTGGCGTTGATATCCATGCATCAGAAAAAACCAGAGTACCGGAATAAATGCACCTAACGCCGCAGCAAAAAATGTGATTAAACGCCAGCTGATTCCAGATAAAAACAGGACGAAAACACCAGAACTTGCAATCAGGATTGACGTACCTAGGTCTGGTTGTTTGGCTATCATCAGGGTTGGTACCATCAATAACAAAAAGGCAGCAGCCATGCGACGTTTGGTCGGTGGAATACCATGTTCAGCAAGAAACCAAGCAATGGCCATGGGTACGGCAAGCTTCATTATTTCGGAGGGTTGAATTGTTACAACCCCGAGATTTAACCAACGTTGTGCCCCTTTGCTGGACTCGCCGAACAAGAGTACACCAAGTAGTAATACGACACCGATGGCAAACAGCGGAAGGGAGAAACGTTCAACAACACCAAGCGGAATCTGCGCAATTACCAGCATTGCTGTGAATGCAAGGCCAATGCGGATGACTTGTCGCTCGGTCATCGCAAGGTCTTGGCCACTCGCTGAATAAACGGTGACTAGACTCAGAATAGCCAAGGCGAGCAGCCCTAAAAAGAGCGGGCCATCAATATGAAAACGTTGCAGCCAATTGTTATTTTGCTCATTGCTGCGCATAACGCTGGTCCTGTTCAAAGTAAAAATCGAGTAACTTACGAGCCATCGGTGCGGCAACGCTGCCACCACCGCCGATGGTATTTTCTACGGCAATAACAACAACTAACTCAGGATTCTCAGCCGGCGCATAACCAACATACATCGCGTTATCGCGATATCGTTCATCAATTTCTTCGGCGTTATATTCTTCTTCTTGCCCAATGCTTCGAACCTGTGCTGTGCCCGTTTTACCGCCGCTTGTATACGCTGCGCCTCGGAACGAGTTATGAGCGGTACCCTTAATTGAACTGACAGTTAAATTCATCGCGCGTAATGCTACGTCCCAATTACGAGGGTTGGTTAAGGTAACGGGTTCACGATTTTCAACAACTGCAGGTAGCACCACTTCGCCCTCTTGGATAGCGTGTAGCAAGCGTGGCACGGGTCGTTCCCCTTTGTTAACTAAAACCGATGTACCAACAGCTAACTGTATTGGTGTGGTTGTCCAATAACTCTGACCAATGCCAATAGAAACTGTTTCACCCGCGTACCAAGGTTGATTGAAGCGAGCACGCTTCCAGCCTCTTGACGGCATCACTGCGGCTGATTCTTCAGCGATATCAATACCGGTGCGTGCACCAAATCCATACCGAATCATATCGTCATGAATCGTATCAATACCTAGTTTTAAAGCTAAGTCGTAATAGAACGTATCACAACTTTCAACAATCGCGTCGGTGACGTTAACCCAACCATGTCCCCAAGCTAACCAATCGCGATACCGATGATCAACGCCGTCGATTTGAAACCAGCCGGGATCCCAAATTTGAGTTGTGGGTGTAATTGTGCCTTGCTCAAGTCCCAATACAGCAAGCTGGGGTTTGACGGTAGATGCCGGAGGGTAACCACCTTGAGTTGAACGATTCAGTAGCGGTGAATGATGTGAATTAAGTAAGCTTTGGTACTGCGCGAACGAGATACCTTGGGCAAACCAGTTCGGGTCATAGCTAGGCTTACTCACCATAGCGCGAATGGCGCCATCGCGAGGATCCATCAAAATGATCGAACCGCGATCGTTACCCAAAAGGTCGAATGCGTATTGCTGTAATTCCACATCAAGTTCGAGGTGGAGATCTTGTCCCGGTATTGGGGGCTCAACAGAAAGTGTTCGAATATTTCGTCCGTGAATATCAACTTCTACTTGTTGATATCCAATGGTGCCGTGGAGTAATTCTTCGTAGTAGCGCTCGATTCCAAGTTTACCAATCACTCGAGTAGCAGCGTAGTTGGCTTGCTTGTCTTCTCCACGTAATTTAGTTAAGTCATTACGATTAATTTTTGCAACGTATCCAAGGGCGTGCGTAATCGCTTCGCCGTAAGGGTAATGTCGAACTAGACGAGCCTCAATACTTACCCCTGGAAACTCATGCTGACGCACAGCAAACCTTGCAGCCTGCTGTTCGGTCAGCCTATCTAATAAAATAATCTGATTAAAGCGTCGCTCGCGCCGTCTGCTTTCATGAAATTCATCAATCGTTTCTTGATCTATTTCAAGCAATTGTTGCAGTGCAGACAGTGTCTGATCCAAGTTTTGGACTTTCTCAGGGGTCACCTCGAGGCTCATAACCGGACGGTTTTCTGCGAGTATGCGACCGCGACGGTCGTAAATTAAACCTCGATTCGGGGCTAACGGAACAACTTTTATTCGATTGTCGTTTGAGCGCGTCTGAAAACTTTGGTGGTCAACTACCTGTAGGTGATACATGTTGGTAAATAACACGCCAAAAGCGATAACGACGATAATTAAACTAACAAAAACACGACGCCCAAACAGCGCTGATTCAGCATGATGATCTCGAATGGTGACGCGTTTTTGCTTCATATTACTCGCGATGATAAGGGTGGTTAGCTGTCACACTCCATGCACGGTACAAGCTTTCGGCAATCAGCACACGTACGAGAGGGTGTGGTAGAGTCAGCGCTGATAAAGACCAACGCTCGTCAGCTGCTGCGATACATTCAGGAGCCAAACCCTCTGGCCCGCCGACAAGCAGACTGACGTCACGTCCATCCATGAGCCAATATTCCAACCGCTGCGCTAATTGCGGGGTGGTCCAGCTTTTTCCCGTCACTTCCAACGTGACAATGCGATCGCCTTTTCCAACCGCCGCTAGCATGGCTTCGCCTTCTTGTCTAAGAATGCGTGGAATATCAGCGTTTTTCCCGCGTTTACCTGTAGCAATTTCAATCAGCTCAAGCTGGCAATCAGCGGGAAAACGTTTGGCGTAGGTTTGATAACCGGTGCTGACCCAATCAGGCATTTTTTGCCCAACAGCAATCAGCCGAATACGCATTACTTACGCCCCCAAAGCTTCTCAAGCTCATAGAAGTCGCGAATAGATTCTTGCATGATATGGACAACCACGTCACCGAGGTCAACAAGAACCCACTCTGAGTGCTCGTGGCCTTCAACACCAAGTGGGGCGACGCCGTGGTGTTTCGCTTCAGTTGCAACATAGTTGGCGATACTACGTACATGAGTTTTTGAGTTACCTGAACAGATGATCATATATTCAGCAACGTCTGTCTGATCGTGAACATCAAGTACTTTAACGTCACGGCCTTTAAGGTCTTCAACTTTTTCTACAACGAAATCGCGTAATTGTTCTGCTTGCAAGAGTTCCACACTCCAATAAATCGGCTAATAAAATAATGACATAAAACTGGCGTAGTTTACCACGAAGCGATAGTAAAAATCAGCTAACGATAGAGTTGGTGTGTTTGAATATAGTTTGCAACCGAACTTGGCACGAGATGTTGCCATGGCTGGTCAATTTGAATCGCGTTACGAATTGCCGTTGCTGATATATCAAACGCTGGCGTTTCAGCGAGATAGACACAACCGCTGGCGCGTTGATGAAGTGATTCTGGTTGCTTTACTTGTACCTTGTTTAACCACCGCTGCAGAGATTCGCTAAAGACGTTATGCGAATGAGGGCGCCGCATCACCACGAAGTGGGCGTGATCGAGCAAATGCTCCCAGTTGTGCCAACTTTGTAAACCGGCAAAAGCATCTTCACCAAGAATAAATACCAAGGTATCTGTTGGCCAGCGCTGATGAAATTGTTCTAAGGTTAATTGGGTGTACGATTTTCGTGATTGCAGTAGTTCCCAATTATCGGCGGAACAACTGGGAATTTCGGTAGCTGCTAGCGTTGCCATAGCGAATCGTTGTTCAGCGGTCGCTCCAGGATAACTTCGATGCGGTGGCTGGGCACTAGGTAACAAAATTAAGTGGTCACTATGTATTTGTTCACAGACGTTGGTGGCCGAACGCAAATGTCCCCAGTGAATCGGATCAAACGTGCCCCCCAAAATAGCTCGCATCATTGTGGAAGCCTACTCACTGCATCGGGGTGACAGTATAGAGTGACTAGGTGCGTTGCCAAGGTTCCATAATCTTCCCCAGAATCGCGCTTGAATGCGTACTCAAGGCGCGCCAATAGCTCTGCGGCCTTACTGATTGCCTGTGGTGACATGCGGTGACAAAAATTTCGATAGGGAGCTTCTTGATTACGCCAAACGCCATTTCTACGACAGGTATCGGCAAAATTATCAGCGTGCTTAAGCGTGCAAACGAGTTGCCATTCGCGTTGTAACATCCAGTTGAGTATGGCTTCTTCAACGTCGTCTTCAAGCAATCGAGCAAGGCGGTGAAGGGCATTGCTGAGATCGGCATGCAATATTGCCTCTTGCAGCGCAAACACGTTAAAACGACTTTGATCTTGCGCAGCTTGTTGAATCGATTCAGCTGAAATTGGCTGTGGTAAATCGGTCAGTGCCAGCTTTTGCAATTCTTGATCGAGCGCTAATAAGTTGCCTTCAAACCAATTGGCGAGTAATTGGTTGGCTTCTGGTTGCAATTGCAAATTGTAGCGTTGCGCACGCTGTTGAACAAACCTTGGTAGGCTGGCGCGATCAGGGCTATTAGCATTAACTACTGGACCAGCTGCCGTTAAATCTTTATACCACTTAGACTTAAGTTGCTCTTGCTTTAATTTGGGCCCGATAACAATCAGTATCTGCTCATCAAGAGGCGCTTGAGCATATTGTCGCAGTGCATCTGCGCCTTCGCGACCGGGTTTGCCCTCAGGTAACTCCAGTTCAAGGAGCTTTTGGCTTGAGAACAAACTCATGCTAGCGCTTTGATCGGCTAGCAGTCGCCAATCAAACTGGTTATCTTGAACATGTCGTTGCCGTTCATCGATGCCGTGCTCGCGCGCAATTTTTCGTAGCTGTTGTAGCGCATCATCGATTAACAATGGCGCATCACCAAACACACTGATTACTGCCGGCAAACCTCGCTGAGAAAATTGGTCATGCAGTTGTGCTGGTGTGAGTTGCATCGAGGCTACTCCGTTAGGTGTGCAATTGTTTGACGTAATAGCAACCGAGCAGCTTCTTCACGCATTTCTTGAACGAGAATTTCACGCTCGCGAGTTTTCGCTAAGGCAAAGTTAGGGTCGTCTTGATAATCGCGATAGACATCAACTTGCTGTCGGCCAGACGCTTCACCTTGTTCAATGAGCTGATAGTACACAGTGTAAATCATCTCATACTCAGCAACTTGGCCTGATTGTGACAACGATAGCGTGCGACGGTCGAGAGTATCATCAAGAATTTCAATGACTAGACCGTTTTGCTGCGAGGCTCCAACTTGCGCGCCAGCGAGGTTTAAGCGACGCTCTAAAACTTGTTTAAACTCACTAAAAGCGGGCGCTTCGATGCTTATCGTTTGCATTGCAGGTGGCAACTGATAATTATCACGTAACTGAAAGCCACAGCCAGTTAAGGCTGTGGCAATAAGTAAGATGGCTAATTTCAGTATCAAATGACGCATCAGTTAGTTCGCCACAATGTTGAACAGTTTGCCGGGAACGTAAATTTGTTTTCTAATCGTTTTCCCATCGATGAATTTCTGAACGTTTTCGTCGGCTAATGCAACCTCAGTAACTTGTTCTTGAGTGGCATCAGCAGGCACTGTAATTTTACTGCGAACCTTACCGTTCACCTGAACGACAACCAGTATCGACGTTTCAACTAATGCTTCTTGGTCAAACTCTGGCCAAACGGCAAAGTTCACATCGTCTTTGTGGCCAAGGGCTTGCCATAGTGCTTCGCTCAGATGCGGCGTCACCGGTGCTAGCATGAGTACCACTGCGTCAAGCGCTTCAGCCATAATGCCGCGATCTAAATCACTCTCAAGTGGCGCTTTCTGCAGGCGATTCAATAACTCCATTACGGCTGCAATGGCGGTATTAAAGTGCTGGCGACGACCCATGTCATCAGTTACTTTAGCTATCGTGCGATGGACTTCACGGCGTAACTCGCGTTGAGTCTCGTTTAACTCGCTCCATGCTTGGCTACGCGGTTGTTCAGCAACCTCTACGAAATCTGCGACGAGGCGCCAAACACGACGCAAGAATCGTTGTGCACCTTCGACTCCAGAATCCGCCCATTCCAACGTTGCTTCTGGTGGTGCCGCGAACATCATGAACAAACGTACAGTGTCTGCCCCGTATTTGTCGATCATCACCTGAGGGTCAATACCGTTGTTTTTTGATTTTGACATTTTAGTCATGCCGCCATGCTGCACTGGCTGACCATCGGTTTTCAAAATCGCTTTTGTAATACGACCTTTTTCGTCACGGCTAATTTCAACATCCAGCGGTGAGTACCAAGTGATTTTGCCGGATGCATCTTCACGGAAGTAGCTGTCGGCCAACACCATGCCTTGGGTTAATAGACGCTTGAACGGCTCATCTGAGCTCACTAACCCAGTATCACGCAACAGTTTGTGGAAGAAGCGAGCGTACAATAGATGAAGAATCGCATGTTCGATACCACCGATGTATTGATCAACGGGTAGCCAATAGTTTGCTTGTTCTGGATTCAGCATGCCATCGTGGAAATTGGCGCTACAGTAACGCGCGTAGTACCACGAAGATTCCATGAAGGTATCAAAGGTATCGGTTTCATGTTCCGCAGGCTCGCCGTGATAGGTTGTTTTACGCCAATTCTCATCAGCCTTAATGGGCGACGTAGTGCCATCCATGACAACATCTTCTGGTAAACGCACAGGAAGTTGATCTTCAGGAACCGGTACAGACTCTCCGTTTGGCAAGTTTAACATTGGGATTGGGGCACCCCAATAGCGCTGGCGCGAAACGCCCCAATCGCGCAGGCGATAATTTACTTGGCGACGACCAATACCACGTTGCTCTAGGTGTTCCGCAATGGCATTAAAGGCATCGTCGCTGGATAAACCGTTGTAGTCGCCTGAATTAATCGTTGTGCCCTTCGTCGTAATCGCACCCGAGTTTATGTCTTCATCACCAGATGTCGGATCGATAACGACCTGAATTGGCAAATGGTAAGCCGTAGCGAACTCCCAATCGCGTTGGTCGTGCGCTGGTACTGCCATGACTGCACCAGAGCCATAGTCCATTAACACAAAGTTGGCGACCCAGACCGGAATCGCTTCGCCTGTCATTGGATGAATAGCGCGTACGCCGGTATCCATGCCTTTCTTATCGATGGTTGCCAGCTCAGCTTCAGCCATCTTCGTGTTCTTAATGGATTCGATAAACGCGGCAAGTTCGGGGTTGTTGGCTGCTGCCTCTTGGGCTAGTGGATGCTGCGCCGCTACCGCCATATAGGTCACCCCAAAAAGCGTATCTGGACGTGTGGTGTAGACGGTTAATTGACGCTCACTATTGGCAATTGAAAAGTCAATTTCAACACCCTCTGAACGGCCAATCCAGTTGCGTTGCATGGTTTTCACTTGCTCAGGCCAACCTTCGAGTTGGTCAAGATCAGCCAGCAATTCTTCCGCATAGTCAGTAATCTTAATAAACCACTGTGGAATTTCTTTCTGCTCGACAATCGCCCCTGAACGCCAGCCGCGACCATCGATAACTTGCTCGTTCGCTAGTACCGTTTGATCGACTGGGTCCCAGTTCACTGTTGCATTTTTCTTATATACCAAACCTTTTTCGAATAGCTTGGTGAAAAACCATTGTTCCCAGCGGTAATACTCTGGTGTGCAGGTGGCAATTTCACGCGACCAATCATAACCAAAGCCCAAGGACTTTAATTGATTACGCATGTAGTCAATATTTTGATAAGTCCATTTCGCCGGTGCGGTTTGATTTTGGATAGCTGCATTTTCTGCGGGTAAGCCAAACGCATCCCAACCCATCGGCTGTAATACGTTTTTACCTTGCATACGTTGATAGCGGGCCACCACGTCGCCAAGCGTATAGTTACGTACGTGACCCATATGTAACTTACCGCTTGGGTAAGGGAACATTGATAAACAATAAAACTTCTCTTTGTTTGGGTCTTCAGTAACATTAAATACTTGGTCACGTTCCCAACGTTGTTGAACGGCTGGTTCAACAAGCGCTGGATCATATTGTTCCGCTATTTTTTTTGACATCTGGCTATCCATTCAACTGCTTATTATTTGATTAAAGTGCGTACCACATCATGAGCATGACAACGATACCGACAACGCCAAAGAATGCGTACTCGAGACGCTCACGCTGTTGCTCGTCACGATTCTCGTTACGGTGAAAAGCGAACATACCCAAACTGGTTAAACCGAGTGAGCCTGCACCAACTAAAACAGCAAATAATAAAGCGGCAATAAAGTTTTCCATGGCGATTCTCCATGCTGAGATTGATAAAAGTTTAATACACGAGATTGAATGAGCTTAGTTTACTTATTTTGAGCGTGCTTGACTACGACGAAGTGCTATCAACGTACTGACTAATGCCGTTAAAACAGCGATTAACCATGCTCCTATAGAACCAAACAGTTGATACAGCGTTTGCCCACGAACCATCGGCACTTCGGCACTTAATGCGGTTGAGGTAAACTGAGGTGCACGAGCTAATTCGTTTCCAAAGGCGTCGACTACTGCTGTAATACCGTTATTGGTTGCCCGCAACAAAGGGCGGCCCAACTCAAGTGCGCGCATGCGGGCAATTTGCATGTGCTGTGCCGGACCATGCGAGGCACCAAACCACGTGTCATTGCTCACCGTTAAAATATAGTCGGTACTGGCGGAAACGTTGGCACGCACTTGCGCAGGGAAAGCAATTTCATAACAAATAGCACCCGCGAGGTGGAATCCTTTGGCGCGTAAATTCGCCTGTTCATAATCGCCGCGAGTAAATGAACTCATCGGTAAATCAAACAGCGGTGCCAACGGTCGTAATAAATCTTCAAATGGAACAAACTCACCGATTGGCAGTAACTGATGTTTTTGATAACGATTGGTGTGACCGTGCGCGTATGGTTCAACTGGTTGATAAGGCGCATCAAGCCCCAATACAATCATGGTATTAAAATACTGACTGTTCTGGTAATCAATAATACCGGTAATCAACGTAGTATCCGTGTCTACCAACGCTTTGTGAATATTCTTTAGAACATCGTCGGTGTACGGCTCTGGCATCGTAACGGCCGATTCTGGCCAAACGATGATGTCATGGGTTGGATAATGCGGACGACTCAAATCCAAGTAAGTCATGAGTGACTGCCAATGCTGGTCAGGATTCCACTTAACAGACTGTTCTATGTTGCCTTGCACTAACAAAACCCGAGCTTCTTCTCCGGTTGTTTTTATGGGGCTAACCCACGGCAGGGCAAATGGAATAATAAGTAAGCCAAAGGCGACGAGTCCAAACTCTTTGCGTTGCTGTTCAAACCAGCAAAACAGTGAAATTGCAATCGACCACAGGATAACCGTAATTCCGACGCCACCCAACCATGGCGCATAATTACCAAGCCAGGCGTCGGTTTGTGTGTACCCGAGTTCGAGCCACGGGAAGCCGGTGAGAAACCAGCCGCGAATCGATTCACTAACGAGCCATGTGAGCGGTAGAATTCCTATCGCAAATACGCCAAGCCAGCGCTCAAAATATTTCCAAAGAAAGAGTGCGAGGGCAGGGAAAAGACTTAAATATAGAAACAATACGGCCAGCACCGCAATGGAGGCAATAACCGGCAGACCGCCAAATTGATCAATACTCACATAAATCCAACTTAGTCCGGTACTAAACCAGCCCAAGCCAAAGTAAAAGCCGATGCGCCATGCCATGTAAGGTGTCGCATGACGAGTTGTCAGTAGTAACCCGAATAGAACAGGTAGTACCAACCAAGCTTGTGAGAAAGGTGCGTAACTGAATATAAGGCTGCCACCGAGCAGCAACGCAACAATTCGGCGAGTATTCATCTAGTCGGCATCTACAACGTTAGTGGCATCCGTCATGGTTACCTGAAGTTGTTGAATTCGACGCTTATCAGCACCGGTGACTTTAAATAAAATACCACCTAGCGTGAGTTCTTCACCAACTTGCGGCAAATGGCCAAATCCGTGCGCAACCATGCCACCAATGGTGTCATATTCTTCATCGCCAAAAGTTGTATTGAAGTAGTCATTGAAGTCTTCAATGGTCGTCAGGGCCTTGACGGAATATCTGGATTTATTAATACGTCGAATATCAGCTTTATTATCTTCGTTGTAGTCAGTTTCGTCTTCAATTTCACCAACTATTTCTTCTAAGATATCTTCAATGGTTACTAGGCCTGACACACCGCCGTATTCATCGACAACAATGGCCATGTGATAGCGTTGAGAACGGAATTCTTTCAACAGCACATCAACGCGCTTACTCTCGGGAACAATCACCGCCGGTCGGATCACTTCAGATAAGGCAAACTCATGGTCGGTCATCCCAAATCCGTAAGCGAGCAAGTCTTTGGCGAGCAATATGCCTTCGACGTGATCTTTGTTCTCACTCACAACCGGGTAGCGGCTATGCTGCGAGTCAATCACGATAGGCAGAAACGATTCGACGCTTTGATTGATATCAATGGTCACCATTTGTGACCGCGGCACCATAATATCGCGAACTTTAAGCTCGGCGACATCAAGTACACCTTCGATCATCTCTTTGGTGTCGTTGTCAATTAAGTCGCGTTCTTCGGCGTCTTGGATTAAATCAACTAACTCTTCGCGGCTGTTCGGCTCTCCGGTAAAAAGTTGCAACAATTTGGTTGCCCACGTTTTACGCGCAGAACCGTTGGTAGAGTGTGGATTATCATCGCTCATGTGCTGTTTTTGCTCCATTTAATGCTGGTCGTCAGCGTGGTCATCAGCGTAAGGGTCAGCATACCCTAGTGCTGCTAAAATGTCTCTTTCGAGCTGTTCCATATGCTCGGCTTCGTCGTCTTCAATATGGTCATAACCTAGCAAATGCAAGGTTCCGTGTACAACCATATGCGCCCAATGTGCGATTAACGGCTTATTTTGTTCTCTCGCTTCCTTGGCAACCACTTCGGCGCAAATCACTAAATCGCCCAATAAGTTGATAGGCAACGGAATCGGCGATTCGAACGGAAACGATAACACGTTGGTTGCGTAGGTTTTGTTTCGGTACTGTTGATTTAGCGCAAGACCCTCTTCCGGATCAACAATGCGTAAGGTCAGTTCGGTTTCTGTGGTGCTGTTTAGATGATGCAACACCGCTTCAACCCATGCCTCAAAAGAAGCTTCTGACGGCAATTCGGCTGCATCGCAGGCAATTTGCACGTCGATAGTTACGTGGTTCATGAGTTTTCGTCAAACGCCTCATAGGCCTGCACAATGCGTTGCACCACTGGATGGCGCACAACATCAGAAGCTTGGAAGAAGGTGAAACTAACATCATCGACGTCTTTTAATACCTCGATGACGTGACGTAACCCTGATTTTTGGCCGCGTGGTAAGTCTACTTGGGTGATATCACCGGTAATAACGGCACATGAATTAAAGCCAATACGGGTGAGGAACATTTTCATTTGTTCACACGTGGTATTTTGGCTTTCATCAAGAATAATAAACGCGTCGTTCAGAGTGCGGCCGCGCATGTAGGCAAGCGGTGCAACTTCAATGACGTTTCGTTCAATCAGTTTTTCGACTTTTTCAAAGCCAAGCATTTCAAACAACGCGTCATATAACGGGCGTAAATAGGGGTCAACTTTTTGTGCTAGATCGCCTGGTAGGAAACCAAGCTTTTCGCCCGCTTCAACTGCTGGACGCGTTAATAGAATGCGACGGATTTCTTGACGTTCCAAGGCATCAACGGCACAGGCAACGGCCAAATAAGTTTTACCGGTACCGGCAGGACCCACGCCAAAGTTCACATCATGAGTCAAAATAGCGCGTACATACTCAGCCTGATTATGATTGCGCGGCTTAATTAACCCACGTTTGGTTTTGATGTGGGTCATTTTCTCTGCCGCGGGATCGTTATCAGGCGATTGCTCGAGCACTTTGGCTTGTTGTACTGCTAGATGTACCATCTGGGGTGTTACTTTGCCTTCCTCGCCTTTAACCGTCGCTGTTTCGACATAAAGGTCGCGCAGAATTTTAGCGCCTGCTTGCACCGTATGATTCGGTCCAATCAAACGAAATTCGTTGTGGCGATAACTAATTTCAATGCCTAGGCGACGTTCAATATGCTTTAAATTTTCATCTAAAGCGCCGCAAAGATCAGCAATACGGCGATTGTCGGCTGGTTCTAAATCAATGTCTAACGTACTAACAGTTTGACTCAAGGTTACCTCGTTAATTTAATTGGCTTGTGGCGGCACAAAGGTGGCGACACCCAATTCATCAGGCTGAGTTTTTGTCTGACGTGCGAGTATAGCTTGCGGCGATGTATCGACTCGTAAGCCCATATCGGACTCAACGCGCAAGACGTCACCACGCAGCGAGTTTACAAATACATCAGTGATTTTCACATCAACAAATTTACCAATCATATCTGGCGTACCGATAAAGTTCACAACGCGGTTGTTTTCGGTGCGGCCACTCAACTCCATTGGGTCTTTTTTCGATGGTCCAGTCACCAAAATACGCTGTTCAGTACCCAGCATTCGACGGGCGTGCGCATGCGCTTGTTGATTCAAGCGTTGTTGTAACAATTGCAGGCGCTGTTTCTTGGTGTCTTCGCTAACGTCATCTGGTAAATCAGCTGCAGGTGTACCAGGGCGCGCACTGTAGATGAAGCTGAAGCTCATGTCATAATCAATGGCTTGGATTAAATCCATTGTGGCTTCGAAATCAGCATCAGTTTCACCGGGGAATCCAATAATAAAGTCGGAACTCATGGCGATGTCTGGGCGAATTTTTTTCAGCTTACGGATCTGAGATTTATATTCGAGCGCCGTGTGACCGCGCTTCATTAATGTCAGAATACGATCAGAGCCACTTTGTACGGGTAAGTGTAAATGGCTTACCAGTTCTGGAATGGTTGCGTAAGCTTCAATGATATCGTCAGTAAACTCGACCGGATGAGATGTGGTGTAACGAATACGATCGATGCCATCAATAGCTGCCACAAGGTGCAATAGCTCGGCGAAACGGCAAACCGTTCCGTCATGATGCTCACCACGGAACGCATTCACGTTTTGTCCAAGTAGGTTTACTTCACGAACGCCTTGCTCAGCCAATTGTGCGATTTCAAATAATACGTCGTCAACTGGACGACTTACTTCTTCACCGCGAGTGTAGGGCACAACACAGAAGGTACAGTATTTGCTACAACCTTCCATAATTGACACGAACGCCGTCGGACCATCCGCTTTTGGTTCTGGTAAGCGGTCAAATTTTTCAATTTCAGGGAAAGAAATATCAACCATTGGTGTGTGGTTGGTTTGCACTTGTTTGACCATTTCAGGTAAGCGATGCAGAGTTTGCGGACCAAAGACGATATCAACGTAGGGCGCTCGTTGACGAATATGGTCACCTTCTTGCGATGCCACACAGCCACCAACACCTATGACGAGGTCAGGATTTTTATCCTTCAGGGTTTTCCAGCGTCCCAACTGATGGAACACCTTCTCTTGCGCTTTTTCGCGAATTGAGCAGGTATTGAGCAGGATCAAGTCAGCCTCTTCTGGCTCTGCAGCGACATCATAACCGTGAGTTGCTTTAAGTAGATCAGCCATTTTCGCTGAATCATACTCGTTCATCTGACAACCCCACGTTTTAATATATAACTTCTTACTCATAAACCTCTGCGCTCATCTACTTCGTTGCGTCGCTTATCGAATTGATACGACCACAAACGGACACCACATCTTAAAAGGGTAGCTATTTTAGCTTGAACCAAGCCTAACTGCCAACTTTGTGACCAGTTTCTGCCTTACGACGTGTACGAATTGCTAAATATCCAGCAACCGTAATAATCGAGGCGCCTAAAATCATACTCATGGTAATGGGTTCATCCCAGAACCAGTAACCCATGAGCGCCGCAAATATCACGGAGCTGTAGGTGAATACACCAACGCGCGCGGCCGGTGCTAAGGCAAAAGCCTTCGTCATGCCAAGCTGACCGGCGACTGCCAGACCACCCATGGCGGTAATACTTAACCAATGTTCACTGGCAATAGATTCGCCCCGCCAAATGAGTGGAATTGCTGAAATCACAGTCGCTAGCGTTGAGAAATAAAAGACAATTTTACTCGATGACTCCGTTGCTGACATCTGCCGGATCAATGTTTTGGTAAATGCGGCTAAACACGCTGCGATGAACGCGACGCCAATAATGGGAGATAACTGAGCTTGAGCGGGATTCAAAAAAATAAATACGCCGATAAAACCAATACCTATAGCAATCCAAGTTTGCGTGATCACGCGCTCGTTTAACCAAACTCGGCCGATAATTGGGATAATAAATGGCGACAATAATAAAACTAGAGTTGCTTGCGCGAGCGGTAAATTTGCAATGGCGTAAAAGAATAAATACATTGCCGCAAGACCAGCTAAACCGCGAGTTAAATGAAAACGCCAGGCTTTGGTTTTAAATGCGCTTGGACCTTTGCGCCATAACCATGGTAACAATACGACAAACGCCATTAAATTTCTGAAAAACACTAATTGTTCAGAGGGTAAATCAGTGCTCAAATATTTCACCAATGCACTGACACCTGCAAAACAAAGTTCGGCGCCAAGCACTAACGCAGAAGCAATGACCACCGTTCGTTGTGGGGTGTCCATAGAGTCCTTACGCGGTGTCTGAACCGCACCCAGAGAGAAGAATAATGAACCGTTATCTTATCACGATCACTTTACTTACGTTGAGCAATGTTTTTATGACTTTTGCGTGGTATGCACATTTAAAAAACATGGCTGATAAACCGTGGATTATGGCTGCTTTTGCGAGTTGGGGTATTGCCTTGGTTGAATATTTACTGCAAGTGCCAGCTAATCGGATTGGTTATGAAGTCATGAATCTTGGTCAATTAAAAATCCTACAAGAAGTGATCACGCTTTCAGTATTTGTGCCATTTGCTTTGTTCTACATGAAAGAAAAGTTAACGTGGGATTATTTATGGGCTGGGCTGTGTATTTGTGGTGCGGTATTTTTTATTATGCGCAGTAAGTTAACCGGTTAAATAGGGATTTTTTTATGAAAGTGGTCATTGTCGGCGGTGGTATGGTGGGCGCTGGTGCTGCTGTTTCCTTAGCGAAACAGGGGTATGAAGTAACTGTCATAGAAGCGGGCAAGGCCGTATCGAGTGGTGGTGACTGGGATCTGCGTATCTCATCCATTCACCTGCGTAATGTCGAGTGGCTTCATGAATTGGGTACGTGGTTAAATATTCGTGCTGAGCGGAAATTGATGTATACCGATTTGGCGGTGCAAACAGTGGATGGACAACGCTTGCAGTTCTCAAATCTAGACGCTGATGCGATAGCACTTGGCGCCATGGTTGAAAATAATGCGTTGCAAGAGGCGTTGTGGGAGCAATTCTCGGAGCACAATATTAGGGTATACAGCGAAACACGCGTCGAAACTTTTGACCTAGCTGATCGCAGTGTGACATTAAGCAACGGCGAAAAACTCTCATATGATTTGTTGTTGGGAGCCGACGGCGCACAATCGCAAGTGGCATTTGCCGCCCACATCGGTCAACGTGGTTGGGATTACGACATGCGCTGTCTGTTGGCGATTGCAGAGGTTGAGCAGCCCATACCGGCAACCACATGGGAAATATTCCGTAGTGAGGGACCGTTTGCACTATTACCGTTGAGTACTCATCAAGCGTGTTTAATCGACTACCGTTCAGAGTCGCAGTGGCAAGAGTTTAGCGGGAATAGCGATGCGGTAAAGCAAAGTTTGAACGAAGTTTTTGAGCCACATATTGGTCAACATACCGTCACGAAATTCGCGAGTTTTCCATTACGTCGACAGCGTGCCTTGCGCTATATCAGTCATGATTCGGTTGCCTTGATCGGTGATGCGGCGCATAGCATTCATCCGCTAGCGGGGCAGGGTGTGAACTTAGGCTTTGCTGATGTTCAGGAACTGACACGGCAACTCGTTAAACAGCCGCTTCCGCAGGCATTAGTTAATTATGAGCGGGTGCGTATGCAAGAGAATCAACAGATGATGCGAGCGATGGATGCGATTCACGTAGGCTTTCGTTCACAACATTTGTTGCCGCGAGGTTTGGTTGCGTTTGGTTTGGCGTTGGTCGGGAAAGTCGCACCGCTTAAACAAGCGCTAGTACGCAAAGCCATCGGCTTTTAGAGCGTTACTCGTTACTCGTTATTCGTTATTCGTTATTGGGTATTCGAAGGGGAAATTCAGGAAACAAAAAAGCGTCATTGGTTAATCGCAATTTGATGTTATTAGCTTTGACCAATAACGAATAACGACTAACCAATAACGCTTTCAGTCTGTTCATTGCGGTTCACCACCGAGGTGGTGCGGAGGGGGGGACTTGAACCCCCACGAGCGTTAGCTCACTAGCACCTGAAGCTAGCGCGTCTACCAATTCCGCCACCCCCGCAATACACAGGGGAAAAAGTGGCTGGGGTATCAGGATTTGAACCTGAGAATGGCGGGATCAAAACCCGCTGCCTTACCGCTTGGCTATACCCCAACACTGGGTGCATCAAGAAGAGAGTGGCGATGGCTGGGGTACCAGGATTTGAACCTGGGAATGGCGGGATCAAAACCCGCTGCCTTACCGCTTGGCTATACCCCAACTGAATATACCGCCTGACAGTTTGAGTTGGTGCGGACGGAGAGACTTGAACTCTCACGCCGTGAGGCACTGGAACCTAAATCCAGCGTGTCTACCAATTCCACCACGTCCGCCCAAAGGGAATTTGATTGGTGGCTACGGCGAGATTCGAACTTGCGACCCCAGCATTATGAGTGCTGTGCTCTAACCAGCTGAGCTACGTAGCCAACATCAAATTTTTATCAAACTGCACTCGTTGAGTGCGGCGCGTATTATGCAAATCAGGGGCGAAAGCGTCAACCTCTTTTTCTCAAAAAATCCATGATTTCTGCGCGATTGCTTAAAAAACGGATAGTTTGCTTATTTATTCGGCGACTAATCGACCAGTTGATACGAAACAGTGGATACAACACGCACTATTTTTAGGTGCGGCGTATTTGAGTCTCGATCATAAATACTGAATTGTCCCTGATTGGCACTGCGAATTTTGCCTAACTGACTTTCAGAATGTTCAGCGAAGCGTAATGCAACCTCTCGTGCATTGCGTGCGGATTCTTCAATCATACTTGGTTTAATAGCATTTAACCCGTTGAAATGATATTCGACGGCGCTTTCATAATTATTTCCGCTTAAGCTAACTCCCTGTTTACCAAGCTCCGATAATTGCTGACGCAATTCACGAACCCGATCGACTTTTTCAGTATATACCGTCAGTGTCTGTTCGCCGGTATAGCGCAAGCCGACGTCTTCAGTAGCCCAACGCTCGGCAAGTTTATCGAGTACATTCGGTGCAGACACTGACAACTCTGTTTCATCGAAACCATTAACTAAGAGAAAAGCGCGAACGGCTTGGATATCTTTATCAAGTTCTTCATATATCGTGTTTTGAGTGTTGCCAGCACGAACCACTTTCAATGGCCATATAGCGGTATCGGCTTTAACTTCTCGCTCAGCTAATCCTTTCACTTCAACCACGCGGTCGAAACTCCGGAAGTTTTGCACACTATTACTCAGTCCATAGCTGAGCAGACCGGCACTGATAATTGCACCGATGGTAAATATAACGGCATTGCTGGAACGAGAAGTTGTCATCGCTTTATCCTAGTCAGATTAGGGGAGGGTACGGTTACCACGGCAGTGAATCACCGTTGCTATGCCTAAATTGACCTGTGGTTTCAATGGATAGTTCATCGATACGTTGAATTAATCGTTCAGCTGCCGTATCAGCACTTATATCGCCCGCATTGTTGACCATCTCGGTTTGTACGAAGCCTGGATGTAGCATAGCGACAGCGATACCATCTTCTTTCAAATCGTTTGCTAGTGACACGCCTGCTGCATTCAAGGCAGCTTTGCTCATACGATAACCATAATAAGCGCCAGAACCATTGTCGGCCATTGATCCCATGCGACTTGTGATCATGATGACTTTGCTGCCTTTGTGAAGGTTGTTTCGCAGTGCATCAGTCACTAACAGAGGCCCCATGGCATTCACTTTGAATTGAGCTTCGATGGTTGATGTTGAGAGACTGCCAAGTTGTTCGCGTTCAAGCAGGCCTGCATTATTCACTAACGTATCGATGGGTTGTCCCTTTAACTGTTGACTCAGCTCGATAATACTTTCTGGGTTAGTCACATCGATATTCTCAATAATTGAAACGCCGAGTGCTTTGAGTTCGCTAGAAGCTTTACGGCAGACAGCGGTTACTTTGTTGCCGCGTTGCTTAAATTGTGTTGCTAAAGCTAAGCCGATGCCTCGGTTGGCGCCAGTAATTACAATATGCTGTGTCATTGTTACTCCTTAAATTAAGTTTTTAGGATTCAGCAACTGCTCGAGTTTTTCTTTTGGGATATCAGTCATTTCAATAGCGACTTCGAGAATAGGGCGCTGTTGCTGATAGGCTTGTTTGGCAATTTCAGCCGCTTTGTTGTAGCCAATTTCTCTATTCAAAGCGGTTACGAGTATCGGATTTTTTGCCAAGGCTTCATTTAAACGGTTGTGATTCACCGTAAATTCAGCAATAGCGCTGTCGGCAAGTGCATGTGCTGCGTTGCTAAGTAATTCGATGCTTTGCAATTGGTTAAAGGCAATCACTGGTAGCATCACGTTCAATTGAAAATTACCTTGCTGAGCGGCAATCGAAACGGTGTGATGGTTACCAGCAACCTGCGCGCAAACCATCGCTACAGCTTCGGGAATAACAGGATTTACTTTGCCAGGCATGATGCTACTACCAGGTTGTAAAGCTTTTAAACTAATTTCACCGAGCCCCGCCAATGGTCCGCTATTCATCCATCGCAAATCATTACTTATTTTCATCAATACAGCACTTAGTGCGTTGAGTTGGCCGCTTAGCATTAGGTTGACTTCCTGTCCGGCAATGCCCGCAAATGGGTTGCTGCTTGCTCGGAATTCGGTTGCGGTGCGCTGACTCAAGAAACGGCAAAACCGTTCGCCAAAATGTTCAGGTGCATTGATTCCTGAGCCAATCGCAGTGCCACCTTGAGGCAAGTTGCTGGCAAGCGATACTGCTTGATTTAAACCGCTTTCAACATGTTCAAGTTGCGTGCTCCAAGCGCGTAACTCTTGCGCCATGCTTAAAGGCATCGCGTCCATCAAATGAGTGCGACCGGTCTTAATGGTCTCAGTGAGTGTTTTCGCCTTACTTTCTATGGTTTGCTTTAAATGTGCCAGTGCGGGTAGCAAGCGTTGTCGCAGACTAAGTACACTGCTGACTAATATTGCAGTTGGAATAACGTCGTTGCTGCTTTGGCTGGCATTGACATGATCGTTCGGGTGAATTTGTTCATCGCAGAGTTTTTCAGCAAGTGAGGCTATTACCTCATTTATATTCATGTTGGTGCTGGTACCCGAGCCAGTCTGAAATATATCAAGCGGAAAGGCATTGTCGGCTTGCCCAGATAATATGGCCTCAACGGCCTTATGAATTGCGTTGGCTTGCTGTTCTGAAATCACTTTGGCTGCAAAGTTTGCGTCAGCAGCCGCGGCTTTTATATGGGCGAGAGTATGAATAAACGCAATGGGGAACTGCAGATTGCTTAACTGGAAATTTTGTCTCGCACGTTCGGTTTGGGCTCGCCATAGTGCGTCTTTGGGGACTCTAACTTGACCCATGCTATCGCTTTCAATTCGCGTATCTGTGTGTTGATTGTTACTTTGTTGCATGTTTTACCCCTGTGGGTTAACAAATGTAGTGCATTTGTTGAAGCTGATCAGTTAAGCTGATCTCAATCGATTAATTTTAGTACTTAATAGTAACCTTATCCCTAAAGCATGGGGTCACAATGACCAAGTTTCAAATCGTTTTGTTAATCACAGTATGGTTCACGCACAGTTGTTCGCCCGTTTCTGCGCAGGAGACCATGGCAAATGACACGTTGACGGTCACGGTGCTAGATCGTAATCAGCAACCACTGGCGCTTGCTGTGGTTAGCATCAACGGAGTTGAAAGTGCCAACCAAACATCAACAGTAGCGATTATGGATCAGGTTGATCGCTTGTTTGTGCCCTACGTGTTAGTGGTTCGAGAAAACTCTCAAGTTAAGTTCCCAAATAGCGATAATATTCGCCATCAAGTGTATTCATTTTCAGAAGTAAAACCGTTCGAACTGCCGTTATATAGCAACCGAGAAGCGCCTGAAATTCGATTCGAACAATCAGGCATTGTTGTGCTTGGTTGCAATATTCACGACCACATGCAGGCTTATATTTATGTGAGCCCTCATGAATTGTCTCGACAAACAGACAATGCCGGGCAGGTGATGTTGCCCGCTGGCGCAAGTAACGTGCATATTTGGTATCCATCGCTCACCGATACGGTGACTGACGAGATGGTCGTGCCGTTAGTTGAGGGACAAACGCAATTGACAGTAACGTTGCCAATACAAGCGCAACAACAAAATCCGCCGCCAGTGTCGGCACTGCAGCAGCGATTTAATCGTCGGAAAAATAATAACTAAATGAAAATAAAAAGTTTTCGCTCTCGACTCTTACTGGTATTTACCGCGCTTGCGAGTGCGGTTTTATTGTTTGCGCTTATTGCGATTTGGTTAGCTACATCGCAACAATCTGAGCGAACGTTAGAGCGTGAACTCGAAGTCAGCGAACGGGTTTTTGCCGAGCTCGTTGATGTTCGAGCTCAGCAGTTACAGCAAGCGGCCGAGGTATTAACGACTGATTTTGGGTTTCGCGAGGCCATTGCAAGCAGCGATGAAGATACCATTATTTCAGCGCTGGTAAATCATGGTCAACGCATCGGCACGGATCTGATCGTTGTGCAATCGCCCAAAGGTGAAGAAATCGCCGCAACACACTCCCCACAATTACTACCATCGCTGTCACTGTTAACAGACGCGCCAGTTAAAGCTCAATTCGTTACTGTTAACGAAGAAATTTTTCAAATCGTTACCGTGCCTGTGCGGGCGCCAAATTTAATTGCATGGGCAACGCTGGGGTTTGCCGTGGATGACGACTTTGCTGTTCTGATGCGGCAATTAACTCATGCTGATATTACATTTTTAAATCTGACTACGGGCGTTGTCTACGCGACGAGTTTAGCGACCGAGCAGCGGCAAATGATGGCGACAAACTCAAATAATTTACAACAAGCTTTAGCTGCCAATAATGTCGCAGCCCATGTATCGCTATTTAACGGCGATAGTGCCGCGCTCAATACTGAATCAAACTTGATGATTGTTTTCAGTACCGACAAGCTCGAGGCGACACAAGAGTTTTTAACCTTGCAACGTCAATATATTGGTATTGCTGTGGCAACATTAATATTTGCTGGACTGCTGGCGACAGTGACGGCGCGAAAAATAAGCCAACCGATAACCACACTAACTGATGCAGCAAAAAAACTTGGCGCAGGTGACTACCGCGAAGCCGTGACCATACAGCGCGCTGACGAATTTGGCGCGTTAAGTGATGCTTTTGAGGGCATGCGTCAAGGAATCGCTGAGCGCGAACAACAAATTATGTTTCAACTGGAGCATGATTTACTAACAGGTTTGCCAAATCGGGTTTCTATCCGAGCATCACTGAAACGTGCGATTGAATCGTCAGAAAGTGGTTATGTTGTCTTGTTGAATGTTGCCCGATTCGGCGAGGTTAATGATCGCTTTGGGCAGCAAGTGGGTGATGAACTTTTACGTATGATTGCACATCGTCTTCGTGATGCTGTGACGGCGAATTGGATAGTTGGTCACCTTGGCGGCGATGAGTTTGTTTTGGTTGGTAGGCAGCAAAGCGAGCCACAAGTAAACTCACTTATTACGGTGTTAAAGTCTGAGTTGAGTTCGCCTTGGTGGTATGAAGAAACCAGCTATTTGCTCGATTTCCATGCGGGGTACTTGGCCTATCCTCATGCTGCAGATGATGCTGATAGTTTACTACGTCGCGCACAGCTTTGTGCGCGTCAGGCAAAACGAGAAAACGTTTTTGCGGTAGTCTACAGTCAGGGAATGGATGAACAATATCTACGGCGTTTGCAAATTGTTCAAGCGTTACCGAGTGCGGTTCGCGAACAGCGTCTTCAATTACATTTTCAACCAAAACTTTCCTGTCAAAACGGGCAGGTTCTGGGCGTCGAAGCGTTACTAAGATGGCGCGATGAACAACTCGGCGTTGTACGGCCTGATGAATTTATTCCGTTGGCAGAACAGACCGGCGAAATTCAACGTTTAACGCGCTGGGTTTGCGGCGCTGCTTTAGATCAATTGCAGCTGTGGCATGAACAGGGGCTGCAACTGAGTTTAGCGATTAACTTATCAGCACTTGATCTGCAATGGCATGAATTAGTTGCCTTTGTCACGGACGCGGCTAAGCAGCGCGGTTTGTCGGCAGCATCGATTACTTTGGAGGTTACCGAGAGTGCGGTGATGGTTGACCCAGAGCAAGCTATTTTGCGGTTAGGAGAGTTGCGTCAGGCTGGATTTAAAATTGCAATTGACGATTATGGCACAGGATACGCTTCGTTGGCGCAACTCAAGCGGCTACCAGCTGATGAATTAAAACTGGATCGTTCGTTCATTCAGAACATTGCATCGTCAACTGCCGACCAAACCATTGTGCGCTCAACGATTTTACTGGCGCACGAACTCGAATTGACAACGGTTGCTGAAGGTATTGAAGAAGATTCGGCTTGGCAGGTATTAAAGCAATTAGGATGCGACACAGTGCAGGGTTTTTACTTCAGTCGACCGCTTGCGGCGGCGCAGTTCGAACAGTGGTTGCATCGTTACCAAAGAGAGATTAACCATGCGTAAATTAACTCGGGTTGCTGCCCCGGCTTTAGCCGTTGCCACGTTGTTCGTTAGTCATCATGCGATGGCTGATTTTGGCCGAATTATTGCAACTGGCGGATTAACCACTGTTGAAGGGAGTGGCGGTGGTGGTCTAGTGCCTTGGGCAACGCTTTCGAGCTATGCCGAAGAAGGGCAGTGGGGCGGAACAATCGCCTATAATCAAGTGAACCTTGATGACTACAAGTTAGCAGTAAAAGCCGCAACGATTTCTGTTGATAACCGTTGGGAATTTAGTGTCGCCAAGCAGCAGTTTGATTTATTAAGTCTTGGGGGCAGTCTGAAACAGGATATCTATGGCATCAAATATCGCCTCGGTGGTGATGTTTTGTATGGTGCAATGCCGCAATTTACTGTTGGCCTCCAGCATAAGCGAAATCAATCGTTTGACTTACCACAAGCGGTTGGCGCAAAAGATGATACAGGTACGGATATCTATTTCAGTGGCGCCAAAGTTTGGTTGGATGGAATATGGCATCGCACTTGGTTGGCGAACGTAACGTTACGTGCGACTAAAGCAAACGAAATGGGCCTACTTGGATTTGGTGGTGATGCCAACAACAGTTATGAGCTGCAAGGTGAAATTGCTGTCGGCATGTTTATTAACCGAAACTGGGCCGTTGGCGTTGAGTATCGGCAAAAACCAAATAATCTAGGGTTCGCAGAAGAACATGATTGGTACGATATTTTTATTGGTTGGTTTCCGCATAAGCGCATTGCGTTTGCGCTTGCCTACACACAGCTAGAATCAATCGCCGGTGCCGATGGCCAAGATGGCATTTATGGTTCGCTACAGGTCACATTTTAAGGGGGCGACGATGGCTCGAATATTTTTAGTAGCGATATGGCTGTTGTTAGCGGTTCCAGTTGTTGCCATGGAACGGACGCTGTACGACGAACTTGGTCAAGAACAAGGGATCAGCCAGCTGATGGAGGCCTTTATCCTTGAAATTGCCGAGGACGACCGGGTTATTCATCATTTTGAAAATGTCGATATCGATCGCTTTCACCGCATGCTGTCTGAACATATTTGTGAACTTTCTGGGGGACCCTGTAAGTATTCGGGGGAATCTATGGTAACGGTTCATACTGGAATGAATATTTCGCGGGCTGAATTTAATGCGGTGGTCGAGAACTTGATGACAGCCATGGATCAGCAGCAACTGGCAGTTAGTACACAAAACCGATTACTTGCTATACTCGCTTCATTCCATAAGGAAGTGATTTACCAATAACAAAAGAGAGAGCAGGTTTTCCCCGCCATGATAAAAATTAAAATACCGCACACCTTGGTGCTGATGCTGTATATGATGATTGCAGCATTGATTCTGACTTGGATAATTCCAGCTGGCGAATTTCAACGTACCGTTAATGATATTGGGCAAACCGTTGTCCAACCTGGCACCTATAGCGTTCTTGAAGAACAACCACTGCTGAGTCCGTTAACTCTGTTTACGGTCATTCCGCAAGCCTTAGGCGATGCTCAAGCCGTTATCTTCTTTGTTCTATTGATTGGCGGCGTCATGGGTATTTTACGTGCTACCGGTATGTTAGATGCGCTGATTGGCTTATTGCTAAAGAAGTTTGCTGATAAAACAGGATTATTAATTCTCGGCGGTATGCTGACATTCGGTATTTTCTCGGCATTAATCGGTGTTGCTGAAGAGTATTTGATTTTCGTTGCTATGTTAGTGGCGCTATGTCGAGCCTTGAAGCTTGATGGCATTACTGCCATGGGTATTTTGATTGTAGGATACGGAATTGGCTACGGTTTATCCCTGTTTAATCCGTTTACCTTACTCATTGCCCAAGCGGTCGCTGAAGTACCACCCGCTTCAGGTTTATGGTACCGGTTAGTTTTGTGGCCAGTGTTATTCGGTATTGGTTTTCATCATGTGTATGGTTATGCCAAACGCGTTGCCGCAGATCCTTCAGCGTCATTATTGGCTGATATCACTCCAGCTAAAACCACTGAACAAGAAGACTATCCGGCACTTGATGGACGTCACAAAATTATTCTACTAGGCTTTGTTGCTGTATTGGGCGTACTAATTTGGGGTATTAAAGTTCATGGTTGGTATTTGGTTGAACTTAGTGCGTTATTTTTAGGTTTCGGGTTATTTGCAGCTCTGATTGCTAAAATGAGTGCCAGTGATGCAGCTAACAAGTTCATTGAAGGTGCGGCTGAATTAACCGCTACGGCGCTACTGATTGGCTTTGCTCGTTCGATTGCTATGATTATGGAACAAGGTCAGGTTCTCGACACGGTTATTTATTATCTAGCGATGCCAGTGGAAGCGTTTGGGGCACATTTTGGCGCAGTCAGTATGCTGATTATTCAAAGCATCTTGAATCTGTTTATTCCTTCAGGAAGCGGTCAAGCCTTTGTGACTATGCCAATTATGGTACCAATAGCCGATACAGCTGGCATTGGTCGGCAAATTGCAGTGCTTGCATTCCAAATGGGGGATGGCTTGATGAATATGATTGTGCCAACTAATCCAGTATTAATGGGTATTCTAGGTTTGGCCGGTGTACCTTATGAGCGTTGGTTTAAATTCATCGCACCGCTTATGTTGAAGCTGCTATTCGCCTGTGCAATAGCGATGGTTGTTGCTGTAGCGATAGGTTATCAATAACTAAAAACGGATTAAATTGCGATATGGATAGTGCGTCTACAATGACTAAAGTTGAGGATGCCTCAGCGGTACAGGAAGCTGTGCCGCCATGTCTTGTATCGACACGATGGCTGGCGGCGAATTGTAAGAAAAGCCATGTTCATGTGTTGGATGCGAGCATGACTAAAGTTGTTGGGCGCACCCCACTGGAATACAACGAATTAACGGTTATTCCTAATTCAATCTATTTGGATTTAGAGCAACGATTAACCGACACCTCCGCGGCATTACCCAATACATTTCCTACTGCCGAGCAAGTGACATTAGCCCTGCAAGATCTGGGGGTTAATAAAACGGATACGGTGGTATTGTATGACAACCAAGGTATTTACTCGTCGCCACGAGCATGGGTCATACTAAAAGCCATGGGATTCGAGAACGTTTGTATTCTAGATGGTGGTTTGCCGCAATGGTTGGCTGATAATTATCCTGCTGGAACGGAGTATGCACTGCCACGGACTGCGCGGGGTAACTTCGTCGCTAAATTCAATAAGAACTGGCTGGTTTCGTCAAAAGAAGTACTTAAAGCAACCCAAAGCGGCTCAAGTAGTATTATTGATGCACGTTCGCCAGAGCGCTTTCTGGGCACCAAGCCAGAGCCGCGCGAAGGAATGCGTAGCGGCCATATTCGCAGCTCTTTTAATTTACCATTTCTCGAAGTACTCGATGATAACCGCTATAGAAAACCAGATGAACTCGAAGAAATGTTTATCTCGTTGGTGGGACCAAAATCACCCCATTTAATATTGACCTGTGGTTCAGGTATCACGGCATGTATTTTATTAGTTGCGGCAAGAATCGCCGGTTTTACTGAAGTGCAACTCTATGATGGGTCATGGTCCGAATGGGGCGCCAATCCACAACTCCCCATCGAACCAATCTCTTCTTCGAATAACGAGTAACCAATAACGCTTTTATACGTTAAACCGGAACAAGATCACGTCGCCATCTTTCACGATATAATCTTTACCTTCTTCACGACGCTTTCCAGCCTCTTTAGCGCCCTGTTCACCTTTGTACTCAATATAGTCATCATAACCAACAACCACGGCACGGATAAAACCTTTCTCAAAGTCAGTATGAATTTTGCCAGCTGCTTGTGGCGCCGTTGCGCCTACCGGAATAGTCCAAGCGCGAACTTCTTTGACACCAGCAGTGAAATAGGTTTGCAGATTCAATAGCTGATAGCCGCCACGAATAACACGGTTCAAGCCTGGTTCGGTTAAGCCCAAATCAGCCATAAACTCGGTTTTTTCTTCATCATCAAGCTCGGCAATTTCCGATTCGATTTCGGCACATACAGGAACAACAATCGCATTTTCTTTGCTGGCTATTTCACGCACTTTGTCGAGGTATGGATTGTTCTCAAAGCCATCGTCATTCACGTTGGCGATATACATGGTTGGCTTCATGGTGAGCAAATTGTAGCTTCGAATTGTCGCTTTTTCGTCGTCCGATAACGCTACCGAACGTGCCATTTCACCGTTCTCGAGAGCAGGTAATAGCTTTTGCAAAACAGCAATTTCAGCGGCCGCTTGTTTATCACCACCTTTGGCTTTTTTGCCCTGACGATGAATCGCTTTCTCGACACTATCTAAGTCAGCCAGCGCAAGCTCGGTGTTAATGACCTCGATGTCTTCAGCTGGATCAACCTTTCCGGCTACGTGAACAATGTTATCGTTCTCGAAACAACGAACCACATGACCAATCGCGTCTGTTTCACGAATGTTCGCTAAAAACTGGTTACCTAAACCTTCACCTTTTGAAGCACCTTTTACCAAACCTGCGATATCCACAAATTCCATGGTCGTTGGCACCACACGTTGTGGGTTCACAATTTTAGCGAGCTCGTCGAGACGTGGATCAGGTACCGCGACCACACCAGTATTTGGCTCAATGGTACAGAAAGGGAAGTTTGCAGCTTCAATACCTGCTTTGGTCAGCGCGTTAAACAGCGTTGATTTACCTACGTTCGGCAAGCCGACGATACCACACTTGAATCCCATGCTTATTTCTCTCTCTGTGCTTTGAAACTATGTAAATGCTGTGTTGCCGCACGCAGATCTTGCTGCATTAATATATCAATGCTGCGGCATGCTTCCGTAATGGTATCGTCCATCAATTGTTGCTCAGCTTGAGGTGCTTTACCGAGCACCCAACCGGTGACTTTGCTTTTATCACCAGGATGACCGATACCGATACGTAAGCGATGAAAATCAGGTGTTCCCAATCGTGCGACAATGTCTTTAATGCCATTGTGACCGCCTGTACCACCGCCAGTTTTAAACTTTGCCACACCCGGTGGCAGATCGAGCTCATCATACGCAACTAAAATTTCGTGCGGCTCAATTTTATAGAAGTTCGCGAGGGTCGCCACGGCATTGCCGCTTCGATTCATAAATTGCATTGGCAGCAATAGACGTAAATCCATGGCGCCTTTCTGAATACGTGCGGTATGACCGAAGAATTTGGTTTCAGGCTGAAGTGTTTGGCCGTGCATACGAGCATATTGCTCGACTAACCAGAAGCCTGCATTGTGACGTGTTTGGGAGTATTCGGGGCCTGGATTACCCAGGCCCACGAGTAAGCGAATGGTCGACATGAGACCTTATTCAGCGTCTTTGTCTTCTTCTTTCGCTTCTTTAGCGGTAGGAACTTCAGCAGATACTTCTTCTGCAGTTTCTTCCACTTCTTTTTCGATACGCGGCGCAGTAATTGAAACAACTGCTTGGTCGTGGTCTGCACCTTTCGTCAATTCAACTAACTCGACGCCTTTAGGCATGTTCAAGTCAGTTAAGTGCAAGGTTTCGCCCAGTTTCAAGTTCGCGATATCTACTTCAACGTACTCAGGCAGATCTTTTGGTAAGCAAGAAACTTCTAAGTCTGCAATGTGGTGAACCACAACGCCGCCTTCTTGTTTCACGCCAACTGCAGTTGCTTCATTGATGAAGTGAACAGGAACGTGAGTATGAAGTTTTTGACCTTTAACAACACGTTGGAAATCCAAGTGAGTTAATTTTGGCTTGTACGGGTGACGTTGAACGTCTTTCAAGATTGCTTCATGCTTCTTGCCGTCGATAACCAAAGTCAAAATGTGCGAGTAGAAAGCTTCATGGTCAGCCATGTTGTTCACTTTGTTGTGATCCAACGTGATTGAAACGGCTTCTTTATCGGCACCGTACAAAATTGCAGGCACTTTTTCCGCACGACGCAGGCGGCGGCTCGCACCTTTCCCTGTATCCGTACGGAGTTCTGCTTGAATAGTAAAATCGATAGTTGACATGTGGAGTGTCTCCGTTAAATAAAAATAAGCCGGATATTCGCGACCAAATACCCGACGTGTTCCTCAAAAATCTGTTTTGCTTATTTGAGGGCGCGAAATAGTACCACTGACGCCCTCAAACTTCAATCAATACTCGAACATTGCTGAGATTGATTCTTCGTTGCTGACGCGGCGTAGCGCTTCAGACAACATTCCGCTTAAGGTTAATTGATGTACCTTGTCTAAGGCCTTCATTTCAGCACTTAATGGAATGCTATCGGTAACAACAACACGGTCGATGTGTGAGTCACGAATATTTGCAAATGCATTGCCGGAGAAAACTGGGTGGGTTGCATAAGCAAATACACGGCGTGCACCGTTTTTCTTCAATGCTTCAGCGGCTTTACACAAAGTACCACCGGTATCGATCATATCATCAACAATAATGCAGTCGCGGTCTTGAATATCACCAATGATGTGCATCACTTGTGACTCGTTCGCACGCGGGCGGCGTTTATCGATAATGGCAAGATCGATGTCGTTGAGCAGTTTTGCAATCGCGCGAGCGCGAACCACACCACCAATATCAGGTGAAACAACAACTGGATTGTGGAATTCTTGCTGGCGTAAATGCTCCATCAATACTGGGCTGCCGAAGACGTTATCTACTGGTACGTCGAAGAAGCCTTGAATTTGTTCTGCGTGCAAATCAACCGTTAACACTCGGTCAACGCCAACACTTGATAAGAAGTCAGCGACAACTTTGGCGGTAATTGGAACGCGTGCCGAGCGTACTCGACGATCTTGGCGCGCATAACCGAAATATGGCATTACCGCAGTAATACGACCTGCAGAAGCGCGTCGCAGTGCATCAACCATCACGATAAGCTCCATGAGGTTGTCGTTAGTCGGTGCACAGGTTGATTGAATGATGAAAACATCAGAACCACGAACATTTTCATTGATCATGACACTGATTTCACCGTCACTAAAACGGCCAACTTCAGCATCACCAAGTTTGATATACAGGCGGTCGGCAATTTTTTGGGCGAGTTCTGGCGTCGCATTGCCAGCAAAGAGCTTCATGTCAGGCACACTAAACCTCAGTCTTGTTGGTTAGGTTCACAGTTGAAGCCTGCCGCAGTTGCTGGCAGACCGGGTTTTCATTGAGACCTCGCGCGACAAACCCTGTCCATTGTGCAGGCATCCTTTGCAGTGCAGCACGGGCATCTGTCTCGTTATCAAATCGACCGAAGATGCATGCACCCGTGCCAGTCAATCGAGACGGCGCGTATTCTACCAACCAGTCGAGGGCCTTGGCAACTTCTGGATAGAGTCGACGGACCAGCACTTCACAGTCATTGTTGGTGTTTTCCCAGCTCCATTGTGGCCATTTTAGCGGTGGATGCTGACGCGGAAGGTCAGGGTGTTTAAAAATACTTGGTGTACTAATTTGAACACCTGGATGAATGACTAAATACCAAGGACAGGGCGGTTGTGCAGGTTGTAAATACTCGCCAACGCCCTCCGCAAATGCGGCTTGTCCGCGCACAAATACAGGCACATCAGCACCGAGCTGTAGACCCATAGCGGCGAGTTCATCATCGTTTAGTGGCAACTGCCAAAGATGCCGTAGCGCAAGCAATGTTGTTGCTGCATCAGATGAACCACCGCCTAAACCACCACCAAAGGGCAGCTTTTTTTCAATATGGATATGAATACCGGGTAGCGATTGTGGAGCGGCTTCTGCTAATAACTTAGCCGCCTTAAGTACCAGATTATCATCGGTTTCTAACGATGGCTCAGAGCAGCTTATCGTGATCTCAGAGCTATCACGCAATTGAAATGATAATTCGTCACCGAAATCGACAAACTGAAATAAGGTTTGAAGGTTATGATAGCCATCAGCACGCTGGCCGACGATATGCAAAAATAGATTTAATTTGGCGACCGCGGGTAAAGTTAAAAGCGCCATTGCGAAACCTGCAGTTTTAACCGCCATGCGTCGGTTGTTAAGTTAATACTATGGGGTAAAAACGTGCCATTTATCAGTTCATATTCGCCGAGTTGTGCACGCCAAACTTGGTCAGCAGCCAACATGACAAAATTTGACAACAAGGCATAGGGCCGCTTTCGATATTGCTGCAACTGATACTGTTTCTCGACCATGTCTGGTAGTTCCTGACCGATGACAATTGCGCTAATCTGATTCATCGGTAAATCCAATCGAAAATATTGCCACAGTAATTCTTGCGCGGTTGTGGCACGATATTCTTTGCCATCTTCGTCGATTAAAACGGCTTGTCCATTTGACTGCTCAAGTTTCGCAAGGGTGCCGCGAAGCGGATGTGAAAAGCGCATCATTAATTGATCAGCACTTGAGGACCAATCGACATAAAGCCCGTGGCGATCATCTTCGCGTAAATCGAATAACGCCATTTGGCCACGCAAACGCCAGTTATCCAGTTGTTTGAGCTGCTGTTGCTGCGCTGTTACGGCCTTGGCATCAACATCACTCGTACTGGGGGGCTCGGGGACGCTGCTACAGGCAGTTAACCAAGCACTTGTGAGTACTACTAAAAGGAGACGTTTCATTGGTTTTGCTATCCCTGTTCGTGCGCTTTTCATCATGCGGGCTTTCACGTACAATTGCCAGCGTTTCGCAGTAGTTAGAGGCTCGCAATTTTTTGCTATTATGACCATTTTCGCGCTAGGTGTTAACCACAAAACCGCTTCCGTGTCGTTACGGGAGCAAGTCGCCTTCTCGCCAGAGCAGCTACATCAAGCGTTGCCAGCTTTGCGTGAGCAAACTGGCGTTGCTGAAGCCGTTATCTTATCTACTTGCAATCGTACTGAATTGTATTGTCATGGTGCGACATCCGCAGATATGTTGATTGGTTGGCTTGCAGGCTATCATCGCATTCCGTTGGAGCAACTGCGTGAACATTGTTATACCTATGAAGATGGGGCTGCCATTGAACACTTAATGGCGGTAGCGAGCGGTCTCGACTCGTTGGTTTTAGGCGAACCGCAAATTCTTGGCCAAGTGAAGCAAGCCTATCAGTTCGCGCGAAACCAGGCGAGTGTAGGCACGGTACTTGAGCGACTATTCCAAAGCACATTTCGGGTAGCAAAAACTGTCCGTAGTGAAACCAAAGTTGGCGAAAATGCGGTTTCCGTCGCGTTTGCCGCAGTAAACTTGGCGCGCCAAATTTTCGCTGAGTTACCTGAATCTCGGGTGTTGCTTGTTGGCGCTGGTGATACCGCAGAGCTCGTTGCGCAGCACTTAACTGAACATGGTGTGAAACAATTGATGGTGGCAAACCGAACGTTGGGCCGCGCAAGCGCGGTTGCCGAACGTTTCCAAGGTCAAGCGCATACGCTTGGCGAGCTACCGGAATTGCTCCCACAGGCTGACATTGTGATTAGTTCGACTGCGAGTCCGTTGCCGATTATCGGTAAAGGTTTGGTTGAACAAGCGCTGAAAACGCGGAAGCGCCAACCGATTTTGTTCATTGATTTAGCCGTGCCGCGAGATATTGAAGAACAAGTCAATGCGTTAGATGATGCTTTCTTGTACACGGTTGATGACCTACAAGGCATTATTACGGAAAACCTTCGTAACCGCGAAGAAGCCGCCGCTGAGGCGAAAATTATTATTGCTGAGCATTCCGAGGCCTTTACCGCTTGGATACGCCAGCTTGATCATGTCGACGTGATTCGTGATTTTCGCCAGCGTACTGAGCAGATGGCTGAAGAACAATTGCTACGCGCTCGCAATCAGTTAGCTGCAGGCAAAAGTGCCGACGATGTGTTGGGTGAGTTCGCCCAGCGTTTAACCAAACAATTTCTCCATCAGCCAACGCGAATGATGCGTGAAGCTGGCGCCGCGGGTGACTTCGAGACCTTAGCGGTATTTCAAAAATTGATAGCAGATGACGAGTAAGGTCCTCACCGCATGATGAATCCTTCGATTATTCGAAAACTAGAAGCATTGCTTGAACGCTATGAAGAAGTACAACACTTATTAAGTGACCCAGGCATTATTGCGGACCAAGATAAGTTTCGCGGCTTGTCGCGTGAATATTCTCAGTTGGAAGAATTGGTGAAATGTTTTACCAGTTACCAGCAAGCGCAAGCTGATGAGGCTGCAGCGCAAGAAATGATGCAAGAAGACGACGCTGAAATGCGCGAAATGGCAAAAGCTGAATTAGATGAAGCGAAGGTCAAGCAAGAAGAGCTTGAGCAGGAACTGCAAATTTTACTGCTACCAAAAGATCCGAATGACGATCGTCCGTGTTATCTCGAAATTCGTGCAGGTGCTGGTGGCGATGAAGCTGCCATTTTTGCGGGCGATTTATTCCGTATGTACAGCCGCTATGCTGAGCAACACGGTTGGCGTGTCAGTATGGTTAGCTGTAACGAGGGTGAGCATGGTGGCTATAAAGAAGTGATTGCGCACGTGTCTGGTGATGGGGCGTATGGTCGCTTTAAATTTGAATCGGGTGGTCACCGTGTGCAACGAGTACCAGAGACGGAATCTCAAGGTCGTGTGCACACTTCGGCCTGTACAGTTGCTGTGTTACCGGAAGTACCTGAGGCCGAAGCCATCGAAATTAATCCAGCTGACTTGCGCGTCGACACTTTCCGAGCTTCAGGGGCGGGTGGTCAGCACGTTAACCGAACCGACTCGGCGATTCGTATCACGCACATTCCAACTGGTTTCGTGGTGGAGTGCCAAGATGAGCGTTCGCAGCACAAAAACCGAGCCAAAGCGATGTCGGTGTTGCAAGCACGATTGCAACAAGCGGAGGATGAAAAGCGGCGTCAAGAAGAGCAATCAACGCGTCGTAGTTTAGTTGGTAGCGGCGATCGCTCAGAGCGTATTCGTACCTACAATTATCCGCAAGGGCGGGTCAGCGATCACCGTATCAATTTAACCTTGTATCGTTTGGATGAAGTTCTTGAAGGGGCATTAGATCTTATATTAGATGCCATTGTGCAAGAGCATCAGGCCGATCAGCTCGCAGCGCTTGCTGAGAGTCAATGATCACGACACCCATGACGATTGCTGAAGCGTTGCGATGGGCGACACAACAACTCACCAAGAGTGAGAGTGCAAAGCTTGACGCCGAAGTGTTGTTGGCGCACATCGTTGAACGTGATCGTACCTATTTGATCACTTGGCCCGATCGCTTATTGGAAGCCGCACAACAAGAACAATTTGCCGAACTCATAAAACAGCGCGAACACGGCGTTCCCGTTGCTCATTTAGTTGGGCAGCGTGAGTTCTGGTCGCTGCCATTAACAGTCAACAACAGCACGTTGATACCGCGCCCAGATACCGAAGTGTTAGTGGAGCACGCGCTAAGCTTAGCGTTACCGGTCGAATCTAAGGTGCTTGATTTAGGCACCGGAACCGGTGCTATCGCATTGGCATTAAAAAGTAGCCGGCCTACGTGGCAAGTTACTGCCGTGGATAAAATGTCCGAGGCCGTGGCACTTGCGCAACAGAATGCTGCCAACTTAAATCTCGATCTTACCGTTAAACAAAGTGATTGGTTCGCGGCAATCGAACCGCAACAGAAGTTTGATTTGATTGTTTCGAACCCGCCATATATTGACGCGAGCGACCCGCATCTCGAGCAAGGAGATGTAAGATTTGAGCCCAAAAGCGCGTTAGTCGCAGCAAATGAGGGCTTGTCGGATATCGACACAATTATTACGGGGGCAACGAATCATTTAGAACTGCAAGGTTGGTTATTGATTGAACACGGCTGGAAGCAGGGGGAAGCGGTTCGTGATTTGATGCAAAGGGCACGGTTTAATGCAGTTACGACTATTCGTGATTATGCTAATCTTGAGCGCGTGACACTCGGACAATGGAGTAATGCCAATGGCCAATGATTTCATCTTTGCTGAAGAGAATGAGCAAGAGGAAGTGCCTGATAACACAACGGAAGCGGGTTGGAAGGTATTAATTGTTGATGATGAGCGTGAAGTACATGCGGTAACTCGCTTGGCACTTATGGATTTAGTTTTTGAAGGTAAAGGCTTAAATTTTTTAAGTGCTTATTCGCGTCATGAAGCGGAGCAGTTGATTGCTGACCATGATGACATCGCCATTGTGTTGCTTGATGTGGTCATGGATACCGACGATGCTGGTTTGCAGGTTGCCAAGTATATTCGCGAAACGATAGGTAATCGCACCAGTCGTATTGTATTGCGGACAGGTCAACCGGGACAGGCGCCAGAGCGTTCGGTTGTGATTAACTACGATATCAACGATTACAAAGCGAAAACCGAATTAACAGCACAGAAATTATTTACCTGTGTGATGTCGGCACTGCGTTCTTACCGCGACATTATTCGAGTAAAAGAACAACTCGAGCGAGTTGAACATGAATTAAGTTTTTACCAAAACTGGTTGTTAGAACATCAACCGCAGGTGCGTCAGCAAGTTGCTGATGCCTATCAACGTTTAACCGAAAATAACGATTAGAAGGGACGTTCTTGATGTCATTCATAGCTCTAAAACACCTCCATGTCACCTTTGTTGCCATAAGTGTGGTATTATTTATGCTTCGTTTTTTCTGGCGCAGTATTGGTGCTGGAATCGCGAACCAGAAGTGGGTGAAAATTGTTCCGCACATTATCGATACAGCATTATTGCTGACAATTGTCGGGATGCTTATTCACTGGCAAATGTGGCCGTGGGAAACGCCATGGTTGATTAATAAAGTGATTGGTCTTGTAGGCTATATTTTGTTTGGTTTGGTGGCGATGAAGGCCTCAGTGAGCTGGCTACGTTATGTTGGCTTTGTGGGGGCGCTGAGTTGGATTATGTTTTTGCTTCACATTGCCTTCAGCAAACAAGCACTGATTTAAAAAAATCGTTATTCGTTATTGGTTATTCGTTACTCGAAGGTGTTTTGACGAATAACGACAAGGGAGCGTGAGCGACCGATCGAATAACGAATAACGAATTAAGGGTTTATGCGTTTTTCATATTTAGAACATGTGGCTCATGAAATTCTCCCAACTATTGAAATAGTCTGGGAGATTAGCCGTACCTTTCATTCCGATAGTGACCAGTACGTTAGCGATTATTATCAGCAAATACGCGAGATGACTCACAAACATGAAGCGCTGACCGGTATTGAAAAACTGCAAGCGGTTATTCAGGACTTTTATTTTGAGTTAGGGTTTAGTGACGCGCCCGAGCCCGCGGTTGGTGCTCAGCGAATTCTGCTCGATAGGGTTATTAGTTATCGCACAGGTTTACCAATTAGCTTGGCGCTTCTTCTGCAAGAAACGGCAGCTTATGCTGGTATTCAGACTGATTTAGTTGATTTTCCGGGATACCCATTGTTGCGATTTGATTTTGAGCAACAAAGTTATTTTGTTGATCCGCTGCATGGTGAATTACTCGAAGGTCACCAAGTGCAAGAACGTTTTGAAGACGTGACTGAAGATGCACTGGATTTTTCATGGGATATGTTTGAAGCTGCCGATCAGAAGACGATTCTGATGCGCTATTTGACTGAGCTAAAGCATGCGATGATTCATGACCGTGAATTTGCCAATGCACTTACCGTCGTTCATATGTTGCTGGCTATTTCTCCGGATGATCCGTATGAAATTCGTGATCGTGGTTATGTGTTAGAAGAGCTCGACTGCCAACAAGCAGCAGTTGACGATTACCAGTATTTTGTCGAACAATGCCCAGATGATCCAAGTGCACAGTTGTTGCGCTTGCAATTAGAAACGTGGGCGGCCCCCCAGCACGTCCTTCATTAAAAAAATAGAATAATAAGGGGTTCCTGTGGAAAGCTCTGCACTGATTACCAATGACGGTATTATTTTTGGCTTGCTGGCTGTAATTCTTGGTCTTATTTTTTACACGCAAAGCAGCTCAAATAGTTTTTGGCAAAAGTTTTATAAGTGGGTTCCAGCGCTATTACTTTGCTATTTTATTCCTTCGTTGCTCAACACCTTCGGTATTGTCGATGGCGCAAATACCGGAGTCTATCCGTTAGTGATGGATTATTTGCTACCAGCGTGTTTGGTTTTGCTGACCTTAAGTTTGGATTTGAAAGCAATTCTACGACTGGGCCCAAAACTCCTTATTCTCTTTTTAACCGGTACTGTCGGTATTGTTATCGGCGGGCCTATTGCGCTCTTGATTGTTAGCGCTATTTTCCCTGAAATGTTGGGTGGCGCGGGTCCGGATGCGGTTTGGCGTGGTATGACAACCATTGCTGGTAGCTGGATTGGCGGTGGCGCTAACCAAGCCGCAATGAAAGAAGTTTACGAAGTTGGCGGCGAAATTTTCTCGGCAATGGTCACCGTTGATATTATTGTGGCGAACTTATGGATGGCCGTATTGCTTTATATGGCCGCAAATAACAAAGCCATCGATAAACGCATTGGTGCAGACACAAGCGCGATTGAAGCAATTAAAGATCGTATGGAGCAGTACGAAGCTGAGCATCGTCGTGAATCAAAATTGCCAGATTTGATGTTTATTGTGGCGGTTGCTTTTGGTGTGACAGGCTTGTCGCATTGGGGTGCCGATGTGATTGCACCATACATTGCCGACCATGTTCCAGCTCTGAAAGACTTTAGCTTAGACAAAAAATTCTTCTGGTTGATTGTGATTGCGACCACGGTAGGCGTTGCACTGTCGTTTACGCCAGCACGTAAACTTGAAGGTGTTGGGGCATCGAAATATGGCTCCATGTTTGTTTATATTCTGGTTGCAACCATTGGTTTACATATGGATGTGACCGCCATTGTGGATGTACCAAAGTATTTCTTGATTGGTGCAATTTGGATGATTATTCACGCCAGTTTAATGTTGTTTGTCGCGCGCCTGCTTAAAGCGCCGGTGTTCTACATGGCGGTCGGTAGCCAAGCGAATGTTGGTGGTGCGGCTTCGGCACCAGTCGTCGCTTCAGCGTTTCATCCATCATTGGCGCCAGTCGGCGTGCTGTTGGCTGTGTTTGGTTATGCATTAGGCACCTACATGGCCTATATTTGTGGACAGATTTTGCGTGTCATTGCTACCGGCTAATACATGCAGTACATCGAGTTAAGTAAAGGATATCAACGTGATTAACACTCAGGTAATTAAAGTAGGTGACGTGCAGGTGGGCAACCATCTGCCGTTTGTGCTATTTGGCGGAATGAATGTTTTAGAATCGCGCGATTTAGCCATGCGCATTGCTGAGCATTACGTTGAAGTAACATCACGCCTTGGTATCCCGTATGTATTTAAGGCAAGCTTTGATAAAGCAAATCGCTCTTCCATTCATTCTTATCGCGGCCCAGGCCTTGATAAAGGCCTCGAAATTTTCGCTGAAATAAAACGCACCTTCAACGTGCCGATTATTACGGATGTGCACGAGCCTCACCAAGCCAAACCAGTTGCCGAAGTGGCCGATATTATTCAGTTACCGGCGTTTTTAGCGCGTCAAACCGATCTGGTCGTTGCCATGGCTGAAACTGGTGCGATTATCAATGTGAAGAAGCCGCAGTTTCTAGCGCCGCATGAAATGCGTCATATTCTGAAAAAATTTGGTGAAGCGGGTAATCACAATGTAATTCTGTGCGAGCGGGGCAGTTGCTTTGGTTACAATAACCTTGTGGTTGATATGCTTGGTATGGATGAAATGAAACAAATGGCACCGGTTATGTTTGACGCGACGCATGCGCTACAGCGCCCTGGTGGTCGTGAAGATTCAGCTGATGGCCGGCGTGCGCAAGCCGCTGTTCTTGCACGTTCAGGCTTGGCACTCGGTATTGCGGGATTGTTTATTGAAGCGCATCCAGAGCCTGATCAAGCAAAATGTGATGGCCCGTGTGCATTGCCTTTGGCAAAGTTAGAGCCCTATCTGCAGCAAATGAAAGCGGTTGATGAGTTGGTCAAAAGCTTTGCGCCGCTAGACACGAGTAACTAAGTACGATTTATGGAAACAAAAGGGCGCTCGTCGAGCGCCTTTTCTATTTAGGTCGCACGATATAAACAGCGTGCTTCTTGTCCTTAGAATTTGAAATCATGACGCTCTGATAAGTTGTATCAAACCATGGCGAGCTCACCATCTCTTGATGAAATTTCTGCATGTGGTCGATTGGTGTATCGGTACCCGTAAATTCAACACGACAAACGGTGGTTCGACATTCAACACCGCTTAATGTTGCTGACTGCAACGCTTCATTATCATCGTATAAGCGCACAATGCTGTCTTGCATGTTGTAGGCCCAATCTTGGTCGATTGATTCGGTATGAATACGTTGCTGTACCTCATCAATGTCAATTGCCTCGCGTAATAACTTTTCAATTTCGACGTCACGCTCAGCTTTGGTTACACGGGGTTGGTCGACTTCGGTTTCGCGGACTTGTTTTGCTTCGTAGGTGTCTGAATTTGTTTTTGGTGTGTCGTTGGCTGTGGTAGCAATAACTTCTATTTCTTCTTTGCCGTCAGCTCTGATTTCTTTTTCAACAACAATTTGTTTTGTGACTTGGGTCGCTGATGTGTCGACGGCGTTCGTCTCTGGTTGGCTCCAGAGTATATAGGCAAGAACTGCGATAATGGCTAAATAAACACCATGCATGGCTTTTGTCATTGTTATATTCCCGTCCTTTGGCTTGCGCTGATAAACAAACTGATTTAAATTAAAACGCATGTTTAAAATGTGCGTTCTAAACGTGCAAAACTAAAAAGTGAGACACGTTTTTATGGCAAAGCGAGTATCAACGAAAGATAAAATACTGAATGCTGCCGAGGCGCTGTTTGCCGAACATGGGTTTGAGCAAACTTCATTGCGCCAAATTACCGCAGATGCAGAGGTGAACCTCGCTTCGGTGAACTACCACTTTGGCTCAAAAAAGGCGCTGATTCAAGCCGTGATGGCACGCTACCTTGAAGTTTTAATGCCGGCGTTAGATCGGGAGCTTGCGGAGCTTGCGCAACGATCACAAGTAACCACTCGAGCGGTGTTTGATTGTTTTCGTGAACCGTTGAATGAGCTACGGCAAGTTCGCAAACATGGGCCAACTATTTTTTTAAGCTTGTTGGGGTATGCCTACGCTGATATCCAAGGGCATTTACGTCGCTACACCATGGACCATTTTGGTGATGTCATGCAGCGATTATTGGCTACCTTGCACCTCGCGAACCCACAATTGAGCCCAGTAGATATGTTCTGGCGCCTGCACTTTGTATTAGGTGCCACCGTTTTCGCCCAAGTATCAGGGCCTGCTCTGCGTGAAATTGCTGCTGCAGATTTTGGCGAAGCCATTGCTGCTGACCAAGTGATTGACCGTTTAATTCCGTTTTTAGCCGGTGGTGTCGATGCGCCTACCGAATAATCGACTATGCTTTTTAAAGTCATGATTGAGCATTCTTATATGCCCGTTGTACCGATAGGTTAAGGTGTTTTGAAATGGAAATTATTATTCTTTTAGTGGTTGTGGTGGTATTGCTCGTTGCTGTACCAGATATTCGCCGCAGCTTAATTACACGACCTGCATTTGCTTTCTTTAAGCGCGTACTGCCACCGTTATCGGCAACCGAACGTGAAGCGATGCAAGCAGGTGATACATGGTGGGACGCTGATCTTTTTAGTGGACGTCCAGATTGGCATAAATTTCACCAAACCAAAGCACCACGGTTTACTGAAGAAGAACAAGCGTTTATTGATAATCAATTAGAAACCTTGTTAGCGATGCTCGACGATTTCCGAATTGTTCAGCAAGATTCAGATTTGCCGAAAAAAGTATGGGATTATATTCGCAAAGAAAAATTCTTTGCGATGATTATTGGTAAAGAGTTTGGTGGTCTTGATTTTTCACCCGCTGCGAATTCTCACATTGTATCGCGTATTGCGTCACGCTCAATCAGTGCTGCGGTATCGGTCATGGTGCCGAATTCATTGGGTCCAGGTGAGTTACTCACGCATTACGGTACCGAAGATCAAAAGAACTATTGGTTGCCGCGCTTAGCGGATGGTACTGATATTCCGTGTTTTGCTTTAACTGGCCCTGAGGCCGGTTCTGACGCTGGCGCAATACCGGACACGGGAATTATTTGTAAAGGTGATTTTGAAGGCAAAGAAGTTGTTGGTATTCGCTTAAATTGGAGTAAGCGTTATATCACCTTAGCTCCGGTTGCCACGGTATTGGGTTTGGCGTTCAAATTGTACGATCCTGATGGATTGATGGGTGATAAAAAAGATGTTGGTATCACCTGTGCATTGATTCCAACGAGCCATCCTGGTGTTGAAATCGGTGAGCGTCATTTACCGTTAAATCAAGCGTTTATGAACGGCACTACATACGGTAAAGATGTCTTTATCCCATTGGACTGGATTATTGGTGGCAAGGATTACGCTGGTAAAGGCTGGCGCATGCTGATGGAGTGTTTGTCAGCAGGGCGAGGCATCAGTTTGCCAGCTCTTGCGGCCGCAACAGGTCATGTGACTGAACGTATGACCGGTGCCTATGCTTATGTGCGTCAACAATTTGGCATGCCAATTGGTTTGTTCGAAGGTGTACAAGCAGCCATGGGCAAAATTGGTGGTACCAACTATACCTTAGAGTCGATGCGTCGTTTAACGGTCACGGCGCTATGTGAGGGTAAAAGTCCTTCGGTTATCACGGCAATGACTAAATATCACATGACCGAAATGGGGCGTCAGGTGATGGATGCTGCCATGGACGTTCATGCCGGTAAAGGCATCCAATTAGGGCCGCGCAACTATTTGGGCCATGGCTATATGGCAACCCCAGTATCTATCACGGTTGAAGGTGCGAACATTCTCACCCGAAACTTGATGATTTTTGGGCAGGGTGCGACACGTTGTCATCCTTATGTGTTGGCGGAGATGGAAGCGGCGTCGAATCCGAATGAAGACGAGGGTTTGCAACAATTTGATAGCTTGTTACTCAAGCATATCGGTTTTGCGGCCGGGAATTTCTTCGGTAGTTTATTCATGGGATTAACTGGCGCGCGTTTTAATGCCAGCCCAATGAGCGGACCAACGGCACGTTATTACCAGCAACTGACGCGCATGAGTCGCGCACTGGCGTTAACTGCTGATATGGCCATGTTGGTGATGGGCGGCGATTTGAAGCGCCGCGAGATGCTGTCCGCTCGTTTGGGTGATGTACTAAGTCATTTATATATGGCATCGGCAGTGTTAAAACGCTACGAAGATGATGGTCGTCAGTCAGGTGATTTGCCGTTCGTTGAATATGCGCTTGAGCATCATTTGTACGAGATTGGTCAGGCATTTAAAGGCTTTTTTGCGAATTTCCCGAGCCGCATTGTGGCATGGACGTTACGTTTAGCTATTTTCCCATTAGGTATTCACTTTAACAAACCATCGGATGCCAATTTACAAGCCGTTGCGAAGAGCATGATGGAACCGGGCGTGACTCGCGATCGTCATACCTTCTTATGCTATTGGAAGAATGACGCGAAGGACATGACAGGGCACATGGAGCTTGCGTTCGCAGCCATGCGTGAGCATGCGGATGTATACAAACGCATTCGTAAGGCCGTGAAACTTGGTGATATTGCTGAAGATCTCAGTGGTGACGAACTGGTGAAGGCGGCTCGTAAAGCTGATGTGATTACCGCCGACGAAGCAAAATCGCTGAAGAAAACCGAGCAACTGCGTATGGCAGCGATTGGTGTTGATCAATTTGCGCCAGGGATTATTGAGCAACGCAAGTTTTACTCATAGCAGTAAACCTGAAACAAAAAAGGGCTGTCTCGACAGCCCTTTTTTTATACCAAATACCGACCATTAGACGCCAATCGGCTTGTAGCGAGTACGATGCGGTTCCATGGCCTGCTCGCCATGCGTTTTCTTCATATACTCTTCGTAGTCGGTGTAGTTTCCTTCGTAGAAGTTGATTTGACCTTCATCACGATAATCCAGAATATGCGTTGCGATACGGTCTAAGAACCAACGGTCGTGCGAGATGACTAAGGCTGAACCAGGGAATTCCAGCAACGCTTCTTCAAGTGCGCGCAAGGTTTCAACGTCAAGATCGTTGGTTGGTTCATCGAGCAACAAGAGGTTGCCGCCAGCTTTTAAAAGCTTGGCAAGGTGAACTCGGTTGCGCTCACCACCGGAAAGCTCGCCAATATGCTTTTGCTGGTCATTTCCGCGGAAGTTAAATCGGCCAACATATGCCCGGCTGTTAATCTCGAAGTTACCGATACGCAGAATATCTTGGCCATCAGAAATTTCCTGCCATACGGTATTTTTGTCGACCATACTGTCACGGAACTGATCAACACTCGCTAATTGAACGGTATCACCGAGTTCAACGGTTCCTGAGTCTGGCTGCTCTTTACCAGTAATCATGCGGAATAGCGTTGATTTACCAGCGCCGTTCGGGCCGATAATACCGACAATGGCGCCTTTTGGTACGCTGAAACTTAAATCATCAATCAACACGCGACCGTCATAGGCTTTTTTCAGGTGATTCACTTCAAGTACTTTGTCACCTAAGCGAGGGCCTGGTGGAATAAAGAGCTCGTTGGTCTCATTACGTTTTTGATAATCGCCACTTTGTAATTCTTCAAAGCGAGCCATACGTGCTTTGCTCTTCGCTTGACGACCTTTCGGATTTTGACGAACCCATTCAAGCTCTTGCTTAATGCTGCGCTGGCGGGCTTTTTCTTGCTTCTCTTCTTGCTCAAGTCGTTTTTCTTTTTGCTCAAGCCAAGACGAGTAGTTGCCTTCCCAAGGAATGCCGTAACCACGGTCTAGCTCGAGAATCCAGCCGGCTACGTTATCAAGGAAGTAACGGTCGTGGGTAATTGCTACGACTGTCCCTTCATAGTCGTGTAAGAAGCGTTCTAACCATGCGACAGATTCGGCATCCAAGTGGTTGGTTGGCTCATCAAGGAGCAACATGTCTGGTTTACTTAGTAATAAGCGGCAAATGGCGACACGACGGCGCTCACCACCGGAGAGTACTTTGATTTTCGTATCCCAAGGTGGCAAACGCAGTGAATCAGCGGCACGCTCAAGCATGTTCTCGATGTTGTGACCGTCTTTCGCTTGGATAATCGCTTCAAGCTGACCTTGTTTTTTTGCCAGTGCGTCAAAGTCTGCATTTTCATCCGCATAGGCAGCATACACTTGATCGAGTTCGGCTAGTGCGTTCTTCACATCCGCAACTGCTTCTTCAACCGTTTCGCGTACGGTTTTGTCTTCATCAAGTTGCGGCTCTTGTGGTAAATAACCAATTTGAATGCCAGCCAGTGGACGTGCTTCACCTTCGTATTCTTTATCAACGCCCGCCATGATGCGTAGCAACGTCGATTTACCCGCACCGTTCAAACCAAGCACACCAATTTTGGCGCCGGGGAAGAACGATAAGGAGATATCTTTTAAAATCGTCTTTTTCGGCGGGACGACTTTACTGACCCGCGACATGGAATAAATATATTGTGCCATAACAGCATGCGTTCCTTTTTGAGGCGATATGTATAAGCAAAAAACGTAATTGTTTATTTTAACCCTTAAGTTGGCGCTAACCCAAGTATATTGGTAAACTAGGCGCCACTTATTTTCGTTCGACAGTTTGTTAAGTCAGGAGCCCCGATGTTAAAACATGAAATGAATATTGCCGACTACGATGCAGATTTATGGCAGGCAATGACTGGCGAAGTTCAACGCCAAGAAGAGCATATTGAACTCATCGCTTCAGAAAACTACACCAGTCCGCGTGTACTTGAAGCACAGGGCTCGCAACTGACGAACAAATATGCCGAAGGTTACCCGCACAAGCGTTATTATGGCGGTTGTGAATACGTCGACGCAGTGGAAGATTTAGCCATTGAGCGTGCGAAAAAATTGTTTGGCGCGAAGTACGCGAACGTACAGCCACACGCTGGTTCACAAGCAAACTCAGCGGTATTTTTAGCATTATTGAATGCAGGCGATACTGTTCTTGGTATGAGCTTGGCCCACGGTGGTCACTTGACCCACGGCTCACATGTCAACTTCTCAGGTAAATTGTATAACGCCGTGCAGTATGGTTTGGACGAAGCGACCGGTGAAATCAACTACGCGGAAGTGCGCGAGCTAGCACTTGAGCACAAACCAAAAATGATTGTTGCGGGCTTCTCTGCTTATTCCGGTGTTGTCGATTGGGCAAAATTCCGTGAAATTGCCGATGAAGTTGGTGCTTATTTGTTAGTCGATATGGCACACGTTGCTGGCTTAGTGGCAGCTGGCTTATATCCAAACCCAGTGCCATTTGCTGACGTGGTCACTACCACCACGCACAAAACCTTAGCTGGCCCACGTAGCGGATTGATTTTGTCGGGTAAAGACGATGAAGATCTGCATAAGAAATTAAACAGTGGCGTATTTCCTGGTAGCCAAGGCGGTCCGTTGTGTCATGTCATCGCGGCTAAAGCTGTGGCATTTAAGGAAGCGATGGAGCCAGAGTTTAAAGCGTACCAGCAACAAGTGTTGGACAACGCAAACACGATGGTTAAAGTGATGCAATCGCGTGGCTACAAGATTGTTTCAGGCGGTACCAAGAACCACTTGTTCTTAGTCGACCTGATTGATAAAGATATCACTGGTAAAGATGCGGATGCTGCGCTTGGTCGCGCTTATATCACCGTGAATAAGAACTCGGTTCCAAATGATCCGCGCTCACCGTTTGTTACCTCTGGTTTGCGCCTCGGTACGCCAGCAATTACTCGTCGCGGCTTCAAGCAAGCCGAAGCAGAGCAAGTAGCAAACTGGATTTGTGACGTACTTGATAACATCAATGACGAAAGCGTAATTGAGCAAGTTCGTGAGCAAGTGAAAGCATTGTGTAAACAGTTTCCTGTTTATAATTAAATGAATTAAGGAACGAGCGTATGCATTGTCCTTTTTGTGGCACGCAAGATACCAAAGTGATTGATTCGCGCTTGGTGGCAGACGGCGCTTCCGTGCGCCGCCGCCGTGAGTGCACAGAGTGCAAAGAGCGCTTTACGACGTTTGAAACGGCAGAGCTAATCATGCCGCGCGTAATTAAATCAGACGGTACTCGTGAGCCATTTAACGAGGACAAGCTACGTAATGGTTTACTACGAGCGTTGGAAAAACGCCCAGTAAGCTTGGAAGCCATGGAGCAGGCGATTCAAAATGTGAAATCGTCTCTGCGTGCTACCGGAGAGCGCGAAATCACGAGCCAAGTCATCGGTGGACTCGTGATGGAAAATCTTAAAGCACTCGATAAGGTTGCGTATATTCGTTTTGCTTCGGTTTATCGTGCATTTGACGATATTCGTGAGTTTGGCGAGGAGATAGCACGGCTCAATGACTGATCCACAGGCTTGTCACCAACGTTTTATGCAACGCGCCCTTGAGCTTGCCGCTCAGGGGCGTTTTTCAACGGCGCCCAACCCAATGGTTGGTTGTGTCGTGGTTGCTGATGGCAAGATTGTGGGCGAAGGCTGGCATCAGCGAGCGGGTGAACCCCACGCTGAGGTATTTGCACTTCGTGAAGCGGGAGCGTTGGCTAAAGGGTCGACTGTCTATGTGACACTCGAGCCGTGTAGCCACTTTGGGCGCACGCCACCATGTGCCGATGCATTGATTAAGGCTAATGTAGCGACCGTGGTGGTGGCGATGAAAGATCCGAACCCGCTGGTTAGCGGCGAGGGTATTGAACGCCTGCGTGCGAATGGCATTGAAGTGCTGGTTGGTATTCTTGAACAGCAAGCGTTGGCGCTTAACAACGGCTTCGTGGCACGAATGCAACGCAAGCGGCCGTGGCTACGCGTGAAAATGGCGGCAAGCCTCGATGGTCGTACGGCATTATCAAATGGTGAAAGTCAGTGGATAAGCGGCACGGATTCACGTCGTGATGTGCACCGTTGGCGCGCTCAAAGTAGTGCCATTTTGAGTACTGCAAAAACAGTGTTGGCGGATAACGCGATTTTAACCGCTCGTCATCCGCAAGCTGAACGACAACCGACTCGTGTAATTATTGATTCGCAGGGGTTGTTAACGGGGCAAGAGGCCATATTTAAAGAGCCGTTCCCAATTATTCTGGTTCATGCACCCGACACGCCTGCGACGGCAGTCGAACGCGATTGGCCCGCGCATGTTGAATGCATAATGGTCGCTCGCACAAATATGCGGCACGTCGATTTAACGCAATTGATGCATGAACTGGCGGAGAAGCAAATCAACTCGGTTTGGACCGAATGCGGTGCGCAGCTGGCCGGTGCGTTATTAACCGCTGAATTAGTTGATGAATTGGTGCTTTATCTGGCACCAAAATTAATTGGCCATAGTGGCCACGGATTATTGAATTTGCCGGCATTTGCTCATATGAGTCAGGTGCCAGAACTAACTTTAAAAGATGTTCGTCAGGTTGCGGATGATATTCGAATTATCGCCGTTCCGCGCCGGGTGAGAGGAGACTTAACGTCGTGACTCGTTTAAACAGTGCTGCAGAAATCATTGAAGATATTCGTCAAGGCAAAATGGTGATCTTGATGGATGATGAAGATCGCGAGAATGAAGGCGATCTGATTCTTGCTGCCGAATGTGTCACACCGGCAGCAATTAATTTCATGGCGCGCTATGGACGCGGTCTGATTTGTCTCACTCTAACCGAAGAGCGTTGCAAACAATTACGCTTACCGTTGATGGTTGATCAAAACAACTCACCCTATGCCACAAATTTTACAGTTTCTATTGAAGCCGCCGAGGGCGTTACCACTGGAATTTCAGCGGCCGATAGAGCGCGTACGGTGCAAGCTGCGGTGGCAAAAGATGCGCAACCAGCCGATTTAGTAATGCCTGGCCACATATTTCCATTGAAAGCGAAGTCGGGTGGGGTATTGAACCGTGCCGGTCATACTGAGGCGGGCTGTGATCTTGCGCGTTTAGCGGGATTCGAACCAGCGGCTGTTATTGTCGAAATTCTCAATGAAGATGGCACTATGGCACGTCGTCCTGATCTCGAGAAGTTCGCTGCCGAACATGATTTGAAAATTGGTACGATTGCCGATTTAATTGAATACCGCTCGCTTAAAGAGAAAACCGTCGAGCGCAAAGCGCATTGCAAGTTACCAACCGCATACGGTGAGTTTGAGCTTATTACCTATCAAGATACGATTGATAAGCAAGTACATTATGCGCTAGTACATGGTGCGATTGATCCTGATAAACCGGTGAATGTTCGTGTTCATTTACAAGATACCTTTAATGATCTGTTTGCTACACAACGCGCTGCGAAGCGCAGCTGGCCATTAGGGCACGCAATGGAATACATCGGTCAAAATGACGGTGTTTTAGTAGTGATTGGTCGTCAACAGAGTCCACAACATATTTTAGAGCAGGTGATGAGCTTTGCCGCAGAAGACCGCGGCGAAGTGAAACCAACTGCAGCCGCTTCAAATGCCTCGCGTAACGTTGGTATCGGTTCGCAAATTTTGGCTGACTTAGGTGTTCATCATATGCACCTCATGAGTTCACCGAAACGCTACTCGGCGCTTTCAGGATTCGGGCTTGAGGTTGTCGATTTTATCGAAGATGAACAAGCTGGCGGTAACGAATAATTACACCGATAGTTCTAGAACGCGGCGCCACAGAGCTTCATTCGCTGGCGCTTCGGTTCCAGCGGCAGTGCTTTGGCGAGCGATGAAACCATTCAAATAGTCAATTTCGGTGCGGCGTTGCTGGCGTACATCCATGAGCATGGAGGAGTAGTTGTTCGCGGTATTTTTAATCACGCGTTTAGCACTTTCAACCAAATTATCAGCGTTTAATTGAATACCTTGATGTTCCGCTAACCAACAAATCTCTTCGGCAACTTGATGTTGTTGGTCGGCAATGTTGTGCTGTATTAGTTCGCCATTGCGGCAATTATGAATGACTGTGAACGGATTGATTAAACAGTTAATGGCAAGTTTATACCAACGACGTTGATTGATGGCGGGACTCCAGTTCAGAAGCGGTAAAGCATTATTTAAAACGCTAAATAGCTCAGCGGGTCGACTACTCGAAGCATGTTCCACACGTGCCCAACCGAGCCAACTCTCTCCAAGTCCGGCATGAACCACTTCTTTGCCATTCTTGTATGCCCCGTGTGTTGTCACCCAATGCAAAGCGCTCGCCGGCATAATGCTATTCTCGTTCTCTAGCATGCCGTTGTAGCTCAAGATAACGGACGAGCCCTCTGGCAATGGAGCCTGCTGTAATTCATCTAGAAAATGAGCGACGTCATAGGCTTTGATCGCTGCAAAAATTTGGGTGGGTTGCTCAATCGGAAACTGTTGTACACCAAACTCGAGATTATGCGCTGCATGAATAATTTCAATCGTATTTGGTGTTGCAGTCACGCGAGGTTTTATCGAGACATGTTCGCCAATGCGACGCAAGTTCACAGCCATTAAACTACCAACAGCGCCTGTTCCCACAACTAACCAGTGCATTTATTCGAGCTCCCGATGATAATTATGTTCTAAGCGCATGAGTGATTTCCGAAGCGCGAATAAAATTAACAGACTTGGCAGAACCATAACCGCCGTAAGAATAAAGAATAACTGCCAGTTTCCGTCTAGCCAGTTGACAACGTATCCACTGTACGATGAGAGCAGGGTACGCCCCAAATTACCAAGCGACGCAAATAAAGCATATTGAGTGGCGGTAAAAGCACGATTCGCCAACAAGCTAATAAAAGCGACAAAGGCGACGGTAGACCACGCCGCCGTAAAACCATCAATTATCACCGCGGCAAGGAACAGGTTCGTATTGGGGCCAACGCCGGCAATCCAAGCGAACATCAAATTCGATGCGGCCATCGCGATACCACCAAGCATGAGTCCTCGAACGATCCCTAAACGCAAGTTTACGAAACTGCCGAGAATGGCGAAAATGATAGTGACCCACCAGTTAACCATCTTTGAATACACCGCAATGTCGTCGTTGCTAAAGCCGACTTCTTTGTAAAAGACAATCGACATACGGCCAAGAAAAGCTTCGCCAATTTTAAACAGAAAAATAAATGACAGCATACCAACTGCGAGTTGCCAGCCATTTCGTTTAAAAAATTCAGTGATGGGGTCAACCAGCGTATTACGTAACCAATCGAGCCAATGATTAAAAGTTGGTATTGCGGGGCGATAACGAATCGATTCTCTTACGGCTATAACAAAAAGTAGCTGAACAACTATCACAAAGCACAATACAAAATAGGCATCTTCCCAGAATAGACTGGTACCATCGACAAGGAAAAAAGGAATAGCGCCAAGCCCACTGTAGCCACTCCACCAGCCTGCTGTAGCCATCGCCGCACCGGCTGATTGCAGACGAGCTTCATGCGGACCGAAGGTCTCGATGCGAAATGCATCAATGGCAATATCTTGCGTAGCTGAAAATATTGCGATGATGAGTGCCGCAAACGCAACCCACCATAAGTGCTCAACAACATTAATTTGCGTGAGAACGATAGTAGCCAGCAAGATGCCACTTAGGCACAGAATGATCCACGCGCGGCGTTGCCCGAACCAGCGATTCAATAGAGGTATTTTGACGCGATCGATCAGTGGTGACCATAACGCGTTGATAGAGTAGGCGACGAACACGACACCAAATAAACCGATAGCAGAACGATCAACACCGACTTCCTGTAACCAAGCTGACAACATGGAGCCAATCAGCACCCACGGAAAGCCACTGATTACGCCAAAGCCAAAGATTACCCAAACTCGGGGCTCACGATATACCGCGAGATCTGCGTACCAAGGTGCTGAATTTGAATAACTCACTGCTGAGGTACAACTTCAATCTTTTTCAATACCGGCGGCTGCTTCGGAACGTTTGGCCAACCCGTTTGCTCGTGATAAAACTCAGTTTCGACGCTTGCGAGTTTGTCGAGAACGTCTTCGCCAGAAACAACCCATCCGAACACCGCATAGCCCCATCCTTTGCTTGACGGGTTTAATGATTCGTTATCGTTCATGTTGAAATAAAACTGTCGTGTCGCCGAATGCGGATCGGATGTGCGCGCCATTGCTATGGTGCCGTAGTTATTGAGTTTACCGTTACCTGATTCATTGAAAATAGGATCAAACATGGTTTTAGCTTCGAAGTTTTCATCATAGCCGCCGCCTTGCACAACGAACCCCGGAATAATGCGATGGAATATGGTGTTGTTATAACTGCCTGCTTGTACGTACATCAAAAAGTTTTCTACTGTGATGGGCGCTTTAGCACGATCAAGCTCGACGACAATATCACCCTCAGTGGTAATGAATTTCACTTTGGGAAACAAGTTATCAGGTTGAATTTGTTCTGCAGAACTCATACTGCTGAAGAATATGACGACGGTTAAAAGCAGATAACGCATAATCATCCTCGTGCTTGAAAAATAACGAATTTACTGTTTTGTGCAATTTGGTGCACCGACTTAAATAAACGTTTCAACGGTTGATAATACGGTAGATGACGATTCGCCACTACCCATAACTCGCCATTTTTACGTAAAACTCGCCGACTATCTCTGAACATTTGTCGTGCGATATGCTCAGTAACTGCGTGTTCTTGATGAAACGGCGGATTACAGAGAATTAAGTCGGCGCTCTCGCTTGCCCTGTGAGCCAAGCAATCATCAACGTGGAAGTCATATTGCGATAATTGAGATGCCGGCAAGTTGCTGACAATATTGCGATGAGTGGATGCAATAGCTAAATAGGATTCATCGACAAAGGTGACCTCACTATTCGGAGATAACCGCGCATAGTACAACCCGAGTACTCCATTTCCGCAGCCTAAATCGATGACTTGTTCCGCCCCTGTGGGTGGCATGTTATCAAGCATAAAGCGGGCGCCAATATCGAGCTGATTGCGCGCAAATACACCGGCATGATGGTGCAGCGTCAGGTTAAATTCAGGCACTTCCCAGGAGCTCATGAAACGCGCCTGATCAAGCGCAATTGAGCGGGTTATCGCGCGAATGGTGCGACATTTTCTACGAATGAGTGAAACCTCGATCGTTTCACAGTATTGCGCAAATAAGTCACGTACTGCCGGAGTGAGAAGCTTACTTTTTGCCGCCGCAAAAATTGGTGTGCCAGCAGGCAGCTCTGCCGCAAGCTTCGCTAACTGGAATTCTAATAAACTCAGGCTCTTCGGAATTTTTAAATACACGACATCGCGATCATCAGGGAGCGACTCAAGCGGCGCAAGCGCTGTTAACGTATCGGGTAACTGATTCAGTTCAAGATTGTGTCGCCATCCACAATGGCTAACATACGAGTCGCTTTGGCTTGCAACATCAAGCCCTGCAAATGGCATCAGTAATGCGCCCCATTGATCATTAATTAATAATGGCCGTTGATCGTCACGTTCAACAATTAATTCGTGCAGTAATTCATCCGCAGCTTCCCATGCTTGCAAGGTGTCATGGGAACGGACGGGATAGCGCTGAAGTTGCCATGTGCCAGCGGCACTTGTTAGTAAGGTCATAAGCTCTTAATTCGTTAATCGTTACTCGTTATTCGTTAATCGTTATTCGTTATTCGTTACTCGTACGCTTCGCTGTTCGTCCGCTTCGCTATTCGAACAGCGCGAAGCGCGCACGAACAGTGAACGAAGTGAACGGACGAGTAACGAATAACGCCGTTATCAATGGTCGGACATTTCACTCGGTAACATTCGTGCTATGATAGCGAAAAACGACAGATGACTATATAGGTTTTAACTCGTGAAAAAATACGCAGAAATTACCGGTTGGGGAAAATGTTTGCCGCCAGCTGTGATGACCAATGATGATTTGGCGACATTTTTAGATACCTCAGATGAATGGATTCGCACACGTACCGGTATCGAAGAGCGCCGAGTAAGTGCTGTTGGTACTTCAAAAATGGCGACCGTGGCAGCGCGAAATGCGCTTGCGGCTGCAGGCTTAGATGCCGAAGAACTTGATCTGATTTTGGTTGGTACTTGTACACCAGATGAAATTATTCCGAACGTCGCTTCAGCGGTGCAACGTGACTTAGGTAACAAAACTGCTGCCGCGTTTGATTTAAACGCCGCATGCAGCAGCTTTCTATACGGTATGCATTACGCGACACAAGCAATTCGAACTGGTGCGCATAAAAAGGTGTTAATTATCGGTGCCGAGCGCCTAACGCGAATATTAGATTGGACGAAACGCGAAAGCGCCGTACTGTTTGGTGATGGCGCAGGTGCCATGATTCTGGAAGCGAGTGATGTCGAAAGCGGTTTATTAGCCTCGCATGTCACCTGTGATGCCGATGCACGCGATGTACTAGCGCTCGAGTTTGGTATGAGTTTTGACCGATTTGGTTTTGACGGCATCATGCCGTTTAACTTCATCGGCCAAGAGATTTTCAAAAGAGCGGTAAAAGGCATGAACACCGCTGTCGAGAAAGTTTTTGCAGAGACCGGCTTGACCACTGATGACATTGACTCACTTATTCCGCACCAAGCGAATAAGCGCTTGATCGATTATCTGGCGAAAATGTGCAAAGTACCGGAAGAGAAAACTGTCATTAACATTCAAAAATATGGCAACACGTCGTCAGCAACATTACCAATTGCGTTCTGTGAAGCGGTAGAGCAGGGGATTGTGAAGCCGGGCGATACGATTGTCTCTGCGGTATTTGGTGGTGGTTTAACCTGTGGCGCGGGAATTATTAAGTGGGGCCAACGGGTAACGCCTATTCGCGATAACAATGAAACGCTGCCAAGCAACGGCAAAACAGCACTCGACTTAATCTTACCGTTGTACGAAGGCACCAAAGCTGCTTGGGAAAAACGTGGCGATGAGTAATTTCGTTAAAGAGGAAGTTCGGCATAACGTACTTTGGTTGACGCTGGCGCGTCCAGAAAAAAAGAATGCGTTAACACAGGACATGTATACGGCGTTAAGTTCAGCTCTGCAGGCTGCTGATCGTGATAGTAAAATTGCGGCTGTTGTGTTGACCGGCGAGGGCGACAGCTTTACCGCTGGTAATGACCTAAATGACTTCTTGGCGATTGAAGATTTAGACGATAGCGCGCCGCCATTTGAGTTTCTCTACACCTTAAGTCGACTCAGCGTGCCGTTAGTAGCTGGCGTTAATGGCTTGGCAATTGGCATTGGTACAACCATATTGCTTCATTGCGATTTAGTCTATGCCAGTAACGATGCTGTATTCGCGTTGCCATTTATTAACCTAGGTTTAGTCCCAGAAGCAGCATCAAGCTTATTGCTGCCGCAGCAATGTGGTCACTTAAAGGCCTCAGAGTTGCTGTTGCTTGGTGATAATTTTGATGCGCACGCTGCATTAAGCTATGGATTAGTGAACAAAGTCGTTGCGCCAGATGAGCTACAAGATACGCTTGAACAGGTAGCTTCTGCGTTAGCCAACAAGCCACATGGTGGCTTACGCGCCGCGAAAAAGTTAATTAAACAACCCGCTGAACCGGTTGCAGATAGAATTGAGCGTGAAGCAAAGATATTTGCTCGTGCTCTTAGCTCTGAAGCCGCTCGCCAAGCGATTAAAGACCGCCTAAATAAGAAGAAATAGTCAAAAGTGCTTAATTTCTCAGCAGTCAGCTGTACTTGCCTTGCGAGTGCACTGGCTTTGAGGGATAATGCCCGCCGTTATGGTGACCTCATTGGTCCCCCCGCAACACGAACTGGCGAACCCGGTCAGGCCCGGAAGGGAGCAGCCGTAGTCAGGGATGTGGGTGCCGGGGTGCTGGCTGGTGAGGTCGCCACCCAATCTTCTTAAAAGCGTGATTCGTACGCTTCGCTGTTCGTCCGTTCACTTCGTTCTCTGTTCGTTCGCTGCGCTTTTCGTGAAAAGCGTTACTCGTTATTCGATCGCTTTGCTTGTCGTTATTGGAAAAAACAGACACACTAAAGCAAAGGCGTTACTCGAATAACGAATAACGGATAACGATTAACGAAAAACGAGATTTTCCCCATGCCGAAGAATGTGAAGCCGGTTTATTACGGCGACTACCTGCAACTTGATAAACTCCTAGATTCGCAACAACCACACAGCAAACAGTATGGGCCCGAAGCGCATGATGAGATGCTATTTATTATTGTGCACCAGGTGTATGAGCTTTGGTTTAAGCAAGTTCTGCATGAACTGCGTGCTATTTATAAAGAGTTTTGTGCCGAGCAACTTGATGATCGAGCGTTACAATTAGTTGCCCATCGCCTGCGCCGCGTGCTGACGATTCAAGACTTGATGAATGATCAAGTTGGCGTTATCGAAACGATGACGCCACAGGAATTTTTAGAGTTTCGCGATTATTTGGTTCCAGCCTCCGGTTTTCAAAGCATTCAATTCAAAGAGCTTGAGATAATATTGGGATTAACGCGTGATACGCGTATCGCTTTTGATCAGCAATCGTTTTACAACCGCCTCAGTGAGGAACATCGGGTCTACTTAGAGGAATTAGAAACGCACCCGAGTCTATTTGATTGTGTTGATCAATGGTTAGCTCGAATGCCGTTTTTACAGTTTGACGATTTTAGTTTTTGGGATGTTTATCAGCAGGCTGTGCAAAATTCACTGGATCGAGATGAAGAAATTATTCGCCAGAATGCAGCTGACGACGGTCAATTAGAAACAGAATTGGCGAGTTTACAGGTGAATCGGGACAACTTTTCGGCGTTATTTGATAACGAACGTTATAAATCGTTACAGGAAGATAACCGAGTGCGCTTATCGCAGCGGGCAATGTTGAGCGCGTTATTTATTACACAATATCGCGAAGAACCGGCATTTCATCTTGCTCATCAAGTGATTACGTCATTAGCCGAGATGGATGAGAAGCTTACAATTTGGCGTTATAAACATGCAATGATGGTGCAACGCATGCTCGGCACGAAAATCGGAACTGGTGGTTCGTCGGGGCATGATTATTTGCGCCGTACTACCGAGCAAAATAGAGTCTTTAAAGACTTTTTTGCGATGGCGACTTACTTACTACCGAAAAGCGCATTACCGGAGCTTCCAAGCGCGGTTCGGCAGGCGCTTGGGTTCTATTTTCGACACGACGATTAAGTTACCTACCTTGCTCTGCCCACCGAACTGCTTGATGCAACGCGCCTAATTGGTGCGCAATACGTTCAGACAACCACTGGCTTCTGCTGGTGGTTGTTGCGTTAATGAGGCTAAAAAGGTTTTGCCGAAGCTCCCGAATATAGTCGAGTGGCTGGTTGGCATCCTGGCTGAACAGCTGGGCATCAAACCAATCTGTAAAATTATCTTCATGGATATTCAAGCGCGTAATGCGTTGTTCTAAGGTATCGATTTCTTGCTCTAATCGACTTCGAAGTGTCATAGAAATTACTGTTTGGTTCGACATACAAAGCCTATTTTTTGCTAAAAATTGAATAAAAGGCGTTTATGTGAGTCTAACCCAAGTGGACGGCTTTCAAAAATGAAAGATTTTGTGGTCAAAAGGATGCGGGTAATTATGCAATTAAACACCGCTTTTATTCACAACTGTTAAGATGCTGTAAACGGTATTTTATCTATATTTAGTGTGAATTTTAGCTGATATCCGTTGTTGACATTGCCGCGTCGATCGTGGGAGTATTGATGCATTATTACCGTAGGCTTTCTATCGGTAATAGCTGCAAGTGTTGATTAAACTCTTTTCGTCACTCAAATAACTGGGAGGCTGGCGACATTAGGTCGTTGAGCTTAAAGTTAAGTCAAATTGGTTGGGAACTATGACCAAAGTAATCAATAAAAGCAAAGTTGCTGCAGCCCTTATCGGGATGTTCGCAATTGCAGGTAGCGCTAGCGCAGCTGCCCAAGACCTTTCTACGTTGCAAAACGAAGAAGCAAAAACTCACACTGCTGACAAGCGGTCTCAGCAAAAAATCGATTCTTTGTTCGAACAGAGCCAAGAGTTGTTATATGAGTACCGTGCAGTTGTAGACGAATACGAAAACCTAAAAGTCTACAATGATCACGTTCAGCGTCTCGTTGATGATCAAAATGCATCACTGGCTTCTCTACAGCGCCAGATCGACGGCATCGAAGCAACCAAGCAAGGCGTGGTTCCTTTGATGTACAAAATGATCGACGCTCTGGAGCAGTTTGTGGAGCTTGATCTGCCGATTCATAAAGAGCGTCGTATGGCTCGTGTTGAGCGTTTACGCGAAATCATGGGTGCTTCAAACGTCACGACCTCTGAGCAGTTCCGTCAAATCACTGAAGCTTATCAAGCTGAAATGGATTACGGCGCTGGTTTGATCGCATACGAAGGCAAGTTGCAGTTCGAAGGTGAAGAAATCTCTGTTGACTTCTTCCACTTAGGACGTGCTGCTTTAATGGCTCAATCTTTGGACCTGAAAAATGGTTGGATTTACAACAAAGAAGCGGGTGCATGGGAAGCTCTTGATGATGCTTACCTTGGCTCTTTGACCAAAGCAATTCGTATGGCGCGGAAGCAAACCGCACCAGATCTGATTAAACTGCCTATCTATGCAGCGGAGCGTGCAGAATGAACAAACTAGTGAAATCTTTGCTGGTCGCAGCAGCATTCTCATTATCAGCTGGCGCGAGCTCTGCTTACGCGCAAGATGAAGCTAAATCACTAGACCAACTTCTTGAACTAGTGAAAGAAAACCGTGCTGCCTCACAGCGTATTAATGCACAGCGCGAAGCTGAATTCACTTCAGAGCGTGCTGATAAGCAAGCATTATTGAACGACGCAAAACGTCAGCTAGCGAATGAAAAAGCTCGCGGCGAGCGTTTACAGGCTCAATTCGCTGAAAACGAAATCGCACTTGCTAACAAAGAGCAAGAGTTGCAAAACGCTCTTGGTACTTTGGGTGAAATCGTTGGTGTTGCACGTGGTGCAGCAAGCGACACGATTGGTCGTATCGCAACCTCTATCGTGAGCGCGCAGTATCCAGGTCGTGAAGACGTTTTGGAAACGATTGCTGAAGCGAAAGAAGTTCCAACGATTGCTGAGCTTGAAGAGCTTTGGTTAGCTTGGTTAACCGAAATGAAAGAGTCTGGCAAAGTTGTCACTTTTAACAGTGATGTTACCTTGCTTGACGGTTCAACTGAAAATCGCGATGTAACGCGTATCGGTGTATTTAACCTGATTTCACAAGGCGAATACTTCAACTACAACGACGCTGCTGAAGAAATTCAGCCATTAGGTCGTCAGCCAGAAGGTTATGTTTTGGCAACTGTTGAAGCGTTTGAAGACACTGAAACTGGTTACGAAGGTTTATACATTGACCCGGCTCGTGGTCAAATCTTGAACTTGGCAACTCAGAAAGCGACTCTTGAAGAGCGTTATCACCAAGGTGGCACAGTTGGTTACGTCATCACTGTTGCGCTTATCGTTGGTTTCTTGATTGCAATTTACAAGTTCATCACTTTAGGTATTGAGGGTGCGAAGATGCGTGCCCAGTTGAAAAACACTGCGAACCCATCTGACAAAAACGCACTTGGCCGTATCTTGAAAGTGTATCAAGAGAACAAAACTGCAGACACTGAGAACCTTGAGCTGAAACTTGACGAAGCTATCTTGCGTGAAACTCCAAGCATTGAAAGCGGCGTCAACATCATCAAGATTTTGGCAGCTATCGCGCCATTACTTGGTCTCTTAGGTACAGTTGTTGGTATGATCGGTACCTTCCAATCAATTACCTTGTTTGGTACTGGTGATCCGAAAATCATGGCAGGCGACATCTCAATGGCGTTGGTTACCACCGCATTAGGTCTGATTGCTGCGTTGCCATTGATTCTTGTACACGCGATTGTGGCATCACGCGCTAAGTCTATTGTTCATGTATTAGATGAACAGGCTGCAGGTATCGTCGCCGCGCACGCGGAGAAGAAGGAGTAATCCTATGGTCTACCTGGTGGAGCTCTGGGAATCTATCAGGGATTTTCTGGGTACCGGTGGCGACGTCTTGTACGTCGTCATGGGGGCGCTCTTTCTCATGTGGGTTCTCATGATTGAGCGCTATTGGTTCCTTACCGGCGTATTTCCTAAGCTGAAGAAGCAAATCATCAGCGATTGGGATGCACGGAAAGACACCACCTCATGGTACGCTCACAAAATCCGTGATGCATGGATTTCTGAAGCCAACGAAAAACTAAATGCGCGTATTTTGTTGATCAAAACCTGCGTAGCGATTTGTCCGTTAATCGGACTACTTGGTACCGTAACCGGTATGATTGCAGTATTTGAAATCATGGCCGTACAAGGTACTGGTAACCCACGCTTGATGGCGTCGGGTATTTCGATGGCAACAATCCCGACAATGGCGGGCATGGTTGCAGCATTGTCAGGTATGTTCTTCGCCTCTCGCTTAGAAGCACGGGTGCGTCGAGCGAAAGAAAAATTGATCGACAGTTTGCCACATCATTAAGAGAGAAGAATTATGGCACGTAAACGTTTTCGTGAAGAGGAAGATGCAGCGATCGATATGACGCCGATGCTCGACATCGTATTCATCATGTTGATCTTCTTCATCGTAACCACCTCTTTCGTTAAAGAAGCTGGTATTGACGTGAACAAGCCAGAAGCGAGTCAGGCAGAGAAAAAACCTTCTGCTAACATCTTTATCGCTATTCGTGCGAACGGCGAAGTATGGATGGACAAGCGTATGGTTGATGTAGAGCGTGTAGGCGCAAACATCGAACGTCTATTGGCAGAACAGCCAACTGATATCGTAGTGATTCAGGCGGACAAAGAAGCCAAGCATGGTGTTGTCGTTAAAGTCATGGATCAAATTAAGGAAGCGGGTATTGACAAGATATCCATAGCCGCAGAGGACGATTAATTATGGTGCGCTTTATAGTATCAATACTATTAGGTGCTGCAGCTACGTTCCTTCTGTTCGCTTTCATGGCTTTTTTGATTAGCGGCGGTGAGGGACGTAACGAAGGTCCACCACCGACTGCACCGATCGAACTTGTAACAACGCCACCGGATTCGGATGTGGATCAGCGTCGCCGTACGCCACCACCACCTCCGCCTCCACCTCAGCAACCGCCTGAGACTCCGCCAAACGAGCCTGATACGTCAGACTCAGATGGTATGAATCTTGATTTAGGTTTTGAGGTCGATGTAGGTGGAACCGATACAGGGCTAAATGCGGGCGGACTCATGGTTCGCGATGGTGAAGCAACACCTATCGTACGTATTAACCCGCGTTATCCGCCGGCTGCGGCACGTGACGGTATCCAAGGTTGGGTGCAACTACGTTTTACCATCGATGAAACAGGTGGAGTAACTGATGTTGAAGTTATCGACTCAGAACCACGCCGTGTATTCGACCAAGAAGCTCGCCGCGCATTGTTGCGTTGGAAATACAAGCCGAAGGTTGTTGATGGTAAAGCTGTACGCCAGCCAGGTCAGACAGTCCAGCTCGACTTCACGTTGGATATGGAGTAATAGATGATGCACAAAAAACTCACAACATTAATTAGTGCGAGTGTATTGTGTACTGTGATGGCAGCTGCTCCTGCGCCTGCCGCTTCACAAGAAATCAATTACAACTTGCCATCAGCTGAACAAGTCGAAGCTGCGAAGCAAAGCCGCCGTAATCAAACGGTAAGTGAACGCGTCGGTCGTCGTTTGATGACTGCATTGGATTTATACACTGAAGAAGAAGACACAAAGGGTGCTATCGCCATCTTGGTCGAAATCGATCCAAGCAGCGAATTTGATACCGCTTATGTCAACCGCTTTTTGGGTAATCTCTATGCAGCCGATGGCCAAGAGCGTAAAGCTTATGAGTTAGTGAAGCGTGCAGCAGATGCTGATGTGTTAGGTCATGCTGACCAAGCATTAGTATTAAAGCTGACTGCCGACCTAGCGTTACAGCTGGAAGAATATCGTAATGCGTTAACGTATTACGGTAAGTGGCTCCAGTTTACGGGTGAAGCTGATCCAGATGTGTTTTTGCGAATTGCTAACGCGTATTACGAGTTGAAGCAATTTGATAAAATTGTTCGTCCAGCTGATTTAGCGATTGAAGCGTTTGAATCAGAAGGCGAAGTAAACAAAAACCCATATGTATTGAAAGTTGCAGCCTTCTACGAAACAGAGCAGTACAAAGAAGCGATTAAAGTACTTGAAGTCGGTTTGAATAAACTGCCTACCGAAAAGGTATGGTGGAGTCAGTTAGGCATGCTTTATATGCTGACTGAGAACATCGACAAAGCGTTACAAACGTTAGAGATTGCGTATTTAGCGGGCTACATGGATAAAGAAAGCCAAATTAAGGCAATGATCCAGTTGTACGCGAACTCGCAAATTCCATACAAAGCAGCGACTCTTATGGTTAAGCATCTTGATGCTGGCGATATTGAGAAAACTGCGCGTAACTATCAAAGTGCGGCAAGTAGCTTTGAACAAGCTCGTGAATATGTTCGTGCAGCTGAAATGTACGGTCTGTCGGCGAATTTGCAAGAATCTCAATCTGAAAAAGCTGAGTTCTTCCGTCGCCAAGGCAACGCGTACCTTCGTGGTGAAGAGTACATGAAAGCGGCTGACGCTTACATGAAAGCTTTAGACCAAGGTATTGCTGAGCCAGGTCGCGTATATATGTCATTAACAGAAGCATATTTCTATGAAAATAACTTCCGTGAGGCATTAAAATACGTACAAGAAGCCAAAAAGCATCGCGATCAGCGTCGCAATGCGACGAGCTGGGAACAGTATATTCGTCAAAAAGCTTCAAACCGTGGCGTTTCACTGTAAGCTGAATACAGTACACTGTTAAAAATAAAGTAAAACCCCGCTGTCTAGCGGGGTTCTTTGTTTGTTCTGAACTATTGTTATAGAATATATTTCGAATTAAAAAAAGTGCTAGTCTATTGATCTAGAACAACACAAGAGGAACTACCAATGAAAGCGATGAAAAAGTCAGTTTCGGTAGCCGTAGGTGCATTATTAGTCGGTGCAGCCGGTGTAACAGCGTCAGCAAATCCATTTGGTTTTACCGAGTTACCAGGTGGCTATCAGCAAGAGCAACAACAGCAACAGCAACAAGAAATGCGTTGTGGTGGTAAGAAAGATGCCAAGAAAGCCAAAGAAGGGAAGTGTGGCGAAGGTAAATGTGGTGAAGGTAAGTGTGGTGGTGATAAAGCCAAAGAACACGCCGAAAAACACAAAGAAGGTAAATGTGGCGAAGGGAAGTGCGGCGAAGGCAAATGCGGTGGCGATAAAGCCATGGAAAAAATGGACGACAAAGCCAAAGAACGCATGAATGAAAAAGCCAAAGAAGGCAAATGTGGTGAAGGTAAATGCGGCGAAGGGAAGTGCGGCGCCTAGTTGGATTAGGATTACGACGGGAGTTCTTGTCTGACGTTTTGCAGAAGAATCCCGTCGTTGATTTTTGGGAGATAGCTCCAGAAAACTGGATTGAACGTGGCTATGAAGCGACGTACCAGCTTGATCTGCTACGTGAAAGATATCCTCTATTTTGTCATGGCCTTTCGTTATCGATTGGTAGCCCTGACCCACTCGATGAAGCTTTTATTTTAAAGGTTAAAGATTTTCTAGAGCGCTTTAACATTGAGCGATATAGCGAACATTTAAGCTATTGTTCGGCGGGTGGCCATCTTTATGATCTTTTACCTATCCCTTTTAGCGAAGAAGCTGCAGAATATGTGGCACAGCGAGTTAAGCGCGTGCAGGAGCTAATTGAGAGACCGCTCATATTAGAAAATGTATCATATTACTTGCCTGCTGCGACTGAACTGAGCGAACTTGAGTTTATAAATCAGGTTTTAACAACATCAAATTGTGAGTTGCTACTTGATGTGAATAATGTATTCGTCAATAGCGTCAATCACGGTTACGATCCTGTCGCCTTTATCAAAGGCCTCCCCTCAGAGAAAGTTAATTATGGCCATATTGCAGGTCATTTCGAAGAAGCCGAAGACCTATTAATTGATACGCATGGCGCTCCGATTCGGCCGGAAGTCTTTGATTTGCTGGAAGTAAGCTACCAGCATCATGGCCCGTTCCCAGTGCTACTTGAGCGAGATTTTAATATTCCACCGTTGGCTGAGTTGCTTGATGAAATGCAGGCCGTGAAAAAAGTAACCCAACAAACAGAATTTGTATGAGTGAGTTTCGACGGATTCAGGAGCAATGGTCACGATGGTTACGTGATCCTTTTCAGGCAGAACCACCACAAGGTGAGGCTCGCCGATTGAAAGTATATCAACGCTTGGTTCATAACAATATTGAGAGTTTTATAACTCGCGGCTTTCCAGTTTTATTTAGTACGTTTACAAATGAACAAGAGCGAGAGATTCTTCAATCTTTTATCGCTCAACATCATTCTAAATCACCATTATTTTCCGAAATCGGTGCAGAATTCACCGAATTTTTGGCAATTTATGAAGCCTCGTGGTTACCAGAATGGAGTTACCAACTTGCTTTGTACGAGCGTATGGAACTTGAAGTATATCACTATGATTCAGCATGTTTTCAGCCGCCCCTACACGTCGCATTAGACGCATCAGGTTGGCAAGTTAATCCGTCGTTACAGTGGCATGCATTCGACTACCCAGTACATACTATTCAACCTGATGTTACACCAAATGAACCGCTCAATCAGCCATGCTACTTAGCCGTTTATCGGGTTGATCAGATGCAGAACGGAAATTTGGAATCTAACGTCAAATTTCTGCAACTCAATGCGGTTACAATGTTGTTTGTGGATTACTTATTGCAGTGTTCTTCGAGCACCTTGGCGGAAGCCGCTGACTATTTATCGAGTCAGCTGCCACAGTTTACAAAGGAACAACTATATCAAGGCTTACTCGCAACGGTTCCTGAACTCTATCAAAGAGCCATGTTGTTCCCAAGCAGCAATTAAAGTATGATCCGCACCGCAAATTTTAGTCAGTGAGGATGTATTTTATGGCGCATAATGAAAACTTCCGAGATGAATCGGGCGTAAAAATGGGCTGGCTTGCAGTAATTGTATTTCTTGCAGTACCAGTGTTACCGGCGGTTTTGTCCTGGTATAAGTTCTTTTCAGCGTAAGCTGTTAACTTAAATAGGCATATTATGTCACTTCAATTATTGCTGGTTGAGGATAAACCAGCGACACGGGAGCAATTGCTACAGATTATTGAGCAAAGCCCGTTTACGGTAAGCTGTGCCAATGATGGCCTCGACGGCTTAAACCGTTCTAAAAGTCAGCATTTTGATGTGGTGTTGGTGGATCACAAGATGCCATTAATGGACGGCTTGGCGCTCATAAAAAATCTGCGTCAGTCGAAACACTACCAACAGACGCCAATTATTTTGATGACCACACAAGACGCTGCGCAAGTTCAACCGCTGGCAGACAAAGCCGGTGCTAACTTGTGCTTGCCAAAACCTGTCGAAGCGCAACGCTTATTGGGGTTACTCAATGATCTTGCTGCGACAACAGGTAATCCGCAACAAACAACTGCCTGAGATAATCAATGCAGATAGAAAGCTATATTCGAGCCATTCCGGACTACCCCAAGCCCGGCATATTATTTCGTGATATCACACCGTTACTTGCTGATGGTGAGGCATTTCGACATACCATTAATGTTCTTGCAGATCGTTATCGTGAACTAGGCGTTACCAAAATTGTTGGCATTGAAGCACGTGGTTTTATTTTTGCTACGGCGTTAGCGTACGCGATGGGGATTGGCTTTGTGCCGTTGCGCAAGCCGGGCAAGTTACCACGCAAAACCGTGTCACAAACTTATGCGCTTGAATACGGTGAAGACAAATTAGAGCTTCACGCAGACGACATTACCGCCGCTGATAAGGTGGTTGTGGTTGATGATTTACTGGCTACTGGCGGCACTATTTTAGCCGCGGTAGAAATGCTTAAAAAGCAGCAAGCGACCATTGTAGAATGCGCGTTTATAATCACGCTTGCAGATTTACCAGGTGCTCAGCGGTTACAACAAGCCAAGATTCCATACTATACCCTGTGCTCATTTTAAGGTAAGTTAGCTACTTATCTGAAGCGACAGATTGAGAAGATATTGGCCATGAGCTATCAAGTTCTCGCACGTAAGTGGCGACCCCGAAATTTTGGCGAAGTAGTTGGGCAACAACATGTGTTGAAGCCGCTATTCAATGCCTTACAAACAGGTCGATTGCATCATGCCTGGTTACTCACCGGTACTCGAGGTGTTGGTAAAACAACTATTGCTCGAATACTTGCAAAAAGCCTCAATTGCGAGCAAGGAATCACCGCGGAACCGTGCGGTCAATGCAGTGCCTGCACGGCTATCGATCAGGGACGCTTTGTTGATCTTCTAGAAATCGATGCCGCTTCACGAACCAAAGTTGAAGATACGCGCGAATTACTCGATAACGTGCAGTACGCACCAACGCAAGGTCGCTTTAAGGTCTATCTGATAGACGAAGTGCACATGTTATCGCGCCACAGCTTCAATGCCTTGTTAAAAACGCTTGAAGAGCCGCCTGAGCACGTTAAATTTTTATTAGCGACAACTGACCCGCAAAAACTGCCTATTACGGTGCTATCGCGCTGTTTGCAGTTCAATTTGAAAGCGTTGTCGCGCGATGAAATTGCCAACCACTTAATGCAGGTACTCAAATCCGAGAATATCGCTTTTGAGGAGCCGGCAATACAGGCGTTGGCGCGTGCAGCGCAAGGCAGTATGCGTGATGCTTTAAGTTTAACGGACCAAGCCATAGCGCAAGGCGACCATGCGGTAAGCATGCATGGCGTGCAACAAATGCTTGGCAGTGTTCCGAGTTTCCAATTAATTACCCTGATGCAAAATGTGTTGAGCGGTGATGCGGAAACAATGCTTAGTACGCTAGAGCAAGTTGCGGGACAAGTACCTGACCTCAGTGGATTATTGCCAGAGCTGCAAAACCTTATTCACCAGATGGCATTGTACAAAGCGGTGCCAGAAACCGCCCATGCCACCGGTTTAGAGCCAGCTGGGCAGCATTTAGCACAGCAGTTACCAGCTGAGTTATTACAGGTGTTCTACGACATATTGGTTCAAGGTCGTCGTGATTTGAATTATGCGAGTGATGTTCGTAGTGGTGTCGAAATGACGTTGCTGCGCTTAATGGCATTTCGGCCAGAATATCTTGAGGTAGTAGAAACGCCGGCAGAGATGGTCACCAAGGTAAAGCCGGTCACGGCAACAGCACCGCCGCCATCGGCCTTGACTGATGATATGCCAGCAGAGCCGGTGCATCAGATAGATGCTTCGAATCATCAGGATACGGCAAATTATGATGCGGTTGCTGATGAACCGGAATCAGAAGGGACGCAAGAGCCCACCCCGCAAAGTGATTTACAGGCGCTGTTAGCAACACGTAGCGCATTGGCGCAAAAAAAAAATCGTGAAGTAACACCACCGAGTGACACTGCCAACGAGCCTGCTCAGAAACAATCTGCAGTTGAACAAGCTGACACCAAGTTGAATCAACAGGCTGAGCTTGAATCGCCTCAAGAGCAGCTTCAAGAAGCTGCTCGACCAGCGACTCAACCAGTGGAAAACAAGCCTGTTGAGATGCCTGAGATTGATGCGCAAATCACCGATAGCACGCAACGGGCCGCAGAAATTGATCGCTGGTCGGCGATGATCGATGCGCTTGATTTGCATGGTTTAACGCGGCAGTTGGCGCGTAACAGCGTGTTGCAAAAAGAGCACGATCAATACGTTTTAATGGTGAGAAAAAACTGGGCCTACCTGTTGAATGATGGGGCCGTCGTCACCATTAAAGAAGCAATGGCGACACAATTTGATATGACGTTGCGTGATATATTGGTAGGCGATAGCGAGGCAGCGACGCCGGTTGAAATTCAGCAGCGCATTAATGCGCATCGATTGAGTGTAGCGCAGCAAACATTAGCGTCGGACTCAATTGCTCAGCAACTCGAAACTGAATTTGGAGCCCAGCTACAAGCTGATTCCGTCAAACCAGATTAATGATAGAAAACAGAGGTATTTATGTTTAAAGGTGGTGGTTTAGGCAACATGATGAAGCAGGCGCAGCAAATGCAGGAGCGTATGCAAAAGGCGCAGGCTGAAATCGCAAACCTTGAAGTAACGGGCGAAGCCGGTGCTGGTATGGTTAAAGTGACGATGTTAGGTAACCATAATGTTCGTCGCGTAAGCATTGACCCAAGCTTGTTTGAAGATGATGACAGCGAGATGATTGAAGATCTTGTTGCTGCGGCAATTAATGACGCGGTGCGTCGCGTTGAGCAAACCAGCAAAGAAAAAATGGCCGAAGTCACTGGCGGTATGAACTTACCACCAGGCTTTAAAATGCCTTTCTAAATACGGGTGAAGCATGCGTCTTAGTCCGGCAATACAAGAGCTCGTGCAAGCGTTACGGTTATTACCAGGTGTTGGCCCGAAGAGTGCGCAGCGCATGACGTTTCACTTGTTAGAGCGGCAGCGAGAGGGTGCCTTACGCTTAGCGCAGGCATTAACGGAAGCCGTTGAGAAAGTGGGGCATTGTAGTCAATGCCGCACGCTTACCGAAGAACAGATGTGTGCTATTTGCGCCAATACCAAGCGTCGTGAAAGCGGTTTGCTGTGTATTGTCGAGACACCTGCGGACGTTTTAGCTATAGAGCAGACCGGTCAGTATCAAGGCTGTTATTTTGTGCTTATGGGGCATTTGTCACCGTTGGATGGCATTGGCCCCGAAGATATCGGCTTGGATGTATTAGCAAAACGTTTGCAACAAGAAGCAATTGAAGAAATTATTTTAGCGACCAATCCAACGGTTGAAGGCGAGGCCACTGCCCACTTTATCGCCGATTTAGCGCGTTCTCGGAATATTCGAACTTCGCGCATTGCACATGGTGTGCCAGTAGGGGGCGAACTTGAATATGTTGATCAAGCGACATTGGGGCATGCCTTTAGTGGTCGTAAGGTTATCGATCACAACTAACGTTAATAAATTACTGAAAATGGCGCTTGAAAAGCGAAGCGCCATCCCCATCTTTCACCTATACCCATCTAATCATTGTTGATTAATCGAAAGATAGTGTAGGAGAAATCACTATGGCGGAGACCCGTCAAGCAGAAACCCACGGTTTTCAAACCGAAGTGAAGCAATTGCTTCATTTAATGATTCATTCCCTTTATTCAAATAAAGAAATCTTTCTGCGCGAGCTCGTATCGAATGCATCGGATGCTGCCGATAAGCTACGTTTTAAAGCGTTAAGCGATAGTAGCTTACTCGCTGATGATGCTGAGTTGTTCGTACGTGTTAGTGCTGACAAAGATGCCGGTACCATTACCATCAGTGATAACGGTATTGGTATGACGCGCGATGAAGTGATGACGAACTTAGGTACTATCGCAAAATCGGGTACCGCCGACTTCTTTAGCCAATTGTCTGGTGATCAAGCAAAAGATAGTCGTTTAATTGGTCAGTTTGGCGTTGGCTTCTATTCAGCATTTATTGTTGCTGATAGTGTAACCGTTCGTACCCGTGCCGCAGGCTCTGATACCGCCGTTGAGTGGTTCTCGCGTGGTGAAGGCGAATATGAGCTACGTGATATCGAAAAAGCAAAACGCGGTACCGATATTATCTTGCATTTGCGCGACGATGCGCATGAGTATCTCGATGAGTGGCGCCTGAAGAGTATCATTACAAAATACTCTGACCATTTAAGCATTCCTGTGCAAATGCCGAAACGTGATGACGACGACAAACAAGATGGCTGGGAAGCGGTTAACTCCGGTCAAGCGCTGTGGACTCGTGAAAAATCGGAAATATCGGATGACGAGTACAAGGAATTCTACAAAACCATAGCCCACGATTTTGATGAACCTTTGTTGTGGAGCCACAATAAGGTTGAAGGTACTTCAGAATATACAAGTCTACTTTACATTCCGAAACGCGCCCCGTGGGATTTATGGAACCGTGAAAACCAGCATGGTATTAAGTTGTATGTAAAACGCGTATTCATTATGGATGACGCCAAGCAATTAATGCCTACGTATCTGCGCTTTGTACGCGGTCTGATGGATTCATCTGATCTGCCATTGAACGTTTCGCGTGAAATTTTGCAGGACAACAAAATTACTCGCTCAATGCGCAATGGTAGTACTAAGAAAATCTTAAGTATGCTGAGCAAGCTCGCTAAAGATGACGCAGAGAAGTACCAAGAGTTTTGGAACACTTTTGGCGCGGTATTGAAAGAAGGACCAGCGGAAGATCATGGCAATCAAGAAACTATTGCAAGCTTGCTGCGTTTTGCCTCAACACATGAGGATACCAGTGAAGCCAAAGTGAGTTTGGATGCCTATATAGAACGCATGCCGGAAAAGCAGGAGAAGATTTACTACATTGTGGCCGATAGCTATGAAGCAGCGCGTGATAACCCAGCGTTAGAGATTTTCCGCAAAAAGGGCATTGAAGTATTGCTGTTATCAGAGCGCATCGATGAGTGGTTGATGAGCCATTTGACTGAGTACAAGGAAAAATCATTCCAGTCAGTAACTCGTGGTGATCTTGATCTTGGCGAACTTGATGATGCCGAAACGAAGAAGCAACACGAAGCTTCTGAAAAAGCCTTTAAGAAACAATTGAAGCGCTTTGAGAAAGCTTTAGGCGAAAATGTAAAATCGGTACGTGTAACGCATCGTTTGACTGACTCGCCGGCATGTATCGTTACGGATGATAATGATATGAGTACGCAAATGGCGAAGTTAATGGAAGCGGCCGGTCAAAAAGTACCAGAAACCAAGTATATTTTTGAAATTAACCCGGAACATACCTTGGTTCAGCGTATTGTCGCTTTGGATGATGACAGTCGCTTCAGCGAGTGGGCTCACGTATTGCTTGATCAAGCAACACTTGCCGAGCGGGGAAGCTTGAAAGATCCGGCTAAATTTGTTGCTCGCATGAACAAGTTGATGCTCGATTTAACGCAAGCATAAGCAAGTAAGCGGCAAAGTTGCGGAAAATTCCAGCAAATAGCTTTAGGATGAGCATTGTCCGACGAAAGTCGGCAATGCTCGGACTTGTAAAGCCTGTTGGTGCAAGGTAAAGTTCGACCTTAACTTATCCGCATCAAACAAATTAAGTAAAAGAGGTTGTTCATGCGCATTATCCTGTTGGGCGCGCCAGGCGCAGGGAAAGGTACACAAGCGCAGTTCTTAATGAAAACTTTTGGGATTCCGCAAATCTCAACGGGTGATATGTTACGAGCTGCAATTAAGGATGGTACCGACTTAGGTAAACAAGCCAAAGCGGTTATGGATGCCGGCAAATTAGTATCTGACGACATTATGATTGGCTTGGTCAAAGAGCGCGTGGCACAGCCTGATTGTCAAAATGGCTTTTTACTTGATGGTTTCCCGCGGACAATTCCTCAAGCAGACGGCATGCACGCTGCAGGTATCGACGTTGACGTGGTACTTGAATTTGATGTGCCGGATGAAGTGATTGTTGAACGTATGGCTGGTCGCCGTGTGCATCCGGGCTCAGGTCGCGTGTATCATGTGACTTACAATCCACCGAAAGTGGAAGGTAAGGATGATGAAACGGGTGATGATCTCGTGATTCGCGATGACGACAAAGAAGAAACCGTGCGTAAGCGCTTAGCAATTTATCATGAACAAACCGAGCCTTTAGTTGCATATTATCGTAAACTAGCTGAACAAGGTCAGGTTCAATTCCACAAAATTGATGGAACGGGTGACGTTGAAGACATTAGTAACGAGCTCGGTCGCTTGTTGAAATAAGCTTCGCGTAAATCTCAGAATTCCCAAAGCCCACCTTGTGTGGGCTTTTTTGTATAAAATAACTGTTTGTTCAACATTATTGGTTCATAAAAAGGATAACAATCATGGACATGACGTTAACGATTAGCATGTTGTATGCAGGCTTATTGACGCTGCTTTATGTTGCACTTTCGGTAAATGTTATTCGGTTGCGTTGGCGCGACCGTGTAGGAATTGGCACCGGTGACTCACAAGATTTGAAAGTAGCAGTACGCATTCATAGTAACTTTGCTGAGTATGTTCCATTGTCATTAATTCTGTTGATCTTGATGGAGTTGCAAGGTGCTTCAGCAATGCTTCTGCATGCACTAGGCGCTGCACTTTTTGTGGCACGGGTATGCCACGCTTTAGGGCTTACCATGTCGGTTGGACCTTCTTGGGCGCGCACAGTGGGAGTACTCGGAACCTTTGGTGTATTGCTGTTGCAAGCAGGTTTTGTCATCGGCGTATTCATTGGTGGCTCGTTATGACCTCATTACCTGGCGTGCATCGCTTCGGGGTAGCGGGAAAGCAACCGTTACTTTTATTGCACAGCTCGCAAAGTAATAGTGGCCAATGGCGTGGATTGATCGCGCAGTTGGAAGCCCAGTTTGATATTTTGGCCGTTGATTTATTAGGTTATGGTAAAGCGCCAGCCGCTGAGGATATCGAGCCCGAGGCATTTCGGTTTACCGATGAGCTACCGCGTGTTCTGGAAGCGGTTGCTGCTGCGCAGTGGCAACAACCCATTACCGTTGTCGGTCACTCATACGGTGGCGCGTTGGCATTGAAGATAGCCTTAGAAAAACCGATTTCGGTGCGTGAGTTGGTTGTATTTGAACCGGTGGCGTTTCATGTGCTTGAGGCGAATGAACCGGCGCGTATCGAGATTGAAAAAATAGCCGCGCAAATGTATCAGCATGATGCTGAAGCGGCGACGCGAGCCTTTGTCGACTACTGGAATCAGCCAGGCTATTTTGACGCATTACCCGATCGAATTCGTGCAGGCATGGTGCTGCAGGCAGGTAAAGTTACAAAGGATTTTGCAGCGCTGATGGGTGAACCGCATAAATTATCTGACTATCGTCACGTCGATATGCCGGTGCTGGTATTACAAGGCAAACATACTCAAGAAAGTGCCCGTTGTGTAGCGCATCATTTACTGCAAGTAATGCCAAATGCCAAAGAGAAAACGCTAGATTGCGGTCACATGGGACCAGTAACGCATGCGCAATTGGTGAACCCTGAAATTGTTGCGTTTGTCACGCAAGAGTACGAAGTGGTGGCATGAATCAGTTTGCTTTATTACGTGAGCACCCACAGCTCATTTATTTCGATAGCGCAGCAACCTGTCAGGTTCCTGACGTGGTTATGCACGCGTTTACCGATTACTATCAGCAGCATCACGCGAATGTTCACCGTGCAAGTCATCAACTTGGTCGTGCGGCAACCGATGAATTAGAGGCGGCGCGCGCGACGCTGGCGTCATTCATTGGGGCGAGTGCCGCTAATGTCGCGTTACTACCGTCGACTACCGCGGCACTCAATGGTTTAGCGCAGCAATTACCAGTGAAGTGGCAAGCTGGCGATGAAATTTTACTATCGAACGCCGAACACCACGCCAATATTTTACCGTGGCAACGCCTAGCAAAAGAACATCAGTTAACCCTGCGATATATTCCGATTGATCGGCAAACCGGTGACTTAGGCGACTGGCAAGCGCTACTCAACGAGCGCACGCGGGTGGTCAGTATCACCGCAGCCAGCAATATTACAGGTGCTTTGTTTTCGATTGAGCCGTTATTACAGGCGGCGCAAGCGCAAGGGGCTTGGACCATAATTGACGCCGCTCAAGCCGCCGCGCATAAGCCTATTCAAACCGCGGAACTTCATTGCGATGCGCTCGTTTTCAGTACGCACAAAGTGTATAGCGTGAATGGCTGTGCCGTGGTGTATTTGAGTGGTGCGCTGCGCGATAGCATGGCGCCGTTTCATGTTGGTGGCGGCATTGTACAGCGCGTCACGCCAACGGAAGCTGAATTTATTGATGGTATTCATAAATTTGAAGCCGGTAGCCCGAATACCGCGGCTGCGGTGGCTGCAGCGGCGGCGGTAACATGGCTTCAACAGCAAAAAGATGTCGCTCATTTAGCGCAGTTACGTCAACAACTGGTGCGTGAATTACACCAGCGCCCGTGGCTTACCGTATTGCCGAGTGGAGCTCAGGCAACACCCACCGTGGCCTTTTACAGCAACGTATTTCAAGCCTTTGATATTGCGGCCTGGCTCGACCAACATCAGATTGCCGTGCGCGCTGGGCATCACTGTGCACAATTATTATTGCAACAATGGCAGTTACCAGCGGTCGTCAGAATCTCTTTAGGAGCGTATAATACCGCTTCGCAATTAACCCGTTTACTCGAAACCTTGGACGCTGGCTGGGCCTTGTTCGGCTCAGACTAGGAGTAAAGAAGTGCAACAACCCAATCATTGGTGGACTGAGTCAATTAAATTAGCTCGGCTCACTGGCCCCATTTTGATCGCTCAACTAACGCAAATGTTGATGAGCGTTGTTGATACGTTGATGGCGGGCCGTGTCAGTGCCACTGATCTTGCGGCTGTTTCCGTCGGCGGCAGTATTTGGGTGCCGTCCACGTTAATTATCATGGGTTTGGCGTTAGCATTGGCGCCAATCATTTCCCATTTTGATGGAGCTGGGAAACACCACAAAGTCGCAAATATGGTGCAACAGGGTATTTACTCCGCACTGATTGGCGGCGTGTTGTGCTTTGCCGTCATTCAGGCTGCGCCGCTTATTCTTAACGCAATGTCGGTCGAAGATGAATTTCGCCGGGTGACGCTCGATTACGTATTTTATGTCAGCTTCGGCATTCCTGCGCTAGTGCTTTATATGGTACTGCGCAACTTTTGCGAAGGCTTATCACACACCGTTCCGTCGTTAGTCATCGGTGTGCTTGGCCTGTTGGTCAACATTCCAGTCAACTATATCTTTATTTATGGTGAATTTGGCATGCCAGCCCTTGGTGGTGCCGGCTGTGGTTTGGCGACGGCGATTGTGTTGTGGGTGATGGCGTTTGGGATGTTGGTTTATGTGTCGGTGGTTGAGCGTTTCAAGAAATTACAGATATTTAAGACATTCCATGCGCCGAACTGGGATGATATTTGGTATATCGTGCGCATTGGTTTTCCGATTGCAACGTCGATGTTTTTTGAAGTGAGTTTATTTGCCGCTGCCGCGTTGGTTATCGCTCCGCTTGGCGCCACGGTGGTCGCCAGTCATCAAATTGCTCTCAATATTTCATCATTAGTTTATATGGTGCCGTTAAGTTTATCGATGGCGGTGACGTTGCGGGTTGGTTTTGCGTTGGGAGCAGGGAACCCAGCGAACGCGATGTTAAGCCATAAGTTAGCCACGGTTTATGGCATGACATTTGCCGCCGTAAACGGATTAATTATGTATCTTGCAGGGGCGTGGTTAGCCAGCTTATACACCGATGACCAGGCAGTGATTCAGCTCTCGGCGACACTTATGGGATTGGCGGCAATTTTTACTCTATCTGACACCTTCCAGGCGATTGCGATGGGCACGTTGCGTGGCTACAAAGATACCAAAGTGGTGATGTTTATTACGTTTGTATCCTATTGGCCGTTTGGTTTGAGCCTAGGTATTATCTTGTCGCTGACTGACTGGATTGTGCCACCAATGGGTGCCGCTGGTATGTGGATAGGCTTTATTGTGGGCTTAAGTTGCGCAGCCGTACTGTTAAGCTGGCGACTGCTGGTTGTCAGTCGCCGTTATAAACTGGCTCATGCAGCGCGTTTTACCGAAGAATCAGCGGCTCACGACTGATGCCGCTGATGTAACACGTCCAACACATCGTTTATGGATAAATCGCGGGCCGCTAATGTCACCAGTAGGTGATAGAGCAAGTCTGCGCTTTCATTGAGGAGTTCTTTGGTATCGCCAGCCGCTGCGGCTAACGCAACTTCAACACCTTCCTCACCAACTTTTTGAGCCGCTCGTTTAACACCTTCGGCAAATAACGAAGCCGTATAGCTACTATCAACCGGCGCGCCCCGGCGAGATTCGATGGTATCCATTAAGCGTTGCAGCATCGGCTGTGATTGCGCATCGGTAAAGCAGCTTCGAGTGCCCAAATGACAGGTAGGGCCCGCCGGTTTAACCAGTATCAATAGGCTATCCTGATCGCAGTCGGTGTGAACGCTAACGAGTTCGAGCGTATTGCCAGAGCTTTCGCCTTTCGTCCACAATCGTTGTTTGCTGCGACTATAGAATGTCACTTTGTTGCTAGCTAAGGTTCGCTGCAGTGCCTCACTGTTCATATAGCCTTGCATTAGTACTTCGCCGCTTAAGGCATGTTGCACAATAGCAGGCAGTAGGTTGTCACCTTTGGCAAAATCGACCATGTCGATATTCGTTTGATTAATTCGCATGAGTTACTCCTTGTCGCGGCTTTACACCGGCCGAATGGCAATGCCTGCCCGCTGCAATGATTGCTTGAGTGCTTTAATCTCGATCATTCCTTTATGAAACACCGAGGCGGCAAGCGCACCGTCAACATCCGCTTGTTTAAATACTTGCTCAAAATGTTCCATGCTACCGGCGCCACCCGAAGCGATTAACGGTACCGGGCAATCGGCACGCAACATTTTCAGCTGCTCAATATCGTATCCCTTGCGCACGCCGTCTTGATTCATACAATTCAGGACGATTTCACCGGCACCACGAGCGATCACCTCACGTAACCAATCACGTGTTTGCCACGCGGTTTTTTGGGTACGCGTTTCATCACCGGTGAATTGATAGACCTCGTAGGCATTCGTTTCTGCGTTATAAAAACTATCGATACCTATCACAATGCACTGCTGTCCAAATTCTTCAACCAGTGCGTTGATCAGGTTTGGATCGCGCAGGGCAGGTGAGTTGATTGATATTTTGTCGGCGCCCATGGCTAGAATTTCTTGCGCTTGCGTAATCGAACTGATGCCACCGGCAACGGTAAATGGAATATCGATTAAGCGCGCAATGCGCTCAACCCATGATTTATCCACAACGCGAGCATCGGATGATGCGGTGATGTCATAAAATACTAATTCGTCAGCACCGGCTTGAGCATAACGCTCCGCTAATGGCTCAATGGCACCGATGACTTCGTGGTTGCGAAATTGAACACCTTTGACCACCTCGCCATTGCGAACATCAAGGCATGGTATTATGCGTTTGGCCAGCATTGTAATGCCTCCGTTAAGGTGAATTTTCCTGTCAACAACGCCTTACCGAGAATCACTGAGTCACAACGAATGGCCTGCAATGCCACTAAATCATCTAAACTGGCAACGCCGCCTGACGCCTGTAATTGTAGTTGGGGATAGCGCTGTTTGAGTTGCTGATAGAGCGCAACATTGGTACCAGTTAACATGCCATCGCGGCTTATATCAGTGCAGAGCACATGACGAAGCCCATAGGGTAAATAACTATCAATGAGGTCGGTCAGCGTTGTGGTCGACGTTTGCTGCCAGCCGTGCGTAGCAACATAAGCCACACCATCGTTATCGATATGAACGTCTAAGGCCAGCACAATGGCATCTGGGCCGTATTCTTGCAGCCATTGCTGTACCAGTTTTGGTTCGCGCACGGCGACTGAACCGACAACCGCACGCTGCACACCAGCTGCATAAAGTTGCTCAAGATCAGCTTGGTTGCGGATACCACCGCCTACTTGCACGTTCATGGTGGTACTTGCGGTAATGCCTTTGAGCAAATCTAATTGGCGTTGCGATGTATCACGCGCACCATCTAAATCGACTAAGTGTAACCATTCGGCACCCGCTTTTTCATAAGCTTCAACAAGCGTTAGCGGATTACTTGAATAAGTCGTTTGCCTTGCGAAATCACCTTGCTGTAAGCGCACAACTTCGCCATTAATCAAATCAAGCGCGGGTATCAGCATCAGTTAACTCCAAAAAGTTTTTTAATAATTGAGCGCCAGCTTGGCCAGAGCGTTCTGGGTGAAATTGCGCACCAAAATAGTTCTTATGCCGAATCATGGCTGCAAATTCTTGACCATAGCGGCATTGCGCGATAGTCGAGTCGTCTTTCGCAACGGCAAAGCTGTGCACAAAGTAAAACCAAGCTTCGGCATCCATATTGCGCAATAGCGGGTTGTCGCCAACAGCGCTTACCGTATTCCAACCCATGTGTGGTAAGGGGAGCTCGCCCGCTTGCAAACGTACGGTTTGTGCAGGAATCACGCCTAAACAATTCACTTCGCCTTCGGCTGACCAATCCGTTAACAATTGCATACCTAAACAAATACCTAACACCGGTTGCTGCAGGCTTTGCAAGGTTTCGACAAGTTCGAGACGCTGTAAGTTGCGCATGGCGGCTTGTGCTGTGCCAACACCGGGGAGAATTACCCGGTCAGCGGCGGCAATTCGAGCTGCATCGGCGGTAACGTCTGGGGTTACCCCCAGCCGTTCGAAAGCAAATCGTACCGAACTTAAATTCGCGCAAGCAGTGTCAACAATGACTAAGTTCTGTTGTGTCATGCCAACATTCCTTTACTCGATGGCAGTTCATCACTCGTACCCCGAGCAATGGCCTGACGCAAAGCACGGCCAAACACTTTAAATAAGCTCTCCACTTGGTGGTGCGCATTGCCCTCCGTGGTGCTTAAGTGCAGCGAAATGGCCATCGCGTCGCTCAACGAGCGGAAAAAGTGACTCACCATTTCGGTAGAGAGCTCACCAACATTGTCACGACTGAATTCTGCATTCCACTGCAAGTAAGGGCGCCCGGATAAATCAATCAAGCATTCTGCACGGCATTCATCCATCGGCAACGCAAAGCCAAAGCGGCCAATACCACGCTTATCACCTAATGCTTGGCGCAATGCCTGACCAAATGCTAGTGCGGTATCTTCAACCGTGTGATGTTCGTCGATGTGCAGGTCGCCAGCTACCTCAAGTGCCAGTGAGAAGCCACCGTGCGTGGCGATTTGCTCGAGCATGTGGTCAAAAAAACCAATACCTGTACGAATGCGAATCGGTTGGGATTTATCTAAATCTACCGCCACTTTGATATCGGTCTCGCGAGTTGTCCGCTGAACTTCAGCGATCCGCGGCTGGTTAATCAATGTGTGCGCAATATCTTGCCAAGTATTGTTCGTGCGGTCATAACGAATGCCCCGAATTCCCATGTTTTCGGCAAGCTGCATGTCGGTATCGCGATCGCCAATAACGTACGAGTCGGTGAAATCAACTTTACCTTGCACCAGGTAATCACGCACTAAGCCAAGTTTCGGCTTGCGGCACGAGCAGTTGTCTTCGTCAAAGTGCGGGCAAATCAACACATCGTCAAACTGCACACCTTGTGAGTTGAAAATTGCCATCATCAGATCATGCGGGGCATCAAAGTCGGATTGCGGAAAGCTATCGGTACCTAAACCGTCTTGATTCGATACCATCACCAGACGATAGCCTTTGTTTTGTAGCGCTAACAAGGTTGGAATCACCTGCGGCTCAAACACTAACTTCGCAATGCTATCTAACTGCTTATCCACTGGCGGCTCTTCAACCAACGTGCCATCGCGATCAATAAATAAAATTTTCTGTGGGCTACTTGAACTCATGGCAATACCTCCATTAACTGCTGCATCTCTGCTGCGCTTCCGATGCTGACGCGGACGCTGTTGTTTAGTCCGCGTTGTGCTGACTGATTACGAATTAAGACACCACCAAGACGACATTGCTCAACGAGCTGTTCCGCATTTTCGACATCCAGTAAGACAAAGTTGGTGCAGCTTGGCCAAACCTTTTTAATCCAAGGCTTATTTGCTATGGCTTCTACAAACGTTAGTCGTTGGGCTGTGGTTTCGGCAATTGCTTGCTGCATTGCCGCGATGCCCTCGGCAGATAGCGCTTTTTCAGCAATATCTAAGCACGGCTGTGGCATTGGGTAGGGCGCAATCACTTTACGTAGTACGTCAATGACATCTGTATTGGCTAGCGCAAAGCCACAGCGGATTGCCGCTAAGCCAAACGCTTTTGACAAGGTCCGCATCACCACAAGCTGCGGATACTTCGCAAGCCATTGGCTTACTTCATTCAATGCTTGAACGTTTCTGTTTGTCGCTAATTCATGTGCAGCAAACTCAATATAGGCTTCGTCCACAACCACAAGAGCTTGATCGCCAACGCTTTCAATCAGTCGCTTTAGTTCCACTAAATTTACGTTGTTGCCAAGCGGATTCGACGGGTTACAAACGAAGACCAATTTGATGCGTTGCGAGTTCGAAGCCATCGCATCTAACATGCCGTCCACATTCAACTGCAAGGTGCCGTCTTCGGCGCTAACTAGCGGTACATCAACCACACCAGCCCCTTGGGTTTGGGCGCTAATGGCGTACATACCGTAAGTGGGCGTAGTGATCATGATGGCATCTTGCCCAGGCTCGCAGAAGCTGCGAATGAGTAAATCAATCGCTTCGTCGCTGCCCCGACAGCTAAGCACTTGCTCAGCGCTGACTTGAGCATAGTTCGCGTAGGCTTGGTTGAGCGCCGCACTTTGAAAGCTTGGATAACGATTTAACTGTGTTGCCGTTTCCGCCAAAACCGGCGTGACAGGCGCTTCATTGGCATTCAGCCAAACCGCACCACCGCTCATGCTACGACGTGCCGATGCGTACGGCGTTAACTCAGCTAAGTGTGCACGTTGTAAGGTTGCCGCTAACGTCATGATTGATTCTCCAAGCGAATGCTGACGGCACGAGCGTGTGCTCGTAAACCTTCCGTTTCAGCCAGCGTGATAATTGCTTTACTCAGTTGCGCTAACCCCTGTTTGGAAACTGTTTGAGTGGTGTAGCGGCGATAAAAATCAAGCAGGCCTAGGCTACTGTAGTTGCGCGCAAAGCCATATGTCGGCAACACGTGATTTGTTCCGGTGGCGTAATCACCGCCAGACTCAGGGGTGTAGTGGCCGATAAAAATAGAGCCAGCTAACGTCAGTTGTGGAAGATACTGTTCCGCATCATCCAGCTGCACGGATAAGTGCTCAGGCGCGTAGCGTTGGCTGATCTGGCAAGCCTGTTCAAGCGATTCAGTTTGAATCAACGCACTTTGTTCTAGCGCCTTACGTGCTGTTGCAGATCGCGGTAGTACTTCAAGTTGCTGCTCGATAGCCGATTGCGTGGCTTCAATGAGAGACGCGCTTGGGCTGACCAAGATAACCTGTGAATCAGCGCCGTGTTCGGCTTGCGATAATAAGTCGGCCGCAACAAAAGCAGGATTGGCCGTGTCATCGGCAATTACTAGAAGCTCTGAAGGACCCGCCGGCATATCAATGGCCGGACCGCCATTACGCTGTGCCACTTGCTGTTTTGCTGCGGTTACAAAGCTATTCCCTGGGCCAAATATTTTTGCCACAGGCGCAATACTCTCGGTTCCTACTGCAAGTGCTGCAATCGCTTGCGCACCGCCACATCGATACACTTCGGTAATGCCACATTTTTGCGCCACATACATCAGCGCAGGGCTAAGCTCGCCGTTTTTATCTGGCGGGCTCACGAGCACACGACGTGGGTTATTCGCAATTTGTGCCGGTACACCTAACATCAGCGCGGTCGATGGCAATACGGCGGTACCTCCGGGAATATAAAGACCAACAGCGTTCAATGCGTCGAAGCGTTGCGTACAAACAACGCCCGGAGCGGTTTCAACGCGAATGTCTTGTGGTTGCTGCTGCAAGTGGAACGCACGAATGGTCGCATAGGCCGTATCAATCGCTTGTTGCACATCAGTCGAAAGTTTTCCCGCTTGCGCCGCAATTTCAGCCTCACTGTAGCGCAACTCACTTAATGTTTCGCAATCAAACTGACGGGTGTAGCGCAATACCGCGGCATCCCCTTCACTGGCAACCGCATTAATTATGGCTGCCACTTGCTGCTGCAATTCAACCGATTGGCTCTGTGCTGGTCGCGCAAGCACATCAGCTTGTTGTTGGTCGGATAATTGTGACCACTGAAATACGCGCATGGCTTACCCCATCATCTTCTCAATAGGCAACACTAAAATAGAGCTGCAACCAATTTCCTTTAATTCTTCCATGGTTTCCCAGAACAGTTTCTCAGTACTAACCACGTGTACCGCCACCAGTTCATCGGTGTGATTTAGTGGTAGCACAGTCGGTCGCTCTGCTCCAGGGAGTAGCTCCACTACCTGCTCGAGTGCTTTCACAGGTGCGTGCAGCATGATGTATTTGCTCTCGCGAGCCATTTGCACACCGTCAATACGCGGTAGTAATTGATCGATAATGGCCTGCTTGGCTGCAGATAAGGGCTCTGGACGTTGAATAAGCTGTGCCTGCGAACGGAATATCACTTCTTTCTCGACCAAACCATTGGCTTCTAAGGTAGCGCCGGTTGATACCAAATCACATACGGCGTCAGCCAGCCCCGCACGCGGTGCCACTTCCACGCTACCCGTAAGAATAGCGTTATTAGCTGCTACGCCACGTTGCTGTAAATAGTTCTGCAATAAGTATGGGTAGGTTGTTGCAATGCGCTTGCCGTCAAGATCTTGAATGCCGTTGTAGGCTTCCTCTTTCGGTACCGCTATGGATAAACGGCATTGCCCAAAGTCGAGTGCACGCAATCGTTGAACTTCACAGGCAAGTTGCGTCGCTTTGCGTTCAAGTCGTACTTCTTCGAGAACATTCTCGCCGACCAAGCCAAGGTCAACCACACCATCCATCACTAATCCAGGAATGTCATCGTCGCGCACTCGCAGCAAGTCAACAGGTTGGTTACTGCTGTGCGCTAATAAGCGAGCTTCGTGCAAACTGAATTTGAAACCACAAGCTTGCAGAAGGGAAATAGACTCTTTGCTCAAACGTCCTGATTTTTGAATCGCAATGGTTAAGCGCTGTGAATTTTTATCGACGACCATGTAAAACTCCTAATAAAAAACCCCGCAAAGGGCGCCTTGCGGGGTTCGTTATGAATTCAGTGAAGGCAGCCCCAAAATAATTGAGTTAGCCTTCAGAGAATTTCTGGGCTAACACGGATGTATGTGATGGTGGTGCTGCTTTAAAATCATAAAATCGTTGTTCGTTAATCGTTAATCGTTAATCGTTGTTCGTTATTCGAAGGCATTGTTTAGCTCTTCGATTAAAGTATGGGTTGATTGTATAGGTATTTTTATCGCTATCAACCAATAAAAACAAAGAAAATATAATTTCCTGTATCAAGTTGTATAGAAATATTGTTTATCGTACACCCCTCGAATAACAAATAACGAGTAACCAATAACGAACAACGAATAACGAGTAACGTGGTTGGGTTTTATGTTACATTTGTCGCATCACTAATTTCGAACCCAATTCATGTCTAAAGTTACCTCACAATTTCAAGCTGATGGCGTGCTGGCGCGCACCTTGCAGGGCTTTCGACCACGAGCGGCGCAGAGCGAGATGGCAGCGGCTGTCGAGCGTGCCTTAGTCAAAAAATCGCAACTCGTTGTCGAAGCGGAAACGGGAACCGGCAAAACCTTTGCGTATTTGGTGCCAGTATTACTGAATGATGGCAAAGCCATTATTTCGACCGGAACCAAAGCCTTGCAAGAACAGTTGTATCACCGTGATTTGCCGGCGTTGCGTGATGCTTTAGCGCCGAAAAAAATGGTCGCACTATTGAAAGGTCGCGCGAACTATTTATGTTTGCATCGGATGAATCAAGCTGTAGCGCACAGCGGTGAAATGAGTAAAGAGCTACAAGGTCAGTTAGTCGAAATCCGAAAATGGGCGCAACGTACTGATGATGGTGATGTGGGGACAATTAATATTCTGCAAGAAGACGCACCAATTCTGCCAACTGTAACGAGTACGGTCGACAATTGTTTGGGTCGTGATTGTCCCGATTATGAAGATTGCTATCTTGTGAAGGCGAGAAAGCGCGCGATGGATGCCGATTTAGTGGTGGTGAACCATCATTTGTTTTTTGCCGATATGGCGCTTAAGGATGTTGGTTTCGGAGAGCTGGTACCGCAAGCTGATGCCGTCATTTTTGATGAAGCGCACCAGTTGCCTGATATTGCTAGCCAGTATTTTGGTGAGGCGGTTTCGAGTCGACAATTGCAAGAATTAGCCCATGAGCTAAAAGTGCTGTACTTAACTGAATTAAAAGACTTGCGGCAATTAGATAAAGCCGCTGATAAGGTACTTGGTAGTTTAAATGACTGGCGTTTGGTGTTTCCCAAAGATCCGATGCGCGGTAATTGGCGTCAGTTTTCGCAACAGCCCGCAGTGCGATTGGCCGCTGATGTCGTGGCGGAGCATCTCACATTTTTGCGTGAGGTTTGCAAGAGTGCACTTGGGCGCAATCAAGATCTTGATAATGCTTATGAGCGCTGTGTGCAGTTTTTACATAAATGGGAACAACTGCAGGATGTAAGTCGCACGGGTTATAGTTTCTGGTTTGAAACCACGGCTCGACAAGTGACCTTGCATCAAACGCCATTAAGTGTCGCTGAAAAATTTGGTGGCTATCTTGAACGTAGCGAGATGGCGTGGGTATTCACCTCGGCAACGCTAGCAGTTGGTGAAGATTTTCGTCATTTTACTGAACAACTTGGTATTAACCATGCGGAAACGCTGTGTTTAGCAAGCCCGTTTAACTTCGCTGAACAGGCTTTACTGTGCCTACCGCGTTATTTACCGCAGCCGCACGAACGCGAAATGCCGGCAGCGCTACTCGATATTGTTGAACAAGTGATTGACCACAATCAAAGCGGTGGCACTTTTGTGTTATTCACGAGCCACCGTATGCTTCAGCTGATTGCAAAACAATTAGAGAATAAAACGGATCGGCCTCTTTTTGTACAAGGAAGCACTAGTAAACGTGAATTATTACAACAGTTTATCGCCGCTGGCAATGGCGTACTGCTTGGTACTGCATCGTTTTGGGAAGGCGTGGACGTACGCGGCGATGCACTGCGTTGCGTTATCATTGATAAATTGCCATTTGCGAGCCCCGACGATCCGTTATTGCAGGCCCGTGTGGAAGACTGTCGGTTACGTGGAGTTGACCCGTTTGCTCAGGTACAATTGCCGCAAGCTATTATCGCACTGAAGCAGGGCGCAGGACGCCTAATAAGGGATGCGGATGATCGCGGGGTATTGATTGTTTGTGATCAGCGATTAGTAACCAAGCCATATGGCGGGGTGTTCTTACAAAGCCTACCAACCATGCGCCGCACACGCGATTTAACGGTAGCGCTTGATTTTTTAGATACGTTGGAGAATTCAGAGTGAATTTGAATGCAGTGCTAGCACTTGATACTTCGACTGAGCAATGCTCGGTTGCGCTTAAGGTGGGCGACGTGATTGTCACCCGTGCCGCAGTGACTCCCCGAGAGCATTCACAGCGCATTTTAGGCTTCGTGCAAGAAGTGCTTGAAGAACAGCAAATTACACTTGCTGACCTTGATGCTTTGGTGGTTGGTAACGGTCCTGGCAGCTTTACTGGCGTGCGTATTGGTGTTTCTGTCGCTCAAGGTTTGGCGTTTAGTCACACTTTACCGATTTTTCCCGTCAGTACATTAACGGCACTTGCGCAGCAAGCTATCCGCAATCATGACGCTCAAGTCGTGATAAGTGCGATTGATGCAAGAATGCAGGAAATTTATGTCGCGCCGTTTCGCAATAATCAGGGTATGGCAGAACAATTAGCGCCTGAGCAAATGGCACCATTAGCGGATATTACGATGCAGTCGTGGTGGCCAGAGATTGCTGTTGGCAATTCGGTTATAGGGGCAGGAACCGGCTGGCAGGCCTATGGTGATGCGCTGAATTCGCCGGGCCTAGTGACGGTGCTTGATGACGTTACGTTACCACTTGCAGAGGATATACTGCGCTGGGCATTGGTTCACGGTAAACCTGTTGACGCTGCCGATCTGGAGCCGTTGTATGTACGTAATGAAGTTGCTTGGAAAAAGTTACCAGGACGTGAATAAAACGCCGGAACTTACTGAGCAGAAGCTCAATCAAAGTGCTATAACTAACACAGACTTTGCGAGTTTTTAGAAAGTTACTCGTATCCAGTTTGGATGTAGTTAGCATGATTAGAAAAGTCAGTGAGGTACCGATTATGAAACGTATAGTTCCCATTTTTGCAGCGCTGTTATTGACCGCTTGTTCATCAGTACCGGATGCACTACAAGTAGCTGACGAGGACGCTTTAGTTCCGTATAGTGCTGCACTTGAACAACCACAATCAGCGGTTGGCAAGACTGCTCGTTGGGGTGGGGTTGTGGCTGAAGTTCGCAACTCGGATAACGGTACTGTCATTGAAGTAGTGAACTTCGATTTGCACCGTTGGGGACGTCCTTTGACAAGTGATCAAAGCCAAGGCCGTTTTCGCGCAAAATTAAGTGGCTTTGTTGACCCAATGGTATGGAAGCAAGGTAGCTCTGTTACTTTCGTCGGCACCGTAGCCGAACCAGAAACCGGTACAATTGATGAATATACCTACTTGTTTCCGGTATTAAATGTCTCGAGCAAATACCTATGGCCGGTTCGTAAAGAGCCGACTCGTGTAGAAGTGAATTATGATGCGCTATGGTATCGCCATTATTGGTACACGCGCCCAGCCTATCCACGCCCGATTTATTACCCAGGCCCAGTGATGGAAAAAGGCTCTAAGCAGAATAAAGATAACTAAACAGAAGCTGTACGATTCAATGACTGAACAAACATTGGTATATCAACAGGCTCGGCAAGTTGCTGAGCCTGTTTCTTTTGAGTTGCCGTGGGGCGTGGTGCGCGGGCTCTGTTGGGGAAACCCAAAGGGTGAACCGTTACTAGCGCTGCATGGATGGTTAGATAATGCGCATAGTTTTCTGCCACTAGCCGATGCCTTTTTACAAAGCCCTCTTGCCGAAAACTATCATCTCATTGCGCTCGACTGGGCAGGGCATGGACACAGTGATCATCGTCCGGCAGGCAACTATTACCCATTTATGGATTACGTTTATGACCTTTGGCACATTTGTGAGCAACAACAGTGGCAACGTGTCAGTATTGTCGCTCACTCGATGGGCGCTTATGTCGCCAATATGTTTGCTGGCATTGCACCAGCAAAGGTTTCCTGGCTAGTAGCGATAGAAGCCTTTGGTCTGCTTGCTTCTAAAGCCAGCGACACCACTACCGATTTACGTCAAGGCTTTGAGAGTCGTTGGCAGCAACAATTCAAACATCGCCCACATTACCGTGATCTGCAAACCGCAATCATGGCGCGCAAACATGCTGGTGACTTTAGCCGTGACTTGGCGGCGATATTGGTCGAGCGCGGCATTGAGCAGCTTGGTGACAATGACTTTCGGTTTCGCGCCGATGGACAATTACGTCTAAAATCGCCAGTACGGCTGACTGCCGAACAAATTGCTGATGTACTAAAACATATCCAATGCCCGTTTACAGTCATTCTAGGAAGTACCGGTCATCAACGTCTGAAACAAGCGCTCGAGCAGTGGCAGGCGTTTGTTCCGCAACTTGAAGTTGCAGAAGTTGAAGGCGGTCATCACGTACATATGGAGCAACCAGCTGCGATTATTGGTGCATTATCACAGATGGTTCGTGCACACAACGGCTAGGCAACACTGGTCGGATATGCGATGATTGCGAGTTATTAACATATAAAAACGACATAAATTGTTCAGGAGCATGAAGCGCGTGGATAAAATTTGGCTTAAACGTTATCCAGCTGGCGTACCGGAGACTATTGATCCGGACCACTTTAATTCGCTGGTCGACATTTTCGAGCAAAGTATCCAAAACTATGGTGACAAAGTTGCCTATGTGAATATGGATACAGAACTAACTTTCAACGAACTTGACGTACTTTCTCGTCAATTCGCTGCATATTTGCAACAACAGGGCCTTAAAAAGGGCGATGCATTGGCAATTATGATGCCAAACTTGTTGCAGTATCCGATTGCGTTATTTGGTGCTTTGCGCGCAGGTCTTGTGGTTGTTAACGTAAACCCGCTTTATACGCCGCGAGAATTAAAGCATCAGCTATCTGATTCAAATGCAAAAGCAATTGTTATTCTCGATAACTTCGCACATACACTTGAAAAAGTTGAAGCTGACGTGCCGGTTGAGAATGTTATCTTAACCGCTATTGGTGACATGCTGCCGGCACCGAAACGTTGGATTGTGAATGCTGTCGTCAAATATGTGAAGAAAATGGTACCGAGCTATACGCTCAAAAATACCGTGAACTTCCGTAGTGCATTGAGTCAGGGCGAGAAGGCAAATTATGAACGTCCACAGCTCAACGGCGACGATCTTGCGTTTTTACAATACACCGGCGGCACCACTGGTTTAGCCAAAGGCGCGATGTTGTCGCACCGCAACATGGTGGCGAACTTAGAGATGGTTTCAGCAATTGTTGCGCCGTTGGTGAACGACGGCGAAGAGACCATAGTTACAGCACTTCCGCTCTATCATATCTTTGCCTTAACGGCGAATTGCTTAACCTTCATGAAGCACGGTGGTCGTAATATTCTGATCACGAATCCGCGTGACATGAAAGGGTTCGTCAAAGAACTGCAGAAGTACCCGTTCTCAATGATCTCTGGTGTGAATACCCTGTTTAACGGTTTACTTCATGCCGAGGGCTTTAAAGACTTAGATTTCTCGCACCTAAAAATTGCTCTTGGTGGCGGTATGGCGGTGCAGCGCTCAGTGGCTGAACAGTGGGAGCGCGTGACGAAATCACGTCTGCTAGAAGGTTACGGATTAACTGAATGTTCGCCGGTTGTTACGGTGAATCCAACGGACATCGAGCATTACAATGGCACCATAGGTATTCCGTTACCGTCTACTGATGTTCGTATTGTTGATACCGAAACCGGTGAAGAAGTTGCTCAAGGTGAACCGGGTGAAATTCAGGTTCGCGGGCCGCAAGTCATGGTCGGCTATTTGAACCGTCCTGAAGAAACCGAGAAAGTGATGAAAGAAGGCGGTTGGTTCGCGACTGGTGATATCGGTGTGATGGATGAAAATGGCTTTTTCAAAATTGTCGATCGTAAAAAAGACATGATTTTGGTTTCGGGCTTTAACGTATATCCAAATGAAATTGAAGATGTGATTGCCGATCATCCAAAAGTTCTCGAAGTTGCTGCCATTGGCGTACCTCATGAAGCATCAGGTGAGCAGGTTAAGGTATTTGTCGTGCGTAAAGACAACAGCTTAAGCGAAAAAGAGCTGATTAATTATGCGCGAGAAAATATGACTGGCTACAAAGTTCCTAAGTTAGTTGAGTTTCGTGACGAATTGCCAAAAAGTAACGTCGGCAAAATACTCCGTCGCGAGCTTCGCGACGAAGAAGAGGCAAAGTCGAACTAACACATGCTGCCATTTCAGCTTATTACTCGCCATGCTGACTTGCTTGCTTTTTGCGAGCAAGCTCGGCAAGCACCGTATCTAGCTCTTGATACTGAATTCGTTCGTACGCGTACTTATTATGCCCGTTTGGGTTTACTGCAGGTGCGCGCGGCCGATCAGTTAGTGCTGATTGATCCTACTTCAGGCGTAGATTTGGAGCCTTTTTGGCAATTGCTAAAAGATCCCAATGTTCATGTTGTCATACATGCTGGCGGTGAAGATTACGAAATCTTAGCGCAAAACATGGGGCAAATTCCTACCCATATTTTCGATACCCAGATTGCTTTAGCTTTTGCGGGGCATGGTGAGGCGATGGGGTATGCGGCGATGGTGAAACATTACAACGATGTTGAACTGGATAAATCACAATCGCGAACGGATTGGTTGCAGCGACCATTGTCTGCAGAACAACTTGATTATGCCGCAGCTGACGTTTTCTATTTGCATGATATCTATCCGCGCTTACGAGCTGAACTTAGCGATGAGAAGATTGCGCTAGTGGAAGCAGAAAGTGCTGAGCAAGTGATTCGTCGCGCGCAGCCGGTGCCACCGCAATGGTTGTATCTATTTTTTGGTAATGCTTGGCAATGTAATCAACAGCAACTTGCTGTATTACGTGAGTTAATGGCGTGGCGATTAGAACGTGCGAAGAAATCGGATATTCCGCTTGGTTTCGTGGCGAAAGATCATACGTTACTTGAGCTGGCGCGTCGTATGCCACAAAATCTTGGGCAATTACGCGGTATTATCGATTTATCGCCAGTAACGATTCGTTATGCCGGTGAATCATTGCTGACGGCCATTCGAGCTGGACAGGCAGCAGATAGCTTACCAGCGCCACTTGAGCGTTTGACTGATATGCGTGGTTATAAGCCGGTATTCAATGCGATTAAACAAGCGGTAGCGGCCCTAGCCAAAGAGTTAGGTGTCGAGCCTGGATTAATTGCATCGCGACGCCAAATCAATGATGTGATTCATTGGGCGTGGCAAGTACCTGAGGCAGCCAAGTCAGACCTGTCACTCCCTGACTTGTACCGAAGCTGGCGAGGGGCTAAGCTGAGAGCATCTTTGGAAGCGATATTACAGCGAGATCGTTAATCATGTTGTGTGCGATTTATCGCAGCCCGCGACGGGCTGATACCTATCTTTACATGCCGCATCCGGCGGACTTTACAAAAATCCCTGAACCTTTGCAGAAAAGCTTTGGTCAACCTATACACGTGATGACAATTGCGCTTAAAGCAGATCGCAAGTTAGCACGGTTAAGTGTTGAGGAGTTGACCAAGCACCTCAATGAAGCGGGATTTTATTTGCAGATGCCACCGAAAGAAGAAAATTTATTGGCTACGCATAAGCAACAACACCAGGAGTCTGCGTCATGATTCAAGTCGTCCGTAATCTAACTTTAGCGGTAATATTTATGGCGGTGCCCGGGATAGCAGTAGCTGAAGAAAAGGGCGAAGAGGGTTTTGCTACCTATGTTGAGCAGCTCAAGCAAGAGGCACTTGCTGATGGTTACAGCCAACAAACCTTAGAAACGGCATTTGCCAACGTTCAGTTTTACCAACGCTCAGTGAAAGCTGATCGTAATCAACCTGAATTCAAACTGACGCTTGATACCTATTTGCCGCGAGCAGTACCAGAGTGGAAGGCTAAAAAAGCAGTAGAAATGTACGAGCAGCATCGAGATTTACTCGAAAAGATTGGTGCCGAATACGGCGTGCAACCACGTTTTATTGTGGCGCTGTGGGGTATTGAAACGAATTTTGGTGCCTTTACAGGTGGTATGGATGTTATCTCTGCCTTAACTACCATGGCTTATGAAGGTCGTCGCGAGGAGTTCTTCAAGAAAGAACTTTGGCACGCACTGACGATTGTTGAAGAAGGTCATATTCCGATTGAGCAAATGAAGGGATCTTGGGCTGGCGCAATGGGGCAAGCGCAGTTTATGCCGAGTTCATTTATGTCATATGCGGTTGATTACGATGGCGACGGTCGTAAAGATATTTGGGGTTCGCAAGGCGACGTATTTGCCTCAGCGGCAAATTACCTGAAATCGGTTGGCTGGCGTGACGACGTTACTTGGGGCCGCCAGGTACAACTGCCTGAAGAATTTGATACTGAATTAGCTTCGTTGAAGGTGAAAAAGTCGTTGTCAGAATGGCAGGAACTCGGTGTCCGTCGCTACGATGGCGGCGATTTACCCAAGCGCGACGACATTGAAGCATCGGTGGTGATACCGGATGATAAACAAGGCCGTGTATTTTTAGCGTACAACAACTACGATGCGTTGATGCGTTGGAACCGCTCGCATTATTTTGTGGCGGCGGTAGGGTATTTGTCCGACCGTATTCGTTTCCCGAGGTAATCACGTATGGGATTACAACCGCCAAGTAAAATTGTCTGTGTAGGCCGTAACTATGTTGACCATGCCGCTGAACTAAATAATCCCGTGCCGACTCGGCCATTGTTATTTATGAAGCCGCCATCATCAATTACCCGCCTTCCTGAAGTGCGTATTCCAACCGACCAAGGCGAATGCCAACATGAAATTGAATTGGCTGTTTATATTGGCATTCCATTACGTAAAGCGACGCCAGAACAAGCAATAAAAGCCGTTGCAGGTTACGGTGTCGCGCTTGATTTAACGTTACGCCAAGTGCAAAGCGAACTAAAAGCACAAGGGCAACCGTGGGAGCGGGCGAAGGCATTCGATGGCTCATGTGTGCTCGGACCGATGGTTGAGCGTGTTGAATTTAATGCCGATGCAGATTTTGATATTGCGTTGTCGGTGAATGGTGAACTTCGACAGCACGGCAAATCAAGCGAAATGATTTTTGCTATTGCCGATTTGCTGGCGGATATTTCACAACAGTTTACGTTAGTGCCGGGTGATGTCGTTTTGACTGGAACGCCGGCTGGCGTCGCCGCGCTGGGTTTAGGCGATAAGCTTGAGTTAACCCTTAAAAATGACGGGCAGCAGTGGCGATGGTCTGGTGATGTGCGAGCAGCCGAGTAAACTGTGAGCGGTCAATTTTGGAAAGATAAAGCGTTAAACGAATTAACCCACGAGGAGTGGGAAAGTCTTTGTGATGGGTGCGGTAAGTGTTGCTTGCATAAGCTCATTGACGAATCTGACAACGACGAAGTGATTCACTATACCGATGTCAGTTGTCGATTACTCAATACCAAAACGGCGCAATGCTCAGATTACGCTAACCGTAAGCAGCATGTGCCGGACTGTGTTGTCATTACGCCAGACAACGTTTATGACTTAGACTACATGCCGACCAGCTGTGCTTATCGTCGTTTAGCCGAGGGGCGTGGGTTGGCCTCTTGGCACCCGTTGTATCATGCCGGTTCAAGGGTGCCAATGATTGCCGCTGGTATGAGCGCAGCAGGCTTAGTCGACAGCGAAGATGCAGTGGAAGAAGATCTCGAACTTCGTATTGTGACTTGGCCGCTACGCGATACCAATTAAACGGTTTTGAATTTCACCAAGCGCGCAAGAATAACGGCAATGGCGATAATCGTATAGGTTGCAAAGATCACCTGCATCCAGCCGGGCATACTTAAACCGGCAAATTGCCAGTCAATTTCCCCACATTGCCCAGGGGCAGCGAAGAAACTTGGAAACCATTCATGTAACGGCATCCAGCTAGGGAAGTTAGGGAAGGTGTCGCAAACAATAAACCACGAGTTTTCTGAATTTTGAATTTCGAGATGTTCACGGGCAATTAGCCAACCCCAAATAGCGGCAACTAGCCATCCGGCAAAACCCAGTAAACGAGTCACTAGGAGCTGCGGCGCGAACAGTGGAATTAATGCGGCTATACCAATGCCAAGTATGGCGGTGCGCTGATAAATACATTTCACACAGGGCTCTAAGCCAAGCTGGTATTGGAAAAACAACGCCGCTGCTAACAATGCAAAGCAGGATGCAGAAAGAATTGCCCAAGCGTTACGCTGTGCTGGAAGTTTGGCCAAAAAAGTTAGCATAAAATCACCGCCTTATAATTATTTGCCAAGAACCATACCTGAGCCTAAATTGATTGTCGATAAGATTGGGTTAAGAAGCTTTACAAAACTTGTCCGACCATTGAAAAGACTGATAGAATCAGGCAATGGATTATAACAAATAGTAACCCTACATTAGGTAACGTTATTCAAAATACAGGCCACTTCATGATTATTAAGGCACAAAGTCCAGCAGGTTTTGCCGAGGAATACATCGTAAAATCAATCTGGAACGGGCATTTTGCACCCGGCACTATCTTACCAGCAGAGCGTGAGTTGTCCGAGCTGATTGGTGTTACCCGTACGACCTTGCGCGAAGTGTTGCAGCGTTTGGCCCGTGATGGTTGGTTGACTATCCAGCATGGCAAGCCAACGCGGGTCAATAATTTTTGGGAAACGTCGGGGCTTAATATCCTTGAGACGCTAGCGCGACTTGATGAAGATGGCATGCCTGAGTTAGTCGATCAGTTACTATCTGCTCGCACCAACATTAGTGCTATCTATATTCGCCAAGCAGTTCGCAATGCACCAGATAAGGTTGTCGAACTATTAAAAGAAGCTGAGTCGCTTGAAGATTCAGCTGAAGCCTTTAGCCAATATGATTATCGTTTGAATCATGATCTTGCGATGGCATCTGGCAATCCAATTTACGTATTGGTATTGAATGGCTTTAAAGGATTATATTCACGCATTGGTAATTTCTATTTCTCAAACGATGATGCACGTAAGTTGGCTCGCAAGTACTACGCTGATTTAAGAGAAATGGCGGCTGACTCGCGCCGTGATGACGCGGTCTTATTGGTTCGTGAATATGGTTACCAATCAGGCCGTATCTGGCACAGCATGCGTGGTGATATCCCAGATAATCTAGTCGAATAAAGATGTTGTCGAGTAACCGCTGTTACTCGACAAAGCTTCAGTCTGATTTACTCGACGCCTTGCTCGGCGCGCCATTTCCACTCGTTCTCTAACGTGGCCTTTGGCAATAACATTTGAAAATCTAGATCCACCAATGTATCACCTGCTTTAAAACGCTCTGGGAAGTCTGGGTTCGCTAATGCTTTTTTACCTAAGGCAAGTAAAGCATTTGGGAATTTCGCGGCATAGTCCGCGTAATTCGTCTCATCAATTCCGCCATTGATTATCAAACCAACGTTCGTTTCAGCCGCAACAATGTCAGCCAGTGTTTTGTCACTGCCATCAGCAAAAGGCTTACGGGCAACTGATGTGTCGGTGGTATGAATAAAATCGACGCCGGCGTCAGCTAAAATACGCACTAATTTTACCGCTGCGGCTTCACCTTCAGGCCATTGATAGTCATTGTCGGTAACAGTAATCTGGCCGATTCGAATGCCAACCGCAAAGTTGTCACTGACGGCGCTACGGACAGCGCGAACGACGCGTTCAACAAACGCGATACGCTTATCGAGTGAGCCGCCAAATTCATCCTCACGTTGATTAAAGTGAGTACTCAAAAATTCATTCAATAAATACCCATTCGCAGCATGCAACTCAACGCCATCAAAGCCAATTTCTTCGGCTCTTTTTGCGGAAGCGACAAAACCATTTAGTGCATGTTCAAGGTCGCTCAGCGAAGCTTCTTTCGGCTCCAACCAACCTGGCACATCGCCGTATAAACTTAATGGCTCACCTTTGGGCTGCACAGTGCTTGGTGCTATTGGTTGATCAACGAAATTGCTGTGTTGCATTTGTGCGCCAGCGTGCATCAGTTGCATGATGGCTTTACTACCGGACGCATGAATGCGCTCAACAATATTTCGCCAAGCGTCAGCTTGCGCGGCATTAATGATACCAGGTTGATTCACATAGCCTTGTGCGGCGCGATCATCGGTGTAAACACCTTCGGTAATTACCAAACCGAAGCCGCCTTTGGCAAAGCGTTCGTAATAATCACCCATGATGGCGGTTGGAACACCATGCTCATCCGCACTGGTGCGCGTCATTGGTGCGACGGTAAAACGATTGGGTACATCAATAAACATAAGCCCTCACTTCAAATTAAGTTATATAACTTTAGTGGGGATGATTACGTGATTTACAAGGAAATTGATCAGGGCGGAAGGAATTAAAAAACGGCCAACACCTTATGGGCATTGGCCGTTTGAATAAATCAGACTTAAGCGAAGTTTTTCGCTACGAAGTCCCAGTTTACCAAGTTCCAGAACGCGTTTAAGTAGTTAGGACGCGCATTACGGTAATCGATGTAGTAAGCGTGCTCCCAAACATCAACGGTCAGGATAGGCGTTACTGACGAATCAGTTAATGGGGTTTCAGCGTTGCTGGTGTTCACGATTGCAACTGAACCGTCTGCTTTTTTCACCAACCAAGTCCAGCCAGAACCGAAGTTGCCAGCTGCTTGTGCGCTGAACTCTTCTTTGAACTTGTCGAACGAACCGAATGCTGCGTTAATTGCATCAGCAACAGCGCCAGTTGGCTTACCGCCGCCATTTGGGCTTAAACAATGCCAATAGAACGTGTGGTTCCAAACTTGAGCTGCGTTGTTAAATACGCCGCCTTTTGAAGTTTTGATAATATCTTCGAGTGACTTGCCTTCCATATCGGTGCCTTTTACCGCATCGTTCAGCTTAGTCACGTAAGTTTGGTGATGTTTACCATAGTGATATTCAATGGTTTCTGCTGAAATATGTGGCTCAAGTGCATTTTTCTCGTAAGGCAATGCTGGTAATTCAAATGCCATGTCGACTCTCCGTTGTTGTTGAGAAATGAATGTGTTGTACGTTTGATTGTTTGTTCTGAATTCCGGCTATTTTACCATTGAATTCAAAACTTGCCGTCACTATATAGTTAAATTGTGGCACAAAAGTTTATTTCAAGGGTTAACTTTACCCTAAAGTATAACTTCTTTATGACGGTTTCGCGTACTGAATGTGTTTTCTGAACATGGTATAATGCGCGCCGTTAGAAACGCTCATTACCTGAGGTAGTCATGGAAACTGTTGAAAAAATTAAGCAACAGATCGCAGAAAACCCGATTCTGTTGTACATGAAAGGTTCACCGAAGTTACCAAGCTGTGGCTTCTCATCGCAAGCTTCACAAGCTCTCATGAGCTGTGGTCAAGCTTTTGCGTATGTGGATATATTGCAAAACCCAGATATCCGCGCTGAATTGCCGAAATTTGCTGATTGGCCAACGTTCCCGCAATTGTGGGTTGAAGGCGAGTTAGTTGGTGGTTGTGACATTATTTTGGAAATGTTCCAAAAAGGCGAATTACAAGAATTAATTAACGAAGTTGCTGCGCGTCATCCGGCGCCAGAAGCTGAATAAACTTAAACAACTAAATGGAGATTAACCATGGGTGTATTAGTAGGTCGTAAGGCTCCTAACTTCACTGCAGCTGCCGTACTAGGTACTGGCGAAATTGTTGAAAACTTTAACTTGCACGAGCAAATTAAAGGCAAGAAAGCGGTTGTTTTCTTCTATCCACTCGACTTCACGTTCGTTTGTCCTTCTGAGTTGATCGCATTTGATCACCGTTTAGAAGAGTTCAAAAAGCGTGGCGTTGAAGTTATTGGTGTTTCTATCGATTCACAATTCACGCACAACGCATGGCGTAACACCGCTGAAGCAGACGGCGGTATCGGCCAAGTGAAATAACCATTGGTTGCAGACGTAAAACACTCAATTTGCCGTGCTTATGACGTTGAGCATCCAGAAGCGGGCGTTGCTTTCCGTGCATCATTCTTAATTGACGAAGACGGTTTAGTTCGTCACCAAATCGTAAACGACTTGCCATTAGGTCGTAACATTGACGAAATGATTCGTTTAGTTGACGCGTTGAACTTCCACCAGAAGCATGGCGATGTATGTCCAGCTGGTTGGAAAGAAGGTGATGAAGGTATGAAGGCTGATCCTAAGGGTGTTGCTGATTACCTTTCTAAGAACGCTAGCAAGCTGTAAAACAAAAAGCGTTATTGGTTATTCGTTATTCGGAAAACGAAAGACTAAAGAACAAGAGGTCGCCTTCGGGCGGCCTTTTTTATTTCTCAAAAATGTCATTGAAAATTAATAAAGAAGTGATTTAATGCGCTCGTTTACTGCAAAGGTTTGGTTAATTAATGATCAGATGTTTAATTATTGATTAAGCTTTATTTGCAATAAATATTCGATGTATACACCAATTATTTATAAAAATTATAAGGGTAAATCGATGAGCGTTCATTCAAAACAAGGCTTGTTAAAACAAAGCCTGCTCGCGGTAACTTGTTTTTCATTTTACTCACTTACAGCAATTGCAGCTCCACCTGCTGATTATTACAACTCAGTTGATCAAACCAACGCACAAACCTTACAACAATCGCTCCACGAAATTATTGATGATCACCAACGCTATCCATATACCTCAAGTAGCACCGATACTTGGGATATTTTAGAAGCAGCAGATGAAGATCCGGATAATTCGAATAATGTGATCGATGTTTATAAAAACGCCAGTTATGGAAAAGTTGGTGGTGGAAACACACTTTATAATCGCGAGCATAGCTGGCCAAAGTCTTATGGTTTTCCAAATGATGGCAGCTCAAATTATGCTTATACCGATGCTCATCATTTATTTATTTCAGATAGCAGCTATAACTCAAGCCGCAGTAATAAGCCTTATGCCAATTGCACGACGGCTTGTACTGAAAAGCCGACTGAATTCAATAATGGTCGAGGTGGTAGTTCAAGCGAATCAAATTGGACCGAGGGGTCTTTTGATACCGGCACTTGGGAAACCTGGTCAGGGCGTCGCGGCGATGTCGCTCGTGCACTCATGTACATGGCAGTGCGTTATGAAGGCGGTACGCATGGCGTGACTGGGTTTAGCGAGCCGGATCTGATTCTGACGGATGATCGCAATTTGATTGCTCAATCCAATCAGGGCGCAAACATCTCGGTCGCATACATGGGTTTGAAATCAGTCTTGCTGCAATGGCATCAAGAAGACCCCGTGGATGACTTGGAACGCCGTCGCAACGATATCGTGTATTCATTCCAAGGCAACCGTAATCCGTTTATTGATCACCCTGAATTCGCAACCTGTGTGTTTGAGAACATCTGTGATGGGAGCTCAGGTGGTGGTGGCGATACCACGGCACCAACAGCGCCGAGCTATGTGAGTGCTTCTGCAGGCAGCGGACTTATTGCCGTAGCTTGGAACCAAAATACCGAATCTGATCTCGCCGGTTATCACGTTTATCGAAGCACAATCGCTGGTAGTGGTTACAGTCGATTAACCAGTGCACTCGTTACTTCAGCAGCATATGATGATTACAGTGTTTCGGGTGGTACAACCTACTATTACGTTGTGACGGCAGTCGATACCTCAGGTAACGAATCGGTATTTAGTAATGAGGTTATTGCAACTGCAAACGGCGGAACACAAGCCGCAAGCGTTTGGATTAATGAAATCCACTACGATAATGATGGAATCGACACGGGCGAATTCGTTGAAGTGGCCGGCAGTGCAGGAAGCAATTTAAGTGGGTGGCAATTAGTAGCCTATAACGGTAACGGCGGAACAGCGTACGCGACCGCTAATTTGAGCGGTGTTCTGGCTGATCAAAGTGACGGATTCGGTACTTTAAGCGTTCCAATGAGCGGCTTGCAGAATGGCGCGCCGGATGGTGTGGCCTTAATTGATGCTCAAGGCAACGTGGTGCAGTTCTTAAGCTACGAAGGCGTTATGACCGCAGTTGATGGGCCAGCAGCTGGACAATCATCGCAAGATATTGGCGTTAGTGAAACCAGCTCGACGCCTGTCGGTTATTCGTTACAGCTTAGTGGCTCGGGCGAGCAATACAGTGATTTTACTTGGCAAGCCCCTCAAAGCGCAACTGCGGGTAGCGTTAACTCAGGCCAAAGCTTTGTGAGCAGTGAGCCGGTCAATACACCGCCAACAGCCGTATTTAACGCCACTTGTACCTACTTAGAATGTCAATTTGATGCGTCAGCAAGCAGCGATACTGATGGCAGTATTGTCTCCTATGATTGGAATTTTGGCGATGGCACAACAGCAACGGGCGCATTGAATAATCATTCGTTTTCAGCTGCTGGTGAATACTCTGTGACGCTCACTGTTTCCGATGACGCAGGTGCGACAGACGAAAGTGCTGCATTGGTTAATGTGAGTGCGCCGCCGGTTACTCCAGTTGTTTGGATTAATGAATTTCATTATGACAATAAAGGTGGTGACCGAAATGAGTTCGTTGAAGTAGCCGGTAACTCTGGCAGCGACCTCAGTGGCTGGACAATTTTGGGATACAACGGCAGCAATGGCGAAGTTTACGCGACTGTTGCACTTGCCGGAGTCATCAGCAATCAACAAGGTGGCTTCGGCACCTTAGCATTTGATTTTGCTGGCATGCAGAATGGTTCGCCTGATGGTCTCGCATTGATTGATGCTCAAGGAGAAGTGGTGCAGTTTATAAGCTACGAGGGCGTAATGACGGCAACATCTGGTCCAGCGGCGGGTATGCAGTCTGAGGCAATTGGTGTATCTGAAACTGCCAATTCATCTGCAAACGATTCACTGCAGTTGAGTGGTTCAGGAACCCAATATAGCGACTTTTTGTGGCAAAACCCGAGTCGCAGTACTCGAGGAAACCTTAATCAAGGTCAATCGTTCGGGTTTTAGAAAGAATTTAGGTTATGAGTCCTTCAAAGGTCGCCTTCGGGCGGCCTTTTTTATTTTCCGAGGGCGAATTTGACGGCTTGGTCGGCGTGAATTTCGGTTGTGTCGTACAGTTTTATTGATGTATCCGCCTGATCGATGAGTAACCCGATTTCGGTGCAGCCTAAAATGATGGCATCGGCGCCATATTCACCAAGCTTGTTGATAATATTTAAGTAATCTGCTTTTGATTGCGGTTCAATTTTGCCCAGACAAAGCTCTTTGAAAATCACTTCGTGAATACGGTTTCGTTCTCTTATTTCTGGAACAACAACGCAAATACCGTGCGACTCGAGGCGGTCACGGTAGAAATCTTGTTCCATGGTGAATTTGGTGCCGAGGAGTCCTACGGTGGTAATATTATCCGCTTGCAGTGCAGCCGCTGTTGCATCAGCAATGTGGAGTAGGGGGATGTTCACAGCAAGCTCAATTTCGGGTGATACTTTATGCATCGTATTGGTCGCAAGTAAAAGAAAGTCGGCGCCGGCCGTTTCGAGAGCTTGTGCAGCTTCAGCCAATATATCGGCCGTACCTGCCCAATCTCCGGCGTGTTGTAAGGGTTCTATTTCGGCGAAATCGACACTATAAAGAATGACTTTGGCTGAATGTAAACCGCCAAGCTGTTCGCGCACCTTCTGGTTAATCAACCGATAGTACGTTTGAGTCGATTCCCAACTCATACCGCCGATGATTCCGATTGTTTTCATGCGTCCTTACCCCCCTTAAACTTGTGCGCTTATTGATGAAGCGTTACATTCAATCAAGCACTAAGGAATTTATAGCATGAAATTATATGACTTTGCTGATGTTTTAAATTTTTGGTTTCACGAACTGACGCCTCAACAGTGGTTTGCTAAAAGTGACGTCTTAGACGAAACGATAAAGCGGCGATTTGGTACAACGCTTGAAGCGGCCTCTCAGGGTGAACTCTGGCAGTGGCGAGAGTCGGTTAAGGGGCGTCTCGCTGAAATTATCGTGTTGGACCAATTTTCGCGAAATGTTTACCGAGATACGCCAGCTTCGTTCGCGCAAGACGCAATGGCATTAGTACTGGCGCAAGAAGCTGTAGCATTAAAGGTAGATGCCGATTTTAATGCTGCCGAAAAGGCCTTCTTATATATGCCTTATATGCATAGTGAATCGGCATTGATTCATCAGCAAGCCGTTCAATTATTTAATCAACCCGGTTTAGAAACCAATTACGACTTCGAATTAAAACACAAAGAAATTATTGATAAGTACGGCCGCTATCCGCACCGTAACGCAATACTCGGGCGCGAATCTACAAATGAAGAATTGACGTTTTTACAGCAACCGGGTTCGTCGTTCTAATGTCTCGTTCGGTGTTTATTGGGGTTGATGTTTCGTGCGCGGTGAAAAAGCGCATTCCGATTGTATTTGTTGAAAAACGGGAAGGGCGATTAATTCCGTTGCCGCTGAAAGAACTTCCCTTCGCAGCGCCATATGGGCATGGCAACAAACTCGTTGTAGAGCACGAATATAATTTGAATTATGCGCGGCAGATTCGTGAATATATTATCGATGTTTGTCATTTTTATGGAGCAACGCCCGAGCGAATCGGTATTGATTCACCGTTGCGTCCACGCTCAAGCGCGTTGGATTACCGCATTGCGGAGCGCGAACTCAACCAAGCCGGTATTCGGTGTTATAAAACGCCGTCAAAGCCCGAATTTGATGAGATTATTCACAAAGTACGCCTTCACTTGGCTTCTGGTGGCGCAATTTCTCGCGTTCCTCATGCCATGCAACTTTGGATGCTTGCGGGCTTTGAAATTTCTCGAGAATTGGCAACCATAGCGCCGGTTCGCGAGGTATTCCCGCAGGCGAATATCCGCCGTTTATTGCCGAACGCGCCGCATAAAAGTGGTAAAGGTGTGCCACAGTTGCAACTAGAAGCAATCGCCCGCCATACCGGTTGGCCAGCTTCGCCTGAAGATTGGGCTCAGTTAAAGCAAATTAGCGCTGGCGGCACCCATGATCAGGTGGATGCGTACAGCGCAGCCTGGGTTGCTAGCTTAGACGATGATGACATTGATATTTTCGGTGATTTAGAAAAAGCCGATGCAATATGGATACCGGCAAAGAAGTTCTTAGCCGCGAAGGATTAGCAGACGGAACGCAAGAACAACGTAAAGCTGAATTTCGTCGTCGCTTTCTGTGAGACGAATTCGTAATATTGCGAAAGAGTTATCCGCAGAGTGTTTCGTTATAAGGACATAAAAGCATGCGACACAATGGCGTTTTGGTGAAATGGAATGAGGATAAAGGCTTTGGGTTTGTGCAAATGGCGAGCTCGCAGCAGCAAACGTTTGCGCATATAAAGGAATTTGAAAATCGACGCCGCAAGCCAAAAGTAGGTGACGAAGTTACCTTTAAATTACAGCAACAACCCGACGGTAAGCTTCGAGCGGTTGAGGTTACCTATGTTCGTGAGAGAACAGATTGGCTGATGTTACCCACATTACTTATCGCGATGGGGTATATTGGCGCGACCGGCTACGCAAGTTTACTAACGGATTTTCCGGTTGAAGTCTCTTGGATTTTTGCTTTGTTAAGTGCCGTTACCTATTTCTTTTATGCTATCGATAAACGAGCCGCTCAAAACGGCTATCAACGCACGCCAGAGAATGTTCTGCATTGGCTTTCATTTCTTGGAGGCTGGCCTGGTGCCTTAATTGCACAACAACAATTTCGCCATAAAACACGCAAAACTTCGTTTCGTGCGGTGTTTTACATGACGGTTATTCTGAATATTGCTGCCGTTTATTATCTCGTTTTTTACGGTGACGAACTGGGACTTCTTGGATGGGTGTCGTGAGGGATCTTGTGTATCAACTTATATTGCCGACGGCTAATTTGAAAGCGAGCTATGACGCTTATATCTTATATAGCTGAGCTTGGTAGCGAGGAGCGGTATCCGTTTCCGCTGGATTTTGATCACCGTGATTTTGAAGCTATGTTGGCTCGCATCGAAGGTATTCGCGACGGAACCAAGGTGCCTGATGGATTTGTGCAAAGCTCGACATTTTGGATGGTTGCGGGTGATGTAATCATCGGCTGCACAAATATTCGGCATCGGTTAAATGCTCAAATTGAGCACTGTGGCGGGCATATCGGTTTAAGTATTCGCCCATCCTTTCGCCGGCAAGGTTTGGGAATTAAATTACTCCAATTAAGCCTTGAGCAAGGTCGCAAACTAGGCATTCAAACTGCCCATATCCACTGTCATACACAAAATGTCGCTTCGCGCGCAATGATTGAAACGTGTGGTGGAGTTTTCCATTCCGAGATTAATGATAACGGAAGTTTGGTTAGCCGTTACCTAATAGAACTAACTTAAAGTGAAATTAACTGCGGTGTGAGCTTTAATCGGTTAGAATGCAACTTCTTATCACAATTGAGTTGCACATTTATACATGACTTTTTCTGAACTCGGTCTTTGCCCTGAAATTTTATCTGCCCTGACACGCCAAGGTTATACTGAACCAACCCCTATTCAAGCTCAAGCAATACCAGCCGTGTTAGCTGGTAAAGACGTGATGGCTGCAGCACAAACCGGCACCGGTAAAACCGCTGGCTTTACCTTACCGATTCTTGAAATGTTAAAAGATAATGAGCGTGCGAAAGCAAATACTGCACGTGTACTCATTTTGACGCCGACCCGTGAATTAGCTGCGCAAGTTGGTGAAAGCGTGATGAACTACGGCGCAGGCTTGCCGCTCAATTATGCTGTGGTATTCGGTGGCGTGAAAATTAATCCGCAGATGATGAAACTGCGCAAGGGCGTCGATATTCTGGTGGCAACGCCGGGGCGATTGCTCGACCTCTACCAGCAAAACGCCATTCGCTTTCCAAAACTTGAAATGCTGGTTCTTGATGAAGCAGACCGTATGCTCGATATGGGCTTCATTCATGACATTAAAAAAATCATCAAGTTACTGCCAGCCAAGCGCCAAACGTTGATGTTTTCAGCAACGTTCTCAGATGAGATTCGTACGCTTGCAAAAAGCCTAGTGAATAACCCAGTTGAAATTAGTGTTGCGCCGCCAAATGCGACTGCTGAGCGTATTGATCAGATCATGTATGCCGCACAAAAGAGTCAGAAGCCGCGCATGCTAATGCAAATTCTGCGCAACCTCAATTTGCCGCAAGTGATTGTGTTTTCGCGCACCAAACATGGCGCTAATCGCTTAGTAAAACAGTTGGATGGCGACGGATTTTTAGCTGCTGCAATTCATGGCAATAAAAGCCAAGGCGCACGTACTAAAGCTTTAGCTGACTTTAAGGCCGGCAAGGTACAAGTGTTGGTTGCGACGGACATTGCCGCCCGTGGCTTGGATATTGAAAAATTGCCGTATGTAATCAACTTCGATTTGCCGCAAGTGGCAGAAGATTACGTGCACCGTATTGGTCGTACTGGCCGCGCAGGGCAGGTTGGACACGCCATTTCGCTGGTCATGGACGAAGAGTTTAAAACACTCAAAGCCATCGAGAAACTGATTGGCCAGCCAATTGAGCGTCACAAGCTCGAAGGCTTTGCTGATGTTGAATTAAATGGCAAAACACCGGTACCAAAGAAAGCGCCACGCCCGCCGCGTCGCGCTGGAAAGCCACAGGGTAATAGTGATAAAAATTCTGGTGGCGGTAAAAAGCCATCGCGTGACCGCAAGCGTCGAACTTAACCAAGCCGGTAACTATTATGAATAACAGATACTTTGTTGTTATCGCTGCAGTTTTTATTCTTTCAGCTTGCACCACCGGCAAGCTGTTTTATATCGATAGGGCAGGCAATCGCACTCTAGGCTGCGAGGTCGAGTTCGTAGGCATGCCCAGCGTCGATAAATTTGCCGTTGAATATGCCTTAAGCCATTGCGCCAAACGTGCCGTCGAGGCAGGTCATCGTCTCGAGCAAGAACAAAAGTATTTGTTAGAACTGGATACGTCAATTCCTCCAGCGCCTTGCGGCAAGGCTTGGGATCATGAACTTGCTGAAGGTGAGTTCGACAGTGGCAACCTTTCAAAGAAAGAATATGGCTATATTGTGGCGCATATCGATATGGGGTTGGCGGTTGTGAACGAGTGTTCGTCTGGATGATGTCAGCTTATTGCTACCCAACCTTATGGATTCCCATAAATCCAGTCTAAACCTTGCGTTAGGGTCGTTGGAAATGCCGTGGCACCAGAGGTTAATTGAAAACTATATAGGCCATCAGTCAGGTAGATAACCGGATAAATCTTATCGGTATTAGAACGATACGAGCGCGGTGTCGTAATAAAAACTGGATAAACGAGTTTACTCTTGGGGTCGGTTAACTCCACTGTCCTGCTTCTTGGAATTTCTACAGCGCCGGTGGCTAAACTTAATGGGCAGAACATGAATAGGATGAGCATCCATACTAACTTCATTGCAGAATTCCTATCAGCTTAAGCAAGGCGCTCAGAATGGTTAACGTACTTAATCAGTTTTCATTTTTGCATTCAATAAGTTTTAGTGCGAACTTTTTTATATAAATCAATAATCTTTTGCTTATGTTCGCTGAAAGTGAATAATGAATTTTTATCACCGAGGAAGCGTTAATGATTTTTCAAGTTAAATGGCAGCAACTTGCCAAACATATGACGAAACATTTGTTTGTAGTGCTGTCGATTAGTTTTACGCTTCTGATGATTATTCGCTGGTTTTCTTTGTCTTTTGATGTTGTTCAGACCTTTGAACATATTGCTATTAATCAAATTCCGCTTGTGTACTTTGTTATTTTCCTTTTTAGTGCTTTTTTTGGTATTTCTTTGAGTTATCTACTCAAATGCGCATATGTTGAAATTGTTGGGGACGAGATCAGTGGGCGAAATTACTGGCTCCTGAAAAGACAGTTTCCCCTAAACGACATAGTGAAAGCCTACCCTTTTTCGAGCAATGGCATGCCCGTTGTGGTAGTCGATGCTGGTAAAAAAGGGGAAATTTTTATTCCGGTTCATATAGAAAATTCAGAATTATTATTCGGGATTTTAGACAAATATACGTGAATGATATATCAATTGAATCGAGCCTTACGATCAAGAGATTATGCTAAACATGAGTGGATTAACGTCTGTGTTCAGGATTATCGTATTTAAGGGTATATATCCGAAGCGATGGTAGAGAATCCTTTGCATCGGATGTCTAGTTCAGGGTTTGGTTGACGATTAATCCACTTAAAAGGGGATTATTGTGTTATTTCTTCGTGTCGTTTAATGTCTGTCATATAAAGTAAAACTAAGCTTTGATACCGTGCGCTCGTTATAGGATAACCGCACCTACCGTCTTGCGAATTAACACAAGAGACAGCTGAAAAAGCTAATAGACTTCCCATGCTCAGCGAAATGCTTGAGAACCTACAAGGTAAAGCTCCCCAAGAACCGTTGAATATGCTAATGGAATTCAAAGAGTACTCTTGGAAGCCCCTCAGCTCGTTTATCCACGGTGGTATTTACGCAATTAATCGTCACAGTAAAGGTTATCCACTTACTTTACTTGATCATATGGTCCGAATATCAAATGCTGTGTCTATAATGGTAGCCATGCTATTGGTTGTACTGCGTGGTGGAGGTGACCAGCTTGGGGAAATGCCCTCGATTCAAAGAGAATTTGCCGATTGCTTACCTGAAATTAAGTCGCAACTGCTTGATAAAAAATAATTTTTGTCGACATATCTTGATAAAAATTCCATTTGCAATACGTCCGTATTTGGCACAAACCAGCCATTAAACTACATCAGACCAAACAGCATATTCATTGCCGCTAGGGCAGGTGAAATGGAAGCGGCGCCCGCCAGGGAACTCAAAAATTGGCTTTATAATTGTGCCGCCAGCCTGTTCAACGCGTGTTTGACTAGCTTCAAGCTCTTTACTGTACAGCACGACTAGCGCGCTACCAGTGCTAGTCGATGCCACTAAGTCTGAGCTATAAAACCCACCATCAAGCCCTGCATTTTGTATGGCCGCGTAATCAGGGCCATAGTCGACAAAACCCCAACCGAAAGCCTTCGCGAAGAAGTCTTTTGTGCCTTCAATGTCGCGAGCTGGCAATTCAATGTAATTAATCTTCTCGTTATTGAAGTTTTTATTGTTCATTAAATATCCAGATCATCGTTTGGCGGTACGTTTCGCCCACAGTAGCAGCATGTGTACCATTTTCGATAATAAAGTGTTTGGATTGCCATGGCGAATTAGGCTGCTCATTCCAATAACTGGTCCAACGATTTGCAAATACCATTCGAGTTTCGCGGTCACGTGTGCCTGTAGCGACAGCGACTAAACCTTGGGAGTTTGGCGCTAAACTAGGTGCCTCAAAAAAGCGCGTTTGCCCCGGTGTAACTGTTGGGTTGCTCGCAATGCGCGCGTAGAACAAATCAGGGTCGGCTAGAGCTGACCACAGTGTGAAATATCCGCCACGCGATTGTCCAAATAAAATTCTTGTATCGGAATCGGCTCGATAGCTGTGTTCAATTCGCGGTATAAGTTCGGTTTTCAAGAATTTTAAAAACTGCGGTGCACCGTCTATTCCTAGTTTTCCGTCTGCGGCTGGCGCAGTAAAATCAATATCACGTTTGTTGATGTCGCCAAAGCCGCCGTATGCAATCCCGACTATGATCGCTTCAGGCAAATTTTCATCATAGGTCAAAAATAGGTGGGTAGGTGCAAGTAATGGAAAAAGGCTATCACCGTCCAGTAGGTAAACCACCGGATATTGTTTTGTGTTGGCATCGTACCCTTCAGGTAAGCGAACAAAGATATGATAAGGGCGTCCAACGGCAGTTGACTGTAGTTTGAAATAATCTCCGGCGAGTGCAGGAAGGTATTCAATGGGTGATATTTTATGTACTTGTTCAGAATCCTGAATAATTGCTGAATTTTTAGGTGGCGTGGAAGAGCAGGCCGCTAGAAGGCAAGTCATTGCTCCAATAAAAATAAGTGAGAATCGAAAGTTCATAGACTATCTCGTTGACTCTTCCAGTGCGCCGAATACTTGTCCGATTATTTTGTAGAGATCTTGCTGATCGAACTCGTACTCGGTTTCGGTTTGAACTCTATGTAAAAGGACTATATCAGAATCGGAGTAAACGCCAAGTATGTGGATGTCTAATCCAGAGCGATTAAAATAACAACTGACGACGAGTTTGCTTCGCAAATAGCATTTGTAACTGGCTGTTTCGCGTGCGATATTTCTGAATAATTAGGAGCAACAAGGAATAAAAAAATGGATAAATTTATGCAGGCCGCCATAGAGGAAGCCAAGAAAGGGATGGAAGAGGGCGGTGTGCCGATTGGTTCGGTCATTGTGCACAACGGTAAAATCATCGGTCGAGGGCATAACCGCCGTGTGCAAAGCGGCAGCCCGATTTTACACGGGGAAATGGATGCGTTTGAAAATGCTGGGCGTCAGCCTGCTAAGGTTTACCGTGAGTGCACCATTTATACCACGCTATCACCATGCTGCATGTGTTCGGGCGCTATCGAACTGTACGGTATTCCGCATGTGGTGGTCGGCGAAAATCAAACCTTTATGGGTGCCGAAGAACGCTTGCGTCAAGCCGGTGTGAAGGTTGACGTACTGCAAGATGCTACGTGTATCGAGTTGATGAATACGTTCATAGCTAACAACCCAGAACTCTGGAACGAAGATATCGGCGAATAACCACGAAAAGTTAGGTTCGTTGGCGGTATTTGGAGAACCAGAATAGCACCAATGCCGCCAATGCACCTAGCGTATCAGCGAGCATATCTTGTTGGGCGTCCCATTCATCACCTTGTGAGCCGAGAAATTCAATGCCGGCGTCGCCACCTTCAATGACTGCAAATTGCCACTCGATAATCTCGTATCCAGCGGCGACGGCCATAATAAAAAACAGTCCAAACAGCATGGCAGTGATAGGGCGGGCCCAATTTTTTCGTACGAGTAATTCTGCGGCTGCATAGGCATAGAAACCGACAGTAAAATGTGCAATTCGGTCGTAATGATTACGTTCGAAATCAAAGAACTCAGTGACCCACTCAAACGGTACACGCGCAAACGTGTAGTGTGCGCCAATGGTGTGCAAGATGAGTAAAACACTCATCAAAACATAGCTGGTGTTACTGAACTGGAATTGACGATAGGTGGCAACAAGGCCGATAAATATGGCTAAAATCGGCGTCATTTCAGCCCACCATACGCGCATATCGTACGGATTAATAAACGACCACACCATGGTGGCAACAATCACTACCGCAAGCATATGAGGAATTCTTTGTTGCCAAGCCATGAGCGCGTCCTTTTTAATTATTTTCGTTGAGCGTTATAAGTGAATTTTCACCAATAAATTTAGGTTACGTTCATCAACACCGTCAATGCCAAATTTATTATTCCAGTGCGCGTACTCAACACCAACATACAAACGGCTGTCGTAGCCAACCATTGGACCAATGTCATATTTCAGCTGTGAGGTGAAGTTCATTTCAGCGGCATGGCCTTCGCTGGCTGATGACCAGTCTAAGAATCCGTCGTAATAGAAGTTTTCCGCAAACGGAATGCCCCAAACTGCAGTTAGCTGGTAGTTGCTCTCATAAAATTCGTTGCTACGGCGATAGGCGTTGAGTTGTAAGTAATCAAAACCGGTTACATTCAGGTCAGTCCCCACGCCCACTAAGTAGTTATCGAATCCTTGCCCGACTTCCCATGTGGTTGCAATGTATGCCGCTTTAACCAAGCTTCCTTCCGCAAAATCGTACACTTTAAAACGCGGTGAAATTTCAGCGTAGGTTTCAGTAAAACCATCGTCTGATTTCAAGCGGTCAACGAATAAGAACGAGTCGCCCCAGCTATAACCGCCGGCATGTTCAAAGGTAAATACTTGACGGTCGGTGTCACCAACTTCGTAGTTGGAACCATTCAAGTAGGTTGCGCTAATGTCTTGCCAGAAGATTTCAGCGTTCGCGGTTGCGGAAAATAGGAGGCTGCCAGCAATGGCGGCATTAAGTAAGGTCTTGTTCATTGTCATCTCGTTTTTAAAAATTGGATACTAGCTATTGGATATTAGATATTAGAAAAACCTGAAACATCAGCGCTAATATCTAATATCCAATAGCTAATATCGTTCTTGTTATTTAAGTGGCCAGCCGCCGAGGGCTTGGTAGCGATTGACCATAAAACAAAACAGCTCAGCCGTACGCTCCGTGTCGTATACCGCTGAGTGCGCTTGCTTATTGTCAAACTCAATGCCCGCCGCTTGGCAGGCTTTAATCAACACAGTTTGGCCTAAGAACACGGCGGCGAGGGCTGCGGTGTCGAAGGTAACAAACGGATGAAACGGGTTGCGTTTTAGATTCGCGCGCTCAGCGGCAGCCATAACGAAGCCATGATCAAAGGTGGCGTTGTGGCCAACTAAGATGGAACGTTGGCAACCGGCGTCTTTTTGCGCTTTACGAATCGGTTTGAACATTTCTTTGAGGGCGCTGCCTTCTTCCACCGCTCCGCGTAAGGGCGAGTGCGGATCAATACCGTTGAAGTCTATGGCGGCTTGCTCAATGTTCGCGCCTTCAAACGGCTCAATGTGGTAATGCAAGGTCTGGTCAGGTACCAACAAGCCGTCATCATTGAATTTCAAGGTGACGGCGGCAATTTCCAAAAGTGCATCGGTTTTGGCGTTGAAACCGGCGGTTTCAACGTCAATAACTACCGGCATGTAGCCGCGAAAGCGCTGTTGCATTAACGCATTGGCGTTGTCGTTACTCATAAATCCCCAGGATTCTTGGCACTGCGCTCAATTAATTCAATGGCATAGCCGTCCGGATCGCGAACGAATGCAATAATGGTTTTACCGCCTTTAACCGGGCCTGGCTCGCGGTAAACATCGGCACCAGCTTCTTTCAATTTGTCACAGGTAGCATAAATATCTTCAACACCAATCGCGATGTGACCAAATGCGCCGCCATGCTCATAGTCGCTGACACCCCAGTTGTAGGTGAGCTCTAACACGGTATGATCAGCTTCATCGCCATAACCCACAAAAGCCAAGGAATACTTGTATTCTTCGTTGTCGGCAGTGCGGAGCAATTTCATGCCTAAGGCTTTGGTGTAAAAATCAATTGAGCGCTGCATATCGCCAACGCGTAACATGGTATGTAATAAACGCATGTGATGCTCCTATTCGTCCGAGGTTTTGTCTTTAAATTCGCATAAATCTTCAATAATGCAGCTGCCGCAACGTGGTTTGCGTGCAATGCACGTGTAACGACCGTGCAAGATGAACCAGTGGTGTGCATCCACTTTAAATTCTGTAGGAATAACTTTCTCTAAACGATCTTCGACGGCGCGTACTGTTTTGCCAGGGGCAAACTTGGTGCGGTTTGAGACGCGGAAAATATGGGTGTCGACCGCAATGGTTGGCCAACCGAAAGCAGTATTTAACACCACGTTGGCAGTTTTACGACCGACACCCGGCAGCGCTTCAAGGGCTGCGCGATCTTCAGGCACTTCACCATTGTAGTGATTCACCAGAATTTCGCAGGTTTTGATGACATTCTCAGCCTTGGCGTTAAATAGGCCGATGGTTTTGATGTGATCTTTGACGCCATCCACGCCTAAATCCAACATTGCCTGTGGCGTTGGAGCAGCGGGGAATAATTTACGTGTCGCTTTATTCACGCCCACATCGGTTGCTTGTGCTGAAAGCAGTACAGCAATCAGCAACTCAAAGGTTGAGTTGTATTCCAACTCTGTTGTTGGATTAGGATTATTTGCGCGTAAGCGCTCTAATATTTCAACGCGTTTTTGTTTGTTCATAGCTCTTATTGTGACGTCACTCGAGCACGAGTCACCTGTTTCTCCGGTTTCTCCGCATGGGCAGCACGATAATTATCAATCCAGTTCTTGCCGGCTATAATGAAGCCCATCACAATGAAGGCCCCTGGTGGCAATATGGCAAGCAGTAGCGGGTAGTCGACGCTAAACAACTCAACCCGTAGGTTGGCTGCCCATTCGCCGAGTAATAAGTTCGCACCATCAAATAGCGTACCGTTACCGAGTACCTCGCGAATACCGCCTAACAATACCAATATCGAGGTAAATCCAAGCCCCATCATCAAACCATCAAATGCCGCGTGATGCCATGGATTTTTCGAAGCGTAGGCTTCGGCACGCCCAATAATGGCACAGTTGGTAACAATCAGTGGAATGAAAATGCCAAGTGCTTGGTATAAACCGTACACGTATGCGTTCATGAGCAACTGAATGACCGTTACAAAGGTTGCGATAACCATAACAAACACAGGAATACGGATTTCTTTCGGTACAAATTCACGTACCAAGCTTACGGTAATGTTAGAACCAACCAGCACTAATAACGTGGCTAAACCAAGGCCAAGTGCGTTGGTCACCGTTGCGGTGACTGCCAACAGCGGACATAGCCCTAATAATTGCACTAGCGCTGGGTTATTGTTCCACAAACCTTGCCATGTGAGTTCTTTGTATGTGTTTACTTCGTTGCTCATGATGATGCTCCTGAGCTATCGGCATAACAGTTTGCTGGTGCAGCGAACCATTGCTGCTGGTTTTTTTCAAATATCAGGGCTGTACGTTTCACCGCTTGAACCACTGCGCGGGGAGTAATGGTTGCGCCGGTAAATTGGTCGAACATGCCGCCATCACGTTTGACAGCCCAGCGCGGGTCGTCTTCACCATTCACGCGCTGACCATTAAAGCTGGTGATCCAATCACTTTTTCGAATTTCGATTTTGTCGCCGAGTCCCGGAGTTTCTTGGTGCTGCAGAGTGCGTACGCCAGCAATTGATGCATCAGCGTTCAGTGCCACTAACAAATGAATAGCCCCGCTATAACCGTTAGGCGCTGTTACTTCTACAGCAACTGCTGTGGGCTCATTATTCACATAAGCGCGATAAACACGACGCGGTGCTGAGCCAAGATCAGGATGACGAATAACGGTACAACTTTGATACAAGTCGTTGTCATGCAGATTAGGTGGAATGATTTGATTCAATACCCGTAGTAACTCTTGTTCTTGTTGACGTGAAATCGGCTCTTTGGTCACGAGCGAGGTCATGATCACTAAAAACGTCGCGACAATGGCAAAGCCGGCCAAAATCAGTCCGTTGCGTCCCATACTTTTGAAAATCATGAGCGACCTCCGTGACCATAGGCAATCGGCTGGGTGTATTTATCAATGACTGGCACCGTCATATTCGCCAATAACACGGCAAAGGCAACAGCATCGGGGTAGCCTCCCCAGGTGCGAATAACGAATACCAAGAAGCCAACCAATAACCCAAATACCCAGCGCCCTTTGTTCGAGGTGGCCGCAGTGACTGGATCCGTCGCAATAAAAAACGCGCCGAGCATGGTGGCGCCACTTAAAGCGTGTAACATGGGTGTTATCGCTTGGTCTGGGTTAAATAGCCAGTAAATAGCGGCCGGTACCAACAGGCCAACGAGCATACCACCAGGAATATGCCAACTAATGATCTTTTGTTTGATGAGTACAAGGCCACCGAGTAAAAAGGCGATGTTGATCCATGCCCAACCTATGCCCGCAAGGTCATCAAATATTGGTTTAGTTAATGCTTCGCTTAGCGTCAACTGATGGTTCAAATCGTTGCGCAGGCTATCTAATGGCGTTGCCATAGTGATGCCGTCTGCACCCATACGCAGCTGTTCAAGATTGTAACCAGCTTGCGTATAACCGCTGAAAATTAGACTCACAGTGTCGTTCAACGAGACTTGCAGTTGGGCAAGTTCATTCGGTATTGGCCAACTGGTCATTTGAACGGGGAATGAAATAAGCAGCAACACGTAGCCAGCCATTGCCGGATTAAACAGGTTTTGTCCCACGCCACCGTATACGTGCTTCACCACGATGACGGCAAAGGCGGTACCCATCACAATAATCCACCACGGGGCAAGGGCAGGAATGCTAATGGCAAGCAGTACGGCGGTGACAATGGCCGTATGATCTTGCCATGCATGGGCAACCGGGCGACCTCGCATGCGCATGGCAAGCCCTTCAGCAACCCAAGCGGTTAACAATGCCAACGCCAGTTGCACATAAACCCCAAAACCGAAGAAATAGGTTTGTACCAGAACCCCAGGAATTAACGCCAAGTAGACCCAACGCATCACTTGTTGCGTGGTTCTGCGTTGATGTGCATGGGGTGAGGCCGCTATTTTAAAGGTCATGCGTCGTCACCTTCTTTATTCTTTTGTTGAGCCGCCGCAGCTTGTGCCGCTTTTCGTGCTTTAGCTCGGGCAATAGCTGCTTGTACCGCATCTTGCGGGTTATCGCCGCCTTGCGCCACAGCTTCAGCTTGGGCTTTCTTACGCGCTTCGGCGGCTTTACGATGACGCTCGAGACGCTCTTGCTTTTCGCGCTCAAGGCGTTCTTGACGCGCTTCAAAACGTTCGCGTGCAACTTCTGCTTTGGCCTTTTCACGAGCGATATTGCGAATTTCCGCTTTCGCTTTACGGTAGTAATGGACCAGCGGAATTTCGCTTGGACACACATAAGCACAGGCACCGCATTCAATACAGTCGAATAGGTTTTGCTGCTCTAAACCGTCATAGTCTTTCGCTTTTGCTAACCATTGCAATTGTTGCGGAAGTAGCTGAGCAGGGCACACGTCCGCGCAGGCACCACAACGAATACAAGCCATTTCATCTTGTGCGGGTGCAAGTTCTTGACTGCTTGGCACTAAAATACAGTTAGTAATTTTGACTACCGGCACAGACAAATCAGCGAGGGTAAAGCCCATCATCGGGCCGCCCATAATCACTCGTTGCTCTGGTTCAGGTTTAAAACCACATTGTGCCAATAAGTATGCAACTGGCGTACCTAAACGAACCCAGTAGTTTCCTGGCTTTTCAACATTTTCGCCGGTGACGGTAACCACTCGTTCTATCAACGGTTTGCCTTGCAGTACTGCTTGCGCAACGGCAAACGCCGTACCGACGTTTTGCATGACTAAGCCAATATCAATTGGCAAGCCGCGGCTTGGTACCTGACGACCGGTTAGCAGTTGAATCAGTTGCTTTTCGCCGCCTGATGGGTATTTCACAGGCACAACGCGCAGTGCGAGTTGTGGGTGTTTATCTAACAAAGCTTCGAATGCCGCGATTGCTTCAGGTTTGTTGGCTTCAATGGCGATTAAGGCTTTTTCACAGCCGGCAATGTGCAGCAGAATTTCAGTCCCATCGATGATTGTTTGCGCATGCTCACGCATGAGACGGTCATCGGCACTTATATAAGGCTCGCACTCCACACCGTTTATAATCAGGTAATCTAAAGGACGTTGTAACGCCAATTTTTGCGCGGTTGGAAAGCCAGCGCCGCCTAAACCGGCAATGCCTGCATTTTTAATTCGATCAAGTAATTCAGCGCGACTGAGTTGCGTGTAATCAGTTAATGGTTCGAGAGCAACGTGCTCATCGTTGCCATCGGCACGAATGGTAATCACCGTATCAGCTAAACCAGATGGGTGTGCGATGATGCCTGGGCCAATAGCCGCAATGGTCCCGGAAGTCGGGGCATGCACTGGCAAGCCGTTATTCGCTCCAACTTGAGTCAATACCTGGCCAGCTTTGACGTAATCACCCACCTGCACCAATAATTCTCCGGGTGCACCTGAGTGTTGCTTCACCGGCAAATAATATTCTTGTGCTAGGGCTAGGGGCGCTATTGGGGTTTGATTAGAAATCTCTTTTCGCTCCGGCGGATGAATACCGCCAGGAAACGTCCAAATATGGCCGGCTTCGATAGCTTTGGTTGCTACTGACATTAGTTTGACGACTCCACAACTCGAACAGGGATCTGTTGAAGATCCCACTGCCAATTATCCGGTCGCACTGGCACCGGAACCATGTCAATACAATCAACTGGGCATGGCTCAACACAAAGGTCGCAGCCCGTGCATTCGTGCGCAATCACGGTATGCATTTGTTTTGCTGCACCGAGGATGGCATCAACTGGGCAGGCCTGAATACATTTCGTACAACCGATACATTCGTCTTCGCGAATGACAGCGACTTTCTTCACATCTTCTTCGCCGTGGGCAGAATCCAGCGGTTTCGCTTCGACACCCATCAAGTCGGCGAGTGCATTGATGGTCGATTGACCACCGGGTGGGCACTTATTTATTTCATCGCCATTGGCAATGGCTTCAGCATACGGGCGACAGCCCGGATAACCACATTGACCGCACTGTGTTTGCGGCAAAATAGCGTCAATTTGGTCAACAATTGGATCGCTTTCCACACGGAATCGTACCGCGGCGAAGCCGAGAATAAGACCAAAAATAAGCGCAAGAACGCCAAATACAATGAGAGCGGTTACAACGGTCATGAGGTGGTCACCAAGCCGCTAAAGCCCATAAATGCGAGCGACATTAAGCCTGCGGTTATCATTGCCACAGCCGCGCCTTTAAAAGGAATGGGAACATCAGCCGCAGCTAAGCGCTCACGTAACGCTGAGAATAAAATAAGAACAAGGGAGAAGCCAAGAGCGGCACCAAAGCCATAAACGATTGATTCGATAAAATTATGCTGTTCATTAATGTTTAATAAGGCCACGCCAAGTACCGCACAGTTCGTGGTGATAAGTGGTAAAAATATACCTAGCAGGCGATATAACGTCGGGCTGGTTTTGTGCACGACCATTTCGGTGAATTGCACAACAACTGCAATCACTAAAATAAAACTCAACGTTTGCAACGCCATCAAATCGAGTGGCGCCAAAATATATTGATTCACCAAATAGCTCGAGACCGATGCTAATGTCAGTACAAACGTGGTTGCAGCGGACATACCGATAGCGGTTTCGAGCTTATTGGAAACTCCCATAAACGGGCATAAGCCGAGGAATTTAACCAATACGAAATTGTTGACTAGTACCGTTGCTACCAACAGCAGCAAGTAGTCACCCATGCGAAAATCCGTCCCATTACTTTGAATAGTGCCTATTATCGAATTTTTAGCGCTCTGAAACAACCGATGAACTGTAGTGTTATTCAAGTTTGTCATTGAATATTCATAAAACTGTCATGGTGCTGTTACGACAACTGTCTAAATTTCAACCAAGCCAGTAACGGCAAGCCACTTGAGGCCTTGAATATGACCACATTAATGGCTCGATGGATTGATAAGTTTAGTCAGTTTGATCAACGCAGTTTTCGTTGGTTAAACCTTCGACTAGAACGATGGTGTCGCCATCAACTCGTACGTTGGATTTCTCGCTCAGGTGATGGTTATGTGTACGCACTGATTGCCTTGATTATGGCTATTTATCTTGAGGCCGACAGTGTGATTCCGATCACGGCTTTGATAATCGGTTTTGCGATTGAAGTGCCGTTATTTTCATTGATTAAACGTATATTAAAGCGTCAGCGCCCATACCAAAAGAACCCGCAGTTTTCCTCAGTTATATTAGCGCATGATCAGTTCAGTTTCCCGTCAGGGCATACAACCGCTGCATTTTTGTTTGCGGGTATCATGAGCTCATTCTTTCCAACATGGTCGTGGCTTCTTTATATCTGGGCAAGCGCCATAGGTGCTTCACGCGTACTACTTGGAGTGCACTATCCGGGGGATATTCTAGCTGGTGCCGTGCTTGGTTATGTCATTAGTGGTTACGCAATTAGTCTGGCAGTTTAACGTCGTCATAAAATTCATGGAGGTAGTATGCGAATTTTAATTGGTGTTCAAGGAACCGGGAACGGCCATTTAAGTCGATGCTCTGCATTGGCTGAGGCGCTTAGTAACTATCCTGATATTCAAGTGCAGTTTTTAATTTCAGGTCGTGAAAAAAGTCAATTATTTGATATGGACGCTTTTGGGGATTGGCAATGGCGGCAGGGCCTTTCGTTTGTAGTTGAGCACGGCAAAGTAAATTTGTTTGAAACTGTGCGGCGCAATCAATGGCAACAGTTCTGGAAAGACGCACGTGAGCTGGATTTAAGTGATTATGATTTGGTCGTCAGTGATTATGAACCGATAACGGCATGGGCTGGACGCTTACAACGCAAAAAAGTGATTGGTTTAGGGCGTCAGTATGCCTTCTACAAACCAACACCAAGTTTACCTATTGCAGCGGCACATCGACAAATGTTGCGCTGGTTTGCGCCGGCAGATATTGCCGTAGGAATGCATTGGTTTGATGATGCGTCACACGTACTTCCGCCAATTATTCATCATCGGGGTCGCGATGCCGTTGTTCGACCGCGGCATTATGTTGTGTACTTGCCGTTTGAACCACTGGCAGCTGTACATAAGTTATTACAACCTTTTGAGAATGCGACATTTGATGTATTTCATCCGCAAGCTGAGCAACGAGAAGTCGGGCATATTCGGTATTTTGCGCCATCGCGCATTGGTTTTGCAGAGGTTGTAGCACGCGCAGAGGGAATTATCAGCAATGCCGGCTTTGAAACGTCTAGCGAAGCGCTGGCGACTGGCAAAAAGCTATTGGTTAAACCGTTAGCAGGCCAATTTGAGCAGGTAGCTAATGCTGAATGCTTGGAACGTTCGCGTTTAGCGCAGGTAATGTGGTCATTAGATACTGATGCGGTATCACAGTTCTTACAGTTGCAAAAAGGCAATTATTGTCGCTGGCCGAATGTGGCTCAAGCTGTTGCGGAGTGGTTAAGCGATGGCGCTGAAGAGCCAGTTCACCAATTAAGTGCACGACTTTGGCAACGTACAGAATTTGAAGACTACTTGGAATGTTTGAAGAGTTATTAAGTGGCTCCCCAGGTTGGATTCGAACCAACGACACATGGATTAACAGTCCACCGCTCTAACCAACTGAGCTACTGGGGAATACTTAAGGGGTATTCGGGGGTGTTGTAGATGTCTTGGCTCCCCAGGTTGGATTCGAACCAACGACACATGGATTAACAGTCCACCGCTCTAACCAACTGAGCTACTGGGGAACACATCTGACAACGGGTGCGAATGTTAAAGGCGGTTGCGGCCTCTGTCAATACTAAAAAATGCTGTTTGCTTGTTTTGTGCGCAAACCCTATGAAAAAATTAAAGTCAAGTAGTCACAATCCTTGTCTATATACCAAATGATATATGTTTGAGTTGTCCTTGGTTATCCACATGGAAGCCGATCGCACGTGTTTCAAAGGCTAGACAATCTTATCCACTAAATCTGTGGATAACCTTGTGGGAAACTGTGTGAGTTGCTTTTAACGGTGGGCTTTTCGGGCTGATTTAGCGATTGCTTAAAAATTGACTATGAAATTAAAAGTGTATATATAACAAATATTTATATGCGACCTTTACAGAGCCTTTAAAGTTTTTTAAGGCGACATGTCGTCCGTCGCATTTTGACGCAACGATTGTGTATTTCTTACCTGATTTGTACACAAAAGCGACGCTAATAGGGCGCTTATAAACCAGTGTTTTTGCGAAGATTAATTTTTTGTGACGAATATATTTTAAACAGGTGTTTTCGCAACGCTGTCATCGTCATGTCACATGAATATTTCATGAAAAAAGCCGCATTTTTGAGATGCGGCTTTCGTTGGTATGATTTGATACTGACTCTAAGCGTTTTCGGCAAACGCTTTAATACGTTTTACTGCCTCTTTTAACGTGTCGAGACTACAGGCGAATGAGAAGCGGCAGTGGCCTGGCGCACCAAAGGCGGTACCTGGTACTAATGCCACTTTGGCTTCATTCAAAATCATCTCGCACAATTCAACGTCTGAACTGGCGCCTTTTTGGCTGATTAGCTCATCAATATTAGCAAATGTATAGAAGGTGCCGTCACCAGCAATGCATTTCATGCCAGGAACTTCATTAAGGGCTTCTACGAGATAATCGTGGCGCTGTTTAAACGCTTTAACCATATCGGTGATACAGCTCTGGTCACCTTCCAGTGCAGCAAGCGCAGCCCATTGGCTGATGCTGGCTGGGTTTGAGGTGCTTTGCGATTGAATCTTCTTCATCGCGGCAATCAGTGGTTTTGGACCAGCCGCATAACCAATTCGCCAACCGGTCATGGCGTACGCTTTCGATACGCCTGACAAAATCACAATGCGGTCTTTCAAATCTGGCGCAACCATCGCAATGTTATGGAAGCTCTCGTCACTCCATAAAATGTGCTCGTACATATCGTCGGTGGCGATCAGAATTTGCGGATGTTGACGCAATACTTCGGCAAGGCTTTCTAATTCAGCTTTGGTATAAGCTGTTCCAGTCGGGTTTGATGGGCTATTCAAAAACATTAAACGTGTTTTCGGGGTAATTGCTGCAGCTAATTGCTCGGCAGTAATTTTATAGCGTTGCTCAATACCTGCCTCAATGAATTTCGGCACGGCGCCCACTAAGATGGACATATCCGGGTACGAAACCCAATACGGCGCTGGAATGAGTACTTCGTCACCAGGATTAAGCCAAGCGCTCAATAAATTAAAAATACTGTGCTTACCGCCAGCGGAAATGAGAATTTCGCTGGTTTCATAGGTTAAGCCGTTATCGCGCTTAAATTTATCGACCACGGCTTGCTTGAGTTGCGGTATACCGTCAACAGCAGTGTATTTCGTATGACCAGCATCAATCGCAGCTTTTGCTGCTGTTTTGACAAATTCGGGGGTATCGAAATCAGGTTCACCCACACCCAAACCAATCACATCATGGCCAGCAGCTTTGAGTTCGGCAGCTTTTTGCGAGACAGCAAGCGTTGGCGATGGTTGAATAGCGTTAACACGGTCAGATAGTTGGTATTTCACAGTGCGATCCTAAACATAGATGGGGTGAAAATGTTGCGGCTACTATATCGTTTTCACGGAATTTTGTCTATTGAGGCGCTGCTTATAACATAGCGAAAAAGCGCAAAATTCGTTACACTACGGCTTCTTTTTTCAATACCGGTATTAGATACACATGAGCCAAGCTGTAGCGGCAAAATCATTACTGCACGATCCTATTCAGCCCACTCTCTGGCGGATGACTTGGCCGGTGATCATTGGTGTGTTGACGCTAATTAGCTTTAACGTGGTTGATACTTTTTTCGTCGGTATGTTGGGCACAGACCCGTTGGCAGCCGTTAGTTTTACTTTTCCAGTCACCTTCACCATTGTGAGTTTAGCCATTGGTTTAGGAATTGGTACGTCCGCTGTTATTGCGCGCAAGCGGGGCTCCGGCCGAGAGGAACATGCCAAATTCGATGGCGCAACGGCGTTATCCGTGTCGGCACTATTAGTCATTATCTTGTCGGTCATTGGCTACCTCACCATGGATCCAATCTTCGCTGCGCTACGCGCCCAAGAGCGCTTGTTACCGTACATTCATGACTACATGACAATCTGGTTTTTAGGTGCTGTATTGTTGGTGACCCCAATGGTTGGCAATGCTGTATTACGCGCCGCAGGTGATACCCGAACACCGTCGTTGATCATGGCATCTGGCGGGCTACTTAACGCTATTTTTGATCCAATATTGATATTCGGTATAGGGCCGATTCCGGCGATGGGCGTGCAAGGCGCAGCGCTCGCAAGTTTAATTTCCTGGATTATTGGTTCGGCATTGGTGCTGTGGTATCTCAGCTACAAAGAGTTGTTATCACTCAAAGCGCCGGCTGATGCTAGTTGGTTGCGCTCAGCGCGGCAAATTTTGAATATCGGGATACCAGCGGCTGGTGCCAACATGCTAACCCCATTGGCTATGGCGGTTATTACTGCAATTATTGCGGCTTACGGGGCTCCGGCGGTTGCTGCATTTGGTGTCGGTACCCGACTTGAATCACTAGCAAGCGTGATAATTCTGGCGCTATCTATGTCGTTACCACCGTTGATTAGTCAAAATTTTGGTGCACACTCGTTTGATCGCGTTGGTGCTGCTTATCGGGTGGCGGTGCGCAGTGTGCTCATTGTTCAGCTATTTATTTATGGAGTGTTGGTTGCAACAGCACCATGGATTGCGGCTGCGTTTACGGATGATCCAGAAGTGGCACGACTGATTCGGTTGTTTATCTACATCATGCCACTTGGCTACGGGGTGCAGGGCGTGATTATTTTAACTAATTCGAGTTTGAATGCGCTGCACCGTCCGATGAATGCATTGGCATTGAGTATTGTCCGCTTATTTGTGATGTTCGTGCCGCTGAGTTGGTTAGGTGCCATTATTTATGACATTCCTGGGTTATTCGTTGGCGGCGTGATCGCTAACGTGATCACCGGCGTTATTGCATGGTTCTGGTTCCATCGTGGTTTACGCCTTGAGACAATGCATGAACGGAAAGAACATGCACATGATGCGCCAGAAGGCGTGGCAGACGGTGCGGCAGAAGGAGCAACCAAATGAGTCGAGCATTTGAACTCAAGTCTGATTATCAGCCAGCCGGCGATCAGCCTGCAGCCATCGAGCGCTTGGTTGATAACTTGGATGCGGGGTTAGCCCATCAAACCTTATTAGGCGTTACTGGCTCTGGTAAAACTTTCACCATGGCCAATGTGATTCAAAGAATCCAACGACCAACGCTCATTCTTGCGCATAACAAAACACTTGCTGCGCAGTTATATGGCGAGATGAAAGAATTCTTTCCAAATAATGCGGTTGAGTATTTCGTGTCTTATTACGATTACTATCAACCAGAAGCGTACGTTCCCACCACGGATACATTTATTGAGAAAGATGCGTCAATTAACGATCACATTGAGCAAATGCGGTTGTCGGCGACGAAAGCATTAATGGAGCGTCGTGATGTTGTGTTGGTGGCTTCGGTGTCATGTATTTATGGCTTAGGTGACCCTGAGTCATACATGAAAATGATGCTGCATTTGCGGCGCGGCGATTTGATTGATCAGCGGGATATTCTTCGACGCTTGGCACAATTGCAATATAAGCGTAACGATGCTGCGTTTGAGCGTGGTACGTATCGTGTGCGTGGTGAAGTGATTGATATATTCCCTGCTGAATCAGAGCAGTTAGCCATTCGCGTTGAATTGTTTGACGATGAAATTGATCGTATTAGCTTTTTTGAACCGTTGACAGGGCAGGTGACCGAAGCCGATGTTGCACGTGCAACCGTTTATCCTAAAACGCATTACGTTACGCCGCGCGAAACCATCTTAAATGCCATTGAGCGTATTAAAGAAGAGTTGAAAGAGCGTAAGCAACAGCTTCTGGATTCTAATAAATTGGTAGAAGAGCAGCGATTAAGTCAACGCACTCAATATGATATTGAAATGATGCTAGAGCTTGGTTATTGCTCGGGCATCGAAAACTATTCACGCTATTTATCAGGGCGTGCGCCGGGCGAGCCACCACCAACGCTCTTAGATTACTTGCCAGACGACGCGTTGCTCATTATAGATGAGTCACACGTGACCGTGTCGCAAATTGGTGCGATGTACAAAGGCGACCGTTCGCGCAAAGAAAACTTGGTCAATTATGGTTTCCGTTTACCGTCGGCCTTAGATAACCGACCGTTAAAGTTTGAAGAATTTGAAGCCATTGCACCGCAAACCATCTATGTTTCAGCGACACCAGGCAAGTATGAGATTGAAAAATCGGCAGGCGAAGTGGTGGAACAAGTTGTTCGCCCAACTGGACTGATTGACCCCGAAATCGAGATTCGTCCGGTTGCTACACAGGTTGATGACTTAATGTCGGAAGTGCGTTTGCGTGTCGAACGTAACGAACGTGTTCTTGCCACGACTTTAACCAAAAAAATGGCAGAAGATCTTTCTGATTACTTGGACGAACATGGCATTCGTGTGCGTTATTTGCATTCAGACATCGATACGGTCGAGCGCATGGAAATTATTCGAGATTTGCGTTTGGGTGAGTTCGATGTATTAGTCGGCATTAACTTACTACGTGAGGGCTTGGATATGCCTGAAGTGTCTCTCGTCGCTATTCTTGATGCCGACAAAGAGGGCTTCCTTCGCTCGGATCGCTCATTGATCCAAACCATTGGTCGCGCCGCTCGTAATCTCAACGGTCGCGCCATACTTTATGCGGATCGCATCACGGGCTCGATGCAGCGAGCCATTGACGAAACCGATCGCCGCCGCGCCAAGCAAGTTGCATATAACGAAGAGCACGGTATCACCCCGAAAGGCTTGAACAAACGTGTGACCGACGTGATGGACCTCGGTGGTGGCATTCGGGCACCGCGTCGCGAGAAACAGCGCGTATCTGAGCCCGACGTGGCTTACGATCCAGCAATGTATGATCCAAAAGCGTTGGTTCAAAAGATTGAGCAAACTGAAAAGGCGATGTATCAGGCGGCCAAAGATCTGGAATTCGAGAAGGCGGCGGCGTTGCGAGATGATGTAGCGAAACTCCGCGAACAACTTAAACTGCTTTAAGAGCGTTATTCGTTATTCGTTAGTCGTGCGCTGCGCTGTTCGAACAGAGAGCGAAGCGAACGTACGAATTACGAACAGCGGAGCGTACGAATAACGCTGTTATGGTTATCGGTTATTTCGGTTAGATAAATATATGGTAATTGATATTATCTATCCATGAACGAATTCATGGGGGATACCGATATGGCAAAAACAGTTTCTTTTGGTGTGATGCACGTTAGCGTAGCGTTCACCCTAGTATGGTTGATGACTGGAGATATTGTATTGGGTGGCGCCGTGGCATTGATCGAGCCAGTGGTTAACACTGTGGCCTATTATTTTCATGAAAAATTTTGGGCTGCACGGCAAATGCGTCGGCAGAGTCGACAAAATGATGCGGTGCACGTAGCATAGCGACACTTTTGGTTTGAGTTAGAGATGAGACGTGCAATTACTGCCTGGTGATGAACGCTATGTAACGCCAGACGGCAAATTAAAAATGCCGTTGAGCCTGCTTTTTATCTTGCTATTTTTTCTACGTGGCTATGCTGCGTGGATTATTTCGTTAACGTTCATGGAAGATCGTTCGCGGCTTCTTAAGTTCTTCTATACCAGCACTGAACAATTTGGTTTAGCCTTGCTCGTCGGCTTACCTGCTCTTTTTGTATTTATACTGCTCACGCAATTAAAGGCGGACATTCCGGAGTGGGTGGCTCGCTCATTTGCCGTTGTGCCAATTTTATTATGGGCTAGCTGGCTCATTGATGGCGTGTTGTTACTAAGCTTGATCAGTAATCTCTGGCCGACGTTTTCGTTGGTAAAGGCATTCTTATTATTTGGTTGGCTTGCAGCCGGCTGGATGTTGCTATTTTCACGTCACCTGAAGCGCTTCACAGCGTTAATCGTTATTCGTTAATCGAAGAGCAACGACGATATTAGATATTGGATATTGGATATTGGATATTGGATATTGAATATTGGATATTAGGAAACGCTTGGGCTATTAGAACTAATATCTAATATCCAATTGCTAATATCGCTTTTGCATTTCTAAGAAGTGGTGGATGGTACTGGGCTCGAACCAGTGACCCCCGCCTTGTAAGGGCGGTGCTCTCCCAGCTGAGCTAACCATCCATCAGGGAGACAGAGAAAATGAAGAAGTGGTGGATGGTACTGGGTTCGAACCAGTGACCCCCGCCTTGTAAGGGCGGTGCTCTCCCAGCTGAGCTAACCATCCTTTTCTCTGCGTTGCGGGGCGTATTATAGGGTGCTTAACGATACTGTCAACAGGAAATCTCACTTGATTTGTTCGACTGCTGATTTTTTCCCCGCTTTGCCGTAAAAATCAACATCCTGCTTTGTACCTACTTGCTAAAAACGCAATAATCTATGCTTTCGTCTAATGCGTCTGCCGCTGCTTCTTGGTAGAATACACACCTAACGAAACTGCAAAATAACCCGAATAATGCGGAGAAAGCAAGAATTATGACAGTGGTCACCCGATTTGCCCCAAGTCCTACTGGTTACCTTCACGTTGGTGGTGCACGCACCGCTTTGTACTCATGGTTGGTTGCTAAAGCGGCTGGCGGAAAGTTCGTACTGCGTATTGAAGATACGGATCGTGAGCGTTCAACTCAGCCAGCCATTGATGCCATTTTAGAAGGTATGGAATGGCTAGGTTTGAATTGGGATGAGGGTCCGTACTATCAAACCAAGCGTTTTGATCGCTACGAGCATTACATCGATAAACTGTTAGAAGAAGATAAAGCATACAAGTGTTATTGCTCAACTGAGCGGTTGGAAAAAATGCGCGAAGACCAAATGGCTCGTGGTGAGAAGCCTCGCTATGATGGTCATTGCCGCGATAACCCGAATGTATCTGGCGACAAATATGTGGTGCGCTTCCGTAACCCGCAACAAGGTAGTGTGAAGTTTCATGATCATATTCGCGGGCCAATTGAATTTGCGAACACCGAACTGGATGACTTAATTATTGCGCGTAGCGACGGTACGCCTACGTACAACTTCTGTGTGGTTATCGATGATTGGGAAATGAATATTACGCACGTGGTGCGTGGTGAAGATCACATTAATAATACGCCGCGTCAGATTAATATTTTACAAGCGCTTGGCGCACCGGTGCCAGAGTATGCGCATGTATCGATGATCTTAGGTGATGATGGTAAGAAATTATCAAAGCGTCATGGTGCGGTTAGCGTCATGCAATATCGCGATGACGGCTATTTGCCTGAAGCGGTATTGAACTATTTAGTACGCTTAGGCTGGTCGCACGGTGACCAAGAGATTTTTAGTGTTGATGAAATGGTGAAGCTATTTAGCCTTGATGATGTAAATAAAGCGGCATCGGCATTTAACACTGAGAAACTGAATTGGTTGAACCAGCATTATATGAAGTCACTCCCTGTTGAGCGCGTTGTTCCTTATTTACAATGGCACTTTACCGATCAAGCAATTGATGTGAGTCGCGGTCCAGCGCTTGAGAAGCTAATTCCGTTGATGGCCGATCGTGTGAAAACGCTAAAAGAAATGGCCGAGCAAAGCCGTTACTTCTATGAAGAGTATGAGGAATTTGACGAAGCCGCCGCCAAGAAGCATTTGCGTCCGGTAGCGCGCGAAGCTCTTGAAGCTGTCCAAGATCGTCTTGCATGCGTTGATAGTTGGAACGCGGCGAGTATTCAGGCTGCTATTCAGCAAACGGCCGATGACCTCGGCGTTGGCATGGGTAAAGTCGGCATGCCATTGCGTGTAGCGGTAACCGGTTCGGGTAATTCACCATCACTTGATGTGACGTTAGAATTATTGTCGCAAGAACAAGTGGTAGGACGTATTGCTCGTGCTATTTCGTTTATTATTGAACGTGAGCAAGCGCAGTAACTCGGAAAAGGCGCCAACTTGGCGCCTTTTTTCTATATCTCTCAGAGAATTAAAGCATGCTAGAAATTGATAAGTTGTTGGCTAACAACCAAGCTTGGGCGAAACGGATGCTCGAGCAAGATCCCACGTTTTTTAATAATTTGGTCGCGCAACAGACGCCAGAATATTTGTGGATTGGTTGTTCAGATAGCCGAGTTCCTGCCAATCAAGTTGTTGGCATGGCACCGGGTGAACTGTTTGTGCACCGTAACGTGGCAAATCAAGTCATTCAAACGGATTTTAACTGCTTGTCGGTGGTGCAATATGCGGTTGAAACACTCTTTGTAAAGCACATCTTAGTTGTTGGACATTATGGTTGTGGTGGCGTGCGAGCCGCCACGGAGAGTTGTAGCCACGGTTTAGTTGACCATTGGTTGTTTCCAATTAAAGATATTTATCGTATTCACCATGACGAACTTGAAAGCATTGTCGGTGACAAAGAGCGTTTGGATAGACTTTGCGAACTGAACGTGATTGAACAGGTGCGAAATTTGGCAAAGACGACAATTGTCCAACAGGCATGGGATCGTGGCCAAGAGTTAGCTATTCATGGCTGGGTTTATAGTATTGAGGACGGCTTAGTGCGAGACATGGAAGTGACGGTGCGTGATCGTGCATCATTAGAGCGAATTTATCACTTCGATGAGTAACACATAGGCGACATACCATATGGCAGATAATCATTGGGAAGACGTTTATAAAACAAAGGCAGTGGATCGTGTTAGTTGGTACCAGTCAAGGGCTGAAACTTCGCTGCGACTGATTACCGATACCGGTATGAGTCACGAAGCCGCGATTATTGATGTGGGGAGCGGGGCGTCGCGGTTAATCGATAACCTACTGGCCGCAGGCTTTGCCAATATCACCGCGCTTGATTTATCAGCAAGTGCATTAGCGACTTCGAAAAAACGTTTAAAAGCGAAAGCAGAGAATGTAACGTGGTTGGTGGGCGATGTACTCACCACGGCATTTGCTAAAGCGCAATTTTCAATTTGGCATGATCGCGCGGTGTTTCATTTTTTAATGACCCCAGAACAACAACAGTCTTATGTTACTCAAGCAGCAAAAGCTTTAGAGCAGGGCGGTTATGCGATTATTGCAACATTCGCTGAAGATGGCCCAGAAAAATGTAGTGGGCTACCCGTACAGCGCTATTCGGCGCAACAATTGGCTGAAGTTTTTGCTGAACACTTCACCTTAGTGCATACCGAGCGTGAAATTCACAAAACCCCGAACGGGTCTGAACAAAAGTTTAATTACTGCGTACTTAGACGAAATTGATCGGGATTTGTTCGAACTGACGCAAAATTCGGCAAACAAACAAAATTACCAAAAAAAAGGTTGACGGTAGTGCGCCAATTACCCTAGAATTCGCCCCGCTGTCAGGGTACTGATGCAGCACACGAATTTCAGTGTTGGTGTGGGGCTATAGCTCAGCTGGGAGAGCGCTTGCATGGCATGCAAGAGGTCAGCGGTTCGATCCCGCTTAGCTCCACCAAAGCTGCGCTTTACAGTAGTGAAAACTTGATAGTGATTTGTTCTGGTGCGTCCCCTTCGTCTAGAGGCCTAGGACACCGCCCTTTCACGGCGGTAACAGGGGTTCGAATCCCCTAGGGGACGCCACTCTATAGAACGTTAGTCGTTATTCGTTTTTCGTTACTCGAAAGAGCAAAACGAAGGTCAATAACGAATAACCAGTAACGAGTAACCAGAATGTTTGTCCGGGGTCCCCTTCGTCTAGAGGCCTAGGACACCGCCCTTTCACGGCGGTAACAGGGGTTCGAATCCCCTAGGGGACGCCACTTCTTTAAAAGCAAAAGCGTTATTCGTTATTCGTTATTCGTTATTGGTTATTCGAAAGAGTAAAACGATAACCAATAACGAATAACGAGTAACTAGCTTTTTCAGTCCTTGTCCCCTTCGTCTAGAGGCCTAGGACACCGCCCTTTCACGGCGGTAACAGGGGTTCGAATCCCCTAGGGGACGCCACTTCTTAAAAGCAAAAGCGTTATTCGTTATTCGAACGTTCGATTCGCTCACTCTTCGAAAAATCAAAATCAAAACCAAAACCAAAACCTAAGTCGTTAGTGCTTCTTTCTATCTTTAACGAATAACCAATAACGAATAACTAGTAACGTCTTTCCGAACAGCGTAGCGCACGAACAACGATCAACGCTTGTCAATCAATTCCAGTAGATGCGGTTCCATAATATCGGCGATGAGCGGCTGTGCCTCGCGATTCGGATGAATACCATCACCCTGCATCAAATCTTCATTCTCAATAATTTGTTCCATAAAGAAAGGAATGAGTGGAACTTGATGCTGCTCAGCTAAGTTTGGGAAAATGTCAGCGAACATTTCGCTGTAGCGCTGGCCGTAGTTCGGCGGAATTCTCACCTGACTTAACGCAACTTTAGCGTCCTGCTGTTGCAATTGCATGATAATCTGTACCAAATTGTCTGAAATAGTGGCTGGGTTAAAACCACGAAGACCGTCATTACCGCCAAGTTCGACGAATACGGCATCGGGTTGATGACGCTCAATAACCCCAGCTAAACGATTTAATGCACCTTGGGTGGTGTCGCCGCTAATACTGGCATTAATGAGCGTAATGTCGGGATATTTTTCGGCCCAGCGTTGTTGCAATACACCCACCCAGGACTCGCTTTGCGCCATGCCATAACCGGCACTTAGGCTATCACCTAAAACAACAAGTGAGACATTTGCCGAAACTGGACGTATAACAACGAACAATGCGACGATTACTAACAATTTAGCTAGGAAGTTTTTCATAAATGCTTATTCAAACCACTCAATTAGAAAAAAAAGTTACGACTCAAGACGGTATTCTACACATTTTACAGCCAATTGACCTGTCTATTGAAGCGGGCCAAACCGTTGCTATCGTGGGCGCATCAGGCTCAGGTAAATCGACCTTACTGTCTTTACTTGCGGGGTTAGACCTTGCAAGTGGCGGTGATGTTTCCATAGATAACGTAAATTTGGGAGATTTGGATGAGGAGCAACGTGCAAAAGTGCGCGCTGACAAAATTGGCTTCATTTTCCAGTCGTTTTTATTAATCCCGAGTTTGACTGCTCTAGAAAATGTGATGTTACCAGCTGAACTAGCCGGACATAAAAATGCTGAGCAACAGGCGCGAGAGCTGTTAACCAAAGTTGGATTAGGAGAGCGTTTAAAGCACTACCCAAACCAATTATCTGGCGGTGAACAACAACGGGTCGCGATTGCGCGCGCTTTCATCGGTACGCCGAAAATATTGTTCGCTGATGAGCCAACAGGAAACTTAGATGCTACTACCGGGCATAAAGTTGAAGATTTATTGTTTGAAATGAACAAGGAATCAGGCACAACGCTGGTTATGGTCACGCATGACCCTGAGTTAGCGAAGCGTTGTCAGCGTATTTTGAAGATGGATGCGGGGCGATTAACCGAGGTAAGCAACGATGTGGCATAAGATTTCATGGCGATTATTACGCCACGAGCTTAAGCGCGGCGAGTTGACAATTATGGCTGCGGCTATCGTGCTGTCAGTGACTGCGGTGTTGTCGTTGTCGTTATTCACCGAGCGTTTGCAATCGGGTTTGTTGGCTCGCAGCGCTGAGTTTCTCGCAGCTGACAGGGTATTAAGTTCGCGCCGACCAATTTCGGATGAGTGGTTGGAGCAAGCTCAGCAACGCGGATTAGATACCGCAAATCGGGTTGTATTCAATAGTATGGCTTTTGCCGACGATAATTTGGCACTCGTAGATATTAAAGCCGTGAGCGATGGCTATCCGTTGCGGGGTAGTTTACGCACAGCCTCTGAACCCTTTGGTGACGAAACGACAGTCATTAATCAGTTGCCAGGCGAGGGCGAGGCTTGGGTTGCTGCCGCCTTGTTTCAAGAGTTGGATCTCGAAGTTGGTGATACGCTTGAAATTGGGCAAAGTAAATTTAAGGTTTCTCGAGTGCTGACGTATGAGCCAGACGTCGGTTTCTCGGTATTTACGGATAGTCCCAATGTGCTCATTCATTATGATCAGCTCGAACAAACGGGCTTGATACAGCCGGGTTCACGGGTGCGTTATAACGTGCTGTTTGCCGGTACCGCTGAGCAACTCGATGGTTATTACGAGTGGTTGGCACCGCAACTTAATGATGACACGCATAACTGGCGAAGTATCGAGGATGGTGATAGCCCACTGGCTCGCAGTTTGCAACGCGCTGAACGGTTTATGTTGCTGGCAAGTTTATTGGGAGTGGTATTGGCCGCCACCGCGGTGGCTGTGGCCGCTCAACGATATTGCCAGCGGAACTACGATGTGGTCGCTATTTTCAAAACCCTTGGTGCTGAACGTCGACAAATTCAGCGGATTTTTATTCTGCATTTGTTACTACTGACTTTCATCAGTATTGGCGTCGGTTTATTGCTTGGGTGGGTAATCCAAGCGCAAGTGATTGAGTTTGTTGCCGCGCAGTTGGGTGCGGAGCTACCTGCGGCAGGCCTGAAACCTTACGTGTTAGCATCGGCAACAGGTCTGGTTAGTGCGGTCATGTTTACCCTCTATCCATTGCTACGTTTGATCGCCATTCCACCGCTACGGGTATTAAATCGAGAGCTTACCGGCACGGATAAACTACGTTGGTTGCATTGGATTGCATCGGCAGGAACCATCTATGCGTTATTGCTGATTTACAGTCAACAATGGTTACTTTCAACAGCGCTATTTGCCGGTGGTGCAGTGGCTGCCGTTTTGCTATTGGCCGTAGGTCGCTTATTTATTCGGGCGAGCCGACAGGCTGGTATGCAAGCTGGTAGTGCATGGCGTTTAGCGATGGCTGGCTTGCAGCGACGTGCGCAGGCCAATAGCGTGCAAATGTTAAGCTTCTCGACCGCGATTATGTTGCTGCTATTAGTATTAGCGCTACGCAATGAATTATTGGCCGATTGGGAACGCCAACTTCCTGATGATGCGCCAAACTATTTTATTGTGAATGTTGCGCCAGGTGATGTGGCGCAATTGGAGCAGCGTTTTGCCGCACGCGATATCGAATCAAATGATATGTATCCGGTGGTGCCGGGAAGGATGACAGCAGTTAATGGTGTTCCAGTTCGTGATGAGGTGACCAAAGAGGCCGGCGGCGATGAAGCAGATACGCAAACCAATAATGCCGAGCAACGCGAAGGCTTTGGGCGCGAACTTTCGCTGACCTGGCGAGATGATCTACCACCGAACAATACCATTGTTGCTGGTGAGTGGTGGGGTGACAATCCTCAGCCACAAGTATCTATTGAAGAAGAAGTTGCTGAGCGGATGCGTTTGTCGATTGGCGACGAGCTGGAATTTAATATCGGCGGCAATACATTCACGGTGCCGGTAACCAGCATCCGTAAGGTAAACTGGGGATCGTTGCAGCCGAATTTCTTCATGATATTTAACACCAGCACGTTAGAAGATTTCCCAGCGACGTTTATTTCGAGCTTTAATCTACCGAAAGAACGCCAAAGTGAACTTTATGAGCTGTTTAAGCCGTTCCCTGAAGTTTCATTAATTGATCTCGATGCGATTATGGAGCAATTACGTGAGGTGATTGACCAAGTCAGCATTGCCATTGCGTTTGTACTCGTACTGGTATTGATTGCTGGGATATTAGTGTTGTTGGCTCAGGTACAGGCGTCGATGGAAGAACGCCAGCAAGAATTAGTGATTTTGCGCACATTAGGGGCACCGGCGAAGCTACTTAGCCGTAGTGTTACTTACGAGTTTCTGATCCTCGGTGCAATTAGCGGCTTAATCGCAACCCTTGCAATGGAATTGTCGTTGTGGATTTTACAAACACAAGTATTTGAAATGGCGGCAACCATTCACTGGCGTTTCTGGTTAGTTGGTCCGCTGGCTGGTGCTATTGTCGTTGGAACATTAGGGCGATTGGCTTGTGCTCGATTAGTACGACGTAACACTGCGCAGTTAATTCGCAAGCTCGCGTAACTTTAACGCGAGCTTGTGACATTAAGAGTCGATCGCTTGGTCAATGTATTTTCCGAAAAGCTGCTGCCAATATGGTTGGTAGTCTTTTCGGAACACCGCAAAATGCCCAATACGTTTTAGCTGTAGGTTATTGGGGGAAATAACATGTCTTTGTTGAGGTGCATTGGCGTAAAAATCGTGCATGGCACGAATGTTGTGCGCGGTTAGCATTTCATCATCAGTAAAGCTTATTGATGTGATCGGTGTACGAATATTGGCATAGTGATCATATAGCTGTTCTGCACCCACCAAATAATCGGGATGCAAACACCAGCGACGCCATTGTTGCATGGCTGCGGCTGGCACATCTCCTACAATCCCCAGTTTTCGGCCTGGGAAATAACCACTCAGCGGTATTAACCATGGCGTAATCGCTCGCCATAATATCCATGATTTGTATTTCAGTTGTGGCTTTGTGTCTCGCCAAAAACCGGTTCCGGTAGCGACGGTGAGCATTTGTCGAACGTTTTGATTATTTGGGATCATGCCAAACAATTGACCACTAATGCTATGTGCGAACCAGAGTAAGGGTAACGACGGTTGTTGAGCGATTGCGTAGTCGATAACAGCGGCGGCATCGTAGGTGGCCCAATCGGTTACCGTGGTTTGGACGTGCCCTAGCGGCTTATCAATTGATGCGCCTATTCCGTAATAATCGAAACTGATGACATCAAATTGCTGTTCATTGAGCCACTGACAAAAATGTTGATAGAACGCCTGTGGTACCGCCATCGCTGGCGCCATGATGATGACACCCCGCGGATTTCGGGCGTGCCAATGGTAGGCAATAATCGTTCGTGCGGGCGCCGACTGAATACTGACGCGTCGTGGATTTTCCATAGGGTGCTAAGGTAATGCTTTGATGTAGGGTTTTACGGTAACTTTGGCGTATACACCAGCAGCAAAATAAGGGTCGGCATCAGCCCAGCGTTTTGCTTCTTCTAATGAATCGAATTCCGCGACAACCATCGAGCCGGTGAATCCAGCATCACCCGGGTCACTCGAGGCAATGGCAGGGCATGGGCCCGCAACAAGCAGTCGACCATCGGCTTGAAGTTGTTGCAGACGTTCTAAATGCGCAGGACGGGTTGCACGTCGCGCATCTAACGAGTTTGGCGCATCTTCAGCCCAAATAACAAACCACATTATTCAATTTCCTCTGCATCTTTTTCACGGTCAGTGTGATGTTTAAACATATAGGCGCCAGAGAACACACTAAAAATAAGTGTCGCTCCGAGTGTGCCGAAAACTTTGAAATTTACCCACGCATCTAAACTCATCATTTCAGCAATATAAACGTTGATAATCGCCAGCGAGAGAGAAAATATGACCCATGCGTAAGTCAGCCGTCGCCACGCAAATAGCGGCAAATTAATCTCGCTATCTAGCATGCTCTGGAGTGGACTACGTTTTTTCCACCACATGCCAATGAGCAAAAATAGAGCAATAGCAACGTAAATGACGGTGACTTTGATCTTCACGAACCATTCATCACGTAAAAACAAGGTAATACTTCCGAAAATCAGTACCGCCCACATGATTATCCAGTGGCGTGTGGTGACCGGCTCACGCATAAATTTCATGACGATGATTTGCATGACGGTGCCAATCATTAAAACGCCAGTCGCGATGAAAATATCGCCAAGCAGGTAAAAAATAAAAAATAAAATGATTGGTAAATATTCAAGTACTAACAACATGATGATGCCCGATTTATTCTTGTTCCCGCAGTGTGCCAGAAAAGTTTGTTAGGTACTAGATTCAGTGACTACACTTAAGCCAAGTAAGTGAGCGAAATAAGGTACAAGTATAGTTTTTCTACAGCGAGAGGCCAGCATGAAAATTTTGATTACAGGTGGCACGGGTTTAATCGGTTCAGCATTAATTCCACATTTATTGACGGATTATCAGGTTACCGTCATTAGTCGTAATCCGCAGCGCGCCATTCAACGTCTAGGCTCGCAAGTTCATGTGATCCGAAGCTTGGATGAAGTAACGGATATCAGTGATTATTTTGCGGTGATCAACTTGCAAGGTGAGGGGATTGCGGACAAACGTTGGAGCTCTCGACAAAAACTGCGAATTGAGCAAAGTCGTTGGAATATCACTCGGCAGTTGACCGAAGCGATTCAAGCAGCAGCGCAACCGCCGCAAGTATTTATCAGTGGCTCCGCAATTGGCTATTACGGTGCCCAAGGGAATACGCCTGTTACTGAGGCAACCAAAGTAGAGAAAGATGACTTTGCTCATCATTTATGTGCCGAATGGGAGCGGTTAGCATTAGCCGCTGAGTCAGAACAAACCCGTGTTTGTGTCGTGCGAACAGGCGTCGTTTTAGCGCCAAAAGGCGGTGCGCTACAAAAGATGTTACCACCTTATTTACTTGGCCTTGGCGGTCCTTTAGGAGACGGCAAACAAGGGTTTAGTTGGATTCAGTTAGACGACATGGTGGGAATTATTTTATTTTTGCTCGCCAACGAAAATACGCGTGGTATCTATAATGCAACAGCGCCACAGCCGGTTGAGCAAAGAGAGTTCAGTAAAACCGTGGCAAAAGTGTTACGAAAATCACACTTTATGCGGGTGCCAGCATGGACTTTAAAGCTAATGCTTGGCGAGATGTCACACATGTTACTAACCGGCCAGTTGGTTATTCCTGAGCGTCTGCAACAGGCCGGTTATCAATTTAAATATCCAAACGTTGAGGCTGCACTCAAACGATGCTTGTTGCCGCCTTCATAGTTTGAACAAACTGAGTGAGTTCATTCACTAATTGGTGCTCGTCGTGTTGGTGCTGCTCCAGAATTTTGACGATGGCTGAACCACAGATAGCACCTGCTGCGCCAGCGTCTAACGCCGATTTAACGTGTTCTGGTTTAGCGATGCCAAAACCGAGTAACGGCGGGGCACTTTGATTATGTCGTAAGTGCTCAATCACAGCACTTGCCGGAGCTTGCATTTGTGTTTCAGCACCAGTGACACCGGCACGGCTTAACAAATAAACATAGCCTTCACTGTGCTTAGCAACATTTGCCAATGTTTGCTCGGATGCATCGGGTGGCGCGATATAAATAGGTGCTACACCATGTCGTTTGGCGGCTTCAGCAAATTTTAATCCTTCGCGCACCGGTACGTCGGCAATGAGTACAGAATCGACACCAGCCTCGGCGCAGCGCTGATAGAATGACTCGGTGCCGTTACTGACAACAAGATTCGCGTAAACCAATAAACCGATAGGTAGTTCAGGGTAGTTTGAACGAACTTGTTGAATGACCGCAAAAGCATCAGATATGCGCGTACCCGCAGCAAGTGCGCGAATGTTCGCTTTTTGAATGGTCGGGCCATCGGCCACTGGATCAGAAAACGGTAATCCCAACTCGAGTGCATCGGCGCCGCCGTCAATAAGAGCTTCGATAACTTTGAGGCTTAACTCAGGTGTTGGATCGCCCAAGGTCACAAATGGGACAAACGCGCCTTGCCGTTTCGATTTTAACTGCTCAAACATATGTTGATAGCGATTCATGCCTGCTCTCCTTGCTGGAAAATACGGCGCACATGGTCAATGTCTTTATCGCCACGACCAGATAGGTTAATCAGTAATACTTTTGGTGCATCAGGTTCTGCTGCGCGACGAAGCGCGTAAGCGAGCGCATGGGCTGATTCGAGAGCCGGTATAATTCCTTCATGTTGCGCAAGAATTTGGAATGCATCCAATGCCTCTTGATCGGTCACTGACTCATAACGTGCACGCCCAATTTCCCTTAAATAAGCATGCTGTGGACCCACGCCAGGATAATCGAGACCAGCTGATACCGAATAACTTTCCTCAATTTGACCTTCGTCGGTTTGCATCAGGAATGATCGGCAGCCATGCAGAATGCCGGGTTTACCAGCGGTTAGTGTTGCGCCATGATGTGCTGTTTCAACGCCTTTACCGGCCGGTTCAACACCAACTAAAGCCACATCGGATTCGTCGATAAACTCGGCGAACATACCAATGGCATTGGAGCCACCGCCAACACAGGCAATGACTTCGTCAGGTAGGCGGCCAATGCGTTCGAGCATTTGTGCTTTGGCTTCGGCACCAATCATGCGGTGAAACTCACGCACAATGGTTGGGAATGGATGCGGACCAGCCGCAGTTCCGAGCAAATAATGGGTCGTACTATAGCTGGCAGTCCAGTCGCGCATCGCTTCGTTTACGGCGTCTTTTAAGGTGCCGCTGCCGGTATCGACTGGCACCACTTTGGCACCCATGAGTTCCATCCGAAATACATTCGGTTGTTGGCGCGCAACGTCTTTAGCGCCCATGTAAATAATACACTCGAGGTCTAATAGCGCACATGCAAGCGCGGTTGCTGTGCCATGCTGACCTGCGCCGGTTTCGGCGATGATGCGTTTTTTGCCCATACGCTTTGCCAGCAAGGCTTGGCCCAATACCTGGTTCGTCTTGTGGGCACCGCCGTGCAGCAAATCTTCGCGTTTCAGATAAATTTGCGTGCCATTGGGCGAATGCAACGGCAAATTGCGACAAAGCGATACAGGAGTAGGACGTCCTAGGTAATTCTTCAACAGGTCGGCGAATTCGGCCTGAAACTCAGAGTCTTGCTGAGCATCAATGAAAGCTTGTTCGAGCTGATCCAAGGCCGGCAACAAAATTTCAGGTACAAATTGGCCACCAAAGTCGCCAAAGTAAGCGGATAGTTTCTCAGTTGATTGGGTCATGATACTGCCTCCTGATCCGGCTGGATCTGGTTTTCTGATTTACCGTAAGTACGAATGTGTTCGAAAAATTTTAAGATTTTACCGGCGTCTTTGCGGCCTTTGGCGTACTCAACGCCCGAATTGACATCGAGTTGCGAAATTCCTGTTGTTTGCGCCTCGCTCAAGTTCGCAAGGCTTAATCCACCGGCGAATATACACTGACTTAATTGTTGTTCACTTAATCCTTTGAGCAGTGACCAATCAAACGGCTGGCCGCTACCACCAAAGCGATTATCGAGTAAAAATGCATCCACTTCGAGGTGTGGCAAGATGAGTGGCTCATCCACACCAATGGCTTTCCAAATCTTTGTAGTTGGCAGCGCTTTGCGTAACTCGCTAATGTAATCAATGTCTTCTTGACCGTGTAACTGCACAATCGCTAATTCTATGGATTGAGCTATTTCGATGACTTGCGCCAGCGGTTGATCGGCAAACACGCCAACAAAATTCAAGAGCGGCTCTGCGTGCACAATAGTCTGAGCTTGTTTTAAGCTGACATAGCGCGGTGAGTGTTCAACAAAAATTAATCCACCATACGCTGCACCGGCAGCACGGACGACGGTCGCATCGGCCGGCTCGGTTAGGCCGCAAACTTTGTGCTTTCCGTAAATTAGCTCACGGCAGGCTTGATCGACATTGTCGCACTGTGACAATGCGCTTCCAATCAAAAAGCCGTCGACATGGGCGGCCGCTTGTTGAATTTGCGCATGATTCGAATACCCCGATTCAGCCACAACTAAAACACCTTCGGGAATACGTTGACTCATATCAATACTGCGCTGCGGATTGATGGATAGGTCATGCAGGTTGCGATTGTTAATACCGATGATGTTTGCGTTTAAGGCTAACGCGCGCTCAAGTTCTGGTTCCGTGGCCACCTCGGTGAGTACATCAAGCTGCAATTCCGCAGCGAGTTCGGCTAATTGGCGGTACTCGTCATCAGTTAATACGGACAGCATTAATAAAATGGCATCGGCGCCAAAATGGCGAGCCAAAATAACCTGCTCTGGCATCACGATGAAATCTTTGCAGAGCACCGGCTGCGGCACAGCAGCAGCCACGGCAGCTAAATAGCGATAATCGCCTTGAAAGTAATCGGGCTCAGTGAGTACCGAAATGGCGTCGGCATATCGACTATAGGTTTGCGCCAAATTCACTGGATTAAAGTTGGGACGAATCAAGCCTTTCGATGGCGATGCTTTTTTGCATTCAAGAATAAAGCTAGCTCGTGGCTGCGCCAGTGCTTGGTATAAACTGCGTTGGCTTGGCGCCAACTGCTTTTCTATTGACGCGATATCCAATTGCGCCAAGAACGTTTGTACCGAGCTGCGGCGAGTTTCTACAATTTCGTTAAGTATTGAACTAGCCACGATTAAACTCCTGAAGTTTTTCTAAGTGCGTTAACGCGGCGCCTGATGCCAGATGGTCTTGTACAGCCGCTGTTGCCTGTTTTAAGTCGGCATACTGGTCAGTCACATAGAGCATGGCTGCAACGGTGACGGCAACAGCATTGGTTTGCGCTGGCGTTGCTGCGCCCGCTAAAACCTGCTTGAGTAATTGCGCATTATAATCCGCGTCGCCGCCAACTAACTCAGCCACTTGCGCTGGCTGTACGTCAAAATCAGCGGCATTGAGCGTGTATTCGGTCAGTTCGCCATCACGTAATTCAACCACATGGGTCGGACCATGTAAGGCAATCTCATCAAGCCCCGAACCGTGGACGACCATGGCTCGCCGACAACCCAATAACTTCAAAGTTTCTGCCATCGGCCGGCACCAGCTTGGATCATACACTCCGAGCACTTGTGCATCAGGGCGTGCAGGGTTAACCAGCGGCCCTAGCAAGTTGAATAAAGTGCGAGTTTTAAGCGTTTGTCGACTTGGCATGGCATAGCGAATGCCTGGGTGATAATGCGGTGCAAATAGAAAGCAAAAGTTAAACGTATCGAGTTGCTGCTCGGCAATCTCAGGATCTTGCGTTACTGATAAGCCGAGGCTCTCGAGAACATCTGCTGAGCCAGACCGCGATGACACGCTACGGTTACCATGCTTAGCCACAGCTAAGCCCATGCTGGCAGCAACTAACGCGGCGGTGGTCGAAATATTCATGGTGTTACTACCGTCGCCACCGGTACCACAACTATCGATAACGGCTCGGGTAGGGCGCTTAAATGGCTTTGCCGCACGTCGTAATGCTTGTGCAGCACCGGCCATTTCTTCGGGCTGTTCGCCACGAAGTTTCATTGCCGTTAATGCGGCGGTTATTTGAATGTCATTAAGCTCGCCCTTAACCAAATGGTCGAACAGCTTTTCTGCCTGTTGCAGGGTTAATGGCTCACCGTTGAGTAAAGAATGAAGTGCCTGCATGATTAACCCCCGTACGGCTCAGATCGGTATTGTTGAAATAAGTAGGCGACGGTTTGCGCTAATAGCTGCGTACCGCGGCTGGTCAAAATAGATTCCGGATGGAACTGAAAGCCGATAGCCTGAAATTCTGGGAATTCTGCCGCCATCGGAATTGCCCCCGTTGCCGCAAGAACTTTAATTGAGTCGGGCAACTTGTAGCCACACAATGAATGATAGCGAGCCACAGTTAATGGATTATCCAACTGTTCAAATATGCAATGTTGGCGAGTTTCGATCAGTGCTTTTTTGCCATGCACAATATCAGGGCACCGGTCCACCTCGCCGCCCGAGGCATGGATGAGCGCCTGAAAGCCAAGACAGATGCCAAGCATAGGGAAATGGCCTTGAGCGGCTTTTATCAACGCCAGCAAGTTGCCGGAATGAGCAGGGTGACCCGGCCCTGGCGATAAACATAAGAGCTGCCGCCCAGAATAGTCGCGCATGTTCGCTATCAACTGCTGCACGTCGATATCGTTGCGATAAACCACCAATGGGTAGCCAAGCTGGCGCAATTCATCTACGAGGTTGTAGCTGAATGAATCGAAGTTATCGAGCATCACAATGCGATCAGGGGCCGTTGTATGCGTTGTTGGATTAGCGAGCATTCGCAGCCTCCTGAATACGTTTATTGGCATGACGTACGGCTTCGATGACTGCACGCGCTTTGTTTTCGGTTTCGGCAACTTCTGCGGCAGGGTCGGAATCATGCACAACACCAGCGCCAGCTTGAATGGTCGCTAAGCCATCTTTGACAAAGGCCGAACGAATCACAATGCAGGTATCCATATCACCAGCACCATTGACATAGCCGACGGCACCGCCGTAGCTACCACGCCGTTGCTGTTCAACTTGGCGAATCAGCGTTGCTGCGCTAATTTTAGGTGCACCTACTAAGGTGCCCATATTCATGCAGGCGCGATAAGCATGGAACGCATCTAAATCGTCAGCCAATTGCGCGACTACCCGAGAAACTAAGTGCATGACATGCGAATAACGGTCGACTTGCAGCAAATCGGCGACGTAGCGTGTACCCGGCTGTGCAATACGAGCCAAATCGTTGCGTGCGAGGTCCACCAGCATCATATGTTCAGAGAGTTCTTTTTGATCTAAACGCAATTCAAGCTCTAAGCGACTATCTAGATCGGCGTGAATCGTACCATCGGCATTTTTACCGCGTGGACGAGTGCCGGCAATCGGGTATAACTCAACTTGATTAGTTGCTGCCGTGTATTTGAGCGCCGATTCGGGGGACGCGCCGAACAACTCGAAACTATCGGTACGCAGGTAAAACATATATGGCGACGGATTGGCCTTTTTAAGCTCTGCATAGGCTAATAAACTATCGCTGCATGGCAGTTGAAAACGCCGCGAAGGCACCACTTGAAAGATATCGCCAGCACTGATGTGTTCTTTCAGCTGCAGAACTTGTTGGGCAAACGCTTTGGCCGAAGGGGTTACCTTCAAAGCGTCATCAACACCTTGGTTTTTGCTTTGCTTTTGCATTGACGGAAATTGGCATAAGGCAGCAATTTGACCCACTTGCGCCGCTATATCCGCATAATATTCCGCACTCTGTGGTCCGCTAATAAGACTAGCTAGAAGCTCGGTTGTTTGCCGTTGGTGATCAATAACAAGCAAAGTTTCAGCGAGGTAGAATTGATAATCAGGACAGCTATTTTCAGCTGTTTCAACGTAGGGTAATTGCTCAAACGTTGCCACATAGTCATAGGCAAACACACCGCCGATAAATATCGCCATGGCATGCGGTGCACCAAGTTGCGCTTTGGTTTGTAGTTTTTGCTGAACAATTCGTAACGGTTCGACATTGCTAGGAGCACGTAACCGCGAATCTTCGTCTGCAACGGCCTTTGTTTGTTTGAACTCACACTGCAACTGTCGGTTGGTTGCCGTGACCTCGCAAACATCGCTACCAAGTGCGTCAAGCTGTTGCGCTAACCATGGTAATAGCGCTGCGCCATTATTGGTAAGCGCTTTAATGATGACGGTTTGGCCGTGACAGGTAAATTGCACGGCGGCATTCACCATGAGCAAGCTTTTGAGATTCTGCCGCGACTGAATTTCGGCAGAATCGAGCAATAAACTTGGCTGCTGCGGCGAGCAGAGCCTTTCGTATACGGCAAGCGTATCGGCTTGATACGGTAGCTTCATGCGTAAACTCGTCAAGAAGCCCGGTTGTTCAATAATATTCACGCTACAGTACTCTTTCTTGTTGAGTGATAGTCGATAACTTTTGGTTGTTCAAAGTTGTATAACTTTCTTTTGCCGCTTGATATCGATAAGCGTGAATAAAAAAACCCGCTTATCGAAGCGGGTTTGTAGCAAACGTGATTAACACGCACAGATACATCGCCCGCTAGCTCGGGAAATGCCACCACCAGTTTTTACGTAGTTGTGATTGCTGTGCCATTGTTATCACGGCTGCTTCCTTTATTTTGTAAACTAAATGACTAGCTTGTCTAATTGATGAGTCGAATGTATCGCGATTAAAAAGTGATGTCAACGCTCAATTGACAGTCGCTATTAACGAACGTTGTGCTTCATAATGCGCGCCTTTTGACGCTGCCAATCGCGTTCTTTAATGGTGTCGCGCTTATCGTGAGACTTCTTACCCTTGGCGAGGTAAATTTCTAACTTCACCAAATGCTTTTTCCAATACATTGCCGTGGCGACAATGGCGTAACCTTCGCGTTCACTGGCACCGATTAGTTTGTCGAGCTCGCGCTTTTTTAATAAGAGCTTGCGGGTGCGTTCAGGGTCGCACACAACGTGGCTTGAGGCTGAGATAAGTGGTTGAATTTGCGCACCAAGTAGATAGGCTTCGCCATTTTTGATGATGACGTAGGTGTCGCTAATGTTGACCTTACCAGCACGGATACTTTTTACTTCCCAACCTTGCAGGGCTAAGCCGGCCTCAAATTTATCTTCGAGGAAATATTCGTGCCGCGCTTTTTTATTCAACGCGATGGTATTTGAATTTTGATTTTTTTTAGTTTTGCTCATGCGCCGTATTATACCGATGGCAGGAAAAATTAAAATTTGTTTTATTGCAAAATCACGGGTTTATTTGCTCAATTTGAGAGGGTGATTCAATGTATGAAATGCGCTATCATGCGCATCATTTTAACCAAACGAGGACTGCGATGCCGACTATTGAACGGAGTGCTTTAGTACCATACAGCGATGCGCAAATGTACGCATTGGTGAATGACGTCGATCGTTATCCGGAGTTTGTGCCAGGTTGCCGCAGTGCATCGGTGCTAGAGAGCGATGAGCAAAATAAAGTCGCCCGTCTCGATATTTCTAAAGCCGGAATCAGTAAATCGTTCACAACACGTAATACGCTTGTACCGTTTGAACGAATTGATATGGTGCTTGTGGATGGACCGTTTCAGTATTTGCGTGGTGGCTGGAGTTTCCATAAGCTTGATGAACAGGCCTGCAAAATTGTGTTAAAGCTGGAATTCGAGTTTGCGAATCGTCTGCTCGGCATGGCATTTGGTAAAATTTTTAATGAGCTGCAAAGCCGCATGGTTGATGCGTTTGTACAGCGTGCACAACAAGTGTATGGGTCACAATAAATAATGGCACCGCAACAAATTCAAATTGAAGTAGCGTACGCAACGCCTGAACGTCAGCAAATTATTCCGCTGCGAGTTCCTGTCGGTACGATAGTTGAAGATGCGATTGAGCGTTCACAGATCAAACAATATTTCCCAGAAATTGATCTCTCGGAACAAAAGGTTGGTATCTGGAGTAAAGCGGTTAAGCTCGATCATGAATTACGAGAAGGTGATCGTATCGAAATTTACCGCCCACTTATTGCTGATCCTAAAGCGGTTAGACGCCGTCGTGCGGATCAAGCTATAGATGAGGGGCGAGCCGATCCGGTTACTGGTGGACGTCGACGTCGACGCCAAGATGAATCAGCTGATTCAGCTGAGGAGAACGAATAAGTCGTGGCTGTTACCCTGTTTATTATGCGCCATGGTGATGCTGAACCAGCGCAGGCATTAAAAGCTGATGCAATACGCCCGCTAAGCACGCTCGGTGAGAGTGAGGTGTTGGCAAGTGCCGATTGGCTGAAAAGCTACATGCAAGAACAGGGAACGCAATTCGATTGGTTATTAGCCAGCCCATTTATTCGTGCCCAGCAAACCGCGACCATTGTTGAATCCATTACTCCCGCCAGTCACCGCGATGTTGCTGATGATGCGATTCCTGAAAGCGATCCGCAAGAATTCTGTGATTGGTTTTTTGCAATGTTGCAAAGCCGCTATCCGAACGCTGAAACCATTGTGTTGGTGTCGCATATGCCGTTTGTGAGCTATCTTGTGGCGACGCTGGATAAGAAAACGCCGCCGTTGTTGTTTCCGACGGCTGGGATGGCGGAGTTGAAGTTGGATGTGGCGATGCAGCGAGCCGACTTCATCCGCATGGTCGTTCCTTAAAAACCGTTATTCGTTATTCGTGCGCTACGCTGTTCGTCCGCTGCGCTCTTCGAACAGTGCGAAGCACGGACGAACAGTGAGCGAAGCGAACGTACGAATAACGAATAACGAATAACGAATAACGAATAACGAATAACGAATAACGATTAACGATTAACGAATGAGGATGAGGAGGGCGGCGTTGCCACCGTGAGCCGCAGGCGCCTGATGAAACGCTCGCACCGCCGGATGCTGTACCAACCAATGCGGTAAATTCTCCTTTAAAATACCCTTCCCGTGACCACTCATAATGGAACAACAGTCAATATTCTGTTTTGTACAAGCATGCAGTAGCGCGGCGATTTCGCGCTTGGCCTCGGCTTGCGTCATACCGTGTAAATCAAGAAATAATTCGGGTGGATAATCGCCGCGGCGAAGCTGCTTGAGTAAGTGCGATGATTCGCCTTCTGCACAATAGCGTACGGGACCTTCGGGGAAATGCGCTCGAAAGGTATCAGAAAAGAAAAACTCCGCCTGCTGTTGGCGTTCAGGGGTATTCGAGCCTGAAGGTTTCCTGGCTCGTTTGGGGCGCGGCGCTTGCACGGTTTCGCTGCGAATGCGGCGATCGACCTTTACTTGCTCACGAAACAGTGCGAAATCGTCTGAATCTTCACTCATAACCACTCGATTTGTATCTATCAACGTACATCTTTGGATGCGAACTTAGTGCTATTAGGGTATCTTATGGCAAAGAACGGAACAACTTCGGAGAACCTACCTTGTCACAGGTAAATGTCACATTTACGCAAACCAATTTACATGATGCGCTGCGTTGGGCTGTCACCGCGATGCAGAGCGCAGATGTTTATTTTGGCCACGGCACCGATAACGCCTACAGCGAAGCGCAACTTTTGTTAGGGCATGTGACTCAGTTAAATTTTGAGCAACTCGCTATATTTGAGCAGGCCCACTTGCAAGAACACGAACTGGATGAGTTTGTGTCGTTGGTGACGACACGTATTGAAGAGCGGAAGCCAGCGGCTTATTTAATTGGCCAAGCATGGTTTGCTGGGCTGCCATTTATTGTTGACGAGCGCGTTCTGGTACCACGTTCGCCGATTGCGGAGTTGATCGAGAAGCGTTTTACACCGTGGCTAGCGCAAGAACCGAAGCGGATTCTTGATTTATGTACAGGAAGTGGTTGTATTGCTATTGCTTGTGCCTATGCATTTGATGAGGCCGATATTGATGCGTTGGATTTATCGTTAGATGCGCTTGCTGTTGCTGAAGAGAACATCGCGATGCATGGTTTAGAAGAGCGCGTTATTCCTATTCAGTCGAATTTGTATGATGGTGTGCCGAAGCAACGTTATGATCTTATTGTGACGAATCCACCGTATGTCGATGCCGAGGATATGGCGGATCTACCAGACGAATTTAGACATGAACCAGAACTTGGTCTCGCAGCTGGTGATGATGGCTTAGATTTAGTTCGTACCATTTTACGTGAAGCACCGGAACACTTGACCGAGCACGGTGTTTTGGTTTGTGAGGTAGGCAACTCATGGGTCGCTTTGGCCGAAGAGTTTCCTGAAGTTCCGTTTGATTGGGTTGAATTCGAGCGCGGTGGCGACGGTGTATTTGTGCTGACGTATGCCGACCTCGTTGCGCATCGCGAAAAATTTTAGCGCGAAACCACACGACTAGAACGTAACAACAACGACTGAGACAGAGTGATGGCAGCAAATACTTGGGGTGAATTATTTCGGGTCACAACTTTTGGCGAAAGCCACGGCGCTGCAATTGGCGCTGTTGTTGACGGCTGCCCGCCAGGCCTAGAGCTTTCTGAAGCAGATATTCAACCGTTCCTTGATCGTCGGAAACCTGGGCAAAATCGATTTACGACCGCCCGTCGTGAGGCGGATAGCGTAAAGATTCTCTCAGGCGTATTCGAAGGGAAAACGACCGGAACGCCGATTGGGCTACTCATTGAAAACACCGATCAGCGCAGTAAAGATTACGGTGATATAAAAGATAAATTCAGACCAGGCCACGCTGATTATACTTATGCCCACAAATATGGCGTGCGCGATTATCGCGGCGGTGGTCGTTCTTCGGCGCGCGAAACGGCGATGCGAGTTGCCGCTGGCGCTATTGCGCAAAAATACTTAGTCGAAAAGTTCGGTATTAAGTTTCACGCGGGCGTGGTTCAAATAGGTCCACATTGTACCGACCCTGGTCAGCCAGATTTTGCTTGGCAACATGTCGCTAGCGATCCATTATTTTGCCCAGACCGAACGATGTCAGAAGCGGCACAAGAGTACCTCAAACAGTTGTTGAAAGATGGCGATTCTGTTGGCGCGCGCGTACGTCTTGAGGTGACCGGCGTACCCGTTGGTTTAGGTGAACCGGTATTTGATCGTCTGGATGCTGATTTGGCGAAAGCGTTGATGAGTATCAATGCGGTAAAAGCAGTGAGCATCGGGGATGGATTCGCGGTTGCCGGTCAGCGCGGCAGTGAACATCGCGATGCCTTAACGCCGAAAGGTTTTGCTAGTAATCATGCTGGTGGGGTACTGGGTGGCATTAGCAGTGGTCAGCCAATTATCGCCGAAGTTGCGTTTAAACCAACGTCAAGCATCACCATTGCTGGTGAGACGATTGATATTCGCGGCGAAACAAGCTCAATTGTGACGCGTGGCCGCCATGATCCTTGTGTTGGAATCCGCGGTGTACCGGTGGTCGAAGCGATGGCTGCGTTGGTGATCATGGATCATTGGTTACGTCAGCGGGCGCAAAATGGCGACGTGCACGCTTGCGTTCCAAATATTGAATTATGACGTTGTTCTATCTAGGTGCTGTTGAGAAGTATGCCACAACATCATTATCAGCAACTCATTGAGCTGTTTGACCAGTGTTTTTATAGTGACTACAAAACCCGATTGGTCGCTGGAACCCATGAGCCCTATTATCAACCTATGCAACACGCAGATGATTATCATCAGATAGTTTTTGCGCATGGCTTTTTTGCTTCGGCTTTACATGAAATCGCTCACTGGTGCATTGCCGGTGAACAGCGTCGGCAACTATTTGATTATGGTTATTGGTATGAACCAGATGGCCGTGATGCAAAGCAACAAGCTGAATTTGAGCAAGTGGAGCGCAAACCCCAAGCATTAGAGTGGCTGTTTTCGTTGTGCGCGGGTGTGCCATTTCAGGTCAGCGTAGATAACTTAGGCGGTATTGAGGTAGATAGAATAGCGTTTACAAAAGCTGTTCAAGAACAATTATCTCGCTATATAATTGAAGGCATTCCGCCACGAGCGGAGAAATTTGCCCGAGCTTTGGCTGAGTTTTATCAACAGCCTTGGCCCGCAACAACAATAACTAAATGGAACATAACATGAAGAATCGCCATTTTATTATGCTTTTAGTCGCGTTAGGTTTGAGTAGCTGTGCCACTATTGAAGGCATCGGCAAGGATCTTGAGAGTGCCGGCGAAGCCATTCAAGAAGGTACCCGCGATAAAGGTGAATAAGACTCCGTTGTTTCGTATTGGTCTCATTGTCAATTCATACGCAGGTTTGGGCGGCTCCGTTGCTTTAAAAGGGAGTGACGGCGCCGACACGGCGAAGCGAGCACTTGAGTTGGGCGCAACGCCGAAAGCGCCGCTACGCGTAAACCAAGCACTTCAGGTTATTCAAGCCTATTCGAATCACGTTCAGTTTGTCACCGGTGCAAATGGCCTCGGTGAGGAGATGGTGCGTGAGCGCGGCTTTGCCTATGACGTCATATATACCCCAGAACAGTCGCTCACATCGGCGGACGATACGCGCGAGCTAGCTCAGTTATTAGCTAAGCGAGATGATATCGATTTACTTTTGTTTGCGGGCGGCGATGGCACCGCGCGCGACGTTTGCGCGGTCTATCCGGCCCACCGACCTGTGCTTGGTATTCCTGCCGGCGTGAAAATTCACTCAGGCGTTTATGCGATATCACCCACTGCTGCGGGCAAGGTGCTTGAGCAACTTATTCAAGGTCAACTGACCAGCGTGACCAATGCGGATGTAATGGATATTGATGAAGATGCGTTTCGTCAGGGGACGGTAAGAGCGCGTCGATATGGTGAAATGCTAGTTCCAGCGGAGCTGCGTTATGTACAAGCAGTAAAAATGGGTGGTAAAGAAAGCGATGAACTTGTACTCGCAGACATCGCCGCCGATGTGATTGAGAGCATGGACGATGATACGCTGTATATCATGGGTTCAGGCTCAACAGTGGCGTTTATCATGGAGGAATTAAACCTGCCAAATACGCTATTAGGTGTCGATGTGGTGCTAGCAGGAAAGGTGATTGCTAGCGACGTGACAGCTTCACAGCTTGAACAACTCATCCACGAGCATCAAGGCCCTGTGCGGTTGATTATTACCGTGATTGGTGGGCAAGGCCATATTTTTGGACGCGGTAATCAACAATTGAGCCCAGCAGTGATTCGCAGTATTGGTAAAGAGAACATTCAAATTGTGGCAACCAAAGCGAAGTTACAAGCGCTAGGCCAGCGTCCGCTGCTTGTAGATACTGGAGAACCTGAATTGGATGCCGAATTGTCCGGGCTCATGCGCGTGACAACCGGCTACCATGATGAAGTATTCGTGCGGATTGAAAGCGCTTAAAATTGCGATTTCGGTAAACGAACTACAATTCCATCTAACTCTTCGGTCATTTCGATTTGGCAACTGAGACGACTGTTATCTTGCGGGTCGATCACCATGTCCAACATGTCTTCTTCCATTTCACTCGCGGGTGGAATTTTGTTAACCCAGGCTGGATCAACATAGCAGTGGCACGTTGCACATGACATGACGCCACCACACTCGCCAAGAATACCGTCGATCATGTGATCAACCGCACCTTCCATCAGGTTTTGACCAACCTCAACTTCAGCTTCAAATTCGCCGCCTTGGGCATCAATGTATATGACTCGAGGCATGACTAAAAACTCCTTGAATAATGGTTGCGAAGTGCATTGAAGGCGAACAGGTTACCACATAATAGTGCGGCAAAAGCGATGAAATTATTGTAGAATACCGCAATTTTTTAATCAGCAGAGCGAGAGTGGGGGCTTATGCAGGCTTTATTGGAGCGATTGTTTCAAATCAAAGCGCAAGGAAGTACGGTAAAACGTGAAATCGTTGCGGGTATCACGACGTTTTTAACCATGGCGTATATTATTTTCGTCAATCCCTCAATGCTTAGCGAAGCGGGGATGGACTATGGTGCTGTTTTTGTCGCCACCTGTTTAGCTGCTGCTATTGGCTGTTTGGTGATGGGCTTATGGGCGAATTATCCTGTAGCTTTGGCTCCGGGGATGGGGCTCAACGCTTTTTTCACCTATAGTGTTGTACTCGGTATGGGGTACACGTGGCAGACGGCGCTCGGTGCGGTTTTCTTCTCCGGTATTTTATTCTTCTTACTCTCTGCTTTGCGTGTGCGTTCGTGGATCATTAATGCCATACCAGTAACGCTTCGACTCGCAATCGCCGCAGGTATCGGTGCTTTCTTAGCGCTTATAGGCCTAAAGAATGCCAACATTATTGTCGCGAACAATGCCACTTTAGTGTCGTTGGGAGACATGTCGCAACTGTCTGTGCTACTCGCTGGCGCGGGATTCTTTCTGATTATTGGTTTGGTTGCACGGGGTATTCAAGGTGCCGCGCTGATTAGTATACTTTTAGTGACCTTAGCCGGATTTTTGCTTGGCGATGTTCAGTATAATGGCATCGTTGCAGCGCCACCAAGCTTGGCACCAACGTTTATGCAAATGGACATTGCCGCTGCGTTCGATGTTGCCATGTTGAGCGTGATTTTTGCGTTCTTATTTGTCGACTTATTTGATACGTCGGGCACCTTAATGGCCGTCGCACAACGCGCTGGTTTAGCGAAGCCAGATGGTTCATTACCGCGTCTTGAACGCGCGTTGATGGCTGACAGTACCGCTACCATTGCAGGTGCCGCATTAGGTACGTCGACCACTACCAGTTACGTTGAATCAGCATCTGGTGTTGCGTCTGGTGGTAAGACTGGACTAACCGCAGTGGTGGTGGGGTTATTGTTCGTTTTGGCTATATTCTTCGCGCCGTTGGCGGGCATGGTTCCGGCTTATGCGACCGCCGGCGCTATTATTTACGTCTCGGTACTGATGCTGTTTACACTTCGTTCAGTGGATTGGGACGATATTACGGAAGCGGCTCCAGTCGCTGTTGTGCTATTGATGACGCCATTAACCTTCTCAATTGCTGACGGTATTGCGCTTGGATTTATTAGCTACGTTGTCGTGAAAGCGCTTGGAGGCAAAGTCCGTGAATTAAATTGGAGTGTTGCGGTATTAGCAGCGCTGTTTGTCGCTAAATTTATTTGGTTGGGGTAATCATTATGGGATGGCATTCAAATCGCGAGTTTTTCGTATCGTGGGAAGAGTTGCATCGGGCAACTAAGGAACTGGCGCGCCGCCAGTTACCAGCTGAACAATGGCGCGGCATTATTGCGGTAAGTCGTGGCGGCTTAGTGCCTGCAGCAATTGTTGCACGTGAGCTGAATGTACGTGTTGTCGACTCAGTTTGTGTGAGTTCATACGATCACGACAGCCAACGCGACAGCGTAACCATGCTCAAAGATGTGAACGCAACCGAAGATGGCGAAGGCTTCTTGGTTATTGATGACCTCGTTGATACCGGTAATACCTTGAAGTTTTTACGCGAGCGTTTTCCAAAAGCTAAATTTATCACGGTTTATGCAAAGCCAGCAGGTATGCAATTAGTTGATGATTTTGTTGCTGACCTTGAGCAAGAAACATGGATTCACTTCCCATGGGATATGCATTTGCACTATGTGGAGCCACTAGCGGGTTCTGAGAGTTAATCGCTAAGCTCAGTCATACGACGAATAAAAAAAGCCCGAATTAACTTATTCGGGCTTTTTTTATACTATTTAGACAGTTATAGGAGTTAAAATTTGCTCTGCAAATGCTGCAGAACTGAGTCAATGGCAAGTTTTTCTTTCTCGCCACTGCGCCGCGATTTGTATTCAACCGCTTGCTCATCAAGATTACGCTCACCAATCACGATCTGATGTGGAATTCCGATAAGCTCAAGATCGGCAAACATCACGCCTGGGCGCTCTTTGCGATCATCAAACAATACATCAATACCGGCCGCCGTTAACTCGGTGTAGAGCTTCTCAGCAACATCTTGCACTCGAGCTGACTTGTGCATATTCATCGGTACCAATGCTACTTGGAACGGTGCCAAAGCGTCAGGCCAAATGATGCCGTATTGATCGTGGTTCTGTTCAATGGCAGCCGCAACAATACGGGATACGCCGATACCGTAACAACCCATTGTTAAGGTTTCGTGTTTACCGGTTTCGGTCAATACACCAACTTTCATGGCTTCAGAATACTTCTTACCGAGTTGGAAAATATGACCCACTTCAATGCCACGTTTGATTTGCAGAGTGCCTTGACCACAGGGGCTTGGATCACCGGCCACCACATTACGCAGATCAAAGGTTTCTGGCAGGGCGACATCTCGCTCCCAATTGATATTAAAGTAGTGGAAGCCATCTTCGTTGGCACCAGCAGCGAAATCCGCCATGACTGCGACACTGCGATCAATAACCAATGGCATTGGCAAATTAACTGGGCCTAATGAGCCCGGGCCAGCGCCGATAGCCGCGCGAATTTCTTCATCCGTTGCAAATACCAGCGGGCTAGCGACCAACTGATGTTTCGCAGCTTTAATCTCGTTGAGTTCGTGATCGCCTCGAATAATCAAGGCAACCAGTTGACCTTCTTCAGCGCCGTGCACAATCAGTGTTTTGACGGTTTTTTCAACGGGCAACTTGAACTGCTCAACTAATGCAGCAATTGTTTTAGCATCAGGGGTGGCAACTTTTTCCATTGTAGCCGACGGCGCAGGGCGTTGTGTTGCAGGCGCTACAGCCTCAGCCATTTCAACGTTGGCGGCGTAGTCGGAGCTGTCTGAAAACGCAATGTCGTCTTCACCTGAGCTCGCTAACACATGAAACTCATGCGATGAGCTACCACCAATTGAGCCAGTGTCGGCAATAACCGGACGATAATCGAGACCGAGGCGCTCGAAGATGCGGCAGTAAGCTGCATGCATCACGTCATAGGTTTGCTGTAGGCTGTCTTGATCTAGATGGAATGAGTACGCATCTTTCATGATGAACTCGCGTGAGCGCATCACCCCAAAACGTGGGCGAATTTCGTCACGGAATTTGGTTTGAATTTGGAACATGTTCAACGGCAACTGTTTGTAGCTGCTAATCTCTTTGCGTGCTAATTCACTGATGACTTCTTCATGAGTTGGGCCTAATACGAAGTCACGGTTATTTCGGTCGTGTAAACGAAGTAGCTCAGGGCCGTAGTCATTCCAACGACCTGACTCTTCCCACAAATCAGCGGGTTGAACCATTGGCATAAGAACTTCTAGAGCACCAGCGCGTTCCATCTCTTCGCGAACGACACGCTCAACTTTACGTAACACACGTAAACCTGTCGGTGTCCACGTATAGAGTCCGGCGGCAACTTTACGAATCATACCGGCGCGCAGCATCAATTGATGACTGATAACTTCTGCATCGGCAGGTGTTTCTTTTAATGTTCCTAATAAATATTGGCTGGTACGCATGTGATCCTCAAATTCCAGCAAAATTCCAATGGTGTGATTACCGTGAAATTCTATCAGTAGCGGCGCTGTGTCAAAAGCCTTTACTGATACTTATTACATGATTTTGTTGATTCAGCACGCGCCAACGAATATTCACGTTGTATAACGTCATGCCGTATTCGCGTTCATCATCGTCGTGTTGCTGATAGGCGGGGCGAGGATCTTGCGCAAGTACTTGGGTTATTAGCGCTTGTAATTCCGGATATTGCGGCATTAGATGCTGCAGTTCATATAGTGCTTGATCACTGAAGGTAGTCATCAAATTTTTTTCTGGCGCGGTTGGCGCAAAGCCGCCAGTTGCCTCTGCTATGGCATCGGCGTAGGGCACGTAAGGCTTAATATCAACCACCGGTGTGTGATTTACCCAATCAGCACCTTGCACGTCAATAATCGTCTGCTTGTTTTGATGTTCGATATTGATCATTTGAACCACCGACAAACCGATATTATTGGGACGAAACGTCGAGCGAGTTGCAAATACGCCGCGTTTTTCGTTGCCACCCAGACGTGGAGGGCGTACCAGAGGTTTCCAACCCTGAGCTGTGGTTTGGTGAAATAAAAATAAAACCCAAATATGGGAGAACTCCTTCAAACCCCGAACACAATCAGGATGTCCATAATCACCTTGCAATACGATTCGAGCCTTTGCTGCAGAAACGAGTCCTGGTTGTCGCGGTACGGCAAACTTCTCGGGATAGGGGGATTCAATGAATCCTATCGGCTCAATGCTATGAGAAGTCATATTTGTATGCTTGGGCATGGTGAATGTATCTGGTCGAATCAAATTTGTGATATTTGAGCATAATTTTGTGAATTTGACTATTTTATGATGAAAAACGAATGCCGGATAAATTTATAACATATTGAATAATAAAGGATAAATAATTGGCATGATAATTGCTTTATAAACTTCGAGTGAATTTTCTACGTCCTATAACGACGATGACAACATGAATCATTACGGAGACAACAACAATGAACCGTCAACGCACCACTTGGAGTATTGCCCTAGGAATGATCGCAGGTATTACCGTGATCAGCTTGCCATTTACCGCAAATGCACAGCAGCATGAAAAGCACATCAATGCGGAATACAGCGTTTCCGCTGAAACAGAACTGAGCTTTGATTCTGGCGTGGGAACCATTACGTTTGAGCGCACAGAAGGCGATGTTATGGAAGTTTCTATTCGTGCCTACAAAGATGATGACACTGTATTTAACAAAGACGGTAATGTTGAAGATGCTGAACTTGTTGCCGAGCAAGCTGGAAATCAGTTAACACTGCGAGTTTCGAACCAAGATGGTATTCAATTGGATTGGGTTATTAAATTACCGCGAGTTAATCGTGTTGAAACCGATTTAGGCGTTGGTGAAATTAATGGCGATTTGTGGACCACTGATATACAAATTGATTTAGGTGTTGGTGAAGTTGATTTAGATATTTATGGCGACTATAAGACCATTAAAACAGATGTTGGTGTTGGTGACAGCACAATTAAAGGGTTAGGCAATATTGAAAATAATCGTTTTCTGATGACTGCCAATAGCCGTGCTAATTCTTCAGGTAAGCATCGAGTGAGTGTTGATACTGGTGTGGGTGATATCGATATTACTGTGCATTAATTGTATCAACAAACTCAAATAAAAAGCCCCGCTTGGCGGGGCTTTTTGTTACTTAATGAGAAAACTTTCTAACGATTTACCTGAGTCAACTGCGGCCTTTAATGCTTTTGGCATGCGACCTTGTCCGGTCCAAGTCACTCGATTACCTTCAGTGTCGGTAATTTCGTATTTAGGTGGTTTAGGAGCACGTTTTTTCGGTGTTTTTGTTGTAATTGAAGGTTCGCCAACAAGTTCAGCTAAATCAATACCAGCTTCATCGATAAAGCGTTTTACTTCTTCGATTTTTCGTTGTTTTTCAGCTTCAAGCTTTCTAAGTTCCGCTTCTTCTTCGCGACGCTCTTCGATTACTTTATTTAATTTTTCTCTTACTTCTTCTAACTCAGTGACAGATAATTCCTTTACTGCTGCCTTTAAACGTCGTCCATGGTTTAAAATTTTCAAAAACTCGCTCATATTTATTCCAATTTATTAACAATGTGTGTAATTAATTTAATACAGAGTTTATTAAGACGACAATCTTAAAAATTTGTCTTAAATATCTTACACACAAAGTTAATTCATTTAAATAAATTACATATTCGGGTAATTAGGTCCGCCAGTACCTTCTGGTGTTACCCACGTAATGTTTTGCGACGGATCTTTAATATCGCAAGTTTTACAATGAATACAGTTCTGAGCATTTATTTTAAATACAGCCTCACCATTTTCTTCCACCACTTCATAAACGCCAGCAGGGCAGTACCGTTGCGCAGGTTCGGCATATTCAGGAAGATTCACCTTCAATGGAATTGAACTGTCTTTTAACTGAAGGTGACATGGTTGATCTTCTTCATGGTTAGTATTTGATAAAAATACCGACGATAAACGGTCAAAAGTTAATTTATTATCGGGCTTTGGATATTCCAACGGTTTACATTCATTGGCTTTGCGCATTTGCCCGTGATCGGTGTTCTCATCTTTGATGGTGAACGGTAGTTTGCCGCCAAACAGATTCTGATCAATGGTGTTGTACGCTCCGCCCAAGATGGTGCCAAACTTGTGCACAGCTGGACCAAAATTACGTGAGCAATAAAGCTCTTCATAGAGCCATGATTTTTCAAAGCGTTCGGCAAAATCAGGCAGCTCAGCCGGTGTATCAGTGTTTTGTAACGCAGCAAAGATGCTTTCAGCAGCTATCATGCCAGATTTCATTGCCGTATGATTTCCTTTGATTTTGGCAAAGTTAAGCGTCCCGGCATTACACCCAACAAGCACACCTCCGGCAAACGTCATTTTCGGCAGTGCGTAGAATCCACCTTTTGTAATTGCTCGCGCGCCATAAGTTACTCGTTTGCCATCTTTTAAAGTTTTAGCAATTTCAGGATGTGTCTTGAATTTCTGGAATTCGCCAAATGGGTTTAAGTACGGGTTGCTGTAATTCAAGTCGACGATTAAACCAACGTACACTTGCCCATCTTCAGCGTGGTACAAGTAGCCACCGCCACTCGCCTCATCTGCAAGAGGCCAGCCTGTTGTATGAACCACTAAGCCGGGCTGATGCTGGTCTGCCGGGATGTCCCAGATTTCTTTGAATCCAATCGCATAGTGTTGCGGTGATTTCCCTTCGGCGAGGTTGAACTGCTGTTGTAAACGTTTACCTAGATGGCCTCGGCAGCCCTCGGCAAATACAGTGTATTTAGCGCGAAGTTCCATTCCAGGTTCAAATCCAGGTTTTTGTTCCCCTTTACTATCAAGCCCCATATCACCAGTAATGATGCCAGCAACGCGACCGTCTTCGACAATAATGTCGGCAGCCGGGAATCCGGGAAATATTTCGACACCAAGTTGTTCAGCTTGTTCTGCTAACCAACGGCAGACATTCCCCATGCTGGTGATGTAGTTGCCTTTGTTGTGGAATGTTTTAGGTACCATGAAGCCTGGCAATTTAGTCGCTTTCTCAGCGTTTTTAAACAACATGATTTCATCGCCAGTTACTTCTGTTTTGAGCGGCGCGCCACGTTCTTTCCAATCGGGAATTAATTCATTTAATGCGCGTGGTTCGAAAACCGCTCCTGATAAGATGTGGGCACCAACCTCTGAGCCTTTTTCGACTACGCAAATCATTAACTCTTGATTGCTCTCTTGCGCTTGCTGAGCAAGACGTATGGCGCAACTTAAACCGGCAGGGCCTGCACCTACGACGACGACATCAAATTCCATACTTTCGCGTTGCATAGTTTACTCCTGGTAAGGCGTGTCATTATTTGTTTGATCAGGATGTTCGAGCATACCTTGAACTTGTTCTGCAGGAACAGGGCGCGCGAGGAAGTAACCTTGCGCAGATAAACAATCACGCTGCAATAAAAAATCAATTTGCTGTTGTGTTTCTACACCGACAGCACATATGTGAATACCGCGTTCATGGGCAAATTTTATCATGGTGTCGGCAATTAACGCCTGCACTTTATTGTGCGGTATTTCTGAAAGCAATGCGTGGCTAATCTTTAATAGATAAGGCGGGCATAATTGCATCGCCTTCATTGTAATAAAGTTTAGGCCAGTGCCATCAACTGTTAGTTTAACGCCAATGGCCTTCAATTTCGCGAGTACCCCGTCTTCTTGACAAGCATGGCTACAATACAAATCTTCTCGAATTTCAATGTATAAATTCTCTGCCGGCACATTGTAGCGACGCAAGTTGGTTTGCAATAACTCTGGTAATTCAGGTAATGCTAACTGCTTGCCTGATAAATTGATGTGAATCGTTAATTGCGTATGATCGCTTGCTAGCCATTCACGATAATCATTTAACACTCGTTTTAACAAGTTGTCGGTAAGCGGCACAATTAAACCCGTGTCTTCAATGAGCGATAAGAACTCTTCCGGTAGTGCTAATTCACCATCGTCCTGACGCCAACGCATCAGTGCTTCTAGTCCAGTCACGTGTTTCGAGCGCAAATCAAAAATTGGCTGGTAGTGCACTTCAACGCGGTGCGCTTCCACAGCTTTATGCAGTTGCTCTAACAAAAATTGACGTTTAGATAGCTCCGATTGGTGCGACCGATTGTAAATATTGATGCCGTGGTAATCCGACTTTTTCGCTTGATTCAAAGCCGCATCCGTATGACGCAATAAATTATCTGCATCAAAATCTGCATCATTTGCAAAAGCGATACCCATTGACGCTGAGGCGTACACCTCGTGGCTATTGATGTAAAACTCAGGTTTTACAATTCTAACTAATTGATCGGCTATTTCTGTTGCTTGTTGATCGGTGGTTACACCTTCTTTGACAACAAGGAATTCATCACCGCCAATACGCGCGATAAAATCAAACTTAACCGGACAGCGTTGAATGCGGTGGGCAAGGCGACGCAGTAACTCATCGCCAATTTTATGACCAAGGGCGTTATTAATTTCTTTAAAGTGATCCACGTTGAGTTGAATAGCAACTAACTGACCTTGATGAATAGCTAGTTCGGGTAGGCGCTCGTGCAGGTACCGAAGCAGGGCGTTTCGATTCGGTACTTCAGTGAGTGCATCATGTTCCGAAAGGTAAGCTAATTGCTGCTCAATTTCTTCGCGTTTTTGTAATTGAAGCAACAAGTCTTCATTGTTGTTTTTGAGTTGTTCATAGCGCTGTTGCTGTAGCTTCATGCGAAACACTAACAACATGAAGAAACCCGTTAAAAACATACCGAGTAACGGCACGATATAGGAATTTACGACGTGCATTTCCGAAAATTTTAAAGGTGTTGGCCACACTAAAAATTGCCACTGCTGGTCGGCGACCCGTATCGTGAATTCCGCATTCCATTCGTTTTTTAATTCGGTGTTACCAGCGAATGCGTAGATGGCTTCGTTATTTTGCTTAACTTCAACTTGATAGCCTTCAATAATATGATGATGTATGGTGCTTTTGAGGAGTTCCTGCACAGCAACAACCATTGCAACATAGTAACGCTGTTCAACGTTTATAATGGGTAAAAACAAGGCCAAATCATGCTTATTAAGAGAGAGGTTGTGCGCCGGCATAAATACCGTGGCATCATTTGACTGCTGTAGCTTGAGTAGTTGCTCAGGATTACCTTGATAACTCTCTACAATAATTTGCTCGGAACCATTTAGTAATTCTTGATCAATAAAATTAAGTTGTTCATCAAGTACGGTAATGTGTTGTACGGATTGATAAAAAGAATTCACCGCGCGGCGAAGTTGTGGCAGTTGTTGTGCGGGTTCACTTTCACTCATCTTCAATAGCTCACCCGCAATTTCACCTGCATATAGCAAGCGAATTAAGCTTCCTCTTACGTTACTTTCTAAACTTTGTGCATCTGCTCGCATGCGTTCAGCAATGCGCTTATGGTCATATTGCTCGAGCAAAAGAGTCGCCGCAATTGTAATTGCGAGCCCAATGCCTGCGGTGATGATCAAAGAGCGCCATTGCTTCATGCTAGAGTTCCTAATTATATTTCTATTGATTTAGCTCAGCGCGGTCACGAAACTGCTCTAAGGCTTCAGGATTCGCTAATGCATCCGTGTTTTTAACCGTTTCACCGTGTACAACTTGGCGAACTGCTAGCTCGACAATCTTTCCACTAATCGTTCTTGGAATATCTGTCACTTGAGCAATGACCGCAGGAACGTGACGAGGCGTGGCATTTCGACGAATTATCTGGCGAATTTCTTGCTGCAATGCATCATCAAGCTTCAAACCTTCGCGCAAACGCACGAATAATACGACACGTTCATCGTCTTGCCAGCGTTGTCCAATGGCAATGCTCTCAAGCACACTATCAATCTTTTCAACTTGGCGATAGATTTCTGCTGTGCCGATACGCACGCCACCTGGGTTTAGCACGGCGTCGGAGCGGCCATAAATAATCACCCCGTCATGATCAGTAATTTCAGCATAGTCACCATGTGCCCAGGTATTCTCAAACCGCGCAAAATAGGCTTTAAAGTAGCGCTGACCATCGTTATCGTTCCAAAACCCGATCGGCATACACGGGAAGCTGTTACAACACACAAGCTCACCTTTTTCTTGCACCACGGCTTGGCCGTTGTCATTGAATACTTGCACGTCTAAACCGAGGCCTTTGCATTGAAGCTCACCGCGATATACCGGCAATATTGGATTGCCAAGAGCAAAGCATGAAACAATGTCGGTACCACCTGAAATTGATGATAAACACAGGTTAGACTTGATGTCGCGATAAACGAAATCAAAGCTCTCCGGTGCAAGCACTGAGCCGGTTGTTAGAATGGCTCGCAATGCCGTTAAATTGTGCACTGTTGCTGGTTTATACTCAGCTTTTTCTAGCGCCGACAGATATTTTGCGCTGGTACCGAAAACACTTATTTGTTCTTGTTCGGCAATATGCCAAAGTGCCGCCGGTTCTGGATAAAACGGTGAGCCATCAAATAGAACGAGCGTGGCGCCTTGAGCAAGGCCAGAGACCAGCCAGTTCCACATCATCCAGCCACAGGTTGTGAAGTAGAAAAACACATCGTCGCGATCAATATCAGTGTGCAATGCATGCTCTTTCATGTGCTGCAATAGTGTGCCGCCAATCCCGTGAACAATACATTTCGGTACGCCGGTCGTGCCAGAACTAAACATGATGTACAGCGGTGCATTAAACGGCATACGCACAAATTCTAATGTGTTTGCAGAACGATCTAAATAGTCGTTCCAAGCGACCGAGGTGGCGTCGTATTGATGGTTAAAACCTGCAAAATTAACAACGACCGTGGTTTCAACGGAAGTTAGCTCAGCACGAATAGCGTTCACTTTTTCGCTGATGTCGAGTTGCTTGCCGTTATAGAAATAGCCGTCGACAGTAATGAAAAGCTTTGGCTCAATTTGGCCAAACCGGTCGACCACGCCTTGTACGCCAAAGTCCGGTGAGCAACTCGACCAAATAGCGCCCAAGCTGGTGGTTGCGAGCATCGCAATAATGGTTTCAATACAGTTTGGCATCATCGCTGCAATGCGGTCGCCGGCGACAACACCCTGTTGCTTAAATGCTGCGGCTAAAGCCGCGACTTCATGGCGCAATTCGGCGTAAGTTAACTGTTGCCGAGCGCCGTTTTCGCCACGAAAAACTAAAGCAATGTGATCATCTTGATAGCGTAATAGATTTTCTGCAAAGTTTAGTCGCGCGTCAGGAAACCATTTTGCTCCAGGAATTTTAGTGCCATCGACAAGCGTGCGCTCACCGGCATCGCCGATGACATCAAAGTAATCCCAAATGTCGCGCCAGAACGCTTCGTGGTTTTGAACTGACCAATCATGTAGTTCGCTATATGTCGTTAAGTCGGCGCCGTGTTTGCGATTCACATTTTGCATGAAATCCGTCATGCGTGCGGCTGTTATTTGGCTTGAATCAGGTTGCCACATGATTTTCGTTGTCATTTTGTGTGTTCCTGTTTAGCTAGTTCTGCTAGTGCAACATTTGAGCGCGGGCCATGATTTAAGTGTTGGCAAATTGTCGCGCCAGCATGCACCAGCTGGTTAAGATCAATACCGGTTTCAATACCCATACCGTGCAACATGTAAATCACATCTTCGGTGGCAACGTTGCCGCTTGCGCCTTTGGCATATGGACAACCGCCAAGCCCAGCTACCGCGCTATCGATAGTTGCAACGCCCATGGGTAAGCAGCTAGAAATATTGGCAAGCGCTTGGCCGTAAGTATTATGGAAGTGTAATGCGAGTTGTTGCATCGGCACTTTGTCTGCTACGGCGCTCAACATTCGCTGCGCATGGAGTGGGGTACCGACACCGATGGTATCGCCTAGCGAAATTTCGTAACAGCCCATTTGCCAAAGTTTTTCGGCAACATAGGCGACGTCACTAAGACTAACTTCACCCTGATACGGGCAACCAAGAACACAGCTCACGTAACCGCGCACTTTCATATTTTGCGCTTGAGCTGCTTCGATAACCGGAGCAAATCGGTCAAGACTCTCAGCGATGCTACAATTGATATTCTTCTGGCTAAAAGCTTCTGACGCGGCGCCAAAAATTGCGACTTCATCGGCACCAGCAGCAACAGCCGCTTCAAAGCCTTTCAAATTGGGCGTTAAAGCGGCATAGGTACGACCGTCGAGGCGCTCGATACCGGTAAATACAGCGGCGCTATCGGCCATCTGCGGTACCCATTTAGGGCTGACAAATGCACCGGTCTCGATATAGGACAATCCAGCTCGGGCCAACGCATTCACGAGTTCAATTTTCGCCTCAACGGGCACAGCCTGCTCGTTTTGCAGCCCATCGCGTGGGCCTACTTCAACAATTCTTACCTGTTGCGGCAAACTCATGGGGTATCCTTATTCATCATTCAAACTAATCAATTCGGCGCCATCGCTGACAAGATCGCCAGCCTGATAATATACTTGGGCAACTTCGCCATCGCGTGGTGCACGAATCGTATATTCCATCTTCATCGCTTCCATAATTACGAGTGCTTGGTCTGCAGTCACTGTATCGCCAGCTTTAACCATCACTTGAACAACCGTACCGTTCATAGGAGCAGTGAGGCTACCAGCTGCCTTTTCTTGTTCAAGCGTATCAGTAACGTTATGACGATTGAACCGCAAACTGGCATGTTCAGTCATCACCACAATGTCGTGATCTGCACGCAAAATATGCGCTTGGAAGCGGTGGCCATTCTTGCTAAAGAACCATTGTTCGCCAATACGATCAGCTTGCCACGCATCGTTGTGGTCAATTTGATACCAAGCTTGGTCTCGTTCAACCAATTGGATATCATGCAGCGTTTCACCATATTGCAGACTGAGTGCAAATTGACGGGGTTGGTTTAAACGAAAACTATGTTGTGTAAACCATGGGTTTTGGTTATCAACTGATTTTTCAGTAAAACGCTCAGCTAAAGTTGCCATCACCGCATAGTCGTTTACTAAATGGCTGGTGTCTGGGAATAGATCCGCTTCATACTTTTCAATAAAGCGTGTGGTTAATTCAGCTTGGCCAAATTTCTTGTGACCCGCAATACGACGTAGGAAGTCGATATTAGTGCGCACACCAGCAACGCGGTAATCGTTTAGCGCCTGAATCAGTCGACGCAAAGCAACGGTGCGATTTTCGCCCCAAACAATGAGTTTGGCGATCATGGGATCATAATATGAGCTCACCTCATCACCAGCGACAACGCCGCTATCGACACGTACATAGTCGCTGCTTGTTGGTGGTTGCAGCACATGTAACGTTCCGGTACTTGGCAAAAACTCGTGCTCAGGGTCTTCGGCATAAATTCGCGCTTCAAATGAATGGCCGTTTACTTCAATCTGATCTTGAGCAAGTGGTAGGGGCTCGCCACTAGCCACCATCAGCTGCCATGCGACTAAGTCCTGGCCCGTAACCATTTCCGTGACCGGATGTTCAACTTGCAAACGGGTATTCATTTCCATGAAATAAAATTTATTGTCAGTGTCGAGCAAAAACTCAACTGTTCCCGCTCCCACATAATCAATGGCTTGTGCAGCACGCACAGCAGCTTCACCCATCGCTTGACGGGTGTTGGTACTCATGGACGGAGCTGGGGCTTCTTCAATGACTTTTTGATGGCGTCGTTGCACTGAGCAATCACGTTCCGCGAGATAGACCGCATTGCCGTGCTCATCACAGAACACTTGAATTTCGACATGGCGCGGGTTGCCGATGAATTTTTCTACGAGCATTTTGTCGTTGCCAAATGAAGCTTGTGCTTCGCGTTTGGCTGAGCTTAAGGCTTCATCAAACTGTTTCGCGTTTTCGACCACGCGCATGCCTTTACCGCCACCACCGTAGGCTGCTTTAAGTAGCACAGGGTAACCAATTTTTTCGGCTTCGGTGCGCAGTTTATCAGCGCTTTGCTCGCTACCGTGATAGCCCGGTACCAGTGGTACGCCAGCTTCGCTCATAATTGCCTTGGCAGCACTCTTCGAACCCATTGCAGCAATGGCGCTGGTTGGTGGCCCGACAAAGATAATGTTGTTGCTAGCACACGCATCGGCAAAATCTTCGTTTTCTGACAAAAAGCCATAGCCTGGGTGAATGGCGTCGGCGCCGGTTTTCTTTGCTGCGGCAATAATTTTGTCGATGACGAGGTAACTCTCCGCACTGGGTGCCGCACCAATATGAATACTTTCATCGGCTAACTGCACGTGTTGGGAGTGACGATCTGCATCTGAGTAAACTGCTACGGTACGAATACCCAGTTCTCGAGCCGTTTTAATAATGCGGCAAGCAATTTCGCCGCGGTTAGCAATTAGCAATTTTTGCAACATTGCTGTTCCTTAATTATTGAGTGGTTTTCCAGTTCGGCGCGCGTTTTTCTAAAAATGCACTGAGGCCCTCTTGACCTTCTGCCGAAACCCGAATTTCTGCGATACGTTCAATCGTCACGCGTCGTGTATTTGCGTTGAGCGGTTGCTGATCGATATCTAATGCAAGCTGCTTGGCCGCGGTAACGGCTGCAGGACTGTTGGCTACCAAACTATCGATTAATGGACGCACCGCGGTTTGTAGATCGTCAACGACTTCGTGTACTAATCCAATTTGGTGGGCAACATCGGCACTAAAGCGCTCGGCGGTAACCATATAGCGACGTGCTTGACGGGTGCCGATGGCGCGCATTACATACGGACTAATCACAGCTGGAATGAGGCCGATTTTTACTTCGCTCAAACAGAAGCTGCTAGCTGGCGTCGCGAGTGTTATATCACAACATGCCGCTAACCCGACTGCGCCACCAAATGCTGCGCCTTGTACTAAAGCGATGGTTGGTTTTGGTAGCTCGTCGAGCTCTTGCATGAGACGCGATAGTTCACCCGCGTCGGCAATATTCTCATCGTAATTTTTTGCAGCCATAGAGCGCATCCAGCCCAAATCAGCGCCCGCTGAGAAGTTCTTGCCATTCGATTGCAAAACGAGAACGCGAACATTGTCATTTGCGCGTACGCTTCCTAGCGCATGCAAGAGTTCAGCGATCATGCCGTCATCGAATGCATTGTGAACCTCTGGCCGATTTAACGTCAGATAAGCCACATGACCATTGACTGTCAGATCAATTGCTTGGTAAGCCATATCGCCTCCTTACATCCGGAATACGCCGAACTTGGTGTCGGCAATTGGTGCATTGTTGGCAGCGGCTAAGCTAAGCCCCAAAACGGTACGCGTTTGTGCTGGGTCAATAATGCCATCATCCCATAACCGTGCTGAAGCGTAGTAGGGGTGACCTTGCTTTTCATAGGTATCGATAATTGGCTGTTTAAGCTTTTGTTCGTCTTCGGCGCTCATTGTTTCGCCTTTGCGCGCCAGATTATCTTTAGTCACTTGCGCCATGACACCGGCAGCTTGTTCGCCGCCCATTACCGAGATACGTGCATTTGGCCACATGAACATCAACGTTGGATCATAGGCACGGCCACACATACCGTAGTTACCAGCACCATAACTACCGCCAATTAAAACAGTGAATTTAGGTACTTGAGCACAACTTACTGCGGTAACCATTTTGGCGCCGTGTTTTGCGATACCTTCAGCTTCGTATTTTTTACCAACCATGAAGCCAGTAATATTCTGTAAAAACACTAATGGAATTTTGCGTTGTGCGCATAACTCAATGAAGTGCGCACCTTTTTGTGCCGATTCTGAGAAAAGAATGCCGTTGTTGGCGACAATACCGACTGGGTAGCCGTGAATGCGAGCAAAACCGGTAACCAACGTGTTACCGTAATTTTGTTTAAACTCATCAAAATCGGAGTCATCAACAATACGTGCAATGACTTCACGCACGTCGTATGGTTTACGCAAGTCGGTACCAACGATGCCATATAACTCTTTCGCATCGAAGCGAGGCTCTTTTACTGCGCTCGGCTGAACTGGTTGTGCGCCACGATAATTTAAGCGCGCGACTGAGCGACGGGCGAGAGCCAAGGCATGTTCATCATTCATCGCAAAATGGTCAGCTACGCCAGATATGCGAGTATGAACATCGGCGCCACCGAGCTCCTCTGCGCTTACTTCTTCACCTGTGGCCGCTTTAACTAACGGTGGTCCGGCTAAGAAAATTGTGCCTTGTTCCTTGACGATGATACTTTCATCGGCCATCGCTGGCACGTACGCGCCACCCGCAGTACATAGGCCCATTACCACAGCAATCTGTGGAATTCCTTTTGCCGACATGTTGGCTTGATTGAAGAAGATACGGCCGAAGTGATCACGATCTGGGAATACTTCGTCTTGGCGCGGCAAGTTAGCGCCGCCTGAATCCACTAAATAGATACAGGGTAGGTGACAGCGCTCGGCAATTTCTTGTGCGCGAAGATGCTTTTTCACTGTTAACGGATAATAGGTGCCGCCTTTGACCGTTGCATCGTTGGCGACAATCATACATTGCACACCTTCAACACGACCAATTCCGGCAACCACTCCCGCAGCTGGAACGTAATCTTCGTAGCAATCCCATGCTGCAAATTGGCCAATCTCTAGAAATGGCGAACCGCTATCAAGTAATTTTTCGATCCGTTGGCGGGCTAGTAATTTACCGCGAGAAAGATGACGCTCTTGGTACTTTGGGCCGCCGCCTTGCTTAATTTGTTCGGCTTTGGCAAACAAATCATCAACCACTTCTTGCATGGCTTGTTGATTGGCCAAAAATGTTTCGTCTTTTGGGTTCACTGTGCTGGTTAATACCGTCACGATTGCGACTCCTGATAATTAGTTGCGCAAAATTAAGCTGACTCGCTGAATAGCTCGCGGCCTATCAACATACGGCGAATTTCTGAGGTGCCGGCGCCAATTTCATATAATTTTGCGTCGCGCAATAGGCGTCCGGTCGGATACTCGTTAATGTAACCGTTTCCGCCCAGTAATTGAATGGCATCAAGGGCTAATTGTGTCGCTAATTCAGCAGCATACAAAATGGCTCCCGCGGCATCTTTGCGCGTGGTTTCGCCGCGATCACATGATTGAGCTACGGCATACACATAAGCACGAGCTGCGTTTGTGCGGGTGTACATATCTGCTACTTTACCTTGTACTAACTGGAATTCGCCGATGGCTTTTCCGAATTGCTTGCGGTCGTGAACGTATGGAATCACCACATCAAGACAAGCTTGCATGATGCCGCATGGACCTGCTGCAAGCACAGCGCGCTCATAATCAAGACCGCTCATCAATACTTCAACGCCACAATCGACTTCGCCTAGAACGTTTTCAGCAGGAACCTTACAGTTGTCAAATACCAATTCGCAGGTATTCGAACCACGCATGCCTAATTTATCGAGTTTCTGTGCGGTGCTAAAACCAGCGAAATCTTTTTCAATTATAAAGGCAGTAATGCCGCGCGAGTTTTTATCTGGTGAGGTTTTTGCGTAAACCACAAGTACGTCTGCATCAGGACCATTTGTAATCCACATTTTATTGCCGTTTAGCACGTAGTGGTCGCCTTGCAATTCAGCACGTAACTTCATGCTCACGACGTCAGAGCCGGCATTCGGCTCGCTCATCGCCAGCGCACCAACATGCTCGCCACTACATAATTTGGGCAAATACTGTTCTTTTTGTGCCTGAGTGCCGTTGCGTGCAATTTGGTTCACACATAGGTTTGAATGTGCGCCATAACTTAAACCAACGGAAGCCGACGCGCGGCTAATTTCTTCCATTGCCACAACGTGTTCGAGATAACCAAGACCCGATCCACCGAACTCTTCAGGAACGGTCATGCCAAGTAAGCCGAGATCACCCATTTTGCGCCACAAATCAGCAGGAAACTCATTTTTTTCATCAATTTCCGCAGCGCGTGGTGCAATTTCATCACGCGCAAAGGCATTCACGGTTTCACGGATCATATCCGCGGTTTCGCCGAGGCCGAAATTAAAGGTGGTATACTGACTAATCATAACTGCTCCTGAGTTTCTGCTGTAGAACTCGTTGCGGACTGATTTGCTTCAATTTCGGCAAGTTCATCGCGACAACGATCTTCTAAGTTCGTAAGTTCTACTAAAAGAACCTTAATATCTTCAAGTTGCTGTTTGAGTGACATCTTCTTGTCATCAATCAACGCTAAAACGGTATGTAGCTGGCGTGCGCTGCTATTTTCCATGTCATACAAGTCAAACAAATTCTTGGTTTCTGCCAACGAGAACCCAAGCCGTTTACCCCTTAGAATAAGCTTCAAACGCACTCTGTCTTTATTCGTATAAAGTCGCGTTTGGCCTTGCCGTTTAGGCGAGAGCAGGCCTTGGTCTTCATAGAACCGAATGCTACGAGTGGTGATGTCGAATTCACGGGCTAATTCGCCGATGCTGTAGATGGTTGTTGCGTTCATTTTTGCTTGCTTGTCATGGTTGAGGGCGTTAAGCTTAAAACAAGTTGACGTTAACGTAAAGGTAAGAAAGCCCGAAAGCGATATTAGCTATTGGATATTAGATATTAGTTAAAACACCAAAGCCCGATACATCAGAGCTAATATCTAATATCCAATAGCTAATATCGAAGTGGGTCTTCAAGGGAGTATTTATGTCTGATGCAGTAGTAATTGTTGCCGCCAAACGCACCCCAATGGGTGGTTTTCAAGGCAGTTTGACCGAAGTGAGCGCCCCCAATTTAGGCGCGATCGCCATTAAAGCGGCGCTTGCAGAGAGTGGGTTGCAGGGCGACGATGTGCAGGAAGTCATTATGGGTAACGTGTTGCCGGCCGGTTTAGGGCAGGCGCCTGCGCGTCAGGCAACGTTGTATGCAGGGCTACCACGCAGTGCTGGTGCGACAACCATTAATAAAGTGTGTGGTTCTGGGTTGAAAGCGGTGATGTTCGCCCATGATTTAATTCATGTCGGCTCGGCTGATGTGGTGGTTGCTGGTGGCATGGAAAGCATGTCGAATGCGCCCTATTTATTGAAGAAAGCGCGTGCGGGTTTCCGCATGGGTCACGATGCCATTTATGATCACATGATGCTGGACGGTCTTGAAGATGCCTATGAAGGCAAAGCAATGGGGTGCTACGCACAAAGCACTGCAGATCAGTATGGTCTTGGTCGTGAAGCGATGGATAACTTTGCTTTAGCATCCTTGAGCCGAGCTCAAACAGCAATTAAAGACGGGTTGTTTAAAGATGAAATTGTGCCAGTGACTTACAGCACGCGTAAAGGTGATGTGACGGTTGAAATTGATGAACAACCGGGTAAGGCGATGCCCGAGAAAATTCCTGGTCTGCGTCCAGCTTTTGCTAAAGATGGCACCATCACGGCCGCGAATTCTAGTTCGATTTCTGATGGCGCTGCGGCATTGGTGTTGATGCGCGAAAGTGATGCGAAAGCTCGTGGTTTAAAACCATTAGCGCGTGTCGTAGGGCATGCAACACACTCGCAGGCTCCCGCTGAATTTACCGTGGCCCCAATTGGTGCAATGAATAAATTGCTCGACAAAGTTAAATGGCGCAAGGACGACGTTGATTTGTGGGAAATTAACGAAGCGTTTGCGATGGTAACGATGCTTGCCATGCAGCAACTAGATATTGACCATGACAAAGTGAACGTGCATGGCGGTGCTTGCGCACTTGGGCACCCAATCGGTGCGAGCGGCGCCCGCTTGTTGGTGACGCTACTACACGCGTTGAAACAACGCGGCAAGAAACGTGGCGTCACATCGCTCTGTATTGGTGGTGGTGAAGCCGTTGCTGTTGCTGTTGAAATGATTTAATCCGGTCGTTTCGACGCGAGCCATACTGAACTAATCAATATGGCACCACCGAGGACAAGCCGTGGCCAGTCTACGGCTTGCCCCCAAAACGCATAGTTTATCAGCAAGCCAGCTGGAATAAGCATATTGTTCATGGTGGCTAGTTGCGCAACGTTCACGCGCTTAGCACCAAGGTTCCATGCAAGGTAACCGAAGCCAGATGCGCCGAGGCCAAGCCACAATAAAATGCCCCATTCTAACTGGGTTGTCGGTAGTTTTGAGAAGTCGGCAAAGAGTACCATCGCTATACCAGATGCGGCGGTGGCACCAATAAAGAATAGAGCGAAGGCGTGTACTTGATTGCGACTATTACCGAGTTCAAGGCGTTTATAAAACACTTGTCCGGCAGCGAAACATAGGTTGGCTGCTTGAATCAGTAAAAAACCAATCACAAAAGAATCGCTCAGTGATTCAAAGCGGATGACAGCGGCACCAATGACTGCGACAACCGCAGCGAGCCACCAACGAGCCGGTAAATGGCGGCGTTGGAAAAATACATCGTCAATAAGCGTCACGTAAAGTGGCGTAAAAATGGTAAATAAAAGCACTTCAGGAACAGATAGATAAAGAAACGCGTGGTAGAGAAAGAGATACATCACGCCAATTTGAATGGCACCAATTACCGCGAGTTGCCACTGCTGGCGAAACGCAAGACGAGCAGGGCGCCACAGCGGTAAAAACAATGCTAACGCAAGGATCATGCGGATGAATACGGCGATATAACCGTCGACATGGCCGGCAAGAAACTCTCCAATGAGTGAAAAGCTTGCAGCCCACAGTGCGGTTACAGCCCAAAGTATCCACATAATTTTTTCCTTATTTATTGAGTGCTTTTGGTGGCAGAACTTTCGCGATAGTACTGCGGTGAAATACCCATCGTTTTCTTAAACAGTCGCGAAAAATAGTATGGGTCATCGAAGCCAAGTTGTTGACTGATTTGACGAATTGAATCGGTTGAGGCATCTAACAACTGGCACGCTATTTTAACCCGAATTTGGTTAAAGTAACGCATCGGGCTGGTGCCTGTGAATTGCTTAAATTTTTTGCTGAAATGGAAGCGTGATAAACCAGCAAAATCAGCAAAATCGTCTAGGCTTAAGTCGCGATGAGAGTTGTTGTACATGAAGCGCTCCAGCGCTGGCAAATCAAAGCCTTGTGGTGCTTGCATGGTTGCGGTTAAGCGCGGCAATTCGGCGATAATTCGCTGCAATAAGCTCGCTGCGACGACTGCTGCGGCAAATTGGTGACGCTGGGTTTGCAAGTTGAGTAGATCGGTAACCACTGGAACAAGTTGCCGCCAACGAGCTAGCGTTAATACCGGTTGCTGGTTGGTTAGCTCAAGAAATTCGAGGCATGCCGCTGCTGCGGAACCTTGAAAATGCGCCCAGTAGATGCTCCAGGGCTGCTCGTTGTGAGCAGCATAAGCGTGGGCTTGCCCAGCGGGTAATAGCAATAATTGTCCAGCACGCAGATTGCCGCTGGCAGTTTCGGTTCGATACCAGCCGCTACCGCGATGGCAAAATATGAGCAAGTAATCGGTATGTTGCTGGCGTTCTACTTGGTGTCCTTGGGCATCGACATAATGGCCATATGCAAGCGGATATAGATGCTTCGTCAGCGGGTGTCGAGATAGCTGTCGGGTCAATTGTAATGGCAAAACAACACGTGAACTTCCAGGTGGAAGTGGCCACGATGAAGGTTGGCTCATGGAAGACTCCCAGATCGCAATTTTGTCCATTATAGGGGCAAAATCGTCGATGTTAAAGGACTTCGAAAACAACGACAATGGATTAACAGCAAAAGCGTTAGTCGTTATTCGTTATTGGTTATTCGTGAGCGTTGTTCGCTCGTTAACTCTGTATCGAGGTTTGAGCGCTTTTCGATGTGAGAATTTTTGAACCATATTTGTTGGTTTTAGTCTTTTTCGAATAACGAATAACGAATAACGAATAACGAATAACGAATAACGAGTAACGAATTCAATAAAGAGGTTATACAGATGAGCAAGAAAGTTCCTTTATTTATCGACGGCGAATTCGTGCAGTCGAACACCAGTAACTGGATTGACGTGACCAACCCGGCCACGCAAGAAGTGATTGCGCAAGCACCTTGTGCAACACAGGACGAGATGAAGAAAGCGGTTGAGAGCGCGAAAAAAGCGTTTTTGACTTGGAAAGAAGTGCCGGTTTCTGAGCGCGCTCGTGTGATGATGCGTTATCAAGCGTTGCTGAAAGAGCACCATGATGAAATTGCTGAAATTCTTGCGAGCGAAACAGGCAAGACGTTTGATGATGCGAAGGGCGACGTATGGCGCGGCATCGAAGTGGTTGAACACGCAGCCAATATTCCATCATTGTTGATGGGGGAAACGGTTGAAAACGTTGCGCGCGGCATTGACAGCTATAGCTATACGCAGCCACTTGGCGTGTGTGCAGGTATTACGCCATTTAACTTCCCAGCGATGATTCCACTTTGGATGTTCCCATTGGCAATTGCCTGCGGTAATACATTTATTTTGAAGCCATCTGAGCAAGATCCTTTAACGCCAACGCGTTTGGTTGAATTGTTCGAGCAAGCAGGCGCTCCGAAAGGTGTGTTGCAGGTGATTCACGGTGGTAAAGAGCAGGTTGATTTCTTACTAGATGAGCCAGCGGTACGCGCGATTTCGTTTGTTGGTTCTGTGGCAGTAGGTCAATACATCTATCGTCGTGGCACTGAAAACATGAAACGCGTGCAAGCATTTGCGGGTGCGAAAAACCATTGCGTGATCATGCCTGATGCAAACAAATCACAAGTGATCAGCAACTTGGTTGGTGCCTCGGTTGGTGCTGCAGGGCAACGTTGTATGGCGATTTCTGTCGCGGTATTCGTTGGCGCAGCACGTGAGTGGATTCCTGAAGTTGCAGCAGAATTGGCGAAAGTGAAGCCAGGGGCCTGGAATGATACAAATGCGGCATACGGTCCATTGATCAGTCCACAAGCGAAGCAACGGGTAGAAAACTTCATCACACAAGGTCAGAAAGAGGGCGCTGAGCTCTTAGTGGACGGTCGTGATTGTAAAGTGGATGGATTCCCGAATGGTAATTGGGTTGGCCCAACGATGTTTAGTAAAGTAACGACCGATATGGAAATCTATAAGAACGAGATTTTTGGACCGGTACTTTGTGCCACTGAAGTTGAAACACTCGATGACGCGCTGGCACTAGTGAATGCGAATCCTTATGGTAATGGCACTTCAATTTTCACTGCTAGCGGCGCCGCGGCGCGCAAATACCAGCACAATGTTGAAGTGGGTCAAGTCGGTATCAATATTCCAATTCCGGTACCATTGCCGTTCTTCTCATTCACTGGCTGGAAAGGTTCGTTCTTTGGTGATTTGCATGCTTATGGTAAGCAAGCGGTGCGTTTCTACAGTGAAACCAAAACCATTACTGCGCGTTGGTTTGAAAGCGATATCGCTGATGCCAATGGTCCAAATATGACGATTCATTTGAAGTAATAGGACGTTGTCATGAATTTTAATTTAACTGACGACCAACAAGCTTTTGTCGATACGGCAAAAGCTTTTGCTGAGAAAGAACTAGCCCCGTTTGCTGCACAATGGGACGAAGAATCACACTTCCCAATTGAGGTATTCCGTAAAGCTGGTGAAATGGGCTTTATGGGCATGTATACCCCAGAAGACGCGGGCGGCTTCGGCATGAGCCGATTAGACGCTGCGTTGATTTTTGAGCAGTTATCGATGGGCTGTACGGCAACCACCGCCATGATGACCATTCACAACATGGTCACATGGATGATTGGTTCGTTTGCGAAACCAGATGTAATTGAACAATGGGTTCCAGAATTGGTTACGGGTGAAAAGTTAGGCTCTTACTGCTTAACTGAGCCAGGTGCCGGCTCTGACGCAGCAAGTTTACGCACCACCGCAAAGAAAGATGGCGATGAGTATGTGTTAAACGGTTCGAAAATGTTCATCTCAGGTGCTGGTAGTACCGACGTATTAGTCGTTATGGCGCGCACCGGCGAAGCTGGTCCGAAAGGTATTTCTGCGTTTGTTGTACCAGCCGATGCGGCGGGTATTAGTTACGGTAAAAAAGAAGCGAAAATGGGCTGGAATGCTCAGCCGACACGCTTGGTTACCTTCGAAGATGTTCGAATTCCAGCAGCTAATCTGCTTGGCGAAGAAGGTGAAGGCTTCAAATTCGCTATGATGGGATTGGACGGCGGTCGGATTAATATCGCGGTATGTTCTGTCGGAACAGCGCAAGCGGCGTTGGAAACTGCAACGAACTATATGCACGAACGTACGCAGTTTGGCAAAGAGTTGGGACATTTCCAAGCGTTACAGTTTAAGCTTGCTGATATGGCAACCGAGCTTGTTGCTGCGCGCCAAATGGTTCGCCTGGCAGCGTTTAAAGTGGATAGCAACGATCCGGACAAAACGACCTATTGTGCGATGGCAAAACGGTTTGCCACTGACGTTGGTTTCCAAGTATGTAATGAAGCGCTGCAAATTCACGGCGGTTACGGTTACATCAAAGAGTATCCACTGGAACGTCATGTGCGCGATGTCCGCGTGCATCAAATTCTTGAAGGCACCAACGAAATTATGCGGGTGATCATTGCACGCCGCTTACTCGCCGATATGGACCGAGCCATCCTTTAAGGGTGGCTTTTCTGTCTTAAAAGGAGGTCATAATGGATCCAGTAGTATTGTTCGACGAGCTTGAAGCAAGCAACGGCAAGCGCATTGGTGTGATCACGCTGAATTCAGAAAAATCATTGAATGCGTTGAGCTTGCCAATGATTCAACTTTTGCTACCGAAATTGCAGCAGTGGGCAGACGATGACGCCATAGCCTGTGTATTTATGCAAGGTGCCGGCGAAAAAGCTTTCTGTGCTGGTGGCGATATTGTTGCCATGTACAAAGCCATGCAAGCGAAGCCAGGTGTACTTGTTGACGAAGTTGCTGACTTTTTTAGCCAAGAATATCGACTCGACTACGCCATTCACACTTTCCCTAAGCCAATTGTGCTTTGGGGGCATGGCATTGTCATGGGTGGTGGCATGGGCCTGATGAACGGTGCGAGCCATCGGATTGTGACTGAGCGTTCGCTATTGGCGATGCCTGAGATAACGATCGGTTTATATCCTGATGTTGGTGCAACCCACTTCTTGAACCAAATGCCTGATGGCTGTGGTCTGTTTTTAGGTCTTACTGGCGCGCACATGAATGCCACTGATGCACTGTATCTCAAGTTAGCTGATCACTTTGTGGCGAGCACCAGCAAAGACGATGTGCTTGCCGGTTTAAAAGACATAAAGTGGGGTGATACGGCGGCACTAAACCACCAGAAAGTAACCGATGTTCTCAACGGTATTGGCATGCGCGATAGCAGTCAACGACCGGCTGGACAGGTAGAAGCGCATCAGCAATTAATTAAAAAGTTAACGCATGGCGCGGATATCGAGTCGGTTGTCACAGCAATCGTGAATGACAAGACGGATGACAAATGGCTTGCTCGTGCACGTCAAACACTAGCTGCAGGTTGTCCAATGACGGCGCATATTGTATGGAATCAATTACAACACGGTGCTGATTTGAGTTTAGCTGACTGCTTCCGTCTTGAATTAACATTATCGGTTCAATGTGCGATGCGCGGTGATTTCGCTGAGGGTATTCGGGCGTTGTTAATTGATAAAGATAAGCAGCCAAAGTGGCAGCATGGTTCGGTTGGTGAGGTTTCGGCGGAAGAGGTTGATGGCTTTTTCACGTCGCCGTGGGCGGCAAGCGAACACCCACTCGCAACTTTAGGTAAGTGATAAAAGCGTTATTCGTTATTCGTGCGTTCGCTTCGCTCACTGTTCGTACGTGCTTCGCACTATTCGAACAGCGCAGCGCACGAACAGCGATGCGGACGAATAACGAACAGCGAAGCGGACGAATAACGAACAACGAATAACGAACAACGAATAACGAGGTTTTTATGGCGAATGTTGGATTTATTGGGCTTGGCAATATGGGCGGCCCGATGGCTGCGAACCTTGTCAAAGGCGGCCATCAGGTCAACGTCTTTGATTTAGCCGAAGCGGCACTGCAGGCTGCGAAAGATGCAGGTTGTCGCGTGGCCAGTTCGGCGAATGAAGCAGCGCACGGCGTTGATTTTGTGATTACGATGTTACCTGCAGATAAACACGTTGAGAGTGTTTATTTAGGTGATAACGGCTTGATTCACGAATTGCCTAGCAGCACGCTTGTAATCGATTGCAGTACCATTAGCGCAGAAACCGCACGAAAGGTTGGACAGGCATTAGCAGCGGAAAATATTTCGTTTATCGATGCGCCAGTTTCTGGAGGTGTTGGTGGGGCGAAAGCCGGCACATTAACGTTCATTTGTGGTGGTGAAACCGCTGCAGTAGAGCGTGCGCGATATGTATTGCAGCACATGGGGAAAAACATTTTCCGCGCTGGTGATACGGGTGCGGGTCAAGTTGCGAAAATTTGCAATAACATGTTGCTGTCGGTGTTGATGGTCGGTACTTCAGAAGCGCTACAATTGGGTATTGCTCATGGGCTTGACCCGAAAGTGCTTTCGGAGATTATGTCGAAGAGTTCCGGTAGTAACTGGACTTTAGATGTATATAATCCTTGCCCTGGTGTGATGGATAATGTGCCATCGAGCAACGGCTACCAAGGTGGCTTTTTAGTTGATCTCATGAGTAAAGATCTTGGTTTGGCGCAACAAGCTGCGTTAGCGAGTGGCGCGGCGACGCCAATGGGTGGATTGACGCACAATTTATATCGCAGTTGGTCGCAGCTCGGACATGGTCGCGAAGACTTCTCGAGTATCTTTAATTTCGTTAAAGCGAATAAAAAATAACGGATAATTAGCGGATAAATTATGAAAATTGCTGAAAGTACCATTGTAATTACCGGTGGCGCACAAGGTTTAGGCCGCGCAATGGCGGAACATTTTGCCGCTGAGGGCGCGCAATTGGCGCTGATTGATATGAATGCCGATACGCTTACTGAAGCGGAAGGTATTTGCAGCGCTAAAGGTGCTAAGAAAGTAAAAGGTTACGTGGTTAACGTGACCGACGAGGCAGCAGTTGAGCAGGTGTTTAATGATATCGTTGCAGACATTGGTGCGGTTAACGTGCTGATCAATAACGCCGGTATTTTGCGCGACGGCATGTTGATTAAATGCAAAGACGGTGAAATTACTCACAAAATGCCACTGCAACAATTTCAATCTGTGCTAGATGTTAACCTAACCGGTAGCTTCTTGTGCGGCCGCGAGGCGTCTGCGCATATGGCAAAAGCTGGCAATGGCGGCGTTATCATTAATATTTCGAGCGTCGCGCGTGCCGGCAACATTGGCCAAACGAACTATGCGGCAACGAAAGCCGGTGTGGTTGCGATGACGGTGACATGGGCACGTGAGCTGGGTCGCTTTGGTATTCGTTGTGGTGCCATTGCACCAGGATTTATCGAAACGCCAATGACTGCGCAAATGAAGCCAGAAGCCGTGGAACGAGCCTTGAGCATGGTGCCGTTACGTCGTTGGGGGCAGCCAGAAGAGATTGCTCACAGTGCGCGTTATATTATTGAGAATGACTTCTTTAGCGGACGTGTGATAGAAATAGACGGTGGCGTTCGACTATAACGAGTACTGATGCGTAAATTACCCCCATTAAATGCCTTAAAAGCGTTTGAAGCAGCTGCCCGACACCTCAGTTTTACGAGGGCAGCTGATGAATTGTTTGTTACCCAAGCAGCGGTGAGTCACCAAGTAAAAGCGCTAGAGGAGTTTTTGGGGGTTCAATTATTCTTACGCCGCAATCGGTCGTTGTTACTCACCCCCGAAGGCCAAACCTACTATCTTGAACTAAAAGAAATTTTTGATCACATTGTTCAGGCCACTGAAAAGGTGAAGTTTGCGAGTCAACGAGGCTCGCTAACGATTTCATTACCCCCAAGTTTTGCCATTTTATGGTTCGTGCCGCGCTTGAGTCGATTTCGTGAGGCTTATCCGGATATCGATGTGCGCATTCGCGCCGTTGATGAAGTGGATGGCTCACTTACCGATGATGTCGACGTTGCTATTTATTACGGTGCTGGCAAATGGCCGGGCTTAAAAGCCTACAAGTTGCACAATGAATACCTGATTCCAGTATGTTCGCCACTGTTACTTAACGGTACCAAGCCTCTGCGTGAACCGCGCGATTTATTGAATCACACGTTGCTACATGATGAAACTCGCAACGCTTGGAAAGATTGGTTTAAGTTGGTTGGTATTGATAAAGATAAAGGCGATAACGGCCCAATTTTCAGCCATTCTAACTTAGCATTAAAAGCAGCTGTACATGGGCAGGGCATTGCGTTAGCGAATAACGTATTGGTTAAACCGGAAATTGATGCGGGGCATTTGATTCAAATATTCCCTGAAGCATTACCGCGACAAAAATCTTTTTATCTTGTTTGTCGTGACTCTCAGTCAGAAGTAGGTAAAATCGCCACCTTCCGAAATTGGCTACTACAAGTAGTCGAGGAAGAAGAGGACAGTTATGAGTGATAACCAGCGTGTTGCGATTCATCGCGATAACGCCGATGGTCAATATCGGGTGATTTTTGCACACGGTGCAGGTGCTGGTTTACAAAGCGATTTTATGCAATATGTCGCGTTAGCATTGGCGCTTAATGATATTGAAGTGATTCGCTTTAATTTTCCATATTGGCAAAAATTTATGGATTCAGGTGTGCGTCGCCCGCCGAATCGAATGCCGGAACTCGAGCATTGTATGCGCATCGTAGCAAGCCAGTTCAATGATGATAAACCTTTGTTTTTAATGGGTAAGTCAATGGGCTCGCGGGTAGCTTTTCGGCTTGCTGATGAACTGAATGCTAAAGCCGCCATCGCCTTAGGCTTTCCATTTCATCCAATTGGTAAACCTGACAATCTTAGACTGGATGACTTAAATAATCGCTGTGAACAGAACCTGATTATTCAAGGAACGCGCGATAACTTTGGTAAGCCTGAACAGGTACGCCATTATCAAATGCCGGCGAATGTTGCGGTAAAATGGATTGAGGGTGGTGATCATAGTCTTGAGCCAACGAAGCGCAGTGGCTATACGCGCGAGCAGTTATGGCAAGCAGCAGTAAACGAAGTATCGAAACTAATAAAAAGCGTTGTTCGCTAGTCGTCCGTTCACTTCGTTCACTGTTCGTGCGCTCTTCGCGCTGTTCGTGGAACCAAACCACGAAGAGCGCAGCGTTCGAACAGCGAAGCGATCGAATAACGAATAACGCTTTTACCAAGGGGTTATGAATGACCGGAATTGTGGCCTATTGTCGGCCCGGATTTGAAAATGATTGTGCCGCAGAACTGCAAGATAAAACCGCAGCGCTCGGCATTTATGGCTATTGCCAAACCAAGCCGCAGCAAGGCTTTGTGGTCTATCGCTGCCAATCGGAAGAAGCCGAGCATTTAGCGAAAAAATTAATTCTTACTGAATTAATCTTCACACGCCAATTCATCGTGATCTTGGCGCATGTCACCGAGCTGCCTCAAGAAGATCGGGTGAGTGCGGTGCAAGTCGCGCTACTCGACGAGGATGTGCAAGAGGCTTTTGCTGGCGTCAAACCCTGTGGTGATATTCGTGTGGAAACGCCGGATACCAATGATGGCAAAGAGCTGTCAAAGTTTTGTCGCAAATTCACTGTGCCATTACGTCAAGGGTTACGCAAAATTGACTGGTTAACTGCAAAAGAGAGCGACCGTCGACCGACGATACATGCGTTCTTTTTAAGTAATCAGGAAGTGTATATTGGCTTTTCCTACTCATTTAACCAATCGCCTTGGTTGATGGGTATTCCACGATTACGCTCGCCAAGTGATGCGCCAAGTCGTTCAACGCTAAAACTTGACGAAGCGTTTCAAGTGTTTGTGCCAGAGCATGAACGTGAAGAGCGGATTACCTCTGGAATGAATGCGGTTGACTTGGGCGCAGCGCCTGGTGGTTGGACGTATCAGTTGGTGCGTCGTGGGATGATGGTGCAAGCCGTTGATAATGGGCCCATGGCTGAAAGTTTGATGGAAACTGGTCAAGTAAAGCATATTCGTGAAGATGGCTTTAAGTATCGTCCGAAAAAGAAAAATGTGACTTGGTTGGTCTGCGATATGGTTGAGAAACCTGCTCGTGTAGGTGAATTAATGACGAGTTGGTTGATTGATGGTGATTGCAAGGAAGCGATTTTCAACTTGAAACTGCCAATGAAGCGACGCTACGCAGCAGTTGCGGAATATCTTGAACAGATTAAACAGACGCTTGTTGAGCAGGGGCGTGGTCGGTTTGAATTACAGGCCAAACAACTGTATCACGATCGCGAAGAGATCACGGTTCATATTCGCTGGCTGTAATTGCCACAGCACATTTTAATTCATATCTAAAAAAGCCCAGAACCGTTAGGAACTGGGCTTTTCGCTATTATCGTTAAGTAACTTATATTACAGGCGATCAATTACCGCTTGGGTGAAATCGGTTGTACCACCAGTACCACCTAAATCACGTGTGGTACGGTCGCCACTGGCAATTACGTCAGTAACGGCAGCAAGAATACGTTTTGCTTGATCTTGCATGCCTAGGTATTCGAGCATTTGAATGGCTGCCAAAATAACAGACGTTGGATTCGCTAAGTTTTGTCCAGCGATATCTGGCGCCGAGCCGTGAACCGCTTCAAAAATGGCTGATTTGTCGCCAATGTTAGCACCTGGTGCCATACCTAAGCCGCCAACTAAGCCAGCGCAGAGATCAGATAAAATATCACCAAATAAGTTAGTGGTAACAATCACATCAAACTGCTCAGGGTTCATGACAAGCTTCATGCACACCGCATCAACAATCATTTCGTCAGATTGAATATCTGGATATTCCGCTGCAATTTCACGCGCAACTTTAAGGAATAAACCTGACGTTGATTTCAAAATGTTAGCTTTATGAACCGCGGTTACTTTTTTACGGCCTTCACGACGCGCAAGTTCGTAAGCAAATCGAACAATACGTTCAGCGCCTGCGCGGGTGATTTTACTCATGGCTTGGGCTTCAGAACCGTCTTCGGAAACCACTTGGCCTAAGCCTGAGTACATGCCTTCGGTATTTTCACGCACAGTGATGATGTCGATATTTTCATAGCGTGCTTTAGTACCTTTAAACGATTTTACCGGTCGCACGTTAGCGTAAAGGTTGAATTGCTTGCGTAAGCTAACGTTGATAGAGGTGAAGCCTTCACCCACAGGAGTGGTGAGAGGGCCTTTTAAGGTTGCTTTGTTGCGCGCGATGGCATCAAGTGTCGCTTGTGGTAATAGCTCGCCAGTTTTTTCCAAGGCCGCTAAGCCAGCATCAGCGAATTCATAATTAAATTCGCAGCCGGCTTTATCAAGAATTTTTAATGTTGCATCGATGATATCGGGACCGATGCCATCACCTGGGATCACGGTAATTGTGGTGCTCATTGCTGGTACCTTCTTACTTCTTTGGTCGTCAAATGGGAGTACGAAATTGGCGCGAACTATAGCAGATTTCGGCGTGCTGAATGGTGTTAAGCGTCATTAAAACGATTGATATTCGCTATAAGCATCAGCACCCCAAGCAATGAGCTCACCATCTTTAAATAACAACGGCGTGCATTCATCGCGAGTCGTAATACCATCTGATTTCACATGATGGGTACGATAAAAAAGAATCAGCACTTCGCCATTATCGGTTGCTTTTGCTTCACTAATATCTGGCGAGCCGAGCAGCCGAATCACGTCATCGCGCGGTGTTCCGAGGTTTAATCGACCGATTTGTTTCAAATTAAAGGTTTCGCGTTCCTGCCAACTCATATTTTCAGGGTCGGCTTGATAAAAATGCAGAACCAGCGCAGCAGCTGCCGCATAAATGGCAAAGCCGATAAGTACGACCTTTAGCATCTTTGACATTGGCTGCGCCTCCCTAGCAATATTAATCAGTAATTACGCGATAACATGGATGATATACCGAACCTGGCAGTTTCATCCGGCTTTGTTCGACGAATGCCCGCAACAATACGTCCAACTTCTTCATCATGTCGCGTTCGCCATGAATTTCAAATACACCGTGCTTGCGAATCGCTCGAATACCGTCATCTTTCACGTTACCAGCAACAATGGCGGAAAACGCTCGTCGCAAATCGGCGGCTAAAGCTTGCGGCTCTTGTTCACGGTGAAGATTTAGGTTCCGCACATTATCGTGGTTTGGCACGAATGGACGTTGGAACGCTTCATCGATGTGCAAGGTCCAGTTAAAGCAATAAGAGTCACCAGTATCTCGGCGGTATTCTTTTACTGCTTGTGCGCCCTGAGTCATGGTTTTCGCAACCTCAGCTGGGTTGGCGATAATGATCTGATACAACTTACGCGCATCGTCACCCAAAGTAGCCGTAATAAAGTCATCAATCGCTTCAAAATAACCACGGCTACTCTCAGGGCCAGTCAAAATAATTGGTAGTACCTGACGCTGATTATTCGGGTGCATTAAGATACCGAGAATATAAAGTAGCTCTTCGGCTGTTCCTGCGCCACCTGGGAAAATCACGATACCGTGCGCACAGCGCACAAATGCTTCTAAACGTTTTTCGATATCAGGCAGAATGACTAACTCGTTAACAATTGGGTTAGGTGGTTCTGCCGCAATAATTCCTGGTTCAGTAAAACCTAAGTAACGTCCGTCCACAATACGTTGTTTGGCATGGCCAATAGTAGCGCCTTTCATAGGACCTTTCATGGCGCCAGGGCCACAGCCGGTACAAATATTCAAGCTACGCAGACCAAGTTGGTATCCAACTTCTTTGGTGTACTTATACTCAACTTCATTAATTGAGTGGCCTCCCCAACAGACAATCACATTGGGTTCAAGATTGGGTTGCACCACTTGCGCATTACGCAAAATATCGAATACGACGTGCGTAAGGGTATGGGTATCGGCCGAGTCGAGTGTTTGTGCGTTATAACGTTCACCAGTAAACAAGATATCGCGCAATACCGCTTCAACTAGCTCTTGCATACCGGCAATCAGTTTGCCATCCACAAAGGCTTCAGCCGGCGGATTGACCAACTCAAGTTGTACGCCGCGCTCGCACTTGATGACATTAACGTCAAAATCTTTATATTTTTCGAATATCTCTTCACTGCTATCGGTATTACTACCGGCATTTAAAACCGCCAAGCAACAGTTACGGAATAAGCGGTAGAGTTGCTCATCGCTACTTTGTTGTAATCGGTTAATTTCCAGTTGCGACAGCAGGCTCATGCTACCGCGAGGAGAAATTTTAAATCTCATATTATTTCCTTGTTCATTATTATTGGCGACTTAACCGCACAGACTGAGGTGTTGGCTCGAAATCAGAACGAAATGGATTTATATCCAAGCCACCGCGGCGTGTATAACGCGCGTAAACAGTTAACTGTGATGGTTTGAGTCGCGATTTTATATCCATATAAAGCCGTTCAACGCATTGCTCATGGAACTCATTGTGATGTCGAAATGAGATGATGTAGCGAAGAAGGGCTGCATGGTCAATTGCCGGACCGTGGTAGCGTATCAATACGGACCCCCAGTCTGGCTGATTTGTAATGAGACAGTTTGATTTTAACAGGTGACTGTGAAGTGTCTCAGACACCGTGTTATTCGAGCTCAACTGCAACAGCTCAGGATTATAGTCGTAACAATCTATTTCGATAGATTGCTCATCAATACAATGCCCCGGCAAATCGCCAAAAGCCATTCTTTGGGCTTGTTGTAGGGTATCAAGACGCACTGCAACAGAGGTGCCTGCACAGTTGGATAAATCGATAGCAAGTTGTTCTTGCACTTCAGCCCAACTATTCCAACGGCTTTCATTAAAACTATTAAGGTAAAGTTTGAATGACTTTGACTCGATGAGGTTGCTACTTGTACAAGGTACCCGAAACTCTGCTATCGCCACTTGCGGCACACCAAGACTATTCAACCACGATAGTTCGTAACCGTGCCAGATATCGTCCCCATGAAAAGGTAAACTAGCACCTTCTTCGAGGCCAATAGGCGTTCGGTTAAGCTGGCGTGGTACCGCCTGCAACAGCGAGGCGTCATAATGCGTTGGATATTGTGTGGGTTGTCCCAAATTTAAATGGGCAAGCTCTTGCTTCATCGATTTTAATTACCTGTTACACTACTATTTTTAATGCAGTCGGCCATTGTAGCGCCGCTATCATTGACTTACCAGAAAAACCATAGGGTTGATTCATGTCACTTGATTCCGTATTTGATCAATTTATTCACCGTTATCGCGCCGCCTACGCCGAAGCGAATACACCGTTACTAACAGAGGCGCATGACGATTGGCAAGCCCCCATTTATTGTCAACACCACGCTGACGAGACAGAAGCGAATGGGCAAGTTCAATGGCAACCTATTTTACAACAGGAACCGTTGCAATTTGATGATCTTGCTAATGCGCTTGAACAACCATTTCATCCGGACATTGCTATTTTTTACGGACGTTGGTTTGCAGCAGATCTCAATGTCGAGTACGACAATCATCCTTTAATTTTATTACAAAACCACTGTCGCGAAGACGGCGAGCGATTACAAGCCAATTTAGCGGGGCATGTGTTAATGAAGCGTCGTTTACGTCAACCGATTACCTTGTTTATTGGCTTGGCCGAAGAATCCGATGACTTGTTAATAACCGTTGATAACGAATCAGGCCAAGTAGGTTTAGAATTCGTAGGACAGCCACAACATGAAATATTGGCGCCATCATTGGCGGCTTTTATTGAAAAAATTAAACCAAGAATTGTCAGCGATGAAGAGGCGTAGGGTATAGCCAAATTGATCTGGATCAAGTAATTTGAGTGTGAGTTGTTTGTAATTGTAATGTATCCGAGCGTTGAGGTGGTATCGGTGTAGTAGCGCTCACCAAACCGAGTACGAAGGAAAGAGCCTATAATGACAACAATAAATCCCGCTCAATTACGTGAAGGGCAATTAACTTATTTAGTTGCTGAAGATTTAAAAATGGCAGCTTCGTTGCTGTATCAAGCCTATCATGATGATGCCTTACTGATGTCGATTTTTCAGGCGGATAAGCCGGATTATGAAAAACGTCTGCGAGCGGCGATACGTGAAGAATTGATGGCGTTTTGGGAAGCACAACAACCAATGCTGGGTGTTTTTGATGGTGAATCATTAATTGGGGTGGTTTGTTTGAACCAGCCTGGTAAGAGTTTCGGTCCAGGAAAATACTGGCACTGGCGCCTGAAAATGTTATTAACTGCAGGCTACGTTAGCACCATGCAACTGCTTGAAAAAGAACGTTTAATTCAGGAGATTATTGGTGGTGATGATTACCATATGCTGGCATTCATTGCGGTAAGTCCGCGATATCAGCAGCAAGGTTGGGGCGATCTATTAGTGCGCGCCGCGCAAGCGGCCTTGGATGAAGAACCTCAGTCACGCGGTCTAGCGGTTTATGTTACTCAACCACAGCACCTGAAGCTATTTGAACAAAATGGCTATGAGTTGGTTCAAGAGCTTGACGTTGGCGACATTCGTGGCAAATTATTGTTTCAGTCTCGTGGGCAAGCACAAGAGGTGAATCGTGCAATTTAAGAGTTTCTCTGAATTCTATCCGTATTACTTGGCGGAGCATGCTGACCCGCGTTGTCGGGCAATGCATTATATCGGTAGTACCTTGGTACTGGTGGTGCTTGCATATGCAGTATTTACACAGCAATGGCTCTGGTTATTAGCCATTCCATTGGTGGGGTATGGTTTTGCTTGGCTTGGGCACTTCGGTTTTGAACATAACAAGCCGGCGACTTTCAAGTATCCGGCTTATTCGTTATTGGGAGACTGGGTGATGTATGGTCAGTTTTTACTAAGCCTGATTGGAATTAAAACCGGACCAAAGAACTCTCGCCCATCTAATTAAATACTTGGCACTCGATGGGGCGGCACCTCAACATTAACTAAACGCAAATTCAGTAAGGTTGCTCGCCCGACGTATCGACTCTCGCCATCACTGCTAAAACCAAATTCATAGATGCTTAGCCAGCCAATGTGACGAGCTCGTTTAGCCGGGCGCCCACTTTGCCAGGCAATATCTAAAAACTGCAATTGATGTTGTTTGCAATACTGCTCAACATAGCGTCGTGCGTGCTCGGCCTGGCGTCGCCCTTGCCAAAATAATAAAACGACAAAGCCAACTACAAGCAATAATATGGCATCAGCCAAAATCATAACTTAGCTCCAATGAATTGTTGCCACGCCTGATAAAGCGCCACAGGTAAATCATTGCGTTGCACTAACCCCAAAGCAAATATTCGGGTCTCGGGTAACCGCAAAAGGTCGCGCACAATACCAGCAAACAGAGCCGCATTGTTAAGTTGAGCGACCCGGACAAGAAATGGCTCCATCAATTCACCGTGACCACATAAAGCCGGCCAGAGCCGTGCGACAATAATAACCAACTCATCTGCGGTTGCCACCGGCATACGCAGGGCTAACAACTCGTGTAACTGTGGCTCATTGGCGCAACCAGCGAGCGCTCGCAACGCATTGAGCCGCAATTGTTGCCGTGGTGCATTTATCAAAGACAGCAACTTGTCACTTAACTCTTGCGGCGGTTGCGTATGTTCGAGTGCCTCAGCTAAGGCATTTTGGAGTGCTTCCGGATAGCTTTCAAATTGCAATGCCAGCGCTTTTGTAACTTCTGGGTGAGCATGTAAGCGAACAACCACATCGTGGATGCCCTGTAGACCTAACTGTTGCCAACCTTCAGGAGTTGGCGAATGCAGTTCTTCGAGCGCCGCACGAAAATAGCGTGAAGGTGGGCGTTGCCAATTGGCGGTAAGTTGTGCGTGTATTGCCGCTCGTTTGGCTTCAGATGGCGTGAACAAATATGCTGACTGTTGTAACTGTTGCTCTTGCTCGTCATTGAGAGCCCCAGTAATTTGCTGGCCGAGCAATGCGATGACATGCGCCATAAACTCTTGCTGTGCCGCGTGGTTGAGCAAACCGCGTTCGTCGAGCGGCATTTTTAGGAACCACAAAAACGGTTCCGGCTGGTCAGCTTGTTGTTTCGGCCAAAACACCACCGCAAACCAAGCGTGGTCTTGCAGCGGGTAAGGGTAAGGGCGTTGTTGCGCGCAAATTGCGTTGAACGTGTCGGCATCTATAGCCTGAACGCGGCGGCCTAAATCGTAAACGAGATAATCGCTCTGGCTTTCGCTGAGTAACTCAGCTAGGTTTGTCATGGTCATGAAACTTGCAACATTTGTCATTTTGCTTAAAGATGTCGGCCATTATAACTAAAATAAGTCGTGGAGGTAGTCATGGACCAACGACAACGCGCAGCGCGTTTATTAGAACGAATTGAAGCCGAACTCAACTGTTTGGGCTTGTGGCAAACGCATTATCCTTCGGCGCAAGCGCTGGAAAGTACAGAACCGTTTGCAATGGATACGCTAGATTTTCACCAGTGGCTACAGTTTATTATGTTGCCGCGTATGTGGGCTATGCTTGATGGCGAACATCCACTACCGCAAAATATTGCCGTTAGTCCAATGGCCACCCATGTCTATCGTGAAGAGCTTGAGCACCATGAAGGGCTAATTTCAAGTTTGCGAGAATTCGATATTCTGCTGAGTGGGGCGGACCCGTTAGCTGAAGATGTCTAATTCAAACTCTGCTTCGAACTCGGAATTGACAATACTTTTCCATGACGACTACTTCGTTGCGATTGATAAACCGAGTGGTTTATTAGTCCATCGCAGTTGGATTGCGCGTGAGGCGACGGAGTTCGCACTGCAAAAGGTACGCGACCAAATTGGCCAACGCGTTTATCCGGTTCACCGTCTTGATCGACCAACCTCTGGTATTTTGCTGTTCGCTAAAGATGCCGATACCGCACGCTTAACCACCGAGTTATTTGCTAATCGTCAGGTACAGAAAACCTACCACGCCGTGGTTCGCGGTTATTTAAGCGATGGCATACTCGATTATCCGTTGAAAGAAGAATTGGATAAAATTGCTGATGCTCAGGCCGACCCGAATAAAGAGGCACAAGAAGCAGTGACTGAGTATCGTTGCCTCAAGCAAATTGAGTTACCGTTCGCTGTTGGGAAGCGTCACGCGACATCACGTTACTCACTAATGGAGCTCAAACCTAAGACAGGTCGAAAACATCAATTACGCCGTCATATGGCGCATTTGCGGCATCCCATTATCGGTGACAGCCATCATGGCGACGGTCGCCATAACCGATTTTTTCGAGAGCATTTTAACCTGCATCGTTTGATGCTGGCGGCAACCGAATTAGCGTTTGAACACCCATATACAAAAACGGCAGTTCGTATTGAACTGCCGTTGCCAGAAGATTTGTTACTGCCGTTTGTTGATTCGAATTAATCAGCTGCACGCAGAAGTTCGTTAATGCCGACTTTTGCGCGTGTTTTTGCGTCAACTTTCTTCACAATAATGGCCGCATACAAACTGTACGAGCCATCTTTTGAAGGTAAGTTACCCGGCACGACAACGGCTCCGGCAGGCACGCGACCGTAATGAATTTCGCCAGTTTCACGATCATAAATACGTGTGCTTTGACCAATGTAAACACCCATAGAGATGACCGCACCTTCCTCAACGATCACGCCTTCAACAATCTCCGAGCGCGCACCAATAAAGCAATTGTCTTCGATAATTGTTGGTGCTGCTTGCAGAGGTTCTAAAACACCGCCAATGCCAACGCCACCTGAGAGGTGCACGTTTTTACCGATTTGCGCACAGGAACCAACCGTTGCCCAGGTATCAACCATGGTTCCTTCATCGACAAAAGCACCAATATTGACGTAAGACGGCATTAGTACCACATTACGACCGATGAATGCGCCTTTACGCACCATTGCTGGTGGTACAACACGCATGCCTTCAGCACGAAAACGGGCATCATCATAGCCAATGAATTTACTATCAACTTTATCGAAGAAGCGGGTTTCGCCACCATTCATCAGGTGATTATCTTGTGTGCGAAACGATAATAGCACGGCCTTTTTTAACCACTCGTTGACGACCCATTGGCCGTCGACTTTTTCTGCGACGCGATATTCACCTTGATCGATTTTCTGAATGACCTCAGTTAAGTCGCGTTGCAGATCAGCGGGGACTCGGCTTGGTGAAATATCCGCTCGTTGCTCAAATGCGGCTTCAATTCGTTCTTGTAGTGTGCTCATGAAATATCCTATAACTACTTGATAATACGCCTGAAACGGCGCTTATTAATGATCGAGTGCAGCAATGATTTGCTCACGCAATAGCTGTTTCTGTTCGTTACTTAAGGCTTCATTACGACGGGTGGTCACGATAAATAAATCTTCCGCCTGCTCGCCAACCGTGGTGATTTTAGCGGTAAGTATGTTTAAATCCAATGCCTGTAGTACTTTTGCGACGCGGGCTACTAATCCGGGCCGGTCAAGCGCGGTTAGTTCAAATGCGGTACGACGAGGATTCCGCTCACTAACAAATTCAACTTTGGTGGCAACATTAAAACTACGCAGTCGTCGTGGTAAACGTCGTTGCGCGCTTGGCGCTGATTGTCGTTGTCGCAATACGTCGTGAAGCTGTTGTTTAAGGGATTCTATGCGACGGATGTCTGTGAGCGGCTCACCGTCGTCTTGAAGTACGACAAAGGTATCCATGACATAGCCATCGCGAGTCGCCAAAATCTGCGCATCGTGAATGCTAAGTGCCTGACTATCTAAGACTGCTGCCACTGCAGCAAATAAGTTTTCGTGTTCAAGATGATAAACAAATAATTCGGTCGTGCCTTGATTGTTTTCATCACCAACGAGAATCAGCGGTAACTGTTCATCCGACTCGAGCTGCAGAATATACTGTGAGTGCCAGGCAATTTGCTCGGGTTGATGCCGTAGAAAATAGTCCGCAGTAAACCGACTCCATAATTCATTGACTGCTTTTGCGGCAAAGCCGAGGCTGAGCAGTAGCCCCATGGCGTGTGCCTGATGCTGATGTATCCGCTGGCGCATTTCGCCAGCCGGTGACGGTTTACTTTGCGCAAGAAATTGTGCGGTTGATTGGTACAAATTCTCTAAAAGTGTCGCTTTCCAGTTATTCCACAAGCTGCTATTGGTGGCGCGAATGTCGGCAACAGTTAAGCAATACAAGTAATCTAAATAGCGACGGTTGCCAACTTGTTCTGCAAATTGTCGTACCACTTCAGGATCATGAATATCACGTTTTTGCGCGGTAACCGACATCACTAAGTGATGGCGTACCAACCAAGCGATCAGTTTGCCATCGTCAGGTTTTAACTCATGCAGGCGAGCAAAGTTTAAGGCGTCAATTTCGCCGAGTTCGGAGTGATCGCCGCCGCGACCTTTGGCAATGTCATGAAATATACCCGCAAGGTATAAAAGCTCGGGCTTATCCATGTTTTTCACAATCTCGGCACACAGCGGAAACTCCTCTGCATACTCCGAATCACTGTAACGGTATAAGTTTCGCACGAGTCGAAATGTGTGTTCGTCAACTGTATACGCATGAAAAAGGTCAAACTGCATTTGTCCAACAATTTGCTGCCATTGCGGTAAATAGTTAGCCATTAATTGATGTTTGTGCATCAGTCGAAATGCGTCGCCGCAGCCGTTGGGGTGACGCAACAGTTGCATAAACAGTTGGCGACATTCCGCGTCACTGTTTAAAGGCTGACGCAATTGCCGACGAGCGTTGCGTAATAACCGAAGTGTTTGTGCTTGTAACTGCTTTATTTGAGGATGTTTTGCCACCAACAACATGCACTGAAGTAAATTACGAGGCTCAGCAAAAACGTTTTCATGTCGAGCGGCAATCAAGGGGCCGTAGGCATCAAAATTGTCGTCAAGTTGCACCGGTTCAACGTGCTTACTGGTCAAGATACTTTGTTCGAAAAACTGCAGCAGCATGTCGTTGAGTTCAGTGACACCAACTACCGCGTTAAAGTAATCTTTCATTAAGGCTTCTACTGCATGTTTGCCCGGCTGACCATAACCCAACCGTGCGGCAACTCCCGGTTGGTAATCAAACAGTAATCGGTCTTCTTTTTTTTCGGCTTCTAAATGCAGAGCAAAGCGGATGCGCCCGAGCAACTGTTGATATTCTCTGAGCTCCAGAAGCTCTTCGGCGGTGATGTAGCCATGCTGAACTAAGGTCTCGTCATTTTGTGTGTGAAAATGACGTTTGGCGATCCAACTGATGGTTTGAATGTCACGTAAACCACCGGGGGTACTTTTGACGTTGGGCTCAAGGTTGTAGGCGGTGCCGTGATAGCGTTGATGACGCTCTTGTTGCTCGGCATATTTGGCTTGATAGTAAGCACGGCTCGACCACGGAAATTCACGTTGAACTTGCCATAAGAATTGCTCTGCTAGGGGTTTGTTGCCGCATAGTAAGCGCTGTTCTAACAAGCTGGTTGCGACGGTGACATCATCTGCCGCTTGCTCAATACACTGGGCTGGAGTTCGGACGCTGTGCCCAACATCAAGACGCAGATCCCACAAAAACTGGATGATATGCTGAATGTTCTCTTGTTCTGCCGATGATAGTGGTTCGGCATGAAGAAACAGTAAATCAATGTCCGATTGCGGATGCAGCGCACCACGACCGTAGCCACCGACAGCAATCAGGCTAAGGTGGCTTTGATCGAGGTGAAATTGTTGCCATAACTGCTGCAGTAATGTGTCGATAAATTCACTGCGGTGGGCGAGAAGAAAATCGATATCCGCGGTGACAAAGGCATCAGCCAGCCAAGTGTGGTAAGCCTCGAGGCATTCGCGCCCCGTACTCAAAGTGACCGGGTTGGGCCAACGGGGAGGGGCGCTAAGCATGATGCATTAACTCGTATGTCGAATAACGCGCGGCAGGTCTTCATCGCTACGCAGAGTTAGCACTTCAACACCATCTTCGGTAACTAATAATGTATGCTCCCATTGGGCGCTCAAGCTGCGATCTTTGGTTAATACTGTCCAACCATCGCGCATTAGTTTGGTGTGGCGTTTACCGGCGTTGATCATCGGTTCGATGGTAAAACACATACCCGGTTGCAGCAGATCGCCCGTGCCGGCTGTACCGTAGTGCAAAATTTGTGGCTCTTCATGGAATATTGCGCCAATGCCGTGTCCGCAATATTCGCGAACAACCGAATAGCCATGTTGTTCCGCATGCTTTTGAATAACCGCCGCAAAATCGCCTGTGCGCATACCTGGCTTGACCATTTTGATTGCCATGTACAAACACTCTTGGGTAACACGTATCAAGCGTTCAGCGAGGATGCTTGGTTTGCCAACGACAAACATCTTCGAGGTATCGCCGTGGTAGCCATCTAATTTCACGGTGACATCTAAATTCATGATGTCGCCTTCTTTGAGCGCCTTTTCATTTGGGATACCGTGACAAACCACATGATTTAATGAGGTGCAGACCGATTTCGGAAAACCGTGATAGTTTAAGGGAGCAGGAACAGCGCCATGGTCAACAATGTAATCGTGACAGATTTTGTCGATTTCTGCGGTGGTTACGCCAGCTTTTATATACGGGCCGATCATTTCTAAAACATCGGCAGCAAGCTTGCCGGCGGCACGCATTTTCTCGATTTCTTCTGGCGTTTTAATACTAATACTCATGAGGCTCTACAAGTTCCTGCTTAAGACAATAAAATTGTGCGTAGTTTACCAGCAAACCACAGCATCGTGAAGCATGGCGATAGGCATAGAAAACTTGATTTATACCGCTGGTTTATGGTATAAAGCGCCCGCAATTTCTGATTGCATGAAAACTAACTTAAACACACACATACATCGACACATAGCTCGGGGTGCCCAAAACACGATTGAACGTTGCGGGTCGAACTATGGGATGTATGGAGGCATAACCCCTTTAAAAGGAAAATTATCATGGCAAACGTGTCAATGCGTGACATGCTGAAAGCTGGTGTACACTTCGGTCACCAAACCCGTTTCTGGAACCCAAAAATGAAGCCGTTCATTTTTGGCGCGCGTAACAAGATTCATATCATCAACCTTGAGAAAACTGTTCCGATGTTCAACGATGCGTTGAACTTCTTGCAACACGTTGCTTCAAACAAAGGTAAAATTTTGTTTGTTGGTACTAAGCGTGCGGCATCAGACTCAGTACAAGAAGCTGCAATCAACTGTAAGCAGTTTTATGTAAATCATCGCTGGTTGGGTGGTATGTTGACGAACTGGAAAACTGTCCGTCAATCAATCAAGCGCTTGAAAGAACTCGAAACCATGAGCCAAGACGGCACTTTCGAAAAGCTAACCAAGAAAGAAGCGTTGGTTAATACCCGCGAAATGGAAAAGCTTGAGAAGAGCCTTGGTGGTATCAAAGATATGGCTGGCTTGCCAGATGTATTGTTTGTAATTGATGCTGATCACGAGCACATTGCAATTAAAGAAGCGAATAACTTGGGTATTCCAGTTATCTCGGTTGTTGATACTAACTCAAACCCTGATGGCGTTGATTACGTAATTCCTGGTAACGACGATGCGATTCGTGCAGTACAACTGTACTTGAATGCAGCAGCGGCAGCTATCAACGACGCGCGCGGCGCAGTTGTTGAAGGTAAAGCTGACGATTTCGTTGAAGCTGAAGAAACTGAATAAAGTCATCTGATTAGAGGACAAATACATGGCTATTACAGCAGCTCTGGTTAAAGAACTGCGCGAGCGCACTGGCGCTGGCATGATGGATTGCAAAAAGGCATTAGAAGAGACCGGCGGCGATATCGACGCGGCGATCGAGAATATGCGTAAAAGTGGTCAAGCGAAAGCAGCTAAGAAAGCTGGTCGCGTAGCTGCTGAAGGTGTAATCCTGACTAAGACTGAAGGTAACGTAGGTACTTTGGTTGAATTGAACTGTGAAACTGACTTCGTTGCACGTGATGACAACTTCTTATCATTCGGTGAGAAAGTTATCGAAGCGGCATTCGCCAACAAAGAAACTGACGTTGAGAAGCTTAAAGCGACCAACATCGGTGATGGTACTGTTGAAGAAGTTCGTGAAGCATTAGTTGCGAAAATCGGTGAGAACATGAACGTTCGCCGCGTTATCACTATTGAAGGTGGTGACTTGGTTGAAGCTTATGTTCACGGCGGTCGTATTGGTGTATTAGTTGCAATCACTGGTGGTGATTCTGACTTAGCTAAAGATTTAGCAATGCACGTTGCAGCTAGCGCGCCACAGTTTGTGAAGCCAGAAGACGTATCAGCTGAAGTGGTTGAGAAAGAGCGTGCAATTCAACTAGATATCGCAATGCAAAGTGGTAAGCCACAAGACATCGCTGAGAAAATGGTTGAAGGCCGTATGCGTAAATTCACTGGCGAGATCAGCTTAACTGGTCAAGCTTTCGTGAAAGACCCATCAATCACTGTTGCAGACTTACTGAAGCAGAAAAGCGCTGACGTTCTTACTTTTGTTCGCTTTGAAGTGGGCGAAGGTATTGAGAAGAAAGCTGAAGACTTCGCTGCTGAAGTTCAAGCGCAAATGGCAGCTGCGAAAAAGGCTTAATGCCAATGACGCTGCCGACGACAGACAGTCGATAATAGAAACCGCATCCTGCTCGGCAGGATGCGGTTTTTTTTAGGGTGAACCCCCTTAAAACCTGAACATGGAGCGAACTGATGACACCAAGTAGCAAACCTGCATACCGCCGTGTACTTTTGAAACTAAGCGGCGAGGCGTTGATGGGCGATGAACCATTTGGCATTGATGCAAAAGTTTTAGACCGCATGGCTCAGGAAATAAAAGAGTTGGTTGAACTGGGCGTTCAAGTTGGTTTGGTGATAGGTGGCGGTAACCTATTTCGTGGTGAAGGTTTAGCGAAAGCGGGTATGAATCGCGTCGTTGGCGACCATATGGGCATGTTGGCCACGGTGATGAATGGTTTAGCCATGCGTGATGCACTGCATCGTGCCTTCGTCAATGCACGTTTGATGTCAGCCATTGAGTTAAATGGCGTGTGTGACAGCTATAATTGGGCTGACGCAATCAGTTTATTAAAATCCGGCCGTGTGGTGATTTTCTCCGCCGGTACTGGTAATCCATTTTTTACCACTGATTCAGCCGCTTGCCTCCGAGGCATCGAAATTGAAGCTGATTTAGTGCTTAAAGGGACGAAAGTCGACGGCGTGTTTTCTGCCGACCCGGTGAAAGATCCTAATGCTAAATTATTCCGTCAAATTAGCTATAATGATGTGTTACAACAGCAACTTAAAGTGATGGACTTGGCGGCATTTACGCTTGCTCGCGACCATAACCTACCTATCCGTGTGTTCAACATGAATAAACCGGGTGCGTTAAGAGCCGTGATTATGGGCGAAGAAGAAGGTACACTAATAGCCAGTGAAAGCGTGATTGAGCAAGCATAAACCAACTTGTTTGTGCATTAAGAATTGAAAGGATAAAAACGTGATAAACGAAATTAAACAAGACGCTAAGCAGCGTATGGAAAAAAGCGTTGAAGCGCTGCGCTCACAAATTTCAAAAGTGCGCACTGGTCGCGCACATCCAAGCATTTTGGATGGCATTATGGTGCCTTATTACGGTGCGGATACCCCGTTGAAGCAATTAGCGAATATCACCGTTGAAGATTCGCGTACATTGGCTATTACCGTATTTGATAAATCATCAAGCGGTGCGGTTGAAAAGGCGATTATGACCTCGGATCTCGGATTGAACCCAGCGGCTGCTGGCACCGTGATTCGTGTGCCATTACCACCGCTGACTGAAGAGCGTCGTCGTGACTTGGTAAAAGTAGTGCGCGCGGAAGCAGAGCAGGGCCGCGTTGCGGTTCGTAATATCCGTCGCGATGCGAATACTGATCTGAAAGAATTATTGAAAGAAAAAGAAATTACAGAAGATGAAGAACGTAAAGCGACCGATGAAATTCAAAAGCTGACCGATACCTACATCGCAAAAATTGATGAGCTGCTGGCAGAAAAAGAAAAAGACTTGATGGAAGTTTAAGCAGTTACTCGTATTCCACGTTGGTGGACAGCGCCGTGTCAGGTATACTCGCACGGCGTTTTTTCTTGTATGGCATCACCTATGACAACAACGGAAGTCTCGACAATAAAAATTCCACGCCACGTGGCAATCATCATGGATGGCAACGGGCGTTGGGCGCAAATGCGTGGCAAGCGCCGCACAGCTGGTCATAAAGCGGGTGCAGAAGCGGTTCGCGCAGCGGTTGAATTTGCTCGTAAAAAGGGTATCGAATCGTTAACCTTGTTTGCGTTTAGTAGTGAAAACTGGAAGCGACCAGAACAAGAAGTTTCAGTACTGATGGAATTATTCATGACCGTATTGAAACGTGAAGTGAAAAAGCTACACAAATACAATGTACGTTTGCGAATCATTGGTGATAAGTCAGCATTTGGTGAACGCTTACAAAAGCAGATGCAGGAAGCGGAAGCGCTGACCGCCAGCAATACCGCGCTAAACCTGAATATCGCGGCGAATTATGGTGGCCATTGGGATATCACCCAAGCGGCGCGTAAATTAGCCGAGCAGGTTGCAGCTGGGCAGCTAACGCCGCAGCAAGTGACTGAAGAGCAACTAGCGAAGCAGCTTGAATTAGCCGATCAGCCTGTGCCAGATTTATTAATAAGAACAGGTGGCGAACACCGAATTAGCAATTTTCTGTTATGGCAATTAGCCTATGCAGAGTTTTACTTTAGTAAGGTATTATGGCCAGATTTTGATGACCGAGAATTTGCAGCTGCCATTGCAGATTTTAGCTGTCGCGAAAGACGTTTCGGACTCACCAGTGAGCAACTGCAACAAGCCATTTTAGATACCGACGTAACAACCGGGGATTAGTTTGCTGAAACAACGTTTATTAACTGCACTTATTTTAATCCCATTAGCTTTATATGCGGTGTTTGGGCTGCCATTGTTATGGTTTGCTATTGCCGTTATCGGGCTAATGACTGCCGGCGCCTGGGAATGGGCACCGCTTATGAATGTAACTCGTACGAGTGCACGTATAGCTTACACTGTGTTTGTTGCTGCTCTTCTCGGATTGTTGATGTGGTTAGTGCCGCTGGACAAAGTTTGGTTGGATGGCGCGCTTGATCCGATCATTTATACGTTGATTATTATTGGTTGCGTATGGTGGTTGGTCGCCACAGCACTGGTAATTAATTACCCGCGAAGCAGAAGAGTGTGGTCTCGCACGCGTTCGATTGTTGGCGTTTTTGGATTGTTGACTCTTATTCCTGCTTGGGCTGGCTTAGTTGCTGTTCGCTCTTTAAATTATGAGGAGCAGCCGTTATTTGGTGGTTTCGCCGTACTGTTTGTATTGCTATTAGTTTGGGCTGCAGACGTCGGAGCATACTTTGCTGGTGTAAAATATGGTCGCAACAAGCTGATGCCCTCGGTAAGCCCAGGTAAAACGATGGAAGGCTTGTGTGGTGGTATTACTTTGGCGTTTGTGGTCATGATGGTATTGGCTCACTGGCTAAAAATACCTGCCGAGCAATTTAGTGGCTACTACATTACCGGTTTAGTGACAGTGGTGGCGTCGGTATTTGGCGACTTGAACGAGAGTATGTTCAAGCGTTGTGCTGGCGTCAAAGACAGTGGCTCATTATTACCTGGTCACGGTGGTATACTTGACCGTATCGATAGTTTAACTGCCGCTTTACCGATATTTACGCTCTCCTACCTGTGGTTTTTAACCTGATATGAAGCAACGCGTTACCATTCTTGGAGCAACCGGTTCAATTGGCCAAAATACCTTGGCGGTAATGGCCAATCACCCTGAGCAATTTGAGCTATTTGCGGTTACCGCCAATGGCAACGTGGCCGACATGGCTGATATATGTCGACGCTTTAAACCACGTTTTGCGGTGATGGCAGACAAGCAAGCGGCGCAACGTTTACAACAAGAACTAAGTGATTGCGATTGTGAGGTTTTAGCGGGCGCTGAAGCTGTTATTGCGGTAGCTGCTGATTCTCAAGTCACTACCGTAATGGCGGCGATTGTGGGAGCGGCTGGTTTGCTACCAACGATGGCTGCAGTGAAAGCAGGTAAACGCGTCTTATTAGCTAATAAAGAAGCGTTAGTGATGTCTGGTCAGTTATTTATGGATGCGGTGGCCAAATACGGTGCAGAGTTATTACCTATCGATAGCGAGCACAATGCGATCTATCAGTGTTTGCCTCCTGAAGTGCAACAGCCGCTTGGACACGCTGATTTGGCGACTGCCGGTATTCACCAAATTTTACTGACAGGCTCTGGCGGCCCTTTTCGTGAGCTACCAATAGCCAAACTTGCGGAACAAACACCTGCGGCAGCGTGTAACCACCCAAACTGGTCGATGGGCCAGAAAATCTCGGTCGATTCGGCGACGATGTTGAACAAAGGCCTTGAGTATATTGAGGCGCGTTGGTTGTTTAACTGCAAAAAAGACCAGATACAAGTATTGGTGCACCCGCAAAGCGTGATCCATTCCATGGTTAGTTATATCGATGGTTCAGTAATTGCGCAATTGGGACAACCGGACATGCGCACGCCAATCGCTTATGGCCTCGGTTATCCCGAGCGTATTGAGAGCGGTGTTCAGGCGCTTGATTTTCTACAACTGAGTGAACTGACCTTCATGTCCGCTGACGCGGCACGCTATCCGTGTTTGCAATTAGCAATCGATGCGTGCTGGGAAGGGCAGTGGGCAACCACTAGTCTCAATGCTGCGAATGAAATTGCGGTGGCGGCATTTTTACAAGAACGCATTCCATTCACCGCAATTGGTGATATTTGTGATAGGGTGTTACAGCAATTAAACACCGTTGAATTAACATCGGTTGAAGCGCTAATTGAACTCGATAAAGAAGCGCGTGCAGTAGCACGACAGCAAGTGGAGCAAGTTTCGTAATGGGTAGTATTATTTGGTCGCTTGGTGCGTTCGTCATTACCCTTGGAATTTTGGTGACCTTTCATGAGTTTGGTCATTTTTGGGTGGCGCGTCGTTGTGGCGTTAAAGTCCTTACCTTCTCGGTCGGTTTTGGAAAGCCCATTTGGCAACGCCAAGCAGCCGATGGCACGGTCTATCAAGTTGGTATGATTCCACTTGGTGGTTATGTGCGCATGCTTGATGAGCGCGTAGATGATGTGCCTGTTGAACAACGGCACTTAAGTTTTAACTCAAAATCTGTGGCGCAGCGTGCTGCCGTGATTGCCGCCGGACCACTTGCTAATTTTATTCTCGCGATAGCTGTGCTGTGGCTTATGTTCTTGATTGGTGTGCCGTCGGTTAAACCAGTGATTGGCACCACGACACCGAACTCAATTGCCGATGCGGCAGGCATTGTAACGCCAGCAGAAATTGTTTCTGTGGATAATAAGCGCACCGCTGATTGGCAACAAGTAAACCTGAACCTTGCTGCTGCACTTGGCAATAACCAAGTTTTACTGCAAACGCGTGACGAAAATAATCGCTTGCGCGATTACACCTTGGATATTTCGCAATGGCGATTGGATGACAGTCAGCAACCGACGTTTTTAGCAATAGGTATGCAACCCTATCAGCCCGAGGTATCTCTTGAACTGAGTTATGTTGCGGAAAATTCACCAGCCGCGCAGGCTGGATTGCAGTTGCGTGATAAAATTCTTGAATTTAATGGAACTCCTGTTACTGATTGGCCTCAAACGAGAGACTTAATCGTACAAGCGCCGGGACAACAGGTCGACTTAACTATTGAACGTAATGGCGAACAGCGAGTTATTTCGGTTCGTCTCGGTAGTCGAGAAGTGAATCAGCAAGATATTGGCTTTTTAGGGGTAGAGCCGACCGTCGCACCATATCCTGAAGAGTACCGATTCACGCAACAATACGGTGTATTGGAAGGCCTCTGGAAAGGCGCTGAGCGCACATGGGAACTTATGGTTCTTAGCGTGAAAATGATTGGTAAGCTGGTTACCGGAACAGTTTCTGTTAGTAATTTGAGTGGGCCAGTTGCGATAGCGGAGGGAGCTGGAGCGACAGCCAGTTATGGATTCGTTTATTTTTTAGGGTTTCTAGCATTAATTAGTGTCAACTTGGGCATCATCAATTTAGTACCGCTACCGGTATTAGATGGCGGACACCTCGCATTTTTGGCCATAGAAGGCGCCAGAGGTAAACCCGTTTCAGATCGTGTTCAAGAGATTTGTTACCGTATTGGCGGTATTCTAATTTTTGCGTTAATGGCGATTGCAATCAGCAATGATATTTTGCGATTGTCTCAATGAAACGACATGTACAACATAAAACAATTAAGTAGCACAGAATGACGTTGAAACAGCTGTTTTTAAGCGCCCTCGTTGCAGCGGCGTCACTGCCGGCTTACGAGGCGAGTAGTGCAGAAAATAATTCACAAATAAATTTCGAAAAATTTGTCGTTGAAGACATTCGTGTTCGTGGTTTGCAGCGAGTCGCACTAGGGGCTGCGCTAACCTATATACCAATTCGAGTGGGTGACGAAGTAGATGCTAGCCGCATCCGCGCGAGTATTCGGTCGTTAAACTCGGCTGCATACTTTGAAAATATTGTCGTTAAACGCGACGGTAATACGTTAGTTTTCGAAGTTATTGAACGCCCAACAATTGCCAGTATTGAATTTGACGGTAACAAAGAAATTAAAGACGAGCAGTTAGAAGAGAGCTTAACGGACAGTGGTATTGTTGTCGGTGAGCAACTTGACCGCACCATGATCTCGTCAATTGAAACTGGGCTCGAAGATTTTTTCCACGGCGTTGGTAAATATAACGCGTCTGTTGAAATTAATGTGATTGAATTGCCCCGCAATCGTGTTCGTTTAGAACTGAAATTTGAAGAAGGCGATTCAGCAGAAATTCAACAGATTAATATTGTTGGTAATAGTAGTTTTACCGATGAACAGTTATTAGCCGACTTTGAATTGAAAGATAAATTGCCATGGTGGAATTTCATTGGCGAACGCCGTTATCAGAAACAACAGTTGTCCGGTGACCTTGAGAAACTAGAGAGTTTCTATCGCAACCGAGGTTACCTTGCTTTCCAGATTGAATCTGTCCAAGTCAGTATGACACCAGACAGAGAGGGCGTATACATCACGATTAACGTGAATGAAGGCGAAGTATATGACGTTCGCGAAGTAAACGTCATTGGTGATTTGAAAGGCCATGATGACGTGATAAAGCGACTTACGTCAATCGACCCGGGTACTCGGTATAATGCTGAGCAAATTACATTCCTAGAAGATGCTATCTCGCGTTATTACGGTCGTTTTGGCTATGCCTATCCTGAAGTGCGTGCTATTCCAGATATGCAAGAAGGGAGCAACGAAGTTGATTTGACCTTCTCGGTTAATCCTGGGCAACGGATTTACGTCGATAGAATCAATTTTATTGGTAACAACATTACCGCTGACGAAGTGTTACGTCGAGAAATGCGCCAACTTGAAGGCGCGCCACTGAATGACCAATTGATTGAGCAAAGTAAAGTTCGTTTAGAGCGCTTAGGTTATTTTGAAACAGTTGAAACATCGACCCGCAAATCGGATACCGAAGACGACCGCGTAGAAGTTGATTTTACGGTGAAAGAGCAACCGTCAGGAAGTTTTAATTTCACCTTAGGTTACGGCGACTATTCTGGTTTCCAAATTGGTCTTGGTTTGTCACAAGAAAACTTCTTAGGCTCGGGTAACCGAGCTGCGATTAATGTGAACACGAACCGTTATAATAAGAGCGCCTCGGTTTCTTATACCGACCGATATTTAACCAAGGATGGCGTGAGTTTATCTGGTCAGCTCTACGTGAGCGAGTTTGATGCGGGTAACCTTGAAAACTATATACGTTACAACAAGAAACAATACGGTATTGGTAGCTCAATCGGCTTCCCAATCAATGAAGTGACAAGTTTAAACTTTGGCGCGACGTACCGAAATGAGCAGATTAGTAACGTCGATAGCTATGAGCAAGTTTCACGCTTCTACCGCCCTTATTTGGATGAGCAAAACCCGAATTTAGGTGTGAAATTTGACATCTTTGAGCTTTCAGCAGGCATTAGCCGAGTGACATTGAATCGTGGCATGTTCCCTACGGCCGGCTCGTCAAATAGTTTAAGTGTGGAAGTGGCCACGCCAAATAGCGATGTGAATTACTTCCGCACGAACTATGACTATCGCCAATATTTCCCAATTACTGATAGCCATAGTTTTGTGTTTATGACGCGGTTACGGATTGGCTATGGTAACGGGTACGGAACCGATGAGAACGGAAACGAATACTTATTCCCTTTCTATGAGAACTTCCGCTTAGGTGGCCGCGATAACTTGCGCGGGTTTGAAGGAAACACCATTGGTCCACGCGCTATTTATCGGTATCCGCAAACGATTCCAGGCCAACCTGGTTATGATGGTATTCCACCCGGACTTCCTGCGTACCCTGGCGCAGACCAAGTTGCGGTAAGCCAATATTCAGTTGGTGGTAATGCAATGGCCGTAGGTGGGTTAGAATTGATTGTACCTACGCCGTTTATATCTGAAGAAAACAAAAATACGGTTCGTACCAGTTTTTATATTGATGTAGGTAACGTGTGGGATACGGAGTTTGACTACGCAACTTATAGCCAACTTGAGCTGCTTGGTAACTCAGAACCATTGAAAGATTACAGTGAGCCATCGCACTATCGCGCAGCGGCTGGTATTTCTATACAATGGATTTCACCAATGGGACCAATCACGTTATCATTCGGTCGGCCGATTAAATCAGAAGAGACCGATCGTACGCAGACGTTTACGTTCAATATCGGTACAACATTCTAATAAGTATCAAGGAGTTAATAGTGAAAGCTATCGTTAAATCTAGTATCGCAGTTGCTTTATTGTCATCTGCATTGTTTGCCAATGCGGCAGAAGCGCAACAGAAGATTGGTTTTGTTAGCATGCAAGAAGTTTTGTCTAACTTGCCACAAGCTCGTAATCTTGAACAACAAATTCAAGATGAGTTCAAAGGTCAGATTGAAGAAGTATCTAAACTTGAAGAACAAATGCGTGCTTTAAGTGAAAAAGCGCAGCGTGATGCATCGATCATGTCTCCAGCTGAGCGTGTAAAAATGGAACGCGAAATGGAAATGCTTGACACCACGCGTCAATTGAAAGTTAAAGCCCTTCGTGAAGACATGAATCGTCGAGGTAATGAAGTGCGTGATCAGTTAATGACTGAGGTCATGCGCAATGCTCAAGCTGTTGCCAGCGAGCAAAATTACGATGTGGTACTGCAAAGCAGCGCGCTCATTTATGCGGCAGATTCAGCTGATTTGACTGACGAAGTTGTCAATAAAATGACTGGTGGAAACTAAGTTAATGCAAACACTAACGTTGCAGCAGCTTGCTGACGCAATTGGTGCAGAAGTGCAGGGCGATGCCGCCCTCACGATAACCGGTGTTGCTACACTTGCCTCGGCTCAGCCGGGGCAAATTGCCTTTTTAGCCAATGAAAAATATCGTAGCCAACTTGATACTTCGCATGCGAGTGCGGTCATTGTGGCTCCCGATGTTGATGTCCCGAAAGGCATGTCGGCCTTGCGTACACGTAATCCTTATGCGGGATTCGCAAAAATTGCGCAGTTACTCGATACCACACCGAAACCAGCTGAAAGCATTCATGCCAGCGCGCAAATTCATCCCAGTGCAAAAATTGGGAAAAACGTGGCGATTGGAGCGAACGCAGTCATTGCTGAAAACGTGGTATTAGCCGACAATGTCACGATTGGTGTCGGCTGCTATGTTGGACCAGGCACTCAAATTGGTGCAAACACGCAACTTTGGCAACATGTTGTGATTTATCACAACTGTGTTATCGGTGAGCATTGCTTGGTGCATGCTGGCACCGTGATAGGAGCCGATGGTTTTGGTTGGGCTAATGAAGCTGGTAAGTGGATTAAAATTCCACAGCTAGGCCGCGTCGTCATTGGCGATCGTGTTGATATCGGTGCGAGTACCACCATTGACCGTGGTGCACTTGACGATACGATTATCAGCAATGGCGTGATTATTGATAATCAGTGCCAAATTGCGCATAACGTGTTTATTGATGAAGACACAGCGATTGCAGGCTGTACCGTTTTAGCGGGAAGCTGCCGTATTGGCAAGCGTTGCTTAATTGGTGGCGCAACTGCAATTAATGGTCACATTTCAATTTGCGACGACGTACAAATCAGTGGTTTCTCAATGGTTATTAAGGAAATTACTGAACCTGGCGCCTATGCTTCAGGTATTCCTGCTGCCCCACAACGGGAGTGGCGGCGCAATGGGGCACGTTATCGTCAGTTAGACGACTTGTTCCAGCGCGTTAAGAAAATTGAAAAACAACTCGAACAATAATTAATTAATGATAAAACGAGGATGACGCTTTGTCTGCAGATGGCGCATTTGATATTAAAGAAGTTCTTCGGTTATTACCGCACCGTTATCCATTTTTGCTCGTGGATAAAGTGGTTGCTTGTGACAATAAAACAACCATTCATGCGGTTAAGAATGTTTCGGTTAATGAACCTATTTTTACCGGGCATTTTCCCGAAAACCCGATTTTCCCGGGTGTATTAATCCTAGAAGCACTAGCGCAAGCGGCTGGTTTGCTTGGTTTCAAAATTACCGAAAGCAGCCCTGGCACGAATGACCTATACTTATTTGCAGGTGTTGATAACGCGCGCTTTAAACGGCAGGTGTTACCAGGTGATACCATGAACTTGCATGTAACGTTTGAAAAAGAACGCCGCGGTATCTGGGTGTTTAAAGGTCGTGCGGATGTTGACGGTGAGTTAGCATGTAGCTGCGATATCATTTGTGCAAGAAGGGAAGTCTAAGTGATTCATCCAACCGCGATTATTGATGACTCAGCACGCATTGGCAACAATGTTGAAATTGGTCCGTACACGATTGTTGGGTCACATGTTGAAATTGGTGACAATTGCGTCATTGGCCCCCACGTGGTGTTGCGTGGGCCAACGGTGTTGGGTAAGAATAACCGAATTTTTCAATTCGCATCGGTTGGCGAAGATTGCCAAGATAAAAAGTACAACGGTGAACCTACGCGGTTGGTGATTGGCGATAATAATGTCATTCGTGAGTGTGTAACTATTCATCGCGGTACGGTGCAAGATCAGGGATTAACCCAAATCGGTAGTAACAATCTGTTGATGGCTTATGTGCATGTTGCTCATGACTGTATGGTGGGTGATAACGTCATTCTTGCGAATAACACCACCTTGGCTGGACATGTGCATGTTGGCGACTGGGCGATTCTGGGTGGGTTTACCGGTGTGCATCAGTTTTGTCACATTGGTGCACATGCATTTACAGCGGTTAATTCAGTCGTGGTACAAGATATCCCCCCTTATATTATGGCGCAAGGACACAATGCGGCGCCGCGCACAATTAACGCCGAAGGGTTGAAGCGTCGCGGTTTCCAACCGAATCAGATTCTGAATATTAAGCGCGCATTTAAATTATTGTACCGCCAAGGTTTGACGATAAGCGAGGCGGTGGAAAAAATGCGCGATCTCGATGCTGATACTGAGCTGTCACCCTTAATTGATTTTGTTCAGAACAGCCAGCGTGGCATTATTCGTTAATTTCATTAACGACAAGGTACCATGACAACCTCAACAGCTCCTCTCATTGCGGTGATTGCCGGCGAACATTCGGGTGACTTACTCGGTGCCGGCATGTTGCGCGAGCTCCGCCGATTATACCCAAATGCTGAATTCATCGGCGTTGGTGGACCATTGATGCAAGCGCAAGGCCTACAAAGTCTCGTGCCCATGGAAGATTTGGCGGTAATGGGAATTGCTGAGGTGTTGGGTAGTCTGTTTAAACTGCTTGGCCACCGTCGCTTGCTGGTGAATACCTTTTTAGAGCGTCGCCCGGATGTTTTTATTGGTATAGATGCGCCAGATTTCAATTTACCTATTGCGAAACGTCTAAAAGCTGCCGGCATCAAAACCGTGCATTATGTCAGCCCTTCAGTGTGGGCATGGCGTCAAGGTCGTATTCATGGCATTAAACAAGCCGTGGATCATGTGTTGTGTCTATTACCATTCGAAAAAGCTTTTTACGATGAACACGAACTCGCGGCCACCTTTGTTGGGCATCCATTAGCCGATGCTATCCCAATGCAATGGCAGAAGAGTGATGCTCGTGCGCACCTTCAGCTTGATAACGTTTCACAATGGATTGGTGTTTTACCTGGCAGTCGCAAAGGCGAAATTGCACGCATGGCGCCATTGTTTTTGCAGGTTGCTAAGCGATTATATGCAGATAATCCAGCTTTAAAATTTGTGACGCCAATGATCAGTGCTGCGCGAGCCGAACAATTCAAAGTACTCCAGCAACAGATAGCGCCTGAACTCCCGTTAACGATGATTGATGGCCAGTCTCGTGACACCATGGCGGCGTGCGATGCGTTGTTACTTACATCGGGTACGGTTACTTTGGAAGCCATGTTAATTAAGCGACCAATGGTGGTTGCCTATAAATTTAACTGGTTAACGTATCAATTGATCAAGCGGCTGTTTAAAGCCCGATTTTTCAGTTTGCCTAACTTGCTCGCTGATGCGTTATTGGTTCCAGAATTCGCGCAAGAAGAGGCGACGGTTGATAATTTGACGGCAGCACTCGCATTACAACTCGAGCCGCAAGCTGAGCAAACAGTTGCGCGATTTGCTGAATTGCATCATCAATTAAAACAACATGCTGACGTGTTAAGTGCGCAAGTTGTGAGCCAGTTAATTTCTGATTAAGTGTCGATTATTCGATTTTTTCGAATATAAAGCCGCGAATTTCTCAATAATCATTCGATAACTTACCCGTTATACTCTATTCCAAGACATTCGAATTATCTTTAAGGAGATCGTCATGGGATTACTCGTCGACGGAAAATGGCAAGATAAGTGGTATGACACCGATAGTACCGGTGGCAAGTTCGAGCGCAGTGCGGCGCAGTTTCGGAATTGGATTGAAGCTGACGGCAACGCAAAATTTCCGGCACAAAGTGGTCGTTATCATTTGTATGTAAGTTTTGCGTGTCCTTGGGCGCATCGCACGCTTATTTTTCGTCAATTAAAAGAACTTGAATCACACATTAGTGTGTCTGTTGTGCATCCGTTGATGCTTGAAAACGGCTGGGAATTTGCAGATCAACCGCTAAATGATGGTCTATATAACTTAGACTTTCTGTATCAACTTTATCTAAAGGCTGATAGTCATTACAGTGGTCGCGTTACCGTTCCGGTACTTTGGGATAAACAACAACAAACCATCGTAAGCAATGAATCGGCGGATATTATTCGCATGTTTAATAGTGCTTTTAACGATATCACGGGCAATACGTTAGATTTTTATCCAGAGAAACTTCAACAAGACATTGATACCATCAATGACTACGTTTACGACCGCGTAAACAACGGTGTTTATAAGTGCGGCTTTGCTACCCAGCAAACTGCCTACGAAGAAGCATTTGAAGAGTTATTTGAGGCGCTTGATAAGTTAGAAGAGCGACTTGCGACGCAATCCTATTTGGTCGGTGAGACGTTAACTGAAGCAGACTGGCGTTTGTTTACCACATTGGTGCGCTTTGATTCCGTCTATGTGGGTCATTTCAAAACGAACAAGCGTCGTATTGTCGACTATCCTAACCTTTGGAACTATGTGAAAGCGTTATATCAAGTACCTGGTATTGCCGAAACGGTCGTTATGGATCATATCAAGCAACATTATTACGGCAGTCATCATATGATTAACCCGACAGGTATTGTTCCAGTGGGTCCTCAGATTGATTTTTTATCGTCGCACACGCGTAAAGAGGTGGTGTTATGAGTAATGTCATTTTAAGTCGTCACCGCGGTATGCCAGCTCAAGATGGCGCCGGTGTGAAATTGACGCGTATTGTGAACCAGCCAAGTCTGCGTTACCAAGATCCATTTTTAATGCTGGATGAGTTTCGCTCGGATAATCCAAACGATTACATCGCAGGATTTCCACCGCATCCGCACCGAGGTTTTGTTACTTTAACTTACATGCTGGCAGGTCGCATGGAACACAAAGATTCCAACGGCAATACCGGTGTGGTTGAGGCTGGTGGTGCTCAATGGATGAAAGCAGCACGCGGAATTATCCACGCCGAAATGCCAAAGCAAGAAGACGGGTTGATGTGGGGATTTCAACTTTGGATTAACCTGCCGGCTGCGCGCAAAATGGAAGCTGCCGATTGGGCGGACTATCCGCAAGCTAAGCTTGGGGTGGTAAATTATGACAACGCGGAAGTTCGCGTCATTGCCGGTCAATTAGATGGCCAAGAAGGGCCAATACAGCAACCTGAACAGCGGTTTCTGATGCTCGATGTTCGGCTCGATCAAGATGCAGAGCTAACGGTTCCAAGTCAACAGCAACAAACGCGTTTAGCCTATGTTTATGCCGGAACCGTGACCGTGAATGACAAACAAGTTGAACGTGGTGAATTAGTGCGCTTGAATCAAACCGATGACTTGCAGTTGAAATCGGTTAACAGTTCGGTGGGCATGATAATTCTAGCTGGCGAACCAATTGGTGAACCTATCGCGCAGTATGGACCCTTTGTGATGAATTCACAGGCAGAAATTGAACAGGCGTTGCGTGATTATCAATCGGGTAAACTAACCGCCTAACTAAGTTTCGGTTTCACTGAGGTGCCATTCAATAAGGAGAGCTTATGTCTGCAAGTATGCAAGTCATTGTTGCCGGTGAGCAGCAGAAGGTTCAATGGCAACACCGACTACAGCCACAAGTCGCTGCCGACGAAATACTCATTAAAGTTGCCTACAGTGGTATGAATCGAGCCGATTTAATGCAGTTGGCGGGGCATTACCCGCCGCCACCAGGGGCCTCTGATGTGCTTGGCTTAGAGGTGAGTGGTGTGGTTCATGTTGTCGGCACAAATGTGGGAGCCTTTAAAGTTGGCGATCGCGTGTGTGCGCTGTTAACCGGTGGCGGCTATGCGGAGTATGTCGCCGTACCCGCAGCACAAGTATTACCCGTTCCGGCAAAAATGGATCTTGCGCAAGCAGCGGGTATTTGTGAGGTTTTTGCCACGGCTTGGTATAACGTCTACGGTTTAGCGGCTGCACAACCGGGGGAACGCATTCTCGTCCATGCAGCGGCAAGTGGCGTTGGCCAAGCCTTGTTACAACTAGCACGTGAACGAGGTAATCCAACCTTCGCAACCGCGGGTAGTGACGAAAAACTTGCTCAAGCACAACAACTTGGTGCAGAAAAAGTGTGGAATCGCCGCAACGGTAGCTTTGTGGATGCGGTGAAGGCATGGGGTGGTGTCGATATCATTTTAGATCCAGTTGCTGGCGATTACGTGGCATGGGATCAACAAGTGCTGAATCAAGACGGTCGTTTAATTATTATTGGTTTAATGGGTGGGCGCGAGGCGCAACTTGATGCCGGTAGATTACTGATGAAACGCCAACGTATTATTGGTAGCACCCTAAGAAGCCAGCCGCTGCAAGTAAAAGCACGCATAATGGCCGAGTTATATGCTCATGTTTGGCCGTTATTTGAACAAGCAAGAATAACGCCAAATATTGATGAGGTAATTCCGGTTGGCGAGGTTGAGCAAGCCTTTCAGCGATTACGAGATAATGCCACGCAGGGTAAGCTAATTTTGGTTTGGTAGAAAAGAAGTGGTGGAGGGGGCAGGATTCGAACCTGCGAAGGCTGAGCCGTCAGATTTACAGTCTGATCCCTTTGACCGCTCGGGAACCCCTCCACGCGAGGGCGGCATAATAGCAGATTGAGAGTCGCTGTAAACCCGTTTATGATGATGCCATTGGAATTTAACAACGAAGTGAACCAATGAGCCCAGCAAAGTCAGTGGATGCTATACCTCTTGAAGTCGATGAAGAAATTGCTAGATTTCTTGACCGGTTGTGGTTAAAGCAGGGCGTGAGTCAGCACACCAGTGCAGCGTACCGTACTGATCTACGTAGTTTTCAGCGTTTTCTCAGTGAATATCAACAGTCGCAATTGCTTCAAGTAACAAGTACAGACCTTGAGCGCTACTTGTTGTGGCGCAGGCAAAATGGTTTTTCGCCACGTAGTACCTCTCGAGCGCTTAGCGCACTGAAGAAATTCTATCAGTATGCGGTAGCTGAGCGATTGTGCACGAGTGACCCGACCACACGCTTGGCTCGCCCGAAACAACCACAATCGATTCCACACAGTTTGTCTGAAGCGGAAGTTGAAGCGTTACTGACCGCTCCCGATATTGACGATCCGGTACAACTTCGCGACAAAGCCATGCTTGAAGTATTGTATGCAACCGGATTGCGAGTGACCGAATTAGTCAACTTACAAGTCGATCAAATCCACTTTCAGCAGGAGCTCGTGCGTGTTGTCGGTAAAGGCAATAAAGAGCGCTTGGTGCCATTAGGTGAAGAAGCCTTAGACTGGTTACAGCGCTATTTTCAAGACGGTCGTCTGCAATTGCATGCGCAGCCCAGCGACTGGGTATTTGTGACACGTCGCGGAGGGCCTTTGACGCGACAAGCATTTTGGCATCGAATTCGTTATTATGCCCAACGTGCAGATATACGTTCCCATTTGTCGCCGCATACATTACGTCATGCGTTTGCAACACACCTATTGAACCACGGTGCCGATTTGCGGGTGTTACAAATGTTATTGGGTCACAGTGACTTATCAACCACACAGATTTATACACATGTTGCGCGCGAACGTTTGCAGCAATTACACGCAAGCCATCATCCGCGTGCTTAGTTACTATTCGACAGCAGTTAAATTAGGATAATTCATGAAGTATTTGGCAGTTTTTGGTTTGAGTTTTTTGGCCTTGGCGTGCTCGCCTGAGCAAACAGCCACAACCGCGCCGAACGCACAGGTAGCGGATGAGGAATTTGATACCAGCCACATGCAGCGCATGGGGTTTGTGGTGGAATCTGCACGTCCAGCCCATATCGATGGCTTGATGGAAGTAATCACCGATCAAGGTTTAGTTTACGCCAGTAAAGATGGGCGTCATATTGTCAGTGGTCGTATTTACGAAATTACCGGCAGCGAGCCGAATAATGTCAGCGAAGCGGTACTTGAAGCCATGCGAGTGAAGGATTTAGCGCAGGTTGAGGATACTGTGATTGAATATACCGCGCCGAACGAAAAGCATGTAATTCATGTATTTACCGACACCAGTTGTGGCTATTGCCGACAGTTGCACGAACGCATCGACGAATACCTTGCCTTGGGCATTTCGGTGCGCTATTTAGCATGGCCGCGCAACGGCATGCAGAGCAACGCCGCGAGTGATTTGAAGAATGCGTGGTGTGCAGATGACCCACAAGCTGCGTTGAGCGCTGCAAAAAATGACGAAACAATAACGTCATCATCATGTAATGATCCGGTTGCGCAGCATTATGCACTTGGTCATAAGTTTGGTGTTCGTGGCACACCGGCCATTGTATTCGAGTCGGGACGTATGCTACCAGGCTATGTTCCACCTGAGCGTCTTGCTGCGGAACTTGATAAATAATCATGACTGATATCAGCATTCATCGTCGTCCCACTGTCGCAGTCGGCGATTGGGCTTCTGGCATGCCGCCACTATTGGCGCAAATTCTTGCTCGCCGAGGCATTGCCGAAACTCAGCAACTGGATCTCGGAGCCAAGCACTTACCACACTTTAATTTGCTGAAAGGTGCCGATGTTGCGGCAAAGATTCTTGCTGATGCGATTTTACAGCAACAAGCGATATGTATTTGCGGCGACTTTGATGCTGATGGCGCGACATCGACAGCTTTAATGGTTTCGGTACTTCAGGCATTAGATGCGCCGCAGGTTAGTTATATTGTGCCGAATCGTTTCGCTGATGGTTATGGCTTATCACCAGCGGTAGTGGCACAAGCACAACAGCAAGGCGCTCAGATAATCGTGACAGTTGATAGCGGCATATCGTGTCATGCAGGAGTTGCTGCAGCCAAAGCAGCGGGTATGACCGTGATAATTACTGATCACCATTTGCCGGGCGCAGAATTGCCGAATGCCGATGTTATTGTCAATCCGAATCAGCCCAACTGTGACTTTCCTAGCTCGAATATTGCTGGGGTAGGCGTTGCATTCTATGTGCTGTTGGCATTGCGTCATGAACTGCGTGAACGTGGCATCGAAACACCGAATTTAGCGCAATGGCTCGACTTAGTTGCAGTTGGTACTGTTGCTGACGTGGTGAAACTTGATGGCGTTAACCGCATTTTGGTGCAGCAGGGGTTACAGCGGATTCGGGCTGGTTATTGCCGTCCTGGCATCGCCGCATTACTTCAGGTTGCCAACCGTGACCCACAGCAGCTTCAAGCCAGCGATCTTGGCTTCGCTATCGGGCCACGAATCAATGCCGCCGGGCGATTAGATGATATGGCCGCCGGCATAGAATGCTTGCTCGCGGATAATTTGACGCAAGCCCAACAATACGCATTGCAACTTGATGCGTTAAATAAAGCGCGTCGCAATATCGAAACTGAAATGCGTGAAGAAGCTGAAGCCTATGTGGCACAACTCAATGCCGACCGTGACCGATTACCAGCCGCGCTGGTGCTCTACCAAGCAGGCTGGCATCAAGGCGTAGTTGGTATCGTAGCGGGGCGAGTTAAAGAGCAATGTCATCGACCGGTGATAGCCTTTGCCGACAGTGACGACGGTTATTTAAAGGGGTCGGCGCGCTCGATTCCGGGGTTACATATTCGCGACGTCTTAGAACGTGTGCATAGCTTACATCCAAACTTAATTGAACGGTTCGGTGGCCATGCTATGGCCGCTGGACTGACTCTCGCGCACGAAAATTTAAACGAATTTCGACAGGCGTTTACACAACAGGTTGAAACTTGGCTGGGTGACGAAGAGCTTACTTGCACCATTTGGTCGGACGGCGAGCTCGATGCGGATTATCTGCAAGAGCCATTTGTGCGCCAATTGGAAGCTTATGGACCGTGGGGACAAGGGTTTCCGGAGCCGATTTTCGATGGTGAGTTCCGCATTGTAAGTCAACGTTTGGTGGGGGAGCGTCATTTGAAATTGGTGCTTGAAACGCCACAACGTGTGGTTGTTGATGCGATTGCATTTAATATTGACTTAGAAACCTGGCCTGATGATTCCGTGCAGCGCGTGCATGCTGCCTATAAAGTTCAATTAAATCACTTTCGTGGACGCACTTCTGTGCAGCTACAACTAGAGCATTTTTACGCTTTGCGGTAGAATACGCCCCCTTTGTGAACAACCATGCAAACAACTTGCTATTGAGATTGAAAAACTATGTTCGAAACGAATGCTACTTATGTTGCGATAAAAGAAATGCGTAAACGCAGCGAGCTACTTCGGGGGTATCTTTGACTACACTCAGAAAGTAGAGCGCCTTGAAGAAGTGACTCGTGAGCTTGAAGACCCGAGCGTTTGGAACGACCAAGAACGTGCTCAGGCCTTAGGGAAAGAGCGCGCGAGTCTTGAACAAGTGGTTGAAACGTTGAACAATCTCGCGCAAGGGCTGGATGATGTTGAGGGTTTAGTCGAATTGGCGGTTGAAGCCGATGATGAAGAAACTTATAACGATGCGGTTGCTGAACTTGACCAATTAGAAGGGCAACTGGCAACACTCGAGTTCCGTAGAATGTTTTCTGGCGATCATGACGCCTCAGACTGTTATTTGGATATTCAAGCCGGTTCGGGTGGTACGGAAGCCCAAGACTGGGCGAACATGTTGTTGCGGATGTATTTGCGCTGGGCCGAATCGCATGATTTTAAAGCGGAAATTACGGAGCTTTCTGAAGGTGAAGTCGCTGGCATCAAATCAGTCACGGTGCGTGTACAAGGTGAATATGCTTACGGTTGGTTACGTACCGAAACCGGCGTACATCGATTAGTACGTAAATCACCTTTTGATTCAGGAAATCGTCGGCATACGTCGTTTGCTTCGGTGTTTGTCTATCCAGAGGTCGATGACTCTATCGAAATTGAAATTAATCCGGCCGACTTGCGCGTCGATACTTACCGTGCGTCAGGTGCCGGTGGTCAGCACGTTAACCGTACTGACTCGGCGATTCGTATTACACACGAACCTACCGGCGTGGTGGTGCAGTGCCAGAGCGACCGTTCACAGCATAAAAACCGTGATGCGGCGATGAAGCAATTACGAGCGAAGTTGTTTGAGTTAGAATTGCAAAAGCAATTAGCTGAAAAACAAGCGCTGGAAGATTCAAAGTCAGATATTGGTTGGGGCAGTCAGATCCGCTCTTACGTGCTCGATGATGCACGGATTAAAGATTTACGTACCGGTGTTGAAAACCGTAATACGCAAGCGGTACTTGATGGTGCGCTTGACCCATTTATTGAAGCAAGTTTGAAATCAGGTTTATAAATTGAAGTTGCAAGGCCTGAAGCCTTGCGAAAAGAGGAAACTTACCCATGAACGATAAAACGCAAGCCCCTGAGTTGGACGTCAATGAACAAATCGCCCAGCGCAAGGCTAAGCTTGCTGCGTTGCGCGAGCGAGGCGTAGCATTCCCGAATGATTTCCGTCGCGACAGTTTAGCTGCTGAATTGCATGAACAGTTTGATGGTTCTGAGAAAGAAGAACTCGCGGCGAAAGGCATTCGCGTCAGTGTTGCTGGTCGTATGATGACGCGTCGTATTATGGGCAAGGCTAGTTTTGCAACCATTCAAGATATGTCGGGCCAAATTCAACTGTATGTGGCGCGCGACAATCTGCCGGAAGGCTTTTATAACGAAGAATTCAAAAAGTGGGATCTCGGTGACATCGTTGGTGCCTCGGGAACGCTGTTTATCACCGGAACTGGTGAGTTGAGCGTACAAGTTGATGACGTTCGTCTATTGACTAAGGCGTTGCGTCCGTTACCTGATAAGTTCCATGGTTTATCGGACCAAGAGATGCGCTATCGTCAGCGCTACTTGGATTTGATTACTAATCAAGAGTCTCGCAATACCTTTATTGTGCGTTCAAAAGTGGTCGATTACATTCGCCGTTACTTAGCTGAAAAGCAGTTCTTGGAAGTCGAAACGCCGATGATGCAAACCATTCCAGGCGGCGCTGCTGCGCGTCCGTTTGTCACGCATCATAATGCCTTAGATATGCAGTTATATCTGCGTATTGCGCCTGAGCTTTATCTGAAGCGCTTGGTTGTGGGCGGTTTCGAAAAAGTATTTGAAATTAACCGTAACTTCCGTAACGAAGGTCTATCCACCCGTCACAACCCAGAGTTCACGATGCTTGAGTTCTACTGGGCCTATGCAGACTACCAAGACTTAATGGATTTAACGGAAGATATGCTACGTGGCATGACCACCGAAATTCTAGGGTCAGCGCAATTTGAAAGTGAAGGGGTTCAGTACGATTTCAGTAAGCCGTTTGCGCGAATGACGGTTAAAGAAGCGATTTTGGCGCACCTGCCAGCAGCAACCGATGCACAGCTTAATAGTATTGAGCAAGCAACGGCATTGGCTGAATCTTTAGGCATTAAAGTGAAGCCAAATTGGGGCTTGGGTAAAATCCAAATCGAGATTTTTGAAGAGGTTGCGGAACACAAGCTAATGCAACCAACCTTTATTACCGCTTACCCAGCTGAGGTTTCGCCATTGGCTCGTCGTAACGATAACGACCCATTTATTACCGACCGCTTTGAGTTCTTCGTGGGTGGACGTGAGCTGGCGAATGGCTTCTCGGAGCTTAACGACGCTGAAGATCAGGCAGAGCGCTTCCGTGAACAAGTTCAGCAAAAAGAAGCGGGTGACGATGAAGCGATGTTCTATGATGAAGATTACGTGACCGCTCTGGAGCACGGCTTACCGCCAACAGCGGGTGAGGGTATCGGGATTGATCGGTTGGTGATGTTGTTAACTGATTCGCCGTCAATTCGTGATGTGTTGTTGTTCCCGCACATGCGCCCACGTAAATAACGGCAAAAGCGATATTAGCTGTTAGATATTAGATATTAGAGGTGGCCCGGCGTTTTACGCCGGGCTTTTTCGTTTTACGAATAACCAGTAACGAACAACGAATAACGAGTAACCAGTAACCAGTAACCAGTAACCAGTTAGGCTTTAGGTAGCGCTTGTAACAAGTCGTTTAAGAGCTCGTTCTTATCTTCAATTCCAGCCGATAAGCGCAGTAAATCAGGTGGGCAGGGGGTGCCTGCACCTTCAACGCTGGCGCGATGTTCAATCAAACTTTCGACGCCGCCGAGTGACGTGGCGCGTTTCCATAGTTTGGTGTTCGCCGCAAGATGCACTGCTGCGCTCTCACCACCTTTAACGCGAATGGATAACATCCCACCGAAACCGCCATGCATTTGCTTACAGGCGACCGCATGCCCCGCAAAACTTGGTAATCCAGGATACAACACTTCAAGAATTTGTGGATGCTGTTCGAGTTGCTCAGCCAAGAACATGGCATTGCTGCAGCTCTCTCTTACCCGTAAGTGCATGGTCCGCATGCCGCGGAGCAATTGCGCTGCGTCATGCGGGCTAGGAACGGCGCCACCTTGTGCGCGCACCGCGCGAATACGCTGCCAATAAGGCGAGTCTTGTTTGGTAATTAGCGCACCAGCAATCACATCTGAGTGGCCGTTTAGATACTTCGTCGCGCTGTGCATGACAATATCTGCGCCTAGCGCGAGAGGTTGCGTCAGCAATGGTGTCGCACAAGTGGAATCGACAGCAACCGCAGCACCGGCTGACTTTGCTAATTCACTGATGGCGGCGATATCACTAATGGTCCACATTGGATTACCAGGGGTTTCTAGCCAAACCAACTTGGTTTGTTGCGGCTTGATTGCTGCAGCCACCGTTTCAAGATCAGTCATGTCGACAAAATCGATACGTAAACCCCAATCGGTGGCGAAGTTTAGCAGCCAATTGCGCAGTGCCCAATACATGACCGTTGGTGCAACCACATGATCACCGGGCTTTAAACCTAAAAATACGGCTGTAGCGGCCGCCATACCCGAGCCAAATAATAATGCTTGCTCGCCGCCTTCAAGTTGACATAACAACTGCTCAACAGGCTTATACGTTGGATTGTCTGCACGCGAATAGACGTTGCCAGTTGGGTAGGTATTATCCGCACCGCGAATGTAGGTGGTGGCTACGTGGATAGGGAGCACGACACCTTGACTTTCTTGGTCGATTTTACCGAGCGCCTGAGCAAGTGCTGTGGCAGCACTAAATGGATAAGCTTTGCTGTTAGTCATGAATAAAGTCACTTGTAAAAATTGCAAATGTGGCGATCAGTATACGCTGTATTACGCATAAAAAAACGCACCCGAAGGTGCGTTTTTGTCGCAATTTTCTGCGAATTAGCCGTGGTTATGGTTACCATCAGCATGCACGTGGCCGTGGTCCAATTCGCTTGGATCCGCATCACGCACTTCAACTACTTCAACGTCAAAGTTTAACGTTGTACCAGCTAACGGATGGTTGCCGTCGACCGTTACTTCGTCATCGCTCACGTCAACAATCATCACAGACTGCTCACCAGCATCAGTGCTAGCGCGGAACTGCATGCCAACAGCCACTTCGTTGTCACCAAATAAGCTGCGTGGAACGGTTTGAATAAGACCGTCGTGACGCTCGCCGTAGGCATCAGCTGGTTGAATTTCAGCTTCAAATTTGTCGCCAGTTGCTTTACCGTCAAGCGCGTTCTCAAGACCTTTAATCAACATACCGCGCCCAAAGATAAATTGTAGCGGTTGACCTTCTTTTGATTGATCCAGAACTTGGCCTTCGGCGGTTTTCACGGTGTAGTGAATTCCAACAACTTTGTCCTGGCTAATAGTTTGACTCATGATTCATCCAAGTTATAAGGCAGTGGGTAAATTTCCAAAAGACTCGCGTCATCATCTTTTACTCTTAGCTTAGTATCTGCCTCAATATCGCTTGGCAATACTGCTAATAGATCAAGTTGATTGTCAGCACGGCTCACTGCATTAATTACCGTACCGGCACGTCGCCAATTGTCACCAAGTTGCTGTTCCAGCGTGGCACCGGCTGAAACCGATTGCCCTTGGCCAACTAAACGAAACAGTGCTCGCTTCTGCTTGCCCAGATATTTCATCCGAGCGATGGTCTCTTGGCCGATATAACACCCCTTGGTAAAACTAATACCATGCAACGCCTGTACGTTCAGCATTTGGGGTACATACTCTAATAGTGTACCTGAAACTAGGGTCGGTCGACCACGTTCAATTTCAAGTGCATTCCAAGCATCCATTGAAGAATTCGTAGGGAAGTTATCACGTTCGGTTACCAAAAGGTACTGATCTGGCTGGCTACCCAAAGTTAATGCCACACCATCTGAAAACCCAGTAACCGCTTGTTTATCGGTAACGTTTAGCGGTTGTTCAAGCCACTCGGCTAAACGAGCTGGCGCCGCTGTACCGAATACGCCAAACAGTGATAATTGCTCAGACGCATCGACGATATCCGTTTTACTAAATACACCAAATTTTTGTAACTGGGCCAAACTGGCGGCAATCGCGTCTTTATGGCTAAGCAATAACACACTATCAGCAAAGCGAGTGACGAATAGCGTACTCATCGCTTTACCTTTATTGTCGCAGTGTGCGGCATATAACCAGCCATGGTCACTGAGTTGCTTCATGTCACAGGTTAATTGCCCCTGTAAAAACTCATCTGTTTGCGGACCGGTCAGACGAATAATGCCGTAATCTGTTAATGAAACCGTTACGTATTCAGGCTGAGCTTTGGTAAACTCTGTATCTAACACACGAAACCTCACTTTCTCATCGATAAACGAATAGATGGGGATGTTTTTTCATTATACAAGCCGTTTTATTTCGCGACGCATTATTTTTGTCGTAAAAGAAGGATTCGCATGGAAAAGTTGCAACAAAATGCCGACACATTGAAAGATAAAAATCGTCTTCGTTGGGCGTGCCGCCGCGGTATGTTAGAACTCGATGTTTTATTTATGCCATTCGTTGAAGAAGCTTACGATGATCTCAATGCACAACAGCAAGATGCTTTTCGACGCTTGTTAACGTGCGATGATCCAGATTTATTTGCGTGGTTTATGGGCCATCAAAAATGCGAAGATGACGAATTAGCAGCTATGGTAGCGTATATTCTTGGCCGCGTTAAAGTTTAACGCCAGGTGCATTTGTCATGCTTTGGCAATTGACGGTTCGGCCATGGGTATGGCTGCGGTCGCCAGCGTATGTATGGGGTGTGAATAACGAAACTGGTGTTTGGGTAAAACTCGACGATTTAGATCAAACCTGCTGGCACTTGCAGCCGTTATCGTGGGTTACTCCATGGGGCGCTTTGCTGATTCTGCACCATCCGAATACTGCGCGGCGCTGGTTATGGCTACCGCGCAGTTGGCTTGGCGATGCGCAATATCGACGATTAGCTCGATTTTTGTTGCGCTGGCGTCAATACGGTCGGCTTTGCCTCAGCGAGTAAATCAGGGTAGTCGAGGTTGTAATGCAGCCCGCGACTCTCATGTCGTGCCATGGCACTACGCACGATTAATTCAGCCACTTGCACCAAATTACGTAGCTCCAACAAATTATTACTTACTTTGAAGTGACTGTAATATTCATGGATTTCTTGTTGCAGCAGTTCGATACGGCGCAAAGCGCGCTGTAGCCGTTTGTTGGTTCTGACGATACCAACGTAGTCCCACATAAATAAACGTAATTCGTGCCAGTTATGTTGAATGATGACTTCTTCATCGGAATCGTTTACTTGGCTCTCGTCCCATGCGGGAAGATCGATACGCAACTGGACCTGCTGTAGTTGCTCGATGATATCGATCGCCGCAGCCCGTGCGAACACTAAGCATTCTAGCAACGAGTTGCTCGCCATACGGTTAGCTCCGTGCAAGCCGGTGTAGGCAACTTCGCCGATGGCATATAGGCTATTGAGTGCGGTTCGTGCGTGCAAATCGGTTTTCACACCGCCACAAGTGTAATGGGCTGCTGGAACAACTGGCATCGGCTCTTGACTGATATCTATCCCTAAACTTAAACACTTGTCATAAATATTCGGAAAGTGCTCTTGGATGAACGCTTTCGGCTTATGCGAAATATCCAAATACATACAATCCGCGCCAAGACGCTTCATTTCATAATCAATCGCTCTGGCAACCACATCACGTGGTGCTAGCTCTGCTGCCGGGTGAAACTCTGGCATAAAGCGACTGCCATCAGGGCGTCGTAATACAGCGCCTTCGCCGCGTAATGCTTCGGTTAGCAAGAAAGACTGCGCATTCGGATGAAACAAGCAGGTTGGATGAAACTGATTAAATTCCATGTTAGCGACTTGGCAGCCAGCTCGCCACGCCATGGCAATGCCATCGCCACTCGCAACATCGGGGTTGCTCGTATACTGATAAACTTTGCTAGCACCACCAGTGCACAAAGCCACAAATCGAGCAGCTATGGTTTCAACACGTTGATTTACGCGATTCAGTATGTACGCACCGTAGCATCGCTGTGCGCCGCCTACGTGCTTATGCGTGATCAAATCAACCGCATTCACGCGTTCTAGTATCGTAATATTCGGATGTCGTTTCGTTTGCTCGACCAAGGTCGTTTGCACGGCACGACCCGTCGCATCGGCAGCGTGCAAAATGCGGCGATGGCTATGGCCACCTTCTTGATTTAGGTGAAATTGACCATCATCGACGCGATCAAAACCAACGCCGATATCAATTAGCCATTGCAAGCTTTCTTTAGCGTGACTTGTGGTAAACTTAACCGCTTCAATGTCACATAATCCGGCACCGGCAACTAAAGTGTCTTCAACGTGGCTTTCAATGCTATCATTCTCATCGAATACAGCAGCGATACCGCCTTGTGCGTAGTAGGTTGAGCCTTCGGTTAACGGTCCTTTAGATAGCACGGTAACCTGGGCATGGTCAGCGAGTTGTAAAGCTAGGGTTAAACCAGCTGCGCCGCTACCAATAATGAGTACATCGCATTGATAATGTGACATTTGTTCCATAAAGTATGTGGGATAATTTGCGTGACAACACGCTGATCTGCCAAAGGAATAGAAGCGATTTTACTCTTTTGAATTTTTTTTGCGAACTTTTTACGAACACTTGGGTCATACTTTGCAAGTACGCAACGGGCCTAATATCTGACGTAGCTAGGGGTTGAGGAGAGCGGGCTCGGATGAGCGAACAAGAAACAGATAAAGCCCTGGTAGAACGAGTGCAACAGGGCGACCAAAGAGCCTTTGATTTGTTGGTAAAAAAATATCAGCACAAAGTGATGAGTCTGATATCACGCTACGTCAAACAACAGGCTGATGTGCCAGACGTAGCTCAAGAAACATTTGTGAAAGCCTATCGTGCATTAGCGAACTTTCGTGGCGATAGCGCGTTTTATACTTGGTTGTACCGCATAGCGGTGAACACTGCGAAAAACTATTTAGTGGCACAAGGGCGAAAACCACCAGCCAACGATGTTGACGCAGATGAAGCAGAATACTACGAAGGAAGCGGTGCTCTAAAAGATAGCGCTTCTCCAGAAAGTATGTTGTTAACGGATGAGATTCGTGACGTCGTAATGCGAACCATCGAGGATTTACCTGAAGATTTACGTCGTGCTATAACACTGCGTGAAATTGAAGGTTTAGGTTATGAAGAAATAGCCATTGAAATGGATTGTCCTATTGGCACGGTGCGTTCACGAATTTTCCGAGCGCGTGAAGCTATAGATCAACAATTACGGCCGTTATTAGAGCGCTAAACTGAATTTGAGGAAGCTTTATGTCTGATCGTCGCAAACAAAATGCCTCAGCATTACTTGATAATCACTTCGGTGATTCAGGTGCTGATGCTGAACGTCCATTTAATGCTGAACTTTCAGCATTGCTGGACGATGAACAGGCACGTGCTACATGGCAGCGCTACGCGTTGGTAGGGCACGTGATGCGGGGTGATGCGCAAACCAATCAACAGCTTGATATAAGCGCTCGTGTTGCCGCGCAAATTTCGCAAGAATCAGTGATCGTAAAACCGTCTGTACAACAAGGCGGTGCAATGGCGCGTGCGGCCAGTCGTTGGCTTAAACCTGCTGGTAGTATTGCTATTGCAGCGAGCGTTGCTGTGGTGGCCGTGCTTTCGGTACAGCAACCGGTTGTAGAAACTGAGCAGGCAACACCAAGTGTTACCTCGCCAGCGCTAATCACGAATCCGTTTGGTGGGCGTAACCCGGTAAGTTACAATACGATGGTTGAGACACAAGCGCCGTCAGAGGCAGAGATTGCTCAACAGCGCCAGTTGTTACAGTCGTATATGTTAGATCATCAGCGTCAATTGCAACTATCATTGCAAGCTGATAAAGAACAGCAGCAACAAGAATCATCAACCGTTGAGAAGTTAAACGAACAGAATGACTAAATACGTCGTCGCGATTGCACTTTGGTTTGTGGCAATCGCTCCTATCGGCGCGAGTGCTCAGCAAGAAGTTAATGCAGAACGCGCCGCCAATATGGGCCAGATTTGGTTTGACCGCATGGCTCGTTCGTTGCGTGACCTTAATTTTGAAGCGACCCTAGTCCAAAGCCAAGGTCAGAGAATACAACCGCTTCTGTGGTTTCATGGAAACTACGATCACAAGACCGACCTCGAATTATTAATTTATCTGAACGGCGCCGATACTCGTGCGCTACGTGTTGGTGATCAAACCTATTACTACTCGCAAGCAGGTGGCTCATATACGCTGCAATCGGATGTTACGATTGGCCTGATACCACCTGCGTTCTATGAACCATTTGCGAATATCAATCAGCATTATCAGGTTATTGCCAGTGGTGGAATGCGCGTGACAGGGCGTCCTGCTCAGTACCTACGATTAATCAGCCGTGATGACAACCGTTATCACTATGACCTATGGGTTGATCGTGATTCAGGGATGCTCTTAAAACTACAAATGATGACCCCACAAGGTGAAGTACTCGAACAATTACAATTAACATCGATTAGTTTTTCTGATCAAATACCTGAGCAACTCACCGAAGTGAGCGCAATTCAGCGGCCGCCTAAGTTATATGATACCCAGCAACTCGCTGAGCTTCGTTTCCCATTGCGCCCGAGTTGGTTACCTGCTGGTTTTGATTTGCGTCGTTCACACCATCGTCAGCTGTATGATACCCAGTTACCAACTGATTATTTTTTGTTTAGCGATGGACTGACGGAATTATCGATCTATGTGTCTGACCAACGCGCTCAAAAACTACCGAGTTTGGCATATCAAGGTCCTGAATCGCTTGTTAATACCTTTGTCGATGGGCATGCCGTGACCGTCGTTGGCAAATTGCCGGCTGATACGCTACGTCGGATAGCCGAGAATATGGCGATATCAACTCAGGAATCGCAACAGTGATTCGAGAGCTTGCCGAAGTGATCGCTGTAGAAAGCGATTCTTTATTAGTGTCTACCGAATTAAAAACCGGCTGTAACGGCTGTGCACAGCAGAATACTTGCGGTGCGGGGATTATTTCAAAGGCGTTCTCTGATCGCCGTGCTGAATTTCGCATTCATCGGCCAAAAGGGCAGTTTACTCCCGGTCAGCAAGTCGAGTTATTACTTCCTGAACAAGCACTTACACGTTACTCCCTGATGGTATATTTACTTCCAATTCTAGCCTTATTACTCATCGCAATTGCAACGCGGCAACTATTGTCGTGGCCAGAGGGATGGGTGATTCTTAGCGCTTTTAGTGGTTTTGCATTCAGCTTTTATCTATTGCGGCGTTGGTTACAGCAACGTGACATTCAGGTTGCGCAACTGTTGAGCGTGCAACAAATCGATTAAATTTACCCGAAATTCTTTGTCCCGAACCGCATAAATCAGTATGATCAGCGGTTAGTATTTATTCCTTATTTTTTGTTGTTGCGGGGGCATTAATGCCAGAGAAGGCGTTTAAGCAAGCAAATATTCGCAATTTTTCAATTATTGCGCACATCGACCATGGTAAGTCGACTCTTTCTGATCGTCTTATTCAGCACTGTGGCGGTTTAACTGACCGTGAAATGGCTGAACAAGTACTTGATTCAATGGATCTTGAACGCGAGCGTGGTATTACCATTAAAGCGCAGAGCGTAACCCTGCACTACACCGCACTCGACGGCGAGACTTATCAGCTAAACTTTATTGATACACCGGGGCACGTTGATTTTTCATACGAAGTATCACGTAGTTTGGCTGGTTGTGAAGGCGCCTTGTTGGTGGTTGATGCAGCACAAGGCGTTGAGGCACAAACCTTGGCCAACTGCTATACCGCAATTGAAATGGACCTTGAAGTAGTTCCGGTATTGAACAAAATCGATTTACCGCAGGCCGATCCAATGCGTGTTGCTGAAGAGATTGAAGATATTGTCGGCATTCAGGCGATTGACGCGGTGCAGTGTTCTGCCAAAACCGGTATCGGCATTGATGAAGTTTTAGAACGCATTGTTAAGCAAATACCGCCTCCACAAGGTGATCCTGACGATCCGTTACAAGCGTTAATCATCGATTCTTGGTTTGACAATTACCAAGGTGTGGTGAGTTTGGTGCGCGTTAAAAATGGCGTGTTACGTGCTGGCGATAAAATGAAAGTCATGTCGACTGGGCAGACGCACCAGATTGATAAAGTTGGATTTTTCTCACCCAAAGCAACAGAGACCGGTATTTTACGCTGTGGTGAAGTAGGGTTTGTTATTGCTGGTATTAAAGAAATTCACGGTGCGCCAGTAGGGGATACCCTGACTTTGGCGAAACAACCGGCTCCGCAACCATTACCGGGCTTTAAAAAAGTAAAGCCGCAGGTTTACGCGGGAATGTTCCCAATTTCGTCGGACGATTATGAAAACTTCCGTGATGCGTTGGCGAAACTTTCTTTGAACGATGCATCACTGTTCTATGAACCAGAGAACTCCGCAGCGCTTGGTTTTGGTTTCCGCGTGGGTTTTCTCGGTATGCTGCATATGGAGATTATTCAAGAGCGCCTAGAACGTGAATATGATATCGATTTGATTACTACTGCACCGACGGTGGTATATAAGGTTATCACCAAAGATGGTAAAGAACACAAGGTGGATAATCCTGCCAACTTGCCGGCCGTAAATGATATTGAAACCATTTACGAGCCTATTGTCGAAGCGAATATTCTCGTTCCACAAGAATATCTGGGGAACGTGATTACACTGTGTATTGATAAGCGCGGTGTACAAACGAAAATGGCTTATCATGGCAATCAAGTCGCAGTAACGTACGAATTGCCAATGGCTGAAGTGGTCATGGATTTCTTTGACCGTTTAAAATCAACGAGTCGCGGTTATGCGTCGCTTGATTATAACTTTAAACGCTTCCAAGAAGCGGACATGGTGCGAGTTGATGTGTTAATTAACGGCGACAAGGTGGATGCCTTGGCGATGATTACACACCGCGATAATTCTCAGGGCCGTGGTCGTGAATTGGTCGATAAAATGCGTGAGTTAATTCCAAGACAAATGTTCGATATCGCAATTCAGGCGACAATCGGCACACACGTTATCGCTCGCTCTACGGTGAAGCAATTGCGTAAAAACGTTACTGCGAAGTGTTATGGTGGTGACGTAAGTCGTAAGAAGAAACTGTTACAAAAACAAAAAGAAGGTAAAAAGCGAATGAAGCAGCTTGGTAACGTCGAAGTACCGCAAGAAGCATTTCTTGCTGTGCTGAAAGTTGGCAAGTAATGCAATTTGCTTAGTGCGCTAGGAATCAAAATTAAATGGCTAACTTTTATTCGATTGTGCTGACGCTAGTAACTATCGTTGCAGGTTTGATTTGGCTTTATGATGCTAAAATGAAAAAACCTGCGCGCTTGGCGACTATCGCTAAATTAGAAGAGCAGACGAACAAAACTTTGGATGATGAAGAACGTGAACGGGTTGCGCCGCAAGGTCGAGTGGCGGAATTTGCACAAAGTGTTTTCCCAATTTTGTTTATCATTTTAATTGTTCGTTCTTTTTTCTATGAGCCATTTCGAATTCCATCAGCATCGATGATGCCAACTATGCTGGCTGGCGATTTTGTGTTGGTACAAAAGTTTAGCTATGGTGTGCGTGATCCGCTATTTCGCACTGAATTGCTGGAAACTGGAAAACCAAACCGTGGCGATATTGCGGTGTTCAAATTTCCAGTCAACCCACAGGTTGATTTCATCAAACGTATTGTGGCAACGCCAGGTGATCGAATCATCTATCGTAATAAAACATTGTATTTAGAGCCTGCTTGCGTTGATAACTCGGCTGAATGCCCACAGTTGCAGGTAATTGAACGCAACGTACAACAGCAAGATGAAGTTTATTTCAGTCGTACTACACCATTGCAACGTTTTTCGGAGCAACTTGGTGAAGTGAAACATGAAATTCTCATCGATCCGACCGTAGCGCCTCGCACCGCTTACTATTTTCAACAAGCAGGCACAGCGGCTGACGAATGGATAGTGCCAGAAGGGCATTATTTTGCGATGGGTGATAATCGTGATAACTCTGAAGATAGTCGTTATTGGGGCTTTGTTCCGTATGAGAATTTAGTCGGCAAAGCGACATTTATTTGGATGAGTTTAGAGTTTGACCGCGGCCCTGATTCTTGGGTGCCAGAGTGGCTCCCAGATTGGGTTCCCTCGGGGGTTCGCTGGCATCGTCTTGGCAATGTGGAGTAGGGCGTGAGTTTACCGAAACCACCACTGAAACAACTTGAAAAATCTTTTGGTTATACCTTTAAAAATCGTGATGCGCTGACGCAGGCGCTGACGCACCGTAGTGCTGCGGCTAAACACAATGAACGTCTCGAGTTTCTCGGCGATTCAGTGTTAGGCATTATCATTAGTGAAGCGTTATTTGAACAATTCCCTGATATTGATGAAGGCGATTTAAGCCGCATGCGTGCAACGTTAGTGTGCGGGCGTAGTCTTGCGAAATTAGCGCAACGTTTCGATTTAGGGAAGTTTTTGGTGCTTGGCCCAGGTGAAATGAAGAGCGGTGGGCATCGTCGCGAATCAATACTCGCTGATGCGGTTGAGGCTTTACTAGGTGCCATGTATTTAGAAAGCAATTTGAACACTTGCCGCGAGGTTGTACTAAACTGGTATGCGAAACAATTAGCGGCAATCAAACCAGGTGTAAGTCATAAAGACCCGAAAACGCGATTGCAAGAGTATTTGCAGGGGCGCCAGTGCGCGCTTCCTGTTTATGAAGTTGTCGCGACACAGGGGCAAGCACATAACCAACAATTTACCGTAAGTTGTCAAGTTGATGGGTTAAAAGAGCCGATTCTAGGAACAGGAACGAGTCGCCGTAAAGCCGAACAACAAGCCGCAACCGAAGCGCTTGAACAACTTATTCAGCAGGATAATTCATGACGGAACCGCAACATAGTTCAGAATCAGCGTTTGTCGCCATTGTCGGGCGTCCGAATGTTGGGAAATCAACGCTACTTAATCGTATTCTCGGGCAAAAAATTAGTATTACCTCAAGCAAACCACAAACGACACGGCACCGCATTTTGGGGATCGAAACCGAAGGCGAGCGCCAAATTGTTTATGTGGACACACCGGGTCTTCACCAAGACGAAAAACGTGCGATTAATCGGTTAATGAATCGCGCAGCATCAAGCTCATTGAGTGGTGTCGAAGTGGTGTTATTTGTGGTTGAAGCGGGCAAGTGGGCCAGCGACGATGAAATGGTTCTCAATAAGCTGAAAAAATCAGAGCGCCCAGTTATTTTGGTCATTAATAAAATTGACCTGTTTAAAGATAAAACGGAGTTGCTACCGTATTTACAGCAGCTTGCCGAAAAGCATCAGTTCGCTGAAATCATCCCGTTATCAGCGGCAACCGGCGCGCAAGTGGAAGCCTTGCGACAAATCGTGCACAACTATGCACGTCCGGGCGTTCATCACTTTCCTGAGGACTATGTGACAGATCGCTCGCTACGCTTTATGGTGGCAGAAATTATTCGCGAGAAGCTCATGCGCTTTACCGGAGATGAATTGCCATACAGCACGACCGTTGAAATTGAACAATTCAAAACAGCGCCATCAGGCACGACGCATATCCATGCATTAATACTCGTTGAACGTGACGGCCAAAAACGCATGGTGATTGGTGCCGGCGGTAGTAAATTAAAAACCATCGGTACTGAGGCACGTCGAGATATTGAGCCTTTGGTTGGCGGTAAAGTTCACCTACAGTTGTGGGTGAAAGTGAAATCCGGCTGGGCTGATGATGAGCGTGCTTTACGTAGCTTAGGTTACGGCGAGGATTAAGCGGTGGAACCGGCGTTTGTATTGCATCGCTGGCCCTATCAAGACAGCAGTTTACTGGTTGAATTGTTCTCTGCTGAGCACGGTCGTTTTCGTGCCATTGCAAAGGGTGCGAAACGACCGAAAAGTGCTTGGCGCAGTATCTTGCAGCCTTTTACGCCATTGCAGATTAGTACGCGCGGCCGACATGAATTACAAACTTTGGTTGCCGCAGAAGCGCTGGATACCAGCCTGAATTTGAAAGGAACGTCACTCTATAGTGGCTTCTATGTCAATGAACTGGTGCAACGCCTGACTACGCCATACCACGTGGTTGATGGCCTGTTTCAAGATTATCAAGATACCTTGGAGTTGCTCACCCAAGTGAGTCATGTGGAGCCAATATTACGACGCTTTGAATGGCAATTACTCTGTCATTTAGGCCATGGCTTTGATTGGCACATGGACACCCACGAACAACCTATAATCGAAACTCAGACGTATCAATTTATACCTGAAGCTGGATTTTCCCTGACTCATGCCAGCAATCAGGTCGATATCATTGTGTTGAGTGGTGCCGATATTCTGCGACTCGGTGATTTTGAAGTTACCGATCAGCGCCTGCTAAACTTATTTAAACGACTGATGCGAGTGGCATTACAACCTTATTTAGGAAACCAACCGCTGCGTAGTCGCCAACTCTTTGTTCAATTTAAGGATTTGTCATGAATTCAACCGTTGGAATTGCGCCGATTTACTTAGGTGTCAACATTGACCATGTCGCCACTGTTCGTAATGCTCGTGGTGTTAGCTATCCCGATCCGGTAACGGCTGCGGCCATTGCTGAGCAGGCCGGTGCGGATGGTATTACCGTGCATTTACGCGAAGATCGCCGTCATATTAACGATCGCGATGTTGAGATTCTCGCAAAAACTTTGCAGACCCGTATGAACCTCGAGATGGCAGTTACTGACGAAATGTTAGCGATTGCCTGTCGTACCAAGCCGACTTTTTGTTGTTTAGTGCCAGAAAAGCGCGAAGAATTAACCACTGAAGGTGGTCTCGATGTTGCCGGCCAGCAAGCTAAGATCACCAAGGCGGTAGCGCAACTTGCCGAGCATGGAATTGCGACCAGCTTATTTATTGATGCGGATAAACGTCAAATTGATGCGGCCGTTGCTACAGGCGCTCCGATTATTGAGTTACACACCGGCCATTACGCTGAGCAGACTACTGAGAAAGCACAGTTGCAGGCACTCGCACAGTTACGAGATGCTGCAGAATATGCGCAGGCGGCGGGATTACAAGTGAATGCTGGACATGGTTTGCATTATCACAACACGGCGCCGATTGCGGCAATTCCACAGTTGGTTGAGCTGAATATTGGCCATGCAATTATTGCTCGAGCGGTGTTAGTTGGGCTTGAACAAGCAGTACGCGATATGAAAGCGATTATGCAACAGGCGCGGTTACATGGCTCAGTTTTATAAGCCGCAATCGCGAGCCACAAAACCACAGCGATTAACCGAACAGCAGGTTGTTGGTTTGGATCACCAAGGTCGAGGTATTATTCGTACCGCTACCGGTGTGCGGTTCGTGCCTGGGGCATTACCAACTGAGCGAGTAACCATTACCGTTCAAGGCAAACATGATGCGCAGCTAGAGCGAGTTCAAACGACGAGCAAGCAGCGCGTGACGCCGCTTTGTGCTTTTTATGAGCAATGCGGGGGCTGCGATTTGCAACACCTAGCGTTATCTGCGCAGCGTGAGCATAAGCAGCAGGTGGTGGCAGAAATACTCGCGAAATTTGGCCAAGTTGAAGCGCAGCAATGGCTCGAACCTTTGGCTGGCGACGATTGGCATTATCGTCGACGAGCACGGTTGGCGGTGCACTATGACGCCAAACGCCAGCAATTCAAGATGGGATTTAGAGCGCCGAAGAGCAAACGAATAACCGTGATTGATGCTTGCGTGGTGTTAGCTGAGAACCTAAATAGGCTCATTCCCCCGTTACAACTTCTGCTCCCTCAACTTGAGTTAGTCAAACAGCTAGGTCATGTTGAATTGATTGAATTTGAACATCAGGTCGTGGTGTTGTTGCGACTCCGAGAATGGCCAAACGAGAGCGATCAGAAGCAACTCCAGCAGTTTGCAGCGCACTACGAAGTAGCTGTATGGTGCGACACAGAACAACAGCTAGCACCGTTAACCGCATCAAATCCATTGAGCTATCGCACGGTGGGCGCGAGTATTAACTGTTCACCTACGAATTTCATGCAAGCGCATCGGCAGCTTAGTGAAAAAATGGTTGAACAAGCATTAACTTGGCTTGATATTCAGCCAAACGATAAAATTCTAGAGCTGTATGCTGGCAGTGGTAATTTCAGTTTACCGATGGCGTTAGCTGGAGCGCAAGTTACGGCGATTGAAGGCGTTGCGTCGATGGTTGAGCAACTTAAAGCCAATGCTCACAATGCTCAATTAAGTATTGCGGCATTTTGCACCGATCTTGAACAACCGTGGTCGCGCCAAGCCTGGAGCCAAGAGCAATTCACGAAAGTGTTGTTAGATCCTGCCCGCGCTGGAGCTCCGCAGGCTATTAAAGAAGTGGCTACACGACAACCGCAGAAAATTGTCTATGTTTCCTGTGCGCCCGATACCCTTGCTCGCGATGCAAAGGTACTGAAAGATAATGGTTATACCTTAAAACAAGCGCAAGTGGTTGACATGTTTCCGCAGACCCATCACATTGAGGTCATCACATTATTCGAACGGGAGTAACACGGTGGTTTGGGTGCGTAGTACGCATGTTGATAAGCCGCATCAGCATGGCGATTGGCTAGCAGAATTAGATTCGGACGAACGCTGTGCACAGCTACGTGAACATGCTGAGCGCCTAAAACACATTTGTGAAAGCTCGAAGCAGCCACAGCTTCTGGTGAAAGGCGAAGAGATGGTTGAGATTTTAATTGGTCTCAACCTTGATCAAGAATCACTCATTGCAGCGCTTTATAGTCCAGCCTTTGAATCCCAACTCATTGATTTAGAACAAGCTTTAGCGTGGGGTGGCAAAAGCCTTCCAGTATTACTTGAAGCAGTGCAACAAATGCAGACCATCAGTGCGCTGCAACACTTTCAACACGGTAAACCCAGTCTTGTACAAATAGACAATGTGCGGCGCATGCTACTGGCGATGGTTACCGACGTTCGGGCGGTATTAATCAAGCTAGCTGAACGTATCTGTTTTTTACGTGAAGTTAAAACGCTCGACGAAGAAACGCGTGTCCTTGCCGCCAAGGAGTGCAACGAAATTTATGCGCCGTTAGCCAATCGTCTTGGTATTGGTCAGCTCAAATGGGAACTTGAAGATCTCGCATTTCGCTATTTACATCCATCCACTTATAAAGCCATTGCAGCTCAACTACATGAACGGCGTATTGACCGTGAGATTTATATCAATGACTTTCTGCAAACATTACAACAAGCGCTAGATGACGAAGGGGTGCAGGCAACGGTTTATGGCCGGCCAAAACACATCTACTCAATTTGGCGCAAGATGCAGAAAAAGCATCTTAGCTTTGACCAGTTATACGATATTCGCGCGGTACGTATTATCACCGACTCGCTGAAAGACTGTTATGCAGCGCTTGGCGTTGTGCACAGTTTATGGCGTCATATTGCTTCGGAGTTTGATGATTACATCGCCACCCCCAAAGCCAATGGTTATCAGTCGATTCATACGGTGGTATTGGGTCCTCAAGATAAACATGTTGAAATTCAGATACGCACGCAGGCGATGCACGACGACGCCGAACTTGGTGTTGCCGCACATTGGATGTACAAAGAGGGCGGTGCTGCGGGTAAAGGTTCAGGCTTCGAAGAAAAGATAGCCTGGTTACGTAAATTGCTTGCCTGGCATGATGATATGGCTGGTCATGAAGGCCTTGTCGATGAAATACGTTCGCAAGTATTTGAAGACCGTGTCTATGTTTTTACGCCAAAAGGCGAAGTCATTGATTTACCTGCCGGTGCGACGCCGTTAGATTTTGCTTATTACATTCATTCACAGGTGGGGCACCGTTGTGTTGGTGCCAAAGTGGATGGTCATATTGTGCCGTTTACTTACCACTTGAAGAATGGCGAGCGAGTCGAAATTCTTACACAGAAAAATGCTCAACCACGCCGTGATTGGTTAAACCCTGCGAATGGTTATTTACAAACCTCGAGAGCACGCGGCAAAGTTGTTACCTATTTTAAAAAGCTTGATCGTGATAAAAACCTCAAAGCAGGCAAAGAGTTACTTGAAGCTGAGTTAGCGAAACATAATGTGCCATTGGCGCAAGCGGAAAGCATATTAGAACGCTTTAATATGGTGCATTTAGATGATTTACTCGCGGCAATTGGCGCTGGTGATGTACGGCTGCAACAAGTGGTCAACCAATTGCGCCCCGAAACCGACAGTGCAGCTGAACGCATCGAACGCTTAACCGCGCGTAAGGGAAAAGCAACTCGCAGTGGTAAACAAAGTGATGTAACGGTTGAAGGAATAGGTAACCTGTTGGTGCAGTTTGCGAAGTGCTGCCAACCGGTTCCCGGCGATTCGATTTTAGGATTTGTTACGCAAGGGCGCGGTGTTTCCGTGCATCGAACGGATTGTGAACAACTCAAACATTTATTGGAACAACATCCAGAGCGTGCATTAGAAGTTAGTTGGAGCCAAGCGAAACGCGGCAACTATCGGGTGAACATCCGCATTGACGCGGACGATCGTCAAGGCTTGTTGCATGATATTACGAGCGTCCTTGCGAACGAAAAAGTCAATGTCGCGCAACTTGATTCACGCTTGGATACAGCGACACGCCAAGCGCTGGTAACCGTTGGTATTATTGTAGCTGGTGCGGAAGATGTACAACGTCTACTCAATAGAATTGGACAGTTGAAAGGGATACACAACGTGGAAAGGGTCACACAATGAGTCAGTCAGAAAACTTTCAGGGGGTTGCGGCCCTACTGGAGGTCATGCGTCGATTACGGGATCCTAATGGCGGCTGTCCATGGGATTTAAAGCAATCTATGACGACGCTAATCCCATACACGATCGAAGAAGCATACGAAGTTGCTGCGGCTATTACCGAGGGCAATTTAGCGGAAATTAAAGATGAGTTAGGCGATTTATTGTTTCAGGTTGTTTTTTATACCCAACTGACTGCCGAGCAACAGCAATTTACCTTTGATGAGGTGGCACAACAGACGGCGGAGAAGCTTATTCGCCGCCACCCTCATGTATTTGGCGACAGTAACAGCCAAACTGATGAAGAGATTAAAGCTCAGTGGGAGCAGATAAAAACCGAGGAACGCGCTAAAAAAGGGCAGCATGAGAGTGTTTTTAACGGTATTCCAGATAATCTGCCGAGTATTTTACTAGCGCTTAAATTGCAGAAGCGAGCCGCCAATGTCGGTTTTGACTGGCCGAACATACAACCTGTTCTCGCCAAAATTCACGAAGAGATAGCCGAAGTTGAAGAGGAACTCGCCCGCGAGGAGCGTGATCAACAGGCGCTTGAAGCGGAAATTGGTGATGTTTTGTTTGCCGTAGTGAACTTAGCACGGCATGCTCAAGTTAACCCGGAGCATGCGCTACGACGCACGAATTTGAAATTCAAACGTCGTTTTCAAGCCATCGAGCAACGTTTACGCGAATTAGATAAGAATCCCGAGGAACTTAGCTTGGATGAACTTGAGAGCCATTGGCAAGCAGTGAAGACCGATGGGTGATTTGCTAAGTGAGTTAATAAATAGGGGAACAGCTAAGCAAAAGTTACCGATGATGCGATTTTAAATTGTCGGCAAGCGATGCTTCAGGTATACTGTTTTCCCGTCTTGAAGCAAATCCCTTTTTAACCTGACGACTTAGGTTTCGCATGACAACTAATTATATTTTCGTCACCGGCGGTGTTGTATCTTCGCTGGGCAAAGGCATTGCTGCAGCTTCACTGGCGGCAATTCTTGAAGCTCGTGGCCTAAAGGTCACGATTCTAAAACTCGATCCTTATATTAACGTCGATCCGGGCACCATGAGCCCAATTCAGCACGGTGAAGTATTTGTCACCGAAGATGGTGCTGAAACCGATCTTGATCTTGGTCACTATGAGCGCTTCATTCGCACGCGCATGACTAAGAAAAACAACTTCACTGCTGGCCGTGTCTACGAAGATATTATTCGTCGCGAACGTCGCGGTGAATTCCTTGGCGCAACCATTCAGGTTATCCCACACATCACCAACGAAATTAAGCGTCGTATTATTGATGGTGGTGCTGGATACGATATCGCTATTATCGAAATTGGCGGCACGGTTGGTGACATTGAGTCACAACCATTCCTTGAAGCTATTCGTCAGTTAGCCACTGAAGTAGGGCGTGACCGTACCTTGTTTATGCATCTAACCTTGGTGCCATTCTTGGGTGCGGCTGGTGAAGTGAAAACCAAGCCAACACAACACTCAGTGAAAGAATTACGTTCAATTGGTATTCAACCTGACATTTTGGTGTGTCGTTCAGACCGTGCGTTGCCGGCAAACGAGCGCGCGAAAATTGCATTGTTTACCAATGTGGAAGAAAAAGCTGTTATCGGCTTAAAAGATGTCGACAGTATTTATAAAATTCCAGCGATTTTGAAATCGCAAGGGTTGGACGAAATTGTCGTGCACCGCTTCCGCATGGATTGTCCAGAAGCTGATTTATCGGAGTGGGAACAAGTTCTTTACCAAGAATCTAATCCGAGTGGTGAAGTGACTATTGGGTTTGTGGGTAAATACATTGAATTACCAGACGCCTATAAGTCAGTAAACGAAGCCCTAGCACATGCAGGTTTAAAGAATCGATTAACCGTCAATATTCGATATATTGATGCGCAAGACGTCGAAACCAAAGGGGTGGCAAAACTTGCTGATGTAGACGCGATTATCGTACCTGGTGGTTTTGGTGAGCGCGGCATTCTCGGTAAAATTATGGCGGCTCAGTACGCTCGTGAAAACGGCATTCCGTATTTAGGTATCTGTTTGGGTATGCAAATTGCGTTGATTGAATATGCGCGTAATGTTGCGGGCCTTAAAAATGCTAATAGCACCGAATTTGATGCGAAAGCTGAGCATCCAGTGGTTGGCCTAATTACCGAATGGATGGACGCGAAAGGTCAAAAAGAATTACGCGATTCCAGTTCAGATTTGGGAGGCACGATGCGTTTAGGTGCCCAGCCATGTAACCTCGTGAAGGGTACCAAGGCGCGCGATCTTTATGGTAAAGATGTGATCAAAGAACGTCACCGTCACCGCTATGAAGTAAATGGTCATTACATTGAACAATTGGAACAAGCCGGCTTGAAAATTTCTGGCTGGTCGCATGATAATCGATTGGTTGAGATTATTGAGATTCCTGAGCATCCATGGTTTGTTGCAGCGCAGTTCCATCCGGAATTCACCTCAACACCGCGTGATGGGCACCCATTGTTCCGTGGCTTTATTGAAGCCGCAGGTATTTATCAGAAAAAGCGTCGCGCCTAGGCGTCGCGTGTATTAACAGGAGTAGGTTACTGTCATGGCAGCAATCAGCAAAATTGTAGCTCGTGAAATTATGGACTCACGCGGCAATCCAACCGTTGAAGCCGATGTGTTTTTAGATAACGGCCATTGGGGTCGCGCGGCAGCGCCGAGCGGTGCATCAACCGGTTCACGTGAAGCGTTAGAATTGCGCGATGGTGATCCGGCGCGCTATTTAGGTAAGGGCGTTGAAAAGGCTGTAGCCAATATTCATGACGCCATTGCGCCAGCATTAGCGGGCGTTGATGCCACTGACCAACAGCGTGTTGATCAGATTATGTTGGATCTTGATGGCACTGAAAATAAAGAAAAGCTGGGTGCCAACGCTATTTTGGCGGTGTCTTTAGCTGCAGCGAAAGCAGCGGCAAGTAGCAAAGGCATGCCATTGTATGCGCACATTGCTGAAATCAACGGTACAGCTGGTAAATTTAGCATGCCATTGCCAATGATGAATATTCTCAACGGCGGTGAACACGCTGACAACAATGTTGATATTCAAGAATTTATGATTCAACCAGTTGGCGCACGAAGCTTCAAAGAAGGTTTGCGAATGGGTGCGGAAATATTCCACGCCTTGAAAAAAGTGTTGCAAGCGCGCGGGTTAAGCACTGCCGTTGGTGACGAAGGAGGCTTTGCACCGAACCTCGCGAGCAACGAAGAAGCGCTTACCGTGATAGTTGAAGCGGTTGAAAAAGCGGGTTATCGCATGGGTGACGACGTTACGTTGGCTCTCGACTGTGCCGCATCTGAGTTCTATCGCGATGGCAAATATAACCTTGCGGGTGAAGGAAAATCGTTTGATGCCGCTGGTTTCGCAGAGTACCTTGACGGTCTGTGTCAGAGATACCCAATCATCTCAATTGAAGATGGTCTTGACGAAAGCGACTGGGATGGCTGGAAAGTCTTAACCGATCGTCTTGGTGACCGTGTGCAATTAGTCGGTGATGACCTATTTGTCACCAACACAAAAATTCTGCAACGCGGCATTGAGCAAGGTATTGGTAACTCCATTTTGATCAAATTTAACCAAATTGGTAGCTTGTCGGAAACTTTAGCGGCAATTCGTATGGCGCGTGAAGCTGGCTTTACCGCAGTTATTTCACATCGTTCAGGCGAAACTGAAGATGCGACCATCGCTGATTTGGCGGTCGGTACCGCGGCGGGACAAATTAAGACGGGCTCGTTGTGCCGTTCTGACCGCGTTGCTAAGTATAACCAGTTGCTGCGCATTGAAGCCGAACTGAATGGCGAAGCGCCATATCGTGGTCGTGCTGAAGTGAACGCGAAGCAAAGCTAAGCTGAACGGGTCACTACCGTGACACATCAAAGCGATATCTTTCAGCAGCTCACATCTACCTCGACGGTGGGTGTGAGCTCTGCTGTTTTTGCAGAGCTCTGTATGGCGTTATATGAGCGCGAACTAAAACAGCTCTCTCAGCAACCGCAGGTATCGATTTCTTTACTTCAACGGCGCTTACAAAGTCTGCCTTATCACGTTAAAAATGCCGCCCAAGGGATGTTAGAAAGTGACGCACCTTATACGCTCGATATTCAAAATGCGAGCTGGCAGACACCACAAAAACGGCAACTAAGCGTTAGCGCTACGCAACCGAGTAAATTACAGCGTTGGCTGACACACTCTGCACGCTTAGGTGATACTGTGCCTATTTTTGATTTTCGTCTGCCGATTCAGCAAGCTCGTTTAGATTCCATTGATCGAATCGATAAAGCGCAACAGCGTGTCCATTGCAACATGCATGGTTGGTTTTCATTTCAAGGTGAATGCCTCGAAGTAGAAGGGGATAAACTACGATTGTTGCGTCCTGATCATGCCAATTTAGCGCCCGCATTTTGCGGCCATCAATGGAATCACAAAGGCCGAATTGACCCACGAACGTTGGCGTTGCGCGAAGTCTTGTTGGCAACCACTGTTACTTTTTAAGCATTCCAAGCACCCGCAAAAGCGATTGCTCCGGCAATAATCACTAACAGAAGACTGAGCTTGCGAAATAGTCTTTCAGAAAGCTTATCGCTGATTTTGTGACCCAACCAAGCACCACTAATGGCACCAATGAGAAGACATATAACAATGGGAACATGCGCTGCTTCGTAGCGTTGCTGAACGCCAAACGACACAATATTGGTTAACGCTAACACCCAGAAGAAAATGGTTAGCGTTGCGCGAAAAGCAAGGCGATCGAGACCATTACCGGTTAAGAACAACACCACTGGTGGGCCACCAAGCGTCAAAGCACCGTTACTAAAACCAGCCAATAATCCCGTCACTGACTGCAATCCTGGTGTACTGCGATGCTTTAATTGCACCCCAAACCAAAATAGCAGCGCGACTGTTATCACCATAATAGCCATACCCATTTGTAGCCAATCTAAGCGAATATGATTGAGTAACCAGTTGCCAGCGAGTGTGCCCATAACCCCAGTTAATAATAGCCATCGCCACTGCCGAATTTGTACTGAATGTCGAAGCATCCAGGCGAGGTAAGTTGCCATGGCAAAATTTATTATCGACAAGGTAGGGGTAATGACACTCAAGGGCAGCAGCAAGGTGAGTAAAGGCACCGCAATCAGACCAGAACCGAATCCAGTAATACCTTGAAGGCATGCACCAATGAAAATAATCAAGGTGATCAACAGGTAATCCATAATAAAGACGCTCTCGATTAATCGTTGGGCTTTACGACAAAGGTCGATATACTAGCAGTACTGCTGCATTTATTTATAATAACGAACAACAGCAAGTGGGGACAGCTATGCGATTATTGAAACTCATCTTTATTGTCGCTCTCATTGCGCTTCAATATCGGCTGTGGTTCGGTAAAAACAGCTTACCAGATTATTGGCACTTACAGTCAGATGTGGTGCGACAAGCGGAAACCAATACACGATTAACGCAGCGCAACCAAGTGTTAGCGGCTGATATCGCGGATTTGCGCGAAGGTCAGGTTGCACTTGAAGAGCGCGCGCGTAACGAACTTGGGTTGATTAAGCGGCACGAAACCTTTTTCCGCATTGTGCCAGTGAAACAAACAACGAATTAATAGAGATGATGCATAACCAGCTTAAGGTTGCCGCAGTAATTCCTGCTGCCGGTATCGGCAGTCGTATGGGTCTGGCCGAGCCAAAACAGTATCTTCGCATTGCCGACAAAACAGTTCTTGAACACAGTGTCGCTGCTGTCGCTGCAGATAACCGTGTAGCTGCTATCTACATTGCTGTCGCCGCGGACGATATACGAGTGCAGTCAATCCATTTTAAAACGAACTGCCCAGTACATTTGGTTGTTGGCGGCGCCACTCGTGCCGCATCGGTATTTGCCGGCGTTGCAGCGGCACAAGCGGATGGCTTCCATTGGGTTGTGGTGCATGATGCTGCGCGACCGTGTTTACAATTGTCTGAATTGAAAGCTGTGATTGATGCAGGAATTGAACATGGCGATGGCGCCATTCTTGCTCTTCCTGTTGCCGATACCATCAAACAAACGCAAGTCGCTAAAGCCGATATTATTGCCAACAGTGTACCGCGCGAAGGATTATGGCGAGCGCTAACACCTCAAGTTTTCCGCGCCGAACAGCTTATTGAGGCACTGCGTCAGCTTGGGGTTGAGCATGCGGCAATTACCGATGAAGCCTCTGCCATTGAACTTACCGGTGGACATCCGAAGTTAGTGGTGGGGCAGCAAACCAATATTAAAATTACGCAGCCTGGTGACGAGCGCTTGGCGGCAATGTTTATCGCTTTAATGGCAAAGGAGCAAGCATGCGAATAGGGCACGGTTATGATGTGCATAAATTCGGTGGTGACGGGCCACTAACACTTGGTGGTATTCAAGTACCACATGAGCAAGGCTTGATTGCGCATTCTGACGGTGACGTCATATTACATGCAGTTGCTGATGCATTGCTTGGCGCAGTTGCCCTAGGCGATATTGGGCAACATTTTCCTGATACGGATGCACAATATGCCGGTGCTGATAGCGGAAAACTGTTACAGCATGTCTATCGGTTGGTTAAGCACCAAGGGTTCGAGCTGGGTAATCTCGATGTTACCGTCGTTGCCCAAGCCCCAAAACTGGCGGGCCACATTCCAGCCATGCGGGAGCGTATTGCTGCACTTTTAGCCGCCGATGTAAGCCAAATAAATGTGAAAGCGACGACGACCGAGAAGCTTGGTTTCGTCGGTCGAAAAGAGGGTATCGCTTGTCATGCCGTTGTTCTGTTGATGCCGAGTATTGCCCGTGACTGACGCCTATTTACATGGAATTCCGACCTGCCGTGGCACGTTTAAAGCTTCACCTGAAGATTTTCAGGTAACCGAAGTGTTGGCATTACCGGTTACTGAACCAAGCGAACAAGTCGGCGAGCATCAATGGCTATGGGTTAAGAAAAAAGGAGCGAACACTGCTTTTGTAGCCGGTCAATTAGCCAAGTTTGCGGGGGTAAAAGAACGAGATGTCAGCTTTTCCGGTTTAAAAGATCGCCATGCTGTTACGTACCAATGGTTTTCAGTGCAGCTACCAGGCCAAGCGCTGCTACCGTGGGAAACCCTAGAGCATCCTGAATTTTCGGTAGAAAAAGCCGCGCTGCAGCCCAAAAAACTTAAAACCGGAACGCACCGCGCTAATCATTTTGTATTGAAAATCCGAGATATTGATCAAACTGAACAATTTAAGCAACGCTGGCAGCAAATTGTCGAGCAAGGTGTGCCAAACTATTTTGGTGAACAGCGCTTTGGTCACAATGGTCAGAATATTGAGCAAGCCAAACGCTGGTTTTCGGGACAATTGAAACGCCGGTTAACCCGCAATCAAATCGGTTTATATTTATCAGCGGCTCGTTCATTTTTATTTAACCAAGTGGTAAGCGAACGCATTTCTACGCAACGTTTGATGCCGGAAATTGGCGATGCTGTCATGTTACAGGGTAGTCAGTCGTTTTTCGTTGTTGATACGTTAGACGCAAGTTTGTTTGAGCGCTATTCGCAGGGTGATATCATGTTGACAGCACCGTTGCCAGGCAGCGACAAATGGGCAAGCTCCGCGTCGATAGCAGAGTTTGAACAGTCGATTTGCCGGCGGTATCCAGAGTTAATGGACGGCTTAGCTAAACAGCGGGTTGACCATGCCCGTCGCCCATTACTGATGACGTTACAGAACCCGCAACTACGCTGGTTAGCAGATGATTGCGCTGAACTCGAGTTCTCATTGCCGCGTGGTAGTTTTGCCACGAGTGTATTACGTGAATTGATTTGTGATTCCATGAGTACTCCCAATAGCGCCCTAATTAGTGAACCAACACAAGGTAATTAAACTCATGATGAAGTTGTTAGTCAGCAACGACGATGGTGTACATGCACCCGGGATTGAAGCGCTCTACATGCGTTTAAAAGATATTGCTCAAGTTCGTGTTATTGCACCAGATCGCAACTGCAGCGGCGCCAGTAATTCGTTAACACTCCATAATCCGCTTCGGATGCAGCGTTTACCTAACGGCTTTTATTCACTGAACGGGACACCGACTGATTGTGTCCACCTCGGTACCAATTCGCCACTCGCTGATGATGTTGATTTGGTTGTTTCCGGCATTAATGATGGCCCAAACATGGGTGACGACGTGCTGTATTCAGGTACCGTTGCCGCGGCAATGGAAGGGCGCTTCATGGGCTTGCCTGCCATTGCGGTTTCGATGGGTTCACGTAGTGATGAGTACTACGATACGGCAGCTCAGGTTGTTGCGGATATTGTCAGCCGTATGGCAGAACAACCCCTGCGCTTGGACACCATTTTGAATATTAATGTACCAGCGGTACCGTATGACGATCTCAAAGGTTACAAAGTGACCCGTCTGGGGCGTCGTCACCGAGCCGAAACAATGGTGCAAAGCAAAGACCCTTTTGGTCGCGACATCTTTTGGTACGGTCCGATTGGTGGTCATCAAGACGATGCCGAGGGAACCGATTTTCACGCCGTGCGTGAAGGTTATGTCTCGATAACGCCGTTAAGTTTGGATATGACGGCGCGGAGTCATCAAGACACTTTGTCTAACTGGTTAACGAACACGACAACATGATTCAGAATTTTCAAGGTATGGCGCGTAAATTAGCGGATAAATTACGCGCTGAAGGCATTACTAATACGGCCGTGTTAAATGTCATTCGAACCACGCCCCGGCATTTGTTTATGCCCGAATCGCTCGCTCACAAAGCCTATGAAAATACAGCGCTGCCAATTGGCCAGGGACAAACTATTTCGCAGCCACTGATGGTTGCGTCAATGACGCAATTATTAATGCAACATGATTGTCAAAAAGTGTTAGAAATTGGTACAGGTAGTGGCTATCAAACAGCAATTTTGGCACAGTTAGTGAATCATGTTTATTCCGTGGAACGAATTGCTGAATTGCAGTATCAAGCCAAGCGAAGATTAAAGAAACTCGATTTACACAACGTATCAATGCGCCATGGCGATGGTTGGCAGGGGTGGGCAAGCAAAGCTCCATTCGATGGCATTATCGTCACTGCAGCTGCGAGTTCCATGCCGATGGCGTTACTACAACAGCTAACCGATGGCGGCGTGATGGTCATTCCAGTTGGCACCACCACACAACGACTCATTGTCGTGCGTCGTTTTGGCGACGAATTTGAACAAAAGGAATTGGGTGAAGTGAAATTTGTACCGTTAGTACCAGGGGCAACTACATGAAGCTATTTGGTTGGCTCTATGACAAAGTTTTAAGTTGGTCACAACATCGCCGCGCGCCGGCAATTCTTGCTGGGTTGAGTTTTTCTGAGTCGGTTATTTTTCCAATTCCACCGGATGTTATGCTAGCACCAATGGCGATGACACAGCCGCAGCGTGCTTGGCAGTTTGCTTGGATAACCACAATCGCATCAGTGCTTGGTGGTATTGCCGGCTATTGGCTAGGGTACTTCTTGTTTGATCCTGTCGTACTGCCGTTGGTTGAATGGGCAGGGTACGAAGAAAAATTGGCACGGGTTACCAGTTGGTTCCATGAATACGGTTTTTGGATAATTTTCATTGCCGGATTTTCGCCACTGCCGTATAAGCTATTTACTGTAACTGGCGGCATGCTGAGTGTGGCGTTTCTGCCATTTGTCTTAGGTTCTGTGATTAGCCGTGGCTTACGATTTTTTTTAGTGGCGTGGTTACTGAAAACAGGTGGACCGAAAATGGCGGTACAATTACGAACCTATGTTGACCGTATCGGTTGGGGGATGGTTATACTCGCCATCATCGCTTATGTGTGGACGCGTTAAACAGCTGATTGGGTTATCAATAGCGCTGATTCTAGTGCTTTCTGGGTGTGCGCAGCGGACTGAGCCAGCACCGGTTACCCGATTATATAAAGGCAAAACCATTCATGATTTTGAGCCGGCTAGTTTGACATCTCCCTCCTATACCGTCGAACAGGGCGATACACTTTATTCCATTGCGTTTCGTGCCAACGAAGATGTGCGAACATTGGCACAATGGAATAACATCCCAGCACCATATACGATAGTGCCGGGACAGAAATTGCGGTTAACGGCAACGGCTTCCGCAACGACGCCGACGAGACCAGCGAACACGTCACAAACCATTGCGTCGACGCCAAAGAAAGAGTATCGTGAACAGCAGAGTAAACAAAATAAAAGCAAGCCGTTAACAACAAAGCAACAGTCTGTAGCGAGTCGGCCATTGCCGCCGCAAAAAACAGAACCGGCACTCCCAGCAAGCAAAGATATTGTTTGGCAGTGGCCTAACAGCGGGCGTGTGTTGAAAGAGTTTTCAACAGCTGAAACGGGTAGCAAAGGCTTAGATATTGCCGGTAATCGCAACGATCCGATTTATGCCGCAGCCGCGGGGAAAGTGGTTTATGCAGGCAATGCATTAAAAGGGTATGGTCAGTTAATTATTTTGAAACATAACGATGACTATATTACGGCCTATGCCCATAACCAGAAGCTGTTAGTGAAAGAGCAACAATGGGTCAACAAAGGCGATGAAATCGCCGCCATGGGCGATACCGATGCGGAACGTGTGAAACTGCACTTTCAAGTGCGGTTTCGCGGAAAGTCGGTAAATCCACGGCACTATTTGCCTCGGGGGACACAATGAGTCGAGATCAGGAAGACATAGACGAAATTGATGAGCAAGAGTTGCTGTCAATGGAGCAATCTGCGCCCGATGACAGTGATGAGGCATTCGAAGAAATTCTTGCCAATCGTGTCAATTACCAAAAGAAAATGGACGCGACGCAGTTATATTTGAGTGAAATAGGTTACTCACCGCTGTTAAGTGCCGAAGAAGAAGTTCATTTTTCTCGTTTAGCCCGTAAAGGGGATGCTAAAGCACGAGCGCGCATGATTGAAAGTAACTTGCGCTTGGTTGTGAAGATTGCCCGTCGATATACCAACCGTGGATTGGCTCTACTTGATTTGGTTGAAGAGGGTAACCTCGGCCTCATTCGTGCGGTTGAAAAGTTTGATCCTGAACGTGGTTTTCGTTTTTCTACTTATGCGACTTGGTGGATTCGTCAGACCATTGAGCGCGCAATTATGAATCAAACGCGCACTATTCGCTTGCCTATTCATGTCGTCAAAGAGCTAAATAGTTACTTAAGAGCGGCTCGGGAATTAGCGCATACACTTGATCATGAACCAACCGCGGAAGATATTGCTGAAAAACTCGATGTTTCGGTAGCCGATGTGAGCCGGATGTTGCGTCTCAACGAACGAGTTACCTCTGTCGATACGCCTATGGGCGGTAGCGACAACGATAAAGCACTTGTCGATATGCTTACGGACGATAACGATTACGGTCCGGAAGGCGATATGCAAGAAGAAGACGTGCGCGATCACATCATGACTTGGTTGGAAAATTTAAATGAAAAGCAGCGTGAAGTATTGGCACGCCGTTTTGGTTTGTTAGGTTATGAGCCGGCCACGTTAGAAGATGTTGGACGTGAAATTGGTCTGACGCGTGAACGGGTGCGGCAAATACAAGTTGAAGCGTTACGACGTTTACGCGATATGCTTAGGCAGCAAGGCTTGAGCTTAGATTCATTGTTTCATCGCGATTAAATTGCAATTCGATTGTTATCGACGAACTCAATGCGCACAAGCTTAATCGCTAGTGCGCATTTTTTGTTGCCACTGCGCTAACCACGTTAGCGCCTCAATCGGCGTTAATTGATTTACATCTAAGTCAGCAAGCGCTTGTTCAAGCGCGCTCGGTTGAACTTCAAATAACGGCGCCTGTGCCGGCGCAGCAGATGCCTGAGCTGGCAGCGCTTCGACAACACCGTGATGATCACTTTCAAGTTGTTGTAGATACTGTTTTGCTTGCTGTAGCACGGAGGTTGGTAAGCCAGCAAGTTGTGCTACTTGCACGCCAAAACTACGACTCGCGGCACCGGTTTTAACCTTATGTTGGAAAGCAATGGTGTCGCCATGTTCTGTCGCTTCAACATGAACATTGAGCGCCCCCGCATGCTGACCGATGGTTTGTGTTAATTCAAAATAGTGTGTCGCAAATAACGTTAAGGCACGGTTTTTATCTAACAATGCTTCGGCACAGGCCCACGCTAAAGCAAGCCCGTCATAGGTTGATGTACCACGACCTATTTCATCCATAAGTACTAAGCTTTTGTCAGTAGCATTGTGCAAAATATTTGCTGCTTCAGTCATTTCGACCATAAACGTTGAACGCCCCGAAGCGAGATCATCGGAAGCGCCTATACGCGTAAAAATTCGATCGATAGGGCCAAATACCGCTTTTCTTGCAGGGACATAACTACCGCAATGCGCCATAATCGCAAGTAACGCAGTTTGCCGCATATACGTTGATTTACCACCCATATTCGGGCCGGTAATCAGAAGTAATCGTTGTTGTGGTGTTAGACTAACATCATTCGCAATAAACGGTTCTTGCTGTAACCGTTCAATCACCGGATGCCGCGCATCGCTGAGCTCAATTTGAACTTGTTCAACCAGTTCCGGACGCTGATATTGATAGGTAATTGCCTGTTCAGCAAAACTGCGAAGCACGTCGATTTCAGCTAATGCCAAAGCGGTACGTTGCAATGGTTGTAGATGTTCGGCTAATTGTTCAATGAGACTTTCGTATAGCCATTTTTCACGAGTAAGCGCACGGCTTTGGCTTTGAAGTACCTTATCTTCGTAGGTTTTTAACTCGGGAATTATATAGCGTTCAGCATTTTTTAATGTTTGGCGACGTTGGTAGTCGGCCGGAATTTGTGCGCTCGCGGCACGACTCGCCTCTAAATAGTAACCGTGAACTTTGTTGTAGCCGATTTTTAACGTCATGATACCAGTGCGCTGTCGCTCTCGTGCCTCAATTTGCTGAAGAAAATCGGTTGCGCCCGCGGCTAACTGGCGCTGTTCATCAAGCTCTTCGTCAAAACCGTCACGAATAACGCCGCCATCACGAATGAGCATGGGCGGTTGCTCGACAATCGCTTGTTCAAGTAAATCAGCAAGTTCAGGAAACGTAGAGATAGCTTGCTGCCATGGAGCCAGATTAGGATGTTGAATTAAGTTTTGAATACTGGGCAAGGTCTGCAGTGCAACGCGTAATCGAGCGAGATCACGAGGGCGTGCACTGCGTAAGCCGATACGGGTCAAAATACGTTCAACATCGCCGACTTGGCGTAACTGTTGGTGAAGTTCATGAAAATCAATTTGTTGGAGAGCACCAACCGCATCGTAACGACTGTTGAGTTGCTGATGTTGGCGTAAAGGGCGTTGTAGCCAACGTTGTAGCAAGCGGCTTCCCATGGCGGTACTGGTGCTATCCAGTACATCAAACAAAGCGGTTTTCTGTCCGCTTAGCGAGCGCACCAGTTCTAAATTTCGACGTGTTGCGGCATCGAGCATGATGGCTTCGTCGTAGCGTTCCGCGATAATCGATGTAATATGAGGTAATGCCGCGCGCTGCGTCGCTTTGACATAGGTTAAGATAGCACCGGCTGCGCCAACGGCAGTGCGTAGGTGACTAATACCGAATCCATCAAGGTGCGCTACCTGAAATTGGCGCAAGAGTAGCTGCTCAGAACTGGCAAAATCGAATTCCCATTCGGGGCGACGGCGACAACAGCTGCAATTCAATTCTTTGTCGCTAAATTGCCAAGTTTCTGGGTACAACACTTCAGCTGGTTGTAAACGTTCGAGTTCGGCACGAAGTTGCTCACGACTATTTGCCTCAAGTACCGTAAAACGACCACTTGCCATATCAAGGCAAGCAATGCCGAAGTTATCGCCGGGATTCACGGCAACCAGTAAATTTTCTTGTGCGGCGGGAAGCAAAGCTTCATCAGTCAGTGTGCCGGGGGTAAGAATCCGAACGACTTGGCGTTCAACGGGGCCTTTGCTGGTTGCGGGGTCGCCAATTTGCTCACAAATAGCGACCGATTCACCAAGTTCGAGTAAACGTGCTAAATAGTTTTCAGCTGCATGATAAGGCACGCCAGCCATTGGAATGGGGTGGCCGTTACTGCTTCCTCTCGCGGTTAGTGAAATATCAAGTAACTCAGCAGCGCGTTTTGCGTCATCATAGAAAAGTTCGTAAAAATCACCCATGCGATAGAATAATAGGGTATCAGCATGTTCTGCTTTTATCCGCAGATATTGCTGCATCATGGGCGTATGTGCTGAATTTTTTTGCGAGTTATTTTGTGGGTTCGACATGCCTGTTATTATCCGTATAGAGTCGATATACCGCGTATAAGGGAATAGTCAAATGGTATCACAAACACGTCACGATTTAGCAGTAGATTTAGGTAAGTGGTTACAACAACGTCAATGGCAAATTGTCACTGCGGAATCCTGCACTGGTGGTGGAATTGGTTATGCTATTAGTTCGATTCCTGGCAGCTCAGCGTGGTTTGCCGGTGGTTTTATCACATACACCAATACGCTCAAACATGAGCTATTGAATGTTCCTAATGTCACTTTGGCGCGCTATGGTGCTGTTTCGAGTGAAACGGCGGCAGCCATGGCCTCCGGTGCATTAGCGAATAGCGGTGGTGATGTGGCCATTGCGGTGACCGGAATCGCCGGTCCTGATGGAGGCACACCGGAAAAGCCAGTTGGTTTGGTATGGTTTGGATTAGCTTGGGAAAACCACTGTATAACTTGGCATAAAGTGTTTGCAGGGAGTCGAACGCAAGTTCGCAAGGCGACAATTGACGAGGCTTTGCGAAGTTTTGAAAAAATTACTTGATACTGTATAAATTTACAGTACACTTAGTTACAACATGACCAACAGAACGGACATTAACATGAGCAACGATAAACAAAAAGCACTCGACGCCGCGCTAGGGCAAATTGAACGTCAATTTGGTAAAGGTTCAATTATGCGCTTGGGTGATAACCAAGCAATGGACATCGAGTCAGTTTCAACTGGTTCATTAACACTGGATATCGCACTTGGTATTGGCGGGCTTCCATTTGGCCGTGTGGTTGAGATTTATGGACCTGAATCAAGTGGTAAAACAACGCTCACCTTACAAGTCATTGCAGAAGCGCAGAAGAAAGGAAAAACTTGTGCGTTTGTTGATGCGGAACATGCCCTTGATCCTATCTACGCCGAAAAGCTAGGTGTCAATGTTGATGAGTTACTTGTTTCACAGCCAGATACTGGTGAACAAGCACTAGAAATCTGTGACATGTTGGTGCGTTCAGGCGCCGTTGATGTCGTTGTGGTTGACTCGGTTGCGGCACTAACGCCAAGAGCTGAAATTGAAGGCGAAATGGGTGATAGCCATGTGGGGCTACAAGCACGCTTGATGTCGCAAGCTTTACGTAAATTGACTGCGAATATTAAGAAATCAAACAGCATGTGTATTTTTATCAACCAAATTCGAATGAAAATTGGTGTGATGTTTGGTAACCCAGAAACCACAACTGGCGGTAACGCGCTGAAATTCTACTCATCGGTACGTCTCGATATTCGTCGCACTGGTGCGGTAAAAGAAGGCGATGAAGTTGTTGGTAACGAAACCCGTGTGAAGGTGGTGAAAAACAAAGTTGCACCACCGTTCAAACAAGCTGAATTCCAAATCATGTATGGCGCCGGTATTTCGAAAGAAGGCGAGTTGATTGATCTTGGTGTGAAGCAAAAGATTATTGATAAAGCGGGTGCGTGGTATAGCTACAAAGGCGATAAGATTGGCCAAGGCAAAGCAAATGCGATGAAATTTATGCTCGATAACCCTGCGGTTGCTGCGGATATTGAGCAACAGATTCGCGAACAGCTATTAGCAAAACCTGTTAAAGGTAGTAAGTCTGCCGTAGCGGAAGTTGCTGAAGCAAAAGATGATGTTATGATGGATGACGATCTTATCTAACTCTCATTTTTTAGGACAATGTTACCATGAGTCAGTATGTTCAAGTCGCATTAGCGCTGGGTTCCGGCGCTGCCCGCGGATGGTCACACATTGGTGTGATTAAGGCCCTAAAAGATATGGGCATTGAAATTAACATGGTTGCAGGCACTTCAATCGGCTCCCTCGTGGGAGCCGGTTTTGCTTCTGGGCGTCTTAACGAACTCGAGGAGTGGGTTCGCGATATGGGACGTTGGGAAGTTTTCAATTTACTCGACTTTGGGTTAAGTCATGGTGGCATCATTCAAGGCGAGAAGGTTTTTAGTCACGCCCGCGACTTGTTTGGTGCAATTAATATTGAAGATATGCCGATTACCTATGGGGCTGTCGCGACTGATTTATTTACTGGGCGCGAGATATGGCTTCGAAAAGGTGATGTTTATGATGCTTCTCGAGCATCTTGCTCAATGCCAGGGTTATTAGCGCCGACCGGTGTTAAAGGTCGTTGGCTCGTTGATGGCGGCCTCGTCAATCCGGTTCCTGTATCGTTATGCCGAGCTCTCGGTTCCGACTTTGTGATTGCAGTGAATCTGAACTCGCAGCTGACAACAACAGCGATTGAAGCGCGGAATAAATATGTGGCTCCTGGTCATGAAAATTTGCGTAAGAATCAGAGTGAACCGCAGGCGGATGTACATGGCCACAACACGCCAACCACAACGGAAGCTTCCGAGGATGGCGTGCATCCAAGCGAGGATGCGGAGCAAGGTTTTTTCAAGAGTTTTTTGTCGACCAGTCAGCAATATTGGGATTCGATGAAAGATAAGTTTAATGGTCAATCTTATAAGGCCCCAGGCATGTTAGGTGTGATGGCTGGCTCGATTGATATTATGCAAGAACGTATCACGAAAGCTCGATTGGCTGGCGATCCGCCAGATATTTTAATTCAACCGAAACTTGGTCACATTAGTTTGATGGAGTTTGAGCGTGGTAATGAAGCGATTGATGTGGGATATGAAACGACGATGCGGATGAAAGATTTTATTTTGTCCGAACTTCAGCTCTTCTCCGAACGTCGCGGCGTGTAAAAAGCAAAGACGATATTAGCACTTAGATATTAGACAGAAAAAAGGCGCCTTGCGGCGCCTTTTGTTTTTGCTCTTTAGCTAATATCCAATATCTAAGTGCTAATATCGCTCTTGTAGTTAAGAGTGAATCACTTTTTCCATTTCTTCGAAGGTATCTTGTAACTCTTTAGCTGGATCAGCGGTCAAGTTACTGACAACGATGACTGCTAAAGTACAAACAATAAAGCCTGGAATAATTTCATAAACGATACTGCTCAATGTTGCGCCATCTGCAAGTACAGGCGCATAAATCCAGAAGAGCACTGTTGCTGCGCCTGATACCATGCCAGCTAATGCGCCATGACGGTTCATACGCTTCCAGAACAGACTCAGAATGATTACTGGGCCGAATGCAGCTCCGAAACCAGCCCAAGCGTTAGCAACGAGGCCTAGAATTGTATTATTCGGATCCCATGCCAGCGCAATAGCTACTAAAGATACTAACAGCACCGAAATTCGTCCGACAGTGACAAGTTCTCGATCGCTCGCATCACGACGCAAGAACGCTTTGTAAAAATCTTCGGTGAGTGAGCTTGATGTCACCAATAGCTGTGACGAAATTGTACTCATAATTGCCGCTAAAATAGCTGCCAATAGGAAACCAGAAATGAGGGGATGGAATAGAAACTGCGAGAAAATGATGAAAATAGTCTCAGCATCATTAAGCTGCATTTTGGTTTCCGCAACATAAGCGATGCCAACAAAGCCGGTTACCATCGCACCGATAATTGAAACAAACATCCAGCTGATACCGATACGACGAGCTGTCGGGATATCTTTTACCGAACGAATGGCCATAAAACGGACAATAATATGTGGCTGACCAAAATATCCAAGCCCCCAAGCGAGCAATGAAATAATGCCTAGAATGGATAACTGATTGAGCATTGGATCGGCGATAGAGCCATCTCGGAAGAACTTAAGAAAATCCGGGTTAATGGATTCTACCGTGCTGGTCACTTGACCGATGCCACCTAAATCGAAGATGGCGACTACCGGAACTAATACAAGCGCTACAAACATGATGCAGCCTTGCACAAAATCGGTCATCGATACCGCCAAGAAGCCGCCAAACAGTGTATATGCGCAGACGACACCAGCTGTTACCCATAAGCCCAAGCTATAATCAAGACCAAACGCTGAGCTCGCAAACAATTTACCGCCGGCCACTAAACTTGCCGACGTGTACAAGGTGAAGAAAATAATAATTACCACCGACGAAAATACGCGAAGCACGCGAGTTTTGTCGTCGAATCGGTTAGCGAAATAATCAGGTATAGTAATTGAGTCGTTCGCTACTTCGGTATAAGTGCGTAGCCGCGGCGCCACAATGAGATAGTTTAAATAGGCGCCAATAAGCAAACCGACAGCTATCCATAATTGTGAAACACCAGAGACATAAATCGCACCTGGAAGACCCATGAGCATCCAGCCGCTCATATCAGATGCGCCTGCTGATAATGCCGTAACACCGGGCCCTAAAGCTCTTCCCCCAAGCATGTAGCCAGAAACATCATCCGTTGATTTCTTGTAGGCATAAAAACCAATACCTAACATGGCAATAAAATAGAGTGCTAATGAAACGAGAGTACCTGTTTCCAAAGCCTTACTCCTGTGTTGTTGTGTGTTTAAGCGCTTTATTCAATTGCTCCGATTGCAGCAGTATTTTGGTCAACTGCTCTTTCGGATTTGTTAGTAGCGCCTGTGTGGAATCAAACTCAATCATTTTACCACGATGCATTATTAAGATCTTGTCAGCAAGGTGACGAACGATCTCCGGCGAATGTGACGCGAAAATGAAAGAAATACCCATATCTTCTTGTAGATCGAGTATTAAGTTAATAATTTGAGCTCTAATCGATGGATCCAATGAGGCGAATGCCTCGTCTGCGACGATAATTTGAGGTTCTAGGATTATTGCTCGCGCAATGCACACGCGTTGTTGTTGACCACTTGAAAGCATGTGCGGATAAAAATCAAAGTGATCTGGCAACAAGCCAACTTTTTGCAAGGTGACATATACGTGCTCTTGCCGTTCGGCTGGTGTCCACGCCGTATTGAAACGCAATGGTTCAAGTAACTGCTTGCCGATGGTTAACTGTGGATTGAGTGAACCGAAACTATCTTGGAAAATCATTCGGATTTCACGACAGCGTTGCTGATAATTGTTCGGATCGAGTAATTCGCCGTTTAAATAGATTTCCCCAGAAGTGGGAACTTCAGCACCAGCGATGAGTTTCGCTAGAGTTGACTTACCTGAGCCCGTTTCACCCATAATGGCGATAGTCTCGCCGCGTTTGACTGAAAAATTGATCGGTTCAAGCGCACAGACTCGGGTAGGGCGGAGCCAACCATTTTTAAAGCTATAATATTTGCTGAGGTTACGAACCTCCAATAGGTCAGTCATGATGCACAATCTCGATTAGCGGGAAGTGGCAAGCAAACTGATGCTGTTTCACTTTACTAAGGCGCGGTTGATGAATACATGCACGACGAGCGTTCGGACATCGAGGACCCAAGCGACATCCAATTGGCATGTGTTGCAATGTTGGAATAGCTCCCGTTAGAGTTGGTAATCGTGTCTTCGGCGCAACATCTTGGTTAAAGAAGCTCATTTTCAACATGGCATCGGTATACGGATGGAAAGGTTCACTCATGAGTTTTTCGGTGGGTCCTGTCTCCATTAATTGACCACAATAGACCAAACTCATGCGTTGCGTCTCAGGAATGATGGCCGTCAAATCCTGAGTAATCATCAAAATACTCATCCCTTGGCTTGCACTCAGTTTGGCAAGTAACCGATAAATCTGATTGCGAGTATTAGGCTCCATTGCCGTTGTGGGTTCATCGGCGATAAGTAGCTTGGGATTGTGAGCAATCGCCATTGCAATACTTACTTTCTGCGCGATACCCTCGGACAATTGCTGCGGATAACTGTTCATAACTTTGGCGGTATCTTTAATACCAACTCGATGCAGCAGCCGTTCTGCGCGAACTGTACGTGTCGCTTTGCGGCGCAGATAAATACCTTTCAGTTCGCTTTGTGGAATGGTCTCTCGCAGTTGCTCACCAACTTTGGTATTCGGATCAAGATAACTGCCTGGGTTCTGAAAAATCATCGCCATATCGCGGCCAGTGACGAGTCGGCGCTGCACGGGATTTAAAGCCAACAAATCATAATGCCGCCACCACAGTCTATCGGCAGTAATTTTCCAGCGTGGATTAATAAACCCCATTATTGCTTTTGCGAGCAAGCTTTTGCCAGAGCCTGATTCACCGACTAGCGTATGAATTTCACCTTCGGCAAGTTGCAAACTGAGCTTGTCGAGAACTTTTACCACGCCGGCACTTGTTTCGAGCTCGATGGTGAGGTTGCGAATATCTAAAATATTGCTCATGAGCCACGTATCCGTTCTTGAATTGCTGCGCGTAGGCTATCACCGAGCACATTTATTGAGAGCACGGTTAAAAACAGTGCAAGGCCCGGCAGTACCATCGTCCACGGTAATAGATATACCTGATCAAGGCTGCGTGCGAGCATGGTACCCCATTCTGGTGCTGGGGCTTGCACGCCTAGACCAAGAAAGCCTAACGCAGCAATATCGAGAATGGCTGTCGATAAGGCAAAAGTCACCTGCATGACAACAACAGACGTAATATTTGGGAAAATAACCCGGGTTAGAATGTACCAGCGTGAGCTACCGTTTAGTTTCGAGGCAATAACGTATTCTTTGTTGCGTTCCTCATAAAATGCGTTATGGACGCTATGAATGAACTGTGGAATTAATACGATTGTAATGGCAATCATCACTGTGTGTAGCGCCGGACCAAGAATAGCGATAATAATAAGCGCCAGCAGGAGCGATGGAATGGATAATACAACATCAAGCAGATGATTTAATGTGGAAGATTGAACGCCGCGACTCATCCCCGCCCAAGCACCAATTGCAATACCGATAAAGGCGGCGGCTGCAGTTGCCATAAGCGGATAGCCGAGACTATATACCGCACCAGATAACACACGCGATAATAAATCACGACCCAAATCATCGGTTCCAAAGAGAAATCGTATTTCACCATCGTCATGCCAAGCGGGGGGTTGCGAAATGGCATCGCTAAACTGAGCGTCAGGGCTATAGGGCGCAATAATCGGCGACAAAATCATCGCTAATAGCATAAAACTAAATATATAAAAGGCTGCTACCGCAAATGGATTAGTATTCATGTGCAGCCACAGCGAGCGCAATGGCGATGGTTCGCGATATTGGTAGTAGATACTGCGATTATTCTGCATCGATTTCTTTCCTTACCTGCGGATATCGCCAAGCGTGTAATAAATCGACGAATAGATTCACCAATAGAATCAGCGAGGCTAAAATAAGCAATCCGGCTTGAATCACTGGAAAATCGCGTTCATAAATACTCTTCACCAGCCAACTACCGAGCCCCGGCCAGTTAAAAATCACTTCGGTGATGACGATGTTGGTCATTAACACGCTAAATTGCAGTCCGAGCTGTCGCACAACGGGCTGCATCGCATTTGGCAGTGTATGCCGAAACATGATGGTTGAATCACTCAATCCACGCGCCCGCGCCGCTTTTATATAGTTTTGTTGAAGCACGTCGAGCACTGCATTGCGCATGATTCGAATCAGCATGGTAAGTGGCATCATCGCGAGAACAATGACCGGCACCCACAAATGATTTAGGGCGTCGTAAAATGCCGCTGTTTTAAACTGTGAATCACTTAACCAAATATCGATAAGAATTGAACCGGTTTGGGTTTCAATGGCATAGAGCGGATTAATTTGTCCCGAAATAGGGCTCCAGCCCAGTTTTACTGCGAATAGAAGGATAAACAACTGAGCTAACCAGAACACTGGAATTGAGTAGGCACTCAAACTAACGCCCATTACAATGCGATCCATTGGCCCGCGTTGTTGTACGGCAGCATAAACACCAAGCGGAATGCCTAATACCATTGCGAGAAACATGGCGAGTAAGCCAAGCTCAATGGTGGCACCTAATAACGGCTTTATTTCTGCAAATACTGGTTGTTGGGTTACCAATGATAGACCCCAATCACCTTGCAATAAATGACGAATAAATTCGCCATATTGCGTCACGATGCCATCTTCAAAGCCACGCGCGACATAAACCTCTTGATAAGCTAGTGGGTTACTGGCGGAAATTCCCGTCATATTGGTAACGGCATTGCCTGGATACCAATAATTCAAAGAGAATATCAGTAGTGACAATAGCCACAAGGTGACGATGAGTAGGACGATACGGCGTAAGCTATAGCGGAGCATCTTTTATCCTCCGCGCATAACGAAAGTTTATGCCACCATAAGGCGGAAGCTCCACCCCTTCGACATCGTCACGATGCGCTTGAAAACGCAATGAATTTGCTATTGGAACCAGAGGCGCCTGTTGCATAACAAAATCTTCAATCGCTTGATAAAGGTGTTTGCGCTGATCCAGATCACTCTCGGCAATCGCTTCAATGAGCAGCCGATCAAACTCAGGATTACACCATTGTGCACGGTTATTGCCAGAGCGGGCCGCTGCGCAACTGAGGGTGGGTCTAAAAAAATTATCGGGATCGGCGTTATCCGCAACCCATCCAATTAAAACACTATCGTGTTCACCTTCAACCAACCGTTGTCGGAAAGTGTTCCATTCGTAACTTACGATATTCGCCTGCACACCAACTTGAGCTAAATCGGATTGAATCAGCTCTGCCATACGTTGCGCGTTTGGGTTGTAGGCTCGTTGTACGGGCATCGCCCAAATGTCCATACTAAAACCATTCGGGAATCCTGCTTCAGCCAGCAATTCGCGCGCTTTCGCTGGATCATAAGGATAAGTTTGTTGCACTGGGCTGTATGCCCAAGAGGTTTCCGGTAACATGCCGGTTGCTAAGCGCGCGTTGCCACTATAGATAGTTTGAATAATTGCCGGGCGATTAATGGCATGTGCTAATGCCCGTCGAACAATTACATTATCGAAAGGCGGCTGTTTCGTATTAAAGGCCCAAAACGAAACATTAGGGCTAACTGAACTCCCAACTTCGATTTGTGCATCTTGGTCGAGTTGCGATAATTCGTTCACTAACGGATAGGGAATAACGTCGCATTCACCTGTTAGCAGTTTAAGCATGCGTTTATTGGCATTAGGCGTTATGACATAGACGAGTGTTTTAATCTCGGGCTGTTCGCGCCAATAATCTTTATGAGCACTGTAGCGAATGACGAAATCTTTGCGAAATAATTCAAACGCAAAAGGACCAGTGCCAACCGGTAGGCGATCGATTTGCTCCGGGTTACCCGCTGCAATAAGCTGTTGCCCGTACTCTTCCGATAGAATAACTGCAAAGTCTGTCGCTACATTCGCTAAAAACGAACTGTCAGATTGTGCGAGATGAAAATCAACGGTGTAATCGTCAATTTTTTCGACATGTTCAATCAGACGAATTAAGCCGCTCGAGCGAAAAAATGGATAACGACCGCCGTTGACCGGATAATAAGGGTGTTGTTCATTCAACCAACGTTGAAAGCTAAATAACACATCATCAGCATTAAAGGTACGCGTTGGTGTAAACCAATCCGTATGGTGAAAGTTAACGTCTTTACGCAAATTGAATCGATAACGCCGGCCATCGTCAAAAGATTGCCAGCCCCGAGCCAAAGCCGGTACGAACTGTTGTTGTTTCGCATCGTAATCGAGTAGCCGATCATAAAGTTGTGCTGAGGTTGCATCAACGGTGGTACCAGACGTTACTAACTGAGGATTAAATATCTCTGGATTACCTTCTGAGCAGTAGACTAAACCGTCTTGATAAACTTCACTATCAGTTTGTACCGGACCACAGGCGGCCAGCAATAAGGTGCCTGACGCTACCATCAGCTGTTTGAACATTAACCCTGTCCCTCAAGCAAAGCGTATTTTTTTAAGTAACCACGCAATTGATGATAGGTGAGTCCAAGCACTTCTGCTGTTTTCTTTTGGTTAAATTGTGCGTGTTGTAGAGCACGTTGAATGACTTCAATTTCAAATTCAGCGGTGACCTCTTTAAAATCAATACCGCCGTTGTCAAAATCAACACATACACCGACCGCTTCAGTACCACTCGGCGCTGGTGCGGGTGAGGTACGTTCGTTGGTGGCTGCGGTAGCAGCTTCCGTTTCAGCTTTTGGCTGCGAATTGCTTTCACGATGGGGCGCTGCCGCCGGTCGATAGGGACTGTTAAACGGGTCGATAATAATCTCACTGACAGGAACATGACCATTGCCAATTCGATAAACTGAACGCTCAACAACATTCTTTAACTCGCGTACGTTACCTGGCCAGTGATAATCGAGCAACGTTTTACGAGCCTGCTCGGTAAAACCGCTGAATAGCTCGTATTCTAACTCGCGCGCCATTTGAATGGCGAAGTGTTCGGCGAGTACCAAAATATCTTCACGGCGCTCCCTTAGTGGTGGCAAGGTGATGACATCAAATGCGAGACGGTCGAGTAAATCGGCGCGAAACTTGCCCGTTTCAGCTAGGGTAGGAAGATCTTCATTGGTCGCAGCAATTAAGCGAGTGTCGACGCGTACGGTTTTAGTACCACCGACGCGTTCAAACTCGCCATACTCGATGACGCGCAGAATTTTCTCCTGCACCAAAGCCGATGTATTCGCAAGCTCATCAAGAAACAAGCTACCGCCGTCAGCGCGCTCAAAGCGGCCTTCGTGGCGTTTTTGAGCGCCGGTAAACGCACCAGCCTCATGACCAAATAGCTCACTTTCCAAAAGGCTTTCACTAAGCGCTGCGCAGTTTAATTTGATGTAGTTTTGTTCCCAGCGTTTCGACAAAAAATGCAAGCGGGCGGCGATTAACTCTTTACCCGTGCCGCGTTCGCCGATAATTAAAACTGGTTTATTAAGAGGGGCAATCTGAGAAACTTGCTCAAGAACGGCAAGAAAGCTGTTAGCTTGTCCGATTAAATTATCAGCTTCGCGGAAGCGACTCATGGCTAGCACCACGCTGTTATTATCGTTATTGGTGAATTTGACTAATTATTAGTGTATTTCATAAGCACAGTGCGTCAAATCATTTTTTGCTAAATCCGAAAAAAACATTGAATTTAAACGGTTTAGAGCAATTTATAAAAGTTGGCACGGTATCTGCATAATATTTCAGCGAACAATAATTAAATTTCTATTGACGCTTTATGAGGACACAAACATGGGTATCTTTACACGTTTTACAGATATCGTAAATTCAAACCTGAACGCTTTATTGGATAAGGCAGAAGATCCTGAAAAAATGGTTCGTCTTATCATCCAAGAAATGGAAGACACATTAGTTGAGGTTCGTTCAACATCAGCTCGCTTGATTGCTGAGAAGAAAGACACTGAACGTCAACTAGCGCGTTTTGAAAAAGAAGTTGCGGAGTGGGATGCGAAAGCTGAACTTGCTCTGAGTAAAGATCGCGAAGACTTAGCACGGCTTGCTCTTGTTGAGAAACAAAAAGCAACAGCTGATGCAGAAAGTTTACAAGCTGACATCACTCGCATTGACGAACACTTGAACCGGTTAGGTGAAGAAGTGGGACAACTGCAAGAGAAATTGGCTGATGCCAAAGCTCGTCAGAAAACTATTATCATGCGTCAACGCGCGGTTAGCAGCCGTTTAGAAGTTAAAAAACGCATTGATAGTGGCAAAATCGACGACGCGATGTTGCGCTTTGAGCGATTTGAATCAAAAATTGATGACTTAGAGTCGCAAGTTGAAGCTTACGATCTTGGTAAGAAGACATTGCGTGATGAATTTGCGCAATTAGAAACTGATGACAAGATTACCGACGAGCTTGAGGCTTTAAAAGCCCGCGTTAAGAAAGATAAGACTGATAAAAAAGCTTAATTAGCGGAACGTTTACCAAACCATGATAGCGGGTGTCGCGCTAGGCACCCGAACTTTTTGAACGACGAGAGATGAGAAGCACATGGATATTATAGCCCCACTCATTGGCGCACCGATTATTTTGTTTATGATTTTTGTGGCGCCAATTTGGATCATCATGCACTACCGTAGTCAGCGTAAAATTGGTCAGGGCTTAAGCCAAGACGAATTGCTGCAACTACAAGAGCTAGCGCATCAAGCGGAACGCATGCGTGATCGAATTAAAACCCTAGAGTCAATTCTTGATGCGGAGTCACCAAAATGGAGAGACCGCGTATGAACCAGGATAATTGTCAACGCAGAACACTAATGCGCGATAAAGCCAAAGGCAAAATTGCCGGGGTATGCGCAGGTATAGCTGAATATTTTAATATTGAAGTGTGGTTGGTACGTATTATTGCCGTTACAGCACTTATTTTCAGTTCAAGCTTTGTAGCCGTCATTTATATTGCGATGTGGTTCATTCTTGACGAAAAAAAGTCGAATCCAGCCGACCAGCCATCACATCATCTTGGCGTTAAAACCAAAGTCTGGCAGGCTGGTGAACCACCACAGCGAGCGTTTCGTGAGATTAACCAAGAATTCAATGAGTTAGAGCAGTCTTTACAACGCATTGAGCGGTACATCACGTCAAACGCTTATAAAATTGATCGCGAACTCGATCGACTGTAACGATACGAGTTCGTTAGCAACACAGCGCACGAATACACCGTGAATACCCCGTTGTTCGGTTCTTCCGACAGCGGGGTTTTTTATGCAAGTGGCAAATTTCCGTTACAGCAAAACATGATCAACATCAAAGTTAGCTGTTGCGTTCAGATCGGCCTGAATGCAATCTGATGCGCAACAACGAGGAGATATTCTGCCAATGCGCACCAACAATAAAGATAAATCGCAATGGCAGCCAGCGACAGTGACGATTCATGGCGGTAAACGTCGTGATGAACATGGCGCATTGGTTGCACCACTGTATCAAACTGCGACGTTTTCATTCACGAACACGGCGCAAGGGTCAGCTCGTTTCGCTGGCGAAGAAGAAGGTTATATTTATAGTCGCTTGGGCAACCCAACAGTAACCGAGCTAGAAGAACGCGTTGCGGCGCTTGAAGGGTTTCCTGCTGCCGCCGCTGCCGCCACGGGGATGGGCGCGGTGTCGGCCAGTATGCTGGCATTTGTTGAGCAGGGCGATCACGTTTTAGTATCAGACGCAATTTATGGCTGTAGTTTTGCGTTGTTCTCTCATTTGTTCACGAAGTTTGGTATCGCTGTCGACTTTGTCGACATGGCGGATCTAGCGAAAACTCGTGCTGCGATACGTCCAAATACGAAATTGGTATTCCTTGAATCGCCAGTTAACCCGCATTTGAAAGTGATAGATATTCAAGCGATTGCCGATATTGCTCACGAAGTGAATGCGCGCTTGGTTGTTGATAATACGTTTATGACGCCCTTATTGCAGCAACCACGCAAGCAAGGTGCCGATCTCGTACTTCATAGTGCGACCAAATATTTGAATGGTCACGGCGACGTGGTTGCCGGTATTGTGTGTGGTAGCGAAGAAGATATTGAGCTCATTAAATTAACCACGCTGAAAGATATGGGCGCTACCATGAGCCCACACGATGCTTGGTTAATTCTGCGTGGTCTAAAGACGCTCGACGTACGTATGGAACGTCATTGTGCAAATGCGGTCAAAGTAGCTGAGTATTTGCGCGCAAAAGATCTGGTTAAAACCATGTATTTCCCAGGCTTTGCTGATCATCCGGCGCAAGCATTGATGGGTACCCAGATGCATGGCGCTGGTGCAGTGATTGCCTTTGAATTACATGGTGACATCAACACTGCGCGCCAGTTATTAGATAGCTTACAGTTAATTACAATAGCGGTAAGCTTAGGGGATGCCGAAACGTTAATTCAGCATCCAGCTTCGATGACGCACTCACCTTATACACCAGAGGCACGAGCAGCCGCGGGAATCAGTGATACGCTGATTCGAATTTCAGTTGGGCTTGAGGCCGTCGAAGATATTATTGCTGATTTGGAACAAGCGTTTGCTGCTTGTGCCAACAGCCAAATGACAACAACAGGGGAACAAGTACGCTATGGGTAAACAAAGCAACTATGTTTCACGACAGCCGGACGAAAACGGTATTATTGCGTGGAGTGGTGAAGAGAATGCGGTTTGGCACGACCTTGTGGAGCGCCAACTCAAGCATATTCCAGGTAAAGCCTGCGATGAATACATGCATGGCCTAGATTTATTGAATTTGCCACATGATAGAATTCCGCAACTTCATGAAATTAATGAAGTGTTACAAGAGACAACAGGTTGGCAGGTTGCGCAAGTACCAGCATTGATTCCATTTGATGAGTTTTTCCGCTTATTGGCGAATAAACAATTCCCAGTTGCGACGTTTATTCGTACCCGCGAAGAATTTGATTACTTGCAAGAGCCCGATATCTTTCACGAGATTTTCGGACACTGTCCGTTGTTAACGAATCCAGCTTTTGCGCACTTTACCCATCAATACGGTAAATTAGGCTTGAATGCGACGCCGAAAGAACGGGTTTATTTGGCACGTCTTTATTGGTTCACCGTTGAGTTTGGTTTGTTACAAACGAAAGACGGCTTGCGTATTTATGGCGGCGGTATTTTATCGTCACCTGGTGAAACCGAATATGCTATTTCGAGTGACAAGCCAGAGCGTAAGCCGCTAGTCCCATTGGATGCATTACGGACGCCGTATCGTATCGATATCATGCAGCCAATTTACTACACCATTGAAAGTACAGATCGGTTATTTGAAATTGCCGATTTGGATATTATGGCGTTGGTACGTGAAGCGATGGAATTGGGGTTATTTGAACCGAAGTTTCCGCCAAAACCGAAAACCGACGCTGCGTAAACTTATTGTTAGACACTAATAGAAGTAAATCGAGGAACGAATGTCAGAACTAAAACAACAAACCTGCGAAGCTTGTAATGCCAATGCACCTAAAGTAAGTGACGCTGAATTGGCTGAACTGATTCGTGAGATTCCAGATTGGACACCAGTAGTTCGTGACGGAGTGATGCAACTTGAACGCGAATTCAAATTCAAGAACTTTAAACAAGCGCTAGCATTCACGAATAAAGTGGGTGAAATTGCTGAAGCTGAATTTCATCACCCAACACTGGTTACCGAGTGGGGTAAAGTGACTGTCACGTGGTGGACTCACGCAATTAATGGTCTGCATAAGAATGACTTTATCATGGCCGCACGTACAGACGCAGTTTTAAACGACCAATAAATAGCGACACTTAGAACTGCTCGGACGACTTAAAAAAGCCCTTGAGGATGGTTATCCCGAGGGCTTTTTTGTGTATACTTTGCTTTACAGATAGACTAACAAAGCTGCTATTTATGCGTTTGGAAATAACCTGCGATGATCGTCTGGGTATTGCTCAGGACGTGCTACAAATATTGCGTGACCACGAAATAGATTTGCGTGGTATTGAAGTCGATCCGAAGGGCAAAATCTTCCTTAACTTTCCCGAATTGGAATTTAAAGACTTTCAGCATCTGATGCCGGAAATTCGACGCATTCCGAACGTGAAGGACGTTAAAACCATCGCGATTATGCCTTCTGAGCGCGAACATTTCGAATTTAAACTGCTACTTAGTAAGCTTCCAGATCCCATCCTATCGGTTGATAGCCGCGGCATGATCGATATTGCTAACGATGCAGCGCAACAAGTGCTGAGTGACAATCGTACTGAGCTTGTCGGGACGCTCATCGGCCAGTGGTTGAGCGGTTTTGCAGTACAGCGTTGGCTTGAGAAACAACCGACAGAACCAACCGTTCAGCAGATAAGTGCTGGTGGCTCAAAGTACTTTGCCGATCTGCTACCCATTTGGGTTGCCGATGATGCCGGTAAGAACAGTTTTGCTGGCGCGGTGATTACCTGTAAACCACAACCCTTGGTTGAGCAATGGCAACGTGGTGGTAATCATGATGTGTTCAGGCAAATTCTGGGCGAACACACAAGCATGAAGCGCTTAATTAAAGAAGCGGCGCGTATGGCTGAATTGAACGTACCGTTGTTAATTCAAGGTGAAACTGGTGTCGGCAAAGAGTTACTTGCCCGAGCCTGTCATCAAGCGAGTCATCGTGCGGATAAGCCATTTTTAGCCATCAACTGTGCTGCTTTACCCGATAACGTCGCCGAGAGTGAATTATTTGGTCACGGCAAAGGTAGTTTAGGACCGTACACTGAAGCGAAAAAGGGGATTTTTGAACAAGCAAACGGCGGTACCGTGCTACTTGACGCTGTTGGTGAAATGTCGAATGGCTTGCAAGCCAAGTTATTGCGTTTTATCCAAGATGGACGCTTCCGTCGAATCGGTGAAGAGCAAGAGGTGACTGTCGATGTACGGATTATCTGTTCAGCGCAAGACGATCTGATTGAACGCGTTGAAGCGGGCACATTTCGTGAAGACCTATTTTATCGCCTCAATGTATTAACGCTTCAAGTGCCATCGTTGCGTGAGCGCAAATCGGACATCAGCCTGCTAACCGACCATTTTACCGTGCAAGCTTGTCAGCGCTTAGGGCGAAGTTTAGTGATGGTTACCCGCGCCGCGCGTGAGGCGTTGCAACGGTATCAATGGCCGGGTAACGTGCGTCAACTCGAAAACGTGTTGTTCCGTTCTATTTCGATGTCAGAAGGCGATACCCTCGATATCAGTGATATACATCTTCCCGGTGCAGACAGCCTGCAGGAGAATGTGGCAGTCGATCTCGAAGAGGGTAGCTTGGACGAAGCCGTAAAGAAATTTGAGGCGACGATTCTTCGACGGTTATATCCGAGTTATCCGAGTACGAGGCAATTGGCGAAGAAGTTGGGGTTGTCGCATACGGCAGTAGCGAATAAGCTGCGCGACTACGGTATCGGCAAAACCCGCAAACGCTAGGAACGTTACTCGTTACTCGTTATTCGTTATTGGTTATTCGTTATTGGTTATTCGAGAAGACAAAAGCAACAACGTGTTTCGTGGTTCGTGCGCTTTGCTGTTCGTCCGCTTCGCTGTTCGGTAAATCCAAATGCACTCATTTTCGGAATTTCTTTTGCTGCAAGGAACTTGCGTTCTTTGCCTTGACCTTATCTTTAACGAATAACGAATAACGAATAACGAATAACGAATATCGCTGTTGTAGCTTTTTCTTTACAGTGCTTTTGGCTTCTGTAATGAAATCATGACAGCTTAACCCCTACATGCCAGCCTTTCTTGATCTGTATCAATATGTTTACATCTTGCTGTTTTTCTGCGCAGCCACTTGATCACAGTGCTGGGCTGGCGATTCACCACGTCTGTGCGCATAGTAGTATCGATACATTCTTTTTTGTGCGTCATTTTAACCAGAAGAGAACGCACTATTTTCGAATAACGAGGACACTATGACTGATATTAACTACAACCCATTACAAACTGACGGTTTTGAATTCGTTGAATACTCTGCGCCAGATGCAAATGGCATTGCGGCATTAAAAGATTTATTCACCAAGCTTGGTTTTACTGAAGTGGCGAAGCATAAAACGAAAGACGTTTGGTTGTACAAGCAGAACGACATTAATTTCATTGTGAACGCTGAAACCGGCGGGCAAGCTGAAGAGTTCGCGAAAGCTCACGGCCCAAGCGTTTGCGGTATGGCGTGGCGTGTTAAAGATGCACAACATGCATTTGACCATGCTGTTGCCAATGGCGCGAAGCCGTTCCAGCGTCACACCGCCGCAGGTGAAGAAGAGTTTCCTGCAGTGTATGGTATCGGCGAGAGTGTATTGTATTTCGTTGATAAAGATATCTACACCAATGACTTCAACTTCTACGACAACTGGGAAGCGAAGATGAAAGATCACGCTGCCGGATTGTATGAAGTCGATCACTTAACTCATAACGTATTCCGCGGCAATATGGATACTTGGGCTGGTTTTTATGAGCGAATCGGTAACTTCCGCGAAATCCGTTATTTCGATATTGAAGGTAAACTGACCGGCTTGTTGAGCCGTGCGATGACTGCACCATGCGGTAAGATTCGTATTCCAATTAATGAGTCACACGATGATAAATCGCAAATTGAAGAATATTTGCGTGAATACAACGGTGAAGGCATTCAGCACATTGCTTTAACATCCGATAATATTTACAAGACCGTGCGAGATTTGCGAGCGATTGGGATGGACTTCATGCCAACACCGGACACTTACTACGCGAAAATCGATGAGCGTGTTGAAGGCCACGAAGAAAATGTCGATGAATTACGTGAATTGCAGATTTTGATAGATGGTGCGCCGATGAAAGACGGTATTTTGCTCCAAATTTTTACCAAAACCGTGATTGGCCCAGTATTCTTTGAAATTATTCAGCGCAAAGGCAACGAAGGTTTCGGTGAAGGTAACTTCAAAGCGTTGTTTGAATCCATCGAAGAAGATCAAATTCGTCGTGGAGTATTAAGCGATGCGTAAATGGATTAGCTTTCCGAAACAAGTTGGCGTGGCCTCGAAGCAGGCGCACGCTGATTTTCCGGAGCAAGCGATCTTTGAACGCGAAGTAGGGCGTAGTGGTTTTTTTGGTCCCGCAACGCACTTTCATCATCGCCATGCTCCAACGGGTTGGAGTGATTGGGAAGGCGAGTTGCGTCCGCGTAACTTCGACTTTAATAAACTCGATAACGTCGCCACCGAATCACCGTGGCAAGTGCCAATGTTGCTGCATAATGCGCAGTGTAAATTCCGTATTTGGCATTGTCATGAGCGCATGGACTTTTTGGTTCGTAATGCCGATGGCGACGAGCTGCTATTCATTCACGAAGGGCGTGGCGAGCTGTTTTGCGACTATGGTCACATCACGCTCGAGAAAGGTGATTACTTCTCGATTCCGCGTTCGACCTCTTGGCGCATTGAGCCCCTAGAGCCGATGCAGATTGTGATGATTGAGGCGACCAATAGCGCTTATCAGTTACCAGAGAAAGGTCTGGTTGGTAATCATGCAATATTTGATCCGGCATGCCTTGATACACCAGATATCGACGCGGCGTTTAAAGCGCAATACAGCGAAGAGAGCTGGCAGGTTCAAGTGAAGCGTCATGGCAAAATCTCAGTGATTACCTATCCATTTAATCCGCTAGATGCCATTGGCTGGCACGGTGATTTAGCGCCAGTTCGAATTAATTGGCGTGATATTCGTCCGTTGATGAGCCACCGTTATCATTTACCACCGTCAGCGCATACCACATTTGTAGCTGATGGCTTTGTGGTGTGCACATTTGTACCGCGCCCAATTGAGTCTGATCCAGGTGCGTTAAAAGTACCGTTCTACCACAATAACGATGATTACGATGAAGTGTTGTTCTACCATGAAGGTGATTTCTTCAGTCGTGATAACATCGACAAAGGTATGGTAACCTTCCATCCAGCCGGATTTACGCACGGGCCGCATCCGAAGGCATTTCAGGCAGGTTTAGAGTATCGTAAAAAGTTCACCGACGAAGTTGCGGTGATGCTGGATACTCGCAATGCGCTAGAAATGGGCGATGTTTGCGCCAGCGTAGAAAATCCTGATTACGTAAATAGCTGGAAAGCTAAAGACGACAATAAGGCATAACGATTTATGAAGTTTGCAACGTATCGAAATGGAACCCGCGACGGCCAGTTAATGCTGGTTAGTCGCGATTTGAAGAAAGCAGTTGCGGTACCAGCAATTGCTGCCACGTTACAAGAAGTATTAGATGACTGGGATGCGGTTGCGCCGCAGTTAGAAAAAGCCTATCAAGCACTCAACAATGGTGAGATTGCCGACGCTGAAGCGTTTGATGAGAGCTTGTGTGAGTCACCATTGCCACGCGCTTATCAATGGGCAGACGGCAGTGCTTATGTGAATCACGTTGAATTGGTGCGTAAAGCACGCAACGCAGAAATGCCGCCGAGCTTTTGGACCGATCCATTAATGTATCAAGGTGGGTCAGATGACTTCCTTGGGCCAAAAGACGATATTGAAATGGCAGATACGTCATGGGGTATCGATTTTGAAGGCGAAATTGCGGTCATTACTGACGATGTACCAATGGGGGTTGAAGCCGCTGAAGCGGGTCAATATATCCGTTTACTCATGTTAGTGAACGATGTGTCATTGCGCGGCCTCATTCCAAATGAATTAGGTAAAGGCTTTGGTTTCTTTCAGTCAAAACCATCATCAGCATTCTCACCAGTTGCGGTAACGCCAGATGAGTTAGGTGAAAAATGGCGTGACAACAAGGTGCATTTGCCATTGTTGAGCTACTATAACGGGAAGCCTTTTGGTAAACCTAACGCTGGCGAAGACATGACTTTTGATTTCGCACAGCTCGTAGCACATGCTGCGAAGACGCGTCATTTGGGTGCTGGTGCGATTATTGGCTCAGGCACTGTTTCAAATAAGCAAGGCACCGATCACGGAAGTGCTATTGCTGAAGGCGGTGTCGGCTATAGTTGTATTGCTGAAGTTCGGATGATTGAAACCATCCGTGACGGGCAACCGAGCACTGGGTTTATGCAATTTGGTGACACCATCAAAATTGAAATGACAGATGCGCAAGGCCACAGTATTTTTGGCAGCATTGACCAAGAAGTAGTGCAGTATTCGCCATCTGACGAATAATTGCGGAGTTGATTATGGAGCTCTACGGCTACTGGCGTTCAAGCGCCAGTTACCGGGCGCGAATTGCGCTCAACTATAAACAGTTAGACTACAACTACATCCCGGTTCACCTCATTAAAGAGGGTGGCGAGCAACATAAGCAATCGTATCGTCAGCTGAATCCGAATGGGCTAGTACCGACGTTAGTTGATGGTAGCGTGATTTTGCATCAATCACTGGCAATTATGGAGTATTTGGATGAGAAGTATCCAGAGCCTTCATTATTGCCGGGAAATGCACAACGACGCGGCGCCATTCGAGCGCTTTCGTTAGATATCGCCAGTGAATTACAGCCGTTAATTAATTTGCGTGTGCAACAGTATTTGGTGCGTGAACTGGGTGCTGATGACAGTGCGAAGCAAGCCTGGTTGCAGCACTGGTTCCGGCAAAGCTTCACTGCATTTGAACGCAACTTAGAAGAGGTTTCTGGTAAGTATTGCGTCGGTGATGACTTTTCAATGGCCGATATCTGCTTAGTTCCGCAAGTGTATAGCGCTGAGCGGTTTGGTATTCCTCTTGATGAGTATCCGTTGCTGCGTGAAGTCTACGCGCGCCTCGTTGAGCTACCGTGGGTTGCCAAGGCGCATCCGAGTCAGCAGCCGGATGCGGAAAGCTAACCGCAATTACCTTGAACTTCATCGCACAAATTGAATGCCCAGCTCGTAAGTTGCTGGGCATTTTGTTTTAATGAAGCGATTATAAAAATATAGAGTTGTTCAATAAGGCTTGATTAACAAGGACCATAACAATGAAAACAAAAGTTGCAATAGCGATTGCCGCGGCTTTGATGAGTGCTTCGTGCGCAATGACCGAGGCGCCGACAGCACCACAGCAAACAACCCCGCCGACAGTATTAGCGACCGCCGAAAATAATCAGGCTATTGCTGGTCAAGAGTTGACGTTAAAGCAAATCATGTCGGATCAGGACTGGGTGGCGCGTTCGCCAACCAATGCTTATTGGATGCTTGATGGTAGCGGTGTGCTGTATCAACAGAAACGCGAAGGTTCACAACTTAGCGATTGGTATCATCAACCCCTCGATAAAGAAGCACATCAAGTTCCGTTGGATAAATTGCATAACTACGCGTACAACGATGGCATTTACAATGCGGATAAATCGCTGTTGGCGTATACCTTTGAAGGTAATATTTTCGTTCGTGATTTAACCAAGAACGAAACCCGCCAATTGACTCGTGATGAAGCGCGTCAATCGCAATTGGTTTTTCTAACTAACGGGCACTTGGCGTATCGTCAAGAAAATGACTTTTTCAGTGTTGACCCACGTACTGGTCTTACCCAACAAATTGCTTCTTTAGCATTGCGCGATGCACCCAAGGCGAATAGTGAACCGAAAGACTTTATCGCGCGCGAACAACAAGATCTGATTGTATTCGTTCAAGTTGAGCGCAAGAACAAAGCAGATCGTTTTGCGCAACAGCAACAACTGCAAGAAAAAAATGCATCATTGGCACCGCAACCGTTTTATCTGGGTGAGGGCAAACAAATTGTAGCAACCAGTTTGTCTCCAGCTGGCGATAAACTCATTGTTGCGATTAGCGCGCCGCAAAAGTGGCGAGAAGATGGCGATATTATGCCTAATTACGTGACAGAGGACGGCCGTATTGCGGCTGAGCCAGTGCGTTCACGTGTCGCTGACGCTAAGCCAGTTGAGCATGAAATTTTAGTACTTGATTTGAGCTCAGGTGAGCAAACGAAACTGACCTACAACACCTTGCCTGGTTGGGATGAAGATGTACTCGCTGAAGTTCGCCGTGAGAATTATGCGGCCGAGGGTAAAACATATCAATCAGAGAAGAAACCACGTCCAATTACGCTGATGCAGGATTGGGGTTGGCAAAGTGGTGCGATTCGTTGGACCGATGACGGAAAGCAAGCGGCGTTGATGTTAGAGGCGTGGGATAATAAAGATCGATGGATTGCTTCGGTCGATTTTGCTGGAAAGCGTTTCGTTAACCAAGATCGCCTGCACGACGAAGCATGGATTAACTACACCCATAATGAATTCGGCTTCTTACCCAATAGTGACACCTTATGGTTCCAATCGGAGGCCGATGGCTATTCACACTTGTATGTGAAACCTCTGAACGGCAAAACTAAGCAACTCACACAGGGTAAGTATGTTGTTGAAGATCCGACTGTAAGTAGCAATGGTGAATTCATTTACTTCAGTGCCAATAAGCCGCACCCAGGTAATTACGAAATTTACCGTGTGCGTACTGATAATGCTGAACTGGAACAATTGACCGCATTAGGCGGCATTAATAATTATGAATTGAGTCCACAAGAAGATCGTTTATTGATCAAGCATTCAACCGCATTGCAACCAGAGGAACTGTATGTTCAAGCTGTTGGTAGTGATTCGGCGCAACGCCTTACCAACACGGTCACCGAACAATTCATGAGTTTCGACTGGGTGGCGCCGGAAATTGTGCCTGTGCCGTCAAGCCACGTTGCGGATCCTATTTATACTCGTGTTTACTACCCGAAAGATTATGACCCGAATCGTGCCGAGAAATATCCTGCGGTCGTGTTTATTCACGGTGCCGGTTATCTACAAAACGCGCATGCGGGTTGGTCAGGCTATCAGCGTGAGTTCATGTTCCATACGTTCCTGACCCAACAAGGTTATGTTGTTCTGGATTTGGATTACCGCGGCTCAAAAGGCTATGGGCGTGATTGGCGTACGGCAATTTATCGTCAAATGGGTACCCCTGAAGTTGAAGATTTAGTTGATGTTGCGAAGTGGGCGGGAGAAAACGCCAATGTCGATACGAATCGTATGGGTACTTACGGTGGTTCTTACGGTGGTTTCTTGACCTTTATGGCCTTGTTTAAAGAGCCTGGTTTATTTAAAGCTGGCTCGGCATTACGTCCAGTAAGCGATTGGGCGCATTATAATACGGGCTATACGTCAAATATCTTGAATCTGCCAGATGATGATCCAATTGCGTACCGTCGCAGTTCGCCAATTTACTTCACTGAAGGTCTTGAAGATGCCTTGTTGATCAACTCGCCGATGGTTGATGATAATGTATTTTTCCAAGATAGTGTTCGTTTAGTGCAGCGTTTAATCGAACACGAAAAAGAAGACTTTGAGACAGCTATTTTCCCAGTAGAACCGCACGGTTTCCGTCAACCATCAAGCTGGTTGGATGAATATCGTCGGATTTTCAAATTATTCGAAGAGAACCTGAAGTAAATTCAGGTTTCCTCGAAACAGAAGTGAACGTCCATAAAAAATCCCAGCTATGACAGCTGGGATTTTTTTATCCTGCACAAAATGACCGCCTACTATTGGGTTTTGGTCATTTCTGCGTAAGTGACGGAACGTGCTTCGGTGAAACTCGCAGCGCGAGCATCTTTATTGAATGGCAAGCGTACGTCGCCAGATGCAATAGCTAGCGGTGTGAAGCTGTCGCTACGTTCTACGGCACTCGCTTTCGCCATCGGCGCTGTTGTGACGCGTCCACGAACATGTGGCTTCGTTGCCGCTGCAGGTTTCGTTTCAGCTTGCTCTGCGACAGGTTTAGCAACAGGTGACTGCTCTGCTGTTTCAACTTGCTCAGCCGGTTGTTCATCAGTTTTGCTTTCTTCAACGACTGGAACGTTGGTTTCAGTTGAAACCTCTGTTTTAGTTACAACTTCTGTTGTTGCTTCAACTTTTGTGTCAACCGCTTCATTGCTTGCAGGAATATCAACCGGAGCATCTTCTACCTCGGCCGAAGTTGCTGGTACAGAAACCTCTGGCTCGGCTGAGACTTCAGTAGTTTCGGCTTGCTCGACCGGCTTCGCTTCTGCAACCTTAGCGGTAGCTTCAGACGATTGAGATTCAACCACAGGCGTCTCTGCAACGTCTGTCTCTGTAGAATCATTTGTAGCATCTTCGCTTGACACATGGTCTTGTTCTGCTTTGCGACGTTGGCCAGCAGCACGTTGATGACGCGGTGAACGACGGCTACGATTGCGACCACGAGGTGTTGACGTGTCGCTATCGTCGGCGTTGTCGTTGGCTGCATCTGTTTGTACGTCAGTTGTTGCCGGTGCCGACTGAACCGCTTCAGACGCTACCACTTCAACTTGCGGAGCAGTGGCTGCATCCGAAGTCACCTTGGCTTCTGGTGCTGGTTGCTGTTCCGCATGGGGCTGTGGCGCAGTCTCTGGTGCCGCAGCTTGAACTGCTTCAACGTCTTTTTCACTAGCTTTCTCGCCAATTACACGCACCGATTGATCAAGCTTACGACGCTGACGGCGTTGCTTCGGAACCGATTTACGCTCTTCGGTCGCTGCTGGCTCAGTACTTTTCGTTTCAGTCGTTTTGGCCGCAACATTGGTATCTTGCTCAGCGTTTTGCTTGTTACGATTTCGGCCACCACGACGACGTCCACCGCGCTCATTGCGCTGCTCTTTTTGATCGTCCTTATTCGGCTTGTTGTCGCTTGCTTTAGCCGTCTCAGGCGCTGTAGTTTCTTTGTCTTGATCGCGACCGCGACCACGGTTATTACCGCGACGACGATTGTTGCCGCGATTATTACGGCGTTGATTATTGTTGTTACGACGTTGCTGATTCGACTTCTTATTCTTATCAGAATCGCTGCTTTCGTCGCTGCTGAATAGGCCAGCTAACCACTTGCCTAAGCGTGCGAACAAACCGGGGCCTGTATCCGCTTTTGCGGCAGGCTTCGTTGGTGCAGCAGGCGCAGGTGCTGGTGCGGCCGGAGCCTGTAAACCTTTCAATGCTGGCTCTTCAAAACTAGGTTTGTCTTTGTTGAGAACAACTTCAGTACTGGTATCTTCAGGCTTCTCAATTAACGTAAAGCTGTTAGCTTCTTCTAGCTCATCATTACGTAAACGCTTCACATCGAAATGCGGTGTTTCAAGATGTGGGTTCGGAATCACTAAAACTGAGACATCATGACGCTTCTCAATATCGAAAATTGATTGACGCTTTTCGTTCAGCAGATAAGTTGCAACTGTTACTGGGACTTGCGCTTGAACTTGAATGGTATTGTCTTTTAGCGCTTCTTCTTCAATTAGACGCAAAATAGACAATGCCAAAGATTCAGCTGAACGAATGGTACCGTGGCCGCTACAACGCGGGCAGACATGATTTGAAGCTTCACCAAGCGATGGACGTAAACGCTGACGCGACATTTCTAACAAGCCAAAACGTGAAATTCGCGCAACTTGAATGCGCGCACGGTCTTGCTTGAGGCTATCACGTAAACGATTTTCAACTTCACGTTGATGACGAGTAGGGGTCATATCGATAAAGTCGATAACGACCAAGCCGCCCACATCACGTAGACGCAATTGACGGGCAATTTCTTCAGCTGCTTCTAAATTCGTTTGAAACGCAGTTTCTTCAATATCGCCACCCTTGGTAGCCCGGGCCGAGTTGATATCGATTGACGTTAATGCTTCGGTTGGGTCAATAACAATGGAGCCGCCTGAAGGCAAACGAACTTCTCGTTGAAATGCTGATTCAATTTGGCTTTCAATTTGGTAATGATTAAAGAGCGGTACATCGCCTTGGTAAATTTTCACCCGATTGACGAAATCAGGGCGAATTAAGGTAACGTGATCACGAACTTGCTCGAACACCTTCTGGTTATCAATAAGCACTTCGCCAATATCACGGCGTAGGTAATCACGAATAGCGCGAAAAACGACGTTACTTTCTTGGTGAATCAAAAATGGCGCAGGGCGCGAGCTTGCTGCTTTCTCGATGGCATCCCAGTGATGTAAAAGAACATTTAAGTCCCACTCAAGTTCTTCTTGCGATTTACCAACGCCAGCGGTGCGCACAATCAAGCCCATGCTGCTTGGTAAGTTCAATGCGTCGAGTGTCGCTTTTAATTCACTGCGCTCATCACCTTCAATACGGCGGGAAATACCACCGGCACGAGGGTTGTTTGGCATTAAAACTAAGTAACTGCCGGCGAGTGAGATAAAGGTCGTTAATGCCGCGCCTTTTTGGCCACGTTCTTCTTTATCAATTTGAACGATAACTTCCTGGCCTTCAGAGATAACATCTTTGATATTTGGCCGACCGGAAAACGAATAACCGTCAGGGAAGTAGGTTTTAGCAATTTCTTTTAGGGGCAGAAAGCCATGGCGTTCGGCGCCGTAATCAACAAATGCGGCTTCTAAGCTAGGTTCGATGCGGGTAATTTTACCCTTATAAATATTGGCTTTTTTCTGTTCATGACCTGGGCTTTCAATATCCAGATCATATAGACGCTGGCCATCGACCAGCGCAACGCGCAATTCCTCTTGCTGCGTTGCATTAATTAACATTCTTTTCATTAGTTGTAGCTCGTTATGTCAGGCTACAACACAGTACGACAGGCGTTCGCCATCGCTATTTCGAGATTGAATTGTTTTCTATTAGGGTTACTAACTAACACCTAACATCCCCCGTTTTACTACTTGGTATAAACGTGAGACTTGCAATTTGTTACCAAGCCGAAATGCGCTTGTAAAGGCCATACTGCGTTGCAGCATTGGTTCTTCAATTTGGTTTGATTTATAAAAGGCGGTGCACTCAATCAATCTTCAAAACACAATTCGGTGAAGATGAGCCAACGATATTCCGTGCCATCAACTTCTCGATGCCGTTCTAAGTGAACCAGCTGTCGTAAGCTGAGGTGGATGAATTGGCAGTGATGCTTTCCGCTCAAACCACGCGTTAAATTTTTCTCTGTTCTTGCATCATAGCGGGCTTTTATCAGCTGCGCATGATGTACCGCTCTCTGTTAAACCGGTGCGGATTTTTCCGGTTCCTGATTATCCCACGAAAATCGTTGTAAATACAAGATGAACATTGTCAAGAGCTCATGCTAAAATCCGCGCCCTATGAGCGAACAAACAACAATTTCACAAGGTGTGCGTTTTCAAACCGTTGAATCGGGTTATCAAGATCAACGCATCGACAATTATTTACTTGCGCAGTTAAAAGGCGTACCCAAGTCTTTGGTGTACCGCATTCTGCGTAAAGGTGAGGTGCGGGTAAATAAAAAACGCGTCAAGCCGGAGTATAAGCTTCAAGTGGGCGATGTGATTCGCATTCCGCCAGTACGCGTGGCCGAGTCGAATCCGTTACCATCGGCCAATCTAGATCAAGTGCAAGCCTTGCAACATCAAATTCTATACGAAGACGACGTATTGATGGTGATGAATAAGCCGGCTGGGTTAGCGGTTCATGGTGGTTCAGGTTTGCAGTTTGGCTTAATCGAAAGCTTGCGCGCACTGCGCCCCGATGCGAAACAAATGGAACTTGTTCATCGACTAGACCGCGAAACGAGCGGCTGTATTCTGATTGCAAAACGCCGCTCAGCGTTGCGAAGCCTGCACGAGCAGTTACGCAACAAAACCATGGATAAGCAATATCTTGCTTTGGTGCGTGGGCATTGGCAAAAGCACGTGAAATTTATTGCCGCACCATTATTGAAGAATACGTTAAAGTCAGGTGAGCGCGTCGTTCGTGTCGATGCCGAGGGTAAGCCGTCAGAAACACGCTTTCGCATTGTTGAACAATTTACACAGTGCACCTTAGTAGAGGCGTCGCCGATTACCGGACGCACGCATCAAATTCGAGTACACGCTTTGCATGCTGGGCACCCAATTGCCTGTGATCCGAAATATGGCGATAGCGAATTTGACCAAGCCATGCAGCAAGTAGGACTGAATCGCTTATTTCTGCATGCTCACAAATTGACGTTCAAACATCCGCAAACGGGTAAAGAAGTTACGGTTAATGCGCCATTAGATGAAACGCTGCGACGCACATTAAAACAATTAGGTGGCCATAAATTTATATGAAGTATCCTCTGGTAATTTTTGACTGGGATGGCACCTTGATGGATTCGGTGGGGCGTATTGTCTCGTCGATGCAGCGCACGGCAGCTATCTTAAAATTGCCTGAACCGACGGTAACAGCGGTCCGTGAAATTATCGGGATTAGCCTAGAACCGGCGATTGAAACGTTGTTTGGCCGATTGTCGGCTTCGCAATTCGAACAGTTTATGACGGTTTATCGCCAGCAATACGTACACGATGATATTACGCCATCACCGCTATTCACTGGCGCTCGCGACACATTGGAAACGTTGCGTGAGCGAGGCTACACGTTGGCGGTAGCAACCGGTAAAGCGCGTCATGGTTTAGAACGTGTATGGGAAGAGGCTGATATTCGTCATCTGTTTCATACGTCACGCTGTGCTGATGAAACCGCATCAAAACCGAATCCCAAAATGCTATTGGATATTCTCGCCGAAACAGGATTCCGGACTGATCAAGCGGTTATGATAGGTGATTCAGTGCATGATATGCGCATGGCAGAAAATGCGCAGATGGCGCGTATAGGTGTGAGCTTTGGCGCCCATGACGCAAAGCGTCTGCAAAATCATCAGCCATTAGCTATCATTGACCAGCTGAGTGAACTGAACGACCACGTTTAAACTCAGTAATAACGAACACAAAACTTAATGAGTAACGTCATGATTGCATCGATCGTATTAGCATCGACATCGCCATTTCGTCGCGAGCTACTGAAGAAAGTGGTGAAAAACTTTACTGTCGCAGCACCGCTTGTCGATGAAACTCCGCAGCAACAAGAAGCGCCAGAACATCTGGTTGAGCGCTTAGCTATCGCGAAAGCGAAAGCGCTCGCCGCTGACTATCCTGCGCATGTACTAATTGGCTCCGATCAAGTTGCAGTGGTTGATGGTAAGATTCTAGGCAAGCCGGGTACGAGCGAGAATGCGGTAAAACAATTGCAGATGATGCGCGGCAAAACCGTGACGTTTTTAACTGGTTTAGCTGTTTACGATAGTGCGGAGCAGCGGCTACAGTCAGCAGTTGAGCCTTTTCATGTCACCTTTCGCGATATATCCGATGCTGAAATAGCGGCCTATGTGCAGCGTGAACAACCTCTGAATTGCGCCGGTAGCTTTAAAAGTGAAGCGCTAGGTATCAGTTTATTTTCGCGTTTGCATGGCGATGATCCAAACACATTGGTTGGCTTGCCGTTAATTCGCTTACTCGCAATGTTACGCGAGTGGGGAATTAATCCGTTAGTTGACGAAAACAGCGAGCAAAGCCAATAAAACCACTTGTGTTCAGCCGTTTAATCCTTTAACATTCGCGCCCTATGCAGAAGGTTCGAGTACCGATTACGGTAGATCCGGTTAAAAGTGCCGGCAAACAATTGACTTATATCGGAATCGTTCCGGGGAAGTCGCTTGTTCGTTTACAAGAGTTGTTGGTGGAAGCCTGCCCTGATATTGATGTATCACTTAATTTTGATATCGACGAGCAGGGCATTAAACGCATTCGCGGTGAGGCACAAGTTACTGTGCAAGCACGTTGCGAACGCTGTGGTGACCCAATGACGGTGCCGTTGCAGAGCACATTTATATATGCTCCGCTAACACGGCGGCAAACGGCCACCGATATGCCAGAGGAATACGAACCGATTGAACTGGATGAACTCGGTGAAGTTAATCTGCATGAACTTGTTGAAGATGAGCTGATATTGGCAATGCCTGTGGTGGTAAAACACGACGAGCGCGAATGTCGGGTAGATAGTAATGCAATGAAATGGGGAGTCATTGATGACTCGCCGGAAGCAAAGGATAATCCTTTTGCGGTGTTGCAAGAATTAAAGCGTAAATAAACTTAGGAGATAGCGTAAAATGGCTGTACAACAGAATCGGAAAAGTCGTTCGAAGCGCGACATGCGTCGTTCTCACGATGCACTGAGCGGCCCTACACTGTCGGTTGATTCTACCTCTGGTGAAACGCATCGTCGTCACCATGTAACAGCTGATGGTTTTTATAAAGGCCGTAAAGTAGTTAACAAGTAACCAGAATTGGAAAGTGAGGCAATGGCCACACTGACAACACTGGCACTTGATGCAATGGGGGGCGATCATGGCCCCTCAATTGTTATAGACGCCCTGCAAAGGGCGTTAGATGCATTTCCTGACGTTCATTTTTTGGTCGTCGGCGACGAAGACGAACTCCTTCCATTACTTACTCAAGCTAAGTTAGCGACTCATTCGCGGGTGACGTTGAAGCACGCGAGTCAAACTGTGACCATGACCGATAAGCCCGGTTATTCACTACGAGCGAAACCTGATTCATCAATGCGTGTTGCCTTAGAACTTGTTGCTGCCGAAGACGCTGCAGCCTGTGTTAGCGCAGGTAATACCGGCGCGTTGATGACAAAAGCGTATTTCACCTTAAAAACCTTACCCGGTGTATTGCGACCCGCACTCATGTCTGCGATACCGCAACAGCAGGGCGGTTCAGCGTTTGTGCTTGATTTAGGAGCGAACCCAGTTTGCGATTCCGATACGCTATTCCAATTTGGCGTGATGGGCTCGGTTGCAGCTCAAGAAGTACTGGGCATTGCCAAACCGCGAGTCGCATTGCTGAACATGGGTGAGGAAGAAATTAAAGGAAATGATGTGGTGAAAGCCACTGCTGCCTTGCTGCAACAATCGCACCATATTAATTATATTGGTTTTATTGAAGGCGATGATTTATTCGCTGGAAAAGCAGATGTGATTGTGTGTGATGGCTTTGTCGGCAATATCGCATTGAAAAGCTGTGAAGGTTTAGCTGAACTTTTATTGAACAATATCAAAGCAAATATTCATGCCCATTGGTTAACCCGGTGGTTCGTGAAACTCTTCTATCAACGTTTACAACGCTCATGGGATTGGTTGAAGCCCGACCACTACAATGGCGCGAGTTTGATAGGATTGCGTGGAGTGGTTATAAAAAGCCATGGTGATGCTAATGCGCGCGCATTCTATAGTGCCATTGAGCAAGCCGTGGAAGAAACTCAACGCGATCTACCAACACGAATTCGTGATCGAGTAGAACAAGTTCTGTTAGAGCAGGAATAAACGTTATTATGCCATCAGTAATCGCAGGAACTGGCCATTATTTACCGGCCCAGCGCCTGACCAACACTATGCTAGAACAGCGTGTGGATACAAGCCATGACTGGATTGTTGAACGCACCGGAATTCATGAGCGCCGTATTGCCGAGCCAGCTGAAAGTGCCGTAACGATGGGCGCTGCAGCTGCACGTCAAGCGTTACAAGCGGCAGGTATTAACGCCGATGATCTCGATTTGATTATTGTGGCGACCACGTCGGGTGAGCGCGCTTTCCCAAGCGTTGCTTGCGAAATTCAAGCGGCTCTTACCGAAAATAATATTCCAGCATTTGACGTTGCAGCGGCCTGTTCAGGTTTTATCTTTGCTTTGAGTGTGGCGGATCAATACATTCGCAGTGGCATGTATGAAAAAGTATTAGTGGTCGGCTCAGATGTTTTATCGCGGTTGTGTCATCCTGACGACCGCAATACACTGGTACTATTTGGTGATGGCGCTGGTGCCGTCGTACTTGAAGCAAGTGATCGCGCCGGTATTATGTCCACGCACTTGAACAGTGCCGGCGAGTTTGCTGATCTTTTAGGCGTGAACCATTTGTCGCGTACCTCACCTGAGCAATTGGGTGAAGCCTGGATGTATATGAAAGGCAACGAGGTATTTAAAGTTGCGGTAAGTAAGCTGAGTGAATTGGTGGTTGATACCTTAGCCGCCAATAATATGCAGGCGTCGGATCTCGATTGGTTAGTGCCACATCAAGCGAATTTGCGCATTATTAAAGCAACTGCAAAGAAGCTGAAAATGCCAATGGAACAAGTGATTACGACGTTAGAATATACTGGCAACACGTCGGCAGCTTCGGTTCCGATTGCACTCGATGTTGCCATTCGTGATGGTCGAATTCAGCGCGGTCAGAAATTATTATTAGAAGCCTTTGGCGGCGGATTCGCCTGGGGTTCAGCATTGATTGATTATTAATAAGGAAGCATTCATGCGAGCTTATGTTTTTCCGGGGCAAGGTTCACAAGCCGTTGGTATGTTAGCGGATGTCGCGACGCAGTATCCTGTCGTCGAAGAGACATTTGCCCAAGCTAGCGCGGTTCTCGGTTACGATTTGTGGAAGTTGGTGCAAGCTGGACCGGCAGAGCAACTCAACGAAACGCAGCGCACGCAACCGGCGCTGTTAGCCGCCAGTGTGGCGTTGTACCGCGTGTTAGAGCAGGCAGGTGTGCCAGCGCCAGAAATGATGGCTGGGCACAGCTTAGGGGAATATTCCGCATTGGTTTGTGCTGGTGCCTTAGCTTTTGAAGATGCGATTGTGCTAGTCGCTAAACGCGGCGAATTTATGCAAAGCGCGGTACCTGCCGGTATTGGTGCGATGGCCGCAATTATCGGCTTAGAGGATAAGTTAGTTGAACAGGCGTGTGCGGAGGTTGCGGGTGATGAAGTGGTGTCGGCGGTTAATTATAATTCGCCAGGCCAAGTGGTGATTGCCGGTCATAAAGCCGCCGTCGAACGCGCAGGAGAAGCTTGTATTAAAGCGGGGGCGAAACGTGCGCTACCGTTACCGGTGAGTGTACCATCGCATTGTTCGTTGATGCAGCCTGCTGCTGAGCAACTTGCGGTTGAGCTCGGTAAACTAACAGTGAAGACCCCTCAAGTGCCGGTGGTCAACAATGTTGATGTATCTGCGCCACGTGAAGCTGATGAAATTCGTGATGCGTTAGTTCGCCAATTGTATTCGCCAGTACGCTGGACCGAGACGATCCAATATCTCGCCGAGCAGGGTGTGACTGAAATTTACGAGATTGGTCCAGGTAAAGTATTAACTGGCTTAACCAAACGCATCGATAAATCGATTCAAGGCGACGCCGTAAATACGGTCGACGCTATTGCAGCAAGGAAATAATATGACTGATTTAATGAATCTTGATGGCCAAGTGGCCTTGGTTACAGGTGCTAGCCGAGGTATTGGTAAAGCGATTGCGCAGCAACTTGCAGCCCGCGGCGTAAAAGTTGTTGGTACAGCAACGACCGAGAGTGGCGCGAAAGCGATTAGCGATTATTTAGGTGCTGATGGTGAAGGCGTTGCATTGAATGTGACCGATGAAGCTAGCGTTGCGGCGGTGCTAAAACATATTGACGACACTTATGGTCAGCTCGATATTTTGGTAAATAACGCGGGTATTACCCGTGATAACTTACTGATGCGTATGAAAGACGATGAATGGGATAGTGTCATGGACACTAACTTGAAATCGGTCTACCGCTTGAGTAAAGGCGTGATGCGCGGCATGATGAAACGTCGCCAAGGCCGTATCATTAATATTTCATCGGTGGTGGGAACTACCGGAAACCCAGGGCAGACTAATTACTGTGCTGCAAAAGCTGGGTTGGCTGGTTTTACCAAAGCATTAGCAAAAGAAATTGCGGCGCGCGGTATTACCGTGAACTGCGTAGCGCCAGGTTTTATCGATACGGATATGACAAAGGCGTTGACAGACGATCAGAAACAAGCGATTTTTGCCAATATTCCGGCAGCGCGCTTAGGACAACCTGATGAAATTGCAGCTGCTGTGGTGTTTTTAGCATCGCCAGGCGCTGCGTATATTACGGGTGAGACCATTCACGTTAATGGCGGAATGGCCATGGTGTAAATGAATTCGACGGCAATTTTTGCTTCGGCAAACAAGCCAAGGGGTATGACCTGTCAAGGTTGGACCATTTTTTGCTTTATTATTGCCGTCGCATTCACTACACTAAGCCCAATTTTGAACTCATGACCTAAAATCAAGGGACATATATACAATGAGCACTATTGAAGAACGCGTTAAAAAAATCATCGTTGAACAACTAGGTGTTAAAGAAGAAGAAGTAAAACCAGAAGCTTCTTTCGAAAATGACCTAGGTGCAGATTCATTAGACATCGTAGAGTTAGTAATGGCTCTCGAAGAAGAATTTGAAACTGAAATTCCAGATGAAGAAGCTGAGAAGATCAGAACTGTTGAAGCTGCGATTGAGTATGTAAAAAGCCACTCAAACGACTAAGCAGATATAGCGAGAAGGGCGGAATGAGAATTCCGCCTTTTTTGTATGTGGCATAACGGCAAACCTATTTCCCAACCCGCACTTGATCGTGGCCTACAATTTGGCGACGGGCATTTCACTACACTCGTAATACGTCACGGTCAACCTGAATTTTGGCCCCGTCATTGGCAGCGTTTAACTGAAGCCAGTCAGCGCTTAGGAATGGCATTACCACCTCGTCACGAAATCGAACAGCTGTTTCAGCTCATTGTGCAACAACAACCTAATTGTGTAGTCAAAATAATTGTCACGCGCGGTTATAGTGAACGCGGCTATGCGCCGTCGGTCGATGGGTCAGTCAATTGGTATGTGACGACGGCTCCGTTACCGACATGGCAACAACGAGCCCTACACGTTGAACAAGCTGAATTTCAACTAGCAATTCAACCGCGGCTGGCCGGATTGAAAACACTAAATCGCCTCGAGCAGGTATTGCTGGCACAGGAGCGCACTGAACGCCAAGTTGATGACTTGATTGTGTGCGATAGTAGCCTTCACATTGTAGAGGCGATCAGTAGCAATTTATTCTGGTATGATGGCGTTAACTGGCGGATTCCGCAGTTAAAAAACGCCGGCATTGCCGGTATCATGCAAGCAGAAATTTGTGCTGCGGTGTTACCTAAAGCAATACCCACCAATGCGGTTTGGAACGATTTGATATCGGCTGACCAAGCCTTTGTGTGCAATACTGTGTTAGGGCCGCGTCCGATAGGCCAAATTGGCTCGCGTCAATTACCGCAGCAAGGATTACCAGAGGTTGTGAACACGTGGTATTTAAACGTTTTATCCAAATCTTCGTAGGCTTTACCGTTATCGCTGCTGCTGCAATTGTGGCCGGGCTAGGGTATAGCTATCAGCAACTACAGCAACCCCTTGATCTCGAGCAACCGATTTTGTTTGAAGTGAAGCGTGGTATGCATGCGCGAACTATTCTCGAGCAGCTCAATACGCAAGGTGCCGATATTCGTGTTACCCCTGTTTATGTAGCTAGTCGTTTGTTCGATATCCCACAACGTTTGCAAGCCGGTGTCTACGAAATTCATCCGAGCGATAACGTCGCGAATGTCTGGCGTAAACTACGTCAGGGTGAGCAATATTTATTTCAGGTAACCTTGGTTGAGGGAAGAACATTCGCTGAATGGTTATCGATTCTTGGTCAGGCGGATCGATTGATCATTAACGACCACGGTGCAGATCTCGCAACGGTTATCGAGCGTTTAAATGAGCGTTTAGGAACCACGCATACTTCATTTGAAGGGTTGTTATATCCCGATAGCTACAAGTATACGAGCGGAACCAAAGCTATCGATATATTGGTAAAAGCTTACCAAAGAATGCAATCCGAGCTGACAGAAATTTGGGCCCAACGAAGTGGCGATTTACCCTATGAAAAGCCGTACGAGTTGCTTATTATGGCCTCTATCATTGAAAAAGAGACGGGTATTGGTGGTGAGCGTGGCAAGGTTAGCTCAGTATTTATAAATCGACTGCGCAAAGGTATGCGTTTGCAGTCAGATCCGACAACTATTTATGGAATCGAAAATTTCGATGGCAATTTAACGCGCGTACATTTACGTGAGCTGACGCCATTTAATACATACCGCATTGATGGTTTGCCACCAACACCAATAGCGATGCCAAGTCGTGAAAGCTTAATTGCCGCGGCGCACCCTGAACAAACCGATTATTACTATTTTGTTGCTGATGGTTCTGGTGGACACGTGTTTTCAAAAACACTTGTTGAGCATAACCGTGCAGTGAATCGTTACCAAAGGAATCAAGGTTAATGCCACTGGGCAAATTTATTGTCATTGAAGGATTAGAAGGCGCCGGTAAAAGCTCAGCAATTGCCAGTGTGGTCGCCCATTTACACGCTAAAGGCATTGCAACGCAAACAGTGCGCGAACCCGGTGGTACGCCATTAGCTGAAGCAATTCGAGCGTTGGTAAAGCAAGACTGGGAAGAGCGCTTAACCGCTGAAACTGAATTGTTGCTCATGTACGCGAGCCGCGCCCAGTTAGTGGAAAACGTAATTAAACCAGCATTGCAAAAGGGCATGTGGGTCATAGCTGATCGTCATGACTTATCATCGCGTGCCTATCAAGGTGGTGGTCGGCAACTCGGTGATGAGAAACTAACAACACTTCGTCAGCTCGTACTTGGCGATTTCGTACCAGATTTAACGCTACTTTTAGATGTTGATCCGAAACAGGGATTGGAGCGCGCTCGTGAGCGCGGTGAACTTGACCGTATCGAACAAGAGGATCTTGCCTTCTTCGAGCGAACACGGGAACGATACTTACAAATTGCTCAAGATGAGCCAAATATTTGTGTCGTGAATAGCAACCAAGCGATGGCCGATGTTCATCGCGACTTATTGAATCAACTTGAGCAACATTTATTTCATGAGTATGGGTAAGAAATGAGTTTACCTTGGTTACGTGAACCCTGGCGGCAATTGGTTGCTGATTATCACAATCAGCGCTTTGGTCATGCCCATTGTATTCCTGATAGAAAAGGGGTAGGTGCCGAGGCCTATACACAGACTCTGGTGAAATTTTTGCTTTGCCTACAGCCACAGAAACAAGCTTGCGGTCAATGTAAAAGTTGTTTGTTAATGGAGGCAGGTACGCATCCAGATTATTACGAAGTAGCGAGTGAGGATAATCGAGCCATCGGGGTTGATAAAATTCGTGAGCTAACGCAGCAGCTACAACAAACAGCGAGTCAGCACGGAAGCAAAGTTGCGTGGATTAAGGATGCTCATCGTATGACGATTGAAGCGGCAAATGCGCTGTTAAAGACTCTCGAGGAGCCGAGTGGAAATACCTATTTGATACTCAGCCCTGAACGTACCAGTGACCTGTTACCAACGTTGCGTAGTCGTATGCGCCTACATACCTTTCACGAGCCAAATCAAACAGCCGTAGAAGATTGGTTAACACAGCAATTGGGGCGAACGTTATCGGAAGCTGAGCGGGTTCGTAGTCAGCAATTTCCGGGAGCTCCATTGACAGCCTTAGCGGCATTGAATGGCGAATTGGCAGATCCGGTCGACTTCGTTCAAGTTATCGCCAACGCCATGATATCCGAAACAGCGTGGCCCCAGCCCAAGAAAGATGATGTGCAACAATGGCTCGAAGCCTCATTGGCTTGGTTGCAAGAACTCATCCGTATCCGTCAGCGGGTTGCGCAACAACGATTACACTACCCGCAGCTTACTCTGGCCGCACAGGAATGGCTGCAACGAGAGCAGATATCTGTTACAACATTAAACGGTTGGCTCGCTTTATGTTATAATTTGCGCAAAATTACACGTGAACAGTCCGGCTTAAACCTACCATTATTATTACAACAACAGTGGTTACAATGGATACACAGACCGTAGCAGCTGACGCTGAAGCAGAGTTACCAAAGAAACGAATTGTGCTTGGCACTGAAGCGCAATTGCGACGTTATTACATGCCATTTATTAAAGGTGGCGGGTTGTTTCTGACAACCGATGAACCGCTGAAAATCGGGGATGCGTTTTTACTTGAAGTGCGTTTGTTTGGTGAACAAAACTCAGTATTGGTGAAATGCAAGGTTGTGTGGTTAGCGCCTTCTAAGCCTGGACGTCCGGAACAGCAGGGCGTTGGTGTGCAATTTATTGATGATAAAGCCATGTTAAAAAACATGATTGAATCAAAGTTAGCGGCTATTGGTAATACCGGCACACCGACCGCTACCATGTAATGCATCATTGAGTTTGGAGTTGTTGTGTTTGTCGATTCCCACTGTCATCTTGATAAAATTGATTTAGCAAATTTTAATGGCGATTTTGCAGCCATTGTTGAAGCTGCTCGTGCAGCTCAAGTTCAACACATGCTCTGTATTGGCGTGACGCTTGATGACTTTCCGGCAATGCGCGAGAAAGTAGCTGGTTTTTCTGACATCAGTATTACTTGTGGTGTTCATCCACTCTATGTCGCCAAGCATCCGCTAGATAAAGCGCAATTGCGAGAATGGGCCGCGTTGCCTGAGGTGGTTGCCATTGGTGAAACCGGCCTTGACTATTATTACGACCCAGAAAGTCGTCCCGTGCAGCAAGAAAGTTTTGCCTATCATATTGATCTTGCGAATGAATTAGACAAACCATTAATTATTCATACGCGCGATGCGCGCGACGACACCATCGCAATGCTGCGTGAAGGTAAAGCCGAGCGTTGTGGTGGTGTATTGCATTGTTTCACCGAATCACTAGAAATGGCGCAGCAAGCAATTGAACACCTTGATTTTTATATTTCCATTTCAGGAATCGCCTCGTTTCGCAACGCCACAGAATTGCGTGACGTCGTAAAAGCGTTACCACTTGAACGCCTGTTAATTGAAACTGATAGTCCTTGGTTGGCGCCGGTACCGCATCGAGGTAAAGAAAACCAGCCAGCTTTTGTTGCTGACGTTGCGAAATGTGTCGCGGATGTGAAAGGCGTGGCCTTATCTGAAGTGGCTGAAGTAACCACCCATAACTTCTATTCGTTGTTTAAACGAGTGCGAACATAAATTTGTACGTTTTTTACACAAAAAATTCGCATTTTAAAAATAACGATCTACACTAGATCTTACCCTCGACATTTATCGAGTTAGCGCACGGCTCAATCCCTTGAGCCATTCCCCTAAGCTCGGGACAACTTGGATTCGTCCCGAGCATTTTTTTGTCTAAAATTTATAATTATAAAACAAAAGGTTAACTCAAATGGGTAGATAAATTTTATCCACGCCATATGACTAATAAAATCAATATTGGACAGATGAATTTGACGTACCATGGCCAAACTTTCCAGAACCAAGTTTTATCAATTTCAGGCGCGCCTTCTTGAAGAGCTTTAAGCAAAAAATGCTGGCGAAGAATCCACGTTAGTAACAAACCAAATACAAGTGCTAGCAACGGTTGCATGTATACGGTTGTAAAGGTTACTACTGCGCCAAATAGGCTGGAAAAATTATAAATAATAATGGCTGAGATAAGACCAATTGTCGCGCCAACAACCCAAACCATTTGCGCACGTGATTGACCTGTTTCCTCAACGAGTGCATTGACCGGTGCTTCGAGCATGGAAATCGATGAGGTAATTGCAGCGATTACCATTAGTGCGAAGAAGGCGAGTCCTACCCATAATCCAGCTGATCCCATCGAATCAAACATCGCCGGCAACACGTTGAATACCAGTGTGTCGCTCGATAATAGTTGTCCAGCTTGGTCATAAATCACAACACCGAGTTCTTGCGCGGCAAACATCGCAGGCAGTATGAGTAGACCGGCTAAGAATGCGACAGATGTATCGAGTCCGGCAACCCAACCGGCGGTTTTCGGGAGGTGTTCATCTTTTGAGAGATAAGCACCATAGGTCATCATGCAGCAAACACCTAAAGAGAGCGAGAAAAACGCTTGCCCCATTGCTCGGATCACAAGGTTTGGATTCGTCACCTGCTCAAAATCAGGCGTGAGATACATTTTTAAGCCGTTAATAGCACCAGGCAGCGTTAGAATGTAAAGCGCCATGGCAATCAGTAGAACAAACAACAACGGCATAAGGCGACGCGACCAACGCTCAATGCCGTCAGTGACGCCAGAGCGCACGACATGAATGGTAAGCACAAGGAACAAGACCATCATGATTAAATTTCGTTCAACACCAAAACCGGTTAACCATGTGGCAGCAGTTTGAAACCCGAGCAACTCGGCCAAAGGTGCAAACATAAAGGCGAGCAGCCAACCTGAAACAATGGCGTAGAAGCTTAGAATTAGCGAGAGCACAGTTAACCCAACAATACCGGTAAATGCTCCAAAGCCACGCCAAAAAGGTTTCTCGCTAAGCGCTCGTAATGCCTCGACTGGATTACGTTGACGCATACGGCCAATAGTTAGCTCAGCGACCAGCATTGGATAGGCAAGTAGGGCAACCATCAAGAGATAGACCAATAAAAATGCACCACCGCCGTTTTGTGCAGCTTGGGTGGGGAATCCCCAAATGTTGCCAACACCAACAGCGGAGCCGGCTGCGGCAAGAATGAAACCGATACGAGATGAAAAAGCAGGAGATTTAAGAGCCATATTTTTTATTCTTGTTGTTCTGTTGTTATTCGGCTTAAGCGGTTAATTCACCACGTAAGTTAGTTTCAAGGAGATTATTTATTTCACGCTGAGTTAAATTCTGCGATAACAAATAATGTAGTTTTGTAAGCGCTGCTTCAATGGTCATATCGTGGCCGCTAACAACGCCGACTTGCGCTAGTGCGTTGCCGGTTGCGTAGCCGCCCATATTGACTTTGCCCTTGAAGCACTGTGTGCAATTAAGCACGACCGTACCTTGCTTGATCGCGCGCTGCAAGCTGGCGAGAAGCTTGGGATCTTGCGGGGCATTGCCAACGCCATAGCTTTGCATGATAAGGGCTTTTACTGGTTGCTGCAGCATGTTATCGAATATTGCTGCCGAAATACCTGGATATAACGTCACGACACCGATGGCTTGTGGCGTTACCGATGTTAAGCGTAGCGGTTCGTGCCCGATGTCTTTAATGGTTCCGGCATCAACAGTTATTTGTATGCCAGCTTTGAGGAGCGGCGCAAAATTTGGCGATGCAAATGCATTAAAGCCATTGGCATCGGCCTTCGTTGCACGGTTACCACGATACAGGGTGTTGTTGAAAAACAAACCCACTTCGTGAATTGGATAGTTTGCAGCAATGTATAGGGCATTCAAAAGGTTGGTTTGACCGTCTGAGCGTAATGCTGCTAGTGGAATTTGCGAACCTGTAATGATGACCGGCTTGGCTAAATTCTCAAACATGAATGATAACGCGGAAGCCGTGTAAGCCATGGTGTCGGTACCATGTAAAATCACGAAACCATCGTAGTCATTATAATTGTTTTGGATATCTTCGGCGATGTGTTGCCAATCCGCAGGGGACATATCCGATGAATCCATTAACGGGTCATATTCGTGAATGGTGAATTCAGGCATTTCATCCCGATAAAACTCGGGCATGCGTTTTACGCACTCGGTTAAAAAGCCAGACACAGGGATGTAACCCTGTGTCGACTTTTGCATACCAATTGTTCCGCCCGTGTAGGCGACATAAATACGTTTTTTAGTCATGAATCACTGCAGTGGACATAGTTCGCACAGTGCGTAAACACCGTTCGGGTCGTTAAATTTATCTAGTAATTTAACTTCCTGCCACACGCGTTGCAATTCCATTTCAATCGGTGAGTGATTTTTTTCGAATACCGACGCTGGTACCCAAGTGCTGGCTTGACCGAATAAATCACGCATGAATTTATCGCGCGCCGATAAGTCAGCTTCAATCACTTCAACATCGTATTCGACGACATCAGCTCGTTGCGCCGCGGCACGAATAGCATCATCTAGTTCACCGAGTTCATCAACGAGTCCAAATTGTTGAGCTTGATTACCTGTCCAAACGCGGCCTTGCGCAACGGCATGAACTTCGTCGTAGCTCATATCGCGGCTTTCAGCGACCATGTTGACAAAATCACGGTAGAACTTTTCAATGCTCATCTGCACAAGTTGCTTACCGCCATCATCAAGCCCGCGAGTCACGTCAAGCACCGGCAAATTGGTCGTGTGATAACCGTCGTTATGGACGCCAATTTCTGCCAGTGAGTTTTCGAAAGTAAAGAACATGCCGAATACGCCAATTGACCCAGTAATGGTTTCTGGTGCAGCCCATATCTCATCGGCACTTGCAGCAATCCAATAACCACCCGATGCAGCAACACTGCTCATTGAGGCGATAACTGGCTTGCCGGCTTTTTGTAATTCGAGCACTTCTTGACGAATAACCTCTGAAGCAAAACCACTGCCACCGGGACTATCAATACGCAGCACAACGGCTTTGACTTGATCGTCCAAACGCGCCTTGCGAAGCAATTCAGCCGTACTATCACCGCCAATCATGCCTGCTTTCTGATGGCCATCGACAATGACACCACGTGCGACCACGATCGCAATGTTATCGCGTTCTTTCGTTTCTTCTTGATACGCCTGACCATTCAACGATTCTAAATAGTTATCGTGGTTGATTTGGCGCCAGCTTTTTTCATCGTCATCAAGACCGGTTAGGCTGATCATTTCCTGACGGAATTGCTCACGAGAATATAAATCTGTTACCAAACCAGTACCGACAGCCATTTGTGCAAAATCGTTCTCATAGTCAGTCACAGCGGCCAAGAAATCGTCCATGTCGCCAGATAGTACGCGAGGGTCTAGTTCGCGCAGCGCTGCGATATCTGCTATGTAAGTTTGCCAAAGCTCATCGTACAAAATCTTGTTGGCCTCACGAGCTTCATCCGACATGTCGTTACGCGTATACGGTTCTACCGCTGACTTATAGGCACCCACTTTAAATACATGCGTGCTCACTTTTAATTTTTCGAGTAGCTCTTTGAAGTACAACCGGTATGAGCCATAACCTTCAAACATCATCATACCCAACGGGTTTAAATAAATTTTGTCGGCGTGGGCAGCAATGTAGTACTGGTCTTGACTATAAGCGTCGGCGTAAGTGATAACTGGCTTGCCACTTTCACGAAAGGCCATGAGTGCTTCGCCAAGAACATTCATTTTATTCAACCCACCACCGGCGAAGTTGCTGAGCTTTAATTGAATGCCACTGATGCGGTCATCGTTTGCCGCTTGCTCAATGGCAGTCACTGCGTCGCGCAGCAGAACTTCGGCTGGTTTCCCGCTACCGCCTAACATTTCGTCAAAGAATGCGTCGACCGGGTCAACCCACGTTTTTTCTTCAACTAAGCGACCGTTTAATTCGAGCACCAGTACACCGTTGTCAGGCACACGAATAGGTTCTTCATCGGCTGCGAAAAGACCAATAAAGACGAGCAAAACCAAGAAAAACACAATGTTTACAATGATTTTGCGAATAACGTTAATGAGACTAAAAAGTTTTTTGAAGACTGAAGCGATCCCGCTCATATAAAACAATCCCAAATTGAGTAGTAATGCTAGGAGATTACCGCAGAAATTACTCAGAAACTAGTAAGACAATGTAACAGAGCGTGATCATTTGCTAAGCTATCGAAAACTTGGTGAGGAAGCCAAATTCTACTTTTTTGAGGATGTTATGGACGCATTGGAACTTTTAACAACGCGCTCGTCAATGCCCCGTTTAATTGAACCGGGCCCGACGAACGAACAACTTGAATTGATGCTTAAAGCTGCGGCGCGAGCACCCGATCATATGGCGCTAATGCCGTATCATTTTATTATTTTTAGTGATGAAAAGCGTCAGCAGTTAGGCCAAATTTTCCAACGTGCAGCCGTCGCGCAAGGTCAGGCGGAAGCACAATGCGTGCAAGCAAGCCAACTACCATTGCGAGCGCCGATGGTGATTACGGTAGCGATGAAATACCAACAACACGATAAAGTACCACGTGATGAGCAGCTAGCGAGTGCGGCTTGTGCGACATTATTATTGCAGCAAGCGGCATTTTCGCAGGGGCTTGGCGCTATTTGGCGGACAGGTTGGTACGCTGAATCAGGGTTGGTGAAAACCGAACTTGGATTAAGCGAAGATGATGTTATTGTCGGCTTTTTGTATGTAGGCACACCGGCGGTACCAACACCGATCAAACCCAATAAGGAGTTGACCGGTAAAGTTCAGTTCTGGCAGTGAGTTCAATAAGATAAAAAAACCAGCCGAAGCTGGTTTTTTTATCGGCACGCTCGTTTCGTTAAAAATCGGCAGTTTTTGGTGCACGTGGGAATGGAATGACATCACGGATGTTTCCCATACCTGTTACATAAGTCACCAAACGCTCGAAGCCAAGCCCGAAGCCGGCGTGCGGCACGGTGCCGTAACGACGTAAATCGCGGTACCAGCCATAATCTTCGGTTGGTAGACCAAGTTCATGCATACGCGCGTCAAGGCGTTCTAGACGCTCTTCGCGCGCACTACCACCGATGATTTCACCGATACCTGGTGCTAACACATCCATTGCCGCAACCGTTTTACCGTCGTCGTTCTGGCGCATGTAGAAAGCTTTAATATCTTTCGGATAGTTTTTCAGAACGACCGGCGCACCGACATGCTCTTCAGCTAAGTAGCGTTCATGCTCAGATTGCAGGTCCATGCCCCATTCAACCGGGTATTCAAATTTCTTCCCACAGTTTTGCAGAATTTCAACCGCATCGGTGTAATCCATGTGCACGAACTTGTTGCTAACCACATGATTTAGGCGGTCAAGTACGCCTTTATCAACACGCTGTTGGAAAAATGCCATATCGTCAGCACGCTCTTGAAGAACTGCGTTGATACAGTATTTCAGCATATCTTCGGCTAAATAGGCGATGTCATTTAAATCAGCGAATGCGACTTCAGGTTCCACCATCCAAAATTCGGCCAAGTGACGACTTGTATTCGAATTCTCGGCACGGAAAGTAGGGCCAAAAGTATAGATTTTTGACAATGCGCAGGCGTAGGTTTCGCCATTAAGTTGACCGGAAACCGTCAAAAACGCTTCTTTTCCGAAAAAGTCTTTGCTGAAATCAATACCGCCATTATCGGTGTGCGGTAGGTTCATTAAATCCAGCGTAGAAACGCGGAACATTTCACCAGCACCTTCGGCATCGGAAGCGGTAATGATCGGTGTTGCTACCCATAAATAACCGCGTTCATGGAAAAAGCGATGCAATGCTTGTGCTAAGCAGTTACGTACGCGCATGACTGCACCAGTAATATTGGTGCGCGGGCGTAGATGTGCAAATTCACGCAGGTATTCCATTGAATGCGGTTTTGGCGACATCGGATAGGTATCCGGATCTTCCACAAAGCCATACACATGAACGGCTGTGGCTTGAATCTCGTAGCTTTGACCTTTACCAGCGTTTTCAGCCACTATACCGGTGATGGCAACGCTGCATCCGGTGGTCAGTTTGAGAACCTCATTGTCATAATTATCGAGATTATTCGGTACGACCGCCTGAATAGCGTCAAAACACGAACCATCATGCACGTTGATAAATGAAATGCCTGCTTTTGAATCACGGCGGGTACGAACCCAACCGCGTACAGTTACTTCATCACCAACGGCAACTTTTCCCGATAAAACATCGACAATTGTAGCGAAGGACATGGGCCTACAGACTCCGTTAGTTAAGGTATAAGAATAAAATAGGCTGATATGTTACCTTGCTTTGCGCCAGACTCAAGCGAAAATCACACCGACGCCGCGAGTAAGCACATGGTTTGGGTGATTTTGCTGAGTTGTTCGGGACGAATGACAAACGGTGGCATCACGTAAATCAGTTTCCCAAATGGTCGAATCCATACGCCGTGCTGCACACATAAGCGTTGTGCAGCGGCGACATCCACTGCGTGATTCATCTCGATGACGCCAATGGCACCAAAGCAGCGCACGTCGGCTACGTTCGGCAGGTGTCGTGCAGGTTCAAGTTCCGCTTGAAGCTGCGCGTTAATGTTATGAATTCGCTGCTGCCATGGGCTATCAAGCAGAACGTCAATGCTGGCACAGGCAATGGCACAGGCGAGCGGATTGCCCATAAAGGTAGGGCCATGCATAAATGCGCCCCCTGCAGGACCTCGACTGATAGTCTCGGCGATATCATCGCTACATAACACGGCTGCTTGCGTTAGATAGCCGCCGGTTAATGCTTTACCGAGGCACATAATATCTGGCGTGATGTTGGCGTACTCACAGGCAAATAACTTGCCGGTTCGACCGAACCCGGTTGCAATCTCATCCGCAATCAGTAACACATTATATTGGTCGCAGAGTTTGCGCGCGCCGCGCAGGTATTCAGGGTGATAAAAACGCATCCCCCCAGCACCTTGCACGATTGGCTCCAAAATCAAAGCGGCTAACTCGTGTTGATGCTGCTCAAGAAGTTTTTCCAGTGGGACTAAATAATCAGCGTGCCACGGTTGTTCGGGCGCGATATTCGGAATAGGGGCGAATAGCTGCTCTCTGAGGCTACCTTTAAATAAGCTATGCATGCCATTGACGGGATCACACACCGACATCGCGGCAAAGGTATCACCGTGATACCCGCCGCGAATGGTCGCCATTCTGTTCTTTTGCGGAAGATCGCGACTAAACCAGTATTGCACCGACATTTTAATCGCGACTTCAATGGAAACTGAGCCGGAGTCGGCAAGAAACACACGATTTAACCCGGCTGGTGTTAACTCTACGAGCTTTTGCGATAACCGAATTGCTGGTTCATGGGTGATACCACCAAACATCACGTGACTCATCTTTGTCATTTGTTCAGTCGCGGCTTGGTTTAGTTGCGGGTGGTTGTAACCGTGAATAGCCGCCCACCACGACGACATTCCATCAATCAATCGTGTACCGTCGCTAAGAATTAATTCGCAGCCTTCAGCCGCTTCAACCGGATACACCGGAAGTGGCTCGCTAAAGGAGGTGTAAGGGTGCCAGATGTGTTGGCGATCAAACTGCAAGTCGCTATTTGTGATCATTGATTAAATAATAGCCGATTGTAATTTAAATGAGTTAAATAAAGTTGACAGTCTAGGTAAACTCCGTACCCTGTGCAATATCAAATCACTATTTTTAAACGTTGTATCCAAGGATCTAACTATGTCGGCTGTCATTCGCCATGACTGGCAACTCAATGAAATTGAGGCTCTTTTTGCGCTACCTTTTAACGATCTATTGTTTCAAGCGCAGCAAGTTCATCGCGCCAACTTCGACGCCAATGCGGTACAGGTGAGTACCTTATTGTCGATTAAAACAGGTGCATGCCCTGAAGATTGTAAATATTGCCCACAGAGTGCGCATTATCGTACCGATGTGGACAAAGAACGGTTAATGGCAGTTGAGAAAGTTCTTGAAGAAGCTCGAGCGGCAAAAGCACAAGGTGCAAGTCGGTTTTGTATGGGCGCCGCTTGGCGTAACCCCAAAGACCGTGACATGCCGTATGTAATTGAAATGGTAAAAGGCGTGAAAGAGCTTGGCTTAGAAACCTGTATGACGTTAGGTATGTTAAGCCCACAACAAGCGCAAGCTCTGAAACAAGCTGGTCTTGATTACTACAATCATAACCTAGATACCTCCCCGGAATTTTATGGCGAGATTATTTCTACTCGTACGTACGCCGATAGATTGTCGACGTTACAAAATGTGCGAGATGCGGGTATGAAAGTATGTGCTGGTGGCATTGTTGGCATGGGAGAAAGTCGTCGTGATCGCGCCGGCTTATTGGCGCAATTGGCTAATTTACCGCAGCACCCAGAGAGTGTGCCGGTAAATATGTTGGTTAAAGTGCAAGGAACACCATTTGCCGAACTGGATGATCTCGATCCGTTTGAATTTGTGCGAACTATCGCGGTAGCTCGAATTTTGATGCCGCAAAGCTTTGTGCGTTTGTCGGCCGGGCGTGAAAGCATGAATGACCAATTGCAGGCATTATGTTTTATGGCGGGCGCAAACTCGATATTTTATGGCGAACGGCTGCTGACCACTGCCAACCCTGAAACCAATCGTGATTTGGCGCTGTTTGAGCGGCTTGGATTAAAGCCATTGGCGCACGAAGACTACAGCGATGATGTTCATGAAGCGGTTATTTCTGATGCTGTCGCTGAACAGCAGCAACCTGTGCGTTATTACGAAGTCAGTTGAGTAGGCCTGTTGGGTTTATGCATATTGCAAATCAGCTTTCATCTCAACTGAATCAATTGCGTCAGCAGCATCGATATCGAACGTTGACACAACGTCAATCGAGCGAAGTGCAATTCGGAAGCAATGATTATCTCGGGCTATCCTCGCACCCGAGGGTTAAAGCCGCGTATGCCGAAGGTATTCATCAATATGGCACTAGCAGTGGGGCTTCGCCGCTGGTTAGTGGCTATCAAGCGCCGCATGCGTATTTGCGTGAACAGCTGGCGCAATGGTTGGAACGCGAAGATGCGTTGTTGTTTAGTAGTGGGTTTGCCGCAAATCAATGCGCGATGCACGTGTTGGCACCAATGTATCAACGCGTCGTGCTGGACAAACTAAGTCATGCCTCATTGATTGATGGGGTGCGACATTTCGATCATTGGAAGCGATTTCATCATAATGATGTAGCTCACGCGAAGCAGTTATTGTTGTCAAAGGAAGCGAATTTATTAGTAACCGAGAGCGTTTTCAGTATGGATGGTGATAGGGCGCCATTAACCGAACTCGCGCAGTTGCAGGCTGACTTGTGGATTGATGATGCACACGGTATTGGTGTTTGTGGTGATGACGGTCGCAGCGTGGCAGGACAGCTTAGTGCGGCCCAAGTACCATTACTAACGATTACGTTTGGCAAGGGGTTAGGCGTTATGGGTGCCGCAATTGTGGGCTCATCGCTGATTATTGATTATTTAACGAATCATGCGCGAGAATTTATTTATTCAACGGCGATGCCGGCTGCGCAAGCACTTGCCGTAAGCACTGCGATTGATGTTGTGGCAAATACGGAAGGCACAACGCTTCGCCAGCGCTTAAACGATAATATTGGTTATTTTCGTGAGTGCTGTCGACTGCATGGCTTGCCGATTGGCGATAGCCATCACGCCATTCAAACACTGATTGTTGGTGAGGATGCTAAAGCGATGGCTTGGGGGCAAGCGCTAAAGACCCATGGTATTCAGTGTGGCGTGATTCGTCCGCCAACCGTGCCGCGAGGAAGCTCACGACTGCGCATGACCATTGCTGCAACGCACTCGAGAGCTCAAATTGATCATCTCGTAGCAGCTTTAGTTGCAAGTCGAGATTCACTGGATAGAGCAGAGATAACCTCGTGATTTCTGTTCTCTCGCTTCAAGAGCCGTCGCATAAACAAAAGATAGCAGCGTATTTTAGTCGCGCCGCACAATCCTATCAGCATCATAATGGCTTACAACGTTGGTGTGCGGCCAAGTTACTCGATTGGTTACCTGTAACGACCGGTGTGACAGCGGACATCGGCTGTGGCCCTGCGGTAAATACAGATGCGCTGCTGGCGCGTACAAATGACTACATTGGTCTTGATATCGCTGCAGGTATGCTGAGTGAGGCGCAACGCAATTATCCTAGTAACCTATGGCTGCGAGCCGATCTTGAGCAATTACCGTTTGGCGCCGCATCTATTGATACAATTTACGCAAACCTTGCGGTGCAATGGGCTGATGATTTGGCTGCGACATTAAATCATTGGCTTCAGGCAGTACGTCCTTCGGGGTGTATCGTTGCCAGTACGGTGTTAGCGGGATCATTATTACCGCTCGCCGATTACTTTAAGCAATATACTGGCGCCGCACGGCACAACCGATTCTACACAGCCGCAACCTTACAACATATTCTCAGTTCGCTTGATGGGGTAACTGTGCAATTTGAGGTTGAGCAAGTAACGGTGCCATATCAAAGTGTGCGTGGCATGTTGTATGACCTCAAAGGCATAGGTGCCAACTACCAACCACAGCCTCAACAAGCGCTGACCAAAAAGAGCCTTAGCCAGGTTGAAACCGCTATGGAGACTCATCGCACTAGTGACGGCGCGCTGCCATTAATGTGGACAATAGGCTTTATTAAATTAACTAAAGGTTAATCATGATTGTTAATAATGGAATTAAAAGGCCGGCATATTTGTTTGTGACGGGCACCGATACTGATGCAGGGAAAACTACCTGTGCAAGTGCGTTGCTACATGCACTGCGTGGTCAAGGGTATCGAGTTTGGCCGTTTAAACCTGTTGCAGCTGGCGCCGAGTTGGTTGATGGACAATTGCGCAATAGTGATGCGTTAAACCTGATGAACGCATGCGCTATTGAGTTAAACCATGAAAATTATTCCAAGGTGAACCCATATTGTTATGCGCCGCCAATTGCACCCCACATTGCCGCCTCGCAAGTAAAAAGCGAGCCAACCGTAAGCAGCATTATCGCCAAACTTGAATCTGCAATGATTGCCGAACATGAGTCCAAGCAACATGAGTTAGTGCTGATAGAAGGCGCGGGTGGTTGGCTTGTACCGCTGAACGAAAAAGAATCTCTGGCTGACGTTGCTAAACATTTACAAGCTCAGGTGTTGTTGGTTATCGGTATGAAACTTGGCTGTTTGAATCATGCTTTATTGACGGTAGAAGCGATACAACGAAGCGGTCTAAAACTAGCAGGATGGATTGCGAATCAGCCACAGAAAGTTCAAATGGCACATTACCAAGAAAGTTTAGAGACTCTGAAGCGGATGATCGATGCGCCTTGTATAGGCGAAGTGCCGTTTCACTCAAACCTGGATGAAACGACACTTGCGGAACACCTTAACCTGGCAATGCTACATTTATAACCATTGAGAACAGGCTTGCTCTGGCATTATTGGTTGTTTAATACCGCCCTTAAAAACATAACCTGGTGCATCGCCAAAGTAGTGCATTTGAGCACCGTTGATGCGCAGATAAGCACCCTCAGGAATTGCAATAATCGGCGTATTCGGCTCGATTGCCATGAACTCGCCGAGACGTTGATCGCGGGTTTCGCCATGAAAGCCTGGTGGTTGATAATCGGTATAATGAGGATTTAACTGCACAGGAACAAGATTTAATGCTTGAAACGAGGGTGGTTCAATAATCGGCATATCGTTCGTGGTACGAATACTTAAACCGGCGATGTTTGAGCCAGCACTCCAACCAATATAGGGGATGCCTGATTTTACTGCTGCTCTAATAGGTGCAATCAGCTTATTTTCATACAGTTTGGCAAGTAACTGAAAAGTGTTTCCACCACCAACCATAATAGCTTCAGCATGTTTGATAGCAGTAACGGGATCTGTTTCCGACTCAATTCCGTATATCTCAATGCCAGCTGGAGCGAGTGCTGCGCGCACTTTCTCGGTGTAAGCGGCATGAGAGAAGCCGACGCCAGCATAGGGAATAAATAAGATGCGACGTTGGCCGCAGTGCTCAGTAATAGGTTTGATGCATGGAGCAAGGTAGTCGCTGTCGCCAGCTCTTGAACTGCTTAGTAATAGAATTTGAGCGTCAGCCATTGATTTTTCTCCTTCGTTCGGCTCGCAAAAGGTTTGGTTGTGAAAGGGTATCAAAATAGTTATCAAAAAACATTCTAAAAGCCTTGTATTTCAAGGCTAACGCCCTTATAAATCGTGGTATCCGTTGAGGTCATTGTGAGGTTTTGAGAAATGTTTCGGATTGCTCTGTTTTTAGCAACAAACTTGGCGATTTTACTCGTTTTGGGTGTGGTGATGAATCTCGTGCTCCCTGCGCTGGGAGTCGAACCGACCCAATACCAAGGATTATTTATATTTGCTGCGCTGTTTGGCTTTGGTGGCGCTTTTATTTCGTTGGCGATGTCGAAGTGGCTCGCTAAACGCTCGGTAGGTGCCCAAGTGATTAATCAACCGCGCAATGGCACTGAACAATGGCTTGTAAATACGATCGCGACGCAAGCGCAAAAAGCCGGCATTCCAATGCCCGAGGTAGCTATCTATGATTCGCCAGAACCCAATGCATTCGCAACCGGCGCGAGTAAGAATAGCTCGTTAGTTGCGGTGAGCACTGGGTTACTACGCTCAATGAACCAAGATGAGGTTGAGGCGGTACTGGCACATGAAGTGAGTCATATTGCTAATGGTGATATGGTGACGCTGACCTTAATTCAGGGTGTTGTGAACACGTTTGTTATCTTTTTCGCTCGGGTAATTGCAGGCGTCATCGATAACGCAACGCGCAGTAACTCGCAAAATGGCCAAGGCCTCGGTGGTTTAGCGTATTTTGGTATCGTTATGGTGCTTGAATTAGTATTCGGCATTTTGGCAAGTGTTATTGTGATGTGGTTCTCACGTCAACGCGAGTTTCGAGCTGATGCTGGTTCAGCAAGTTTGGTTGGTAAGCAAAAAATGATTGCTGCGTTACGTCGTTTGCAAGGTGCACAAGAATCGACCCTCGATGGCTCGATGATGGCGTTTGGAATTCAAAGTAAGCGCAGTTTTAGTGAATTGTTTATGAGTCATCCACCACTTGCCAAACGTATTCGTGCATTAGAAAATTTATAATTATTTAAGGAATGTCATGACTAATTGGAGTGCCCGTAGCTGGCGGGATAAAGCTATTCAGCAACAACCGAATTATGCGTCGAAGACCGCGTTGCAGCAGGTTGAGCAGCAGTTGAAAACCTTCCCGCCGTTGGTATTTGCGGAAGAGATTCGTGCATTGCGGAGTCAGTTGGGGCGGGTCAGTCAAGGTCATGGCTTTTTATTGCAAGGCGGCGATTGTGCCGAAACGTTTAGCGATTTCACTGCACCGAAAATTCGCGACACGTTCAAGGTAATTCTGCAAATGGCGGTAGTACTGACCTTTGCCGGTTCGTGTCCGGTCACCAAGGTTGCGCGCATGGCAGGTCAGTACGCTAAACCGCGTTCGAGTGATTTCGAGACGGTGGATGGCGTGGCTCTACCGAGCTACCGTGGCGATATTATCAATGGTGCCGATTTCACTGCAGAAGCGCGTGAACCCGACCCGCAGCGGATGATCAATGCTTACCATCATTCTGCGGCTACGCTAAACCTGCTGCGCGCGTTTGCGCAGGGTGGTTTAGCTGATCTGCACAAGGTGCACAAATGGAACATGAGTTTCGTTGAAGCGAATCCGCTTAAAGAACAGTATCTGAGAGTTGCAGAGCAGATTCAGTCGGCATTGAAGTTCATGGAAGTTCTCGGCATTAACGCCCAGAGCAACGCCACCATCCACGAGACCCAGCTATTTACTTCGCACGAAGCACTGTTACTGCCGTACGAAGAAGCATTAACTCGCACTGATACGTTAACGGGCCTGCCTTACGATTGTTCGGCACATATGGTTTGGATTGGCGAGCGCACGCGGCAGCTCGATCATGCGCATGTGGAATTCATGCGCGGCATTCATAACCCACTAGGTGTGAAAATCGGGCCAACAACACATCCTGACGATGTGATTCGATTGTTAGATGTACTGAACCCAGGTAATGAACCTGGGCGTATGACCCTGATTACCCGTATGGGTGCAAATACACTGGCGGAGGCGTTGCCTGCTATTGTGCGTCGCGTCAAAGCTGAAGGTCGCCATGTGGTTTGGTCGAGTGACCCAATGCATGGCAACACGGTAAAAGCTGAAAATGGTCTTAAAACACGCAACTTTGATGCAATTCACCAAGAATTACGCCAGTTTTTCGCGGTACATCAGGCAGAGGGAACATATCCGGGCGGCGTTCATTTAGAAATGACCGGTGAGGATGTGACCGAATGTACTGGGGGCGCCTACCAAATTAGCGAAAGAGATTTAACGCAGCGCTATCGCACACAATGTGATCCTCGCTTGAATGCTGATCAAGTGTTAGAATTGGCGTTTCTGGTTGCCGAATCGCTAAAAGATGCGCGGCAAGGTCGCGGTTAACTCTGACATTTTCGAGGTTTAGTTGTATATGTCACACTCTGTTGAACAGTTTTTTGACAATTTATGGAATGACTACATTAAGTTGACGCCTTCGGCAGCAAAGGTACATCAAGTGCTTGGTCAAGGTCGTTCAATCATTAATGATCACGTTGCGTTTCGTACTTTTAACTTGGCTCCAGTGCGGTTAGAAACGCTGGCAAAGCATTTTGAAGCCATGGGTTACAAAGCTTGTGGCGATTATGCTTTTGAAGCGAAAAAGCTCGTCGCGAAACACTTTGAGCATAGCGATCCAACATTACCGAAGATTTTTATATCTGAGTTGCTGGTTGAGGAATTCTCGCCTGAGCTGCAACGTATTGTAAAATCATTGGTTGCTCAAATTGATGCTGCAGATGTTGCCAAACCAGAGTTTTTGTATTCAGGTGCGCATTGGCAAATTAGTAGCACCGACTATGAACAGTTGCTAGAAGAGAGCGAATACGCAGCTTGGATGGCGGCGTTTGGTTTCCGTGCAAACCACTTCACAGTCAATGTAAATGAGCTACCAGATTACGAATCACTTGAGCAAGTAAATGAAACGCTGAAACAAGCTGGTTTCCGTTTGAATACCTCTGGTGGTGAAATTAAAGGTTCGCGTGAGGTTTTTCTCGAGCAATCATCGACGATGGCCGACCACACAGCAGTGCGTTTTAGCGATATGGAAAAGGTTGTTCCAAGCTGTTTCTATGAGTTCGCTAAACGTTACGAAGTTGCTCCAAACCAATTGTATACTGGGTTTGTCGCAGCGTCGGCGGATAAAATCTTTGAAAGCACCAATGCTCGCGCTGATGCCAGCGCGGAGCAAGACGGCAGCGCTTAAAAACGGTGCCGTTCGAGATTGGTTTCTGCAAGAATTTTCGCAGCAATCTCTTCCACAGAAAAACGGGTTGAGTCGAGAAATGGAATGGCCTCGCGGCGGTACATCTTCTCGACCTCCTGCAACTCATAACGGCATTGCTGCATGGATGCATAACGGCTACCTTCTCTTCGCTTACTGCGAATTTCATGCAAGCGTTGCGGATCTAACGTCAACCCGTAAATTTTATGCCGGTAGGGTTTCAGCACTTTAGGCAACTGTAAATTCTCCATGTTATCGTCTTCAGTCAATGGATAATTTGCTGCTTTAATTCCGTAATGTAGCGCTAAGTAAAGACTAGTAGGGGTTTTCCCCGTACGCGAAACACCAAGCAAAATAATATCCGCTTCGTCATAGTCAGAAATATTGCTGCCATCATCATTCGCTAACGTATAGTTCACCGCATCAATGCGAAAATCATAGTTTTCCCGGACATCGTTATTTTCTTGAATGCCGTGAGTACGGTGGGTTTTGGGCTGAGCAGCCATGTTGAGTTCTTTACTTAGTGGCGCGACAAAGTAATCAAGAAAATCATAGCAACTGCCTTTTGACGAGGTAATTACGCGTTTAATATCAATACTCACAAAGGTGTGAAAGATAATTGGGCGCTCGCCAGACTCTTGATACGCTTGATTTATCTTATTGACCGCCAGCTCTGCTTTTTCAATGGTATCGACAAACGCCAGGGTTTTATGGATGACTTTTAATGGGAACATCGACAGCATGGCTTTGCCAAATGCTTCAGCAGTTAGGGCTGTGCCATCGGAAATGTAAAAAATTGTGCGCATTTTGGCAGTAATCCTTGCAGATAAAAGTGGATAAGATGTTAACTTGTGACGCCCCAGTGTGTAAAATACATTGCCATCCGGGCAGTCAATTAAGTGACTGTGTCACGCTAAAACTCCACGAGGAACTCAACGTGCAGAATAACGTACAAGATTATGTGCTTTGGTATGATCAATTAGGGATGAATGACGTCGGCCGCGTGGGCGGTAAAAACGCATCGCTTGGCGAAATGATAAGTCATTTGGCAGGCGCTGGCGTTGATGTGCCAAACGGATTTGCAACTACGGCAGAAGCATTCAATGAGTTTCTCGAGCAAAGTGGCGTGAATGAACGAATTCATGAAATTTTGGACGATCTTGATACTGATGACGTGAAAGCTTTGGCAGAAGCCGGAAAAAAGATTCGTCAATGGGTTATCGAAACCCCTTTCCAGCCTGAATTAGATCAAGCCATTCGTGCTGCATACGAGCAGTTGAGCGGTGGTAACGATGAAGTCAGTTTTGCTGTTCGGAGTTCGGCTACCGCAGAAGATATGCCAGATGCATCATTTGCGGGCCAACAAGAAACGTTTCTAAACGTTCGCGGCATTGATGCGATCATGGAAGCGATCAAGCACGTATTCGCCTCACTGTTTAATGACCGCGCAATTTCTTATCGTGTTCACCAAGGCTATGACCACCGTGGTGTTGCGCTTTCAGCGGGCATTCAACGCATGGTACGCAGTGATATTGCAGCTTCTGGTGTTATGTTCTCAATTGATACCGAGTCAGGCTTTGATCAAGTCGTCTTCATTACTTCATCGTATGGTTTGGGTGAAATGGTAGTGCAGGGCGCAGTAAACCCTGACGAGTTTTATGTGCATAAACCAACGCTCAAAGCGAACCGTCCAGCGGTATTACGTCGTAATTTGGGTAGCAAAAAAATCCAAATGATTTATTCCGATGCAACGGACCACGGCAAGCAAACCTCAATTGTCGATATCCCTGCAGAATTGTCTGACAAGTTCTCGATAACTGACGACGAAGTTGAAGCGCTTGCTCGCCAAGCGGTGATTATCGAGCAGCATTATGGTCGTCCAATGGATATCGAATGGGCGAAAGATGGTATCGACGGCAAACTTTATATTGTTCAAGCCCGACCAGAAACCGTGCAGTCGAACAAAACGGGTCAAGCGCTTGAGCGCTACGCATTGAAAGCAAAAAGTGACGTGATGGCAGAAGGTCGTGCTATCGGTCAAAAGATTGGCGCGGGTGTTGCGCGGGTTCTCAATGATATTTCAGAGATGGATAAAGTGCAGCCAGGCGATGTCTTGGTTACGGACATGACTGACCCAGATTGGGAACCAATCATGAAGCGCGCTTCAGCGATTGTGACCAACCGAGGTGGGCGTACTTGCCATGCAGCAATTATTGCGCGTGAGCTCGGTATTCCGGCGGTGGTTGGCTGTGGCGATGCCACTGACAAGATTGTTGCTGGTACTGCGGTAACAGTATCGTGCGCTGAAGGTGATACAGGCTACATCTACAACGGCGAGTTAGAGTTTGACGTAACCACGTCAGATGTTGGCGACATGCCAGCGTTACCGTTAAAAATCATGATGAACGTGGGTAACCCAGATCGCGCCTTCGATTTTGCGAGCTTGCCGCATGCAGGCGTTGGTTTAGCGCGTTTGGAGTTCATTATCAATCGTATGATTGGTGTGCATCCTAAAGCGTTGTTGAACTTCGACCAACAGAGCCCAGAGTTACAAGAGCAAATTCGTGGTTATATGGCAGGTTACGAAAGCCCTCGCGAATACTATGTTGGTAAGCTCACCGAAGGCATTGCCACCTTAGCTGCGGCTTTCTCACCAGAGCGCGTTATTGTTCGTATGTCTGATTTCAAATCGAACGAATATGCGAACTTGGTTGGCGGACGTCAGTACGAACCGCATGAAGAAAACCCAATGCTCGGTTTCCGTGGCGCTTCACGTTATATTTCAGAAGAATTCCGTGATTGTTTTGCGATGGAATGTGACGCCATCAAGCGCGTGCGTAATGATATGGGACTGACCAATGTTGAGGTCATGATTCCATTCGTTCGTACCCTTGAAGAAGGTCGAAAAGTTATTGAATTGCTTGCAGAGCAAGGCTTAGTGCAGGGCGAAAATGGTTTGCGGGTGATCATGATGTGCGAATTGCCATCGAATGCGCTATTAGCCGAGCAATTCCTTGATATTTTTGATGGTTTCTCAATTGGTTCAAACGATTTAACCCAATTAACTTTGGGTCTCGATCGCGACTCTGGCGTCATTGCACATTTATTTGATGAGCGTAATGAAGCTGTTAAAGCGATGTTAGCTATGGCAATTCAAGCAGCGAAAAAGAAAGGCAAGTACGTCGGTATTTGTGGCCAAGGTCCATCAGACCATGCTGACTTTGCTGCCTGGTTGGTTGAGCAAGGCATTGACTCAGTATCACTAAACCCTGACACGGTGGTTGAAACTTGGTTGTATCTAGCTGAGCATCACGCTTAACAGACACATGCAATAAGCGAGCGCGTTTTATGTCGAATTCGGATCACGTATTACCGGTATTTACAGCATTTGAACGGCGTGAAACGCGCGTCGAAACTATTTATCAAAATTACCTGTTAGCCCTTGAACAGGCTGGCTTCGACGGTGATATCGACGGTTCGTATAGCGGCCGTTTGATTGCAGCAACTGACAACAGCGTCTATCAGCAATTACCGCAAGCAGTGCTATACCCGCGTACTACTGCGGCGGTGCAGCAAGCATTCTCACTCGCACAGCAAGACGCCTTTCGTCGTATTCAGTTTTCACCGCGAGGCGGTGGTACCGGTACCAATGGGCAGTCGCTCACGGCTGGTATTGTGATTGATTTAAGCCGCTATTTTAATCACGTACTCGAAATTGATGCGGAAGCCAGCTGGGTTCGTTGCCAAACTGGTGTGGTCAAAGACGCACTCAATGATGCCGTACGTTCAGATGGCCTATTTTTCTCACCCGATTTATCTACCAGTAATCGTGCCACCATTGGCGGTATGATTAATACCGACGCATCGGGTCAGGGCTCGTTGGTTTACGGTAAAACCAGTGATCACATTCTTGAATTAAAAGCAGTTTTGCTCAACGGAGAATGCATCACCACGGTGCCGAAAAGTTTAGCCGAAGCAGAGCAAATTGCAGCCGGAGATAGTTTGGAGGCCGCCATTTATCGCCAAGCTATCGCAACTTGCGTCGAACAGCGTACTGCTATTGACGAAAAATTCCCGCCGTTGAATCGATTTTTAACCGGATATGATCTAAAGCATTGTTATGATCCGGAACGTCAACAAATTGATATTTCTCGGTTATTGGCGGGCTCCGAAGGCACCTTGGCTTGCATTGTTGAGGCACGCCTGAACCTGACGACTATTCCACGGCACAAAGTGCTGGTGAACGTGAAATACAGTGATTTTCATGCCGCATTACGTAATGCGCCGTTTTTAGTCAAAGCCAGAGCGACATCGGTTGAAACCATTGACAGTAACGTTTTAGATTTAGCCCGCAATGACATTATTTGGCATCAAGTAGCTGAGCAGCTACAAGATGTGCCAGATAAACCGATGCGTGGCATCAATATGGTGGAATTTACCGCCGTCGACGAAGCTGAAATCAATGACAAAGTGGATTGGCTAACCGAAACGCTTGATAAGCTTATTCAAGCAGAGCCGGAATTAGGTATTATTGGCTATCAAGTGTGTCGCGATGCAGCGAGCATTCAAACGATTTATGCGATGCGCAAGAAAGCGGTGGGATTACTTGGCGCGACAAAAGGGCGTCGAAAGCCAGTTGCCTTTGCCGAAGATACGGCCGTGCCACCGGAACAGTTGGCCGATTTTATTGCCGAGTTTCGAACGTTGCTCGATGAGCATCAATTGCATTACGGCATGTTCGGTCATGTTGATGCTGGCGTGTTACATGTACGTCCAGCATTGGATATGACTGATCCTGCGGACGAAGTATTGCTGCGTAAAATTAGTGACCAGGTAGCCGCTCTGACTGCTAAGTATGGCGGTTTGATGTGGGGTGAGCACGGTAAAGGCTATCGCTCTGAGTATGCGCCTAGCTTTTTCGGTGAAGCCTTGTATCAAGAAATACAGAAAATTAAAGCCGTTTTTGACCCGGATAACCGCTTAAACCCTGGAAAAATTTGTACGCCTTGGGGATCAGATGCGCAACTGGTTTCAGTCGATGCCACCAAACGTGGTTACTATGACCGACAAATACCTGTCAGTGTTCGCGATGATTACCAAGCGGCGATGAACTGCAACGGTAATGGCCTATGCTTTAATTATGCCACTGATTCGGCGATGTGTCCGTCGTTTAAAGCAACCGGCGATCGTCGTAATTCACCGAAAGGCCGAGCGACGCTTATTCGCGAATGGTTACGCTTAAATGCCGCGCAGAACTTTGCTCCTTCTGGATTTCCGAAGCAAACGCGTTTGGAATTATTGAAACAAGTTCCGAGTGCAGAGCAATTTGATTTTAATCACGAAGTTAAAGCCGCCATGGATAGTTGTTTGGCGTGTAAGGCTTGCGCAAGCCAGTGCCCAGTGAAGGTTGATGTGCCCAGCTTCCGTGCTAAATTTCTAGCCTGGTATTACGGTTTATATCGCCGTCAGAGCAAGGATTACTTGGTCAAGAATGTTGAATCATTGGGTCGTGTTATGGCGAAGTGGCCACGCGTCAGTAACTTCATTAGCCATAACCCTCTAAGCGCTTGGATTACACGAAAGTGGTTCGGATATGTCGATGCTCCTAAACTATCAGTACCTTCAACATCAGTGCGGTGGAAAGCACACCAATGGCCACAGTTAGATGAGAGACAATTAGCACAACTGACCGTTGAAGAGCGACAAAAATGCGTGGTGGTGGTGCAAGACCCGTTTACCAGTTTTTATGAAGCAGACTTGCTAGAAGCCTTCGGAAAAATTGCAGCACAGTTGGGTTATAAACCTGTGCTCTTGGCATTTAAAGGAAACGGCAAAGCGCAGCATGTAAAAGGCTTTTTAAATGAGTTTAGCCGCACGGTGGATACGGTTGTTAAGCAGCTAAATCACGTTGCAGCATTAGAGCTACCGATGATTGGGCTCGATGCATCCACGGTGTTATGTTTACATGACGAATATCGCGATTATACGAGTCAACCGATTAACTATCGTGTGCAGTTAGTGCAACGATGGTTGCTGGGTGTTTTACCTGAACGTGCATCAGCATTAGCGATGAAATCGCCACAGCAACGGCTACAGCTATTATCCCATTGCACAGAACAAACAGCACAGCCAAAAGCAGCCAACGAATGGCAGCAGATTTTTAATTTCTGGCAAATACCGCTACAAGTTGAAGCTACAGGGTGTTGTGGTATGGCTGGCACGTTTGGCCATGAAATTGAAAATCAGCAGGTTAGCCAAACACTTTATGATATGAGCTGGCGTCAGAAGGTTGAAAAACCAGAAGTTATCACGTTAGCAACAGGCTTTTCGTGTCGCTCGCAAATAAAACGAATGAGCATAAAAAAGCGGGCATTACACCCGCTTCAATGGTTAGCAGAAAACTGCGCTTAACGCGCAGCTTTCGCCTTAGCAATCACTTCACGAGCCATTTGATCGGCAATCTCGCCAGTCGGGCGCTTTTCAGCAGCCGAACGTGTAAAGATTTGATCTAAGGTGTCGTAAATGTCGCGTACGCGCTTGTCAGTTTCTTCACGGCTCATGTTCGCCGCTTCGCTACAGACGTGAATAACACCACCGGCGTTAATGACGTAATCTGGTGCATACAAGATGCCCATATCCATCACAATTTTGTCATGAGCAGGTGTCGCTAATTGGTTGTTTGCACTACCTGCAATGATTTTCGCTTTAATTTGCTTCAGCGTTTCATCATTAACGGTAGCGCCAAGAGCACATGGCGCATAAACATCTACATCAAGACCATAAATGTCATCTAAACCAACAACAGTAGCGTTCAGTTCTTCCGCTGCGCGTTGACAAGCTTCCTCGTTAATATCGGTTACGAATAACTGAGCACCTTCTTTAGCACAGTATTCAGCAAAGTCGTAACCAACAGCGCCAAGACCCTGAACAGCTATTTTCAAGCCATTGAGGTTGTCACTACCGAATTTATGCTTCGCCGCAGCTTTTAAACCTAAATAAGTACCAAGCGCAGTATGAGGTGAAGGATCACCTGCTTTTTCTGCGGTCCCAGCTACGTAGCTAGTTTCTTCAGCGACATAAGCGATATCGCTGGTGCGAATGTTCACGTCTTCGGCTGTGATATAACGACCGCTGAGCGAGTTGACAAAACGACCATAGGCACGCATTAATTCTGGTGTTTTAATTGTTTTAGCGTCGCCAATGATAACTGCTTTACCGCCACCAAGTGGCAAGCCGGCTAGGGCGCTTTTGTAAGTCATACCGCGAGACAGACGAAGTACGTCAGTTAGCGCTTCGGCTGAAGATGCATAATTCCACAAGCGAGTTCCGCCTAATGATGGGCCAAGCGTGGTGTCGTGGATGGCAATGATTGCTTTCAAACCTGTTTCTTTATCATGACAAAACACGACTTGTTCGTGTTGGTCGAACTCTTTGTGTTCGAATAGAGACATTCTAGGTATTCCTCGTTCATCCCAAAAATTGCGCGAACATTATCATTTTGACGGGTATTTCGCTAGTGAATTACTGAAATAAACTGTTAACGTTTACGTCAACTGTTGCAAGCAAAGTTTACACCCAGAAAAACCGTTGCGTTTGCGCTTGAAAGCGGTAGTATGACTGGGTGTTTACAGTGTATTTAACAACGAATAACAAGCAGTAAAGCGAGAATTAACTATGGCAGAACAACAACCTGAAGCAATGACCGAAGAACAAGTGTCAGCTTGGGTTCGTGAGCATTTTCAGGCCGCTAACAAATATTTGGCGGAACAGGGAATTATTAGCGACCAAATTTTATCGAAAGATAGCCGTTATCTAGCGCCGTATGTCGCGGTGTGGAAATTTAATACGCAAGATAAGAAAACGTTATGGGTTATTAACGGTGATGTACCAACTGACGTTATCGGTGAGAAAGCAGCAAAAGATGCCCGCGATGCCATGCGTTATTTCGCGTTGCGTTGGCAAATGCAAGCTGAAGGGGTGTTACAACAGGCTCAAAACGATCCTGAAAAGCAACGCTATGCAAATTATCTCGTGAATCGTGCAGAGAATTTGTATCAATTAAGTACAAGCAAAGATTTGTGGCAGCAGCAAGATTAATCTTGCTGCGTTACCACATCGATGATACCAGCATTAATGAGGTCGCAACATAAAATTGCGGCCTCTTTATTTGTCAAATGGTCGGCGATATTCGTCAACGCCAAGTCATCCCATAACTCACCCAGTACGCGTGCAAATGAGAGTAGGCTTTGCTCAATAGGCCACGCTTCGCCATTGCTATAGAGCATGTCTTGATTTGGGCCTAATAGAATTCTCGCGCCAGGCGTGCGGACAAGTAAAGTATCTTCCGACTCTGCTAATTCATTTAATTCGTCAGGAGTAATCGTGCCTTCTGGTTGCGGTAATGGTCGTTTACTTTGCGACATTACCAGCAACAAAGCATGGTCGAGGTCGAGCTGTTGCCATGATTGGAATAGAAACTCGCGCGCATGGGCGAGCTGCTTCGCATCGACAACGAACGCAGAACCAAAGTCATCTTGTTCAGCGTCACGATAGCGCGGTAATTTCACTTCGTTCAACTGGCTTAGGGTATCGGCAACTGAAGCGCCAAATTCCGCTGCATTTGGGGCGCGAAAACCGACCGAGTAATTCAGGCTTGGCTCAAGCGCAATGCCGTTGTGAGGGCATCCTGCTGGAATGTATAGCATGTCACCAGGTTCAAGCACCACATCAATGAGCGGCTCGAATTCATCCGCCAATTGCTTCAAGTCGGGGTGCGGACAATGCTCGTTGGCATTGGTAACTCGTGCACCAACTTGCCAGTGACGACGACCTAAACCTTGAATTATAAATACGTCATATTGATCTAAGTGGGGGCCGACACCACCATTTTCAGTAGCAAAACTGATCATCACATCATCGATGCGCCAGTCAGGTAGAAAGCGAAATGGGGCTATGAGTTGTTGTACTTCAGGTACCCATTCGTTCACCGACTGTACCAATAAGGTCCAACCTTCTTCGCCAAATTCTTCATACGACTCAAACGGTCCGTGCACCACGTTCCAAGTGTTGTCATGATTCTCGATGACACGCGAATCGACACCTTCTTCTAGCGCAAGACCGGCAAGAATCTCTGGTTCGATTAAATCATTGAATTGACTAAACGCACCGCGAATGAGGCGCGGCTGTTTCTGCCACGCCTCGCGTAAAAACTCGCGGGGGTCTAAGTTCAAGGTTAAGCTCATGCGTCAAGCTCATCAACAAAGGCAATGGCTCGACCAATATAGGTTGCCGGTGTTAATTGTTTAAGCTCTTCTTTTGCCGCATTAGGCATGTCTAGGTTATCAATAAACGTTGCCATGGCCGCTTGGTCAACACGTTTGCCGCGCGTCAATTCTTTGAGTTTTTCGTATGGCTTTTCAATGCCATAACGACGCATAACAGTTTGTACTGGTTCAGCTAAGAGTTCCCAGTTCGAGTCGAGCTCACGTAACAAGTTATCCGCGTTTACTTCAAGCTTACTGATGCCTTTTAAAGTTGCTTGATAAGCAATTAATGCATAGGCGAAGCCGACGCCTAAGTTACGCAGCACGGTTGAATCGGTAAGGTCACGCTGCCAGCGGCTTACTGGAAGCTTCTGCGCCAAATGCGCCATGATCGCGTTGGCAAGACCCAAGTTCCCCTCTGAATTTTCAAAATCAATCGGGTTAACTTTATGCGGCATAGTTGATGAACCAACTTCACCTGCAATAGTGCGTTGTTTGAAATGATTCAGGGCAATGTAACCCCACACATCGCGGTTAAAGTCGATCACAATCGTATTGAAACGTGCTACTGCGTCAAATAGCTCGGCAATGTAATCATGCGGCTCAATTTGCGTGGTGTAGGCGTTCCAACTAAGGCCGAGTGAGGTTACAAATTGCTCGGATACCTGATGCCAGTTTACGTTCGGGTAGGCCGCTAAATGCGCATTATAGTTACCAACCGCACCGTTAATTTTACCGAGTAAAGGCACCGCACAAAGTTGCTCTAACTGGCGTTGGAGACGAACAAAAACGTTCGCCATCTCTTTACCCATGGTTGTCGGGGTTGCTGGCTGACCATGAGTGCGAGCCATCATTGGCACCGTTTTATGTTCAATCGCTAAAGCTTTAATGGCTGCGGTAAGTTCACGCATACTTGGTAGCATGACTTCATTAAGCGCTTCACGCAACATCAGTGCATGAGACAGGTTATTAATATCTTCTGAGGTACAAGCAAAGTGAATGAATTCGCTAATCGCATTTAGCTCATTGTGCTCGGCTACTTTCTCTTTCAAAAAGTATTCAACGGCTTTCACATCATGATTGGTGGTACGCTCGATATCTTTCACTCGCTGTGCATCTTGCTCAGAGAAATTATCGATAATACCCTGCAAGAATGCATTCGCATCATTCGATAGTGCTGGTACTTCAGCTATTTCTGCGACAGCAGCTAACTGTTGAAGCCAACGGATCTCTACCACCACGCGATTTCGGATGAGTCCATATTCGCTGAACATAGGGCGTAAGGCAGCGGCTTTGCTACCGTAGCGGCCATCAACGGGCGACAAGGCGGTTAGTGCAGAAAGATTCATCATGATAAAGGCTCCGAGTGCTCACGTAATTCGCGTAGAAGTTGCTGGGCAATGCGTACCATACGCTGTCGATTGAAAATGAAATGGCGACGTTTGCCGCCAAGTTGCCGCCACAATACGGCATTTCGCACCCCGGCTAAGAGTAGGGCACGAATAAGATGCTGGTTACTAGGTTGCTGCAAAAATTCTTGTTTGCCATTAATTTTTAATGGCTGGCCTAATGGCGAAATTAAATCGCTGTAGGTACTTCCCATACTCGCGATAATTGTATCGTTACTAAACTGAAAATCATTCTTTTGTCGCTGCATCTGCGTAATGCGCTGACTCAATTCCTGCAATGCTTTACTGGAGTTACTTAAGCGGCGCTCCAAAGCGAGAATACCGACAACATAGCGGGTGACTTCCACGTCTTTGTCGCGCGTCGCCCCAATTTGCTGCAATAAACTCTCGAGTCCAAGGCGTAGTTCACTCAAATTGGGGTACATCGCTTTGACGCTATCAGGGTTTTGATTGAGTATGCTATCCATGATGACACGACCCGCATTGACTTCGCGAATACTGCCGAATCGCGCTACTTGCTTCACCGCCGCCGCTGCTTGGGTAAGGGCAGCTAGTGCAATCACGCGTTCAAACCATTCATCGCGTTGTAAGGCCGACATCAGAGTAATACCTCATGATCCGCAAGGCGCCGTTCAATTATTCCGCCACCCAGACAAACTTCGTGTTGATAGAAGACCGCCGATTGGCCAGGCGTAACTGCTGCGACAGGCTCATCAAACTCAACTTGAACCGAGCCATTAGGCATTGGAGTGACGCGACAAGGAATATCTTGCTGGCGATAGCGTGTTTTTACGACGCAGGTAAATGGTTCTTGGGGCTGTTCACGATCGACCCAGTGCAATTGTCCTGCAATTAAACCGGTCGAGTATAGGCGAGGGTGGTTTTTGCCCTGTGCTACAACCAAAACATTTCGTGCGACATCTTTATCAACAACATACCAAGGCTCATCGCTGGCATCGGCAAGGCCGCCTATATGCAGGCCTTTACGTTGCCCCAGAGTGTGATACATCAAGCCTTCGTGTTGGCCAAGTTCAACCCCGTCAACTGATTCAATTGGACCAGGTTGCGCCGGAAGATATTGCTGTAAGAAATCTTTGAATTTGCGTTCACCAATAAAGCAAATACCAGTTGAATCCTTTTTGTCGGCGGTTACCAGTCCTTGTTCTTCAGCAATGCGTCGCACCTCTGGCTTTTCAAGTTCACCAACTGGAAACAGGGTTTGAGCAACATGTGAGTGCGCCAACGTATAGAGGAAATAACTTTGGTCTTTATTGCTATCGAGACCACGCAATAGTTGAAACTTACCGTTCTGCTCGCGCCGGCGTACATAATGTCCGGTGGCGATGTAATCGGCACCTAAGGCTACTGCGGCAAACTCAAGGAAAGCCTTAAACTTAATTTCCTTGTTGCACATAATATCTGGGTTTGGCGTGCGTCCAGCACGGTACTCTTCTAAAAAGTACTCAAACACATTATCCCAATACTCTGCAGCGAAATTAACGGTGTGTAATGGAATACCTAATTTTTCGCAAACCGCCTCAGCGTCAGCTAAATCGCTGGCGGCAGCACAATATTCATCGGTATCGTCTTCTTCCCAATTTTTCATAAACAAGCCTTCAACTTGATAGCCTTGTTGCATGAGTAGGTACGCAGATACGGATGAGTCGACCCCACCTGACATTCCGACGATAACTTTTTTGTTGGCGTTTTCGCTTGGCATCACAGACATTTACTTCAATTACACTCACGGTTCATAATGGCCGCGGATTTTACCATACTGGGGGCTCTTCGCGCCACTCGCCTGGCTGTAATCCACGCAACAACCATTTACCTATGCCAGCTCGAATGAGACGAAGTGTTGGGTGACCGATAGCAGCCGTCATTCGACGTACTTGCCGATTGCGACCTTCGCTGATTTTGATACAAAGCCAGCAGTCAGGAACACTTTTGCGTTCACGTACGGGGGGATTTCGCGGCCAAAGGTTGTTCGGTTCGTCCATAATGAAAGCTTCGGCAGGTAGTGTCATACCGTCATTTAATTCAACACCGTCGCGCAACTGTTGCAATGCTGATTCTGTTGGAACTCCCTCAACTTGTACCCAATACGTTTTTGTCATCTTATGCTTTGGGTGGCTAATCTTGTGTTGAAGATCACCATCGTTGGTTAGTAACAGTAACCCCTCGCTATCTTTATCTAGGCGACCAGCAGGGTACACATCGTTAAATGGCACAAGACCCTTCAATGTTTGTTCGTCGTCGGAGCCAGAAAATTGACTTAATACGCCATACGGTTTGTTCAAGAGTACGAGTTTAGGGTTAGCTGGGCGAGGACGACTTGGTTTAGCTTTGCGCCTTGAAAATCGACGCTGCGGTTTACCCGTGTTCACAAGAACTCCTTGAATTGACAAAATTTAGAAACACATTATCCCACAAGTTCAGCGTAATGGCATTGGTAAGCGCTAAGGGCTTACCGTATAATCGCCTATGAAACACATTATGGAGAATAAACGCGTGTCAAATAACTCAAATAATACGGCACCTCAGTTAGCTGCTGGCGACTTCAGCCGAGCGTTACGTGGTGAGATCAAATTAACGATTGGTCCTTTATTACAACGTTCATGGGATATAACCCTGCGTTCACTACCATGGATGCTCGGCGTCTTTATTGGTGTGATGGTATTGAATATGGTGGTTTCTGAAATATTGATGACGCTACTACCATACGACGAGCAAGCCATGGCGAACCCGGAGAATATCGACTGGGAACAAGTAAATCTCGGCAATCTTGCGATAAGTAGTGTGCTACAAGAACTTATTTTGGCACCATTCACAGCGATGTTGGTTTTTGTTGGAATGTTGAATGCTATTGACCAAAAACCAAGCTTTGCCAAGCTACGTGGCGTATTACAGTTTGCACCTCAGCTGATGTTGGTGGCACTGTTTAAGATTGTCATTATGGCATTAGGTGTTGGAATTATCATTGGCGTCGTTTCGTTTATAAACGTTGCGCTTGCAATTGTGCTCGGTGTTCTTGCGGCAATTTATTTGCAACTGGTCATGATGTTAGCCGTACCACTTATTATTGATCGTCAACTGACCGCGTCTCGCGCTTTGATTGCATCATTTATGGTGATCAATAAAGCGATGTTCCCCGTACTCGGATTGATGGTGTTGGTTGGCATTATTGTATTGATAAGTGCACTACCGTTATTACTAGGTTTGATATTTACGTTACCAATGGCATTTAACGCAATTGGTGTTGTCTATAATGCCCTTGTTGGGTGCACAGATAACAGTCAAATAAGTCACGAATTTACGGAGTGATTATGCGATTTTTAGGCTGGATTGTTGCTGTCGTTTTGGTTGTGTTGGCAGTTTGGTTGCCAACACAACTGCACGTACAACCAGAAAGTACTAATGAACCGGAACCAACTGTTAAATTACCACAAGTTAGCACCATCACAGAGGTGCCTAATTTTAATCAAATTGCCGATGTGCGTGATAAGAAACAGGCATTTTTTGGTTTTTTAGCGCCTATTGTTCAGGCAGAAAATTCGACAATTGAACAAGAGCGTGAGCAAGTTATTCGTATTCAAGAGCATTTGCTGGCGGGCAAAAAACTGTCGAATGAGCAAACTAAAAAGTTCGCAACGATTGCTAAGCGTTACAATGTTGAAGTAGACACCAGCGATTATGAAGCGACATTAGCCGTTTTGTTGCGCCGTGTTGACGTGGTGCCTGAAGCGTTAGTACTGGTTCAAGCGGCAAATGAGTCAGGTTGGGGCACGTCACGCTTTGCCACCGAAGCGCTCAATTTCTTTGGTCAATGGTGCTTCCGCAAAGGCTGCGGCTTAGTGCCGGACTCTCGAATTGATGGTATGAATCATGAGGTGCGCAAATTCACCTCGGTGAATGCATCAGTAAGAAGCTATTTGCGTAATATTAATACGCATCCTGCGTATTTTGAATTACGTCGTTTGCGCGCCGAAAAACGCGCATCAGGGGCTGATGTTCGAGCGCTCGATTTAACGCCTGGGTTGCTTAGCTATTCAGAGCGGGGCGAAGAATACATACATGAATTGAACGCCATGATACGCGTTAATCGCCCAATAATTATCGATGTGCTTGAGCCTAGCTCAAATTCAGCACCCGAATAACGCCATTGCCGCCGGCTTGTTCTTGGTCGGCAGCATCATCTTCTTCATCGCGGTAATTCAAAAACTCTGTCGGCGCGCTGTGATCGAATGCTTGGTCGCCATCCGCGTTCGCTTCGCCGGTTGCTTGAATATTTTTGAAATCATAGAGTTCAGCATCGGCCAAGTGCGATGGCACAATATTTTGCAGTGCCGTAAACATGCTTTCAATGCGGCCAGGGTACTGACGATCCCATTGCTTCAATAAATCTTTGATAACTTTTCGCTGCAGGTTTTCCTGTGAACCGCACAAGTTACATGGAATTATTGGAAAGTTCATATGTTCTGCATACTTGGCAATGTCTTTTTCACGTGTGTAGGCAAGAGGGCGGATCACAACGTGTTTGCCGTTATCGCTGACCAATTTAGGAGGCATCGATTTCATTTTGCCACCATAGAACATGTTGAGCATCAGCGTTTCTAACATGTCATCACGATGGTGACCAAGTGCAATTTTTGTCGCACCGAGCTCTTCCGCTACGCGGTACAGTATGCCTCGGCGCAAGCGCGAGCAGAGCGAGCATGTGGTTTTCCCTTCAGGGATTTTCTCTTTTACAATACTGTAGGTGTCTTCTTCGATAATGCGAAAATCAACGCCTTCAGCGGCTAAATATTCTGGCAAAATGTGTTCAGGGAAGCCTGGTTGCTTCTGATCTAAATTGACCGCAACAATCTCGAATTTCACCGGTGCAATACGCTGTAAAAAACGAAGTATATCAAGCAACGTATAGCTGTCTTTACCGCCAGATAGACACACCATGATTTTGTCACCATCTTCGATCATATTGAAATCTTGGATAGCTTCGCCAACGGTGCGCCGAAGGCGTTTTTGTAACTTATTAAAGTTGTACTGTTGCTTTTTGGCTTGTGCCGTCGTTGTTGCTGCGCTCATGAACACCTTAACTACTTAAACGTTGATTCGAGAAAAACGGGCGCGATTATAACTTAATTGGCGACACAAATCCCTCAGGTTTTACGGCCAATAAATCGCAATTAATCGATTCGATGACGTGTTCTGCAGTATTTCCCAATAACGCAGCAGAAAAGCCGGTACGGCCAATGGTGCCAAGAACGACCAATTCGGCATCGAGTTCATCAGCGAGTTCTGGAATAACTTGTTCAGGGAGGCCTTCAAGCACATGTTGTTGTTCTGGTGGAATATGATAGGGCATAGCGTGCTCAGCTAGTGCAACTTTATGATTATCTTCAATTGTTTCACGGTAATTTGTAGTATCAAATTCAGGTATTTCTGCTGCGATGGTAATAGGTGCACCGGGAAACGCATTAACTAAGTGCACTTCGCTTTGTAAGCAGTTTGCAAAATCTATCGCCGCTTCAGTTACTTGGCGATTAAGCGAACGATGATGATCATGCTCACCAGTGGTGTGGATTGCTGCAAGTATTTTTCCATGCTCAGGCCAATCGTGTTCCTTCACTAGCAACACTTTACACGGCGCTTTCCGCAATAGGTGCCAATCAGTCGGGGTAAACAACAACGCAGCTAAGCCTTCACGCTCATGCGTGGCTTTAACAATAATGTCGTAATGACCTTCCATTGCAGTTTCGATGATGGCCTCAAATGGACGATTATGCCACAGCACTTTTACGTCAAAATTGATATCGCGGGTGTTGTAGTCTTCAAGTAAGTCGTTAATCCACACTTTACGATCGTTGATGAGGCTATCACGCATTGTATTGCGCTCATCCGCGGCCAACATGGTCGTCATCTCGTAGGAAAAATCATAGATAGATATCATGAAAGTGACGTGCGCGCCGCTAATTCGAGCGAGGTGTATGGCGCGATTTAAAGCTTTTTGTTGCTGCCGATCGGCATCTAAAACGGCTAGTATTTTCTTTACGCAAGTCATAAATCACCTCAGAGGTAACCAACGAATATGACTTGAGTCTAGCTAAATTTTTGATAAACAGCCAAATGATTAAACGAGTTGCAGTTGACGTACGGCAATAATCAATGTCCACAAACCGTAAACAATCATTAATGCGCCCATCAGTTGACGAAAACCTTTGGACTTAAACAGTTGTTGTATGCTGTGGCTAAGCCAACCAAACGCAAACATAGCGGGCAGGGTGCCGAGACCAAAGGCAATCATGAATAAGCCGCCTTGCATCGCTGAGCCGCTGATTGCAGCCCAACTTAATGCGCTATAAACCAGTCCACAGGGCAACCACCCCCATAACATGCCTGCACTAAATAGGCTGACGTAACTTGATTTGCGCTGTCGAAAACTTGCTGCGAACGGCTGAAGACGACGCCACAAGGGTTGGCCCAATCGTTCGAGATGACGCAAACCGAACCACCACTGCCCAAGATACAAACCAAATGCAATTAATACAAAAGCAGCAATGATACGCAGGCTAACAAGGCCTTGATCGGCGAGTCCGGCAATACTTCCAACGGCAGCCCCGATAAGAGCGCCGGCAATCGCATAGGAGGTGATTCTGCCGAGATTATAAATAAATAGTTGGGTTTTATTTACTTGACCAGCAAAGGCGCCAGCGATGCCGCCACACATCATGACGCAGTGCCCAGCGCCTGCTAAGCCCATTAGCAATGCGGCAAGCCAATCAACGTTCATTTGTATCGACATTGGCGCCCTTGCGGTGTTCTTTATCTTCTTCGGATTGCGGTTTAGTCCGTGAGTCATCGTCGAGTAATATGTTCATCCCGTGACGCTCAAGATCTTCAAATTGGTCGCTCTTAACCGCAAAAAAGAATACCGCAACCGCTATGACAACGAACAATAACGCGATGGGAATGAGTACGTATAAACTATCCATTATCGGTATAACCTCAGCGAGTTGAGTAACACGATCAAGGAGCTAAGTGACATGCCAATAGCTGCAATATACGGCGTAACGAAGCCCGCCATAGCTACCGGCAGAATACCAATATTGTAGATTAATGCCCATAGGATATTTTGTCGCAGGATTTTGCGCGCTTTTGACGTTATTTCGCTGAACTGATTGAGTGCACTAAATTGGTTTCGCAGTAATACGACATCGGCCGCAGTTCTTGCCAAATCGGCGGCATGGCCAAAAGTAATGGATACATCAGCTTGTGCTAATACAGGCCCATCATTAAGGCCGTCGCCAATCATCGCAACGGGTCCATCGATTTGAGCGCTCGTTAATTTATCCAGTTTGTCGGCAGGAAGTAAATTAGCAAAAACGTGTTTGATATTAAGCTGTTCTGCAATTTGTTCAGCTAATTCTAATCGATCACCGGTTAACATGATGACTTCAATACCGGCTGCTTGCATAGCGGCTATGGTCGCTTGGGTGTCATGACGAAGTTTATCACCTACCTGCATTTCAGCGAGGACATGTTGTGATGTCGCAAGAAATACCTGAGCGCTGGTTAATTTGGGGCTAAAAGTAGGGTGCCATTGTTGAATAAAACGTAGACTGCCAATACGAACTGGTGTTACGTGACCGTCAGTGCGCCAGTTTGCTTGAAGTCCATAACCTGCCTCATTTTGAACGTCAGCTACTGATTCACGGGCTTCGGTTAAATGCCGCAACGGTGCCGCAAGTGGATGTTCTGAGTGATTTTCTAAAGCTTGCGCCAATGCTTTCACTGTTATTTCGTCAGCATGTTCTTTATAGACATGTAATTGTTGGAGAGTGAATTCTCCGGTTGTCAACGTTCCCGTTTTATCAACGAATACAGTTTTTACATCGGGTAATATCTGCAATACATCGGCATTACGCAGTAAAATTCCACTTTTATTGAGTTTATGAATTGCTCCTGTAACAGCCGTAGGAGCTGCTAAGGCTAGGGCGCAAGGGCAGGTCGCCACCAGCACCGAGAGCGTTACCCAAAATGCTTCGGCGGGGTCAATTATGGTCCAAATCAAAAATGTTGCCGCCGCTAGCATCAAAATGCGCACTACAAATTTACTCGCCATACGCTCAGCGACGCGCGCTAGCTTTGGCTTCCGCGATAGGGCTAAGTCTTGGAGCTCGATGATACTGGCTAAAACGGTTTGTTGTTGGATTGCAGAAACCTTGATGCGAATGGCTTGATTTTGATTAATGCTACCGGCTAAAACGGTTTCATGCTGATACTTGTTCACCAGCCGGCTCTCGCCGGTTAAGATGCTTTCATTCACGCCCGCACTTTTACTCAATAGCTCACCGTCGGCGGGGATCGTTGCACCAGGTAAAACTTGAATAACATCACCGATTTGTAGCCGATTTACCGCGACTGACTCATACTCGCCGTTAGCTATTTCACGTTGCGCAATGGCAGGCAGTAATTTTACTAAATTTGCTGCGGCGCTGACCGCTTTTTGACGCGCAAGAAGCTCAAAATAGCGGCCTACCAATAAAAAGAATGTAAACATGGCGACCGATTCAAAATACACTTCGCCTTCGTTTATGAATGTTGCATATGCACTCGCGCCGTACGCCGAAAGTAAGGCAAATGTAACCGGAACATCCATATTCGGTTGTCCCGCCTGAATACTCCGAATAGCACTGATATAAAAGGGTTGCGCGCTATAAAGCAATACCGGCGTGGCCATAAAAAGACTGATCCACCACATAAATTGTCGCAGTTCAGCATCGAGATCACTTACAACGCCAAAATAGAGGCCAATAGCAAGCATCATGACTTGCATTGTCGCTAATCCAGCCACCCCAAGCCGAGTGACAAAATAGCGACGGCGTTGTTTAAATTCTTGTTCTTGGTTGGCAGCTTGAAAGGGTAATGCTCGATAGCCGAGTTCGGCGATGGCCTGTAGTATCTCACTGAGCTTCACTGCATCAGGTTGCCAGCGAATCGCCACTCGCTCTGTGGTTGCGTTTACTTGAACTTGCTGAACCCCTGCCAGTCGGCTGAGATGCTGTTCAATTAGCCAGGCACAGGCAGAACAAGTCATGCCATCGATAGATAAATTGATACTGCGCAAGCCGTCTTCTGAGCGCGTAAATTGCTGTTGCAGCTGCTCATCGTCATAGGCCGTTAATTGCTGCAACTCCTCAGGAACAAGTGGCACTTGCAGGGGGTTGCTGGTATCGCGATATTGATAAAAATGAAGTAGATTTTGCTGAGCTATGGTTTCAGCCACGGCCTGGCAACCATAGCAGCAAACTGAATAAGTTTTGTTATGTAACGTAACAGGGTAACCACCGTCTTCAGGCAAAGGCTGAAGACAATGGAAACATAGACCTTCAGGAACATCTGGCAATGTGCTGCTGGCCATGAATTAAACGCCGTATGTTAGCGGCTTAATAGCAAGCTCTCGATAAGCTGGAAGCTGAACTTGCTGCGTTACTCGCCAGCTATCGTCAAATGGCGTTATCGTAATCGTCCATTTGCCTTCTTCATTGTCTGGAAGACTGCCTCGATAAACACCTTGCGCATCGGCTGTTAAGGTTACAGTGAAATCTTTTTCCGCAAGCGTGGTGTGATAAAAGCTAACCTTGAGCGCACTAAACTGTTCCGGAGCGCCGCTATTATAAGTTAATGTAAACGCATTCTCCGATTGCTTAAACGTAAACTCAATGTTCAGGGCTTGTGCGGCTTGAACTTTTTCGACTTGAGCATTAATACCGCGTCCTTTCTTATAATAGTCATCCACAACCATTGGGTTATCTCCATAACCGCTTGCAATGGTTAATGTGATAATCATAGCGATAACAACAGAAAACGGGATGAGCATTAAGAACCACGGCCAAAACTGCTTATACCAAGGCTTTTCCATGCGACACAAACCTCAACTTATGTAATTTAAAGAAAAAGCCCCGCAGGAGCGGGGCTTTTCGATTAGTCCTGCGACAGTCCGTAAACGTACGAACTAATAACGTGGATTTTATCCTCTCCGAGGATATCTTTCCATGCTGGCATGACGCCGTTACGACCATTACGTAACGTTTCTTCGATAGCATCCTGTGAACCGCCATATAACCAAACGTTATCGGTTAAGTTTGGCGCGCCAAGTGCTTGGTTGCCTTTCCCATTTGGGCCATGACAAGCTGCGCAAGCTGCAAAATTTGATTCGCCAGCTTTAGCTAATTCTGGGTCAACCTTACGACCACTTAAACTCATAACATAATGCGCAAGTTCGGTAATTTGCTGATCATTAAATTGAGTTTGAGCTGGCATAACGCCATTGCGGCCTTCCATTAGAGAATGCTTAATGGCTTCTGGGCTGCCGCCATATAGCCAGTCATCATCGGTCAGGTTAGGGAAGCCTTTACCACCCATAGCATTTGAACCATGACACTGAGCACAGTTTTGAATGAATAGGCGTTGACCAATCTTAACCGCTTCAGGGTCTTGCGCCAATTCTTCAATCGGGCGCTCAGACAATGCAGCAAATACTGGGCCAAACTTTTCTTCTGCCTGGTCCATTTGACGATCATATTCAACAATCAAACCAGCTTCGCGAGCCGCTTCGGTTGCTTCTTTAGATTGCTCTAATGAACGAACGTCTTGGTTCGAGCTACTCCAGCCGAGTAGGCCAGTGAAGTTACCCAAACCAGGATACAGGGCTAAATACAAGAAACCCCAGACAATCGTGATCCAGAATAAAATGGTCCACCATTTCGGCATTGGGTTGTTAATTTCCACGATACCGTCAAATTCGTGATCCATTAATTCACCTTCTTTAATGCCGGTGTAATTGGTCATATTCCAGCGTAATAGCCAGATAATAAACACCAAGAAGGCTAAAGTTAGGACAATAATCCATGCACTCCAGAAGCTACTCATTATTCTTCGACTCCTGTTTAGTACTGTCTTTGGTTACAGACGATTTTTCATCTTCATCAAATATGGAGTTGGCGGCTTCATCAAAGTTCTTTTTTTGACCTTTGCTATAGGCCCACCAAACCACACCGATAAACAGTACGAAAACTAATACGGTGTAAAAACTACGCCAAGTGATGTAATCCATCTTACTCAGCCTGCGTTAAGCCAGTTCCAAGCACTTGCAGATATGCAATCAAGGCTTCCATTTCTGTCTTGCCTTCAACTGCAGCCTTTGCACCAGCGATATCTTCGTCAGTGTAAGGCACTCCAAATGAACGGAATACTTCCAATTTCTTAGCTGTTAACTCACCATCAAGTGTGTTTTCAGCAAGCCATGGAAAAGCCGGCATGTTTGATTCTGGAACCACATCACGCGGATTGATCAAGTGAACATAGTGCCATTCATCACTGTAACGACCACCAACCCGAGCCAAATCAGGACCTGTGCGTTTTGATCCCCATAGGAACGGGCGCTCCCACACATGTTCACCAGCGAGTGAATAGTGACCGTAACGTTCAGTTTCAGAGCGAAATGGACGAATCATCTGGCTGTGACAGTTGCTACATCCTTCGCGAATGTATATGTCACGACCCTCCATTTCTAAGGCAGTGTATGGTTTTAAACCAACCACTGGCTCATTCGTTTGTTTTTGGAAAACTAGCGGAGTAATTTCAACTAAACCGCCAATAGAGATGGCAATAGTCATAAGGACCGCCAACCAACCAACGCGTTTTTCAACGAATGCGTGAGTAACGTTTTTGCTCATTTCATCGTCTCCTTAAGCTGACTGAGTCGCTACTGCTGGAGCAGGCTTATGCTCGGGTGCGGTATCAACAAATTCAACGGTTGGTTTACCAGCGCGAATTGTGCGATACATATTGATTGCCATGAGCACCATACCGGTAACGATGAATAGGCCACCCACAAAGCGAATGAACCAGAATGGATAAGACGCTACGACACTTTCAACAAAACTGTAGGTTAGGGTACCATCAGTTGCATTGACAGCCCGCCACATCAAACCTTGCATTACACCCGAAATCCATAACGCTACGATATACAGAACAACGCCGATGGTGTGTAACCAGAAGTGAATATTAATCCAACGCACATTGTGCATTTGTGTTTGGTTCCACAAGCGTGGAATCAGGTAATACAACGAACCGATAGTAATCATTGCAACCCAACCCAATGCACCAGAATGAACGTGACCAACGGTCCAATCTGTATAGTGTGACAATGCGTTAACTGATTTAATCGCCATCATCGGGCCTTCGAACGTTGACATGCCGTAGAATGACAATGACACGATCAAGAAGCGTAAAATTGGGTCTGTTTTGAGCTTATGCCAAGCGCCAGACAAGGTCATGATACCGTTGATCATGCCGCCCCAAGATGGAACAAATAGAATCACCGACATCACCATACCTAATGACTGTGTCCAGTCAGGCAGAGCAGTGTAGTGCAAGTGGTGAGGGCCAGCCCAAATATATAGCGAGATAAGAGCCCAGAAGTGCACAACTGACAATCGGTAGGAATAAACCGGACGCTCAGCTTGTTTAGGTACAAAGTAGTACATCATACCTAAGAATCCGGCGGTTAATAGGAAACCTACCGCATTGTGGCCGTACCACCATTGAATCATCGCGTCGGTTGCCCCAGCATAAAGGCTGTAAGACTTGGTGAATGATACCGGGATAGCCATGCTGTTAACGATATGCAAAACGGCGATAGTGACGATAAAACCACCATAGAACCAGTTAGCAACATAAATGTGTGACGTTCTACGCTTCACTAAGGTACCAAAGAAAACAATAACATAGGCGATCCACACCAGCGCTATTAATATATCAATTGGCCACTCTAATTCTGCGTATTCTTTTGTGCTTGTTAGACCCATTGGCAGCGTGACAACAGCTGATAGAATAACCGCTTGCCAACCCCAGAATACAAAGCTCGCTAACTTATCGGAGAATAATGCTGTTTTACATGTCTTCTGAACAATGTAAAACGATGTTCCCATCAAAGCAGACGTACCAAATGCAAAAATTACCGCATTGGTATGCAATGGACGTAACCGCGAGTAGGTAAGCCATGGCGTGTCAAAGTTTAATTCTGGCCAGATCAGCTGCGCAGCAATAAGTACGCCGACTGTCATGCCAATGATTCCCCAAATAACGGTCATAATGGCGAACTGCCGTACAACCTTTAGGTTATATTCAATTTGTTGTGGATTCGTTTGGCTCATTTTTGTTTTCCGCGTTGATGCTCTGAAAATTTAAGACAGAGTAACGTGACAAATAATAGGTTGCCTGTCCGTTCCCTTATCGGTAGTTTGACAAACGGGTGTATTTTACGAGTTTTGAACCAAGAAAAACAGGCTGAAAACAGGAAAAATAAGCGGTTTACGGGCGCTTGGCGAAATAATGTACACTTCGGGCAATTCCATTTTTGAGGTAAAAAATACCCGCATGAAAGTTAAGGTCTTTATTTTCGCGCTGTTGAGCGTTTTCTTGTTAAGTAGTTGTGAACAACAACAACCTCCTGAACAGCATAGAACAAATGAAAAAATCTTCCATAAATTTGATCCGGATCAACCTCGGGTCGAAGAGCCGTTTGCAATTGAATTTACGGTGCCCGAGGGTCTAATTTTGGAGCAGGGTAAACTCGAGGGTGTTTCTATGTATATGGGCGTAATTCCGCTTGTCGTAGAACAAGAGACAGACACCACATGGCAGGTTAAAGTTTGGCTTGGTGCTTGTAGTGATCCACAAATGCGTTGGCAAGCTAGTGTGCCTTGGTACAATCAGGCGACCAACGTAAAAGGTTATTATCGGTTCGAATTCACCACGGAAACCAATTGAAACAATTAAAACAAGTGGTGGTTTTCAACGCATGCTATAGTTTTTATGGAACAAATTTAACAAGGTGGCTACATGTCTATCGCTTTAATATGGATTTTGGTCGGTGTGGTTTTGATTATCTCGGAGCTGTTGCTAACGAGTGTTGTTGCTGTATTTCTAGGCATTGGCGCGATTGTTACAGGGCTATTGGTACACTGGGGGTTGATTGATGATTTGGCAATTCAGTTTGCGGTTTTCGGAATTGTAAGTCTGGTCACGCTATTATTGGCTCGCGGGCGTATCAAGCGCTGGTTTACAGGCTATACGGCCGATGAAGACGAAACTCGGCCGAACTTCCAGCGTGATATTGGCGCGCGCGTGACTGTTGTCAAAGCGTTCAATCATGGTGCTGGGCGCGTCGTCTTAAATGGCGTTCAATGGGATGCGTTTTCAGAGGATGATTTACAAGTTGGTGATACGGCATGGGTGGTCGCGAATGAAGGCATTCAACTCACCGTACAAAAAGAAAGATTAACTGCAAGAAATCAGACAAAAGGAAGCGATAACTCATGAATGGTACCAATATTGAAACGGTCTTAGCGATTGGTTTTGCGATTGCTGTCGTTATTATAATTTTGAAGTCGGCGCGTATCGTGCCGCAACGCTCAAATTTTGTAATTGAACGCTTAGGGAAATATAGCCGAACGCTTGATTCAGGCTTTCACATTTTAATTCCTTTTATCGATAAAGTGGCTTATCAACATACTCTAAAAGAAGAAGTCATTGATGTTGAACGTCAAGCTTGTGTAACACGCGATAACATTCAAGTTGGTATTAATGGTGTGCTGTATATTCAAGTGGTCGATGCCCACAAAGCAAGTTATGGCATCAATGATTATCGCTATGCCGCTTCGCAGTTGGCACAAACAACCATGCGCTCAGTCATTGGTCAAACTGATTTAGATAAGACGTTTGAGGAACGCGCGCGAATTAACGAAATTGTTGTACAGGCACTTGATGAAGCAGCATCGCCATGGGGAATAAAGGTGTTGCGTTATGAAATTTCAGATATCGAATTGCCGATGAGCATCAAAGATGCGTTGGAACAGCAAATGCGTGCAGAACGTGAGCGTCGCGCCGCCATCGCAAAATCGGAAGGCGAGCGCCAAGCAATGATCAATGTTTCCGAGGGTCATAAGCAAGAAGTCATTAACCTTTCTGAAGCAGAAAAGCAGAAACAAATCAATGAAGCAGAAGGGCGCGCGCGTGAAATTGAACTGATTGCAGAAGCCACCGCCGAAGGTCTTGGGAAAATTGCTCTTGCAATTCAACAGCCTGGTGGTCAAGACGCAGTTAGTTTGCGCGTAGCTGAACAATATGTGAAGGAATTCGGTAACTTAGCAAAAGAAACCAATACTCTAATTTTACCTGCACAGCTCGCGGATATCGGCAGCGCCGTTGCCGGCTTGACCGAAATCATCAAGAAGAAGAGCTAACCCGCTATACTTCACTTTATTTGGCACAAATAGAAATCGAGCGTAAATAGAAGGTCGTTCATCGAAGATGGACGACCTTTTATGATCAATTTTGCGAAAATCTAACTACCTAGTGTAAGCAAACTATCAGATAGGAAATATTCATGCAGTGGTTGAATCGATTAGCGGTTATCGGATGTCTCGTTGTGGGTGCAAGTGTTATTCCTTCCTCACTTGCGCAACAATGGGGCGGAGACCGTGCCGCTTGGGTGGTGATGCAACCAGTTGGATTCGAGCGTGTACAACGCAGCGTTGAAGCGGTCGGCTATGCTGAAGCTCAGCGTTCAGTAGCATTGTATCCTGCAGTTGGTGATCTCGTCTTAGAAGTTAATTTTCAGCCCGGTGAACGTGTCGAACAAGGAGATGTCTTGGTGCGACTCGATGATCGTCAACAGCAAGTTGATCTTCAGCGCGCTCGAATTGAACTTGAGGACGCCGAGCGGACCGTCCGACGATTAACCACAAGTCGTCAGCAGGGCGCCATATCGCAAAGTGAGCTTGATATCGCTGTAACTGCAAGAGATTTGTTGAAGGTAGCAGCGCGAGAAGCCGAAATAGCTTATGAAGATCGCCAAGTGCGCGCACCATTTGATGGTGTTCTAGGAATAACGGATGTTGAACCTGGCGATAGAATTACCACCCAGACTTTAATTTCAACGATTGATAAACGTGAGCAACTTTACATTGATTTTAAGGCGCCCGAAGCAGCAATGGAGTTATTACAGCGTGGCGCAGAGTTGATTGTTCGTCCTTGGGCAAGTCGAGGGCAGGCAATACCAGCAGAGATTGTCGAAGTAGACTCTCGCGTTGATTTAACAAACCGAACCATTCGCGTTCGGGCAGCTATTGATAATAGTAACGATTTATATCGTCCGGGGATGAGTTTTCGTGCAGCGCTTACCTATCAAGGTGATAGTTATGCAGTAGTACCCGAAGCAGCCTTGATGTGGAGTGCTGATGGCGCCTATGTCTGGGTAGAGAAAGACGGTAAAGCGCAGCGGGTCGATGTCAATATCGAACAGCGATTGGAAGGTCGAATACTTGTTTCTGGTGAACTTCAATTGGGTGATAACCTAATTGTTGAAGGTGTACAAAGTTTACGAGCAGGTCAATCAGTTCGTGAAGCGCCAGCTGCGGAGTCGCAGTCATGAAATTTTCGCCGATGCTAAATGATTTACCCTCACTGGCAATTCGTCGCCCGATTTTAATTATCGTTCTGAATTTATTGATTATCATCGCGGGTTACGCAGCAATTAACGGCGTTGAAGTTCGTGAATTACCGGATGTTGACCGACCCATTGTAACGGTATCAGCAAGCTTCCCTGGTGCCGCTCCGGAAACCGTTGATACTGAGGTTACCAGTATCTTAGAAGGTGCCGCTGCTCGTGTGAGTGGCGTTAAGCAAATTCGTGCATCGAGTGAAGAAGGTAGCTCGCGTATTGTGGTTGAATTTCGACCGGGTATTGACCTTGATAGCGCCGCCAATGAAATGCGTGAAACGGTTAGTCAAGTCGAACGACGATTGCCCGAAGAGGTGGAAAACGTCGCAGTAATAAAAGCCGATAACGATGCGCAATCAGTTGTATCGCTTGCCGTTTCGAGTGCTACATTAGACCTCGAAACCTTAACTGAACGTGTTGAAACCGACCTTGCTCCCAATTTTTTAAGCGTTCCAGGTGTTGCTGATGTGCGTTTAAACGGTGATCGGCAACGCGTTCTGCGAGTAATTTTAGATCCTTTATTATTAGCGAGCTTTGAGTTAACCGTAAGTGACGTCGCTGACGTTTTAAGACAGGCGCCATTTGATGTTCCGGCTGGTAGCTTAAAATCGACAGATCAGCAGCTGATTGTTCGTGCGGACGCAAGCTCTGTAACCGTTGACGATGTTGAAAACATCGTGGTGCGTGATACGACACGAATTGGTGATATCGCGACGGTATTCTTTGGGCCGGCCGATGCCAGCAGTATGGTGCGCTTAGATGGTAAGCCAGTCATTGGCCTCGGTATCATTCGGCAAGCACGATCGAATACGATTGAAATTTCTGATGAAGTGCTTGAACTTGTTGATCGCTTGCAATTGCAGTATCCAGAATTAGATATTCAAGTCACGTCCGACGATGCGAAATTTATTCGAAGTTCGGTACAAGAGGTTTTTGTTTCCTTAGCTTTAACAATTGCTTTAGTTGTTGTAACGCTCTGGGTGTTCATCGGCTCTGGGCGTGCCACAATTATTCCAGCATTTGCAATACCGGTTGCATTAATCGGCTCGATTGCAGTGATATGGGTGCTTGGTTTCTCAATTAATATCTTGACCTTATTAGCGCTTGTACTTGCGACTGGTCTTATTGTTGATGATGCGATTGTCGTATCCGAAAATATTCAACGACGTCGAGGTCTTGGATTAGGCGCGCGAGCATCGGCAGTGGTTGGTACACGAGAAGTATTTTTTGCCGTTGTTGCGACAACCGCTGTACTTGTAGCTGTTTTTGTTCCAATTGCGTTTCTGCCGTCAACAGCAGGGCGATTATTCCGCGAATTTGGTGGGGTGCTTGCCACAGCTGTAATTATCTCATCTTTCGTAGCCTTGTCCTTAGTGCCGGCATTAACAGCCCGTCTTCCGCTGAAAGAAGCAAAAGAAACGCGGCTACAAAAAGTCGGTAGTAAGCTACGTGATATTTACGTAAAAACGCTTCATGTGGCACTCGATAAAGCGTTGCTGATATTTGTTGCTAGTACGGTTATCGCTGGCACAGCCGGTTATCTATACTTCCAAGTCGACAATGAACTCATGCCCAATGAAGACCGCGGCACCATCCGTATCTTTGCGCGTGGGCCTGATGGTGTCGGTATTGATTTTATGGATCGCCAAGCACAGAAGATGGAAGAAATTTTATTACCTTATGTGAATGGCGGAGCAGTCGACAGTATTAACACAGTCGTTGGGCAATGGGACCCCAACTTGGTGTTTATAACAGTACGTTTAACTGACTGGGAAGAACGCGATCAAAGTCAGCAAGACATCATTGATGAAATAAGCGGACCGTTAAGTGAAATTCCTGGCGCTCCAGCACGTGCGTTTGGTTCAAATAGCCTTAATTTGCGAGGCCAAGGTGGTGGTTTAGAGTTTGCCTTAACCGGCGATGAATATCCTGAAATCTTCCGCGCGGCGCAAAAATTCGCTGCTCGTTTACAGGATGAAATGCCTGAGGTTGGATTCCCTCGAATTGGTTACCAGCCGACGCAGCCCCAATTGCGCGTAAATATAGATCGTAAACGAGCGGAAGAGCTCGGCGTGCCTTTAGCTGATATTTCCACAACATTACGAGCGGCTATTAACGGTTTAGATGTAACCGATTTGAACATTGGTGACCAAGCGGTGCCAATTATGTTGCAAGCCCAGCGTGATTTAGTTCGTGATCCGACAGACATCATGAACCTGTACGTCGGCTCGCAAGCGACAGGTCTTGTCCCTCTATCGAGTTTGACCACATTAACTGAGGAGGGCGTTCCAGCTGAATTAGAGCGGCGTTCTCAACGACGAGCAATCCAAGTCGATATGCAGCAACCGAGTTCGATTCCGCTCGAGCAAGTTGTTGAGCGTATGCGCGAAATTGCTGCCGAAGAATTACCCAGTGGTATTGGGTTAGTTTTACTTGGCGAAGCTGAAGCCTATGAAGAAACTGCTCGTGAGGTGGCGCTGACGTATATTTTAGCTTTTATTATTGTTTTCTTGGTATTAGCGGCACAATTTGAAAGCGTGAATTCAGCCATAGTTGTTATGGCGACGGTGCCATTTGGTATTGCTGCGGCTTTCTTTGCGCTTTACGTTACTGGCACGTCCATCAACATATTCTCACAGATTGGTTTAGTCATGCTGATAGGACTTATCGCCAAGAACTCTATTCTATTGGTGGAGTTTGCCGATCAGCTTCGCGACCAAGGCGAAAGTGTGCGTCAAGCAATTGAAAATGCAGCGGAAATTCGTCTACGCCCAATTATGATGACGTTGGTATCAACCTTGTTAGGTGCGCTGCCTTTGATTCTTTCTATTGGTGCCGGCGCTGAATCGCGTAATGCAATTGGTTGGGTTGTATTTGGCGGTCTTGCCTTTGCTGTGCTATTTACTTTGTACTTAACGCCAGTTTTATATCTTGCTATCGCTCGATTTACTAAGCCGCGTGCCGATGAAACGAATCGGTTAGAAGACGAAATGAAGCGAGCAGGGGAATTGTAATGAATCGTATCCATCAGTTTCTTTTCGCCAATGCGTTGCTACTTACTGCAACGTTTACGCCAATCGAAAGCCAAGCTGAAGTGATTGACAGTAGTGCTCAGGGATTTACTCTTGAATTTAAACAAACCGTGAACGCTTCTATTACTGATGTCTATAATGGCTTAACCGATGACATTGGCCAGTGGTGGCTTGATGATCATACGTGGTTCGGCGAAGGCAAAAACATGAACCTAGATGCCGTAGCTGGTGGGTGTTTTTGTGAAATATTCGGTGACTCACAAGTTCAACACATGCAGGTTGCGATGGTTACCCCGAATCAATTCATTCGATTATTAGGAGGCTTGGGACCACTACAAGGCGAAGGTGTCACTGGTGTTATGGAATGGCGGTTAACTCAAATCGATGATGCCAGTACCGAGCTAACGGTTTTTTACCGTGTCGGCGGTTATACACCTAATGACCTAAGCCAATGGGCTCCTGCAGTTGAAAATGTTCTTCAACAACAAATGAGTGCAATGAAGACATTTGTAGAGTAACGACTTTTCGATTAAAAAGCCTCACATTAAACGCGTAATCTAATCCATATCCGAAATCGTTCGCTACGTGAAATCTGTATGATTTTGCGTAGCTGAACTGCCAATTTTTCAAAATACGCACGAATTAGCGCTATAAATGTAAGTCATCACATAACACCTATACACTGAATATAATACGATTTAACATAATATACATTATACGAAATTAATAATGTCTCGATAGAGGTGGGTTTCGTATTCGAAATCTAAACCCTTTTCGTTATATTCTCGGCTATATTCGATAGCCACATCTAAAGCTGGAGCACGCGCGATGAACTATTTGTTTGGTTTGATATTTTTAATTGTCAGTTCATGCAGTTTTGCAAATGTGTTTTATAAGATTGAACATCCATCGCAACCGACAGCTTATTTGTTCGGAACGATGCATATGGTTTGTGATGCGGATGCCAGAATTCCTCATGAAGTCACTTCAGCTTTTGCAGATGCCAATCAACTTGTTGTTGAAATAGATTTAACCGATAGCGAACAACAACGTTATTTACAGCAAAATGTGTCGCAGCAACCAGCTGACTATTTAGCGAAATATTTGACGCGAGACCAACAAATCACCCTACAAGGTATTGTGGAGAATGATTTGGGTTATCCGTATCAGCAAATTAAAAACCTCCGTCCGATCTTTATTAACGCCCTATTTCTTCAACATTTCCTGAATTGTACGTCGCAGCCTTTACTCCTTGATGAAACGCTGACGCAGCAAGCTCAGGCCAGTTCAAAAGAAATTGTTGGATTGGAAACTGTGGCCGAACAATTCGCGTTATTCGACAGCATTCCGCTGCAAGAACAAGTAGAAGCTCTGTACGAAATGGCGGCGAACCCACAACAAAATCAAGATGAATTGAAGGCGTTACAAGCGGTTTATCTCGATGATAATGGTGAGAAACTGTATGAAGTTATGCGTGGCCAAGCCGATTTTGACAACTTTGAACAGGCATTTTTAAGCCAGCGTAATAAAAACTGGATAGCTGAATTACCGGACCTTATTGCTACGAAGCCGACATTTATTGCGGTTGGCGCGGGTCATTTGGGTGGTACGAATGGATTATTAAATTTATTACGCCAGCATGGATATAAAATCACCCCAATTCCAATTAATTTTATTCCCCCTCAATAGTGTGACAAGACATGGCGTCGGGCGCTCACAGTGGTATCATGGGCGCGATAGAAAGGAGATTACTTATATGCGCATTGTTGCCGCAGCACTACAACCAAAGATTGATGAATGGGCGAATCAGCGCCCTACGGCCACGTCACCGAGTGCACTCGTTGGCCAACAGCGGGCCTTATCGGCTCTACAACAAGCGTTAAGCATTGCCGGACGTTATGCCCATGGGTTTGTTGTAACACCCGCAGGTATGCGCACCTACGACGTTCTCAATGAAGTTGAATCGAAACAACAATGGCTTCATGCAAATAAGTTCGATTGGGTTTACGTTGCCAACCCTGAGTCAGCAAATGAACCATTGTGTGTCAACTTACCGTGTGGCAAAGCGAATGATTTTTTAGTGAAATTGTGGGAGCTGTTGCAAGCTGATGTATCAGTACGAGCGCCGTTGCGTGATTTCATTCTAGAAACCTTTCCGAGCGATCGGGTTGCCAAATACATTGAGCTAATAATTGATAGAACGTTCGATGATTTGCCTGGCTCTGAATTGGCAACGGTTATTGTATCTCATGATGAAAATGAACCCTTTATGTTGTGCGATCGGGTCACTGAAGCGAGCCTCTTCGGTAGTATTCGCTTACAGAGTGTTGAAGGTACTATTTCGTCAGATTTGCATCTAATAGAAGCCGGAGCGGTTTTAAAGGCTAACGGTGGCGTACTCGCCATTGATGCAGAAGAACTGCTGATTCAACCAGGGTTGTGGCGCAAATTAAAGTATATTTTACGCACCAGCGAGTTTCATTGGCCGCAGCCAGGCGACGCAAATATTGCGGCATACTATCAACCGGAACCTATTCCGGTTCATATCAAAGTGTTATTGCTTGGTGAGCGCGATATCTACGCGCAACTTCGTGAACTCGACCGCGATTTCGACAATTTATTTCCATATTTAGCTGATTTCTCGAGTCATTACTCACTGCAAAATGCGCCATTAGCCCCCTACTTTGATTATCTCAGTTATGTTGAGCGAGAGTCAGCGGTGTTGCCTTTGGCTGCAGACGCATATGCTGCACTATTTAAATTTGTGACGCGAATTACCGATTTTCAAACCGAACTATCACTCGACACCATTGCCATTATGCAGCTCATGCGCGAAGCCTGTGCAATTGCCCAAACTTCTGCAAGTAAAGAGATTTCGGCCAGTCATTTACAACAAGCGCTAAAACAACGTCACGATCGCGATGGTTATATTGCCGAGTTGAGTCGCCGTGCGATTCTAGAGGGACAGGTTTATATTGCTACCGAAGGCGAAGTTGTTGGACAAATTAATGGTTTGACGGTGATTACTGCTGGTGGTCACGAGTTTGGTGAGCCAACTCGTATAACTGCAACCGTTCATTATGGTGATGGCGACATTATCGATATTGATCGAAAATCCGAGCTTAGTGGCAGTATTCACACCAAGGGGGTCATGATTTTAAGTGCTTATATTGCCAACGTATTTGCTCGCAATGAAGCCATGGCACTGTCAGCGACAATCGTCTTCGAACAATCCTATCATGAAGTTGATGGCGACAGCGCCTCACTGGCTGAGCTTTGTTGCTTATTATCAGCACTTGCAGAAGCTCCTATTCAGCAAGGTTTGGCGATTACCGGCGCGGTTGATCAATTTGGACGTGTGCAAGCCATTGGTGCAGTGAACGAAAAAATTGAAGGTTACTTTGAATTATGCCGAACCCGCGGTCTAACCGCTAAGCAAGGGGTTATTATTCCCGCTGCTAATTTGAGTCAACTCAACCTTTCTGACGAAGTGATTCAAGCAGTGGCTGATAATAAATTTCATGTTTATGCCATTGAACACGTTGGTGAAGCGCTCGAATTATTGACACAAACTGAGCAAAAACAATTATATGCGCGCATTGAACAACGCTTAAACGAGCTTCAACAAATTGAGCGTGAAGTTCCGTGGTGGCGGCGTTGGTTCAACTGAAAATACTTGTCGGACTTGTTAAGCGTACACGTGTTCGCTAATCTAGCGCCTATCTGTCTCACTCGATAGGCGTTACATTTGTGAAACGCAACACTCAACAAGGTATTTATGAAACAATCTAGCTTTACTCGTGAAGAGCTACTTGCATGCGCTCGTGGCGAAATGTTTGGTCCAGGCAACAGCCAACTCCCCGCTCCTAACATGTTAATGATGGATCGTGTTGTCGAGATTACTGAAGACGGCGGCGCGTATGGTAAGGGTTTTATTCACGCTGAGTTGGATATTACACCTGATCTTTGGTTCTTCGATTGCCATTTCATTGGTGATCCAGTGATGCCAGGTTGCTTAGGCCTCGATGCCATGTGGCAGCTTACTGGTTTCTTCCTTGCCTGTCTTGGTGGCCCTGGTCGCGGGCGTGCGCTTGGTGTTGGCGAAGTGAAATTCACTGGTCAAATTTTACCGACTGCGAAAAAAGTCAGCTATTTCATTGATATGAAGCGTGTTTTGAAACGCTCTTTGTATATGGGAATTGCAGATGGTCGTGTTGAAGTTGATGGTAAAACTATTTACACCGCGAAAGATCTTAAAGTTGGGTTGTTCACCGATACCTCAACATTTTAACGAGCATTCAATGTTAAAAAGCCCGCTCTGCGGGCTTTTTTGTAATTTTTATTTGCCTTGGGGTGTTAGCGAAATAAACCGCCGCCTCGCGCTTCCATCGCATCGCGCCAACCGCCTAACCACTGGGACCGTATGTCTTGATTCTGGTAGGGACATAGTTCTTTTGAACGACCAGATACTCCGGCTTTAAAACCTTGTGCGTGCGCACGTTCTAGGCGATCGCGTTTTTGTCGTTTCATAATTCACTTCCTCGTCCAGTTTTTGTTCGTGTGACTTATTAAGAAGAGCGCCGAACATTTTCTCTGAGAGAGTTCTTTAATTTTTCATGACGCTCTATTTAATAGATAGCAATTCTGTACGGGAGTTCAAATTAAAAAAACGGCGTATTCCAGAGCGACTTTTTAAGTCGATGAAAACACGCCGTTTATTAATTATTGGCTACTTAGAATAACTTGTTTAGTTAGCTTTCAAATTTGCGTCTAAGTGTAATAAGACCGCCAATCAATAACATAGACAAAATACCCCATGGGGTTGTAACCGCACCTTGGCGTACGATTTTATCCTCATCACTTGTACAGCCAGTAAATTCCCCACTCTCAGGGTTTAGTATGAGTGTTTCGGCTACCTGCTCGCTTTTTACCTCACCATTTTCATCGGTATACTCGCGTTCTTTGGTTGCTGTTACCAAAATTTGGTTTTGTTCATTCACAGAATCGGCTGACACAATAAAATAATCCGAATCGCAACCAATCGCTTCGTTAAGGTTAATCAAACCCTGATCTGGATTATTTAAATCAAAGTAATAGCCAACTCGACGCCGTGCGGAATCAATTTGCGTATCAATTTCCGCGCTACCGACGATGATTCCTTGATCATTAATGGCATTCGGATAGGTCGCCGAACCAACAAACAAGGTTGGCAAGGTTGTGAAGGTATCATCGGCTACTGAATAAGTGAACGGAACAGCGCGACGTGTTCCTTGAATATTTTGTAACACATAGCCAATCGCAATATCGTCATCGTTGATATCGGTTGCTGCACCCCAGAAATAATCTTCGCTTGTTGTTACGGCGCGTGTTTCACCATCCACAAATATTGCTGGCATTTTAATACGACCACCAACTGCTGGTTCATCACCATAGTACGTCCAACTCTGACCAACAGCGATACCGTTATTATTTACCGCAAAAGCGTATGTAGACCAATGAAAGTCATCACCTTCTATACGCTCCATTAATGGTGCGTAAGTGGTTTCACTAATAACAGCGCCCTGCGCATCTAACTGCCATACAGTGGCATGCATATCGTATATAGAGCCATTAGTGGCTAGTTGTGAGCCGCGGTTTGATAAATTACTCGCGGTACCACTTTGATAAGAATGCCAAGCACTCCACATGCAGGTGTACGGTGTCGTCGAAGCCGATGTGCTTGACTCTAATTCTGCACAGGTTTCAAGACGTGATTGGGCTTGCGGTGTGACAGCGACACTTTGAAAACCAACGGCAACATTGTTTTCATTAATGTCGAATAATCCAGATTCGCCACCTAATGCGGTTTGTTCTGCAGGTTCAAGCAACTGATAATTTGTGCCATCGTACCATAACGCCCGGCTCGTAAATTCTCGCTGAGCATAGTTAATAGTTACTGGATCAGGCGTTTCACCGCCCTCTTCTGCCTCTGGCTGAAACGTATGTTCGAAGCGTGTATAAGGCGCCGACGCAATTCCTACGCGAACATTATTTTGATTGAGGCCTAAAAATTGATGGTCAGCCGAGTTTTGTTGACTTGATGAAGCATTACCGGCGCTATTTAATAACGCTGGTAACGAAGTGGATTGGCCGTCATAGTCACCGGCAAAATTAACGGCAATACGCAACGTTGAAAGCGAGCCGTTAATCCGATCATCAAGTCGTTGAACGAGAGCCAAGTACTGTTCATAGGTCAATTCATCGGTAGTCGGATCAAACTCGGTTGAAATACCTGCATCGGCTAACAACGCTTCACTAATTAAGTCGAAATCGAGTTCGGCCGCCAAAGGTATACGCATGTGTAAAGCGGCTAAGCCTTGATCATTTATCGCGACGCCGTAGGTGTTTTGAACCGAATCCGGCGTAGTAATTGGCTGAACGGTGTAGTTTTGCGCTGCAGCAGAAGCGCCAATTGAAGAGGCGATTGTTGCTACAAGTATCTGGGTTTTAAACTGTTTCATAGATGGCTTAACTGCTCTCTTGTTGTAAATTTTCTAATTCATCCCAGCGTTCTAACGCTGCCATAAGCTCATTCTCTAACTCACCTAAACGCTCTAGTACAGGCGCTGTGACGGTGTGTGGCTGATTATAAAAATCAGGGTTATTTGCTTGTTGCTCTAATTGTTCTTGTTCTTGTTCAAGCGCAGCAATACGTTCCGGCAACATATCTAATTCGCGTTGCAACTTGTAGGATAACTTTTTCTTTGGCTCAGCAGAAGCCCGAGGCTTCGAATCTGGCTTGTCTGACCGAGCTTCTATTGCTTTAGTTCCCTGCTTTTCTTTTAGATAATGATTAATTTCAGCGAAGCCACCAAAAATTTCGGTGATAACACCGTCGCCTTCGAATAAAAGCACACTGGTTGCCGTATTATCAACAAATTCTCGGTCGTGACTAACAAGAATCACCGTACCTTGATAATCAGCTACTATTTGTTCTAATAACTCTAACGTATCAATATCCAAATCATTGGTCGGTTCATCGAGAATCAGGAAGTTACTTGGCTGCAAAAATAGTCGAGCCAATAACGCCCGATTCCGCTCTCCGCCGGACAAGGCTTTCACGGGCGTGCGAGCTTGCTTGGGTGAGAATAAGAAGTCTTGTAAGTAGCTTAGTATGTGCCGTGTTTTACCGTTATAGGTGACATCTTGCTTGCCATCACCAATATTTTCGGCAACTGATAGATCCGGATTTAATTGTGCACGATGCTGATCAAAATAAGCGACTTCAAGATTAGTTCCACGCTTGACGGAGCCTGAGTCTACCTGTTGTTGGCCCAGTAATACTCGAATTAACGTACTTTTACCGCAGCCGTTTGGTCCAACTAACGCGAGCTTATCGCCACGCTGTAAGGTCAAATTAAAGTCTTTGAGGATGATCTTGCCGTCGAAACTAAGTTGTAAGTTCTCCCCTTCAAACACTAACTTACCAGAACGGTTGGCTTCTTGAACAGCAAGCTTGGCCGAACCTTGTTGCTCGCGTCGCGCTTGGCGTTCTTTTCGTAAGGCTTGAAGAGCTCTCACCCGCCCTTCATTGCGTGTACGGCGGGCTTTAATGCCTTGGCGGATCCACGCTTCTTCTTGGGCTAACTTTTTATCAAATTCAGCGTTTTGATTGGCTTCGATTTCTAAAAGCTCTTGTTTTGCCGTGAGATATTTATCGTAATTTCCTGGAAAGCTAGTCAAATTGCCGCGGTCGAGATCAATGATACGTGTGGCGAGATTACGAATAAAAGCACGATCGTGACTGATAAATAGCACCGCGCCACGAAACTCTTTCACCATTGATTCAAGCCAAGTGACCATCTCAACGTCCAAATGGTTGGTTGGTTCGTCAAGCAACAACAAATCGGGATTAACAACTAAAGCCCGTGCAAGTGCTACGCGCCTTAGCCAGCCGCCAGACAACGAATCCATGGTGGCATCTTCTGGAAGTTCAAGTTGGCTCAAAATACTTTCAATTCGTGATTGTAGTTGCCAGCCGTCAGCGGCCTCGATTGCAGTTTGTAGCGTTGCCATGCGTTGCAAAACAGCATCATTATCAGGCTGTTCATTTAGCTCAAGTACAGCGTGATGGTATTGCTGAAGCGTTGCCCCAATATCTGCTAGGCCTTCTGCCACATAGTCATAGACCGATTGCGGGGAATTTGCAGGAGGATCTTGTGGTAACCGAGCAACAACGGTATCACCAACAACCTGAACCTCGCCATCATCAAGTAATACTTCGCCGGCAATTACTTTTAATAATGTCGACTTACCGGCCCCATTACGACCGACAATACAAACACGTTCGCCTGATTCGATAACAAGATCCGCATGATCAAGAATCGGATCATTACCAAAGGCGAGCTGTGCTTGATGTAAACGAACTAAATTCATGTCGTTAAAAAATCCTCTAGCGGTTGCTGAAACGGCCAACGCAACTCGGCGTCATCATGCGCACGAATTAATACTGGAATTAACCAGGCATATTCTTCTTGAAGGTCTGGCTGTTCGCTTATATCAACGATATGCAACCGAATTGGCTGTTCTGGCTGTGCTTGATGCAATAGTTTTAATGCTTCATCGCAAAGTGGACAATTCGGTTTCGTTAATAAGTAAAAATCAGTCACTTTGGCGAACCTTGAATAAATAATGGATGCCCTTGTGACGTGCAAAATCTGGTGAAATCGAGCGTTGTGTTAAGTCTTCAACAACTAAATAGGCTTCCGCTAACAACTCTTCATCTAACTTAAAGCGACGTTTGTTATTTGAAAATAAAATCACGCCGTTATCTTTCAATAAACGAGCCGCTAACTTAAGTAGCATCACGTGGTCGCGCTGAATGTCGAGAACATCTTCCATGCGCTTTGAATTCGAAAATGTTGGTGGATCTAAGAAGATAACATCGTAACGCTGCTGCGGGCGCTGTTCGCGTAACCACTGCATGCAGTCGGCTTGAATGAATTGGTATTGTCGACCAAATAACTTGTTTAGCGTGAAGTTGCGCTGCCCCCATGCTAAATATGTCTTTGATAAATCGACAGAAACAACTTCTTTAGCACCACCAAGCGCGGCATGAACAGATGCCGAGCACGTATACGCGAAAAGATTTAAGACCGACTTGTCCTCGCTGATTTTACCGAGCTCTCGTCGAGCCCACCGATGGTCGAGGAATAAGCCAGTATCCAAATAATCACTTAAATTCACCTCAAACTGAGCATTGTACTCGTGCACAATGCGCACTAAACCTCGAGGTTCTTGTTTTTGATACTGTTGCTTGCCGGACTGCTTCTGACGAACCTTTAACGTCATATGTTCTGCCGAAAAAGGTAGTTCTTGAGCCAATGTGTCAATCAAATACCATAAGCGATCTTTGGCTACCGCCTCCGGGATGTCTTTAGGCGCCGCATACTCTTGAATCACTAAACAATCATCATAAACGTCGACAGCCGCGTTGTACTCAGGAAGGTCAGCATCATATAGGCGCCAAGCGTTAACCCCTTCTTTTGCCGCCCATTTTTCTAATTTTTGCCAGTTTTTCTTAAGCCGGTTAGCTAGATCACTTGATTGCGTTTGAGTAAACTCTGGTTGCTCTTGTGTTAAGTCATATAGGGCTAAAGTGGTCTCGATTGCACCATTAAATAGCTTATATTTTCGGTTACTACGCAATTTCATACGTTTAAGAAGGGTATCGTCACCTGCAAGTACCCCAACCTGCCAACCATGGAAATGTTCGCGCAACTGCGCGCCGAAACGACGATATAACAGCAGTGTTTCAATCTCTTCGCCTAAACGCTCGCCGTATGGCGGGTTACAGATAAGTAACGGCGTTTCACCCGGCATTTCAGATAGCTCACTCGGTGCGGTCACTTGCTCAGCATTCATTCGCTGCCATTCACATAAGTTTGCGATTCCGAGTCGCGTTGCGTTTTGCTCAGCAATGGCGAGCATCTTCGCGTCATTGTCATAACCAATAAACCGTGCATCAGCCTGAGCTAAAGCCGAATCGAAACGCTGTTGCGCATCAGCACGAATTTGTTGCCAGATGGTCTCGTCATGCTTAGCGCAGCGCTGGAAGCCCCACTCTGTGCGAGTTAAACCTGGAGCGCGATCAAGACGAATCATTGCGGCCTCTAGCAACAAAGTTCCCGAGCCACAGAATGGGTCGAACACGAGATTCGTTTTATTCGTCATACCACTACGCAGAACAACCGCAGCCGCGAGTGTTTCTCTTAATGGCGCGCTACCTTGTTGTTGGCGATAGCCTCGTTTGTGAAGGCTCTCGCCCGCCAAATCGAGATACCAAGTTAATTTTTCTTTTTGAATGTGCGCGTTGATGCGAATATCTGGTAATTCTTTCGATACATTTGGTCGCGGCAATCCTTGCTCACGAAATCGGTCGACGATACCGTCTTTTATCAGCTGCGCGCCGAATTGGGTGTGACGAATTTCGTGATTACGCCCACTAAAATCAATAATAAAGGTTTGATCCGCTCTGAATATGTTTTCCCACTCTGTTTGCGCAACAGCTACTGGAATATCCTTCGCATTCTTAATAAAGGTTTCGCCAAGCGTTAATAGCACGCGGTTCGCAAGGCGAGTCCAGAGACAAACACGATAAGCATCAGCAAGCTCACCCTGAAACCAACAGCCGCCAGCAGTTTGCCGAACTTCAGAAACGCCAAGTTGGGTTAATTCATCAAATAAAAGAGGTTCAAGACCTTTGGCGCAAGTTGCGAATAAACGAAATGAAGTTGACTGTGTGGTCATGGATGCATCTAAGTTATGTAACATGGCGCTATTATAGCGAACTCACAGCCATGTGTATTGCGTGAATTGCTGGTTTATTGGGCGGTTGAACGTGAATCGTCTATTTAATAAGCGAACGGTTCAATCAGTGCTTGCGTTTACCTAGAGCAAGCTATAACATGCGCAGCATCGGACGCGGGGTGGAGCAGTCTGGTAGCTCGTCGGGCTCATAACCCGAAGGTCGTAGGTTCAAATCCTGCCCCCGCAACCAATTTCCTGAATACCTAAAAAACGTTAATCGTTATTAGTTATTCGTGAAACCAAAAACAAACCTAAAATCCCCTTCTGTTTTACTTCGAATAACCAACAACGAATAACGAATAACGAACAACGCTCTCAGTTCTTATCGATCTTCCAGTTTTGGTGGAGAGTGGCTGGATATCCCTCATCTCCCAACGAACGCAAATACTCAATCAATATATGCTGTATTTGATCAGGGCTACTATAAATAATTTGGCTACCATCTAAACCCGCAATGTCACCACCACCATTGGCACGATAGTTATTCGTCACCACCGCGTATTTTTGTTCATTTATGATCTCGGGTAAGGTTTGAACCCGCTTTCCTATTGGTTGGCTTGGGTCAATTTGGTAGTTAATTCCGCTAAATGTGTCGAATTGATAAGATGGGACGTCTGTGTTTATCCAAGACCAGCGATCTTCGGTAGTACCTAACTGCAATGCTGACGCGGCATCTTCAAACCAAGCCTTCAGCGTCGCTCCCGTCACGACGACAACATCTAAGGTATTTGGGTAGCGGTATAAATCGCCGATATCGCCGAGTGTCACCGCTCCTGCCTCAATTGAGGTGAAGTCATCTGATGCCGAAAGCGCGGCGTTAAACGGCGCGACCGCACTTAATCGAGGTAATTCTGTCCATGATTGCGCATTGGCTTGTGCGTAGCGATCAATATACCAAAGTTGTGCATCATGAATCAGCTGCATTGCCAAGGTTGGTTCAATGCGTGCCAATTGTTGGCTCAACGTTGCTTGTGAGTGCCCAATAGGCTGCTGCATAAACGCTAACGTCGCTTGGTGTGCAGGTTTTAGTTGATTAACGAGTAACTCGTCGCGCGAAGAAGTCACGCGTTCAACTTTGGCTGATTTCGATTGAACTTCCCAGCGCTTAAGTTGTTCGGAGTAATTGACGACAAAATTAATAATACCAAGGTGTTCTCCATGTACACCGGGTTGTACCGCGGGAATACCAAATACTGTGCCGTTTTTGCTATCAACTTGATCTAAGCCGTCGTAAACATCAGTTCCTGGAAATACTTCATGTTGGTGACCAAATATAATGCCATCGATTCCATCTATCTGGGCAAGTTCCCACACCCCCTGCTCGCTATCACCACCTTCACTGGTATGTTTCGGCATGCCTGTATGAGCCACTAGAATGACAATGTCAGCACCGTCATTCCGAGCTGCCTTAACAGCGCGCCGTGCTGCATCATACATTGGTTCGACGCTGACATGGTTGGTTAAATGATGAGTATCCCATTGCATAATTTGTGGTGGGAGCACACCAACCAAGCCAATATTTATTGTGTTCGTCGACGACGCATTTGGAACTGAACTGTTGGTCACAGTTTTTGGAATAATCACATAGGGCTTATGACGCAAATGTTGCTTGGCAAAGGATGAATTTGAATGCAGGTTAGCACTTAAAATAGGAGCTGAAACGCCGGCGTAGGCACGGGATAAATATTCAAGACCGTAATTGAATTCATGGTTTCCAAGGTTAACCGCATCATATCCCATGCTATTCAGCAAGCTGGCCAAGGGTAACTGCTCCTGCATTTTGGCCGCTGCAACCATGTAATCAGTGAATGGTGAGCCTTGAATTAAATCGCCATTTTCAATCAACACACTGATATCGGCAGAAGCTCTTGCTTGCTCGATTAATACTGCGGTGTGCGCTAAACCTTTGGCTTCAGGCTGCTGCGAAAAATAATTAAAACCCGTGAAGTGGCCATGAACATCACTGGTAGCCAGTATTCGAAGTGTTATTGATTCAGCATTTACAGCGGTACTGGCCATACAACAAATCCCAGCAACTAAATAGCGATACCACATGGCTAATTAGGCTTGTCGCAATGTTTCGGTGGTTGATTTAGATTGATTAAATGCCGGTTGAAGACGATTCGGCATTACTTTAATCACATCAAACTGTCGTAGCGATTTAATATCTGAAAGCGGAAACAGTTCAGCCAATACCATACATTCAACAAACTCACCTTCAATTGAACAGACCGCGCAAAGAACATCGGCTAAACCTGAGTTTAGGCGCACTAACAAGCCAACTTCTGGCTCATGGTCGAGCGCAACTTCAGCGGTTTGAAAATACCAACTTTGTGGCATTTGCGGACGCCCATAGCGTTGATAGATGGTGTGATTAAGAGCTGCTTCAAACATAACGTTAGGCGATAAACGTTGCGAAGCTTCAAGTGCATCGTAAAAACTTTGAAAAGTCGCTGCATCTTCCATCGAAAATGCAGCATTCATAGCGTGCAGCGGCACCAATCGCGAGGCTTTGTAAGGGGCGATATGAATCAGCCCTTGTTCAAGCTCAATTTGCAATTGTTGCTGGTCAGGATCGTAGACCCATCGCCATTGCGAAGTTGCGTGCACCCTATTTCCTTTTTTATTACGTTGTTAGATAACAAATAAAATATCGAAATACGGTGTTATTTACAAGGCATTCACAACATCGCGAATTAAACGCGGACCATGATAGATAAAACCGGTATAAATTTGCACTAAGCTTGCCCCCGCTTGCAGCTTTTCCTGCGCGGCTTGAGCACTATCAATACCACCAACCGCTATGATTGGTAGCTTCCCGTGAGCATGCTTCGCGATAACTTTAACGACATGTGTACTCACATCAAAAAGAACGCGTCCGCTTAAACCACCCGCTTCATCTGCATGAGGCAATCCGGCAACGGCATCGCGACTTAATGTGGTATTGGTCGCAATCACGGCATCAATTTCGTGTTGAACAAGTGCATCGGTGATGGCGCGAATACCATCATCGGTTAAATCTGGTGCTATTTTTACCGCAATAGGGACATATCTATCATGTTGCTTCGCAAGCTGCTGTTGTTCTTCTTTTAAAGCAGCAAGAAGTACATGCAAAGCGCTACCGTGCTGAAACTCACGCAATCCAGGCGTGTTTGGCGATGAGATATTCACGGTGATATAGCTAGCAAGCGCATAAACCTTGCGCATGCAGTGCAAATAGTCCTGTACCGCTTCGGCTTCCGGAGTGTCTTTATTTTTTCCGATGTTAATACCTAGCACACCTTGGTAACGAGCCAATTGCACTTGCTCTACAAGGTGATCGACGCCAAGGTTATTAAAGCCCATTCGATTGATGATTGCTTCTTTTTCAACAATACGGAATAAGCGAGGCTTCGGATTTCCAGGCTGCGGACGTGGTGTGACGGTGCCAACTTCAATAAAACCAAATCCCATTTGCGCAAATGCATCAATGCACTCGGCATTTTTATCCAAGCCAGCTGCTAAGCCGACTGGATTTGGAAAGTTAATTCCCATCACGGTGACCGGTTTGGCATGAACACGTTGTCGCCATGCCAACGAAAGCGGCGTGTGAGCAAAGCGTTTTAGCATACCTAAGGTGAGGTCGTGTGACTGTTCAGCATCTTTGCTGAACAGCCACTTGCGCATCAATCCGTACATGTTATGCGCTAACCGAAGTGCAATTGTGGTTCAACAACATCAACTCACGCAATGCAACAGAAAACTTGGCAAACTCGTGTGTCTTCGTTGTACGGAAATCAGAAAGCATGACTAACCAACGGTCTACAAACACCTTGTTGTCCGACAACCAAGACTCAACAATTTCGTCTGCATCTTTCTTCGCGTCTGCGGCTTTCAGCATGCTCATGGTTAATGAACGTTGTTGCCAATCCAATTCCTCACGAAATGCTGCGCGAGCCAGCGCTTGCCAATGGTTATCAACTGGCTGGCTGTTAATTTGATCTAAGAACCAGTGCAGTGATACGCGCGAGCCAAGTTTGAAGTAAGCTTGTGCGACGGTACTGACTTTGCGTCCAGTTTCATTGGTAATGTCAGCGATATCCAACGCTGAGAACAAGGTACTTAGCGTACCGATGTTATGTGCCAATTTCGCTGGAACCCCTTGCGCTTGCAGCTTGTCGATTTGTTTTTCGATTTGTGCACGCTCATCGTCAACCAAGTAATTCAGAACATTTTTACGCAAGTCATCAAAACTCGCTTTGTAAAAGTCCAAATGCTCTTGGATTGTCGTTAAATTCGGGTTGCGGTGACGCAAGAACCAGCGGGTAGCGCGACGAACTACGCGACGTAACTGGAACAACATATTGTTTTGAACATCGGCAGGAATCTTATTGTTTCCTGCTTCGATTTGCTCCATTAAACCACGCAAATCAAAACATTCGCGGGCAACAACATAGGCTGAGGCAACTTCAGCTTCGGTCGAGCCGGTTGCGTCAACTTTGCGATAGACAAAGTTAGGCCCCATGTCGTTCACAATATTGTTGGCTAAGCGTGTCGCAATAATCTGTGCGCGCAACGGGTGGTTTTCCATTGCTTCAGCGTACTTCTCTTGCAATGGTTTCGGGAACGCATTGATAAGCGAGCGAGCATGGAAAGGATCCGACATGATCGCATCGTCCAGCAATTGTTCTTTTAGAACCATTTTGCCGTAAGCCGTAATCACAGCAAGTTCTGGGCGAGTAAAGCCTTTACCTTGCGCTTGACGTTCTGCTAATTCATCGTCATCTGGCAAAAATTCAAGAGCACGGTTCAACTGCCCTTCACGCTCGAGGTGATGAATAAAGCGTTGTAGTTCTTTAATCTGATCTGAACCACGAATGGCCGTAACAGAAATAGACTGTGATTGACGGAAACAATCTTTAATCACGATCTGCGACACTTCATCTGTCATGTCATAGAGCAACTGATCGCGCTGTTTACGCGTTAAGTCACCGTTTGCTACTAAACCGTTCAGCAAAATCTTGATGTTTACTTCGTTATCCGAACAGTCAACACCACCCACGTTGTCGATAGCATCGGTGTTTATACGACCGCCATTGCGAGCGTATTCAATACGACCTAGTTGAGTGAAACCTAAGTTACCGCCCTCGCCGACAATTTTCGCGCGTAATTCTTTACCATTGACGCGCAAAGCATCGTTGGCGCGGTCACCCACATCGCTATCACTTTCTTTTACTGATTTAACGTAGGTACCGATACCACCATTCCATAGCAAATCGACGTTTAGCGTGAGTAACGCTTTGATCAATTCATTTGGGGTAAACGATTTCTTCTGAGTGTTAAATAGCTTTTTCATCTCAGGAGAAAGCTCAATTGCTTTCGCGCTGCGAGAGAAAATACCGCCACCTTCAGAAATCAATGATTTATCGAAATCTTCCCACGATGAACGAGGCAATTTAAACATCCGCTCGCGCTCAGCGTAGGTTTTTTCAGCATTCGGATTCGGATCCACAAAAATATGCATGTGGTTGAATGCACCAATGAGACGCGTATGCTTTGACAACAGCATGCCGTTACCAAATACGTCGCCAGCCATGTCACCAATACCCACCGCGGTAAAATCAGTGGTTTGACAGTCGATACCAATTTCACGGAAATGACGCTTCACGGATTCCCAAGCACCACGTGCTGTGATCCCCATCTTCTTATGGTCATAACCAACTGAACCACCAGACGCGAAGGCATCACCCAACCAGAAGTTGTACTCGGCAGAAATGCCGTTGGCGATGTCTGAAAACGTTGCGGTACCTTTGTCGGCTGCAACAACCAAATAAGTATCGTCTTCATCATGGCGTACAACGTCTTTTGGTGGAACGACTTCACCGTTGACGATGTTGTCAGTAATATCAAGCAATGCGCGAATAAACGTGCGGTAGCACGCTTTGCCTTCTTCAAAGAACGCTTCGCGCTCTTCCGGCAAATGTTTGCAGAAGAAACCACCCTTCGCACCAACTGGCACAATCACGGTGTTTTTCACTTGTTGTGCTTTTACCAAGCCCAAAACTTCGGTGCGGAAGTCTTCGCGGCGATCTGACCAACGCAAACCACCACGCGCAACTTTACCACCACGCAAGTGCACACCTTCAACCCGAGGCGAATACACGAAAATCTCGTATTTAGGTAATGGCAACGGCATTTCTGGAATCATCTCAGGCATGAACTTCACTGAAATGTATGGTTTTTCTTGCCCTTCAGCATCACCCTGGAAGAAGTTGGTGCGCAGTGCAGCCAAAATCAATTCAACATAACGGCGAATGATACGATCGTCATCGAGGTTTGCGACGTTCTCTAATTCAGAACTGATACGCGCTTCCAACGCCTCGATTTTCTTGTTCCGGCTCTTCTCTTTCGGGTCAAATTTCGAGTAGAACAATTTAACAATTAACTTCGCAATCAACGGATATTTGCTGAACGTGCTTTCAATATAAGACTGACTGAACGTTGTACCGATTTGACGCATGTATTTAGCGAACATACGCAAGATAACAACTTGGCGTCCGGTTAAACCAGCGCTTAATACCAAGCGGTTAAAGCCATCGTCCTCGTAGTGACCATCCCAAACTTGCGCAAAGGCGTTTTGGAAAACGTCACGGCTTGCTTCTAAATCTAACTTCGCGTTGCTGTGAAGCATTTGGAAATCAAGAATCCAAAATACACCGCCATCGGAAGTTTTAATTTGATACGGACTTTCACCGATAATGCGCAAACCAAAGTTTTCCAACATTGGTAGAACATCAGATAAGTGAATCGGCTCGTCTTTATGGAATAACTTTAAACGGATCTTTTTGCTGGTTTCGTTCTCTTCACGTGAACGATAAAACAGCATGCCCAATTTATGATCGTCATCAAGGGCTTCAACTTGCGCAATATCGGCAATCGCTACCGATGGAAGCACATCTTCTTTATAGGCACGCGGAAAGGCGTTAGCGTATTTTTTGTTTAAGGCGTTCGCTTTTGCTTCGCCAAATGTACTACTTAGAATGCGCTCAAAGTTATCTTCCCAAGTACGCGCCGCTTCAATAAGATTCTGTTCAAGTTCTTTCACGTCAATGTCCTGTACGTGTGCGCCAAGGCGAACGGTGTAATGCGTTCGAGCCAGCGATGATTCTGAAAAATAGGTAGTAAAATCGACTTCGCTTTCACTCGCGAAAGTACGCGCAAGAATTTGCTGTGTTTTTTGGCGTAATAACGTGTTGTAACGCTCTTTCGGTACGTAAACCATGCATGAAGCAAAGCGTCCAAAAATATCGCGGCGCACGAATACGCGGGTCATATCACGCTCTTGCATTTGCAAAACGCCAAGCCCTACTTCAAGCAAGTCATCTTCAGGCGCCTGAACAATTTCATCGCGCGGATAAGTTTCTAGAATATTTAATAGTGCTTTTGCCGCATGCGAGTTTGGCGCAAAGCCTGACGCTTCCATAACACGGCGGATCTTATCCCCTACCATTGGTACGTCGCGGGCACTATTGTTGTAGAAGCTACTTGAGTACAAACCGATGAATCGATCTTCACCAATCACTTTGCCGTTTTTATCAAAGCGCTTTACGCCAATGTAATCACAATAAGCAGGACGATGAACACGTGACTTGGTATTTGTTTTCGTCAGTAACAAAATATTCTCGTCAAACGTCATATCTCGCGCTACTTCTGGTAGCGATGATACTAAACGGTCTTTATTGGTTGCGCTTTTACGCATTAAACCAAGGCTTGATTCAACGTTTTGACGAATGACGTAGTCGCCTTCAACCGGCTTCAAGTCGTAACGACGATAGCCCATCAAGGTGAAGTTATCTTGCGCCAACCAAGCGAGAAAACGTTGCGCTTCTTTTAGCTGTTGCTGATCACCTGGATACTTGATGTCACTTAAGCTCTCAGCTATTTCGCTAAGACGCTCGCGCATGGGTAACCAGTCAGAAACCGATAAATTAATCTCATCCATCACCGAAGCCAGTTCTTTTTTCAATGTCGTAATGGCTTCTTTGCTGGTTTGACGGTCTACTTCAATCAAAAATACGGTGTCAACTTCGTTATCGTCATTGCGCGTACCAGCTTTTAATAACTCAACAATGTTATTATCCGCATCGCGTTTATGACTTATTGGTAAATGCAATAATAAATGTGAGGTGATTCCGAGACGTGACAGCGCCATACGAATCGAATCCACCATGAATGGACTATCGGATTGAATAATCTCGATAATGGTGTGGGCAGACTCCCAGCCATGCCGTGCTACTTCAGGATTATAAATTTTGATGAGGGCTTTCTCACCAGGAATATAATCATTGAAGCTATGCCATAAGCCCATCACCGCACCATACATGTCGCTGTCGTTGCGCAGCGAGAGATCATCCGGTGAGATATTGCGGAATAACCTCATCGCAAAATCGGAGATCAAATCGGCTCGACTGGTGGCTCGCTGCTGAATGAGATCAGCCACCTTCTGCAGTACAACGGGGATCTGGCCTTCGCCAAACGCATTCATGATGGTGTCCTTTTTACGTGATAGATATAACGAAGCGGCAACAATTACTTGGCGTAACTATCACCCAACGAAATAATTGCTATCATTGTCGGACATTTAGGTTGGTTATTCAATGCTTATTGTCATGAAAAAATCAGTGTTCAGACCACGAAATTCGGGGTCTGAACATGATTATGACGATGCTTTGCATGTTTATTACAAAAGCACTTCGGAATCGCTTAATTCGAGCCCAAACTTTGACTGATTTTTTCGTCTAAATCCGCTGCCAAATTTGGTAATTTTTGTAGCTTTTCTAGTTCAACTTTCAGCAACTGCTGGCGTTGTTGGTCAAATCGCCGCCACTGTGTCAGTGGCGTGACCAATCGCGCAGCAACCTGCGGGTTTTTGTCATTTAAATATTGAATCATTTCGCTGGTCATTTTATACCCTGCGCCGTCGATTCGATGAAACTGAGTCATATTGCGACCAAAGGTAGCAAACAATGCATATTGACGATTGGGATTATTGCGATCGAACTTCGCATGATGTTGCAACGAATTGACTGTTTCAACAACAGAGGCGTCCGGAGTACTCGCTTGAATAGCAAACCATTTATCTAGAACCAGTGGTGTATCCAGCCACTGCTGTTCAAATGCATCGAGTAACTCTCGTTTACAAGCAAGTTTCAGGTGAACAGCTATTTGTAACGCACTCTGTTGAGCCGTCATATTGTCCGCTTGCTTAAAGTAGTTCGCTACAACCGAGCTATATTGTTCAGGTAGCTGCAATGCAAGATAGTACAACGCGGTGTGCAACCAACTGCGATTCGCAATATCATCACCCGTCAATTTATACGTCGTCACCACTCGTGTATCCCAAACTTTGGCAAAGACCTTAAGGAGCTTCGCTGCAAGTTGTTGGCGCAATTCGTAGACCGCACCAAAAATCGCATCAATCGGGATTTCAGTTGGGTAATATTCAGCGATTTCCTCGACGGTTGGCGGAGTGAAAACGAGTGCCTTAAGTGCCGGATCAATATCTGCTTGAGCGAATTGCCTAAACGCTTCAGCAACCGACTCTGGAAGTATTAACGGTTGTTTTTGTTCAACCGCATCGCGAATCAGTTTTACGTAAATATGCTGCGCGGCTTCCCATCGAGTAACATCTTGTTCAGCGTGAGCCAATAACACAAGACTATCCGCAAAAATCTGCTCGGCATCAAGCTTCACTGGCGCACTAAAATTCTCCATCAGAGCAACGACTGGTCGCTCAGGAATGTCTCGAATTTCAAGCGTTTGGTATTCAGATGTCAATTCGAACAACGAACTACCGGATTCGTGGTCTCGCAGATTTTTGTTGACCAATGTCAGGCGTTTACCAGATTGCGAATAAGCACTAAGTAACACCGGAATATGTACTGGCAGTTTGGATGTTTGTCCCGGCGTTGCTGGCGTCATTTGCGAGAACTTTAAAGTTAATGTTTGCGCCTGCTCATTATAATCCTGCGTAACAGTTACTGTTGGGGTGCCAGCTTGGCTATACCAGCGTTTGAATACGTCTAAATTGAACTTATTTGCGTCAGCCATTGCTGCCACGAAATCGTCACAGGTAACAGCTTGCCCGTCATGACGTTCAACGTATAGCCTCATACCTGCCTGAAAGCCTTGTTCGCCCAGCAAGGTATGCAACATTCGAATTACTTCAGCCCCTTTATTATAGACAGTGACAGTATAGAAATTATTCATTTCTACTACCTTGTCAGGGCGAATAGGATGAGCCATCGGGCTGGCATCCTCGTTGAACTGATGGGTGCGTATAATGCGAATCGCATCGATACGATTCACAGCGCGCGAGCCCAAATCAGAGCTGAATTCTTGATCACGGAAAACCGTTAACCCTTCTTTTAAACTCAACTGGAACCAATCTCGGCAAGTAATTCGATTCCCAGTCCAGTTATGGAAGTACTCATGCCCTATTACCGATTCAACGTTCAAGAAATCTTGATCGGTTGCGGTTCTCGCATCTGCAAGTACATAGCGTGAGTTGAAAACGTTAAGGCCTTTATTTTCCATGGCGCCCATATTAAAGAAATCGACCGCGACAATCATATATATGTCAAGATCGTATTCTAATCCAAAACGTTCCTCGTCCCAGCGCATTGAATTTTTGAGCGAGGTCATTGCGAACTCGGCTTGCTTAAGATTGCCTTTGTCGACAAATAACTCAAGTCGCACTTCGCGCCCACTGCAAGTTGTGTAGTTGTCAGTAAGAACGTCAAAATCACCAGCAACTAATGCAAACAAATAAGCAGGTTTTGGATGCGGATCATGCCACGTTACCCAGTGCGTACCATCGTTATTATCACCTTGTTTAATGTTATTGCCGTTACTCAACAAATAAGGGTAACGTTGTTTATTAGCAATAATGGTAGTGGTGAATTCAGCCAACACGTCGGGACGATCTAGATAATAGGTGATGCGGCGAAACCCTTCAGCCTCACATTGCGTGCAAAAAGCCCCGCCCGACTTATATAGCCCCTCTAATGCGGTATTGGCTAACGGGTTAATCATGTTCGTTATAACGAGTTCAAATGGCGTTGCTGGCACTTGAATGATTTCAAGGTGCTTGTCGGTAATACGATAAGCGTCTGGTGAGAGCAATTCGCCGTTGAGTTCAAGCTGCTGTAAAGTTAAATGCTCACCGTGAAGACGCAATGACGGTTGCGCTTGTTGTGGCACAACCAACATTCGGTTGGTAACTATCGTGCGTTCTTCATCAAGTTGAAAAGTTAAATCAATACGCGGAATAAGAAATTCCGGAGCGCGATAATCGCTCCGGAACTTTGCTGTTGATGCTGTCATAACTACCTATAAACCGATTAATTTAAGCGGTGGCTTTTGCTGGTGGTAAACGCAGAATTCGAATGCCCGTGTAGGCATAAAATAATGCCATAAGCGGTGTTATCCAGTTAAAGAATGCGAACGGTGCATAAATCCAAGGACTAACACCCAATGCGCCCATCATGAAGGCACCACAGGTATTCCATGGAATTAATGCCGAAGTGAGTGTCGCACTATCTTCTAGTGTGCGTGATAACACACGCGGGTCAAGCCCGCGACGTTCGTATTCTTCACGGTACATGCGCCCTGGCAGAACAATCGCCATATATTGGTCAGCGGTTAATACATTAGCACCAAAACACGTGAATAACGTTGCGGCAATAAGGCTACCTAGCGACTTCACGTAACCAAGCAAACCTGCAATTAAACGCTGTAACAAGCCCAGTTTTTCCATAATAGCGCCAAAGGTCATGGCACTTAGAATCAACCAAACCGTGTTCAACATGCTAGACATCCCGCCACCACTAAGTAGGTCATCGAGGTCTGCTGAACCCGTTTCAATTGTCACACCGTCGCTCAGAGCGGTCCACACTACTTTTATGGTGCCCACCATTGAGGTATCGCCGCCAGCCAGCTTGCTAACCATTTCAGGCTGAAAAATCAGCGCCCAAACGCCGCCCAGCAATGCACCGAAAAATACCGTAGGAAGCGCTGGCTTGCGTGTTGCTGCCAAATACAGCAATACCAGCAGCGGTACTAACATCACCCAACCAATATTGAAGGTGTTACGTAGCTCCAATTGCATTCTTTCAAGTTCCAACAAGCTCACTGAGCTTTCAGCGTTAAAACCTAATAACACAAAGATAATTAGCGTAATAATGAATGCCGGACCCGCGGTGTATGCCATATAACGAATATGTGCAAATAATTCAGTACCAGCGACGGCCGGCGCTAAGTTCGTGGTATCGCTTAATGGTGACATTTTATCGCCAAAATAAGCACCTGAAACCACCGCACCAGCTGTAATTGCCGGTGATAAGTCCATTCCAGCAGCGACGCCCATTAGCGCCACACCGATGGTCGCCGCAGTTGTCCATGAACTACCAATGGCCAGCGAAATAATGGCACAAATTAAAGCAGTTGCCGCATAAAACCAGCTTGGGTTTAGCAGTTCCAGACCAAAGTAGATCATGCTAGGTACGGTACCGGCTAATAGCCACGTACCGATGAGAGAACCTACGGCTAGAATAATCAATAACGCGCCGAGCGCTACTGAAATCCCCTCTTTAATGCCATCCTCAATTTGTTCCCAACTTACCTTGTTATAGAAGCCTATAGCGAGCGCTACACCAGCAGCTACCCACAGCGCTATCTGATTTGGGCCATAAGAAGAATCTTCACCATAGAAATAAACCGAGAGCGCTAACATGACTATCAACGCTAAAAGCGGTATTGCTGCTTGCAATATGGTTGGAGTACGCAGCCCCACCTTTGTTGTATTTTGCATAAATATTCTCTAAACCCAGAAATTAAAACTGAATAATACCGATCAGTTGCAGAAAAATCAGAATAATTGCTATCGGCGCCAAATAGCGCACGATGAAGTGCCAAATTTTAAATGCTATTGGCTGCGTATCGAGCTCATCTTGGCTGTAACTTGTCTTCATCACCCAACCCGCAAAAATAGCGAGCAATAAACCACCTAACGGCAGCAGGATGTTTGACGTTGCGTAATCAATCACGTCAAACCAGCTTTTCAGCGATTTTTCTTCGCTAATTTGCCAGTTTAATTGTGTCCACTCTGCACCGCTGAAACTATAGATAGTAATCTGACCTAATAGCCATAATATGAAACCGGCTCCCATAGTTGCCGTCCAACGACCTAAATTGAAACGCTCTTCCAAAAAGGCAACGGCTGATTCAATCATCGCTATGGCGGAAGTAAATGCCGCAATGACGAGCATGATGAAGAATACGGTACCCAAAGCGGTGCCACCCGGCATTTGGCTAAATGCAACAGGTAAAGTTTGGAATATAAGCCCAGGCCCAGCTTCCGGTGCTAACTGACTGCCAAAAACGATAGGGAAAATAGCCAAACCAGCAAGCAAGGCAACAAACGTATCAGCTAGCGCAACCCACAACGATGTTTGAATAATCGAGGTCGACTTGGACAAGTAAGCGCCGTACATTATTACCACGCCAGAGGCTAAGCCGAGAGAAAAGAAAGCATGCCCGAGAGCTAACATCACGCCATTAATTGATAATTCTGAAAAATCAGGCGCGAACATGAACTCAATAGCTGCACCGAAATCACCGATATACGCTGCATAGCTAGCAAGCCCAATCAGCAACAGTACCATTGCTGGCAGCATCCAGGATACCGCGCGCTCAAGTCCGTCTTTAATGCCATTACCAACAACGAATACTACGCCGACAATAATCGTCGCATGCCAAAATGTAAGTTGCGCTGACGAACTCACTAACCCGTCGAAAATATCACTAATTTCGGCGACGCTGGCACCTGCAAAGGCGCCACTTCCAGCTTCAAATACGTAAGCCAGTGCCCAACCGGCAATTACCGCATAAAAGCTTAGTACCAAAAAGCCCGTAGCCATGCCCATCCAGCCGGTAATTTGCCACGCTTTACTACGACCGGATTCTTGTGCAACTTTTCGTGCTGCATAACCTGGGCTGTGCCTGCCGCGGCGACCAATTACAATCTCGGCAATCATGATTGGTAAGCCAATACCGGCGATACAAAGCAGATAAACAAGCACAAACGCCCCACCGCCATTCTCTCCTGTAATATAAGGAAACTTCCAAATATTACCGAGACCGACGGCGGCAGCTGTTGAGGCCAGAATAAAAAGTAAACGACTCGACCAGCGATTCGCAATAGAAGGAGACTCATGCATGACTGTTGTTGTCCGTATTTTATTATCGTTATTATTTTTTATAAAAAAGCCGCATATAGCGGCTTTTAGTCACTTACTACGAGCATTAAATTAATTCATTGCCAATTTATGTGCATCAATTAAAGCAAAGCTCAAGCTCACTGTTTCTTCGAGATAAGGATCATCAATTTCGAGATCACTTGGAATATCTTCTACCTTTTCAACCGGATCCATTCCTAAGCGCTGTAATCGCGCATTAGCACGCTGAAGCTTCTTCTCTTCTTCTTGTGCCTGCTCCGCTTTTCGCTCGTCCAAGACTAAACTGATCCAAGTTTTATCTTTTTCCTCTTGATATTTTTCAATATCTTGGAAAATAAATTTAAACTCTGGGTTCTTGGCTACTTGTGAATCCAGTTTATTCTGCCATTGCTCAAACGTTGTTGTTGGCAAGATATTTAATGGTTCGTACTTAGCCGCTGGGAGTTGATCCCATGGTAATGCATTTTCTTGGCTACTTTCGCCAAACTCTTCAGCATCAATAATCGATGGTAGTGTCAAGTCGGGTTCAACACCGCGCATTTGAGTACTGCCACCATTAATACGGTAAAACTTAGCAATGGTAAACTGCACGCTTCCCAATGGTTCTTCATAATTATCAAAAGGATACATTTGCAATGCGCGATGATGTTGAACGGTACCTTTACCATAGGTGTTTTCACCGACAATCACCGCACGTTGATAGTCTTGCAACGCTGCCGCAAAAATCTCTGATGCTGAAGCACTGTAACGATCTACCATCACCATTAAAGGGCCATCATAATAAGTTTTACCATCACGATCGCCATTAATATCTCGACGTTTACGGCCGTCAAGAATCTGCACTACGGGACCTTTATCAATAAATAAGCCTGTTAAGGTAATGGCTTCAGACAATGAACCACCGCCATTGCCACGTAAATCAATGACAATGCCTTCAACGTCTTGCTTTAGAGCTTCCGAAATAAGATTCTCAACATTCTCAGTGAGGCCATTATAAAAACCTGGAATTTCAATTACGCCCATCTTTCTACCGGCGTACTTCCCTTCTTCAGGCGATTCAATTTCAAGTTTTGCGGCGCGGTCTTCTAATTTGACTTTATCGCGCACAATCGCAATTTCTGTTGGCGTACTACCGGCACTTTGATTTGCTTTTAATACCTGCAAGATGACTGTTGAGCCCTTCGGACCTTTGATGAGTTCAACCACTTCATCGAGACGCCAACCAATAACGTCAACAAATTCGCGGTCTTCTTCATCACCTTGCGCAACGCCGACAATCTTATCATCAACGGCAAGCTCACCACTTTTATCGGCGGGGCCGCCTGGAACGAGGCTGCGAATAACGGTGTAGTCGTACTCGGCTTGCAGCACAGCACCTATCCCTTCGAGAGATAAGTTCATGTTTTGCTCAAAACGCTCGGCATTGCTTGGCGATAAATAACTCGTATGCGCTTCAACACTACGCGCAAAAGCATTCATAACGGTCTGGAACACGTCTTCGCTATTTGTCTGGGTGAGGCGCTTTAATGCATTGTTGTAGCGCTTACCTAGGGTTTCGACAACTTCAGGCCACTCTTTTCCAGCAAGTGTTAAATTCAACGCATCATATTTAACACGCTGACGCCATAACTCATCCAATTCATCGTTCGAAGTTGCCCACTCGGCATCTTCACGTTGGAAATGATACTTATCACCGGCGACGGTAAAGTCAAATGGCTGTTCTTCATCAAGTAGCGATAATGCGTAGGTGTAGCGTTCAAACCGACGATCGAGAGATTTACTATAAAGCGAGTAAGCCGCATTCAGTTTGCCGGTCAAAATCATGTCATCAAATAAATGCTTATATTCCTGTGCCTGCTCAACATCTTTGGCTAACAGAAACATTTTGCTGTAATCCAGCATCTCAAGATAACGTTCTAAAATTTGCTCCGACAACGCATTATCGAGTTCCATTTGCTTGAAATGGTCACGTGTAAAGAAGCGAGCAACGCGACCACTCGCAACAGCGTGTTGCTCTTGCGGTTTCAATTGCGGTAACTCATCTGGCGAGTGCGCGGGTGGAATCGCCCAGGCGGCGCTTGAAATAGCAGCTGCCAGCGAAACAATGAGAGCACTCTTAAACTTTACACGCTTAGTCATACTTCCCTACTCCTATTTGGTGACAAATACAGCGTTTACCTTCACTTTGACCGTCAGGCCGTTTTGAAGTTGCACATAAATGTCATCACGATCAATTTCTGTTACTTGCCCAGCAACTGGTGAGTTACCGGCTTTAACCTGAACCTGTTGACCAACCTTCAGATCAGAACCTGTTACAGCTTGCAAATCGAGCTTGGGTGCCGCTTTCGGTTTATTCGCAGCAGACTTAACGGCTGTCGGCTTTTTCCCCGGACGTTTCGCTCTTGCTTTACGAGCCTCTTGGTTGGCTGCTGCGGTTTTCGGTGCTTTAGCCGCTTGCTCTTTTCGTTTTGCTGCTGCGCGTTCAGCCGCCGCAGCTTTCGACTCAGCTAGCGTTTGCTCAGCATGTTGCTGGTGCTCTTCTTCAATAATACCTGCTTCGGCACCATCGAGATCAACACGTTTCGCACCAACTTTCACACTGCGCAGATAACGCCAGCTGTTGGTATAGTGGCGTAAAGCCGTCCGCAAACGTGTTTTGCTTACCGCATCATCATTTTCTAAACGGGTTGCTAAATCCTCAAAAATACCAATCTTCAAAGGCTGTGCATCACCTTCAAGTGAAAAACACTGCGGAAACTTTTCAGCAAGATAGGCAATTACTTCTTTGGTATTGGTAATCTTTTTAACGTCAGTCGTCATCTTCATCAAATTCCTGCTGACGTACGTCAGCTAGTTGCTCCATGATATACGCTTGCATTTCTTCGCTGTCGAGCCCAAGTAAATCGGGGTTCTCTATCCACTCGAACAGCACGCGGCGTACAACTTCTTCTAATTGGTCTATGCTGTCATCAGCTTCACTATAATCGACAATATAATGCAGCATCTCATTTATTTGATCTGCCGCTGCTTCTTCTTCGCCTTCAAAAAAGCGCATGTCGCTATAACTGACTAAATAGGCATAAATATCAAACTCACTATACATAAAGGCCTACTTCAGCACTATCTTTAGCGCCATCTTCACTACTATGCCGCTGGCAATTTAGCGCCAATTAAGTTGTTCAATAAATCGGCCTAATGCTGTTAATCCGTCAGCATCATCCTGAGTAAAACGCCCCACTAACGGGCTGTCTAAATCAAATACGCCAACCACTTCACCATCAACGATTAATGGCACAACCACCTCTGAGTTAGAGGCAGCATCACAGGCAATGTGCCCTTCGAACTCGTGAACATCAATCACCAGTTGGGTTTCGCGGGTGGTTGCTGCAGTACCGCAAACACCACGGCCAAAAGGTATGCGTAAGCAGGCCACTTTACCCTGAAATGGCCCTAACACCAAGGTGTTCGGGGCTCGAGTTAGGTAAAATCCGACCCAGTTGACGTCATTGAGAGTTTCATAAACCAAAGCGGATAAATTACTTAAGTTGGCAATTAAATCAGGCTCGCCGGCTGTAATCGCCTTGGCTTGTTCTAAAAGCATTTTATAATCAGTTGGTTGCATAGAGAGGTGCTTATATCTCGTTGGTACTACTATTAAGAGCGAAGCTGGCAATCGTATTTTCGCCTTTTAACTCAGCTTTCATATCACGTTTGCTGCGTGTGACTAACTGGCCATCGGCACCAATACGAAATGCTTCATCAGAGGGACAATAACGCGCCTGATAAGCCATCACGAGCTGGATACAATGTTCCCGTTGCTGGTCGGATAATTTAACGCCATCCGGCCACTTCCCTAACTCAACGGCTTGCAATAAGCGTTCGAAAGTATCCGGTGTAATCGAAGAAACTAAGTCGTCAAACTGCATTAACTACGACTCCTTTTTACAAAAACCAACCTAACCCGATTCACGACGAACCAAACTAGGCCGACAACCATTAACCCATAAGAAATCTTAGCAGCCCAAGTTTCAGGTAGCGGTTGCTGAATAAAATAGTAAGTGAACGCTGCAATGGCGATAAGCAATGCGAGCATTGATTGACCGACTATCTTCTCACGCTTTGCAGCCAGCATCCGTTGCAGTTCACGCTCGCGTTCATCATTAGATAGACCTGCCAGTTTGAATTCGCAGTGTGGACATTGAGTTGCTTTATCTGAAACGCGTTTTTTACATGCGGGGCAATCGATTAACGCCATGATGACCTCTTTTACTTCAACGTGAATAGGCAATATAAGGGATCTGATTGGAAATTCAAGCATCGCGCGGCTTTTAGATAGATTAAAACCCGCCGTAGCGGGTTTTAATTCGATGGCAACTGAAGCTTATTTCTCAATCTTTTTTGATTGTTCAGCATCAAAATCTTGCCAATATGCTTTCACGGTATCCTTCATTTCGCGTCTTAAAAGAACAATACCGAGTAAGTTAGGCAGCGTCATCAAAACAATGGCGACATAGGATAACGTCCACACTAACGTAGTATCGGCAAACGATGCGACAAAGAAACCAGCAACGTAAATAATGCGATACGGCATCACACCACGCTGACCGAACAGATAAACAACAGCACGGTCGCCATAGTACGACCAAGCAATTGCGGTTGAGAACGCAAATAACATCAAACTAATGGGGACAATATACTCACCCGCTTCACCTAAGAAGCCCATACTAAAGGCTTTGGCTGTTAGTGCCGCCGAGTGAATCAATGAATCACCAACGATGACGATATCTTCTTTCTTTAATTGTCCGTTTTCGATGCGTAAAACACCCGTGTATGGATCTTCACCAGCCACAATAAAGCGTACGTTTTCTGCAACTGAACGGGCGTGAAGCATGGTGTAACCGTTGCTAACTGGGCGACCATCACGAACTTGAATGGTACCGTTATACTTTTCAATCGTGTTTTCGTTTGTATCGTTTAAGTAATGATACAACGCTTCACGATCAGCTGCCTCAGCATCTGAGTAATGTCCAGCAACGATATCGAGGTCGGTACGAGAAAACGTATTTTCGTGCTTTTGTGACCAAACCCCCGATGACAAAATAACCAAACCAGTCAATGTACAAATGATAATGGTATCGATGAACGGCTCTAGAATCGATACCATACCTTCCGATACTGGTTCATCGGCTTTCGCTGATGCGTGCGCGATTGGCGCCGAACCTTGACCTGCTTCATTAGAGAATAAGCCACGGTTAACACCGCGGTTGAATGCGTAGGCAAACGTTGCTCCCAAGAAGCCGCCGGTTGCAGCAGAGCCAGTAAAGGCATCGGTGAAGATAGCGACAAACGATGGACCGATTTGATCGACATTGAAGAAAATGACGCTTAATGAGCCAATAATATAAAGCGCACCCATTATTGGAACAATCTTCGACGTCACTGCAGCAATACGCGTAATACCGCCAATGATAACCAGAGCCAGCAAGATAGCCAAAACACCGCCGACTAACATTGGGTCGAAGCCGAAGCTCATTTCCATACTTTGCGCGATGTTGTTAATCTGCGGCATGTTGCCGGTACCAAATGAACTGATAATGGTCGCAATGGCAAAAATTACTGCCAGCCATTTCATGTTCAAGCGGCGGTCCATGTAATACATTGGGCCACCAGCCATGGTGCCATCTTCTGTTTTTACGCGGTATTTATGTGATAGCGTAACCTCAACAAACTTGGTTGTCATACCAAGAAAAGCGGTCACCCACATCCAAAATAGCGCTGCCGGGCCACCCAAAAAGATTGCCAGTGCAACACCACCGATATTACCGGTACCCACAGTTCCCGATAATGCCGTTGATAAGGCTTGAAAGTGCGTTGTATCGCCTTCAGCGCCTTTCTTGTCAAACTTCCCAGTAACAACTTTCCAGGCGTGACCGAAGAAGCGTATTTGCGGAAACCCCAAATACAGCGTAAAGAAAATACCTACACCAAGTAGGATATAAGGAAAGTATGCCGCCGAGCCGAGATAACTATCGAGTAGCAGCAAAAAGTTGTTGATGGCTTCCAAGGTGTCCCCCTTGTCAAATTATTATTGTTGTTGTCCGCTGTTTAAACTAGCTTGCCCAGATTAACTGCGCAAGCTATTTGCGATTCCATAAATGGCGCTTAAAACATCCGCACCGAATTGTTGGCTACGATTTGCTGACCAACCGAAATCAACATCAGGCAGGTTCGCATTATCTTTGAACGGCATTTCTAAAGTAAATGCTAAACAGTTAAAGCGCTCACTAACTGCGTTGCTTGCCACGGTCAGGTTCGCTTCGCCCGGCTTATCTATCTCATAACCGTATTGGGTTTGAAACTCTGGGGTGATAGATAATAGAACCTGCTTGAACTGCTCACCTAACTGGTGGGTTTTATCGTTATAGCTCGGCACACCCTCACAACCCGCTAAAAAATTGTACGGTAATGCTTCATCGCCATGTACATCTAGATAAAAATCAACGCCAGTTTCTTGCATGGCGTTCAGCACGTAATAAACTTCAGGACTCTTCTCTAAAGATGGTTCAGCCCATTCACGGTTTAGGTTTACACCCGCGGCATTGGTGCGCAGATGACCACGAACGCTACCATCTGGATTCATGTTTGGGACAATATAGAACACACAGGTTTCGAGCAATTTGCGCGCAGCGCCGTCTTCATCATCAAGCAACCGACTCAGAAAACCTTCCATGAACCATTCCGCCATCGATTCGCCTGGATGTTGACGGGCTGTGATCCAGATCTTCGCTTTATGGTCCGCTGGTTCACCAACAACCAATAAATTCATATCACGGCCATCAAGCGTTGGGCCTAACAAGACATGTTCGCATTCAATCGACTGTTGTGCCCATTGAATGAGATCCATGTGGCGCTCGTACGAATATGGCGTAAAGTACGCATAATAAACGCTTTCTTGATCTGGGCTATGACGAATGACGAGCTCTTTACCGTTGTATTCAGTAGGCACTCGAAACCACGTCTCGCGGTCATAAGAAGCAAGCGCTGAATAGTCTTTCCATCCGTCAGGGTACGCTGATTTACCAGCATTAGTAATCGTCATGACGTGTTCAACACCCGGTTCGGCATACAGTTTAAAGTGAAACCACTGATAAAAATCAGATTCGTTGTCTTTACGAATGGCTAATTGAATTGCGCTTGGTTCATTTGCTTCAATAACTTCGATATTGCCGCTGTCGAACTGTGCTGTTATAAACATGAAATTCCTCGCTTCTAAAAACAGAAAAGCGCCCTACTCAGGCGCTTTTACATGAATTATCTTACTTCGGTAGGTTCAGCAATTGTTGCCCAGCCATTTGTTCAGCAACGCGAACTACCTGGCAGCTATAACCGAATTCGTTGTCATACCATACGTATAATACCGCACGATCTTCATCAACGATGGTCGCTTGTGAATCAACTACACCGGCGTAACGAGAACCAACTAAGTCGGTCGAAACAATTTCAGTTGATGCGGTGTAATCAATTTGCGCCTGCAAATCTGAATGCAATGCTTGGTCACGCAAAAATGCATTCAACTCATCTTTGCTGGTCGCTTTGTTCAAGTTCAGGTTCATAATGGCCATGGAAACATTCGGCGTTGGAACTCGAATCGCGTTACCCGTTAATTTGCCTGCCAACTCGGGTAACGCTTTCGCCACAGCCTTCGCCGCACCGGTTGAGGTAAGAACCATATTCAAGGGTGCAGAACGGCCACGACGCTCAGCTTTGTGGTAGTTATCAATTAAGTTTTGGTCATTGGTATACGAATGCACGGTTTCAACGTGGCCATTGCGAATACCATACGCGTCATTGACGACTTTCAATACTGGCGTAATTGCATTGGTGGTACAGCTTGCTGCACTAACGATGAGATCTTCAGGCTGAATATCCGTGTGATTAACACCATAAACAACATTCTTGATTTCGCCTTTAGCTGGCGCTGTTAACAGCACCTTCTTCACGCCTTTTGACTTCAAGTGCAAACCAAGACCAGCTTCATCTTTCCAGATACCCGTATTATCGATGATGATGGCATCGTTAATACCGTATTGCGTGTAATCAACTTGATCAGGGCCATCCGAGTAAATAACTTTTATGCTGGTGCCGTTGGCTTTAATCGCAGAATTTTCATGATCAACAGTGATTGAACCATTGAATGGGCCGTGGATTGAATCGCGACGCAACAAGCTAGCGCGCTTCTCTAGGTCGCCGTCACGACCACCACGCACAACAATGGCACGTAAGCGCATTTTGTTGTTGCTACCGTTGCGTTCAATCAGTAAGCGCGCTAACAAACGGCCGATACGTCCAAATCCGTACAAGACAACGTCTTGTGCTGGAATTTCATCTGCTTTGTCAACAATATCAACCAACTCGCGTTGCAAGTAAGCTTCAATGCTATCGCCCTTGCCCGCATCTTTGTGTAGGTAATTAAATGCAAGTTTACCAAGGTCAACACGCGCAGGCGCCAGTTTCATTTTGCTCAGCGCTTCAATAAACGGGAAGCTCTCACGCAAACGTAGCTTTACCCCCTCATGACGACGAATTAATCGGTGCGCCTTGATAATATTAATGGTATCGACGTTTAGCAGTGAACGACCATAAACCAAGATTTCCACACCGTAATTGCGATACAAACGACCAATGATAGGCTGCATCATTTCGGCGTATTCTTGGCGTTCCTGCCAACTTGCTAGGGTCAGATCCTGTTGCTGATCACTCATGAGGTTACCTTTCTGTTACGTAAATTTGACGGTTGCGTGAAAATTGGCGGGTATTGTACTGAAATACTCCGACGAGCGCCAGAATCTCTGTAACTGACGATAAGACATGGTATAATTTTTCACAAAACAACAGGAGTAAAGATATGTTACGGCGCACCAAAATTGTCACCACACTCGGCCCTGCTACCGATGACCCAGTAGTTCTTGAAGCTCTCATTAAAGCAGGCGCGAATGTCGTTCGACTTAACTTTTCCCATGGTGTCGCCGAAGACCATGAGCGTCGAGCAAATCAAGTACGTGAAATTGCAAACCGCCTCGGTACGCATGTTGCGATTCTTGGTGATTTACAGGGTCCTAAAATTCGTATCTCCAAATTTGAAAGTGGCGCTATTACGTTAGATGTAGGTGACGTGTTTGTTTTAGATGCGGCACTCGATAAAAATGCAGGCACTCAGCAGCGTGTCGGTATTGACTACAAAGAGCTACCACAAGATGTTAGCGAAGGCGATATTCTCCTGCTTGATGACGGCCGCGTTCGACTTCAGGTTGAAGATGTTAGCGGTTCACAAATCACCACGACGGTGACCGTGGGCGGCAAATTATCAAATAATAAAGGTATCAACCGTTTAGGCGGTGGCTTATCAGCCGCGGCATTAACCGAGAAAGATTTGCAAGATATTCAAACCGCAGCAAAAATTGGTGTTGATTACCTCGCTGTTAGCTTCCCAAGAAGTAGCGCCGATATTCACGAAGCCCGTCGTTTGCTACGCGCTGCTGAAGGTCGTGGATTAATTTGTGCCAAAATTGAACGAGCTGAGGCCGTTGCGACAGACGCTGCGTTAGACGATATTATTCGCGCTTCAGACGCGGTGATGGTTGCGCGTGGTGACCTTGGTGTAGAAATTGGTGATGCCCAATTAGTTGGTAAACAAAAGCGTATCATTGAGCGCGCACGCCAGTGCAATAAGGTTGTGATTACAGCAACCCAAATGATGGAATCGATGATTGAAAGCCCAATGCCAACACGAGCAGAAGTGATGGACGTTGCGAACGCTGTATTGGACGGTACCGATGCCGTGATGTTGTCCGCAGAAACAGCGGCTGGCAAATATCCAGTAGCGACAGTCAAGGCAATGGCTGAAATTTGTTTGGGTGCAGAAACGCATCCAAGTGTCACGATCGATAAGCATGATCTCGATGAGACCTTTACATCAATTCAAGAAGCAACGGCGATCAGCGCCATGTACGCAGCAACGCATTTGGCTGGTGTAAAAGCTATCATCGCGTTAACAGAATCGGGCTCGACGGCGAAACTCATGTCGCGCATCAATACCATACTGCCGATTTTTTCCTTATCGCGTCACCAAGAAAGTCGAGCACGTTGTGCCTTATATCGCGGCGTGTACCCTATCGCATTTGATTCAACCAAAAGTGAGCCACACCAACTTGTGACGGATGCAGTGAATGAAATCAAATTACGTGGCCACGTGGTACCTGGTGATTTAGTTATTCTCACGCATGGCGATGTGATGGAGACCGTTGGCTCCACTAATACCTGTAAGATTATTGAAGTAAAATAATAATTAACGGTTTAAATAAGAGGCTCGCTATAAGCGAGCCTTTTTATTTACGTAGGTTTTTATTTACGTAGGCTTATTTCGTTGAGAAATCTGCAGCAAGTTCGTTCATATCGTCGATATAGCCATCGAGCTTTGATATTACACGGCGACGTTGGCGGTCAGTGAGTGACTCATACAACTGATACATAAGAGCGATGGTCAATTGTTGATTGTGTTCGATATGTTGCACCAACTCGTCGGAACGCAAGTGCTGCGGCTGATAAAACAATTCTAGCAGTTCTTGCTGAAACTGGTCCTGCTGTTGGCGTCGTTCTAATGTTTGTGCAAATTCTTCGAGCCAACGTTCGTTGTAATCTAGCCAAAGCTCTCGGGTATCAAACCGTTCAACCACCCAGCCGTTAATTAAGCGCTCTTGTAATTTAGTCGTCTGCCCTAACCAGTTTCTCGCGTTTTTTTCTGCACGGCGGCGTACTTGTTTTACCCGTTCCGATCCCTCTACATCTGATAATTCTTCGCGTTCTTCTCGCTGCTTTTCACGTAAATTAGCTAGTAATTCAGATACTTGTTGATCGCTTAGCTGTGGTAGTAAATCAAGGGCATAGGGTTCAATACCTTGCAACATACGTTGCCAAACAATCAACAATTCTTCGTATAGAGCAACAAGATCCGCTTCGGTTAAGGTCTCAGTAGCGATCTTTTCACGGAGTTGCTGGAGTTGCTTGGAGTAATATGGCAATTCTGAAGTTGCATGCCACTGATGAAGCGTTGTTATTGCTTGATCAACAGATTGCTCTTGCTGGTTATTAAGCGATACATAATCATTCAATTTCCATTCAATTAATGTATCAGCAAAACGATATCCGAGTTGCGTTGAGCAAGCGCTGAGCAGAAGTGTTAAAACAACAACGACTACAATGCTTGCTCTCGGCATATGCTTACTCCATCAGGAATTGAGGATGAGTTTCTTAATTCTATCTTTGTAACTGCGGCTAACTTTTAATTCTTTACCATTACGAAGAACCAAATGGTACTCTCCGTTCTGCCGGCTACATAGCTTTTCAACATGTTCCATATTCACAATGGCCGAGCGATGAATTCGCTGAAACCGCTGCGGATTTAATTCTTCTTCTAACTCTTTCATCGTGCGTCGCAAAATGTGCGTTTCATTACAAGCATGAATACACATATAGTCACCTGCAGCATCAACCCATTCAATTGAATTGATCGCAACGCGGGTAATTTCGCCGCTTTCTTTTATCGCAATGTGTTCTGGGTAACGCGCTACACCAACATCTTCACCACTTGCTAAGCGCTTTAGAATAGCCTCGCAATCTTCACCCGTAGCATCTGCTAATAAGTTTAAGATACGATCTTGCTGTACTTTTTGTTCACGCGCGGCGAGACTTTTTTCAATACGTTGAATACTTTGCGCCAAGCGTTCGTGATCAACTGGCTTCAACAAATAATCAATGGCGCGCACTTCAAAGGCTTTTATGGCGTATTGGTCATAAGCTGTAACAAACACAATCAAGGGCATTTTATAGCCATGCGCTTGCACTTCACGTAGTAATTCGAAGCCGTTCATACCAGGCATTTGAATATCTAGAAACACCAAATCAGGCTGCTCGCGTCCAATAACCTCCAGCGCCTCTCGTGCGCTAGGACACTCTTGTAAGAGTTCAATTTGCTCAAACTCCTGCAAACGCACCACTAAACCACGTCGAGCGAGTGATTCATCATCGACAACTAAGGTGCGAATTTTATCAGTCATGCTTACTCTACCTGCTCTAATGGAATGCGAATTTCAATGCGTAAACCGCGCGGTTTGTTAGGTGTTAATGTAAATGAGTAATTCTTTCCATACAAGGCTTGTAATCGCTCACGTGTGTTCGCTAAGCCAACACCGCCTGATTCTGACAAGCTTTCGAGAGGTTTTGTGCAGCCTGGGCCATTATCAGCCACGGTAATTAGCAAATCTTCGCTAAATCGCTGAGCACGAACAACAACTTCACCACCCTCTTCCAACTTGGCAATGGCATACTTTATCGAATTTTCAATTAATGGTTGCAAAAATAAACTCGGCACCAATGCGTGCTTTACATCTTCATCAATATCAACCGTAACTTTCAAACGGTCATCAAAACGCACTTTTTCAATATCTAAATACAGCATCAAAGCATCTAACTCACGCTCAAGCGGTATTTTTTTAATCGGCTCATTATCTAAGCTAAAGCGCAAAAATAAACTGAGCTTCGACATCATGCGATTCGCTAAATCATTTTCCTTCACCAAAATCAGCGTTGAAATGGCATTTAGTGTGTTAAACAAAAAATGCGGGTTTAATTGATATCGCAACATTTTTAACTGTGCTTGATGCGCCATCGATGTTGCCATTAAAGCCTTTTGTTTCTCATCTTGTAGCATCTGGTAATACTTGATACCAAAATACAAACCACTCCAACTTAACATGATGTAAAACTTGGCAATTGTATTCTTAAAATAGAACCAATTACTATCGGGACTAAAACCGAACTTATAAATTTCCCAATACGTTGCGTTATCCACTACTGCCCACAATGCAGCACAGACATAGCTTGCAGCAAGCACCACCAAAATCAATAACCACGGGCTTGAATCCCATATCCGGCGGTATAGGTATCGAAGTGGTACCGTTAATAGAAAACCTGCATAGGCGCCAAGTAGCAGAATTAACACATAAATATCGCGCATTTCATGCATTAATGAGCCAATGTAATGCACTAAGGCATAACCACTCCAGCCGGCTGCTTGTAGAACCCAGAAAAAGCGATTACGGTCTTCTAACAGTTGTTTCCAATTATTCAGCATAAAGCCCCGAATGAGCGAAAGGTATTACCATCATTATACCGATTAAAATTCGCCAAGTGACATCCTTCATCGCAGTTCAACTGCTATATAGCGCGCTTCACCCGTGCTAAGATGTTTAACAAAAGCTAATTCAAGCATTTTGAGGATCGCTATGCTGCATTACCTAATTCGTGTTCAAGATGCCAACGCACACACCTTTTCGGTCACGATTGATATTCCCATTGTCAAAGCCCAAGAAGCTATTCATCTGAGCCTACCCGCTTGGATTCCAGGTAGCTATATGATCCGCGACTTTTCCAAAAACATCATTGGCATAAAAGCAGAACAACAAGGTAGTGCCTTGCCAATTGTGCATTGTGACAAGCAAACGTGGCGTATTGAAGCGCCAGAAGCCGGCATTGTTCAAGTAACCTACGAAGTTTACGCCTACGATTTAAGTGTGCGCAGTGCCTATTTAGATCAACACTGGGGTTTCTATAATCATTCAAGCTTGTGTATGGCTGTTGATGGGCGCACTAACGAGGCCTGTGGTGTGACTATCACTGCACATAATGGTTGGCATGTCGCAACAGGAATGCCACGCAAGCAAGGGCACCCTTTTGGGCCTGGCGAATTCGAAGCAGAGAGCTATGAGGCACTGATCGATTACCCAGTGCTGATGGGGCGTTTAGATATCCATGAATTCATTGCCGGTGGAATTAAACATTCCATGGTGTTCGCTGGCCGTCATTTTGGCGATGCCGACAGAATTTGTCGCGACGTGGCCGCTATTTGTGAATACCAAATAGAAATGTTTGGGCAAGAACCGCCTTTTAAAGAGTATTTATTCCTTACCATGGTGGTCGGCAAAGGCTTTGGCGGGCTTGAGCATCGGAACTCAACCGCATTAGTCTGTAGCCGTAAAGATCTTATCCTGCCAGGCAAAGCGCAAATCGACGCGGATTACCGGACGTTTTTAAGCTTATGTAGTCATGAATATTTTCACAGCTGGAATATAAAGACGCTGAAGCCGAAAACATTTATCCCGTATCAATTAGACAAAGAGCATTACACGGAGCAGCTATGGTTCTATGAAGGTGTGACATCCTATTTTGACGATTATGTTTTACACCAAGTGGGCCTTATTGATGCCCCAACCTATTTGAGCCTAGTTGGTGAAACCATTGCGCGAGTTCAGCGCGGTGCGGGCGTAGACAAGCAAACTGTTACCGAATCGAGCTTTCATGCGTGGACCAAATTTTATAAACAAGATGAAAACTCGCCCAATAGCATCGTTAGTTATTATGCCAAAGGTGCCTTGATAGCCTTGTGTCTTGATTTAACCTTGCGGCTTGAATCGAATCATCAAGTTACTCTCGGTCTACTCATGCATGATTTATGGCATCGCTACGGGAAAACCTTAGAAGGCACGGATGATGACACCGTGGTTGAATTTATTCGTGACAACTATGGCATTGACTTGTCAGGTTTCATTCATCAAGCACTTTACACCACTCAGCCGCTGCCAATCACCGAGCTACTAAACAAGTTTGGCGTGCAAGTAAAACGCGAAATCGGTGCTGACGATAACAGTTATGGCGGTAAACATGCGACCAATCAGTTACCTGTTGCACTTGGCGCAAAATACAAAGCATCCAATCAGGGCTTAGAGTTACAAGTGGTTTTTGATGCTGAAGCAGCCCAAGCGGCGGGCCTTAGTGCTAGCGATAGAATTATTGCTATCGATAACCTGCAAGTTACCGACAGCAATGTCAAAGAGGTGTTTGAACGATATAAACCTGACCAACAGGTTACTGTTCACGCATTTCGTCGCGATGAATTGATGCAACTTACACTAACCTGGCAAGCGCCGAAACAAACCAATTATTTGTTGAGCGTTAGCGCAGCTCAGCAGGTACAGGGTTGGTTGCAGTTGCCGAAAAATGCTCAATAACTAACGCTGGGTCAAGCCGTTGATGGCGCCAATTGACGCGCCAATCGAGGTGAGGCCCAGTCACTCGGCCTGTTGCACCAATATCTGCAATGCGTTGTCCCTGCTCGACTTCTTCACCAACCTTGACGTGTAGCTTGTGTAAATGAATATAGGTGCTGGTGACACCATAACCATGGTCAATAATTAATGTGCCACCGGAATAAAATAAATCATTCTCAGCAACAATCACTTTACCCGCCCAAGGTGCAATGACCGGGCTACCGGTTGGAGCTGCTACATCCAAACCAAAGTGCGGATTGCGCGGAGTACCGTTAAAAATACGTTGGCTACCGTAAACACCACTGATACGACCTTTCGCCGGCATGATGGCAGGCTCTAAAAAATCAAGACGCTCACTCACTGCATCATTTCGTGCTTTCCAGACTAAAGCTGCTTCGCGACGCGCGCGCTCTTGCTGTTGCGGATCAGGTGTAACGGTTTGTTGTGGCACGCCATCAACCCGATCAATTTTATATTCGCGTGGCGCGATATCGATCACCCGTTTAAATTCGCGCCCCTCATCCGTAAACAGTGACAACGTTTGAGGACCATGTTGATCTCGCCCAAACCCGAATACAACACGGTTATCTGGCGTTAATTTTAACGCTTGGCCATTAAGTTCCACGCGGGTTGCGCCGGTTATTTCAGCGATAATCAGGCCACCAGACGTTAACGCGCCAGACAGCTCAGCGTTTGGAGTTTCTGCCGCTACGGAGCCAAACCAGCAACCCAAAGTAACTATTGCTAACGCTGCGAGCTTACGCATAACCAATCGCCCCTTTCCCAACACCTTCGAAACCAGTGACTTGTATCGATTCATTCGGATGGCTACGTTTGATAGTTTGCGCCAGATAAGTGGCAATGCACTCAACCGTTGAATCTGTCGGAATGATGTAATTCTCAGCCACAGGTACGAGTAATTCAAACAACCCCTGATCAGCAATATAGCTATAACCCACGTGACTTTGCGCAGTAACGTGTTGGGCATATTGTGATCGTTGTAGCTGCGCAACTGGAACGACATCCTCTTCGGAGCCCAAATAAATATCTTGCCAGGTAGACGCCCATTGTTGTTCTAACGATTCAGAACGAGTCCCATTTAATGCGATATAGATACGCGAGCGGTGACCGTGAGCAATGCGCTGGCAATTACCATCATGTTTCTTCAAACCGTGCGTATAGTGGTAAAACGCCCCCGGAATTTCTTCGGCGCGCAATTGCAGTTCCAAGCCTTGTACATTATCTGGTAATTCGCGCTTTATGACTGCCCGCAGATAGTCAGTCACCGACGCCATGGTGACTCGTTGCGCGTCGATAAAGGCAAACGCATCAGCTGGACAAAATAAATGAATAGAGCGCTGCTCAGGCCGCATAAAATCGACCCAATAACTATTACCATCGTCATGATGAGTGACATGTGTATAGGCGTGTTCAGCTGGCACGGCAAGCTTGTGGTCGACAGCACCGTCAATAATTCGCTTGATTTGCTTTTTAACTCGACCAAAATCCAAAACCATCGATTGCTCGTTAAGCGAGCCATCAAGAATGATATCAACAATCCAACTCTCTCCTACCATGCCACGTTCGGGACACAGGTAAGAAAAATCAATAACGGTTAGATCGTTTACAAATAACTGCATAATTGTCTCTAATATCTCGAAAAATAAGCTCGTGCCAAGTATATCACCGCCTATGGCGTAGCGATAACTATGATCAACACAAACCAATCATAAATAAGTTTTGCACTCAATAGCAGCAATGCTGTGCCCATGGTGCGATCGATCCAATGGCTAATTGCCCACAGACGGCGATAAAATGGGCTCCAAGTTATCAATGTGGCAAGCAAGGCAAACCAAATACCCGTGGCAATGGCCATGTAAATGCCATAAAACAACTTCACGCTTGTTGGTGTTGCAGGGTTAATCACCGTACTAAACAAGGCTAAGAAAAACAGTGTTGCTTTTACGTTTAAGCCATTCGTAAGAAAGCCGACCCTAAACGCTTTGGCGGAGCTAATTTCACTTGCCTGTAGGTGGTGTTCGGGAGCTGAACCTTGACGCGGCTGAGATTGAATTGCTTGCCATCCGAGCCAGCCTAGATAGCCTGCTCCAACTAATAATAATGTGCCATATACCCAAGTGTAACGATGAATAATCAGTGCAACGCCAAGAACCGAATAGGCAACATGCAATAAGATGCCCGTGCCGATGCCTAACGCAACCCAACGTCCAACCCGTCGACCAAAACTCATGCTGTAACGCGTGGTGACAGCAAAGTCAGGACCGGGGCTGGCGACAGCCAATAAATGTAACGTGGCGATAGTTAAAAACTCTGCCCAATAGATTGCCAAATAATCCATTCTGATTTACTTTAAGTTAATTGGTTTTCGCGCTGGAATTCTAAAATGAAACAACAGAAACTCCCTTCTCTCAATGCGTTACGCGTATTTGCAGTTGCTGCACATGCCGAAAGTTTTAAACAGGCCGCACAGCAATTAGGCGTGTCGCAATCAAACATTACACGGCAAATTCAAGCACTTGAAGAGCAATTAGGGACACGTTTATTTCAACGAGATAATCGCGTTCACGCACTTACTACCGCAGGCGAGACGCTGGCCCCTGATCTCTTACGATTGTTTCGAGAACTGGATCGCACGGTTGATCGCGCTCGAAATATCGGTGATAGTGAGGCCACTACGTTACGCATTGCGCTTCCCGAAAGTTTTCTCCGCTGGTGGTTATCAAGTCGACTTGCCGAGTTTTACGCTTTATATCCACACATTCAGGTACAATTTAATACCGTATCACTGTTTCCAGATGCTTCAGAGCGCGCCAATATATGCTCCGAGCTTCAACATGAACAGCTTGATATTGCACTTCACTACGGACAACTTCGTGATCAGGCATTAAAACAGATGCCATTATACACGCCAACTTATGTTCCCGTCGCCCCTATTGATAGCGAAATCCCATTAGCGTCACGTCCGTGGTACGTTGACCCAAAAGCGCCGTATTGGCAACACTTTAAAAAAGCTCAATCTCATCTGGCTCGGCAGTTACAAACGCGTCACGTTGGCAACAGCAATATAGCTATTGATTTGTTGCATGGTACCGATAGCATTACCCTTATTGACCAACTGTATTTAACCCACCCACAGTTACAGCAGTTTGCTAAACACACCGAATATCAAGTGACGCTTCCAGAGCCCATTGCACTAGCAGTTAAACAGCGGCAACGTCAACCGGTCGCACTTGTGGCTTTTACCAAATGGTTACAGGCTCGATTACTTAGTTCGCAGGCGAATACCGTTCGGCAAGACTAATGCTATCGCCAGTATGGGTAACCACTCGCGCATGACGACGATTCAATTGACGCGGATCGGAAACACCACATGAATGCGCAATAATATTGACGCCGTACTCTAAATATTTATGGTAATTGGCAACGCGGACGCTTTTATCAGCTGGGTCCAACCCACGTTGAAGGCTCTTATCGTGGGTTGTAACGCCAGTTGGACAGGTGTTTTTGTTGCATTGCATGGCCTGTATGCAGCCCAACGAGAACATAAAACCGCGTGCAGACACCACAAAATCAGCACCAATTGCCAGCGCCCAAGCAACATCTGCTGGGGTTATCATTTTACCGGAAGCAACAATACGAATACGTTCCTTAAGCCCTGCTGCGGCCAACTTATCAACTAAAATTGGTAAACTTTCAGAGAGCTTTAAGCCGACATAATCCATTAATGGTTGCGGTGCAGAGCCTGTTCCGCCATCGGCACTATCTAAGGTAATAAAGTCAGGGGCTGAGGCTTCACCACGAGATTTTATCGTGGCAACGAGCTCGTCAATCCAATTAGGCTCCCCCATAACAAACTTAATGCCGGTTGGCTTCCCTGTGATGGTGCGTACACGATGGATAAAGTCGAGCAACTCGTCGTTATTGCTAATTTCAGGATGCCGATTTGGTGAAATGGAATCTTTGCCTTGTGGAATACCTCGAATTTCGGCGATTTCCGCATTGACTTTAATACCGGGAAGTATTCCGCCCTTGCCCGGCTTAGCGCCTTGACTGAGCTTGATTTCAAACATTTTTACGTGTTTTTTCGCAGCAATATCCCGCAATTTACCCTCGTGTAATTCACCGGTAGCGGTTCGCACACCGTATTTCGCGGTACCGATTTGAAAAACAAGATCGCACTCACCCACTAAGTGATAAGGACTAAGCCCTCCCTCGCCAGTATTCAGCCAACACCCAGCTAGTTTTGCTCCTTTTGATAGTGCGGTTACGGCAACTGGCGATAGTGCACCGTAACTCATTCCAGAGATGTGAAAATAACTGATTGGCGAGTATGGATACTCACAATTCGCGCCAATTGTTACAGGTTCAGGTTGTGTTTTATCCTCTTCCTGATGCGGATATGCGCTATTGGCAAAAATTATCGTGCCATTTTTAGTTAAATCTCGGGTCGAACCAAATGCGAGTGTTCTGTCTGCATTTTTTGCTGCGCGATAAACCCAACTGCGTTGTGCTCGGTTAAACGGCATCTCTTCCCTGTCCATGGCATAAAAATACTGCCGGAAAAATTCACCGAGATGCTCGAACATGTAACGGAATCGCCCAATAACTGGGAAGTTCCGTCGAATGGTATGGCGTGTTTGCCGTTTATCAATGACATACATGACGCCCACAGCAACCACACCCAGTAACAGGGCAAGTATAAAAAAGGCAACCAACCATTGCGCAATTACTAATAATGTTGTCATCCAGCCATTCACAGCAATTTCCCTTAGCATTATTGAAAAACCTTATACACAACATATAAAAAGCCCCCGCATTTGGCGAGGACTTCGTTCAATTTATTTGGTAAAACTAATTATCAGAGTGCTTAATGGCGCTAAACACTTCGGCGAAACTCGTCGCGCGCGGGTACAGGCGCACTGATTCGCCAGTTACTGCGAGTATTTTTAGCGACACGATCATGCCATGAAGTGCATTACTCTCTGTTATGACAATAAAATCACAACCAGCTTCTTGCATTGTTGCAGCAATATCGCCAATACGTGAGTTTTTTACCTGAGCAAGCGTAATCGATGGTAACCGCCGTAATGGCGTCATGACATACCCAACGGTTAGTTCGTGCCACGGTAACTGCAACAAGTTGGCAATAACGCCGCTTTGCCGACCATGTAAATCACGAGCCATCAATACTCCAACAATCGTGTTTTCGCTATCTACAACGGCCGCGTATCGTTTGTCCGTGCGGCTCAATAACTGCTCTGCATCGCCTACGCCCATCGACATCGGCAGAACGGCAAGTTGCAAGCTATTGAGCTTATCAACCACATGGGTTGCGCTTTGGTGCCAATCTAAATAGGTTGGCGCGGTACTTTTTTCCGGCAGCGGCAAAAAATTATCGGCTGGAACTGGCGCCCACCGAAGTGCGTGAAATTCAGACATAACTTACCTCTGTTCAATAATAATGAATTATTTAGTCGTTTATTTAAGCGACTGACAGAGGTGGGCCCCGAACGTAGTGAGTTTGTTTATGAGGTTGCGTATCAACAAAATAAACAGCGACAACGATATGCCCCAAATTAGGACAAGGTGTTGTGTGGTTTTGAGTAACGGCGCCGTCATCAGATTCGTCAGAATATTGACGTTCGGGCGCGACAGAGTATGCAAAGGAATCTTGCGCTAGTTGATAGCCATCGATAGTCGTGAGGGTACCCTGCGGGCTGAGCCACAGTAACGACAAAACAATGGGGAATAAACACGCTCGAAGTAAATACACAAGAAGTCTTTAGTAATTGATATACATCAAAGATAAGGACGTTTCGTCGCAATAACAAGGTGTCGGAATAAAAATAATGAACTTTAAAAAGAATGGTGCCCGGGGCCGGACTTGAACCGGCACGCTGTTACCAGCGAGGGATTTTAAATCCCTTGTGTCTACCAATTTCACCACCCGGGCATTCTGTATTGCCTGAGGTACTCTTCAATGGAGGCGGGTCCCGGAGTCGAACCGAGATCCACGGATTTGCAATCCGCTGCATAGCCATTCTGCCAACCCGCCATTGAATTTGGAGCGGGAAACGAGATTCGAACTCGCGACCCCAACCTTGGCAAGGTTGTGCTCTACCACTGAGCTATTCCCGCATCCAGTGCTTGCGCATTCTACTGTCTATTTCGGCGAGGTCAACGACTTTTTCGCTTGAAAGCGTTCGTTTGGCTATTTTTAATCCACTTGGCTTAAATCTGACCAAGCAGCGCGCAAATATTCCCACATTGACCATAACGTTAGAACGAACGCAGCATACAATAAAATCGTTGCGGTGACGATAACAAATGTATTCGCCTCCCAAATTAATCCACCAATGGCGACCATTTGTGCAATCGTCTTAAATTTACCCAAACTAGAAACCTTCACCTGTTCTTGTCGACCAATTTGTGCCATCCATTCGCGTAACGCCGAAATTACCAGTTCACGGCTGATAATGGTTAATGCGGGTATACTAATCCACCAGGTGGCATAGTGCTCAACCACAACCACTAACGATGCTGCAACCATGACTTTATCGGCCACTGGGTCTAAAAATGCACCGAACTTGGTAAATTGATTAAACTTCCGTGCTACCCAACCATCAAGTGCGTCGGTGATACCGGCAACAGCAAAGACAAATGCAGCCCAAAAATGAGCTTCTTGCCCTGGTAGATAATAAATAATCAAAAATACCGGTATCAGTATGATCCGAAAGCTCGTTAGAACGTTTGGAATGTTCCACATTTGTAATTTTATCCTCTATTCATCGCGAAAAGCATGGTAGATAGTTTCTGCCAATTCACGACTAATTCCTGGTACCGCGATAAGTTGCTCAATACTAGCTTGTTTTACTTCCTGTAATCCACCAAGATTTTGCAATAATTTCTGCCGACGCTTAGCCCCTATTCCCGGAATATCTTCTAATTTTGAAGTGCGCCTAACTTTTGCTCGACGCTGTCGGTGTCCGGTTATAGCAAAGCGATGCGACTCATCGCGAATGTGTTGCACCAAGTGCAACGCCGGTGCATCGGCAGCAAGCGGGATGGTTTCATGACTACCAGCTAAAATAAGCGTTTCTAGGCCAGGTTTACGCGATTCGCCTTTTGCAACACCAATTAGCATAGGAGGTTTCACGCCGGCATCGACACCCCAATCATTAAAGTAACTTTCCGCTTGGGCTAATTGTCCTTTGCCACCGTCGATGAATAGAATGTCTGGAATGGCTGATTTCCCTTCATCGCTTAAAAGCGCTGCATCGAAACGTCGCTGGAGAGCTTGCGCCATCGCAGCATAATCATCTCCAGGGGTAATGCCTTTAATGTTAAAACGGCGATAATCCGATTTTTTTGGCCCTTGCCGATCAAACACCACGCAAGATGCTACCGTTTCTTGTCCCATGGTGTGGCTGATATCAAAACATTCCATGCGTTGAATTGGGTTTTCAAGATCGAGTACCTGTTCGAGTTGTTGCAAGCGCATCACCATGGTGTTTTCTTGATTCAGCTTACCCTCTAGCGCATTCAATGCATTCTTCTGCGCTAATATTTGGTACTGTTTGCGTTCGCCTCGTACGTTATGGGTCATGCGTACTTTTTGTGCAAGAGCTTGCTCTAGCACTTGCAGGTTATGCTCAGGATCAAGAACCTGTGCGGCATTCGCTTCCGGTAGAATTATTTCCCGCGGTAATCGGCGCCCGACTTGATCGTTCAAATAGAATTGCAGCATAAATGCCAGCAATATCTCAGAGTCATCGGTATTGGCTGGAACCTTCGGAAAGTAGCTGCGGCTTCCTTGCACAGCGCCTTCGCGAATAAACAGCAGATGCACTGCAGCAATACCGCCACGACGAATAAACCCAATTACATCAAGCTCTTGTTGATTTCCGGTTACCGCGTTACGCTCTTGTACTTTGCGCATAGCCGCTATCTGATCACGAAACCGAGCCGCACGTTCAAAATCAAGTGATTCACTGGCTTGTTCCATTCGTTGCACCAGTTGGTCAATCACCTGCTGATTCTTACCGAGTAAGAAGGCCTTCGCTAAATCGACCTGCTCTTGGTATTCGCTATCTGTACAATAACCTTCGACACACGGCGCTAAGCAACGTTTTAGCTGATATTGTAAACAAGGTCGACTACGCGCGCGATAGTATGAATCTTCGCATTGGCGAACGGGGAAAATTTTCTGCATGAGACGCAAACTTTCACGTACCGCTACGCCACTTGGGAAAGGCCCAAAGTAATCCCCTTTTTCTCGACGCGCACCACGATGAAATGCCAAGCGCGGATGTTGATGAGAACTAACAAAGATGTAAGGGTAAGACTTATCGTCGCGTAACAACACGTTATAACGTGGCCGATATTTCTTAATGAAATTATTTTCAAGGATAAGGGCTTCAGCTTCGGTATTAGTAACCGTCACATCCATTGAAGCAATTTGTTTGACTAACGTTTGGGTTTTTGGCGTGTCAATATTTTGTCGAAAATAACTGCTGACACGCTTTTTAAGATCTTTCGCCTTCCCCACATAAATAACAACACCATCATTATCGTACATCCGGTATACGCCCGGCTGATGAGTCAAATGCTGAATAAATGTCTTGGAGTTAAATTGCGAGTCAGTCATACCTTTGCGTTGGGTCGATTTCAACAAGACCTGATTGTATCGCAAGATGCGTCAATTCGACATCTCCTGCGACACCAAGTTTGCTAAAAATGCGATAACGGAAGGTATTCACTGTTTTGCTGCTTATATTAAGGTACTTGGCGATATCCACAACACGAATACCACGCCCTAACATTTGCGTCACTTGTAACTCGCGATCGCTAAGTGATTTAAGTAATCGGCGAAAGCTCTGACTACGAGGATTTTTTGCCAAATATTCGGCAACTTCGCTCGCAACATACATTTGTCCACGGCTAACATTGGCGCACGCCCGCTCAAACTCCTCATAACGTGCGTTAGTTAACAGAAAACCATCAACTTTGTTTGTATTACATTGAAAATCCAATACATCTTGGAAATTTTCAGCCCAGAGTATGATCTGAAGATCATTGTGTCGTCGGTGTAACCGGCGCCAACTTTCTATCGTCCCATCACCTGCAAGTCGACTGGATAAAATGACAGCTGCGAACGGATGATTTTTAACTTCATCGCGTAATTCATTCATGGTCGAAACACTTGCTACAACGCGGTATTTATTATTATGTGAGCTTAATGTTGTGTACATACCCGCACGCAACAAATCACTCGGTATTGCAATGATAAAGTCGGTCATGACGACACGTTCCTTGTGTGGTTAGCTTAGCAACTTATTCACTAAGTGAACTCAGATATGACCTATCTTTGAACTAAAATCAACAATAAAATCATAAAATTACATCATAATCAGCAAATAGCTTACAAAGTGAAGATAAGTTAACCAAACACCGTCACAGTTTGTCGGCTGATGGCTACTAATTTACCTTTATCATCCCATATGTGAGCATGCGTGTGCCCATAGCCGTCTGCCGCGTAATCGATATAAGCCACATATTGCCACCAATCATGACTGCTTTTTTCCGAATCTAACGGTTCAGGGAATTCGATGGTCCAGGTTAACGAACTTGCTGGTGCCGGCTCGCTTAAATGTGGTAACAAAGCTGGTGGCCAGGCATCCACCAAACCGAGAAGTAAACCAATGGAAATCGGGTGGCGTTCCTCGCTATAACGCATCCAACCACCGAACTCGCGTGACTTATTACCGGTAAATGGTAGTCCTCCTACCGATACTGAGTAGTCGTAGTGATGCGTAAATTCGGGAAGAATAGCCACCTTTGGAAATGATGGTCCATGTTCGCGACTAGGTACCTGCGCTGTTGGCGTATCAGTTACCCGCACTGCCGATGGTCTAGAGCGACCATAACTGGCCAAGGCTGCTAGAACGACGGCGTTATCTTGCTCAATTTCAACGGCAATTTGCGTTACGTTTTTACCTTCACGCAGTATTCGCCGTTTTAACACGGCCATCCCAGCTTGAATCGGTGCGACAAACGATACCGTAAATGCACGCAGTGCTTGCTCTTCACTGGCACCATAATGAGCGTGCTGCCAGGCAATTGCAGCGGTTAGCCCGCCAAACAGCGCACGCCCCTGCCCCCAACCTTCTGGAAGCTGAATGGTTTGCTCTGCGGATTGATCAATCTGCTTCAACACATCCGTAAATAACATGAAACCTCCAAGTTCGTTACTCGTTAGTCGTTACTCGTTAGTCATTACTCGTTATTCGTTATTGGTTATTCGAGAAAGCAAAGACCAAACACCAAAATCTCCGAGCCGTAAAGTGAGAAAAAACTGAGCGGTACACACCAGCGAACCAATCTCACGAGTAACGAACAACGAATAACGAACAACGAACAACGAACAACGCTTTTGCCGTTAGTATACACAGGTACGACCAGATGAAAACGTCAGAATTTACAGGCATAGAAACGAAAAAGCCCGCTCATTTGAGCGGGCTTTCGAGAATAGTGGCGGAGAGAGAGGGATTCGAACCCCCGGTGGGCGCGAGCCCACGCCTGATTTCAAGTCAGGTGCATTCAACCGAACTCTGCCATCTCTCCGCGGTCATATGAGGTGTGTGCCTCAAGACGAAGCGAATGATAAAGAGGTGAAACACGCTTGTAAAGTAAAAATTTAATTCAAGTGGATCGTTTGCTGGCATTTTATACAATCAGTAGACGTTTTCACTTGAAAACATTGCCTTGTGCACCCATTTTTACGGTACACTGTTACCTAGTCATGTTGGTAAGTTAACTTATTCGAAAGAATTAAGACGCAAATTAAGACATTTAGGACAACAACGGAGATATCCATGAGTAACCAAGCTCACATTTCAACCTCGCAGCGCAGCGAGACGGTATTGCAGACCAATAAAGTATTGCGTAACACGTATATGCTACTCGGTCTTACCCTGGCGTTCAGTGCGCTTACAGCATTCCTGTCAGCGAGCATGAATTTACCTCACCCGGGTTTGATTATTACCTTGGTTGGCTTTTATGGCTTGTTGTTCTTAGTGCACAAAACTGCCAACAGCGGCGTCGGCTTGCTTTCAGTGTTCGCACTAACAGGCTTCATGGGTTACACCCTAGGTCCGATTCTTGGCATGATTAGTGCGATTGGCCCAACTGGCGATCAAATTATTATGACTGCGCTTGGCGGCACCGCCTTAATTTTCTTTGCGTTATCAGCTTATGTGCTGACAACCAAGAAAGATATGTCGTTTTTAGGCGGCATGATGATGGCATTATTTGTTGTGCTTATTGTTGCATTCATCGCCAACATCTTCTTGAATATGCCGGCATTAAGCTTGACGTTGTCAGCGTTATTTATCTTATTCTCAGCGGGCGCCATTTTAATGCAAACCAGCTCAATCATTCATGGCGGCGAGCGCAACTATGTTCTAGCAACCGTGACTCTTTACGTTTCGATTTATAATATTTTCGTCAGCCTGTTGAACATTCTTATGGCATTCGGCGGCGACGAATAAGCAAGGAAAACTCGTGGCACGGATTGTCATTGCTTTACACGCAGCGCCTGCTGCTGACACCCCAGCCCAACATCGCAGCCTGTTAGCGTACCAATACGCGCAGGCTGCGCTTGTTTCTGGGCACCAGATTGATATGGTTTTTTTCTACAGTGACGCTGTTTTGCATGCCGCTAAGCGCCAAAATTCTGGTGCAGCACATCAAGCTGTTTCACAGTGGCAACAATTAGCAAGTCAGCATAATGTGCCGCTCGTTATTTGTAATACAGTAGCCGAAGTTGACCACCAAATGACGACAGAAGATTTGGTTTCACCGTTTCAGAACGGTGGCTTAACTGAATTTTCAATGGCGGCAGCTGCTGCCGATCACGTGATTCAATTTTAAAGGTTATCTTGTGAGTATTGCCGTTATTCAAACCCAAAATGCAAAGCACAACGTCGCCTGGCACGGTCAAGATATGCTACTCGCATTGGCGAGTATGGATCTCAATCCACAATTAATTCTCACCGGCGGCGGCATTGAGTTATGGTTAAACAACCATGATGAAATACGCAATAATCGCTCGCTGCAAAAGCGTTATGCCATGCTGGAGTTATTCGACTGCCCTGCTCCTTGGATAAATCAGCGAGAGCTTGATGCGGTAGGTTATGATGCCGATGATTTTATTGCTGAAGTTGAAATTCTCGACGATGACGCGTGGCAGCAGCGACTTGCAGATTTAACCAAAGTGCTTACCTACTAAAGGCCAACCATGATTGATACAGCTGCATTAGACCATCCAAAATCAGCGGTGCTCGTGGTACGTCATTGGCCAAGCGAGAAATGGCTAGCACAGTGGTTAAGCCCGAACGCAACGCTAATATTGAGTGAACAAGCGCTTATCGATGTAATCAATGATCCATCGCTAATTGAACGACTATCGATAACGCCCTACGCACTGCACAGCGAACTAAAACTATTAGGCGTTGATGAACTACCGGCTTCTATCATACAGCTTGGTGATGCGCGCTGGGTGGAGCTTTCTTTAGACGCATCAACGTACATGGTGTGGGATAATCCGCAAAGCTAATTTCTTTCACTGATAAATTATTCATTAGAGTAAAAGCATGTTTGAATTGAACGGACGCCAATACGAGACTGACAAGCACGAGTATTTAGCGCACTTTGATGAGTGGTCGCCAGAGCTTGCTGAATACATTGCGACGCTGGAAAATATTGAGCTAACCGATGCGCATTGGGAAGTTGTTCATTTCGTGCGGGAATTTTATCAAACTTACGATACTAGCCCAGCGATGCGGGTGCTGGTTAAAGCCATTGGACAAAGTTTGGGACCAGACAAAGCAAATAGTATGTATTTGTACAAATTATTTCCTAAGGGTCCAGCGAAGCAAGCGACGCGCATAGCGGGCTTACCTAAGCCCGCCAAGTGCATTTAGATTATTTATGACGCATTGATTTGCGTCATTCCCCCCATATACGGCTGAAGCGCCGCTGGAATCGCAACGGAACCGTCCGCTTGCTGGAAGTTTTCAAGTAAGGCCACTAAGGTACGGCCTACCGCCAAACCTGAACCGTTTAATGTATGCATTAATTCTGGTTTCTTCGCACCTTTACGGCGGAATCGCGCTTGCATACGGCGAGCTTGGAAATCCCACATGTTTGAGCACGAGCTAATTTCACGGTACTTACCTTGCGTTGGCAACCAAACCTCTAAATCGTAGGTTTTTGCTGCCCCAAAGCCCATATCGCCTGTACACAATAATACTTTCCGATATGGCAACTCCAGCAATTGTAAAACACGCTCCGCATGCCCTGTTAGCTTTTCTAGAGCATCCATTGAATCCTCTGGCTTCACCAGCCACACCAATTCAACTTTATCAAATTGATGCTGACGAATAAGTCCACGGGTATCACGACCGTGTGAACCTGCTTCGCTACGGAAGCATGGCGTATGGGCAGCATACTGTATTGGCAACTGGCTTTCGTCGGCAATCTCATCACGCCATAGATTTGTTAATGGTACTTCGGCTGTTGGAATTAATGACAACGGTACCTGATTTTCAGTTGCACCTTGCACATGGAACAAGTCTTCACCAAATTTTGGTAACTGCCCGGTGCCAAATAACGTGTCATGGTTCACTAAGTACGGTACATAAGTTTCTTGATAGCCGTGCTCAGCAGTGTGTAAATCCAGCATAAATTGGGTTAACGCCCGATGTAGACGTGCAATGTGGCCACGCAGCACGACAAAACGTGCACCAGCAAGCTTTGAACCAGCATCAAAATCCATTCCGTTGTTCAACGCGATGGCAACATCGACGTGATCTTTCGGTTCAAAACTGAACTGGCGTGGCTCGCCCCAACGACTAACTTCTACGTTGTCTTCTTCATCGGCGCCTAATGGTACTTCGGCGTCTGGTAAGTTTGGCACACCAGCGATAATGGTCTGTAATTCGTTTTGAACATCTGTGAGTTCTTGTTTGGCTGCTTCCAATTGCTCACCGAGATCATCCACTGCGGCCAACAATGGCGCAATATCCTCACCTTTTGCTTTTGCCTGACCAATCGCTTTTGATCGGGAATTACGCTCTGCCTGAAGTGTTTCTGTACGAACTTGCAAGTCTTTACGCTTATTCTCCAGCGCATCAAGGCGTGCGACATCTAATTCAAAACCGCGAGTCGTTTTAAGACGTTCTGCAGTTTCTGTGAGTTCACTACGAAATAACTTAGCGTCTAACATGTGTTTCCCAAATCAAAAGTTATGACTTTAACCACAGCGCAAAGAGCACTGCAGCAATGCATCCAAAAGTATTTAAAAGTGCGTAAACAAGGGCTTTCAACCATTCACCCTGCTGTGCCATAAGTACCACATCGAGTGAAAATGTCGAAAATGTTGTAAAGGCACCTAGAACGCCAACACCGAGCAACAACCAAAGCTGTTGGTTCGCTCCTTCTTGTTGTACTTGCCAGGCGAATAACAGCGCCAGTAAAAATGAGCCTGTTATGTTAACGATTAGTGTGGCGAAAGGAAATAATTTGCTGAGATTAATTAACCACAATCCCATACCGTAGCGCGCCATGGCACCGATTGCTCCACCTATGGCTACCCACATCAAGTTAATCATCGTCGCCCCGCTGCCAAATACTGTTTTGATGTTGCTGCTTCATCCAATTAAGCTTCTCTTGCAATTGCTTTTCAAGCCCGCGGTCATTCGGCTGATACAAGGTAACGGCCGCTATTGCACTCGGTAAATAGCGTTCACCCGCAACAAAAGCGTGCGGATAATCATGCGCATAGCGATAATCGACGCCATAACCTTCGGCTTTATGAAGTAACGTTGGGGCATTCGTCAGGTGTTTCGGTACCGGTAAATCAGGATACTGCTCAGCAAGCTTTTTCGCCTGATTAAACGCGCTATAAACCGCATTACTTTTCGGTGCCATCGCACAAAAAATTAAGGCCTGCGCAATCGCTCGTTCGCCTTCAACTGGCCCTACGCGGTTAAAGGTATCCCACGCATTCAGCGCGAGTTGCATGGCGCGCGGATCGGCATTGCCGATATCCTCGGAGGCTATAGCTAAAATGCGTCGTGCCACTATTAAGGGGTCGCCACCACCTTGTAGAATACGTGCATACCAATATAACGCGCCGTCTGGAGACGATCCGCGTACTGATTTATGTAGTGCTGAGAGCAGCTCGTAGTAGGCATCACCTTGTTTGTCGAATACCGCTTGGCGACTGCCGACAGCTTCTTGAACAAGGTTTAAATCGATCTGCTTATCGACCGCAGCATCAGCACAAATCTCAAGAAAATTAAGCGCTCGACGCGCATCACCAGCGGCAGCATAAATTAAATACTTGAGCGCATTTTCCGCCAGCACTAAATGGCGCGCTCCAAGGCCACGTTCGGTATCATCAAGCGCTTGGCGAATCACTTGCTCTATATCAGCATCATCAAGATGTTTTAATCGGTACACGCGGGTACGCGATAACAAAGCATTGTTGAGCTCGAAAGCCGGATTCTCAGTGGTTGCGCCAACAAAAATAATGGTGCCATCTTCAATATGTGGCAAAAACGCATCTTGTTGGCTTTTGTTAAAACGATGCACTTCATCTACAAATAACACGGTGCGCCGCTGTTGTGATTGGGCGCGTTGTTTTGCTGTATCAATAGCCGCACGAATGTCTTTCACGCCAGCTGTCACCGCACTAATTCTATCAAGCGTTGCATCAGCGCTGTGCGTTACCATCTCTGCTAAGGTTGTCTTCCCGGTGCCCGGAGGCCCCCACAGAATCATGGAATGCAAAAGCCCCCGGTTGATCGCTTCATAAAGCGGCTTACCAGGGGCTAAAAGATGCGACTGCCCAATATACTCATCAAGCCGCCGCGGCCGCATTCGTGCGGCTAGCGGCCTGAAATCCGGCTCTAAATTTAACCGACCGTTAACGTTGGTCATCCACGTCAATTCCTTCCGGCACCTCAAATTTAAATAAATCACGATTTAAAGCACGGTTGAGCTGAACGTTTTCAAGCTCGATGGTACTAATTTGACCTTGTCCGTCGTCTAGAATAATTCGTTGCAGTTTGGCTTGCTCGCCTTTTTCACTGAACACGAGTTGCAAACTCTGTGTGCTATCGGCGCTTGGCAATGGCTGCAATGCAAAGCTATTCGCTTCGGCTTTAACTTCATAGTCTGCCCAAGCTTGACTATCACCATCTAACAACAACAATAACGGACTCTGTGCCACGGCTTCGGCTTGCGCATACACCGTTACCTGCTCAACAAATGGATTGTAGTACCAAAGATTTTGGCCATCAGCTACCATCAAGGTTTCATCTGGTGCATCGGTTTGCCAATGTAATAAATTAGGTCGGGCAAGCGCCATATGACCATATAGCTGCTGAACTAGCTCACCGTTCATATCGGTAACTTCTTGCGAGAAATCTGCTTCTAGGGTTGTTAAGCCATCAAGCCGCGTCAATAACGCTTGGCGGTCAGCGTCTGAAGCCATCGCAGGAAGCACCAGCGTTGCGCTCATCATAGTGCTTACAATAGTGCCTACAAAAACCGTCGAAACTTTCTTTAATACGTTCATAATTTATTCCGTTACCACTTCAAATTAATCGCGCGGTGGGCGCGGGGCGAGAACTTCGCGTTGGCCATTATTTCCAGCACTACTAACGACACCACTTGCTTCCATTTGTTCCACAATTCGAGCGGCGCGATTGTAACCAATTCTGAATTTACGCTGCACACTCGATACCGAAACACGACGCGTTTCAGTAACAAATGCAACGGCTTCGTCGTAAAGTGGGTCACTTTCCTCGTCGCCAAGATCAAGTTGCTCACCTGGCAACAAATTGTCTTCATCTAAACTGCCGTTGAGTATTTCATCCAGATAGTTTGGCTTACCACGCTTTTTCCAGTCGGCAACAACGGCGTGAACTTCATGATCATCCACAAATGCACCGTGCACCCGCGTAGGTACACCGCTTCCAGGTGGCAGATAAAGCATATCACCCTGCCCCAACAGCTGATCTGCACCAGGCTGATCAAGAATAGTACGCGAATCAATTTTGGACTGAACTTGGAACGCAATCCGCGTTGGAATATTGGCCTTGATCAAACCTGTGATAACGTCAACAGACGGCCGCTGCGTAGCCAAAATTAAATGAATTCCTGCGGCACGAGCCTTTTGTGCGATACGTGCGATAAGCTCTTCAACTTTTTTACCGACAATCATCATCATGTCGGCAAATTCGTCAATCACCACGACAATGCTTGGCAACTTCTCCAAGTATGGAGGCAATTCATCCATCGAATCACCCGGTTTCCATATCGGGTCACGTAACGGTTCACCCGCGTCTTTCGCTTCTTGAACCTTATGGTTATACCCCTTCAGGTTACGCACCCCAAGAGCCGACATTAATTTATAACGTCGTTCCATTTCGCCAACACACCAACGTAACGCATTCGCCGCATCTTTCATGTCAGTCACTACTTCCGTGAGCAGGTGTGGAATGCCCTCATATACCGACAGTTCAAGCATTTTCGGGTCAATCATGATTAAACGCACATCCTCTGGCGAGCTCTTATATAGCAAGCTGAGAATCATAACGTTAACACCCACTGATTTACCCGAGCCAGTGGTACCTGCGACCAAAAGATGCGGCATCTTAGCGAGATCGACTACCACGGGCGCACCGGAAATACCTTTACCAAGCACCATGGTTAATGGCGATTGACTTTGCTGGAATGCATCACAGGCAATGACTTCACTAAAAAATACCGTTTCACGAGATTTATTCGGCAATTCCAAGCCAACATATGATTTACCAGGAATCACTTCCACTACGCGCACCGAAATGGCACTTAGCGAACGTGCGATATCTTTATCAAGGTTTGAAATTTTTGAAACCTTAACACCGGGTGCCAAATCAAGTTCAAAGCGAGTGATTACCGGGCCAGGTTGCACGTTAGCAACCTTTACTTCGACGCCAAAGTCTTGCAATACCGCCTCAACGGTTTGGCTAATCTGTTGTAATTCGTCCGGTGTTAACGGATTACCCGTCTTATTCGGCCGATCAAGTAATTCAATCGATGGCAACGGATCGACGCTTAAAACGGGGGCTTCGTTATCGTCGTCATCGGTTCCTGCATTCTCAGTAGCTGGCGGCTGCTTAGGCTTTGGTTTAAAGCGAGCATCGTCAGACTTATTCGGTGCCTCTTTGGCTGATTTGAAATCATCGGTTATTTGTTCGCCAGGAAATGGTTCGTCATCATCAAGCGCCGACAACGTCAAATCTAAATCAAGCTCAGGCTCTTGCCGAATTGTTGTTGCCGGCAGTGTTTTCTGACTCGGCGATAATTTCTCGGGAGATTTCGGTTTGTCAGCTTTCACAGGACGCTCGTAACTTTGTGCTTTGTTTACGAGTTTCTTTACTAATCCAACTAAACCGACCGTTCCGGTGATGGTTACTTCACCCAACTTATCCGCTAACCAAATCCACGAAATACCTGTAACTAAAGTTAAACCGGTGCATAAAAAGGTTAATAACAACAGCGTGGTGCCAATAAGATTAAAGTATGGCAATAGTGACGAACTGATCACATCACCAACTACTCCACCGGCTGAAAATGAATAAATATCACTGAAATTAAGAGCAGCCAGCGCTGATGCGCCTACTAAGGTAAGAACCAAGCCAATTAACCGCAAACCAACGGCTAAATAATCAAGCTCGAGCAATTTGTGCGGCTGGCGAAACATCATATAGCCCAGTGAGGCCAAACCAAATGGAATTAAATACGCGACAAAGCCAAACGCAAACAGCAAAGCGTCAGCGAACCATGCGCCAATAGCGCCGGCAGCATTATGAATATTCCCTTCATAGCTTGTTTGTGACCAACTGGGGTCTGCTGGATTAAAGCTCGCTAATGCTAGAAATAGAAAGATAGCAAAAGCGCCGCAGAGTAAGAGCCCAACTTCTAAAACGCGTTGTACACCGCTCATATACCACTCCAGCTCACTGATTGACTTACCATAGGGTTCTGTCGTCCTTTTGTTCTGAGCTTCATATTCTTATTATTCTGAATTTCTTATTGAAGCTATTGTAACTTGCTTGACCACGTTATTCAGCTATTTATCCTGCCTTTTCTTAACCTTTAATGAGCACTTTATTATCGTCTTTTACTTCTTCCATCACCACATAAGTACGTGATTCATTCACGCCAGGCATGGTTAAGATGGTTTCGCCCAACAGCTTACGATACGCCGGCATGTCTGGCACGCGCGCTTTAATCAAAAAATCAAAATCGCCGGCTACAAGGTGACACTCGAGAATTTCAGGTGTTTTGCGCACGGCTTCACTAAATTCAGCGAAGGCATCGGACGATGTTCGTGTCAGTGTTATTTCTACAAACACCATTAAGTTTGCGCCGAGTTTAGCGGGATTGATACGGGCATGATAACTATCAATCACCCCTTCCCGTTCAAGCTTGCGTACACGCTCGTTACAGGCGGTAGGACTAAGACCAACGCGCTGAGCAAGATTAACGTTGCTGATGCGCCCATCGTCTTGCAGAATACGCAAAATCTTCCGATCAATTCTATCGATAGTTATTTCCACTGGATCTTCGGCATTAAACATTGTTTTTCTCTATTTTATATATTCCATACCTATTTATAGCCTATAAATCGACATAAAAAAAGTACGAAACACACCTACCTAATCATCTATAATTGCCGCCGAAATAAGTAGCTATCATAAAGCTATGTAACAAACTTAACGACAAGTCATTATCGGAGACGCACAACCATGCTAATTGGTGTACCTAAAGAGATTAAAAACCACGAGTATCGTATTGGATTAACCCCTGCGGCAGTTCGCGAATATGTTGCCCATGGTCATCAAGTGATGGTTGAGCAAAACGGCGGTTTAGCAATTGGTTTCACCAACGAAGATTACGAGCAAGCTGGTGCGACAATTGTTGCCGACGCCAAAGAGATTTTTGCTAAAGCAGAAATGATCATCAAGGTAAAAGAGCCACAGCCACACGAGTGTGAACAATTGCGTGAAGGCCAAATTCTTTATACTTACCTGCACCTTGCGCCAGACCCAGTGCAAACTGAATTGTTAGCAAAAGCTGGTGTAACCGCTATTGCCTACGAAACAGTAACCGATCGCAACGGCGGTTTGCCGTTATTAGCACCAATGAGTGAAGTGGCTGGCCGTATGTCGATTCAAGCCGGTGCTCACCATTTAGAGAAAGCGAATGGCGGTAGCGGCACCTTATTGGGTGGCGTCCCAGGTGTAGCGCCTGCGAAGGTACTCGTCATCGGTGGTGGCGTGGTTGGTACTCAGGCAGCGAAAATGGCTGTTGGTATGGGCGCAGATGTCACCATTCTCGACCGTTCGTTGCCGCGCTTACGTCAGTTAGACGATATCTTCGGTGGTCGCGTGAAAACTATCTATTCAACTGTTGATGCTATTGATGTGTTCTCTCGTGAAGCTGATTTAGTCATCGGTGCGGTTCTAATTCCTGGCGCTGCAGCACCGAAATTATTAACTCGCGAACACCTACAGAACATGAAACCTGGTTCTGTTGTTGTTGACGTCGCAATTGACCAAGGTGGCTGTTTTGAAACATCAAAAGCAACCACACACCAAGACCCAACCTACGTTGTTGAAGATGTTATTCACTACTGTGTAGCGAACATGCCAGGTGGTGTTGCGCGTACTTCAACTATCGCACTGAACAACGCCACCTTGCCATTTGGCTTGGCGTTAGCGAACAAAGGTTTGAAGGCGATGGCAGACGACCCGCATTTATTAAATGGCTTGAACATGCATAAAGGTAAAATCACTTACAAAGCAGTTCACGACGATTTAGGTGCACAGCTTGGCCTTGATTATCAAGACCCTGCGGAAGCTATCAAAGCGTAAACCGTTCTTGGCTTTTGTGCCGGAGCGATAGCTTGACAAGACCCGCCGTGGATTTCCACCGCGGGTCTCTTGTTTCAAGGGCTTGTAATCCCTACAATCACCCCCATAGTGTCAAGTATCTAGCCAAAAAATAAAGAACAACGGAGTACCAAACTTATGGCTGAAGCCAAACATTGCCGCCTGCTGATCCTCGGTTCAGGCCCAGCGGGTTACACCGCAGCTGTCTATGCGGCACGCGCAAACTTAAATCCTGTATTAGTCACCGGTATGCAGCAAGGCGGTCAGTTGACCACCACAACGGATGTCGAAAACTGGCCGGGCGATCCAGAAGGTCTTACTGGCCCTGATCTGATGGTTCGTATGCAACAACACGCCGAAAAATTTAATACAGAAATGATTTTTGATCATATCAATCGCGTTGATTTTTCAAGCAAACCATTAAAATTGTTTGGTGATTCAGGCGAATACACAGCCGATGCCGTGATTATTGCAACCGGTGCTTCTGCGAAATATCTTGGATTAGACTCTGAAGAAGCATTTATGGGTCGCGGTGTTTCTGCCTGCGCAACCTGTGATGGTTTCTTCTATCGCAATCAAAAAGTAGCTGTCGTTGGCGGTGGTAATACAGCCGTTGAAGAAGCACTATACTTAGCCAACATTGCCAGTGAAGTTCACGTGATTCATCGCCGTGATACCTTCCGTGCTGAAAAGATCTTAGTCGACCGACTAATGGACAAAGCCTCTAATGGCAACGTCACCTTGCATCTCAATAAAACTTTGGACGAAGTGTTAGGTGACGATGCTGGCGTAACCGGTGTACGTATTAAAGATACACAAGATGGCGCACTGTCTGAACTCGACGTGATGGGTTGCTTTATTGCCATTGGCCACCAGCCGAACACGGGTATTTTTGCCGATCAACTTGAGATGCACGATGGTTACATTGTGGTGAAATCAGGATTGCACGGTAATGCAACAGCAACCAGCGTTCCTGGCGTATTTGCTGCCGGCGACGTGATGGATCATATCTATCGTCAGGCAATTACCTCGGCAGGTACCGGCTGTATGGCTGCCCTCGATGCCGAACGCTACCTTGATGGATTAACCAAAGCTTAGGGCCTTGGTTAACCGCCTAGGGAAAAGAGAGAACTCTGGTGTTGTTTGAACTTACGACCAATTCGGTCTGGTTTCCATCGCCAGAGTTCGCTTTACGCGACCCCGATGGCCTACTCGCATTCGGTGGCGATTTGTCACCAGAACGTCTTATTGAAGCCTATAAACACGGTATCTTCCCTTGGTATAGCGCGGAAGACCCGATTTTATGGTGGAGTCCTGACCCACGCACGGTTTTTACCGCCGAAAGTCTTCATGTAAGCCGTTCTATGCAACGTTTTTTAAAACGAACGTCATTCCAAGTAACGTTGAACTACGCCTTCAACGAAGTCATACAAGCCTGCGCGAATGTTCACGAACGCGCAAACCGAGGCGTTTGGATACACCCCGAAATGCAATTAGCCTATACTAGGCTGCATCAATTGGGCCACGCTCATTCGGTGGAAGTATGGCACGAAAGTCAGTTAGTTGGCGGGCTATATGGTATGAGTGTTGGTAATATCTTTTGCGCTGAGAGTATGTTTCACACTCAAACCAACGCCAGCAAAACGGCGCTGCTCGTTTTCGCTCACGAGTTCTTCGCCGCCGGCGGTCAATTGATTGACGCCCAAATTCGCAATGAGCACACGACAAGCCTTGGCGCCCAAGATATTTCGCGGCAGCATTATTTGCGTAAATTACGCACACAAAAGAGTACATTGCGTACAAATTTCTGGACACCGACCCGTCTAAAAGCTTGAACAATCAAGATAAGCAGTGGCAATTGTCATTAAAAACGGCTAAAATTCTGCCACTTTTCGCGGCGTAAGCCTTATTACGTTAGCAATTTAATAAAATTTGCGACTTCATCGCATCATTAGAAAATTTATCGAGGACTTGAATGGCAAAAGAAGACAGTATTGAAATGCAAGGCACGGTATTAGAAACCCTGCCGAATACAATGTTTCGTGTTGAGCTAGAGAACGGCCACGTGGTGACCGCTCATATTTCTGGCAAAATGCGCAAGCACTACATTCGCATTTTAACCGGTGACACTGTCACGGTGCAGCTTACTCCTTACGACCTAACCAAAGGCCGTATCGTCTTCCGCGCCCGTTAATTCAGGCCACTCGCGGTTCAATCAGTGGTTGAACCGCGCGCCTCCCGCTCTTCAATTTTAAGTTCTAACTGACCTTTCGCAACGGACACGGTAACCGCACCACCATGAGCGAGTTTTCCAAACAAAATTTCGTTCGCTAATGGTTTTTTTAGATGCTCTTGAATCACTCGCGCCATTGGTCGTGCCCCCATCGCTTTATCGTAACCTTTTTCGGCTAACCAGCGAATCGCGGCCGGCTCAAGTTCAAGCGACACATGTTTCTTATCCAACTGCGCTTGAAGCTCGCAAATAAACTTATCAACCACCTGCTCTATCACTTCTTGATTCAAGTGATTGAACCAGACGATGCCGTCTAAGCGATTACGAAATTCCGGTGAGAATGTCCGATTAATCTCAACCATTGCATCAGGCGCATGATCTTGCTGTTGAAAACCAATTGACTGACGCACTGTTTCTTGCACGCCAGCGTTGGTTGTCATCACCACAATCACATTTCTAAAATCAGCTTTGCGGCCGTTATTATCGGTCAATGTTCCGTGATCCATTACTTGCAACAGAATATTATAAATGTCGCTATGTGCTTTCTCGATTTCATCTAACAGCAACACGCAATGCGGATGTTTGATCACCGCATCGGTTAATAAACCACCCTGTTCAAAACCCACGTAGCCTGGCGGTGCACCAATCAAACGGCTCACGGCATGGCGTTCCATGTATTCCGACATATCAAACCGAACAAATTCGATACCCAATACCTTTGCTAGCTGCTGGGTTATTTCAGTTTTGCCAACCCCGGTAGGGCCAGCAAATAGAAACGAGCCGATTGGCTTATGTTCTTGCCCTAATCCTGAACGCGATAACCGAATTGCAGCCGTCAGTTGATCAATGGCTTGATCTTGTCCAAACACCACGAGTTTCAAATTACGGTCGAGATTTTTCAAAATCTGCTGATCGCTGCGCGATACCGATTGTTCTGGAATACGGGCAATTTTTGCAATAATACTTTCAATATCTTGCACACCAATGGTTTTTTTGCGTTTCGATGGCGGCAATAATCGCTGACTGGCGCCGGCTTCATCCAGTACATCAATCGCTTTGTCTGGCAAATGACGCTCGTTGATGTAGCGCGCCGATAGCTCCGCTGCTGCCCGAATTGCTGGCTGGGTATATCGAATGCCATGATGTTCCTCATAGCGTTCTTTTAACCCCTGTAGAATTCGCGTGGTATCGTCAACCGAAGGCTCTGCGACATCAATCTTTTGAAAACGGCGCACCAACGCGCGATCTTTCTCAAAAATATTTTTATATTCAGTGTATGTGGTCGAACCAATGCATTTAAGTTCACCGCTACTCAACAGCGGTTTCAGTAGGTTAGAAGCATCTAATACCCCACCGCTGGCGGCACCCGCACCGATAATCGTGTGAATTTCATCAATAAATAAAATAGCATCAGGTTGTTCGGCAAGCTCTTTTAATAATTGTTTAAAGCGCTTCTCAAAGTCGCCTCGATACTTCGTGCCCGCTAATAAACCGCCCATATCTAACGAATAAATGACGGCGTTATGCATTACCTCTGGCACATCATCCGTCACAATTCGATGTGCTAAACCTTCCGCAATTGCAGTTTTACCTACCCCAGCTTCGCCTACCAATAGCGGGTTGTTCTTGCGGCGACGACAGAGTACCTGAATGCAACGCTCCAACTCAAAATCGCGGCCGATTAATGGATCAATTTTACCCTCGCGAGCGCGCGCATTTAAATTCGTACAGAAACGTTTCAGAAAGCTCTGCTGTTCTTCGGCTTGTGCTTCAATTGTCTCGGCATCGCTACTATCGGTTTGCGATGATTCATCATCAATTTTCGTCATCCCGTGCGATAAATAATGAACCACATCAAGCCGTGTAATATCGTGTTTATTTAATAAATACACCGCATGGGATTCTTGTTCACCGAAAATCGCCACCAACACATTAGCGCCGGTTACTTCGCTGTTACCTGAAGATTGAACGTGGAATACGGCACGTTGCAATACACGCTGAAAACCCAGCGTCGGTTGCGTATCCGTGTCAGCACTCTCATCATCGAAACTCGGTGTACTGCGGTCAACGTAGCTCAATAATTCTTGCTTTAACTGAGTGAACTCTAGCCCACATGCACGCAAAGCTTGCGCAGCTTCTGGATTATCCAGCAACGCTAATAGGAGATGCTCTACCGTCATTAACTCGTGACGGTGGTCTCGGGCTAACCGAAACGCATCATTTAATGTAATTTCTAGCGCTTTATTTAACATGAGCTACTCCTTAAAAGGCTCAGTGTACAGCTTGCAAGCCTCAGGCTTTTTCCATTGAGCACAACAACGGATGTTGGTGCTCACGGGCATACTGGTTCACTTGTACTACTTTGGTTTCCGCAATTTCTGCAGAATAGACGCCACAAATGGCACGTCCTTTATAATGAATGGTCAACATCGTATCGGTTGCCCGCTCTTGATCCATTCGAAAAAACTTAATCAATACTTCAACGACAAAATCCATCGGGGTGTAGTCGTCATTATTTAATATCACCTTATACATCGGTGGCGGCTGTAACTTTTGCTTTTCTGCAACGCGTTCGCTGCCTTGTTGGTGATGATCTGCCATACCCATGGATGACCCTTTCTTTATATATAGTAGCTATTTGCGCAAATGGCTTAAAAATTTGTAAGTTCGGTGAAAAATACCCACCTTCCGACTCAATTTGTTCACAAAACAATCAAAAAACGGCTTGACTATCACCAGAACTCACCTAGAGTAAAACATGGTGTTAACAAAGCGACATTTCAAGTGTTTCGAACATGTCGGTTGGTTAGCAACCATTCTAACAATAACTAAATTTTAAATGCAGAATAAAGGAAGTAGAAGTATGGCAACCGGTAAAGTGAAATGGTTCAATAATTCCAAGGGTTTTGGCTTTATCGAGGCAGAAGATCGCGAAGGCGATATTTTTGCGCATTACTCAACGATTGATATGGAAGGCTATCGCACGCTGAAAGCTGGACAAGATGTTGAGTTTCAACTCGAGGAAGGTCCAAAAGGTCTTCATGCAACCAACATTATTCCGGTGCAAGGTAAGTAAATAACACGCCGCACGCACCATTTAAAACGCCGACTTTTAGGTCGGCGTTTTTCGTTCTGTCCTGCTCGAGTTTAACTATCAATGCCAAAATAACGGCGTAATTGGTCACGCAAATTCGGTGGCGTGCCGTGAATCGTTAATTTATCCGAATGCGCATCATATTCTACTCGAGCACCAAGTAACTCTTGGTCAAAGCCAACACTCAAGCCACCACCTTGTCCTTGAAACTTCACCAGTTTACGCAGTGTACTTCTATCTGCTCGAATTTCTTCTGGTAACGGTTGTGCTTGCTCAGCGGTGAAATCTGCAAAACTTCGCTCCGCTGGTACAGCCTGTTGTAACTGCTCCGATAAGTCTTTGACGCGCACCGGTTCGTTACTTTTCCATGAATTGTCACAGATATCATACACCGATTTACGCAATGTATTGGCCTGTTCGGTAGGAATCTCAGAAGCTTTCACATAGTCGTGCAGGCTTTCAACTAACTGTTGTGATTGCTTTTTCGCGTTTAAACCTTCCGCACATCCTAAAAAATCTAGGAAGAAATCAGAGACTTTGCGCCCAACCCGGCCTTTAATAAATGAGATATACGTCGCTGATTCTGGCTCTTCTTGCCACTCAGTCAGGTTAATCGTGGCTGCTAATTGAACCTTATTAATATCAAGCTGTGATGAACGATCCACTGACAAATCCGGGGCAATGGAAACACCATCTTTACTCGGCAGGAATGCGACGACTAAATAATCCTGGCCCAGCTCGGTGTAGCTTGCGATTACCAAAAAACCATCTTCTAAAATGCCATAGTGCTGCAGTTGTTGATGAAGAATCTTTGCCGCCTGCTGCGAAAAGCCAACAAATTCGTCTTCACCCTTCCGCCAAGCTTTCAATTTATCAGGAAACTCACTTATTTGATGTTCTTCGGCATCATCGTTGACGGGGTCAATAAAGCGCGCATAACCTTTGCTTGGTTTCGCGTTATAGACTTCAGTTAACTCACTCAACAACAGACCAACTTCGTCATTAATTGCCAGTGTTGTCGGTGCCACCCGCAGACCAATCTGCCCGTCATTGGTATAGAATTGATGGATAATGCTATGTTTCACATCAGCTTGCATGTTATCTCGGTGTCCTCTGTGATTCCCTGTGATACTATGTGTGCTAGTTTAACATGTTGAGATTTAAAACCATGCCGATTGTTTCGAAATACGATGTAAAAACCCAACAACAACTACTTGATGCTGTGATTGATGTCTTGAATCAACACAAAGCACCAACCGATTTAGCCTTGATGACGCTCGGCAATGCCGTTTCAAATATCATTAATGCCAGCTATAAATCAGAAGATGCGTACAAGGTTGCTGAACAATTTGGCAAAGTACTGCTACAATCGATGGAAAAACAAGCATAAAGGTTCAGTCACCGCATGAAACAACGTAAACAACGTCGCGACAAAATTGCTCGATTAATTAGCTGGGGCCACTGGTTTACGTTTTTCAATATCTTACTTGTATTAGCGATAGGCACACTCTACATCGAGGCAACGGAAGCACCTGGTAGCGCGCTGGGTGTACTTTATCTCATCATGAATTGGCTTGGGCATTTTGCCTTTTTGCCGTTCATTGTATTTATTATTCTCATTTTTCCTTTTTGCCTACTTATTCCATATACCCGAATACTCCGCGGTATCGCAACGTTAGTGGCCTCATTTGGCCTCATCGCACTCGTTGCAGACGCGCTGTTTTACCGTCAATACGGCTATCATTTAAACACGTATTCATTATCCCAATTGGCTACCGATGCAGAAACGGCATTCGCCGGGGCTAGTTTTTTGATTTTATTGGGTATGCTACTCATCTTCGTCGTTCTGTTAATTTTCGAGCTAGGCCTAGCCAATATTGCGTGGAAACGACTTGACCAACTACAACAAAAACACTGGGGTAACGCATTTAGTGCAGTTTTCGTCTTGTGCTTTTTAGCCAGTCATAGCATTCACATCTGGGCTGATGCGGTGTTCTACACCCCGATTACCAAGCAAGACGACATGTTTCCGTTAAGTTATCCAACCACAGCCAAAACCTTGATGAGCAAACACGGGTTATTGGTTGAACAGCGTCTTGAAGCAACTGAAAACCTCATTCGTCAAGGCACCGCAGTTAACCTGGCTTATCCAAGCCGCGCCCTGCAATGCGCGCGCGTGCCCGAAGCTCCGAATACGCTCGTGATTGCGTTGAATCAACTTGATACAACGACAGTGACAGCATTGCTGCACGAATTCCCAGAATTGACACAATATGAAAGTCCTGTACTCGGTCATCGCAATAGCACCAGCGGCCTGTTTGAACTTATGTACGCCCTGCCCGATCTTTATCAGGCACCAATAGAGCACGCCAATAAGCAACCGGTCTATTTTTCAACATTACGCGACTACCGTGTCGAGGTGGCACTGCAAAACCAATTGCAAACATCGTCGCTTCCAGGTGCACTCAACGAATTTACCGCGTTTAATTTACCAGAACCTTCGGCCTTTATCGGCCTCGCTACTGCTGACACCATGACAACCGAGATGAAACGCATATTGCGTCGACAAATCGATCAGCAAACGCAAGTTGTTGTCGTAGGTATTCAACCGCAACAACCCGCGGGTAAAGAAGCGCTGTCAATAACTGCCATGCAAGTACCGTTATTGTACACCGTCGGCATTTCTTTGAAGCCGCAGCCTTTGGTATTGCTTACCGATATCATGCCGACTATTTTGGCGCGCTACATTAATTGCGTTGATGAAGCTGATGCGTATTCGATTGGTATCGATTTGTCGGCGGAGCAACGACGACTCCCCGTCATGACTAGTTTCGGTCACGATCTCGTCGTTTATGATGAAGAAATGACATCGATAATCCAAGCCGACGCAAGTATTCGTACGTTTGATAATCAAGAACAGAAGCTATTACCTGGTGTATCGCCCGCAACCCCAGTTTTGGTTGACGGTATTCGTAGACTAAAACGCTTCAGTCAAGAGCAACAATCTACCGTGGTTGACTAATAAAGCATCAGTTGGTGCGCTGGCTACTTGCCTATTTGATGGTTATCGGTAATATAGCCAACTCGGTCGGCGTGTAGCGCAGCTTGGTAGCGCACTGTCATGGGGTGTCAGGGGTCGCTGGTTCAAATCCAGTCACGCCGACCAATTAATTTTCTCTACTCCGCGAAGCAAAATTGGTTACGTCCCCCCTCTTTTGCTTTATACATGGCGGCATCAGCAATTTTCAGTAACTGCTTCGGCGTATCCGCATGGTCGGGGTACAACGCAACACCCATCGAGGCGCCAATCTGTAAAGTCAACGTACCGATACGAAATGGCTTTTGTAACGCCACAATGACTTCACCAGCAATTTTCTCGATATCGCTTCGCTGTTGTATGTTCTCGATTAAAATAACGAATTCATCACCACCTAAACGTCCAACAATATCCGACGAACGCAAACACTCGCGAACACGCGGACCTATTGCCTGTAACAATGCGTCACCAACATCGTGACCGTGTGTGTCATTCACAGGTTTAAAGAAGTCTAAATCAAAAAACAGCAACGCGCAGGATTGTTTCGATAGATTGGTTCGCTTAATAGCATCATCGAGATGTTGTAACACCGCAAAACGATTGGGTAAATGAGTGAGCGTGTCAGTCAAAGCCAACTGCTGAAGACGCTCTTGGGCGTGTTTTTCTGCCGAAATATCGTTAAAAATATGAATCAACTGAAGCGCCCGGCCATCATTATTGCGAACGGGGGTGATGGTTTGCAACGCAGGAAACGACTGACCGCCTGGCTTTTTATACCAGACCTCCCCTTGCCAGCTATCATTTTTCTGAATATGGCGCCGCACTTGTCGTTGAATCTCATTGGTCATACGACCGTCATCGATAAACGCCAATAAACAGGTGTTTTTTATCTTATCAACTTCAATATTAAACAACTGCACAAAGGCCTTATTAGCTCGCAATATGATTAACGAGTTATCAGTAATCACAATGGCTTCTTGCGCTTTTTCAAACACCGTATTTGCTAGTTTTAACTTGCGATTCGATTCACGAAGTTGTCGATGTTGCGCCAGTTGCGCCCGAATGATTGGTTGCGAATATTTGTGCAGCCACCAAGCTCCGATAGTTACCGCAATAAGTATAACCAGAGCGACTGATGCAAACTCGGTAACTAACGCACCAAAAACTGAAGTTTCAGCATGAATCACCACCAGCCCCCACGCCGAATCGCTGAAAGGAATAAAGTAATGTAGTCGCGGGGCTTCTTTCGAGGTATCGCGATAGACAAACGGAACATTACCGTACGCCGCAATATAAAATGACTCGTTAGAACCAAATTCACGTTGTTTCAGTTGATTGGAAACTTGATCAAACTCGATATATAAACGCTCGCGGGAGTTAACAAGACGGAAGTTTGTGCTCTGCCCGAAGGTATTTAGCTCTCGCACAATATCAAGAATTTCGGTTGGCCCAAAAAGTAGAATATCGATACCAATGGTGCGTTTGTCTTCGTCAACGATAGGTGCTGCTGCTGAAATAAAGAGGTCATCATCAACCGTCACATAATGCATGCCGTACGGTCTTAATTGTTGCCAATCGAGATTCAATTTTGCATCGAGTAATGAACTTGCGGGGCCATCGTATTGGGCCACAATTTCTCCGCTGTTAGTCACTCTCACGCCGGCAACTAGATTCGGGATAAAGGCGGCAGCATCGGTAATGCGATCGCGAGTTTCTTGCACCAGTTGGGCGATATCTAACTCGCCAGCAGAGTAGGCAATCAAAGCCTTCCTAATTTGGGTACGACTGGCAAACTGTTTCGCAATTGATTGGTAATGCTGAAGTTGCTTTTGCACCGACATTGCTTGAGCTGATGCATAAGCTAAGCCGGTGCGTTCTTGCGACTGAGAAATGTAAAACGAAAGAGGAAGTAGTGTCGCCAAACTTGCAACAATGCCAGTCAGCAAAATACCCCACACGACTCTGCGTATCAGCGTACGATATTTTCCTGAAATGTCCGTAGCAGTTTGACCCACCGCATATCCTTAAGCTGGTTTTTGAATGACTGCGTAACATCCTTTATTTAATGACAGTATAGCTAAGTTTGTCGGAACTTTATGCAGCTAAGTGTAGGTAATCAGCTACCCATAACGGCTAATTCGCATGACTCCAGAAACCGCGGCAGAGCTCAGTTACGTCGCGCACACATTCCTGACGTTGCGCATCTCGCACAAAACTACGCTGATTTAAGCTCGACCATTGAGGATGTCGGCGCGCTAATTTCAACCTCCCCGACAAGGCTCGCAAAAACTGTTCTCGTAATTTTGACGATTGCGTCACTAATAATAAATCCTGCGAACCATGTCCTCGGGTCGCCAATTGTTGTAGCAAATTTAATTGCCGCAATGTTAGTAACTTTAAAATCTCATCATCAACAATGAGTTCACGCTCACCCTTAAAGTGGCCAAGCAATTTCTTCCCGTAGTGATTCCAACCTTGCCAAATACCACCAATTGCGGCACCAACCGCGGTACCGGCGCCTAAGCTCATACCACCAACCATTAAATCAATACCGGCACCAATCGCCGCACCGCTACCGACCCCGACACTGGTCTTTATGCCAAATTCCTTGAGTGTTTCTAACTCAAATAGGTCATCTTTCCAAGTACCGTCAGTGAGGCGCAACTGCTGCAAGCGAACATGTTCTAAACGAAACGCATATAGCGCAAGCATTTCTGTCACACAATTACGCTCGCGTCGTTTTACCAAGTTTTGCATCTGCTCAACAATTGGTTTCAGTTGGGCATCGTCAACATCCGCTTTAACGTGCTCATGAAATGCTGCGACATCAACCAGTAATTCGGCTATTTGAGTTAAACCCGTGTTTAGACGATGTGCACGTTGTTGAGTGCGATACTCAGCCAATTGCTCTAATTGGTGCTGGAACCCAGGTACTATCGCGCTTAGCCGGTTGAATAAAATGGCTTCGCCACCTTCCGGTGGACTCACTGCATCGAACTCAATATGCGCATGCAAGTTAACTTTGGTGAGAGCTAACTTCCATTCATTTACATTATTTGGTTTTTTTGCAGTGAAATTGAGAATTGGTAATATCGGTTTGCCACAGCGCGCAAGAACGCTTAACTCGTCCTGATACTTGGGTAACACCGGATCACGCACGTCGATAACGTACAAGGCCGCGTGACATTTTAATAATTGACGCAGTACCTTTGATTCTTGTTCAAACTCATGAGCCGCCGCCATCGTGTTCAAAAAGTGACGCACCTGCGCTGGTCCATCGTGACGAAAACTCGATTCGCTTTTTACCAAATGTTCATATAAGTCAGACCCGGCCTCTAACCCTGGCGTATCGAATAACCGAAGTAGTATTTGGCCATCGGCGTCAACATCAATGCTAGTGACTTCACGTGTTGTGCTTGGTCGCGAGTCGACCTCACCGAACTGGCTGTCATGCAACAATGTTCGCATTAAGGATGTCTTACCTGTGTTGGTATGGCCAACAACAGCCAACATGAGTGCGTTTACTGCTTCCATTTCACGCCCTCCTCAGTTAAGCACTCTTGCCAATGAATAATACGTTTTTCATCGGTGTTCTCAGGAATCACTAAAGTGGCTTCAACGTTTAAACAATATTGCTGAAGCAGCGTCAAAAAGCGCATTGCAGCTCTGTCGGGGGTTAACTGGGCATTTAAACGCACGGTTAAGTGACCTACTGGATGCTCATCCAAGCGAGCTAGCAACCGTTGTTTGTCGTCACTTCGGGCAATCACTCCGGCATACCAGTTTTCTTGTTGATGCTGTTTCAACCAAGTCGAATCGGCCTCATGATCGAGGCTTATTACGAGTTCGCCGTGACCAGGCTTCGGCGTCCGCCACTGTGCTGTATCAATTCCTGAAACATCACTATCAGCATCAACTAATTCGGTTGCCGCTGATACCGTTAACTTGCGAATAATTGGCGCGTAGCCAGGTAGCGTCAAATCAATCGTCATTTTGCGAATTCGCGAAATTAAGACGCTGATAGAACCAATCAAAAATATCAATCGCCAAGCAACACCGTAAATGATAACGCAGCTAAGTAACCAACGTCCGGCTTCAAGCTGCGCGCTTTCACGAGGCTGATCCCAAAGTGCTGCAACCGAAGGTGCCTCAACACCAAATAAACTGGGAATTAAACCAATAACACTCACCCAGCTCTGTAGTGTTTCGGCTGGCCAAATGGTCGTTGCCCAAGTAAAAGCGTACGCGCTAGTGCTCAAGTGGAAGAATAATACAAACCATACTGCCAGCATAAATAATGTCCAATAACCGTGCGTTAGCGCGGCACCTGCCGGTTTAGTCAAACCGTACTGATTGGCGATGGTGAGTAAGGTATTATTGAATTGTTGGTTATACTGGCGTTGGCCGATATGCTCTAACCCCCACAATGAAATTCGCCCAACCCAACCAAAACTATCTTTGATAATGAGCGAGAAGCACCATAGAACAAACAAGATGATGTGTAAGCCAAGTAGCATCATCAAGGCATAACTTAACGATATCGGTTGCGTAACGCTTAAAGTGCCGCGAACAATCGCAATGGCACCCATAATGGCGAAAACACTGAGAAGAATAGCAATGAGGCGCCGAAAATGATCCCAAACGCGGAGTTGATGAACGAGTCCAAGCCGAGCTGCTAATAACTCAGCACGTTTGAATACGCGCTGTTCCATTGTTGGCAACTGGCGAGCTTGTTGTTCGATGGCATCGGCGCGTTGAAAGCCATTTTGTAATTCATGGCGGCGAACGAGTTCCGCCATCCATACTGAGCGAAAACGAGAGAATATTTTAAGCATTGAACCGCTGTCTACTTAGCTAAACTGCATTGTAATTATTATTTTCAATAGCCTTCATTTAACCTGAGAAGCAGTCGATTTACAACGCTTGATTCGGGTATTTCTAACGAAGATTTATAATTGCGTACGTTGACGGCATGTTGCTTCAGATAAGTCGTAATTCACACTTACATAATGACCATTCGGGCAAACCAACTTTTCTGAATCTTTTTTATTATTGGAAGATAACTGCGTTAATTTCACCGCCCAATCGTTTAAGTTCACGTTTGGGGTCATATCAATTTGCTGGTCGCGGTTATAGTACTGAAACGCAACGCCGCCGAAGATAAGGAGCAACAATAATTTGCGCATGGCTATTTCCACCTAATTTACAATCAAATAAGAAAATGGCAATTTTGCCCTCAATGCAGCATTGAGTCTAAGCAAAACTTGCTATTTGCACCGTAAATTTACGGTAAAGCCAGTGTAAATTTTGGTCTGTATTTTTAACTTTATGATTTCGCTTGAGTTAACTTAACCGCAGTACCATAGGCTAATAATTCTGCTGCACCATGCGCAAGCATTGAAGTACTGAAACGCACATCAATCACTGCGTCGGCGCCTAGTGTTCGAGCTTCATCGACCATTCTATCTAAAGCCTGTTCGCGGCTCTCGCCAAGTAGTTTGGTGTAATCATGAATTTCACCACCGACAATATTTCTAAAAGCAGCCAAAATATCTCGACCAAGATGACGCGCTCGAATGGTATTCCCGCGTACTAAACCCAGATGCTCGGTAATTTTAAACCCAGCAATATGGTCACTACTCACAACTCGCACGTGTTTCATAATTGTACCTTCTTGTACCGATCATTCTTAGCGGCAATCCATCGTTGGCGTGCCACCGCTCCAAACAAGAGTAAAAACCCAAGCCCTAAACTGCTAGTGACGAGTTTGAGTGCCATCGGTATCGATTCATCCGACCAATAGCTAAAAATTCCATATATCGCGAGCAACGACAACGTGGTTAATACAAGAACCCATCCCGCGATGAACACCCATCGACTCGGCTTATCCTTGTCGAATTTCGCCAGAAGTTGCCCATCATCAAATTTCGGTATCGCATTGCGCAGTTGCTCTCGCATACCTTGTAACTCTTTTAATTCGCTCTGACACCCCGCACACTCGGCTAGGTGATGATGCAATTGTTGCTGCTGCTGTTGCGTCAATTCATTATCCATGAAACCAGAAATTAGCGTTGCTGCCTGTTCGCATGTTAAACCACTCATTTTTCACCTCGTTGCAACGTCTCTAACACCTGTTTTAAAGCTAGCCGGGCGCGATGTAACCGCGACATAACGGTACCTTGTTCAAGCTGCATAATTTGGGTTATATCGGCATAGCTACAGCCATTAATTTCACGTAAGACAATAATTTCGCGCTGTTCAATCGGTAACTTCTGAAGCGCCATTCTTACCATTTGTTGGGTCTGCCAAGTTTCGAACTGGTGTTCAGGCTCAATCATGGTTGGCGCTTGCTGCTCATAATCTTCGCCCCCTAAGCCTTGCTCTTTGCGCTGACGCCGAATGACGTCAATCGCCGCATTATGAACGGCGCGCAAAAGCCAAGCTTTCAACTGGTGTTTATCAGTTGGCATATCGGTAACCGTCAACGCCCTTTCTAACACCTGTTGCACACTATCGGCAGCACGCTGCTCGCATTGCTGGATAGCCATGGCATGTGTCATAGCATCGGCTATCAATGGTTTAAGCAGCGCCAAGCGTTCAGACATATGAGTTCCTAATTAAATAGTCGCTTACCTATAAAACGAATGAAGCAGTGTGTTTATTCCCTCAAATACAAAATAAATTTTGGTTTTAATTAATCTGGAAGAAAACCGCCCGATTGACGCGCCCATAACTGCGCATACAAACCGCCATGAGCCAGTAATTCTTCGTGGCTCCCTTGCTCTACAATTCTTCCCTCATCCATCACTACTAATCGATCCATAGCAGCAATGGTCGATAAACGGTGCGCAATCGCGATAACCGTTTTACCTTCCATTAAGCGATATAGGTTTTCTTGTATCGCCGCTTCCACTTCAGAATCGAGCGCTGATGTTGCTTCATCAAGAATTAGAATTGGTGCGTCTTTCAACATCACTCGCGCAATCGCAATACGTTGACGCTGCCCACCCGAGAGTTTTACGCCACGCTCGCCGACATGCGCGTCATAACCTCGTCGCCCCTGTGAATCTTCTAAGTCGGCAATAAATACGTCCGCTTCGGCTCGATGCGCGGCTTGCTCTATCATTTCTTGTGTTGCGTCAGGGCGTCCGTATGCAATGTTCCCCCGCACCGATCGATGTAATAACGACGTATCCTGTGTCACCATGCCAATGTGCTGACGTAGACTTTCTTGGGTAACTGTTGAAATATCTTGACCATCAATGGTGATACGCCCATCTCGAACTTCATAAAATCGTAGCAATAGGTTAACCAACGTCGATTTACCAGCGCCTGAGCGGCCTACCAAACCAATTTTTTCACCTGCTTTAATGGCGAGATCAAGGTCACGTAATATCGGTTTGTCCTCGCTATAGTAGAAATTAAGATGTTCGAAATGTATATCGCCTTGCTGAACCTTAAGTGGCATTGCATTTGGCTTATCTTGAATATCCTGTGGCACTGAGACAGTCTTAATGCCATCTTGAACGGTGCCGATATTTTCGAACAGCGACGAAATTTCCCACATAATCCACTGGCTCATACCCCACAAGCGCAACACTAAACTCAGTGCAACGGCAATGGCGCCAACTGTAATCAAACTTTCAACCCAAAGGTAAATCGCTAAAAAGCCAACACTGAATAGCAAGAGTGAATTGAGCAGATAGAGGCACGTATAAAGCTTCGTTACAAGGCGCATTTGGCGGTGCACTGTGCCTAAAAAATCGCTCATCCCTTCTTTTGCAAATGCCAATTCCCGTTGTGCATGCGAAAACAACTTAACGGTTTGTATGTTGGTATAGCTGTCGACAATGCGTCCCGTCATCACTGAGCGCGCATCAGCTTGATCTGCCGCCACTTTGCCAAGGCGCGGTACGAAATAGCGCAAAAGCACCACGTATAAACCTAGCCAAGCAATTAACGGTAACGCTAATCGCCAATCGGCGGCACCGATAATCACCACGGTACCGATAAAATATACGGTCACATAATTCAGTACATCAAACAGTTTAATGACGCACTCGCGCACCGCCAAAGCGGTCTGCATAACTTTTGTCGCAATGCGGCCAGCGAATTCGTCCTGATAGAATGTGACCGATTGGTTTAAAAGGTACTTGTGAACTAACCAGCGGATTCTCATCGGATAATTGCCTAACAGACTTTGATAGGTAATCAATGAATGCAGAATAACTAACAGCGGCAGTCCAATTAGAACAACTATCGCCATTCCGGTCAGACCCCAAAACTGCTCTTCCACGAAAGTTTCGCGATTTTGCTCCGCTAACCAATCAACAATGTTGCCAATAAAACTAAATAACCAAACTTCGGTGAGTGCAATAAGCATCATTAACGTGCCGGCGGTGAGAATAAAGGGCCACGCACCTTTGCTGTAATACAAACAAAACGCCACCAAGGTTTTCGGCGGTTGCTCGGGGTTACCATCTGGAAATGGTTTAAGACGTCGTTCAAACCAACTGAACATGAATAATCCTTAATTGCAGGTTGCACGTAACAAGCTAGACTTTGGTCGTATGTCAGTTGTTAGTATGCATGAAGTACCATAACGCAGTTATTGTTGTACCAATAATAAACTAAAAAGGGTAACGCCATGAATGCAATTCTGCTAATGCTACTCGGATTAGGCGCGATGTTTTTAGGCTATGTGTTTTATTCAAAATTTGTAGCTGAAAAGATTTTCAAACTTGATCCAAATTTCCGAACGCCTGCTCATGAGTTTGAGGACGGTGTTGATTTTGTTCCAACCAACAAATATGTTCTTTGGGGACACCACTTCACCTCGGTTGCGGGCGCAGCGCCTATCATAGGCCCTGCGATTGCCGTTATCTGGGGTTGGGTCCCAGCCTTTTTGTGGGTCGTCTTCGGTACCATCTTCTTTGCTGGCGTGCACGACGCTGGTGCGATTTGGGCATCGAACCGAAATAAGGCTCGTTCCATTGGAGCATTAACGGGTGATGTGGTTGGCAAGCGTTCGCAAAGCTTGTTTATGATCGTCATTTTCCTTGTACTGCTTATGGTCAATGCCGTATTTGCGACTGCCATTTCAGGGTTACTGATCAACTTCCCAAGCTCAGTTGTGCCTGTTTGGGGTGCAATTTTTGTCGCCTTAATCATCGGTCAGTTTATTTTCCGCAAATGGATGAACCTTGGTACCGTATCTATTCTTGGTGTTATCGCTCTCTATGCATTGATTTACACTGGACCTTCGTTCCCAATCACATTACCTGAAACTGTGTTTGGTGTATCTGATAACGCGCAATGGATTATTATCCTGTTCCTATACGCTGCTATTGCGTCGTTATTGCCAGTTTGGATGCTGTTGCAACCACGTGATTACATCAACGGCCTGCAATTGTTTATTGGTCTGATTTTAGTTTATGGCGCTGTGCTAATCAGTGGCCCTGAATTGGTTGCCCCAGCATTTAATACGAACACGCCGGAAGGTACACCGAGTTTAGTACCGCTCCTATTTGTGACTATCGCTTGCGGTGCTATTTCTGGCTTCCACGGCTTAGTCGCATCTGGAACAACCTCAAAGCAATTGGACAAAGAAACTGATGCGCGTTTTGTTGGTTACTTTGGTGCCATTGGCGAGGGTTCGCTATCACTCGCCACCATCATTGCTGCGACTGCGGGTTTCGCGACTTTAGCTGACTGGCAAGCGGTATATCACAGCTTTGGTCAAGGCGGCGTATCTGCCTTCGTTGAGGGCGGTGCCAATATCTTAAATAACGGTATTGGGCTTGATGTCGAGTTATCACAAACATTGCTAACCGTCATGGCAGTGCTGTTTGCGGGTACCACCATGGATACCGGTTTACGTCTACAACGGTATATTTTCCAAGAGTGGGGAAATATCTACAACATTAAGTGGATGGAAAAAGCTGCACCGGCAACACTACTCGCTGTTGCTTCATGTCTGTTGCTTGCTTTTGGCGCGGGCGGCGCCGACGGTGCCGGTGGTCTACTGATTTGGCCGTTATTCGGTACTACCAATCAATTACTAGCAGGTTTAACGCTATTAGTCATCACAACAATGCTGGTTAAACTTGGGCGGCCGATGTACGTGACCTTGGTACCGTTGTTATTCTTGTTGGTGATGACTATCTATGCCCTACTTATTCAGCTCATGGGCTTCTATCAGAAGTCAGACTGGTTCTTGTTCGGTTTAGATTTAGTGGTACTTGTTGCAGCGATTTGGATTGCCTTAGAAGCTGCAGGTACGTTAACGCGCCTTCGTCGCGAAATACGTCAATCAACGCAATCGGCTGAATAAGGAAACATAATGAAAATACGAGCAATTGTTGAATGGTTAAAACAGGCTAACGAGTACGCAACCAATGTGTATAACGCGCCCTACCGTTCAGCCATTGCTCGCGCTAAGCGGGATGAGGATGATTTATTTATGCTGTTAGTTTTTTCAGAACTAATGGGCGTTCCAAATCCCGCTTCTTATTATACGCTTGAGTTACAGCCGCTATTGTTAGAGCGGTTTCACGAATGGCATCTGAGAATGGGGATGGAACACTCTCCACTTGACGGTTTTCGTTGTTGCTAAACAGCGGCAAACGTATCTCGATAGTCTGCTTTTTATTCTAATCTCACGGTGGCCTGATGTTCTCGCTTAATACCAAAAAACTCATTTTTGTCGGTGGTAAAGGTGGTGTTGGGAAAACGACAATTTCCTCTGCCATCGCCCTGCAACAAGCTGAACTCGGACGCAAGGTACTACTTATCTCGACCGATCCTGCGCACAGCCTGGCCGATGCATTTGATCAACCTATCGGTGATTCTAAAGCTAGAGTGGCTGCGGGTGTTGATGCGCTCGAGATCGATCCCGATCGCGAAGTTGATGCACATATTGAACGTGTGATGCGCACCATGAAGCGATTCAGTAAACCGGACATGTTTCCAGAAATTGAGCGGCAAATGCGTTTAACGCAACAATCGCCGGGCGCCCAAGAAGCGGCATTATTAGAGCGTATTGCGCGTATTATTGATGAAGAACCAGAACACTACGACGTGATAATTTTCGATACCGCGCCAACCGGCCATACCCTGCGACTATTAAGCCTTCCTGAAGCTATGGCTGCATGGACGCAAGGCCTATTGAAACAAAGCCAGAAAGCCAAACAACTCGAAGGCGTGCTGGAACATCTGTCACCAAAAGCGGGTAAAGACATTACCAACCCAATGGCGGACCCGACCCAGCATGAAACGGCAACGATGGATGATCGCACCGCGGAAATTACCGAAACACTATTAGGTCGTCAGCGTTTGTTTCATCGTATTCGGCATGTACTAACTGACCCACAGCAAACTGGGTTAGTGTTTGTGTTAACACCAGAGAAACTACCGATTTTAGAAACAACACGTGCTGTTGCGGCATTAAAATCTGAACATCTACCAATTGCAGGCTTGGTGGTTAACCGTAATTTACCTGATTTAATTGATAGTGACTTCTTTGCTCAACGCCGTCAGCAAGAATCGATTTATCGAGAAGAGATTGAAAACACATTTGCCGATTTACCACGTGCCTATTTGCCATTGTTTCCAACCGATTTACACGGTTTAGCAGCATTGCAGAAGGTTTGTGCCGAATTACCAAGTGATTAAATGAGCAAATAGCTGCCGTAGACGACGATGCCGATAGCAAGAAGCCACCACCCTGCTCGTCGACTTTGCTGCTGCCACCAGTCTAAAACGCGTTCGCCAAACCAATAAACTAGTAACGCGAGGCCGTAATAGCGAATGCCTCGCGCTATCGTCGCAGCTAACATGAATAATAAAAATGGATATTCTGCGCTACCCGCTGCGAGCATACCCACTTGGAATGGTACTGGGGTAATGCCAACCAGCAATAACGTAGCGAAGCCATGCTCTTCAAATCGCACTGTGAAGGCCTCAAAGGCATTCTGATAACCCAGCGCAGTCAGCACCCAATCACCGAAATCATCCAGAAACCAAAAGCCAATGCTATAACCGATGCTAGCCCCTACCAAACAACCTAGTAACGTTGCTGTGGCAATTGCCCAGAGACGATCTTGCTGATGCAGCAATAACGGTATCAGAATCAGTTCAAGTGGAATGGGAATGATTAAACTTTCGAGCAAAGAGGCAATAAAAATTAGCGGAAGAATGGCTTTAGAATCAGCAAAACGCGCCAACCAACGGTCGGCGCGTTTGTTATTTGTAGCTTGCATAAATGTTATTCACCAAATGCACCAGCTGCACCTGGGTAAACCACCGGGCTTTCAAAGTCATCTTGACTGACACTCGCAACCCCGAAGAAATAATTGTCAATAACGATATTCTCAAGTGTGTACTCGGTCACATTGCCAACATAACGGCTAAATTCCCAGTTTGGTGCATCCGTGTGGCGCCAATAGATGCGGTACCCTTTCACATGCTCTTTTTCAGCTTCTGAAGGCGCAGCCCAACTTAACGTTGTGCTTGGACTTACTGCTCCAGCAATTTTAACTTCCGCTGGTGGGCTCGGCGCCCATGCCATGCTAGCTAAAGATACCGCATTCAAAGCGGTTAACTTAGCTGCGTAATCAAAATCAACACCATCAATGGTATCACCATAGGCAATGCCATTTTCAACCCGTAAATCTTGGTGCTGACGGTTGTAGTTTTCGTTGGTTTCCATAATGCGTACACCCGGGAAACCAAGGTCGTTAAACGGGCGATGATGCCCACCACGCGCAAAACGATCTAAGCGATAAATCACCATCGTATCAAGGTTTGGTATATAGCGATCGGCCATCCAATCGATATAACGTGCAACATTTCGACTTGGCGAATCAACCTCACCGCCGGTGAATCGACGACGGCGGATATCTTCAGGGGTTTCATCTTGGCGCGTCCCTTCAGCAAAAATACGCGCTGTGGTGTTGTTAATGACACCATTAATCCCCTCGATATTACCAATCATATCGTTGTTCAATACGGCCTTAATACGCCAACCGTCTTGCTTGACTTGCTCAGCCATAATCTGGCCGCCAAATAACCCCTGCTCTTCACCTGCTAATGCGGCATAAACAATGCTTCCGGCAAATTTGTATTTGCTCAGTACGCGTGCGGCCTCAAGTGTACCGGCGACTCCTGACGCATTATCATTCGCGCCTGGAGCATCCGAGGTGTAATTCATGACATCACTCACGCGCGAATCAATATCACCTGACATAATCACGTAACGCGAAGGATCAACAGTGCCTTTTTGCACGGCAATCACACTGACCACCTCGACCGGTTCAGGAATGCGTGGCTCGTCAGATATAACACGTGATTGATAATAGACCTCGAGGCAGCCACCACATTCAGCCGAAATTTTATCAAACTCGGCCTTAATCCAGCGGCGTGCAGCACCAATACCACGCGTATCCGATTCTGTTTCTGACAACGTATGGCGGGTGCCGAAACTCACAAGTTTTTCAATGTCGGTTTCAATTCGCTCCGCTGAGACGGCTTGTTGGATGGCGTGCAGTTGCGGCTGATCCGTATATTCAACATCCGCGTGTGCACTGACGGCAAAAACACCCACAGCGACAGACGACATTAGCGCCCACGGTTTAAAGTTCATGGCGACTTCCTCTAGTTGGTCTGTTTAGAATAACGTACTATACCTTTATACGTTATGCATAAAAGAGGACGCAACCATGAAAGCAGTTGGTTATCGACACTCTGGGTCGATTGATACAGAAAATGCGTTAATTGACACTACGGTACCCGATCCGGTGCTTGGACCAAACGATATTTTGGTGGCAGTTTACGGGATTGGGGTTAATCCAGTTGATACAAAAATACGATCACGGCGCGAGCCAGATACGGGTCAAATCGGTATCCTTGGTTGGGATGCCGCAGGTACCGTGCTGAGCGTTGGAGAAAATGTCTTTGACTTCAAAGAAGGTGACGAAGTCTGGTATGCCGGTGCAGTCAATCGCCAAGGCTGTAATGCACAGTACCAAGTTGTTGATGCTCGTATTGTTAGTAAAAAACCCAAATCGTTGGCTTTTGCAGAAGCCGCGGCAATGCCATTAACGTTTCTTACAGCATGGGAGCTTTTATTTGACCGGCTTGCACTCTCAGTAGATAGCTCAGCTACATTGCTTATAACCGGCGCAGCCGGCGGCGTTGGTTCGGCGATGCTGCAGTTGGCAGCACTCAATAATAACCTCACGACCATCGCGACAGCATCGCGCCCCGAATCACAGCAATGGGTGAAAAAGATGGGCGCCGATATTGTTATCGATCATAGCCAAGCGTTGGCGCCTCAGTTAAAGCAACATGGTATTGAACAGGTGACGCATGTTGCGAGCCTTACTCATACCGATAATCATTTTACCGCACTGGTCGACTTATTAGCGCCACAAGGTCATTTTGCCCTGATTGATGACCCAGAGCAGCCATTAGATATTAAGCTCATGAAACAAAAAAGTATCGCACTGCATTGGGAATTTATGTTTACTCGCTCGTTATTTGAAACGGCGGACATGCACCGACAAGGCCAGATCTTAAATGAAGTTGCCGAATTAACAGATGCAGGTCGCCTTATCAGCACAAAAACCCAGCATTTCGGTGAACTCAGTGCCGCTAATCTAATCCGTGCGCATCGACAACTCGAAACGCACAGCACGATCGGCAAAATCGTTTTAGATGGTTACAACGCGCCACTTGCTTAGCTTAAGTGGCGCATTGATCACCAGTGAAGCGCAATTCAAATAACAGTGCTTCACTGCGATCTAAATAGCGAATCAGCAAAAACTCAGCATGCTCTCGATAGTACGTTAACATCTCACTTTCACAGTATTGTTGTTGCATTGCCGGCTCAATTTGCTGACGAATTTCATCGACATTGTGTTGATACTTATCGACATCCACCAAACTATAGATAAATCGCATACCGTAATTGACAACTTCTGCACGTTCGAAGCGAGTCTGTTTATCCAACAGTCGTGGTAAGTCTCGATTTAATTTTCCAGAGCGTTCGAGTAACTCTTGATACAAATCGTTACGATTTTTTGTCGTGTTACTTTTCACCAACTGGCTATATACCACAATGGCCAACAAGCCAAGCGCGAGCACACCAAGACTAAGTAAAATCTGGCGTTTAAAGCGATTTGTCATAAACTTCACCTATAATTTGCACTTAATTATTAGATTGAACGTATGGAAAATATTCGTGACCTTCACTTACAAACATACATGAATGTATGTATAATTAGCGGCATTAAAAATCATTAACCAAATACGAGGTATTTACATGCAACAACGTTTTCGTAAGCCGTTGTTCGTATCTGTGTTAGCAAGCTCTATTTTGCTAGCTAGTTGTGGCGATGCCGAGCAAAACGCACAAGACGCAGCTCAACAACAGCAAATGACTGTTGGCGTTGTCACCATTAGCACACGTGATGTTGATTTAACCACTACCCTTCCAGGTCGTGCAAGTGCATTTCGAGTAGCGGAAGTTCGCCCGCAAGTAAGTGGTATTCTCGAAAAGCGTTTATTCGAGGAAGGTTCGATGGTCACTGCTGGCCAACAGTTATACCAAATTGATGCCGCCATGTTCGAAGCCGATCTTGCTAGCGCAAAAGCTGAAACCGCACGAGCTCAGGCTGCCGTTAAGTCAACGAAGTCACGCTTCGAACGAAGCCAAGAGTTGTTACAGGATAAAGCAATCAGCCAACAAGATTTTGATGAAGCTGAAGCCGCCTATTTACAGGCAGAAGCGCAACTAAAAGTGGCTCAAGCCAACTTAGCCCGCGCCGAGCTCAACCTAGAATATACCCAAGTTAAAGCGCCGATTGATGGCCGTATTGGTCGCTCACAGCTAACTGAAGGTGCGCTATTAAGTGTTGGCCAATCACAAGCGCTAACGACTATCACTCAGCTTGATCCAATTTATGTCGACATTGCGCAAAGTACAAGTGATTACCTAGCCTTGCAACAAGCGATTGCCGACGGTCGCATCGAAACCGACTCGGAAAACCGTGCGGAAGTTACCGTGCAAGTTGGTGAAAACAGGAACTTCAGTACCAAAGGTGAATTACTTTTCAACGAAGTGACTGTTGACCCACAAACCAGCGCAATCACACTGCGGGCGCGTCTCGCTAACCCGAATCATGCAATTTTGCCTGGCATGTATGTTCGTGCTGAAGTCGGAACCGGTAACTTAAAGAACGCAATACTAGCCCCGCAAACTGGTGTCAGTCGTGATCCTCGCGGTCGCGCCATTGCCTTTGTTGTGAATTCGAAAGGTGAAGTTGAGCAGCGCTATCTGCAAGTAGAACGTACTGTCGGCACCGATTGGGTGGTCACGGATGGCTTAAAAGCAGGTGACCAAGTGATTGTTGAAGGGTTGCAAAAAATTCAACCTGGCATGCCTGTAAAAACTGAAGAAGTGAAGTAAATCATGGCTAAGTTTTTTATCGATCGCCCAATATTCGCATGGGTTATCGCTATCGTCATCATGCTTGCTGGTGGCCTAGCGGTAACGCAGCTACCAGTTGAACAATATCCTGAAATTGCACCACCTTCAGTGCAGATTAACGCAAGCTATCCAGGCGCTACCGCAGCGACCTTGGAAGAAAGCGTGACCCAGGTTATTGAACAAAACATGAACGGTATTGATAACCTCAAATACTTTTCATCAACGAGTGATTCTGCCGGAAACGCGAGTATAACCCTCACCTTCGAGGCTGGTACTGACGCTGATATTGCGCAAGTTCAAGTTCAGAACAAACTGCAACTTGCTTTGCCTTTATTACCACAGGAAGTGCAAAATCAGGGACTTGTTGTAGCTAAGTCGAACAACTCATTTTTGTTAGTTGCAGCGCTCATCTCAAGTAATCCAGAGATTACTCAGATTGACCTAGGCGACTATATCGCAAGCAACATGCAAGACCCGATAAGTCGGACCCCGGGCGTTGGTAACGTCCGATTGTTTGGTGCGCCATATGCCATGCGTATCTGGCTCGATCCGGATAAACTGGTTCGCTACAACATGAGTACCTTAGACGTAGTCATGGCACTTCGTGAGCAAAACAACCAAGTTGCTGCTGGTCAAATTGGCGGTACACCAGCCGTTGAAAATCAGCGCCTTACTGCATCGATTATCGCCCAAACGCGGCTCGAAACTGTTGAACAGTTTGAAGATGTACTGTTGCGCGTCAATAGCGATGGCTCAAAAGTCACCGTTGGAGATGTTGCTGAAGTTGAACTCGGTGGCCAAGATTACGGCACCATTGCACGCTATAACCGACAAGCAGCAAGCGGCCTTGCAGTCAACCTTGCAACGGGCGCTAACGCACTTGATACGGCTGAAGCGGTCAAGGCAAAACTAGCCGACTTAGAGCAATTCTTCCCCGAAGGCGTTGAGCTAGTTATTCCTTACGACACCACGCCATTCGTGGAAATTTCGATTAAAGAAGTGGTGAAAATTCTATTTGAAGCCGTTGTTTTGGTTTTCATCTTGATGTTCATCTTCTTGCAAAATCTGCGCGCGACAATCATCCCGTCACTCGCCATTCCAGTCGTTCTGCTTGGTACATTCGGCATCATGTCCGTGCTGGGTTTCTCGATTAATACCTTGACGATGTTTGGTTTAGTACTAGCGATAGGTCTTTTGGTTGACGATGCCATTGTTGTTGTTGAGAACGTTGAGCGTTTAATGAGCGAAGAAAAGCTCACACCGCGACAGGCAACGATTAAGTCGATGCAACAAATTACCGGCGCCCTCGTCGCGATTGGCCTCGTTATGGCCGCCGTATTTGTGCCCATGGCTTTCTTCGGTGGTTCGACCGGTGCGGTTTATCGCCAGTTCTCGATAACGATTATTTCTGCGATGTCATTATCCGTATTAGTGGCCATTATCTTCACACCGTCATTGTGTGCGACGATACTTAAGCCTCTCAATCACGATCATGAAGCCAAAGGTATTCTCGGCTGGTTTAACCGCAACCTAGAACGTGCAACGAAAAAATACACGAACTCCGTACAATCGATTATTAAACGAAGCGTACGTTTTGTCGTCATTTACCTCGGGCTTGTCGTGGTATTGGGTTTCTTGTTTGCACGCATGCCAAGTTCCTTCATACCCAATGAAGATCGCGGCGTATTTCTGACACAAATGCAATTACCTTCGGGTGCAACGCAAGAGCAATCACGCGAAACCATGACCAAAATCGAAGATTATTATCTTGAAGAAGCGCAAGGTATTCGTTCGATCTTCTCAGTTGTTGGTTTTAGTTTCAGCGGTCAAGGTCAAAACTCTGGACTCGCGTTCGTCCGATTAGAGGATTGGAGTGAGCGAACGTCACCGGAGCTACAAATTGATGCCATTATTGGTCAGGCCTTTGGCTATTTCGCGCAAATTCGCGAAGCGATGGTGTTTGCCTTCAACCTTCCGTCGATTCCTGAACTTGGCACCGCAAGTGGTTTCAACTTATATATTCAAGATCGCGGTGGTCTCGGTCACGAAGGCTTGCTTGAAGCGCGCAACCAGTTGCTTGGAATGGCCGCGGAAGAGCCAATGCTTTCAGGAGTGCGACCAAACGGCCTCGAAGATACCGCTCAACTCCGTGTTGACGTTGATTATGAGAAAGCAAAAGCATTGGGGTTAAGCATCAGCGATATTAATGCAACCTTATCTAATGCTTTTGGTACGACCTATGTCAACGACTTTGTCGATCGCGGTCGAGTGAAGAAGGTTTATCTGCAGGGTATTCCAGAAGCGCGTATGACCCCGTCTGATATCGGTAAGTGGTATGTCCGCAATGCGACGGGTGAAATGGTATCGTTTGCCTCGTTCTCAACTGCTCATTGGGATTTCGGGCCACAGCGTCTTGAACGCTACAACGGCGTACCTTCGATGAATATTCAAGGTGAAGCAGCATCTGGTTACTCATCGGGTGATGCCATGCGAAAAATGGAAGAGCTCATTGCGCAGTTACCTCAAGGTATCGGCTTTGAATGGACGGGCATTTCATTAGAGGAACGTACGTCAGGCGATCAGGCACCATTGTTGTATGCCCTATCGCTTCTGATTGTATTCTTATGCTTAGCGGCGTTGTACGAAAGTTGGTCAATTCCGTTTTCAGTTATGCTCGTCGTTCCGCTTGGTATTCTTGGCGCGGTCATTGCAGCAACAATGCGTGGCCTTGAGAACGATGTGTATTTCCAAGTTGGTTTGTTAACGACGGTGGGTGTATCGGCACGTAACGCGATACTCATTGTTGAATTTGCAAAAGATTTACAAGCCCAAGGAAAAGAGCTTTTGCAAGCGACACTCGAAGCAGTGCGTTTACGTTTACGCCCTATTCTAATGACCTCATTAGCCTTTACTTTTGGTGTGCTCCCGCTAGCATTATCAACGGGTGCAGGCGCGGTAAGTCGTCAAGCAATTGGTACAGGTGTTATCGGAGGAATGTTAGGTGGTACTATCTTAGCCATCTTCTTTGTTCCACTCCTGTTCTATATTGTGCGACGGACATTCCCTCCCAAGCCGCCATACGAGGACTAATAGGGACTAGCAGCCTTAAATAAGAACGTGCTAAGGTTGAGTGGTGTTCTGCCACTCAACCTTTTTTTATGCTGCATCGTTATTTTGTTTTAGCCATTGCTTTAGTCGCTGTATTGATTGGGGTTCAGGTACCAAATTTTATCACTCAATATCAGCAGCGATTGGATTCGCAGCTAACAGAAGCAATGGTGTATTACAAAGAGTATCAACAGATTGCCGATAAGTACTTAAACGGCGATATGAATGCACTAATTCAAATGCACGAAGAAAGCGATAACCCGGTCTTTAAAGATGAGGCTGTACCGATTCGTGAATTAATACAGCGTGTTGATTTGTACCGCCACGAACAGCAACAGTTACAACAAGGCTATTTGAAACAGCTTTGGTTTGTCGCGACTGAAGCAAACCGTGAAATGGTTGATAACACCTGGCGTGCATACAGCTTTAACGTACCTCTAACGCGTCAGGCAGTGTTTTCAGGCGTCATTGCCGCCCTACTCGCGGTATTCATATTCGATGGCTGTATCGGCGGTTGTAAGCTGGTGTATCGTCGCTGGCAACGTAAACGCCACCAGCCACAACGCCACGCTTAAATTTAGCGACGTTCGTCACTGTCCTTTACTTGATACTCGCCTTCGATAACTGAACTGTCTTGGCGGTTTTGTTGTTGCTCGCGTTGCTGTTGATAGTGGCGACGTGCTTGTTGTTGCGCTTGGCGAGTTGCCTTGGTGAATTGCCACATCTGTTTCATTTCACGACGTTTACGCCACATCAACGGCAGTAGCAAAATCCAACCGAATAGTAGCATTAGCAAACCCAAGCTTAGTCCAACCACTAACAACAAACCAAATAGTAGCCAACTGAGCACGACAATAAATGGATTCGCTCCCGGTTGCGGTTTGATTTTGTTCTGCCACTGTCGAATGTATATCAGCATTGTCTTTTCACTTCATTGTAAATGTATCGCGTTCTTTAAGACTATATTGGGATCAATTTGGTTCAGACAAGCGTCCGCGGCGATGATCTTGTAACAATTTAAGAACGATGCTGGTTAAATTCACAATATTAAACACCGTGCCCGACACGCTACCCACCATGATTGCATAAGCTAAACCTAGCAATTCAGCTAGCAAAAACCATTGCCGAATGCGGTGCGGATCATTGAGCACAATCGAGCCAACCGTAAAAATAATTGATGAAGTGTACGCCACCAATAGCGGCACTATCGGCGCATCGGTTGTTAGCTCCCAACCTAAAAATACGAAATTAACGAGGACAAAGCCCCACAGCACCAGAGGCCCGCGCCAACGTAGGGCAATAATATTCCGTACAACCGCAATGGCGGTGACAACGCACCCTGCAATTGCGCCTAACATAAAAAAATGCAATGACAGTGCGCCAAGAGCACAGGCGCTAACAATGCGATAACGATTTGCCGTACTTTGGCGGTAGGCAATAAAATTCGCAATCAGCGCAAATAATCCGAATAATTCAGCAATGGAAATCACAAATCACCATAAAAAAACGGTAATGAGATCAATCATCGTCTCATTACCGTTCACATTTAACGTCAGTTATTGGCGTTCACTAGCGCTAGCGTCGCGAATACCACGGAATTCATTTCCTGGATACCAGTTTGGCCATTCATCGCTATTTGCCAACTCCTGCCCAACCCAGTAGTACAGCCATAAATCTTGCTGCACACCGCGCAAATCCCACTCAGGATCAAACTCATCCGCTGGTTTATGATAGGCGTCACGAACATAGTCAGCTCGTTTCTGTTTACCATATTCTTCACCAAACTCAATGTGGTCGTTACCGCCTTTCGCGTACAACATTGGTACACCGCGCTTCGCCAAGTTGAAATGATCTGAGCGATAAAATGAACCCGCTTCGGGTGTAGGCTCCGGAGCGATATAACGATCTTGCTCCGCAACGTACTTGGCAAGATATTCTTCCATTTCAGAATTACCATGGCCGACAACAACCATGTCGCGCATTGGACCATAAACGTTAAGTACGTCAGTGTTAATACCACCAACAGCTTTGCTCAACGGCAGCATTGGGTTATCTGCATACCAATCAGAGCCGAGCAAGCCTCGCTCTTCAGCAGTAACTAATACAAACACAATAGAACGCTCTGGTTGTGGCTGACTGGCGAAAAACTCTGCTAATGCCATAACCCCAGCAGTACCACTCGCATTATCCTGCGCACCATTATAAATACCGTCATCAGGATTAATCGGGTCAACCCCCATGTGGTCCCAATGCGCCATATAAATTACGTGTTCTTCAGGTTTTGATTTGCCTTCAATATAACCAATTAAATTCGGCGAGTTGAGGTAATCAAACTTAGTAGCCACACGAATCGACATGCCCGTGTCTAACGTTACCGGTTTAAAATCAGGTTGTTGAGCGGCCTCGCGCATTTCTTGGTAACTACTGCCAAGGCGCGCAAATAAGGTGTCTGCGCTTTCCTCAGTAATCCAACCTTCAATAGCCACGCGATCCATATTTTTATTCTCGCGAGCTAAATCGAAACGCATCGGTGAGCCCCCGGCTATAACACCCCAGCCATAGCCCGCAGGCCCTGTTTCGTGGATAACAATAGCGCCAGCAGCACCCTGCCGAGCCGCTTCTTCAAACTTGTATGTCCAGCGACCGTAATAAGTCATCGCCTTGCCATTAAACACTTCAGGATCTTGCGTATCGAAACCAGGATCATTTACGAGCATGACCACGGTTTTGCCTTCAACATTGAGACCTTCATAATCGTTCCAGCCAAATTCTGGCGCCACAATACCGTAACCGACGAACACCATCTCACTGTTATCGAGTTCAATGTCTTCTTGCACACGCGGGCTCCAAGCCATCATTTCTGTGCGGTACTCAAACGAATCGAGGTCATCTGCACTAAAACTCATTGCTGAAACTTGGGTTGGCAACATACGTACTAAAGGAACTTGTTGTTGATAATTATTGTTTTCCGAGTCGTAAGGCTTTAAACCCCATTCACGAAATTTTCCCTCAACAAATGCAACAGTTTTCTTTTCGCCTTCAGAGGCTGGTGCACGCCCTTCAAACTCGTCAGAGCTTAAAGTTTCTAAGTAACTGGTGTAGTTCTCGTTAAAACTATATGGATCTACACTTGCGTGAGGTTGTTCGCCTGTACTGCTCTGCTCAGCCGGACTGCATGCAGCGAGCATCAATCCGACGGCAGCAAGTACCGAGAGGTGTTTCATTTTATAATTCTCCTTATTCACACTGTTTGAATTTGCGCCCTAAACCAATATTAAAGCGTTCAAAATAACCTTTATTTAGTTCAACAGCACCATAATACGGGACGCCAGGTCGATAGGCTGGACAACGATTGGGATCAATACTCGGGCAAGGTTCCATGGTAATGATGGATACAATTTTCATATCGCTGTCTAAATAGGCGATATCGAGTGGTATCAATGTGTTATACATCCAAAAGCCTGCGGTCGCGGGCCGCTCGGAGGTATATTTGAACCACATACCGGCATGTTCGGCGAGTGATTCACGCCCCATTAAACCACGCGCTCGCGACTCGAACGTGTCGGCTATTTCTACCTGAATACGATGCGGGTGCTCATCGATACATAATTCGACCGTATCAGCCGCCATCCCTGATAGCGGCAGCAGCAATGCGCCTAGCATTATCGCTTTCATAAAATACCCTGTACTTGGTTTAAATTGCCTTTAGTATCGCTTGAATAGCCCCAGAAAAAAAGGCAAAAAAAAGCCCCCAATGAAGGAGGCTCAACGGGAGAGATTAAAAGCTCAATCTCAATTACTCAATGGTAACGGTCGTAACGGTTTCACCTGCTTCCACAGTAACGTTTTGTGCACCGATGAACACAATATCATCATCGGCTTCAGGGTCATCTGTGGTGTTACAAGTCCAAGCTGCGGTGTAGTCACCCGCCGCGACAAATCCGATTTCGAAGTTATATGCCGCCGCACCGTCAAATAGAACCGACGTTGCTGCATAAGCTTCGGTTTCTTCTGTGCCGCCAAAATCTGCCATGCTTTCGAGCGTGACATCAGCGCCTGGATATAAATAAACAGCGGCAACTGGCTCACTGGTATCCGCCGGGGCGACAGTACAGTCGTTCTCAATTAATAACGCTTCAGCAAGCGTTCCTTCAATGTGACCAACTTCCATATTATCAACTAAACGCACGCCACGTGGTTTTAAGAAATAGCCAGCTTGACCGACCGGATTCACCAACGCTTGACGTAAATCGAACTCGATTGTGTACGCCACGTTGCTACCGGCGTCGAGCGTAAAGCTATCGAACTTCAATTCATTCGACGGCACTGACAGTGGGATGCGCTCTTCACCGACAAGTACGTATGAGCCTTCGGCCATTTCTAAACGTAATTGACCATAGGTACCGGCTGGCACCTCAACCCCAGACAACAAATCCTCTGATTCCGAACCGGTAAACTCGAGTAAGTTAATACCGCGAGTATTCGGAATAACATTACCATCCGCATCCAAACAGGCATCATTGGCTTCAATCGTGTTGGTGTCTTCGCCAATCGTAAATGTTTGTGAGCCTTGCAGATTGCCCACTAGCTCAACACTGTGAAAGCAAGCCCATACCTCATCCGCTGCATCCACTGGCGCATCACTCACGCCCAAACTAAACATCGCGGTGTTCGAGTCATTCGAATCAGAACCACACGCAGAAAGTAAGGCAGACGTCGTAATGACGGCCGCCAAGGTTGTTAACTTACGATTCAGTAACATAAAACACCTCTTGTGCTATGAAAGTTGCAGTATTTATAGCAAAGGTATCTCACTGTAACTAACTATTTACCCACCTTTTACGTTGCTGAAATTAAGTGAATATTCGCACCTAAACACAGCATTTAGCTAAGCCGAAACATTGATTGTGTATGCATTAGCGCTTAAAGTAGCGCAGATTATGACAACAACATGAAGCTAACATGAACCAGCATTACGTTCAGGTAACACCAGTTGATCCGACCCCACATGCGATTGCGCAATTGCAATGCGTGACCGCTATTGGTGGTGGGCATGGGCTGGGGCGAGTACTCAAGACGTTATCTTTTCTTGAACGTCGATTGATCGGCATCGTCGCGACCACAGATGATGGTGGTGCCAGCGGTTTGTTACGCCGTCATCATGAGTGTATCGCATGGGGAGACATTCGAAACTGTTTGTCACAACTTGCTCAGCATCCACTTGCCGCCGACGTATTAAACTTCCGATTTAGCTCAGATCACGAGTTAAAAGGTCATAATTTGGGGAATTTAATTCTATATACGCTCGATCAAATTAGTGCGCGCCCCCTCGACGGCATTCAATTATTAAGTCGCTTATTGAATATTAATACACGCTTATTGCCAATGTCAGAAATGCCGGTTGATTTGGTGGCATCGACCTATGATGGCCTCGAATGCTTTGGCGAACTTCATGTTGATGGATTGCTGCGGATGCCAAAAAAACTCGGCTTGTCGCACCCAGTAACACCAACCCCCGAAGCGCTTGCGCATATTCGTCGAAGCGATTTAATCATTCTCGGCCCTGGGAGTTTTCTGACTTCGGTTATGCCGCCGTTGCTGGTGGACGAATTTGCGCAAACTATCGCAGATAGTAAAGCACCTGTCATATTTGTTGATAATCTAGCTGCTGAACATAGCCCTGCGGGTGAGTTATCGCTGAGTGAACGGTTGCAGTGGATGACCGATCAACTTGGATTTAATCTGGTTGATGCGGTTATCACCAATAACCCCGATAAGCAGCTTCAAGTACCGGTTTTTGATCATGTCAGCGCCGCTCAAGAAGCCCCCCAGCGACACGAGCCAAGTTCATTATTAGCGGCATTAAATGCCGCAGTCACTCACTTTTGTTGAGGAATAACCATGCGTTTTAAAAAACTTTTAGCGGTATCTTGCATTGCCGCGGCGTTACAGTTGACGACCACTGCTAACGCACAAGAGCTCGGTTTGGATGTAAATTATGATCCGGCGGTACCAACTCTTGACGAATTGCTCGGCTATCCGGCTGGATCTCGCATCAGTAGCCCTGATGCTATTCAAAGTTATTTTGAACAAATCGCCGAGAAATACCCAAGTCAGGTCAAACTGATTAATTACGGCAAAACGTGGGAAGGTCGCGATTTATTTTTCGTCGTGCTTTCAAGTGCCAAGAACATGCAAGGCTTTGAACAGTACCAACAAGGTATTCAGAAACTCAGCAATGCAAATAAAACAAGTGCTTCAGAAGCACAGCAATTGATTAAGTCACTACCAGCCAGTGTTTGGCTCTCTTATGGCGTACACGGAAATGAAATTTCTTCGCCTGAAGCGGCCATGCTAACGGCGTATCATTTATTGGCAGCTACCGATACCAAGACCAAAAGCTACCTTGATAACACCTTGGTGTTTATTGACCCAATGCAAAACCCTGATGGTCGCGCACGCTTTGTTGCGCGCTATTACATGACCACCGGTATTCAACATAGTGCCGACCGTAACTCTGCTGAGCATAATGAGCCTTGGCCAAGCGGTCGTTCAAACCACTATCTATTCGACTTGAACCGCGATTGGTTAGCTTTAACGCAACCGGAAATTGCTGGTCAGGTTGATGCCCTGCTCGAAAATATGCCATTAGTATTTGTTGACTTGCACGAAATGGGCGGTGATACCAGTTATTACTTCACACCAGAAGCTGATCCATATAATCCGCTAATCACCCCAAAACAGCGTGAAACGCTTTGGGCAATTGGCGAAAACAATGGTCGTTGGTTCGATGAGCGCGGCTATGATTACTTCACCCGCGAAATTTTTGATGCGTTCTATCCAGGTTACGGCGCCAGTTGGCCGCTTTATCATGGTTCTATTTCGATGACCTATGAAATGGCATCAGCCCGTGGTCACGTATTCCGTACCAAAGATGGCGAGATTCTTACCTACGGTGACGGTGTTCAACGTCACTTCGTGGCCTCAATGTCGACGATTGAAAGTGTTTCGCAACAGCGTGAGAAGCTACTTGCTAACTTCTGGAACTACCGCAAACAAGGCATTGAAATTGGTAAGGACAGCAAACAACGTACCTACCTGTTCTCCGGCAAAGATGATGCTGCTGCAGCGCAAAAGTTAGCGGGCTTATTAACCCGTCACGGCGTGGAAGTACAGCAAGCACAAGAAAGTTTTAGTGTATGTGGCGTCAACTATCCAGCTGGCAGTTTCTGGGTCGATTCAGCGCAGCCCGCACATTACATGGTGCGTACTATGCTGGATAAAAGCATCGCTATGGACGACGACTTTTTAGAAGAACAAGAACGTCGTCGTGCCAATAACTTACCGGACGAAATCTACGACGTCACCGCATGGTCATTACCATTGATGTTCAACGTGGATTATCAAACCTGTAACCGCGTACCAAATGCGGATAGCCAAGTTGCCTCACGTGACTTAATTAAGCCTGGTAAAGTCGTCAATAAAGACGCTAAAGTTGCATTCATTGTGCCTTGGGGTGACATGAACGCAGGTCGCTTCCTCACCACTGCGGTGCAAGCTGGTTATACGGTTAAGCGTGCAGATATGGCATTTAAGCACAAGAATGGCACCACCTATCCAGCGGGTAGTTTAATTTTGACAACTGCGGAGAACCCAGATATTCATGCCGCAGTAGAACACCTCGCTGAAGCAACTGGCGCAACCGTTTATGGTGTTGATAGCAGTTGGGTAACCGAAGGACCAAGCTTTGGTTCAAATAACACCAAACGTATCCATGCACCGAACGTTTTAATGCTATGGGATGAACCAGTATCGAGCCTAAACGCTGGCCATACACGTTTTGTTCTTGAGCAACAGTTTGGCTATCCAGTAACGGCAATGCGTGCAGAAAACATGGCGCGTGCCGACTTATCACATTACCAAGTGCTGATTATTCCTGCGGTATACGGCAATCTTGCCAACAGCTTAGGCGATGCTGGCAAAGCCAATCTTACCAATTGGGTCGAGCGCGGTGGCGTGTTGATTACCTTAGGTAATTCAACTCAGTGGGCGGTTGATTCCGAATTACTAAGTAGCGCGTTAGAACGAGTTATTACTGACGATCCAAAAGGTCACGGTAAAGAAAAGCGCGTTGACGGCATGGTTCTTGAATCAAAAGCGCAATTGATGCACTACATTACGCCTGATTCGGCCGATCCTTACTGGACCTCAGGTGTTCTAACGAACCTCGATGTCGATCAAGAGCATTGGTTAAGCGCTGGCGTCAAACCAAACTTAGTCAGCATCACCGTCGGTAACCAAATTTACCGTCCGCTGAGTATTGAAAATGGTCGCAACATTGTCAGTTATTCTGAAGATGTATTAGCAAGCGGTTACTTGTGGGCTGAGAACCAAAAGCAATTGCAATATAAGCCGTATTTAATGTGGCAACCGCGTCAGAAAGGTATGGTGATTAGCTTTACCCAAGAGCCGACTTACCGTGCTTATCTTGATGGTTTGAATGTGTTGTTATTAAACGCGATTTTCGGTGGTGCCGCGCACGCGACACCACTACGTTAATTAAGCGTTTTTATCGGCGCCAATGCGCGATGCAACGGCGCCGCGTTGATCTTTATATTTTGCGTCTTTACGACTACTGTAAGGGCGCAAACAATCTTCCTCGAGCAACTCAAAACTTAGCGCACCAATTTTCATCAATGGTCTTAGCGCTAGCGGTAACTTTCCGCTATTAAAGAATTCAAGCACCACCTGCCCTGACCAACCTGGGTCAATTCGATGTGCAGTTACGTGTACCATTAAACCCAAGCGCGCTAATGACGAGCGACCATCGAGCCAACCCACCATATTCGCCGGCAGCGTTACCGATTCGTGAGTTACCGCTAATGCAAATTCGCCTGGATGAATAAAGAATGCTTGATCGGGCGTTAACACAATCGCCTCACTCATCACTGACTTGATTGCTCGGTCTATTTCGTCGCGCGGTCCACTAATATCAATAAATGGTGCGGCATGGTCTTGTAACACTCGAAATTCGTTACCTAAATGAATATCAACCGTCACGCCGCTGATATCTTCAGGCACCGGGCGCGGATCAAGCACAATGCGGCCATCATCGAGATATTGCTCAATTTGTCCATCAGTTAAACGCATCCGAAGAAAGTCCTCATCATTATTATTGTGTGCGACCTGGCTTGGTCTGGGCTTGCTGATAAAGCTCTGCAGCGAGCTGCGCAGCACTGTCCTTCATCATTAAGCTAAGTTCGTGCTCAGGTTGTTCGGCAACTAACGGCTTGCCTTCGTCCAATCCCGAGCGTATCCGAGCATCAAGCGGCCACTGCCCCAACAGCGGTACTTGCTCGCGTTGCGCCACTTTTGCGCCACCTTCGGTTCCAAAGATAGCATCGCGATGACCGCATTGGCTACACTGGTAATAACTCATATTTTCAATCAAACCGGTAATCGGCACGCCAACTTTGCGAAACATCGTAATGCCCTTTTCGGCATCTGCTAATGCCACGGTTTGCGGCGTTGTCACAATCACGGCACCGGTGATTGGTAATTTCTGCGCAAAGGTGAGCTGGATATCGCCGGTACCCGGCGGCATATCCACAATCAAGTAGTCTAGTCTTGGCCACTTGGTATCGCGAAATAACTGCTGTAACGCGGCACTAGCCATTGGACCACGCCAAATTGCGGCATCTTTAGTATCGGTTAAATAACCAAGTGAACTCACCCAAATACCATGCCGCTGATGCGGGATCATTTTTTGTTGGGCGTTAATCTCGAGTTTTTCTTCTTGGCCACCGAGCATGGTTGGTAACGATGGACCATACACATCAGCATCTAAGATACCAACGTTTGCACCAAGTTGGTGCAATGCCAGCGCCAATTGAACACTAACCGAGGATTTACCAACACCGCCTTTACCTGATGATACGACAATCACATTGCCAAAAGTCATCGGTAATTCTGGTTGTGAATTCGGTAACTTGGCAATAATCCGTTTTAACGTCCACTTGAACTGCCCTAATTCTGAATGCTGTTTGAGCGGCTCGAGAATTCGCTCATCCGCGGCAAACGGTACGGTTAACAGTGCGTTTTGTCCGTCAATTGTCACCCAATTTTCGGGAATGGTACGCGACCAATGAGGAAGTTTGACTTGTGCGAGCATCTGACTAAGTTGCGGTTGGGATGATGCGGTTCCATGACTCTTTGATTTTTTAAAACGACCAAACATTTAGTTCTCCCACAACTGGCATGAACCCGCATGATACGGTGAGTTCGGCTGGATTGCCAGCGCTGATTCAGGTACACTTCTAGCCTTTCAGTAACGCAGAATTAATGGAAACATTCATGCCGACAGCTACTCGCAAAATTCTGGTCACCAACGCATTGCCTTATGCTAATGGGCCTATCCACATTGGGCACATGTTGGGCTACATCCAAGCCGACATTTGGGTTCGTTTTCAAAAACTCCGTGGTCACGAATGCCACTATGTTTGTGCTGATGACGCACACGGTACCCCGATTATGCTAAAAGCTCAGCAACTTGGTATTGAGCCAGAGCAGATGATTGCGGAAATGAACGCGGCACACCAAGCAGATTTTGCAGACTTTCATGTGGCGTTTGATCATTATCATTCAACGCACAGTGACGAGAACCGTGAACTTGCCGAATTAATTTACACGCGTTTACGTGACAATGGTTACATTAAAACCAAGACCATTGAGCAGCTTTATGACCCGCAGAAGCAAATGTTTTTGCCTGACCGTTTTGTTAAAGGTGACTGTCCAAAATGTGGTGCCACCGATCAATACGGTGATAACTGCGACGTTTGTGGCGCTACCTACGCGCCAACAGAGTTAAAAAATCCGAAGTCGGCAGTATCAGGCGCAACACCTGAGTTACGTCAGTCTGAACACTACTTCTTCGATTTACCTGCCTTTGAGAACATGCTCAAAGAATGGACCCGCTCAGGTTCCCTTCAGGATGAGATGGCAAATAAGCTCAACGAGTGGTTCGAGTCAGGCCTACAGATGTGGGACATCAGTCGCGATGCGCCCTACTTTGGTTTTGAGATTCCAGATGCGCCGGGCAAGTATTTTTACGTTTGGCTTGACGCACCAATTGGCTACATGGGTAGTTTCAAACATTATTGTAATACCACAGGCAAAGCTGATTTTGACACGTACTGGCAAGTTGGCAGCGATGCTGAGCTTTATCACTTTATTGGTAAAGATATTATCTATTTCCACAGCCTATTTTGGCCATCCATGCTCAAAGGTGCAAATTTCCGTCAACCAACGAACGTCTGGGCGCACGGTTTTATTACCGTAAACGGCACGAAAATGTCGAAGTCCAAAGGCACCTTCGTCATGGCGCGTACCTATTTAGATCATTTAGATCCGGATTACCTGCGCTATTACTTCGCGGCGAAGCTGACTAATCGGATTGACGATTTAGATTTGAATCTCACCGACTTTGCCCAACGCGTGAACGCTGACTTAGTTGGTAAAGTCGTCAACATCGCGAGCCGTTGTGCTGGTTTTATTAGTAAAAAATTCGACGGTAAACTGGCCGCAACCATCAGCGATACTAGCCTGCTGGATGAATTCCAAGCAGCGGCTGAAAGCATCGCTCAAGCGTATGAGAAACGCGAATTTTCTAAAGCAATGCGCGATATTATGACGCTGGCTGATAAAGCAAACTTCTACATTGCTGAAAAAGAGCCATGGCAATTAATTAAAGACCCAGCCAAAGCAGACGAAGTACACGAAATTTGCTCTATCGGAATTAATTTGTTCCGCTTATTAATGATTTACTTAACACCGGTGGTGCCAGCGCTGGCGGAGCGAGTTCAAGCATTCTTAAACGACGAATTTAACTGGGACAGCCATCAGGTGATTTTAAAAGATCACGCAATTAGCCCATTCAAAGCCCTATTACAACGTATTGAAATGGAAAAAGTTGAAGCCATGATTGAAGATTCAAAAGCACAAAATGAAGCGGCTGCCGCTGCGCCAACTAGCAATGGCGAGTTAGAACGCGATCCGATTAGTGCAGAAATTAACTATGACGATTTCGCTAAGGTTGATTTGCGTGTTGCCCTTATCGCCAACGCAGAACACGTGGAAGGCGCTGATAAACTGCTGAAGTTAACGCTCGATTTAGGTGGCGAAACACGCCAAGTATTTGCGGGTATTAAGTCGGCTTATGCACCTGAAAAGCTCATCGGTCAGCACACCGTTATGGTAGCTAACTTAGCGCCACGCAAAATGCGCTTTGGTATGTCAGAGGGCATGGTATTAGCTGCGGGCCCTGGTGGCGAAGAGTTGTTTATTCTTAACCCGCATGATGGTGCGAAACCTGGGATGCGTGTGAAATAATGGTGGCGACTATTCACCTGCTTGCAGGCAAAGAAAAATCATTGCGTCGTTTACACCCTTGGGTATTCAGCGGCGCCATCGCCCGAGTGAAGGGCAACCCTGCGGCAGGTGAAACTGTCTCGATACACAGCGCCGACGGCGACTGGTTGGGTTATGCAGCATGGTCACCCCAGTCACAAATCCGAGCTCGAGTTTGGAGTTTTCAACAAAACGACACCATTAATGCGGACTTTTTCAAACAACGCATTGCTGCGGCTAAAGCCCTTCGCGACGGCCTCAACATTCAAAGTAATGCATACCGATTAGTTGCCGCCGAAGCAGACCAATTGCCGGGCATTACCATTGATAAATACGACAACTGGTTGGTATGTCAATTACTCAGCACCGGAGCTGACTACTGGCGTGACGCGATTGTCGCGGCGTTACGTGACCTTTTTCCAGAGTGCAGTATCTTTGAGCGTTCGGATGTTGATGTGCGCCAAAAGGAAGGTTTGCAACCGCTCGTGCAACTCTTGCATAGCGACAACGGCGAGCTACCACCGGCCACCTTATGGATTGAGGAACACGGCTTGCAACTCGGTGTCGATATTCAAGGTGGTCATAAAACCGGTTACTACCTCGACCAGCGTGATAGCCGTGCCGCAATTCAAAAGTATGCTGCCGGCAAACGCGTTCTTAATGCTTTTAGTTACACTGGTGGTTTTGGTCTCTACGCTGCAGCGGCTGGTGCCGCAGAAGTCGTCAACCTTGATGTATCAGCGCCGGCACTTGAACAAGCCGTACAAAATCATACGCGCAACCAGCTTTCAAATGACACGCTGACGAATTTGCAAGAAGATGTATTTGAAGCACTCCGTAAGTTTCATCAAAGTGGCGAACGATTCGATGTGATCGTTCTTGACCCGCCGAAATTTGTTGATAGCAAGGCGAACCTCATGCGTGCTTGTCGTGGCTATAAAGATATTAACCGTCTCGCCTGTATGATTTTGAAGCCCGGTGGCACCCTGTTCACATTCTCGTGCTCAGGATTGCTCTCTGGTGAGTTATTCCAGAAAGTTGTTGCCGATGCGGCGCTTGATGCGAAGCGCCCGATGCATATTATTGAACGACTGTTTCAGGGCGCCGATCACCCAGTACGAACCAACTTCCCTGAGTCATTGTACTTGAAGGGATTGGTACTTCGCGGTTGATTTCGCTAGAGTATGGTTAATTAAAAAATCAAAAGGTGAATGGCATGAGCACAACTATTTTTGACAAAATTATTGCCAAAGAAATACCAGCAGAAATTGTCTATGAGGACGAGCTGAGTCTTGCCTTTAAGGATATCAATCCGCAGGCACCGGTACACCTTTTGATCATTCCAAAGCGACGCATTGCTACAATCAACGATATTGAAGAAGACGATCGTGAATTAGTCGGCCACTTGTACATTGTTGCAGCCCGATTAGCGCAGCAATTTGGCTTTGCGAAAGACGGTTACCGCGTTGTCATGAACTGCAATGAGGATGGTGGTCAATCGGTTTACCACATTCACTTGCACTTACTTGCCGGTGTTACCATGGGCTGGCCGCCGTTTGCCAACAATCGTCCTAAGCAAGTTGGTTAATTGCGTATGGCGACTTTTAAAAAGCCAAGTGCTGAAGAGTTGAAACAACGTCTTACTGACATGCAGTATTACGTCACCCAAGAAGATGGTACTGAACCACCTTTTCAAAACGCCTATTGGAATGAAAAACGTCGTGGTATCTACGTTGATGTTGTCAGTGGTGAGCCACTCTATTCGTCAGCGGATAAATTTGATTCCAGTTGCGGTTGGCCAAGTTTTACAAAAACCATCGACGAGCAGGCTGTTACCGAGCACCAAGATTTGAAATTCGGTATGGTTCGTACTGAAATCCGCAGTGCTCATGCAGATTCTCACCTCGGCCATGTATTTGACGATGGTCCCTTGCCTCTCGGAACTCGCCATTGCGTCAATTCAGCAGCGGTTGAGTTTATTCCCCTTGAAGAAATGGAAGCGCGTGGTTACGGCGACTGGATTAAGTACGTTACCTGAGTACAGTACCTCGCTAGGTCATCTAGCCGCCGATTTAATCCATGTTCTATCGGTTACCTGCTGCAATACCTTCACGACGCGGATCAGCACCGCCATATAAGGTGCCATCGCTAAGCAAGCTAATACCGTGCAAGCCGCTATTTAAATCTTGCACCGTCACTTCGTGACCACGCTGGCGCAATTCGTCAGCAAGTGTTTCAAGGGCGGTTCCTTTCTCTAAACTTGTTGCGCCATTTAAGTTCGTTACATGCGGCAAATCGATAGCAGCTTGCATATCAAGATTCCAATCTAATAAGGCAACCAACGTTTGTGCTACGTAATTTATGATACGTGCGCCACCAGGTGAGCCAACGGCATGTAATGGTGCACCGTTAGCATCAAATACCATCATCGGCGACATCGAGCTACGCGGCCGCTTGCCTGGTTCAACACGGTTAGCGACCGGCTCACCATTAACCTCTGGCATGATTGAAAAGTCCGTTAATTGATTATTGAGCAAAAAGCCTGCGGCCATAACACCGGAGCCAAAGCCCATTTCAATGCTTGATGTCATCGAAAGTACGTTACCTTCGGCATCAACAATGCTGACATGAGTGGTATTCGGAAATTCGGGCGATTGATCGTCGGCATAACTATATTGCGTAAACACACCCGCTTGTGCGCGTCCCATATCACTGTCTTGAATAAGACGTGCACGTTCGCTCAAATAACTTTTATTCAAGAGTTCAGTCACCGGTACATCCACGAAATCACTATCGGCGATATAACGATTACGATCAGCAAACGCTAAACGTGATGCCTGAGTAAAATGATGAATCGCTGTTTCAGAATTTACCGCCCACTCACTGACAGGGAAATTCTCCAAAATACCAAGTAGTTGCAATACAGTAATGCCACCCGAACTCGGTGGACCCATGCCACAAACTTCGTAAACACGGTATTCGGCACACACTGGCTTACGGATAAGCGCCTGATAACTAGCTAAATCGTTTTGCTGTAACACGCCCGGATTTATCGGCGCGTGTTGCACTGCCGCGACAATGGCATCTGCAATTTCGCCTTGATAAAAAGCATCCGCGCCTTGCTCAGCAATGAGACGCAGGGTACGAGCGTATTCTGGATTCTTTTTGATTGTTCCAGCCTGCAAAGCTTCACCATTTGGATAAAAATACTCTTTGCCAGGTGACATCCGCAGTAAACCTGGGCTTAGTTCTAATTCAAGCAATTTTTCCAAACGCTCGCCAACTTCAAAGCCCTGCTCGGCTTTGTCGATCGTTTCAGAAAATAATTCAGACCACGCCAACTTGCCCCAACGCTGGTGCGCCAATTCGAGCCCTCGAAGAATGCCAGGTGTTCCTACTGAACGACCACCGGTTACTGCATCCATAAATTGCTTTGGCGGTTGCCCTTGAGCATCAAGGAACAGCTCTGGTGTCGCGGTCATCGGTGCCGTTTCGCGGGCATCAATGGTGTATAGTTGCTGTTCTTCAGCATCCCAATACAATATAAAACCACCGCCACCTAACCCTGACGATTGCGGCTCGGTGAGCGTTAGCATGGATTGCACTGCCACCGCCGCATCGACCGCAGTGCCGCCAGCAGAAAGAATAGCCTCACCCGCACGGGCAGCCGCTGGGGTAGCAGCCGCAACCATATGTTGCGTAGCCTGAACCCCCGACTTCTCCACAAAACCGGTCGCAGCTTCAGGATCTAAAGCCGTCGTTTTATCTGCTTTGGATGGTGAGACATCACTGCACGCTGAAATGACTAACGCAGCGAACAACATCAAATAGCGCATTGTTATTATCCTTGTTAAGCGAATTCTTGGCTGTTGAAGGTTTACAGCCACGCGAATAACCACTTATCATACGGGCTCAAGCAGATCAGAACAATCATAAAAAGGTCGCGTATGTCAGAGCGTATTCAGGTTATCATTGCCTCAGCACTTATTGCCGTAATTGCAATTTGGTTGCCGTTCTATCAAGCCGAAACAGGCTCATTACTCGACCAGTATGACTACTACGCTAATGTTATTTGGCAAGAGCCATGGCGTATTTTTACCGCCCACATCTTCCATCTTGACGCAACACACGCCGTCACAAACGCAATAGCTCTGGTACTCGTAACGCTCTTTTTTGCACACCACTTTAGCGTTCGCACTTGGTTCAACGCGGTAATTGTCATTACCGTCATTTGCATCGTAGTTGTGTGGCTAATTGGCACACCAGAGCGCTTTGTCGGCTTATCAGCGCTGATTCATGGTTTGCTGTTGACCAGCCTATTACTAGAATGGTCACAACAGAACTACGCTCGAACCGACTGGTTATCGCCACTAGCAATCGGCTTATTGGTATTGAAGGTTTTACTTGAAATTATCGGGGTTATGCACAGCGCTATCTTGCTTAGTGCTGGCGCAGACTATGGCTATATCCATTTAGCCGGACTGGTTGGCGGCGTAATCGCATGGCGTTTGCACCGAAAGCGTTTGGCCTCGATCACCTCAAAACCGAGACCACCCGCTAACAACGAATAACCAATAGCTAATAGCTAATAGCTAATATCCAATAGCTAATATCCAATAGCTAATATCGATTTAGCTTTTTAAAGCACTATCCGATCTTTATTCAGCTCAAGCATTCGCGGGCCAATACCCTTCACCTGCATCAACTGATTAATATCCGTGAACTGCCCAAGTTCCTCACGAAGCTTAACAATATCCTTTGCACGCTTAATCCCGACACCCGTTAGCGCATATGCCAACTGTTCTGCATCGGCGGTATTAATATTAATGCCTGCACTTTGGCTCGCAGCTTGGATAGGGGCAGCAATCGCAGTCGCCTGTAACGGCGAAAGCATCACCAAAGGTGCAACCATCGAAGTGAAAATCAGTGTTTTCCGTAACATAAACTCTCCTCAGTAACGTAGATTAAAAGCATCAATAGAGGCTTTAGCACGTGCACAATCATTTCATTGTGCACGCGAGAGAGTTTAAGAGGAATTTAAAGGCGGTGCTAAAAATTAAAACGGATTACGCTGTCAGAGAAGCCTGTATTTCAGTTAACGCAGCTACCGGATCGGGTGCCTGGGTAATCGGACGACCAATAACTAACACTTCGATACCCAAGGCCGCAGCCTCTGGTGGCGTCATCACACGACGCTGATCACCCTGCTCTGAACCGACAGGACGTATTCCTGGCGTTACTCGAATGAAGCCAGCACCACAAATTGATGCAATAGCCTCAGCTTCCCAGGCAGAGCAAACAACACCATCTAGCCCTGCAGCCTTAGTGAGCTTAGCGAGCTTCAATACGTGTTCAGCCGGAGGAACATTAATGCCAACTTCCTGCAAGTCTTCAGCACTCATGCTGGTTAATACCGTTACCGCAATCACGTAGGGTCGGTTTGGCATATCTGCAACCGCATCGCGCGCGGCCTCTAGCATCCGCCGCCCACCACTCGCGTGCACATTCACCATCCACACGCCGAGTTCAGCTGCCGCGCGCACGGCTTTATTGACCGTATTGGGAATATCATGAAATTTCAAATCAAGAAAAACTTTAAATCCACGCTGAACAAGTTCTCTCACAAACTCCGGTCCAGCGCTAGTGAATAGCTCTTTGCCAACTTTCAATCCACATTGCTGCGGCGAAAGCTTATCAATCAATGGCCTCGCCGCTTCGGCATTGGCATAATCTAAGGCGACAAAAATTAACGATTGTTGACTCATTTATTCTCCATCTAGCCCAATAATGGGCTTAATTTCGCCCCATGTACGGCATGACGGACAATGCCAATACAGAGTACTTCCCGAAAAACCACAATGCCGACAGCGATACTTGGGTCGCTGTTGCATCTGTTGTTGCACCATACGTTGCAACATTTTTAAACTGTCTCGCGCTTTACCTACATCGGCAGCTCGAATATGAAAATCCATAAGCTTGTGAAAGCCTTTCATCGTTGGATTCTCTAACAGCGTGTTCTGCACAAACTGTTCAGCGGCTTCAATGCCATTCTCGCGCGCTATCATTTCCGACAGCATCACCGCAGCCGAAGTTGAATGGGCTGATTTGACACATTGATGTAAAAACTGGATAAGCCCGCCGAGGTCTTGCAGTTCGTCATAACAGGCTCTAATCAGTGGCAACGCCTCGCTAATAAATTCAGCGTCCTCATCAAGAATACCAACTAGCATTTTTTGCGCTTTACGATACAAGCCTTGGTTGTACCACATGCGCCCCAACGCCAACGCGGCACGAACACAATCCGGATCATGCTGACGCGCTTTTAAATAATATTTTTCGGCATGCTCGGTATCGTTTTGCCGCTCGGCAAGTTCACAATATAGTTGCGCGACAAGCAACTCAGCACTGCGATCATAACGCATCAATTTCAACGCAACTTTAATTGCCTTGTCCCACTCGTGCGTTGATTCATATAGCTCTAATAGATGGCGTTGGCAGGCCTCACGGAACTGCTTATCGCTTTGCAACGCTATTAGCATTTCTTCGGCACGATCATAAATACCGGCAGCTAAATAATCTAAACCAAGTTCGAACATTGCTTGGCGGCGATCTTGCTCACTGATAGTTGGCCGTGAGGTCAGGTTCTGATGAATTTTTATCGCTCGGTCGAGCTCACCACGACGTCGAAATAACTTACCTAAAGCCCAGTGAGTCTCTAAGGTATCGGAATCGACATCTAATAACTCGATAAACAAATCAACCGCTTTATCGGGTTGATCGGAGAGTAATAAATGAAGGCCGGTGACATATTGGCGTGAAAACTGCTCTTGTTCTTGCCGGTTCTCATTACGAACGCTATTACGCCCCATGAACCAACCATAGGCAGCAGCAACCGGAAGTAACAGAAACAGTAATTCTAACATTAAGCAGTGCTCTTAGAATTCACCAATTGTTTTTTGAGTTTACGAATGTCGCGTCGCAGCATCCATTGCGCACCTAGCATACTTAAAAGGCCAATAATAAAGCCTACGGCTAAGAATAACGCCGTTAACGTTGCCACACTAATTTGTTGTTGCGCGACAATAAAATCAACCGCAATAACCTGCTTATTCAACGCGCCAAAGGCGACGGCTATTAGGAACAAAACTATCAAAGGAAGGCTAACAAAAATGAATCGAATCATATTCTTTCCTGTCTCGCGCATATAAAAAAACGGCATGCTTACTATAGCATGCCGTTTTCGTTAACTCGACGTTAAATTATCCGATGTTATCGACCCGCTCTCGCAGTTCTTTACCCGGTTTAAAGTGCGGAACGTATTTCGCGTCTAATTGCACTTTTTCACCGGTTTTCGGATTTCGCCCTTCACGTGGGGCTCGATAATGCAGCGAAAAACTACCGAATCCACGTATCTCGATACGTCCACCAGAGGCCATATACTGTGCCATCTGCTCGATAAGTTCTTTAACCGCATCTTCAACCTGACGCGGAGATAGCTCTGGGTACAACTTCGTTAACTGGGAAATCAGTTCCGATTTTGTCATCACATGCTCCTCTACTAATGCGTCAATGCATCAAGCCCACGTTCAGCTAATTTTAGTCGTCGCTCTTAGCCGCTTTGAAGGCTTCAGCCATTGCGTTTGTGAAATCAGCTTCGTCTTGCTGTTTGTTCACAGACTCAAGAGCTTCTTTCTCTTCAACTTCGTCTTTCGCGCGAATTGACAGGCTCAAGGTACGGTTTTTACGGTCTACGCCCATGAAACGAGCTTCAACTTCGTCGCCTACTTTCAATTCAGTGGTCGCATCTTCAACGCGGTCACGTGAAATGTCAGCTACGCGAACGTAACCTTCAACGCTGTCAGCTAGCTCAACTTTAGCGCCTTTGGCATCAACTTCGATGACCTTACCTTTAACAATAGCACCTTTTTTGTTAGCTGCTAGGTAATTGTTAAACGGATCTTCTTCAAGTTGCTTAATACCCAAAGAAATGCGCTCACGCTCAGCGTCAACTTGTAATACAACAGCAGTAACTTCTTCGCCTTTCTTGAAGTCGCGAACCGCTTCTTCACCAGTTGCGTTCCAGCTAATGTCTGACAAGTGAACCAAACCGTCGATGCCGCCATCAAGACCGATGAAGATACCGAAGTCAGTGATTGACTTGATCTTACCAGACACTTTGTCGCCCTTGTTGAAGTTCTTCGCGAACTCTTCCCACGGGTTAGCTTTACACTGTTTCAGGCCAAGTGAAATACGACGACGTTCTTCGTCGATTTCAAGAACCATAACTTCAACAACGTCATCCAAGTTAACAACTTTAGATGGATGTACGTTCTTGTTGGTCCAATCCATTTCTGAAACGTGAACCAAACCTTCAACGCCTTCTTCGATTTCAACGAAGCAACCGTAGTCAGTTAAGTTGGTTACGCGACCAGTCAAACGGTGACCTTCTGGGTAACGTGCTGCGATATCAGCCCATGGATCAGCACCTAACTGCTTCAGACCCAATGATACGCGAGTACGGTCACGGTCAAACTTCAATACTTTCACGTTGATTTCGTCGCCAACGTTCACAACTTCGCTTGGGTGCTTAACGCGTTTCCAAGCCATGTCGGTGATGTGCAACAAGCCGTCAACGCCGCCCAAGTCTACGAATGCACCGTAATCAGTAAGGTTCTTAACGATACCTTTAACTTCTTGGCCTTCTTGTAGGTTCTCAAGCAACTCATCGCGCTCTGCACTGTTCTCAGTTTCAATCACTGCACGACGTGAAACAACAACGTTGTTGCGCTTCTGGTCAAGCTTGATAACTTTGAACTCTAATTCTTTGTTTTCGAGGTGCGTGGTTTCACGAACCGGACGAACGTCTACCAATGAACCTGGCAAGAACGCGCGTACGCCACCCAAATCAACTGTGAAGCCGCCTTTAACTTTACCGCTGATTAAGCCAGTAACAGTTTCTTGGTCTTCGTATGCTTTCTCAAGCTGCAACCAAGCTTCGTAGCGCTTCGCTTTCTCGCGAGACAGGATAGTTTCACCAAATCCGTCTTCAACGGCGTCCAGGGCAACGTCGATTTCGTCGCCAACTTGAACTTCGACAACGCCTTCAGCGTTACGGAATTGTTCAACTGGGATAGCACTTTCAGATTTCAGACCGGCGTCAACAAGAACAACGTCACGGTTGATAGCTACGATGGTGCCTTTAACGATAGAACCTGGGCGAGTTTCGACCTCTTTGAGGCTTTCTTCAAACAGTTGTGCAAAATTTTCTGACATATGTGTTAACTACTTTTAGTTAAGTACTTCCACCAAGCACTCCCGAATGGCGGGGTTGTTAAAATTGATCTGATGGCTTTCCTTGCTACAGACCCCTAAGCTGATAGCTCGATTAGCTACCCGTCTCAGATTGAGTCAATTTGCCATGAGCAAACTGCAGAATTTGATCAACCACTTCAGTGATGCTCAAATTCGTTGAATCTATAAATAACGAACCCTCAGCAGCACGTAGTGGCGCAACCGAGCGGTTCGTGTCCCGATCATCACGTTCGCGAATTTCGGTGATTAATTGGTCGATTTTAGCATCGATTCCCTTTTCCTGCAATTGCTCAAAGCGACGACGTGCGCGCTCTTCGGGGCTTGCAGTCAAAAATATCTTCGCCGCAGCGTCAGGGAATACAACTGTACCCATATCACGCCCATCAGCAACCAAGCCTGGCAGCTCTTTAAAAGCACGTTGGCGGCGCAATAACGCTTCGCGAACTCGTGGTAATGCGGCAACCTTAGAAGCCATATTCGCCACGTCTTGAGTGCGAATGGTCATGGTGACATCTTCGCCCTCTAAAATAATATGGGTGAGTTCCGGATCTTCTTCGACATCAAACTTCACATCCAAAGAACCAGCTAGCGCCACCAAGCTCTCTTCGTCGTCAGCTGCAAATCCATGATGCAATGCTGCGAGCGCGAGTACGCGATAAATTGCGCCGCTGTCGAGTAAGTGCCAACCGAGTTGATCAGCTAGAATTCGACTGACGGTTCCTTTACCTGATCCGCTTGGGCCATCAATAGTGATAACAGGTGTGTTTTTGGTCATGCGATCCTCTACCAAATAAAAGCGCGGCAATTATACGGATCTGGCAGAAAATTGCACCCTAAATTGGTGAACGTTCCGTGATATCTCTATGAAGATTGCGTGATCGCACGAAATTCATCGAAGAATTTTGGGTAGGTTTTTGAACAGCATTGCGGGTCAGAAATTGTCACACCTGCTTCGCTAAATCCTAATAATGCAAAACACATTGCCATGCGATGATCGTTGTAAGTCGCAATGTCAGCATGCTTGATGGCGTCAGGTGGTGTGACCGAAATAGCGTCTTCGGTTTCCACGACGTGGGCACCCACTTTACGTAATTCGGTGGCCATCGCTTCGAGCCGGTCAGTTTCTTTTATACGCCAGTTAGCTATATTCCGAATGTGAGTTGTGCCTTTAGCGAACAGTGCCAATGTGGCAAACGTCATCGCAGCATCTGGAATCGCATTTAAATCGGCATCCAATGCGCGTAACTCGCCACGCGACACGGTAATTGAATGCGGCGCAACCTGCACATCTGCACCCATTTCCGCTAAATAATCGGCAAATTTTACATCGCCTTGAATGCTCTCGCTACCCACGCCATGCACCGTTAACGGGCCACCACCAATTGCTGCAGCAGCGAGCCAATAAGACGCAGCGCTCGCATCCCCCTCAACCCAATATTTGCCCGGGCTTTGGTAAGTTTGTTGCCCTGGTATCAAGAATTCTTGACGACAAATACGATGTACCTCAATACCAAAACGTTTCAGCATAGCCAGCGTCAGTTCAATATAAGGCCAAGATACAACCGTTCCGGTAAGCTGGAGTACGCTATCTTGTTGGAGTAACGGTAATGCCATGAGCATGGCTGAAATGTATTGGCTTGAGGCGCTGCCATCAATAGTCAGCAGGCCGCCTTGAAGACCGCCTTTCACCTCAATTGGTGGATACCCTTCATGCTGCAAACAGGTGAGTTCAGCACCACCGGCGCGCAAGGCGTCGACTAACGCTTGTACTGGGCGTTCTTGCATCCGCGCATCGCCGGTTAAAATGCAGTCATGCTTGTGTAACGTCGCACTTAACACAGCCAATAATGGCCGCATCGCCGTGCCAGCATTCCCTAAATCGAGTGCTTTCGGTTGCTTTGGCCAGCGGCCACCACAACCGGTTACTTTAATTGTTGTGCTGGCCTCGTCGGCAACGTCAATTTCAACGCCAAGTTCGATTAGAGCTTCGAGCATGCGTTCGGTGTCGTCGCTTCGCAGCACATTGGTCAAGTTAGTCTCTTGCCCATTGGCACACAGTGCCGCCATCAATAACGCACGATTAGCGATACTTTTCGAGCCGGGCAGTGTCACATCGCCATGACACTGCTGCAGGTTCTTAAGTGTTATTGATGGGGAGCCTGAGGTCATATGACTGCGCTATAAAATGGTTTTCATTGCATCAATGAAGGCTTGGTTTTCACTCGGCAAGCCAATACTAACACGCAAATGATTCGGCAACTGATAGCCGGCCACCGGACGCACAATAACACCAGCTCGAAGTAACTTTTGATACATGTCACCAGCTTCCGAGCCAACTTCAATGGTCAAGAAGTTGCCGTGCGAAGGAATATAGTTCAAACCATTTTCCTCGCAAAACGCTACGAGCTGCTGCATGCCTTCTTTGTTCACGCGAATGGATTCCGCTAGGTACTTGTCATCATCCAGCACCACTTCTGCCGCGCGTAAACTTAAGCTATTCATATTAAAAGGCTGGCGAATACGGTTCATCAAGTCGGCAATGTCCGGATGCGAAATCGCATATCCTGCGCGCAAACCAGCTAAACCGTAAGCTTTTGAGAAAGTACGACTAACAATCAAATTCGGATATTTTGCGACCCACTCGACCGACGGCGCGCGTTCGGCTTCGTCCACGTACTCGTAGTAGGCTTCATCGAGAACCACCAAAACATTACTTGGTACTTGATCAATAAACTCCGCCAATGCCTCGGTACTTAAAAACGTGCCAGTTGGGTTATTCGGGTTAGCAATAAAAATCATCCGCGTCTTTGGTGTAATCGCCTTCAGCATCGCTGGCAAATCATGTCCATAATCTTTCGCTGGAACGGCTACGCCTGTTGCGCCAATGGCCTGCGTTACCAGCGGATACACCACAAACGCGTGCTGCGCAAAAATCACCTCATGGCTGGCATTTACAAACGTGCGAGCTAATAACTCAAGCACATCATTCGACCCATTACCCAAGGTTATTTGATTGGCATTAACGCCAGCCTTGGTCGCTAATTTACTTTTCAAGTAAAAGCCGTTGGCATCGGGATAACGCGCCAATCCATTCAAAGCATCTTGCAACGCTGCTTTTACCTTCGCGCTCAACCCCAGCGGGTTCTCGTTCGAAGCTAACTTTACAATATTCTTAATTCCAAGCTCGCGCTCCACTTCTTCAATGGGCTTGCCCGCCTGATAAGGGCTTAAGTTACGAACCCCAGGATTCGCTAATTCTTTGGCATTAAATTCAGTCATAGAAATCGTTACTCGTTGTTCGTTACTCGTTATTGGTTTTCATTCATCGAATAACGACTAACGAATAACCAATAACGCTTTTATGTTTTTTAGGCTTTGCGCTCGAATTCGCGCATAAACTCAACTAACGCATCCACCCCAGCCATCGGCATCGCATTGTAAATACTTGCACGCATGCCACCGACAAAACGGTGCCCTTTTAGCCCCAACAGCCCAGCTTGTTCCGCTTGCTTTAAGAAATCACCGTCGAGGCGTTCGTCAGCCAGCAAGAATGGTACGTTCATATTGGAGCGATAGTTAGGGTGAACTGGATTACTATAGAAGTCAGAGCTGTCAATATATTGATACAGTTTATTCGCTTTCGCGTGGTTTAACTGCCCCATGGCCTCGACACCGCCTTGGCGTTTGAGCCATTGGAAAACCAGCGCAGACAAATACCAAGCAAAGGTATTCGGGGTGTTATACATCGAGCGTTCTTTGGCCTGAACGGTGTAATCCATAATCGTCGATGTATTGCCTTGGGCGTGGCCAAGCAAATCATCACGTACTATCGCAATGGCGAATCCAGACGGACCAATATTCTTTTGTGCGCCAGCGTAAATGACACCAAAACGGCTAACGTCGAGTGGCTCAGACAGAATGTTAGATGACATATCGGCGACGATTGGTGCATTCACATCAGGAATGTCATGTAGCGCAATGCCATCCACCGTTTCATTTGGGCAATAATGGAAATAAGCCGCATTGTCTGACAATTGCCAGCTTTCGCGCGGTGCTAATGCTTTGCCCCGCTCCGTTTGCACAGAAGAGCCGACAACATTCACATGTTGTACGTATTTTTGCGCTTCGCGAATAGCAAAGTCAGACCAAATACCGCAATTCAGGTAATCGACAGTAGCATTTGGTCCCGCAATATTTTGCGGCACCGCGCTAAACTGACCACGGCCACCACCGTGCATAAACAGCACCTGATAGTTATTCGGAATGGCCATCAAATCGCGCAAGTCTTGCTCGGCTTGCTCGGCCATCCGAATAAAAATCGGATCGCGATGACTAATCTCCATCACTGAAATACCCAGGTTGTTCCAATCTAGGAACTCTTCCTGGGCTTGTTTCATGACCTCTGCCGGCAGCATTGCCGGCCCCGCAGAAAAGTTAAACGGGGCACTCATGCAATTATTCCTCACTTACATCGTCAACCGCTGCGTCATCATCCGCATCGTCATCTAACAGCTCGCTGGTGTCCTCACCTTCTACCGGCTCGTTCAACAGCGCATCAGTTTCGTCATCTTCGTCAACTTCATCAATACGCTGCATGCCAACAACTTGTTCATCGGCACCGGTACGAATCAAGCGCACACCTTGGGTGTTACGCCCAACAATCGACACTTCGCTAACGCGGGTACGTACCAGTGTACCTTTGTTACTAATCAGCATGATTTGGTTCGCTTCAACCACTTCCATGGCGCCAACCACTTGACCGTTGCGCTCACTGACTTTAATTGAAACCACACCTTTGGTTGCGCGGCTCTTCGCTGGGTAATCAGTAATTGGTGTGCGTTTACCGTAACCATTTTCGGTTACTGTAAGAATACACGGCACTTCTTCTTCGATGGTTCTTGGCACAATGAGTGATACGACACTCTGACCTTCACCAAGGCGAATTCCGCGCACACCGGTTGCGGTGCGTCCCATTGAACGCACTTGATCTTCGCTAAAGCGCACCACTTTGCCGCCGTCAGAGAACAACATGATCTCATCGCCAGCCGTGGTCACGTCAACACCAATCAATTCATCACCATCATTGAGGTTCAGAGCAATGATCCCGCCGCTACGTGGACGTGAGTAGGCTTCCATTGGCGTTTTCTTCACGGTGCCCTTACGGGTTGCCATGACAATATATTTATCTTCTGGGTAGTCGCGGGTTGGCAAGATTGCAGTGATTCGCTCACCCTCTTCCAGTGGCAACAGATTCACAATCGGTCGACCACGTGCAGTGCGTGTGGCCAGCGGTAAATTGTAAACCTTCATCCAATAAATTCGGCCGCGAGTCGAGAAGCACAAAATTGTATCGTGCGTATTGGCTACCCATAATCGTTCAATGAAGTCTTCATCTTTCATCTTGGTCGCTGATTTACCTTTGCCACCACGACGCTGTGCTTCATATTCCGTTAACGGCTGATACTTCACATAACCATGGTGCGACAACGTCACTACCACGTCTTCTTCATTTATCAAATCTTCCATGCTGATATCGTGCGCCGCCGCAGTGATTTCGGTACGACGTGCATCACCGTATTCCGCCTTCACTTTTTCTAGCTCTTCACGAATCACTTCCATCAAACGCTCAGCGCTATTCAAGATGTGCAGCAATTCTTCAATTTGTTGTAACAGGTTCTTGTATTCTTCAAGAATCTTTTCGTGTTCAAGACCAGTTAACTTGTGCAAACGCAAATCAAGAATGGCTTGGGCCTGTTCTTCAGTCAGATAGTACTGACCGTCACGAATACCAAATTCAGCGCTCAAATGATCAGGACGCGCCGCATCAACACCAGCGCGCTCTAGCATGGCCGCTACATCGCCCAATTGCCAAGCACGGCTGGTTAAGCCAGCTTTCGCATCAGCTGCGGTTTGCGAGCGACGAATCAATTCAATCACTTCATCGATATTGGCAAGCGCAATCGCTAAACCTTCTAAGATATGAGCACGTTCACGCGCTTTGCGTAATTCATACACCGAGCGACGTGTCACCACTTCACGACGGTGTAGAATAAAGCATTCCAACATATCGCGAAGGTTAAACAAGCGCGGCTGGTTTTTATCCAGTGCCACCATGTTAATACCGAACACCACTTGCATTTGCGTGTTGGCATATAAGTGGTTCAAGATAACTTCAGAAACTTCACCACGTTTCAGTTCAATAACAATGCGCATGCCGTCTTTATCTGACTCATCGCGCAAACCACTGATACCTTCAAGGCGCTTTTCTTTCACCAGCTCAGCGATTTTCTCAATCAGCTTCGCTTTGTTCACCTGATATGGAATTTCCGTAACAATAATCGCTTCGCGACCATTACTATCGGTTTCAATTTCCGCTTTTGCGCGCAAGTGAATACGACCACGACCGGTTTTATAAGCTTCAATAATACCGGCACGGCCAGAAATACTTGCCGCAGTTGGAAAGTCTGGTCCTGGGATATATTCCATCAATTCATCAATTTGAATATCCGGATTATCAATCATTGCCAAGCAACCATTCACAACTTCAGTTAAGTTGTGTGGCGGAATATTGGTTGCCATACCCACCGCAATACCTGATGAGCCGTTAACCAGAAGGTTCGGTACGCGAGTTGGTAACACTTCAGGAATTTGTTCCGTGCCATCGTAGTTCGGCACAAAGTCGACGGTTTCTTTGTCGAGATCGGAGAGTAATTCGCTGGCTATTTTTGCCATTCTGATTTCGGTATAACGCATGGCTGCTGCGGAGTCACCATCAACCGAACCAAAGTTACCCTGGCCATCAACCAGCATATACCGCAGCGAGAATGGCTGCGCCATACGAACAATGGTGTCATATACGGCACTATCACCATGCGGGTGATATTTACCAATCACGTCACCAACAATACGGGCCGACTTTTTGTATGGCTTGTTGAAATCATTGCGTAGTTCATTCATCGCGAATAACACGCGACGGTGAACTGGCTTGAGACCATCACGTACATCCGGCAATGCCCGACCTACAATTACACTCATCGCGTAATCGAGGTATGAACTTTTCAGTTCATCTTCAATATTGACCGGAACGACTTCTCTGGCGAGATCACTCATAGTAGTTATATCCCTAAACGCTCTGTCTTTCTTATAATTCGTACGATAGCGCATTGTACCCGTAGCGAGCTGCTATCGCATCTTTTTTTATCCCTGTAGGTTGAGTACACTGTACCGACTTTTAAGCCGTAGCAGAAGCCCTATGACCGCAAATTCGAACGTAGATCCAGCAGAAATTGAAAAATTTAGTGCCATCGCCTCCCGTTGGTGGGACCCAGAAGGCGAATTCAAACCATTACACCTGATTAACCCGTTGCGCCTCGATTTTATTTTGCGCCACTGTGATGGTGTTTTTGGACAACGCGTTCTTGATATTGGCTGCGGTGGAGGCTTATTAGCTGAAGGGTTAGCGAAAGCTGGGGCAACCGTCACCGGTATTGATATGGCGGAGCAGTCGTTACAAGTTGCACGTTTGCATGCCCTCGAAAGTCAGTTGCAAATTGACTACCTATGTGTTCCTGCCGAGCACTTTGCCAGCGAACACGCCGAACAATTTGACGTGGTTACCTGTTTAGAAATGCTCGAACACGTACCCGACCCGAGTGCTATCGTGAAGGCAGCGGCTGATGCGGTGAAGCCAGGCGGTTACGTATTTTTTTCAACGTTGAACCGAAACGTGAAATCTTGGTTATTAGGTATTGTTGCGGCGGAATATGTATTGGGTTGGGTGCCAAAAGGCACGCATCAACACCAAAAATTTATTCAGCCCGCCGAATTGCTCCGTATGACCGATGCCGCCGGATTGGAAGCGCAAGCCATGACTGGTATGCATTATTTACCTTGGCGCGGTTTTTTCCTTGATGATTCGAATGTGGATGTGAATTACATCGTATGTCTACACAAACCAAAGTAGTACCGCCAAAAGCGGTGTTGTTTGACCTCGATGGTACATTGTTAGATACCGCACCCGATTTGGGCGCTGCATTAAACACCGTGCTAGCCGCCGAGCAGCGTCCATTAATTAGTGCTGCAGAATATACGCCGCTGGCGTCGCATGGTTCTGCTGGACTATTGCGCTATGCCTATGGCGATGAGTTTGACCAACGTCGCGATGAACTGCGCCAAGCGTTTCTAGCCGCCTATGCCGAGCAAATTGCCGTGCATACGCAGTTATTTGATGGCGTAGCTAACTTACTGGAACAGCTAAGCCAGCAACAAATTGCCGTAGCTATTGTCACCAACAAACCTCAAGCACTCACGCAACAATTAGTGCCACAGTATCCGCAACTAGCAAGTATAAAAGTGGTCGTGAGTGGCGATACACTGCCAGTAGCTAAGCCAGACCCAGCTCCATTGCTACACGCAGCAACGCACCTTGGTATTGCTGCGCAACATTGTTGGTACGTTGGTGACGCCGAGCGTGATATTGAAGCCGGGCTGCGCGCCAATATGTTCACCGTGTTAGCAGAATATGGCTATATCAGTGTGACTGACGACACACAGGCTTGGGGCGCACATGCAAAAATTTCCCACCCGCTTGATCTTCCTCAATTGTGGTCGAATTAATCAAATAACACTATATCTTGTGGGTGAATCGATTCACCCATCAAGATCTTGTAAAAGCCTTGTTATACGTGCCTTATAAATTTGTTATCTGAACATCTCATTTAAAAGACAAAAATATAATAAGAAAAATTTTTTTCCTGCTTGATTTTTCTAAGTCGCTTTATTGGCAAGCGTTTTAGCGAAAGCCCCTACTTCACCCACTCATTTACACTGGTTTTTAACGGTAATTTCACTTGATCAGCGTACGATAAGTGCTAGGATACAGGTCATTCAGCCAACCCAAGATGTTGTGTAAAAAACGCACGAGCGACGTCCTGTCGCACCATATCTTGTGGCTACATAAAAAACACATAACAACAACGACTATGGATGCGCCTCATGAATCAACAGCTCTTCGTAACTAAGCGTAGCGGCGAACGTGAACCTCTGAATTTGGACAAAATCCACCGCGTTATTAGCTGGGCCGCAGAAGGCCTCAACGACGTGTCAGTGTCACAAGTTGAAATCAAATCACATATTCAGTTTTACGATGGCATTAAAACTGAAGACATTCATGAAACCATTATCAAAGCGGCCGCCGACTTAATTTCTGAGGAAGCACCAGATTATCAATATATGGCTGCACGCTTAGCTATTTTCCATTTGCGCAAGTTGGCGTACGGCAAGTTCGAGCCGCCTCACTTGTATGATCAAGTGACGAAAATGGTTGAGTCGGGTCGCTATGATAAACACCTGCTAACCGACTATAGCAAAGAAGAATTTGAGCAAATGAATGATTTCATTGATCATTCGCGCGATTTGAATTTCTCTTATGCGGCGGTGAAACAGTTGGAAGGTAAATACCTTGTTCAGAACCGCGTCACTGGCGATATCTACGAAAGCGCGCAATTCTTGTATGTCTTAGTTGCCGCGTGCTTGTTTGCTAACTATCCAAAAGAAACACGCTTAGATTACGTAAAACGATTTTACGACGCGACATCGCAGTTCAAAATCTCATTACCAACCCCAATTATGGCGGGTGTGCGCACACCGACTCGTCAATTTAGCTCGTGCGTATTAATTGAAGCCGGCGATAGCCTCGATTCCATAAACGCCACCGCAAGCGCCATCGTGAAATATGTGTCGCAACGTGCAGGTATCGGTATTAACGCCGGTCGCATTCGTGCACTCGGTAGCCCAATTCGTGGTGGCGAAGCGTTCCATACTGGTTGTATTCCATTCTATAAATACTTCCAAACAGCGGTGAAAAGCTGTTCACAAGGCGGTGTTCGTGGCGGCGCAGCCACCCTCTTCTACCCACTGTGGCATTTAGAAGTTGAAAGCCTTTTGGTACTCAAGAACAACCGTGGTGTTGAAGAAAACCGCGTTCGTCACCTCGATTACGGCGTGCAATTTAACCGAGTGATGTATCAACGCTTAATTAAAGACGATTACATCACCCTGTTTAGTCCGTCGGACGTGCCGGGCTTATACGATGCCTTCTTCGCTGACCAAGATGAATTTGAGCGCTTGTATAAACAGTACGAAGCCGACGAGTCAATTCGTAAGAAGCGCATTAAAGCCATTGAATTATTCAGTCTGTTCATGCAAGAGCGTGCGAGCACGGGCCGCATCTACTTGCAAAACGTTGACCATTGCAATACTCACAGCCCATTTGATCCGAAAGTGGCGCCGATTCGCCAGAGCAACTTGTGTCTGGAAATCGCTCTGCCAACGAAGCCGTTGGCGCACGTGAACGATGAAGAAGGTGAAATTGCCCTATGCACGCTGTCCGCCTTTAACCTAGGCGCGATCAAATCACTGGATGACTTGGAAGAGATGGCTGAATTAGCCGTGCGCGCGCTCGACAGCCTCCTCGACTATCAAGAATACCCAGTGCCGGCAGCGCGTAATGCCACCATGGGGCGTCGTACCTTAGGTATCGGTGTAATCAACTACGCCTATTATTTAGCGAAAAATGGCGTGCGTTATTCTGACGGGTCAGCGAATGGCCTCACCCACCGTACTTTCGAGGCTATTCAGTACTATCTGATGAAAGCGTCGATGAACTTGGCGAAAGAAATGGGTGCGTGTCCGAAGTTTAATGAAACAACCTACTCAAAAGGCATTATGCCAATTGATACCTACAAGAAAGATCTCGATGCCGTGTGCAGCGAGCCATTGCATTACGATTGGGATAGTTTACGCGAAGACGTTAAGAAATACGGCATGCGTAACTCAACCTTATCAGCGTTGATGCCATCAGAAACGTCGTCGCAAATATCGAATGCGACCAATGGTATTGAGCCGCCACGCGGACATATCAGCGTAAAAGCATCAAAAGACGGTATCACCAAGCAAGTTGTACCTGAGTACGAAACGTTGAAGCACGCGTATGAATTACTATGGCAAATTCCAAGTAACAAAGGTTATTTAGAGCTTGTCGGTATTATGCAGAAGTTTGTCGATCAAACCATTTCAGCCAATACAAACTACGACCCGAACAAATTTGAAGCGGGCAAAGTGCCAATGAAGCAGTTATTACAAGACTTGCTTTATGCGTACAAACTTGGCGTGAAAACATTGTATTACCACAACACGCGTGACGGTGCGTCTGACAATCAGGTTGACCTACGCGATAAAGTTGAAGCCAAAACACGTGAAGTAGAAAACCAACAAGCAACCGTAGCCGTAGTCGAAGAAGACGACGATTGCGCCGGCGGTGCTTGCAAAATTTAACAACGTGGAACGGCCAACAATTAAGGTGCGCTAAATTATGAGTTATTCAACGTTTAATCAAAATCAGAGTAACCCGCTACACGAACCGATGTTTTTTGGTAATTCGGTGAACGTGGCGCGTTATGACCAACAAAAACACAGTATTTTTGAAAAGCTCATCGAGAAACAAATCAGCTTCTTCTGGCGTCCAGAAGAAGTTGACGTGAGCCGCGACCGCGTTGATTTTCAGGCACTTACCGAAAGTGAAAAGCACATTTTTATTTCGAACCTGAAATATCAAACGTTGCTCGATTCGGTACAAGGCCGTAGCCCGAACATTGCGTTGCTACCAATTGTATCCATTCCAGAGCTCGAAACTTGGATTGAGACCTGGTCGTTTTTTGAAACGATTCACTCGCGCTCGTACACGCATATTTTGCGTAATCTCTTTACTGACCCGAGTGAAGTTTTCGAAGACATCGTCATCAACGAAGAAATTCAAAAACGCGCTATCGACATATCGCAATATTACGACGATTTAATTTTCTACACCCAACTTTGGCAAACCCACGGTGAAGGTGAATGGGAAGTTGATGGCGAAATGCATACGGTGAACATGCGTGAGCTCAAGAAAAAGTTATTCTTGTGCATCAATTCAGTCAATGCGCTTGAAGCAATTCGCTTCTACGTGAGCTTTGCCTGTACGTTTGCCTTTGCCGAGCGTGATCTAATGGAAGGTAACTCCAAGATCATTCGTTTAATTGCTCGTGACGAAAACCTCCACTTGGTTTCAACCCAGCAAATCCTAAACCTCTGGCAATACGGCAAGGACGACCCTGAAATGAAAGAAATTGCCGAAGAGCTTCGCGACGAAGCACTCGCAATTTTTATGAAGGCCGTTGAGCAAGAAAAGCAGTGGGCACACTACCTGTTCCGCAACGGTTCAATGATTGGTTTGAACGAAGAAATGCTCTGCCAATATGTTGAATATATTGCCAATATGCGAATGGAAGCGATTGGCTTTGACGCACCATTCAAACAGCGCAGTAACCCATTACCATGGATGAATAAATATCTTGTCTCTGACAACGTTCAAGTTGCACCACAAGAAGCTGAAATCACATCTTACTTAGTGGGCCAAATCGATAGCGAAGTGAGTGCCGCCGATTTGGGAGACTTCGAACTTTAATTCTCCCATGAGCCAGCTTTTTAAAGTTAAAGTCAACGGTCAGCACGAGCTGACCGTTGATGCTTCACAAGGTACAACTCTGCTTGAAGCAATGGAACAAGCCGGCTTAGAACCGCATTACCATTGCCGTAATGGCTTTTGCGGCGCTTGCCGAGTGCAACTTGTTAGCGGTGAAGTCGATTATTTGAACGACCCACTCGCGTTTATCCGACCTGGCGACTGCCTCGCCTGCTGCTGTACCGCAAAAACCGACCTCGAAATTAATCAATAAATCGACAAAATCGATAATCCATATCAACGAAACCCATTGGCATCTCATCGTTGTTTATAGGAAAATACGCGGTAATTATTGCTTTTTAAAAATAGGAGTAGCGAATGTTCACTGTGATCTTTGGTCGTCCTGGCTGTCCATACTGCGTACGCGCTGTAAAAATTGCTGAGAAATTAGCAGAAGACCGTGACGACTTTGAGTTCCGTTACATCGACATGCACGCCGAAGGCATCAGCAAGGCGGATTTAGAAAAAACTGTCGGCAAGCCGGTGTTAACCGTGCCACAGATCTTTGTAGACGAGCAGCACATTGGCGGTTGCGATGATTTTGAAGCTTACGCGCGCGCTAACCTTGGCTTATACGCTAGTTAAGGCTTGTCGCACCCGTTTTTCAGAGATTGGGAAACGGGTGCCTAAGGTTTGAGCAAACAAACTCACTCGAAGTTCTTCAATCATCCAACGAATGTCTTTCACTGCCTTAGGTATCTCCTGACCCTTTTGATATTTCGCCAACAACGCTTGGTAATCTTGTTGCAGACCAGTCACTGTCAGCGTGTGTAGTCGGTCTTTATTCGGATCAACCGGTAGTTTTTCAAGACGACGTTCAATCGCTTGCAAATACCTCACAATATCCGCTAGGCGGGCTGCACCAACATCGCTTACAAAGCCACGATAAACAAGATGGTCCAGCTGTTCTTTAATATCTCCATGAGCCTGAATTTGATCCAGACTCACCTTGCCTTTTAAACGTTTTCGAATGGTTTGGCTTTGTATTAAACACGGCTCGACCAAGTTCGCAATGGCCGTGACGCGCTCATTTAATTCCGCACGAGCAACCTCATAAAGCTGCTGAAATGTTTCAGCATCGCGCGCATTATTAGCCTCGATCAATTCATCCAAGGCAGCAACAATGCAGTCATTGATTAAATCATCAACCTTCCCCCAAGGATTGTAATACATCGCCAATTTCGCTTTATTTGACAGCGATTGCTGTAAATAACGAACCGGCGACGGTAGCTGCGCAAGAAGTAGTTGGCGTAAGCCCTGCCGATGCGCTTGCTGCGCTTGTGCTGACGTATCAAATAACTCTTGACGCACCCCTTCACCATCGGGAACGAGGGCTGGGTAAGCTTTAATCGCATAACCTTGTTGTTGTCTCTCAAGGGTATCTGGCAATGCACCGAAAACCCATTCGGTTGCAGCGGTCTGTGTCGGTTCGGTTCGTTGCACAGCACGTTTCAGCGCATGCTTCACTTGCCCCTGCATGGCTTGTTGCAAACTCTCTAAGTCACGGCTCATTCGCAAGGTTTCACCGCGCTCATCTAACACCGCATAATTCATCCGCAAGTGCTGTGGCAGTTGCGTCGCATCCCACGCCTCTGCCGGAACAGTGACCCCGGTCATACGCCGTAACTTAGCCGCTAAAGCATCTAACAATGGCGTAGTTGCAATAACTTCGGCACTGCAGTCAGCCAAGAATGCTTGCGCATAGTTTGGTGCTGGCACAAAGTTTCGTCGTAAAGTTTTAGGCAGCGATTTAATCCAGGCCACGACTAAATCATGTCGCAACGCTGGAATTAACCAATCAAATCCATGCGTTGTCAGCTGATTCAGCAGCGCCAGAGGCACTTCAACCGTCACACCATCATCCGCGGCATTCGGATCAAAGACATAACGTAACTTTAGGCGCAGGTTCCCTTGTTGCCACGTCTCGGGATAATCCAACTCGGTAACATGAGAGGCATCCTGCGCCATCAAATCATCGCGCTCAAAACGTAATAACTGCGGTTGTCGTTTTACTGCCTTATGCCACCACCCGCTGAGTAGCTGTTCGTTATAAATACCAGCTGGGATCTCGCGGTCATAGGCGTCAAACAACGCTGCGTCATCAACCAGAATATCGCGACGCCGCGATTTCTCCTCCAGCATCCGCACATCATCAATTAACGCCCGATTATGTGCGATAAACGGTAAGTCACGATTCAACTGGCCTTGCACTAGGCCTTCGCGAATAAAAATTTCACGCGCTTCAGCGGCATTCACCGGACCGTATTGAACCTTTCGACGCGGCACGATAATCAGGCCAAATAGCGTGACCTGCTCGTCGGCGATAACCGAGCCCTGCTTCTTTGAAAAATGTGGCTCAAAATAATTACGCTTCACCAAGTGCATGGCCGCCGGCTCAATCCATTCCGGTTCGATACGTGCGTTCATTCGGGCATACAGCCTTGATGTCTCTACCAGCTCAGCAGCCATCACCCACTTGGGCGATTTCTTGAACAAGCCAGAACCAGGAAAAATATAAAATTTACGGTTACGCGCACCAAGATACTCGTGGCCTTCTTGCTTCTGCCCTAATTGCGACAACATACCGGTTAACAGTGCGCGATGAACGGCTTCGTAAGAAGCTGGTTCTTGGTTAATTCGAAACCCTAAACCGCGCACCGTTTGCCGTACTTGCGTATAAACATCTTGCCATTCACGTACGCGCAGAAAGTGCAGGAACTCCTGTTTCAAACGTTTTCTGAATTGCGTTTTAGACAACTCATGTTGCAATTCAGATAAGTAACCCCAGAGCTTTAGGAAGCCCATAAAGTCAGAATCTTTATCGTGAAAACGTTGATGTAACTCATCCGCCTTTTGCGAACCTTGCTGCGGACGCTCACGCGGATCTTGAATACTCAGTGCGGCTACAATCACCATTACTTCTTGCATGCAGCCATAATCGTTAGCCGCCAATACCATGCGAGCCAATCGCGGATCCAACGGTAATTGTGCCAGCTGACGTCCAACCGCTGTTAATCGCGGACCTTGATAACCACCGCGTGATTTTTGACGATTTTGCCGACAACCACTCGAGGCAATGGCATGCAGTTCTTGGAGTAAGTTAACCCCATCGTTAATGTAGCGTTCGTCAGGTCGTTCAATGAATGGAAACTTTCGAATATCCCCTAACTTCGCCGAAGTCATTTGAAGAATAACCGCCGCAAGATTGGTGCGAAGTATTTCAGGGTCAGTGTATTCAGGGCGAGCGAGAAAATCCTCCTCACTATACAGTCGAATACAGACGCCAGGCGCGACACGGCCGCATCGCCCTGCCCGCTGATTAGCGCTAGCTTGCGAGATTTTCTCAATGGGTAGTCGTTGTACTTTGGTGCGATAACTGTAGCGACTAATTCGTGCGGTACCCGGATCAATGACATAACGAATACCCGGTACGGTTAGAGAGGTTTCAGCCACGTTTGTTGCAATGACCACACGGCGCATTGTGTGGGGTTGAAATATGCGATTTTGCTCAGCCGCTGATAAGCGCGCAAATAACGGTAAAACTTCAGTATTTGCCAACTTTAGTTCACCAATGGCTTCGGCAAAATCGCGAATTTCACGTTCACCACTAGCAAAAATGAGTACATCGCCCGCTGCTTCACGCTGTAATTCTTGTACCGCATCACAAACACCCTGAACAACATCCAAGTCATCATCATCCGTATCGGCATCCTGTAGCGGACGATAACGAATTTCTACAGGGTAAGTGCGTCCGCTGACAGTAATGATTGGTGCCGCATTGAAATGTTTCGAGAAACGTTCAGTTTCAATGGTAGCCGAGGTAATGATCAGTTTTAACTCAGGTCGTTTCGGCAATAAAGTCGATAAGACGCCTAACAGAAAATCGATATTCAGACTGCGCTCATGCGCTTCATCAATAATAATAGCATCGTATTTTGAGAGCAGACGATCGGTTTGCAGTTCAGCCAGCAACATCCCATCCGTTACCAACTTAATTCGCGTTCCTACTGCTGTTTGGTCTTGAAATCGAACTTTGTAGCCGACCACCGTACCCAGCTCGGTTTGCAGTTCTTGGGCAATACGAGCAGCAACACTACGAGCAGCTAATCGGCGCGGTTGCGTATGGCCTATCATGCGTCCTTCATCCGCATTGCCATAGCCCATCTCAAGCAGCATCTTCGGTAACTGAGTTGTTTTACCAGAACCCGTCTCACCAGCAATAATCACCACTTGGTGTTTGGCAATTGCGGTTTGAATAGTCTGTTTTTCTTGTACGACAGGTAAGTCAGCTGGAAATTGAATGGCGCGCACGTCAGTCCTAAGTCATAAAAAAGCTGACGCTAGTTTACCAGCGTCAGCCCTTGATGTTAACGGCGAGAGTACCCATCACGTAAATGTAAATCGATTGCCCGCAATACATCCGTTCTTGTGATCACGCCTATTAACTGGCGTTCAGTATCAACCACTGGGTACATCTTTGGTTTATTGGCTGTCATTTGCTGCGCCAAATCGGTGATAGATGAATCCGCATCCACCGTCACCACATCGCCACGATACATACAGTCACCGACCGTGGCACTTTGTTCATTGTGATAGGTATCGCGCAACATCGTCGCCAAGCAGTCTTGTTCAGACAAAAAGCCCACTAACTTATGTTGTGCATCGACCACCGGACCGCCACGCTGATTACTTTGTAGCAACACTGATACGGCGGCTTCAATTGACATCTCGGGTGAAAAACTCACGGGATGACGATTCATATAATCAACGACCTTTAATGAATGCATGGCGTACCTCTCTTGTTGAACCTAAAAAGTTAAACAACCATGCATTCAGTATAGTCAATCGTTATAAATGGCAACCTCAGCTGGTGCATTACCTATACGTTGCGCGCGATACATACCCTCGGTATTAAATGGCATATGCACATTGCCATCTTTATCGACAATAATGACACCACCCGTACCACCTTGCGGTAGCAACACATCATGAATCACGGCATCGCCCGCGGTCACAACATCAACTTGCTGATATTTCATGCGCGAACAAATGTCAGCTGCGACATGGTAGCGAATAAAGTATTCGCCATGCCCTGTTGCAGAAACCGCGCAACTTTCGTTATCAGCCCACGTGCCTGCGCCAATAATCGGTGAATCACCTACACGGCCGTAGCGTTTACCAGTCATACCGCCGGTTGAGGTGGCTGCCGCTAGGTTTCCATGCTTGTCACGAGCCACAGCACCAACCGTACCGTATTTAAAGTTATCGTCCATGGTAACCCAAGCTTGTTTATCGCGCGGGTTGCCCACTTGCTCTTTCATGCGCTGCAACGCTTGGTAACGGGCTTCGGTGTTAAAGTAACTATTGTCGACTTGTTCAAGGCCTTGCTCACGCGAAAACTGCTCGGCACCTGCACCACTTAGCATGACATGCACCGATTCTTCCATGACCTTGCGTGCCAGTGCAATCGGGCTTTTGACTGTTTTAACGCTCGCAACCGCACCCGCTTCGCGCGTTTTACCATCCATAATTGAGGCATCAAGTTCATGTTCACCGTCCCAGTTGTAGACAGCCCCAACGCCAGCGTTAAATAATGGTGACGCTTCCATAATCTGAACCGCAGCAATCACAGCATCCATACTAGTACCACCATTCGCTAATACGGCATGCCCAGCGTTAATCGCCTCATTTAATTTTGCTTTATAAGCACGCTCACGCTCTGGCGTCATGCTTTCACGAGTAATCGTGCCAGCTCCACCATGAATAGCGATTGCAAAGGTTTCATCGGCGGCTTTTTTACCATGGTCGTCAGCAAAAGCATTGTTTGCTGTAATGCCAAACAAGCCCATTGCGGCAATTAGTGCGATACGTTTCATAAAAACCTCGTTGTTCGTTAATCGATAATCGTTATTCGTTAATCGTTAATCGTTATTCGTTAATCGTTATTCGTTATTGGTTATTCGATACTAGCAGAGTTCGGTTCTTTGAATACAGTTGTTCTAACGCTCGTGTATTTCGTTTTACCGCTTTTAGCTTTCCCGAATAACGAATAACCAATAACGAATAACGCCTTTTCTCTTGTTTCCGAATAACGCCTTTGTTTTATTACTTCATTCAGTTAATCTGAAAGTAAGAATTTCAACAAAAACATCACGGATCTTAAATGACTCAGCCGACCTTCTATTGGCACGACTACGAAACTTGGGGTGCGAATCCACAAATCGATCGACCAGCACAATTTGCAGGTTTGCGAACCACCCTAGATTTTGAACCCGTTGGTCGACCGTTAACGATTTATTGCCAACCCACACCTGATTTTCTGCCGCATCCACAAGCCGTTATGATTACCGGTATTACGCCGCAACATGCATTGGCGCAAGGGATGAATGAATCGGCCTTTGCTGAGAAAATTGCGGCACAGATGAGCGAGCCGAATACAACGATTATTGGCTACAACAATATTGCTTTTGATGACGAAGTTACGCGGCATTTGTTTTATCGTAATTTTATCGACCCCTATGCGCACACTTGGCAGGATAATAATTCACGTTGGGATCTCATTGATCTGATGCGTGCTTGTTACGCATTGCGCCCTGAAGGCATTGAGTGGCCTTATCATGACGACGGACGGGTAAGCATGCGCCTTGAGGATCTTACTCGCGTAAATAACATTGAGCACGGTCAAGCCCACGATGCCATGGCCGATGTGTATGCCACCATTGAAATGGCAAAAAAAGTGAAGCAAGCACAACCACGATTATTTGACTATGCCTACAGCATGCGTCGTAAGCAAGCAGTGAAAGACTTTGTACAACTCACCACCTTTACACCTCTTGCGCATGTCAGCGGTTTTTATGGCGCTCAAAATGGCTATCTTAGTGTGATTATGCCCCTTGCCTACCATCCTGAACAACCCAACACGGTGGTGTATTGGGATCTTCGTTGTGATCCACGCAAACTGATGTCACTTTCTGAAGATGACATGATTGAACGACGATTTACACGGCGTTCGACGCTTCTAGAACACAATCTGATGCCGTTTGGTGGCGGTCAATTCGCACTCAATAAATGTCCGTTCATTGCGCCGCTGAAAGTGATCGATGAATCCGCACAGTCGCGCTGGCAACTCAACTTAGCGCAGCTCGAACAAAATCGGCAGTATTTGATAACTCAGCCTGAATTACGTGAACGTATTGTGGCTGCGTGCATTTATGCCCGAGAGTTTGAAGCCGTTACCGACCCTGATTTGATGTTGTATAGCGGTGACTTCTTCAGCGATCAAGATCGCTCAAACATGGCTATCATTCGGGCAACCGAACCCGACCAGCTCGCTGGTCTTGAGCTTAATTTTGCCGATGCACGCCTCAGTGAAATGTTCTTCAGATACCGTGCTCGTAATTTCCCAAGCACTTTAAATGATAGCGAGTTACATCGATGGCGGGCATTTTGCCAACAGCGCTTGCTTGAACCATCTGGGCGGGCCCTAAGTGCCGAACAATTCATGCAAGAACTTGAGCAAGCAAGTAGTCAATATGCTGACTCTGCCAAACATATGCGATTACTCAACGACTTGTATCGCTACGTACAAAGTCTTTAATTATCAACAAATCACGAGATAGCGTCATGAACCAAACGGCGTTGCATTTTGATTATATTATTGTCGGTGGTGGCACGGCTGGCTGCGTTCTTGCCGAGCGCTTATCTGCTTGTGGCAACTACCGCGTTGCTCTATTTGAAGCGGGTAGCGAAGGTCAATCGCCGTTTAGCGACATGCCCGGCGGTGTTATTCGGTTTATGCATAGCAAAGTCTTTAATTGGCTATATCGTAGCGCCGACAAGGCGCCGCTGCGTAATGGCAAGGGTCTCTATACCCCGCGCGGCAAGGGTCTCGGCGGTAGTAGCTTAATTAATGCCATGATTTATACCCGTGGTGTTGCGAGTGATTACGACCATTGGGCCGCGGTCAGTTCAGCTGACTGGCGCTGGCAAAACGTTCTTGAACGCTTTCGTAAACTTGAATGCAATCAACGTGGCGCCAATGAATACCATGGTGCTGATGGTCCGCTAAAAGTCAGTGATGTTCCGGTTTATTTTAACGCCGCACAAAAGTTTGTCGAAGCTGGCGTTGCTGCAGGTATTCCATTTAATTCAGACTTTAATGGCGAACAGCTCTACGGTGTGGGGCCATTTCAATTCACTATTTTTGAAAACGCTCGTTTCAGTGCACGAAAAGCCTTCCTCGACCCAGCGCGCCAGCGCTCAAATTTAACGGTATTCACGCACAGTTTGGTGGAGCGCATTACAGTGGAAGGTTCGGGTGGAAATAAACGCGCCAATGGCATTCAATTTAGCCGACGAGGAAAATCCTACGTTGCCACCGCGCACCGCGAGGTTATTATTGCTGGCGGCGCAATCAATTCACCGCAATTACTATTGCTCTCAGGTATAGGACCCAAGGCGCAGTTGGATAAGCATGGCATACCCGTGGTCGCCAATAGCCCAGAGGTTGGTAAAAATCTACAAGATCATGTAGACGTGATGATTCATTATCGGAATCAGCTTAAAGATGGCATCAGTATTACGCCTCGCGGTGCACTGAAGATGGCAGCCGCTTGGTGGCAGTATAAACGTCACAAAACGGGCCCCCTCGCAGTTTCGCCAGCGGAAGTTGGTGGCTTTATAAAAAGCCACCCTAAGCTTTCTGATCCTGACCTTCAATTACACTTTGTTTCAACACGATTTAATGATAGCGGCTGGGATTTATGGCCAGCATTCACACACGGCTACGCTTGCCATGTTTGCGTATTACGACCAAAAGCCCGTGGTGAGTTACGTCTCGCAAGTCGCGACCCAGCTCAACCGCCACATTTTGAATATAACTTCCTCGACAATGAGGCCGACAAAGCGGCTCTACTCTCCGGGGTTAAACAGGTACGAGAAATCATGCGACAAGCGCCGTTGCAGTCACACAATGGCGGTGAGGTTTGGCCAGGCGAAACGAACTCTGATGAAGAGCTACTTGAACGAATTACGGCGAATATCGGCTTGATCTACCATCCCACCAGCACCTGTCGCATGGGCAACGATGCCAATGCAGTGGTTGATCCGCAGTTACGCGTCAATGGCGTGAGTAACTTACGCGTCATCGACGCGTCGATAATGCCGACTGTGGTGAGTGGAAACACCAACGCACCAACCATGGTGATTGCAGATATTGGCGCCGACTTTGTTCTCGCCGACGCCGAATCTGTGGTGAACTAAATCAATTAGTGAATTTGCTTGCCGAAGCGCGCAAAGAAGCGCGCTAAGGCTGGTATAAGAATTAACGCACCCAACATGTTCCAGAGGAACATAAAGGTCAGCAAAATTCCCATATCGGCTTGGAATTTAATCGGCGAGAATATCCAAGTTGCAACACCAATCGCTAGGGTCAAACCCGTGAAGCCGACAGCTTTACCGGTGCTATCCAATGCATACTTGTAACTGTCGTTCAGGTGCATGCCTTGTGCCAAGCCTTCACGAATTTTGGTGTAAATATAAATACCGTAATCCACACCAATACCAACACCCAGTGCAATCACCGGCAAGGTGGCGACTTTCACACCAATGCCCAGCACCGCCATTAAGCCTTGACTCATGATAGTGGTTAACATGAGCGGCAGAACAATACAGGTGACTGTTCGAATGCTACGGAAGGTTATCAAACAGAGCACAATAACCACCCCGTAAACCCACAGCAGCATTTTCGTTTGCGCCGATTCAATCACCGAGTTGGTCGCAGCCTCAATCCCTGAATTACCTGCCGCCATCAGCAATTCTAATCCCTCTTGCTGATACTGTTGATTAAAGGCATTCACCGAGGCGACAACGGTTTGTAGGGTTTCAGCTTTGTGGTCGTTTAAATAAATAATAATGGGTGCCATAGAGCAATCAGGGTTGATTAATCCTGGTGGTGTACGACCGGTATTCGCATTCAATACATATTGATTGCGGTTCAGGCTAAACCATTTCAGGTTACCCTCATTTAATCCAAATGACCCCATTTTCGCGACATAAACAACTGATTTCACGTCTTGTACGCCCGGCGTATTTTCCATATGCCAGCTAAAACGATCCATCAGTTCTAGGTTGTCATAGGCAATACACTGACTGGGCGCAGTTTCAGCCATAACCACAAAAATGTCGGTACTCGAGCTGTAATTATCAACAATGAATTGATTATCTAAGTTGTAGCGACTATCAGGACGTAACTCTGGCGCACCAGCATCTAAATCGCCAATCTTCATTTGTTGACTGTAAACCAGCCCCCATGTCAGACCAACTAATGCGACTATTAGCGCGCTGTAGGCCCACTTTGGTTGCGAGAAACGACCAAAGAAAGCCAACATTGGATGTTGTTCTTCGCGGGTGGCACGCACGTAATCCACGCCTTTCACCGATACGCCAGTGTACGACATGATGATTGGCAACAGACCTAAGTTGGTCAATACCACAACCGCAACACCAATACTTGCGGCAATTGCTAGTTCTTGAATTACTTCGATGTCAATAACCATCAATGTGGTGAAACCAATTGCATCAGAAATCAGCGCAGTTAAACCAGCGATATATAGTGAACGGAAAGCTAATCGACTTGCAGCGAATTTATCGTGGCCATCAACACGGTTGTTGCTAATCGCATTAATAATTTGCACGCCGTGGCTCACACCAATGGCGAATACTAAGAACGGTACAAGCATGGAGTACGGGTTAATTCCCGAACCAATCAATTTGATAATACCGAGCTGCCACACAACGGCGATAATCGAACACGACAGCACCGCAAAAGCGCTTCGCCAGCAACGGCTATACCAGAACAGCATTAATAAGGTGATCACAATCGCAATCACAAAGAACAAGCCGACCTGATATGCCCCTTCAATGAGATCACCAATAACTTTGGCGAAACCCGTAATATGAATTTTAACGTTCTCAGTTTGATACTTATCGCGAATGCGTTCTTCGAGCTGCTGCGAAAACTGTTGGTAATCTAAAGCTTCACCAGTATCTGGATTCACTTCATTCAGCGGTACCAAAATCAAAGCTGATTGAAAGTTGTTCGCAACTAGGTTGCCCACTTCACCCGAACGCAACACGTTCGTGCGCAGTTGATCTAAAGAATTCTCGGAGGCATCCCAGTTATCAGGAATAACCGGCCCACCCACAAAACCTTCTTCGGTTACTTCGCTCCAGCGAACATTGGGCGTCCAAATACTTTTTAAGCCACTGCGGTTTACACCCGGAATAAAAAATACTTCATCGGTAATTTCTTGAAGTGTTTTTTGAAAGTCTGCGGTAAAGATACTGCCCTCAGTGGTTTCAACGGCGATACGTACCACATTACCTAAGCTAGCGAGATCTTCTTGGTGCTTAAAATAGTTTTGTATAAATTCATGTTTGGTCGGGATCATTTTGGTGAAGCTAGCTTCAGGACGAACCTGACTAGCATGCCACGCTAAAAACGCAGTTAAGACTGCGAAAATCACAAACCACAATGGACGAAAATTGAAGAGCGCGCGCTCTAGCCACACACTTTTTGACTCAATAGACTGTTCAGACATGCTGCTATTGTTCCTTTATTATTCTTGGGTTTGTGCTGAAGATTCGAAATCTGTAATTTCGAGAACGCCGCGCTGACCAACCACCGTCAATCGACCGTCGCCATGCGCAACGAGATCGGTAAGCGCCGCGCCAGAACTATGCGTCATCTGCTTAATGTTCCCCGCGGCATCAACCCAACCGATAACGCCAGCATTTCCTACCAAGTAAACACCGCCACTTGGTGCATCTACTACAGAATTAATGTTCACGTTGTCAGGCAATTTGATTTGATTAAAGCTGTCACCTTGATCATCGCTGACAAAAATATTGCCGCGCAATCCAGCTACCCATAGACGGTTCTGGGTATCGATGTGTAAACCAAAAAACGACCCGTAATAAGGTGAATCAAGTAAATCCCATGAATCACCCATATCTGCGCTACGGAAAATCTGACCACCCTCGCCTGCAATATAAACATATTGCTCATCTGAGGTGAGCGCATTCAAATGAAAACCATCAAGATTAGCTAAACGCTCATCAAGAATCTCCCAGTTTTCACCACCATCGCGGGACCGTACCAAGGTACCGTAGGCACCCACAGCAAAAATCACATCACGATTAACCGCCCGAATATCGAGAAAAGGTTTTGTAGGACCTTCCTCTTCAGCAACGAAAGCCATATCTAATAAGTAGGTTGCATTGTCTAATTCAAACGCAAGCTCATCTTCACGCTCAACGTTTGAGCCATCGAGTTGTTCAAGTTCTTCAGTAAGTTCATCAACAACGATTTGGAAGTGTGCTTTTTGTAATTCAGTAAACTCAAAACCATCGAGTTGAAGTTGCCATGTTTTACCACCATCGTTTGTGGCAGCAATCACGCCATGATGACCAGCGGCCCAACCGTGATCGGCATCAACAAAATCGACCGACGTAAATAATACACTGGTTGGCATATCTGCTTGTTGCCAGTCACTCTGGCCTGGCTCACGGTACAGAACTACCCCGTAATCGCCAACGGCAACCGTATAATTCGAAGTTTGGGTGATTTCGGTAAGCACCGCTCGTGGTGCTTTTGCGGCCTTCATTGCTGGTGCATTAATTACTTCATAATCAGTAATCGTGTCTGCATTAGCAAACCCAGGCGCGCCATATAAGGCTGCGATTACTGCTGCACCAGCATAAGCTGTCGCTTTTATCATGGAACCCTCGTAAAAATTTTGAGTCTTATATCTTGTTAAATAGTTGCAAATTTCCCATTCGCGATACATGCTATGGAAAAATAACTAGAGGTCAAACCAGCTGATACCTTACAACGAACGCTGTTTTAACGCTAGTATCAGTTGGCCATTTAAATTTGTTAAGTTTTGATGTAGCTTTATTGCGGTAAAGCAAGCATATCAAGAACAACAAGGAAAAGCACAATGAATAAAATGATGCTAAAAGCCGGTATTTTTGCGCTATCTGTTGTGTCCGCTACGGTCATGGCAAAAGTTAGCCCAGAAGAAGCGGCGCGTTTGGGGAATGAACTAACGCCAGTAGGTGCTGTGAAAGCAGGCAATGCTGACGGCTCTATCCCTGAGTGGACAGGTGGTTACAGCAAGCAAGCAGATGGTGAAGCGCCAGAGCGACCAGCTGATCCGTTCGCCGATGAACAACCACTATATACCATCACCGCTGAAAACGTTGACGAGTACAAAGACCTGCTGTCAGCTGGTCAAATGGCAATGTTCAAAAAATATCCTGATTACAAAATGCATGTGTACCCAACGCACCGCACTGCTGCCTATCCGCAAGACGTGTATGACGTCATCGCGAAAAATGCGACAAATGCTGAACTGGTTTCTGGCGGTAACGGCTTAGCCAACTTTGAAAAACACGTGCCTTTCCCAATACCGGCCAATGGTCTTGAGATAATCTGGAACCACATTACTCGCTATCGAGGCGGTGCTGTTCAACGCTTGGTGAACCAGTTCCCAGTTCTTGAAAACGGTGATTTTGTTCCGGTATTACTGCGCGAATCACTGGTATTCCCTGAATATTTGAAAACCGGTCGCGAATCTGCTGATGACAACGTGTTGTTCTACTTCTTGCAAGAAGTATTAGCACCAGCACGTATGACCGGTACCGTGTTGCTTGTGCATGAAACGATTGACCAAGTAGAAGAATCACGCCGTGCGTGGTTATATAACGCCGGTCAGCGTCGTGTTCGTAAAGCACCATCGGTTGCTTATGACGGTCCAGGTACTGCATCTGACGGCTTACGTACTTCTGACGGCCTTGATATGTTCAACGGTGCACCAGATAAGTACAATTGGGAACTTGTTGGCAAGAAAGAAATGTTGATTCCATACAACAACTACAAGTTGATGGATACCAGCTTGTCATATGACGACATCATCGGCCCAGGTCACATGAACCAAGACTACGTGCGTTATGAAAAGCACCGTGTTTGGGAAGTGAAAGGGACTTTGAAAGACGGCGAGCGTCACATTTACGCAACGCGTCACATGTTTATCGATGAAGATACTTGGACAGCGTCTGTAATTGACCATTATGACGGCCGTGGCGAGCTATGGCGTGTTGCTGAAGCTTACAACACTCAGTTCTACTATCACGATACCCCGTGGATGGCAGCTGAAGCATTGTATGACTTGAACTCAGGTCGTTACATTCTGCTTGGTCTGGCGAACGAAGAAAGTGAATACATGAACTTCGATATCGAGCCAGTACGTGGCGACTTCTCTACCGGCGCACTCCGTCGTATGGGTATTCGCTAAATCGAGCATGAGCCTCAGGCTTAAAGAAAACCCCAGCTTTTGGCTGGGGTTTTTTATTGGCTGATATCAATTGGGTTAATAGCAATTATTTTTCGAGGCGCGCCAATAAACTCGATGTATCCCAACGAGAGCCACCCATTTTCTGTACTTCAGCGTAAAATTGATCAACTAATGCCGTCAATGGCATGCTTAAGCCCTGACGTTCCGCTTCACTGAGCGCAATTTTCAAATCTTTACGCATCCAATCAACCGCAAAACCATGCTCATAATGTTGTTCCCACATGGTTTTATAACGATTCTTCATTTGCCATGAGCCAGCCGCACCTTGGCTGATCGCATTGATTAAAGTGTCAGGGTCTAAACCAACTTTGCGCGCTAGCTGCAGGCCTTCTGATAAACCTTGAACTACCCCAGCAATACAAATCTGATTCACCATTTTGGCCAACTGACCGTGACCTGCTGGGCCCATATATTCCCGAGTTTTGGCGTAGCAGGTGAGCGCTTGATTAACTCGGTCAAACGCTTCTTTGTCGCCACCAATCATAGCTGTTAACACGCCGTTTTCGGCGCCCTGCTGCCCACCCGAAACGGGGGCATCTAAAAAGCCAACACCGCGTTCATGACACGCTTGAGCAAGTTCTTTGGCAAGTTCAGCCGAGGCTGTGGTGTGATCAATGAGAACACTTCCTTGCTTCATCGTAGCCAAAACACCGTTGTCACCATAAACCACACTCCGAACATCGTCGTCGTTGCCAACGCATAACATCACAAATTCAGCTCCTTCAGCGGCTGCTGCGGGCGTCTCGGCAAATTCACCGTGATAGGTTTGTGCCCATTTTTGCGCCTTCGCTGTGGTTCGATTATACACCTTGGTGGTAAAGCCACCTTGTTGCAGGTGTCCCGCCATCGGATAGCCCATCACGCCTAAACCAATAAATGCACAGCTGCTACTCATGAATTATCCCCTTTCGTTATCTCAAAATATGGTACTGACACTAAAATAGTAACGGTTGCGATAGACACCGTTGCAGGTCCTTGAAAGTAAATATCACCATCGAGTTCAAGAACATGCTCCGTATCGCCAAGTTGAAATTTATTGCCACGTTCAAAGTCGATACTCGCCGTGGTTTCAATACGCCCTCTAAGAACGTTCAGTAAGGCTTTGACTTGTCGCCAGCGCGGCATTTTCGGCACCCGAATGCGTGCTAGCATGGCATTGCGTCTATCGGCCTGTGGATGGACTAAAAAGCCACCGCCAATATAGCGACCTAACGCCACAAATTGACCGTCATCCCAATAATTGCCGCGGCGTACGCGCGAACGGCTTGTCATTGAGCCGAACAGATAACGGGCCAGCGCAATCAGGTAACTTAAATGCCCTGCACTTTGCTTTAACCAATGCGGCTGTAGGCGCATGAGGTCAACGCTTAAGCCTGTTCCGACGTGGTTAACGAAATAGCGACTTTGGTCATTCGATTGCACATAGCCAACCGCTTCAACTTGCGTTGCGAACTCCGCCTTCATGCGCCAGTTCCAGTGCTTCAAGTTGTGATCTCGAGCAAAGTCATTGCCAGTGCCAACTGGTATCACCGTCAGAGCTACCTGCCGGTGCCGCTCAGCTTGAATCAGCGCATTCACTACAATATTAATGCTACCATCACCACCTATCACCACGCATTCTTGAGCGCGCTCGCTCACCTGCATCAATTGTGTTTGATCGCGTACTGAACTAGCTGAGCTTGGTAATAAGGTCACGTCACATGCACCACTCACAAAAAATGTCTGATAGCGATTAGCCAATCGCCGCGCACGTTGGCTCAGTTGATTGTAGTAAATGACAACCTTGCGTTTAGCTTCCGTTCGTTCAGAGTTCGGGCGTTCAGGCATGTTCAATTTGCCAATGTAAATAACGACCGATATCAACGAACGGTGATTGTTGGTTATACCGAAGTTCGAGGGCGAGCAATTCATCAAAACGTTTCTGATCATCGCGGTTTCGCAAGTAATCATGAAAGCAGCGCACGCCAGTGCGTTGCGTCACTTTTAACTGCAATGCCTCGAGCCATTGGCGCATGTCATTCGGATTAATTGGCTGTTGCGGGCTCATTCGTACGGTCTTTTTCACGGTTAAATCAGCTTGCACATAATCGAAGTTGCCAAAAATTATATTCGCAAGAATCTTGGCGTCGCGGTTGTAAAACATCAACGATAAACGCCCGTTGGCATGCATTAATTGCTTTAATGTGACAAGCGCTTGTTGTGGGTCAACCAACCACTCTAATACAGCATGACAGAGCACAATGTCATAGCGCTGCTGTAGAAGCTCAGGCAAGCCCTGTAACGGCGCTACATGATAGGTGTAATGCTGCGCCAACCCATGCTGCTCGTGCAGTGCCTGTGCTTCACCGACTATCTCGGCGGAAATATCTGTGTGCGTCACCTCACAGCCCGCTTGCGCAAACAACATCGACAGTTGACCTAACCCACCGCCAACATCCAACACCCGTAATTTCGCGGCGTTGCCTGGTTGCGGTAACCAGGCTTGCAAATCACGTTCGAGCACTGCAAGACGCAACCTACCTTTGTTGGTGGCATAGATATTGCGCGAAAATTTTTGCGTGATGCCCTCAAAGCTTTGATCACGTTTGGCCATTACGCAGGGTTCTCAATATCAATGAACACATGAACTAAGCCAAATTTCTCGGCTAAATGCTCGCCCAACGCGCGAATACCATAACGCTCAGTAGCGTGGTGCCCCGCGGCAAAATAAGCCAGGCCCTGCTCTTGCGCACTGTGTGTGGTTTGCTCAGATATTTCGCCACTTAAAAAAGCATCAAAACCGGCCGCAGCGGCATGATCGATATATCCCTGACCACCGCCGGTACACCACGCAATTCGAGAAATCGGCTGGTCACAGTCGATCCGTACAGTTAACGGACGCTGTAAACAACGACCGATATGCTCGCCAAGCTCTTCGGAAGTTATCGGCTGCGGTAAAGTGCAGCCCATTACGACGCCTTCTGGATCCACACTCAACAGTGGTTGAGGTTGCGGCCAGCCAAATAATTCTGCCAACTGTGCGTTATTACCAAACTCTGGGTGCACATCCAGCGGCAAATGATAACCAAACAGATTGATATCGGCTTGCAACAACGCCTGAATACGACGCTTCTTCATTCCGGTAATCACCGCGGGCTCACTTTTCCAAAAATAGCCATGGTGCACCAAAATGGTATCCGCGCCCTGTTCTATAGCGGCATCAATCAATGCTTGGCTAGCGGTCACACCAGTGACAATTTTGCGGATGTCTTGGCGACCTTCAATTTGCAACCCATTCGGACAATAATCACGAATACGATCGATTTGTAATAATTCACTGAGATAATTCTGAAGCTCGGAACGTTGCACAATGTCCTCGTTTCTGCTGAAAATTTGATGATACGGTGTGTTTTTAGCATATATTTTGGACAATTAAGTCAGACATTAGACAATATGCTTAAAAAACGGTATAAAAATGAAACACACACACATGATAACGCTATAGGATAGTATCCATGAGCAAACTTGATAAAGACCAAGTGCTTGCTGATTTTACTGCAGCATACCAGCAAGCTCACGGTAAAAAACCAAAAATTGAAGCAAAAGGCGGCTGGTACAGCGTTGATGGCGGTAAAAATGTACGTCTTGCACAACTTGCCGAAGAAGCTGAAAGCTTAGCCGGTGGCGCCGCGAAAAAACCAGCGGCAAAAGCTGAGAAAAAGACTGAGAAAAAAGCGGAACCAGCGAAGAAAGCCGCACCCGCTAAAAAAGCGACAACAAAAGCAGCACCAAAAGCAGCTGCCAAGTCTGATACAAAGGGTGCTAAAGTTGCGAAATCTGCGAAAGGCGGTTTGACAGCGAAGGAATTATGGCGCCAACGACTTGAGCAAGACAGCACGTTATCACGCCTTCCTCGTGGCTACGATTAATTGTTAACGCACACAAAAAAGGGACGATATCGTCCCTTTTTTATTGCATTTATTTCTTACCGATGTACAGCGTGATTTCGCCAACGGGCAGGCCGAACTTATACATTTGCGTACGATTGATCATATTATCTTCATCAACCAAGTACAGCCAATCATCAAGTTTTACTGAAAATGGCTCGCCATCGCGCTCAATAATCAGTGTATAGCTCCAATTTAAGACGTTACCTGCGGTTGTGCCCTCAGCAACACCTTCAACGTCACTAGCCCGTCCTTCGTAGCTGTTTTCACCAGTTTTTGTAATGTACCAAATACGCTCTTGCTCACTACCATCGGCATAATAGAATTGCTCGTCTAGCACTCCTTCGTTGCCATCCCACGTGCCCTTTAAGTCAGCGCGAAAACGCTGAATCACTTTACCGCTATAATCTTGCACCATTCCGTAAGCAACTAATTCGCCATCAAAGAACTCTTCAAGTTTTAACTGCGGTTCTTCGCCTTGGTAATCTTCAATATTCGCGGAGCAACCAACCAACAAGCTGAGTGCACTCGCCGCCGCCAGCATCTTTAGAAATTTCATCATTGCACTCCTATTAATTCGTCACGCTCTTTTTTAAAGCGAGAGTTTTTATCAAGCCAGATAGCGAGGAAGTCGTCAGTGAACTGCGCTGAATTAATTTCTCCGAGTTCGCCTGAAGGTCCGAAAAATTTGGCATGCCCCTGCTCAGTTTCAAGCAAAGTAATACAATCGCCCTCTTTCACATTGGGCCACATGTCACGCAGGTCATCGAGCCACTGCTGGTGTTCATCACTCATCGTGATACCCAGACGCTCCCATTCTTCGGCCGTCGTATCAACTAAGTCGTTAGCTTTGATATCGCGCAGGTAGCTCAACTGCAACGCGCGCTGTTCGGCGCTGTCTAGTGAGCCCGTGTCGGTACGCAACTCGGCATCATAAACATCCCAGAACCAAACACTGAGACGGGTTTCGCCTACTTTTTGTAACGTCTCAAAAGCATCAACTGAGCATTGCGATGCGAGTGCGGGCGAACTAAATCCACCCATAACGAATGCCGAAGAAACAAATAGCCCGTTTCGTAAATAAGCAAATAACTTGGTCATGATGTACCTCCTCGTTGGTTAGCTCGCGGTTTTCACAAAACGCGGCATTAACCAAGCAAATATCACCATATATACGGCCCACAGCGCCGCATAGATTACCCACAGCTGCCACTCAGGTGAATTAAGTTCAGCAGCACCCAAGCGTATACCAATCGCGTAGGTTAAAGGTCCAGAGGCGATGCCGAGTAAAGCCCCCCATAACGGCCGCCCAGCTAAGCCGCTAAGCGTATTCATAAGCATGCCGACAAAGCCAAGCCAGAGTAAGATAAGCCAAACAGGTAAAAAACCGCCACTAAAGGTAAGAATACCAACAGCAACCACAGTCGCCTCGAGCGCTAAACCTAACAGCACAAGAATAATATAGAGTGTCCAATTAAACTCGCTACTCCGGATGGCTAAAACCACTTGAAGTGCCACTAAGATGACGGTTGTGATCAACCAATCGGCGCGACCTGCAACAGCGCTGAGCCAGACTAAATCAAATAGAAACAGTCCGGCCAGTTTAGGCAGCCAGGTACGAGCGACCTGGCGCGATTTCTCATTTAACGACACTGTGGTTTGGTTGCCACAAGTTGCACCGCCGATACGGTGCGCTCACGGAAACCACCTTCGCAATAGCACAAATAATAGTTCCACATTCGACCAAAACGCTCATCGTAACCATGTTGCATCAATTGTGGATGGGCATGGTTAAATTGCACACGCCAATCAGCCAAGGTTTGCGCGTAGTCATAACCAATATCATCAATGTGACGAATGACCATGTCGGTTTGCTCGGTAAACATTTCCACCATCATCGTTAATGACGGCAAAAAGCCACCCGGGAAGATATATTTTTGAATAAAATCAACAGAGTTGGCGTAACTCTTCATGCGCTGATCGGCAATGGTAATCGCCTGCAACGCCATCTTGCCATTTGGCTTTAGTAATCGATTACAGGTTTTGAAGAAAGTTGGCATATATTTACGACCAACCGCTTCAATCATCTCCACCGATACCAATTTGTCGTAAGTACCGGTTAGATCGCGGTAATCTTCTTTGAGTAGCGTTATCAAATGGCCAAGGCCCTCGCGCTCAATGAGTTCCTTTGTATAACTAAACTGCTCTTCTGAAATCGTCGTAGTCGTTACTTTGCAGCCATAATTTTTCGCTGCAAATACCGCAAGACCACCCCAACCGGTTCCAATTTCAAGCAAATGATCAGCGGCCGTTAACTCAAGACTGTCGCACAAGCGCTTCAGTTTATGCTGCTGCGCTTCGGCAAGGGTTGCATCTTTATCTGGATACACCGCACTTGAATACTGTAACGCTGGGTCTAAAAACGCCTGATATAAATCATTCCCTAAATCATAGTGCGCTGAAATATTCTCTTTCGCTTGGCGTTTGCTATTGTTACGACGCCAGTGCTGAAATTTTTGAATTGGCAACAAAATCCAACTGAGTTTGGCTTCAGCCGCATCGAGAGCCGGCAAATTGCGCGCAAACACCTGAATAACATGGGTTAAATTAGGGGTCGTCCAACTTTCATCCATAAACAATTCGGCCGCGCCAATGCTGCCACCGAATAAAAAGCGACGATAGAAATCAGGTTTCTGAATATCAATTTCGGCTTTTAGTGTGTTTTTTTCAGAGCCGAAACGGCCAACGACTTGACCACGCTCTTTCACCACTAAATAGCCTTCGGTTAACCGGCCAAGCAAGCTCAACACGGTCTTTCGTAATACTTTATCGATACTACCTAAATCGTTCTGCATAACCGTCAATGCATTCTCTTTGTACATTAGAACAAACCCTTATTTAGACTTATCGGTGTTGGGATGTGTGTACACTGGTGTGCCCTTCAACCACAACCGTAACGCCTGCCAATAGATGGCACTCACTGTGCCCAACGTATTAATTGGATACCTTAGTAATACGTTACGAATGGATTTCGAGTTCAATTCAACACGCGTTAATTTTACTGTGGCACTAAAGTCGCGCTTTTTCGCATGCACATCGAGATGCACCATAGCGTGGTGCCCCGGCGTAGGCTGCGGCGGAATCAGTTGCCAGTGGTAGCGCATATCGATTGGATTAAACGGCGATACATGGAAAGCTTTGTCATGCACTAAAGCCTGCGATAAATCCAGCGCATAATAGTGACGTTCGTTCCATGGTGTATTACTGACTTCAGCTAGCATGTAGCTGTAATCGGTTTGGCCTTCAGGTTGCACGAAGTAACAGTTCAAGGGGCTAAAATATAAACCAAACGTGCGTACGGCGCCGAGAAAAAACACCCGGCCTTTTATTTCATGCCCAGTTAGCTGGGCAAGCTTATCGCGCACAGCTTGCGCTAAATCGCCTTGGCTGCCACGTAGGTAATCCTTGCGCCGAAACCATAACGGCGCAAAGCCCCGAGCAGAAAACCACCGACTTTGTGCGGCAACTTGGTCAAGTTCATCAAGGGCAAGCCACCACTGCGCAATGCTATAACTAAATGCATGTTGTGTGGGGCGGTACCGTGCGTGATGCACGTGCCCTTTTAAAATCGCGCTAGTTAACATCCCAGTCAATTCCTAAGCGTCTAGCCACATCAACTGCACTGCGCACGCCATCTTCGTGAAAACCGTTATACCAGTAAGCGCCCGTGAAGTGGCAATGATGATGCCCGCAAATACGCTCGCGTTGTGCCCGCGCTTGCATCGATGCCACGCTATATACTGGATGGGCGTAATGGTAAGTTCCCAAGATTTTCGCTGGTTGAATAGCCGACGTGTTATTTAGGGTCACGCAGAATACCTCCGGCGCTTCAATGCGCTGCAAGATATTCATATTATAGCTCACCGAGCTTGGTCGAGTGCGTGCATCGTCATCGTTGTGTAATAAGTAATTCCAACTCGCCCAAGCACGTTTACTGCGCGGCAACAAACGTACATCGGTATGCAACACCACCTCGTTCATTTGGTATGGAATATTGCCGAGAACGTGTTGTTCAGCCTCAGTTGGTTGCGCCAACAAAGCAAGAGCTTCATCACTATGGCACGCGAACACCACTTCATCGAAATCTTGCATGCTGCCATCGGCAAATTCGAGGGTAATAGCACTTGCGCGTTCAGGTAATTCACGATGTACCGCAACAATCGTCGCGTTAAGCGTGATGTTATCGGCAAAACCAGCCGTGAGCGGCTTAATGTAGGCACTTGAGCCTCCAATAATGGTGTGCCATTGCGGTCTATCCGCGACATTTAACAAACCGTGATTGGAGAAAAACCGTAAGAAAAAACCGAGTGGAAAAGCTTCAGCTTCTTTTAAGCTGGCGCTCCATATCGCGGCAACCATTGGTAACAAGTAAAGTTCGCTTACTTCGTGCGAAATGTTCTGTTGCTGTAAAAACTCACCAAGCGTGAGTTCATCAAGGTTCTCGCCACGTTCGTATGCTGCTTTGGCTGCTTTGTTAAAGCGTAAAATACCGTTAATGAGTCGATAAAATTTTGGTGAAAATAGGTTTTTACGTTGCGCAAACAAGGTATTGAGGTTGTGGCCGTTGTACTCTAATCCAGTGTCTGGATCGCGCACACTAAAACTCATTTCGGTATCTTGCCAAGCCACATTCAGTTCGCGCATGAGCGCACGAAAATAAGGATAAGTACGATCATTAAAAACGATAAACCCAGTATCGACCGCGTAATTTTCGCCATGAACGTTGACCGATACCGTATGGGTGTGCCCACCAATATAATCATTTTTTTCAAATACTTGAACATCATGTTGCTTGTGCAACAAATAGGCCGAGGTGAGGCCCGCAATACCTGAGCCGATAATGGCAATCTTCATGCAACTACTTCTCCGTGAGAAAACGTCGTTGGGCGTTCTCGCTGGTTTCTGGTTAAGCCATTCGCTTAGACAACGCCACCTGCCAAGATTGCGGTAAGCGCGACATTAATTTCAAAAACCAACCAAACACCGTTGGAAAGGTTATATCCGTGGTTCCTTTACGAATTCCTTTACGGATTCGATCAGAGGCAAATTCAACTGACACGCGCATCGGCATCTCGAAATCATTAGCATCAGTCATTGGCGTTTCAACAAAGCCAGGCGATACGGTAAGCACTTGAATGCCTTTCGGTTCGAGATCGACTTGCAAGCTGCGCGCAATGTATTGAATGGCGGCCTTTGAACCACCATAGGCTTCAGCACGAGTAAATGGCAGTAGACGCGCCGTACTGCCAACGAACACTAACTTGCTACCGGCTTTCAAATTCGGCAACAACGCCTCAACACAACGCATCATGCCAAACACGTTGACTTCAAACACACGCTCGAACATCGCTGCCTCGAAGCGGTCAATATCAACATATTCACATACCCCGGCAGACAGAATGACCAAGTCAACGTCGGTATAAACAGCAAGTGCTTGCTGAGTTTGATCGGCATCGCTTACATCTAAGCGTTGCGCCGCAATATTGTTTGGGAAACGTTGCTCTAATTCAGCCAGTACGTCGGTGTTTCGGCCGCAGGCAATAACGGTATGTCCTTCGCTAGCGTAATCCATGGCCACTTGTTTGCCGATGCCTGAGGTAGCACCTGTGATCAAAATATTCATGATGATTTCACCCGCGTTTTAATCTTATCAATCACATAGCCAATCACTGGAATGTGTTCATACAACATCGCGCCGGCGTCGTAATAGTCGGTTTGCGATAAAATTTTATCGTTCTCAAGTTTCAAATGACTGGTACCAGGAACGACAATCTCGCGCCCTTGAGCTAACTTAGGATGCTTCAAGCGCATCTGCCAACTCACAAACACGTCATCGCCCTGCCTTGCTCGCTCCGCAAAAGCAAAGTGGCAGTATTCGATGCCCTTGATGGTGTTACGGAAGTAGGTTTTAAGGTTATCTAAACCCTGCACATGATGAATTGGGTCGACAAAGGTCACGTCGTTGCAATACAACGTATCAAGTGCAGCAATACTATCTTCATTTAAGTCGTCATAAAGCCGTTCAAGCTGTTCAACGATATCTGCCACACTAGTCATGATTCCCCCGTTGTTCCGTGTTCATAAAGCCTTAAAAGCTGATAGAAAACGCTCCCTTGCTTGTTTGTGATTCACAATAGGAGCCGGATAATCATCTCGACCACGTTGTTTTAACCATGCAGCCGGCGCATGGATTTGTTTGGCCGGACAATCGTTTAATTGTTTGACCCATTTACGAATATAGCTACCGTCGGGATCAACTTTTTCGCTTTGTAAGGTTGGATTAAATACCCGAAAGTAAGGCGCTGCATCTGTACCTGTTGAAGCACTCCACTGCCAGCCACCATTGTTCGCAGCAAAACTGCCATCGATGAGATGTTGCATAAAAAATCGTTCACCCCAGCGCCAATCTATCATGAGGTCTTTCACTAAAAAATGCGCCACTATCATGCGTACGCGATTATGCATCCAACCTTCAGAAGCGAGTTGACGCATACCAGCATCAACAATCGGATACCCTGTTTCACCGCGACACCACGCATCAAATTCGGCTTCATTATTGCGCCATTGCATGGCAGCGGTATGCTTCAAAAACGCCTTGCCATAACTTAAGCGTGGCACATGCTGCATTAAGTGCAAATAAAACTCGCGCCATATCAGCTCGTTTAACCAAGTATCAGCGCCCTTGTCTAACCCAGCGGGAAAGTTCGGGCTTTGTTGTGCCAGCAAATGAATCGCTTGCCATGGCGATAAAATACCAAGCTCCCAATACGGCGACAGTCTCGAGGTTGTATCTAAGCCTGGCATGTCGCGCTCAGCGGCATAACTATCAACGTTCTCGTCGAGATAACGATGCAACGCTTCGCGAGCGGCGGTCTCGCCAACTTCCCAGGCGCTCGAATCGCGCTGCGGATAATCGATTTCCGGAATGGCTGCCACCGGAACAGACTGGCGCTTTGGTAAGGTAGTTAGAGGTGGAAGCCCTTTATCCGTCAGGTACTCTCGCCACGCTTTCGCAAATGGCGTGAATTTCTGATACATGCTCCCTGCTTGCGTGGTAATAATTGGCGGCACCACCAAGCTACCGTGGTGTTGGTGCACGGCCACGTTATGGTCTTCTAACACAGCTTTCACCGCTCGATCACGGCGCTGCTCATGCACAGGATATTCGGCATTAAAATGTAGTTCAGTCAGCTCATGTTCTTGGGCAAAACGCTTGACCGCTTTTGCCGCTTTCGCCCACGAATCAATCACCTCGATCGACAAGGCAATACCATGTTCCGCCGCATCCTTCACAAACTCCTGTAAGTGTTGACGCAATAAATCCCACTTTATCGGCGCCCAATCATGCTCACGCATTTGTTCTGGGCTCAACAGTAACAGCGCAGGAACGGCACGTTCGGCGCCATTAACCTTACTTGCTGCCGCCACCGCTGGGTTGGCAGCTAAGCGTACATCGCCACGAAACCACACCCCAGCGTAACTCACAACGCGTACCTCAACTTTAAATCTGCTGGGTACGGATTTAAATACCGCTGTCCCTGCAAATAGTCATTCGGATATTCACGCAGATAATGACGTAACAACGTCAGCGGCGCTAATAGTGGCTGCACGCCGTCGTGATAATCCATAATCAAGGCACTGAGCTCAGCCTTTTGTTCTTTGCTGAGGTATTGACCGAAATAGCCCTGAATATGCTGCAATACGTTGGTGTGATTGGCGCGTGTCGCCGGCTTACCTAACGCCGTCATAATGGCTTCAATATACTGCTTCGCAAAACTCGCATCGATATTTTGTTGATCAGCCACTAATCGGCCTAAGCGACGATACTCCGCTTGGTTGTGCGCCAGTAACAATAACTTCAATTCGGTGTGGAAATTCAGCAAATCAGCTTTGCGCAGCGGCTGTGGTAATTGTTGCCACGCATGATAAACAAACACGCGCATGACAAAATTCTCACGCAATGGCGCATCGTTTAATCGGCCGTCTTCTTCCAACGGTAATGCGGGATGTAATTCGCGTAGGCGTTTCACGAAAATACCTTCCGCTTCTTTGCGCGCATAGCCCGTGTCCGGATCATAAAGCTTCACCCGCTCCATGCCACAACTTGGCGATTTGGCACACAGAACATAGCCACTGAGCTGTTTTAAATGCGGTTGCGCTTTATCCGCAAAGTGACTCAGTTTTTCGGTAACATCCTCACCTGTTTTCGGAACAACCGCACGCACTCCGTGGTCGTGTTGCTCTAAACGAATGGTAGGACGCGGCACTGGCATGCCAATACCAACTTCCGGACATAACTTAACGAACTCAACATGCCGCTGTAGCTCGTTAGCACAAAAATCAGATCGCTTATGGCCACCATCAAATCGCACTTGGTCGCCCAATAAGCAGGCACTGATACCAACTTTTATTGTCACCGTGACACTCCTTGGTTGTGACTTTCATTCTAGCCTGACGAAAATTACGAAAAATAGCTACAAAAGTTCACCCGAATTAATCCAAAACAAAAAATCGTGCGTAATTGCGTTAACTGTCATCTAAGAGGTTAGCAATAATGACTCAAGCGCAACAAACAATGCCTTTATTTCCGTTGTCGGGGCACGTGTTACCTGGCGGTACCATGCGATTGCGCATTTTTGAGCCTCGTTACATTCGGATGGTCAAAGAAGCCTGTAACGGCACGTCATGCCGCCCCATTGGAATGTGCATGTTAAATGAAAATGGTGATCGCGATTTGAATACGCACATTCATCCGATTGGCACTGCCGCAACCATTATCGATTTTGAACAACTGCCCGACGGGTTACTCGGAATTACGGTAGCTGGCCAATATTTATTTAGAATTGCGGATATCCAGGTTCAAGACGATGGCCTTCGTGTTGGTCATACCGATGATGTCAGCGCATGGCCATCCCAGGCTTTGAGCGCGGCCGATAAATTTTTAGCTGAGCAACTCGTGGAAATTTACAATACCTATCCTGAGTTGGCCGTAGCGTATAACAACGAGCAACTGCAACGGGCTGATTGGGTGTGCTTACGTTGGCTCGAGTTAGTGCCAGTAAGCGCGCAAACCAAACAAGAATTGCTGCAAGCGCCGACCGCTGATGCGGCATTGACCTTTTTACGTGATCTGGTCATCGAGAGTAAGCAAGACAACGAACAACAAGCCGCAGGATAAATTTTGAACACGATTGTGATCCAGTCGCAAAATAACTGCGTAAAACTCAGACAATATGTTGAATATCCTGGTGGGTATAAACTACTATGCAGACAGCAACTCATAGAATAACTAAACGGAACACTATGTCTTCTGCGCAGCCGGATAATCCCGAGCACGCTGCCGAATTACTTGCGAAGATAGCTGCTGAACAATCACGAGCTGCATTTAGCGAATTATTTCGTTATTTTGCGCCGCGTTTGCAGGCCTACGCTACCCGCCAATTTGGTAACGAGCAAACCGCCATGGACTTGGTTCAGGAAACCATGACCAATGTTTGGCACAAAGCCCACTTGTTCAAACCTGACCGAGGCTCAGCCGCTACTTGGATATTTACCATTGCGCGTAACATTCGTTTTGATTTGTTACGTAAAAATAAGTATCGCCAAAATGATTTGAGTGCGGACGATTTGTGGCCGGTATTAGCCGAAACAAACGACTCACTCGATGATGATTACGCACTCGATAATGATTTACTTATGCAGCAGTTGGCTGTGTATTGTGAGCAATTACCGAAAGCACAACGGACCGTGATTGAACTTATTTACATCGAAGGCAAGTCGCAGCAAGAAGTTGCCGACGCCCTTGAAATTCCGTTGGGTACGGTTAAATCACGCACCCGTTTAGCATTACAGAAATTGAAAGAGTTGATACAGCACGATGATTAAATTCCACCCTTCAGAACAGCACTTAGTGCTTTATGCCGCTGGCGAACTCAGCCCTGCCATGTTGATGATGGTTGGAACCCACGTGGATATGTGTCCGAAGTGCCAAGCTCATGTGCAAGATATTGAGCAACATATGGCCACGAAGTTATTTGGTGAAACGGAAACGGCTAGTATTGTTCACGGGTTCGATGAGCAAGCCATGTTACAGGCAATTTTCAATTCACAATCGCCTGCGGGCTCTGCCGCGCCGGCTGCAAACGACAGTCTCTATCTCGAGGGACAACGCTTTGCACTGCCGCCGACGTTAGCACGCAACTCGCACCGCATTGGCGAGTGGAGCCGCTTACCAGGTAAACTTTGGCGCGCACCAGTACGCGTGGGTGGCGAAGAGATGCTTAACTTCATTTACATGGGTGAGCATGCTTCCTTGCCAGAGCATACCCACAAAGGCAACGAAGCAACCTTAGTGGTGAATGGTGTGTTTAATGATGAGCATAATGAGTATCGTGATGGTGACTTCATGTTACTTGATGAGCATCACAAGCATTCACCGGCAACCCAAGATCACGACTGTTTGACCATTGCGGCGCTTGATGGGCCGTTGCATTTCACAACAGGTTTAAGTCGATTATTGAATCCGTTTAGTAGTCTGTTTTTTAAATAAAACAAGCAGATACAAAAAGGCCGCTTCAATAGCGGCCTTTTTTATGTCGTGTTTCATGACGCGAGTACATTTACTTTTTGGCAGTACTAACGCGTTGTTTTAGCTTCTGACCAGGACGGAATGTCACCACCCGTCGTGCAGAAATAGGAATATCTTCACCGGTTTTCGGGTTCCGTCCCGGTCGTTGATTTTTAGTGCGTAGCTCGAAATTACCAAAACCTGATAATTTCACCTCTTCCCCACTTTCCAACGCTCGTCTAATTTCCTCAAAGAAGTTCTCGACCAGGTCTTTAGCATCACGTTTGTTTAAACCAAATTTTTCAAACAAATGCTCGGCCATTTCTGCTTTGGTCAGCGCCATAGCTTACTCCCTTAGGGTTGCCCCGAATTCAGATGTTAGCATCTCAACAACCGCTTTCACGGCTGTATTGATTTCATTGTCTTCAAGAGTGCGCTCAGGATGCTGCAATGTCAACGACAGTGCTAAACTGCGATGCCCTTCAGCTACCCCAGCCCCTTGATATACATCGAATAAGTTTAGGTCAACTAAATGATTTACGCCAATATTTTCAATTGCTGCGAAAATTTCACCCGCTGCAATTGAATCTTTTACCACAATGGCTAAATCACGACGAATCGATGGGTATTTCGAAATCGGCTGTGCTTGCGGCACTGTGCGCTTAGCAATCGCATCGAGTTCTAGTTCAAACACGAAGGTACGACCATTTAAGCCGAGCTTCTTCTCAAACTGCGGGTGCACCGCGCCCACATAACCAACACGTTTCTCGCCACGGAAAATCGCAGCCGATTGGCCTGGGTGCAACGCTGGGTGTTGATCGGCAACAAAACGAAACGCATGCGCAGCGCCAGTTAACGCGAGCAGTGCCTCAACATCGCCTTTGATGTCGTAAAAATCGACTGCACGTTCACCGTCACTCCAATGTTCTGGATAGGCTTTACCCGCACGGATGCCGGCGACCATGGGCTGTTGTACAACGCCATTCTCGGCTTTCTCATCAGGCAAGAAGCGCAATCCGGTTTCACAGAACGCTAAGCTTTGTTGTTGGCGTTTTTGGTTGTGTGCCACAGCCCCAATCAAACCCGGCCATAAGCTAACGCGCATCGACGACATCTCAACCGAAATTGGGAATGGCAACGTTAAAGCGGCGGTTTCATCAAATAACATGGCTTGATGTTTTGGGTCAACGAAGCTGTAGGTAATCGCTTCTTGATAACCACGATCAATCAACGTGCGCTTCATACCGCCTGCGCTTAACTGGGCTTCTTGGCGTGGAATCATTCGCAATTGCGCCGCTGGCGCCGCCGCTTGAATGCGGTGATAACCATAGATACGGGCTACTTCTTCAATCAAATCTTCTTCAATACTGATATCGAATCGGAATGTTGGTACTGTCACATTCCAACCAGAATCGGTGGTGATAACCACGAACCCGAGACGCTGCAGAATTTCAGTGACTTCTTCGGTGGCAATGCGAATACCAAGCACACGCTCTAAACGCTCTGCATGCAAGGTGACATGCGCCGCTTCAGGTAAATGCGCAACACTGACGGCCTCAACAATTGGGCCAGCTTCGCCGCCACAAATCTCGAGTAATAGTGCCGTTGCACGTTCCATCGCGGTACGTTGCAGTTCTGGGTCAACACCACGCTCATAGCGATGCGAAGCGTCCGTATGCAAACCGAAACGACGGGCGCGACCAGCAATCGCATCGGGGCTAAAGAACGCACTCTCTAAAAACACGTTTGTGGTGTTTTCAGTCACACCGCTGCCTTCGCCGCCGAAAATACCGGCCATCGCGAGTGGTTTTTGCTCATCGGCAATGACTAATACATCGTTTTGCAAGGTCACTTCGTTACCATCAAGTAACGTCAGTTTTTCTTCTGGCTTCGCCATACGCACATGCACAGCGCCTGCTAACTTATCGTTATCGAAGGCATGCATTGGGTGACCCAACTCGAGTAGCACATAGTTGGTAATATCAACCACAGGGTCAATGCTACGAACACCGCTGCGACGCAAGCGTTCTTGCAACCACAACGGTGAGCTCGCACTGACATTAACGTTACGAACCACACGGCCTAAATAACGCGGACATGCCGCTGGTGCATCAAGTACTACCGCACGCTCCTCGTCATGAGCCGCCGGAACAGCTTTAATTTCTGGCTCAGTGACTTCTAGACGATTCAATACGCCAACTTCACGCGCAATACCACGTAAACCTAAACAATCGGCACGGTTTGGCGTTAAATCAACGTCCAAAACCACATCGTTGAGCTCTAAATACTCGCGATAATCCATGCCTATCGGTGCATCGAGCGGCAATTCAATAATACCGTCATGATCGTCGCTCAGCCCTAACTCTGAGCTCGAGCACAACATACCGTGTGACGGCTGACCGCGCAGTTTCGCCTTCTTAATTTTGAAATCACCTGGTAATACAGCGCCAACGGTTGCTACAGCAACTTTCAGGCCCTGACGGCAGTTTGGTGCACCGCAAACAATTGTCGCCAACTCATCAGCGCCAACGTTTACTTCCGTCACTTGCAGCTTATCGGCATCTGGATGCTGCCAGCATTTCACAACTTCGCCTACAACCACGCCGGAGAACACTTCTGCCACTGGCTCAATGCCGTCCACTTCAAGGCCGGCCATACTTAACTGTTCAGATAACGCCACGCTATCTAGCGCAGGATTCACCCAGGTACGTAACCACTGTTCACTAAATTTCATCTGCTTACCCGGCTAATTAGTTGAATTGTTTCAAGAAACGCACGTCATTTTCGAAAAATGCGCGCAAGTCATTGACGCCATAGCGGAGCATAGTCAAACGCTCAACGCCCATACCGAAGGCAAAGCCCGTGTATTTTTCACTATCAATACCAACCGCTTGTAAAACACTTGGGTGAACCATGCCACAACCAAGTACTTCAAGCCATTTGCAATCTTTACGGCGTACATCAACCTCTGCTGAAGGCTCAGTAAACGGGAAGTACGATGGACGGAAACGTACTTCGAGCTCTTCTTCAAAGAAGTTCACTAAAAAGTCTTCTAAAATACCCTTTAACTGCGTGAAACTCACGTCAGTGTCTACCATCAAACCTTCTACCTGATGGAACATTGGCGTATGTGTTTGATCGTAGTCATTCCGATACACGCGACCAGGCGAAATAATTCGCAATGGTGGTTGCTCTTGCTCCATGGTACGAATTTGAACGCCTGAGGTTTGCGTACGTAACATGGTGGTTGGCGTGAAATAGAACGTATCGTGATCAGCACGCGCTGGATGATTCGCTGGAATATTCAACGCATCAAAGTTATGGAAGTCATCTTCCACTTCAGGGCCTTCCACCGTACGAAAACCTAAATCACCAAAAAACGCTTCAATGCGCTGAATGGTTTTCGTGACTGGGTGAAAGCCACCAAGCTGAGCACGACGGCCTGGCAAGCTCACATCAATGCGCTCGGCGGCAAGTTTTTGCGCGAGCTCAGCTTGTTTTAATTCGTTGTTACGTGCGTTGATTAACTCTTGCACACGTTGTTTGGCTTCGTTAATGGCTTGTCCTGCCGCAGGACGCTCTTCTGGGCTTAGCTTGCCTAAGCTTTTCAACTGCTCAGTTAATTGGCCTTTTTTACCCATATATTCCACTCGAACAGCGTCGAGTTCTTGCGGGGTCGTTGCGTGTGCAACGGCTGCTTCAGCGGCAGCAACAATGTCAGATAACGCCATGATCGTCCTCAGTTATGACCCGTGCGGTTTCACGATGATTTTTCAAAACTAAATAAAGTGCTCAATGATACCGAAAAAGCACAAAAAAAGGGAGCAGTTACGCTCCCTTTTTCAACTTTTCAACCTGCTTACAGAGAGCCTTTCGCTTTCTCTACCAAGGCAGCAAAACCGTTTTGGTCGTGAACTGCGATGTCAGCAAGGATTTTACGATCGATTTCTACAGATGCTTTTTTCAAGCCATTGATAAAGCGGCTGTATGACAAACCGTTTTGACGCGCTGCAGCGTTGATACGAACAATCCACAATTGACGGAATTGACGTTTCTTCGCACGGCGGTCGCGGTATGCGTACTGACCTGCTTTGATAACAGCTTGCTTCGCTACGCGATAAACGCGTGAACGAGCACCATAATAACCTTTCGCCTGCTTCAGGACTTTCTTGTGACGCGCACGCGCGATCACACCACGTTTTACTCGTGCCATTTGCTATCTCCTTCCCTTACGCGAATGGTAACATACGCTGAACTAAGCCAACATCAGACTCGTGCACCATGCTCTTCGCACGTAGGTGACGCTTCCGCTTTGAGCTCTTTTTGGTCAGGATGTGACGCAAATGAGACTGTTTACATTTGAAGCCGCCTGAAGCGGTTTTCTTAAAGCGCTTCGATGCGCCTTTCTTGGATTTCATTTTCGGCATGAAAATTACTCCGCATTGTTAATTAAAAGTGTAACAGGGTGAGTTTGGTTCTTACTTGTTCAAGTAAAAAACCGCCCTACTTGTGTACCACAGTTACTTCTTAGCAGGGGCCAGAACCATAATCATCTGGCGACCCTCAGCACGTCTTGGGAACGATTCGCAAGTTGAAATTTCGGCTAGGTCATTCTTAATGCGCTCTAGCAGTTCGATACCCAACTCTTGATGTGCCATTTCCCGGCCACGGAAACGGATAGTGACTTTCGTTTTGTCACCTCCCTCCAGAAAGCGAGTCAGGTTGCGCAGTTTTACCTGATAATCGCCCTCGTCAGTTCCAGGACGGAATTTAACTTCCTTCACCTGGATCTGTTTCTGGTTTTTCTTTTGCTCTTTCGCGTTCTTAGCTTTCTCGTAGAGGAACTTACCATAATCCATCAGACGACAAACTGGTGGCTCCGCATTTGGGCTAATTTCCACCAGATCAACACCAGCCTCTTCGGCTGCAGTAAGAGCTTCTTGAATACCTACGACGCCAATCTGTTCACCTTCAACACCAATGAGTCGTACTTCATTGACGCGAATTTCTTCGTTGATCCGATTTTTGTCACCAGCTTTCTGAGTTCTTTTTCCGCCTTTAATGGGTCATTCCTCCAGTCAATTAACTAATTTTGCGGCTGTTTACTTCGTCGCTGAGCTCAGCAATAAACTGCTGTAGCCCTTTAACACCATGGTCTTCACCACGACGAGTACGCACCGCAACCGCCTGGTTTTCGACTTCTTTATCGCCGACAACCAATAAGTATGGAACACGTTTTAGAGTGTGCTCGCGGATTTTAAAGCCTATTTTCTCATTTCTCAAGTCAGCAATGGCTCTAAATCCAAGTTTATTCAATTCTTTTACTGTTTTGATGGCATAATCGCGCTGATTATCGGTAATATTCATCACCACAACCTGCGTTGGTGCCAACCAAGTCGGGAAATATCCCGCATATTCTTCAATGATAATTCCCATAAAGCGCTCAAGTGAGCCCAAAATGGCACGGTGAATCATCACCGGTGTGTGACGCTCGTTATCTTCGCCCACATAAGTCGCGCCTAATCGACCTGGTAACGCGAAGTCGAGTTGCACAGTACCGCACTGCCAAGCACGACCTAGACAGTCATGCAGGGTAAATTCAATTTTCGGACCATAGAACGCGCCCTCACCCGGCAAGTACTCAAACTCAATGCCGTTACTCTTCAGGGCATCGGCTAACGCTTGTTCGGCGTGATCCCAAGTGGCGTCGTCGCCCAAGCGCTTTTCTGGACGCGTTGATAGCTTGACCACGATGTTGTCGAAACCAAACGTTTTATAGGTTTCGTACACCATCTTAATACAGCCACTCACTTCTTCTTGCACTTGTGCATCGGTACAGAAAATATGCGCATCATCTTGGGTAAAACCACGTACACGCATCAAGCCGTGCAATGCGCCTGATGGCTCATTCCGGTGACACGAACCGAACTCAGCCATACGCAGTGGCAAATCACGGTAAGATTTTAGCCCTTGATTGAAAATCTGCACGTGACCTGGGCAGTTCATCGGTTTAATCGCATATTCACGGTTTTCTGATGCGGTGGTAAACATCAGCTCTGAGAACTTCTCCCAGTGGCCAGAACGCTCCCACAACACGCGGTCCATCATCAACGGACCTTTTACTTCCTGATACTGATACTCGCGTAACTTTTCACGAATAAAACGCTCAAGCTCAAGGAACACTGTCCAACCATTGTTATGCCAGAACACCATACCTGGTGCTTCTTCTTGCCAATGGAACAAGTCTTGGGTTTTACCAATTTTACGGTGGTCGCGTTTTTCCGCTTCTTCTAAGCGCTGCAAATACGCTTTCAATTGCTTCTTATCAGCCCACGCGGTGCCATAAATACGCTGCAACATTTTGTTGTCAGATTTACCACGCCAGTAGGCACCTGCCACCTTCATAATTTTGAAGTGTTGGCAAAAACGCATATTGGGTACGTGCGGACCACGACACATGTCGACGTATTCTTCGTGATGATACAAACCCGGACGATCATCGCGACTAATATCATCATCTAAAATTTCAATTTTATACGGCTCATGGCGGCTCACGAACGTTTCACGGGCTTCGGCCCAGCTCACCTTCTTTTTCACCACGTCGTATTCAGTTTTTGCCAGCTCAAGCATACGCTTTTCGAGCGCTTGCAAATCATCTGCAGTTAACGTGTGCTCCATATCGACGTCATAATAAAAACCGTTATCGATAACCGGACCAATCGCCATTTTTGCATCTGGGAACATTTGCTTCAGGGCATGGCCTAGCAAATGCGCACAGCTGTGACGAATAATATGAATACCATCGTCGTCTTTTGGCGTAATGATCTGAACGGTCGCGTCATCGGTAATTAAGTCACAAGCATCAGCTAATTCACCATTTATACGCCCGGCCACAGTCGCTTTGGCTAAACCAGGGCCAATATCTTGGGCAACGTCGAGAATAGAAACAGGCTTGTCGAATGAACGTTTACTTCCGTCGGGGAGCGTTACTACAGGCATTATTTTCTGTCCTTTTTACAGTGGTGGCACCTACCAAGTGTCACTTGTTATTTTGAAAGGCCACACTATAGCGTATGATGCCCGCCATGGAAACCCTAACCGCCACAATCATTGGCCCTCTGGCCGCATTAACCGCTGCGTTATTTTGGGCGCTGGCGACCCTTTTATATAGCCAAGCTGGCAGTTATTTGTCGGCTGCCCAACTGAATCTGGTGAAAGGCATCGTCGCTTGTCCACTATTGGTGCTGGCTGGTTGGTTTACCGGTCAGTTATTAGCGATTGAAGGTAACCTCGCGACTTACCTGCTACTTGCGAGCGGCGTTATCGGTATAACTCTAGGTGATACCCTGTATTTCGCTGCTTTGCGACGCTTGGGCCCTTGGCACACCATGCTACTTGAATATCTTGCGCCACCATTTGCCGCATTGCTTGCATGGATACTGTTGGCACAAGGTATGCGCTGGTTCGAAGTGGTTGCTGCTTTGGTGATTATTAGCGGTATTTTTGTGGTCATCAGCGAGAAGCCGAAAAGTGCCGAGCGCGTGCAACTGAATATGAGTGGCATTGCCGCAGGTGTCGGTGCCGCACTCTGTCAGGCCTTGGGCCTCGTCATGTCGTTTCATGCCTTACAAGAATTTGAAATGAGTCCGTTAAATGCGGCGTTGCTGCGATTGCTCGCCGGCACTTTCGCGTTGACCATTGCTTTACTGCTACTCAAACCCAGCTTGATTCAATCCACCCGCTCAGCGCTGCGCCATACTTCTATTCCATGGCTGCTCGTGGCAATTGTCATGGGCACCTTCTTAGCCATTTGGCTGCAGCAGACCGCGATTGCCTACATCAACCCAGGCCTGGCACAAACCTTGCTTGCCACCGCGCCACTATGGCTCATTCCTATTCAGTGGCTGCGAGGCCAGCCATTATCAGCGCGCAGCATTGTCGGTGCACTTATTGCTGTAGGTGGCATCGCACTATTATTTGGAATTCAATAAGTTAGGTTTTGCCTACGCCAAATTGGGTTAAATTCGAGTGAACTTCCAAGCAAAATTTCAATTCTAAGCCATACTCAAAGGTAGTTACTGAATAGCACTTGGAGGTATTCATGAACGCCGACAAACTGTATGACGCCGGCTTACGCTGCCCCTACTGCGGGCATCACGTTCACGTGAGTATTGACGCCTCAGCGGGCGATCAAGATTATCAAGATGAATGCCGCGCCTGCGGCGCCGACATTCACTTGTTAGTGAAACTCGACGAAGTTAACGACAAAATATTTGTCCGCGTCGCCAGCGACGACGAGAATTTCTATTAACGTTGAACCACTTCAACACGCATAGCAGCTAACCGCTGAAGTAATTGTTTGTGGCGAAAGAGCGGCCACCATTCGTACAAAAATATTTGTAACGGCTGCCACATCGCGACCCAACACACGATGAGAAGTCCTTCAGATACAAAATCCAATGGCTTCGAGTGTGGAAAATAGTGCTGAAGCGCATCACTTGCGCCAAAGCAGATAATCAAGAAGATAACACCGACCAGTAAACTGAATCGTCCGCGGCGCATCAGGCGGCTGAACTCTTGACCTGAACGCGCGACACTTGCAGTAAAGTAACTTCGTACCGCGTCACTAACTCGCGATTGAGCGCGTTCAATATCGGCAACTTCGGTCACTGTAATTTGTAGCTTAAATGAACCATGACGGGGATGTTCTTGCGCCCATCCTAAGATGAACTCCTCGGCAGCAGGATCTAGATCGCGTCCAACAAACGGCGATGGATCAAACGAGTTGAACAGTTGTTCGACGGTGCGTAACTGCAACTTAATAATATGTTCGTTGTTTTCCACACCGTTCTACCTCGTTACATAACGCCGCGTTGATTTAACACTCGTTCAACGGTTTCAACAATGGTCATGGTTTGCTGATCGAATTCAAGATTGACGATGTCAGCATGTTCCAAATTGGTTAAACGCAGTGTTTCTGGAATCAAATGTAAGCTAAAACGGTTACTTTCGACTTGCCCGACCGTTAAACTTGCACCGTTGACACTAATAAAGCCTTTCGCCAATACATAGGCCTTGAACGATTCAGGAAACTCAATCCACAATGCCAGATTATCGGTGCTGCGCTCACGTTTCACAATGGCGCCGGTGCAATGAATATGACCCGATACATAATGACCACCCATTTCATCGCCAACTTTTAATGAGCGCTCAAAATTGACTTTATCACCCACCGCTAATCTGCCAATGTTAGTTAACCGTAAGGTTTCATCAATAATGTCAAAACTCACAGTGGTTTCAGTAAATGCCACTACGGTTAAACAACAACCGTTAATCGCAATACTTGCGCCTAGCGCTACGTTATGCAGAAACTCTGGTGAAACTTCGACAGTGAGTTGGCGAAAGTTGTCGCGATCGTGTAACTGGGCAACCGTCGCCTGAGTTTGTACAATTCCAGTAAACATGATGTCTCTTTAAAGGCTTTATGAATGACACAGATTGTAACGCTAAAACAACTTATTGGCTACGCTAGACGGGTGGGTGCGGCGGTTATCCTATTGCTAGCGGCAACCGCCTGCAGCCCTGCGCCAAGCGGTCTAATGCAACTGCATGATTACCAGCAGCGGGTTGCCAATACGTTGTCGCGCGAAGCAATGCCCTATCAGCCACAAACACCAGAACAGATTCCCGCTGCCCGCGAACTGCGTGTGACGATTCCGCGTCTGCAATTATCATTGTTAGACTCAATGCGATTGGATACCTGTCGCGCCGGTTCGCTCATAGCCGAACGTAACAGCTCACTCGGCCGATTAACCAGTGGTGTAATGCGTTATTATCACGATCGCGAGTTGTTAGATGCGTTGTACGACTGTGCCGAACAATTAGAAACCAGCGAGCCCGAACTTGCACAGCGTGTACGCCAACAGGCACAAGCAAAGCAAGCCACGATGCCGCAATTGCGTATGCAGGCGATTGTTTCAGATGATAGCCTGCGCAATGTTTTGCGTAAGGCAGACAGAGCATTACCTGAAGTTGAAGGCGCACAGCTCGCGCCACTTTTTCAAGCCTTCAATATCATTTTAAACACGCTAAATAACGACGCTGAATTGCCAGCAGAAAATCAGCTCGAACAAGCCCTTGAAGCATTGGCGAAAAGCGCCTACTTAAGCCAATTATGGCGAGCGTTATTCGATAACCAACAATACCTACAACAGCTCAACCCCTTAGTGATTAACATAAGCGCGGAAGCGGGCTGTTTAAGCAAAGGTGTACCGGAACGCGCGCGCGTTTTACGACAGGTTTTTATTGCACGCTTTAGCGGCCCAGTACAACAACACATTAGTGCGCTGGTGCGGCAAGCTCAGCAACTTGAAGCGTATTTAGATGCACTTTATGCAGAACCAGAATTATTGCAAACACAACCCACCCTGGTTAAGTGGAATAACTACCTGCGGCATATCGCCGCACTTGATGATCAACTGGTTGCAGAAACCCGTAACCACGTTGAATTTTGGCAACAATTATTTACTGACTGCGAGTTTACGCCCGGCGCCTAATTCGAGAATAAGCGGGTATAAACAGTTGGCGACACCGACAAAAAATGGTAATTTGTTGATAACGATTCTCATTAACGAACTGAATTTCGCTTACAAGGAGCACCTATGAAACTTTTATCAATTGCAAGCGCCATTGCGCTTTCCTTTGCGTTTGCAGCAGCACCTGTCATGGCTCATGACGATGGTAAAAAAGATCACAAACATGAAGAACAAGAGCGCCCTGATCATTACAAAGGCAAGCCTTCGGAAAATCTTGTTCAGGCGCTAAATAACTTGCGTGAGTACAACAAGCTTTTGAACGCTGAACTGCAAGGCGAATTAACGCCGCAGAAAATGGCAGAAATTCATCAATTGACGTATACCCTTGAGCGCGCGCTTGAGCGTATTGACCATGAAGTGGATGAAATGAAAGAAGTATTAGAGGAAGTGCATTTGGGTTCTGAGCGTATGGAACTGGATAAAGTGAAGAAAAACGGCGCTAAATACCTCGATTCATCAAACAAGTTAGTTGAAGCTGGCCGAGCGTACAAATAATGAGTTTTAAAAGTACCGACAGCTATATCGTGGCCGATGACCTCGGCCTTGCGGTCAATGCGGCAGTAACCCTCGAAAAGCCACTGCTACTCAAAGGTGAACCCGGTACTGGTAAAACCCGGCTGGCGGAAGAACTCGCCGCCAGTTTGGGGGTGCCGCTGATTCGTTGGCAAATTAAATCGACAACCAAAGCGCAACAAGGCTTGTACGAGTACGACGCCGTATCGCGGTTGCGTGATAGCCAGCTCGGTAGCGATAAAGTGCATGACATTGCCAACTACATAAAGCCAGGCAAATTATGGCAAGCCTTTACTGCGGCTGAACGCCCCGTACTGCTCATCGATGAGATTGATAAGGCGGACATCGAATTTCCGAATGACCTCTTGCACGAGCTCGATCAGATGGAATTTCACGTGTACGAGACTGGCGAGCAAGTACGCGCCGAACATCGCCCGATTGTCATCATCACCTCAAATAATGAGAAAGAACTACCGGACGCGTTTTTGCGCCGTTGCTTCTTTCACTACATCAAGTTTCCGGATGCCGACACTTTGGCGCAAATTGTGCAGGTGCACTACCCTGATATTCGCAAAGACTTGCTTAGCACCGCACTCGAAGTGTTCTTTGATTTACGCCAAGTGCCAAGCTTGAAAAAGAAACCGTCAACGTCGGAGCTGATCGATTGGTTGAAGCTGTTGTTGGCCGAAGACATCAAACCGGCGGAGCTTACCAAGAGCAATGGCTTAATGCCGATGTTTGGTGCGTTGCTGAAAAACGAACAAGACGTGCAGCTGGTTGAAAAATTAGCGTTTATGGCACGCCGTCAGTCATCCTAATTTATGCTCATTGAGTTTTTCTTATGCCTGCGTAAGCACGGCCTCAAAACCAGCCTCACCGAGCTTTTAGACTTGCTCGGTGCGCTGGAGCGCGGTGTCGTATTTGGTAGCGTGGATGACTTTTACACCCTCGCCCGATTAGTGTTGGTGAAAGACGAAAGCCAGTACGATCGTTTTGATCGGGCGTTTGCTGAATACTTTGAAGGCGTTGAACAGGTGGACTTAGCCGCAGCTATTCCCGCCGATTGGCTTGAGCGCAGTCTGCAACGGCAGTTGAGTGACGAAGATAAAGCGAAACTGCAATCACTCGGCGGCCTTGATGAGCTGCTGAAAACCTTCCGCGAGCGCCTCGCTGAACAACAAAAGCGACACGCTGGTGGCAATAAATGGATTGGTACAGGCGGCACCTCGCCGTTTGGCGCCTACGGTTATCATCCTGAAGGCATTCGTATTGGCCAAGATGGTAGCAACGCACGACGTGCCGTGAAGGTATGGGATAAACGTGAGTTTCGTGATCTCGATGGTGACGCCGAGTTAGCGAATCGAAACCTGCAATTGGCGCTACGCAAACTACGAAAGTTTGCACGCACCGGCGCCGCCGAAGAGCTGGATTTAAACGGCACCATTCGTGCTACATCGCAAAAAGGCGGATTACTCGATCTGCAATGGCAACCAGAACGTCATAACGCCGTGAAAGTCTTGTTGCTATTTGATGTCGGTGGCTCAATGGATGACTACATTTACGAGTGCGAACAATTATTCGCCGCCGCTCGCAACGAATTCAAGCATCTCGAGTTTTTCTATTTTCACAATTGCGTGTACGAGCACGTTTGGAAGGACAATAATCGGCGTTACGACGAAAAGCTACCGCTGCTAGAGCTGATTAATCGCTATGGCCGTGATTACAAGCTGATATTTGTCGGCGATGCCACCATGGGGCCATATGAAATTGCCTACCCCGGCGGTAGCGTCGAACATTGGAATGAAGAGCCAGGCGCGGTATGGATGCAACGCCTACTAAACCATTTTACCGATGCGGTATGGTTGAACCCGCAGCCAACCAGTCACTGGCGCTACTATCAATCGATTGATTTAATGCAGCAGTTGATGAGCCAACGCATGTATCCGTTGACTCTCGACGGCATTAGCGCTGCCATTACGACGCTGTTGAAAAAATCTGTCGCAGCTGCGGCGCCTTCACCATTAAACTCTTAAGCGAATACTGGCTTAGGTAGTCATAAAACAACTCTTTACCACGTGCGACAATACCCTTCAGTTCGCACGCTGGTAGCGCCACACAGTATGGATTTTCACACTCAATCCATTTTTCATCGCCTTCAAGCTGGCGAATCACAAACGCAAGTGAGATATCTTCCGGTTTTTTCGCCAGTAAAAATCCACCGTTCTTACCTCGACGCGTTTCAATGAGTTCTAATCGCCCCAAATGATGTACCACTTTATTCACATGGTTGGCTGACAGACCAAAGGTGTCACAGATTTCACGAATTGTGGCTAGCTTCGGCTCGGCGCAGTTTTCATCTGCTTCAAAGCTCGCCAAATACATCAAAATGCGCAAGCCATAGTCTGTATATTTTTTCAGCTGCATAGATTGTCCAAAAAGGTACATTTTCGAAGCATTATAGTATAGCAAACCTTGATCTCCATCAAACATGCATTCATAATGCGTTTTATATAAACATGTATTGGAGATGTATTTTATGAATCAGCAAAGTTCCGGTCATAAATTACTCAAGGGCGCTAACTTGGCCATGGTGATTTTCTTAATCTTATTCTTAGTAGTCGCCTATTTAGCTTGGGGATTAGAAGCGCAGTTTCCATTGATGGTGATTGCCGTATTACATTTCTTACAAATATTATTGGCCGGTTTGTTTAAGCTTTCGTACGTGGTGCGATTAATCGCGCAAAACCAATTAGGCCGTCCATTGCACTAATGGTTTTTAATTGGTTTTCAATTTTGGGTAATTGGTTTGACCAAACGCAAAGAATTCACCAGCTAGTTTCATATACTGACACTTACATACATTTCAGTTGTGGAGGTGATCATGAGCGCTGTATTAACCCGTCATCATGATGTACTCGCTGCGCTTCATGCGCCTGAGCAATTTAGTAATAAGGTTTCCTCTCATTTAAACGTGCCAAATGGTATGGATGGTGCTGAGCACCTGGCTTACCGCGCTCTTATTGAACCATTCTTTAGCGACGTTGTACTCACCCAATTTCAGCCTAAATTGCAAGTGGTGATTGACGAACTTCTCGTTAATCTTGATGCGTATGATGACGTGGAAGTAATGGCGACGCTTGGTCATCCATTTGCACTGCGAGCGCAGTGTGCATTTATGGGATGGCCCGTGGCATTGGAGCAACGTTTGACTGAATGGATCGACGCGCAAAATGCAGCGACCTTGGCGCAAGACCGCCCTACTCTGCGGCGCTTGGCTGATGAATTTAGCGATATCGTTATCGAACAATTTGATCGCGCTCGGCGTGGCGAAGGTGACCCGGACTCTATTACCGCACAGCTCACACGGTTGCGCTTAAATGGTACCCCTGTAAGTGATGACTATTTAGTCAGCATTGTGCGCAATTGGACGGTCGGCGAACTCGGCACCATTGCCGCTGCCATTGGTTCAATTGTCGGATTTCTTGCACAAAATCAGGTTGTACAAAAGCAATTGCGCGAAGCACCAATGCACATTGATCATGCTATTAATGAAATACTACGGCTTGATGCGCCGTTGTTGACCAATCGCCGTCGCACCACCTGCTCTGTTAAGTTCGGTGATATGTCGTATGAAGCGGATACCACGGTGACCATCGATTGGCGCGCAGCAAACAACGACCCAAAGGTGTTTGTCGAACCCCACCAATTTAAATGGGATCGCGACCCTCACTTGAATCTGCTCTACGGTGCGGGCGTTCATGTATGCCCAGGCAAACCATTAGCGCAACTTGAGCTTGGTTTGTTCACACGCAGTTTGCTCAATAAATTTGAAACCATTCAACTCGGTGAGCAACCATTCGAACGCGCACAACCGCCGCGTGGTGGCTATCGCCGTATCTGGGTGAAATTTAATCATTGATCTAAAAACTGAATCATGATTCACTTCTTGGTGTACACGACAACAAACCAAGAAGCATATGGCCTATCGAGAAACATCGCGAGTGCGCGAGCGCAAGCAAGCCACTCGCACGAATATTCTGACAAATGCTTTAGCATTGCTTAATGAAGTCGGTTTTGGCGGCTTGCAAATGGCTACCCTCGCCCAACGCTGTTCGGTCGCTACCGGCACGTTATATCGTTATTTCCCATCTAAAGAAGACTTATGCACAGCGGTTTTTGAGCACGCAACCGAAATTGAAATCGCACAAGTGCAACAACACCTTGAAGCACCAGAGACCTCTGCAGATGGGCTCCCCGCCGCCGATCGCATTGCCGATGCGTTAACTACCTTTGCCAAACGGGCACTGCGCGCACCAGTCACTGCATGGGCACTAATTGCCGAGCCGGTTGAGCCTGCCGTGGTTGCCGCTCGTTTGCGTTACCGTGAACGCTATGCGGGATTATTCGCACAAGCAATTCAACAAGGCATACGGGATAAAACACTCCCACCACAAGACAGTGCACTCAGTAGTCGCGCGTTGGTTGGCGCTATTGCCGAAGCGTTAATCGGCCCACTTGCTCACAAAAGCGAATTTGATCCAAACCAAGCCATTACCAACAGCGTGCGCTTTTGCTTACAAGCTATCACCGCCAGCAGCTATACCGATAGCGATACGAAAGGCTAACAAAGGAATCATAACCATGAACACAACCGACCGATTTCTGGCGCAAACTCACACCGTTGAGAACCAACCACAGGCATTAGAAGACTACAACCTCTTCGCTGAAGACCAAGCCTTGCAAGAAGCGGTGAAGCGTGAGGGAGCTGCATGGGCCGAACAAGAATTGCTGCGCTTCGGCGCCGAATGCGGTTTACCCGAGCGTATCGCTCTGGGCTTCGCTGCGAATGCCAACAAACCGCAATTGGTTACTCATGACCGTTTCGGACATCGCATCGATCAAATCGAATTTCACCCAAGCTATCATCAGCTTATGGATATTGCGATCAGCGAAGGCTTACATGCGAGCCCTTGGGCGAATCCAAAGCCCGGCGCTCATGTTGCGCGTGCCGCAAAATATTATCTTCACACGCAAGTCGAGGCCGCCCATGGTTGCCCGATTACCATGACATTTGCTGCTATTCCGGCATTGCAACACCAACCCGACCTGTTAGCAAAATTTGGCCCGAAGATTATGGCGCCTGACTATGACGGACGTAATGTTCCCGACACCATGAAACACGGTATGACCATTGGCATGGCCATGACTGAAAAGCAAGGTGGTTCGGACGTACGAAGCAACACCACGAAAGCATATGCCATCGGTGCAGAAGGCTCTGGGCAAGCGTACGAGCTTGTCGGTCATAAGTGGTTTGTATCAGCACCAATGTGCGATGCCTTTTTAGTACTGGCGCAAACCGATAAAGGGCTGTCGTGCTTTCTATTACCGCGTTGGCGTCCCGATGGCAGCAAAAACGCCCTACACATTCAGCAATTGAAAAACAAAATGGGCAACGTCGCAAATGCCTCGAGCGAATGCGAGCTACGTGGTGCTTTTGCCTGGATGGTTGGCGAAGAAGGCCGTGGTGTGCGTACCATCATTGAAATGGTCGCGATGACACGCTATGACTGCATGATTGGTTCATCATCAGGTATGCGTCAAGCGACTGTGCAAGCGGTTCACCATGCTCGGCATCGCAGCGCCTTTGGCGCAACACTGGTTGATCAGCCGTTAATGCAAAACGTGTTGGCCGATCTTGCCCTCGAAAGCGAAGCGGCAATGACCTTAACCATGCGCATGGCACGTGCTATGGACCAACAAGACAATGAGCACGAACGATTATTAGCGCGTATCGCCACACCAATTGGCAAGTATTGGATTTGTAAACGCACACCAAACCACGCCTATGAGGCCATGGAAGCCATTGGCGGTATGGGCGTGATGGAAAACACCATCATGCCACGATTGTTCCGAGAATCACCTGTAAACGCCATTTGGGAAGGTAGCGGCAACGTCCAGTGCCTCGATATCTTACGTGCGATTCAGAAAGAACCTGACGTGTTAGAGGCCTATTTTAACGAGCTTCACCGTGCGGCTGGCACCGATAAACGCTTTGATGCCTTTGTTACCAAACTAAAAGCAGATTTTAGTAACACGCCAAAAGACCAATGGCAGTATCAAGCGCGCTATTTCGCCGACCATATGGCGCTTGCGCTGCAGGGAGCATTATTGCTGCAGCACGCCCCTGCCTACATTGCCGATGCCTTTTGCGCGGCTCGCTTGAGTGCCCACACCAGCGCCAACTACGGCTGCTTACCAACCGGCCTCGACCACCGCGCCATTCTCAGTAGAACACTGTAGCCCGGCGTTATACGCCGGGTGGCGCAAAGCGCCGTTATCGCCGACTGAAAAAAATAAAAACAAGGAGCCCAACATGATCATCCCAGCATACGTCGCCCGCAACGCGCGCAAGTACCCCAACCAAGAAGCCGTTATCGACGGTAGCCTGCGTGCCACCTGGCAGCAACTCGATCAACACGTCAACCAATTCGCCGAGCATCTCGCCTGCGATCACAATATTAAAGCCGGCGACCGCGTTTGCCTCGTGCTGCCGAACAATTACGCATTTATCGTGGCGCATTTCGCCATACAACGTCTGGGCGCCATCGTTGCCCCTATTAACGTGAAACTTACCGCTACCGAGTTAGCCTATATTTTTGAGAACGCTGAAGCCAGTTTGGTCATCACTTGCGATTTAACCAGCGACCAAGCACTCAAAGCCTGCGGCGTAAGTAAGTTACCAAGCCTTGTCATCAACGACATGCCAGCACACGCCACAGAAAATAGTAGCGGACGTCAGTTCGAAACACTCAACGAACAAGCGATTACCGAATCAGCAACCTTACTTTACACCTCCGGCACGACCGGCCGCCCCAAAGGTGTGTTGTTCGACCACAAAGCCCTATTATTCGTGGGTATGATGTTTGCCACTGAAATGCACTACGGTCCACAAAGCCGTTTGTTGTCGCTAATGCCATTTACTCATTCTGCTCCCCTGAATCTGTCGTTGGTTGGCGGTACCTTGGTTGGCAGTACTCATGTGATTGCCCCAACTTTCACTCCCGATCTCCTACTTGGACTCGTACAAAAAGAGCGCACCACACACTTTTTTGGCGCGCCAGTTGCGTATTTGCTCACCGCACAGCACCCTGAAATCGCCCACGCTGATTTCAGCAGCATGAGCCATTGGATTTACGGCGGTGGCCCACTTGCCGGTGATCATGCACGCCGGGTACAGCAAACCTTCCGTAGCGACCAGTTCTACTGCGTTTACGGCTTAACCGAAGCGGGCCCAACAGGCAGTTTATTGCTACCAAACGAACATACCGACAAAGCGGGTTCCGTCGGCCAGCGCGCCGCGGCGTTCACGGAAATACGTGTGGTCAATGCGAGCGGTAAAATAGCCGACATTGACGAAGCCGGCGAAATTCACATTGGCGGTGAAGGCGTCATGCGCGAATACTGGCACAATGAACAAGCAACCCGTGAGATATTTACCGACGATGGCTGGATTCGCACCGGCGACATTGGCGTACGCGACGCCGATGGCTTTTACTGGGTGAAAGACCGCATTAAAGATCTCATCATTAGCGGCGGCGTAAACGTCTACCCACGTGAAGTGGAAGATGCTTTAGCGAGCCACCCCGCGGTGCTTGAAGCGGCCGTGATTGGGGTACCGCATGATGAATGGGGTGAAACCGTGAAAGCCTGCGTGGTGCTTCGCGAAACCATCGATGAAGCTGAACTGCGCACCCACGTTGCCGAGCGACTCGCCGACTACAAACGACCGCGCGTGTATGCCTTCATGGATGAACTCCCCCACAACGCGAACGGGAAAGTGCTCAAACACCAACTGCGCTAACCGAAACCCACTCGGCAAAGGAATGCCGAGTGCTACGAATCGGCCCAAGTCGCCGCCAACCCTCGACACCACCAACAAACTTTAATACCATCAGCCAAACCCTAACCAATAACCAACAATTAATTAGGAAGTACCCGTGTCATCCAACCAAACTCCAGCCTCCGAAAACGGTGGCTTCATCGCGTTTGTTGAACGTGCCGGCAAACGGATCCCAGACCCCGTTATCATTTTCATTTATTTTCTCGCTGGTGCCCTTCTACTTACCTGGGCCATCGGTGGCCTAACCTTCACAACCTACGGTGGTGACGGGCAACCCATCGAGTACGAAATTCGGAACATGCTGGCCACAGAAAACGTGATTTGGTTGTTCGACAATGCGCTACTGGCAAACTGGCTTGGCTTTGGCGGCGGTGTACTTGGCGTCATCTTAATTGTCATGCTCGGCGTTGGCGTTGCTGAACATTCCGGATTATTCGCTGCCATCTTGAAAAAAGTTTCACGCGGACTGCCGCTTAACTGGCTGCCACTATTTTTAGTTTTCATCGGTATTATGAGCTCCATTGCCACCGATGCCGGTTATCTCATCCTAATTCCACTCGCCGGCCTTTTATACGCCGGCCTCGGCAAAAATCCGCTCATTGGCATGGCCGCGGCCTTTGCAGGCGTATCAGCAGGCTTCAGCGCCAACCTCATTCCAGCGACACCAATTGACGTGATTATCGGCGTAAACGCCAAAGTTTTCGCCGAAGCGCAAGGTATTCCATTCGTCAACGCAGGCGGTGAGGCCTTAACCCCAGCCACCATGAACTACTATTTCATTTTGGCTTCAACATTCATCCTCGGTGGTGTTGGCGCATGGGTCACTCTTAAGTTTGTGCAACCGCGCCTTGAGCAAAAGCCGTACACCATTCCAGAAGAGCTCAAGCTCGACGATTTCAACGTTACCAAAGAAGAGAAACGTGGTTTACGCGCTGCTGGCATTGCACTGGTGGTGGCGTTAATTGCTATTTACGGCCTAGCTGTTGGCCCCCTTGCGCCGTACGAAAATGAACAAGGCGCAACAGTCACCCCCTATTTAAACAATGTGATTCTGCTTATAACCTTCGTATTTTTAGCGGTGGGTGTTGCATTTGGTGTTGCCAGCGGTCGCTTTAAGTCCATGCAAGACGTGGTAAAAGCCATGGTCAAGCAAATGGATACCATGGGCTACATTCTGGTACTCACGTTTTTCTGTTATAACTTTTTAGGCGTACTGAGCCACAGTGGCTTAGGCGCATATATCACCTATTTAGGTGCGACATTACTGACAAACCTCGGCCTACAAAGCTTCCCAGTACTACTGCTGATTGGCTTTATCATTGTGACCGCCATTATCAACATTTTTGTGGGTGGTTTAACGTCGAAGTGGATGTTGCTTGGCCCCATTTTTATTCCGATGTTGTATCTCGTGAATAACGAAATGACGCCAGACCTCGTTGCCGCAGCCTTCCGTGTTGCTGATTCATCCACGAATATCATTACCCCAATGATGAGTTACGCCGGCATTATTCTTGCGTTTATGCGCAAATATAATCCACAGTTAACCTTTGGCGAGATGATTGCGATGATGTTGCCATATTCGCTGGCATTTATGGTGGTATGGACGGCATTACTCGTGGCGTTCTTCAGCTTCGGCATACCGCTTGGGTTCTAGCGGCTGGTTGAAAGTTATTCAATTGAACCGCGGCGGCGCAAAAAGCACTTGCACCGCCGCATTGGAATGACTAATATAGCGCCCGTTCGCATTCGTGAACGTCAGTAATACAATGTGCGTCCGTAGCTCAGTTGGTTAGAGCACTACCTTGACATGGTAGGGGTCGGTAGTTCGAGTCTACTCGGACGCACCATCTTCTTAAAGTTCCAAATCCCTTGAATTTATTGACTTGCAGCCGTGTTGGTTGGCTTGATGTTTTGTGCGTTTTTGTGACCATATTGGGGCTTGTGACCAAATGGTGACCAAACGGTGACCATGGTCGATTTTTAATATAAAAGCATTAAGTGTAGAACCTGAGTTCTGAAACACATCGTTTAGATGGTAACAAGTGAATAATTATTCAAAGCTACCTAGTTTGAATGATTTACTTATTCTTTTGAATCAGATCTTGAGCTCTCTGAGTCATCACTGTCTTGATTGTCTTCGGAGTCATTGTTCTGTCGAGCCTTTGCATTACGCAACATCCCGTTGCCGGCCTTATTTATTTCTGCCGCAAATTTTTGTGCTTGACCGACCAAGCCACTTTTAGATTCGCGAAATGCCCTCATTGAAGGGTTACTCTCTAAACTAGCCATCTGTGCCGCTGTCTTTAAAATATCACTGTTCCAATATTTTTGAGCCTCTAGCATGCTTTGAAAACTAGGGTTAGCCTCGAGGGCTGCTAACTGGTTAGCGACAGAACCAGCTATTCCCGTACCATATAATTGGAAGTAATCTCGCAGTCTATCGGAAAGATTAAGTTGCTGCTCTTCTAAATTAATTTCATCTATTTCTTCACGTGAAAGCTCGATATCTAGATCAATACCGTTAACCTCAGCAAAATCTCGAATACCACCTAATGTTTCATCAAATACGAAAATCTGCGGCGAATTTGGTAACGCTTTGATTTCTTGCATTAGAAAAGCATTTAGAAACAAGGATTTTTCATGTTTTGTAGCAAAATCACTATCACTGGTTATCAGCCATAGTTTGGTTTTGCCACGCAATTTTGTTAAAAGTTGTTCCCAAAGTAACTCATCACCCAAAGGCCCCTTCTTTCCAGGGGGATTTCCCAGCTCTTTTCTAAGCCGAGCACGTTCAAGTTCATCATCGTTTGCCTCAACTGCGCGAGAGAATATACTAGAGAGGGATATTGAAACTTCATCTTCGGATTTTGTGGTTAACGCTAGTAGTTCTCTACTATAGTCCTTCAGTTGCTGCGCTTTCCGGCCTACCGTATTTTTGATCTCGCCAAGCTCCTCCGACAAACTCGATTTATCACCAGAAAATCCATCGCCAAAATGCTCAGGTAATTTCACATTGTCAATTGAGACCGCCTTAATTTTATTCGCAAGGAAATCAGATAGAACTTTTACTTTATTTCTGTTTACTTCGTTAACTAGCTGAGAAGTAACAAATATGTACTCGCTGACTCGACTAAGGTACTTTAAAATTTGTAGCCCCGTATCTCTTCGGTAAAGATCTAGGTACTTATTGGCGTCTATAACTATTAAGCACTCAAAGTCGTCCTTAACGTCATTCATTTTTATTTATCCTGCTTCTTGTACCGCCAATAAAATATTGCCAACCCGCCAACAATAAATATTAACGGAGCAATGAGCATCAATGTCGCCTGTGTATTCGTCATAATAGTTCCCTCTGCTGGCTTGGCTAGCGAATGTTACTAACGCCCTACTTTTCGTAATTGAACAAATCACCTGGTTCGCATTTAAGTGCGTGGCATAGCTTATCAATTACCTCTAAATCAACACGCGCTGCTTTACCGTGATACATCCGATGCAGTGTGTTTCGATTTACGCCCGAAAGCTTTTCTAAATCAGTCATGTTAATGCGTCGCTCAGCCATCACAACATGAAGTCGCAGCTCGATCATAGACTCTCCAGTTACATTTGGTACCTAATTAGTTACCAAACGTGTTGCATTAGTATTTTTTTACTGTATATTGCGACTGTATAGGTACATGACGCACCTATATAGATTAAATTCGTAACTAGGAGATATTACTATGAGTCGAACCTATCTTACAACTGACGAACTCTCGTCTCGCATTAAATATGAGCCACGCACTATCCGTAACTACCTAAAAGATTCGGTATTGCTAGAGGGCATTCATTACTTCCGCCCATTTGGTGGCCGCAAGATTCTCTACATCTGGGAAAAGGTCGAGGCAGAAATGATGTCTTCGGTGTTTATGGGTAACAAGGCGATCGGCTAAGGAGACGTACAAATGGCATCAATTAATAGCCGAGCAGGCAAGCTTATTGTTGACTTCCGCTACGAGGGCCAACGTTGTCGCGAAACCACCGCATTTAAAGATACTGCGGGCAATCGTCGAAAGTTGTCAGTACTAATTGAGCGAATGGAAGCTGAGATAACTCTTGGAACTTTCAAGTACGAAGAATATTTCCCGAATTCCGCGCGCGGTAAGAAGCTTTCTCAGGTAGCCAAACTACGCGCTGCAGCTCATGAATCCGTTACACCACTGTTCGAGAGTTTTTCTGAACTTTGGTTTCGGGAGCGCGAGGGGGAATGGCGCAAAAGTTATCAAAAGAACATTCGCTATACACTCGATGCCTATCTTTTACCGCACCTAGGTGAGTTTAAGCTAAATGAAATTAGCAAAGCTAAAATCATGGATTTTCGCTCGAAGCTACTTGCGACGACAACGCCTACCGGGAAAAAGCTCGGGAACGATCGAATTAACAAAATCATGAGCTATGCGCGCATGATTATCACCGAAGCCTCTGAGCGTTTTGAATTCAGCAACCCCTGGCTAAATATCAAGCCACTGAAAGTGCCACGCTCAGATATCGAGCCATTTAATTTAAACGAAATACGCCGCTTTCTAGACGGTGTTCGGCCCGACTTTCAAAACTATTACGCCGTTCGTTTTTTCACAGGCATGAGAACCGGCGAAATAGACGGTTTGTATTGGGAACATGTAGATTTAAAAAATCGACAAGTTCTCGTGCGCCAAGCCATTGTCGACAATGAGATTGTCGAAACAAAAACAGACGGATCATTTCGTGAAATCGATATGAGCCAGATAGTTTATGACGCATTCATGGCGCAAAAGCGAATGACATACGGAAAAAGCAAATTCGTCTTTTGTTCACCAGAAGGCTCCAACCTGTGCCATCGCAACGTCACCAAGCGTATTTGGTATCCAACCCTTGAGTATCTTGGCTTGGCTAAACGAAAGCCCTATCAGACGCGCCACACAACGGCATCGCTTTGGCTCGCTGCTGGCGAAAATGCAGAATGGATTGCGCGCCAACTTGGCCATGCCAACACTCAGATGCTCTTCAAGATATATTCGCGCTATGTGCCTAATTTAACGCGTAAAGATGGTTCATTGTTCGACAAAGTTATTAAAAACAGTCTTTCAAGTTCACACGATGAACAGGAGATCTAATATGTTTGATAGTCCAAATTTTTACCCTAAATCGAACTTCGGAACTGGCATTCAGACTAATGCAAATGGTTTTGTGCACCACCGACTGCATACCATAAAAGATGCCTGTCACGTTGAATATATCACTGGTGTTTATCGACTAACGGCTGTAAATATTAAAATAGCGAGAAACAATGAGCCTTTCGTTTTACTGAGGCTAAGCGACAACACCGGCGATATTGACGCTATTCTTTGGCCAGAGCGTAAAGCGCATAACTGGCAACCGCCCTACGCCAATTCGGTGAATGAATGCTTTTACGTTACGGGGAAAGTTGAATATTTCAAACCTCGGAAAGGTTTTGCTAATTTATACCTCCCGAGCAACCCGCTAGTTCGCGGAACGATAGTTATTGATGATATTCGTCGTGCTACTCAAGACGACATCAAAAATACAAAAACGCTAGCAACATTACCGCGGATTTGGTGCCCAAACAAAGCTATTTTTGAAAAGCTTATCAAGACCGCTGAGAATATTGAGAGTGATTCGTTGCAACGCTTTGTCTGTCGGGTGCTAGAGCAACCAGTGGTTGCTAAAAAGTTTCTTACGGCACCGGCAAGTACTAAATATCATCATTCGTACCCAGGTGGCTTGCTTGAGCACTCAATTGAAGTCGCATGTATTGTGAATAATATTGAACTATACCGGTCTGCGACGGAGAAGGAACTCGCCACCGTTGGGGCGCTTTTCCACGATCTTGGCAAGATTCGTAGTTACGATGACAACGGGTATATGTCACTGAATGGTCGCTTAACCAACCACAGCGCACAAACTCTGGAAATTTGCGCTGAGTCTTTAGCCGTTTTAGAGCAAGAAGAATATCGTTATGCCGAAGCCCTCCGACATATTTGGACATGCGCAACGCCAGGTGCCCGCTATGGTCAACCGGCAAAATTCGCTATCGCTCATGCGGTGCAAGCAGCGGACCGACTAAGCGCAGAATTTGGTAATGAAAACGTGGCATTTTCTAACGCTAACTCATGCGCTCAAAAATCAGCTCGGATCGGACAACTCGAGTATCTTCGTGTTATTTAGCTCATTGATGCCGGCATCACCATCACTTTTAGACTGGCTAATGTCGGCATCGTCCCCTTTCTCTAATACGTCGTCTGGTAATTCCGCACGAACCATAATTGCGACCATCGCGAATACGTATTTAAGTAACGACGTCGATTGAAATTTCGCGTTTTGTTGCCGCTTATCCGGATCTGGATGCTTTAATCGCAAGTAAAACTCAGGCTTACCCTGCTTCTTTATTTTAACCACTGGTCGCTTCGTCGTTATCACTAGCGATGTTAGAAACGTTAACGCATTTGCTTTGTCTTTTTTTCTTGTCGCCAAGCGAATAAACCAGCTTTTTAAACTAACATATGGCTGCATGCTACTGACAAACCAGTTTAAAGTTTCCTCATCTCTGAAACGCGCACCGGGCTCGTCTGGGTGAATGTTTTTTATAAAATAGTCAGCTAAGGCTAATACTAGTTTTTGCTTCTCAACGGATGGTGTATTAACCATTTGGTTGATCATATTTCGTGCTATATTTCGTTCTTTTTTGGTATAAGGTTTCAACGGCATATATACATTTTTGGCTTCGTCTTGTTTGCTTATCAGCCGCCGATTTTTTATTAATGTATGCTCTCTTAACAAAATTCTCGCCTGCTCGCGATAACGCTCAATTAAGCTCTCGTCAACTTGATATAGCTGACTAATTTCACGATTTGATTTACCGTCCACCACGGCTTGTAGAATATCATGCACATCACTCGCGCTCGGTTTAAGGAGTAACGTATCTGACGCAAATTCAATGACTTTTGTGGGCCGAGGAGTGATTTCGCGGATATACGTCTTATTAGTTTTCGCTAGGTACTCAAGTAAAGTTTTCGCATCAACATAATCTGATTTTCGTCGCGGCCGCTTTCTGTTTAAGCTTTCGGACTTCTTATCTGGCAGGCAAATCTGCGCGATTTGTTTGTCCGATAACGTGGTAAATGCTTTTACTTCGTCGCGTGTATAGTGCCAGTACGTTTCAGATATTTTTATATGACGTATTAGTGCTGAAAAATGGATGTAACTCTTGAATGTTACTGATGGTGAGGTATGTCCGGCCACCATAGCCAGTGCATAGTAACGATCAATATTGACCGCGACACCACCTAGCGTCCCCTTGATGATTTGATGTGCACTTTTTTCGTCATGCCCAGTCAAACAGCAAAACAGCTCAATCTCATTCTCGATAAGAAGTTGAAGATTACTTAATGCGGTGTGCCGAAAGTGCTGAAATGTCAATTTTTTGAGCCCACTCAATGCCCGCATCCAAGCAACAATTGACTGTTTTATAAGCCAGTCTGGCCAAACTTTTCTCGGCGAATCAGCGTCACAAAAAAGAAGTTCATTACGTTTTTTACAGCGTGCGGTACGTCGCTCTACCCACATATTGAACAGTCGTAGTTCGTCCTTGGTCAGTAGGCAGAAAGCAGCAACATCTCGACGCGATGAGATAGACTTTAATCGTCCAAATGGGTTATTTCTTACGCGTATCCAGCGCTCTTTTATCGTTGTAATATCTTTAATTGTTAAGGTTAAAATTTCATTAATCCGCATCCCCGTTCGGTACGCCAGAATAGTGATGATTTGCAGTGCAAATTTTGTATCATCGTCGCAACCACGCGTGACCGGCAATTTCGCAAGAATAGCTTGATAGAGCTGGTGAGGTATATACCCCGCACGCACATGCTCCTTTCGTTGTGAAATTGTAGACCGGATAGGCTCATCCAAAGGCGGCAATTGGTACTCGCTTTGGAGGTACTTGTGCAGGCGCTCAAATGTATCGCATAAGTAGTTATATGACTTAAAGCTTTTTTCGCGCTCAATTTGTTCTTCGTGACGCTTTAGATGGCGTTTCTTTTCGTGTTCGCGCTCATCTTTTGATAGCCCTGCTTCTATCTTTGCAGCGCCAGGCGAGTCTTCCGCACCAACATCGCTTTCGATATCATCTTGCGTTTCACTCTGTGTAAACTCAATTGCGTTGCGATATAAATCGTGAAAGTCCGCACCTGATAGTTCTGACAGATCATCGATAACAACAGTAGCCATAAGCCAATTCAATGTGATAGCTGAATGATAACGTCTAACGGAACTTACCCCGTTTTTTCGAATCTTGAGATGAAAAATGAACCAATTTAGCAAATACACAACGGAATCTGTTGCAGCATACTTTTCTATTAATTTTTCAAGTTCAACAATGACTTGGTTCTTGCTCAAATTGCTGTTAGCTCTGAATAGCCTGGTGAGAGCTTGATAAAGGTCTAAAGAATCCAACCCAATCGCTTGCTTCACGCGTTTGCGTTTTTCTCGTCCCTCGCTTTGAGGTTCATCCGCGTTTTTCGCCTCAAAACTCAACTTAGCGACGCTTGGTGGTGTCAGCACGTCATTAAGCGTTGGCTGTATAGAATACTCAAAATTTTCTTGTGGTAGCGAATAGGTTTCGATCATCGAATTCGCCGTATGGCGCAAAGCAAACGAATAATCGCGACATACGCTCGCAACAGCATCAACTGCAAACTTAAATAACGCTGCTACCGCAACCGAACTTCCATCGTACGAAAGAAAAGGTCGAGACAGGCGCGCTAATAATTTGCTTGATTGAAGAATTTTAGGTATATCACTGAGCTTGTCATTTATCGATTTAGATTTTCGCGCTATTAGTTCAGTAACCAACCCTACTTGTAATCCGTTCAGAAAAATATATTCAAGGTGTACCGCACCAGATTCATGATTCAAGTCGTTTACTACGGATGTTTCGTTGCTTGCTAAAGGTAGCCATATCAAGCGATCGTTGTTTAGTACTGATGTGTGCAGCTTCAAACCTTCATAACTCTGCGTAAATAATTTTTGTAGCCAGCGTTTTGAGTTTTGCGATGATTGCGTTGCGGTAACCAATACAAGCAAGCAGCGAATTTCGGTATCACTTAATTCATCAATGTTAAACTCAATACTCTGCAAAATTTTGTTCACGATAGCCGCGCGTTGGGCTACATTTAACGCCAATGGATCACGCATTGCCGGCTCGCGCGTTAGCTTGACTGGTACCGTAGGCAAGGTGATTGAACGACCGTAACGGCCATTCACTAGATCACATACCTTCATCAAATAAAACGACGCAATATGTAGCTCTGCCTTTTGGTACTTTGAGTCAATATATTCTCGCACCTTATTCACACATACACTCAATTGTTGATCGGTTCCCTCCCCCCGCAGCAGCTCAGGGCAAGAATCAGATATAAATTCTTTCACGCTCTTCTCTATCCGCTTTTCGCGTTGAATTTTTTTCTTTAAACGTCGCATGCGAGCTGTAGCTTTCTCAAACTGAGATATGCTTCGCTGATCGATAAAGCTTGGTAAAGAAGTAAATTCGTTTGTTTCCAAAGAACCATGCGGTTTCACCGGGTTATCGACCACGACTAGCAGCATCGCAATGGAAAACCTCTCAAGCTCGCGACGGAGCATCTCCTCGTCATTCGCGCAATACGCCGAATATAAGCCTTGGCTCATTTGGCCTTCCAAGTCATGCGCCATAAAATCATCAACAATGACTGAATTGAGCGACGAATATTTATAAAACCATGTGCGCAAAACATGGCGAGAAAAATTTAGGGGTACTGGAAATAGATGACTAAGGTATGACTCTAGAAAGCTGGGAGTTACCGGCTCCAGATTACCGTTTCTATAAACCTGAAATGGTTCAGCTTGGCTCAAACAGGCGGCCTCGGCCGTAGGTGCAAGGTATGCAGGGGTAGCGACTGTTTCATTCGCAACGACAGTAAGATAGGCAATATATTCAACTAATTGGCGTTTTAGTGTTGCACACATCGGTACAATTCTCGCCATGCCTTCACGTTTTTGTTTATCGTTGATGTAGACACGGTCATTCACAAAATCAAAATCAGCAATCGATGAGAAATAGCCATCCACGGGCCGAATTCCGGTCAGCATTTTTACAATTAGCAAAACATAAACGGTGTACGCGTTATGCAACTCTTGCCTATGCTGCTGTAATTTTTCAATTGATGGCGATACCGCAGAGGATTCAGAGTCGATACTTTGCTTCAGCTGCTCAATATAATTTCGAAAATTCCCAATAATCTTTTCAACTTTATCGAGTTTTAGTCGCAGCGTTGAGCCATACCTCTTCTTTTCATATTCGACTGGATATATAACGTCAAAGTTATGAGCCAAGTGCAAATGGTCCGTTTCAAATGACATTTTTGACCAGAAAGCGGCGTGCCGACGCTGCACCTCAAAGACTTCCAACGTACAGTAATATAGCGGCGTCCAATCGCTAGGCTGAAAGCCAGCAACGATGCCTACTGAGCAGCGTTCAGGCCAAAATCGACTTAGAAATAAGAACTGCCAGGACGCCAGCTGGTTTATCGATACACGTGAAATTTGCTGTGCAGCACAGATATCCTGCAACCGAGCGCTAATATCAGCTTCACTGGGGAAATCATCTTCATTTTTTGGAAATACGCGCTCGTTAGTCAACGAGCTAGGAAGCGAAATCGAAAATTCATTTTCACGACTTTCAAGCAAACCCACCTTTTCAACTCGAGCGTGGGTTGATAAATTTCGCTCAAGCTTGTAGAACATGCCGCTAGCGGTAAGTGTTGCCCGTAAGTCATCAACTTTATATTTTTTTTCAAAATAAGCCTTCCGTAAAAATTCGTACGTTTGCGAAAAGTAGATAATAAGGAAAATCCAGGCGTCAACTTGATAGTATTTAGAATCTTCGTTGTGCAACTCAAGCGCAGAAATCAGCAGCTTCATGTGCCCAACAGTTAAAAGCTCTGGAATAGCCGGAATACCAAGTTCCGCACGGATATTACGCGCGAGTATGGCCGTTGCTTGTTTTTGTCTGGCGTAATTATTCGTTTTGAATTCGTGAGTGTGTCTAGCTTCCGATTCTAGAATTTCAAAATCTGACTTTTGCTCTACGGCTACTTCTTCACCATCGCGCAAGTCTGCTTTACGCCGAGTTACCGCCGGTTTGATTCGAAACGGACGGGAATTTGACGTTGAGAAGCGCATTTTTGAACGACGGTTGGTAACCGTTGTGCGCTCATAATTTGGTTGACTAGAAACGTTATCCCAAAATTTTTGAATCAAATTCTGAAGCGGACCAGAACGTTGATAGGCAATAGTTTCAGATATATTTTTAGACTGCGGTTCCCCTTCGCGTTGATTCACTTTTGAATTAAAAACTTTCCAGTTCTCGACAAAATCTTTGAGCGAGCCATCAAGCTCTAAATCTGCCAACATCAAACCATACTGAAGCTTTGATTGAGATAAGCGCACGCGCCTGAGCCCCGCAGCGATAGCCGGCATCAAAATATTCTCGTTCTTTGCCGATACAAATTTGATATGGCTAACTAAGAGCGAAATACAGGCAACTGCGGTGTAGTACTGAAGAAGCCGCCAGTTCTCATCAACACAGTTTTGAACGGTTTTTTTGGTTGCAAGCATTGCCGCAAGCGGACTTTTATCGAGTTTATTATTCAACTCATTGCTGATGCGCTTGAGGTCGCTTTGAGTCGGATTTTTTGGATACAGCAATGCATGTTTGGTGAGAAAGTAGTCAAGATGCTGATACGCGATATTATGTTCTTCAACTTTGGCCGCGAGTTTGTTTTTGAAATCAAAGTGCAAGCGGGCAAGATAAGCGATGATTAAATTAGCGCTGCTATCCGTTAGATAAAATAAACCGAGTTTCTTGAGAACTCTCCCTATTTGATGTTCTGTAATGCGCGGCTTTCGTCCTCTACTACGTTCTGCCGTCATGTCATTTGAAAGCTTTGCAAGTTGTTCCGCAAGATTTTGTTCAACCATCATTCGTCCCCCGCCAACAGCTCCGCGAGCGTCGGCATTTCGGGTACTAAGCTTTGTTGTGAAGCTTGGTCAGATGTATTCAAAGCGGAGGGTTTGGTTGGGTTTTTATTTAGAAGTTTTAATCGTTCTTGCAGCGTATGTTTCGATATTGATACATGTTGTAGAAAGCGCTCTTGCGTCAACTTTCCCGCGAACAGCGCATGTTGTATTTCACCAGGACAAGACGATTGTAAACGCTTAAATAGCAACGCTAACGCATCTGTTTTGAAATAGATCAACGAGCGAAATAAATCAGACCAAGCAAGCGCGCACAAGAAATCGTCATTCGCCTCGCGATCTGACATCGCAACAACGTTGTACGAGTCATTCGTTTGCAACATGAGCTTGTAAGTCACGAATCCAGCTACCAGCTGAGCCGGAGTAAACTCACGCTTTTCATTTTCCGCATGCGCAGGCTTCGGTAATTCCCGAACAATGACTGGACTTGCGTAAATTATCGACTCGCGATATCGCTGGCTAAGAGTGTCAAGTCGCGGTAGTTGTAACTCCAAACCATGCAAAAGTTCTAGAATCGTTTTTGCTGCGCTTGTCTTCTTTAATTCAGATGCTTTATATAATCGTGCTGGTGCTTTAAACACATTCAATCTCCGTACAACTTATATACAGAGATAATTATTCAGGTATGCAAATAGTTTGGTAGTGCACAGACAGGCGTTTTTGGTGGGGTCTAAACTTTTCGCATGCTTTTTTTTGGGAATTTTAAACGATTTTAGGTATTAAGATTAATTAAATTAATCTACTAACCGAATCAATTAGGCGATTGGTTATTAATCAACCTATTTTTCAGTATCTACTTCAGCAGTGATTTTCTGATAAATTTCTTCACGCAAAACGGTCACGTTGCGCGGCGCGACAATGCCTAGTTTTACTTGATATCGATCAACGGCTGTAACAACCACTTTGATATCGTCGCCGATACAAATTTCTTCCCCGATATTACGTGACAAAATGAGCATAGACTTCCCTGTTGTTTGTGAGTTAAGGCTCAACTTTACGCTAAGTTATTGCGCATAAAAATATGGTCAATGTCGTATTTGCAGTGCCATTATCCGAGGCTTCGGCGTCAATTGAATAACCAAATAGTTGCCGATTATTATGACGCCTCTATAATCAGATCATGAATTGCTACCCGCTGGAGGTGCTATGAGCATAGTACAAATCATCTCACTTGTTATTTTGATTGGCGGCATTGCTGCTTTTTATGCACTGGGGATTTGGGGGATTAAGCGGATTAAAGCAAGAAGTCAAAAATCAAAGCAAATTACTGAATAAGTTAATCTATATTTGAATTTACTTCAGATTCAAGATGATTCATATCTTCAGAAGTACGTTCCTGATGTCATTCTTCATCCGTTATTAACTGCGGCGCCTCGCCGACCATTGGTAAGGCCTGATTTTTCCAGACACCTTCTACCCGTTTAAAATATTCACGCTTAAAGTTGTTTGGCGACACTCTGTTATTTTTTGTATGACGTCGAGTTGGATTGTAAACCATCTCAATAATGGGTAAGCGGATTAAATGGTTGATCTTACCTTTGCATGAGAGTGAGACAGACCGGCATCTCATCGGATTATCTGGTTGATGCTTCACTACTGCTGGTGCATGTTTCCTTCGCTAATTCCAGCAAGAACCCCACACGCCTCAACTTCCCGGTCATCGTTGCAACTCGCTCTCAGTGAAACGAGTTGTTTCTCAAGCACTTGTAGAGCGGTTATCTGCGACCGCACATGAGAGATGTGATCATCGAGCAAGGCGTTGACGGCGGTACAAGGCTGATGAGGGTCGTCCTGATAGCTCTGTAGTTCGTGAATCTCAGCCAGTGACAGGCCCAGGATTCTGCAGCGACGGATGAAGGCCAGCCCCTCACCATGCTTCTCGGTATAGACACGGTAACCGTTGTCCTGCCGATCAGGCGGCGGCAACAAGCCCTGCTGTTCATAGAAGCGGATCGTCTGTGTTTCGACCCCTACCAACTGCGCCAACTGACCAATGCGCATCAGCCTCCTCCCCAACGGATTCTTTACTCTATTGACCTTATAGTAGCTTTATAGTTTAAAATGGTACCACAACATTGTTCAAGTGGAGTCGTATCATGAGCAAATCCTGTGGTGGCGCCTGTGGCGGAGATGCAACGTCCGCAGCGGATACCGATATACAGGCCTCCTCCGAGGCGCCAGGGAGATGGGTCAGTGTTTATGCCGTGCCGAAGATGGACTGTCCATCAGAAGAACGAATGATTCGCCTAGCCCTGAACGGCTTTGAGGAGATTCGGGCGCTGTCCTTCGACTTGTCGAACCGCCGGCTGAAGGTCGTGCATGACGGCGAGGTCGAGCCCGTCACCTCGAAACTAAAGACCTTGGGGCTAGGCGCCTCGCTTCAGGAAACCGTCGCTGCAAATCCAGAGACCATCAAGGCCGCCGAGTTTTCGGCAGCTTCTGCTAAGCAAGAATCCGGGACCCTGCGCTGGTTGCTCGGCATCAATGCACTTCTGTTCGTGGTGGAAATGACTGCCGGTCTGATCGCCCAGTCCACCGGCCTGATTGGAGAATCCCTGGACAATTTTGCCGATGCGGCGGTGTACGGGCTTGCCCTTTATGCGGTTGGACATAGCGTGAAAATGCAGGTACGTGCCGCGCATCTTGCTGGTGTACTGCAACTGATCTTGGCTGTGGGCGTGCTCGTAGAGGTGGTGAGACGCTTTGTATTCGGTAGTGAGCCTGAATCGCTGGTGATGATGGCTATCGCATTCGTCGCATTGATTGCCAATACCAGTTGTCTGCTGCTCATATCCAAACATCGGGAAGGCGGGGCGCACATGAAGGCAAGCTGGATATTCTCGGCCAACGACGTGGTGATCAACCTGGGGGTCATCACCGCCGGCGCCCTGGTCGCGTGGACCGGTTCCAATTATCCGGATCTGATTATCGGCACCATCGCGGGGGGCATTGTACTTAACGGTGCCAGACGCATTTTGGCGTTGAAGGGTTAAATAATGCTCATTATTGGCAAAAAGCTCTCGCCGTATGCCCTATTGTCCATATCGGGCCTGCTGGCAGCGTCTGATCAGGCTGTAAAGTGGCTGGTGCAGCAATCAATGGCCTATGGCGAGTATGTTTCGGTGACCCCGTTCTTTAACTGGGTGCACCTATGGAACACCGGTGCCGCATTCAGTCTTTTTGCGAATGGTGGAGGCTGGCAGCGCTACTTTTTTATCGGAATCGCGGTAGTGGTCTCGATTTTTCTGATCAAGCTGATCCTTGAAAATCGTCATAAAGGAGAAGCCATCGCTTACAGTCTTATCCTCGGTGGCGCCATGGGCAACCTGATTGACCGGGTCTTTCGCGGCTATGTTGTGGATTCCTTTGATTTCTATTGGCGAGACTGGCATTGGCCGGCCTTCAACCTGGCTGATATTGCAATTGTCCTCGGTGCCTTACTTTTCGTTTCCAGCAGCTTGTTGGGTAAAAAAGCAAACACCAATGCCGAGCCGGATGGATCTGACTGACACCTACGCCTATACAACACCATGACCGAACTTCCCGACAACATCCTTCACCTGCCGCAATACCAAGTACTGGGCTCAAATCAACCGACGACGAAATGCACTTCCAGGTGGACGTGCCCGATCCCATCGCCTGCGAGGAATGCGGCGTGCAGGGTGAGTTCGTACGGTTCGGCAAGCGTGACGTTCCCTATCGTGATCTGCCCATCCACGGCAAGCGGGTCACTCTCTGGGTGGTCCGCCGCCGATACACCTGCCGGGCCTGCAAGACAACATTCAGGCCCCAGCTACCGGAGATGGTGGACGGATTCCGTATGACACTGCGGCTGCATGAGTACGTGGAGAAGGAATCCTTCAACCACCCCTACACCTTTGTGGCGGCACAGACCGGCCTGGACGAGAAGACGGTGCGCGACATCTTCAACGCCCGCGCCGAGTTCCTGGGGCGCTGGCACCGCTTCGAGACGCCCCGCATCCTGGGCATTGACGAGCTATACCTGAACAAGCGCTACCGCTGCATTCTGACCAACATTGAGGAGCGAACCCTGCTCGACCTGCTGGCCACCCGCCGCCAGGACGTGGTGACCAACTACCTGATGAAGCTGAAAGACCGGCAGAAGGTCGAGATCGTCAGCATGGACATGTGGAACCCCTACCGGGCAGCGGTCAAGGCTGTGCTGCCCCAGGCCCGTATCGTGGTCGATAAGTTCCATGTGGTGCGCATGGCCAACGATGCCCTAGAGAGAGTGCGCAAGGGCCTCAGAAAGGAGCTGAAACCGTCCCAGAGCCGGACTCTCAAGGGAGACCGGTAAATCCTGCTGAAACGCGCTCACGAAGTCTCAGACCGGGAGCGCCTCATCATGGAGACCTGGACAGGCGCGTTCCCGCAACTGCTGGCCGCCTACGAGCACAAGGAGCGCTTCTACGGCATCTGGGACGCCACCACACGGCTCCAGGCAGAAGCCGCCCTGGACGAGTGGATAGCCACCATCCCGAAGGGCCAAAAGGAAGTCTGGAGCGATCTGGTCAGGGCAGTGGGAAACTGGCGCGAAGAGACCATGACCTACTTCGAGACGGACATGCCCGTCACCAACGCTTACACGGAGTCCATCAACCGACTGGCCAAGGACAAGAACCGTGAAGGGCGCGGTTACTCCTTCGAGGTGATGCGGGCACGAATGCTCTACACCACGAAGCACAAGAAGAAGGCACCGACTGCGAAGGTCTCTCCTTTCTACAAGAAAACCATCGGTTACGGACTGCCGGACTTCGCAGAGGAACTCAACTACGGAGTCGATCTATCAACCATCTGAGGGTGGTATCAGATTGATGGGGTGAAGGTGCCCCATCAACCATTAAATCCGTATACCCAAAAACTAAAGCTGAAGATTTAGTAACAAGGTAAGTAACACGATTGAAGATTAACACTTTTTCGTTTCTGAGCAACGGATGTAACACGCTTAGTAACACAGGCCTACAACCTGACGTTACCGTCATCCAAAACCAGGGCGACTTTCGCATGGATTGAGGCAGTTAAAGCTCGCTCATAAAAGCGGGCTCTAACTGCGCTCAATGACCTAACTCTCTATTCTTTAAAACGCTGCACTAAATAATAAAGCGCTGGAAGCACCACCAACGTCAGCAATGTTGACGATACAATACCGCCAATAACCACTGTCGCTAACGGCCGCTGCACTTCGGCACCCACACCGCTATTAAACGCCATCGGAACAAAGCCCAGGCTCGCTACCAGCGCCGTCATTAGTACCGGACGTAACCGCTGTTGTGCACCTTCAAACACCGCATCTCTCAGGGGGAGCCCGTCACGTAATAGTTGCCGTATAAACGTCAGCATCACCACGCCGTTTAAGACAGCCACACCGGATAGCGCAATGAAGCCAACCGCAGCTGAAATGGATAACGGCATGTCACGCAGTGCCAGAGCGAATATGCCACCGGTTAGCGCCAGCGGCACACCAGTGAAGATCACTAAGGCGCTACTGATCGAGTTAAAGGCACTGTATAGCAAACCGATAATCAGTAATAATGCCAACGGAACAACCAGACTGAGCCGCTGCGACGCTGACTGCAGCTGTTCAAAAGTTCCGCCATAATTGACCCAGTAACCGGCCGGCAAGTTAACCTCAGCGTTTATCGCGTCTTGCACATCGGCAACAAACGACCCTAAATCCCGATCTTCGACATTTGCACTCACGATGACATTGCGCTTGCCACTCTCACGGTTAATTTGGTTTGGTCCGCTTTTTAAGCTCAACTCAGCTATCTCGCCTAACGGCACGTACTGCAGCTCCGGGTTATCCGCAGAAACATCCACCGGCAGCGACTTCAGCTGTTCAATGCTATCGCGCCAATCGTCATTCAGACGCACCATAAGCTTAAACCGCTTATCACCTTCGTAAATAATTCCAGCCTGAACACCGCCAACTGCGGCTTGTATTGCGCTTTGTACGTCCGCCACCGTTAAGCCAAGCAGGGCCAAATGATCACGTTTAGGATGGACAGAAAGCGTTGATAAGCCCGTCATTTGTTCGACGCGAACATCGGCGGCACCATCAACTTTTCGGATGACGGATGCAGCTGAATCGCCGAGCTGCTTTAATGTCTGCAAGTCGTCACCATAGATACGAACCCCCAAATCGGCTCTCACCCCAGCGATAAGTTCGTTAAAACGCATTTCAATGGGCTGCGTGAACTCGTACTTATTACCGGGCAGCTCTTGCACAGCGGTTCGTATTTCCGCAACCAATTGCTCTTTGGGTTTCTCTGGGTTTGGCCAGTCCTTGCGCTCCTTCAAAATAATAAAAGTATCCGCGACGCTCGGTGGCATCGGGTCAGTCGCAACATCCGGGGTACCAATTTTCGAGAACACCAATTTTACTTCATCAAACTCCGAGACCACAGACTCTACGTCTTTTTGCATGTCGATGGATTGTTGCAATCCTGTCCCCGGAATACGCAGCGCATGCATTGCAATATCGCCTTCATCCAGTTGAGGTAAGAACTCAGTTCCCATGCGACTGGCCTGAAACATGGACACCGCAAATAGGCCAAAGCCAATCAAAATAATGACAACCGGAAGCTTCAGTGTCTGCCGTAAAACCGGCTGATACACTTTGCGCGCCGCCCGCATGATGCGGTTTTCACCGTGCTGAATGTTGCCACGCACAAATATTGCAATAGCCGCGGGTACAAAAGTCACCGAGAAAATAAGCGCCCCTAGCAATGCCGCTACCACTGTGAAAGCCATCGGGTGGAACATCTTTCCTTCGACCCCACTTAGGGCGAATATCGGCAAGTACACCAGCATAATAATAAGCACCCCAAATACCGCAGGGTTAAATACCTCACGAGTACCATGAGTGACTTCAATTAAACGCTCTTTAGTAGTCAGTACCCTGCCTAAGCGTTGCTGTGCATTTCCAAGCCGTCGCAACGCGTTTTCAACCACAATAACCGCACCATCGACAATAATGCCAAAGTCAATTGCCCCCAAGCTCATCAGGTTACCGGACACTTTGTTGGCAACCATACCGCTAACAGCAAATAGCATACTTAACGGAATGACACAGGCGGTAATTAGCGCTGCCCGGACATTCCCGAGTAGTATAAACAGCACAACAATGACCAGTACCGCCCCTTCAAACAAGTTTTTCTCGACCGTTGCAATGGTTTTATCAACGAGAGAAGTACGGTTATACACCGTTTCAATCAACACTCCGTCGGGTAAGCTTCGTTGCACTTCGTCAATTTTATCTGCAACATTCTGGGCAACAATACGACTGTTCTCACCAATCAACATCATGGCGGTGCCTAATACCACTTCGCTCTCGCCCGAGGTTGCCGCACCAGTGCGTAATTGCTCTCCCAGTTTGACCTCAGCAACATCGCTGACGCGCACTGGCGCATCATCACGCTTGGTTATGACCACATTTCGAATCTCGTCAAGCGTTTTGAGCTGACCGGGCGAGCGCACAAGCCACTGTTCACCATTTTTCTCAATGTAACCAGCCCCCGCATTCCTGTTGTTCAGCTCTAACGCTTTGAACAAGTCCTGCATAGTCACTTTGTAAGCCAGCATGCGGCCCGGGATTGGTGCTACCTGGTATTGTTTTTCGTAACCACCAACGCTATTAATTTCCGTCACGCCCGGCACTTTGACCAGCTGTGGTTTAATGATCCAGTCTTGAATGGTACGTAACTGCTCTGGCGTATAAGGCTTGCCATTGGCGTTAGTCGCCCCCTCTTCAGCACGCACCACGTAATTCACGATCTCCCCCAGACCAGACGCAATAGGTCCCATAGTAGGCTCTATGCCTTGTGGTACTTCACCTCTGACCTTTTGTAATCGCTCACTGATTTGCTGTCTAGCCCAATAAATATCGGTACCTTCTTCGAATACTACGGTCACCTGCGACAGTCCATACCGTGAGATCGAGCGCGTATAGTCCAGTTTGGGTAAGCCCGCCATCGCTGTTTCTACCGGATACGAAATTCGTTGTTCCGTTTCTAAAGGTGAATAGCCTGGCGCTTCTGAATTTATCTGTACCTGAACATTGGTAATATCGGGCACGGCGTCTATAGGCAGCTTTAGCGTACTGTAGATACCAGCGGCAGCAACTAAAAGGGTTGCTGCGAGCACCAGCCACCGACGCTCAACCGTAAAGCGAATGAGTGCATCTATCATTGTTGAATCTCCCTAGTGGCTGTGGCCAGCACCTTGTTTGAGAATGTCAGCTTTGATCAAATAGCTATTCTCAACGACATAACGTTCGCCGCCTTCTAAACCTGATAAAACCTCGGTAAATTCGCCATCCGTCCGGCCTAACTTAAGGCTACGGGCTTCAAAACGGTTACCTTCCTGAACAAACACCACCGGTTTATCTTCTAAGCGCTGAATCGCGTCGTTATCGACTGCTAAGCTTGCGGTAAAAATGTCGGTAACCGCGTCAGCTTTGACGTGCATGCCTGGCCGCCAATGGCCTGACTCATTCGGCAACTGCACACGCGCCCGAGCGATATGTCCGCCGCTCATTTTAGGGGATATATAAGACACAACACCCTCAACGGTCTTGTGATTATGCAGGTCGTAAACGAAGGCCGTTTGATTCTCTCGCAGAGACTCAATGTCTTCCGGAAACGCTGAGAGCTCCACCCAAACCGATGAAGAATCCAAGATTTCAAATAACGGCTTTTGCTCTACCACTTCGCCGATATTGGTATATCGCTCGGTGATTTCGCCGTTAATTGGACTTTTCACCGCAAACGCCGTGCCGGTAGTAACATTCTCAACCACCGCAAGCGTTTGCCCTGATTTCACCACATCACCGATATTCACCGGTAGCGAAGTGACAAGACCTTTATACTTGGCGCCGACATGCACGATGTTATTGTTATTGGGTGCAATAACACCAAACATCGTTTGCTTTACGTTAATCTCCTGCGACCCAGCTTTGGCTATGGTTATTTCAGCATTTTTTATGGCCACATCGCTCAAGTTTGTATGAGGTGCTTCGTGTTCTGAATGTTGCTCTTGCGAGGCAACTGCAGACATTGAAAAAACAGCGACACTGATTATCGCAATCACTGACTGCTTAAGTTTCATGGTTGTACTCCTAAAAATGGCTGTCCTGTCATGCGCTCAAGTTGGATCATGTCACTGTAGATCGCATGCGCTCGGGATAATTTTTCATACTCAAGTTTGGCGAGCTCTGTCTGGGCATCTAGCACCTGAAGCAAGGAATGCGTACCTCGCGCGTAACCCTGTCGAGTTTGTTCCAATAGCTGTTCAGATAATGGCAGTAGGCGCTGTGTCACCTTTTGCAGGTAGTCTTGGTGAGTATGTAAGCTATGCACTAAAGAAAGCGCCATAGATTTCAGTTGTTGTCGGACCTGCTTCTGTTGTGCGAGGTTCGATTGATACAATATACGGCGTTGCTTAATACGGCCCACATTAGGATTGCTTAACTGCAATGGCATTGAGGCCTGAACGGTAAAACCGGCATCATTTAATTGGTTGTCATAACGGGCACCGATACCAACAGTCACATCCGCAACAGAATCTGCCTTTAACGCATTCGCTTGAGCTTGCAAAAGCTGCTCAGAGTCTAGCAACCGCAAGTATTCCGGAGCCCGATTAACGGCCGTGAGCACTTCCCCCCTTGCAGGTAACGCCAACGGGAATGCAAAACGTCCTGAGACCAAGTCAAAATCGATGTCGCCTGCCCACATTGACGCCAACTCGACTTTCTGCTGCTTGAGCTTACCCTTTAACTCATCAGAAAAGGCGTATTGGCGCTCTAATTCTAGCTGAATGCGGATAACCTCAGATTTCGGCACCGCTCCGGCTGATACCCGTTCTTTCGCTATGGTGAGTAGGCGTTCAGTTCGCTCTAACTGGCGAGCACTGATGAGCGCCAATTGCTGTAACTTCAAAACTTCATAGAAACGTTGTGTCGCTTCAGCTAACACTTCAACTCGGCGGTACTCATATTCCGCTTGCTGGGCTTTTTCATTCGCCGTGGCAGCATCCACTCGCAACTGCCTTTTATCCCCTAGCTCAATAAGCTGAGAAAAAGACACCGTCAACTGGGCGTTACTGATCCCCCCAAACTCACCAGAGCCCGCTAAGTTTTCAACTTCCGCTGACAAGGTCGGGTTGGGTGAAAACTCAGCCTGTTCAACCATCGCGGCGGCAGCACGTATTTTGTAATCGTATTCAAGTAATTCAGGGTTGTTTTTTAACGTTTTCTGTAACGCCTCTTCCAGCGTTAACTCGGTTGTAGCAGCATGTGCCTCTGACAATAGAACGCCAAGACATAAGGCTGCCACAAAGCTTAAGTACTTCATGTAGCTTCTCCATTAACTTAAAGATTTAGAAATTAAAGTTAACGGTTACACGTTTGGTGGAGGGACCGGTGGTTGATTAGTCAGGCTTTGACCAAATGTTGAAGATTTTGAATTAGAAGCCACGATGACTGGTGTTACGGAAACAAACACTCCGTAGCCAGTAATACAGCTTATATGGGCGTGAAATTGATGCTCGTGATCGATGTCCGCTTGCGCGTCGTTGGTCTGTTGATGTTCGGCAGCATGGTCTGCGTCAAAGACAATATCCACACTTTGATGATTGGTGTCTTCCACGTGCCCAACCGCCGACGCACAGGTAAAAAAACTGTGTATCAATACGACGGTGATAAGCAACCAAGATAATTTCATGGTGGGCACTTTATCAAATAATTTTCCAAAAGACCAGTTGTCAGTTAACTAAGGATTGCATTCTTTAGAGAAGTTTATAAAGAGACTGTAAAAGATTTTGTGTAAATGGTGTAACTACCCCGTAAAATAATACAGCTCGCTCGTAGAATTTCTTTTAAACTAAAGCAAAGGGGTTTACGATGAGCAAACGCATGACTGAAAGCCAAATTGTGGCGATTTTAAAAGAAGCCGAAGCCGGGATGCCGGTGAAAGATATTTGCCGTAAGTACGGCATCGGTAATTCAACGTTTTACAAATGGCGCGAAAAATACGGTGGTATGGAAGCGTCTGATGTGCGCCGCTTAAAAGAACTGGAAGAAGAAAACCGCCGGCTTAAGCAGATGTATGCTGTGCTGAGCCTCAAGTCACAAATGCAAGAAGACATAATAAAAAAGCTCTAGCACCTGTGGCAGAACGGGAAACCTGGGCACGCGAGTTGCAGGTGCAGTATAACGCGAGCGTTGTAAAGTGCTGTGATGTAGTTGGCATTAGCCGTACTGCTTACTATTACGAGCCAAAATTGACCGATGATGACGAAATCATTGATGCCTTGAATGCTTTAATCGACAAGCACCATCGGTGGGGGGTTCCCGAAGTGCTTTAAACGCCTCGAAAGCTAGGCCATCGATGGAACCACAAGCGTGTTTATCGCGTTTATACTGAGCTAAAACTGAACCTGCGACGCAAAGGCAAAAAGCGATTACCCAACCGCAACCCAGAGCCATTGGCTGCACCGAATGCATTGGGTAAGTCCTGGTCAATGGACTTTATGAGTGACAGCTTGCACAACAAAGTCAGGTTTCGCACATTTAATGTCATTGATGACTTTAATCGCGAAGTTTTAGGTATCGATATTGCGACCAGCATGCCGTCGTTGCGCGTCATACGCTATCTTGACCAACTTGCTGAGTGGCATGGTTACCCTGAGAAAATTCGGGTTGATAATGGCAGCGAATTCACCTCGGAAGTGTTTGTAAATTGGGCAAAAGCACATGACATTATGATTGATTACATTAAACCTGGTTGCCCATATCAAAACGCCTACATTGAACGATTTAACCGAACTTATCGTGATGATGTACTCGATTGCTACATCTTCAACAACCTGAACGAAGTGAAGCAAATAACCGAAGATTGGATTGAGCTATACAACAACGAACGACCGCACGATTCACTCAATGACATGACGCCATTTGAGTACCGAAATGCGGCATAAATACTCTACGAGATGACTGTGTTAGAAATGGGGTATTTACATTTCTTCCACTATCCTCACACTCATTGTCATCCCGGTATTCTATACGCTGGTGAAACAGCATCGATTAAGGCCTCGTTAATCAACGGATGGTGGATGAGGGGGCACAAGCTGCTGAAACATCTGTTCTTCAGCAGCTTGTGTTATCAGAGCATCATTCCGTGGGTTATCGCCCCATTCAATCGCGTGAGCCACGAAGCCGGAGAGCGTTGAAAACCACCGATGCCGAGCTGAGACTCATTGCGAGTGCGGCGAACATGGGTGAGAGCAGAATACCCGTGAGGGGATACAACACACCGGCTGCGATCGGGACGCCAAGCGCATTGTAGATAAACGCGAAACCCAGATTTTGCTTCATATTAGCGACGGTACTATCGGAAAGGTGCCGTGCGTTGGAGATTCCACGCAAGTCGCCTTTGACCAGGGTTACCTGAGCGCTGTTCATGGCAACGTCTGTACCCGTCCCCATGGCGATACCTACGTTAGCCTTTGCGAGAGCCGGGGCATCGTTAATCCCGTCCCCAGCCATAGCTACAATACAACCTTCAGCTTGAAGCTGTGTGACGAGGTCAAGCTTGTCAGCAGGTTTGACTTCGCCGTGCACTTCGTCGATTCCCAATTCCTTGGCAACAGCGTTAGCCGTTGCAATACCATCGCCGGTTGCCATGATGATACGAATCCCCGCTTGCTGGAGATCTCGCACTGCTTCCAGCGTGCTCTGTTTGATCGGGTCGGAGACAGCCAACAGGCCTGCAAGTTGGCCATCCGAGGCGAGATACATGACACTCGCACCTTTTTCGCGCAATGAGTCGGCGATGTTTGTCAGGTGGGTAACATCAATCCCGTCTTGCTGCATCAGAGCTGTATTGCCCAGGACCAGCGACTTACTATCGACTTGGCCACGAACGCCGATGCCGCTACCTGATTCAAAATCGTCGACTGCACTGAGTGTGAGGCCGCGCTCGCGCGCCGCGTTCACAATAGCGTCGGCAAGTGGATGTTCACTGCCTTGATCGAGGCTCGCTGCAAGACGTAGTACTTCATCGGCAGTTATGTCACCTGCCGGAATTGCTTGTTCAAAAGCCGGACGTCCTTCAGTCAATGTGCCGGTTTTATCAACAATCAGAGTATCGACTTTGCGGAAGTTCTCAATCGCGGCGGCATCGCGAAACAGCACGCCTTGCGTAGCGGCTTTGCCGGTTGCCACCATGATGGACATGGGTGTGGCCAGCCCCAACGCACACGGGCAAGCGATAATCAGCACCGCAACAGCATTTATCAAACCGTACACCCAGCTCGGTTGCGGACCGAAGAATCCCCAAACGAACAGAGTTGTTATGGCGATGACCACTACAGCCATAACGAAGTAACCGGCAACCAAGTCAGCCATGCGCTGCATGGGAGCGCGCGAACGCTGCGCCTGCGCTACGAGCTGCACAATCTGAGAGAGCACTGTGGCAGAACCCACTTTCTCTGCCCGAATCACAAGAGCGCCTGAAGTATTCATCGTCGCGCCAATCACCTTGTCTCCGGGCCGCTTGCTTACGGGGAGTGGCTCTCCGGTCAACATCGACTCATCCAATGAGCTATTACCTTCCTCTACCGTGCCGTCAACCGGGACTTTTTCACCAGGGCGAACGCGCAAGCGATCACCTTCATGTACGTGATTCAAAGGCACATCTTCCTCAGTGCCATCCTTGTTGATCCGCCGTGCTGTCTTAGGCGCCAGACCGAGCAAGGACTTGATGGCAGCTGATGTTTTCGAGCGTGCCCTCAACTCAAGCATCTGACCCAACAATGTCAGCGAAATAATGACAACTGCTGCTTCAAAATAGACTGAAACGCGGCCCATCGACATGAAAGTTTCAGGGAATATGCCCGGTGCTATCGTCGCGATAGTGCTATAGATAAACGCCGCTCCAGTACCAAGGCCTATCAGCGTCCACATGTTCGGGCTGCGGTTCACTACTGATTGCCAGCCCCGTACAAAAAATGGCTGCCCTGCCCACAACACTACCGGTATTGAAAGAACGAGTTCGATCCATGTTTGCACGCTCATGCTGAACCAGCCAAGCTGCGGGCCGAACATAGCATGTATTGTCACGATGACAGTAAACGGCAGCGTCCACCAGAACCTGCGTGAAAAATCTTTCAACTCTGGATTGTTATCATCATCCAGACTGGGCATCAATGGCTCAAGAGCCATGCCACACTTTGGACAGGTTCCCGGGTGATCTTGCAGGATCTCCGGATGCATAGGGCAAGTGTACGTCGTGCCGGGCTCATGCGGCGTTGTATGTTCCTCCGACTTGGTGGGATCGAGGTACTTTTCCGGGTCATCACGGAATCTACCCAAACACTTGGTGCTGCAAAAATAGAAAGACTTACCCTCATGCTCCATGTGATGGGATGAATTCTCTGTAACTCGCATGCCGCACACGGGATCTGAGAGCGGCGCATCTGTGTGCGACGGATCCACGTGGTGTGGATGTTCTGATTGATTCTGCCTCATAACAACTAATCCTCTCGAGGTATGTGCCAAATTCCGTATATGCGTGCGTATAGCCTCATGACTGCATACATTTACTTCTTTTCAGCACCACTTTAATCCATTGGATGTACTGGTCAACTAAATCCGGACACATTTTTAAACAATAATTCATGGTTAACTGGCGACCTGCCGCCGTTGGCCGAATGTAGTCGCTCCAGGTGGTAGTAACGGATGTAAGCGGCCACATCCCTTTTCATATGTTCACGTGTCGGTTGTGACACTTTAAAGAGCCAATCATGTTTCAGGCTGCCAAAAAATCGTTCAACAACTGCGTTGTCCCAGCAGGCGCCAACGTCGCCCATACTCGCTCGCATACCAAAACGCTGAAGCTGCTTCCGGTACCGCTTGCTGGTGTACTGCGACCCGCGGTCGCTATGGAACACCAGCCCCTTGCTCGGCCTGCGCAGGTTGTAAGCCGTAATCAGAGCCCGCAGCACCAAACTGGTGGTCATCGTTTTATCAATTGCCCAGCCCACGATGCGCCGCGAATACAGGTCCATCACAACCACCAGATACATCCAGCCTTCGCCGGTGCGGCAGTAGGTCACATCGCCCGCCCAGATCTGATTCGGGCCCACTGGGTTGAAATTCTGATTCAGCAAATTGCCCGCTACGCTGTCGCTGTGTTTGCGCTTGGTGGTTACTTTGTAAGCCACGCGCTGCGTCACCTTCAAGCCTATTTGATCCATAAGCCGGCGAACCCGGTATCGGCCAATTTCAAAGCCTTCCGCGCGAAGTGCCTTCATCATTTTCCGGCTGCCCAAGCTGGATCTGCTCGCTTTGAACAGTTCCTTGATCCGGCGGCGAAGCTGCAGCTCTTGAGCGCCAATCAGCTTGCCCGGGCGCTTGCACCAGTCATAGTAAGCCGACTTGCTGACCTTCATAACCCGACACAGAGCCCTGATTGGATAGTTGCCAGATTCGACCTTGATGAATTCAAACTTTACTTTATTTCTTTCGCGAAGAAGGCTGATGTAGATTCAAGTCATCAACGCAACACCCTTATCAATCATGTGTGACGGTGTCATAAAGCTCAATGTTTTTCTCGGTCTCTCGTTTAATTGGGTCGCTACGTTGTTAAGAACTTCCTGTGAATGAACAGATAAATCAGTTTTTCTTGGGAAGTATTGCCGAACCAAACTATTAGTATTTTCGTTTGTGCCTCGTTGCCATGGTGATTGGGGGTCGCAAAAGTAAACGGGTATACCAATTTCTTTTGTTAGATCAGCATGCTTAGCCAGTTCCATACCGCGATCCCAGGTGAGCGATTTCCGGTATTCTGCCGGCATCTGCTTAAATATTTTTAACAGCGCCCGGTAAACCGACTCCGCGTCTTTGCCAGCTAATTTCAATAGGATAGTTACAAGCTATTTCCCGTAAAGTACCAACGATAAAACCGTCACTCACTACATATCCGAAAATCGATTCGCAGTGTGCACCATTCGTTTAATTTCATTTTCTTCAACGTTTTTTACTGTTTCTAACAGCTCTTTTGCGCTGTCTATATCAACACGGGAATATAGGTGTTCATACAACTCAATGACTTGCTCATGATGGTTTACAATGTTCTCCATAATGTGATCAGTATCTAACTCTTTAAAAGGCGAATCACAGTGTCCATGCTCAACGATGGGATGTTTCCCAATATAGTCATAACACCAAGTGTCTAATGCATTTCGGTTTGCTGTACTCAAAAAACCTTCGACCATTCGCTCTAAGCTAGCCTCATGACCCGACACGTAGTTTAGAATCATCCGAGCTCGTTCATCTTGGTTTTGTTTAGAGCAGTGAGTAACACACTCCTTCAGGTTTTTGTGGAAATCAACGGTCCAACTCAGCACATCTTTGATTGTTTCTATTTGCATTTTTTACTCGTTACCTATAATTAATCGTTACTTTCGTTTGCTTTTGTTAACTGGCGGACTTCTGTGACAACTCCACGGTGTATGTTCCGAATTATCTTTAATATTTTGGTCAATAAACTTGTAGTACTCTTCTTTCAGATGAGTCCACCACCCACTATTTATTTCAACACCAAACTTCCTGAGCTTTTCCTCTATAACATTGAGATCCACTTTAGAGGCATCATAAGCTACCAATAACAAGTTATGCTCAGAGTCATAGGCAACGCTATCGAGACCAACCAAGCGATCGATTTCGTTAATCGCTTCGCGAACTTTTTTCACACTCTCAGTGTTTAGCTTTAATGTGCGATTGACTAAGTTAATTTCCCGCACTCCTGCTCTATGATCGTTATTTGACATCAATACTGTCCTGTTAATTAAAACTACCAATACGTTTCAGGCAACATTTGCTCGGTGTTAACTTTGTAACGAAAGCTCTTTATTAGTGGCTGCTCGTTTATCGTGAACCCAGAACAATTCATCGATTGGCGAGATAGAAACTAATCCCTCGTTAGATACCCCAGTATGGGCCGCTTCAACTACCAAGAGGGCAACATCACGCGCATCATCACTGTTCACATAAACTTCAAGCTGTACGTGATCAACTAAGTGATCATCGTTATAGCTATCGAAGTAGTAACCCCGTCCTCGCACAGGAAACAGCGTAAAGCCGCTAATGCCACGGCCGATGAGAGCCTCATCCACTGAGTCTTGTCGAAGTTGATCAAAAATAGCGGTAATTTTAGATAGGTTCATATACCCCCCTAAAAGCCCTAAAAGCCCTAAAAGCCCTAAAACATATAGCTTATGGACTGTGTTTAGTCTAGTTACTTAAATTTCGAGAAAATCTAGAGTTGTAATTTAGTAGTGCTATTTCGGAGGGTAGTAAATATCGAAGAGTATTTGCTTCACATCAGCTTTATAAGACAAGGGATGTGGCAAGTTGCTAGGAGAGTTTATCAAGGTGTCGAATTGAATAAATACTAGAGGTGAGTTCGCAGAGTTACACTCTTCATCCATAGAGCATTTATCAGCTACGCAGCAATAACAGTCGTCAATGATAGATTGCTCACTTTCATCGCAATGAAAGTTATCTTTGCTTTCGTTGCTAACATCCATATGGCTAACACTTTTTTCGTGCTGTACATTGGAAGCATTGTTATAAGGAGGAGCGGCTGGGAAGGATAGCTGTATCACTATTCCTAACATAAGCACAACTAAAAATTTTGCTTGAAACATATGTGCGCTCCTATTGCCATGCTATAAATTAGCATACTACCCCCTGCACATCATTGATCGAGATCAAAGATGCGCAGGTGATATTTACAGAGTAAGGTATCATCTAACCTTAACGTCTTTCTTTCGCCACAAATAGTAAACAGCAGGTAATACGAGCAAGGTTAAGATAACAGCGCTGATCATTCCTCCAACCATTGGCGCCGCTATTCTACTAACCACCTCAGCCCCAGTCCCTGTACTAAACATTATAGGCAATAAACCAGCAATTGTAGAAACGGCCGTCATCATGACTGGGCGAACACGAAGTCCTGCCCCTTCCATTACGGCAAGAGAGAGACCCTCTTTCGTTAATGCTTTACCATGCTCTAACTGACTTTTTTCATATTCATTATAGGACTGGTTTAGGTAAGTCAGCATTAGTATTCCTATTTCTACAGTGACACCTGCTAGAGCTATAAAACCAACCGCTACAGCAACTGAGAAATTATAATCTAAAAGATACATTAGCCAGATTGCCCCCACCAATGCGAGAGGCAAAGTTCCCAATATAATGGCGATTTCTGTAGCGTTTCGAAAGTTCATATATAAAAGAACGATAATAATCGCGAGCGTTAACGGAATCACGTAAGTCAGTTTTTCCTTTGCCCTTTCCATATATTCGTACTGCCCGGACCAGGTAACTGAATACCCTGCTGGCAACTCGAGTTCTTGTTCTACAACCTTCATTGCTTTTTCAACATAAGTGCCGACATCAACTCCCTCAATGTCGACAAAAGTCCAGCCATTAAGTCTTGCGTTTTCGCTTTTAATTGCCGGCGGTCCAAGTTCAACGTAGACATCAGCCACATCCGCCAAACTAATACGCTGCCCGTTTGGCGTAACTAAAGGTAGCTTCTTTAATTCTTCCGGCGAATCACGGTAATCTTGAGGGTAGCGCAAGTTTATTGGGTAACGTTCAAGCCCTTCAATGGTCTCTGAAACATTCATTCCGCCAATAGCCGTGGCAACAACCTGCTGAACATCCTCAATGTTCAAGCCATAACGTGCAGCCTGCTCTCTTTTTATGTCGACTTTGACATAGCGTCCACCAGCCACTCGCTCTGAATAAACAGAAGCCGTACCATCGACATCATCAAGTATCGTTTCAAGCTGCTGACCGATCTTCTGAATTTCATTAAGATCAGCTCCGGCAACTTTTATACCTACCGGCGTTTTTATACCTGTCGATAACATATCAATGCGAGTTTTAATGGGGTAAACCCACGCATTGGTCAGCCCCGGAAACTTTACAAGCGCATCCAGTTCTTTTTTCAACTTCTCAGTGGTCATACCGTCTCTCCACTGATCTTTCGGTTTCAGTTGAATAAAGGTTTCAATCATCGTTAGGGGTGCCGGATCAGTGGCGGTATCCGCTCGACCAATTTTGCCAAAAACCGTCTTCACTTCCGGTACCGTTTTTATGAGCTTGTCGGTTTGCTGCAACAGCTCCCTTGCTTTACCAATTGATAATCCGGGATAGGTAGTGGGCATATACATCAAATCGCCCTCATCCAAATCTGGAATAAATTCACTACCAATTTTGTCAATCGGCCAGACACCAACGGCCAGGATAACAAGCGCTCCGCCAACTGCTGTCTTGGGGTATTTCAAAATGCCTTTTAAAAGCGGTTTATACCCGGCGATCAATAACCGATTAAGCGGGTTTTTCCCCTCAGGTGTTACCTTTCCTCTGATAAAATATCCCATCAACACGGGGATAACGGTAATCGCTAAGGCTGCACTGGCTGCCATTGCGTAAGTTTTCGTGAAAGCAAGCGGAGAAAACATCCGCCCTTCCTGGGCTTCTAAGGTAAATACCGGCATAAAGCTGACGGTAATAATGAGCAAGCTAAAGAAAAGAGCAGGGCCCACCTCTGAAGCAGAGGCGGCAACCACCCGCCAGCGGTTCTCTGCTGTCAGTGGCGTTTTTTCCATATGCTTATGCATATTTTCAATCATGACGATGGCACCATCGATCATAGCGCCAATAGCGATTGCGATCCCTCCAAGTGACATAATATTCGCGTTAATTCCTTGCCAATACATGACAATAAACGCGGTTAAAATACCCAAAGGCAAGCTGATAACTGCAACCAGCGAGGAGCGGACATGGAAGAGAAATATCACACAGATAAACGCGACAATAGCGAGTTCTTCTATTAAACTTTTCCAGAGACTTTCCACGGCATCCGAGATAAGCCCCGAACGATCATAGACAGTGACTATATCGACACCTTCTGGTAGCCCAGACTTTAATTCTTCCAACTTTTGTTTAACGCCATCAATCGTTTTTTGGGCATTTTCTCCGAAACGCATTACCACAATACCACCCACGGCTTCTCCCTCACCGTTGAGTTCGGCGATACCGCGTCTCATTTGGGGGCCCACACCCACATCAGCAACGTCTTTAAGCAATAATGGCGTGCCATTTTCATCAACGCCAAGCGGGATACTCTCTAAGTCTGACACACTATCAATATAGCCTGAGGCCCGGACCATATACTCAGCTTCCGCCATTTCAACCACCGACGCCCCCACTTCCCGATTGCCTCGCTGGATAGCATTTTGTATGTGAGCAAGAGGAATATTGAATGCGCGCAGCTTCTCCGGATCCACTTTCACCTGGTACTGCTTTACCATCCCGCCGAGGGCGGCAACTTCCGAAACCCCCTCGACCGTTTGCAGTTCATACTTTAAAAACCAATCCTGCATACTGCGTAACTCACTCAAATTGTGGTTACCCGTGCGATCAACCAAGGCATACAAATACACCCAACCAACCCCTGTTGCATCAGGGCCTAATTGCGGTCTTGCATTAGAAGGCAGTTTCGGAGCAACCTGAGACAAATATTCCAGTACTCGCGAACGCGCCCAGTAAGCGTCTGTATCTTCGTCAAAAATGACATACACATAGGAGTCGCTGTAAAACGAATATCCACGGACGGTTTTAGCGCCGGGGACAGACAGCATAGCGGTTGTTAATGGATAGGTTACTTGATCTTCTACCACCTGCGGCGCTTGACCCGGATAGCTGGTTTTAATGATCACCTGGACATCCGACAAGTCCGGCAGTGCGTCTACGGGCGTATTCTTAACCGCAAAAGCACCAACACCCACGAGGATTAATGTCGCCAGAAGAACGAAAAAACGGTTACTCACTGACCATCGAATGACTGACTTAATCATGGTTATGCTCCTGCTCTGTCACTTGTTTTTGCTCAGGAATATGAATCGATGTGAGCTGGTACTGTTGCTTCCCGACTTGCGTTATTTCCGCATGCAAGGATAACCCCGTGCTAAGCTGAGAAAGTTCAACATCCGAAGCAACATCGAAGTCCATCGTCATTGCAGGCCAGTCCCATTCAGAAATCTCACCGTGCTCCAGCGTAACCATCGAGTGCTGAGGCATAACATTTTTAACGGTTGCTTCAACCCAGACAGCTTGAGCTGCTGTGTCACTTGACATGCTGCCATGGCTCTCGTTATCAACATGCGTGTCATGTTGCATGCGCTTAAAGTCAGAGGACTTACTGGACTCAGAATCAATCAAAAACTGAGCTGAAGTAACGATGTCATCACCTGCCATGAGACCCGATAAAATTTCAACTCGCGAGCTCCCTAACCGCCCAACATCAACATTAACTGATTTAAATTTCCCATCACCCAGTGCCAGGACAACTCGGTTCGAATCACCCATTCGGATAAGCGCTTCTTTAGGGATGATTAAGTTTTTGTCGCCTAAACCAGCCTTAATGTTAAGATTCGCAAACATGCCCGGTTTTAAAAAACCATCCGGGTTGTCGAAGTGAATTCGAACTTGTCCCGTCCGAGTTTTAGAGTTAAGTGACGGATAGACATAATCAACCTTTCCTTGCCACTCTTTACCTGGAGCATACCCAAGGTTCATTTGAACGTCATTGCCTACCTCAACCTGGTTCAATTGCCGCTCAAAGACTTCTGCAATAACCCAAATTTTATCCAGTTGAGCAATGGTCATTAAATTCATACTCGGCGTTACAAACGCACCTTCACGCACAGTCAGTCTATCCAATACCCCGGACTGCTTTGCTTTTACCGTGATTGTTTTCTGAATTTTACGAGTTTCTTTTAACTTCTTAATCTCAGATTCAGAGACTTGCAGAGCTCTTAAGCGTTCTTCAGCGGCATCAATTAGCACCTGATTACCTCTTTGCGAGGCCAATACAAGCTCCTCTTGCGCATTAACCATTTCAGGAGAGTAAATACTGTATAAAGGCTCGCCGGCTTTAACCGAGTTACCAACCGCTTTTACGAAAAGCTTCTCAATCCAGCCTTCAACACGAGGACTTACTGTTAATACTCGGTCCTCATCAAACTGAACATAGCCAACTGTTTCGATATCTAGGTTGAGTCTCGAGGACGTGACGGTTGCAGTTGTAACCCCAAGGTTATTAATAACGTCGGGATCAATTCTCACCGTACCAGGTGAACTCTCTTCTGCATCATCGCCATAGTAAGGAATAAGGTCCATCCCCATTGGAGACTTTCCTGGTTTGTCTCGACGATAATTAGGATCCATCGGAGCCACCCAATATAACGGCTCTTTTTCTGCATTGCCCGATGAACGATCAGACACTTCAGTCGATTGCATTACATAGCCAATAGCGCCAGCGCCAACTGCAAAGCCTACAGCTAAACTTATAAGAGATTTGGTGACTGTTTTCATTTTACACTCCTGAAAGTAATAAGTAGTTTGCTTCGGCAATCAATTTTTGGCGGTTGATGGCGATTGCTAATGCATCAATTTTTGCGTCGATTTCCGCAATCTGTGACCGTACCGCCTCGGCAAAGTCGCCATCATCATTGTTGTAGGCAGTCAATGCGGCTTCAGACTGGGCGGACATTTGTGGAAGTAGCTCTTCGTGATATAGGGCAGCACGTTCATTCAAACGGTTCAGTTGTAAAAACGTACTGCGTAAATTGGCTATTAACTGCCTGGCAACCAATAACTTCTCAGTTTTTTTTGCTTCCGTTTTAAACTTTGCTGAGCGTACCTGCTTATCCTGTTTGTTGTCAGTAAATAAAGGGACATCGAACGTAACCCCGACTGACAGCAAGTCGGCACGGTCATTGCCGCTTGGATCGTCGTTTCTATGGCCATATTTCAGATTGGCTGACCATTGCGGTTTATAACCTTGCTGAGCGAGCTCGACAGACGTCTCCGACGCCAAAATGTCTTGATCGGTCGCTTGCAAAACCGGGTGTTCTTTTATCAATTCGTACAAGGCTTGATTCGGTATTGTCGAAGGTGATAGCAATGTCTTCTTCAGCGTAAGACTCGGAAGGTCATCCGGTAACCTTGATTTCGCTATAACACCTATCCATTCCGACAATTCGCTTTGAAGTTGCTCCTCTTTTTGTCGCAGTGACGTCAACCTATCATCCAGGCGTGTAAGCTCAAGTTGGGCTCTAATAACATCTTGCTGCCGTGCTTTTCCCTCGGTACTGGTATAACTCGCCTTAGCGGTTGACACTAACTGTTCAAAAAGCGCTCTATCCGATTCAATCAAGCGGATACTTTGCTGAGAGAAAAAGACATCCAACCACAACTTAGTGACCGTTGTTTTGACTTTAGCAATGCGATCCGCTCTCAAAAACGGTTGTTTTTGAGCTAATTGGTTTTTCTGCTTACGAGACAACGATAAAGTGTCTCCTCTGGGAAATGCTTGTGAAACACCGACGACTAACTGGGCCATCCCTTCCTGTCTTGAACTAAAACTGTCAACAGGGAAACTGGCAGCCGTGAATGATATTGTAGGGTCAGGCAAACTGGAAGAGGCTATCGCTTCACTCGCGAATGCCTCTTGGGTTTGCTTACTTGCTGTTAGCCAAGGGTCTTCTTGTACAGCGATACTCACTGCGTCTTGCAAATTCAAAGGCGGCTCTTGCGCATTTGCAAAATTTGGCACCACTACAGTCAGAACACTTAAATAAGCCATTCTTCTTAAAAGTTTCATATTGTTACTCTCAAAAACTGTGATTTTTTAAATTAAACACAGACCAAGTTATGAGTCGGACCGTAACGAGGACGACGAACGACGTCGTAACGACAATGACCGAACCAAAGCTTATAGCTGTGCTTTTACCTGGACGATAAACGCGCCAGGAGCGAGAAATTTAGTACTTTTTAAGAGTAGATTGGGGGCCGAAATAGCGAGAGAGAGTGCTTTTCTTTAATATTCGTATCTAAGAATGAGGAAGCGTTAAAAACCAGCTTCTCACTAGGCGGAACGGTGGATTGCTCAGAATAAACGACAGTAATTGACGGGCTGTAACAATGACGCATCATTGAATCAGAGCAACAGTTATCGGTAAGAGAATGTGACACTTCGCAATCTGCAAGATCGCAAACTTGCTCAGTAGGATCGTGCATACATGCCTTTTCCGTACTGATAGTTTGTGAAAATGACATTGTTGTTACTGCTAATAGCAGTAGGGCAATGATTAAACGATACATGCGAAGGTTCACTATAAAAACATGCTTGCATTGTATCTCTTTTGGCTGATAAAGATCAATCAATTAAAGGAAGTACCCATAACGAGGTAGTCAACCCAGATGGTGATACGACTTCTACATCACCACGCAGATTTATTGCTAACTCAGGCGCTTTCAAGCTCTAAATACCAAAGTCATCGAACCTTACTTGTTCTCGCGGAACGCCAAAGTCAGCAAGAGACTTTAACGTTGCTTTCAGCATTGGTGGAGGACCACACACGTAAACGTCCAATGTGTTTTTGTTTTCATCTGCCAACCATTTCATTGCGGTTTCGTGCACAAAGCCAGTGTGCCCGGCCCACTCATCTGATTTAGCAACCTCTGAAAGTACCGGTATATAATTTAACCGCTCATCTCTTTCGAACTCATCCCTATAACAGAGCTCTTTTTCATATCGTGCGCCGTAAAAAAAGATACAGCGACGAGGAGAGCCTGCTGCTAATTCACTTTGTATTAACGCTCTCAACGGTGCAATACCCGCGCCGCCCCCGATGAAGACTTGTGTATGAGAGTTTTGCTTTGCCAGTTGGAAGTCTCCAAATGGCTCAACGGCATCGACACGAGCGCCAGCTTCTAAATTACATAAGTAATTTGATCCCACCCCCGGCGGTACCCCTTCGCTTGGCGATGGCAGCTGCCTTATGTTAAACACAAATCGAGTCGGGTGAGGCCGCGTAGCAACAGAGTAATGTCGTGACAATATTTCGTTTAAGTGTGGAATACGAAACTGCATAAACTGCCCGGCTTCATAATTAACGGGCTCTGAACTTACAAAAGTAAGCTCTTCAAGATGACTAGAAAAGCTATAAAAAAAGTTGTCCACTTTTTTCAAAATAAAAATAATTTTTCATTTTTAATGAATTTTTACCCTTTTCTGATTATTGATGCTTTTAATCTTTTGCCGACTATAATGCATACACGAATACATAACTTTTACGTAAGGAACTTGGCTATGAGTCAATCAACTAAAAAAGCCACGCTTTACAGAATGTCGACACCTGACCACCAATGCCCTTTTGGTTTAAAAACCAGGCACTTACTTAAAGCCAACGGTTACGATGTGGACGACAACCTGTTGGAAAGCCGAGAAGAAACCGACAAATTCAAGAAAAAGCACGACGTCGATACCACTCCACAAGTGTTTATTGGTGATAAACGTATCGGTGGGTACGAGGAGGTTCGAGCCTTTCTTGGAAAGCCTCTTCCTGACCCTGACGCAACCAGTTACCGGCCCGTTATTGCATTATTTATTATGACGGCACTCCTCTCTGTAGCCACGTCGTGGTTGTCTTTTGGTCGCGTATTTACCGTACAAACCATCGAGTGGTTCATCAGTTTCTCTATGGTGGTTCTGGCCTTGCTCAAACTCCAGGACGTAGAGAAATTCTCTACTATGTTTCTCAATTACGATCTTCTCGCCAAAAAATGGGTGCCTTATGGCCGTATTTATCCCTATGCCGAAGGCTTGGCGGGTCTGTTAATGGCAGCCGAATTCGCCCATGTCATATCCATACCCGTCGCATTATTCATCGGCATCGTAGGCTCTATATCGGTGTTTAAAGCCGTTTATGTCGACAAACGCGAGCTAAAATGTGCCTGTGTCGGTGGCTCCAGTAATGTGCCGTTAGGCTTCATTTCGCTCACTGAAAACCTCATGATGGTCGCTATGGCTGTCTGGATGTTTTTTACAATGAACTAGAAAAAGAGCGCATAGCGCTCTTTTTCTTAACGCTTTTTACGTAAAAACAAAATCTCACCAGCGGCAATCAATGCCATACCGATAAGAGACGCCCAAATCACCAGCGGATCGCTCGTCCATTTCACCCATATAAAAGCGACTAAAACGATGACGTCTAGCGTGATTGCGCTGACAAGTATGTAAATATTGGCATTCACCTTTTGCCTTAGATGCCGTAATACGCCCCAGTGGATCGCAATGTCCATCACGATATAAAAAATAGCGCCCAGTGACGCAATTCGACTCAAATCGAAGAATGCCGCTAAGATCATAGCCATAACAATGGTGTAAACCAGCGTATGCTTCTGAATGGAACCTGGCATGCCAAAATGACTGTGTGGAACAAGCTTCATATTGGTCAACATGGCTAACATTCTTGAAACGGCAAACGCGCTGGCAATCACTCCTGATACCGTTGCTACAATTGCAAAAGCGACCGTCACCCATAGTCCGGTCTCGCCATAGACGGGTCTGGCTGCTTCAGCAAGCGCGTAGTCTTTCGCTTTCACAATCTCATCTATGGACAGGCTCGAGCCAACCGCCAGAGTGACCAGAACGTATATTAACGCGCAGATAATCAGCGAAATAATAATGGCACGCCCGACATTTCTCTTAGGCTCAACAATTTCACCGCCACTATTGGTTATTGTTGTAAACCCTTTGTACGCAAGTATGCTTAAAGCAATCCCCGCTAAAATACCGCCACCCGTAGCTTCTTCTGGAATAGCCGATATCGATTCAAACTGAATGCCTGAGGCCCACAAACCACCAGCCGCTAAAATGACCAACCCTAAAGTCTTAACAAAGGCCATAAAAAACGAGAACGTTTGAATAAACTGATTACTCAAAATATTGATAAAAAACGCAAAGACCAGCAAACCCACCGCCAACAAAGGGATAAGCCACTGCGCTTCAAAAGAAATTAACTGGCTGGTATAAGACGCAAATGTCCGAGCGACTAAACTTTCATTAATGACCATAGAAAAGTACATCAAGAGTGCGAATATCGCCGTCACACTTCCTTTTCCATAAGCTTTACTGAGGAACATCGCAATACCGCCCGCTGACGGATAGGCTTTCGCCAACTTAACGTAAGAGTAAGCGCTAAAGCCGGCAATGATACCGCCGCACACAAATGCCAGGACAAACCACTCTCTTGCCAGCTGAGCAACTTGTCCGGTCAGTGCAAAAATACCAGCGCCAATCATCACACCAGTCCCCAGCGACACCGCCCCCCAAAGACTCAGGCTGCTTTTCTGATAATCCTGATGTCCGTGTTCATGAGCGTGTTCTGCCATAATCAGCTCCTGTGATTGAACTCAGTTGGACCAATGGATCCGGATAATTTTCCAGCCAGACTCAGTCGTATTTGATACGGTTACGGTTTCATTCATCGTTAAATCAACCTCACGCCCGTTATACTCCCCGGAAACGCTATACCGAGAAGTGATCACAGCAAGGCCATCGGCTTCTTGTACTGTCCTTTCAATCAGCTTGGAAGGAACCGCCTGGCTAAATTTGATATCTGACTTAAGATGATGAGCACTGTATTCAGCCAGGGACCGTTCAACGCCACCACCTTCAAAGATAAGCACATCATCGGAAAGCACGTCTTTAACGACCTCCGTGTCACCTTCAGTTAAAGCAGTTCGAAATGCATCAAGCACAGCGGTCGGCTCAGATAGTTTTTCGGCGCTACTGGGCGCTGAAATAAACATTACCGAAACCATAAAAACACTCACAAGTAATTTCATTCTTCTTATTCCTTACATTAACCGGGGGAAAACGCGCTGCTTAGCGCAGAGGCCAGGGTAAAAATAGTGACAGCCAATACCATTTCCGCCGTTATGGAGTTTTTGAGTCGCTTGGCGGCCGCGTTATCATTTAATTGCGGTACGAACTTTAATTTATGCAATGCGGCAACAAGGAGAATCAGCGCCACAAATACAAGTTTCGCTAGTAGTACCGTGTCATACGACGTAAGCGGCAGCTCTGGCATCCATCGCCCTGTTGCACTACGATACATAACCAAGCCCGCAATAAGGAGTATTGGAACCGCTGCAGACATATGCACACCAAAACGCTCCATAATGGCTTTCGCTTTAGCAAGCGGTACCGACGTTGCCAGCTTTCGCAATGAGTTAAGACTGCCGAACCAAACCCAAGCGACTAACAAGTGTGTTAAAAGCGCTAGCTTTCCCCACCAGACGGCGTCACTGCCGTGACCAATACTTAAAAAGCTCCATCCCATGAGTCCAATGGCGACAACATATAGCACCCACTTTATACGTTTTAGCTTAACAACGGAGTAAACAATCCAAGCAATAGCAACCGCTATCTGAAGTTGCATGAACAACCCAACAGGGCCGGTCCATATAAACTGCATGTAGGTCGTGTCAATCATGCCGGCAAAGCCTTCAGCAGCAAAACTACCGACTTTCAGAAAAAAATACAGAAGGCTTGCCAGTAATAGAAGCAACGCAACAAGGCTATTCTTTCGTTCAGACTGCTTTTTTAAACCGGACAAATAAACGATATAAGGCGAGGCGGTCATCACCGCGTTAAGCCAGAATATAAAGGCCAACGTTAAAACGCTGGCCACACTCCAAAGGGTCATCATTTCACCTCAAAGCTAAAATCACCCGATATTTTATGACTGTCCCCACCCATTGCCGTCCAATAAACCGTATAACCACCTGACGCCAAATTGTTTTTAACAGCAATTTCGTACGCTGCTTTGGGAGTCATGCTCATCGAAAAGTCCAGCGGATGCATTTTACCGTCATCTGAGTGCAGCATAATTTTAGCCAGACGAACATCACCGGAAAAATTCATCGTAATTTCCGTTGGTGACTCGGACAAAGTCGCACCGTCCTCCGGGCTACTGGATGTTAGGCCGACGTGAGCGCTGGCCCATGCACTAAAAAATAACGTGGTACCGAAGGCTAACTTAAGTATGTTTTTCATGTTGTTTCCTCTTTGTTTATTATCAATTAAAACCAAACTCTGGCCCCAAGGACCACGCCTGTTTCTGTGGTGTCCTCACCCATTCGTTTCATTTCATCTGCCGTGTTGCCTAACGCGCCGTTCCAATAAACACCAATGTAGGGTGCTAACTCACGACTGATTTCGTGACGATAACGCAACCCCACACGCAAGTTGCTCAAGCCACTTTGCCGTTCATATTTGTCTGAATCTGTCAGGTTGGCTGTAAACTCAATGCGAGGCTGTAAGTACGATGTTTGTGTGAGCTGCCACTCGTACTCAGTTTCGCTGACAAACTGGACATCGCCTTCTTCGTTCACCATCAACGAGTTGTCCATTTCAAACCAATACGGAGCCAGCCCCATGAAGCTAACAACGGCATAATTTTCCATAGAGGCATTAGACGATAAGGAGCCTCGCGTACCAACACCGGCCTGAAACGACCAAAACGGAGACATCAGGTAGCCGTATAACAACTCAGCCCTTTCCAAGTCAGTGGGCTCTCCGTCATCTTGAATATTTTCCCCCTCACTTTTGAAGACAAACCGATGATAATCACCACCGTACCAAGCCATCATGTCCCAAACGGCAACGTTCTCTTCCTCGTCTGTTCGCGTTAATTCCAGCCGGTCAAATAATACCTGCTCGGTGTAATATTCTTTAACGGGCTCTGGCCAGCCTTCCTCTGCATGTCCCGCCATTGCCACTGCGGGTAGAAGTGCTGTAGTGAACAACAATGATTTAGCGTACATAGCCTTCCTCCTTATGCCACATTTACCACACGAAACATGCCCGCTTTCATGTGATAAAGCAGATGACAATGAAATGCCCAGCTTCCCGGTGCATCAGCGGATATCAGTAGTGATACTTTCTCGCTTGGTTTTAAACTAATGGTGTGCTTACGAGGACGAGGATACTGTCCATTTTCAAGTTCCATCCACATACCGTGTAAGTGGATTGGATGATCCATCATGGTGTCATTAACCATCACCAACCTTAAGCGCTCGCCGTGACGGAACTGCACAGGGCCGTCAACTTCGGTGTAGTTCTTCCCGTCAAACGACCACATATACCGTTCCATATTACCGGTCAAATGCAGTTCAATCTGGCGCTCTGGTTCCCGCTTATCTGGCCATTCTTGGGCGCCAATAAGATCGCTATACACTAAGACTCTATGGTCAACATTATCCAAACCTATGCCCGGTTCATGGAGACGACTGGTCGGATTCATAGCTATCATGGCGGCAGCAGCTCCGTGACCACCTTCACTGTGCTCAATTTTAATGTTTTCCACAGGAAGCTCTTTTTTATGCATCATTTCATGATTCATATGACCGTCTGTGCCGCTCATATTCATCATACCTTTCTCTTCCTTATTTCCTGACATCGCCATGGCCCCCATTCCCATCGCGGCCATACCACGTTCAGGCACCGCGCGTAACTCAGGAACTTCTGCTTCAAGGCCAATTTCTGGTGTTAATGTGCCTCTGACATAGCCACTACGGTCAAAGCTCTCCGCAAAAATCGTATAAGCCTTGTTATGCTTTGGCTGAACAATGACATCATAGGTTTCAGCCACTCCGATACGAAACTCATCAATAGACACAGGCTTCACCGGTTGACCATCTGCCGCCACTACAGTCATCTCTAGACCAGGAATACGTACATCGAAATAGCTCATCGCAGAGCCGTTGATAATACGAAGTCGCACTTTCTCACCTGGTTTAAATAATGCTGACCAGTTCATTGCTGAATCGCGGCCATTCATCAGGTAGGTATAAGTACTGCCCGTCACATCCGCAATATCACGGGGGCTCATTCGCATTTGCCCCCACATTTCTCGTTGCTTCCAGGTTTTCTCTAACCCTTGCTGTCGCACGTCCTCGAAGGTCTCAAATATCGTACGTTTTTGATAGTTATAGTACCCCTCCGCAACTTTCAAGTTACGAAACACGGTATCCGGATCTTCGAATGTCCAGTCGCTGAGAATAATGGTATGTTCTCGATCAGCACCAATGTCTCCGTCTTTCGGTTCAATCACTAACGGCCCCAGGTGTCCCAATTGCTCCTGCAAACCGGAATGGCTGTGATACCAATAAGTTCCGTTTTGCTCGACATCGTAGCGGTATTTGAACGTTCGTCCTGGCTTTATCCCTTCGAAAGATACGCCAGGTACGCCATCCATATTCTCCGGCAATATAATTCCGTGCCAGTGAATTGACGTGTCTTCCGACAACCGGTTAGTCACATTTAGCTTTGCTCGCTGCCCTTCTTTTAAACGAATCAAAGGGCCCGGCATTTGGCCATTGATGGTTATTGGTGTTCCTACTTTATTTCCCACGAGCAGTGGGGACTTTGCAATGGTGAGATCAATCTCATCGTTTGTCAGGATCTGATCTTTAAAACTGCGTCCCTGAGGAGCAGCCCAAGTTGGAGCTACTTTGGCGATTGCTAAAGCAGACGCCATAGTGAATGCAGATTTAATAAACTTTCGACGCCCTTTGTTAAACTCATTGCTCATTATGACGCTCCTCTTTTGAGGTTAAATTTTGATAACGTTGAACGTCCTGTTCCTTACCAGACGGCTCATCAGAAACCGATGATTTAAACCCTTTAATCGCACTACCAAGATCGGAGCCCAGGGTTCGTAGCTTTTTGCTACCAAAAAGAAGGATGACAATAACTAGTATAATTCCTAGCTGAACCATACTCAAACCGCCAAAACCCATATCTAAAGCCCTCCATTTGAAAGTGCTTGCTGCTGCTCTAAACTTGCTATCTGCTGATAAGGTGTAATTGAACCGTCCTTTTTGATTTCATAGACCGTATACGGTTGAAACCGAGTACCCATTTCCATACCAACAGACCCTACCGGCATGCCAGGAACAGTTAATCCAATGCCATTTTCTGACTTTTTCCCAGCTAAATAATGAGAAACCAATGTAGGAGGAACGTGCCCCTCAAAGACATAGCCATTACTAGAAATAGCGGTATGACAGGATTGGACCTCGGCACTAATACCGGAGTCACGTTTTCGTTGGGTCAGGTTGTTCGGATGTTGTACGGACACACTAAAGCTATCGGGTAAAGCTTGTAACCACTTTTCACAGCAACCGCAGTTGGGATCTTTTAGAACGGTTAGTTGCTGCTCTTCTACATCGGTTGCAGATACAGACACGGAAAACAGCATCGCCAAAACAGCGATATTGCGTTTGATAGACATAATTATTCACCGATTAATAAGTTTTAAGGAAACACGCCGAGCGTGTGTTAAATTTCTAGTAACTTATTAAGCGGTAATTATTGGGGGACGGAATAAATTAGACGCGTGTTTAGCACGAATTGAGGTGTCGATGGTCGCATCGACTTTGGCAGAGAGGTTAACTGCAGCGGTATTAACCGAAGAAGACTGTCCGACAAATAAAACCGAGCCGCCGGAGCAATGCCGAATGGTCATGTCAGCACAGCACGAGTTGTGCTTTTGCGTCTCATGCTCGCAATCGTTTGTGTCGGCTTCGTACATCATGCTGTGCTGCATTTGGCTGTTATCATGACATGCGTGAGCTTCTGCCGTTTGCGAAAACGACATCGACACCAATAGCACTGTCATTAATAACAGAATTCGAATTAGCACGAGCACCCTGCTTTTTGCAATTTAATAAACTTCAGTCTAACGTCGTTTTAGCGCATGTCAAATAATAATGATGAATCACGAAATGTTCGCAGGTATGGACTTTCTATGGATGCTGATTGTGGGAGCTATTTTTATTGTTCCCGCATGGCGTATCTGCCAACGAGTTGGCTACCCTGGTCCATTGGGTCTTCTGATTGTTATCCCTATCGCAAATATCATTCTTCTTTACTTTATAGCGTTCGGCCCATGGAAAAATGTTGATAAATAGCTAATTCACTTTAACCAAAGCAACAAGTATAGCTTTTCATCTCTGATCAGAAGCACGAATTTATTTGCCACTACACGTTCACAAGTTGCAGACCACTATAGCTATGTTCAACGTGTTAAGCGAGTATTGGGCATAGCCAAAAAGTTAAAAGATTCATTTGTGAAAAAGCTTTCAATCAAAAAACTAAAGCTGAAGTTTTAGTAACAAGGTAAGTAACACGCTTGAATCTTAATATTTTTTATCCACTATAAAACAATAAGTTATTAGATCTTATCGATTCCGCCTCCGGCACCATTATTGATAAGGCCTCGCTAGAAATAGCGGGGCTTTTCTTTTTCTGGCTTTGTACCAGATTTGTACCAGTTGTACCATCCACATTGCCCGCCACCCGTTTCAAATGATGACTCGCAAGGTGAGCGTACCGCAGTACCATCTCATACGATGACCAACCGCCAAGCTCCTGCAACTCTTGTAAGCTTGTGCCGCGTTGAACATGCCAGCTTGCCCATGTATGGCGTAAATCGTGCCAACGAAAATTTTCAATACCCGCTCGTTTTAACGCTGCATGCCATGCTTTGGTTGATGTGCGCTCAACTGGTTTACCTTGATACACAAAACAATAGTGAACATCGTCGCCCTGCACTTCTTGCAACACCGATAAAGCATCGTTATTGAGTGGCACGTTTATCGCCTTTCCTGATTTTGATTGATCAGGATGAATCCACGCAAAACCACGTTCTAAGTCCACTTGATCCCACCGTAGATAACTCACATTCGACTGACGCAAACCTGTAGCCAGTGAAAATTGAGCCATCAACCGCAGATGCTTAGGTAACTCATTCAATAAACGTTGTGCTTCATCGTGTAATCCCCCCGATTTTTCGGGGGGATTACACATTGGCTGTAGGAAAAAGATTACGGATAAAGTTAGCTTAGTATGTGCTCGTTGATTTAGGCTGCAAGGTTAACGTTAAACCAAGTGCAGATGCCACCTTAGCGATAGTTGAAAATGTCGGATCTCCATCAGATTCCTCCACGCATGCATCCAAGTATGCTTGAATGGCTTCGTCATTATCGAGGTGTTGTGTGTATGTAACTACCCCGGGGTTTGTCAACTGCAGTTAACAACCTGTGCGTTGACACGAGGTTTGAAGAGTATGGTTAGTTGGTAAAAGTGGCAAACGTAATATTGTGTAGGATAAAAACTTAATAGTTAAAATTCGACGAAGCTATGTCCGCTGTGCGCCATTAAGAGACATTCACTTAGCTCTTACAACAACTTTGGCCTTCTTGAATTGGTGGGCATTTCACTGTTCCATAAGAGCAGTATACACAACAATCGCCCTTCAAAGGCTTTAGGAGAACTTTGCAAGATTCACATTCATAATACCACTGGCAAGCGTTGGTTGACATTTCTTCGGTTTTACTGAAACCGCACTCAGGGCAAGTAATGGTAGAATTTAACTCTATACCTCGCATGTTTGCTCCTTCAAAGGTTTAACAATGTCCAATACGGACATTACAATCATCAAACAAATACCCACATAGAACAAATAAGTGCTCCAGTCATATTGCCATAGTGGATAGAGGGTTAACAAAACAGCTATAGGCCCAATAACTCCAAGAGTACCTCTCGTATGATTTTGGTTTTTATACCAGTTATACAAATTTACCAACAACGCCAAAGTTGCAAATATAGGTAACAAGGTATTTACAGCAATCCCCTCAAAGTGAGAGAGAAAGCCTAATCCCAATGCTGATGCTAATGAACCGAGAGCAGGGAAACACCCCGTACAACTGAGGGCTGCAAGCCAAACACCACCTGAGCCAACTTTATCTAAAATCTTATTAATCATTTTTAACGCCTAACATTATTTGAATGACTTGAGTGTAAACTCCGTAGATAGGTACGGAGTCAATGCTATTTTAGCGAATCGATTATTGGGCAGTGAGATTGGTCGTTATTGTTGCGGCATGAATTAGTCATTTCTTTTATGACGACTTCTAAGCGTTGAAGGTCAGCTATCTTACTTTGAATTAAGCTCAGTTTCTGCAAACCTAGAGATTCAACTTTGGCACAATCGCCATCCATTGACATCAAAGACGCTACTTCCTTTAGAGTAAAGCCAAGTGCTTTAGCCTTACAAATGAATTGTAATTGCTTGGTGATTGAGTCGTCATACACACGATAACCATTTTGAGGTTTTTGAGGTTGTTTTATCAAGCCTTCTCGCTCATAAAAGCGTATAGTTTCTACGCCTAAACCAAGTTCTTTAGCCAACTTGCCTATTGTTTTCATCGTATAACCACAAAATCAGCCTACTTCATGACATTAGTATATCAATACGATATAAAATTTCTCGAACTAATAATGACCGCTTCTCGCTCTTCGCCGACCTTCGGGTTTGTGCCAAGAGCGGACGTTTACAACGCCTTGCTAATTGGCTGCCGCAGCGCAGCGTAGGCAGTCCAGTGGAGGCCACGCTTTTTGTGGCCGGAACGAAATTAAGCAACTTGTTAAGTGGCTTTGATTTTAGCTTTAATATCATCATAGCTCTGTGCGCGTACATTGATTTTACTGCCAGTATGGATCAAAACTTCCCTTGCTCCCATACCAATTGCAAGTTCACGTAAGACTCGCTCCTCTATATCGCTTAGCCCACCATCAGTTTTTTCTAGTTGATGCATGATTACTCTCGGCGCGGTTCTTAACTTTGAGCTATTCAAAGTAAAAATACCATGCTGCAATATCTTTTCAGCCAGCGTGAAATTTCCGATAAAACTTCTAGTGTGTGAAAAAGGGTTCGTTGTCTGAATAGTTGGCCCCGATAAAGATTTAGCTTCTCGACCAATAGCCTTAATCTTTTCTTTTCCCTTCCCGCCTTCTAGCGATATCCAAGGTTCAATTTCAATAAATTGCCCGGTTGAAAATTTTTGCATTGTGATTTTATTTTCACTCAACTCAACCAGCAGGTCGAAGGAAAACAGGCTTCTAATGAATTCGAATATCAAATGCGGCCTCCAAGCCATTTAACATTTGTATATTGTGCGTGCGCGTTTAGCAACTCGTCCAATTGATGGTTTTCAGCTCTTAACTTACTAAGCAAGCAGGCATTCCTAACTTGAAAGAATCCGAGTTAGCAAAGGCAATTTGAGCATGCTCAGTTACGCTCTACCGAGCGCACAATATCCAACCTTTATTTTTGTTATGTCATTGACAGTAAACGACTTAAACACACAACACAATAACAAAACACGCAATATCGCCGAAGTGAATGTGCCGTACATCGCTGGCGACACCATCACTTACTAATAACGCGACGGCTAGTCACTAGTTGCAGTAACCTGAAAGTCAAAAGGTCCGCTGCTCGCTCATTTAAGCCCGCCAAGCCATAATCAGGAATGTATGACAACCTTGGCCATAACGTTGCAAAATGCACTTAAACAACAACGCTATTAATCTTTAACTTTTTGGGCTTGTTAGTGATTGTCGAAATCATTGTGAGGAGTTCCTAAACTTACAGAAACGTACATTTCTAAAAGTGCCTGTCGCATTGGATCCGGTTCGTAAACGTAGCGCACATACATCTCCCTCACCCGCTTTTTCTGTTTAATAAACTCGGGACCAAACTTAGCATCTAAAGCTAAATTTGCACGTGACCCATCGGTAACATATGTTGCCTGTGTGATTCCGGTAATTTCTCGCGTAAGCCTAAAAGCAAATGTAGCTGAATTATGTCCTGAACTCGGCCGACAATGATTCTGCAAGCGCTTTCTTATTGTATTTGTTCTGCCAACGTACAGATGTTTACCGTTCTCTGAAAACAGATAAATACCGGACTGTGGGATTTCCTTTGGCAACGTTGCAACCGTGACTGGTTTCATATTTAGAAGTCGTTGAAAAGATGGTTCAAGCGAATCAATGTATTCTTTAAAAACTGGATGCATTTTTAATTATCCTGACGTTTTAGAACAAAAGTTAGCACGAATATTGGAGATCTGCTATTCGGCTAATTTAGACGCCATACTTGTATCTCCATACCGACTGGAGATTTATCATGCCAACTCAACAAATTCATCCGTGGAATAAAGGTCGCATCATCGGACAGAAAAGACCACTCTAAATTTCTCACATTTGGGGCATTCGCATAAGGCTTGAGCTAGAACAAAAAGTGAGAGATTTAGCACTTTTTAACCTTGGACTAGACAGCAAGCTAAGAGGTTGCGATCTCGTGAAATTGAAAGTATCAGATGTTGCGTGTGGTCGATCGTTACTTTCTCGTACTCATGTCGTCCAACAAAAAACTGGTTGTTCAGTTCAGTTCGAAATCACCCAAGGTACTCGAGATTCGTTATCGGCTTGGATCAAACAAGCAAATTTATCAGAGTCAGATTACCTTTTTAAATCTAGAGTTACTGGTAGCGGACACATCTCAACCAGACAATACAATCGGATCTTTCATAGCTGGATTGACAAATTGGGCCTAGACCATTCGTTATACAGCACGCACTCAATGAGACGAACGAAGCCCTACCTAATTTACAAGAAAACTAAAAACCTTAGGGTTATTCAACTTTTACTCGGTCACAAGAAGCTAGAAAGCACAGTTCGCTACCTTGGCATTGAAGTAGATGATGCACTCCATATTTCTGAATCGATTGAAATTTAATCGTCACGGCATTGGGCTGCTCAAGTCGTTCAGTGCCAAGAGCGGACGTTAACGCTCGCATTGGCGGCTGGTTTGGAGCGCGGCGGAAAACCAGTCCGGTGGAAGCCCGTAAGGGCCGGAACGAACTTGAATGACTGGTTATGCTCAAGCACTTGGACCATGCTGTTTTGGCCCATGCCAGTCGAATGCTTCCAATGTCTGTTGCAGAATATTTTGAAGCCTCTCCATTGATTCCGGTGACACATCAACCTCCCCATAATGACCGTCAGCCATTGTTGAGCCATATTTGGAGCCATTAAGGGAGTTGAGAATAAGCACACCTCCGTTGGGGGCGCTTATCATATTGTTTTCAACTGGCTTCAGATCCAGAGGCTTCGGGTTCCTTCCAGCACCAAGGCCACGCGATCTATCCTCCAAGTGCTGAGCGCTGTTCCTTACTCCTCGAAGATCGGGAAATGCTTCGCCTACCTGGCCATGCAGCTCTGCAACGATTTCCGGCACACCTTCTTCTCTTGATAAAACCCCAAGGAACTTGTCAAATGAATCAATAGCGTAGAGAAAGGCTCGAGCGTATATGAAAGGTAAATTGTGCTCGAATTCCCGTGGTTGAAATCCATTCGACCATTTTTCTCTTTTGAACCGGACTTCGGTTTTAAAATTGATCTCATCCCACTGCTCGTGCCCCGGAAACCCACCGTACTCTTGCTCTATTTCCCGCCTAATCTCACTCCTTCGTTGGGCATCTCGTTCCCAGTTTTCACGGTCAGCGACTGAGGGACAGACAGATCTGGCTTCAGTAAACAAGTTCAGTGCAAAATTTGCCTCAAAATATTGTGATTTGAGTGATTGCAGCAGATTTCCGATTTTCCACGACCAATCCCGATCCTCACTTTCGAGCCATGTTCCAGGGGTTACGATTTCAAACACATACATTGCATATACTCCTAAGAGCATAACGCTTCAATAACCGGCGCAGCTTTGCTGCGTCCGGCGCCGTAGGCGCGAAGTTGATTGACTGGTTAGGCGCATATACTCTAAACACTTTTATGCACTTCATAACGCAGCTCAGCCATACCTACGCCTAACTGGCGAACGGAAATGAGTTGGAGTGTTGGGCTTAAAACACAACGCGGAAAAAGGGGTTTACCTTTACCAAGGGTGGCAGAGCCAATTTGAACAATAATTTCATCCAGTAACCCTGCATCATAGAACTGACCAGCTAAATCTCCACCACCCACAATCCAAATATTTTTGTCTTTGGCCGCACTCATCATTTCTCTATGAATGCGATGTACATCTCCATTTGAAAAATGGATATCTGCTCTATCAATCATGGGCAGCTTACGACTTGAAAATACCCATGCTGGTTGGGTATAAGGCCATGGTGAGCCCGTCTCTTTAGCTACCTGCTCAGCATGGCGCACCATCCATTCATAGGTTGCCGACCCCATAGCTAAGGCGCCTACTTCAGATATGAATTCTGGATAACTAGAATTGTTGAGTTCCCCAAGAGGGAAAAGCCAGTCAAGAGAATCATCTTCAGTCGCGATAAATCCATCAAGACTTGTCGCAGTGTAAAATTGCGTTTTCATTGTTTGTATACCTGCTAACTTTATTCGCCTAACATTTGTATATTGTGCGTGCGCGATTAGCAACTCGTCCAATTGATGGTTTTCAGCTCTTAACTTACTGAGCAAGCAGGCATTCCTAACTTGAAAGAATCCGAGTTAGCAAAGGCAATTTGAGCATGCTCAGTTACGCTCTACCGAGCGCACAATATCCAACCTTTATTTTTGTTATGTCATTGACAGTAAACGACTTAAACACACAACACAATAACAAAACACGCAATATCGCCGAAGTGAATGTGCCGTACATCGCTGGCGACACCATCACTTACTAATAACGCGACGGCTAGTCACTAGTTGCAGTAACCTGAAAGTCAAAAGGTCCGCTGTTCGCTCATAGCAGACCCTCACGCCACCACCCCGCGGCATTTCGGAAACTCAGAACAGCCCCAAAACTGTCGTCCAATATGTTCGCCTCGTTTTACCGTTCTCTTAACCATGCTAGAGCCGCACTTATTGCAAACAGGCTCTGAGCTATCCGTTACAGGTGACGTCTGCTTAGTTCGAAGCTCTTGTACGTGTTTTTTATGGGCTCTATTGGTGGTAAATGACTTTATCAATGCTTCGTTTTGAATCGCATGAATAATGCTGTTTACTTGCTCTTCAGTCAGAACCGGAGTGGTTTTAGAGAGTATGTAATTTACATATCGTCCGCCAAAAGCAACATTCTCAGGCATGGCTGACTTGAATTGACTATCGCCGGTGAACACAACCAATGAAAATATTTGTTCGTCTGACAATTGCAAAAGCTGTTTCAAGGTCTGCACGTGTTTGTAATTCTGATGCAGCGGATTTTGAAACTTGTACTTATTTCGATAAATGGTTTGCGTCCAAACTTTTTCGCTCTCAGAACCGAATATCCAGCCTCTAAAAAATTTGGTTTCAACAACAAATACGCCATAAACCGAAACGATAATGTGATCAATTTGCGTTGTGCCCTCGCCGCTAGGTAATGTCACGTCGTTAATGATGTGGTAGGTATTTTTATCCAAGTGAATCTTAGCGGCAAGGCTCACTAAAAACTCACCAACTTTGCCTTTGAACCACGGTGTTTTGAAAATTGTGATCAACAACAGCATCACGGCCACAAGACCAAGATTCGTCATTAACTGTTCGTTCTCAAAAAGTGCCTGAAAAACTGTATCCATTCTCATCGTTGTCCTTCACTAGGCATACCGGTCAACGCATACATCACTGTCTCAATTTGCGATCCGTTCACCATATCGTCACCAAAGCTAGCACATAGCGCTTGGTCAAGTGCGGCCTCCATGACCATACCCTGTTGAATATGCTGTAGTACTTTTGCTGCAATTTCCTCATACTCATCTTGGCAATTGTTTTCTTTGCAGCACCTGTTCATCGGGTCAGTCTCAAATAGCGCGGTATTAATGGTCTCAACGCACATGCGCTGTAATTGACGCGATGGACGCGATCCGGTGTAGCCACGTTTATCAAGCTCGGCATGTAATGCATCAAATCGTGATTGACGACTCTGCATTGCAGCAGAGTCTGCACACGGCAGTGTATGCAAGCGCATGAGTTGATGAATAATTTGGCAAATGGACGATGCGGTCATTACTTCTCTTTTTATTAATTATTTTTTAATATTTTTACAACACCAGAACTATACAGGATGTCAGCGACAGAACGTGTCGTGTATCTTCAAATTCGAGTTATCATTCCGTTCCAAACCAATTTCACAGTTCAACAGGTAAGAAAACATGCTATTGAAGAAGTCAGATATCGACGCGATGCCAGGTGAGCATAAAATCCACTTTCTCAACGCGAATGCGCAACGACTGAATAAATCGCTCGGCGATGCTGCTGGAATGAAGTCGCTTGGTATTCATTTAATTACAATACAACCAGGGCACGACTCCACTGAACATCACTTTCATCATTTCGAAGAGGAAGCGATTTACGTGCTTTCAGGGGAAGGAATTGTGACCATTGGGCAAGAACAGCATGCGATTGGCGCCGGCGACTTTATTGGTTGCCCGATTGATCATGTACCGCATTCAATGCATGCAACAGGCTCTGACCCGCTACAGTGCTTAGTTGTTGGCAACAGGCTACAAGCTGATGTTAGCGATTATCCGAATGCTGGAAAGCGCCTCTATCGTTACCCCAGCGCTTGGGATTTGGTTGATATCAGCGACGCGACGAACGTCAAATAAGTGGGGTGCAGTCCAAGGACTGCACCCCTCCTTTACCTAAGTACGAGGGTTGGGGTGCGGCTCTCTTTCAGCATCGCCATGGTGGTACTACCTACCAAGAATTGGCGAATGCGCGAGTGGCCGAATGCGCCCATGACCATGAGGTCAATGTTATGTTCGGTTTGATACTGGTGCAAGGTGGCTTCCACGTCGCCGGCACGAAGCGCGACGTGAACCTTGTGACCGCCCTCACTCAGAACCTTTTCCGCCCACTTGAGTTTTTCCCAGTTGTTCGCGGTATCGGCGTCAACCATCACCACATGCACCGGCATGCCTTTAAACAATGGGCTTTGCGCGAGCATTTCAACGCCCTTCTCGGTGGTTTTGCTGCCATCGAAAGCGAGCATGGCTGAGCGCGGCTCGTTGAACGTATCTGGTGTTAATAATAGCGGGCGATGTACCGTGCGAATCACGGTTTCCAACTGGCTTCCTACTTGATGCAGTTGATTCGCCGATGCTTCGCCATGCAGACCTAACACTGCAAGACGCACATCACCTTCCAACGCTAACAAGTTTTCAGCAAGCTCGCCGTGGCGCTGACGCTGTGTCACGTCGCTCACACCCAACTTCTTTAACTTTTCATCGGCTAGTTGCAACAACACATGACCGTGCTCCAACGCCACTTTCGCGCGCTGTGCATCCAATTCAGCGAGTTGCTCAAGCAAATGTTCACGCGTACCCAAACCAATATTGCCAGAAAGCTCGGTTTCAGCCTGCGTTTTTAGCTCATCTAAAACATGTAATAACATCACTGGCGCAGCCAATTGCTTCGCCGCCCAGGCGGAATATTCACACACGGCTGTGTTGCGCGAAGCGCCATCAATACAGCTAACTACGTAAGACATAATCATCCCTTATTATTCTAATGGCCGCCCATAATTCTTTCGGCAGCGTCGGGTTTATCATGAACACCAAAACGGTCGACAATGGTAGCGCTAGCTTCGTTGAGCCCTTGCACCTCGACTTCAGCGCCCTCGCGACGGAATTTGAGCACAACTTTATCAAGCGCTCCTACCGCAGTGATGTCCCAAAAATGTGCTTTCGTGAGGTCAATAATGACCTTATCCAGCGCTTCTTTAAAGTCGAACGAGTCAATAAACTTATCAGCAGAAGAGAAAAATACCTGACCGATCACCTGATAACGGCGTTCGCTGCCTGATTCATCAATGGTTGATGTCACACTCATAAAGTGGCCAATTTTGTTCGCGAAGAACATGGCAGCAAGTAATACACCCACGCCAACACCAATCGCTAAGTTGTGAGTTGCCACAACAACCACGACGGTGGTGACCATCACAATGTTGGTCGACAACGGATGTTTCTTCAAATTACGAATGGAGTCCCAACTAAAGGTACCAATGGAGACCATGATCATCACAGCAACGAGCGCTGCCATAGGTATTTGCTTGAGCCATTCGTCCAGCACAAGAATCAAGACCATCAGGAAAATACCAGCCGTTAACGTCGACAAGCGGGTGCGACCGCCTGATTTCACGTTAATCACCGACTGACCAATCATCGCACAGCCAGCCATACCGCCCATCAAGCCAGCACCGATGTTAGCGATACCCTGACCTTTACACTCACGGTTTTTGTCACTTGGTGTATCGGTTAGGTCATCAACGATGGTCGCTGTCATCAGTGATTCGAGCAAACCAACCACAGCCAAACCAGCTGAATACGGGAAGATAATGGCTAAGGTTTCTAGGTTCAGCGGTACATCCGGCCACAGGAAAATTGGCAAGGTATCAGGCAGCTGGCCCATATCGCCCACGGTGCGAATATCGATATTCCAGAAAATCGCCACAATGGTGAGTGAGATGATGCACACCAACGGCGACGGCAACATCTTGCCGATGACAGGCACGTACGGGAATAGGTAAATAATGCCGAGCCCGGCAGCCGTCATGGCGTACACATGCCAAGTTACGTTGGTCAGCTCAGGTAGCTGCGCCATGAAAATCAAAATAGCGAGCGCGTTAACGAAGCCAGTCACCACCGAGCGCGAAACAAACCGCATCAACGAGCCCAGTTTTAAGTACCCTGCTCCAATTTGAAGCACACCGGTTAATAATGTGGCAGCCAATAGATACTCAAGGCCATGGTCGCGCACTAAGGTGACCATCAACAACGCCATTGCGCCGGTTGCGGCTGAAATCATGCCAGGACGACCACCAGTAAACGCAATGATCACGGCAATACAGAACGAAGCATAAAGCCCTATTTTCGGATCAACGCCGGCGATAATCGAGAATGCTATCGCCTCAGGAATAAGAGCAAGGGCTACGACAATACCCGCGAGCAGATCGCCACGGATATTCGAAAACCACTGGTTCTGAATGGTTTTGAACATAAGTTTATTTTCGCTTATTGATTAAAGGTATTTTAAATAAAACAGAAATACAGAAATGCGCCACGTTCACACTCTTGTTTATTAAAGAGATTAAACGCAACGTTTAAAGAAAATATGAACGCTAGGGTGGCGTAAGGTTGAACAAACCAACTTTCTCCGTGCTCGTTCTTACCCCATGTAAGAACTACCCAATTTAAGAAGCGGCGAATTATACGGAAATGTTTGATTAAACGCAAAAGACAGACTTTGAAATATAGTTTGACTTATCTAGGAATCAGCGTAGAGTGGGCGGCGTTGGTTAGAAACAGCAAGTTAAATCTCCTCTACGTCGCATTATTAGCATTATTCTTCGTCCTGTAGCTTTAAATTTTCTTTTTTTACCCCGCATGACTCTGTCAGTGGCATTTGCCATGGCAGCAAATTTTTAAATTTTCAGGATTAATATTATGTCTAATACAGTAACTGGCGTTGTAAAATGGTTTAACGAAGCAAAAGGTTTTGGTTTTATTGAGCAACAAGGTGGCGCAGACGTATTTGCTCACTTTAGCGCAATTGCTAGCACCGGTTTCAAAACCTTAGCCGAAGGCCAACGTGTATCGTTTTCGATCACTCAAGGTCCTAAAGGCCCACAAGCTGAAAACATCGTTGCCGTTTAATCGCCGATAGTTTTGCTTGATAATGAGGAGCTCTTTTGAGCTCCTTTTTTTATGCCTTGAATTTGCTTCTGTTCAATCTCATATTTGAGTTAATACCGCTTTAAATAGAGGTTTTTATGTCTGACAATATCATCGTGGCATGCCCCATTTGCCACAAGAAGAATCGTGTCGCTACCGATAAACCGCGGACTGAAGCGAAATGCGGTGCGTGTAAAGCGCCTCTTTTTACTGGAAAAGCGTTTGCTGTTAACGCCGATGAGTTTCGCTTGCATCGCGACAGCGATCTACCATTAGTGGTGGATTTTTGGGCGAGTTGGTGCGGGCCATGTAAGCAATTTGCGCCGATATTCGAACAGGTTGCGCAGCAATATGCTGAGAAAGCACGCTTCGTGAAGGTTAGTACCGAAACGGAGCCTCATTTGGCTCAGCATTTTATGATTCGGAGTATTCCGACATTAATGGTGGTTAGAAACGGACAAGAAGTTGCGCGCCAAGCCGGAGCGATGGGCCCGGCGCAATTGGTGCAGTGGCTGAATCAACACCTTTAAAAGCGTTATTGGTTAGTCGTTATTGGTTATTCGTCCTTGGTTATTCATCAAGAGAGCACTGTAAGCAGCGCTCCTTACCGGTGATTAACTTCGAAATGCCATTACGATTGCGGGCAAAGAATAAATAGCCTTTGTCCGCAAACCATTTCACGATAGGCCAGCGCAGTATTGCCGTCATCCAGCCGCGCCCAACGGCCGACCACGCTGCATGGGTCACATCTAAGCCATAAATCATGTCACCATTTGCCTTTTGACCATGCAAAATGCGGTTAGCTTCGGCCACATCAATATGCGGATAGCGCTCAGCAAAATCGGCTTCCCAAATATTCTCAAACTTGAGTTGCTGCCGTGTATCTTTGGCTTTTAAATGCTTCATTTCTTTTACGCACAGCGGACACCCGCCATCATAAAAAAGAATAAGTTGTGTCGCCACGAGCACCTCTTTGCGTGGTTGAATTATGACTTGAGTATACGTCATTTCCGCCCCCACCGATCACTGCAAAGGAGGGGTGCAGTCCAAGGACTGCACCCCTTCTTTTTCTCTTTGACTTTACCTACAGATCTTATAAACTCTGCGCCATTGTATTTAAGTAGTTACTAAATTACGGTGGCAAGCTGCGATGAAGAAATTGATTTTCCCAGCCTTAATGAGCTGTTACATGGCGTTGTTGATGACCTGTTTAATCACGTGGATCAACACCGGCTTTGACTCTGGGTTTTGGGGGCGTTGGTTTACAGCGTTTTATATCGCTTGGCCCATTGCTGGCTTCTTGGTTCTTATTGGCGGCCAGCGTATTCGCGCTATCAGCGAAAAGCTCGCGCAAAAACTATAAATAAGAGGGGTGCAGTCCTTGGACTGCACCCCTCCTCTTTCGTCACTCTTTCAGTTGCAAGTTAGAAGGTGTAGCGCACACCCACCATCGCCACAGTTGGGTCAATTTCAACGGCTACGCTTTCAATAGTAGTGCCGTTCAAACGAACGTCGGCATCGGTGTCGATATCCATTTTCGATACCATCACATGCACGCCCCACTCGTCCGTTAACTTCCAGTTCAAGCCCGCTTGTAGCGCATAACCAAAGCTGTCTGACAGTGCCAAGTCGACATGGTCACCAGCAGTTGCAACACCTAGTGCACCAAGAGTCGAAACCAATTCGTTCGATACGTTATCTTCAAAGAACGTGGTGTAGTTCAAGCCGAATCCAACGAATGGCTTCACGTTTTCTGAGCCGATATCAAAGTGATACTGGGCTAATAATGTCGGTGGTAAATGTTTCGTTTCACCAATCTTCATGCCAGCTAACACCCCAGTACCATGAATTTCGTGGCTGAATGGTGTTGCCGCTACTAATTCTAACGACCAATTGTTCGTCATTTTGTAGTCGATGGTGATACCAAGTTGGGTGTTGTTATCAACCGTGACGCCGGTACTGCCGGTTTCAAATCCAGCAATAGATTCAATAACTGGCAGGTTCGAGCTACTATCACTTGGCATAACGCCGATGGCGCCAACATTCACGCTGAATGTATCTGCGTAAGCCGGTGCTGCGCCAATAATGGCGACTAAACTACAAACTAATAATGACTTTTTCATACAGCTCTCCTTAGTAATTTCCGCACATTTTATAGGGTCACTGTCGAAATAAATTGATCGCGATCAATAAATGTAACCACAAGAAAATCAGGGGTATTTCTTGGAGCAGCCAATACCTACTTGGTGGTACGAGGAGGGGTGCAGTCCTAGGACTGCACCCTTCTTTTCTCTATAATCAGTGGAACCAAACAAGAGGAAGTGCGAAATGAAACTGACTGTCGACATCAGCAAATATCCGTTAGCTGAAAATTACATAGACCCAATTCGCGAGTTTATTGATGAACTGGCAAAACACCCGAACATTCACATCATCACCAATACGCTCAGCACGCAGGTGTTTGGTGATTACGATGACGTGATGGAAGCCATACAGGCTTGTATTAAATGGTCATTCAATAAATACGGCAAAGTCGTATTCGTATGTAAGTTCCTGCACGGCGATCTTCGCCCAGAATAAGAGACGTGCAGTCCAAGGACTGCACCCCACCTTCTTTTCTGTAAACTTACAATCTCTTACAAATCAATCTATTGCCTAAAAGATATATCCACACATAGACTGCAGTTGAAGTCCCCCAAAACTACAACAAGGAATTTCTCGTGAATAAATGGACAAATTGCGCGTTAGCCATCGCTTTAGCTACTTCATCAACCTTGGCTTCTGCTCAAACAGCAACTTCGCCGAGTTTTGATTTTATCAGTGGCGGTTATTTAAGTGCTGATTATGAGGATGAATCAGTCAACGGTTTGACTGCTTCATTCAGCCAATCTTTTGGAAACGATTGGTTCGTTACCGCTGATTACATGACAGCGTCTGAAGATTATGAAGAAGCATTAATGGACGACATTATTTATCGTGCTAAAGCTGAGATTTCGCGCTTGTACGGAAACGTGGGTTATAAATTTTATAACGAGGGTAACACCACCGCTTATATTTCTGGTGGTCTCGCGTGGGTTGAAGCCGTTATCAAAACCGATACATTCGGAGATTTCGGTGCTGATGAGACAGGCTGGAACCTAAAGGTTGGTGTACGTAACCGCTTTACCGATTCGCTCGAGGTCGACGCAAGTATTCGCCACTACGATGTCGGCAACATGGATAGTCAGGAAATCAGCGTAGCCGGACGTTACTTCATCAATTCAAATGTCAGCGTTGGTCTTGGTTACAGCATTGTTAGTAGCGAAGAGAATCATACTTTCTTAACTGCTTCATATCATTGGTAAAAATAAGGGTGCAGTCCAAGGACTGCACCCCACCTCTGCCGCATGTTAAACTGGGTGCATTGACTCAACAACAAGGTTGAAAACATGCCGTTTCGCCCAGAACACATCTACCAAGATTTATCGGATCAGTTATTCGCACCATGCGAAGCAACCCCGGTGCGAGCGCCGCAGTGGATAGCATTTAACGATGACTTGGCAGAACAGTTGCAGATTCCACAAGAACTATGGGCAACAGACGAAGGTTTACAGGTATTTTCGGGTAACCAAACACCTGAATGGGCAGCACCGGCAGCTCTTGCGTACGCTGGGCATCAGTTTGCCAATTTCGTGCCACAACTTGGCGATGGCCGAGCACTGTTACTCACAGAAGTACTCGACAAGAACAATCAGCGCTTCGACATTCAGCTCAAAGGTTCAGGCCGCACGCCATATTCACGCGGCGGTGACGGTCGCTCTCCTATTGGGCCTGTAATTCGGGAGTACTTAGTCAGTGAAGCCATGCACAAGCTTTACGTGCCGACCACACGCGCATTAGCAGCTGTAGCCACCGGTGAATGGGTACAGCGTGAAACGGCGCAGCCTGGCGCTATTTTGACGCGCGTGGCCAAAAGTCATCTAAGAGTAGGTACCGCGCAGTATGTGTTACATCTAAGAGATTATAAGCTGCTCAAACGTTTCGCTGAATACGTCATTGACCGTCATTATCCTGAGCTCAACAACAGCGAAATGCCTTATCTCGCACTACTTGAAAGCGTTCAAAATAACCAAGCAAAACTTATCGCCAAATGGATGAGCCTTGGTTTCATTCATGGCGTGATGAACACCGACAACATGACGCTTAGCGGCGAAACCATTGATTACGGTCCGTGTGCGTTCATGGAGGCGTATGAGCCAGCCACTAAATTCAGTTTTATTGATAAGCGCGGCCGCTATGCCTACCAAAATCAGCCCGCCATTGGGCTCTGGAACATCGCACGATTCGCCGAAACACTATTACCGTTAATTCACGATGACCCCGACACGGCGGTAACACAAGCCACAGCAATTATCGAAAAATTCCAAGGAACCTACGAAGCCTGTTACTGGCAGGAAATGAGCGCCAAGATTGGTGTCAGTGACATTAACGCCGCGAAGCCGCTTCTTGAGCGCTATTTAAACCTCATGCAAGCGCAGCAAATCGACTTCACTCAAGCGTTCCGCTTTTTAGGTGACCAAACGCCAGAGCGCGCGCAACGCCTATTCGAAAATAGCGATTCATGGCAGCTTTGGTTCAACGACTGGCAAGAGGCGACTGATAACAGTCAACTTCATCAAGTGAACCCAGCATATATTCCGCGTAATCACTTAATCGAACAAGCCATTCAGGCGGCTACAAACGATGGTGATTTGACCATTTTTAACCGCTTACAGCGAATGCTTGCAGAGCCATTCACAGAACGTGAAGAATTTAGTGATTGGTTTGAACCAGCTCAAGCCGAAGAAAAAATCACCCAGACATTTTGCGGTACCTAACGCAGCACGCTAGTTGTTCACACTAATTTGTTCGCAATAATCATTATCATTTTGCTGAACACCATCGCGAAAACATTGCGGGGGTATGTTCAACGACGGATCGTGATACGTGACAAAGCCATCATTTACCCCATGACGCAACATGGATGACAACTGACGTTTCCCGTTTAACCAAATTTCAGCCAGTTCGCGTTGTTCAGGATACGGTGTCACTTTTATGAGTCTTGTTGAACGGCTCTGCGGGATTGCAATCACTTGAATTTCATCACCGTCACGCAGTCCGTTCAGATACACACTTAAACTAGTTGTCACTTCGGAAGGCGCCATGGTACCCGGCTGTTGTTGGGTTAGCCATGTTTTCAGCACTTCACCATGCAATTTCCCATCAACAAAACTACCCTCAATGCGACCATAAATATCAGGAGACGTGCGATAGGAACTCATTTCAAATTTTTGCGGGTAGGTATACGTCACGACAAACTCACCAATTAAGTTACCGTTCTCGCAGGTCCCCTTGGTAACCGAAAGTTTTGGCTGTCCATCACTATAAACCATGCCGCGTTGGCGTTGCTTCGCTCGCTTCGTCGCATAGTCGGTTTGGTTCAGTTGATAGAGCAAGTAGCTTTTCGTGTCGTCATCTAACACGCAAGAGTTACCTGCAGTTGGCGTCAAATATTGAACGATATTGTCGGCTAAAATTTGTTGCAGTCGCGGCATGTAATCAGCCGCACGAGCACTGTTAAGCTGTTTGTAATTCGGTAGGCTAAGCCAATTTATTTTACCGATTTGAGGTATGCGCCACTTGGCACTTGGCGTCGGCTTACTGTTATGACTCGCTTTTTCTGTGGCGGCGGCAGCGGCCGTGGCACTTGCAGCGGTAACTGGCTTATCATCAATGCCATCAAAGGAAGAAAGACGCGGTAATTCCGCTGCAGCCTCTATTGGCATCAATTGCTCAATTTGAGGCGCCACTTGGTAGCAATAAACGTGAGCTAACTGCTTTTCACCCTGCCGATAGCACTGTGGTTCGTCCTTCAAAACCGAGCTTGCAAACTCTAACCACCCTTCTATCTCGCCATTGAGCATATGAAAACGTGTATTTGGTTGCCCAGACATCCATGAATTCATTCGTACATAATTATCTTGTAGAGCCTGTGAAACTGTAATGACTTGGGTCTCGCCCTCGCCAGTGATAGTGACATGTGATCCAACCTGTGCACCATTATCAAACACGCCAATTTTTAACGTCGTCGACTCGCGCCATGAGCCTCCCAGATTGGATCGATCAATTGAAATAACTCGAGCCTCGCCATGAAGCTGACCATTCTTAAAAAAGCCATCAATTCGACCAGAAATCTTCGTCTCACCTGAGAAATATTCGGTTTTAGAGTAATAATCATCAGTAAACAGTGCCGTCACGGGGCCATTTAATTCACCATTTTGGCAGTCACCGAAAATAATAGTAACTGTATCGCCACGCTGTTCTACATTGACTGTTTTCGCAGTTTTTTGACGCTGACGTTCAACTAATTCAGGCGATTGCTGATGAATAACAAAAGAGCGGGTTAGCGGGTTCAATGAACACGCCTGAACATCCGCCACTTGCAGTAATGTTTCTGGATCTTGGAGCTGTTCTAAATAATCCACATAGATTTCAGCTTGCTCTGTAGGCAACTGCCATTTCGGTCCACTTGCGGTTGGCTGTGTATGGTGTTGTTCTATGGTTTTATTCCACTGATGAGCAGCCGCCAGCGCAACCGCTTGTCGATGTTCCTCTTCCCAGCTCGCGCAACCGGATAAAACAAACAAGCTTAAAGAATAAATAGTGATGCGACGACTCATGATGGCTTTTCTTTTTATTTGAATTGAAGTTTTAATGTAGCGCTATTTATCCGTTTAGCAATAAAGTTGCGTTCAAGTGCTTTTTAAAGTTGAATAAACTTAACACGGAAAACAACGATAAAGGACGTTAACCTATGTCAGATTTCAATCACGAAACATCATCAGTTAATAATATTGCCGTGCAGCAATTGGCCGCCAATAAACAATACACCCAGATTATTTATATTCTGCAGTTGGTATCTTTAGTTTTTGGAATTACGGCGATTATTGGCGTGGTGATGAACTATGTGAAGTTAAGCGAAGTGCGCGGAACCTTTCTAGAATCGCATTTCCGCTGGCAGATTCGTACCTTTTGGTTCATTTTACTGTGGACAATTATCGGCGGCATTTTATCGATGGTTGGTATTGGATTATTAATATTACTAGTGGCGGCTGTTTGGTACATCTATCGCGCTATTAAAGGTATCAATTCGTTGAATGGCAATCGCCCAATGTACTTTTAACTCATTGAAAACGAAGTGCAGATCAATCCTGCACTTCGCCCTCTAAGTAATACCAGCGCCCGTCTTCACGCACAAAATGTGACTGCTCTTCCATCACGCCAATGTCGTCGTCGATTTGAAAATAAGCTTTGAAGTGCACGTAGCCCCGATTGCCGTGGGTACCGGTGGCAATCAGCTGTAGCTGCAACCATTGCGGGTTGTCATCTAACGAGAAATTCTTAGGTAAGGTGCTTGGATGCCAGCTTGTGGCAACATAATCAGCTAACCCGCGAGCATAAGCACTATAGCGCGAGCGCATCAGCTCTTCAGGTGTGCGCGGTAGGGCTTTCCCTAAATGAAACGGCTCGCAACATTTAGCATATTTACCGCCACCGCATGGGCATTTTTTACCGAGTGGTTTATTCATAGGGCCACCCTTTCTTGCTGCGCGTACTACCTCCATTCGATGGTTTTTGCTCTGAACGTTTAGAGCTGTTCCTCTTACCTCGACCAGCCGATTCAGAACGAGTACCGGCACCAGTGCGCTGTCGGCGTGTGTCACGCCGTAGCTCGCTCCCTGCACCTGGCGGCCGCTGTGGTTTCGGCCGACGACTCTTGTGCCCTTCAGGCGCTAAGCCACTGGAATGTTCAATTGAAGCCATGAGTTCACCGAGTTCGCGCTCGGTTAAATTACGCCATTGCCCAACCTGCAAAGCTCCTAAACGAATATTCATGATACGCGTACGTTCAAGCTTGCGAACTTCATAGCCAAAGTGCTCGCACATGCGGCGAATCTGACGGTTCATGCCTTCAATTAGCGTCAAACGAAAGACAAATGTTGATAGTTGTTCAACTTTACAACGTTTCGTCATGGTGCCAAGAATTGGCACACCGCTTGCCATACCACGAATAAAATCAGGTGTAATAGGACGATGAACGGTGACCACGTATTCTTTTTCGTGTTTATTACCAGCACGTAAGATCTTATTAACCAAGTCACCGTTGCTAGTCAGAAAAATCAGGCCTTGTGAATCTTTATCTAAGCGGCCAATCGGGAAGATCCGTTCTTTGTGGCCAACAAACTTCTGAATGTTGTTACGCTCGGCTGAATCGGTTGTACTCACCACACCAACCGGCTTATTGAGTGCAATAAAGACAAACTTTTCTTTGTTCTGCGCCGCCACTAAGCGGCCATTGACTCGAACTTCGTCGCCAGCACCAACTTTATCGCCGACCACCGCTTTACGGCCATTCAGAGTAACTTGCCCTTGCTCAATAAATCGATCCGCTTCACGACGCGAACACATGCCGCTTTCGCTAATGAATTTGTTCAGGCGAACGGCTTCGCGTTGCTGAGGTTGGTTTGGCTGCATGGCTTTAAAATCACCTTGATAGACTGAATTCACCCGCGCAGTTTATCAGATTGTCAGCAAAATCATGAAACAAAAGACGAGTGTGTCTGCTAGCAGATAATGCATTGGAAATAGAAATCATCGCCATCCCTGGCGGTCAAGATTTAGAAACGTGGCTCTAGTCTTGTGGTACGCGTACCCAACCTTCCATGAGTACACGAGCACTACGGCTCATAATCGCCTTCGTGACCGTCCATTCACCGTTCACTTGCTTCGCTTCGGCACCAACACGCAAGGTGCCTGACGGATGACCAAAGACCACTTGGTTACGATCACCGCCACCAGCAGCTAAGTTCACCAACGTGCCAGGCACTGCTGCCGCTGTAGCGATGGCCACCGCTGCTGTACCCATCATGGCATGGTGTAATTTGCCCATCGACATAGCGCGAACTAGCAGGTCGATATCACCTGCGTTGATGGCTTTACCACTTGATGACACGTAATCAGCCGGCGGTGCAACAAACGCAATCTTCGGTGTATGCTGGCGTGACGCCGCTTCATCAATGGATGAAATTAAGCCCATCTTCAACGCGCCATGCGCACGCAACGTTTCAAACTTCAGTAGCGCATCGGCGTTTTCATTAATGGCGCCCTGCAATTCCGTACCGGTGTAGCCAATATCGGCAGCATTCACAAAAATCGTCGGAATGCCGGCATCGATGAAAGTCGCTTGTAACTTACCAAAACCTGGCACTTCAAATTCATCAACGACGTTGCCGGTTGGGAACATAGAACTGCCCTTCCCGCTCTCATCAGCGTCTTCATCTGAAGCTGGGTCCATAAATTCAACCTGTACTTCGGCTGCTGGGAACGTCACACCGTCCAGTTCAAAGTCACCAGTTTCTTGCACTTCACCGTTGGTGATCGGCACATGCGCAATAATGGTTTTCTGAATATTCGCTTGCCAGATACGCACCACACAGGTGCCATTATCAGGAATACGCGATGCGTCGACTAGCCCATTACTAATGGCAAATGAGCCGACGGCTGCGGTTAAGTTGCCGCAGTTACCGCTCCAATCAATAAATGGCTTATCAATCGACACTTGGCCAAATAAATAATCCACATCGTGGTCGGCACGTGAGCTGCGCGACAAAATTACCGTTTTACTGGTGCTTGACGTTGCGCCGCCCATACCGTCAGTGTGTTTGCCATAAGGATCAGGGCTACCAATCACGCGTAATAAGAGTTTATCGCGAGCGGGACCTGGCGTTTGCGCCGCCAAAGGCAAATCGTCGAGTTTAAAAAACACCCCTTTTGAGGTGCCGCCACGCATATACGTGGCGGCAATTTTCAGTTGTGGAGGAAAAGCCATGGCGATTATACCTCACCCGCTAAAAAGTCTTGTGCGAAACGTTGAAGCACACCACCGGCTGAGTAAATTGACACTTCTTCGGCGGTATCCAAACGGCACTTGGTTGGCACTTTAACGGTTTCACCATTGGCGCGATGAATCACTAATGTCATCACGGCACCCGGCTTCACGTCACCTTCAACATCAAAAGTTTCGGTACCATCAATGTTTAATGTTTTACGGGTGGTACCCGCTTCAAATTCAAGCGGTAACACACCCATACCTATTAGGTTGGTGCGGTGAATACGCTCGAAGCCTTCGGCAACGATACATTCAACCCCAGCAAGACGAACACCTTTGGCAGCCCAGTCACGTGATGAACCTTGGCCGTAATCAGCACCCGCCACAATAATCAACGGTTGCTTGCGCTCCATGTAGGTTTCAATCGCTTCCCACATGCGCATGACTTTGCCTTCTGGTTCAACACGCGCCAACGAGCCTTGAATCACTTCACCGTCGTCGTTCAATACCATTTCGTTGAACAATTTCGGGTTAGCAAAGGTCGCGCGTTGCGCCGTCAAATGGTCGCCGCGATGCGTGGCGTAGCTATTGAAATCTTCTTCTGGTAAGCCCATTTTTGCCAAGTACTCGCCAGCCGCACTGTCAGCCAAAATTGCGTTTGAAGGCGACAAGTGATCGGTGGTGATGTTATCACCAAGTACCGCTAATGGACGCAGGCCTTTTAGGCTGTTACCCGAAGCAAATGAGCCTTCCCAGTATGGTGGACGGCGAATATAAGTGCTCTGCGGACGCCAGTTGTACAGCGGATCGGTTTTCTCACCGTAATCCACATCAATGCTAAACATTGGGTCATACACTGTGCGGAACTGCTCAGGTTTCACCGCTTGTTTCACAATCGCATCAATTTCTTCATCGCTTGGCCAGATATCTTTTAAGGTGACTGGCTTACCATCGTGATCAAAGCCCAACACGTCTTTTTCAATATCAAAACGAATGGTACCCGCAATGGCATAAGCTACAACTAATGGTGGTGATGCCAAGAATGCTTGCTTCGCATACGGATGAATCCGACCATCAAAGTTACGATTACCTGAAAGTACTGCGGTTGAGAATAAATCACGCTCAATAATTTCTTTTTGAATTTTCGGATCTAGCGCGCCACTCATCCCGTTACAGGTGGTACACGCAAAACCAACCACACCAAAACCTAAATTCTCAAGTTCAGGTAGGAGTTTGGCGTCTTCAAGGTACATTTTTACAGTTTTCGAACCTGGTGCCAGCGAGGTTTTAACCCATGGTTTTCGGGTTAAGCCCAGTTTATTCGCGTTACGCGCAATCAAGCCCGCAGCAATCATGTTGCGTGGGTTACTGGTATTCGTACAACTTGTGATGGCTGCAATGATCACGGCACCATCAGGCATCAAACCGTTCTCTGGTTGCTCAATGTGTTTCGCAATACCACGTGAACTCAGTTCGGCTGCCGGTAATAAGGCGTGCGGATTCGAAGGGCCAGCTAAGTTACGTTCAACTTTTGACAAATCAAAGGTTAATACACGTTCATATTCAGCACCTTTCATGCTGTCAGCCCATAAGCCTGCGTGCTTAGCGTACTTCTCAACCAATTCAACTTGCTTGTCATCACGACCGGTTAATTTCAAGTAGTCAATGGTCTGCTGATCAATATAGAACATGGCCGCGGTGGCACCGTATTCTGGCGTCATATTTGAAATCGTCGCGCGATCACCAACTGACAAGGCATCGGCGCCCTCGCCAAAGAATTCCAAATACGCACCAACTACGCGTTCTTTACGCAAGAAATGTGTAATCGCGAGTACCAAGTCAGTACCGGTAATGCCAGGTTTCAATTTACCGGTTAATTCAACACCGATGATATCTGGCAGGCGCATGTAAGAAGCACGACCCAACATCACGCTCTCGGCTTCTAACCCACCAACACCCACGGAGATAACACCAAGCGCATCAACCATTGGCGTGTGGCTATCCGTACCCACACAAGTATCTGGAAATGCCACGTTGTCACGTATTTGCACCACTGGAGACATTTTCTCAAGGTTGATTTGGTGCATGATGCCATTACCTGGCGGAATCACATCCACGTTTTTAAACGCAGTCTTTGTCCAATTAATGAAATGAAAGCGGTCGTCGTTACGACGGTCTTCGATGTCACGGTTTTTCTCAAAGGCGTCTTTTTCAAAACCCGCATGCTCAACCGCCAGCGAGTGGTCGACAATCAACTGAGTTGGCACCACTGGGTTTACTTTTGCAGGGTCGCCGCCTTTAGCAGCGATAGCATCACGTAAACCTGCTAGGTCAACTAATGCGGTTTGACCAAGGATATCGTGACAAACCACGCGCGCTGGATACCATGGAAAATCTAAGTCACGTTTGCGCTCAACAATTTGTGTTAAGCAAGCGGTTAAATCTTCCGGATTACAGCGACGCACTAACTGTTCAGCTAAAATTTTTGAGGTGTATGGCAGGCCGTCATATGCGCCTGGCTTTATCGCTTCTACCGCGGCACGTGTATCGTAATACTGTAACGTGGTGCCCGGGAGCGGTTTACGAAATTCGGTATTCATGGCTATGCCCCTTCATTAACATCAGTGTTTTCTATCGGAAAGCCAAAAAGAGGCACCGAAGTGCCTCTTTTTCATCTGCTTAGCGGTCTTCCAAAGCAGGTACTGGACGCGGTGCCGGACCGATATAGTCGGCACTTGGGCGAATAATGCGGTTATTCGCGCGCTGCTCCTTCACGTGCGCAGTCCAACCGGTGACACGCGACATCACGAAAATGGGCGTAAACAACTTGGTTGGAATGCCCATGTAGTGATAAGCCGAAGCATGGAAAAAGTCGGCGTTCGGGAACAGTTTCTTCTCACGCCACATCACTTCTTCACAACGCACAGATACATCATATAAACGGCTATCACCAAATTCCTTCGAAAGCTTCTCAGACCATTCTTTGATGATATCGTTACGCGGATCGAATTCACGGTAAATCGCATGCCCGAAGCCCATGATCTTCTCTTTACGCTCAAGCATGCCCATTAACGTCTTCTCAGCATCATCGGCATCTTTCATGTTTTCAATCAATTCCATGGCCGCTTCGTTCGCACCGCCATGCAATGGACCACGCAATGAACCAATTGCGCCGGTTACACATGAGAAAATGTCTGACAAGGTTGAAGCACAGACGCGCGCAGTGAAAGTTGACGCGTTAAACTCGTGCTCTGCATAAAGAATCAGCGAGGTGTTCATTACATCAGTGTGCAACTTCGATGGTGCTTTATCATGCAATAAATGCAAGAAGTGCGCGCCAATTGAATCGTCGTCGGTTTGCGTCTCGATACGCTTGCCTTCATGGCTAAAGCGATACCAGTACAGCAAGATGCTTGGGAAAGCTGCCAACATGCGCTCAATTTTCGCATCCGCTTGGCTGAAATCTTCTTCGGGCTCAATGTTGCCTAAGAACGAACAACCGGTACGCATTACATCCATCGGGTGCGCATCAGCTGGAATGCGCTCAAGCACATCTTTCAGTTCTTGTGGCAAACCACGCTGCTTTTTCAAGCGTGCTTTATAGTCAGCCAGTTGCTTTTTATTCGGCAACTCACCATGCGACAACAAGTAAGCCACTTCTTCAAAACTCACTTTGTCAGCTAATTCTTTAATGTCATAACCGTAATAGGTTAAGCCTGAACCGCTTTTACCAACGGTACATAGTGCTGTTTCGCCTGCGACTTGTCCGCGCAAACCCGCGCCTGTTAATTTCTTATCAACCATCTCTAACTCCTTATATAAATCGTTAATCGTTAGCCGTTACTCGTTATTCGTGGTTATCTTTTTCGATTAACTAATAACGAATAACGAACAACGTTTTTTATTTTTTGAATAACTGATCGAGTTTGTCTTCGAACGCGTGATAATTCAGGAAGTCATACAACTCCGCGCGCGTTTGCATACTATCGACAACATCTTTCTGATGACCCTTTGCCAAAATGCTCTCATAGACGTTGAGTGCCGCTTTATTCATGGCCCGGAAAGCACTTAGCGGATACAAAACTAACTCGATGCCAACCTCAGCTAACTCGTCTTTGCTAAACAGTGGCGTAGCACCAAACTCGGTGATATTCGCAAGTACTGGCACATCAAGTGCTTTGGTGAACGCTTGATAGTGTTCAAGGGTATGAACGGCTTCGGCAAAAATAGCGTCCGCGCCAGCGTCAACACAAGCTTGTGCGCGTTCAATGGCGGCATCCAACCCTTCTTGTTGGAACGCATCGGTGCGTGCCATGATGTAGAACTGATCGTCAATGCGCGCATCAACGGCTGCTTTCACGCGGTCTACCATTTCAGCTTGCGATACAATCTCTTTGTTTGGGCGGTGACCACAACGCTTTTGAGCGACTTGATCTTCAATGTGGAAGCCAGCAGCGCCAGCGCGAGTCATTTCTTTTACTGTACGAGCAATGTTGAACGCCCCACCCCAACCGGTATCTGCGTCCACTAACAATGGCACATCAGTTGCGCCAGTAATGCGGCGAATATCTTCACACACGTCATTTAACGAGGTCATACCCAAATCAGGCAAACCAAACGATGCGTTCGCAACACCTGCACCTGACAAGTATAGCGCTTGGTGACCCACGCGCTCGGCCATCATTGCGGTATAAGCGTTAATGGTACCGACAATTTGCAGTGGCTTATTGTCAGCAATAGCTTGGCGGAATTTCGCACCCGCACTTTGAACTTGTGTCATGTTACTTCCCCAATTGTTGCAGTTTTAATTCGATATTACCGCGCGACGCGGCAATGTGGCGGCGCATCAATAGATCCGCCAATTCACCATCACGGTTCGCAATGGCGTTTATAATCGCTTTGTGCTCATCAAATGCGCGTGAAACGCGTGGCCCGTTCATACCAAGCTGAACACGGTACATGCGTACGAGAAAATAAAGCTCGTCGCACAACATATTAATCAAATATGGGTTTTTACTGCCGATGATAATGCGATAATGAAAATCCAAATCACCAGCTTCTTGGTAATAGCTCTCGCCTTCACGTACACGCTGAGTCGTTAAATGTTGGTCAAGCAGGCCGCGTAATTGTTCAATTTCATGATCGTCCATATTTTCCGCCGCCAGTCGACACGCTAACCCCTCGAGTTCTTCACGAATTTGATAGAGTGCACGAAGTCCTTCAGTGGAAAGTTTCACTACCCGCGCGCCCGCATTCGGAATACGCTCAATCAGATGACAGCGCTCTAAACGTGCCATCGCTTCGCGCAAAGGGGCGCGACTCACGTTGAATTTGCGCGCCAGTTCAGGCTCGCTAATCTTACTACCCGAGGCTATTTCGCCTTCCACGATAGTCCGCTGCATCTCAAGCAGAAGTCGATCGGATGAAGTGACGGGCGACCGCCATAATGGGCTTTGAGGTGAATTCGTCATGATTGTCGACATATTTTATAAACCGCGTGAATGATACGCTTATTTTCAACGAATTCCAAGTGAGAACGCGCCGCCATTGTCGACAATTTATTTTTTAAAGGTGGGATAAGAAATCGTTATCAATAGTAAATAGCATTAAAACACCGTAACTTTTAATTGGTGCTTTTTATCGTATTGCACCATGTAGCCAACCGTACGACTCAACTCAGTGTTTGTATACGCATCATGTACCTCGACCTTCGCCGAACACAATACCTCACCGGTTGCATAATTTGTTCGCAATGTCGTGACACCAACCATCGTTAATTCAACATGACTCGGTAACTTTTCTGAAATTAACTGACGAATTTCTCGTTTGGCTTGTGCCGCGTCACAGGAGGGACTTAGCTCACTGCAGCTCGTGAACAAAAAACAGCTAGCACCGATTATAACAAAGCGAATTGTGCGCAAAATCACCCCTTCTGACACCGCTAGGATAAAAGGAATCCCTTCCTGACCACCTATCCCTGAAGTATCTATCGGGAGATAGATAACATTTTAAAAACATTTAAATATGCACATTGACTTTACATAGAATAGAAAGCTCTCGAGCGAAAGGCAATATAACATTCGCTAGTAAGCATAAATTATCTGACGAAGAGAGGCTTATTGCTCAGCAAGTTCCGTTTTGCTTTGCTTGGTAATCGGCGCGAAGTCATTGTGTTGGAACACATCGTTTAGTATGGACTGCTCCATAAAGCTCCGCATTCCCGATTTACATGGGAAACGAATAATAAGATGAATTTCACCGGCGGCTGGCACTGAGATAGTGACGCGAGGGTCTGCGGATGGTACGTCGATACCGCGATGATCACTCATCCGCTGCATATAACGGCGAGCTTGTTCAACATAGTCGGCGCAGTGACGGTTAGCTGACTCTAACAAGGCTGATTGCGCGGCGTGCCAGTTGTCTTCACGTTTGAACGGTACGGTGAATACATGAAGTACGAAGTCGTGTGTATAGCTTTCATTTACCACAGGTTCAGAAACAAATAACGAGTTGGGAATGGCGATCATTCGCCCCGTACGTTGATGTGAGTGCTTGCCTGGCCCTACTTCCAAAATAGTTGTGGTCAATAGGTTTTGATCGATCACATCACCACGAAACTCTTTAATTTGAATACGATCACCAATACTAAATGCACTGCCCCCTGATTTAACTAGGCTTCCAGTCAAACACATAATAAGTTCTTTGGTAGCCACCACAAAAGCTACTGCTATCGCAACGATACCAAGCGCTAGGGTACGCAGTTCTTCCGCCCAAATCAGCATCAGACCGATAACCATTAACAACAATAATGCATTACGCGTTTGTACAAACCAACGGCGACGCAAATCAGTTGAACGAACACTCTTGCGGATAAATTTTGACAATATGGCACGAATAATCACTATCGCTGTCACCAATATCAGAGTGGCGATAATTGGGCGTAGTAGCTGCTCAGAAAACTGAAATTCGTTAAACAAATTTGTCAATGTATCCGTATACATAGGTTGGCCTAGTCGGTTTTAATTTTTATGACGAATATCTTACACCAGATTGGTAAATATTCCGTCAGTCCCTCGAGTAAAAATGATGTATATGCTATCTTTTATAGCCCAACATGAGGAGTAACTGTATGTCTATTAAAAATATTTTGTTAACTGCTTTATGTACAGCCGCGTTATTTACTACAACGGTTACCCAAACGGCACGCGCTGATACTTGGCAACTTGACAGTGAAAGCTCTGTACTCAACTTTGTATCGGTTAAAAATGATCATGTGGCAGAAACTCATCGTTTTACCGATTTACAGGGCTCCTGGGAGGATAACCAGGTTAGCATTGAAATTCCTGTGGTTAGCTTAGATACCCAAATTCCTATTCGAAACGAACGAATGCTCGAGCATTTATTCCAATCGACCGAATATTCAGTGGTTACTGCAACAGCAAAATTAGAAGATGATGTGTTGATGGCAATGTCAATCGGCGATTCTGTACCGATTGCTGTTGAACTCGATGTGTATATCGCCGGCGAGAGCGAAACCGTCAGTTCCTATTTGCAGGTAACGCGTCTTGCTACAGATCGATTTCTAGCGACGACAACGCAGCCTGTTATTATTGATGCCAAAGCATTTAATCTAGTTGCTGGTATCGACAAACTGCGCGAGATTGCAGGGCTTTCTCGCATCGATTACAGCGTTCCAGTAACCTTTAGCGTGCAGTTTACGCAATAATGGCGGCAGCTGTTCGCCCGGCTACAGCAACCGATGTAGCGCAACTTGCAGCCCTCGAAAGCAGCACTTATGCGGACGAGGGCTACCCTGCTCCGCTGTTTTATCAAGCCTTGGCGCAATGGCCGCAATGGTTTCTTGTCGCTGAAAGCGACAACATCGTTGTCGGTTACGTTTTGGCCGCGCCAGGCTCGGATAAAACCTTATGGATTATGTCGGTACTCGTCGACAAAGTAGCGCGCGGACAAGGTGTTGGACGACAACTAATGCAGTCGCTCATTGCTAATGTACACAACCATACGCGTGAATTTTCTCGATTAGCGTTAACCGTCTCTCCTAATAACCACGGCGCTATTCATTTGTATCGCCAATTAGGCTTCAAAGATATTAAACAAATCAATGATTTTATGGGACCTAGCCAACATCGTTTATTAATGCACTACGATGCCTGTTGACGGTGAGATTAAAACTCTCCTATAGTGGCTTCATAATAATTTAATAAAAATGTAAGGCACGAAGTCTCTTGTCGAAAATACGGATCAACCCTTTTGTTGTTTCGGCAACACTATTTACAACGCTGGTAGCGACCTTAACAATAGGCCTGCTCGGTCTAGTCATGAACGCGATTGTCGAGCCGCAAAGCCTGTTTGAACGGATGCTATCCAATAACTCATCGCTCATCTGTATCGCGATTGGCATTGCTATCGCCGGCCTATTATTTAAACGTTATCAATTACAGTGGCTGGGTGCAGGTATTATCATTGTTGCCGCTCTCCACAGCTTATTGGTCAACACGAGCTTGCATGACATCTTCTACATGTCGTGGTTAAGCGAGTACGAAGCCGCCCTCTACTTGCCTATGATTCTTTTATTCATCGTACTTGGTGTCATGCTGGCGATGAACCCGAAGCATCCGATACAACGCATCTGGATGCGCGTATCTTCGGCTGTGGTAACTGTTTCAGCGGTGATCATGCTTGCTCTGCATGTCAATCCGAACGGTTTTATGCTTCTCGGCCCGCATCCAGATATTACGAGTGTAGCAGCCGTGTTACTTTTGTTTTTGGGGGTTGGCTACAGTTTGCTTTCAAGGCAAGAAAGGTTTGCTTCTGCTTTACCTGGAAAGCAAGCCATGGCTATTGGCTTTATGACCGTATTCCTAACTAGCGTGGCTTGGTATTTTATGGGATACGCTAGCCTCAAGGAAATTCAACAACAAGCCGAGCGTGAAGTGGTCAGGCTGGCAAGTGCTCGCAGTACCATGGCCATGGTGAATGTGCAATTGATGAGCCGAATGACAGAGCGTTGGGAGCAAGCGGCCAGTAAAAATTTCGAGTTTGATCGACGCGCCGATGTCCAAGCCTATCTTCGAGATATCCCTCATTTGCTGAGTTTATCCGCACTCGATACCAATATGAGAACGTTATGGACGGAAGATCGTCCCGACAGCCGCATGCCGAGTCTTGAAGTGCTCGCGATGCCCGAAGTGCAAAATTGGTTGGTGCAGCACCACATTAAAACAAACTTTATGATTCCTGAGTTGCAATTCATGCAATCAGAAGCACCGGCGGTTGCGCTCATGATTTTGCCAATCGCCGATGTGGTTGACGACATGCGCTATTTGTTAGCTGTATTCGATCTGAATCAAATGATGAATCCGGCTACTCGCCTTACGAATGATAGTATCAAGGTCTATACTCGGCTTTCAGAGCAAGCAGAGCGTAGCTTTGAAGATAATAAACCGACCCATGAAAATGAATTGGCGCTCGCATCAACGATTCTTCCATTACCGCACGGACCGGAGCTAGAACTTCACGCAACGCTCTATGAGTTTAAAGAGCTTTCTTACGCCGCCAATATGCGAACCGCAATTGTTAGCCTTGGTTTATTGTTCAGTCTCGCGTTTGTTCTGATGTTTGAACAAAATCGTGCATTACGCCACCACAGTCACAAAATCACACTCACTCAAAAACATTTACGCAAGCAACGCCAAGAGCTGTCAGTAAACGAGCAACGCTATCGCAGTTTGTTTAGTCAGCACCCAGATCCGGTATTTTCACTTGATTGCGAAGGTAAGTTCACTCATGTAAACGATGCTTTTTGTGAACAAGTTGAGGTGACTCGTGAACAATTACTTGATATGCACTTTAGGGCGTTTTTAGACGACCATGAATATGCTCGCATTCTGCCAATCTTTAACGAGATTATTCAAACGGGACAAAGTCATCGTTATGAAGCAGAAGTAATTACCTATGTTACTAAAACGAGAAAGATTTTTGACATTACGAATCTGCCAATCATTATTGGTGGCGATGTTTTAGGTACGTTCGGTATCGGTAGAGATATCACACAAATTAAAGAGCAAGAGCAACAACTCAATTATCAGGCGCGCCATGATAACCTGACGGGCTTGTTCAATCGTGCTGCATTTGAAAGTGAGTTAACGCACTTTGTACGGCAGCAGCAAAGTTCGCCTTCGGAACAACTACTCGCTGTTCTGTTTATCGATTTAGACGGCTTTAAACCTGTCAATGATAGTCTTGGTTTACAAGTTGGCGATGAAATTTTGCAGCACGTCGCCGCGCGTCTGCAACACCACATTAAACAACCAGATATTCTTGCGCGTTTCAGTGGTGACGAATTCGTACTTGCCACGAACCGTTGCGAGTCAATTCCGCAGCTTGAAGCCTTGGTTGCTGAAGTCATGGATTTTATCGATGAACCCTATACGATTGGCAAGCAGAAAATATATTTAACCGCCAGTATCGGCGTGACCGTATACAAACCAAGTGACAAAGATGCATTGAGTCTAATCCAACAAGCAGATGTCGCCCTGGCTCAGGCGAAACAACAAGGTCGCAATCATTGGCAATTTTATAGTCAACAGCGCAAATCCATGTCTGCGTCCGACATTATTTTACGTAGCCAGTTGCAACAGGCTATCGATAGTGAATCATTGCAACTCTACTACCAGCCTATTATTGACTTTAGTTCAGGCAAGATAGTCTCGGTCGAGGCGCTGATGCGCTGGTTTCTTGATGATGGAACCGCCATTTCACCGCTTGAATTTATTCCCTTAGCAGAGTCGACAGGGCAAATTATTCCGGCGGGAGCTTGGGCTTTGAAACAAGCCTGTCACGATATGCAAATGCTACATGCTGCCGGAATCCAACGTGTTGCCGTGAACTTGTCGGCACTGCAGTTCCACCGAGCGAATTTCTTCGAGCAAATCGAGACCGTTCTTAAAGAGACACAAACATCTCCTGAAATGTTGGAGCTCGAGCTCACTGAGAGCATCTTGATGGAAAACACTAATAATGCCATCAGTGTACTCGAGCGTCTGCGAGAACGCGGTATTCGTGTCGCAATTGACGACTTTGGTACTGGATTTTCTGGCTTGAGTTATCTGAAAACTTTACCGGTAAGCAAGTTAAAGATTGATCGGGCGTTCATTAAAGAGCTCGAGCAATCATTAAGCGACCAAGTCATTACGCAAGGCATCATTAACATGGCCAAACAGGTTGGCCTAGAAGTCATTGCTGAAGGCGTTGAAACAAAAGAACAGATTGCTTTATTAAAACAATTCGGCTGTGGCTATGGGCAAGGTTTTTATTTTGCTCGCCCAATGCCACTTGCCGATTTATTAATATTTATCCAAAACCATGACCTGACTTAATCAATTATTTCAGGTCATCGTCATGCTGCTCAAGATCCCACGGTAAGCTACCCGGTGAAATATGCATAAACTGTAAGTAATTCTCGAACTGGTTAATCACATCGTTAATGATGTCATTTGGCTCATAGCCATACAGATCATAAGCTTGTCCACCTTGGCGTAAGAACACCTCAGCACGATAATATTCAGTATCTCGTTTATCGCGCTTGTCGGTTATCGCAAACTGCGGACGCTGATAAGCGCGCATGCGCACTTCATAACTGAAATCAACTTCATCTTGTCGACGAATGGTAAGTATTGCACGAACATGATCAGCGTCGAATGCGGTTTCCGTTTCCCAGTCTTTGGTGCCAAGTTCTTTCGCTACATCGCCAAGGCATTCCATAACCGTATGCTCAACAAACTCGCGCACTTCTGTCTGACGGGGGAAGTCAACAACCCCAGCTAGGCGTTTCTTCCAATACGAAGGGCCTGCGTGCACGCCTCGACGATGGGTTCGCATAGCGGTTTTTAAGCTCGCATATTGATGCCCTTCTATTACCAGCGCCCGCCACATACCAAACGCAGCAATTAAAATAATGACCGCAAACGGTAACGCACTAGTAATCGAAGCGGTTTGCAATGCGCCAAGTCCACCAGCTAGCAATAGCACCCCCGCCACCACGCCTTCGGCACTGGCCCAAAACACGCGTTGCCATACCGGCGTGTCGGCAATACCGCCCGACGCAAGTGAATCAATAACCAGTGAGCCTGAGTCTGATGAAGTGACGAAAAACGTGACAATCAAGACCACCGTGGCAAAAGATAGAATATTCGTCCACGGTAACCGTTCATAGAGCTTAAACAAGGCAATTGCCTCATCATTTTGAACTTCGGTTATTAGCGCTGTGTAGCCTTCATTCATAATCATGTTTAGCGCGGTATCACCAAACACGCTAAACCAGAAGAACGTAAACATGGTTGGGACAAACATGACACCGAATACAAATTGACGAATCGTGCGACCGCGGCTAATTTTCGCGATAAAGAGGCCGACGAATGGTGCCCAAGCAATAGTCCAACCGAAAATAAACAAGGTCCAATTACCAATCCAGTCGCTACGCGAATAAGCTTGAAGGTTAAAGGTACGCTCCACAATATTGTTTAAATACGAGCCAGTATTCTGTAGATAGGTTTCTAAAATATGAACCGTTGGGCCGGCAAAAAATACAAACAATAAGATAAACAGCACAAGCGTCATATTCACGTACGATAACCGTTTGATACCTTTATCTAAGCCAGCAACCACCGACATAATCGCAAACACCGTAATCACCGCAATCGCAATCAGTTGGACCGTCGTATTCACAGGTATTTCGGGCCACAAGTAGTTGAGCCCCGCATTAATTTGAATCACCGATAAACCAAGCGTCGTCGCGATGCCGAACATGGTGCCAAGAATCGCAAAGGTATCAACAGCGTGACCCATTGGACCATGAATCTTTTCACCAATCATTGGGTAGAGCGTTGAACGCATCGACAGTGGAAGGCCATGACGGAAAGAAAAATAAGCAAGTACCAATCCCACCAGACCATAGATTGCCCAAATATGAAAGCCCCAATGGAAGTATGCAATCTGCATGGCTTGCTTCGCCGAATCGACGGTTTGCGCCGCACCTACTGGTGGGCTCGCATAGTGCAGCACTGGCTCGGCTACACCGAAGAAAAGTAAGGCAATACCGTAGCCGGCCGAAAACAGCATGGCGAACCACGCGGGGAAACTGTATTCCGGCTCTGCATGGTCTGGGCCCAATTTAATACGTCCCCATTTGGAGATGGCAACAACCACAATAAAAACCAAAAATATGGCAACAGCCAACATGTAGAACCAACCGAAATCCTTGGTTATCCATGCTAATACATCACTGAACAATTCACCGGCAAGTTCGGGACTACTCAATGTACCGATGACTAACAACGCAATCACTGCAACGGCTGGTATAAAAACCGGCACTAAAATTGCGGAGTTCCATTTCGCTTTTGTGTTCGACATGCGTACTCACTCCCTTTGATTTTTGTTATTTAACCCTATGCGCTAAGAGGAAAAATTTCAAATCTGCGGCAACTCTGATAGCCTATTTCGAAACTTCCTGGAGCACTACAGACTATGTTTCACCGAATTGCTGGCCCAATTGCTGCGGTTTTATCTTACTTGTTGGCTCATTTCCTATTTGGCATGCCTACCGCCGCGGCATGGACGTTAGCAACCACGGTTTGGGTTGCTTGGTGGTGGATAACTGAAACCATTTCGCTTCCAGCCACGTCACTGCTACCCTTTGTACTGTTACCACTTGGCGGTATTGCAAGTGCTAACGAGGTCTCTGCGGCACTTGGTAACCCGATTATTCTGCTCTTCATGGCAGCGTTCATGTTGGCCAAAGCTGTCGAATTAAGCGGTGTACACAAACGAATCGCTTTGAGTTTAGTTCGTAAACTCGGCAACAGCAGCGCCCGCCGCATGATATTTGCCTTTATGATAGCTACTGCTTTTTTGTCGATGTGGATCTCAAATACGGCCGCAGTACTTGCATTATTACCTGTTGCGTTGGCACTGGCTGACGCGAGCCCCGATCACAAATTTCAACGTGCACTGCTACTCGGACTCGCTTATTCAGCGTCAGTAGGTGGTATCGCGACATTGATTGGTACCCCACCAAATTTAATTTTTGCCTCGGTTTACGAGAGTTATACCGGCACCAGTTTTGGCTTTATGCGATGGATGCAAATTGGACTACCGCTTGTCATCATTGGTATTCCAGTTATGGCCTGGTGGTTAACGCGAGGATTAACCTCAGAGGCTCATCTCGAAATCGCCGAAAGTGGCCCAATTCGTAGTGCGGAAAAACGTGTGTTGCTTATTTTTGGCATGGTTATCCTGCTATGGATGACGCGCACGGCGCCATTCGGCGGCTGGTCCGAGGCGCTCGGCTTAGGCACCATGGGCGATGCAACCGTTGCGTCCATGGGCGTTTTAGCGCTGTTTATTTGGCACGATAAATACGGTGTTTCATTGTTAGAGTGGCGCGATGCGGTGTCGATTCCTTGGGGTATTCTATTACTTTTCGCCGGAGGTATTGCACTCGCACAGGGCTTTGTCAGTAGTGGATTAAGCCAAATTATTGGCGATGGTTTGGTGGGTCTGGCGGGCCTCCCGACCTGGCTTTTAGTATTCCTGTTAGCCATTTCCGTTAGTTTTCTTACCGAGGTCACGTCAAATACGGCCACCGCAACGCTGCTTATGCCGGTGTTGGCAGCTGCTGCAGGCGCGCTGAACTTACCTCCAGAGTTGCTTATGATTCCAGCGGCTATTGCTTGTAGCTGCGCGTTTTGTTTACCGGTAGCCACACCTCCGAACTCGATCGTATTTGCGTCGGAACGGCTGACAATCAAGATGATGGTACGTGAAGGTATGGTTTTAAATGTGATTATGGCGGCATTGACTGCCGCCATTGTAATGTTATTTGTGTAGCTATTACTCGTTGAAATTAAAAGTGGATAACGCCCATATAGTCAGCGATATTGACGTCGTATGATGTGGTTTGTTTGAGAAAATCTGACATCGCTTCTAATGAGTCTGGTTCGCCATGAACTAAGTACACCTGTAGATCAGGTGGCAATGGCGAGCTATGCAGCCAATCGCCTATTTCTTGATAGTCAGCGTGGCCAGATAAGCCATCAAGGCTGCGGATCCGTGCTTTAACCGGAAGCCACTCACCATGCACTTTAATACGTTCGACGCCCTGTTCCATCTTGGCACCGCGCGTTCCCCCCGCTTGATGGCCAGAAAACAGAACAGTCGCGCGATGATCACCCAACCAATGTTTAAAGTGGTGTAAGATGCGCCCGCCCGTAGCCATACCACTACCAGCAATAATGATATGTGGCCCATGTTGCTTCGCAATCGCCTTTGAATCTTCAACATGCGGGGTATAAATTACTTGTTGTTCGGCAGCTTGACATTGCTCAGCCGTTAAACGATGAAACTGATGATAATCACCATAAATATCGGAGGCTTTTATCGCCATCGGACTATCTAAGAAAATCGGCATTCGCGGTATTTTTCGCTCAGCCATTAAGCTAACCAGCATATGCTGAAGTAATTGGGCGCGCCCTACTGCAAAACTTGGGATAAGTAATACGCCGCCGCTTGCCGCCGTTTCATTCACTACCTCTGCAAGTTGCTCCCACGGGTCGTCTGCCTCATGACGACGGTCACCATAGGTTGACTCAACCAACAGTATGTCCACCGACGGCATTGGCTCCGGCGGTTTCATCAAGATATCGTTAGGGCGACCGATATCACCACTAAACCCGATTCGTTTACCTTTATGCTCGGCAACAATACTTGCAGCGCCGAGAATATGCCCCATCGGATATAACGAAAACTCAATATCGCCAACTGCAAACTGTTGCTTAAAATCAATTGGATGGAGCAACTTTAAAGCGGCCTCTGCAGTGGCTTCATCATACAAGGGTTCAGGATTTTCGTGGCGACTTAACTTATGGCGACCGTAGAACTTCGCATCCTCTTCTTGAATTTTTCCGCTATCCGGCCACAACAAGCCACATAATCTAGCCGTCGCATGGTGGGTAAAAACAGGACCTCGATAACCATGTTTGTAGAGTACAGGAATAAACCCTGAATGATCGAGGTGTGCATGCGTTAGTACAATTGCATCAACATCTTGAATGCCCATTGGCAAAGGCTGCCAATTGCGTCGACGCAGCCACTTGTAGCCCTGATACATACCGCAATCTACCAACACGCGTGTTGTATCTGTTTCAAGTAAGTACTTCGAACCAGTAACCGTTTCACAACCGCCTAGAAAGGTTAAATGCATAGACGACTCCTTGTTTGCTGGCTATTTTGCTATCGCCAATTAAAGCAACCAGTCAATTGGTAGTAATGCCAGCGTTTTCATGCCTAATCGACGCCACCACGATACGCCAGGTTCAAAATGATAGCGAGTTATTCGTGGACCTAACCGCTCTTCCCAGTAGAGTTTACCTTGTTTATCAAGATCAACACGATACGCATAATTAGGTACGGTATCGCGAAACGCTTGATCAATTTTTTGCGCGAGTGCGGCGCTGTGAATAATAAATCCAAGTTCGGTGTTGAGCGCTATCGATCGCGGATCAAAGTTAAAAGAACCTAAAAAAACTCGCTCTTTATCAACACTGAAGGTTTTTGCGTGCAGGCTAGATGCTGAGGTACCGAATCGCTCTTTACCTTTCAGACGCTGACGCCGCAATTTACGCTCTTGTTTACGCGCAAGTGGCGATACCTTTTGCACTTCATAGAGTTTAATGCCCGCCGTAATTAACGCTTTGCGCCATTTGGCATACCCTGCGTGAACAACAGCGACATCGGTTGCCTCTAACGAATTAGTTAAGATGGTGATATCGACACCGCTAGCCGCTAGTTCACACAATTGTGCGACACCGGTCTTTGTCGGCACAAAGTAAGGCGAAACCAACTTCACACAGTGTTGCGGATTGCCGATTGCTTGCTGAAGTTGGTAAGCCAGCAAGTGTTGCTGCTGTGCTAAACCTAACGTTTTAGTTGGACTATCCGACATCAACCGAACGTCAGCCCAGACAAAGTCTAACGTTTGGGTCAAAAAATCTTGCACAAACGGTAATTCACGAATGGCTTCTATGTATTGCCGTGCGCTAGGGTCGGCTTCAATCACGCTCGCGCGTTGCTCCAATTTCGTCAAACTTTGTGGCTTCGTTAACGTGAACAATTGACTGAGTGGAACCGCTGAGGCGCTATTCCAATATTTCTCAAATTCTTGTTGGGCCTGCTTTACTACCGGACCAATCATCAGCGCATCGAGATCGGCAAAAATCATATCATCGTGCGCACCAAAATATTCATCACCAATATTACGACCACCACTAATCAAAACCTGTTGATCAGCAATAAAGGCTTTGTTGTGCATGCGGCGATTAACCCGAGCAAAATCAAAGAAATAATTAAGAAATCGCGGGCGACGAAGCTTCAGCGGATTATAAAGACGAATTTGAATATTTGGATGGCTTTGTAAGCCAATCAACACCGCATCTAAGCCAGCAGTGTTGTGGTCATCCAGCAGCAATCGCACGTTTACACCACGCTCAGCCGCTTCATGTAGGGCCTCAAACAGTAACGTACCGGTACGATCGTTACGCCAAATATAATATTGAATATCTAGGGTATATTGCGCGTGGCGAGCTAACACAACCCGTGCTGCAAATGCTTCACGAGCATTAATTAGCGGCACCACACCACTTTGCTTTGGGTGTTCAGCTAGTAACGGCTGTATAGCGGTTGCAAATCGGCCTTCAGGCGCCTCGGTCATGGTTTACTAGTAGCATCCTTGTTATCGTCTTTAACCGTCGTCGAATCGTCCGGTAATGCTGAAGATTCCTCGTCGGGGCTCAACGCCCCTACACATAAGCGACAATCGCCGGTGTCACTGACCGAACTCTCAACATAGCGCAATTTATGTCGAGAACGCCCACGGTTAGCGGAAATTTGAAACACGCGCTCGCGCTCATGTTCCGCTTGCTTATCATCGGATTTGTCTACCTTATCACTCATGCTTCGCCTCCAATGCAGTGGCGCGTTCGGCGCGTTGCGCCTCATCGTGAGTTAATTGCCAGCCATGCAACTGCTTATCGATAATATCAGCGAGCGCATCAATATGAGCTGGCTGTGCATTCAAAGCTGGAATATAAGCGTAGTCGATACCGCCGGCTTCCATGAAATACTCGCGATTTTCCTCGCCAATTTCTTCAATTGTTTCTAAACAATCGGCACTAAACCCAGGGCAAACAACCTGAACACGCTTAATTCCCTGCTCTGGTAATGCTTTTAAAGTAGCATCAGTATACGGTTGTAGCCACTCTTCACGACCAAATCGTGATTGAAACGTGGTCATATATTCGTGTTTTTCAAGACCTAATTGCTCGGCGATTAAGCGCGAGGTCTTATGGCATTCACAGTGATAAGGATCGCCATCATGCAAATATCGAAGCGGCACGCCGTGATAACTTAGAATGAGCTTCTCTGGCTTACCATGCGTCTCCCAAAATTTTCGAATACTATCGACTACTGCAGCAATATATTTGGGCTCATCGTGATAATGCCCAACAAAGCGAAAATCAGGAAGCCATCGACGCTTGTTGAAATCTTGACTGATAGCATCAAAGGTTGAACCGGTAGTTGCGGCCGAGTACTGCGGGTAAAGCGGCAATACCACCAGCTTACGAACACCAGCATCAAACAATTTTTGTAGGCCTGAGGCAATGGATGGATTGCCATAACGCATCGCATACTCAACCACCACATCATCGCCATATCGCTCAGCTAACTTCGCTTGCAACGCCTGCTGCTGATCTTGCGTATGAAATAAAAGCGGCGAACCTCGCTCTGTCCAGACCGTTTTGTATGCAGCCGCAGAACGACGTGGGCGAATTCGTAAAATAATACCGTTTAAAATTAACCACCACAGTAAACGCGGTACTTCGACCACTCGGGGATCTGAGAGAAATTCGCGTAGGTAACGGCGTAGCGCAGGCGTCGTGGGTTCATCCGGCGTACCAAGATTGGTAACGAGTACGCCAATTCTATCGGTTTGTGCATGACTAAACTTAGGACTACCTTGAAAACGCATGCTTACTACTCCCTTATGTACACATTTATGTCCACAATTGAACTTTTTGACGAATCTCGCCCGACTCTATCCACTCACGCAATTGATCGGCCATACGATGGCCGTGCTCAACCGCTTGTTGCCAATACTTAAAGCGGTCTTCAACACTTAGTTTAGCGAAATCGGTGCGATCCGGAATCTTGCCATATGGTAATGACGCAATAAATTCGGGTGACGGTGACATAAGGATCACATTCGGCCACTGTTTCCCGCGCGTGCGTCGCCATTTCAGGCTTTTATCAAACCAGCCTGGTACTACTTGATGGTAAAAATGCGGATACAGCACCAACCCATTCACCGCACTAAAATCGAGATCAAAGTGATAATCGGTGATGCCTCCATCGCGGTACATTCCAGGCGGCGCACCCGCGATATCCATCACCCCTTCCAGAACCATCGGAATCGAGCCGGTAGCCAATAGCGCTTGTTTAAAATTTTCCTGACTAAGAGGCACCGTATAAGTCGGAATATCTTGCCAACCTTTAGCAAATTCAACGGTGGACTGCGGATGGTGCATAATTACCCGATCATAAAAACGCCCCAAATGCCGACGACTCATGGCATTGGCAGCCGCAGACCCAAGTAATCCAGCAATTTGCCGACGTCCGTTGGTACCAGTTAAACCACGACACCGAGTGACAATCCAATGATGTCTATATTTATCTTGCTGCAACAAGTCAATCACTGCGGCATCAGGAACATATTCATGCAACAATTTGATGGCTTCATCGGTAATTTCGCGCACATCAGGTTTCGCACTGTAAGTTTGTTGGCGATACAACCGGCAGAATAAATCGCTTGCGGCCACCGGATCAGCTTGCCCTAAACTTGCAAAACGCCAAGCCCCAGCGGAAGTTCCCAGCATATCGAGCGGTTGCGTGCGCTGGCTGAAAAAGTCACCGAACAAATAACGATCAATGCCCTGCAAAACAAACCACTTAGGACCACCAGAAGCGCCTAACAATAAGCCAATATCATCTGCGTTTAAGCCGTTATCTTGAATATGTAACCAAGCGTCGCGCCCTGCCTTAATGGTCAACCAATCGGTGGTCATGTTCTCTGTATTCCTTGCTCGTACAACGTGTTATATGGTCTGAGTATATCGAAAAAGCGCACGTTAAACAGCTCTTGTCGCCTCGATTGTGGCAATCTGATATGCTTGCCGCACTTACCGAATTTCCTTTGTTAAAATTGACCTAAACGAATTCAAGAGAGTAAAAATGAAAGTCATTTCATTCAACATTAATGGTATTCGCGCGCGCTTACATCAGCTTGAAGCGCTCATTCAGAAGCATCAACCCGATGTGATTGGATTGCAAGAAACCAAGGTTCACGACGAACAGTTTCCGCTCGCAGATGTTGAGGCGATGGGCTACCACGTGATTTTTCACGGTCAAAAAGGCCATTATGGTGTGGCGCTGTTAAGTAAAAAGCCGTTAGAAAATCCAACGTTTGGTTTTCCAAACGATGGTGAGGAAGCCCAACGTCGAATGATTATGGGTGACTATATTACTGATAGTGGCGAGCGCGTGCGCGTATTAAACGGTTATTTTCCGCAAGGTGAAAGTCGTGACCACCCGCTAAAATTCCCAGCTAAAGAAAAGTTCTATGCTGACTTGATGAATTACCTGAATAATGAGCTCGACAGCGAACAGTCGGTTGTTGTTATGGGTGATATGAATATTTCGCACCAGGATTGTGACATCGGTATTGGTGACGACAACGCAAAACGTTGGTTGCGTACCGGCAAATGTAGCTTCCTTCCAGAAGAGCGCGTGTGGCTGAATACGCTGCTAGATTGGGGATTAATTGACACCTATCGTCAGCAACACCCAGAAGTAACCGATCAATATAGCTGGTTCGATTATCGTTCACGGGGCTTTGACGACAACCGAGGACTACGAATCGATCTCATTTTGGCAACAAAAAAGCTAGCAGCGGTTTGTAATGATAGCGGCATTGACTACGAACTACGTGGCATCGAGAAACCGTCTGATCATGCGCCAATTTGGAGTTCGTTCTCTATTTAAGTAATCTTGCCGCCAGGTTAATGCTCGTCTGGCGGCAGTTCTTGGAGTGCTTTTTTTAATATTTTTGCTAAATCCATATAGGTCGGCTGCGCCTGCGGTTGCACCTTCAGTTTTTTCGCCAAGTCACCATACCAATGCTTCAAGCGCGGATCTAACTTCGTATTTGCGCGGCGTCCAAGCCAAAACCAACCTTGAAACGGCAACGACAGTAGGAATAACGACGTGACCAACGCCTGCGGCACCAGCATGTGTCCCTGCCACTGCCATTGCACCGCAAGATTAATCACCGCCAGAGCCGGCATCCACCGAGCTGCAAATTGCACCGCAGGCACCACTCGGCTCTCGGTCATTGCAGCGACAACGGCGTGCCGAGGCCAAATGTTGGCGTAATGCTGGCCATCTTTCATTAATTTAAATAAGTTCATAAGTGCGTTATTCGTTAATCGTTAATCGTTAATCGTTAATCGTTAATCGTTGTAGTGTGTCTGTTTTTTCGAATAACGACAAGCGCAGCGATCGAATAACGAAAAACGGTTTTTCTAGCCAACTGTACGGAAATCAATCATTACAAAATATCTATATAATTCATCACGTTACATACTTCACTGCAGCTAACTCACAGAGTTATCCACATAAATTGTGGAGAATTCACAGCGGCTTTGTCACAATGCGCCTACAGATGTTTTACAAGAAAGAGAAAATCGACACATGAGTATTACAGTTTACGGTATTCCTAATTGCGATACGGTTCGCAAAGCACGCAAATGGCTCGAGCAACAACAGGTTACGTTTCATTTCCATGATGTGCGCGCTGAGCCAGTTCCAACGAGTACTATTGCTGTTTGGCTAGAGCAACTTGGTAGCGATACCGTTATTAACAAACGCAGTACGGCATGGCGGCAACTCAGTGCTGAGCAACAACAAATAGCGACCAACGAGGATGCGGTGCGCCTATTGCAAGAGCACCCAACGCTAATGAAACGCCCCCTATTGGATTGTCATGGTACGTTATCTGCGGGCTTTAATGAAAAGCTGTGGCAGTCTGCATTGGAGCAGCGCTAGTGGATACAGTTGCCCTCACCTGTGAGTTAATCCAACGCCCATCGGTTACGCCAAATGACGAAGGCTGCCAAGAACTTATTGGTCAACGTCTGGCGCAGCTCGGCTTTCGATTAGAAACCATGGTGTTTGAAGATACAACGAATTTATGGGCTCGTCGGGGTACCGATGGACCCGTGTTTTGTTTCGCCGGCCACACCGACGTGGTACCTGCAGGAGCCGAACATGCTTGGATCTATCCACCATTCTCGGCGACGCGAAAAGACGGCTATATATACGGCCGTGGCGCCGCTGATATGAAGGGCAGCTTGGCGGCGATGGTGGTTGCCACTGAACGGTTTGTCGCAAGCCACCCGAATCATAAAGGCAGTATTGCATTTCTTATCACCAGTGACGAAGAAGGCCCTTTTATAAACGGTACGCCGAAAGTCGTCGAAACGCTTGAAGCACGGCAAGAAAAAATAACTTGGTGTCTGGTTGGCGAACCATCGAGTACAGCGGAACTTGGTGATGTGGTCAAAAATGGTCGCCGTGGTAGCCTTACCGGAGATTTAATCGTGTTTGGTATTCAAGGGCACGTTGCCTACCCCCATTTAGCTGAAAATCCAATACATATGGCATCATCGGCTTTAGCCGAGCTAGCGCATTCGCATTGGGATGACGGTAACGATTCGTTTCCACCAACCAGTTTTCAAATTTCCAATATTCAAGCAGGAACTGGCGCTGGCAACGTTATTCCTGGCGAACTGCATGTTCAGTTCAATTTTCGTTTCAGTACGGAATCAACCTCAGAACAACTTAAACAGCGCGTCATCGACATTGTTGAGCACCACAATTTAGACTATTCGTTAACGTGGAAACTCAATGGCGAGCCGTTTTTAACCGAATCCGGTGAATTGGTTGATGCGACGGTGAAGGCTATCGCGGAATTTACCGGCCGACTTCCAGAGTTATCCACTGCTGGCGGCACCTCGGATGGTCGCTTTATTGCGCCAACAGGAGCCCAAGTCATCGAGTTAGGGCCAGTGAACGCCACAATTCATAAAGTGAATGAATGTGTCAGCGAAGAGGATTTAGATACATTGACGCGAGTTTACGAAAAAGTCCTTGAGAACCTATTATGTTAACCCTTGAGCAGTTGTACGGTATTAACTCTAACCATACCGAACAGATCGCAGGTGAACGCGATGGTGTGCGCCTACAGGAACCCGTTGCGCAAGCTTATATTGCCATGCGCGACGCTGCAGCCGACGCTGGAATAACCATGGCAATTGCTTCTGCTTTTCGTGATTTTGAGCGTCAACGCACCATTTGGAACCGAAAATTCAATGGCGAAGCGCCGCTGTATAATGATCGCGGCGAGTTACTCGATGCGACAAACCTCTCGGTAGGTGAAAAAATTGAAGCGATATTAACTTGGTCAGCGCTACCCGGCGCTTCTCGACATCATTGGGGTACTGACTTTGATGTGTACGATCCGACGCCATTTTCCACCGGTGAGCGCAAACTCGAATTAATTCCGGCAGAGTACCAAGAATCTGGGCCGTGTTATGAGCTACATCAATGGTTAATAAAACATGCTCGCGATTTTGGTTTTTTCTTCCCATATGCACGCTATCAAGGCGGCGTTGCAGCCGAGCCTTGGCATCTTAGCCAACAACATCTGGCTAACCAAGCACACGCGGAGATAAACGTTGAGCAGCTTACCAACGTACTAACCAAGTATGATGTAGCTGGGCGCGAATACGTCATTGAGCAACTGGCTGAAATTAAGCATCGTTATATTGACAGTATCTGCAATGCAGATATCACATCAGGTGATATATGGTTTGGTTAATGATTTTACTTGCGGTTGGCATTATTGTCGGTAATTTAATGCTGTTAAAACATACCGCACATATAAAAATGCCGTCGCTGAAAGATAAACAGCAACGGCATCAAGATGATTCAGATGACGATGATTGGCGTGACGATTAAAGCGGAACGCCCAACCGTGCAGCCACCTCTTCATAAGCTTCAACAACACCGCCTAGACCTTGACGGAACCGATCTTTATCAAGCTTTTTACGCGTTTCTTTGTCCCACAAACGGCAACCATCTGGACTAAACTCATCGCCCAAGACAATATTGCCATCGCCGTCGACACCAAATTCAAGTTTAAAATCAACCAACAACATACCAGCGTCGTCAAACAACTTTTTCAGTACGTCGTTTACTTTGAAAGTAAGCGCCTTCATTTGTGCCAACTGCTCAGCGGTTGCCCACCCGAAACTGATTGCCAGAGATTCGTTGATCATTGGGTCATGTAGCGCATCGTTTTTCAAAAACTGTTCGAACGTTGGTGGATTCAACTCCTGCCCTTCGGTTACTCCTAAACGGCGCACTAAAGAACCTGCCGCATAATTCCGAATAACGCATTCAACTGGAATCATCGCTAGCTTTTTAACCAATGTTTCCGTATCGCTCAATACTTGATCCAATTGAGTTGGAATGCCTGCATCTTCAAGCTTCGCCATGATGAAGTTGTTGAACTTATTGTTCACCATACCTTTGCGATCCAGCTGCTCAACTTTCTCACCATCAAAGGCTGAGGTATCGTTGCGGAACTGAAGAATTAAGCGTTCAGGGTTATCCGTGGTAAATACGGTCTTGGCCTTACCCCGATACAATTCAGTACGTTTTTCCATGAGCAGCTGTATCTCCGAACAGTTAGCGAATTAAAGTGGCGATATTATACGCCACTTTGGGTGCGAATTTCAGCAGCAAACGGTGCAAAAATTTGCATCACTTCGTCCGCACTTAACGCTTCTCGGTCACGGAACAGAGTAATCGATGTGCGCTTCGCATCGCCGGTTACTTTCACTTCATAGGCGCCTTCAGGTAATTCTAGTTTCCCGTCGGAACGACCACCCCAGAATGATTCTTCAAGTTCGTAAGTAACATAAAAGCGACCGATTTCACGGTTATAATCGTCAACTTTAAAACCTACTTCTGGCAACACGTCTCGCATCAATGCCCAGGTATAACTGAAGCTAGCGCCCATAATAAAGCTTGCATAGCCGTCTTCATCAAAGCCCATATCAACAAGCACAGCGCCTTCATCATCAACATCGGCAACACCCGTTTGTTGCGTAATCGCAATTTCACTAATCACCATGTTGAGTGCTGTAGTGGCGGCATCACGATCACGGAAATCAAGGTAGCTATTGTCAATTTCAACGGTATCCTCGGCTGTTAATTGACGTTCTATAACCGAGCTATTAACCGCCGTTGTTCTGCCATGTTCTGCGGTTGCAAAATCAAACCGGAAACGGCGGCGAATACTTACTTCCTCTTCATCTTCACCGTATACAAACGTCTCAACCACCCAATCTGTTTGAATACTTTGACGATTAACCTGCTCAGTGACGCCGATATTTCGCATCCGTAAGGCCTGCAGTGCCCCCTGCCAGACATACTGTTCGATATCGGACATCCCATCAAGCTCATCAAAATAAATACGAACTTGATCTTCCGCCTCTTCAACTCGGCTACCATCAGCCACTGGCCACACTAATTTCGGTGCTAAGATTGGCACAGCTGTTCCGATCGGTCCTGAACGTTCTGCATCCGGCACTGTGTAACGATTGGTCGGTTCCGGTAGTTGTTTATTTGGTGCAGGTTGAATTGAACCTTCGACGGCAAGCTCAGTGTAATCAAACTTACCTTCTGCTTGTTGTTTAGGGGTAAACGTACATGCACTAGCAAGTACCGTGGCAGCACCTGCTAGTACCAATAAATTAGCTTTCATTATTACTCCGCTTTAGATTAAACCTGCTTGTTTTAATGTTTGTTCGATATGTTGTTGCTGCGGAAGTTCCGGTTCCGTCATCGGTAATCGATAATTCGCTTCTAATTTGCCCATTTGCGCAAGCGCCCATTTCACTGGAATTGGGTTCGATTGCACAAACATCGCCTCATGAATACTGGCCATTTCAGCGTCAATTGCTTTCGCTGTTGCGGCATCACCTGCTGTTGCGGCGACAACCATCGCTTTCATTTTTTCTGGCACCACGTTGGCGGTAACACTAATAACGCCGTGTCCACCCAACAACATAAACTCGCAACCGGTCGGGTCATCGCCGCTCAACAAGATGAAGTCGTCGCCGCAGAGTTTACGTAATAACTCAACTCGAGCAACATCACCTGTCGCTTCTTTAATGCCAACGATATTTGGAATTTGTGCCAGTTCTGCTACTTGCTCCGGCAGAATATCAGACGCTGTGCGCCCTGGTACGTTGTACAACAACTGCGGTAACTCTGAAGCTTCCGCGCAGGCTTTATAGTGCGCTAATAAGCCGCGCTGAGACGGCTTGTTGTAATAGGGGTTAACGTTCAAAAAACCTTGAATGGGCAAGCTACTCATCCGCTCCGTGAGCATCACCGCCTCAGCGGTTGCGTTCGACCCGTTACCGGCAATCACAGAAATACGGCCGTCTGCAATCTCCGCCACAGCCGCCACCACCATGATATGCTCTTCGTGACTCATTGTGGCAGATTCACCCGTTGTTCCCATCGCCACAATCGCATCAGTGCCTGCTTTGCAGTGCCAGTTCACTAGCTCTTCCAGAGCATTAAAATCAACGTTGCCTTGATGTGTAAACGGCGTCACGAGTGCGACGATACTACCTGTTAACATATTGCCCCCAATCTTTAATGTACGTCTCATGGTACTTTTACCACATGCTAATGACAAGGCTGGCACAGGCTTTGCTTCATGCCAATGCATCTTTTATCATGATTGCCTCGTATATAAATATTCACACGCGATGGAACGGAGCGATTATGAATACTTTAAAAGCAGGTGATAAAGCACCTCAATTTACCCTTCTTGATGCAAATGAGCAGTCTGTTGCACTCGCTGACTTGCTCAAAAAAGGCCGTGTTCTTGTTTATTTTTACCCTAAAGCAATGACACCGGGCTGCACAGTTCAAGCCCAGCAGCTTCGCGATCATCAACAACAATTGCGCGAACATAATGTGCAAGTGGTTGGTATCAGTACCGATGAACCAAAACGGTTAGCCAAGTTCACTGAACGTGACCAACTCAACTTCACCTTGTTAAGCGACGTTGATCATCAGGTTGCCGAAGCGTTTGGTGTCTGGGGCCTGAAAAAATTCATGGGTCGCGAATATGACGGTTTGCATCGTATCAGTTTTCTAATCAACCAAGACGGCAACATTGCCCATGTGTTTGATAAATTCAAAACCAAAGATCATCATCAAGTGGTCTTAGATTATCTCGCAGACGCCTAATTTTTGTCTTCCAGCAATTCGGTTGGTTCTGGCTTGGTAGATAACGCTGTAATCACGGCTTTTACCAAGCTAGCCAACGGGATTGCAAAGAACACGCCCCAAAAGCCCCATAGCCCGCCAAATACTAGCACCGCAGCAATGATATAAACTGGGTTTAAATTAACAACTTCGGAAAACAAGAGCGGCACCAATAAGTTGCCGTCTAACGCTTGAATAATCAGATAAACCACCATGACCCAAGCAAACATGCCAGTCCAACCAAATTGGAACAATGCCACGAGAAAAACTGGAAGTGTCACAACCGCAGCACCAATATAAGGAATTAATACGGAAAACCCGACAAGCACAGCGAGTAACGCGGCGTAACGCAACTCAAAAAAAGCAAAGCACAGATAGGTAAACACACCGACCACAACAACTTCGACAGCCTTACCGCGAATATAATTCATAATTTGCATATTCATTTCATCGCTGACTTGGGCAATCAAACGACGGTTGCTGGGTAAGATGCGGCTCACATGACGCAAAAGTTGGTGTTTATCCTTCAGCATAAAAAACACCAGTAAAGGCACAATAATCAAATAAATCAATAATGCCATGATGCCCACAATACGACCCAACGATTGGCTTAATAATGTTTCACCAAATAGCAGTGCTCTGCTCGTTGTCGTTTCAATAAACGTATTAATGTTGGCTTGGCTAATGTATTCAGGAAACATCTCTGGCAGTCGGTTCAGTAGTACTTTTACTTGGGCAAACATTTGTGGCAACTCGCCAACCAGCGCTACTGACTGCTGCCAAATAACGGGTACCAAAAAAAGCAATAAGACAACGTTGAGTGCAACAAAGCTAAGAAACACAATACCAACAGCACTCAATCGGGGTATTCCGGTGCGTTCTAATCGTTGCACCGGCCACTCAAGGAGGTATGCCAATACCAAGGCAACTAATATGGGCGCCAATATATCGCTGAACAAAATAATCAGCGCAAACGTAGTCAATAACAGCAAAAACAACGTGACCGCATCTGGGTCTGAAAACTTGCGGTTATACCATTGTTTTAAGTAATCAAACATTTGTTGCAACTCCAAAAATTCGGGTAAAGATATTGCATGCTACCCATAGATACCACATCATAGCTTTGAACGTACCAGAGTAACAGAGCTGCGCGATGAAAACGGGAACCTTTTCACAATTTTATACTCGAAGCAGCAGGTTAATTAGGCGTATAAAATGAAGCAGTTTATCGGAACAATCGCAGCAATCGCTCTCGCTCTTACTTTAGCCACGAGTGCTAATACCACTCATGCCCAAGATCGCATTCCAGAAATTGGAACAGCTGGCGCAGCCGTAATGACTATTGACCGCGAGCGCATTTATGGCGATATGTATATGCGTCAGTTGCGGGCGCAGGCTCCGTTAGTCGGCGACCCTGTCTTAGATGAGTATTTACGCGACATCGGTTCTCGCATGGTTCGAGAAGCTGACGGTGTGCGCTTTCCATTTAACTTTTTCTGGGTGAATCAAAAAGATATCAATGCGTTCGCATTCTTTGGCGGATACATTGGTGTTCATACGGGGTTAATTTCAGAAGCTCAAACCGAGAGCGAACTAGCTGCGGTGCTAGCTCACGAGATTGCTCACGTTTCACAACGTCATATTGTTCGTAACATGGAACGTATGTCGAATGCTTCACCAACAACCATGGCGGCCATGTTAGGGTCAGTAATTTTGGCTGTCATTAACCCGCAACTGGGTATGGCTGCGTTAACCGGCACCATGGGCGTATCGCAGCAAATGCAAATAAATTATACGCGGCAATTTGAGCAAGAAGCCGACCGTATTGGTCTTTCAATTCTGGTCAATTCGGGCTTTGACCCAATGGGTTCACCTGACTTCTTCGGTCGTTTGAGCGAGAAATATCGCTATACCTCTCGCCCACCTGAAATTTTATTAACGCACCCGTACAGTGAGAACCGTTTGGCTGACATGCGAGCTCGCGCCGAATCGATGAGTCGCCCTGAAGTTCGTGATTCACTCTCTTTTTTACTAGCGAAGTATCGAATACAGGCACGTCACCTCCGGCAGCTCAGTGAAGCGGAATTACGGCGACAAATGGAGACGGCGCCAAATGATCAGGTGAAAATTGCCGCAACCTATGCGCTGGCAATTGTACTATTGGATAATCGGCGTTCAGAAGAAGCCGAAGATGTCTTAGCGTCGTTACTAAAACGCGACCCCATGAATACCTTTTTCATTGACGTTCAAAGCGATATTTTATTAGCACAGAATCGTTATGACGATGCCTTGGCAATGCTCGAAAACGCTTATATGCGCCAGCCTAACGAGCAAACAATTACGCTAAACTTTGCCAACGTTGCTGTTGAAGCAAAACAATTCGAGCTAGCTATTACATTATTACGAGAATTTTTAGAGCGTCACCAAAACAATGTACTGGCGCTTGATTTATTAGCAACCGCCTACCGATTAAACGGCAACAGCAGTTCAATGCACGAAACCCAAGCCGAGCTTGCGGCATTGCATGGGGCTTTTGATCAAGCGATTGACCACTTGCATAAAGCGCACAAGCAAAGTGGCTTGGAAATTGAAAAACGGCGCTTGCAAGCGCGCATTGAACAATTAATGGAACAAAAACAGTTATTACAGAAGCTCAGTTCGTAAATTTAGTGTGCTTCTTTTAACTCCAAGCCGGTTGCTTTTGCCAGGCTCGCTAAGGTTTGTTCACCAAGCAACGGGCCTTTAATTTCACCACTTGGCGTGACCACAAAAGTCGCCGGTAAGGCATTTGGCTGGGTAAATGGCAACATCGGCACAGGTTCGTTTTGAATTAAAGGGAATTGAATATCATATTCCGCTCGCAACGCCGCAAGTTCCTCATTATTCAACCCGTCAAAACTAACACCCAGTAATGTCACCTGATCGCCGTAAAGTTCATGAAACTCATTTAACTCAGGTAGCTCACGCAAGCATGGCGCACACCACTCAGCAAAGTAGTTGACCACAACATAACCACCTTCGAGCTGTTGCCAGCTATGACTACCAGCAGTGTCGGTATGAAAATCAGGTGCCGGCTCACAGCCGCTCAAAAATACTGCAGACGCCAGCATTGCAACTGGCAAAAATCGACAACGCATAGAGTTTCCCTTAAGCTAACGCATTATTTACTAGAGGATTCATAGTTATGGCACAGGTCACGATTTATCATAACCCACGTTGCTCTAAGAGCCGCCAAACCCTACAACTACTCGAACAACATAACATTGAACCAGAGATAGTTGAGTATCTTAAAACTCCGCCTAGTGTGACAGAAATTCAGACCTTGATACAACAACTCGGATTTATTTCAGCGCGAGAATTGATGCGCTCCAAAGAAGATACGTATAAAACACTCGATTTGGCCAATGAACAAGATGAAAAAAAGCTAATAAAAGCCATGGCTGAACATCCGAAGCTTATCGAGCGCCCTATTGTCGTGGTTGGTAATCAAGCTCGCTTAGGACGTCCACCTGAAGCGGTACTCGAGATTTTGCCAGAATGAGTGCCAGTATTATCATTCTTTACTATAGTCGCAGTGGCGCCACCCAAACGCTGGCTGATGCTATTGCGGACGGCGTATTAAAGGCCGGCGGCGAGCCATTGATGCGCACCGTTACAGGTGCCGGCGACCCAGCAAGTCAGCGTGACCTAGAAATTAGTCAAGACGAGCTCAAGCAGTGCGATGGTTTGATTCTTGGCAGTCCTGTGCGATTTGGACACATGGCAAGTGCATTACAACAGTTTTGGGAGCAAACCAGTGTCACTTGGCTCAAAGGTGAGCTCGAAGGTAAACCAGCAGCAGTCTTTACTTCGGGTAGCAGTATGCATAGCGGCCAAGAATCGACTCTGCTGTCAATGGGGGTGCCGCTGTTACACCACGGCATGTTATTATGCGGCATTCCTTATACTGAGCCAGCAATTCAGCAAACCCAATCCGGTGCATCACCGTATGGCGCAAGCCATGTTGAGCATGGTCATGGTAAACACCTAACAGAACATGAATATCAGGCCGCCGTTGCACTAGGGCAACGAGTCACAGTGGCAGCCTTTGCATTAAAAACTGCACGTACACAGGGTAAGTTATGAACCTCGATCAAAAAACTCGGCAAATTCGATTCCTTGCTCTGGCAAGTTATCTCGGTTTATTAGCGTTAATGATTATTTGGCAAGTTTGGTGTCAGCGGGATAGTGAGTTTAGTTTGGTTTTTCGACTGGGGCTGTGGGTCGTTCCGCTATTGTTCGCGTTACCAGGCATGCTGCGTGGCAAACCGTACACCTACGCGTGGACCAACTTCATTCTCATGTGGTATTTTTTGCATAGTCTCACCATGCTGTATGTTGCACCGGAACAACGTGGATTTGCGCTAGCGGAATTACTATTAACTAGTGCCGCGTTTGTAGGTTGCACATGGTATGCACGACGCCAAGGTAAGGCGCTTGGTTTAGGTTTGAAGAAACTTAAAGATAGCAACTAAATAGCCAAAACATCTTTTATAAATGGAATGGTTAAACGCCGTTTAGCTGCAATCGACGCCCGATCTAATCGGGCGAGGCATGATAATAAACTACGCATATCCCGCCCTAATCGCTGCACCATAAACTGTGCAGCTTCCTGTCCTAAATGCAATCCAAGCGCTTTAGCACGCACTTGTAGGGCTCGTACTTTCTCGTCGTCATTCAAGGCATGGACATGCATACTCAATCCCCATTGCAAACGCGAATGCACATCAGCCAAAGCTACTTGAAGATGACTCGGCGCATGTTTCGCGGTCACCACAATGCTTCCCTGCCCCGCATCTTTCACACGGTTTAACAGCGCGAACAATTCAAAACACCATGATTCACTCGTACTAATAGCATCTAGATCATCGAGGCAAATAAGTGAGTAATGTTCTAAACCCTGTAATATTTGTGGCTGCACTTGATCATGTAACTCCGCCAACGGCACATACATGACTGTATCTTCAGCCGTGGCGCACAGAGCATGCAACAAATGACTTTTACCAACCCCGTCAGCACCCCATAAATAGACCAATCCCTTTGGCAGATTCTGTAAAACTTGCACCAACTCGTGATTTGACCCGCGCACAAATGTCGCGAAGGTTTCATCATCAGGTAATTGAATCGCTAATGGAAGCTGGGCAATTGCACTCAAGATTGGCTCCAACGATATATTGGCATTTCAAACTCAGAGCGACGATCTGGGTTTACCGCTGTAAACGGTTTACTTAAGTCGATGGCCTGCATGATTTGGGCTACATCTGTTTGGATAAACAATTCAAACTCGGCTTCATGCTCGCCGTATTGAATAAGCTGAACACGATTGACTGAAGGTAGTTCAAGCAATAACTTTTCTGCTTTTAATACATCCATGAATTGGCTAAGCTCGCGCACTTTTATCCGCCATGTTCCCGCCATCTCTGCATTGCTACCGATGCGAAAGCGCTGTGATAATTGTTGCGTAACATCTGCAACCAACATGCTTCCTAGCTGTTCTGGCTGCATTGCGGTCACTTCGCCGCGCCAGCGAATACCACCCAACACTAATGTCCAATCGAGCATCCAGTCATCGTCGGTGACGGCACTATCAGCTTGATACATGCGAGCGACTACTACCCCGTCGGTATCATAACGACTGCTAGCAAAGGCGATGCGATCTTCAAATCGCGCCCACAAATCAACGACAGAAAGACTCATTGAATCGTTTAAATCGAGTAACGGTAATTTAACCGGCAGTCCACGTGTTTCTGCCGCCGTTTTAAGTTCATTGATTACCGGCCAATCGTCACCGCCACCTAATATTTGGCGCTGTAAATTCTCATCTTCCGCCACTACCCAAAATAATAACTCTGGGCGTCGACTGCTCCATACACCGGAGTCGGCCTGCTGAATTACACGATCGATTTGTGGCTGGTCAAACTGAACCCATAACAGCAATTCTTCAGCTTCTTGTTGATAACCGTATTGAACCACAAAATTACGCACATTTTGCAATGCTAATTGCACCGATTCATGCTCAAGAACCGCATCATCACCGGAAACTTTCAACAATGTATTCGTTAGCGCAGTGCGCAAAGCTTCGTTACGTTCGCTAGCGGTTTGGCTTTCTACGGCTACACGAGCCTGATAAAGCTGCTTCACCTCCACTGCTGCATGCCCCGTCCGTAGCGGTGTCAGCAGGTTAAAGCTGATTAAAAAGAATCCAATTAAGGCGATTTTTAGGGTTCGCATAGCTACCTCATCACAACATCTTGTGCTCATCATAAACAGCCCTATGCTTGCTCGCAAGTAACAAGCTGTGGATAACCTCTTGACGTTTCCGAAAATTTACCAACGTGATAAACTTGCCCAATAAAAACACCGAAACCAAGTCAAGGAATGCCTCATGCTTAAGCAACAATTGCGCGCCATCAGCTCACTGCTGACGAGTATCACGCTTATTGGCATATGCACCGGCATGACCAGCACGCTCTTGAGCTTACGTGCCACTATTGAAAACTTTGGTACGCTCACCACCGGTATCATCATGTCGGCGTATTTCATTGGCTTTTTGTTCGGCACCACCCGCGCACCAAAAGATATTCGCCGTGTTGGATATATCCGCGCCTTTGGGGGGCTTGCGGCATTGGCTGCGGCATCGATATTGATTCAGGCCATCTGGATTGACCCCATCGTATGGTTTGTCATGCGTTTTCTAACCGGTTTTGCTATCTCGGCAATCTTCGTGATTGTTGAGAGCTGGCTAAATACCATGGCCGATAACAAGAATCGCGGTACCCTACTTTCGGTTTACCTCGTACTTATTTATGGTGGCTTAGTTGCCGGTCAGCTTATTCTTGGTATCACCGACCCGGCAGGATTTATCGCATTCGCACTGGTTGCATTACTAATAAATCTATCTCTTATTCCGATATTAGTTAGTGTAACCGTTGAACCCACTTCGCATGAACCACGCAAAGTCGCTATTCGCAGTCTTCTAAAACTCGTTCCTCTGGGTATGGTTAACGCATTTATCATGCAGGCCTGTTACGCCATGTTTTATGGTATTGGCCCCATGTACGCAACTTACATTGGGCTATCGGTGGCGCAAGTTTCATTATTTATGGCAGCATTCATACTCGGCGGAATGCTCGCTCAAGCCCCTATCGGGCTTCTCTCTGACCGCATTGACCGTCGCATTGTCATGGCCTTTTGTGCTGGTTCTGCAGCAATTATGGCGTTCGTGCTATCGCAATTAGATGCAAACGTAGCTTGGCTGATTTACTTGTGCGTTGGCTTGTTCGGCGCCTGCGCATTACCGTTATATTCGTTAGGCATGGCGCATACCAATGACTTTTTAGAAAAAGACCAAATGGTTGGCGCAACGGGTGCCATCATCAAAGTCGGTGGTATTGGCTCGATTATTGGCGCGCCATCGGTAGCCGCCTTGATGCAGTTTGGGGCGGTAAATTACTTCTTTTTACTCATTACGGTGTTAACAAGTATTGTGTGCGGTTACTCACTCTATCGCGTGACCCAGCGACCCAAAGCAGGTGACCAATCGCATAGTGCATACGCGATGTTGGCGCCAACGCAGACGTCTGATGAATTACTCACCACATTGGCAAGTGAACAAGAAATGTTAGATGAGGAATATCAAGAGGCGCAGTTAGACGCTGATCCGGAAAATGATCAGCGTCCGTCTGGCGGTGCAAGCACTTAAGCTTGCACCCAACTGGTAACCAACTGCTGAGCTTGTTCGGCCAACTCATCAAGATGCTCGGCACTCACAAAACTTTCGCAATAAATCTTATAAACTGGCTCAGTACCGGATGGACGTGCGGCAAACCAGCCATTTGCCGTGGTCACTTTCACGCCACCAATTAATGCATCGTTCGCTGGTGCTTTGGTAGTGATCGCCGTCACTGCATCACCTGCTAACTCAGTCAATTTGAGTTTATAAGCACGAATATTGCCGAAGCCAGCATTCATTTCTGTCGACGAGGCTACATCAATACGCTTGTAATATGCAGTGCCATACTCTGCACAGAGTTCATCATAATATTGGCTTGGATTCTTTCCGGTTTTTGCGCAAATCTCCGCTGCTAATAAAGCAAGAATAATCCCGTCTTTATCGGTCGACCAGGCTTGCCCTGCACGGTCGAGGAAACTCGCACCAGCACTTTCCTCACCACCAAAGGCTGTAGTTCCCGCAAACAGCTCTTGAGCAAACCATTTGAAACCAACCGGCATCTCACGCAATTGGCGTTGGTGCTTTGCAACCACGCGATCAATCATGGCGCTAGAAACGAGTGTTTTTCCAATCGCTAGCTCAGGTTTCCAACTGCGATGCTGACACAGATAATCGATGGCAACGGCAAGATAATGATTCGGGTTCATTAGGCCATGCGTAGGCGTCACAATACCATGACGGTCGTAATCAGGGTCGTTACCTACCGCAATATCATATTGGTCTTTGAGTTTTAATAAGCTCGCCATCGCATACGGAGACGAACAATCCATGCGAATTTTGCCGTCTTTATCCAAGCTCATGAAGCGGAAGCTAGCGTCAACGTCCGCATGATGAACTTCGATATTCAGACCATAATGCTCAGCAATCAGTGCCCAGTAACCAGCACCCGCGCCGCCCATTGCATCGACACCAATTCGCAACTTCGCATCAGCAATCGCTTGCATATCAATAACTTCATGCAAGCTCTCAATGTAAGTTTTACGCCAATCAACCTGCTTGAGCTTCTTGCTCGCACGTGCTTCAGCGTAGGAAACAGCGTTGACGCCCATCAACTCTGAAGACAACAACGCATTGGCATACTTTTCAATGGTTTTTGTCGCATCGGTATCGGCTGGGCCGCCATGGGGTGGATTGTATTTAAAGCCACCATCCGTTGGTGGATTATGAGACGGGGTAATGACCACACCATCGCACAAGTCTTTCGTGCGGCCACGGTTATAGCGTAAAATCGCATGGCTAATTACCGGCGTTGGTGTATAACCATCGTCTGTTTGAATATGCACTTCAATGCCATTGCCAATAAACACCTCAAGCGCTGTCATATATGCCGCTTCGGAAAGTGCATGGGTGTCGCGTCCTAATAGCAGTGGCCCTGTGATGCCCTGCTCCTCACGGTACGCTACTAAAGCTTGGCTAATAGCAAGTATATGGGCTTCGTTAAATGAACGAGTTAGGGCGCAACCACGGTGACCCGATGTGCCGAATTTTACTTGCTGTTGGGGATTCCTTGGGTCGACTTCGTTAACAAAATAAGCACTCACGAGTTGTGCAATGTTCGTTAGATCTTCAGCTGCTGCCGGTTGGCCGGCGCGAGGATGCAAAGCCATTATAAAAAGTCCCTAATTTTTTCTGCGTGTTCCTGCGAATAACCCAGTTCAAGTGCCACCTGGGTTAACATTGATTTCTTACGCGTCGTGTTATTGTTGGTCACCACAAAGTAAGGCGCATCCGGTATTTGCTTCGGATTCGTACTGGTACCTGACGCTTCAAGCTCGGCTTCGGTTTTTGCAAAATATTGTCGATCGCGTCCACTAATTTGCAGTACTGCATCAAACTTTTTACTGTGGCATTTATATAACATGCTCAATATGTACAAAAACCGAGCCACAATGCTACGTTGACCAGCGAGGTCGGCACGGGTCATCACATCAAAAATGGTGCGGCGTCCAAGTCCTTCATTGCTGGCATTGGCGGTTGTATCCGTTGTCTCAGGCATTGCAATCACCGGTTGTCCGGTAGCTTGCTCAGCCGGCCCTAACCCCAATAAGCGACGCAATATTGCCGATGCACTCTCGCCAATATGTTGGGTATGGCTGGCAATATAGCGGTATAATTCGTCATCAATTTCAATGCGTTTGGTCATTAGCCGATCGCTTCTCGTTAGCTATATTAAATATGGATGGTGCTTTAAGGCACGTCTTTTGCACGCTATTATACCCAAGCATCAGCTAGGGTACAGGAATTCAACATGAGCACAGCACAGATTCTTAATTATGAAGTGATAGGTAGCGGCGAGCCCGTGGTTTTATTACATGGCTTATTCGGTGATTTAGATAACCTCAAGGGTCTGGGGCGTGATTTGAGCGAAGATTATCAGGTGATTCTGGTTGATGCGCGAAACCATGGGGATTCGTTTCACAGCGATCATATGAATTACGCGGATATGGCCAATGACCTTGCCGCAACGCTTGACGAGCTCGATATTGATTCTGCTCATATTGTCGGTCACTCCATGGGCGGGAAGATCGCGATGGAATTTGCTCTTACTTACCCTAAAAGAGCGCGCAGTGTGATTGCAGCTGACATCTCGCCAGTGGCTTATGATCCAAAACATCGTCACATTTTAGACGCATTGCGTGCGCTTGATCTGAGTCAAGTAAACAGTCGTACTGATGCTGACAAGCAACTTGCACAACATATCGATACCAAAGGTGTACGCCAATTCTTGTTGAAAAACTTACGCCGTGACGACACGGGTTACCAGTGGCGTATTAATCTTGAAACGTTAGATAGTTGCTATGAAGAAATTTCTGGTGCTGTGCGCAGCGGAAACTATGATGGCCCTATTTTGTTCATTAAAGGTGGTGATTCAGACTACCTAATGAATGAACACGCTGATGAAATTAAAGCGCGATTTAGTCAGGTTGAGGTGAAAATTATTGAAGGCGCGGGACATTGGCTGCATGCCGAAAAACCACGCATTTTCAACCGACTGGCGCGGGCGTTTATTGAGAATCATTCTCGCACCTAAGCGGCCTTCATGCTATACTCTGCGTTCTTTTTTGAAATTATTCATACAACCAAACATCAGGTGTTGCTGTTATGCTGTCAGAACATTATGAATTGATTGAAACCTTAGGGACGAACTTTGCCATTGCATTTTTGTTTGTGCTAATTGGGTTGGCTATTCAAGATGTTCTGAAGAAAGGCGATGTGCCAAAATTTGGGCGCTGGTTTGTTTGGTTGGTATTATTTTTAGGGTGCGCTGGCTTTATTGCGAAAGGCATTATTCAAGCATTCTGGGAAGCAGGTCTTTAATTTTTACAGCAGGTAGTAAGACTCTATGGCAAGTGTAGGTATATTTTTCGGTAGCGACACTGGAAACACTGAAGCTGTTGCGCAAATGATCCAAAAAGAATTGGGCAAACATTTAATTGATGTGTTTGATATCGCAAAATCAAGTAAAGAAGACATCGCTTCTTATGATTTGCTCATGTTTGGCATTCCAACTTGGTATTACGGTGAAGCCCAGTGTGATTGGGATGACTTTTTCCCTGAACTGGAAGAAATTGACTTTAATAACAAGCTGATTGCAATTTTTGGCTGTGGCGACCAAGAAGACTACGCTGAATACTTTTTAGATGCGATGGGTACCATTCGTGATATCGTGGAAGCACGTGGCGGAATTATTATTGGTCACTGGCCAACCGATGGTTACGAATTTGAAGCATCGCGAGCATTGGTTGACGATAATCACTTTGTTGGTTTAGGTATTGATGAAGATCGTCAGCCTGAGCTAACGAAAGAGCGTGTACAAAAATGGTGTGCACAAATTCGTGACGAAATGGGCTTAGATCAATTAGGCTAAGCAATATTAGCGAATCGAACTCGAGTAGCGAAGAAATCATGAGCAACAAAGACGAATTACAATTAAAAAAAGCTGGCCTGAAGGTCACGTCTCCACGAGTAAAAATCTTAGAGATCTTAAAAAATCCAAACAACCAGCACATTAGCGCTGAAGATGTTTACAAGATTTTGCTCGAAAAAAACGAAGAAATTGGCTTAGCCACGGTATACCGCGTGCTTAACCAATTTGATGACGCCGGTATTGTAAGTCGTCACCACTTTGAAGGTGGCCGCTCGGTGTTTGAGCTTAGTGCGAAAGATCACCACGATCATCTGGTTTGCTTAACTTGTGGCCATGTCTTTGAGTTTGAAGATGATGTTATTGAAGAGCGTCAACTGCAAGTGGCTGAAGCAAACAATATTAAGCTAACGAATCACAGTTTATATCTTTATGGTGAGTGTAAAACGCCTGATACGTGTGTAAATAACCAAAATACGGATATGGACTAAACTGATTTCGAATTTTGATAGAAAAAACGCGACTCGAAGTCGCGTTTTTTATTGCTTACTAACAAGTGCGATTATTACTCACTATCACTCCAAGTATCACGCAATCCAACCGTCTGGTTAAAAACGAGCTTACCTGCTTGACTGTCTTTACTATCGGCGCAGAAATAACCAATACGCTCGAACTGATAAGCTTTCGTCGCTTCAGCGTTAGCTAGGCTTGGCTCAACAAAGCCATGTTTCACAACCAGTGATTCAGGATTCAACGTACTGAAAAAGTCTTCTTCAGCACCTGGGTTTGGTACTTGGAACAAACGGTCATATAAACGGAATTCACACGGTAGTGCATGTGCTGCCGCAACCCAGTGAATCACACCTTTGACTTTGCGCCCGTCAGCCGGATCTTGACCCAAGGTCTCCGGATCATAGGTACAATAGATGGTGGTGATATGACCTTCCGCATCCTTCTCAACACGCTCAGCCTTGATGACATAAGCGTTACGCAGGCGAACTTCCTTACCTAACACCAAGCGTTTGTATTTTTTGTTCGCTTCCTCACGAAAATCTTCACGCTCAATTAGAATTTCACGCGCGAATGGCACTTGACGCATGCCCATGCTGTCGTCGTTAGGATGATTCGGCGCATTTAACTGCTCTTCATGAGTTTCTGGATAATTTTCGATTACCAAGCGAACCGGATCGATAACCGCCATTGCTCGTGGTGCGCTTTGGTTCAATTCATCACGAATACAAGCTTCAAGCATACTCATCTCAACCTGGTTATCCATTTTGGTAACCCCGATGCGGTGGCAGAACTCGCGAATTGAACCTGGTGTATAGCCACGGCGGCGCATTCCCGCAATAGTTGGCATACGTGGGTCATCCCAGCCACTCACTTTGCCCTCTTCCACTAATAAGTTCAGCTTACGCTTACTCATGACCGTGTACTGAAGGTTTAAGCGCGAAAACTCAATCTGTTGCGGATGACAATCAATACTGATGTTGTCCAGTACCCAGTCATACAAACGACGGTTGTCTTGAAATTCTAAGGTACATAGCGAGTGCGTAATGCCCTCAATGGCATCCGAAATACAGTGCGTGAAATCGTACATTGGATACACACACCACTTGTCACCCGTTTGGTGATGATGCGCAAAGCGGACACGATAGATTACTGGGTCGCGCATACACATAAATGGCGAGCTCATATCAATTTTGGCGCGCAAACAAACTTCACCTTCTTGATATTTGCCGGCTGTCATATCCGCAAAAATCGTTAAGTTTTCTTCAACCGATGTATCGCGATATGGGCTGTTGCTACCTGGCTCTTTCAAGGTACCGCGCATTTCACGCATTTGCTCTTGTGACGAAAAATCACAGTACGCCAAGCCCTTTTCAATGAGTTCTACAGCGAAGCCATGCAACAGCTCAAAATAATCTGATGAATAACGTGGTTTACCTTCCCACGTATAGCCAAGCCATTTCACGTCTTCTTGAATCGAATTGACGTAATCCACTTTCTCTTTCAGTGGGTTGGTATCATCAAAGCGCAGGTTACAGCTGCCCTTATAGTCTTCCGCGATGCCGAAATTCAGCACAATCGACTTAGCGTGACCAATATGCAGGAATCCATTTGGTTCAGGTGGGAAGCGCGTATGAACGCTCTGATGCTTTCCTGAAGCCAGATCTTGGTCGATAATTTGGCGGATAAAATTACTACGAGGCGCGTTCGCTGCCATATCTGCGGCCATGAATTACTTTACTCCGATGCTAATTCGAAAAATGACCGTTATGATCGCAGTTTATCGGCACCTGCGCAAGACCTATAGATTGAGGTTGAAGAATCGATAGGCCTGTTTTATTTCAGCTTGAGCTTGTTCTAACGAGGTGATTTCAAAACGTAATGCCGTTCCCGCTGTTGCTTGCGCTAGCGCCATCCGCCCAGACCAGCTCACCACGCCTATTTTGGGGTATCCGCCAAGGGTTTGGCAGTCATTTAGCATGACAATAGGCTGTCCATCCGGTGGTATTTGAATTGCACCGAGCGGCAATGGCTCCGAGATGATTTGCGGCCGTGTCCACGCTATCGGTTGATTGCCCTGTAAGCGCACCCCCATACGATCTTGCTTTGCCGTAACTTGTAGCGATTGCTTTACTAAACTTTGCTGCGCTTGTAGCTCAAATTGGGCATATTGAGCCATCGGTATAATTGGAATGCGCAGCTCTGTGGTACTCGATATCCGTGGAATTAAATCATGTTGAGGGCGTCGGTAAGGTACCGGCTGCGTCAACTCATAATATCCAGCATCCAGTTCATCGCCGCTTTGCAATGGCTTGCCGTTACCGCGCAGCCCCCCTAGCCCATCTCGCATCACCGTAGCAACTGAGCCAAAAGTTGGCGTAGCGAAAAAACCACCTGCCACCGCAAGATAACTACGCAGCCCTCGTTCAGGCGCATCGATACGTACTTGATCGCCTGCGTTAACACGAAAAACTTCCCAAGTTGCAATCGGCTGTTGGTTCTTCGTTAGTTTCACTGGTGCGCCGCAGACCACCCAGTAACTCGTGCTTAGCGCAGTCACACTTAATCCACCCAGTGTGATTTCCAGTTGTGCTGCTGATGCAGCATTACCGAGCAATTTATTAGCCCACAAAAACGCACGCTCATCGATGGGTCCACCGCGAGTGATACCTTGTGATAAATGACCAAACCGCCCCCAATCTTGCAACGTTGTCAGCAAGCCCGGTTGTTCAATACGAAGCGCCGGATAACTCTTCGTATTAGTCATCATGGCGCTCCTCAATGTGATTCGATTGGCTGTTTGCTTCAATTTCTAAAAAACGTTGTTTGGAAACGGATGTGAAACGCACCTGATCGCCGGCTTGCAGTTTTAATCCTGATCGATCCGTCCACCCGGCGACGCGACCGATAATATTCCACCCACCTGGCGACGTACGCGGATAAATGGCTGTTTGTTGATTAGCTATCGCCACGCTGCCCGCGGGTACTTTAGTGCGCGGGGTATCGAGTCGTGCCACTTGCAATGCGTTAGGTACATCACCTAAATAAGCAAAGCCGGGAGCGAATCCAATGGTATATACATGGTAAGTTTCCGCACTATGACGCTGGCTAACCTCTTCTGCGCTTAGCCCCGTACAATGGCAAACACGCTCGATGTCGAGCGCAAATTCAGGTTCGTAACACACGAAGTACTCGTGAATACCAGCAACCTTCGGTGTTACCTGTCGCTGCTGTAGCTCGATAAGTTGTGCTTTCAGCCAGTGCTGAACGTGTTCAAAAGTGGTGCGTTGAATGTCGTACACAACCATTAGTGTGTGATAAGCAGCAACCACGTCGCTCAACCAAACGGGCTGTGCTTGAATAATGGCCTCACGTAATAAATGAACCTGTTGGTTAATTTGCTTATCGACTTTCGCGTCAAACACGATCATTACCGCATCAACGCCAGCTATTTCAATTGAAGCTTGTAGGTTAAATGCCATTTAGAACCTGTCGGATTGCGACAACGGTTGCAATCGATTCAGCGTTATCACCGTGCACACATAATGTTTGTGGTTGTAAACGCAATTGTGAACCATCGCTTGCAATAATTGGCTCACCACAAGCAAACGCTTTTGCTTGGTCAAGAATCGTTTCGCGATCAGTAAACACTGCGTCTGCATATTGGCGCGACCGCAGAGAACCATCAGGTTCGTAACGTCTGTCGGCAAATGCTTCGAAACACAACTCGACGTTGCAGTATTCGGCAATACGCTGTTGCGTGGTGTTATTTGCCCTTGCCAAAGTTAATAAATACAGGGGCGGATGTGCAGGATGACTGTTGTTTTGTTCAGCTATTACGCGGCAAACCAATTCAAATAATTCTTGATCACGCTGCATATCGTTATATAGAGCACCGTGAGGTTTTACGTAACTTAGCTGTGCACCGGCTTGCAAACACAAAGCTCGTATTGCACCAATTTGATAATGCAAGATGGCCTTTAATTCGGCCTGCGGAAAATGCAAGGTTCGACGGCCGAAACCCGCTAAATCTGGATACGCTGGGTGAGCACCAATTTCGACCTGGTGTTCGACGGCTAATTGAATGGTTTGCGCCATAATTGCTGGGCCACCGGCATGAAAACCACAGGCAATATTGGCCATATCAACATGCGGCATTACCGCGGCATCATCACCCATCGTCCATGCCGCAAAGCTTTCACCCATATCACAATTGAGTTTGATCATAACTACTTATCAACCGAATCCTCTGATTCTTCATTACGTGCACCACGCGCGCCGGCGAAGCGAGCATAACTGTAGGCAAACAAATAAACGCCAACGCCAACGCTTGAAATAAATAATGGTGCAAGCGTTAGTCCACCAATCTGATGCGCACCGTAAACAGCTGCAGCGCCGGTTAACCCTAACGTAGTCAGTGATGCTGCGACCAAGGTGATTGGCTCAAGCCACTTCAGCAATACGCGCCCCCCCAACAAGTTCACCAAAGCACCGAGAATAATCCCCCAAGCAATTGGCACGCCAAGTTTATACCAGCCTAGCTGCCAATCAATGATGGCTGCCCACAATTGTTGTTCGCTAGCATTATAAAACATCAGGCCGACAAGACCCGCTAAAATAACTAACCGTGTGGTTAACGACATAATGGTTCCCTACTTTTGCGAGCCTAGATAAATAACCAAGACAAAATAGCGATAATAATCGCAATAACCGGCACCCACAAAATTGGGGATTGATACCATTTTAAAACAGGTTGTTGGTACGGTTCGGGATTGGCTTCGGCTTTTGGCTCTGGACGTTTTTGTCTTAGCAACCACACCACACCAATAACCAATAACACCACGCCTAATTGGCGATAACTTGAAGTGGCCTCGCCTGCTGGTGCTAATACGGCGAGTAATATACCCAGAACGATGACCGCAAGTGCACTAATTCGTGTCGTACTTGTTGTTTTCATAAGCTTATGTTTGCCCTTTTTGTTTTTCTTTTCGCCAAACTATTAGAAACCATATCCAACCGATGATTTGCATGAACACACCAACAATAATGGTGCTTAAGTTTTGCTCCCAGATACCGCTTAACATGGCAGCAAAACCAATAACCGCTAGGATGAGTGGATAAATCATCGCAATCTCCTTATGTGGAATCTACACCTTACTGAAATCTTCCGCTCGGCGAAAGACTTCAAGCATTATATTCGACTATTGTCGGGGCGAGTGCCATACTGTTTTTAGTAACAATTATGATGAGGCAGCTATGACCAGAGCCCCGCAAGAAACTCAACTTGAAACCTGCGAATCAGAGCATTTACAACATGATGCCAGCGTCTACGGATCATTGCAGCGACAGTTAACGCCCCATTTAACGGTTCACCGTATTCTGCCACAACGCGCTATTCGAATGATTGGACCGTGGTGCTTCTTAGACCACTTTGGTCCAGTTGCACCAGCCAATTATCGCCAGTTTGATGTTCCGCCACACCCACATATTGGCTTGCAGACCATCACGTGGTTGCTGTCTGGGCAACTTCTCCATCAAGATAGTTTAGGTTATGAACAGTCTTTACGCAGCGGTCAGTTAAATTTAATGACAGCTGGACGAGGCATTACCCATGCTGAAGTGGCCGATAACGATCCTGATCAACCGTTACATGGATTACAACTGTGGCGAGCACTTCCGCCTGAGCATGAACAAACAGAACCGCGCTTCGATCATTATCAACAGGTGCCAAAGTTTAGTCTCGGCGATTGCACCGCTACGCTTATTTGCGGAACTTATGCGACCGAGCAGCGCCGCTGGAATAGTCCGGCACTAAGCTTTAGTCCAAGTATGGCGATGTTATTGCAGACACCACGTACAACCGCTGTCGAGTTACATCTTGATCGTGATTTTGAATACGGCATCTACGTTGTTAGTGGGCAACTCGAAACGCTTGAGAAAACCACTCGCGCGCATCAATTAATAAGTCTGGGTAGCAATCGTCAACATGTGGTTCTGGAGTTTGCTGCCGATACCCAGATTTTAGTATTAGGTGGTGAGGCATTTGAACAGCCAGTAAAAATGTGGTGGAATTTTGTTAGTGCGTCGCAGCAACGCGTCGAGCAAGCCCAGCAAGATTGGGATGCCGGCCATGAGCGCTTTGGAAAGGTTGTTCAATACCAGACAAAAAAAGGTAACTAATGGGAATTGTCAGCTTTGTGAGTAAAGCAACTCGCCGCCTTGGCTTATGGTTTCTTGCCGCAGGGGTAACGCTTGCCGTGCTGTTTACTGCGGTATTGATTTATAAACTCACGGTATTTGAACCTGATCCGCCGGTCGCTGCAAACTGTCAATCTTTGCAGCTCATTGCAACTGCCGACGGTGCAGCAGAGATTCACGTTTATGATTGTCAGCGTGGCAACTCTGGCAATAGCTGGCATGGTTTTGAAGTATGGTTGTTTGAACCCAAAGCGAATGATTGGCTACGAATTGCGACCGCTGAACAAGGCCCCTGTTTAACAATATCGTGGCAGCGTGATGGCGAATTAGTTATTCATCACGGTCACAGTCGTGGGGCCTTAAATATCGCCAAATCCTCAGTGGTGTATGATGACGCAAATGGGCGTCCAGCGACCATCAGCGTCACCACCAAACGCGAAGAAAAAGAGTGCCCGCTTTAACCGAGTTTCATGACCCATTTCAATGGTAAGCGCTTCATCAAAAAGCCGATAAGCGCCCATGGCCAAGTTGGCACATAGGCCTGCACGGGCTCTTTTTCTATCGCTTGAACTAACTTACGACAGCCAGTTTCGGTATCAATCATGAACGGGGTATTCTTCACTTTTTCATTAATTTCAGAGCGAATGTATCCGGGTAAAATGGCACTCACTTTGATCGGCGAGCGTGATTTAATTAAGTCGGCACGAATCCCTTCTGTAAGCGCCAGTAACCCCGCCTTTGTCGCCGCATAAACAGTCATCGCTCGCGGCATTCCGCGTAGTGCACTAATGGAACTTATGGTTACCAAATGCCCGCTATTTTGTTCACGGAAGATCTCGAGCGCTGCCTCACATTGTGCTAATGCCGCCACGAAGTTGGTTTGCGCAGTTTGCACATTGGCATAGAAATATCCAGTACCCAGCGATGCCCCTTTACCCATTCCAGCGTTCACAATCACCCGATCGATACTGCCAAACTCTTCTTTGAACGCTTTAAATACAGCAAATACGTCGTCATGCTGATTCACATCTAGCGCCTTCACGCTTACTTTAATATCTGGGTAGCGTTGTTCTAACTCTTGCTTCAAGGCATCAAGGCGTTCCGTGCGCCGAGCGCACAATGCTAAATTTCGGCCATACTTGGCGAACTCTCGCGCCATGCCCTCGCCCAGTCCAGAGCTTGCGCCAGTTATCAATATTGTTTTGCGCATGAATTATCCTTGTTTTATTAGTTTGCGAGCTCTCCAGTGCAAATAATGCACTAAGAACCAAAAATTCTTGAAAGCTGGATTGCGGGTTTGTTTGTGGTGGTAACGGAAATAAATTTGTTGAGCAATCACACTCAAACGAAATAATCCGAACACCTCGTAAAAACGGAAATCTTTGACATCTACGTCCATTTTATCGCAGTAATATTCAATAACTTCTTGGCGCGTTAGCATGCCCGGCAAGTGCGTTGGTTGACGACGGGTCGAGCGTGCAATACGGTCATCATCGGCCTGAATCCAATAAGCGAGGCTATTCCCTAAATCCATCAACGGATTACCTAACGTCGCCAACTCCCAATCGAGCACACCAATGATCTTGGTCGGATCATTGACATCTAGCACCAAATTATCAAAACGAAAATCATTGTGGGTCATACAAATCGTTTCATGTTTGGGCATATTCGCTGCCAACCACTGCATCAATTTTTTGCCCGAAGGTACGTTCCAAGTTTTCGCTTTTTTATAGCGTTCGCTCCAACCATGAACTTGGCGCTCGGTGTAACCAGCGCCCTTGGCTAAATCGCTTAGGCCGGCAGCTTCGATATCAACTCGATGCAGCTCAATAAGTACATCGAGGGCATTCAAGCATAGGGTTCGAGTTTGCGCTTCAGTTAAAGCTAATTCACGCGGCATGTTCTTGCGTGGAATAATCCCAGCAACCCGATCCATGACATAAAATTCATCGCCAATAATACTTGCATCATCGGTATACAATCGCATTTGGGGCACATACGGAAATACTGGTTTCAAAGCCTTCTGCAGACGATATTCGCGGCCCATATCATGAGCCGACTTGGCTTTGGTTCCCGCCGGAGGTCGGCGCAATATGAGATCAGCATTATCGAATTGTATGCGATAAGTCCAATTTGAAGCGCCGCCACTGTATTGCGTAATGCGCATTGCTCCTGAAAGTTCTGGCAATTGTGTTCGTAGCCAATCACTCAAGCGCTGCTCGGGCAATTCTTCGCCAGAGCGCACTGATGTAGCTTGATCTTCTAGCTGGTTATCGGTCACTTAGGCCTCCCGATACTTGGCGAGCTCAACCTTGGCTATGGTGCTACGATGCACTGCATCAGGGCCGTCAGCGATGCGTAATGCCCGAGCCATCGCAAACAGTGCGGTAAGCGGCGTATCATGGCTCATGCCGGCTCCGCCATAAATTTGAATCGCTTCATCCACCACCTGCTGCAATACATTCGGAGCCGCAACCTTAATTGCGGAGATTTCAGCGAGCGCTTTCATTGCGCCAACTTGATCGATTTTCCACGCTGCGTAAAACGTTAACAAGCGGGCTTGATCAATTGCAATCCGCATATCGGCTACACGTTCAAGGTTACCATTTAATTGCAGTATCGGCTTACCAAAACCAATACGTTCCTGCCCTCGACGTATAAACAGTTGTAACGCTTTCTCGGCAGCTCCTAAAGCGCGCATACAGTGGTGAATGCGACCCGGCCCCAATCGTCCCTGGGCAATTTTGAAGCCATCGCCAAGACCACCGATAACATTTGCTTTAGGCACCCGAACGTTTTCAAATAGTACCTCGCCATGTCCGTACGGCGCGTCATATTCACCAAATGCAGGAAGCATACGCTCCACCGTCACACCAGCCGTATCAAGCGGCACGAGCACCATTGAGTGTCGTTGATGCTTTGGTGCATCAGCGTCGGTTAAACCCATCACTATGGCAAACTTAGCATGAGGATGACCAAGCCCTGTCGACCACCATTTGCGTCCATTGATAACAACTTCATCGCCATCAGCGACAATACGCGCTTGCATATTTGTGGCATCAGAAGAGGCAACATCAGGTTCGGTCATACAAAATACGGAGCGAATCTCACCGTTCAATAATGGCGTTAACCACTGCTGTTTTTGTGCATCGGTACCAAAGTGATACAGCACTTCCATGTTGCCCGTATCCGGTGCATTACAATTGAAAATCTCCGGGGCGAGCAAACTATGGCCCATCACCTCAGCAAGCGGTGCATACTCAAGCGTCGTCAGTCCAGCCCCTAATTTGGCATCGGGCAAAAATAAGTTCCACAGCCCGGCTTGCTTAGCTTTCTCTTTTAATTCTTCAACAATGGGCGCAACTTGCCAATGCCGCCAATTCGAATCAGGGTTTAAGCGGCGATTTTCTTTGTGATAATTCGCTTCAATCGGTTCAATATGTTCTCGCATGAACGCAATCAAGCGCTTGCGATAACTGAGAGTTTTTTCACTTGGCGTAAAATCCATAAGCCTGCCCTGCTGATTTTGAGTTTAATTATTATTTAAACGACCGTTTGAATGATTGTAGTGAGTCAGCGTGAAAATAAAAGCCTTTATATCGTATTTAATGATCGTTGTGCCGTAGCGGGAAGTCGCTCGGCGAGAAAATCAATAAACACCCGGACGGCCGGCAACAAGCCGCGACGGTAAGGGTAAACCATATGCATAATACCAACAGGCAATGCCCAGTCAGGCAACACCGGCTCAAGTAAGCCTTCTTGGATGGCTTGTTCGCACAGGTAGTTCGGCAATGAGACAATGCCTAAGCCTTCAATTGCCGCTTCACGTAACACAATCATGTCATCGGTGATTAAGCGCGGACGAAAACTTACGGTTAGTTTTTCGCCGCTTTTTGATGTTAAATCATAGCGATACCGACCGCTGGTATAGTGCAAACTCAGGTGCGGATAGTGCACAAGATCAAGTGGATGCTGCAAAGGTTTTTCTATACGCGCCACCTCGCCTCGAGTGGGACTGCGATAGAGTGTGCCTGGGGAATCCGCCAGCGGGCGCGCTATCAATGAGGAATCTTCGATATAAGGTCGGACACGTAACGCAACATCAATACCTTCATCGATGAGATTCACTGGCCGATTTGTCACCATTAAATTAATCCGTACCTCAGGATACAACGCCATAAACTCAGGTAATAAGGTAACTAGCATGCTTTGGCTAATGGCATAAGGCGAGCTAACGTGTATTTCACCTCTTGGCGTTTCCTGCACCATTTGCGTAACTTGTTGTGCGGCTTCAGCGGCTGCCACCAATGTTTCACAGTGTACTAAGAACGCTTGCCCGATATCGGTCAGTTTGAGGCCTCGCGTACTTCGATGAAGTAAACGAACGCCTTGCTCTTCCTCGAGTTCTGTCAAACGACGGCTCACTGTTGATTTTGGCATATTGAGTTCGCGAGCACCTGCACTAATACTGCCCGCTGCAACTACCCGCGCAAAAATTAAGTAATTGGTTAAGTCTGGAATCGCCATCGACCTCTTCCTATTAAACTGTTCAATTCCGTTCCATTTATGGAACGCTTATTCCCAATATAACCATCTACCATCATAAATGGAACATTATTAGACTTACGTCATTGAATAAAAAACCACAGCGCACATGAATTTGAGAGGTTTCTATGAAAATTTTACATATTGACTCAGGTATCTTTATTGAACAGTCAGTCAGTCGCAAAATTAGCCGCGACATCGTTACCCACTTAACCACACAGCAACAAGCTGACGTAACGTATCGTGATTTAGTGGTAAATTCGGTACCTCATCTCGATGCCGAAGCATTATTAGCCAGCGAAAGCCCACTGAGCGATGAGTTGATTGCGGAGGTTCAGGCGGCTGATGTTTTAGTTATTGGTGCGCCAATGTACAACTTCACTATTCCAACCCAACTCAAAGCTTGGCTTGATCGCATATTGAAGGCTGGTGTGACGTTCAAATATACCGAGCAAGGTCCGCAGGGATTGTTGCAAGGAAAAACTGCATACATTGCCTCGGGTCGTGGTGGTATTTACAGCCAGGGCGATGCAGCAGCGCTCGACCACCAAGAGAGCTATCTACGCAATGCCTTAGCCTTTATCGGCATTACTGATGTTCATGTGGTACGTGCAGAAGGCGTCAACCTCGGTGACGAGCCACGCCAACAAGCGTTAGCCGCAGCGGAAGAAGCAGTCGCTGAGTTGTAATCAGAAATTGAGTGACGGTTCTACGGCCTCCCCCGATTGGTCGTGATTAGCGCACCACCCTTGGTGCGCTTTTTTTTTGGTGATTTATACAATCTATCTAATCGGTGTGAGCTAAATAACGCAACAATGCGGCCTGTTGTGAAATAGTTTCTTGTCTTAATGCCGTTTCGTAAAGAGTAATTAAAGCTGAGCACAGTAGTTTAGGTTGATCACGGTATCGCTCAGGTTCTGCGATAACATCAGGATAATTCGGATAATCACGTGCAATAGTGTCTAACATATTTTGCGCCAATACCCTGATACTTCCCAATTTCACTTGATAATCAGGTTGCAGATCCGTCTCTTCAATGACTCGTTCTATAGCCTGACGATGCATGCCGTATAAGTTTGTCGGTAGTACCTTTTCTAACGCTAAAGGTTGACCAAACCATTCCGGATGCAAATACTGTATGCATTGCTGCGAATCGATGAAATTTAAATAATTAAGATTATCAACAACGGTTTGCCAATAATTTACTAACGCGTTATCAGGTGCCTGCTGTAGATGGTCTGCTTGCCAAGTTTTCTGTAATTCTTGTATTGCGTTACTCGTGGCAAAACGATCACTTGCGACAACTTCATCAATGACTCGAGATGCAAGTAACTCGAGGTGTCCTGGATACCACATACTAGCGCCGTCGATACCTATCGCTTGACGAATAAACTGTTCGGAAACGCCATGTCGGCGATATATGCGTTTAAATTCATCATTAAGTTGAGCAAGATTGTCAGTTGATGACGGCAATGACGCACTGTGAAAACCGAGAATTCCTCGCTTGCTCAAATATCGATTGCGTCCTCCCATAAACGCCAACGTACAGGCACTGGAACATTCACTTGCCACGTAGGTGTCAAACTGTTGCTGCTGAATATAATCGTAAAGTTGTACCGCCTCAGTCACCCGTCCCCCTTTCGAGTTAAGATGAATCACCTCAATTGCCGGGTACTGACGAACCACTTCACGAATACTTTTAGTTGTGCCAAACGGAATAAAACCAATCAGCTCAAGTTCTTTGCCCTCATTGAGAACCCGGAGTTCGAACGAACCCACGGTATCGCCATTTGCCATGAGATCGACACCTTCTTGAAACTGCGGTATTCCAATCTCAGTAAAATCCAGCACGGCACGAATTGCTGCTAGTACCACCATAACTCGAACTACATTTGCCCAAAGCGGTCGACCACCTTGCGACGTGTGATATTTTGCCGAGCGCCAAATACCAACCAGTTGCCAAATCGTCAACGGAATTATAAGACTACAGAGCACGACGAGAATGCTGCCGAATAAACTGGAACTCACCGCAAATGAGCTGATAAATGAATTCGTGAGTGCAACAAGAATGGATACGGCGACGGTTAATCCAACGCCGATAACCCAGTAGGCGATGCCTAGAGAATAATCGCCGCGCCAATGTGAAACGATGATATTCTTTAGGGTGGTGAGCATAACTTAACGAGTTCCTGTGTTTCAGTCATCTGATTAAAAACGCGGATCGTTTTCACACGGAATACCATTGTTATTGTCATCAAGATACGTACCAGGGCAGAATTCGAGAAAGAATTCGGCCTCAGCGCGCGATTTCATTTGCGGACAATACAAGCGCCCATCACACTGGAACTCTGGCTTCTTTTGCACAACCGTACCCTGTACCGACTGAACAAAATAGCTCAACAACCCACTACGGTTTTCCGGAGTAGGTTTTTGTTCTTCGAAGTAATTCCATACAGCAAGAATTAGCGCAGCAATTAGTATTATTTTTTTCATGGGGAGTACCTTGTTAACAACAGACTTAATAACACTCACACCACATTTGTTATGCACTAATCGTAGTCAATAGATTTGAATATTACAATTTTATAAAAAGAATAGTTATTTTTTAATATTTCACGGTTCAATCATAACAATAGATATAAAGTCTCAACGCCGTCGAACCACGTTGATCAAAATACCACCAATAATCAAGCACGCCGCAATAAAAAGTCGCCACGTAATTTTCTCATCAGCAACGAGCACTCCCCCAACGGTCGCAATTAACGGAACACTGAGCTGACCTATCGCTGCTGTGCTTACTTGAATACGGGGTAATACCAAATACCACACGGCATAACCTAAACCCGATGTCACCGCGCCCGAGAGAATTGCCAGTAAGATACCTTTTGTTGAAACCATTAAATCAGGAATAAACCAGATTAAAACTACCGAAACCACGGCTATCGCACGGGTGAAGTTATACGTGGTATCGCTCAATGGCGCCGCACTTCCTCTGCCATGCAGTGAGTAGAATCCCCATGCAGTTCCAGCGGTAATCATCAACACCACAGAAACCCACGACGCTGGTAGTTGCAAGGTGGGTGCGACTAAATACCCCAAACCTATCAACGCTATGGCACTGCCTAGCCATTCGCGTAGTTTGACGCTTGCGCCCTGCACAAGATTCATTCCAAACATCGATAACTGCACGGCAGCGAATAGCACCAAGGCGCCAAATCCAGTTTCAAGCACAACATAGGCATAAGAGAAAGCGATAGCATATACCGAGAGTGTTAGGGCTCCCCACCAACTGCCCCTCGCTGAATTAGCGTCATCTTGCAACACGTTGCGCCGTAAATTCCGGCGCAAAAAGCCGAGTAACAGCCACAGTGCAACAGCACCACTAACAATGCGGAACCATATAAACGATGCAGGATCTATCGAATTATCAAGTAATGCATAGCGAGCAATAATTGAGTTACCTGCAAACGCTAACAAAGCAATGATAAAAAATAAGGCTGTTTTCATTGATAGATGCTCGTTAAGTTATCCTGATACATACAAAAAAGCCGCTCAATTGAGCGGCTTTTAGCATGACTGAACTGGAGGCTATTACCAACCAGTTTTTTCACGCAACGCTTTACCGATATCGGCCAAGCTACGTACAGTTTTAACGCCGGCCGCTTCAAGAGCAGCAAACTTCTCGTCAGCAGTACCTTTACCACCAGAGATAATCGCACCGGCGTGGCCCATACGCTTACCTGGAGGAGCAGTAACACCAGCAATGTAAGAAACAACTGGCTTAGTCACGTTGTGCTTGATGTACTCTGCAGCTTCTTCTTCTGCAGTACCACCAATTTCACCAATCATCACGATCGCTTCAGTTGCTGGGTCTTTCTCGAACATTTCAAGAATATCGATGAAGTTTGAACCAGGAATTGGGTCACCACCGATACCAACGCAGGTTGATTGACCGAAGCCTTCGTCAGTCGTTTGCTTCACGGCTTCATAAGTCAACGTACCTGAACGCGAAACGATACCTACTTTACCAGCCTTGTGAATGTGACCAGGCATGATACCGATCTTACATTCGTCAGGCGTGATAACACCTGGGCAGTTTGGACCGATCATACGCACGCCTTTGTGCGTCAAGTATTCTTTCACATACAGCATATCCAAGGTTGGAATACCTTCAGTGATACATACAATCAGTTCGATACCAGCGTCTGCCGCTTCAATGATTGAGTCTTTACAGAATGGCGCAGGTACATAGATAACTGATGCAGTTGCACCAGTTACTTCAACTGCTTCACGTACGGTGTTGAATACTGGTAAACCAAGGTGGGTTTGACCGCCTTTACCTGGGGTTACGCCGCCAACCATTTGCGTACCGTAAGCAATCGCTTGCTCAGAATGAAAAGTACCCTGACCGCCAGTGAAACCCTGGCAGATAACTTTGGTATTTTTATCGATCAAGATAGACATTATTGACCTCCTGCCGCAGCAACCACTTTATCAGCAGCGTCAGACAAACTTTCTGCTGCGATGATGTTCAGGCCACTTTCTGCTAATTTCTGACGACCCAATTCTGCGTTGTTACCTTCAAGGCGCACAACAACAGGCACTTTCACGCCAACTTCTTCAACGGCGCCCATGATACCTTCAGCGATCATGTCGCAACGAACGATACCACCGAAAATGTTTACCAATACGGCTTTAACAGCGCTGTCAGACAGGATGATTTTGAATGCTTCAGTAACACGCTCTTTGGTTGCGCCGCCACCAACATCCAAGAAGTTTGCTGGTTGACCGCCAGCAAGCTTAACGATGTCCATGGTACCCATCGCCAAACCAGCACCGTTCACCATACAGCCAATGTTACCGTCAAGCGCTACGTAGTTGAGTTCCCACTTAGCTGCTTGTGCTTCACGCTCGTCTTCTTGCGAAGGATCGTGCATTTCACGGATTTTAGGCTGACGATACAACGCGTTGCTGTCGATGTTGATTTTACCGTCTAAGCAATGCAGGTTGCCCTGCTCAGTGATAACCAGCGGGTTGATTTCTAACAATGCGAAATCATACTGTTCGAACATTTTCGCTAAGCCCAAGAAGATCTTAGTGAATTGTTTCACTTGCTCTGGGTTTAAACCTAGTTTGAAACCAAGCTCACGACCTTGGTATGGCTGTGCACCAACGGTTGGGTCGATGATAGCCTTTAAGATTTTCTCTGGTGTTTCTTCAGCAACTTTCTCGATTTCAACACCACCTTCGGTTGACGCCATGAACACGATTTTACGTGTCGCGCGGTCAACAACTGCGCCTAAGTACAGTTCTGAAGCGATATCAGTCAAGCTTTCTACCAAAATTTTAGCAACCGGCTGACCGTTTGCGTCTGTTTGGTAAGTCACCAAGTTTTTACCTAACCAGTTGCTCGCAAATGCGCGCACTTCGTCATGACTAGATACTAATTTTACACCGCCCGCTTTACCGCGGCCGCCTGCGTGTACTTGAGCTTTAACAACCCAACGATCACCGCCGATTTTTTTGGCAGCTTCAACGGCTTCGTCTGCAGTGTCTACTGCATAGCCTTCAGATACTGGCAAACCGAACTCTTTAAAGAGTTGTTTAGCCTGATACTCATGCAAGTTCATGATGATCTTCCGATTCGTTTGAACAACAAAAGCAGCGTCATGCTGCTTACCCGAAAATTCGCGCGTATTTTACAGTTTCGCACGGAAAAAATACAGCCGCTGTTCGCATTGACACGCAATTGCAACACAGCGGCTGTGCATTATGTTATAGGTCCAACAACAAACGTTGTGGATCTTCTAACAACTCTTTGATGGTTACTAAGAAACCAACTGATTCTTTACCGTCAATGATGCGGTGGTCATACGACAACGCTAAGTACATCATTGGTAAAATCTCGATTTTACCGTCAACGGCCATTGGGCGATCTTGAATTTTGTGCATACCCAAGATAGCGCTTTGCGGTGGGTTCAGAATTGGCGTCGACAACAGCGATCCGAATACGCCACCGTTCGTGATAGTGAAGTTACCACCTTGCATATCTTCCATGGTCAACTTACCGTCACGACCTTTAATTGCAAGGTCACGGATGCCATTCTCGATATCAGCAATGCTCATCTTGTCGGTGTCACGCAAAACGGGGGTTACCAAACCACGTGGTGTTGATACCGCGATGCTGATATCAAAGTAGTTGTGATACACAATATCGTCACCGTCAATTGACGCGTTCACTTCAGGGAAGCGCTTCAACGCTTCTGTTACGGCTTTTACATAGAAGCCCATGAAACCTAAACGCGTATCGTGACGTTTTTCAAATTCGTCTTTGTACTTCGAACGCAAATCCATGATTGGCTTCATGTTGACTTCGTTGAACGTGGTCAACATGGCTGTCGCGTTTTTCGCTTCGAGCAAACGCTTCGCAATGGTTTTACGCAAGCGCGTCATTGGCACACGCTTCTGATCGCGGTCACCTGCAGCTGCTGCTGGTGCACTTGCTGTCTTCGCTGGTTCTGATTTCTTCGCTGCGCCATCTTTCAGATGCTTCTCAACATCTTCTTTCGTGACACGACCGCCTTTACCAGTGCCTTTTACGTCAGACACTTTCAAGTTATTTTCAGCCAGCATACGGCGTACCGCTGGACCTGCTACTTCGCTGTCACCTTCATCAGTAGATTCTTCTTTGCTATCGCTTGAAGTTTCTTTTGCTGACTCGCTTGAACCTGCTGAAGCACCGGCTTCGACGATACCAATCACATCATCAGCACCAACTGTCGCGCCTTCTTCTTGCTTAATTTCCGCCAACACGCCGTCAGCTGGAGCAACAACTTCAAGGACAACTTTGTCGGTTTCAATATCAACTAAGTTCTGGTCACGCGTCACCGCGTCGCCCGCTTTTACATGCCAAGTGGCAATTGTCGCATCGGCAACAGATTCCGGTAACTGCGGAACTTTCACTTCAAGCTTTTCACCTGAACCTGAAGCTTTCTTGTCAGCTGATTTGTCGGCTTTTTTATCTGCTTTCTTGTCGGCTTTCTTGTCATCAGTTTTTGCTTCCGACTTATCATCAGATTCTTTATCTGATTTTTCGGCCGCTGCGCCGTCGCCTTCTTCGAGTTTACCGATAACTTCTTCAGCACCAACAGTAGCGCCTTCTTCAGCAATGATTTCACCGATTACGCCATCAGCAGGTGCAACCACTTCCAACACCACTTTGTCGGTTTCGATATCGACCAGATTCTGATCGCGCGATACTTTGTCACCTGGCTTCACGTGCCAAGTAGCCACTGTTGCATCAGCAACAGATTCAGGGAGTTGTGGAACTTTAATATCAATAGCCATGGTCAATTGTCACCTATTTAATGGTTAGCGCGTCATCGACTAATTTTTGTTGCTGTTTGTTGTGCTCAGATAAATAACCTACTGCTGGCGCAGCCGAAGCTTCGCGTCCCGCGTAAGTTAAATCTGCGCCCTTCGGAATTGCCGCACGGAAATGATGCTGACTGCTATACCATGCACCTTGGTTTTGCGGCTCTTCCTGACACCAAACAAAATCTTTCACATGCTGATAATCTTTCATGATTTCAGCGACTTCTTCAGCAGGGAACGGATACAACTGTTCGATACGAATAATTGCGACGTCCTCCTGCTCACGCTTGCGGCGCTCTTGGAGTAAATCGAAGTAGACTTTACCCGAACAGATTACCACGCGTTTTACTTTCTTCGGCGTCAAAGAATCGATTTCACCAATCGCATTCTGGAACACGCCAGTTGTTAACTCATCGAGTTCAGAAACCGCCAACGGATGACGTAACAATGACTTCGGCGTCATTACGATTAACGGACGGCGAACCGGACGCAAATGCTGACGACGAATCATGTGAAATACTTGAGCTGGCGTGGTTGGAACACACACTGACCAGTTATGGTCAGCTGACAGCTGCAAGAACCGCTCAAGGCGCGCAGAACTGTGCTCTGGCCCTTGACCTTCGTAGCCATGTGGCAATAACAGAGTAAGGCCGCATAACCGCCCCCACTTCTGCTCGCCAGAACTTAAGAACTGGTCAATGACTACCTGCGCACCGTTAGCAAAATCACCAAACTGCGCTTCCCACATCACCATTGATTTCGGTTCTGCGGTCGCGTACCCGTATTCGAAAGCTACGACAGCTGCTTCTGACAATACTGAGTCATAAATTTCCATCTGGCCTTGGCCATCACGGATGTTATTCAATGGCATGTAAGTACTTGCATCTTTCTGATTATGCAGCACTGCATGACGATGGAAAAACGTGCCGCGACCGCTATCTTGGCCGGTCAAACGAATGTGAACACCTTGATCAACCAAAGTGGCATAAGCGAGATTCTCAGCGAAGCCCCAGTCAGCTGGTTTATCACCTTTCGCCATTTTCATTCGTTCTTCGTAAACTTTTTGAACGCGTGAATGCAACTTGTGCTCTTTTGGCACCGTGCTCATCGCTTTCCCAAGTTTTTCAATTTGTTGCTTGCTGATCTTGGCGTCGTATTCGACATCCCATTCTTGCCCGATATATGGCGACCAATCGGAGGAGTGACTCTTCATTTCGCGCCACTCATCGACAACGATTTCGCCTTTATCCAATGCATCGCGATAATCACTGATTAGGCTTTCGGTGGCTTCGCTATCGATCACCCCGGCCTTCTCCAAGCGTTCAGCGTAAATTGCGCGAGCAACCGGATGCTTCTTCACCTTGGTATACATCACCGGCTGCGTTGCACTTGGCTCATCAGCTTCGTTATGACCATGACGGCGATAACAAACCAGATCGATCATCACATCGCGCTTAAAGGTGTTGCGGAAATCAAGCGCAAGCTGAGTCACGAATACAACCGCTTCAGGATCATCAGCATTGACGTGGAAAATCGGTGCCTGCACCATTTTCGCAATATCAGTACAGTATTGCGTTGAACGGGTATCTTCTCGCTTCGACGTAGTGAAACCAACTTGGTTATTCACAACAATGCGAATTGAGCCACCGACTTGGTAAGCACGGGTTTGCGACATATTGAACGTTTCTTGAACAATGCCTTGTCCCGCAATTGCCGAGTCACCGTGAATGGTAATCGGTAATACCTTCGCTCCAGTTTTGTCACCTAGGCGGTCCATACGAGCACGTACAGAGCCCATAACTACTGGGTTGACGATTTCTAGATGCGATGGGTTAAAAGCTAGCGCAAGGTGAACATCGCCGCCTGGCGTCGCAAAGTCAGATGAGAAGCCTGAATGGTACTTAACGTCACCTGACCCTTTGTTATTGGTATGCTTGCCAGCAAACTCGTCGAAGAGGTCTTGTGGCTTTTTACCGAGCACGTTCACGAGTACGTTCAAACGCCCACGGTGCGCCATACCAATCACGACTTCTTTACTGCCTTGCTCACCGGCGCGGCTAATTAAAGCTTTCAGCATTGGAATCAGGCTATCGCCACCTTCCAATGAGAATCGCTTAGCGCCTGGGAACTTTGAGCCGAGGTACTTTTCAAGACCATCTGCAGCAACCAGTTCTTTTAAAATGCGTTGTTGGTGCTCTTTGGTAAATTCTGGACGACCACGAACGCCTTCAAGACGCTGTTGAATCCAACGTTTCTCTTCGGTAGAAACAATATGCATATACTCGGCACCAATCGGCCCGCAGTAGATATTGTTCAATACCTCATAGATTTCGCCCAACTTCATGGTCTCTTGACCAACAGCCAACGAACCCACATTAAATTCTTTATCGAAATCGTCTTTCGACAAATCGTGATGCTCTAAAGCTAAATCTGGAACAGACTCTTGTTTCCATAAATCGAGCGGGTCAAGATTCGCGTGCTGATGACCACGGAAACGATAAGCATTGATCAGTTGCAGTACCTTCACTTGCTTTTGATCTGGAGCGCCCGCTGTCACCGTACCGGCTTGCTTGAGTTTATTCTTCGCAAGCGAACGGAATTGTTCACGAACCGCACTATGCTTCGTATCAACACCTGCGCCATCACGCGGTAATTGATCAAAGAATTTGCGCCACTCATCACTAACCGCCGTCGGATCGTCGAGATATAGCTCGAACAATTCCTCGACATAGGCCATGTTACCACCAGCCAGGTGGGAGGATTCTAGCCAGGCTTGCATTACGCCATCTTGCATCGCTGTTCCTTCACACTCGTTTTATAAAAAAATAGCCACCCAAGCTGGATGGCTATTTCGATACAGCTCGGCCACTACTATAGCAAATCTGCGCAATTTAATTAAATTGCGCGATTCAATAGCATGGATTTGATGTTACCAATAGCCTTCGTTGGGTTTAGACCCTTAGGACATACGTTGACGCAGTTCATGATTCCGTGGCAACGGAATACACTGAATGCATCATCAAGGTCGTTTAAACGCTCTTCGGTTGCCGTATCACGGCTATCAATTAAGAAACGATAAGCGTTTAACAAACCTGCTGGCCCGATAAACTTATCTGGGTTCCACCAGAACGAAGGACATGAGGTTGAACAACATGCACATAAGATACATTCGTACAAACCGTCCAACTTCGCCCGATCTTCAACCGATTGCAAACGCTCACGCGCCGGTGGCGTTTTGTCATCATTGATAAGATACGGTTTAATTTTCTCGTACTGCGTATAGAACTGACTCAAGTCGACAATTAAGTCACGGATAACCGGTAACCCTGGCAACGGACGAATCACAATCTTCTTATCACCGCCCTTCAGCGCTGACAATGGCGTGATACACGCTAAGCCATTTTTGCCGTTCATGTTCAAACCGTCAGAACCACACACACCTTCACGGCATGAGCGACGGAACGCCAACGTTGGATCTTGCTCTTTCAACAACAACAGCAAGTCGAGCACCATCATGTCACGATTCTTCTCCACCTCAATGGTGTAGTCTTTCATGTACGGTGCGTTATCAACGTCTGGGTTGTAACGATAAACTGAAATATTCAACTTCTTCATCGTTGTCACCTAACCTTAGTAAGTCCGCGCTTTTGGCGGGAATGCTTCACGCAGTTTTGGCTGCATATTCACTTCGCGCTTCACAATCGATTCGTCTTGTGGACGATAAACGGTGTGCACCAACCAGTTTTCATCATCGCGATCTGGGTAGTCTGCACGGCTGTGAGCACCACGACTTTCAGTTCGGAAGTTTGCTGCTACTGCAGTTGAGTAAGCTGTTTCCATCAAGTTATCTAACTCCAAGCACTCAATACGCTGGGTGTTAAATTCCTTGCTGGTGTCATCCAAACGAGCATTCTGTAGACGCTCACGGATTTTCTTCAGCTCTTCTAAACCTTCAGCCATCGCTTTACCTTCACGGAATACCGAGAAGTTCAGCTGCATGCACTTCTGCAAATCTTTCTTAATTTGTACTGGGTCTTCGCCATCTTTGTTGTTTTCCCAGCGACGAACACGCGCTAATGCGGCATCGATCTGATCTTGTGATGCTTCTTTCGCATCACCCAGCGATTTCATTGCATCGGCTAGGTGTAAACCGGTCGCTCGACCGAATACCACCAAATCAAGCAACGAGTTACCGCCTAGACGGTTTGCACCGTGTACCGATACACAAGCAATTTCACCACAAGCAAACAAGCCATGAATTGGCGTCGCATTGCCTTTATCATCGATTTGTAACGCTTGACCATTCACGTCCGTCGGAATACCACCCATCATGTAGTGACAGGTTGGAATGACTGGAATTGGCTCTTCAGCTGGATCAACGTGAGCGAAGGTTTTCGCCAAATCACAGACACCAGGTAGACGGCTTTCTAAAACATCACGACCAAGGTGATCGAGTTTCAGTTTCAAATGCGGACCAAGTGGGCCATCGCAGCCGCGACCTTCGCGAATTTCGGTCATCATTGAACGAGCAACCACGTCACGTGATGCCAAATCTTTCGCGTTTGGTGCGTAACGCTCCATGAAGCGCTCACCATCTTTATTTAACAGGTAACCACCTTCACCACGGCAACCTTCAGTTACCAAGGTACCCGCTCCAGCAATACCGGTTGGGTGGAACTGCCACATTTCCATATCTTGCACTGGCACGCCTGCGCGTAGTGCCATACCAACGCCGTCACCGGTATTGATGTGTGCGTTGGTGGTTGATGCATAAATACGACCAGCACCACCAGTTGCTAATACAACAGCTTTAGCTTTCACGTAGAAAATTTCGCCGGTTTCGATATTCAGTGTGGTGACACCAACAATCGCACCTTCGTCATTTTTTACTAAATCAAGTGCATACCACTCAGAAAATACTGTGGTTTTGTTCTTTACGTTTTGCTGATACAGCAAGTGCAACAACGCGTGACCAGTACGGTCAGCCGCTGCCGCTGTACGTGCCGCTTGCTCGCCACCGAATGCTTTCGATTGGCCACCAAATGGACGCTGATAAACTTTTCCGTTCTCGAAACGAGAGAATGGTAAGCCCATGTTCTCAAGTTCTAAAATTGCTTCGGGACCAGTCTTACACATGTACTCGATGGCATCTTGGTCACCGATGTAGTCTGAACCTTTTACCGTATCAAACATGTGCCATTCCCAGTTATCATCGTGGGCGTTACCTAACGCTACGGTGATACCGCCTTGGGCAGAAACTGTATGAGAACGAGTTGGGAATACTTTTGACATCAAGGCACACGTCATGCCTGATTGCGAGATTTGTAGGGCAGCGCGCATACCTGCGCCACCAGCGCCGATTACTACGGCATCAAATTCGAGTGTTTGTACGCTCACTTAGACACCCTCCACTGGCCACACAACCAATAAACCGGCTAACCAGTATACGATTAATGCGACACATACTGCGTATTGAAGAAAAGCTCGTAAGCCCGTGTTTTTAACGTAGTCAGTCAACACTTGGAAGATACCAATCCAACCGTGAATCAACACTGCTGTTAACGCTAACATGGTGAAGATCTTCATTCCCAAGTGAGCAAATAAATTGGTCCAAGTAGCGTACGTAATAGCTTCTGCTGAAACGAGGAAGCTCACCATAAAGATGGTGTACAACGCCATGATGATAGCTGACGCACGGAGCAAGATGAAATCATGGCTACCGGTGCGGCCGAATGTTGAAGCTGCTCTTACCATAACCAAACTCCTGCGAGTACTGAAAGTACGATTGCTAACACGAAAACGATCTGTGCGCTTACTCGACCTGAATCGAGTTCTTCAAAATAGCCCATGTCCATAAACATATGGCGAACGCCAGCAAGTAAGTGATAGCCCAATGCCGTCATGATGCCCCAAGCAATAAACTTGGCAATAAAACCGGTCAATAAACCGTGCACCAATTCGAAGCCTTCAGATGATTGCAAAGAGGTAGCCAAAGCCCAAACAAGGAAACCAACGCCGACCAGCATAATCACGCCAGAGATACGATGGAGAATGGAGCTAATAGCTGCAGCCGGGAAGCTGATAGTGTTTAAGTCTAAATTTACAGGTCTTTGTTTTTTCACGATTGTTGTGCCTTTACGAAAAGCATTGTTAACATGCTCGGAACTTCAAACATCCTCGTCCCGTGGAAATGGTTTAGAGGACCCTGTGAGATCGCCGCCAAAGTATATAAGCCATGCTTATGAATTACAATTCCTTAGCGGCTTCTTTCGCTTAAAAACGTAAATTATTTATCAATAGATCAAGCCAATAAAATCCAGCACTCGATGACAATTCTACCTTAGTCGCATACAACCCAATTCCAGATCAGCGTATAACGTTGGCGCTCATATTTTTTTACCGTGGCTGTCATCCGACTGTCACGTTGTAGCGTAACAATGGCGTGTTAAACTAACACCTTTAATCGAGAGATTGCTCAAGATTACTGGCCTTTACTTGATATGAATCAGCAGATTTATTCGGTTTAAACGGCCGTTTAAATTGACATTCACAGTTAAGATCAAGTAAATTCTATCGCCCTTTTAGTGATGAAGCAGACTCAAACAAGGAGATTTCCTTATGGCTGATCGTAAAGCCACCCTGCAGATTGACGGCCAATCCATTGAATTGCCAGTACTATCTGGTACAGCCGGCTATGATGTAATTGACGTGCGTACTTTAGGCAAGCATGGTTTCTTCACCTTTGACCCAGGTTTCCTAGCAACTGGCTCATGTGAATCTAAAATCACCTACATTGATGGTGAGAAAGGCATCCTTCTGCATCGCGGATATCCAATTGATCAGCTTGCGACTCAAGCGGATTATCTCGAAGTATGTTATATGCTGCTACACGGTGAAGCACCGAACGAAGAAGAGTATGCAAAATTCAAGCAAACCATTACCAAGCACACCATGGTGCATCAAGGTTTGCACAACTTCTTTAACGGTTTCCGTCGCGACGCGCATCCAATGGCCATGTTATGTGCTGTTACTGGTGCATTGTCATCGTTCTATCATGACGATCTTGATATCCATGACGAGAAGCAACGTTTACGTAGCGCTTATCGCTTAATTGCTAAGATGCCAACGATTGCGGCAATGGCTTACAAATTCAGCATTGGTCAGCCATTCGTCTATCCACGCAACGATTTGAGCTACTCAGAGAACTTCTTAAACATGATGTTCTCAGTGCCAGCAGAAGACTACAAAATCAGTCCTATTGTTGCTAAAGCAATGGATCGGATTTTCACTTTGCATGCAGACCACGAGCAGAATGCTTCAACTTCAACGGTACGTTTGGCTGGCTCTTCTGGCGCTAACCCATACGCATGTATCGCAGCGGGTGTTGCCTCGTTGTGGGGCCCTGCTCACGGCGGTGCCAACGAAGCATGTTTACGTATGCTGAAAGAAATCGGTAGCGTTGAAAACATTCCTAAATACATCGATAAAGCGAAAGACAAGAACGATCCGTTCCGTCTAATGGGCTTTGGTCACCGTGTTTATAAGAACTTCGATCCACGTGCAACCGTGATGCGTGAAAGTGCGCACGAAGTTCTAAAAGAATTGAACATTAACGACCCGTTATTAGACGTCGCGATGGAACTTGAGCGTATTGCACTTGAAGATCCATATTTCGTTGAGAAAAAGCTTTATCCGAACGTCGATTTCTATTCAGGTATTATCTTGAAAGCTATCGGTATTCCTACCAACATGTTTACGGTTATCTTCGCATTATCACGTACCGTTGGTTGGATTTCACACTGGCATGAAATGATGGGTGAAGAGAACCAGAAGATCGGTCGTCCGCGTCAGTTGTACACCGGTGAAGCAAAGCGTGATTTTAAACCACTGAAGCGCTAACGCTTCGGTGAATTTCACCACTAATTAGTGAAAAGCACTCTTCGGAGTGCTTTTTTTATTTCTAAATCCCCATAAACCTTTTCCCTACAGCGTGCATCTAAAACACCACGACACCTCCAGAAGCGCTTTAATACAACGGGTTAGCTAACTTTTTAATACGCCACCATTAAAATTGGCACGTTCTATGCATACGTATCAGTACCATGTCGTAACAGACAGTTTTGAATGTTGTAGATTGGCCCCCGGCGTAGAACGCCGGGCTACGAATAACGATTAACGAACGAAATCGGGACAAGATGATGAACACGCACACACACACCAATCGCTTTCTTGCAGTAACGTTGGCTTCACTTCTCGCACTTACTACCAGTGCCTGCAGTGATGCCGGCGCCAGCAACGAAACTAAAGCAGCGCAAGAGCAGGCTCAAGTTGCTCGTATTCCGGTTGCCACTCAAACGGTTGTCGCTGGTGAAATAACGTCTAGCTTTACATCAACCGCAACACTTGAAGCGCGCGATGAGGCTGACGTTACCAGTAAGGCGACGGGCATTATTGAAACCATTTTGGTTGAAGAAGGTGATTATGTGGTGGCTGGACAACTTCTTGCCCGTATGCGTGATGATGAATACCGTATTCAAGTAGCCCAAGCGCGTGCAGAATTGAACTCCATCAAACAAGAACTGAAACGCGTTAAAGATATGGCCGAGCGTGACATGATCAGTGCTGATGCGTATGACAAGCTGCGTTTCCAAGCTGATATGTTACAAGCAAAATACGACATGGCGGCGTTAAACTTAGCTGAAACTGAGATTCGCGCGCCAATTAATGGCTACGTTGCTTATCGCTATGTCAAACCAGGTAACTTGGTACGTCAATACGAACAACAAAAGTTGTTTCACATCGTTGCTTCAGATGTTTTACAAGGCAATGTTTACCTACCTGAGCGTGAATTACAGCGGGTAAAAGTTGGACAAACTGCGCAATTACAACTAACTGCACTCAATAATGAGACAGTAACAGCTACAGTTGCTCGCATTAGCCCAGTTGTCGATACGCAATCAGGAACCTTCAAAGCGGTATTACATGTCGACAATCACAATAATTTGTTAAAGCCAGGCATGTTTGCCCATGTAAACTTAAATTATGCAACGCGCCAAAATACGGTAACAGTTCCTCGTTACGCTGTTCAAAGCTTAGATAATCAACATAGCGTATTTACCGTAGATGCAGACGGTGTTGCTCACAAAGTTGATGTACAAATTGGTTTTGAAGACGAAACACACTTAGAAATCATCCATGGTTTGAACGTTGGTGATGCCATTGTGATTAGCGGACAAGCCAACCTAAAAGACGCAGCATTGGTTGAAGTGATTCGGAGCGAGCAACAATCATGAGTATCGTCAAACTCGCGGTAAAGCGCCCTGTCACGATTGCAATGCTCACCTTGGCGGTGATGTTATTCGGCTTCGTATCACTGGGTCGCATTCCAGTAACACTTTTACCTGACTTAGCCTATCCGACTTTAACTGTGCGTACCGATTATCCCGGCGGTGCGCCCGGTGAAGTTGAGCAGTTAGTTAGCAAGCCCATTGAAGAGACTCTTGGTACCGTTAAAGGTATTCGCCGTATTGAATCAATTTCTCGCGCCGGTCAAAGCGACGTTCTGCTTGAGTTTAGTTGGGGAACCGACATGGAAATGGCGAGCTTAGATGTACGCGAAAAGCTTGACTGGGTCGACTTGCCACTCGATTTAGAAAAACCTGTTCTGTTGCGATTTAATCCAAGTGAAGAACCGGTCTTCCGATTGGCATTAAGTCTCACCAATGATAAGCAATCAATTTCCGCGCTAAAACAGCTACGTACCTATGCTGAAGAAGATTTAAAACGCCAGCTCGAGAGTATCGAAGGGGTCGCTTCGGTACGACTCGGTGGTGGTTTAGAAGATGAAATACAGGTTCTCGTCAACGAACGTCAAGCCGCTGCTTTGCAGATTCCGATGACGTTGATTACACAGCGCTTGCGTGAAGAAAACATCAATTTATCCGGTGGTCGCATTGAAGCGGATCGCGCTGAATATTTAGTGCGAACGCTAAACCAATTCCAAAATCTAGATGATATTCGTTCGATTTATCTAACTACCCGAAACAACCGCCCTATTCTGTTGAAAGATATTGCTATTATTGAGAATAGTTACAAGGAACGTGACGCCATCAGCCGTGTTGGTGGTATGGAAGCTGTTGAGGTATCTCTTTATAAAGAAGGTGATGCCAATACCGTCCAAGTATCTAAGGCAATACAAGCCCATTTAAAACAGCTTGAAAACGCTAAATTATTGCCCGAACAATACACAATTAAACCAATCTATGACCAAGCGGTGTTTATTAGCGCAGCCATTGCCGAAGTTCGTGACGCCGCAATCATTGGAGGCCTACTCGCGATGGTAATTATTTACCTATTCTTACAACGGGTATGGCCAACTGTCGTCATCAGTTTGGCGATTCCAATCTCAATAATTGCTACTTTTAATTTACTCTATGGCTATCAGGTATCACTTAATATGATGTCGTTAGGTGGTATCGCGCTGGCCGTCGGAATGTTGGTGGATAACGCTATTGTGGTACTCGAAAATATAGCCCGTCACCAGCAAGATAAAGACATAGAAGCTGCTGCAGAAACCGGAACACGAGAAGTTGCTGGAGCGATTGTCGCATCCACGTTAACAACGATGGCCGTGTTTTTCCCCTTAGTTTTCGTAGAAGGTATTGCCGGACAATTATTTCGCGACCAAGCGCTTACGGTAACCTTCTCACTCGCTGCATCGTTACTTGTAGCGTTAACATTAATTCCGATGTTATCAAGCCGCAACCGCTCAAAAACTAATATCAGTACAGCGCCTTTTGTTTACTCAACTGGCTGGCGGTTTTGGTTAAAAACTCCGATTTACCTCATTTTTCGTTGGGTTCCGTTCGCGTTGATTAGCGTGATAGTTGCTATTTCTCGCCTCGGCTCAAAACTATTTACCTTCGTCACAACACCGCTACTAAAAGTATTTAATGCGGTCTATCGCGTACTTGAGTCGAGCTATCAGAAGCTTCTTAACGTCGCTTTACATCGCGCCGGTGTCACCTTAGGTATTATTCTTGTTAGTTCAGCAGCTTGCTACACCTTACTCCCACGCCTACCGGTCGCGTTATTGCCGAATATGGCGCAAGGCGAATTCTTCGTAGAAGTCGAGTTACAACCTGGAGCCACCATTTATGAGACCGACGCCGTGTTGGCACAGCTCGGGCGAGTCATTGCTAACTCTGAAGAACTTAATAGTCTGGTTGACCGCTATTATACCATTGCCGGCACTGGGAGCTTACTCAATGCAGCGCCCGGACAAAGCGGTAACCAATGGGGACGGCTCAATGTTGTGATGGCTGATCACAATGCAGTGGCTATCGAAAATGTACAAAGTCAGCTGCGCCAAGCGGTTCAATCTATGCCTGGTGTCATGGCTAAATTCGGTTCGCCGGAGTTATTTAGTTTCGCAAGTCCAATTACCATCGAGTTCGTCGGGTACGATCTAGCTTTATTGCAACAAGCTGCCCAACAATTTGGGATATCCTTAGATCAGCATCCGCAGTTTACGGACATCCGCGTCAATATGACCGATGGTCAACCGGAATTAGCGGTTTATTTTGACCATGCGAAGCTTAGTCAATACGGTTTAACTAGTGCAGAAGTTTCGGAGTTACTTGCCACCAAAATCGGTGGGCGTGTCGCCAGTCAATTTAGCTTAGACGACCGTAAAATCGATATTTTAGTTCGCAGTCAGTCGGCGGACCGCAATTCGATGCGCGATTTGCAGCAGGTCATCATTAATCCAGGCGCAGCGCGTGAAATTACTTTACAGGCAGTAGCCGAGGTGGTTCCTGTTGTTGGTCCAAGCGAGATCACTCGCATCGGTCAACAACGTACTGCTCTTGTTGAAGCGAATCTAGATTACGGCGATCTTGGCAGTGCTGTGACCAATGCACAGCAACTGTTGAGCGAAACTCAACTGCCCCCCACCATTACAGCGCGGGTTGCAGGACAAAATGAAGACATGCAGCGTTCGTTTACCTCACTGCAGTTTGCTTTAGTGCTAGCGGTGTTTTTAGTGTATCTCGTGATGGCCTCACAGTTTGAATCGTTGCTACACCCGTTATTTATCTTATTCACTGTTCCGTTAGCTGGTGCTGGCTCAGTACTTGGCCTGTATTTGATGGGAACCGAATTAAGCATCATTGTCTTCATCGGCTTAATCATGCTCGCAGGTATCGTGGTCAACAATGCGATTGTTTTAGTTGATCGTATTAACCAATTGCGTCAAGAGGGCGTAGAACGTTACCAAGCAGTATATACGGCTGCGCAGCAACGTCTTCGACCCATTCTTATGACGATGCTCACCACGGTACTTGGTTTACTGCCATTAGCGATTGGACTGGGTGAAGGTGCGGAGATTCGTGCGCCAATGGCGATTAGTGTGATTGCCGGCTTGCTATTCTCAACACTACTGACACTGTTGTTCATTCCGTGTTTATACCTCCTTGTTGATCGTAAATCTGTGACTGCGGAGACGTACGTATGAACGCCGCCCAAATCGGTTCAGCATTAGCGCGCTGGGCGTTACGTCGTCCAGTCACCACCTGCATGATTTTTTTATCCATGCTGCTACTTGGCGCCATAAGCTCACGCTTACTGCCGCTTGAAAAATTTCCCGGCATCGAAATCCCTGAGGTCGTTGTTCAAGTGGCGTATCCGAACTCAACGCCTGCCGAGGTCGAGCGATTGATTACGCGCCCACTCGAGGAAGCGTTGGCAACCCTGAGTAATGTGAGTCGAATGCGCTCGACATCGACGTCCGATAACGCGCAAGTATTGCTGCAGTTTGAATGGGGTCAGGATATTCGCACAAAAAGCATTGAGGCGCGTGAAAAAGTCGATGCCATCAAGCATTTATTGCCGGATGATGTCGACCGCGTTGTGGTATTCCAATTCAATACTGAAGATATGCCAGTATTTCAATTACGTATCAGTAGTCAGCGTGATCTATCCAACGCCTACGACCTTCTTGATCGTAGCCTACGAAAACCTATCGAGCGAGTGGATGGCGTCTCGCGCGTAACCTTATACGGTGTCGACCCGCAACAAATTGTAATTCGACTCAATCAATCATCGTTACTGGCTCATCAGCTTGATCCAGCAGAGATCACGGCAGCGTTGCAACGTGCCAACTTCTCGCTTACCGCTGGATTTATCGAAAATGAAAATCAGCGCATTTTGGTCAACCCTGTCGGCGAATTTCAGAGCGAGTACGATATCGGTAATTTCCCAATTCGTCCGGGATTAAAACTTCGCGATATCGCTAAAATAGGTCGCGAAATGCCACGCAAAGTCGATGGTCGACACCTTGATCAAACGTATGCGATTGGTATGGAAGTATTTAAAGAATCCAATGCCAATTTGGTTGACGTATCAGCCCGAGTCATGAAGGTTGTTAATGAAATTCGCGAAGATCCCCAATTTAACGGCATTAATTTGTTTGTTATGGACGATACTGCGAAGGGTGTCACTACCTCGCTCAGTGATTTAGTCAGTGCCGGCTTGCTTGGCGCTTTCTTATCGTTTTTAGTGCTTTATGCATTTCTCCGTAACCTCACAACAACCCTAGTGGTGGTGCTAAGTGTTCCGATTGCAATATGTATTGCATTAGGTGGTATGTATTTCCTCGGCTATTCGCTAAACGTATTGTCTCTGATGGGACTCATGTTGGCTGTGGGGATGCTGGTCGATAACGCCGTGGTTATCACGGAAAGTATTCAATACGAGCGCGAACAGGGTGCTGATGCCGAGCAGGCAACCGTTGATGGCGTTGGACAAGTGTCGTTAGCGGTTGTAGCTGGCACACTCACCACAGCAATCGTGTTTTTACCAAATATCTTCGGTAAAAAAACCGATATCACTATCTTCTTAGAGCATACTGCAATCGCAATTTGTTTATCGCTCTTGGCTTCATTGTTGCTGTCGCAAACGCTAGTACCTTTACTTATTACCAAATTGCGGCGTTTTAGTAATAAAAAAATAAAGCCACAACAACCACCGCGACGTTACCGTAAAGCGCTTGAATGGAGTTGGCGTCATCCAATTTGGACCGGGTTCTTTGCGGTACTGCTACTAGCAAGCATCGTAATTCCTTTCGCCGGTGTAAGTGGTGACGAGGGGCCGCAAGGTTTCAATGACCGCTTGTTTATCAATTACAATCTTCACACGAAGTACAGCCTTGCCGAAGTTGAAGATGAGGTCACGCAGTTGGAAAACTATCTCTATGCGAATAAAGATAGTTTCGATATCGATGCGGTGTACAGCTATTACACGCCTGATTACGCAGTCTCAACTTTATTATTAAAGGAGAATCGGGATGAAAAGCTGGTTGATTTAATGGAACGAATCCGCAAAGACATGCCCAAATTACTGCGTAGTGAGCCAAAGTTTGGCTTTGGTGGTGGGCGTGATGGTGTGCGCGTGACATTAAGTGGCCAATCAACCGAAATGTTGCAACGGTTGGCGACCGATATTGTACCTAAACTCAGTGCTATCGAGGGGCTAACCGACGTTCAAACGGAAATGGAGACTGGACAATTTGAACTGATTATCAACATTGATCGCGAGCGCGTTCACAACCTAGGCTTAAGCTCTGCCGAGGTTGCCAAAACGGTCTCAACAGCTCTACGTGGCCAGCGTCTACGCTCGTATCGTGGTGATCCGAATGGCGAGATTGATCTGCGTGTTGCGTTTGATAAGGAATTGGAAAATTCGCTGCCAGCGCTATACAACCTTCCAATTTTACAGACCAATAATAAAATCGTTGCACTACAAGACATTGCGACGTTGGTGAAACAACCTCGATTGAGTCAAATTCGTCGCACCGATAGACGCACCTCACTGACCATTGATGCGAACTTAAACGATCTCACCACCAATGAAGCGCGCGATAAGATTACCGCTGCGTTAAGTCAGTTGCAGTTGCCACAAGGCTATCTCTGGAGTTTAGATGGTAGCTTCGAACGTCAACGTGAAAACGAGAGCGTGATGCTGGTGAATACGTTGCTTGCGGTAGCGCTTATCTACATTGTTATGGCGGCACTGTTTGAATCACTCTTGCTACCAACAGCGGTTATTACCTCGCTGTTATTCTCAATTGTGGGGGTGTTCTGGGCTCTTCTCATTACCGGTCAATCAATTTCGATTATGGCGATGATTGGTATTCTGATTCTCATGGGAATTGTGGTGAATAATGGGATTGTCTTGGTTGATCGTATCAACCATCTGCTCGATACCGGCGCAACACTGCAGGAAGCCATAATCGAAGGAAGTGTCAGTCGGTTGCGGCCAATTTTGATGACTGTTTCAACCACTGTTTTGGGCTTGTTGCCGTTAGCATTTGGTACCACTCAAATTGGTGGCGATGGCCCTCCCTATGCACCGATGGCGATCGCAATTATCGGCGGTTTGGTATTCTCAACCATTACCAGTTTGTTCTTGGTACCATACGCTTACGCACGCTTGATTGGTATGCGGGCACGCTGGCACCGTTTGTGCCAGCATGCTCAAGCAAAAGTTAGTCAGTTACTTCCTCGTTAGCACGCGCTAAGTCGGCTGGTGTATCAATGCCAGCCGGCGGCAGTGCAATTGCCTCCGCGACGTGAATGCGTTCACCGTACCAAAGTACCCGCAGTTGCTCGAGTGATTCAATTTGCTCAAGCGGGCTTGGCTCCCACTCTACATAACGCCAAACAAAACCTGCACGATAAGCATAAATACCAATATGGCGGCGGTAGTCTGCAAGCTCACCAAGACGATTTTGGGTTAACCCATCACGCTCGTATGGAATCGGTGCTCGACTAAAATATAGTGCATAGCCATTGACGTCGGTCACAACTTTTACGGCATGCGGGCTTTGCACTTCTTCTAAAGAAGAAATTGGTACGGCGAGAGTCGCCATTTGAGCAACTTTTTGATTCGCCAGATTATCCGCTACTTGGCGTATAATTTCTGGAGGAATAAATGGTTCGTCACCTTGCACGTTTACCACCACTTGGTCGTCAGCAATTGCTAAATAATCAATCACTTCGGCAATTCGCTCAGTTCCTGAGTTGTGGTGTGGGGCGGTCATCATGGCGCGCCCACCAAAAGCCTCAACCGCGTCAATAATTCGCTGATCGTCAGTTGCAACTATGACTTCAGCTGCGCCGGCTGCTGCCGCGCGCTCATAAACGCGCTGAATCATGGTTTTGTTACCTATCATCGCCAACGGTTTACCCGGTAGGCGTGAAGATGCATAGCGTGCGGGAATAATGACAGTGAAACTCATGATGGTAATTGCTCCAACTCTTCTCGGCTCAATTCTCGAGCTTCATGGCTCAGTAGCATCGGTATATCATTGCGCACCGGATAAGCGAGACGATCGCCACGACACACCAGCTCACTTTTTTTAGCAACCCAAATCAACTTTCCCTTACACAAAGGACACGCCAAAATAGCTAATGTTTTTTCATCGACCGCCATACTTACTCCTTGGATGCTATATCTTGCAGACGTTTCCGAAGCTGCTGCCAAAAACCTTCATCAAATTCCGCCGACACCGGCAAATAAAACCAACTATCTTTCGCAAACAATTGACATTTCGCTGCATCTTTTTCAGTCATCAACACGTTCAATGAATCGTCAATTTGCGCAAAATCTGACGCCGAAAATGGATGATGATCAGCAAATTCAATACACTCTTTAAGCACTATCGATTGTTGCTTGAGCGTATCAAAAAACCGTTGTGGATGCCCAATGCCAGCAATTGCAATACACTCGCCCTGTGGCGGAGTAACTTCAATGGAATCTTTTACCCGCTTCCAGTTCTGTGGCTGCAAAGTAAAAGGCCAACCGTAGTTATGTTGAGTTAGGCCGTTTTGTACAACAAAATCAACCTCGGCTAACCGTTTGGCTGGCTCACGTAACGGTCCAAGCGGCAAACGCCAGCCATTTCCGAGGCCACGGTTGCCATCAACCACCGCAATTTCAATATCACGAGCAAGTCGATAATGCTGTAACCCATCATCACTCAGTATAATATCCGTATCCGGAAACATCTGAAGAATAAGTTCAATGGCCTGTTGACGATTTGGGCTAACCGCTAATGGAACGCCAGTGCGAACCGCAAGTAACTTGGGTTCATCGCCGACACGTTGCGCCAATGAAGTAGCAGTGACGAGTTGCGGAAACGGGCCTTTCGCACCATAACCGCGGGAAACTATTGCCGGTGAGTACCCTTGTTGCTTGAGCCATTGCACTAGCGCTTCAGTTACTGGCGTTTTACCCGTTCCACCAACACTAATATTGCCCACGACAATAACCGGAACTGGTGCTCGATAGATAGCTAGAAAACCGACCTGATAAAGCCAGCGCCGCACTGTACTTAGGGTTACAAACAGCGCATGTAATGGAAATAGAAGCAGCAACAACGGATGTAGGCCAGATCGATACCAAGCCCGCTGCCAGAACATGATTACTCGCCCCCGCTAAACTGCAAACTATAAAGTTGGTAATAGGCGCCCTGCTTATCTAACAATGTCTGATGATCGCCACGCTCAAGCACTTTACCCTCTTCCATAACCAAGATTTCATCGGCGTTTTCAATCGTCGAAAGCCGATGAGCAATAACAATTGAGGTTCGATTTTGTTGTAGACGACTCAATGCTTTCTGAATGTGTCGCTCAGATTCCGTATCCAATGCCGATGTTGCCTCGTCCAAAATCAAAATAGGTGCATCACGTAACAATGCTCGGGCAATGGCAATGCGTTGACGCTGGCCGCCCGATAACATCACCCCGTTTTCGCCCACCATGGTATCGAGGCCAAGTGGAAGATTATCGGTGAATTCAGTTATAAATGCTTGCTCAGCCACTTCACGGATGCGTTCTGCCGACACCTCGCCGCGCGCACCATACGCAATGTTGTTGGCGATGCTGTCATTAAACAGGGTGACGTGCTGCGATACCAAAGCAAACTGACGCCGCAAACATTTCAATTTGTAATCGTAAATATCAACTTCATCGAGATAAATTTTCCCGCTTTGTGGCGCATAAAATCGCGTCAACAAATTAGAAATCGTCGATTTACCACTTCCTGAACGACCTACTAAGGCTAACGTTTTGCCTGGCTGCACATCAAAACTCACATGATCAAGCGCTGGCGACTCGGCTTCATCGTAGGTGAATGTTACATTTTCAAAACGGATATGCCCTTTCGCGCGCTCGACTACGTAAGTGCCGGTATTAGGCTCAGCTTTTTCGTCAAGCACCTCAAAAATACTCTGCGCTGCTGCGATACCGCGTTGGAAATCGCTGTTCACTGTCGTGAGCTGTTTCAAAGGGCGAAGCAGCATAATCATCGAGGTTAGTAATGTCGTAAACGCACCTGCAGATAACTGCTCAAGCATTTCTGGGTAACTCGCCAATATCAAAACCATCGATAAACTAAACGATGCAATGAGCTGAATTAAAGACGTGCTGACTGTCTGCGCATTAATCAACTTCATATTTTGATTGCGGGTCACGTTATTGATGTCAAGAAAACGCTTCGACTCGCGTTTTTGACCTTCGTACATCACCACCACTTTATGCCCATTGAGCATTTGCTCGGCAGTTGTTGTCACATTACCCATGGCGGTTTGGATACGCCGCGATACTTGGCGGAAACGCTTGGAAACCACGGAAACAACTTTAGCAATTAATGGACCGACGACAAGAAATACCAGCGACAACTGCCAACTGATATAAAACATCAAACTCAGCAAACCGACCACGAATGCACCTTCGCGAATCAGTACTAAAATGGCGCGTGAACTGGCCTCTGCGACTTGCTGTGTGGTGTAGGTGATTTTCGATAGCAGATCACCAGTAGAATGGCGATCGTGAAACGACACCGGTAGCTTCATCATGTGATCAAACAATTGTTGACGCAGCGTGGTGATGACACGAAAGCCAACCCAGTTGAGTAGATAGGTCGAGATAAAGTTAAACGTGCCACGAGCGATAAACACCAAAGGTACGAAAATAGCCCCATAGATTAGGATTTTCGAATCTTGTTCGGTTAAACCCTCATCAATCAGTGTTTCAATTTGCGAAAAGAAAAATGTATCAACGGCGGCATAGCCAATCATCGCGATAACTGAAAAGATAAACGCCGCACGATACGGCTTTATATAGCTCAATAAGCGTCGGAACGTTCGCTTCTTTTGGGCTTCGGTCATGTTTTCAAGAATGTTTTCAGCGCTCATGCAATTCTTATAAAGTTCAACAATACATGCATTCTAACCGCTTTCACCGGTGGCTGGCTAGTTATCCGCATCAAACCATGCTCGATTGGTACCTGCCCACGGCTGGTCAATCCACCATTTTTGTTGATCGAAAGTAACCGTAATTTGCCCTCCGCGAGCTGTATCAACAAGTCGAATGGACAATGCCTCAAGCCGCTGTTTCACCTGTTCTGCAACCATGCCATACGCATTATTCCGACCTCGACTTGCAATGGCAAAGTATGGCGAAACAGCCTGCAAAAAGTAGTTTTCACTGGAGCTATTACTGCCATGGTGCGCTAACACCAGAATGTCGGCTTGCACGGGGGCAATATGCGCAAGTAACGACCGCTCAGCACGCTTGGTAATATCGCCAGGTACCAGCACCGAGCTCTCACCAATCATAAATTTCAACACGCAGGAATCATCATTGTGCTCATTGTTGGTTACTCGACGCGGATGCAACACTTGCCAAGCAACTCGGCGCCACTGACCGGTTTGGCCTGCAACACAAGGCAAGCCATGACCACTGCCAAACCAACGTAGGGCGGGAAATCGTGCGGCGATAGTAGCAACACCACCTTGGTGATCATTGTCAGTGTGACTCACAAAAGCATAAACAGGCGTCAAGTGATGTTGCTGCAAAAACGGTAAAATCACACGTTCCGCCATATTACCGCCAAGTTCCCAATTGGCACCAGTGTCAACAATTACCGCTTCGTCGGCTTGTGCTATAACGATGGCGCTACCTTGATCTACATCGAGAATATGGAATTTTACTTGGGTATCGTATTGATGTAGCTGATACCGAATAACTAGCCCAAGACAAAAGACCGCAATACAACTTATCTTGTAGCGCCAATGCCATGGCCACACCCACGTCAACACAAGCACCACTAAGGAAATAATTGGCCCAGTCAGGTGCGCAGGCAACCACTGCCACGATGAATTAGCCAGATAACTCAATATTGGTTCGGCATAACTAAGCGGTAGTTCGGCAATTCTAAATAGCCAAAGCGATATCGTTTCAGCGTTAACTACTAGCGAAAATAAGCCGAGCAAACTTAGCGGTAGCACCCAGAAAGTTACTATCGGCACGACGACGAGATTAGTCAGCGGCGCCAAAATCGGTAAACCACCGAACCACATAGCGGTTAACGGCCACATAGCGAACGTAAGCGTCAGCTCAAGACGCCAAAGAGCGCGAACACCACGCCAGCGACCTTGAATGATGGGCCAACGCCAATTCATTAACAGGATGGTTGCGACCGCCACGACAGATAACCAGAATCCACTTTGTAATGGCGCCAATGGATGTGCCAATATCACTACAGCGACAGCTCTAAGCAACACGCGACTAGACGGGGTATGAAGCGCAAAGTATTTGTGAATGATAACCACAGAAAACATGACAAATGCGCGTATCGTAGCGGTTGCAAAACCGGCCAAGCCGGCATAAAAAAATGTGACCGTAAGCGCAATACAGGTTGCCCAAACCCAACTATTCGTCGTTTCTCGACGACTACGGCTGCGCGCGTAATAACGCATCGCCTTTCGACTAAGCCAGAGTACACCAGCGGCAACAAGCGTTAAATGCAGACCTGAAATTGCAATTAAATGGGCGAGCCCGGTTCGCTGATAAGTTTGCCATTGTTCAGCCGACAATGCTTGTCGTTCACCCAGCGTCAGCGCTTGTAGAATTCCGAACTGGCTGAGATTCTTTTCAAAAGCAGCAAGCCGATTGTAAACTCGCTGGCGATAGTTAGGCTCACCAGCAACGAAACTCCCCGAGCGAATGCTTCCTAAAGCATGAATCTTTTGACCTGTAAGGTAACGATGATAAAGAAACCCACCATCATTTCGTACTCCCTGAGGTGCTTTTAAACGAGCCTGAAACTGCCAAGTTGTCCCCGCCTGAGGTGGGGAAATTTGGGTTGGCGGTTCGTACCAACTTAATCGGACCGTTGCTGGTATCGATAAACGCTGGTTTTGGATACTTTTCACCGTTCCTTGGATGCGCCAAAAGTCTGGCTGAGTCTGGGAGATTTCTGTGACCGTCATCATCAATGGCACAGTTTTACCCATATTATCGCCAGTAATCAGCGTAATTTGATGCAAATAAGCATTGCCACTACCCCACGCTATGCCGCACAATATACAGCCTAATACACTGGTGTATCGACGAATACCGAAACGACGCCACGACAAAACAGCGACTAAAGTAGTAAGAAGCAACCATTGTTGAATGGTCATTGGCTTGCTAAAAGTAAAGGTTAAAGCATAGCCAATAAGCGCTGCGCACAACCACCTATCCATGGACGTTGTACCTGTTTGTTAAAGTAATTTCAGTCAGAGTAAAGACGGATTAAACATGCCACGCAAGTTTATTCAGCGCATCATGCCCAAGCATGAAACTGTGAGAAACAGCAAAAGCCTAAAAGTCTTCGGCAAATTGTTGCACGATGCGAACTTGTGGCATCTCAATCGTCGTTCGGCTGCGGGAGGCTTCGCTGTCGGGCTATTTTTTGCCTTTATCCCAGTGCCATTTCAGATGGTACTTGCTGCCGCGGCGGCCATTCCTTTTCGAGTAAACCTGCCGCTTTCAGTTGCGTTAGTATGGGTATCTAACCCAATTACCATGCCCGTCTTATTCTACTTTTGCTACTTATTAGGTAACTGGATACTTGGACAGCCGGCGCAAGGATTCAGCTTTGAATTGTCGTGGCAATGGTTAGCGCAAAGTATCGCCACTATTGGTCCTGCATTTTTGCTCGGCTGCTTAATCATGGCCGTTATCAGCAGTATTATCGGCTACTTCACAATTAGTCTGTTATGGCGACAGTCGGTTGTCAGTGCTTGGCGTGAACGAGCTCAGAAAATGCTAGAAAGAGCAAAGCACCGCGCCAAACACGAATCTAATGACTAATTGCTTGAACAATCTCAATATTCGCTGCACGCCATGCCGGATATAACGTTGCAAAAACGCTCATGATAAGTGCCACAACGGTGACAAGTATTACGTCACTCAATTGCAGGTGCACCGGTATTTGATTAATAAAGTAAACATCGCTCGCCAAGAAGCTTTCTCCGCTCAACCACTGTAGCCAACTCATTAAATCTGGCAAAACGAGCGTTAACAAAACCCCAGCAATCGAACCTAATACGGTACCAATGAGGCCATTTTGTAGGCCTTGCCACACAAAGACTTGCATGATTTGCTTACCACGTAAGCCCATGGTGCGCAGGATACCGATATGTCGCTGTTTCTCTTGTACCGTCATGATCAAAGTTGAAATGATATTGAAGCAAGCAACGGCCAATACCAGAATCAACACTAAATACATCACCATTCGAACTAGCTGGATGTCTCGATAAAGATGCCCCTGCGAGCGCATCCAATGATCAAGATAAACATAATCTTTAATGCTGTAACCTACTTCGCTCGCCACTTGCTGAGCCTGCATCACGTTAGTCAGCTTCAACTCGACCGCGGTCGCGCCAGCTTCGATACCGACCATTTCACGCGCAGTAGCCAGTGAAACATAAGCAAATTGATGATCGACTTGTCCACCAAATTCAAATGTGCCCTGCACATTCAAGCGCACACGCTTAGGTTCACGAAAATTCGCATTTTGTGCCACTAATAACATCACGGTATCACCAGCCGTAACTTTCAGCTTTTCCGCCAACTTGACGCCAAGAACGACAGCGTTCGGCACGTTTAATAGAGACTGCCAGGTGTTATGCGACATATACTCTTGAATAGCTTGTGCTTGCTCTGTATCGATTCCCTGAACTTGTACTCCAGTAAATCTGGCACCTTGTTGCACCATACCTTGCGTACGAATCACCGGCATGGCACTGACCACATTCGGGTGCTCTAAACTGGCCGATATTATTTGTTGCGGGTCTGCCAGCTGTTGATTAACAGCCGTAAATTCAACGTGAGGAATCAAGCTAAGAAAGCGTTCTTGCAACACTTTCTCAAAACCGTTCATGACACTCAAACCGGCGATAAAAACCATACAACCCAGCGCGATGCCAAGCGTCGATGAGGCTGAAATAAACGAAACGAAGCCACTGCGTTCGCGTCGATTACGAAACCGCCGAGCTAATTGCCACGTCAACCGCAACCGTTGCATCATCCTTAACTCTCCGCTTGAGCCAACTGGCCGTGATGAAGAGTTAAAGTACGCGGAAGTTTCGCGGCGAGAGCATTATCGTGCGTGACGATGACAAATGCTGTATCGAATTCTTCGTTTAATTCCAAAAGCAATTCAAACACTTGCTCTGCCGTACTGTCGTCCAAATTACCCGTTGGTTCATCGGCAAGCACTAATCGTGGCGAGTTCGCCAACGCGCGCGCAATCGCGACACGCTGTCGCTCACCACCTGAGAGCTCTGCGGGACGATGCTGTAATCGCTCAGCCAGACCAACACGGCGCAATAATCGTTCAGCCCTTGCTTTCGCCGCGCTTGTAGTAACACCCGCAATCAATTGCGGCATCGCGACGTTTTCCAGTGCGGTAAACTCTGGCAATAAATGATGAAACTGATAGATAAACCCAAGCTCTTTATTACGCCAATCGGCCAACTGATTCGCTGACCAATCTTGAATGGCATAGCCAGCAAACAGTACATCGCCTGAGGTCGGTTTATCTAAGCCGCCCATGCAATGCAATAACGTACTTTTGCCCGAACCCGAGCTACCGACAATCGCAAGCATCTCACCAGCATGAACGGTCAGATTAACATCTTTTAAAACCTGCAACTCGCGGTCACCGTCTTGATAACTACGCGATAACTGGCGGCATTCCATCAACATGCTGTGCAATCCTTCTAGTTTTTATTCATAGCGCAATGCTTGAGCTGGCAATACTTGGCTAGCACGCCAAGCAGGATAAAGCGTGGCAAGGAGTGTCAGAACTATAGCAGCGATAACGATAAAGCTAATCTGCCCAGTCTCCATGAGTACCGGAAGCCCTGCCTGCCCAGTAAAACTTAAATCAATTTGTAGCGTGGTGAGTATTTCATTGAGATTCGCCGCTATCCCAACGCCAATTATTAGCCCCACCAGGCTTCCAAGCACACCGCTTGTTGCGCCTTGTACCATAAACATCGCGTATAAATGCGAGCGCCGTAATCCCATGGTTTGTAATATGGCAATGTCAGAACGTTTATCTTGAATCACCATCATGAGCGCCGAAACAACATTAAAGGCCGCTACCGCAATGATTAGGCTCAACATGAGTCCAACCATGCGCTTTTCCATACTTACCGCGTCAAACAATTCACCGTATTGCTCTCGCCATGTTTGTGTTATCACATCATCGCCGAGTGCTGCCTGCACATCACGCTCGGCGCTGAGCGCGGCAAATGGATCGGTAAAATAGAAGCGTAACGCAGAAACGTGCTCAGGGGGTAGCCTCAATAAACGTGCGGCATCGGCGCCATGCATGACCAGTAAATGACTATCCGCTTCTGATTGCATCGAAACAATCGCTGCCACTTTGAACTGACGCTGAGCAGGCATTAAACCTAATGGTGTGTAAACGCCTCCTGCAGCTGCAATAATACGAATATTATCACCAGGCCAAACATCAAGTTGCTGTGCTAAAGCTTGCCCTAATACTATCTGGTAACTTCCTTCAGTGAGAGCCGAAAGGTTGCCGTAAAGCAAATGCTGACGCAGCGGTTGCCATTGTACATCGGCATCCGCAACATCAGGGAATAGCCCTTGAATAACCACTGGGCGCAATTGACCACTGCTTTGTACGACCCCTGCACTGCTGACCTGAGGAACCACACCAATTTGTTCACGTAACGGCGGAATGCGCTTTGCCAACTGTTGCCAATCGCTCACCTGTTGACTCTTAACTTCTGTCACTGTCAGTTGCGGCACAACCCCGAGAATACGTTGCTTAAGCTGCTGCTCGAAGCCATTCATCACCGAACTTACGATAATAAGCGCTGCCACGCCAATTAAAATTCCGGCTAAGGCAAACCGATTGATAAACCGCGTAAAGCGATTGCCGTGGCGCGCTCGGCTGTATCGTAATCCCAAGAAAAATGCTGCAGGCTTAAACATATTGATTCCTAAATAACTTTGCGCAGCAAGCATAAAGAAAACTGGGCACTGATCCAAGCGTCAAGTTACGGTATACTCCTATGCAATTTGTTTTTAGCAGTAGAGAAACTCATAACTCATGACCACCGCGTCTCCATTTAAGCCACCAAAACCATCATCTGCGCGTCAAGATATAACTTGGCAAAACCTCGCTGGAAGCAGCATTGCACTTGCGCTTGGGCAATTGATAGAACAACACGATGGCCCGGTTTTAATTGTTACGCCCGATGCACCGCAAGCGCATCGATTAGAGCATGAGGTGCAATATTTTGCCCCCAACTGGCGCCAGCAGGTCATGGTGTTTCCAGACTGGGAAACGCTACCCTATGATAGCTTTTCACCACACCAAGATATTATCTCAGAACGCTTAAGCGTGCTTGCTCGTCTACCCGACATGCAGCGCGGTGCTTTGATCGTGTCGCTGAACACCTTAATGCACCGAATTGCACCAACTGACTACGTTGCAGGACAAGCGGTACAAGTGAATAAAGGTCAAAAACTCGATATTCACGGCTTACGTCAACGCTTAGAACGTGCAGGTTATCGTCACGTTGCACAAGTCATGGAACATGGTGAGTTCTGTGTTCGTGGGTCATTGCTTGATTTGTTCCCGATGGGCAGTAGCCAACCCTATCGCATCGATTTTTTTGATGACGAAGTCGATTCGATTCGTTTGTTTGACCCCGACACACAACTATCGGCGGGAGAAATCGACGCCATAGATTTATTGCCGGCTCATGAATTTCCAACGAACCCGACCGCTATCGAGTTATTCCGTGCTCAATATCGCGATCAGTTTGATGCTTCAAATGCCCGTGACTCGGTGTATATGCAAGTTTCAAATCAGCAGTTTCCTGGTGGCGTTGAGTACTACTTGCCGCTGTTTTTCGAAAACACAGCAAGTATTTTTGATTACCTGCCAGCTAACACCCTGTTAGTAACCTTTGGCGACCTACAGGGGAGCTTAGAACACCTCTGGCATGACATTAACCAGCGCTACGAACAGCGTCGCTATGATCCATTGCGGCCGTTACTCCCGCCACAGCAACTCTTTTTAGCGGCAGACCAAATTCACGCGGCATTCAAAGCAATGCCCCGCATACGCGCCATGGTTCCGAGCGATAAACCACAACCGGGCCCGAAAGAATTTCACACGCAGCCAATTGGCGAAATAGCTGTTAATCACCAATTAAAAAATCCGCTCGAGAAGTTAACGCAGCGCTTACAAGAAGCGCGACAGCAACGCGTCATTTTCCTCGTTGAATCGGCGGGCCGGCGCGAAACGCTGCGCGAACTTCTAGCCCCCCTGCAACTCGGGTTAGAAGAAGTTGAGCATTTTAACGAATTCGCAACGAGTAAAACGCCCTACGCAATCAGCATCAGTCCCGTCGCACATTCGTTTGCATTGAGCAAAGAAAAACTTCTTGTCATTACAGAAACCGAGTTGCTCGGGCAGCGCATTGCCCAACGCCGACGTCGCGACCAAAAGGCGACCGTCAATGCTGAGAATATGGTGCGCAACCTCGCTGAGTTGCGTATTGGTCAACCTGTCGTCCATATCGATCATGGTGTCGGCCGTTATCAGGGGCTACAAACACTCGATACCGGCGGGGTCACGACGGAATTTGTCACCATCGAATATGCCAATAACAGTAAGTTGTACGTACCCGTCGCAGCGCTTCATGTGCTAAGTCGGTACAGCGGTGGCGAAGAAGCGTCAGCACCACTGCATAAACTTGGCAATGACCAATGGGAAAAAGCCAAGCGTAAAGCAGCTGAGAAAATTCGTGATGTTGCTGCTGAATTGCTCGACGTTTATGCCCGTCGCGAAGCAAAACCAGGTTATCCGTTTAAGCTTGATCAAGAAGAATATCAACGTTTCGCCGGCAGCTTCCCTTTTGAGGAAACCGATGATCAGCTCGCGGCTATCGCTGGTGTGTTAGCGGATATGCAAGCACCGCGAGCCATGGACCGATTAGTTTGCGGTGATGTTGGATTTGGTAAAACCGAAGTGGCAATGCGTGCTGCATTTGTTGCGGTGAACGACAACAAGCAAGTTGCGGTGTTAGTTCCAACAACCTTGCTGGCTCAGCAACACTACGAGAACTTTAAAGACCGTTTTGCCGACTGGCCAATCCGCGTTGAAGTACTATCTCGTTTCAAAACCGCTAAGCAAACTCAGAAAATTCTTGCGGATTTGGCAGAAGGTAAAGTCGATTTAGTCATCGGTACTCACAAACTACTCAGTGCCGACGTAAAGTTTCACGATCTCGGTTTGCTTATTGTTGACGAGGAGCACCGCTTTGGCGTGCGCCAAAAAGAAGCAATTAAGCGACTTCGAGCGGATGTTGATATTCTCACGCTTACTGCGACACCAATACCTCGTACGTTGAACATGGCAATGCACGGCGTACGCGATTTATCCATTATCGCGACGCCACCGGCAAAACGTTTAGCCGTGAAAACCTTTGTTCGCGAATATGATGAACCAACTATACGAGAAGCTGTGCTACGGGAAATTTTGCGTGGCGGGCAAGTGTACTTTCTGCACAACAACGTAGAAACTATCGAAAAAACCGCTGAATCCTTAGCGCAACTCGTGCCAGAAGCTCGTATTACCGTTGCTCATGGTCAAATGCGAGAGCGTGAGCTTGAGCGCATCATGTCCGATTTTTACCACCAGCGATATAATGTATTGGTGTGTACCACCATTGTTGAAACCGGTATCGATGTACCAACAGCCAATACCATTATCATGGATCGTGCCGATCATTTGGGTCTCGCTCAAATGCACCAACTGCGAGGTCGCGTTGGCCGTTCACATCATCAAGCCTACGCTTACTTGCTCACTCCAAATCCGAAACGAATGACCAAGGATGCACTTAAGCGTCTAGAAGCCATTTCACAGCTCGAAGACTTAGGCGCTGGCTTTATGCTGGCAACTCATGATTTGGAAATACGCGGAGCTGGCGAACTCTTAGGCGATGAACAAAGTGGTCAAATAGAAACCATCGGTTTTACCTTGTACATGGAAATGCTTGAGCAAGCCGTTAAAGCGCTACGTGAAGGCAAACAGCCAGCACTCGACCAGTTGCTACAGGCCCAAACAGAAATTGACTTGCGCGTACCAGCATTATTACCAGAATCCTATATCGCCGACGTTAATACTCGCTTGAGTTTGTACAAACGCATTGCCAGTAGCGATAACACCCAAGCGTTACACGAGATTCAAGTTGAGTTAATTGACCGGTTTGGGTTATTACCCGATGCGGTTAAGAATTTGGTTCGTGTTGCCGAACTTCGCAGTCGTGCTCAGCAGCTTGGTATTCGAAAAATTGATGGTGGCCCAAATGGCGTCAACGTTGAATTCGCTGCCGATACCAAAGTTTCGCCACAAGTACTTATTCAGTTGATACAACAGCAACCGAACGAGTATCGCCTTGAAGGGCCAACGCGTTTACGTATTCTTCGTAAAATTGACGATACTCAAGCACGACTGAAACTGGTAGAGTCACTACTGGACGAATTTGCACGAGGATGACTATGACTGTTTGGTTGCGCACAGCTCTTCTTTCACTTGGATTAGGCTCTGGTTCGCTGGCTATCGCTCAAGAAACACCAACTGATTGGCGTTGGTTTGAAGTGGAAGTGTTAGCGTTTAAACAAGCTCCAAATAGTGATACTGAAGCATTTCCATGGCATCCGCCGCGTCAAATTGAAGCGCGTCACGACCCCATTTCTAAATATTATGCACCGAACTTTTTTGCTCTACTTAATGACCTCTCGTTATGTCCCGAAGAAGATGAAACGCTGACGATACGTCCTGTTTTTTGTGCTCAAGCTGACGAAGTCGACCCGTTCGCTGCGCCTTGGTATCAGCCAAGCCGCATTCTAAGTGGTTTTGAACAAGCTCCTGCACAAATCATTGATGGTGATGGTGGTGATATGCTTACCAGCTCTGGTCCCTATTTGCTACCGGCAGATACGCACTTATTCGATGATTTCAGAGAGCAACTCGTTCGCCGTAACGTGGGTACTCCGCTGTTACACGTTACTTATCGCACGCCCGTATTTACGCGGAGCGAAGGCTATAAGATTCGTCTTTTCGGTGGTCGTAATTTTGGCCAAGAATTTTTACCGAGTGGCTACGAGCAGCCACCATTTGCTCTGGTTGAGAGCGCAGCTGTGGATGAAGAGCAACAGCCTCAATTATTTGAAGAGCTTGAAACTCTGCTCTCGCAGGTTAATCAACAAGAGATTCAAATTAGTTATCGTGATCATGGTACGCCAAATCCACCCCCATTAATTCCAGAACGATCGCGCTCACAACGCGCAGAGCCAGTTTGGGAGCTTGATGGCACCCTGCATATTTACTTAGTCGGTAATTATCTACATATTGATAGCGATCTTGAGTTACGCAGCCCGCAGCAAGTACGCTTTAACCAGCGTGAATTAGCGGCACAAGTCGAGCAAGCGTTACAAACTGATCGTTCAACTTCGCGCTTTTTGCGCAGTTATCGACTCGATCAACTACGTCGAGTTATCAGTCATGAAACGCATTATTTTGACCATCCAAAACTTGGCTTAGTGGTGCAAATTCGACGTACTGATTTATCCGCTCGACGCTAATCGTTCATCGAATCATTATATAGAGCATAGGAATTGCGATGGAAAAGTACGAAGAACTGCTGTTGGCCCTACGTAAAGTCATTCGCGCAACAGACTTGTACTCCAAGCAACTAAACAAGCGCACTGGCTTAACCGCACCGCAGTTATTAATTTTACGAGAGATTGCCGCTGCACCTGACGGAATTACGGCGAGCTCTGTCGCTCAAAATATTACCTTAAGCCCTGCAACGGTAAGTAACGTGATTGACAGGCTAGAACATCGCGAGTTAATCCATCGTGAGCGCAGCACAGAAGATCGGCGGCGAGTGGTACTGTCTTTAACAGCACAAGGCAAACAGCGACTTGCGGAAGCGCCACGGCCATTACAAGAAGATTTCATTCACAAATTTCAGTCATTAGCCGATTGGGAACAATCGCAACTAGTGGCCGGTATGCAACGCATTGCAGCCATGATGGATGCTGAAAAGCTCGATGCTGCTGATGTACTTGAAGTAGGAACCTATGAACAAAAAAAATATCGTTCGCATTAGCTTCACGACATTATCGATACTCGCTCTGGCAAATTGTGCGCAAGTTACACAGCCGGAACTGTGCGATAGCAATGTCACCCCTATTCACGCTATTCAAGGTCAGGGATTCCAATCACCGCTAACAGGCCAACAAGTCACGACTCGCGGTATTGTCACTGGCAATTGGCAAAGTGAAGCTGAACTTGGCGGATTTTTTCTAGTTAGCAAACCAGACGATCGCGATGACAATTCGCTAACGTCTGAAGGATTATTTGTGCAGGCCAATGAAAATCTCCCACGGCTGCAACCAGGTGATTGGGTCTATTTAACGGGTACTGTCGCTGAATCCAATGACTTAACACAACTCACAAACCTGACTCATCACGCAGTATGCGATTCTGGCTATTCGGTGGAACCAACTGTTCTCAACTTGCCTGTAACTTCAACCGAGCAGTTTGAAGCGCTTGAAGGGATGCCGGTTCACATCAATCAAAATCTCGTTGTTAATGGTCACTACCAGCTGTTGCGACATGGGCAAATTGATGTTGCGCACGAACGTCTATTCACCCCGACCCAACATCGTCGGCCTGGAGCTGAAGCACGTGCACAGGCAAAGTCGAACGCACTAGCTCGACTCGTTATTGACGATAATTTGGCACCAAACTCAGATTTGCCGTCGAGCCTGAAACAGACTATTACGGCATCCAATACAGTGCGAAGTGGCGACACCCTAGCACCACTGCACGGCATTCTTAGCGATTTTCGCGGCAGCTATCGTTTACAGCCAACGTCGAGTGTCGAAATTTCTCAAACCAATCCGCGTCCAGTTGCGCCTGAAGCTCCGGCAGCGAATACCGTTCGCGTTGCCGCTTTCAATGTGTTGAATTATTTTAATGGCGAAGGCCCGAACAAACAGTTCCCGACCGACCGGGGAGCTAAATCTACGGCGGATTTCGCCCGTCAACACGAAAAAATTATTGCAGCGTTAAGTCAACTTAACGCTGATATCATCGGTTTGCTTGAGTTAGAGAACGATGGGTACACAAGTCATAGTGCCATTGCGGAATTAACATCTGCTCTTGCAAAAGCCACTGGCCAACCGTGGCGTTTTGTGCAAGCAGCCCCTGAAAAACTGGGGGATGATGCTATCACCAATGGTCTTATTTATCGTAGCGACAGAGTGACGCCTCAAGGTGAGCCTTTAACCTTAACAACACCTCCTTTCGGCCGACTCAGTCGATTGCCAATTATTCAACGATTTTCGCCTACAAATACCGTCGAAAATCTGGTTATTGCGGTCAATCACTTTAAATCAAAAGGCGGCTGCCCGAAAGACAGTAGCAATCCCAATGCCAATCAAAACGACGGACAAGCTTGTTGGAATGAAGCGCGCACTAAATCAGCCGAACTTTTAGCCGAATTCATCGACAATCATGCTGATTTAAAGCGTTTCCCATTGCGTGTATTGATGGGCGACTTTAATGCTTACGCACAAGAAGAGCCGATTCAGACATTCCTTCAGTACGGCTACTACAATCGCATCGACGCTTTTAATCCCCATGCCTACAGCTATGTTTATGATGCTCAGGCGGGAAGCCTTGACCACTTACTCGTGTCGAGCCAACTGGCGGCTCGCGTCGTTCATCAAGCCATTTGGTCTATCAACGCAGACGAGCCAACACTATTGCAGTACAACAATGCAGACGTAAATAACAATTGGTACGCGCCCTCACCTTACCGCGCATCCGATCACGATCCAATTTACGCTGATATTCAGTTTTAATTCGATAAAACAAATCAACGCTTGTCACACAATAGGTCTTTGTTGCATCTTTAAGAACAGCTGATGCAACAAAGGCTTTCATAGTGAGTCAGGAATATTCTGGGTTTGGTCAACTTACGGATGAAGTAACACTCGCTGCTGCGGCTGGCGGTAAAACCCGTGCCCAACAAATCATTTTCAATCGTTACAAGAATGCCGTGGTGCGTACATTAGTGGGTTTATGCCATGATCGTGAATTGGCTCGCGATCTGGCGCAAGACGTGTTCCTTCAAGCATTTACCAAATTGCATCAATTACGTAATCACCAAGCCCTAGGCGCTTGGCTAAAACAACTCACCATACGCACCGCCCTGTCTTACTTCCGAGCTCAGCCGCCAACGGCTGAACCGATTGAAGAAGAATTTGTAGATAGCAACGACTGGTCAGCGCAAGCCGATTGGTTGATCCAACTCCGAGATATTGAGACGTTAATCGCACAGCTCAATGATAATGAGCGTCTCGCAGTCTGGCTTTATTTAGGCGAAGGTTACAATCACGAAGAGATTGCTGAACTCCTAAACGAACAAGCGTCGACCGTGCGCAAACGATATCAGCGCGCGTTAGCGAAACTAAATACTTTTTTGACAAAAGAGGTACCTCATGACCACCAAGCATGAGCAACATCTGCAACAACAGTGGCAGCAATATGTTGCCGCTGAGGCTGAGCAGGTTGAACTCGAATTTCCGCAAGAGCTGACAGCCAAACCGCGACGAGCTGAAATCCAAATCAAGCCATTGTGGCTCACTGCAGCTGCTTTTTTGATGGCAATTGGCTTAACGTGGTGGCTTTCGTTTTTACCCGTTCCCGATTCGTCGAAAGTTGAGATTGCCAACGTTCCAGCTTCGTCATCCCTTGAAGTCGCACCGATGTTACTTGCAGCCAACTACCGTCTTGATGTCCTAGAGCGACGCATTCAGCAGGCTTATTTACAAGGAGCATCTGATGCAGAACTCGAACAGTTGTGGGCGCAACATCAAGCGCTTGAGAACTAGGAGGATTGGCGATGTATAAATCAATAGTAGTCATGGTTACCGCGAGTTTACTCTGCGCATCAGTACTTGGCCAGGAGCAGCAGGCGCGTGATTATGCTCGGGCGGCAGCCATCGCGGCAAGCAAAGCACAAGGCTCCCAACAACAAGTGGTACTTGAGGAACCTGCCCGGAGTTATTTTGAATGGGGAGCCATTCTTAATAAACAAGCCGAAGTAGTCAGCGTTCGTGAAGGAAGTATTGCGGCCGAGATGCAATTGAAGGTTGGTGATGTGATTCAACATATCAATAATCAGCCAGTTTATCCCCAGCAGCTTGACGATGCCCTTACTACATTAGCTTCGCTAGAACACAATCAGCCGTTTTCCGTGGGCGTAAAGCGCGGCGAGCAAACCCACGAGCTCAATGGTACGGTTCGTGCGACAGTGATACCAGGGTGGCGTCTAGAAGTTGTTAACACGCTTGAAGAAGCGACGCAAAACAGTGAATCAACGGTAAGCATGAACAATGCGTGCGGCCGAATTAGCGTGTTTTTTACCCCGCCGGTTACCGCCGATTTATACCCTGCTTTTATCAACTCAATTGACGGTGATAACGTTCGAATCAAGAATCCATCTTTTAAACTTGCCGCGAACAATTATAAAGTTGGCGTTCATGAACTCATTGATGAACCGTCGTTACGCCGCGGCGGCGGCAGCGCACCTGAAAAAATTCTCGAATTGACGATTGAACCGAACAAGACCTATCACATTGGCGCCAAGTTTATTCGCGAAAAACGTTATCAACGTTTTAATGCCGGCTACTGGGAGCCAGTGGTTTGGAAAGTAACCGACCAATCTTGTCAATTGGACTGATTCGTCATTTTGCTGTCATGCAATCGTGGTAGACTTTCACTCAATTGAAACTTTGTAGGATAAATCTCATGGCCTCACGTGCTTTGTTTGCAGTTACCGCTGCAGCTGCGTTTGTACTCGCTAGTTGTTCTAGCACAGTACCAAATTCATCCGTCGAAACCGCCGCTGCAAATGAACAATCTCCAAATATCATTTTTATGATTGGCGATGGTATGGGCTTCGAATTTATCTCTGCATACCGTTATGCCACGAGTCAACGCGGCACGGGTGAGTTAGCGTCAACCCCATTTGATGATCTACTTGTCGGCGCCGCAACCACCTACCCTGACGATGATACTTGGGTTACTGACTCAGCAGCCAGTGCCACAGCTTTAGCAACCGGCGTTAAGAGCTACAACGGCGCGATCGGTATTGATACTGACAAGAACCCAAAGCAAACATTGATGGAATTGGCTCGTGAGAAAGGTTGGTCGACCGGTGCTGTCGCGACAGTGCAAGTGAATCATGCAACGCCAGCAAGCTTCTTTACCCATCACCCATCACGCAACATGTATAACCAAATTGCTGACTCTTATGCGCAACAAGTTAGCACCGGTGGCTGGAGTTTCGATGTGCTCTTGGGAGGCGGTCACAGTTACTTTGCTCGTGACGATGTGAACTGGTTACCAAAGCTTGAACAACAGGGCTTACAGGTAGTAACCAAGCTCGAGCAGCTTGAAGAGGTCTCGACAAGCCCAGTATTAGGGTTGTTTGCCGACAAAGCGCTCCCCTTTGCCATAGATGATCGTCCGGGACGCCTCGCTGACATGACCAAGCACGCATTGCGGCTTCTTGAAAACCGCTCTGAGCAAACCGGCAAACCGTTTGCACTTATGGTTGAAGGTAGCATGATTGACTGGTGTGGGCATGCGAACGATATCACCTGTGCAGTGCATGAAATGGCGGATTTTGCCGCTGCTGTAGAGGTTGTGCGTGATTATCTTGCTGAAAATCCAAATACCTTATTAGTTATCACTGCTGACCATTCAACCGGTGGTTTAACGCTCGGTCAAGGTGGTGAGTATGCTTGGTATTCAGAAAAAGTGATGGGCATTGAAAAATCGATTGAAGCAATGGCCACTGACTTGGTGCAGCTGCCAAAATCAGCCTGGCGCGATTACTTAACGCCCGTGTTAAACCTGCCACTGACGGATAGTCAATGGCAACAGCTTGAGTCAATAACCATCAATGACCAGCTAAAAGGTCGCGATAAACTCAAGCCTGTCCATCAAGTATTAGTGCAGATCATTAGCGAACATACACGTACCGGTTGGACTACCTCTGGCCATACCGCTGTCGATGTACCTGTTATGGCCGTAGGCCCAGGCGCAGAAGCCTTCCGTGGCTACATTGATAACACCGATATTGCTAAGGCATTGCTGCAGCTGGTGCGTTAAGCGCACCAGCCCAATTCGTTAGCCCGTTGCTGGGCTAACGCCGGCACATCCGTTTTAACAAAATGATGATGCAGAATTTGCACGCCTAACATGTGATTAATCACCGCATCGAGCTGTACTTTCTCATCAATCGGTACTTCATCTGATTCATGACGCGCAAATGTGCGTTGTACTTCATTAAAATCAAGTAATCCCGCTTCTTTTACTGCGTCTTCAGATAAGAACTGCTCAGCAAGTTTCAATACCGCTTGCCACTTTTTAGGGTCAGTGTGCGCCGGCGGTGCCATAAATGCGAATTTCTCTCGTTTATACAAGGTCTCTGGCAATAGGCCTTTCATGGCTTCACGCAGCACATACTTCTCTTTGTTTCCTTTAATACGCAAATGCGGTGGTACCGTAAACGCATACTCCGCAAGATGATGATCTAAAAATGCCGGACGTGCCTCCATGGAGTTCGCCATATCGACTCGGTCACCACCCCAAGTTAATATCTGCCCTTCCAACATCGTTTTAATCCACACATATTGAGCGCGGTCGAGTGGATGGCGCCCTTTCAACATGGTTTCATCTAATGTTTCGGCAATTGCTTTACCCGCATCGTAATCTTCAAGGCCTGCGCGGCGCTCTGACGCAATTAATGGTAATGCGACATCACCGCACGACAACCATGGTTGAACACAACTTGGCGTGAAGCCCATTTTGGCGTTAAACGCAGGACTGACAAACTCCTCGCGCGCCAACATGGCCCCTTTAAATAGCTTGTTGTTTTTCTCCAACAGCTCTTGCCAAGCCTTGCGCTCACTGTCTGGTAAATGGTCAAGCCCATGTAGGAACATGTCTTTACGAAATGCAGGATAACCTGCGAAGAGTTCGTCCGAACCTTCCCCTGTGAGTACAACTTTATAGCCAACTTCATTGACTTGCTGACTCATCAAATACTTGGCGACACCTAAGGTGTTGTAGATTGTGCGTTCAGTATGCCAGATGGTTTTCACAAAATGATCGTAGAGATCATCCGCTTTCAAACGCATGATGTGATGATCAGCGCCAGTCGCCTCAGCCATTTCTTGGGCAATTGGCGTTTCATCGTAGTCATCCGAATCAAAGCCAATGGTAAATGCTTTCACTGAGGTTTGTGTAGCAGCCGCCGATAATCCGAGAATAGCGCACGAATCGATACCGCCAGACAGATAGCAACCAACAGGAACATCGGCCGTTAAGCGATGTTGTACCGCTTCTAAAAGATGTTTCCGAACACCTTCAATATATTGTTGTTCATCAACTTCGTCACCGGGATATTCATGCTCCAGCGGAAAATTCACATCCCAGTATTTCGACTCGCTCAACGTTAATTTACCGTTCTTGCGAGTCACTTTTACAACATGACCCGGGGCGACTTGCTTCACGCCTGCAAATGCGGTTGTGCCCGGCACCATGACCTGAATTAACTGATGATATAGCCCTTCGCTAGAGAATTCGCGCTTCACCGACGGATGTGCAAACAGCACCTTCAATTCAGAACCAAACACCACACCGTCAGCCGTTTCGGTGTAGTAAAGAGGTTTTATACCGAATCGGTCACGAACTAAGTACATAGCGTCTTCATGGCGATCGTACAAACCAAACGCAAATTCACCGCGTAAATGCTTAAGGGTTTCATCAAGCCCTTCACGCTCGTACAAATGCAACACAATTTCCGAGTCACTTTTACTACGGAAGCGGGCACCTTGTGCCGTCAAATCGGCGCGAATACGCTTAAAATCATAGAATTCACCGTTATGTGCTAGCAATAATTGACCATTATCACTAACAAAAGGTTGCCGCGCTCGGTCTTCGTTTAAGTCAATAATCGACAATCGCGCATGGCTAAAGCCGACGCCAGTATTATCGAGCGTCTGATAACCGAAGCCATCCGGCCCTCGATGATGCATGATGGCAGCCATATTCACCAATGTCTGTGCATCGGGAGTTTGATTGGCATCACGATTAAATATTCCTGCTATTCCACACATACTTACTCGGTCCTCTTTTATACGACGTCTATGACACGCTCAGCGCGTTCTACCATGCATGTCAAAAGGGCCATGCGCAAAAATACCGCACCACGCGCTTGACTGAAGTACCAGTTGTGCGCGGTATGGTCGAGATCGGTTGATAGCTCTTCGCCACGAGCCAACGGATGCAGAATAATTGCATCCTTTTTTAACGGCGATTTTGCAGTTAAATGGAAGGCACTTCCGTAGGTATTAAAGGTATCGCCTTCCCACGAAATGGCATTGATATACACCACATCCAAACTCGGTAATGTTTTATCAAGATCGGTACTGGTTGCGATTCGAATACCACGAGCTTCTAGTTCTTCGCGCTGACCGGCACCAAATAACTGAGACGAACTCGCTTCATCGTGAATGATCACCAGCTCTTCTACGGCATGTGGGAACACCGATAAACTCTTAAGAAAACTGCGCACCGTACGCATTTTATTCGGTACGCCAATAACACCAATACGAATTTTCGTATTATTCTCGGCGTCAATGAGCTCGGGACGCCATTTGAAAATGGCGTACATATCGGCAAGCGCTTGAGTTGGATGCTCATCCACACCATTGCCCGCATTAATGATGGGAATACGCAAGGCATCCATCATTTCAAATAACGAACTTTCGTTGTTATCACGCAGCACGACGCAATCACCGTAGTTGTTAAACATTTCAGCGACATCAGCTAAACACTCACCTTTGGCGATGCCCGTCGTTGAGCGGTCGGTGATTGACATAATATCCCCACCCAAACGATGCCATGCGCTCTCGAACGAGAGTCTAGTACGCGTGCTCGGTTCATAGAACGCGCTAATCAGTATTTTGTTCTGCAACGGTGAACTAAATCGCTTTGGGTTGCTTTCAATTTTTGCCGCTAAGCGAAACAACTGCTTCATCGTATCTTGATCAAACTGATCACCCGATACGATGTGTTGATTCGCTAATTTGACTAAATAGTCCCCGTCTTCCTGAATTACTCTGAGCAACGCTTTGGGATGGGCGTCGCCATAGACATCAGGCCGCTCACGTTCAAATGAGACATCATTCACATTCATAGTGTTTTACCAAAGTTGTTTAGAAATGAAATCTTTTAACCATAACGCCACCAAAATCACCGGCGCCATAGCTGCTAAAACGAGGCAAATCATCACTAACGCACTAAAGCCGGTTAATCCAAGCATTACGATGACTCCTGTAACTTGTTCCAATCGAAACGATTTCGTGAGCGCATTACACCTACGGCACACACCGCTGCAGATATTGCACAAGCTGTTAGTGCGGCCACATAAAAACCAATCGTGAAGTAACTCACGAGTCCTAATAAGGTGCCGCTGGCCATAGCTACCGCGGCGTAAGTACCCGACAGTTTGTTTTGATATAGCCCCAATACTATTGGGAAGATTGTGCTGGCTACAAAAGCGCCCGCAAAGTTTAACAATGCACCTAGGGTGGCTATTTGCGGCAAACAAAACAGCCACGTTAACAATCCTATTCCTGCAATGCAGTAGCGATTAAACTTAAACAATTGTTTGTCGCTTGCCTGCGGGCGTAACTTTTTATGGTAAAAATCACGCGTGACTAGATCGGACGTTGCTGCAAGCAATGAATCAAGACTAGACGCTAATGCCGAAAAAACCACAATAAACACCACGATAGCACCGACTTTACCTAGCACTTCTGCCGCAACCATCGGCCCGACCATGTCAGCGCTTGGCGGGAATATTCCCAGTTGCGGTGCTGCTAAGGCGATAAACCCTGTAACAATAGGAATGGGTAGCCAGAGCAAACCACCGAGTAAAAAAGCTTTAAAGGCTACTTTTCCTTTAAAAGCGAGAGCACGTGACCACCATACATTCGAATGAAAAATCTCACCCAATCCGAAAAATATATTATTAAATAAGAACATAATGGCAGCTGGGAACATTAAATCGAGTAGCCGTGGGTGATTTTCCGATAACTCGGTATGAATACTTTCGAGACTCACCGTATCAATCAAGTACCAGGCAATGCCAACCACCCCGATGATAATTATTAATGCTTGAATAAAGTCAGTGGCAATCACGGCACGCAGCCCACCAAATAACGTGTAGCCAACACAAATAATCAAAATTGCTGTCATACCAATGTGATAATCCAAGCCACTTAAGGCCTGTAGCAAGATACCTCCCGCCATACCAAGGCTTACTAACCAACCGAAGGCATACACTACCGAGATCACCATAAACACCCACCAGGCTGCACGACCAAAACGCAAGCGTATAAAATCACCTGAGGTATAGCCCTTGGGCATCAAACGTTTAATTCTTGCCGCCAATGGCGCAAATAGAATTAATCCAAGCGCCGCAAATGAATAGCCAACCATGCCCCAAATTCCGAACTGGTAGGTCAATTGCGGTGCGACAAGTGTGGTGTTGCTAGTTACCCATGTCGCCATAGCGGTTGCCGCGGCCAATGCGAAACCAACGTTGCGGCCAGCTAAAGCAAAATCTTCGTGGGTTTTGTTAGCGCGCCCTAAGTACCAACCGAAAATTATCCAGAGTAATCCGAAGATGACGACCAAACTGAGTCCTAAGGTACTATCTAACGCAAAATCTGCCGTTTCACTCATGCGCTCGGCTCCGCTGATGTTGGTACAGAATAATCACGACTAAAATCGCGAACAGCACGCCACCAAGGCTAAATAATGTTAGTGCTTGCTCCAAGGCATAGTGATCCACCTGAACTTGCACAACGTTACTTAGCTGAGTTTCTTGATGAGTATTTTCGGCCGGCTCACTGGAGCTTACCTTAAGTCGAAAATAATGAGTGCCGTCGCTGAATCCAGTGAGTGTCATGTCCTGAAAATCGCCAAACCAAGCGTAAGTGCGATTAATCTCACGAAATTCTTCATCAGTTGAATATTCCACGATGAGATCTTGAGTTGGCGATTTAGATAGGCTTAGAACAAAATAACCTTCACGGCTATTTGCAGGTGCAGAGAGCTCTGGTAACTCACTGTTAGATTGGTTTGAAGATTCAGTTTGCCAGGATAAAACGTAGGCAGAAGCGGGTCGCGCAAGCAGCGTGATGAGTAACAACAAAGCAATGTTTATAACGAACCTTGCGCGGTCTGGCACAATTCCTTCCTGTAGCCCTTTGTTCCTAGGCTACCAAGTGAGGAAAATCATTTCAACTTAAGGTATGCTCACAAGCAATGTCGTTTAGGGAATGTTATGCATCCGATTTATTTATGTAGCATGGGCGCCAATATCGCGCCAGAAAGCAATTTTGCTGCCGCTCGCGAGTCGATCTCAGAGCTGGGCAAAGCTTATTATTCACGCGCTATCTATACACAACCCGTTGATATGCGCAGTGACCATGACTTCCTCAATGCCCTATTTTTAATCGTTTCACCGTTAGACAGTATTGCTCTCAAAAAGCGGTTCAACGCTATCGAGATTAATCTGGGGCGAGATCGTGATGATCCGCTTAGTAGTAAAAAAGATCGCCCAATGGATATCGACATTTTGGGTGAGCTGAACTCTGACCTAGTGTGGCAAGAAGTACCTGACTATTTGCAAGAAGTCGTTCCAAACCTCAAACCAATCGCTGATAAACTTGTTCAAACGCAAGGGGCATTACATGACTAATTCAAAGAAGTTTGCTTTAGTGACCGGCGCAGGTCGTCGATTTGGCTTAGCTTTGGCACATGCACTGCTCGATGAGGGGTATCAGGTACTTGCTCATTACAACACGTCTAAAGACGGCATAGATGAACTTGAACAGCGCGGTGCCATTGGTTTACAAGCAAACTTAGCAAACTTAAATGACGTGCATCAGTTAATTCAGGCTGTGCAACAACATTGCCAGAAATTGCATCTATTGGTTAACAACGCATCATGCTTTTTTGATAACCAACGTGTGGATGAAAGTGATGCCAATCTCGTCGCGGTATTAAATGTGCACACCGCAGCGCCCTACTTGCTGATTAACAAGCTACAGCAGCAGCTCACCAATGCCGAAGGTAGTGTCGTTAATATCACCGACATCTATGTTGATAGCCCCTCTACCGACTATATCGCGTATTGCGCAGCGAAAGCTGGTTTAGCAAGTTTGACACAAGCATTTGCCAAAAAATTAGCCCCAGCGGTGCGCGTTAACGCAATCCAGCCGGGGCCAATATTATTTTTGCCTGAGCACGATAGCCAGCACCGTCAAAAAGTACTCGCTGAAACACCACTGAACCTTGAAGGAGGTTTAGAGCCGATGATAGCTGCGGTGCGCTTTTTACGCGACAACCCATTTATCACCGGCGAATCCATCAAAGTAGATGGTGGCCGCGCTTTGACCATTTAGGCCGCAAGCATTTGTCTTAAAACATAGTGTAAGATGCCGCCGCTACGGTAGTACTGCAATTCATTACCCGTATCGATGCGGCACTTCACTTCAAACTCAACGGCTGAGCCATCAGCTTTCTTCGCTTTAACTTTCAGCATCTGACCTGGTTTCAAATCACTATTGATTCCGACGATGCTAATTTGCTCATCACCCGTTAGTCCATGCGCTTGCACACCTTCGCCGTCGACGAATTGTAGTGGCAACACACCCATGCCAACCAAATTCGAGCGGTGAATTCGTTCAAAGCTCTCGGCGATAACAGCTTTCACACCTAGCAACGTCGTACCTTTTGCAGCCCAATCTCGGCTTGAACCGGTACCATACTCTTTGCCCGCTAAAACCACCAACGGTGTGCCTTCTTGCTGATATTGCATGGCCGCATCATAAATTGCCATTTGCTTACCACTTGGCACATGACGTGTAAAGCCACCTTCAACACCGTCTAGCATTTGGTTCTTAATGCGAATATTGGCAAATGTGCCGCGCATCATTACCTCGTGATTACCGCGACGCGAGCCATATGAGTTGAAGTCTTTCACCGCTACACCATTTTCTTGCAAGTATTTACCTGCTGGTGAATCAGGCTTAATTGAACCAGCTGGTGAGATATGGTCGGTAGTAATAGAGTCGGCAAATACCGCCAGTACACGCGCATCTTTTACATCTGCAAGTGGCGCTAATGGCTTATCAATACCAATAAAGTACGGTGGATTTTTCACGTAAGTTGAATCGTCACTCCAGTTGTAGGTTTTACCCTCGCCGATTGGAATAGAACGCCACTCGTCGTCACCTTTAAATACTTCACCATATTCTTTGCTAAACATTTCGCCATCAACCAAGCGCACAGCTTCCGCAATTTCGGCACTGGTTGGCCAAATGTCTTTCAAGTACACCGGATTACCCGAACTGTCTTCGGCAATCGGATCATTACTCAAATCAATGCGCGTTGTTCCCGCTAACGCATACGCAACCACTAACGGTGGTGACGCTAACCAGTTGGCTTTAACATCCTGGTGAATACGCCCTTCGAAGTTTCGGTTACCAGACAGTACCGATGATACGGTTAAGTTACCTTCACGAATGGCATCGGTGATTTCATCCGGTAATGGGCCTGAATTACCGATACAGGTCGTACAGCCATAACCGACAAGGTTAAAACCGAGTTTATCTAAGTATTCAGTTAAACCCGCTTTGGCTAAATAATCAGTCACAACTTTTGAGCCAGGAGCTAACGAAGATTTCACCCAAGGCTTACGATTAATACCTTTCTCAAGGGCTTTCTTCGCAACCAAACCAGCTGCCATCATGACGCTTGGGTTTGAGGTATTGGTACACGAGGTAATCGCAGCGATGACCACATCGCCATGCGATAAGCTGTAATCTTTCCCCTTTACCTTAATTGCTTTGTCTGCTTCAGCTGACTGGCCATTGGTTTCTAAGAACAAATCAAAGGCTGAGCCCAACTGCGGCATGCCGACACGGTCTTGTGGACGTTTCGGGCCTGCCAAAGACGCTTCAACAGTACTTAAATCTAATTCTAAAGAATCCGTGAACACGGGTTCGTTACCTGAATCGCGCCACATGCCCTGAGCTTTGGCATAGGCCTCTACTAGCGCAATGGTTTCGTCGTCGCGCCCCGACAACTCCAGGTAACGCAAGGTTTCTTGGTCAACTGGGAAGAAGCCACAAGTTGCACCATATTCTGGTGCCATATTACCGATAGTCGCGCGGTCAGCGAGTGGCAAATTGTCTAAGCCAGGACCATAAAATTCGACAAATTTACCTACCACACCGTGTTTGCGTAACATCTGCGTGACGGTTAACACCAAATCGGTTGCAGTGACCCCCTCTGGTAATTTCCCTGTCATTCGGAAACCAACAACCTCAGGAATTAACATGGAAACAGGTTGTCCGAGCATTGCGGCTTCCGCTTCAATACCACCAACTCCCCAACCAAGTACACCAAGGCCGTTAATCATTGTGGTGTGTGAGTCGGTACCAACTAAAGTATCCGGCATCACATAAGTTTTCCCGTCTTGCTCTTTCGTCCAAGCAACTTTGGCTAAATACTCCAAATTGACTTGGTGACAGATGCCCGTGCCTGGCGGCACCACGCGGAAGTTTTCAAACGCATTTTGGCCCCAACGCAAAAACTGATAGCGTTCGAAGTTACGTTCCATCTCTATGCGAACGTTCTCTTTAAAGGCTTCTGGCGTCGCAAATTTATCCACCATCACCGAATGGTCAATCACCAAGTCGACCGCCGACAATGGATTAATCTGATTCGGATCTTGGCCTGCTTTCGCAACAGCGTCACGCATAGCAGCCAAATCAACCACCGCCGGTACACCGGTAAAATCTTGCATGAGTACGCGCGCTGGTCGATACTGAATTTCTCGATCTGAGCTACGCTTATCAAGCCATTTCGCTATTGCCTCAATATCCTCAGCCGTAACCGTGTCGCCGTCTTCATTGCGAAGCAAGTTCTCTAACAGTACTTTCATTGATGTTGGTAATTTCTTCACATCGGCAATGCTAGCGAGTTTTTCTGCTGCCTTCGGCAAGCTGTGATAGTGATAGGTCTTACCGTTTACTTCTAACGTACTTAACGTTTTCAAGCTGTCGTTGCTCGACATAGCTTACTCCTTTTTTAAACGATGCATCCCCTAAGCTTAGTCACAAATTTGTGGTTCAGCCATAGCGTTTATCTATATTCACTATGGGTATATTAATTGCAAAGATCAACCAACTACCAACCAACTAACATCTTGAATCCGTACCACATTACAAATAATTAAGCCTGATAAACAGCTAAGCATTTTGCTTCTGCGTACGTCATGCTATAACTGCTATGTCACTCTTTTGGAAGATTAAAGCAATGCCGCACGCGAAGCTCGCTCAATTTAAAGCTCTGGGAAAGTACATGGACTTGTTACTTGATGCGATCTGTGTAGTTAATCCGAGTGGTGAGTTTATTTATGTTAGTGCCGGTGCAGAGCGCGTATTCGGTTACCAACCTGATGAAATGATTGGGCAATCAATGTTCCAATTTATGCATCCTGACGATCACGATAAGACACGGAAAGTCGCCGCCGAAATCATGCAAGGCGTAGCAAAAGTAAACTTTGAAAATCGTTACATACGAAAAAATGGTGAAGTTGCTCATATACTTTGGTCGGCGCGCTATTCGAAAGATGATGATATTCGAATTGCCGTCGCTCGCGACATTACCGAGCAACGCCAAGCTGAAGTTGAACGACTTAAGTTATTGCAACAACTTGAACAGCAGGCGCTGTTCGACCCATTAACTGAGCTTCCAAATCGAGCGTACTTCTATCAAAAAGCGCTACAAGCATTGCAACGTCAAAGTGATATTGCGTTGCTGTACCTAGATTTAGATAAGTTTAAGCAGATTAATGATAGTTTTGGACATGCTGTTGGCGATCAGGTACTCAAAATAGCGGCGCAGCGGATTGTCCAGAGTCTTCGCAACCAAGATATCGTCGCTCGTATTGGCGGCGATGAATTCGTTGTTTTTCTTGAACGGGTGCAGTCCAACGAAGCTGCCACCGCTATCGCAGACAAAATTATCAACGCCTTTGTAGAGCCAATAGCAATTGCCCCTGATCAGTCATTTGAAATTGGCATCAGTATCGGTATTGCACTGTCGCATCAGCATGGTAATGACCTTGAGCTGCTTTTATTAAAAGCTGATAATGCCATGTATCGTGCAAAACAACATTTAAATCACCATGTTCTTGTGGCATCAGAGTAACAGCCAACGCTTGTGCCCAAGCGACAAGCTCTTATAATACACTGATTAGACCAGTTGAATTTCTGAAGGAACACGAATGAGTCAGGTATTGGATGATCTTCTTAACTTGTTGAAGTTAGAAACCATTGAACAAGGTATTTATCGTGGACAAAGTCAGGATTTAGGCTTTGGCGCCGTATTTGGCGGCCAAGTGATTGGCCAAGCTTTATCGGCAGCCAAAGAAACCCTACCTGAAGACCGCAAAGTTCACTCGCTACACACCTACTTTTTACGTCCCGGTGATGCGCATAAACCCATTATTTATGACGTTGAAAATATTCGCGACGGCAAAAGTTTTTCAACTCGCCGAGTGCAAGCTATTCAATACGGTAAACCGATTTTCTATATGACTGCGTCTTTTCAAATTGAAGAGCCGGGGTTTGAGCACCAAGACACCATGCCTGAAGTGCCTGGACCGGAAGGACTGGTTTCGGATATCGATATATACCGAGAACATGCTGAGCTCATACCAGAAGCAATCCGCAATAAGTTTATCTCGGAAAAGCCGATTGAAATGCGCTTCGTAACTGCGAATAACCCATTTAAACCAAAAGTGGATGAGCCGCGCCGTTACGTTTGGCTGCGTGCCAACGGCCCTATGCCGAATGATTCTCGGGTACATAAGTATTTGCTGGCCTATGCTTCTGATTTCAACTTTCTGCCAACGGCATTACAGCCGCATGGTTATAGTTTTGCACAACCGAATATTCAAATGGCGACTATTGACCACTCTATGTGGTTCCACAAAGATTTTCGCATGGACGATTGGTTGCTATATGCTATCGATAGTCCGGTGGCGACAGGCGCTCGCGGCTTGGTTAGGGGACAAATATTCTCCCGCGATGGCACCTTAGTGGCATCAACCATGCAAGAAGGTGTGGTACGAAAACACGGTAACTAAACATCCTAACCAATCAAAAAAGGCGCCGTCATGGCGCCTTTTTTATATCACTTTAATCGTTAACCAAGTGAGTAAAAGAAGCCAGCAATGGCTGCACTCATCATGTTCGCTAACGTAGCAGCTAATAATGCTTTAATACCCAAGCGAGCAATATCGTGGCGACGGCTCGGCGCCATCCCCCCTAACCCACCAAGCAAAATTGCAATCGATGAAAAGTTTGCAAAGCCACACAGTACAAAGGTGATAATTACCTGGCTGTGCATGCTCAGTTGATCTTTGTAATTGACGAAGTCTAAGTAGGCAACGAACTCATTGATAACCAACTTTTGTCCAATAAAGCTACCCGCTAAATGGGCTTCATCCCAACTCACGCCCAATACGTAGGCGACCGGCTGGAACACATAGCCGAACAATTGCTGCAATGATAAATCAGGGTAACCAAACCAGCTACCAACCCAGCCAAACAAGCCATTGATTAACGCAATCAAGGCGACGAATGCGATAAGCATCGCCCCCACATTAATTGCCAACTGCACACCACTTGAAGCACCAGCGGCTGCGGCATCAATAACGTTTACTGAACGATCTTCGACTTCGACACTATCGGTGGCATCACCAGTTTTACCGGAAATAATATTCTCAATATCTTCACGCGGCTTTTCAGTTTCGGGGATAATCATTTTGGCCATTAAAAGACCCGCAGGTGCAGCCATGAAACTTGCTGCAATCAGATATTTCAGCTCAACCCCGACTCCGGCATAACCGGCCAGTACTGAACCTGAGACCGATGCCATGCCACCAACCATTACGGCAAACAATTCAGAGCGCGTCATGCTCGCAATAAACGGACGCACCATCATTGGTGCTTCTGTTTGTCCTACAAACACGTTTGCTGCCGCTGACATTGACTCTGGTCGGCTACTACCAATAATTTTCTGCAAAGTGCCACCCAGAATGCGGATGATCCATTTCATGATACCGAGGTAATAAAGCACTGAAATTAACGATGAGAAAAATACAATGACGCTAAGAACTTGAATGGCAAATACAAAGCCAAAATCAGCCGACGCTAAGCCGCCAAACATAAATTGAATACCAGCATTGGTGAATGCAATGACCTTCGCTACGCCCGAAGCTACCGCAAACAACACATCTTGGCCAAAAGGTACGTAAAGTACAAAGGCGCCAAGTGCCACCTGAAATGCAAATGCACCACCAACGGTGCGCCAACGAATATGTTTACGATGCGAAGAGAATGCGTAAGCAACCAATAAGATGATGGCAATGCCAAGAAAACTATTCATAGTATAAAAGCCGTTTTATTGTTTTTGTTATTCCGCCAATAATTGACGAATTTTTGATTTTATCAAGTCTATTGCAATCTCATTTTGGCCGCCACGAGTGACAACCAAGTCGGCAAACTGCTTGGACGGCAGAATAAACTCAAAGAAAGCCGGACGAACAGTCTCTTGATATTGCTCAGCAACCGACTGAATTGTTCGACCACGCTCTTCTACATCGCGAATCATACGGCGTAACAAACACACATCTAATGGCGTATCCATAAACACCGAGATATCGAAGAGTTTTCTAAGGTTAGGATCATTGAGTAGAAGAATCCCTTCCACCATGATGACCTTCCCTGGGTTAATTTTAATAGTTTCTGGCACACGCGTATGGGTCTTGTAACTATACTGCGGCATCGCAACCGATTCGCCTTGGCGCAGCTGCTCAAGGTGCTGCACAAGAAGCTCATGTTCAAACGCCGAAGGATGATCATAATTGGTCAATTGGCGCTGCTCAAAGCTCAGGTGACTTTGGTCGCGATAATACGCATCTTCGGCAAGAATCGCGATACCGTGCCCACCGAGCTCAGCAACAAGCTCTTGGTAAACAGTTGATGCGAAAAGACTTTTACCTGATGCGGAAGCGCCAGCTATGGCGATGATGGTTGTTTTTCCCACGCGTAACTTCTTTCATTTGCCCGACAACAGCGGGCAATTATCGTCGATTAGGCGGTTAAATGGAAGCATTGTGACAGGCTGACCGATTTTGTTACATTTTGACACGATCAATTCGTGTTCCCTATACGTAAGCTTCGGTATGATGCCATTACTTACAATTTCATAACGTCATAAAAAACGGGAACATAACTATGTTATTTCGTCATACCTTAACGGCAGTGGCCGTTGCGTCTGTATTATTAACTGGTTGCCAAGCCACAGCTGAGCAGCCAAAAACTCAGCAAGTTGCAGCTGCTCAACAGTTTCCATCGGTTGATATCAACTATGAAAGTTTCACTTTAGATAATGGCCTTCGTGTTGTTGTACACGAAGATCGCAAAGCACCAATTGTCGCAGTTAACGTTTGGTATGCGGTTGGTTCGAAAGACGAGAAAGAAGGTCAAACTGGCTTTGCTCACTTGTTCGAACACCTAATGTTTAACGGTACTGAGAACTACGATGACGAGTATTTCGGGCCATTCGAACGCGCCGGTGCCACTGACATGAACGGTACCACCAACAACGACCGTACGAACTACTTCCAGAACGTTCCAACACCAGCACTCGATATGGCATTGTGGATGGAATCTGACCGCATGGGTCACTTGTTAGGTGCGGTAACGCAAGAGAAATTAGACGAGCAGCGTGGTGTTGTTCAAAACGAAAAACGTCAAGGCGAAGCGCAACCATATGGCCGTGTATTTGGCTTCCTTGCTGAGCAAACATTCCCTGAAGGTCACCCATATTCATGGTCGGTAATCGGCTCAATGGAAGATTTGAATGCAGCATCACTTGATGATGTGCATCAGTGGTTCAACGACTATTACGGCGCAGCGAACGCGGTTGTTGTCTTAGCGGGCGATATCGACGTTGCAACGGCGAAAGAAAAAATGCAAAAGTTCTTTGGTCATATTGCACCAGGCAAGCCATTGCAGAAGCTTGAAAGCTGGGTTGCGAAGCGTACTGGTACAAAACGTGCAACCATGGAAGACAATGTGCCTGCAGCGCGTGTATACAAACTCTGGAATACCGCTGAAATGGGTACCGAAGATTCAACTTATTTGAATTTATTAACCAGCATTTTAGCAAGTGGCAAGAACTCGCGTTTATATCAACGTCTTGTTCACGAAGAGCAAATTGCAAGCATGGTCTCAGGCTTCCAGTACGAGCGTATATTAGCAGGTCAATTCTTTGTGATCGCCGATGCCAAACCAGGCGTTGAACTTGAGCGTATTGAAGCAATTATCGATGAAGAGTTAGCGAAAATTATTGCTGAAGGCCCTACCGCGGAGGAACTAGCGCGCGTGAAGTTCTCAGATGTTGCTAACTTCGTTCGTGGCGCTGAGCGTATTGGTGGTTTCGGTGGTAAGTCTGACTTGTTGGCGGCCGGTGAAGTCTACCACGGCAACCCAGGCTTCTTTAATCAAGAGTTTGAAACCTTACGTAACGCTACGCCTGCAAATCTTCAAGCAGCTGCAAAACGTTGGTTATCTGACGGTGCATTTGTATTAAACGTTTTACCACAGCCGAAGTTTACCACTGCTGAAGCACAAGCTGACCGCTCGAAGTTGCCAGAAGTTGGTGAATTACCAGAACTTGTGTTACCAGAACTACAGACGTTCACCTTATCAAATGGCCTTGTAGTTGCCCTAGCTGAACGCCATGACGTGCCAACCGTTCAAATGTCACTGACGTTTGACAGTGGTTATGCATCTGACTTTGGTAAGAAAGTGGGTACGGCTAGCTTCGCCATGAGCATGCTTCGTGAAGGTACCGAAACTCGCACCTCGCAGGATATCGCGAAAGAGCTTGAAACGCTGGGTACTAATCTTTCAACTGGCGCAAGCATTGATACGTCGCGCCTGTCTATGGACAGTTTAGTCACCAACTTGGCACCGAGCTTAGATATCTTCGCTGACATTTTAGAGAACGCGTCATTCAGCGATGATGAAATTGAACGTAAACGCGCCAACTGGTTAGAAAACATTAAGCGTGAGAAAGCGAGTCCGAATACTCAAGCGTTGCGTATTCTACCGGGCCTTATATTCGGGGATAACCACGCTTATGGCGTGCCGTTAACCGGTTCTGGTACTGAACAGTCCATTACTTCCCTGACTCGTGATGACTTAATTAGCTACCGAGATACTTGGTTGCGCCCTGATAACGCACGTTTAGTGATTGTTGGTGCAACCACTGAAGCTGAAATCAAACCATTACTTGAAGAAGCGTTGGGAGAATGGAAAGCGCCAGCTACGCCGAAGCCAACTAAGCAATTCACTGATGTGGCTATGCAAACCAAACCACGTGTTTACATCATTGATCAGCCTGGTACACCGCAATCAACCATCTTTGCGGGTCATTTAGCCCCTGCTGACGATGCGCCAAATGCTGAAGTTCTGGACGTTGCCAACACCATTTTAGGTGGTAGCTTCACCAGCCGCGTTAACATGAACCTTCGTGAAGACAAAGGTTGGTCATATGGTTCGCGTACGATTTGGTCAGCCTATGACGAAGCTGGTTTATTCTTCACTTTGGCACCGGTACAAACCGACAAAACCAAAGAATCAATTCAAGAAATTTTGAAAGAATTGAATCAATATCAAACCAGCAAGCCAGCTACCGCGGAAGAGCTTGAGAAAGTTCAAATGAACAAGACCGCGAAGCTTCCGGGTGCGTATGAAACGAAAGGTGCTTTGTTAGGCGCTATTGTTGATACGTTAGATAAAGGTAAAGACATGGCGTGGTTAGAAAATTACGGTGAACGTGTGAACGCAATTACGGTCGAAGACGTACAAAGTAATGCGCGTACACTCATCGATACTGACGCACTAACTTGGGTTATCGTTGGCGATGCGAAGCAAATTGCTGACGACGTTCGTTCACTTAACCTGGGTGAAGTTACCATGCTAGATAGCGACGGTAACGCCCTGTAGTAGATTTATTCTGCATGTAAGTGTTGGCCGCTCTTCGGAGCGGCCTTTTTTTTGAGCTTTTTCCAATTTTTATTCGTAGCGGTTACACTAATCATTCAACTCAAAACCATAAGGGATGTAACTATGGAAATGATCAAGACTCGTGCTGCTGTTGCTTGGGCTCCGGGCGAACCACTTTCAATTGAAGAAGTTGATCTGATGCCGCCTCAAAAAGGCGAAGTTTTAGTACGCATTGTTGCGACTGGGGTTTGTCATACCGATGCATATACCCTCTCTGGCGCAGATCCTGAAGGTGTATTTCCGGCTATCTTAGGCCATGAAGGTGGCGGTATTGTGGAAGCTGTGGGCGAAGGCGTTACCTCAGTTGAAGTCGGCGATCATGTCATTCCTCTTTACACGCCAGAGTGTGGCGAGTGTAAATTCTGTAAGTCTGGCAAAACCAACTTGTGCCAAGCCATTCGCAGCACCCAAGGTAAAGGTTTAATGCCGGACGGCACCACCCGCTTTTCAAAAGACGGTAAGCCAATTTATCACTACATGGGAACTTCGACGTTTTCCGAGTTCACCGTTGTACCAGAAATCGCACTCGCAAAAGTCAGCAAAGAAGCCCCACTTGAAGAAGTCTGTTTGCTTGGCTGTGGTGTCACCACGGGTATGGGCGCAGTCATGAATACTGCCAAAGTGCAACCAGGTGATACCGTTGCAGTGTTTGGCTTAGGCGGCATTGGCCTTTCGGTAATTATTGGCGCGGTGATGGCAAAGGCGAGTCGAATCATCGCCATTGATATCAATGAATCCAAGTTTGATATTGCCAAACAGCTTGGCGCAACAGACTGTATTAACCCGAATGATTACGATAAGCCAATTCAAGAAGTCATTGTTGAGATGACTGACGGCGGCGTCGATTTCTCATTCGAGTGTATCGGTAACGTCAAAGTGATGCGTTCTGCGCTTGAGTGCTGTCACAAAGGTTGGGGCGAATCTGTGATTATTGGTGTTGCTGGTGCTGGTGAAGAGATTTCAACGCGACCATTCCAATTAGTGACAGGTCGTGTTTGGCGTGGTAGTGCATTTGGTGGCGTTAAAGGCCGTAGCCAATTACCTGATTACGTGCAGCGTTATTTAGACGGTGAGTTCGAACTCAGCACCTTCATTACCCATACCATGGGTCTAGACGACATCAACAAGGCCTTTGATTTAATGCACGAAGGTAAATCGATTCGTTCGGTGATTCATTATGATAAATAAAATCAGCGAAACCAAAGCGTTTGGTGGTCGTCAAATTCGTTATGAGCACCAATCTAGCACACTGAACTGCACCATGCAGTTCAGTGTCTTTTTACCGCCACAAGCAGAACAACAATCGGTTCCAGCGCTTTATTGGCTATCAGGGTTAACCTGTACCGACGAAAACTTCAGCAGCAAGGCCGGCGCGCAACGTATCGCAGCAGAGCTGGGTATCGCCATGATTATTCCAGATACTAGCCCGCGCGGTGACGGCGTTCCCGATGACCCTGAGCAAGCCTATGATTTTGGGCTTGGCGCCGGTTTTTATGTGAATGCCACGCAACAACCATGGGCAACTCACTATCACATGTATGATTATATAGTGACTGAACTCCCAGCGTTGGTTGAACAACACCTACCTGTCACCCAAAAGCGCGGCATTAGCGGTCATTCAATGGGAGGGCATGGTGCTTTGGTTATGGCATTGCGTAATCAAACTATGTACGCCAGCGTGTCCGCTTTTGCACCAATTTGTCACCCTACGCAGTGCCCTTGGGGACACAAAGCGTTTTCTGGCTATCTTGGCGATGATCGTGCGGCATGGTTGGACTACGATGCGACTGAACTGTTATTGAAGTTACGTGTGGCGCCGCCGATGTTGGTATCTCAAGGCGAAGCAGATAACTTCTTGGCGGAGCAACTACGCCCTGATGATTTAGCCGCAGCCATAGCCGAAACCGGTGTTGAGGCGACGCTTGAACGTCATCAGGGTTATGACCACAGCTACTACTTTATTGCGAGCTTTATTGAGCAACATTTAAGGTTTCACGCCCAGTACTTACTTTAGTCATTGATGTTGCATTGAAAATAAATCTGGTCAAAATTTCTGCTCCTTGCTAAGGTAAATTTAACCCTAATTTGGGAAAGGTTTTAAGTTTACCGACAAGGAGCAGTATATGTCGCCGCGCCGCGCCGCAGCAGCCATAGCGTTTCTTTATTTATTTCTTGGCTATATCTGGATTAGTTTCTCAGATCGATTTCTGCTAACCATCGCAGCAGAATCAAGCTATTTAACTGAGCTTCAAACCTATAAAGGCTGGACTTACGTCACGATTACTGCTGGTCTACTCTACCTACTTGCTTATCGCGCTCTTCAGCGTGAAAGAAACCTTTCAGAACGTGACGGACTCACACTTCTCTTGAATCGTCACATGTTTGAACGTGAACTTGCCAGCGAAATTCAATATGCGCACGATAACCAGCAAAACCTCAGTGTGATTATGTTGAACATTGATGGCTTTAAACAAATTAATAGCCACGTTAGCTTAGAAGCTGGCGATAAATTTCTGATTGCCGTAGCTGGTGAGCTTCGTGAAGCCTGTCATCAGCAAGCGCTCATTGCACGCTTTGGGAATGATGAGTTTGCTATCGCTTTGCCTGATTCAACATGGCCAGATGATGTGCTGCCGCTGCTTCAACAAATTCAACGACGAATTGCTCATATTCGTATTTCGGAATCACCTCAACTGAGTTTTACTGCAAGCGCTGGGCTTGCGCTTTACCCTCGTGATGGTTCTGCAGCAAGCGAATTAATTGATGCAGCTGATCTGGCTCTTGAGCAAGCACGACAGACAGAGCGCGGCAGTTATAAGCTCTATAACGCAGAATTAAGTGCCATCATGTCAAACAAAGCACGCTTATTGTTTGATTTAAAATCTGCCATTGAAAAACGTCAGCTTACTGTGGTGTATCAGCCACAATTTTGCGTTAGTGAAAACCGCATGACGGGTCTTGAAGTGTTAGTGCGCTGGAATCATCCAGAGCGAGGCATTATTCCACCTTGCGATTTCATCCCATTAGCTGAGCAAAATGGACTTATCTGCGGCATTACTGATTTTGTGATGCAACAAGCCATTTCCGAACTGACAGAGTACGGCCTTCTATATCGCGATGTGCAGCGTGTCTCGTTCAATGTTTCAGCGGCTGATTTTAATGGCAATGAGAGCTGTGACCGTTTCTTATCGAACTTGGCGCTATTACCAGGTGACTGGTCGGTCATTGAACTTGAACTAACTGAAAGTGCTGCGCTGCTCAATTTAGAGGGCGTTAAGCAAGTGCTTGAGAAACTGACGGAGAAAGGTGTGCAGGTTTCGTTAGATGACTTCGGTACCGGTTATTCTTCGTTAAATACACTCAGATTATTACCGATCAAAGAAGTGAAAATTGATCAAAGTTTCGTCAAAGATATTGTGCAGAACAAACAAGATGCCAAGCTTGTAAAAACGATTCTAGCTATGGCACAAGCTTTACATCTCCGCGTTGTTGCTGAGGGTGTTGAAACCCATGCGCAGGCAAACTATTTAATGAAAGCAGGCTGTGAAGAGTTTCAAGGCTACCTTTACGCACGACCAATGCCAATCAATCATTTAGTGACGTTTATTAATAATCTTAAACAGCAGCAACGTGCGCAATCTTGATCTGGTTTTTGCCCTGTTTTTTGGCTTCGTACATAGCTTTATCAGCAGCGCGTAAAATCCTTGCAACATCGAAATGATGCTCGGCATCGTTACAATGACAAATTCCCATAGATAGCGTGACAGGCCAATCGTGCTCTGCAAATTCGTGTACTAAACGTTCTCGAATACGCTCCAATACGGTCATTGCATCCTCTAGTGAAGCGCCCACATGAATGGTAGCAAACTCGTCGCCGCCAATTCGCGCGACCAAATCGTTCGCACGGCACGCCGTTGCGATCACATGACCAATTTGTTGCAACACCTCATCGCCTACCTGATGACCGTGCGTGTCATTTATTTTTTTAAAATCATCTAAATCGATAAAACAAACTGCAAAATCGAGACCGTGCTCGTGCAAATTATGAATTTCATTATCCAGAGCCTCAACAAATGCGCGACGATTCGGCAGCCCGGTTAAGTGATCGGTTTGTGCCAACTTACGTTCATGCTCAAGCTCTCGACGAATTTTATCTTCGGTCATTTGCATGGTTGTTGCATCACGAACAAAGGCTATTGCAAAATGTTCACCATCAAACTCGACATGACTAAGCATGATCTCAACGTAAATTGTACTGCCATCTTTGCGTTGCCCAGAAAATTTAAAGCCTCGCCCCATAGGACGGTTTTGCGCTGAGTTAAAAAAAGATGCGACATGTTTGCTATGCTCAGCCCGAACTGCGTCAGGAAGCAAGATATCAAGCGGTTGCCCTAATAATTCACGGCGTTGCGAGTAACCGAACATATCGGTCAGCATCGCATTCACCATCACAAGCTGGTTATCTCGATTAAGAATCAGTGCAGCATCGGGAATAACTTCAATAAGTTCAGCAATTGTTCTTTGCGTTTTCATGACATCCGTTTATTTTTGTACATCTTATGATCAGCACTTTGAATAAGGGCTTCTACAGTCTTGGTATCTTTGCCAAATAAAGCATAACCAAGACTAGCCGTCACTTTTATATCGTTAGCCTTATATCGAATAGGCGCTGAGATAATTTCGGCAATTTTCTCACACTGTTCTGCAACTGTCTTCAGGTCATTCACACCCATTAAGACTATCAAAAATTCGTCGCCACCAATTCGCGCAACGGTGTCTGTTGCTCGCGTATTAGTGAACATGCGTTGAGCTATGGTTTTTAATACTGTGTCACCTGCGTGGTGACCAAACTGATCATTGACGTCTTTAAAGCGGTCAATATCAACAACAACAACGGCAAATGGCGTTGGATGACGTTCATTAATCTGTATTAGTGTTTGTAATCGCTCCATGACCATACGGCGATTCGCCACATTCGTTAAGGGGTCAGCCATCGCTTCGCTGTAAGATGAACGATACCAAGCAAACAATGTAAAGAGCATGATATATAAGGCGGCGACAAATGGATATCCGATCAGTCGAATTCGTTCTTGTTCCCAAAAACTACCTTCAATATGAGAATCGGTAGAGAGCGCTACCGACCAAGATCCATTCGGAAAACGTACCTTTTCACGAAAATCTGCTGTAGAAAACGTTTCTTCATCGCCAAAAAACACATCCCCATCCGGCCCTGTTCCATCGCGGCCTCGAATAGCAAAATCATAAAATGCACCGAGGTTGAGCACTCCACTGGCTTCAAATAATCGATTACTATCGATAACGAGTGCAATAAGCCCCCAGTAAGTTTCGGTTTCACCCTCGTGAGTAAAAATAGGAATGCGGTAGATAATGCCTTCGCCGCCTTGAATAAGAGGTACGGGCCCAGCTAATAATGTTTGTTTCGTTATTTGCGCACGCTTAACAACATCCCGCTGCTCGGAATTCTGTTCATAGTCATACCCCAATACGGCCTCGTTTCCTGCAACCGGGTAAACGAACGAAATAATATTATTGGGCGCTATTGCCAGATTTCTTACGAAGGTATTGCTTTCAACAATAGGTTGTGCCAACGAGCGCCATTGTTCAGGCCCACTTTCAGGGTGTGTTGCGAGATAACTTGCTATCCCCCAAATACTATAAAGCGCGGCATTAAGCTCAGATTCTAGATCAGCGCGAACTTCAGTAAATTCGCTCTGCAATTGACTCAGCTGCTCAGATTTAACCCGTTCTTTGTTGAGAACATGCAAGTACTCAATTGCCACCAAGGCAAATATTAGCGAGGTTAAAACAGCAACAATGAAAGTGACGCGACGCGTATGAGTTGAAAACACAGGTTCTCCGACCGTTTATTTACTGTCTTAACCATAAACTAAGCCATACAATTCGCAAGCTTTACTAGCAAATTTTCGCAGGTGTTCATAAACTGATGAAATCATTGATGTTGGAGACATTATGCGTCGGTTAATTTCTGTAATCGGTATCGTTTTTTTAAGTCAGCTCACCGGATGTGCGACATACGGGGTTATCGACAACCAGTCGCAAACCGAAAGTGATGCGCCGAGAAACTATTCATTAATGAACTATGATGCAAATCATTCGCGCTCAGATGATATTACCTTAGTGTTAGCTTTTTCTGGTGGCGGGAGTCGAGCTGCAGCGTTGTCATACGGCGTGCTTGAAGGGCTTCGTGATACCACCATTACTATTGATGACGAAGAAGTAAAACTGCTCAATGAAGTCGATATGATCACCTCAGTTTCTGGCGGTAGCTTTACTGCCGCGTATTATGGTCTGCATGGCAACAAGATATTTGAAGACTTTGAAAAAGATTTTCTGCGTCGAGATTATGTCTCCGAATGGTTGTATGGTGTGGCGAGTCCATTGCTGTGGTTTTCTGATAAAGGTCGTACCGATATCGCCACAAGAATTTATGAACAACGTTTATTCAAAGGTGCAACATTTGCTGATTTAAGTCAAAAAGATGGGCCTCTCATTTTAATTAACGCTTCCGACTTAGGAGGTGGCATTCGTTTTTCGTTTATTCAAGAGTACTTTGACCTACTCTGTTCCAATATTGCCAGCTTTCCCATTGCTCGAGCCGTCACGGCATCTTCAGCGGTTCCTGTGATGCTTAACCCAGTGGTCTTAAAGAATCACAAAGGTTGCTACAACCCTGCACAGAACTATCTCGAAGAACTCGATGAAACGCGCATTGAAGAAGCGAAACTCGCGCCACATTTAATCGAGACAGTAAAAACTCTCCGTAGCTATAAAAATCGCGACGAACGCCAGTACATCCATCTCGTTGACGGCGGCATTACGGACAATTTAGGGCTGATGGCCTTTTATGAATTGGTTGAAATTGGCGGTGGCATCACCAATTTTATGGAGCGCATTGGTAGCAAGCCCTCCAAACGATTGGTGATTATTTCTGTGAACGCGTCAACCAAGCCGCGTTACAATATTGAGCACACGAATGAGATACCTGATATCGAACCTACAATCAGTGCCGTTACCGACACTCAATTGCATCGCTACAATGCGGCAACCATTAGCTTGATTCGACGTAGTATGGAGCGTTGGTCAGACGAACTCTCGAACTTTTGGCAACCGATTGATCCGTACTTTATTGAGATCAGTTTTGATGGCATCCAACAAGAAAGTCGACGTATTTTTCTTAATCAAATACCAACAAGCTTGTCGTTGAGTGAAGAGCAGGCGGATGAACTAACTAAAGTCGGTGTTGAGTTATTACAAAACAACACCGACTTTCAACGGTTACTGCACGATATCAAACGTGAACAATAAGCCGTTATTGATTACTTAAACGTTGACCAAATGAAATGGCATAAGCTGCTGAGCGCATCGGTAATACCGGGTCATCACTAGGCTGAATACCGCGGACAACACGCATTGGGTCAAAGTTGATTGGCGTACAACTTTCACCGCCAGCAGCGGTAATCGTGATTTTGCCAACATGAACTCGTTCACGATCTTCCGGCCACAACACGGATGGATCATTGGTAGGATCTTCTTCCGCGCCAATGGTCCAGTGCCAATCGAAACTCACCTCGCCGTCGGCCTCTAGTCGTTCCATTAATCGCTCAGCTAAAAACGTGGTCGGTAGCGATTTTTGCTCTTCTTGCGTTAAATACTCATTGCCTGAAGTTGGCACGAGTTGCCAACGAAACTTCTCACGCTGTTGCTCACCAGCAGCCCAAAACGCATGAATACCGTAATAATCCGCATTGGTATATTCGGTTGATGGCATTTTGCCTTTATTCCATTCTACCGCTGCTTGCATGGATGGATTTGCGGCGATGTACTTCGCAATATCTTCACGAGTCGCCTCACCACGCATGATTTTCAAATTCCATTGCAGCAAACCAAGGAAATGGTTAGGTGTACTGCCAGAAAATAGCGCTGAGGTGATACCAGCAATATTGTGCTGCTGGTTATTCGGTAATTGAAATTGAATGCCAACACCTCGCGTACCTTGGCGTTCATCAGCTTCTGGATTACCGCCGCCCATCGAAAAACGTAATGTGACAGGCACTTCGCCAGAATCAAATAAGGCCGTATTAAACCGGTCGGTTGCCGCTGCTGAAGGAGTGAATTTTCCGGCAGCACAAACTCCCTTAGCATGAGCCTTTCGGAGCCCTGGATGGACACCATTTAATTCTTTAAATACAGCAATAAAATCTTGTGCGTTTGCTGAAGCTGGTGGTGCGTATTTATGGTCGTCAGCCACCGCAACTGATGACGTAGCAAGAGCTAATGCCACGGCACCAGCCGATATTGAAAGTGCGTATTTCATGAAAGTAACCTTATTATCTGAAGTATCATTACTTTAGACTATGAAATACGCTTCTGCCCTACTTTTCGATCAGTGCGATGACTGATGCTGCTCGTCTTCTGCTTCGGCTGCTTTCTTAATAAAGAATATCGCATAGAACACACACAAACCGATGACAATAGCGAGACCAGTGAATGAGAAAAATAGGACTGGATCAGTGAAGAATTCGCGCAAAATATTCATAACCTTACTCCATTTGTGGTTTTATGAATATCTTAGTTTTCTTGTGGTTTTAAATATTGATGCCGATCAACTTTCGGTGCTACATCAATTGCGCATGAATCAAGAAGTTTCGTGGGGTTAACTGGTACGAACAAAACTCGCGAACTGCCACGTTGTAGCCAGATTCGCGCAAATACTCGGCTCTATCAAGCACCAGCATACTTTCCAGTGGCCGCCGGAACACATGACGAACGAATTCAAGACGAGCGACTTGAGATGCAGCCTGACGACCTTTCTCGAGAAATAATTGCCAATCAATACATTCCGGAAGCTGGATGTGATGCTGTTCAGCTGCCCACTGAACAAAATCTTTGAACTCACCCGAAAACCAATGTTTAGCTACCGATGATAGCGGCTGATAGGAACGGTTACCGGTGATCCATTGATAAATCTCGTGGTAGGCCAAACGCCATTGCACCTCGGTGTGACGTAATCGTGCGACACGGGCACCAGCAGTTACTTGCCCTTGCACAGCGAGTTTCAAATGCTCTCGGGTTAAAGAAAGGTCATGCGTCTGAATGAAGTCTTGCGCGCACTGAGAGAGTCCCTTGTAGATATCAGAAGCGGTTAAGTGATAGCAACATGGTGCAATCATTAATTCGGTACAATGCGTTGCAGCGCCCTGCTGTATTAGTTCAATATGCAAATCGCCGCAGGCATGCAATGCCACTGCGCAGTCAACGTCATCCCAAGTTGATGACAAGTCGTCTTTCATCACATCTGCATGAATAAAGTTTTGCGGTAATTGATACTGTTGTGCGATTGACTGCCCACTCTCACAGAGCTGCGACTGCCACTCAATACTAGTAACTTGACGATTTTGAGAAAAGGCTATTAACCGACCTAAATGCCCTTTCCCCGAACACCATTCCAAAATAGATGTGTTACGTAACGGAAGCTGACTAATAAACGCTTTAATTTGCTCAATTTTCCTGCCACCAATGCCATTTTCCAACCAAAATGGCACGGGCAATTTTTGAGAGGGGATTACTGTCGCAACTTCGGGTAGGTCATAAACTTCAGCGAACCAAGGTGCAAAAAACTCTCGCTGTAATTTGATATCGCTGTCGATATTTGCCAGCTCTTCATCGGTGGTAGCATCAAGCGCATCAATGAGAGTTTGTGGCCATGAATAGGTTGAATAATCTATATTTTGAAACGGTTGAAAGTTCCAAAACTGACGGAACTTTGCGAGCGTTTCAATGTACTGCGATAGCATAATAAATTAGTGTTGTAAGGGAACAACTAAGCGCGTCACAACAAGCTCGCCATCACGAAATTGCAGCATGAAAACATCGCCATAATCACGTTCAGTTAGTTCAAATTCACGACCACCTAACAACTTCACCAAAGCGGGTACGGTATTGCTATGCCCCACCACCAGGGCGTTCTGCCGCGCAGATAATATCCCTTGAGCTAACTGTTCTGCATCGCCCGCACCATAGGTTGAAATCGTCAAATCGAATAGCTTTGCGGTAGGCTCTGCCGTTTCTTGAGCGCGGCGATATTTGGTTGCAAAAATCTGCTTGAGTTGTGTGTACTGCAGTAGTTGTGCCAGATTATGAGCACGTCGACCGCCTTTTTCAGACAATTGCGGATCGACTTGGTCCGGAACCTTTTCGGCGTGGCGCGTCACATAAATAGTGAAAATATCAGCTGATTGCGCCATCGCATTGCCTCCGTAAACCAACATAAAAACTGCAACTAACCCGTACCACATTTAATCAGATGCCTTCTTCTCTAGTTGCATCGCGATCATAGCAATGACCGTGAAAAGTTCATCATTCGCATCGCTGCTCGTTAATTCAACGCGGTGAGTATCACGAATCGAAATCAATTTCTCCGCAGCTTTCGCAATGAGTTTACCGTTGTGCATTATCGTAAAAGCGAGATCCAGCAAGTTACCTTTAAACGTTGCGCCATCATAAGGACCACCAGTAACCCAGTATTCGCGCTTGAGCGAAAAGAATTTACGTTGCAACATCATATCGCCAAGCTGACCACTGACTAGGAAAGTCGGGCGAATAGCAAATCGCTTATGAATGATTTGTGCTAACTCGTTGTCATTGTTATCAAAGATGCGCCAGCGTCGCCGCAGGAGCGAAAACTCACCCTTCCCATAATAGCAAAGTTGACCTTGCTCATCGGTAATATCAATACGACCAAATAATGAAATGACTCGTGTTGAAACTGTTAAAGCCTTCGCCATAATCGCCTCTTTTTATTCTTATTATTGCTTTCGCTATAACTTAATCAAAGAGTGCCACAGTTTTAGACTTTTCGGTAGCGATACAAGCATAGCTGTTCGTTTTCCGGCGTAGTCACCATACCATCGGTATCAAATCCAAGCTTTTCTAGTAAACGTCGCGACGGCGTGTTATTTGGTTTAACAATCGCGTCTAAAACTTGAACGTTGCGTATCTGCGTTAAATACTCAAGCATCGCACTGGTTGCCTCGAAAGCGACGCCCTTTCCTCGGGCTCGCGTTAACAATGCATAGCCTAAATCCAGGTTCTCTAAATAATCGCGCTGAAGCACACTCACCACGCCAAGCGGAATCTGCTCAGATTTTGAGTGAATAACCCATAAGCCCATATAATCAAATTTTTGGGGTTTAATAACATTGGTTTTGAGATAACTTTCAGCCTGTTGCTCTGAGCGAACTTCGCGATCACCAATATTCTTCAAAAAGTCAGGATCATTTAATAATTCAAATAAGAAAGCCGCATCGTTCAAAGACACCTGTCGTAGCTCTAAATTACTAGTATCAATTCGAATGGGAGATTTTGGGGTGCATACTGTCATGCTCGTTGGAGATTCAATTGTTAACTGAAAAAAGCGGGTTTAAAAAGAATCGCAACCCACACCACTATCATTAAAACTAAAGCGAAAAATACCGCAGCTGAAGCAATATCTTTTGCGCGACCACTCAATTCATGAAACTCGGCGCCTACTCGGTCGACAACAGCTTCTACCGCTGAGTTTAGCAGCTCTGTAATCACGACAATAAATAACGTCAGAATAAGCAGTAGACGCTCCGTCAAAGTCGCGTCAACAAGAATCGCCACAGGCACTAAAACGGCGCATAACAAAGCCTCTTGACGAAATGCCGCCTCATACTTCCACACCTGCGCAATACCGCGCATGGAGTTAAAGGTGGCATGAATAATTCGATCGAATCCAGTTTTGTTCGCTTTCATATACGGCCTCAGCTTTGGTTAACTCCAAGAGACTAAACGATATTTCTTAAGCTTGCCTTAAGGCTTCTTAATTACCCTGATTTTATTAGAGAAACTAGGTAATAAATTATGCTAAAGGCGCTTAAATCAGGAGCAACAAGTTACTACCCTGTGTTTATGTTCACAGTAAGTAGTCTCATTATGCTGAGTCTGTTTCGACTTGGCTATTTTATCTTGTTCGACGAACGGATTTTAGCCGCAACCGACCTGCCGAATTATTTTTTGCTGGGTATCCGTGCCGATATCATTCAAGTCGGTTATTTCACCCTGATTCCGTTGCTATTATTTCCGTTACTCAATTCGTCACGTTTTCACCACACCTGGGTGCGTTTCAGTTTATTATGGTTCGCCTTTTGTTTCAGCGTCATGTTGTTTATGGAAGTATCGACTCCGGCCTTTTTATTACAATATGACTCGCGTCCTAATCGCTTATTCTTCGAATATTTGCTTTATCCAAAAGAAGTCATCGGTACGCTGTGGCAAGGATTTCGTGGCTGGCTTTTAATAGGCGGCATTACTTTAACAATCACTATCTATTCCTTAACGATTGTCACGAAACACCTTTCTCACCATTTACGAGCTCGAACACCACATCACGGTGTCGCTTGGCTACTTTGGCCCTTTATCGTCGTTATAACACTTTTCGGCATTCGGTCCACGTTAGCTCACCGTCCCGCTAATCCGGCATTTTTTGCTGTCACCAGTGATGCCATGGTGAATAGCTTGCTGATTAACTCGAGTTATTCTGTGGCCTATGCGGCCTACAATTTAAAGCATGAAGCTAAAGCGAACCGTGTGTATGGAGATTTGAGTGACGAAAAAGTTATTCAAATCATAACTTCTGAGCCCCACTTACAACACGCTCAATTTCCTCTCAAGGACTATCCCACTGTTCATTTTCAGCCTGCTACGTCGCAACGCGAGCAGCCATTAAACATTGTCATCATTTTAGAAGAAAGCCTTGGCGCAACGTTTGTCGAATCGCTTGGAGGTATTGCAGCAACGCCGAACTTAGAACAACTCAAACAACATGGTTGGTGGTTTGAAAACCTTTATGCGACAGGTATTCGATCTGTTCGCGGTATTGAAGCCGTCGTTTCTGGGTTTCTCCCCTCGCGGGCGCGAAGCACAGTGAAACTATCTAATTCACAGCGCTACTTTTATACAATAGCGGATACGCTCAAGCGTGAAGGCTATCACACAGAATTTATCTACGGCGGTGAAGCCCATTTCGACAATATGGCGGCATTCTTTAGCGGCAACGGATTCAGCACTATCATTGACCAAGATGACTTCGAGAACCCCTTATTCGTTGGAAGCTGGGGGGTTAGTGATCAAGATTTGTTTAAAAAACTACATGAGCGTCTGAATGCGGCGGAGCAACGTCATGAACCGACATTTACATTAGCGTTTAGCTCGTCGAATCATGAGCCATTTGAATTTCCAGACGGTGAGATAGGCCCGTTAGAGCAGCCGCAACATACGGTGAACAATGCTGTAAAATACGCCGACCACGCACTCGGTGAATTTTTCTCGCAAGCTATGCAGAGCAATTATTGGCAAAACACGTTATTTCTAGTGGTTGCCGATCACGATACTCGCGTTTATGGTGATGAGTTAATTCCGCTTTCTAAATTTCATATTCCTGGTGTCATTCTGGGCGCTGATATCTCGCCGCATAAAATCACTGCGGTCGCTAGCCAAATTGATCTTGCTCCAACACTTTTATCACTCGCTGGCGTGAGTGCCTACCTTCCAACATTAGGACAGGATTTGAGTCGTTCTGACATAGCACCAGCCAATCGTGCAATGATGCAATTCGGTGATAATTTTGGTTGGTTAGAAGGCAAAGATTTTACTGTTTTAACAACAGATAAAGAAACACATGAGTTCGTTTATGATCGAGCTAAAAAACGACAGTTACCGTCAAATAAACCGTTATCGCCAAAACGCATAGAGCGGATTCAGGCTCATGCAATGGCATCATCTGTTTTGTATGAAAAGCGAGTTTATTATGTTCCCAAAGCCATGCCTTAATTCTTGCGATTGTCACTCTCGATAATCGACGTGAACAAGAAAAGCTTACAGTGCGGTAATTTCTACCCGCAAAAAATTGCTTTCTTGGAATAATATGCCATTCTAAACCAATAACTTACTTAACATTTAAGGTTGTTGGTTATGCCGTGGAAGCGAACGAATTTATCGTTAACATTTTGCCTGCTCGTCGGGTTGCTTTCACACACCTCAATTGCTCAAAACAATGACACCATTATTTTCACCGGTTCGCAGTACTACCCTCCGCTACAATGGCTTGACGAAAATAATCAGGCTCAAGGATTCATCACAGACCTCGAGCAAGAATTAGCGAATGCTGGTGAGTTTAATATTGAGCAACGTTTAATCCCATGGAATCAGGCGCTTGGATTGGTTTTAACCGGAGAAGCCGATGCCGTTGCGTTAATCCCATCAGAAGCACGAAGTGCCTACTTTGATTTCACTGAGCCTTTTTATTACGTTGCCCATGGTATTTTCTCTCACCGCTCTGGCAAGCAATTCGGTAGCTTTTCTCAACTTAAAGGCAAGCGCGTTGCGGTAGCTGCAGGAGCTTTCGCTGCACAGCAGTTAACCGATACGCCGCAAAATTTTGAAGTGATTCAGGCCAGCGATGAGCTCAATTGTTTGCAGATGGTACAGACTAAACAAGTAGATGCTTGCGTTGAAGTAACCACAACGTCACGTCATTTGATCACGAATTATAATCTCGACCTAATTCAATCGAGTCCACCATTTTGGCCGCAGTCTTATGCTTTTGGTGTTAAGAAAGGCAATACCGCATTACTTAATCGCCTCAATGAGAATTTGGCGATGTTACAAGTTAATGGAACTTATCAAGCAGTTTATCAGCGTTGGGTTCAACAACTAGAGTGGCAGGAGCGAACCCTTTCCGACAACTTACGCGCCTTAGGTTGGTTGTTAATCAGCTTGTTATTGATTGCGGGCTTTGGGTTTTTCTGGACTTACTTACTCAAGAAACAAGTTGCACGCAAAACGTATCGTATTCAGCAAGAGCTTGCGGCTAAGACGATACTCCAAAAGAAACTTCACTACCTTTCACAACATGATGCGATAACTGGGTTACTAAACCGGCCCGCGTTTACCGAAAAACTTGATCAAGAAATTCTTGCTGCGCCAGAAGTTAGCCCAACCGTGGTAGGTATTCGTATCGCGAATATTGATTCAATTACTTCGGTGTTCGGTTACAACATTGCCACTGACCTGATGATTGAGTTTGCCGAGCGCCTGCAAAAAAACGGATTTAAAAACGCTGCCCACTTTGGTGTTGGCCTTTTCGCAGCCGTTGCCGATTCTCATTTGACCAACGAACAGATTGTTGATTTAGCAATGCAACCGTTAAAGTTCAAATCGATTGATTTCGAGCCATTGCTGGCATTTGGACTCATTCGCAATTCTCAATTGAGCTTTGCTGAACCACCAGACGCACAAGAATTACTGCGCCAAGTTCTTACCGCAGTATCTGTTTCACAGAAGAAACATAAATTATGGGTGGTTTATAGCCCCGGACTTGAGCCAAACGCCGATGACTTACGTCTCTTGAAAGACTTTCATCAAGCTGGAACGCGTGACTTCTTCCTGCACTACCAACCGAAGTACAGCCTCTCAGACAATGCAGTCAAGGGAGCTGAAGCGTTATTACGCTGGCAGCACCCGCAGCTGGGTTTAGTACCACCAAGCAAATTTATTCCATTGTTAGAAGAAACCGGATTTGTCACGCAAGTGACCCGTTGGGTGATAACAGAAACTATCGCGATGATGGCGAGACATAATTTATGTCGTACGGGGTTAGTGATCAGCATTAACGTATCAACGCGTGATCTGACAGAGCTCGGTTTTGTGAGTTTTATGCGTCATGCCGTTAAAGATATTGACCCACATTGTATTCAACTTGAAATCACTGAAACCGGCTTGATCGATGATTCCGAACGAGCTCTTTATGTTCTGTCCAAAATGAATGATCTTGGAATCAGTTGTTCGGTTGATGATTTTGGTACCGGCAATTCGTCACTGTCCTACCTGAGCAAATTTCCCGTTTCGGAAATTAAGCTTGATAGAAGTTATGTGTATGACATTGCGAACAACGAGCGCAATCATAAAATTGTTAAGTCGACGATTGAACTAGCTCACACTCTGGGATTATCGGTGACCGCTGAAGGCGTCGAAGAACACGAAACCGTTGAGATATTGCGCGACATGAAGTGCGAGACTATTCAAGGGTTTGTGTTTTCCCGACCGATTCCAGAAAGTGACTTAATAGAGTTTTTAAAAAGCTCACCCAAACTCAAAGCATCAGGCGAGGCCTAATCCCCAATGTTCCGCGGTGCGCTTCACCGCGGCGACATTTTCCGAAGCAAGAATACGTATTGGCGTTTGCGCATACTTGGCCTCAAGCTCAAGTTTGTCACGTAACCAACTGACCATCGCTTCCCCTGAATGAATGGTTTTCACGCCACCCCAGAAATGAGAGATTTGGTCAGCAATTAACGGAAAGTGTGTACAACCAAGTAACACCACATCAGGCGTTGTTAATTCTGAAAAATAATGGCGCATGGTTTCTTCAAGAATAGCCCCCGAAAATAACGCCTCTTCGACAATCGGCACAAACAACGGTGTGGCAATAGCATCGATATGCGCATAGCCAAGAGCGGCAATGTGACTCTGATAAACACCGGAGTTGATGGTCGAGCGCGTTGCGATTATGAGAACTCGAGATGTTTCCACCTCTAACCCGAGCTGCTGTAATGCCAAAACGCCTGGTTCCACGACGCCATATACTGGTTTATTCGAGAATTGCCGCATGGCCTCAAGTGCGGTCACACTGACCGTATTACATGCCACGACAAGACAATCGACATCCGCACCATTGAAGAATTCGACGGCTTCTAGCGCGTAACGGGTGACGGTATTTTTGTCTTTATTACCGTACGGAACGCGTGCAGTGTCACCGTAATACAACAGCTCACTAAAGCAGCCGCTGTGTTGCAATGCCTTAGCAACGGTTAAACCGCCAACACCACTATCAAAAACCCCTACTTTCACGAATTATCTCCCCAATGAATGCGGCAGATAAAATACTGTTGTTGTTGACTAAACTCAACCGAAATACCCAGTTGTCGCGCCAAGTTTTGCACAATACTTAAACCAAGTCCGGCACCCTGTACATCAAGGTGTTTACCGCGATAAAAACGTTCGCTTAACCGCTCTAAATCAACACCGTGGTCATCCACAATTGGATTTTTAACTTGCAGGTTGTTTTGTTGTGACTCAATTTCAATCGTTGCTCCGCTTGGTGCATACTTAATGGCGTTATCAATGATATTTGCCAGGAGTACTCGCCAATAATCACTACTACCTGATACACCAACGGCCTCCGGTAGGCTGACCTCAAAATTCAAATCTCTTTGTTCAGCCCGACTGTAGAAATCAGCGACGATTTGGCGCACTTCTTTCGCGATATTTACGTGTTCAACCGCGGCTGGAGGCAGTTCTGTCTTCGATAACAACAGTAAACTCTCGACCAGTTGAATTAACCGATCAGTACTCGTTAGAAGTGCTTCCAACTGTGGCTTTTCAATCGTCTTCTTACTGGAAATAAGATTCTGAAGACTGGCCTTTAAGCTTGCTAGGGGCGTCCGCAACTCATGTGCCGCATCCGCAGAAAAGCGCCGTTCACGGTGGAACGTTTGTTCAATGCGGGCCAAATAATAATTCAGCCCCTGTTTGACTACCGCAACCTCTTCATCATCGTTCGCAGGCTCAAACGCACTGTAATCATCGGGGCGACGCTTCCGAAGGCTTGTTGCCAAGCGTTGAAAGCTGACAAAACTTTGATTAATCGTCCACCAGCCTAACCACAGCATAAGTGGCAACAACAACAGCACCGGAACTAATGTATCGATGGTAAGATCTGAACGCAGTTCCGAACGAAAGCTGTCTTCTTGCAACAACAGAACTTGGTAATTCCCAGACATCATTCCAAAGGCATGCCAAAGTCGGCCATTGAGGTTAAACTCGCTAAAACCAATTTGAAAAGGCGCGGAAGCTTTCGTTGGCGCCCCTTGCGTTGAAAGTGTCCAGGACGACGTCGTGTTGGTAATTCGATACGATAATTTATCTTCGTATTCATGATTGCTGGCATCGCCAACAATTTCCAACTCGGCATCGATATGTTGCTCAGAGAGTTGCTCTGGTAAGAATGCTGCTAACGTCTTTGCTTGCTGCACCATTTCGGCGTCAAATAACTCATCAACTTCGTGACTCACCTCATAATAAATCCACAAAGCAGATAAGCCAGAGCTCATCAAATATACGGCAGAAACAAAGACTAAAATGCGTCGACGAATCGAGCGGAATTTGGTTCTTAGCGACGTTATGAATTGCATTTTAATCGGTATCCAATGCCTCGAATGGTTTCTATCCACTCTTTATGTCCTAATTTACGCCGCAAGTTTGATACGTGTACTTCAAGTGCATTACTTTCAATTTCTGTTTCGCCTTGAAATACCGCAGTTTCTAACCGATCGCGACTCAAAACTCGCTCTGGCGCCGACATCAACGTTTTTAACAACTCAAATTCTCGTCGCGATAAACTCAAAGGTGCATCGGCAACACGAACATCTCGGGTGTTGGTATTGAGCATAATTGGACCAACCTTAATGTCCGCCGAAGCTTGACCCAGTTGACGTCGACAAAGCGCCCGCAGTCGCGCAGCCAACTCATTCATATCAAAAGGCTTGGTAAGATAATCGTCCGCACCAGCATCAAGATGCGCTATCTTGTCGTGCACCTGATCACGTGCGGTTAAAATCAATATAGGAATCGTCACACCACGCTTACGTGAACTACTCAACACGCGCGAGCCATCCAAATCTGGCAGGCCAAGGTCCAGTACCATCGCATCGTACTCGTTATGGTTGAGCTCTGAAACTGCCGCCCCACCCGTGCGCACCCAATGCACTGAAAACTCTCGGTCAGACAGCCCTAACTGAACTGCCTGACCAAGTAACGCATCATCTTCAACCAGAAGAACCCGCATTTAACCAACCTTTTTTGCTATTTTCGCAAGCAACGCTTCCACTTCAATCCGTCGCTGCGCATCGGCTAACGCACGTTGAGGTCTTGGTGGCGCTTGTAATGCGCGCTCAGCAACCTGTTGTGCACGTGTGTATTTTCCTTGTTCGTACAAATAGTCGGCGTAAAAGTAGTTGGGGTCAATACCATTTGGGTTTATCTCTAATGCTTTCAGCAGATATTCCTCAGCTTTTTTATCGCTACCAAAGCCAAGTGGCCAACCAGGCACTTTGTAATAAAGCGTTCCTAAACTGCCATAAGCAGATCCTTGCAATGCTTGCGGGTCAATTTCTAAAGCGTGTTCCAATGATTTGCGTGCGTCTTTTGCCAGGCCAAGTGCACCCAGCCCTCCTTTCGCACCAGCAAACGTGCTTTGGATAATACCGCGCCAAATAAATGCCTCCGCGTTATTAGGTTCGGCCTCAACCCAAGCCGAAGCATCATTCAGTAACGCTTCAAACGCCTGTTCTTGCTGATCACCCTCAAGGGTATAATTTACTTCCGCCCAGCGGCTTTGAATTTGCGCTAGCGTTGATTCTTGAGCGTACGTTGAAGTCGACACCCCAATGAATAAAACCGTCGTTAAAATAATTGTTGATAATTTCATGATAATGCTCCTTTGGTGAGCTGTTTAAGAAGTTGCCGAGGCTTTTTCATGCTGCTGTCAATAAGGCTAGGAATAAGCCCATTCAGCCGCACAAATAATTTCTCGGGCCAACCAATCGTGGTATTGAGAGTGCCCTTTTCAAGTTGCTTTATTACCTGTTGCGCAACGAGCTCAGGGCTGTCTTGAGATGTTTTAAGCGCGCGGTTCATCGATGCCATCAAGCCGTCATTTAGTGGCGTTTTAATCGCTCGAGGTGCGCAGTAAAAGACACGAGCTTGATTACCATCACGTTCACGCTGTAGTCCCTGCGAAAATCCGCGTAACCCGAATTTTGAAGCGTTGTAGAGAGCCTGCCCGGGAAAGCCAATTGCACCGAACACCGAACCAATGTTCATCACCCAACCATGACTTGGTAGTTGAGGTAACACCAGATGGCATAATTGTATGGGTCGAATTAAATTGGTTTGAACGACCCGCTCAATATCGCCTCGCGGAGCCATCTCAAATTGCCCAACGTAAGTGACCGCCGCATTGTTTATCAGCGCGGTGACTGGGTAATCGTTCTGCGCTTTAATATAAACATCAACGCATTCAATAAAGTCATCAGCTAACACATCGGCATGCAAAAAGGGTTGTTGCAACGCACTCGCAAGTTCTTCTAACCGACCAAGATGACGCCCAATGAGCGTCACCCGAGCGCCTTTGTCAGTCAGTTGTCGGCATAAAGCTTGACCGAGACCACCCGTAGCGCCCGTCAGTAGAATGTGATGCTGTTGCCAGTTCAGGGTCGTCATGACGCAAGCTCAACATTCATTGATGGTTGCTCACTCGCTAAGCTTGGTATTGCACGAAACATATCGCCATAGAGTCGGTAAACATGTTTCGCCGTGGTGATAATGGCGTCTTGAGCCGCCGCCTCAGTCACTTTGTTCATCAGGGTTTCAAAGAACGCGACATGCTCTTGATCAAGGTCGCCATGCGACAACAAATAGCTAAATGCGGAATTCGGCAGATTTAACTGCGCTTGGATCTTGCCGGCTGCTTGGGTAGCCAGTTTGACGCTAGTTCCTTCAAGCACGTGAGCCATACCGAAGAATGACGCCGGGTGAATATCGTCAATGCGGTGATACACCAATGCCACCATCGCCGCTGTGCTGGTGTGTGGCTCGCTCTGTTCAATTAACTTTGGCGATAATCCAGTTGCTTTTAAATCATTGAGTATCCAACGTTCATGACCGTATTCCTCATTGATGTACTCAATAATCGCGCGACGCATCCATTCATGCTGATGTGAAATACGGCTACCCGCACGCATCAACAGCGGTGTTGTGTGCTTCACATGGTGAAATGCTTGGGTTAGAAAGGCTTGATATTGAGCCAATGTGATACGCCCAGCCAATGCCTCGGCAATAATCGGAGCGCTCAGCAAATACTGTTGCTCAGCCTCTGTGGATTTACATAATTCATTGAAAAAAGTCATAAAGTTACCTCATAAGACTTGGTATTTGCGAAAAGCATGGATTCATAGTGAGCGCGAATAACTTCGCGACGTAACCTACCGGTTCCCGTTAACTGTTCATTAGCAACGGTAAATGGTGTTGTCAGTAGTTTGAATTGGCGTATTTTTGCGTAATCCGGTAAATCTCGGTTGATACGTTCGATAATCATCTCAGCATCAATGTTATTGGCACACGAAACTAACAACGCGGTGAGCGGTAGTTCTTCATCACCGAGCACGGCGGCTTGCAAAACTTCAGGCTCAAGCGTGAGTAATCCCTCTACCCATTCCGGATCAACATTGCGCCCATAGGCGGTCACGATGGTATTTTTCTTTCTGCCCAACAGCTGCAGATTGCCGAGTTCGTCAAACTGTCCTAAATCACCTGTCGGAAGCGCCTTGGGATACCATGTTTGCGGTTGGTTGAGATAACCCAACATACAGTTTCCTGATACCCATACCTCATTGTCTTTTATCTCAACATGGGCGTGAGACAGGGGCTTGCCCACCGTTCCAAGCGCTGGTTTGTTAGGCTGATTAAATGACACAACTGAACCGAATTCCGATAAGCCATAGCCTTGCAGCAACGGGAGCCCAAGCGCATAGGCTTGACGCTCTGTAGGTTCAGGAAGGCGCGCACCACCCACCGCTAGCAACTTGAAGGACGTTGGATCAAGTTGAGCTGTCATCACACCATGAACGACAGCAGCCAAAAGCCCCGGGGTAAGAATTAAGCTCTGCGCGTTGTGGTGCTTCAGCGCTGAGTTAAACACGTATAAATCAAGTGATGATGAGCCCGTTAACCCAAGGTTTTCCGACGATGCAAGAATAACTTCGTGCCCCAACCATAGGCTCAAGTAGACGCCCGCGACGTTTTCCAGTAACACCGCCAACGGCATCAAAACAAGATGCCGCTGGGTATCAACGTTGCCGACTCGCTCAGCAAGCGCCGCAACCGTTTTGAGCATATTATCGGCGGACAAGCAGACGCCTTTCGGCGCACCGGTACTGCCTGATGTATAAGTGATTTTCGCCGTGCCATACGGCAAGTTATGCGGCAAATGAGGAGGTCTATCGTGCGATAACGGCTGCATCTTTCCGTTTGCTAAAATAACAACCTCAGCGCCGCTATCGCGCAACATATTCATGCGTTGTTGAGCAGTAAAAAATGGCGGAATCGGTATACAAACGCGCTCACTGAAAAATATCGCGAGATCGTAAACAACCCAGTTCACGCTATTTTCCATATCTAAGGCAATACGCTGATATGGCGTCTGTTGAATCACAGCCATCAACTGCTGTACGCGTTCCCACAACTGCGCATAAGTTATTGAGATAGTTTCATCCGCTAATGCATTCTGAGATGACCGCGTTTGAGCATAATCAGCCAGGCGTTGCTTAAAATTCTCTAGCATGCAATTGCCTCCACACGGTTGGGTGTACGCGGACTAGTTTGTTGCGGCACTTTTAAGTGCTTCCCCTGCGCCACCCAACCAGCAAAAACCATGGGCTGATGTTGGTAATAGTCACCCCAAATATCTTGCAACGATAATGGCAACGCTGATTCGTTTGCGTGAGCGAGTGTGGTTAACGTAATACCAGAACGAGCTAGCTTTAAATTGAGGTAACGTGTTGCCGTAAATACAACCACATCACGTTGAAGCTCAGTGAGCGCTTTAACGATGGCAACAAAGAGATCAGGAAGGTAGTCCGCCGAAATTGCCGCCATAGACCCAACCTCAGCGATTTTTTCACGCGCCGGCATCGCTTGATTCGCTACTTCATAGAACTCAACAGGCACATCTAAATAGTATTCAGAAAATAATGCGCGTTGGTCAGCAAGCTGAATACCGCATGCCGCAACAATGGCATTGTCTTCAAGAACGACCAGCAGAATATCAGGCAGGCTTTGCAGACAAGCTTTAAAGCTTATCCAATACCGCTCACAAATAAAGTGTTCAACATCATGCCGACGGCTGTGAGAACGGTTAATCAGTTCATACTGCATAAGCAAATCCCCTTAAAGGAATAAGTGCTAACTAGTCATGCAGTAAGATTAGGGGGGAAACCTTAAGGAATTCTTAAAAGAAAAATGGATATTTTGTAATCAGACAACGTAAGGAGGTTCCCTACGTTGTCTATTTTTTGCAAATTATTTTAATGCCTTTAACACATCACGAACGAAATCATGCTCATTGAACCCTGGTTCGCCGGCCATATCGTAGCCCCGACGCACCACCACAAGGTTTTCACTCGGAATAATGACCAAAAACTGGCCACGGTTCCCGCGGGCGGCAATGGTATCGTTCGGCAATTCTGGGAAGCGCTCATTATAAAGCCACCATTGTGCGCCATAACCTGGCGACGATTCAGGCGGTTGCGCTGGTGCAGGCGTACTAATATAGGTTAACCAATTTTCTGGCAACACACGCTCGCCCTTCCACATACCGTTTTGTACATGCAGAACGCCTAATCGAGCTAAATCACGTGCAGTTGTCCATACCTGCGACGACATAATAAAATCGTCGTTCCAATCGGTTTCTAGGAACGTATGCGCCATGCCAATTTTGTCTAACAGCATGTCATATGGGAATTTGAGGTAATCGTCAGCGTTTTCAAAGCCCTCTCGCACCGCACGCATCGCTAACATGGTATCGTTATTGGCGTACTTCCAACGAGTGCCTGGCGTCACTTCCAGTGCTGTTGTGGTTGCTGTATCAATAACCCGACCACCGCCCATATAAACACGGTCGGTACGGTTGCCTGCCGCATTACTGTCTAGCCCCGATGCCATATGCAACAAATGTTCCAGTGTAATATTCCGACGCGGGTCGAGTGCTGACCGCCAATTCGCGACATTAGCCGACGCTTTGACATCAACATTACGATGCAACACCGCTGCGCCAACCACACTTGCTGCAATGCTCTTCGCCACCGACCAAGTACGCTGAGACGTTTCTGGCGTGAAACCATCAAGATAATTTTCAGCAATAATTTTCTCTGGTGTCGCAATCAAAATCGCCGTAGTTCGCGCACCTGCACCATAATGTTTTGAAAATGCTTTTTGAATCACGCCATCAAGTTCTAAATTGCCAGTAACGTGATTAACCGGTTGGCGCTCCTGCCACGGCTCGCCGCTGTCTTTTTCAACTGCAGAATCTGCAAAAGGACGTGAAACCTTATCGGCGTCCGCAATCGTTGCGCCGACTGGAAGATCAACACACCCTAACCGAGGTCGCCACACCGAAATACGTTCGCGTTGACCATCATCATAAGCAACGCGAACTAATTTATTCTCGCGATCAACCATCGCCTTCATTGCTGCAACTTTGTCGGCAACCAATGAATAAATACCAGTCAGCTCATGCTCACGAATAGCTGCTTCAGATTTATTAGCATTAAAAGTTGCGCTACACGTGTAGCCAGCAACATAACCTGCCGCATAGGCATTTATCGTCGTGTCTGACTCTTGCCCCTGAGCCGCAAATGTAGCCACAGCTAATGGCAATACAAACGACGATACGATGCGCTTTTTCATAAGCAAACCTCTTTAACCGAGTTACTCTGCGTGAATATGCCCGCGACCAAATTTATAGTCGATGGTTAGAATAAAGTGTTGCAGCACATCATAACCAATTAAGCCATCCACGCGAACACTTCCGATTCGAGTATTGAGCTCATCTTCAGCTTCACCAAACGTCGCATTAACTCCAGCCTCAGGTACCGTAATACCCACATTTTCTAATAAAAATGGACCGAAACCTAAGGTTGGAATACGGAACATGTCGACGTTGCCAGTTGTATTGACGCCTCTTGAAATACCTTGGGTTACCGGAAATTTTTCTAGCCAACCATGGTCTTCAGCCACTTCACGATTGAGATAAACACCGCTGTTACTGCCGGTATCAAGAATAAGCCATACCTCGGTTTCACCGTTTAAACTGACCTTCACAATCGGATCGCCAATACCGCGGCGCGGGCGCATAGGTAAGTTTTTGACATTGGCCATATCAATAGAATCATGATCAACAAACCGCATGCGGCTGTTCGGATAGTCAAACTGCAACACATATTGCTCGAGCACAGGCGCACCAAGAATAATTGCTGTATCTTCACCGCCAAAGTTGAGTTCAACGTAATCTAACTCAAGGTTTTGGCCGAACATTTCGGTTTTGACATCGCGATAAGCAATGCGCTCCTTAACACCGTGAACGCCCTTCACTTTTATCTTACTGCGGTGTTGCTTGGGAGTTAGCCCATGTTTTTCAATAAACGCTTGGTTTATGCCGTTAATGTTCGCGCCTGAATCCATAATGGCCCAACCTTCAACACCTTCTATCGTCACCTTTACACGAATATGTCCGTTGTCTTGTTCAAACGGCACCCAAGCGGAAACACCGGCCATTGTAGACGCTGAAAATATGAAGCTGATAATGATTAATATAGTGCGCACGATAAGCATTCCTTTATTGTTGTAATAATTGGATGCTCGTTAAAATTTGGTTACAAGTCAAGCAAATAAATGCAAAGACCACCGACTAACCAAACCACACTTAACGCGCTCAATACATTCATGATTTGTGCGCCAATACCAGATGAACCACCATGGTCGTGATGATGGTGTTCGCTGTGCTGGCGGTGTTGATTCCAAAGCATGACTAATAGCCCGCTAATGACTAAAAATAAAATGTTCAGTACAAATCCGTAGTTCAATTGAAAGTGTTCTTGCTCAGCAGGCGATGTCCACTGTGACACATTAGGCAGTAAATCAAACCAATATAAACCGTAGTGCATGAGCAACGAGGCAGTTACCAAGCAGACGAACAGCATCAGTGCAATATACAACGCCATTTTCCAGCCGTAATAACGTGCATTAATGCGTAACACCGGCCAAACAATGAGGTCAGAGAAAATAAATGCCATCACGCCGGCAAAGGCGACACCTTCGCCGAAAAGAACGGCAGCTAATGGAATGTTACCCATCGAGCCAATAAACGTGAAGAATGCAGCAATTGGTCCCACCACAGCTTGCTGTAGCAGCGCCCAAAAGTTTAATTCAGCATCGCCACCAACACCCAAAAATAGCCACTCGAAAAAACTGCTCGGTACAAAAGCGGAAATAACTCCCGCCACAGTGAAACCGAGTAAAATGTCCTGCCATACCATTTGCCATTCCATGACATATTTGTGGCCGACTTGACGCCATGTATCTCGCTCAAATAAATCCGACCACGTGTTGCCATGTTCATGGCCATCGTCATCGTCGTTTTCGCGCGCTTGTTCAATTAATTTGGCTGGCTTTGTCACCGTAATGAATAGCCACACCAGTGCAATTAGTAGCAAACCCCCAACATATTCCCCCACCACAAATTGCCAACCAAGAAATATAGAAATGACAAAGCCAAGCTCGATAACTAAATTGGTAGACGCCAACATAAATGCCATCGAGGCACTAAATGCAGCGCCTTTATTGAACAACGCACGCGTAGTGGAAAGTGCCGCGAAGCTACATGAACTGGAGATAAAACCAAAAAACGTCGCGAGAGATACTGATTTTAAATTGTTATCGCCCATGACTCGGCGCATACGTTGCTTCGTTATTAATACTTGAATCAGGCTACTAATAAAATAACCGAGCACGAATGCCCAAAGTGCCATCCAGAAAAATCCAAAACTGGTATAAACTGATTGACCCCACGTATGCAAAAAGCTGTCCATGTGTGCGCCTTATATTTGAGAAATCGTGTTTTTACCGTATCAATCGCAGCAGATGGGGTCAAATTTAAGCATTGTTTAGATAGTTTATTCGATGGGGTTTTAGCGAATAGTGAAAAAGAAACAGGATTTACCAACAAAATTATGCCCCGTGTGTCAGCGTCCGTTTACTTGGCGTAAAAAGTGGGAACGTTGTTGGGACGAAGTGAAATATTGTTCAGAAAGATGCCGGCGTAGCAAACACTAGGCCGGCAGCAATTTATAGTTTAATCGTCTTTGCCTGCTTGGCGCTTCACAAATTGCGATTTCAGCATCATGTCGCCAGCACCATCAACTTTGCAATCGATATCGTGGTCACCCTCAACAAAACGCTTAATCACCGCTTTTGTACCAACTTTCAATACCAGCGATGAGCCTTTCACTTTTAGGTCTTTAATCAGGGTTACTTTGTCGCCTTCAGCGAGTGGCGTGCCGTTCGCATCTTTTACCTGAATGGCGTCATCTTCAACAACCTCATTCGGGTTCCATTCATGACCACACTCTGGGCAAATTAGTAGCGCTTGGTCTTCATACACATAGCTTGAATCACATTTCGGGCAATTAGGAAGGCTCATAGTTTCACATCTTATTTAACTTGGCGGCTTATAGTGGCGAGATCATAGCGCTTCGCCGCAAGAAATAGAATCATTGGCGTTCAATTTATCTGTCACGCCATGTTGCCAGTCATGCCCCCTTTGCACATGGAAACTTCATTGAACTCAACTAGACTTACAGACACACAGTATGTGTCTGCTCAAGTTAACTCAACTGAGTTAAGGAGGGGTTATGAGACTCGACGCTATATTAAGAGATCCATCAGCGGTTTATAAAAGACCTGACGACATTCTGCAAGACAGTAACCTCAATGATGATGAAAAGCTTGAAGTGTTAGAACAATGGGAATTTGACGCTCGCGAATTGCAGGTAGCATCTGATGAAAATATGCCAGGCCAACAAGAGGCGCCATTGGATGAAATTCTTGCCGCGAAGAAAAAATTGAGAAGTCGTCGGTAGTTTAATCTTCGTTTGCAGAGCAAAGGTTGCAAGCAGCTCATGATAACTGTATAAATGCACAGTATATTAAAAATATCCAAGAGGATGAATCATGGCTGTAGTAACCCAATACGTTGTTGTGCGAAACGGAGAGGAAAAAATGACGTTTAACAGTAAAGCTGAAGCCGACGCCTACGACAAAATGTTGGACATGGTGGACGAGCTACTCCCTCTGCTTGAACGTAGCGAAACCATCACCGATGAAAAAACAATTGAAGATTTAGCGTTCTTCCTAGCCCGTGAGCGCGATCAAGTATTGATTGCCCTTGGCGCGAAGAAACCAGCGAAGAAAGCGGCACCAAAACCTGCGCCAGCAGTAAGTAAAGTCGCATAGCTTTCAACTGCATCACGACAGGAAAACAAAAACGCCGCTCAATGAGCGGCGTTTTATTTGGATTTGGTGGAGCTGGCGGGAGTTGAACCCGCGTCCGTAATACCTACATCCTCGGTCCTACATGCTTAGTCAGTCTTTTAGTTAATCACCAAGTCGCCGACAGACAGGCTACTTAAGGTGACGATCCCGATTGGTTTTAACGCTTTGGCTACGGGCGAAGCCTCCACGCGAGTCTGCTTTGGGGTGAACCGACTGATCCTAGTCTCACAGACAAAGCGCTAGGGGTCGGACTCAGCGGGTTATTAAGCCGCTAAAGCGTAGTTGTCGTCGTTTGCAACTATTAAGTTGAGGCTTTTTACGAGGCCAGCCTCACCTCGGCATGCACCTTGGGTTTCGTGTATTCCGTCGAATCCAAATCAGCCCCTAAGGTTAACGTGTTTAAGTCTACACCTATATGGTGGCGCTGTCAGCTATTTCAAGTGCTGACAGCGCAATTAAACACCCTTATTGCCATTCAACCAACAAGTCGACACCTGAATAGGCTTGATAACCTTGCAAGCTAATGTACCAGCGACCACTGCCTGGATTATCAATCGCACAGGTTTCGTTGTTACCTGAACGATACGGGCGACAATCGTAGCTTGATTCAGTTGGCTGTGACCCCTGACGAACATACAAGTCGGCATCACCGGTACCGCCAGACATGGTCACATTCAAGCTCGTCATGCCAGCTGGCAGATCCACATAGTAATGCGTCCACGAGCCTGTTGCGCCAGAGAGATCGGTCGCTGAAGCTGAACCGCCCTCACCGCCACCAGTGCTTGGCTCAGTGAACGAACCGGTTAGGTTCACACCAGAGAAGCTTGAGTAAGCATTGATCATGACATGATAAGTACCAGCTTGTACGTTCGAAATGGTACAAGTTTCGGTATTACCTGACAGATACGGACGGCAATCATAGGTTGATGAGGTAGGTTGTGCACCAAAGCGAACATAAAGGTCACCATCACCGGTACCACCATTCATGCTAAAGCTTAAGTCGGTTGCACCTGCTGGTACGTCGAGCGTGTAATACAATGATGCACCCGTACTTGCAGACAGATTCGTTTCGGTAACACCATTGGTTAATACGCCATCTGCCGGTGGCTCACCGCCGCCACCTGAGCCACTGCAGCCGTTGGCGTCGAGGTAATCAATAGCATCTTTGGTTTGCACTAAACCATAACCAAATTTCACATCGCGGCCTGCTGAGCCCAAATCTTGCGCAGATGCGTTCAATGCATCACGAATTTGTGCAGCACTACAGGTTGGATGGTGTGACCAAACGAGTGCGGCAACACCTGCAACATGTGGCGACGCCATTGAGGTACCGCTCATGTTGCCATAGTTACCTTGGCTACCGGTTCCTTCAGGATACGTTGAAAGTACATTCACACCCGGCGCGGCAATTTCCACTTGGCTATTCTTTTGTGAAAACGATGCCAGCGCCTTATTGCTATCAACCGCAGCAACAGACATAACTGCGTTGTATGACGCTGGGTACGAAAGTGCATCGGTTGAGCTATATGCCGAACCATCGTTACCTGCAGCAGCAATCAATAAAACGCCTTGATTGAACAAGTTTTGCATGGCATTCGCTTCGGTTTGGCTAGCACCACCGCCACCTAAGCTCATGTTCACCACATCAGAGCCGTTGTCCGCACAGGTTTCAATGGCTGCAACCAATGACGATGAGTAACCCCAACCGCTTGCATTAAATACCTTCACAATGTGCATATTTGGATTACTGCCAATCACGCCACGCACACCTAACCCATTGTTTAGCGCGGCAATAGTACCGGCAACATGGGTGCCATGCGGCCCACCTTCGTCATACCAGTTGCCGGTACCGCTATCGTTGGTACCGTTAATGGTGTCAAAGCGCGTTCCCATATCTTCATGTGGCAAATCTAAACCTGAATCGATCACACAGATTTTTTTACCGCCTGCGGCAGCTGAAGCGACGCTGTCATCTACGAGGTTTGCTTGCACCATATTGATGCCATATGGCACAGTTTGCGCCATAAAGCGGCGCTTCTGGTCAACTTCAATGAAATCAACATTCGGATTTTTCTCGAAACGTTTCATGTCTTTTTGGGACATTTCAGCAGCAATAGCAAGGTTATGGCGCATGCTCACTTTGACCTTACCACCGGCTTTCTCAACCATGCTTTTAGCGCGTGCTAAAGCAAGTTCTGAGCGACCACGGTTACCAGCGCGCTGCACCGCTGCACTGTTCTCTTTAAACTTTATAATGAAACGCTGAGTTTCGTTTGTTTCAGTTTGAACACGTTGCAACGGTTGAGCTGAAATCTGTTCAGATGACTGAGCGTAGGCATTGGATACTGATACGGCGAGAGCCGACAGCGCAAGGAAGGATAACTTTTTCATAGATTTTCTTCTCTTTATTATTATGAGATTGGCGTATAAAAGCCAGTGCTTAACAGCGGCGGGATACAACATTCGGCTGCAGTTCGGTTACTACACAATTGTTGCTATAGATTTTCGCAACCACACGACCATAACAAGGTTAGTTGTCTAACTCAATATTTAAAAAGTAAACCGTATGTAAAATTCAGGTTTTAATTCATGTCAAATTTGTTGATTTGTTAACTAATTATTTCGTATTCTAGCGCTCCCTATAATAATAATAACGGATTCTCCCATGCGTAAGATTTTCTTAATTTGTTGCTTTATGTTAGCGGCTGGATGTACCAGTGCTCCTCAGTATCAATCGCCAGCACCGCTAACAACCAAAGAAAACTCAGAAAGTTATAAATTATTTAAACATGATGGTGTAAATACAGCGAGTCATGTTCAAGTTCATCTAGATGAAGCAAAGGATATTGCTTATGTGCAAAGTTTCGGAGGGGACGGTGTTGCGCTAGGCGTCGCATTTGGTCCACTGGGAGTGCTGGCGAACATCTCGATGATTCAAGCAGAAACGAACAGCGACCTCACGCAGTTGTATAATAAAATTCCCATTCCAGTGAGTGCAATGTTTACAGAGGCGGCTTCGGCCAAAAGTATTCATTATGATGACAATGCAGAAGGTCGTTTTCATCCATTTATGATGGTGGTGCGTGATGAAAATGAGACACTTCGCATGGGTACCGCACTAATTGTTGAATTACCTCAAGCAGACGGCAAAGTATGGAGTGGTCGATACACCCATCAGACAGCATTGCATGTACCACTCAAAAATGTAGCTGACGGTCTTGACGAAAGCGAGTACAAGACAATCTATGATGCCATTCAACAAAGCTTCAATGAATTAACCGATATATATCAACAAGACAGACTTGGTCAGTTGACCGACCATGAGCAAATTCTCGTCAATTCAACTTTTTTGACACCCCGAATCACTATTGAACTGAATGGCGTTCTATTAAAGCAGGATGAAAATCGCGTACTTGTTCGATCAGGGCTTGGTATTATCTCGCTTCCTCAAGATGACAGTCTCGAATTAGAAAAAGTTCGTGTCAAAGCAAGTAAAAAACGCGCGAAGAGCTAGATTAGAAATAACTCAATTATTCAACGCGCGACTGATAACCACAGCCGCGCGCTGTTTACGTCGACCAAAACCAAACGCTCGTTTAAAAGTAGCAAGCGGAATCGGCAAATACTGTCTATCGGCGGCTGATTGCCACGGAAAACTGTCTTGATCAGGGTCATTGATGTACACGTAATGGTCATCGGCAGCACAGATTAATACCCAGTGCGGCGCTTTGCTTTCGTCAAAAACATACGTACTAATCAGTGCAATCACCAATTTGCCTTTATGAAGGTCATGCAATAGCTGGTTCAGCGTATAATCGCCAACAATAATAGGCACGCCCGCTTGTTTCAAAGCGGCAATATCGGATTCTTGAATACGCGCCATAATTTGCTTCTTATCAGCACTTCGTACCGAATCAAGTAATAACGGGCCCGATTCACTCACGTGTAGCTCAACTGACAGGCCACGTTTTAGAGCAGCACGCGCAAGCCCATGAGGGCCACAACCACCATGCCCCGAGGTCATAAATATGGTGGTCGCTTCACGCCATATCTCAAGCTCTTCATGATGCGGATCAGGGCACGGAATATCGAAATACGCCATGGCCATCAACAAGCTCGCCGGACCGCAAGTGAACTCGGTGGTTTGAGTGCGATATGGAACGAGGCGTTGATTGCCGTTATCGAGTGAGTTTGTCTCAAAGCGTGGCAGTAGCTTTTGTAACACCAAGGCATCACTATCATCCTCATAATATTCCGGACGAATTTCCATGTCGTAATAACCGGCGTGGTGATACATCTTTAATGCCGCGGTATTATCGGTTTTTACTTCAAGGCGCATGAATAGGCAAAAGCGTGCATCAGCATCATCTTCGGCGGCATCCAACAATAAACGCCCTACCCCACGTCGACGGAACTCAGGGTCAACAGCTAACGAATATAGACGCGCTAATTCAGTGGCTTGACGATACAAAACAATATAGTAACCAATCACACGACCATCGAACTTTGCCACTTTGAAGTCGCCAATGTTTTGGTCGATAAAACGACGAAAACTACGACGACTAATGCGGTCGGTGACAAAGCTTAAGTTTTCAATTTGTTCTAAAGCGTCGAGATCATCGCGAGTCGCTTGAACAAGTTGAAGTTGATTAACATTGAATTGCATACAACAGCCTAAGCGTGCGGGCACGCGCTACGATGAGAGCGTTTATTATACGCTGAAAGTTGAACGAAAAAACAACTATCTGCGCGCAATCGGCTATCGCGCAGACGCTTCGAAAGTGCTAAACTAGCGCGCAAATTTTTTGCCCGAGCTGAGGACCCACCCGTGAGCACTGAAAAACCATCTTTAAGTTACAAAGACGCTGGCGTTGATATCGATGCAGGTAATGCTTTAGTTGAACGTATTAAAGGCGTCACTAAACGCACCAAACGCCCAGAAGTGATGGGGAGCATTGGTGGTTTCGGCGCACTCTGCGAGTTACCTACCAAATACAAGCAACCGGTTTTGGTGTCAGGCACCGACGGTGTGGGCACGAAATTACGCTTAGCCATTGATTTGAAAAAGCATGACACCGTCGGTATCGATTTGGTGGCCATGTGTGTGAACGATTTGATTGTTCAAGGTGCTGAGCCGCTATTCTTCCTCGACTATTATGCAACAGGCAAACTTGACGTTGATGTTGCCGCTGACGTGGTCACCGGCATTGGCGAAGGCTGTGTTCAAGCAGGCTGCGCGCTGATTGGTGGCGAGACCGCTGAAATGCCTGGCATGTACGAGCACGGCGATTACGATATCGCTGGTTTCTGTGTGGGCGTAGTCGAAAAAGAGCAAATTATCGATGGTAGCAAAGTTGCTCCGGGCGATGCGTTGATTGCTCTGGGTTCTTCAGGTCCGCATTCAAACGGTTACTCGCTGATTCGCAAAATTCTTGAAGTAAGTGAAACCAATGCAGCAACTGAGATGCTTGATGGTAAGCCTCTTGCTGAACATCTGTTGGCACCAACGAAAATTTATGTGAAGTCTGTTCTCGCACTGCTTGAAAAGCATGAGGTACATGCTATTTCGCACATTACCGGTGGCGGCTTCTGGGAAAATATTCCTCGCGTATTACCGGAGTCTGCTAAAGCCGTTATCGACGATAGCAGCTGGGAGTGGCCAGTGGTATTTAACTGGTTACAACAGAACGGCAACGTGACCACCAAAGAAATGTATCGCACCTTTAACTGTGGTGTTGGTCTGATTATGGCTTTACCACAAGCACAAGCAGAGCAAGCCGTTAGCTTGCTTCGTGAGCACGGCGAAGATGCATGGGTGATTGGTCAAGTTGCTGCTCGCACTGCCAATGAAGCGCAAGTTGAAATTCATTCATGAAGCGCATTGTTGTCTTAATTAGCGGTTCAGGTACAAACATGCAGGCCATTGTTGAGGCCTGCAAAGCACACCGCATTGCTGGCGAAGTTGTTGCTGTGATTAGTAACAAAGCCGGTGTCGGCGGTCTGGGAAAAGCGCAGGCGGTTGGTATCGAAACGGCGGTATTGTCGCACAAAGACTTCGCTACCCGCGAAGCTTACGACGCCGAGCTTTTGAAACTGATTGATGGTTATCAACCCGATTTGGTGGTGTTGGCGGGCTTCATGCGTATTTTAACGCCGGAGTTCACTCGCCATTATCACGGCCGCATGTTGAATATTCACCCGTCGTTATTACCGAAGTATAAAGGCATTAATACCCATCAGCGCGCGCTTGATGCCGGTGATACCGAACATGGTGTCAGCGTTCATTTCGTAACGGAAGAGCTCGATGGTGGGCCGGTTATTCTGCAAGCGACTGTGCCTATTTTCCCAGAAGATACGGCAAGTGATCTGCAGCAACGGGTGCATACACAAGAGCATGCTATTTACCCGTTAGTGGTGAACTGGTTCTGCACTGACCGCCTGCGTTTAACGGCAGACGGTGCTGAACTCGATGGCGAAGTACTGGGCTCTGCTGGTTACGCGGCAGAATAAATCATCTAGTTAATCGCTTTCAGTTGTAGGGTGGCGACTTCATCGCCATCCTCGCGTTGCTGCATTTTTACCAATACGAAGTCTAATTCAGGGGCGAACCAGTAGTCGGTTTCACGACGGGAATTTTCGCGAATTCGAGCAACTTTAATTGCTTTCACTTCCCCGTATGGTAGTTGCAACGTTTCTTCACCAACGCGACGCAACACTAAGTCATCCGCCTGCCCTTTTTCATCAAGTACTGCATACTGATATTCGTCACGCTGACTTTGCACATCAAGTCGCAACTGTTCGATGCTCGCCGCCTCATCCATACGATAAACACTCGCATCTATGTCAGTAGTCTGCTTGCTCTCATTGTTCACGATAACGTGTTGATCATGATCAAATGAACCACTAAAGCCTTTGTTGCGTCCTGTTCCTGAGCGTTTGTAAGTAAATTCGTACGAAGTAACTTGGCCATCTTCAAGGCTGAATTCAGACCAAAAGCGACGACGGTCAGATAAAAATAACAATGAAATTTCGGTTTCTGTGTATAAATTGAAACGTCCATTTTCGTACTTTAATGTACGCACCGCTTCGCCATAATTGCTACCGCCACGCGTGACTTCATAGCGTGTTTCATAGGGTGTTAACTCGGTCAAAGCAAAAACCGCAGTTGAAGCTGTCAACGCAATCATCGCTGCTAAACCTTGGACTAATTTCATACACCTTCCTAACTCATTGTTTCTCAATAAAACGTTTTAACTATAGCTTAAGACATAAACATTGAAAGAAAGTTTAATTATCACCTGCGCTTACGCTTTTATGCTTGAAAAAAGTGATCAAACAGACTACCCTCAACGTACAAATTACTGGTCAGACCTCTAGTAGAACAACGGAGTTAAAAACATGAGCATTGCCTTATGGGTTATCGCTACCCTGCTTGTATTGGGTGGCTTTTTGTATTACCGCAGTTCATTGCTCGTTACGAGCATTGGCCTTGTCGGCATGTTTGCCATTGGTAGTTGGTTCGACATTGTCGGCCCAGTACTGTGGGTATTATTGGCTTTAGTGTTAGTACCATTGAATGTGACCCCGTTCCGTCGTGGCGTCATGTCAAAAGGTATTCTTGGTGCTTATCGCAAAGTGATGCCAGAAATTTCTGAAACTGAAAAAGACGCGATTGATGCGGGCACCACGTGGTGGGAAGGCGAGCTCTTCCGCGGCGCGCCAGCATGGAAAAAGCTTCACAGTATTCAAAAAGCTGAGTTAAGCGCTGAAGAACAAGCATTCTTAGACGGCCCGTGTGAAGAAATCTGCAAAATGATGAACGATTGGGAAGCAACTCATGAGCTTGCCGATATGCCAGAACACGTTTGGCAATATCTAAAAGATCATAAGTTCTTCGCAATGATCATCAAGAAAGAATACGGTGGCCTCGAGTTCTCTGCTTACGCACAATCACGTGTATTACAAAAGTTAGCTGGTGTAAGCACCATTTTGGCATCAACTGTTGGCGTACCAAACTCATTAGGTCCTGGCGAATTATTGCAGCATTATGGTACGAAAGAGCAAAAAGATTACTACTTGCCGCGCTTAGCCAACGGCCAAGAAATTCCTTGTTTTGCATTAACCAGCCCAGAAGCCGGTTCTGATGCAGGCTCTATTCCTGATACCGGTGTGGTTTGTAAAGGTGAATGGGAAGGCAAAGAAATTGTCGGTATTCGCTTAAACTTCAACAAGCGCTATATCACCCTTGCGCCAGTCGCTACAGTTCTCGGCTTGGCATTTAAGCTCTCTGACCCAGACAAGTTATTGGGCGACAAAGAAGAGCTTGGCATTACTGCCGCGTTGATTCCGCATGATACGAAAGGTGTTGAAACGGGTCGCCGTCACTTCCCGCTGAACGTACCGTTCCAAAACGGTCCTGTGCGCGGTAAAGACGTGTTCGTGCCACTGGATTACATTATTGGTGGCCCAGAAATGGCCGGTAAAGGCTGGCGTATGCTGGTTGAGTGTTTGTCGGTAGGTCGTGCTATTACCTTGCCTTCAAACAGTGCGGGTGGCGTGAAATCGATTGCGCTTGCTACGGGTGCGTACTCGTACATCCGTCGTCAGTTCCGTTTACCTGTCGGTAAAATGGAAGGTGTGCAAGAAGCATTGGCTCGCATCGGCGGCAACGCTTATTTGATGGACGCAGTAACAACTTTTTCAACCAAAGGGATTGATTTGGGTGAGAAGCCATCTGTTATTTCTGCCATTGCCAAATACCACATGACTGAGAAATTACGTGCCTGTATGGATGACGCCATGGATATCCATGGTGGTAAAGGTATCTGCTTAGGTCCAAATAACTATTTAGGCCGTGGCTACCAAGGTGTACCGGTTGCTATCACGGTTGAAGGTGCCAACATTCTTACCCGTAACTTGATGATTTACGGTCAAGGTGCAATTCGTTGTCATCCTTATGTATTGGAAGAAATGTTGGCATCAGCTGAAACCAACGCTGAAGGCTTGAAGCGTTTCGATAAAGCGATTTGGGGCCATATTGGTTTCGGTATGAGCAACTTTGTTCGCTCGTTGGTATTAGGTTTAGGCTTCTGGCGTTTCACTAGCTCGCCTTTCAGCGACAGCACGGCGACGTACTACAAGCAAATGAACCGCTTTAGTGCCAACCTAGCGTTGCTTTCAGACGTTGCAATGGGTGTATTAGGCGGTTCATTGAAGCGTAAACAGCGTATTTCTGCGCGTTTGGGTGACATGTTGAGCTACCTGTTTATTGCTTCAGCCACACTAAAACGCTTCGAAGACGAAGGCCGTCAAAAAGACGACTTGCCGCTAATGCATTGGGCGTTGCAAGACACCTTGTATAAATTACAAGAAAGCCAGTTAGCCTTGTTGGATAACTTTGGTTTGGTTGGTAAAACCATGAAAGCCATCATGTATCCATTTGGGCGCATCGCGAAGCGTCCTTCGGATAAGTTGGACAGCAAAGTCGCCAAAATCTTGTTATTACCAAACGCAAGTCGTGAACGCCTAGGAAAAGGTCAGTTCTTATCACCTGAAGGTCAATTTGGTTACTTAGAACAAACCCTGCGTGACATCATCGCTGCTGAGCCGCTGTTTGACCGCGTGCGTAAAGCAGCTAATGATCGTCGTATGCCGTTTATGTTCTTAGATCAAGTGGCCCAAAAAGGCAAAGAGCTTGGCGTTCTAAGTGATGAAGAAGTTGAATTGTTGCGTCGCGCTGAGCAAGGTCGTTTGCGCGTCATCAATGTGGATGATTTTGCACACGAAGACTTAATTGCTGGCAAACATGCGCGCGAAGTCGCGTTAGCATCAGCTAAAAAGCAAGATAACGCGGCATAACAACTGCTTATCCTGAATCAAAGGCCAATCCTCGCGATTGGCCTTTTTTATGTGTACAATTCGGCCCTTATTACAATAAAACGACTCGAAATACAGGAGCTGGAATTGCATGACGCAAGCCTCACAACCCACTGAAAAGCGCGGCGCTTTTACGCGTTTCCTCGACACCGTCGAATGGCTCGGTAACCTTCTGCCTCACCCGATTACCCTATTTGCTTTATTCGCAATTGGTATTGTAATCATTAGCGGCATCGCTAGCTATTTTGGCGTAAGTGCTCTTGATCCTCGCCCTGGTGGCGAAATGATTGAGGTGGTTAGCCTAGTCAATGCCGAAGGCTTGCAACGCATTGTGACTGGTTTAGTGACGAACTTTACTGGATTCACACCACTTGGAACCGTTTTGGTCGCGTTGCTTGGTGTCGGTATTGCTGAGCGTTCTGGCTTATTATCCGCCGCTATGCGCGGTCTTGTAATGAATGCGCATCCTCGGGTGGTTACTGTTGCCGTGGTATTTGCTGGCGTTATATCGAATACCGCAGCCGAACTCGGTTACGTCGTATTAGTGCCTTTAGCTGCCATGATTTTCCATTCTCTTGGTCGTCATCCGCTCGCCGGCTTAGCTGCGGCATTTTCTGGTGTTTCAGCAGGCTACAGTGCAAATTTGCTTATTGGTACCGTTGATCCACTGTTAGCGGGTATTACCACCAAGGCAGCCAACTTAATTGACCCTGAGTATTATGTAGGACCAGAAGCGAACTGGATGTTCATGTTCGTTTCAACCTTCATGATTGCCATTATGGGTACCTTTGTAACGGAGAAAATCGTTGAGCCAAAACTTGGCAAATATGACCCGAAAGAGGCCACAATTAACCTATCTGAACAAAAAATAGAGTCGCTCACCAAGCTTGAGAAGAAAGGCCTAATCGGTGCTGGTTTGAGCTTCTTAGCGTTAGGTATTTTGTTAGCAATTACCATTGTTCCTGAGTGGGGTATTTTACGAAACCCAGAAACCGGTGAAGTAGCAGGTTCCCCATTCCTTAAAGGCATTGTAGCCTTCATTTTTATTACCTTTGCTATTCCAGGTTTTGTCTATGGTCGCATTACTAATGTCATGCGCACTGACCGTGACGTTATCGATGCTATGTCTGAAAGCATGAGCACCATGGGTATGTATATTGTATTGGTGTTTTTTGCCGCTCAATTCGTTGCGTTTTTCGGGTGGACCAATTTAGGCAGTATTTTTGCAATTAAAGGCGCGACCTTCTTGCAAGATGTCGGATTAACAGGTCCATCGGTATTTATTCTGTTTATTCTAATGTGCGCCTTCGTCAACCTAATGCTTGGCTCTGCTTCCGCGCAATGGGCGATTACCGCACCAATTTTTGTACCAATGCTGATGCTGATTGGCTATGCACCAGAAGTTATCCAAGCCGCCTACCGTATCGGTGACTCTGTTACCAACATTATCACCCCAATGATGAGTTATTTCGGCCTAATCCTTGCTGTTGCGGTGCGATATAAGAAAGATACGGGTATTGGCACAATGATTGCGATGATGTTGCCGTATACGTTGGTGTTTTTACTTGGTTGGTCGTCGTTGTTCTTTATTTGGGTGTTTGGTTTAGATATGCCGGTTGGTTACTGGGGCACCCCAACCTACTACAACCCTTAAAGGCGTTATTCGTTGTTCGTTATTCGTTATTCGAAACAGCGAAAAAACCAAAACAAAAAAACCTCCGTTGCCCCATGTGCACGGAGGTTTTTCTTTTTCACGAATAACCAGTAACGAATAACGATTAACGAATAACCTTGTTGTCAGCGCAGGAGGCGATAGATGATGAGTGCCGTCAACCCACAACCGCCCATCACAAACACCATCGCCAACTCATGCTGATGCCCCAACACATTTACCAAAGCCGAAATTAATCCCGCAATCAAAAACTGCAGACTACCAGTGACTGCTGAGGCCGAACCTGCCCGCTCCTGCTGCTCAGCAAGCGCGCCAGCCATCGCATTCGGGAACACCATACCCAAGGTACTGACATAGAGGAATAAAGGCACCAGCACGCCAATTAGTCCGAAATTATTCCAGCCCGCAACAATGAGAAGTACTGAAACGACAGCTAACACCGGCAATGATTTGTTGAGAATTTTACGTGAATCGCGGCGGCGAAGAATCCACGCGTTTAACTGCGCCATGCCAATGATGCCAACAGCGTTAGCGCCAAATAGCCAACTGTAATGAGTTGGCGATAAACCAAAATGGTCAATAAAAACCAGTGGCGAGGCAGTGATATAGGCAAATAGACCTGATTGCGCTATGCCGCCGCTTAAGGAGTACCGTAAGAAGCTAGGATCACGCAACACGCTCCAATAAATGGGCAGACTTGAGCGAATTCTCACAGCTGTGTTTGGTGCGCGAGTTTCTGGTAAACGAACATGAACTATGGCGAGACACGCCACAGCAAGGCTCGCCACGATGATAAATATGGCTTGCCAGCCCCATACTGCGGTCACATAAGCACCCGCTAAGGGTGCGAGGATTGGCGCGATTCCCATCACTAAAATTAAGAAACTAAATACTTGTGCCGACGCTTGCGGCGTATACAAATCTCGCACCATCGCGCGCGCAATCACGAGCCCCGCACAAGAACCTATGGCTTGTAAAAAGCGCAATACGATTAGGCTTTCTAGATTCGGCGCATAGGCACAGGCTATTGATGTGACAACATATAACACAAGACCAAAATACAATGGTGGCTTACGGCCAAACCGATCGGACGCCGTACCGTAAAGGAGCTGACCAATAAATAGCCCAAGAAAAAACGAGGTCAAGGATAATTCAACGCGATTCGATTCAGTGGAAAAGCTTGCGGCTATATCACCAAAAGCAGGCAGATACATATCAATGGATAACGGCCCAAAGGCCGTTAACAAGGCGAGAACGATAACGGTTAGATCAAATCGAGCTTTGTCCGAAACGTTATAGAGTGTCATTACTCGGCCGCTCGATAGCTTTGTGTGCTATGCGAATTCGGCCGTTTTATTGTTTTTGTTTTGCGGGCCCAATCAACAAATGATTGTGCGTAATTAACATACGTATCTGTCGTAAGGCCTTGGGCTGACAACTCACCTAATAGCGCCCAGCCATCATTTCCTGCCGATAAGAAACTATTCGTAATCATGGTATACATGCGATCGGCCTGAATAGGTTGCCAACCACTTTCAGTCAACACCTCAAGCGCACTAATCCGTTGACCGTCAGCGGCACGCATATCAACGTCAAAGCGAATATCCGCGCCATGTGGATAAGCACCATCAGAACCACCTGTTGAAATTGCATACGCCAGTGCCTGTTCGAGCACTTGTTTCACTTCACGCCCGGTAATTTGAACTTCAACTAGGGTATTCGCAAATGGCAATAGGCTATAAGCATCAGCAACAGTTAACTCACCAGCATTAATTTCACGGCGCACGCCGCCACCATTTTGCAATGCGAAATCAGCTTGCGGTGCACTGGCCAAAAACGCCTCGGCAACCACGCGATGAGCGTCCGACTGGCGACCTACCCCACACTCAATCGATGCTAATGGCCCCATGCGTTTCAGGCAGAGACGCTCGTCAACTTCCGCTATCACTTGCAAAGTGAGTTCATCGAGCTTCGTGCGATATTGGTCTAACATGGATTCTGCTTCGGCATTTGGCGCGACAGCGGCAAACTGTGGAAGTTTTTGAATAGCTTCAGGTGCGTCTTCCGCAACCAAAAAGTGAGCTTGTCCGCCACAATCTGCAACCTGATCACCGACAAACGTGATAGCCAGTTCGCCAACCACCTGACTGTACTGCCACGCATGCGCAATACATACAGCTTCACCATCAGCATTTGCTACTTGCATTGGATACGGACCGACACTCGGTAAGCCATAGCGACTAAAATCACCCAGTAAGGTATGCGAGTCACCACCAATTATAAAATCAACCGCTGGCAGGCGCTCAGCAAGCTCAAGATCGTTGCGATATTGGATATGTGTCAATAAACCAATCTTCTCGATACCCAAGCCACGAAGCTCATCGACGTAATATTTCGCTGATTCATATTCATCAGCAAATACCGTCGTTTTATCCGGTTGTGACGAGTTTTTTGTTTTTACAGCGATATCTAAACCGATCACACCAACACGCTCGCCACCCACGTTATAAACGGCATAAGGTTTAAAGCTATCCCATCGCGTTTTGGCCGTAAGGGGCGACACACCAACTGCAGGCTCGACGTTGGCACCGAGCACAACGGTACCGCAGGTACTCATGCCCAAGAAGTCCAAAAACCGTTTCAGCCCTGCATCGCCATTATCAAATTCGTGATTTCCCAAGGCGAGCGCATCAAAGCAAATCAGATTCATTAAGGCCGCATCTGCGGCGCCATCGAACAGCGTATAAAACAACGTGCCGGTAATCGCATCACCAGCATGCAAAGCTAAAACGTTGTCTTGGCTTGCGCGAATGTCCGCAATTTTCGTCGCCACTCGCGCAAAACCACCGGTTTCAACCCGATAAGTTTCGCCATCAACCGTTAGCGCTGTGCGCTCCATCGGCAATAAATGGGAGTGATGATCGTTTATATGAGCTACGGTCAGTGCAAAGGGCTGTGGCTCTTGGAGTTGAGCACAGCTCGCCAGCATAAGGCTACTTACTAAAACACAAACCCAAGTTCTCATCATCCCCCCCGTCAAAAACAAAACAGCTATTAGCTATTTGATATTAGATATTAGCGACTGCGTTTTTGGCTTTTTCTAATATCCAATATCCATTATCTAATATCGTCGTTGCTGTTACTTCACTAAGCCGATTTCGCGGAGACGCTCCATCAAATAATCATGCGAACTGATTGGCTCAAAACGCTGCGGATTCTCTTCCGAAATACAGCTCTCCAACGGCGTGATCATCACGTCTGGATTAAAGTGCAAGAAAAACGGAATCGAATAACGAGATTTGTGACTATAAGGCGCTGGCGGGTTGACCACGCGATGGGTGGTAGACGGCAACACACCATTGGTAAGGCGCTGCAACATATCGCCTACGTTACAGATAATGGCGCCTTCAATAATGGTGACTGGAATCCAAGAACCATCTTTAGCGAGTACTTCTAAACCTGGTTCGCGCGAACCGACTAATAGCGTCAATACATTAATGTCTTCGTGAGCGCCAGCGCGCACTGACGGCGTTCCCTCGTCGATAATTGGTGGATAGTGAAGTGGGCGTAAAATCGAGTTGCCTAAGTTCACTTTATCGTTGAAGAAATCGCGTGGCTGCTTTAGGTAAACTGCTAAGGCTTCCAATACGCGCAAACCTAAAGCATCCAGTGCATCATAAAGTTTGAGGATTTTGGCTTTGAATTCAGGTAATTCTTGTGGCCATACATTCGGTGTGAGTTGTGGGAACGGTGGTTCGCCATCAATTTCACGACCAACATGCCAAAACTCTTTTAAATCAACGTGTTTGGCGTCTTTGGCAATTTCAGTGCCAAATGGCGTATAACCGCGCGCACCGCCGCCACCAGGAATGTGATACTGCTTTTTCACCGCTTCAGGAAGTGCAAATAGCTCGCGGCTAATATCCAACGCATTATCAATCAACTGCTGGTCAATACCATGCTTGGTAAGTGCAACAAAACCATTGGTTTCATAGCCTTCACCTACGTGTTGTGCAAAAGCATCAAAGTCTTGGCCATACAGGCTCATATCAATATGCGGAATGGATTTCATGAAACGTTTTTCCTAGGGAATGAAGATATCAAAATAGGCGTATATGCTAAGGATTTTAGCCTGTCTAAACAAGGGTAAATCTTGCGTAAACCGCCTTTTGCTTACAATCTTAAGTTGTTACCGTACGATGCAGATTCTAGCAAAAAGTGAGGTAAATCACGATGAAATTGCAACACAGTGTTCTGTCTGTCGCATTATTGACCGCCAGTCTTGCGTTGGCAGGCACCGCCAATGCACAAACGCAACAAAATCAAACGCAAAACCGTGGGCATTCTGCATACAACTACGTTGGTGTTGGCGTTGCTGATCACGATGGCGGCGACAGCATTTTCGTTGAAGGGTCTTACGAATTCAAATCACCCTATGTGGTAAGCGGCTATTTCCGTAACTTTGATAACGATGCGGGCAGCAGCAGTGACGCATTAAGTATCAAACTCAGTCGCTATTTTTGGCTGGGTAGCGGCTTAACAGCCGATGTCGGCGCGCGTGTCGGACATGTTGATTTTGGTGCCGTTGATAGTAACTTCTGGGGCGTTGAGGGTAACGTACGTCAACGCATTGACCAATTTGAATTCTATGGCGGCATTGGTTGGATTGATTACACCGATGGCGGCAGTGATAACCAGTACCAATTCGGTGTGAATTACTACATTGATTCAAATCTATCGGTTGGTGTGGGCTATCAAGATAGTGAATATGGTGATGGCGTTCGCTTCCGCGGTAGTTATCACTTTTAATTAAATGCGCTATGCTGTGGCACATTGATGATCGTTTTGGAGATTCGTTGTGCCGCAGCTTCCTAGCTTTATCCAAATGTATCGCGAACTCGTCGCGATTCCTTCAGTTTCCTGTCTCGACCCAAGTTGGGATACCAGTAATAAACCGGTCATCGATAAACTGGCGACTTGGCTCGAATGTCTCGGCTTTCAAATTGATATTCACGAGCTCGATCATCAAGCCGGTAAATATAACCTTCTTGCTCATTACATTCCCGACGGCGCCGAATCTGGCGGCTTAATGTTGGCCGGACACACGGATACAGTGCCGTGGGACGAAGGTCGTTGGACTCAGGATCCGTTTAAACTGCGAGAAGACAACGGCCGCTTATATGGGCTAGGCACCGCTGATATGAAAGGTTTCTTTGCGTTCGTGATTGAGGCGTTACGCAGTACCGACCTCCGACAACTTAAAAAACCGTTATATATTCTTGCTACTGCCGATGAAGAGACCACCATGGCAGGCGCCCGTGAGCTTGATGCGTTTGGTCACTTGAAACCAGATTTTGCCGTCATTGGTGAGCCGACGTCGATGACTCCGGTTATTACCCACAAAGGTCATATGACTGAAGCGGTACGTATTACAGGTAAATCAGGACATAGCTCGAATCCAGCGGCTGGTATTAATGCTATCGAGATCATGCATGACGTGATAACTGAACTCCGCGGTATTCAAAAAGAGTTTCAGGAGCGCTATCACGATGATGCATTTGCGGTACCCTACCCAACACTGAACTTCGGTGCCATTCATGGCGGCGATGCCGCTAATCGCATCTGCGCATGCTGCGAGCTACATATCGATATGCGCCCGCTGCCCGGCATGAATATTAGCGAACTCTATGGTTTGATTGATCATCGCTTGGCAGCGGTGAAAGCGCGTTACCCCGGCGCGGTATGCCTCGAGCACATGCATGAACCAGTACCAGGATATCGTTGTGATAAAGATGCCGAAATTGTGCGCTTGGCAAGCGAGTTGACGGGTAATGCCGCACAACCAGCGAATTACTGCACCGAGGCCCCTTTTGTTCAAGCACTCGGCTGCCAAACCATTGTGATGGGACCGGGAAACATTGCGCAGGCGCATCAACCGGATGAATTCATTCTCATTGATGAAATAGCACCTGCGCAAAATCAGTTGCGAGCTCTTATTCGTCAGGTTTGCATGTAACTGCGAGCATTCGTGCCACGGGCCCAAAGCTTTTCCGATGAACCGGGCACGGCCCGTGCTCGGCCAGAGCTTCTAGATGAGCTTTCGTTGGATAGGCTTTGTGCTTGGCGAAGTCATAGTGTGGATAGAGCTCATGCCATGCCAGCATTTGTCGATCTCGTTCTACTTTTGCCAAAATGGAGGCAGCACCAATACAAGCTTCAAGCGCATCACCACCGACAATCGCCTCAGCTGGCACACTCAACTGAGGCAATTTGTTGCCATCCACAAGTACTTTTTCAGGTTTCACTGGCAATGCTTCTACGGCTCGTTTCATCGCCAGTAACGACGCCTGCAAAATATTAATGGCGTCAATTTCATCAGCGTTGCACTGTGCAATTGCCCAATACAGTGCCTTTTGCTTTATTTCGGCACTTAAAGCTTCTCGCTTTTTCTCAGACAACTTCTTCGAATCGTTGATGCCTTCAATTGGATTATTCGGATCGAGAATCACAGCGGCGGCTACCACTGGTCCCGCGATTGGTCCGCGTCCCGCTTCATCGGTTCCACAAATCATGTTTTTCGTCTTGTTGTTGCTGGTTGTTACGGTATGATACTTTCGTCTCATACATAATAACAATACAACAAGGGGTTTCCTCATGAGTGATTCTAACGAATCAGTTACATTCCTCAACCGCATGCTCGATAAGGTTGAGAAAGTCGGTAACAAACTTCCTGATCCAGCCGTGATGTTCTTTGGGCTATTAATCATCGTTTGGATTTTCAGTTTTCTGCTTTCTGGCATTGAGTTCGATGCTGTTCACCCGCTTACCGGTGAAAATGTTGGCATAACGAATTTGCTGGCTGGCGATCAAATGGCCAACTTTCTAGCCAACATGGTTGGCACCTTCATGGGTTTCGCACCTTTAGGCGTGGTACTTGTCGCGATGCTGGGTGTCGGAGTTGCTGAGCGAAGTGGCTTTATTAACGTTGCCATTAAACTGATGCTCAACGTCACCCCGAAAATGTTATTAACTCCAGTACTCATTCTTGTAGCCATTGTCAGTCATACCGCCGTTGATGCGGGTTATGTACTGGTTATCCCATTAGGTGGCGTGATCTTTTACGCTGCTGGCCGCCATCCTTTGGCAGGTATCGCGGCTGCTTTTGCCGGTGTTTCCGGCGGCTTCAGTGCTAACTTTGTACCGTCGGCAATTGACCCGTTGCTTGCTAGTTTTACGCAAAGTGCTGCTCAAATACTTGACCCAGCCATTCAATTAAACCAACTGAATAACTACTTTTTCACCGCTGCATCTTCTATTGTTGTTGTCATCGTCGGCTGGTACCTCACTGACCGTGTAATTGAGCCACGCCTTCAGCGCACTGCTACCATTGATGGTGATCAAGAAGATATGCCAGTTCTTGATGATGTTACACCACGCGATCGCAAAGCTTTCTTTATCAGCGTCTTTGTAATGGTGTTAGGTTTAGTGGGATTATTTTTTGCAGCTATTGCGGAAAATACTCCGTTAGCTGATGCTGAGGGCAATCTTGATTCATTTACTGCACCATTAATGCAAATGATTGTACCACTCATCTTCTTGCTGTTTATCATTCCAGGCATTGTGCATGGCTTCATCTCAGGTAGTTTCAAGAACTCTCAAGATGTGATTAAAGCGATGTCAAAGTCAATGGAAGACATGGCTTACTACATGGTCATGGCGTTCTTCTGTGCCCTATTCATTAAAGCATTTGGTGATTCAAATCTCGGTACCCTACTATCCATTAAAGGTGCGCAATTCTTAAGCTCGTTACAATTAAGCGGCGGCGTGACCATGGTTGGTATTATCATTTTGGTCGCGTTCATTAACCTGTTTATTGGTTCGGCATCGGCCAAATGGGCGTTAATTTCACCAATTTTCGTGCCGATGTTAATGCAGTTGGGTTACTCGCCTGATTTAACGCAGGCTGCGTACCGCGTCGGTGACTCAATCAGTAATATCATCACGCCATTGTTGCCGTACTTCCCGCTCGTGGTACTTTATTGCCAGCGCTACGTTAAAGGTACGGGTATCGGCTCACTGGTTGCAATGATGCTACCATTTACCCTGACATTGCTCGTCGTTTGGTCTGCATTCTTAATCATCTACTGGATGATTGGTATTCCACTCGGTTTCCAAGCGAATTACGTTTACCCAGCAGGCTAACCAATGCGTTACTTCCAAGGTAAAACTGTCTGGCTAACCGGTGCCTCTTCTGGCATCGGTTTAGCCATGGCGCAACAACTCGCTGAAGCGGGTGCGCATTTAATTCTTACTTCGCGTCGCCACGATGCACTTGAGCAAGTTCGTCAATCATTGGCGCACCCGGAACGCCATCAAGTTCTGGCTCTCGATTTGAGTCAGCCCGAACAGGCTGCATTAATGGCAAAGGATGCACTCGGTGATCAGATCATTGATATCTTGATTAACAACGCTGGCGTATCTCAGCGATCGTTGATTTTAGAGACTGATATGTCCGTGTATCGACAACTAATGGAAATCGATTACTTTGGTGTTATTGCGCTAACTAAGCTGGTCTTACCGCGCATGGTCGAACGCCGCGCCGGCCAAATCGTAACAGTCTCAAGTGTGGCGGGCAAAGTTGGCACAAAGCTTCGCAGCGGGTATAACGGGGCCAAGTTTGGTGTTATCGGTTTTATGGATTCGTTGCGGGCAGAAATGGCGCAGTATGGCTTAACTGTCACCTCAATCTTGCCTGGCTTTATTAATACTCAGGTTGCTCACAATTCGTTAACCGGCGATGGCACCGCGTTAGGTCATGAAGACCCAGATAATGCCGGTGGTATTTCAGCCGAAGAATGCGCACGCAAGTCGCTTGAAGCGATAGCGAAGCAAAAAGCAGAAGTGGTTGTCGGTTCAGGACTTTCCAAACTCGCACCGTTTCTACAACGCTTTTTCCCTGGCTTAGTTCGACGAATGATTGCTAAACGGTAACGATACGGTTACGACCCTGCTCTTTTGCCGTATATAGAGCTCTGTCAGCATTTTTAAGTAGTTCGGCAGAGCTCTCTTCTTTGGTCAGTTCGGTAACCCCGATGCTCACCGTAATTCTAGCCTCTTCAAAATTCTCAACACGCAAATTTTCTATCGCAACGCGAATACGTTCAAGCACCAATACGGCGTCAGCGAGCATCGTTTGCGGGAAAATAATTGCAAATTCTTCGCCTCCCCAGCGCGCAACACCATCCACTTCACGGACTAATTGTTGCAATAGTTCGGCGACTTGTTTTAACACCACATCACCACCGGTATGCAAATAGGTGTCATTAATTTGTTTAAAGTAGTCGATATCAATTAAAGCAACGCTGAGTGGTGTGTTATAGCGACGACTATTTTGCACCTCATGGTCTAATTGCTGATCAAATGAGCGACGATTCGCAAGCCCCGTTAATGTGTCTTGTAATGCCATCGCTTCAAGTTCTTGGGTTTTCTTTTGCACAAGTCCTTGCAGGCGTCGTTTCGTATGTTGAAGTGATCGAATTCGTAAATGAATTGCGAGGCTCACCAACAAAATAACAACGAGAGAAAAAATGAACCAAAACCACGGTTTCTGATAGAAGTAAGCAGATTTATTGAGCGTCACTGCGGTTACCGGCGACCATTCACCACCCGGATAACGGCTACGTACCATAAAGGTATATTCACCGGGAGCAAGGGCTGTATAGGCGGTTTCCAGCTGATTGCCACGATCAATCCAATGTGAATCGTAACCAACTAGCCTTACTTGATATTGCAACGCCTCGGGCATGTGATAGCCAAGCGCAACATATCTAAATTCGGTACGAGTATTGTCTGCAGAAATACGCCTTTCAACATCAATTTCACCCTCATCAGTGATTATCGATTCAATGACCGGTGCTGGAGAGCTTCGACTATATTTATCGACAGCTTCCGGATCGACCTTGACGGCGCCAAGCGCTGAGGCAAACCATAGGTGGCCATTTTTATCAACCACTGAAGCGGGGCCGCCAGTAGTCAATTGACGGCTGACCATGCCATCAACTTCCGTGAAAAGTTGATACTGAATCGTCAATCGGTTATCGATCATCCAGCGTTCAAGATCAGCCTTGGCAACGCGAAGGATACCTCGAGCGCCGCCCAGCCATAGGTTATCTGCGGCATCGAAATTAATCGTAAATGTCTTATCGAAAGGTAGACCATCGCGGCGCGACAACCACTGCCAATCATTCGTCTTTAACGAGCGAGTGAGCATGCCATGATCAGTAGCAAACCAAATTCGACCATTGTGAAAGGTACCGGAAAAAATATTACTAGCGCCGGTAAATGAAGCTAATTCAACTGGTTCCGGTTGCCAATTGTGATCCTCCAACGGCTTAAAATAAGTTAGCGACAACGTCGAACTAACCCACAGTGCCCCTTCGCTATCCATCGTTACAGATGAGACGAAATCGGCCGCCATGCCGTCAGCTGTAGTATAATGCCGAACTACTTCAAACGCCCCCGACTTTGTACGAACTAAATAAAGTCCACGCGCGGTACCAACTAACAAAAGATCGGTTTGCTCTAGCGGCAAAACCACCCGAATTTCGTTACTTGCAAATCCTTGCTCGCGGCTCAATTGTGCCGTTATCTTGCCGTCGATTAGTTGGAGTAACCCTTCGGTATAGCTCCCAACATAAACAATGTCATCTTTGCCATGCGCAAGACTTAAAACCGACAAAGCCGAAAGTTTCGGATCGCTTTTCAAAGCTTCAAATGCTATCCAGTCATTCGATGTCGTTGTTTGTCGACTGATACCATCGTTGGTACCAACCCACACTCGCCCCATGCTATCGGTATTTACTGACCGAACATAGGCGCCTTTCAATCCATGGTGAGGTGTAAAGCTGCGGAATAGCGCCTGGCGTAATTGCACTAAACCGCCATGAGTACCAATCCAAATTGTCCCGTCGTTATCTCGATAAATATCGAGTACGTGTGAATTAGGTAGCCCATTTTCAATACTTAACCAATCTTCAGAGTGCTGGCAGAGTCGCCCGACCCCTCTGGTAAAGGTGCCAATTAATAAACAACCTTCACTGGTTTCACTTAGCGCAGTTACACGATCCTTCATGGCGTATGGCCAAGGGATAAAATCTGATGCTTGCGGGGGGAGATAAAATAAGCCGTCATCATTTGCCACAACAATTGTGTCATTGCTAAGTATCGTTAGCGCCCGCACTTGAGCTTGCGATATCGACTTTATTGCAATAAATGAATCGGTTTTCTCGTCGTAATAGGCAACGCCGCGTCGCGTTCCCACATATAACCTCGCATCATGGCTTTCGCTTTGTGAAACGGCAAATAATCGAAAGGTGAAATCTGTTGGTAAGCCATTACGTTCTGTGTAGTGAACCGGTTCCTCGCCTTCCTTTAATCGATAAACCCCTTTCGCTGTTGCCGCCCAGCGAACCTCGTTGTAATCAACAACGGTATCAAATACAAAATTCTCGCCAATAATTTCCGGTGTCCAGTTATTGTTACGGTAAGTAACAACACTTCCGCGCGGACCGCTAAACACTATTTCCTGACTCGATTCATCGTAATCCACGCTTAAGGCACCAGCTTCACGCATTTTAGTGACTGTTGTGTCATCGTAAATTCTGAACGAGCGCCCGTTGTAGCGCACTGGACCTTCCCACGTCGCAAGCCAGAGGTAACCCTCATGCGATTGCGTAATTCGATTTATCGAGTTATGTGGTAAGCCATCACGAGTGTTCCAACTGCGCAAGGCATATTGATTTAAAGGAATTGAGGATGTTTCTGGTGATTGGTTAAGAGGGAGCGATTCCGCAGCTGCCAGCGCGATGGTACTAAATATGGCGAACGTGCCAAGTAACCCATAGCGCCAAAAGTGCATTATCGACACTCCCTGTTTGTTTATTATTATTAATTGACCATTTATCTACAACACTTCAAACGGAACCTTTGCCAATTCTTCTAGTGTTGGCTTGGCTAAATAATACCCCTGAAACAAATGAATACCAAGATCTAACAAACAATCTAATTCTTCTTTGGTCTCAATTCCTTCGGCTAAAACTTGTGTTCCTTGTAATCGGCACACATTTGCGACATCTCGTACTATCTTTTGTTTATCGTGCGATTGATCAATGTCTCGTATCAGTTGCATATCTAGCTTCAAAATATCAGGTCGCAAATCCGTCAGCCAATCCATCCGTGAAAATCCTGAGCCGTAATCATCAATGGCGGTTTTGAACCCGCGCTTCGAATAACTACTAAATATTCGTTGCAAATGGTCTTTGTCGATAATTTGTTCGCTTTCCGTAACTTCAAATATCAATTTCGTCATATCAAACGCGTACATATCAGCCGCTTCAATTGTCGCTTTGATACAAGTTTCTGGATTATAAACAGCATTTGGTAGGAAATTGATATTTAGATACGTATTGCAACCCAAACGAGCGGCTGTTTCAATAGCCTTCACACGACAAGCTTGGTCAAAATAGTAACGATTCTCTTCATTCACGCGTTCGAATACCCAACCAGCCCCCTCCCCCTGAGGACCACGTACAAGTGCCTCATAAGAAACGATATGCTGCTTGTGCCAATCGACAATTGGTTGAAAAGCCATGCGAATTTCGAAACCAAGTGATTGACCACTTAAGCAATCTCGGCAGGTTTGTTGTTTAATCGAGTCAGGAAAATCCATAGTTGCCTTTACGTTTATTTAACCGAAAACCAAGTTATCGTCACATATACGTTTTGCTTTAGCAATTTAGTTTTATGAACAATAAAAAAGGTCAGCAAGCTGACCTTTTTGTATGACTAATTATGAGACAAGTCGACTATTTCATATGGACTAACATGCTAGTTGGGTCTTCTAAAAACTCCTGCCAGCGTTTGTTAAAGCGCGCAATCGTGCCACCATCAATAATACGGTGATCACCAGACCAACTTGCAGTCATAATTTTGCGTGCAACAACCTGACCTTGCGCATCAAAACGCGGTAGCTCTTGCACTTTGCCTAAGGCCACAATCGCTGCTTCAGGCTTGTTAATGATTGGCGTTGCAACTGTACCACCAATAACGCCGATATTAGAGATGGAAATGGTTCCGCCTTTCATATCTTCTTGCGCCACGCGGCCTTCACGAGCCGCTTGGGTTAAACGAGTCACTTCCTGCGCTACTTCGATAATGCTCTTGTTTTGTACTTGCTTAACATTTGGTACTAACAAGCCAATCTTGGTATCTACGGCCATGCCAATGTTATGGTCGTCAAAATAGGTGATCTCGGTGCAATCATCATTCACTTGCGCATTCATCACAGGGAATTCTTTCAACGCAAGCGATAAGGCTTTGATAAAGAAAGGCATCATCGTGATGCGAATACCGTCATCGGCATAACGCTCTTTCAATTGTTTCTGCAATGCCATCACATTGGTCAAATCAAATTCGTCTGCATAAGTGAAGTGCGGAATAGTGCTGACCGACTTCATCATCTGCTTAGCCATGGCGGCTTTTACGCCACGAATCGGTTCAACGCGAGTACCGCCAACTTTTGGCTCACTGGTACTAGTTGCTGCGGTGGATGTGGTCGCAACGCTCGCTTGGTCACCCTTCGCAAACGCTTCAACGTCTTCTTTCATCACGCGACCTTTCGCGCCTGAGCCCGATACCTGACTAATATCCACATCCAGTTCGCGGGCACGACGACGCACCGCAGGGCTCGCAATTGCTTTACCTTGACGCGCTGCAGTTGGCGCTTCGGTAGTGCCTGCTTGCGACTTATTGTTTACAGCTGTTGATTCTTTCTGGCTCGAAGCTGCCGGTGCCGACTGATTCGTACCAGCAGTAGATGCACTGTCGGCCACACGAATTGCAAACAATGGTTCGTGTACCTTGGCAATATCACCTTGTTTGTAATACAGCTTCTCAACAACACCATTTTCTTTCGCAGGAATTTGTACCAAGGCTTTATCGGTCATCACATCAACCACCGGCTGATCTTCTTCGATAGTGTCGCCTTCTTTCACCTGCCATTCGACAATTTCACACTCAACAATACCTTCGCCGATATCCGGCAAAATAAAGTCAGTAACTGTGCTGCCTGAGTCACCTTGCTTTGGAGTAGCCTCTTGCTTCTGCTCGTCTGCAGCTGGTTTATTCTCTGAACTAGAATCACCACTGTCGATTGCGAATAACGGCTCATGCACCTTAGCGATATCACCTTTTTCGTAATAAAGCTTCGCAACAACACCGTCTTCTTTGGCTGGAATTTGCACCAAAGCTTTATCGGTCATCACATCAACCACCGGCTGATCTTCTTTAATGCTGTCGCCTTCTTTAACCAACCACTCCACGATTTCGCACTCGACAATACCTTCGCCGATGTCTGGTAAGATAAAATCTTTACTCATATCAAAGGCCTCTTAGTAAGTCATCGAAGCTTTAATCGCTTCGTACACTTTCAGGTGATCCACAAAGTATTCTTTCTCGTGGCTTAACGGATATGGCGTGTCTAAACCACAAACGCGAGCAATTGGCGATTCCAGGTACAAGAAACATTCGTCTTGAATGGTTGCCGCCACTTCACTGGCGAAGCCGCCGGTAATTGGTGCTTCTTGCGTAATCACCAAACGACCTGTTTTACGCACCGATTCAGCAACGGTGTCAACGTCCCATGGGAGGATGCTGACCAAATCGATCACTTCAGAATCGATACCGTCTTTCGCCGCCATTTCTGCCGCTTTTTCGGCCATTTCAACCTGAGCACCCCAAGCTAATACGGTAATATCTTTACCTTCTTTCACCACATCAGCTTTGCCAAGTTCAAGCGTATATTCTTCCTCTGGTACTTCACCGACAGACGCGCGATAAAGACGCTTTGGCTCCATAAACAAGACTGGGTTTTTGTCGAAAATCGCACTCAACAACAAGCCTTTTGCCATATACGGGTTACGCGGCATCACAATTTTTAAGCCCGGCGTATGCGCAAAGTAAGCTTCTGGTGATTGTGAATGGTAGTGACCACCAGCAATACCACCACCGTATGGCGTACGAATAGTCAACCCACCCACGTTAAACTCGTCACCAGAACGATAACGGAATTTCGCCGACTCATTCACAATTTGGTCAAACGCTGGGAAGATGTAATCACCGAATTGAATTTCGGCAACCGCATAACTACCTTGCGATGCTAAACCGTTAGCAAAACCTAAAATGCCCTGCTCAACCAGCGGCGTATTGAAGTTGCGATGACGACCGTACTTCTCAGTTAAACCAGAGGTTGCACGGAATACCCCGCCAAATGCACCGGTATCTTCACCAAAGCTATAAACTTTGTCACTTTTCGCCATTGCGATATCAAGCGCATTATTGATGGCTTGTAAGAGATTCATCTTGGCCATTATTTGTCACCCCCATCAATACGCGACGCAGTTTTCGGATAAGCTTCCGGGTATTTGCGAATATGCGCTTTCAGCGCCTCAAGTTGCTTCTTGAGATGCTTCGGTGGCGTGTCATAGACGTCTTCGATAATCTCATCAATGTGTGGCACCGGCACAGTTTCAGCTGACTTCAAGGCCGCCAATACTGCTGCTTTTTTCTCATCATAATTCTTCTGTGCTTCGTCTTCGCTAATCCAACCTTGGTTCTGTAACCATTTTTGGAAACGTACAACCGGATCTTTTGCCCGCCACGCATCTTCTTCTTCGCGGGTACGATAACCAGTTGGATCGTCTGACGTGGAGTGCCCCGCCATGCGGTAGCTCATTCCTTCAATAAGTACTGGCTCATTTTCTTCAACGGCTAATTTACGCGCCATTTGCGTTGCCTTATACACGGCAAAAAGGTCGTTACCATCCACACGAATGGTCTTCATACCGTAAGCAACACCGCGCGGTGCAATACCGTCACCGGCATACTGTTCGCCCTGTGATGGCGTTGAAATGGCATACCCATTGTTACGGCAGAAGAAAATCGCTGGCACTTTATAAACCGCAGCCATATTTAATGCTGCGTGGAAATCGCCCTCAGAGGCTGCGCCTTCGCCAAAGTAACAAATGGTACAGTTGCCCGATTTATCCATCTTTTGGCCATATGCATAGCCGGTCGCCTGAGGAATTTGAGTTGCCAATGGCGATGCGATAGTCATGAAATTCAACTCCGCACAGCCGTAGTGAACTGGCATTTGGCGGCCTTTACCAAGATCGCGCTCGTTCGAGAATAACTGGTTCATGAACTGCTCTACCGTAAAGCCACGAAACGCCAATGCGCCCTGCTCGCGGTATTGCCCCATGATCATGTCATCGTCACTCAGCGCAGCAGCTGAACCAATACTGGCTGCTTCTTCACCCAACGACGACAAATAAAAGCTGATCCGGCCTTGGCGTTGCGCAGCAATCATGCGCTCGTCCAAAATGCGGATAAATTGCATCGTGTCGAAAATCTTAAGCGCGAGCTCTTTGTCCATTTCTGGCTGCTCTGCACCTTTACGAATGGTACCGTCCTCAGCGAGGATCTGTAGCATTGGAATCTTCAGCGCCGAACCGTCAATAAACTGCGGTTTGGTCACGATGTCCAACTGATGTTGTTTATCTTTCGCCATAACTTTCTCGTTCTAAGAAAAATTGCGCACACTTTACCTTTACGTCAACTGACATGCAAACAAGGTGCGTCATAAAAAGTTAAAAATCAGACCAGTTTCAAGTTCTCAACTGGCATGGGTACAACGGTCAGTAAAGCGCGCTGTCCGAGCGCCACTTTGGCATTCGGGAATATAATTCGTTCGCCTGGTTGCTCTACTGTATATTCATTTTCACCATCAACCGCCAACAGATGACCTAACTCAAACTCGGTAAAATTAGCGACATTATCAGCAAAGTTCAGGCGAAAGTCTTCGGCGGTGCGGTCTATAGAACGGCTTACGTCGTAAACGTGATGACGGTTGCTATCAAATTTCGGGAGATCCAATTCACTTGTACTAATAAGTTTACGGAACATCGTGTCAGCATCGGTAAATCGACTCATATCATTTTCGCCAAATGGACGAACCTTACCCAATTCGACCGTGAACGCATCGGCATTATGCTCGCGAACACTGTAATAACTGAAGGTAGTGGTAGGTGCTTGATTCAATAAGATCGTATCGACGCCGCATTCAGCTAAGAACGTCAGCTGCTCCTTCTTATAAGGGCCACCATGAGTAAATGGGTATACCGCAAATTTTTCGTGAGCTGAATCTCGAATAGCCGTGTGCAAATCATAGTGGAAACGGCGTTGCTGCTTGAAAAATCGAGACACGTACTGTTCAAGTTTAGCCGCGCGATGGTGTTCTGGCGTATCGCCTTGAGCATGAGCGCCGCTAAACAAACGATTCATATTTACGTCAATAAACCGAGTGCCGTTAACAATAGCTGCGGGGTTAGCAATTAAGAACAATGTTCGGTGTTTTACCTGTAGCTTACCGGCAAGAATATCCGTCAGCATATCTCGCACAATTTCAATGGGCGCTGTTTCGTCGCCATGCACGGCACATGAAAAGACAACATCTTTATCGCCAGGTTGATCGGGTTCTATCGCAATAACGCCAGCATCCCAAAACTCGATTCGCGCAGATTCAATACGTAATGATGTGCCGATAAGTGCTTGGCCTTCATATGGCCCTAACACATCAGGTAGATCTGGCAGAGCTTGCCCTGTCGCTTCGAAATAACTCGCAATAGTCCACTTCAATACATCAAGTGTCACTGTGATTCTCCATTTTCTTTGATCGGGCCTGGTTCCCACCCTTTGGTCGCTAGCAGGGCTCTAAGTACTTTTGAACGGTACTCACGACGATAAAGCACCGCCACGACAACTGCCGTCGAAGCAATAAATAAATACGGATGAATAAACCAACATAAGTATGCTAGCGCAAAATAATACGAGCGCAGTCCATTGTTATATTCATGGCCAGCTTGGTCGATCACTTTGGCAGCTTGTCGCGCAAATATTTCACGCTGTTCGTCGGTAAATTCGGTTGAGCGATATTGCGGAGCCGCTCCCATAAGCACCGAGACAAAACCGAACTGCCGAATCGACCATGTAAATTTGAAGAATGCGAATACAAACAGTAACGATAGTACCGCGAGTTTGAATTGTACTTTGTCGGGAGCGGTATCAGCGGTGTACGGAATCGATTGCAATACTTCAACCACCTTATCGGCCGACGCTAACAACGTAAGTACACCAGCCAATACCAGAACAGTTGATGAAGCGAAGAACGTTACCGTGCGTTCCACATTGCCAAGCAGCGCCGCATCAGCAATCTGATGTTCTTTGCGGGTGAGGGTTCGCATCCAATCAATACGAAGTTGGCGTAAAATGTGAGAAAGACTGTAGGTAGTACGGGCTCGCAATCGTGCAAATTGGGTATAGATAACCCAGACGGACACAAAAAACAGCAATGCGACGATATCAATAAGCGCCAAGTTCATGCATGACCTTCCTGTGACTAAACGCTAGCAGCATTATTGCTGCTAGCATCTATTAGTGTAAGGTCAATAGTTTAACATTATGTGACGGAATTTTGTTGTTCTGATTTCGGTTCTGGTGGCTTGGTCAGACCATACCAACTTAGCATAGTCTTCATACCGCGACGCATATCGTTCAAGATCAGGTATAAACTTGGCACCAGCAACAACGTAATGACTGTTGCAAAAAGAATACCGAACGCTAACGAAATCGCCATTGGAATCACCAGCTGTGCCTGCATACTCTTCTCAAGCACAATCGGTGCAAGACCGAAAAACGTTGTTAATGAGGTCAAAATAATCGCACGGAAGCGTGCCACCCCGGCCTCAGTAACGGCTTTTCGCAAACTCTCACCGTCAGCTCGGGCGCGGTTAACATAATCAACCATCACCAGTGAGTCGTTCACCACAACCCCCGCCAGCGCAATAATACCGAACAAGCTCAGAATGGAAATTGGCATACCCAAAATCCAATGGCCAACTACCGCGCCAATCATGCCAAATGGTATCACCGACATGATGATCAACGGCTGGCTATACGATTTCAATGGAATCGCCATTAACGCGTAAATAGCAAATAGTGCCAACATAAATCCAAGCGCCAGTGAATTGGTCGCTTCGGCTTCATCTTGTGATGCGCCTTCAAGTTGGAATCCTACCGAAGGATAGCGATCAAGAATCGGCTGAATTTTGTCTTCCCGAACTTGGCGAACAATATCAAATGGCTGCACTTTCTCTTTATCGACGCGAGCACGCACGTTTACTGAGCGTTCACGATTGATGCGTGTAATGGTGTTATAGCCTTTCGCAAAGCGCACGTCAGCTAACTCGGTAAATGGAATTAATGAACCATCCGCAGTGCGTAGCTTCATATCTTCAAGATTACCAACTGACTGACGCTCCGACAGCGGGTAGCGCACCATAACTTTCACTTCTTCGTCATTACGTTGAATTCGCTGTGCTTCAGCACCATAGAAAGCGTAACGTACTTGGCTCGCTAGCTCTTGCAGGGTGATCCCCATCGCTGTCGCTAGCGGTTTCAGTTCAAGAATAATTTCATCGTTACCTTCGCCAAAGGTATCTTCGATATCAAAAACGCCGTCGAATTGGGCAAGATCTTGCTTCAATAACGTTGCCGCTGCGGCGAGCTCCTCAAGGTTTTCACCGGTTAGCTGAAACTCAACGTCAAAACCACCGCCGCCGCCAATACTTCCTTGGAAGTTTAGCGCTTTCACACCGGCAATTTCGGGGGTCGATTCACGCCAATTATTGATAATCGCAAACCCGTCAAGGTTACGGTCTTCGCCCTTTTCAAGTTCAGCGAAAACGGTGCCGCTGGTGGTTCCATTCATCCACACGTTGACATGTTTGATAATGTTTTCGCCATCATCTTGCTCAGCTTTCTTATCCACATCAAGCAATGCTTGCTCAACTGTCTGTAACGTGCGAATGGTTGACTCTTCAGAAGCGCCAGGTTGCATCGTTACATTGGCTTGAATGAAGTCGCTCGGAATATTTGGGAAGAATACCCAGCGCACTGTACCACCGGCGATTAAACCAATCGAAAGAATAAACAAGCCGATAAAAGCAGCCAGCGTGGTGTAACGATAATGTAAGCACTTCTTCAAGAACGGTTGATAGTAAGTCTTAGCAAAATAGAGCAGACCATTAGAGATTTTGTTACGGACACGCTGGAAGCCATTTTGCTTCTCATTACCGTCTTTGGAGAATTTCATGTGTGCAATGTGGGCCGGCAGAATAAACTTTGATTCAACCAGTGAGAACGCCAAACATAAAATAACAACCCACGCGATGGATTCCCAAATGGCGCCCATGCCACCTTCAACCATGAGCATCGGAATAAACGCCACCATGGTGGTGAGTACACCAAACGTCGCCGGCATGGCCACTTTCTTCGCACCAATCACCACGTTATCAATTGATTTGCCGTTCTTTTCAATCTCAGAATAGGCACTTTCCCCAATAACAATGGCATCATCCACCACTATCCCCAGCACCAATATAAAGCCAAACAGTGAAATCATATTGATTGATATGTCAAACATGGGGAGTGGCATGAGTGCGATGGTTCCTAAGAAACACAAAGGAATACCAATCATGACCCAGAATGCGAGACGAAGCTGCAAGAATAACGCCAGCATAATAAACACGAGCGCGCCGCCGAACAGCATGTTGTCGATCATTAAATCGAGTCGACCTTGGAGGTAATACGATGAATCACCCCAGTGCGCGATTTGAACTTCTGGAGGAAGCTCTTTTTGCTTGCGGTCAATGTAACTCTTCACTAACTCTGCAGTTCTTAAATCATTTTGATCGCCAACTGAGTCAACACGCACGAAAGTCGACATTTTACCGTCAAATTGTGTGAACCGACGCCGCTCAATAAACGCATCTTGTACGGTTGCAATATCGCCCAAAGTCAATCGGGTGCCGTCTGGACGTTTGATCAAAACGATTTGTTCAAACTCATCACCAACATAGGCTTGATTATTTGCGCGTAGCAAAATATCGCCGTTCGGCGTGCGAATTGAACCCCCTGCAACATCTAACGAGGTTCCACGAATGGCTGTGACAATATCTTGGAAGGTCAAGTTATAGCGTTGTAAATCAGCTTCAGAGATCTCTACTGAAATTTCGTAATCGCGAGCACCCACCACGTCAACTTTGGTTATACCGCCAATATCTTTAATGTCATCACGAATTTGTTTGGCAAGTTCTTTCTGCGTGGCTTCATTAACATCACCGAATACACTAATCCAAATCACCTGACGTTGCGGTCGAATTCGATAAATATTTGGTTTTTCGATCTGTTGAGGAAAGCTAGGAATGGCATCAACGAGCATTTTAATCTCGTCCATGACGACCTGGACGTCGTAACCACTTTCAACTTCAATTGAAACCGAGCCATTGCCTTCACGGGCCGTGGAAGTAACCCGCTCGATACCATTCACGTCTTCAATGGCATCTTCAATACGAACTAATACACCTTGTTCTACTTCTTGCGGCGCAGCGCCCGGAAACGGTACCTGAATACTAATGATATTCAGCTCAATTTCAGGGAACATTTGCTTGCGCACCTGTCCCACCATGAAAATACCAGTGATGATGATCAATGCCATTAATAGGTTGGCGGCAACAGAGTTATTCGCCCACCAAGCAATAATGCCTTTTTTCGGGTCGATATCGTACTTACTCATTGTCGTTACCTGCTACACCTTCAGCTGGCTGCTCTTTGGTTTCTTGCTGCTCGATGATTGGATCGCCCGGAATTCGCACTTTCATGCTTGGTAGCGCATTCGATAACTGAGTCAATACAACCAAATCGCCACTCTCTAAACCGTCATTGATCACCACATGTTGCGCTTCTGAACGAACGATATTCACCTCACGCTGTTCTAAACGCCGCTCTTCATCCACAACCCACAACGTATTATTAATGGATAAAGCATACCGCGGCACTCGGAATACTTGCTGTGCTTCAATACCATCAATGACCAACTCGACAAAACGGCCGAATCGTAACGGCACTGGATGACGGTCGGTTTTCTGATTGTATGGGTCTTCCACTTCCACAACGCCGTATATCACACGACTACTTTGATCAAGAACACCCTCACTACGAACAAGCTTTCCGTGCCAAGTGTATTTTTCACCCGCAACGTCACTAGTCAATGCGACATGAGGGTAAGCACCATCATGATTCGCTTCAGGTAAATCAATATAAGCCAAATCACGATCACTTAAAGGTACACGAATCTCCGCAACTTCTGAGCCAAACAGGGCACCTACTTGCGTATTCACACTGAGAAACTGACCAATATCGACATTTTTATTCTGTAGGATGCCGTCGTACGGCGCACGAATGACGGTTCGATCGAAGTCTCGTTGCGCTTTAGCTACCGCAGCCTCCGCTGATTGAACAGCAGCAACCGCACTTGCTACTTGAGGTTCACGTATACCTAATGCTGGAATCTCGCCCATTTGGAGCGATTCCCACTCATCTTTGGCGACTTGTGCCCGCGCACTTTCTTCAGCCAACGCGGCTTTCGCTTGAGCCAGTGACGCTTTCGCGCTTTGTAGCGCTACGCGATAATCATCTGGGTCAATACGGATAATCACATCGCCTTTCTTGAAAAAGCCACCATTTACAAAGTTATCCGAAACTTCAATAACTTGCCCACTCACTTGCGTAACCAAATTGGTCATATGCTTAGGCTTTACGTTCCCTTGTCCATTGACTTGAAAACGAATATTTTCAGGTTGTGCTTCAACCACCTCGACTAGCACTGGTGGTCGTTCAGTACTGCGCTGCGGCGGCTTAGGACGTAAAGCTGTCATTAAAATCAATAATAGAATTGCGACAATTAAAATGAGAGGGGGTAATAGTGCGCGTTTCTTAAAGGCCATAACATCCCAGTTCCGTAAGTTAAAATTCTTAAATTTATTTCATACCGTATAGTATGACGAAATCTTGCCATCGCCGTTAGTAACAATGTGTTAGCAGTTGTAAACGAAAAGCGCGCTTTCTATGCGCGCTTACGTATTTCCTCTAGCATTTTTTCAGCCGCATGATCCGCTGCGTCGTGAAGTGGAACAAATATTTCATCAACTCCCGCCTGATTGAGTTCTTTTCGTGTCCCTGGTTGATGCGCTGTAATGACAATTTTGCCCTTAAATTTATGTTGCTTTAGTGCATCGATTAACATCAGCTGCGTTTCAATATCCGGAATAGTACATACCACGGCGTGAGCCGAAGAAAGAGGTAGCGAATCAATAAATTCTTGATCGGAAGCATCACCATATCGCATCGTGATATTTGGGTGGTGGAGCGAACGAGTAACATCAGGATCAAAGTCAACAGCAATGACTCTTATGTTGTTATCGGCAAGTTTTAATGCATATTTTTCGCCGTAACGGCCCGCACCAAATACAATCACTTGCCCCTTATAATCAATCTCATCTGGACTTTGGGTATCGGCGATTTCACGAAACGGCTTGTGCCGCTCGAAAACATCTAAGTACGGTTCAAAGACGTTATATAATTGCCTCGAATACAGAATCATATATGTTGAAGCTGCAATCGTGACTAAGCCGACTAAGGTAACTAAACCTAAGGCTGATTGCGGAATATGCCCTAGCGAAATTCCCATCGCAATAAATATGATTGAGAATTCACTAATCTGCGCGACGGTAAGGCCAGCCATAAAACCTGTCCGTTTGCGATATCCCATATAGCCCATAATTGCCATGACAATCAGTGGATTTCCAATGAGTACAAACACCGATAAGACGATTGCGGGCGCAATCGCATCGCCAAGTGTTGTCATATCTAACGCGCTACCAAGCTCAATAAAGAAGAATAGTAAAAGAAAATCTCGCAAACTTGTTAATCTTGCGCCAATCGCTTCCCTATAGGAGGTTGATGCGAGTGAGAAGCCGGCTAAGAAAGCGCCAACTTCCTTTGAGAATCCAAAGTATTCACCGCTGGCAGCTAATAATGTTCCCCAAGCTATTGCAAACAACAAAAGTAACTCTTGAGACTTGCCAACTTGTTTTAGTAAGTAGGGCAACATAAACTTCATTGCCAATCCGACAAGAATGATTGCAATAATTAGTTTCATTGCAATTTCAGCAATAATGAGAAAAACCCCAGCGTCAGCAGCCGCAGCGCCGCCACTTCCCATAGCCATCATCGCAATAACCACAGCAATGTCTTGTACAATCAAAAACCCCATTGCAATTCGGCCATGGAGTGAATCAATTTCTCGTTTGTCAGCTAATAGCTTGACGACGATAATCGTACTTGAAAATGTTAGAGCGACAGCGACGTAAATCGCCTCAATCATCTCTAACCCTAAAACTAAGCCTAGTCCCCATCCGAATACAATAGTAAATAATAACTGACCTAAACCAGTTGCCAGTGCAACCGGGCCTAGATGACGAATGAGATGCAGGTCAAGTTTCAAGCCGACCACAAATAACAGTACGGTAATCCCAACACTCGCTAACAACGCAATTGGCGCATGATGATTAACCAAATCAAGGGCTGAAGGACCCACAACAATACCGGCGACAATAAACGCGACAATCAATGGCTGCTTTAACAACATACCGATCAGCCCAAGACCGCATGCTATTACCAGCAATAACGTAAACTCTGCATAGATATCTAACACGTTCACTCCCGCAGTCGATACAAACCAACGCATATAAGCGATAAGCCAATTAGCGTGGTTATTTGAATGGTTTCACCGAGTATAAAATAAATTAAGATCAATGAAATAAATGGGCTTAAAAAAATCAACGTTGAGATTTGTGCTGTTTTCGTGGCTAATCGCATTGCAGTAAGCCACAAGAAAAAGGTGATACCCATTTCAAAAAGACCAACGTAGATCCCTGCCCATATTCCCTGCCAGCTAAGATTGAAATAATTTATTCCTGAGTCAGTACTTGAACTAAGGAGATTAAACAGTACTAGCCAGCCACTTCCCCACGCAAAACACCAAAATAACGCAGGTACCGGTTTATCCGTATTCTTTGTGTTTATCAGCCAGTAGCTTGCCCAGAGTAAGGTGCTAAACAGAGCGAGGCCGATACCAATCCAATTCGTTTGTGCGAAATCCCAATTGCCTCCAGTCGCGATTAAGAAAACGCCAGCATAGGCTAATAGCATAGCAAACAGTTCTTTTGCCGTGAGTTTTTGATGCAAAAACGGCACTGCTAGAAGCGACATGGTGATTGCCCAAGTGTAATTTATGGCTTGAGCTTGCTGCGCAGGTAATTGGTTGTATGCCGCAAACAACACCCAATAGTAGGCGGCGGGATTAATGAAGCCTTGTAACGCATAGAAACCGAAACGTTCACGCCCTACTTGCCAGACTACGCGCCAACGTTGTTGCACTGACAAAATGACGGCAAACGTTAGCAGGCTAGTAAAGGCAGCAATTGTGAGTAATTGCAGTGGCGTTAAATAACGTAGTGCTAACTTAAAAGCCGTTGCGACGGTCGACCAAAGCAACACTGCGGCAAGCGCGTAGAAAATGGCTTTACGCTGATCCATATTGTTCCTTGAACAAAATGACGAAGTCACACAACCTAGCGTGACTTCAGAGTAAGAACAAGTAATCTGTCCTTGTTATCGGCGGTAATCCGCTTCACTGCACAGTTAGCCCATTCAACACAAGGGCTGGCGTCATTGGTCGTCAATAGCATTTGCGTGCGTAACTGTTCCAGTTGCGCATACGACGGAATCGCAGCTTGCTGGTGTTGCAACCAATATCGCAAAACACCACGTTGCAATTGTTCATCTGTATGTTGTAGCCAACGCGTTGCTAAGCGGCCCTGACTATCAATATGGGGGCGAACACGATCGTCCAACAATTGCTCCATAAGCTGTTGCGTCTCACTACAAAGTTGCGCACTTCGCAGTACCGCTTGACCAAAATGTGGCCAACGCTGCTCTAACTTTGGAATCACTTCATGACGTAAAAAATTTCGCTCGATGCTCGTGTCATAGTTGGTATCATCTTCAATCCAGAACAACTCACGCGCATTAGCATAACGATAAATTTCTTCTTTGCTGATATCTAACAGCGGTCGCAACCACGTTTGTCCGCCTTTTTTGCTCTGCATCGCCATCGCCGCTAAACCTTTGGGCCCTGCGCCACGTTTGAGTTGCAGTAAAAAGGTTTCAATTTGGTCATTGCGATGTTGGCCAAGTAAAAAAATAGCATCGGCGTCAGCAAGTTCATTCAAGCGCTGATAGCGCGCCTCGCGCCCCGCAGCCTCTTTACTAATACGACTACCGGAAGGCACATGTAGCGGCTCGCAAATCATCGGAAAGTTTCGACGTTGGCAGTCTTCGACAAGGCCTTGCGCCCAATCACCCGAGTTCGGATGAAATGCGTGATCTAAATGCACGGCCAAAAAATTGAACTGTGGAGATTCGGTGCGAAAATGGTCAGTTAAATCAAGTACAGTTTGCGAGTCCGCCCCTCCACCGAGGCACACGACAATTTGCTGGTGTGGCTTCGGTTCTAGCGCTAACAGACGTTGCTTAAACAACGTATAAAGGGGATCAGTGTTGCCACTGTCCCCTTTATTACTCGTTGTCGATGTCGCATTATTCAACGCGCATCACTCCAGTTTAACAATAACCAAATGACATCAGTTTTTGATAACGCTGCTCGAGGCGAGCTGCGCTATCTAGATTCACCAATGAGTCGAGGTCTGCTAGTAATTGTTTCTTCAATCGACGCGCCATTTCTTGATGATCCCGATGCGCACCACCTATCGGCTCTGCAATAATTGAATCAATTAAGCCTAGCTCTTTCGAACGTTGTGCAGTTACACCCATTGCTTCAGCTGCTAAAGGAGCTTTTTCGGCGCTCTTCCAAAGAATCGATGCACAGCCTTCCGGTGAAATAACCGAGTAGGTTGAATATTGCAACATATTCACGCGGTCACCCACGCCAATAGCTAATGCCCCGCCCGATCCACCTTCACCAATAACGGTACAAATAATCGGCGTATTTAAACGTGCCATGACTTTTAAATTACGAGCAATCGCTTCCGATTGACCACGCTCCTCAGCACCGATACCAGGGTAAGCGCCCGGCGTGTCGATAAACGTGATAATTGGCATTTTAAAACGCTCAGCCATTTCCATTAAGCGTAACGCTTTGCGATACCCCTCAGGCTTTGGCATACCGAAATTACGGCGAATTTTCTCTTTTGTTTCACGGCCTTTTTGATGACCAATAATCATCACTGGTTTGCCGTCAATACGAGCCGTGCCGCCAACAATCGCTTCGTCGTTCGCAAATGCACGGTCGCCAGCCAATTCGTCAAAGTCTTCAAAAATGTGTTGAATATAATCAAGCGTATAAGGACGCAACGGATGACGCGCTAATTGTGCGACCTGCCAAGCACCTAAATCGCCAAAGATCTTTTCAACTAATTGCTCGCGCTTCTCTTGAAGCTTTGCGATTTCTTCTTCGATAGAAATATCGAAATCACCCTTTGCGCCAACCGCTTTTAATTCTTCGATTTGCGCCTGAAGTTCTGCAATAGGCTGTTCAAAATCTAAAAATTTAAGACTCATTATGGCTCCCATTTGCCATTAAAATTCGAGTTCAACCGCTTGTTGACCAAGCTTTTGCTGTAACTCATACATCAATTCATCGGTTGGGGTCACATACCATTCTGTGGCCGCCACATAGTCTGCCGTTAAATCGGGGCGCACATAACGGATGTGCAACGGACACGAGCCCTGTTTAAACGGCTCAATCAGTTGTTTTAACTGAGCGAGACCTTGCCCTTCTAATTGTTCTTGACGCACTGTTAACCGCAACGTTTTTGCATATTGCTCACGCATGCCGACAATCGTCATCACCTCTCGAGCCGTCATTGTATTGGCAGAGGAGTAATCATCAAAGCTGACCTCTCCTTTTACCACTAAAATTTGGTCTTTTTCGAGCAGATGTTGATAATTTTCATAATCTTTAGCATAAAAACGCACATCAAATCGCGCGGTTTTATCATGTAAGGTGACAATTGCCCAACGTTGATTCTGTCGATTCAACATTGTGCGCACGTCGACCACGAGTCCTGCCACCGTTGTCGTTTGATCGCGCCCAGTTGGACGTACATCAGCCAACACGCACGGCACATAATTCTTCAGCTCTTGGCGGTACCGATTTACCGGATGTCCAGTTAAGTATAGCCCAAGAGTTTCGCGCTCGCCCTCTAGCCACATTGCCTCAGGCCATGGCGGTACTTGCACAAACTCATGTTCAATCTCAACATCATCGGCAGCCGAAGTGAGTACGCCGAATAAGTCGCTCTGGCCAATCGCTTCAGCTCGGGCGTGTTGTTCCGCCTGACGCATGGCTTTTTCAAGCGTTGCCATGATAGTCGCTCGGTGTGGGCCTAATGAATCCATAGCGCCAGCTTTGATTAATTTCTCAAGCACGCGGCGATTGAGCTTTTTCAAATCAACTCGACAACAAAAATCAAAAAGATCGGTAAATGGTCCCTCTTCGCGCGCTGCAAGAATTGCCTCAATCGGACCTTCACCCACACCTTTTATGGCACCAATGCCATAAACAATTCGCTGCTGTTCATCTACGGTAAACTTGTAACGTCCAACGTTCACATCTGGTGGAAGAACTTTCAGCCCCATGTTTTCGCATTCATCCACTAAGGTGACAATTTTATCCGTGTTGTCCATATCAGCTGACATGACAGCAGCCATAAATTCAGCCGGATAATGCGTTTTCATCCATAGCGTTTGGTAAGAAACTAAAGCGTATGCGGCCGAGTGCGACTTGTTAAAACCATAACCCGCAAATTTTTCAACGAGGTCGAATATTTTTATCGCCAACTCACCATCAATGCCATTTTTCCGCGCGCCTTCTTCAAAAACCGCGCGCTGCTTTGCCATTTCTTCTGGTTTCTTTTTACCCATGGCGCGTCGCAATAAGTCCGCGCCACCGAGCGAGTAACCTGCGAGCACCTGGGCAATTTGCATTACCTGTTCTTGATATAAGATAACGCCATAAGTTGGTTCTAGAATCGGCTTCAGGGATTCATGTTGATAATCTTTATCCGGGTACGAAATCGCTTCGCGCCCATGTTTACGGTCAATAAAGTTATCCACCATGCCCGATTGCAGCGGACCAGGTCGGAACAAGGCAACGAGGGCGATAATATCTTCAAAGCTATCGGGCAGAAGCTTTTTGATGAGCTGCTTCATTCCAGATGATTCAAGCTGGAACACCGCCGTCGTCGCTCCCTTTTTCAATAACGAAAAACAAGCGGGATCATCGAGTGGAATGTGATTAATATCGATTGGTGGCTGACCGTCGCGTTGACGATTAGCATTCACCATATCTAACGCCCACTGAATAATAGTGAGGGTACGCAGACCTAAGAAGTCAAATTTAACCAGCCCAGCAGCTTCCACATCGTTTTTGTCGAACTGTGTTACCGGTTGTTTCCCTTCTTCGTCGCAGTACAACGGCGAGAAATCAGTAATGCGTTCAGGCGCAATCACAACGCCACCAGCGTGTTTGCCGGCGTTTCTCGTTACCCCTTCAAGAATCCGCGCCATGTCGATAATTTCACGAACATCATCATCTTGTTCGTACATTTCAACTAAGCGTGGTTCAATTTCAAACGCCTTCTCGAGTGTCATTCCAGGATCACCCGGTACCAACTTGGTAATTTTATCGACAAAACCATAGGGGTGACCGAGTACGCGACCGACATCACGAATCGAAGCTTTGGCCGCCATGGTGCCAAATGTAATAATCTGCGATACAGCTTCACGCCCATATAATTCCGCTACGTGATCAATAACCTCGTCACGGCGGTCCATACAAAAATCGATATCGAAATCGGGCATCGAGACCCGTTCCGGATTCAAGAATCGCTCGAAAAGTAAGTCGAGTTCGAGTGGATCGAGATCGGTAATTTTCAGCGCATAGGCCACGAGCGAGCCGGCACCTGAACCACGCCCGGGTCCAACAGGAATATTGTTATCTTTGGACCACTGGATAAACTCCATAACGATTAAGAAATAACCCGGAAACCCCATCTGGTTAATAACATCGAGTTCAATCTTAAGTCGCTCATCATAAGGCTTGCGTAATTCTGCACGCTGCTGAGGATCAGGGAATAACACTTCTAATCGTTGCTCAAGACCTTCTTGTGATTTTTTCACCAAGAAATCTTCAGGTGTCATACCACCGGTAGGAAATTCTGGTAGAACATATTCATCAAGTGTAACCGTCACGTTACAACGCTTAGCAATTTCGACGGTATTGGCAAGCGCTTCGGGAATGTCCGAAAATAACTCAGCCATTTCTTCGGGGCTTTTTAAATATTGCTCTGAACTGTATTTCTTGGGCCGGCGCTTGTCGTCAAGCGTGTAGCCATCTGATACCGCAACACGTACCTCATGAGCTGTGAAGTCTTCAGGACGTAAAAACATGACTTCATTGGTTGCCACCACCGGCGTTTCGGTTGCGGCTGCTAACGCAACGGCTGCATGAACGTATTCGTCCTCGCCTGGGCGTCCTGTGCGTTGTAATTCAAGGTAAAATCGATCGGTGAAATGCTGCTGATAAAACTGAAGTAGTTGACGCGCTTCATCTTCACGATTCTGCAGAATTTTCCGACCAATATCGCCTTCTCTACCACCCGACAGGAGGATTAATCCTTGCTGGTGCTCAGCTAACCATTCTTTGTTGATACAGGGTTTACCGCAACGATGACCGGCCAAGTAACCACGACTAATAAGCTGGGTCAGTTGTTGATAGCCAGCATTGTTCATGGCTAATACGGTTAATCGAAATGGTTCTTCCTGAGCGTCTGTCGTCCAACCTTCTGGTAACACCCACAAATCGCAGCCGATGATTGGTTTTAAGCCTTTATCATGCGTTGTGCGATAAAAGCGAACCAAGCCACACATATTCATTTGATCGGTTAACGCGAGCGCAGGCATCCCCATCGCTGCGGTTGCTTCGCAAATAGGTTTTACCTTCGCTAAACCATCGATCATTGAGAAATCGCTGTGAATGCGCAGGTGAATAAATTGAGGCGGTTGGTTTACATCGCTCATGCGTTACTTCATACAATCCTTAGTCATCATTTGCCTATTGTGCCGTATGCGTTAGTGTATGTCATGTAGTGATTTTAGCCTTAACGAAACCCTGTAAAAAATGGCTAAAATCTGACTAAAAGTTGAAAGGTTGTTATAGTATTTCTGAATTGAATCACTAAGTTGAGCACAATGCCAGATTCTAGCTTTGTTGAATACGATAGTTCAAAACAGTCACTTCAATTGAGTGGCTCGTGGACGTTTGAGAATTATCTAAGTATCCAGAAGTCGCTACGCAACATTCCTGCCGATAATACCATTAAGACAATTGATTTCAGTCAGCTAGAACGACTTGACCTTAACACGGCGAGTTTAGTTGCTGAATTCGTTTCACCGTCGACTCTTGAGAAGCTTGTTGCATCAACACAACAGTTAAACCCTCACCATCGCGATATCTTTCAGCAACTCTTGCGTGCCTATCAGAACCAGCAAACAAGCTCAAGCGAAGCGAAGCAGCCATGGTTTGCCTTTATCGCGCAGTTGGGGGCTTGGGTCTCATGGCAAAGTTATCAATTCATTATTCTTGTGAATTTTATTGGTCGTGTGTTACTCACCACTTTGGCCGTGCTACCGCGTCCAACACGATGGCGATTTACCTCGTGGTTCTTTCACATGCAACAAGCAGGCTTAGCTGCCATTCCCATTGTCGCCTTGATGGCGTTTTTAATTGGAGCCGTTGTTGCTTTTTTGGGGGCCACGGTTTTAAAAGATTTCGGAGCCGCCATTTATACCGTCGATTTGGTTGCGTTTGGCTTCATGCGTGAGCTCGGGGTGCTGCTGGCAGCTATATTGCTGGCCGGTCGAACCGCTAGCTCATTTACCGCTCAAATAGGTGCCATGAAAGTTAATGAAGAACTTGATGCTATGCGTGTCGAAAAACTCGACGCCGTTGAGTTATTGGTTATCCCTCGTATTTTAGCCCTGCTAATTATGTTGCCCTTATTAAGTTTCGTATCGACTTTAGCCGGGTTGCTCGGTGGCGCTGCGGTAGCTATCGCGAGCCTAGATATTTCACCCACACAATACTTGTCAATTTTAAACGAAGTGCCACTACGGCATTTTTGGGTTGGCCTGAGCAAAGCCCCATTTTTTGCCGTTGTCATTGCCATCATTGGCTGCCTTGAAGGCTTCAAAGTAACCAACAGCGCCCGCTCCATTGGCGAACATACAACCTCGAGTGTCGTTCAAGCGCTGTTTGCGGTTATTTTGCTTGATGCTATTGCCGCCTTGTTTTTTATGGAGATGCAATGGTAATGAATGACTTACAACCGATATTATCACTTGAGGACATTACCAATCGATTTGGCGCAACAGTCATTCACGAGAATCTTAATCTCGACGTGAATACGGGAGAAATATTGGGATTAGTCGGAGGTTCTGGTGCCGGCAAATCAGTACTTTTGCGAACCGCTATCGGGTTGCATAAGCCAGTTGCCGGTTCCATCCATCTTCGTGCCAAGCAAGTTGGCGTGTTATTTCAGCATGGCGCTTTATTTTCATCAATGACCGTTATCGAAAACGTTGCCTTACCGCTTTTTGAGCACACTTCATTGTCGCGAGCTCAAGCACTACACCTTGCCAGCTTGAAACTTGCTTTAGTCGGGCTTGATCAGGCAGCTGGTGCACGCTATCCGGCTGAGCTATCCGGTGGCATGATAAAACGCGCCGCATTGGCACGTGCTTTGATTCGAGAACCAGACATGCTATTTCTTGATGAACCAACTGCTGGACTTGATCCAATTAGTGCTGCAGCATTTGATCAGCTCATTTTGACTCTATCCAAGGCTCTTGGCTTAACCGTTGTCTTGGTCACCCATGATTTAGATACGTTGCATGCTATTTGTGACCGGATTGCGGTGCTTTCTGACAAACAAATTATTGCTATCGATACGCTCGCCAAGGTGGCGGAACATAAGAATGACTGGATTCAATCCTATTTCCATGGTCCGCGTGGGCGTGCCATTATCGATAAGCCGCCATATTCACAACACTCAAGTCTTACCGTGGAGAATTAACTCATGGAAACAAAAGCGCACCATATTATTGTTGGAATTGCGACACTAGCAATTCTTCTGGCGGGACTTGCATTCACGCTTTGGTTAGCGAAAGCTGACTCTGAGCAAGCCTACAAAAACTACGATGTACTCTTTGAAGAACCGGTCTCAGGTTTGACGGTCGGCAGTCCAGTTCAATTTAATGGCATTAGTGTTGGCGAAGTGACCCAATTGAGTTTAGATAAAAACGACGCGCGCGTGGTACGAGCACGCATTCGCATCACTGCCGAAACCCCCATCACCAAGGCAACCAAAGCTTCACGAACATTATTAAATATTACTGGTTCAAGCGGAATCGCACTGGAGCAAAGCGTTGCAAGAAGCGAACCTATCAACAACCAACACGGTATTCCTGAAATTGTTGCTGAACCATCTGAGCTCACCCAATTACGTTTGAATACCGAGGAATTGTTCGTCAATGTGAGTCAGGTTATTAACAACGCGAATCGGCTTTTTTCTGAGAATAATATGCAAGCCATTGAATCAATTCTTGCCAATGTTGATACGTTTAGCGGTGAACTAGCTGAGCAATCGCAGAACTTCGCGTCAGTGCTCGACAACTTGGAAAACAGTACTAGGCAACTGAATGATTCATTGATTACTTTAGAGAGTGAATTAACTCAACGTAGTGACCCCCTCTTTAATAAAGCCGAAGAAACGCTCGCCAATTTGGCAGATGCCAGTAATCAGCTTAATGAATTGATGCAACATAATCGTGGCAATATCGATGCTGGCATGGCCGGTATTGCCGAAGTTGGCCCAACCCTACTCGAGCTGCAAGTTACCCTTAAGCGCCTTAATGCGATTGCTGCGCGCTTCGAAACTGAACAGATGAAGGAGTATCAACCGTGAAGCTAAACAATATCATGATGGCTGTTGGCCTAGTCTTCGTTTGTACAGCGTGTAGCGTGATACCTGAGGCTAAACCAATCGATTTTTATACGTTACAGCCAGCTTCGGTTAATCAAAGCGAGTCAGTCAAGTTATCTCATATTCGCGTTGCGGAGCCAGAACTCAACGACGCCCTGCAGCTCGAGCGTATTGTTCGAATCACTGCCGATGGTAGCATCTTGGCCTACCCGAATGCGAAATGGAGCACATCTATTGCCACCCTCTGGCAAAGCTGGATGCTCGATGCATTGTGGCGCGATAGTCGCTTTGAACACATTAGTTCAAGTCAGCAAGGGTTTGATAGCGATTGGCAAGTTTCAGGGCGGCTACAAGCGTTTCATATTGAGGAAACAAGTTCCGGTCCGGTCGCTGTAGTACGCTACGATGCGCAGTTGGTTAATACCAAACAGCGTAAAGTGACGAAGAGTGAGAGTTTCGCTGCACGGATTCCCCTCAGCGGAGATGAAACCGATCACGCAATTAATGCGTTAAGCGCAGCAAGCTCAGAAGTTGGTGAGCGTTTACTTGAATGGCTGGCGGCGTCATCCAATTGACGCCGCGAACTTATATTACTGGTTTGAGGTTCTTAACTAAACGTACCGACAAACGCTTGAATTCCCTCTTGCTTTAGACCATCTAAAGCTTCTTCAAGTGCCGCGGCATCGGTTTCAAAATGATCTTCCCAAACTGTCGAATTATTATCGGCATCTACAATTTCAAGAATCCAGTTACTGTCTTCGGTGCGATAAATATCAATGCTAACAGTTAAACCGTCGGCAGAAAAATCTTGGCATAACGGGCTTTGAATATAGTCAACCGCGTCAGTCATATCATGTCCTTTTTGAACTCATTGGTAGAATAAGCGCGCATTCTAGCACCATCTGAAAAAAATTTGATAACTATCATTGATTAATTTTTAAACAAAACCATATTAAATCTCGTGTTGAAACGCTCAGCACATGATGCCATTTAAATTGGAGGTCATTATTATGAATGATTCTAATTTGTCTCGGTTAGCTCCTTGGAACTGGTTTAAGCATGAGAGCGATAAACCACAACAGGGTAACCGTTCTAGTTCACTAACCCCTTTCTCTCGTTTCCACGATGAAATGGATCGGCTTTTAAATGATACGTTCAAAACCTTTACGGTGCCTCGATTATTTGACGAACATAACGCCGATTTTTGGAAGAATACGGACGTTATTTTTCGGCCTAAAGTTGATATTAGTGAATCACCTGAGCAATACAGTATTAGTGTTGAATTGCCAGGCGTTGAAAAGAAAGACTTGAAGCTCTCAGTGGAAGGAAACTACTTGACTATTCAAGGCGAAAAACGCTCTGAAGAAACCAGAAAGAATGATAATTACCATACCATAGAGCGCCGATATGGACATTTTCAACGCGTTCTAAATTTACCTGACGACGTAAAAGCAGATAGTGTTTCTGCAACATTTAAAAATGGTGTTTTACATATTTCTATCGGCCGAGATAAATCGAAGTCAACGTCTGATCAACGAGAGATTCCCATCTCCTAATAAAAAGGGCATCCACATGGGATGCCCTTTTATTGCGCCATTTTTCGGCGAGGTTATAGGTTCGCTAATGCGTTATTTAAAGTTGCTGATGGGCGCATTGCCTTATCAACCAAATCAGCATTTGGTTGGTAATATCCACCAATTTCAACTGACTGACCTTGAACACCGTTGAGCTCTTCAACAATCTTCGCTTCGTTCTCATTCAAGAATTTAGCGAGTTTACCAAAGCGCTCAGCCAAAGCAGTGTCTTTGCTCTGTGTTGCAAGTGCCTCTGCCCAGTACATACCGAGATAGAAGTGGCTACCGCGGTTGTCTATCTGACCAAGTTTGCGCGCTGGCGATTTATCATTTTCTAGAAATTTCGCTGTTGCTGCATCAAGTGCATCGGCAAGAATTTGTGCACGCTCATTGTTATTGCGCTGTGCAAGATGCTCAAGTGATGCTGCCAACGCGAGAAACTCACCAAGTGAATCCCAACGCAAGTAGTTCTCTTCAACGAACTGCTGAACGTGCTTCGGTGCAGAACCACCAGCGCCAGTTTCAAATAAGCCACCGCCGTTCATCAACGGTACAATTGACAACATTTTCGCAGAAGTACCCAGCTCAAGAATTGGGAACAAATCCGTCAAATAGTCACGCAACACGTTACCAGTAACAGAAATGGTATCTTTGCCGTCTTTCATACGCGCCAATGTGTGTTTGGTCGCTTCAGTCGGAGCCATAATACGCAAATCTAGGCCGTTAGTGTCGTGCTCTTTTAAGTACTCATTTACTTTTTTGATTAGCTCGGCATCGTGCGCACGATTTTCATCGAGCCAGAATACTGCTGGCATACCGCTTAAACGTGAACGGTTGACTGCTAACTTAACCCAGTCACGAATTGGTGCGTCTTTCACTTGGCACATCCGCCAAATATCGCCTTTCTCAACATCGTGAGAAAATACCGTTTCTCCCGCTTGGTTTAAAACAACCACGGTGCCATCAGCAGGAATTTCAAAGGTTTTATCGTGAGAGCCGTATTCTTCAGCTTTCTGCGCCATCAGACCAACGTTTGGTACAGTACCCATGGTTGATGGGTCGAATGCGCCGTGTTCTTTACAGAAATCGATGGTCGCTTGATACACGCCGGCGTAACAACGATCAGGAATCATCGCTAGCGTATCTTGTGTTTTGCCTGCACGGTTCCACATCTTACCGCCATCACGAATCATTGCTGGCATTGATGCATCAATGATGACGTCACTTGGTACGTGCAAGTTAGTGATTCCTTTATCTGAATTCACCATCGCTAACTCTGGCTGTTGGTCATATACAGCTTGGATATCAGCTTCCACTTCAGCACGCTGATCAGCTGGCAGTTCAGCGATTTTTGCTAAAACGTCACCAAATCCATTGGTCGCATCAACACCTAATTCCTTGAACAGACCAGCATGCTTTGCAAATACATCAGCGAAATAAACTTTCACCGCATGACCGAACATGATTGGGTCAGAAACTTTCATCATGGTAGCTTTTAAGTGCAGCGACAATAATACGCCCTGCTCTTTAGCAGCTGCGGTTTCTTTTGCAAAGAACGCTTGTAACTGTGCTGCACTCATGCGCGCCGCATCGACAACTTCGCCGGCTAATACTTTAACCGAATCTTTCAGTACTGTTTGACCAGCTGGTGTGTTTAATACAATTTTAAGATCGTCAGCTTGAGCAAACGTGGTTGACTGCTCGCTACTATAAAAATCACCGTCGCTCATATGAGCAACGTAAGTTTGTGAGTCTTTTGACCAGGTCCCCATGCGATGCGGATGCTTCTTCGCATAGTTTTTAACCGAAGCAGGTGCGCGACGATCTGAATTACCTTCACGAAGTACTGGGTTTACGGCAGAACCTTTGATTTTATCGTAACGTGCTTTGACATCACGCTCTTCATCGGTTTGCGGTTCAAACGGATAGTTTGGAAGATTATAACCTTGGGCCTGCAACTCTTTGATTGCTGCAGTTAACTGTGGAATCGACGCACTGATATTCGGTAACTTGATGATGTTAGCTTCTGGTGTCTTAGCCAATTCACCAAGTTCAGCAAGAGCGTCACCAATACGCTGCTCGGCTTTTAAATACTCTGGGAAATTCGCAATAATACGACCAGCTAACGAGATGTCACGGGTCTCAACAGAAACACCTGCAGCATCAGTAAACGCACGAATAATCGGTAGCAACGAATAGGTTGCTAAACGTGGTGCTTCATCAGTTTCGGTATAAATAATCTTTGAACTATCAGTCGACATAGTGATTCCTATTCATTAGTTCAGGACAGAAAAAAGTGGCCCGAATTATAGCAGGATATGCCGGTAATCACTAGCGCTTAGCGATTAGTCAATCATGACATTGTTCAATAATTCATCAACTAAGAAGTGACATTGCTGATAAATATCGAACAAGTCGCCGTGTGCTTCAAGCGAGTTTTTCATAGCCAGATCGTACTCAAAGTCGAGAATTTTCGTTAAATAATTCCCAAGATCGCCGGTATGGTGCAGCACGGCTTCGCGTACATTCTCCGAGATGTGTAAGTCTTGTAAAAACGTGTCTTTGTCGATGCCCACTAGAACATCAGAACCCGACAACAGGCCAACCAAAAATGCCGGACCTGAAAGTCGGTTGAATGGGTCTTTTTTACGTGCAAGTTCACTACACATATAAGCGCGGGTAAGAACCAATTTGGTTTTTGTTGGTGCCTGACCTTTCACCGATACAATTAGCAAAACCCATTTACGCAAGGGCTCTAAGCCCAACAACATCACCACCTCTTTTAACGATTCAATTTGTCGTGTGAGGCCATAGTATGGACTATTTGCAATGCGCAATAGATTCACAACTAACACGGGGTCAGTTTGCAACGCAGCAACAATCTCATAAAGTTCGGGGTCTTCGCTAAATAACTGATTAATCACTAAGGTCAATTGTGTCGCGGCGGCTGACGGAACACGCTTTCCTTCAACCGTTGTTGGACGCGCTAAGTAATAACCTTGAAACAAATCAAAACCGAGCGCTTTATACTCTTCGTAAGTTGTTTCATCTTCGATGCGTTCGGCAAGCCACAACACGTTTAGGTGCTGAAGTTCTTCGAATCGCTGTCGAGCTATATCAAGGGGGGTTTTCTCAATATCAACCTTAATAATTGATGCGTATTCTAGAAGCGGCGTCCAACTATCCTGAAACTCGAAATCGTCTAGAGCGAAACGGAATCCTTTATCAACCCAACGTTTAATAGCATCAACAATTTCGGGGGTTGGCTCGATACGTTCAACCAACTCGACAATCACATGGTTTGGCGCTAACGGTAGGAATAAACCCGACAGAAGAAACTCTGTTGAGACATTGACGCAAACTGGCAGTTTTACGTGCTCGACATAATCTAAAAGTCCAGTGCAGAGATTATATAAAACTTCACTGGTTGCAACACTGTCACCAACCTCAAATGCGCTAATACCGTTTTCATGACGATACAACAGTTCATGCGCATAAACTTCATTATGACGGTTATAAATAGGCTGCGACGCAAATAAAATCTCGGACATATTTGTACTCGATAGATTACAATTTATTTACCATCCTATATATCAAAAAAAGGAGGACAGAGCTAGCTCCGTCCTCCTTTTGCTATCGTTCTTTACGATGTTAGAACTTGAAGTTCACCTTCGCATAAACAAATGCACCACGTGGGTTATGAACACTTGAGGCATAACCATAGAGGTCACCATCTCCATCACCAATTGCAAATGGCGGTTCCTCATCAAGTACGTTATTCGCGCCAAATGTTACTCGAGTGGTTTGGCTAACATCGTAACGCATTTGCAGATCAAGCAGCATCATGGCATCAACTGTGCGCGCTTCACTCGCCTCAACGTCTTGCGGTGACTGATAATCTTCAAACTCGCCGATATAGGTCACAATGGCAGTTGCGCCCCACGCATCACGGCTCCAATCAACGCTACCAATCCAGCGATGCTCTGGGTAGTTATACTCACCCGCATAATCAATGCCGTTCTTCTCAAACTTTGTCATATAGGACCAATCTAACGCGAATTTCAGATCGCCCATATCATCCAATGACATCAAATAGTTTGTTGATAAATCAAGACCACTCGCTTCTTGAGAGCTGATATTGATGTAACTGTTATATAACGTTGAAAGAGAACCGAGTTCTTGCCCTGGCAACGGATCTAAACGAACACAAATGGTACTATTTTGATCGTTACATTCTGCCTCGTACACTAACTCGAAGTCATTGCGGTCAATTTTGTTATCTTGGGTAATCGACCAGTAATCCGCACTAATATCCCAAGCGTCATTGATTTGCCACACGCCGCCAATATTCCAGCTTTCAGATTCTTCTGCCTCCAGATTTGGGTTACCGCTGAAGACAATGGTGTAATCGGTTGCGGCACAAGCTGGATTACTTGGATCAGGTGTCGGACAACGATAGGTATCGGTAAAGAACTGCGATACTTGCGAAGGTCCTAAGCCGATTTGCGCAAGCGATGGTGCACGGAACCCAGTACCTGCCGAAGCGCGCAAGGTAAAGTCATCACTCACGAACCATTGAATTTTACCTTGTGGGTTAGTGCTTGAACCAAAGTCGCTGTAATCATCGTGGCGTACCGCTAAGGTAAGCTCCACAGTATCCGCAACAGGAACCAAGAACTCTGCATAGGCAGCCCATTGATCACGTTCGGCCTGAGCCGATACCGATTCGGTACCAAAAATAAGTCCCCGTTGGAACTGGTCATCTGGCGTATCAACAACATCTTCTTCACGGTATTCAAAGCCGGCGGCCATTGATACATAGTTATCACCTAATTGAAATAATTCACCGGTAATGCTTCCATCTAACGCAGTCAAATGAGATTCGCCACGACGCACGAGGCTGGTTGTGATGGCGTCGATGACAGCTGGATCATTAGTCACCCCGCCGAATGGGTTGTATCGGCCGGCATTGATTTCTTCTTGCAAGAAGTCAGTGCGTACCCAACCTTGATCTTTACTACCGGTTTGTAAACCGCGACTACGAGCCTTAGTTGCCGAAACATCCCAATCCCAAGCGCCAAGCATGCCGCGTAAGCCTGCTACGAAACGCAATGTATCAGATTCGATATCCCAAACACGGTTACCGGCATCGACAGTACGATAGCGATTAATATCAACATACTCACCAAATGGATTATTCGGGTGATCAGCAGGCACGTATAACCCAGCATCGCCATCTAGCGGCGTTGCTGCACCACCAGCTTTTGACGTGTTGTGCTGTACAGCAAACTCAATATAGGCATCAACATCGGCGCTCACTTCAAAGTTCGATAGAACCATGGCACCGACTCGCTCAGCCTCCGGCCAAGTCATTGTAGCGGGACCGTAATCATACACACAGGTTTGACCAAACGTATTCTCTTCTGGACAACCTGGATCAATCACCACTTCGCCATTGAGGATAAAGTTGCCGGGATATCCGCGTGATGAGCGGAAATCGTTACCGCCATAAGGCGCTTGATTCGCTGTACCAAAGCGACCCATTTCACTGCCCATAATCGACGTGTTTCGATAATAGTCAAAGATGACGGTTGTGTTATTACGTCCAGATCCTGTTCCCCAGACCGTACTCATCGACGTTTCATCGTAGCTCGGACCCGTGGTACCACCGTGACTTAAACTCACTTCCATGCCATCGAAATCTTTACGCAAGATAACGTTGACCACGCCTGCCACTGCATCCGAGCCGTATAAAGCTGACGCACCGTCTTTCAAAATATCGATTCGTTCAATTGCCGATACAGGTATCGTATTAATATCGACAAACGAGTTTGCTACCCCTTCGGCAAAAGCAGATACGTTGACGCGACGGCCATTAACTAAGACCAAAGTAGCGTCGGCACCTAAACCTCGCAGGCTGACAGCTGCACCACCATTAGCTGTCGAATCTTGACTATTGCCACGTGTGGAGAACGTTCCTGCACCTGCAGCAGGTGAACGCTCAAGAATTTGTTGGAGATTTGAAAAACCAGACGCCTCAATATCATCTCGAGAGATAACTTCAACGGGAGAAGCGGTTTCCATGTCGGTACGGTTGATTCGCGAACCCGTTACTATAATCCGCTCTTGCGTTTCTTCGACGTTCTGATCGGCTGATTGATCTTGTGCTACAGCAACACTAGGTAGCAATGATGCGACAGCAAGCGCACTTAACGATAAATTAAATGACTTAACTAAACTTGTCATAATAATGTTCCCTGGTTGTTTTATTCATGTGATCAAATGATCATCTTTATTTATGACGTATTTTTGACGAAAGTCAACTTTTCGAGTTTAAACATCATCTTATAAAGAGTATTCAGCTATTTAATAGACAAAAAAAAGGGGTAAAGCCGAAGCTTTACCCCTTTTTAACTTTGTTTTTTTGTTAATCGATTTTCGGTGCCGTTAAACCACGGCGCTCTAGAAGAGCTTCACCGGTAGGTTCTTGACCACGGAAATCAATGTATTGCTGCATTGGATCTTTGCTGTTCCCTTTCGACAAAATCGTGTCGCGGAATTTCTGACCATTTTCCAGCGTCAAGCCACCTTGCTCTTGCATATATTTGAATGCATCAGCAGCCAAAATTTCAGACCACATGTAAGCATAGTAACCAGCTGAGTAACCACCAGCAAATACGTGGGCAAAGAAAGTTGACTTATAACGTGGTGGCACCGCATCAACAGCAACGCCATTGCGCTCTAACGCTGCTGCTTCAAAAGCTGCTACGTCTTCAATGCTCGCCGCAGCTTCCGGCGTTAACGTATGGTATTCGAAGTCCAACAGAGCCGACGCAATATACTCAAGCGTGTCGTAGCCCATGTTAAAGTTCTTCGCCGCCATCACTTTATCCAACAACTCTTTTGGCATTGGCTCGCCAGTTTCATAGTGTTTCGCAAAGTTATTCAACACTTTCTCGTTCAACATCCAGTCTTCTTGGAAAGTTGACGGGAACTCTACGTAGTCACGCGATACTGATGTACCAGCCAATGATGGATACATTACATCCGAGAACATACCGTGAAGACCGTGGCCCATCTCATGGAACATGGTGCTTACTTCGTCAAAGCTCAAGAAGGTTGGGCCTTCCGCTGCTTTTTTAATGTTTTGGTTGTTCAAGATGACTGGCTTCTGATCAAGCAAGTTTGATTGACTAACAAATGAACTCATCCATGCTCCACCACGCTTACCATCACGGGTAAACCAATCGCCGTAGAATAAGCCAAGTGTTTCACCATCGATATCTTTGACTTCGTATACGCGTATGTTGTCACCGTAGGTTGGAATATCGTCACGCTGATCAAAGGTAATACCGAAAAGCTGGTTCATTGCAAAGAATACACCATCTTCAACAACACGGTTGAATTCAAAGTATTTCTTCACTTCTTCAGCGTCTAGCGCATATTTTTCAGCGCGTACTTTTTCCGCATAGTATGCCCAATCCCACGGCTGTACTTCGAAGTCGCCGCCTTCTGCGTCAATCATCGCTTGGATTTCGGCTTTCTCCGCTTCAACATTACTAACTACCGCTGGTACCAAATCACGCAGCATTTTTTGCGCAGCTTCTGGCGTACCGGCCATGCTAGTTTCAAGTACGTACTTACCCCAGTTATCGTAACCTAAAAGCTGAGCTTTTTCGGCACGCAACTCAGCAAGACGCTTCACTAATGGGCGGTTGTCCGTCTCAGTATTACCCGTACCGCGGTAAGCTGATGCTTCCCATACGCGTTGACGCAATTCACGATTTTCTAGCGATGAAAGAATCGGCTGACGTGTCGTGTTAGTAATAGAAATAGCATACTTACCTTCATGACCTGCCGCTGCTGCAGCATCTGCAAGTTGCTTAATTTCTGCATCACTCAAACCAGCAAGCTGTGCTTTATCATCAACAACAACCATGTTCTCTTTTGCAAGATTCATCAGGTTACGTTGAAACTCGGTGGTTAAAGATGAAATTTCGCTATTAATTTCACGAATTTGTGCTTTCGCTTCGTCGTTTAGTTCAGCGCCAGCACGAACAAAACCTTTGTAAGTATCTTCAACCAAACGCAGTGCTTCGCCTTCAAGACTGTCACGGTTTTCATAAACAGCTTTCACGCGCGCAAACAATTCAGGGTTCAACATAATGTTGTCACGGTGCGCAGCCATTTTTGGTGCTAATTCACCTTGCAGTGCACGCGTATCATCGTTGCCATTAGAGCCCGCGACGTTATAAAACACTGAAGAGACACGGCCTAGCAATGCACCTGATTTTTCCATCGCTACAATGGTATTTTCGAACGTTGGTGCTTCAGGATTCGTTGCGATAGCCAAAATTTCTTCAGCATGTTCAGCCATACCAGCTTCGAAAGCTGGCTTATAGTGCTCAAATTTAATCTTTGAAAAGTCAGGAGCATTGTATGGCAGTGTGCTCTCTGCATAGAATGGATTGCTTTGATTAAATTCAGCAGACTGCGCTTGTTGAGTCTGCGACTGTTCAGTTTGTGCAGTGTCAGTTACTTGCTGTGTTGCATCTTTATCTGAACATGCGGCAACCGTTAATGCCGCACCAATAGCAACAGCGATGAGGCTCTTGCGCATAATGATTCTCCCTTGTGATTGTATTTAACCGTACTAATGTACCCCTCCTAGCAGCAACGCTCAAGAGCCGTTCATGGCACAATTGTAACAATTTGCCCCAATCTGCTGGCTTCTAGGCTACTTCTTGCACAGGAATAAGCTGACTTAGGCCATATTTTGCACGGGCTTTATCACAATAAGGATTAGAACCGTTCACCGACATATCAAATTCGCGACATGGGCTAGGTCGATTGGCGTAAATAGAGCAGCTGACTTGTTGCCCAACATTGCCTTCAAGTGCAACGCAACGAGGTTTTTTCTGATTGGTGCCTTGCATGCACAACAAATGGGGATGAAAAGATTCGGTCAGTTCGCTTGGAACATAGCCTTCCGGAGCGCCAGTAGCTTCGCCCCAATAAAACGACACACGATAAGACGCGCAGCAAGCCCCACACGTCAAGCAGGCGTTAGCCAAACTCATCGCACGACACTCCAATATAGAAAAGATAATCGTTTGAAATGGCGGAGCGGACGGGACTCGAACCCGCGACCCCCGGCGTGACAGGCCGGTATTCTAACCAACTGAACTACCGCTCCGCAGCGGTATGAAACCAATTTTAGGAAAGTGGCGGAGCGGACGGGACTCGAACCCGCGACCCCCGGCGTGACAGGCCGGTATTCTAACCAACTGAACTACCGCTCCGCTTTCCTAATTCCGAGTTTCCCGGATGGGTCCCCCTGAATGCGGAGCGAATATTACGAGCGCCGGATTCTATCGTCAACCTTTTTTTTCAACTTTTGATTCGTTTGCATGAAAAATCGTCAAAACAGTCAAAAACAAGATGTTTTATGACCAAATCGAATTCTCAATTAACTTTAAACGAGCTTGATGTTGTTGCTCTTCTTCAGCCGTTGCCCGCACGACTTTCAGTGGCGGCTTATTTTCAATACGTGTCCAACCACTGCTTTGTGCACCTTGCGCATTTTTGTTTTGTGCTGCTAATTCAAGTTTGGTTTGGCCACCTGTCATCATCAGATAGACATCAGCCAACAACTCCGCATCTAACAATGCGCCGTGGAACGTACGATTAGAGTTATCAATGCCATAGGCTCGACACAGAGCGTCGAGGTTGTTTTTCTGCCCTGGTCGCTTTTCACGCGCCAGCATTAAGGTATCAAGGACTGTACAGTAATCTGTTGTTTTCCCAATCCCGTTGCGAAGCAGTCGAAATTCATGGTCAATAAACCCCACATCAAACGCTGCGTTATGAATCACTAACTCAGCACCCTCAATAAATGCGAGGAATTCATCCGCGATTTGCGCAAACACCGGCTTGTCTTCAAGAAATTCATTTGTAATACCGTGAACTTCTATCGCTTCTTGTTCAACCACGCGCTGCGGATTGATATAAACATGGAAGGTGCGACCGGTAAGCTTTCGACGAATCACTTCTACCGCACCAATTTCAATAATGCGGTGCCCTTGTGCGGGGTCTAAACCTGTGGTTTCTGTATCAAGAACTATCTGTCGCATGGTGATTCCGTTATTCGTTATTCGTTATTCGTTATTCGTTGTTCGTTGTTCGTTGTTAGTGTGCTTGTTTTATCGAATTGGAACAAGTAAATACATTTAAAATTATCTAACGCACTTTAATCTATATATCTGTTAGACTCGGTTTTTCGAATGACGAATAACGAATAACGAATAACGAGTAACGCTCTCATGTCTAAGAAAGTGCATATCTATACCGACGGCTCATGCCTTGGCAACCCTGGTCCTGGCGGGTACGGAATTGTTATTGAGTATGGTGAACATAGAAAAGAGCTGTCTGCTGGCTACAAATTAACTACCAATAATCGAATGGAAATGCTAGCCGCGATCAAAGGTTTAGAAGCGCTTAAAAGACCCTGCGATGTGATCTTAACCACCGATAGTCAATACCTGCGTCAGGGGATTCAAACGTGGATACATAACTGGAAGAAAAATGGATGGCGCACATCCGCTAAAAAACCAGTAAAGAATGCCGATTTATGGCAAGCACTGGATGCAGCCTGCCAACGTCATACAATTCGTTGGGACTGGGTAAAAGGCCATAACGGTCATCCGCAAAACGAACGTTGCGATGAATTAGCCCGCGCCGCCGCTGAAAGTTCAAAGCTTCTTGACGACACGGGATTTGTACCGAATGATTAATTACTCGCCAGCCACCTGCGGATATTTAGCCTCTTCCCAAGCTTGCATACCACCAGCAACTGAAATCACTTTAGCTTGATCGAATCCCATACGAACAAGTGATTCCGCGGCTAAGGCTGAGCGCCCCCCTGATCGACAAATCAAATAAAGCGGCTCTGCGGCAATACGCTGCAGTGCATCGTCATAACCTGCTACTGCTGGGTGTTGATTAATCTGCATTTCTAGAACACCTCGCGGCATATTTACGGCTTGGCGAATATGACCAGCGGCGAACTCACCTGGCTCACGCACATCGACCACGCGTGCGCCTTCAGCAATCTTTTGCTGTAATTCGTGAACATCAATTTCAGAAACATTTGAACGCGCCTGTGCGCATAACTCCTGTGAACTTAACATCAACAACTCCTATTTAGGTTCCATATCAGGTGATTTAATTCGGTTCGCTAACGGTACTGCATTCACGTGCGGCTTAGCTCGCTGCTTGTGACGAATCACCGTTAACGGAAACTCTCGTTTTCTAGCGACGATGTAGTACATGGCACCAACTTGCGGAATGAATCGAGATACATGCGTTAAACCTACGCTCGCCGAAGCCGTTTTCGAAAACATCATCGTTGGTGCAACATAACCGCTATCAATAATTTCAAAATTTAACAGAGCTAGCCAATCATTAATACGTGCTTTACTAAAATACCGCCCACACCAAGGTAACTTTTTTACATTTGCTGGCCATACACCAGTCATAATGGCTGGGCTGAGTGGGTTAAAGCCCGCTAAAATAATGTGCCCATCTGCAATAAGACTGCGACTTAACTCTCTTAGTACTTGGTGTGGATCTCGCTCAAATTCAAGTTGACCGATCATCATGATCGCATCAAGTACTCCCTCAGCAAATGGCCAGTATTCAAGATCGGTTCGGATATTAGCTTCCCCGGTAAGAGCTGCTGAAAATTGATGTTGAACGCGCAAGTCTGGTAGCTCTACGCTTTTGGCGAGTTGCCCAACGCGGGCAAAGTAATAACCAAACACCTTGGCACAATGCGGTGCCAATGCCTTACTCAATTCCGCCCTCATCCACTCACCATGAGGTAGTTGCAACCAACTAGTTGGAGCCGTCGCGGCGCTCGCCCGACGTGCTGGCATTAACATCATTGCTTGCCCCCTTTATAATCTGCACCTATAAAGTGTTAATACCCATTTAACTTTTAGGTGACTTCATGCATGTAGCGGCCATTCCTGCCTTTGATGATAACTACATTTGGGCAATTCAGCCATACACTGGTGCTGACGCGATTATTGTTGACCCAGGCGAAGCTGAGCCTGTACGCGATTGGTTACGTGGCCACGATGTAGGGATTATGGCGTTCTTTATTACCCACCATCATTGGGATCATACCAACGGCTTAATCGATCTATTAAAAGATCATCGAGTTCCGGTTTATGGACCTAAGGGCGGACATATTCAGGGAGTCTCTCATCCATTAGACCACCTTGACCGATTTTCAGTTGCTGGGGACGATCGCGAATACACCGTATTTAGCACCCCTGGACATACCCTCGACCATATCTGTTTCTATACCCCTGGCCATGCTTTTGTCGGAGATACATTGTTCTCAGCTGGTTGTGGACGCATGTTTGAAGGTACTCCTGAACAGTTTCACAAATCTTTACAGTGCTTAGCTGAACTCCCCGACTCAACCAACGTCTATTGTGCTCATGAGTATACTGCCGCAAACCTCGAGTTTGCTCTTGCTGCCGAACCTGAAAACCAGGAAATCCAGCAATATAGCGAGCAGGTGAAGGCATTACGTGAACATGGGTTAAAGACATTACCCAGCACAATTGGCCTCGAAAAACAGATTAATCCGTTCTTGCGGGCAACAACGGTTGACCATTTTGCTCGATTACGACAGTGGAAAGACCAGTTCTAATCCCGTAAACTGCCAGCAATTTAGAGTTTTGGAATGATTACATGAAAAAATGGTTAGCTATCGCAATATCTTCAAGCATTCTCAGTGGTTGCTCTTCTTTTCCGTGGCAAAATGAATCGGAAGCGGTCGATGTAGCCGTACAAACAATACCGGAAGTGCCCGTTGCATCGCCGGTTGATGAAGATTCCGAAACGAAGCAAGAAACTATTAGCGAAGTGGCCGAGGTTGAATTAACGCCGCAACAAGAAGCTGATTTGTGGTTACGAATTAAACGGCAGCTTACATTCGAAGCGCCAGAAGTTCCGCGCCTCGTCAGTCAACGTAACTGGTATCTCAATAATCCAACGTACATGGAACGGGTAGCTAAGCGCGCACAACCTTTTATGTATTTAATTGTTGACGAAATAGAGCGACGTAACATGCCCCTCGAATTGGCATTGTTACCGATAGTCGAGAGTGCGTTTGACCCGTTCGCATACTCTCACGGTCGTGCCGCAGGTGTTTGGCAATTTATACCCGGAACAGCACGCCATTATGGCCTCGAGATCAACTGGTGGTATGACGGACGCCGCGATGTTTACGCAGCGCCCCATGCGGCGCTGGATTATTTGGATGCACTGCAAAAACGTTTTGACGGCGACTGGCTGCATGCACTCGCAGCTTATAACTCAGGCGAAGGTCGCGTTGCTAACGCCATTCGTAAGAATAAACGAGCAGGCAAACCAACCGATTTTTGGTCGCTCGATTTACCGCGCGAAACCCGAGCCTATGTGCCTAAATTGCTTGCATTAGCCGATATATTGAAAAACTACGATGACTATGCGCAGCACTGGCTCCCTATCGACAATAAACCGTATCTAGCGATAGTTGAAGCGCAAAGCCAAATCGATTTAGCAAAAGCAGCGGAAATGGCTGAGCTCGACTTAGACACGTTACATCATTACAACTCGGCGTATAACCGCTGGGCGACCGACCCAATTGGTCCTCATCGGTTATTACTTCCGATTGAGCATGCCGAGAAACTGCAAGCGTGGTTAACAACGGCAGATAACAAAGACCTTGTTCAGTGGACACGTCATAAAGTGAAATCTGGCGAAAGTTTGCTCGTTATCGCCAAGCAATACCACACCACAGCGAAAGCGATTCAGCAGGCTAACAATATTTCAGGGCATATCATTCGCGCTGGCGATCATTTACTCGTGCCGGTTGCTACCCGTGATCTCGATGATTACAGCTTATCTGCAGACCAACGATTAGTGACCAAACAGTCACAGTCTCGAGGTGCTTACAAAGTTGAACACGAAGTTGTACGTGGCGACACGCTTTGGGATATTAGCCGAGAGTACAATGTCAACTTACGTAAATTAGCAAGCTGGAATGGCATGGCACCGACCGATCCGTTGCGGCCGGGAAGAAAACTTGTCGTCTGGTTACCGCAATCCGAAAAGCCATCTGGTGTGGTTCGCAGTCTCAATTATAAAGTTCGTTCCGGCGATTCGCTTGCTCGTATCGCATCGAGATTCAATGTCACAATTAATGATATTGAGAAGTGGAACCAAATTAGCCGTAGTAATTATTTGCAACCGGGTCAACAACTCAAGTTATATGTCGATGTAACCCGGCTCAATACACAGTCTTAAGAATTACTTGAGGAGGTCGATTAAATCGGCCTCACTCAAAATTGTCACGCCCAGTTGCTCCGCTTTCGTTAGTTTAGAACCCGCATTATCACCAGCAATAACCGCTGTTGTTTTTGCCGACACACTTCCCGAAACTTTTGCCCCTCTCGCTTGCAGTGCTTGTTTCGCCTCATCGCGCGTCATTTGCGTTAACGTACCTGTTAAAACATAAGTATTTCCGGACAATGTCGCTTCACTTTCGGCAAGTTTTTCAACCGCAGGCCATTGAATTCCAAGCTCAATTAACTCGTCAATGACTTGCTGATTATGCGGCTCTCGGAAAAACTGATATATATGACTAGCAACTATCGCTCCGACATCATTAACTTGCTCTAGCTGCTCGAGTGTGGCCTCAGCGATAAGGGATAACTCACTAAAGTGAGTTGCTAAGTTAGCCGCCGTAGCTTCGCCAACTTCTCGTATGCCGAGAGCGTATAAAAAGCGCGGTAATGTTGTTTGTTTACTTGCACCGATAGCAGCAACTATTTTTTCAGCAGATTTTTCCCCCATCCGCGGCAAGTGAGCCAGCTCACGTACACGAAGGCGATATAAATCTGCGGGCGACTTAACCCAGTCACGTTCTACCAATTGTTCAATTAATTTGTCACCTAACCCATCGATATCTATCGCCTTACGTGATGCAAAGTGTTTTAACGCCTCACGACGTTGGGCTGCACAGATAAGTCCTCCAGTACAACGAGCCACGGCCTCACCTTCGGCGCGTTCGATATGCGACTCACATACGGGACAATGTTGCGGAAATACAATTAACTCGGCATGTTCAGGACGGCGTTCATGAACCACCTGAACAACTTGCGGAATTACATCACCGGCGCGGCGAATAATCACTGTATCGCCGATACGAATGTCGAGCCGCGCTATTTCATCAGCGTTATGCAACGTTGCATTTGAAACGGTCACCCCGCCCACAGCCACTGGTTCCAAGCGAGCGACTGGCGTAATTGCGCCGGTACGTCCTACTTGAAAATCAACGCCCCGAATAATGGTTAGTTCTTCTTGAGCTGGGAATTTCCATGCGATTGCCCATCTCGGCGCTCGCGATACAAAACCTAAATCATTTTGCAAAGCAATCGAGTTTACCTTGAGCACAATGCCATCTATTTCGTAGCGCAAATTTTCACGGCGCTGCAGAATATCCTGATAGTAGGTGTAACATCCTGTGGCCTTTTCAACGACCGTAATTTCCTCACTAATTGGCAACCCCCAACGCTGTAATTGCTGTAAACGCTCAAAGTGCGTTGGAGCTAACTCAGAATCTTCACTAACGACACCCATGCTATATGCATAAAAATGCAACGGTCGACGGGCGGTAATACGACTATCGAGTTGGCGCAAGCTGCCGGCCGCAGCATTACGTGGATTGGCAAATGTTTTCTCGCCAGCGGCAGCGGCCTTTTGATTGTATTGTTCGAAGGCATGGGTTGGCATGAACACTTCGCCACGCACTTCGAGCCGCACCGGAAAGTCTTCTACAAGTTGCAAAGGAACATTTCGAATCGTGCGTACGTTGGCGGTAATATCTTCACCAGTTTGTCCGTCACCGCGCGTGGCAGCACGAACCAGCACACCCTTCTCATAAAGGAGACTAACCGCAGCACCATCTAGCTTAGGCTCGCAACAAAATGCAATATCATTGGCGCTATCAAGGCGCTCAGTAATTTTTTTTACAAACGCATTAAACTCTTCTTCTGAAAATGCGTTATCAAGGCTCAACATCGGTGTTTCATGTTCAACCTGAGTAAAAGCATCTAATGCCTGCCCACCGACTTTTTGCGTGGGTGAATCGGGATGCCATAACTCTGGATAATCCTGCTCTAATTGCTGCAGCTCTCGGAACAACCGATCATATTCTGCATCGGGCACTGAGGGCTCATCAAGCTCGTAGTATTCACGGTTATAGCGAGTTAAGAGGTCACGTAAATAAGCGGCACGCCGCTCTTGTTCTGGCGACGCTTGCGACGCATCATCAAATAAATCTTTGGTCATGACTAGTTTTGCTTAATTAGACGTTTACGTTCGAACTCGCGGATACGCTGATGAATGTGCTGCAAGGCCTGCCGCGTTAAAGGATTGCGATGTTCGTCAAGTACTTGACCGCGACCTACCGCCGCGGCCAGTTTCACCGCGGCGTTGTGCATCATGTTAAAGGCCTGCAATGAGTTACTTTTAATCGGCAACGCCAAAAATAATGCGACACCTTCTGTATGAAATGTTTCGATGGTATCGATATTGAAGCTGCCTGGGTTAAACATGTTCGCTAGACTAAAAAGTACAGGGCCATTGCCAGCCGTATCAACATGGCGATGGAAAATATCAAAGTCACCAAACTTAAAGCCAAGTTCGGTCATTTGCTGTAATAAGATTGCCCCTTCAATATTACCCGTTACGTGCAATACGATAACCTCTTCAGGTTCTTCGGTAATAATCGGTTCGTCATCATTGCGCTCAAGCGGCAAATCCATACTTTGCTGCGCTGGCTGCGGGCTTGTTTCGGCCTTTTCTGCTTTCTTCGGTGCTGGTTTCGGTTCAGTCTTCGATGTTGATGAACGTGCGTGAACCTCCTCCGCTTCGACATTGACTTCAGGCAAATCTAACTCGCCATCGTCTTCGGTGGCACGTATTGTTGGAGTTGCAGATTGCGGGCGCTCTTGTTTTGGTGTTATCGGTTTTTCAGTCTCCGAGGCATCGCTGCGCCGCTCAGGCTTGTTGATGGATGTACCGCTCTCAGCTGAAGTACCCGCCGTGCGTTTAACAACCCGTACTTCGCCAATACCATCATCATCAAAATCACCTGCACTTGCCCGCTGGCGTTTTTGTTCAACGGCTGCCGCGCGCTCACGTTGAAGCTTTTCATTACGGCGAATCGTCCACACACCATGCCCCACAATTGCGGCAATTAGCACTAATCCGATGATACTAAACACAATCTGCATCGTACTCATAACATGCTACTCACTTGCTTATTCGTTTTTATATTAGGACGCTTCTGTGAGCGCCACGGCTTCGTCTATATCCACTGCGACTAGCCGTGATACGCCGGCTTCTTGCATGGTAACCCCAGCCAAATGCGACGCCATCTCCATCGCCACCTTATTATGACTGATATAAATAAATTGAACCGTCGCCGACATTTCTTCGACGAGTCGACAGAAACGCCCAACGTTGGCATCATCCAGAGGCGCATCCACTTCATCAAGTAAACAGAACGGCGCTGGATTCAATCTAAAAATTGCAAAAACTAATGATAAAGCTGTTAATGCTTTTTCACCACCCGAAAGCAAATGAATTGTGCTGTTTTTCTTTCCGGGTGGTCGCGCCATAATCGTGACACCGGTTTCGAGCAAATCATCGTCGGTTAATTCGAGATAAGCACTGCCGCCGCCAAACACTTTTGGAAATAGCTCCTGTAAACCACTATTTACCGCATCATAGGTTGCTCGAAAACGCTGGCGCGTTTCTTTATCAATTTTACGAATTGCGGTTTCAAGCGTTTCTAAAGACGATGATAAATCTTCATGTTGTTGATCTAAATATTCTTTTCGCTCTGCCAGAACTTCTGCTTCTTCAATGGCAGCTAAGTTAATGGCACCCAAACGTTGAATCGAGTTCTGTAAACGCTCAAGTTCTGCTTGCCAAGCTTTTTCATCAGCTTCTTCTGATAGCTGCTCGAGTACCGGTTTTAACGGTTGCTGCATTTCTTGAAGCACAGCCAATACGTTGCGCGTGCGTTCCTGTAACGCTGCTAATTCCATTTGGCTACTTTGCAGTTTAGCGCGTACTTTCTCAATTTGCCCTTGCACCCCTTGTGCACCGGAACTAATTTCTCGAATTTGTGCCTCTTGCTCACTGAGACGATTCGCCCATTCTCGACGCTCTTCATCGACTTGTTCTCGCCGTTGAATAAGCTCTTCGAGTTGTAACGCCAACATTTCCAATTGCTCCTGACTATCAACGTCAGGTTCGCCTATCATTTTGAGTTGCTCTTGAGTTTGCTGTTGCTGGGCTTCGATTCGACTCATCAGCGTTTGCAAATGATGTCGTTGAGACTCAATTTGCTGAGCTTGTAACATTAACTCCTGATGCGTCTTTTGCGCCACGTTTAACGCATTCTGGGCTTGCTGGCGAGCGGCTTGAAGTTGAGCGCGACGCTCTTGCCAATCCCCGTCTTCGCTATGCTGCTGCGGCTCATGCAACAACTCATGTTGCTCCGACAATTCTTGCAGTTCAACCTGAAGTTCTTCAAGCTTCTGTTTTAACACGACTTGTCGCTCTTCAAGGTCGTGCTGCTTACCAACCACGATATCGCGTTGCCGCTGTTGCCACTGAAGCTTCTCTGTACAACTAAGCAACTGCCCTTGAATTTCACTTAACTGTTCACGCTGCTGCTCACGTAACTGCTGTAATTCGGCATTTGTTGACTTCGCTTGTGCTAGCGTTTCATTTACCGCCATGAGTTGCTGTTCAAGTTTGTCTAACTCAACAACGACGGTCTGTAACTCTTGTTGCTGCGCAATCTGGCTATTTTCGGCCGCTACTTGCGGTGCTTGATAACCAGCAATAGACCAGCGCTGTCCTAACTGATTAATCATTGCGACAGAGGACACATCAGCCGCCGCATTGGTATCGCCAGAGCAGCTGATCTGATTGAGTATCTGCCAGTGTCGTAGCGGCCCCGAAACTTGTTCAGCTAGACTGCCTTGATTAACTTTCTCATTCTGTAATACAACAAGCTTGGCGCCCAAATGGTTGGGCCAATGCTGTGGGCGGTCTTTCAATACCCAAGCGTCGAGCCAGTCGCCCACGACCTGTTCAGATGCTAACTGCCAGTCTGCATTAACTTGAAACAGCTCACGTACTTGCCCTAGTGGCTCAATGCCTTGCTCTAGCAGCCACTGGCGAACAGCCGTTGGCCAATCCTCCGCTTGCGCTGCTTGAAGTAAATGCTCAAGCGAGCTTTGCCGCCCTATCAATTGTTGCTGTGTACTTTGGAGCTGATCTCGTTGAACGTTAAGCTGTTCGATATTGGCGACGGTAGCGGCGATCCTTGCATCTGTTTCGCGCAATTGCTCCTGGAGTTCTTCGCGGGTAAACGATAATTCGTCCGTTTGTTGTTGTAATTTAGTATCCGAAACTTCGGCAAGCTGTTGCTGCAGCTCGATTAATTCGGCGGTGGTACGCTGTAATTCATCTTGGTGACGTTGTATCTGATGATCCACGCGTTGCTGTTGCAGTTGCACTTGTTGCTGCTGGTCGCGCTGGCGCTGCAATTCATTTAAATGGATTTGATAGTCATCCTGCCACTGCAACCACGCCTGCTCTTCTAATTCGAGTCGAGCTTGAGTTTCTTGCAGCTGTTGCTCAGCCAATTCCACTTCTGGTGCAAGTTCCTCGCGCTGCTGTTCAAGTTCCTGCCACTGCGTTTTATCATCTTGTAACGTCTGTTCGAGCTGGGTTAGCTCTGCCTGCAGCTGGTGTCGACGTTGCTCGCGCTGCTGTTGCTGCTGACGCACCCCCTGCAACTCATGTTCATGACGAGTGATGTCATTACCAAGCTGATAGAACTGCTGTTGAATAGCATCTAATTTTTGTTTGGTTTCTTCGGCTTGCTCACGCAGTTCTAGTGTACCGCGCTCACTACCGCGTTGCTCAGCTAACCAACGTTCAAGCTCCGTTTCTTGCTCACGAATCGTCGCTCGAATTTGTTCAGCTTGTTGTTCTTGTGCTAGCCATCGCAACGCTTGCAACTCAGCTTTGTATTTTCGTTCTTGTGCTTTGAGGTCTTTATACCGCCGTGCCGCGGCAGCTTGTCGCTGCAGTTTGTCGAGTTGGCTACCTAACTCATCACGAACATCATTTAAGCGATCAAGGTTATCGCGGGTGTGTTGCATGCGATTTTCGGTTTCGCGCCGACGTTCTTTATACTTCGAAATGCCCGCCGCCTCTTCAATAAAAATTCGCAGCTCTTGTGGCTTAGATTCAATGAGTCGCGAAATCATACCTTGTTCGATAATGGCATAACTACGCGGGCCGAGGCCGGTTCCTAAGAATAAATCGGTGATATCACGACGACGGCATTTACTGTTGTTGAGGAAATAATCTGAACGGCCATCGCGGGTAACCAAGCGCTTGACTGAAATCTCCGCATAATTTGCATACTCGCCCTGAATACGCCCCGATGCATTGTCGAATACCAGTTCGACACTTGCTTGAGAGACCGGTTTGCGAGAGCTTGAGCCATTGAATATGACATCCGTCATGGCATCGCCACGCAGATTTTTCGCCGAGCTCTCTCCTAGAACCCAGCGAACCGCATCTATGACGTTTGATTTGCCACAACCATTAGGCCCAACTACGCACGTCATCTGATGTGGAAATGGAACCTTGGTGGGGTCTACAAACGACTTAAAACCAACCAGTTTAATATGTTTTAGGCGCATTTATAATCGTTGTCATTTCGCTACCAAAAAGAAGAAACATCCCGTGTTTAAACATCGCATCGACATTAGCAGATAATCCGCAATTTTGTAATAGCTTTACACGTTCTAGAATGATTAACTAACGCTTACATTTTCAAGAAATTAGTAATCGTTTCGCAGGTTATAATCAATCCATCTACGTTGGTAAACTGTTTGATAACCAGTCAACGTAGCAAAAAATCATTCGATTGATTAAGGAATCATCATGCAAGTCTATAGCGAATTTGGCGGTAGTTATATTCAGCGAGGGTTTGAGCTTGCCTTTCAAAAAGGACTGCGCCGCTACGTACTTATTCCACTGACTATCAATATTCTTCTCTTTAGCGTCGCTATTTACGCAACATTTCATTACACCACAATCGGTGTTGAAAAATTAATGGCATGGTTACCAAGCTATTTATACTGGCTGGAAGTCATTCTATGGCCCCTAATTGTGATTGGCATTGTATTAATTTTTGCACTGACCTTTACTAGTGTCGCCAACATCATTGCATCGCCATTCAATAGTCTGCTCGCTGAACAAGTTGAACTTAAGCTTACTGGCAAGGGGCCTATTGATGGTGGCGTTGCCGGAATGATTCGAGACATTCCCAGAATTATCATGCGTGAATTTCAAAAAATTCTTTATTTTCTTCCACGCCTCATCGGCTTTGGTCTATTACTGCTTTTTGTGCCTATTTTAGGGCAAATTTTGTGGTTCCTATTTGGCGGTTGGATGATGACTATTCAATATGCCGACTACCCTTTTGACAATCACAAAGTTCCATTCAGAACAATGCGCTATGAATTGTGGCAACGCTCTGGTAAGAGTTTGTCATTTGGCTGTATCGTCGCTGTGCTATCAAGTATCCCATTGATTAATTTGATGATGATTCCAATTGCTGTGTGTGGCGCAACAGCAATGTGGGTGGATCACATACAATCTGCGATGAATGAGTCTAGTAATCAATAACGGGAATGACTATTATTTTTATAACAATAATTGAACGTTGCACTTTGAGATGAAATATAAAGGATTATTACTCAGTTTTATTATGATGTTAGCGGGTTGGGCTTGGCCCCACTCAGCTAAGGCCGAACCACACGAGATTGTATGGGCCGCAAATATTGCTCCGCCCTTTCACATCGTGACAGGGCCTTATGCCAAACAAGGGCTTTGCGATGCGTTAGTCGACGCATTTATTGAAGCGATGCCCAATACCAATCATAAAATTGAATATTTACCGCAGCTACGAATTGGTATGTTGTGGGAACAGGAAAAAAACATCTGTTTTCCATGTATGATTCATCGAGCTAACGAGCAAAGGCTCATTGCTTTTTCAGAACCAACCCACAATTACCCTACGCACGGCATTATTACTCGACCCAGTCTCGTTTCTGAACTCACTGAGAAGTATGGCAATCCCATTGATCTGGAGCGCTTACTTCAAGATCGAATGTATCGTTTTGGTCAACCCGTTGGCCGACTTTATGGCAAATTACAGCCCTTACTCGAAGAACATATCATTGGTACGACGCAGCACATCGATGTTTCGGGGGATACTGCAAATACCAGCATGATGTCGATGATACTTAGTAAACGTTTGGATTTTACAATCGATTACCCAATGGTAGAGCGATTTTATGAAGAGACCGAAGGTCGTTCTTTAGCATTTATTCCGATCTCTCAGCTAGCCAACGACGTCATCGTTGGAGCTGTTGCTTGCACCAAGAATGCTTGGGGCGACGAAACAGTGCGACGCATCAACGAGGTTATTCCCGAAGTGCAAAACAACCCTCACTTCAATCAAGCACAAGGGCTTTGGCTTGAAACTAGTGCCAGTAGCAATTAGTACCAGTTAAAATAACCATGATATAATTGCGCTCGATTGTTTATTTGTAACTAATTGAGCGCACCATGACCGTTGAAAAATTCCAGCCTACTTCCGTTGCATCCAATGAAGCTACTGCACGAATTGGCTTTGTCAGCTTAGGCTGCCCGAAAAACCTAGTCGACTCCGAACGAATTCTCACCCAGCTTCGTACCGAAGGTTACGACATTGTAAATAGTTACGATAACGCTGACATGGTCATTGTGAATACCTGTGGCTTTATTGATTCTGCAGTGCAAGAATCACTCGATGCTATTGGTGAAGCGCTTAACGAAAATGGCAAGGTGATTGTCACCGGCTGTCTTGGCGCAAAAGACGATGAAATTCGGGAAGTGCACCCGAATGTGCTTGCCATCACTGGTCCTCACGCGTATGAGGAAGTTATGGGTCACGTTCATCAATACGTACCCAAACCGGCGCAGATCCCTTTTGAGAACCTCGTACCTGAAACAGGGGTGAAACTAACCCCGCGCCATTTTGCGTACTTAAAAATTTCTGAAGGCTGTAACCACCGCTGTACATTTTGCATTATTCCAAGCATGCGCGGTGATCTTGTCAGCCGACCTATCGGCGATGTATTAAGCGAGGCACAACGTCTTGCTAATGCAGGCGTTAAAGAGTTACTGGTCATTTCACAAGACACCAGCGCTTATGGTGTCGATGTGAAACACAAAACCGGGTTCTGGGAAGGTCAACCAGTTAAAACCAGTATGCTCGCGCTATGCGAAGCTCTTGGGCAACTAGGAATTTGGGTTCGTCTACATTACGTATACCCATACCCAAGCGTAGATGACGTGATTCCATTAATGGCACAAGGTAAACTACTGCCGTACTTGGATATTCCTCTACAACATGCCAATAAGCGTATTTTGAAGCTAATGAAGCGTCCAGGTTCGGCTGATCGCACGTTAGAGCGTATTCGCAAATGGCGCGAAATCTGTCCAGATCTAACCATTCGCAGTACTTTCATTGTAGGTTTCCCCGGAGAAACTGAAGAAGAATTTGAAGAGTTATTGCAATTTTTACGCGATGCACAACTCGATCGCGTTGGTTGCTTTACCTATTCCGATGTTGAAGGTGCCAAAGCCAATGAATTGCCTGACCCAGTTCCGGAAGAAGTGAAGCAGCAACGTTATGCACGCTTTATGGAAGTTCAACAAGAAATTAGCGCAGCACGCCTACAGGCGAAGATTGGTCGTACACTGAGCGTATTAATTGATGAAGTTGATGAAGAAGGTGCAATTGGTCGTAGTTATGCCGATGCGCCGGAAATTGATGGCTTAGTGTATTTAAATGGTGAGTTTGATGTGCAACCGGGCGATCAGGTCGATGTGTTAATTGAGCACGCCGATGAGTACGATTTATGGGGTACCGTACAACGTTAAAGACTCTCTTGCGTTGTCTAGAATAAAAGCCTCGCCACTCATTTAGTGGCGAGGCTTTTTTACTTGCCTTTAAATTTTCTGACACTATGATTAAGTGACATTGTTTCGAGGAAAATCATGAACCATTATTTTGCGCTACGCAACGCGCAACATACCGTTACAACACTTACCTTACCTATTTGAGCCGGGCGTAATCGGATACGTCCGGCGCGCATGGCTGAATCTCCAAAACGTACAGAATTAACCATAAAATTTCCTATAGTTTAACGCCTACTTAGCATGATGCTTGCTGGTAGCTATGTTGTAACGAATGAGTTGTTACGAATAAGTCAGATTGACGACATCGCCACTAATTTGTTTAAGAGAGTATGTGATATGAATCAACAACCTGAAATTATGATTACGAAAAAAGATCTCGGTCAAATTGAGTCATTGTTGGCGACAACAAAGCCTTTACCTGACTGTGCAGATGAATTAGAGGGTGAGCTAGCTCGTGCAAACGTTGTAGCGAATGATGCATTACCAGCGAATGTTGTTGCGCTAGGTAGTAAGGTAACCTTTAAGATAATTGCTACAGGAGCAACCTTTACCAAAGTGTTGTGTTTACCGTCTGATGTGAGCCAGATAGATGAGGGAATTTCGGTATTCGCACCAATCGGAGCGGCTATCCTTGGTTTATCAGAAGGGCAACAGATCGATTGGGATAGCCCACGAGGTCAGCAGCGCATTGAAATTATCAAAGTTGCGCACAATTAACTTGTGCGCGTTCTTTAATCGTTATCAGCGTCGTCAGTGTCGCCATCGTTAAGCAACTTATTATCAATTTGCTTCGATGTTTGAACCCCAAGTTTACGGAAGTTTTCAACACGTCCAACCAAATTGCCACGCCCCGTTGAAAGCTTGTTCATAGCGCCATCATAGTGTTTGCGTACGCTATCAATGGCGTTGCCAATCTTCTGCATATCGTCAATAAAGCCGACAAACTTGTCGTACAATTTTGCTGCTTCAGTGGCAATGACTTGCGCATTTTGATTCTGGTATTCGTACTGCCAAATATTGTTCACTGTGCGCAATGCAACCAACAGATTGGTTGGGCTGACAAGCATGATGTTGTTGTCTAATGCCAATCTAATCAACTCGGGGTCACGATCAACGGCAAGCAAAAACGCTGGTTCAATAGGGATGAACATCAATACATAATCAAGCGTACGTACGCTGTCCAGCTGTTGATAATTCTTTTTACCTAGCCCTTTGATATGGTTACGTAAAGAGTTGACGTGCTCAGTCAGTGCTTGGTCACGTTCAGTGTCATTATCGCTGTTAAAATAACGCTCATAAGCGACTAATGAAACCTTTGAATCAATCACGACATCTTTGTCGTTTGGTAGGTGAACAACCACGTCCGGTTTAAAGGTTTTTCCATCGTCGTCTTTATGATGTGACTGGGTATGGTATTCATTTCCCTCAGTTAAACCTGATTGCTTCAAAATTCGTTCGAGTACAACTTCACCCCAAGTACCTTGCGCCTTCGTATCACCCTTTAGAGCTCGAGTTAATGCTTCGGCTTCCGCCGCCATTTGCTTATTCAAATCACGTAACGAGTTCACCTGAGCAGTTAGTTCAGAACGCTGTTTCAGCTCTTCAGTATATTGCTGAGTAACCTGATTCTTGAATGCTTCCAACTGCTGTTTGAACGGCGCTAAAGTTGTTTCTAGAGTTTGCTTACTGTTCGCCTGCAGGCGCTCTGATTTTTGCTCGAAAATTTGCTGCGCTAAACGTTCAAACTCTTTCTTCAAACGTTCTTCACTAGCCTCCAACAATTTTTGCTTTTCTTCAGCGCCTTGCAGCTTTGCACTTAAATCAGCACGAACGCCGGCTAGCTCGGCTTGTAAATCACTCCGTTGCTGCTGAACTTGCTGTAATTGTTGCTCACGCTGCGCCAGCCGCTGTTCATAACTAACTTGCAACTGCTCGTTTTGCTCTCGTAGCTGTTGCAGTTGGTTTTCAAGGAAGCTTTGCTGTTGCAAAGCTTCCTGTTGCAGCGATTTATTCCGCGGCGCAAGAACTAACCACACCACCAGCCCAACAATCGTTGCAGCCGAAGCAACGGCTGCAATAAGTTGCCATAGCTCGAGATTAAGCATCAGCGGCTTCCAGTTTCACACGCCAAATAGCAGGACCGGTCTCATGCGCATTCTCACCAGTACTATCAACTGCCACAGTCACCGGCATGTCTTCTACTTCAAATTCGTAGATGGCTTCCATACCGAGATCTTCGAACGCCACAACACGCGCCTTCTTAATTGCTTTCGCAACAAGATAAGCAGCTCCGCCAACGGCCATCAAATAAACCGCTTTATGTTGCTTAATGCTTTCGACTGTTGCTGGACCGCGCTCGGCTTTACCGATCATGCCTAAGATGCCGGTTTTATCGAGCATCAAGTCGGTAAATTTATCCATCCGCGTTGCTGTTGTTGGGCCCGCAGGGCCAACAACTTCATCGCCGACCGGATCAACTGGACCAACGTAGTAAATGAATTTATTAGTAAAATCTACCGGCAGTTTTTCACCGCGATCGAGCATATCTTTAATCCGCTTATGCGCAGCATCGCGACCGGTAAGCATTTTGCCGGATAACAGAACCGTTTCACCGGTTTTCCAAGTCTCAATATCCGCTTGCGTCACGGTATCCAAGTTTACGCGGCGCGCATCGTCACCCAATTCAAACGTAATATCCGGCCAATCTTCTAACTTTGGCGGCTGCAAATCTGCAGGGCCTGAACCATCGAGCACAAAATGCGCATGACGGGTAGCTGCGCAGTTAGGAATTAGCGTCACCGGCTTTGATGCGGCGTGCGTTGGTGCAGTTTTAATTTTCACATCCATCACGGTGGTGACACCACCTAAGCCTTGTGCACCAATACCTAACTTGTTCACTCGATGATAAATTTCTAAGCGTAATTCTTCGTCAGCGTTTTCAGGGCCACGGTCAAGCAGTTCTTGAATATCGACGGGATCCATTAATGCTTCTTTGGCCAACACCGCAGACTTTTCCGCAGTACCACCAATGCCTAAACCGATCATGCCTGGCGGGCACCAACCAGCGCCCAATTTGGGCATGGTTTCAACCACCCAATCAGCAATATTATCGCTTGGATTGAGCATGACCATTTTTGATTTATTTTCAGAGCCGCCACCTTTGGCTGCAATCATTACCTCAACCTTATCACCTGGCACCATATCGATATGCACAACCGCTGGTGTGTTATCGCCAGTGTTTTTACGCGCGCCAGCTGGGTCAGCAACAATGGATGCGCGCAATGGGTTTTCTGGGTTGGTGTAGGCGCGTCGAGTGCCTTCATCCACCATCTGCTGTACCGTCAAGTCAGTTTTATCCCATTGCACACCCATTCCCACTTTTACGAAGCAGGTCACAATACCGGTATCTTGGCAAATTGGACGATGCCCTTGCGCTGACATACGCGAATTGGTTAGAACTTGGGCAATCGCATTTTTTGCCGCTTCGCTCTGCTCGCGGTGATAAGCCTTCTCAAGAGCTTGAACAAAATCGAATGGGTGGTAGTACGAAATGTACTGTAGAGCATCAGCAATACTCTCGATAAAATCTGCCTGACGAATTGTGGCCATGAATACCTCGGAACTTAGCTTGGTTCGAATTTCAAGGGGTAACGTAAAGTTGACGCTATCATAGCGTTTTGTCGGCTGGCTGACTAGTTTCGTTAACGCTTCCGCTAAGCAGATTATGGTATGCTGGTGCGCATATTAGCAACGGAGAGAATGTTGTGCCCTTACAAGCAGTTCAATTAACCATTTCCGATTCTTTTGTCGAACTATTTCGGCGCTGCAAAGATGAACCTATGGCGCTATTTCTAGATAGCTGTGAGCATGCTGCGGGTCAATGGGATTTTATCTTCCGTCAACCTCAACAAATCATAACAGCAGGCGCAAATTGGCCACGTGTACTTGAAGATGCGTTAGCCACACTCCCTACCTACCAAGGGCCAAGTGAACTGCCATTTCAAGGCGGATTAGCCGGTGCTTGGAGCTATGATGCCGGGCGCGCATTAGAAACCTTGCCATCTGAGGCACGAGCAGACATCACACTGCCTGAATTAAGTGTTGGGCTCTATACGCAGGCACTGATGCGTCATCGTCAGTCGGGCGAAACGTGGCTTTTGGCGCCGCAAGAAGAACTTGAGACAGTAAAACAGTTCTGGTTATCCCCGTCGCCGCAGTCACCCAACCAATTACCATTTCGGCTAATGACATCATGGCAAAGCAATATGTCTGCTGTTGATTACGCCGATAATTTCGCGCGTGTCCAAAGTTATTTGCGCGCTGGCGATTGTTATCAGATTAATCTTGCCCAACGATTTACCAGTTTATACGAAGGCGATACATGGCAAGCCTACGAGTTACTTCGACAGCACAACAACGCCCCCTTCTCGGCTTTTATGCAGCTTGAACAGGGCTCGCTATTATCACTATCTCCAGAGCGATTTCTTGCTATTGATGAACATGGCCACGTCGAAACCAAGCCGATTAAAGGTACACGTCCACGCGCGGCCGATGCAGAACAAGATCGTCAGCTTGCTGAAGCCTTACAATGCTCAAGTAAAGACCGCGCCGAAAACGTCATGATTGTCGACTTATTACGAAATGATTTGAGCCGCTTATGTTTACCAAACTCAGTGAAAGTACCAAAACTATTTGCCATTGAATCTTATCCAGCAGTCCACCACCTCGTGAGCACGGTTGTCGGCAAATTAAGTTCAACCGATGAAAATATCCAGTTACTCGCGGCTTGTTTTCCTGGTGGCTCGATTACCGGTGCACCTAAAATTCGGGCAATGGAAATTATTGATGAACTCGAGCCACACCGTCGTAGCTATTATTGTGGAAGTTTTGGTTACTTCTCACAGCACGGCCGTGCCGATACAAGTATCGCTATTCGAACCTTAGTAGCTACTCGCACAGATGATAAACAAGGTGCTGTGCACTGTTGGGCCGGCGGAGGTCTTGTAGCGGATTCAGATTGCGCCAGTGAATATCAAGAAACATTTGATAAAGTCGCCCGCATTATCCCTGTGCTCAGTCAACAGTTTGGGTCAAATTCGTCATGACTCGCGATGAATTCTTGCGCCGCTTTCAACTGCATCCGGCCCCCTTTATTCAGCGCCCGTTGATTAAGCGCTTGCGCCCTGCGGCGGTATTAGTAGCGTTATTTGAGCAACAGGGTGAGTTACATGTGATACTGACTCAGCGTAGTGCACAATTACGTCATCATGCCGGCCAAATCAGTTTCCCAGGCGGACGCCAAGAGCCGCATGATGCAGATTTATACGCCACAGCAGTGCGTGAAGCCCAAGAAGAAATTGGTTTATTACCAGAAGATATAACGCTAGTGGGACAACTTCATGATTATCCGGTCATCAGTAATTTTCTAATTCGACCTTATGTGGTGCTCATTAATCCAAGTCAGCCATTGCAACGTGATCATCGCGAAGTTGCTGAAATCTTCACCGTCCCCTTACGTGAAGTCTTGCATCAAAACAAACATTTTGTATACCGATTAAGGCGTTTCATATACGATCAGGTATACTTTATCCCGTATCAGCAAAGAAACATCTGGGGCGCTACCGCTGGAATTTTGCGTGAACTAGCTGATCACGTGTATCCTGAGCGACAACTTATTTATCGTCCTTTAAACGACTAATGGAAGCATAGTTAATTTATGATCAGTGTGTTTGATATCTACAAAGTTGGCATCGGTCCTTCAAGCTCGCATACCGTTGGGCCAATGCGTGCCGCTTATGAGTTTTTGTTAGCCGCAGATAAAGCGGTTGGGCTATCAAATGTCGATGGCATTGTCGTTGAATTATTCGGCTCATTGGGACAAACCGGTAAAGGGCATGGAACTGGTAAAGCTGTCATTCTTGGGTTGGCTGGTGAGCAACCGGAAACTGTTGATACAACAACTGTTGATGACTTTTTAAAGCGCACCGAAGAATCACAGCGATTGGCGTTGTTGGGTCAGCATGAAATTAAATTTCCGCGCGAAGGTGCAATAGTTTTTCATCGCCGCAAAACCATGCCACGTCATGCTAACGCGATGGAGTTACGTCTCTACCAAGGTAATGACGTTATCTACAAAGATCTCTATTACTCGATTGGCGGCGGTTTTATTGTGCGCGATGCCGATTTTGAGGAAACCTTAGAAGAAGCAATCGAACAATCGTCCAAACCAATTCCTTACCCTTTTGATAGTTGCGATGAGCTACTCAAGCACTGTAATGAGCACGGCTTACGTATAAGCTCACTGATGCTAGCAAACGAAAAAGTTTTCCGTAGCGAAGACGAAATTCGTAAAAATCTTATGCACATCTGGAAAACTATGGATGAGTGCATTGATCGGGGTATTCGTACCGAAGGTATTTTGCCAGGCGGCCTCAAAGTACGTCGTCGTGCACCAGGTTTATATCAACGATTAAAAAACGAGAAATCGGCTGACCCAATGCAAACGATGGATTGGGTTGATCTGTTCGCTCTTGCTGTAAATGAAGAAAATGCTGCCGGCGGACGCGTGGTAACAGCGCCGACTAACGGCGCCGCCGGAATTGTTCCGGCGGTGATGAAGTACGCCGATAAATTTATTGCCCCGTTAGATGAGGAAACCGTCGTTCGCTTTTTACTGACCTCTGCAGCTATTGGTATTTTATACAAAAAGAATGCCTCTATTTCTGGTGCCGAAGTTGGTTGCCAAGGTGAAGTTGGCGTAGCTTGTTCTATGGCTGCAGGCGCGTTAGCAGAACTGATGGGCGGCAGCGTGAGTGCCGTTGAAAACGCCGCAGAGATCGGCATGGAACATAACTTAGGTCTTACCTGTGATCCGGTTGGCGGTTTAGTTCAAGTGCCATGTATTGAGCGAAATGCGATGGGCTCAATCAAAGCGATCAATGCCGCTCGGCTTGCCCTACGCGGTAGTGGTGATCACAAAGTATCCTTAGATAAAGTAATCAAAACCATGTGGGATACTGGAAACGACATGAAAACCAAGTATAAAGAAACCGCTCGCGGTGGGCTCGCGGTAAATATTATTGAGTGCTAACTCTGTGAATGTTGCGCTGCCCAATTATAAGGTGGGTAGCGCAATATCGCGAAACAACCGATCAATTTCATCCTGTGAGCGTTTCGTCATTGCTGTTTCAACTAACGAACGATTTAAATGCGGTGCGAAACCTTCCATAAAGTCAAACATATAACTGCGCAAAAAGGTTCCTTTACGGAAACCAATTTTTGTTGTACTCGGCGCAAACAAATGAGCCGCTGGAATGTTCACCAAATCAGCATCGTTTTTCTCATCAATTGCCATGCTAGCAACGACACCAATACCTAAGCCCATTCGCACATAAGTTTTAATAACGTCGGCATCTGTTGCCGTGAACACCACGTTCGGCTTAATTCCTGCTTCATTGAAAGCACGGTCGAGTTCTGAGCGCCCAGTAAAGCCATGCACATAAGTCACAATCGGATAGTCACCAAGATCCGTAATGGTTATTTCTTCAAGTTTACCTAACGGATGACCCGCTGGTGTAATAATCGAGCGATTCCAGTGATAGCACGGCAACATAATCAAATCTTGATAGAGGTGCAGTGCCTCGGTCGCAATCGCAAAGTCTGCTTTCCCCTTGGCTGCGGCTTCACTAATTTGTTCAGGAGACCCTTGATGCATGTGTAAACTCACATTCGGATAACGCTGCATGAAGCCTTTAATCATATTAGGCAAGGCATAGCGTGCTTGAGTATGCGTTGTCGCAATATTAAGTTTACCTTGGTCGGGTTGCGTATACTCTCCGGCAACTGCTCGAATCGCATCTACCTGCGACAATACCTGACGAGCTATCGAAATAACCTCTTCACCAGCTGGCGTCACCTGAGTTAAATGCTTGCCGCTACGTTCAAATATCTGTACACCAAGTTCATCTTCCAGCATGCGTACCTGCTTGCTAATACCCGGTTGGGAGGTATACAAGCTATCAGCAGTCGCTGAAACATTCAGATTATGATTTAATACTTCGACAATGTAACGCAGTTGCTGCAACTTCATGGCATCGCTCATTCGTGATAAATTGAAAAGCACTTATGCCAAAAATATATAACACCTCGGCTATTTATTCCAAGATGAATTTGAGGAAATTGTGAGCAGTTTACAGGAACAACTTAAAAAACTTGGTTTCCAGCAAACCGAAACGACCGCTGAAAACGCAACGGATGACGCCTCTTTACCCATCGATAAATCTCAGGTTGTTCGTATTCAACGCCAGACGAAAGGCCGTAAAGGGAAAGGTGTTACCGTTTTATTCGACCTCCCGCAGCAATCAGATTTACTCGCTGACTATGCCTCACAATTACGCAAAATCTGCGGCGTTGGTGGCGCGGTGAAAGATGGAACCATTGAGCTGCAAGGTGATCAGCGTGAAAAAGCAAAACTTTGGTTAGAACAACGTGGCTTCAAAGTGAAATTAGCTGGTGGCTAACCTCAAAGCACGTATTTGAATGAGACCGTTCGGGTTTCTGAATCCCAGTGTAAATCGGTTGTCATTTGCCGCAGTAGTTCTAACCCTCGACCATGGCTTTTCTCGGTAAAATTCGGTGAGGTCGATATTTCTGCCGCTCCGCTGCCATTATCAGAAACACTCACTGTGAGTTCTTTCGAATTAGGTTCGAAGTGAACGCGAATACGAATCTCGCCATGCTGAAGTGCATGTAAGCGCTCAAGCCGAAGTTGGTAATATTCAGCAAACCCTTCAGGATCTTGCTTCATCGCCGAATCAAGCGCTAATAACCCATGTTCCAGCGCATTATTAAATGCTTCAGCTAAAAACAAATAAATGGTCGTTCGATGGCGACGAAGGTGTGGCAACTGACTCAAGGCCGACAGAATATGAGCAACTGGGTCCACAGTCGTTAGGTGTTCGGGATGTAATACCGATTCAAACACAAATGGGAGGCCAAATTGTTCTGGCTCGACTTTTACTTCACCTAAACCAGTTGGACGGCAGCTTAAGATAGCGAGAGATAAGTCATCGTGTAAGGGGGTTTCACCACGGAAACGCTCAAGCTCATCAACTAACGAAGTAAAATCTTCTGTCCGAGGATACTTTGATAACAGCATTTCGAGTGCTTCCGAACCCAAGAATTTATGCTGATGCCCAAGTAACTCGGTTACACCATCGGTAAACAAGGCGATTGAGCTGCCTTTTGGTGCCCGAAACGTTGCTACACGGCTATCAAATTCATCATCATCGACCACCCCCAGAGCCATATGCGCTGGACTTAAACGCTTTAAAATTTCGCCTTGTTCATCAAACAATAAGGCGGCCGGCATCCCGCCATTCCAATAAGTTACTCGCTCACCATTAGCAGATAATTCCAATAAAATTGCCGCACAGAACATGTCATCAGGCAACAGACGGCTCATACGGTAATTAAACTCGGTGACCATTTCTGCAACCGATACGCCGCGATCAGACATGGCGAAAAACGCCTGTGATAGCGGCAACGCACCGGTGGCAGGAGCTAATCCGTGTCCGGTAAAATCTGCCATAAGCATGTATATGTTGCCTAGCGGTCCGGGAGCTATCAGGCAAAGATCGCCATTAAACTTTGAAACAGGCGTTAAATAGGTATGAACGTGAGCATACTCAAGATAATTTCGACTCAACGCATTTTGGAATATGTGTTCAACAAGCTGGTGTTCACGATCGACGCGAGCTTTATGCCAAGCCAATGATTGTTTTAATCCATCCAGTTGATCATGTGCCACTTGTAATTGGTGCAGATAATTAAGACGCTGTTGCAGCAGGTTGGACGCCAATGGCCACAGTAAGGCGTCAGTCGCAAACTGCCCGAGCTGCTGAAACACTATAGGGCTATCGGTGATGAGAATACTTTGAGTACTGCTTGATTGTAACAGCGCGCTTATTTGTGCTACTTGAGCTTTTTCGCCAGCCACAACGAGGTAGAGGACTTTCTCATTTGGTGCTGACAACGTAGCCACCTGCTCAATTGAGCAGGTACTCACCGCGAAAAGTTGATATGAACGCAACTGCGCATTGACGTCGCGCGCCAAGTCAGAGCCGTCATCAATCACATAAACGTGCATCGATTGAGCTGTTGACTCATAAAAACTACTCATCTTTATTCAATGACAAATAATTTATCGAAACGAGAAATATCTAAAATGCTTCTTACTTCCGGTCGACAATTGATGATGTGAATCCCTTTAACCGATTTCCCTAGTGATTTACGCATATTAAGCAGCATACCTAACGCAGAGCTGTCCAAATATTCAGTTTCTCGCAAATCAATAAATACCGTAGGCTGTTGATCTCCGACGTTACTGTAGGCCTGACGAAACTCTTGGACCAAACCGAAATCGAATTTTCCTTTGATGGCGATAATCAGTTCTTTTCCGTCATTGGCAAACTGGCGGTGTAATGGCATCGTTTCTTCCTTTTTAGATAGCTTTGCGTAAATACTGCCAATTACTGTTAACTAACACAATACTTACTTTTTGATACTGTTGCGAAAACACAAAAAAAGCCAGAACAAATGTCTGGCTTTTTGCAGGACTTGCCAATTAAGCAATTCTTTATGGCTTTTGACGATATTTTTGATACAGCTGGTTATGACGATTGTTAAGATCAACCTCTGCACCATCAATAAACATCAGTTGTACTTTTTGGCCAAGTTGATCCATGACATCACCATCAGAAACAAACAGTGATGCATTCTTACCAACTTCTAAAGAACCAATTTTGTCGGCAACTCCCATAACCTCAGCTGGTTTTAAGGTAATCGCGGCCAATGCTTGCTCTTTATCAAGACCATAAGCAACCGCATTCCCTGCAGCAAAAGCAAGGTTACGGATATCCCAGAAGCCGGTTGAATAGGCAATAGCAAAGTCAACGCCAGCAGCAGCAAGTGCAGCTGGTGTCGCATAGGCTTGGTCATATGCTTCGTCATGGCGTGTTGGCAAGCCATACGGTTCACCATAGACTACAGAGATATCCTGTGCAGCAAGTTTGTCGGCAATCCGCCACGCATCGCGTGCACCAACAAGAACGAGTTCAAAGCCCCACTCTGATGCCAGTTCGATAGCTTGCTCCATCTGACGTTTGTCGTGCGCATGAACAAACAGCTTGCTTGTTCCGTCAAATAGACCTGTCATCGCTTCCCAGCGTACATCAGTGCCATTAAGTTCGTTGGCCTGTTTGGCATCGTAGTACGCTTTTGCGTCAATAAAAGCAGCTTTCAATTTTTTCAAATCTTCGGCATTTGCTTTACGTTGCTCTTCAGGCGAACGACGCTCCCACCACGACGTGCTGATACCAACCCGTGGCCAATTAACGTGAACGCCAACATTCAGTGCTTCAGCAGCGTCCTCGAACGTCCAACCGTCGGTTTGCAGCAAGCTAGAACGACCAGCAATTAAATTGCGCTGTGGCACAATTTCTGCGTGAGTAATACCGTTATGGCGAACCGTCGGGATAACTTCAGAGTCAGGGTTGTACGCTGTGTGCCCACTCACTTCAGGAGTAATGTCACCCACCTCACTCATGTCATTCGTTGCACGTACCGCGGCCAACTCAATCAAGCCTAACGTGGTATCCAATGCAACAATGCCTGGATAAACTTGTTTACCCGAGACATCGATAACGCGAGCGTTTTCCGGTACCGATAAATTTGCACCAATTGCGGTAATTTTACCGTTCTCGAACAACAAATCGGTATCCGTCATAACACCATTTGTGACGGTATTTAATGTTCCGCCTTGCAGCAATACCGGTTGCTCCTGAGTTTTACCAGGAACCATATCATGAGCGACTGCTGCCGCACTCAAACTTGCAGCAACAACGGCTGTTAATAACTTTTTCATAGTTGCTCTCCTTGATGTGCGTGCACATGTTGATGGTCGCCATGAACTGTAAATTGATCACTCCAAACGTCGTGATTATCTTCACAATGCCACGTTGGCTGTGGTTTTTTATAGCCATTGCCGTTACCGTTCTTAGCGCTTTCAGGGCTACGTAATAGCTTCTGAATCAACTGCTGTTTCTCGGTTTCAAGCTCAGCACGCAACTGCATATCACGTTCACGATCGAAGTACTTGCGAGCATTAATCCAAGTCTCTTCCACTGACGCGTAAGCGCTTAATGGATGATCATTCCAGATAACAAAATCAGCATGTTTGCCTTCTTTGATGCTACCTACATACTGATCAATTTTTAGTTGCTTCGCAGGATTCAACGTGATCATTTGTAACGCGTCATGCTCCGACATGCCACAGTACGTGACTGATTTCGCCGCTTCAGTATTTAGTCGGCGTTGTAAATCATTGCTGTCAGAGTTAATGCTGGTTAACACGCCCTTCTCAGACATTAAACATGCATTTTGTGGAATCGCATCGTATACCTCGAATTTAAACGCCCACCAGTCGGCAAAGGTAGAGCCACCGGCACCGTGTTTCGCCATTTCCGAGGCTACTTTATAGCCTTCCAATATATGCGTGAACGTGGTCAGGGTAAAACCAAACTCTTCCGCTAAACGAAGAAGCATTAAAATTTCTGACTGAACATACGAGTGAGCATGAACAAATCGTTCACTGCGCAGAATCTCGAGCAATGTTTGCAAACGATAATCTGGACGCGGCGGTGCGGTTTTTGCTTTTTCGCTACGGCTCAATTTCTCGTACGCATCCATACGTTGCTTGTATTCTCGAGCCGCAGTAAAGCCATCGCGCATAACCGCTTCGACACCCATGCGTGTCTGCGGATAACGGACGGTAAAGGTTGTGCCCCAGTTACTTTGCTTAACGTTTTCACCTAGCGCAAATTTAATGCTTGGCGGCGCTGCGTCAAACTTCAAAGTATTCGCGTCGGCTCCCCAGCGCAGCTTAATTACTTGCGCTTGTCCACCAACAGGGTTGGCAGAACCGTGCAGTAATTGCGCCATGGTCGTGCCACCAGCAAGCGAACGATAGATATGAATATCATCTGGGTTCACCACATCACCAATACGAACTTCGGCCGTAATCGCTTCTGAACCTTCGTTGACACCGCCTTCGATAGCGATATGCGAATGTTCATCGATAATACCAGGAGTGACATGCTTACCGGTGCCATCAATCACGGTATAGCCCGATGGCGTGCGTAGGTCTTTACCAATGCGATAGAACTCACCGTCACGAATTAGAACATCGGTGTTTTCCAGTACGCCAGCTTCATCTGCAGTCCAAACTGTCGCATTTTTAATGTGTACATTCTGACGCTCAGGTAATCCATCTAAACCGTAAGCAACATTTGGGAAGGTAACCTTGCCAACATATTCTTTTTCGGTATTCGACGAACCTTCTGCTTGCTGTTCACCCGCCGCAGTGCGGCTTGCAGTAAGCGGAAGTTCGCGTCCATCTGGTGCAATCGCAACACCGGTGTAACCATCAGCTGAAGCTTGCTCAAGGCGCATACGCCAAGCGCCATCTAAACCAGCAAAGTTTGCGTCAACGACAAATTCAACAGCTGAATCGCTACGCTTCGCATCACGAATTTTATTGCTATTAAATTCACCTGAAATTGACTTACCTGACTTTAAGACAAGTTCTGCTTGTTCATTCGCAACAGTAACGACTAATGTGCCGGCAAAATCTGCTTGATGAAGTGGCACTAATTCAACTTCATTTCCTTGTAACCACACTGATTTGATCGTGCCGTTGGTAAATAAATCCCCCTCAGCAATTACAAAATCGGCCATGTAACCTGGTGCTAATTTACCGGCTTTATCGCTAACACCGGCTATTTGCGCTGGCACCGTAGTCAATGCTGCAAGCGCCTTATCAGCATCCAGACCATGTTGAATGGCACGGCGCAGATTCGGCCAAAAATCATCAGCCTTCTTTAATTCGCTTAATGTGAATGAAAAGTCGATGTCTGCTTGAGCAAGCGCAGCTGCGTTGCCTGGTGCTCGTTCCCAATGACGCAGGTCAGCTAAACTTACATCCAAATGGTCATCCACACCTTTCACTTCAGGAGCGGCAGGGAAGTTTAATGGCAGAATAATCGATGAGTTGGTGTTTTTGATCGCATCGAGACGCGCATATTCATAACCTGAACCCAAATAGGTTACTGGTATTTGAAACTGTGAAAACACATCATGCGCGCGAAGTAATGAGCGATCATCAGAGATCTTAAACACCATCCCCTCTTGCTCTACATTGGTGAGTTCAGCCAGCGCCGCATTGTATTCAACACGCCCATTGTGTACATCTTTACCATTGGCTTGCTCATACCAGTTCGCATCTGAAAGAGTTTGACGAATAAGTGCAATAGAACCCATCAAAGAGGATGGATATTGTTGCAGCGAAGAGCCCTTATCGAACGAACCAAAATGACGAGCACGTGGGTTATAAACCGCATTATTGGCGATAGTATCGGCCAATGAAACGGTTACCGCCTGCCCCTGAAAGATGCCATCTAATCGCGCACTTTGTACGGCGGTGAAGCCTTGATTAATGTAATCTTTAGCAGCTTTACTATCCGTCGCGAACTTATCGACCCAGTCAACTTGCGAATGGATTGCGTCGTTTGCAGCGTTGCCACCTTCGCGTTTATTGTTATATTGCGGCGTAGTGCTTCGATATGGTGGACGATCTGGCTTCTCGACCGCCGGAACACCATAATTACTGTAGGCGTCAATAAAACCTGGATAAATAGTGTGTCCACTTGCATCAATCACGCGCGCACCTTCTGGAGCACGATTATTTCGAGCAACCGAAACGACCTTGCCATTTTTAATTACTAGTGTCGCATTTTCGAGTTTTTTACCTGGTTCTGTCACAATCGTCGCATTCTGTAATGCTATAAATGTGGACGAATTATCGTGTAAACCCCGCACTGGTGTTGTTTGCGAAGCCGCTGCCACTAACGGCAACGCTGCGCAAACTGACAATGCCAGTTTACTGAGATGCTTAATCCCGTTCATCTGGTTCCCCTTTTATGATTTTTACGGTTATCATGGTCACATTAATGGGGAATGATGACTCTGCGCAATCCATTTAAGGATGAAAAGCGTATTGCAGTCGTTAAACAACACAATAAGGAGAACAACATGAAGTCAGTGTTCAAAATCGCAGGCAGTTTCTTAAGTATTGTGGCACTAACTGTATCAGCAAGCGCTTTAGCACAACACGCTTTCAACGATGCAGACAAAGCCGTTGAATATCGTCAAAAAGCATTATCCATCATGCAGAATAACTTCGCTGTGATGGGTGACATGGTAAAAGGTGATATTGAATTTGATGGCACGATTTTCGCTGAGCGTGCGAATGACTTCGCCGCTTTAACCAGCATCCCTTGGATCGGTTTCAGTCAAGAAGGTGCCATGCCAGGTAACAATACCGATGCGTTACCGGCTATTTGGGATAACTGGGAAGATTTCGTCGAACGCTCCGAGCAATTGCAGCAAGATGCCAAAGCGCTTCAACAAGCAGCTAACGCAGGTGAGCAAGGCGCAATTCGCGATGCATTCATGGCAGCCGCTCGCAATTGCAAGGGCTGCCACGACCAGTACAAAGATTAATTAATCCAGAAGAACAACGCAGCAGCGATTACCGCTGCTGCGATTATGCCAACAAGTCCTGACACTAGCTTCGGTTCAGAAACACCTTCACGATAGCCATGAAACATCGCGCTGATCAAATTAATTCCGCGAATTCGGTAAAGCACAATGGCGATAATATGTAGAATAGCCACGGCAGCTAGTACATTAAAAATAGTTTCGTGAACCTCACCGGCAAGCTCACTCACTTCGCTACTAACGCTACTGGCTAATGGCCCTGAAAAGAAAATATCGTCGCTTGAAAACAAACCTGTTCCGAACTGTATCAATAACAATATCAACAGCGCTACAACAGCCCAACCTCCGGCTGCGTTGTGGGTGTTTGACGGTTGATATTTTCCCGCTTTGAATTCTGACAGATGCTCCGCAACAGCTTTGGGCCCTTTTACAAAGCGCGAAAAGCGAGCTGATTCACTACCCCAAAAGCCCCATAAAATTCGTGTAATAACCAATGCACCTAATAGTCCTGCAAGTTGCAAATGGCGTTCCATCAGGCCTTCTTCTGCGGTGTACCACATAAGAACGATTAGAATTACCATCAGCCAATGGCTTAATCGAACGAAGCTATCCCAAATTTTTACCCGTTGCATTTTCAGTCTTCCTTCTGTTCAATACACTATGATTCTTTTGGCAGTATAGGATACAACAATGACCCAATCAGTGAATAAAGTATTAATTGTTGACGACGATTATATTTCGCTCGAAGTATTAAGAGCGATGGTGCAGCAGTATCCTGTTGAAGTTATTACCGCTGAAACTGGGAAAGAGGCTGTTAAGTTAGCCGTGGAACAGCGCCCCACTCTCGTACTTCTCGATCATGAATTACCCGATATTGATGGTATCGATGTGTATTGCAAAATTGTCGCCGACCTTGGCGCAGAAGCACCGCGCGCAGCAATGATTACCGGCCATCAGCAAGAGGATTTCGCGCAGCGATGTACTGCTGCGGGCATAGATACTTGCTTACATAAACCAGTCAGCCCTAAACAGCTAGCTGACCTGCTTCGTATCGCCAGCGACGTCAAGTAACCGTTGGCTTTCGGTTAAAAACTTCTGGGCGAAATCGCCGAAATAGTCGCGCACATGCTCGAAGCGACGGATGAACTCGACTTTATTGCCGTGTTCAAGTTCCGTTAATAACTGATCGAATAAGCGAACGTAACGGCGCAGCATCATAAAGTTATGCGGATCAGACAGAATGATGTCAGCGTAGAGGTTCGAATCCTGAGCAAATAAACGCCCTACCATCATCAGCTCAAGTCGATAAATTGGCGAACTCAAATCAAGGAGCTGCTGCACATCGACTTGCTCGTGGGCTAAGTGAGCACCGTAGACAAATGTCGATAAGTGGCGTAATACCTGCACGAACGACATTGCTTGGTCGTGTTCGGTTGCATCGATAAATTTAATCTGTGCTCCCCAACGTTCAATGCTTTGTAACAACCACTGATAATTCTCTTCATCGCGCCCGTGACAGGCCACCATGAGTTGCTTGGCGAGAGTTGCCTGTTGCGGACCAAACATTGGATGAAGTCCAATTACCGGCCCACTATGTTTCGCCATCATTGCTGCGAGAGGCTTTTCTTTGATGCTAGTTACATCGGCGAGCACGCAACTGGGCGGTAATACCGGTAAGTCAGCAATAACATCAACAGTGGCTACAACAGGAACAGCAACCAAGACCAGATCCGCTTGAGCGCAATAAATCTCCGCCATTTCCCAATTATCTTTCTCGATAATATTGACGGTTGCACCGGCCGACTCGAATAAACGCACAAATAACTGACCTAATGCACCTGCACCACCAACGACTACGATCGACTTACTCTCTAAATGCACATCGGCGGCTTGCTGTTGCTGATAAGATTCTCGAATAACCCGACGCAATACATCTTCAATCAACTCAGGAGACAACCCCATTTGCAGCGCCTGCTCGCGTCGATTAGCGAGCATAGCGGCTTCACGCTCGGGTACATATAACGGCTGTCCAAGTTTGCGTTTTACCACACCAACCTGACTGGCGAGCTGACGTCGCTGCAATAACAACCGCACTAATTCACTATCCGTGTCGTCAATTTGTTGACGCAATACTTCAAGTTGCTGTTGTTCGTGCTTCGAATTCGACATGTCCTCAACTCCACAGGCCAATTTAGTGTGTATTAGCGCATTTGTACCATAAAAAAACCCGCCAGCGGCGGGTTTTTTCGAATAAGCTTGATGCTTATTAAGACAACTTCTCGCGGATACGCGCAGATTTACCTGAACGCTCACGGAGGTAGTAAAGCTTAGCACGACGTACCGCACCTTTACGCTTCACAACAATGCTATCTACAATTGGGCTATGTACTTGGAAAGTACGCTCAACGCCTTCACCGTTCGAGATTTTACGAACAGTTACTGCGCTGTGTAAGCCACGATTACGTTTTGCGATAACCACGCCTTCAAATGCCTGAATACGCTCACGGTTACCTTCAGTTACCTTAACATTAACGACCACTGTATCACCCGGCGCGTACGCTGGAAGGTCGCTTTTCAATTGCTCGTCTTCGATCGCTTTGATCAAATTTTGATTTACTTTTGCCATGATAGCCTCACTTGCCTAGATTAACTGCCCGAACCTGTATCAGAGGCATCTTGATGTTGCTGGATAAACTCATCCAACAACTGCCTCTGCTCGTCAGTCAGAGCTAGGTGTTTTAACAATTCAGGACGTCGCAACCAAGTTCTCCCAAGAGATTGTTGCAAACGCCACTTGCGTATATTTTCATGGTTTCCGCTTAACAACACAGCGGGAACCGCCTCACCATCTAAAACTTCCGGTCGTGTATAGTGTGGACAATCTAGTAAGCCATCGGCGAATGAATCTTCGCTAGCTGAATCTTGATGCCCTAAAACACCGGGAATCAATCGCGCTACCGTGTCAATCATCACCATGGCTGGCAGTTCGCCACCACTTAACACGTAATCTCCAATCGACCATTCTTCATCAACGTGACGAGTAATTACTCGTTCATCGATGCCTTCATAGCGACCGGCGATTATGATGAACTTGTCATGCTGCGCTAATTCATGAGCGCCAGCGTGGTCAAGTTTGCGACCTTGAGGTGACATATAGATCACCTTGGTATTGGCACCGAGCTGTTGTTTAGCTGCTGCAATCGCGTCTGTGAGCGGTTGCACCATCATCAGCATTCCCGGACCTCCGCCGTAAGGGCGGTCATCAACAGTGCGATGCCGATCGTGGGTAAAATCACGTGGGTTAATCAGTTGGATATCCAACACCCCATCGCGAACTGCCCGACCAGTCACACCGTTATCGGTAATGGCCTGAAACATTTCAGGAAAGAGGCTGATAACCCCAACCTGTAATTTCGCAGTCATTAAAAGTCCGACGGCCAATCCACAACAATACGTTTGTTTTCTTTGTCAACTTCTTGAACATACTGACTCTGAATAAACGGAATCAAACGCTCTGAGCGACCAAATGCATCGTTGCTATTCGCTTTCACCACCATCACATCATTTGATGCTGTGGCCATAATCTGGTCAACGACTCCCATGTTATAACCGTCAGTATTTACCACGGCCATACCAATCAAATCGCGCCAGTAAAATTCATCCTCTGGCAATTCAGGTAGTAGCTCTACATCGATGATAATTTCCGCGCCTGTTAACACATGGGCTTGGTCACGATCTTCAACGCCGGCTAACTTTGCAATCAGTCCTTTATTGTGTCGACGCCATTCTTCGACTTGAACTGGTTGAGTTTTACCTTGCTTAACTAGTTGCCAAGGGCTGTATTCAAAAATGGCTTCCGGATCATCGGTATAGCTTTGAACTTTAATCCAGCCTTTTACGCCATACACTGCGCCTAGTTGACCAACGACGACGGTTTCAGCAGGAGTATTCATAGCCACCTATAATACGGATTTAAATCATTAAGCTGCGCTACGCGCGTCTTTTACAAGCTTCGCTACACGCTCAGACAGTGATGCACCGTTAGATACCCAGTGATCAACACGATCTAAATCAACGCGCAGTTTTTCTTCCTGGCCACGAGCGACCGGGTTAAAGAAGCCTACGTTCTCAATAAAACGACCGTCGCGGGCATTGCGACTGTCAGTAACTACCATTTGGTAGAATGGGCGTTTTTTAGCGCCACCACGTTGTAAACGAATGGTTACCATTACGTTCCTCGATACAGTTTCTAATGTTAAGTAAATAAAAAAGTCTCCGACCGGGGTCGAAGAGGTCGTGGAATTTACCCGAAATTTAGTCCGAATGCAAGTTTTTACTAGCCTTTCGGGAACATTCCTGGCGGCAATTTACCACCCATTCCGCCAAGGCTGCGCATCATCTTCGCCATACCGCCGCCTTTCATTTTCTTCATCATTTTTTGCATTTGCATAAATTGCTTCAGCAATTTGTTCACGTCTTGTACTTGTGTACCCGAACCAGCTGCTATTCGACGTTTGCGCGAGCCTTTAATTAAGTCGGGGTATTCACGCTCTTTGGGCGTCATGGAATTAATAATTGCTTCCATACGAACGGTCATTTTGTCGTCAAGCTGACCTTTCACTTGCGCTGACATCTTGCCCATTCCTGGAAGTTTGTCCATGAGCCCCATCATGCCGCCCATGTCGCGCATTTGCGCTAATTGGTCACGGAAATCCTCGAGTGAGAACTTCCCTTCTTTCATGACCTTCTTCGCTACTTTCTCGGCTTTGCTTCGATCAACCTTGGTTTCGAGTTCATCAATCAGTGATAACACATCGCCCATTCCCAAAATGCGCGATGCGATGCGATCGGGATGAAACGGCTCCAGAGCCGTGTTTTTCTCGCCAACCCCCAAGAATTTAATCGGTTTACCAGTGATATGGCGAATCGACAATGCGGCACCACCGCGCGCATCACCATCGGTTTTCGTCAAAATCACGCCAGTTAGCGGCAATGCTTCACTGAATGCTTTTGCCGTATTGGCGGCATCTTGCCCCGTCATTGCATCGACCACAAACAGTGTTTCTACTGGATTGATAGCTTGGTGCAACGCCTGAATTTCGGCCATCATGGCTTCGTCAATTGCGGTACGACCGGCAGTATCCACTAACACCACATCGAAAAACTTCTTCCGTGCGTGATCGATAGCACTTTGTGCTATTGCAACAGGCTGTTGCTCTGTGCTGGAAGGAAAAAATTCTACTTCCACTTCTGCGGCTAGCGTTTCAAGCTGTTTAATTGCGGCAGGACGATAAACGTCGGCGCTGACCACGAGTACTTTCTTTTTCTGTTTTTCGCGCAAGTAACGCGCGAGTTTGCCGACACTGGTCGTTTTACCAGCCCCCTGCAAACCGGCCATTAAAATGACAGCCGGTGGTTGTGCCGCTAAATTAATTGGAACGTTGCCATCGCCCATGGCATGTTCGAGTTCTTTTTGGACAATTTTCAAGAATACTTGACCTGGGGTAAGGCTTTTATTCACTTCAACCCCAAGCGCTTGCTCTTTAACTCGACTCACAAATTCACGCACTACCGGCAGGGCAACGTCAGCTTCTAATAGCGCCATCCGCACTTCGCGCAGGGTGTCTTTGATGTTGTCTTCGGTGAGTCGGCCTCGACCGGTGATATTTTTCAACGATTGCGACAATCGTTCGCTTAAATTCTCAAACATGCGAATCTGCTCACTCTCTGTTGGCACTTATGTGTTGGCGATTATGTCGATATGGCGGCGAGTATATCGCAAATCAAGCAAAGTTTCCTGATCCTATTGGGTTTAGTCTCGACAATGCATATACTTGGAGCATTCCAATTTTTAGACACAGTGAAATAATAACCGCCATGACCATATTGCTTCTACTCAGTGTTGCGCTTTATGTACTTTCAGCCATTTTACTGTGGCGCAATTTGGTGCGGGCGAAACCGGCATCGTGGACATTATTAGTGGTACCTTTGCTGGCTATCCTGTCTCATTTAGCACTGTTGTGGGGGTATTTGGAAACCGACCACTTTGATCACCTCAACATCACCACCAGCTTGAGCACTGTGGCGTTGCTGCTTGCAAGTTTAACTCTGATTCGCAACCGTCGAGCCGGCGGCTTGTTATTGAGCCCTATTATATATGTTTTCGCGGCAGTAAGTGTCATTCTGATGGTTGTTAGCCCAGCCAACTGGGGCGCGCAATTGAGTGAGGCCAAGGGTTTAGTTGTCCATATTCTTTTATCGTTATTAGCCTATGCCGTATTAATGTTAGCCACCTTGTACGCAATTCAATTGCTCTACCTAAATTATGTGTTAAAACATCACCGCTCCCAAGCTTTGACCGGTTATTTACCACCATTGATGACGGTTGAACGGTACTTTTTCCGTCTATTAAGTGCCGGAACAGTATTGTTGGCGATTGCTATAATCAGCGGATTTATCTTCCTTAACGATATGTTTGCGCAAGGTCAGGCGCACAAGACGGTACTTAGTCTCGTGGCTTTTGTTTTATATGCTGTCGTGATATTTCTGCACCAAGTAAAACAGGCGCGCGGTAAAACCTTAGTGACAACGAGCGTCATCGCAAGTGTCATTTTATCACTAGCCTACTTTGGCAGTCGTTTCGTCAAAGATATTATACTTTCGCTGTAGTTTATGGCTTAAATACTATCGAAGTGCTTGACTTGTTAGCCTAGCTGGCTAAATTAGTCGTTCAGTTTTAAGTTATAGGAATATTTTTTGGACGAGATATCCACCTCGACCCTACTTATCATTCTTGGGGTTTTATTGCTGCTTTCGGCCTACTTTTCTGGTTCGGAAACTGGAATGATGTCAGTCAACCGTTATCGACTTCGACATCTCGCTCAACAAGGTAATGCCGGAGCCAATCGCGTCCAATATCTGCTCGATCGTCCTGATCGTCTCATCGGCCTTATTCTGATTGGCAACAATTTGGTCAATATTGCTGCGTCTGCAGTAGCCACAATCATCTGCTTGCGCTGGTTTGGCGACGCTGGGATTGTGGTCGCAACCTTTGGTTTAACACTGATTGTTCTGATATTTTCAGAGGTCACGCCGAAAACGATTGCTGCGCTACATCCGGAACAAGTTGCATTTCCAAGTTCGGTCATATTGAAGCCACTTCTTCGTGTCATGTACCCACTTGTAGCCGCCGTAAACTTTATTACCAATGGTTTTATGCGACTACTTGGCATTAATCCGAATGGGTCTTCAGGACAAGATGCGCTGAGCTCTGAAGAGCTACGTACCGTGGTGAATGAAGCAAACTCAATGATACCTTCGAGCCACCAAGAGATGCTGCTCAGTATTCTCGACTTGGAAAAGGTAACGGTTGAGGACGTCATGATTCCTCGCGCGGAAATATCCGGAATTGATGTGCAAGATGACGTCAAATCGATCATCAAGCAGCTTAGCCAAGCGCAATACACGCGCATTTTGCTGTACCGTAACGAAATTGACGATGCCGTAGGCTTTCTGCATGCGCGTGACATTATGCAAATAATGACAAAAAACACTGCCGACCTAGATAAGTCAGAGATTGTGCGTGCGGCTCGAGATATTTACTACATTCCCGAGGGTACGCCACTCAACGTGCAACTATTGAAGTTCCAACGAAATAAAGAGCGCATCGGGCTTGTTGTTGATGAGTATGGCGACATTCAAGGGCTTGTCACCTTAGAAGATATTCTTGAAGAGATAGTTGGTGACTTCACGACAAGCATTACCCCAGCCCCAAGCGAAACCACGCAAGTACAACCCGATGGTTCGGTGTTAGTGGAAGGCGTAGCCAATATTCGTGATTTAAACAAAGAAATGAATTGGGAGTTGCCAACCAACGGTCCGAAAACTGTTAGCGGTTTGATTATTGAAACACTTGGCGATATTCCACAGCAGGCACTGTGCTTGAGAATAAATGGTTATGCGATGGAAGTTATCGAAAGCAGTGATAACCTCGTCAAACTCGTTCGATTCATGCCCGAAAAATAGCGCTTATTAGAACAATAAGCGCCACAACCATCCGCGTTTTAACTCATCTTCGCATTGGCGCAATTGCGCGCCATAGCGACCGGCTCTCGCCTTAACTCGTTCAGCAGTTTGCATCAACCAGCGTTTTTTGCGGTACGTTTGCCGTTGATAGCCGCCCCATCCTTCGTGATAATTCAAATACTGTGCGTAAGCATCCCACTTGGATACACCATTAATTTTTTGGCTTTTTGAAATAAACCAGCCCATAAAATCGATGGCATCTTCGAAATCATCACGCGACGACCATGAATTGCCAGTTTCACGAACATAGTCGTCCCAAGTTGCAGTTTTTGCTTGAGAATAACCGTAAGCGCTACTGACGCGTCCCCATGGAATTATCCACAAAATATAATCCCGTGGCGGTACTGCATCGTGCTTAAATGAGCTTTCTTGATACATCATGGCCATGGGAACCTGAATCGGAACTCCCCACTTATCACGCATATCAGCCGCAGCATCATACCAATCACGCTTTTCTTCGAATATTCGACACAAATTCTCAGGCTCTTCAGGCGGCGCCGAAGCACACCCTGATAGAATCAGAGATGCAAGAATAACGGTAAACTTAACCTTCATTTTTTAACAATCCGGCGACTGACATGCAGCACGGCGGAAGTACTCCTCTAAAAATTCATCGAAACTCGTATTAGCGTCTTGTTGCTCTAATTCAGCCTGCGCTGCAAGCGATGCATCACGTAAACGATCAAATTCAGAACGGCTAAAATATTGTAGCGGCTGGTCCCTCAGTTGCTGCTTATACTGACGTGCCAATTGCATACCAAACTTACTGTTATCCATCTGGTTATCTAATAAATAAGATAAAAATTGACCAGACAAGGTTAACTCTGGATTCAAGACACAACGATATTGCTGTGTCACTGTATCACTGTATTCGCTGCCACCGTGGGCTACATCCATAACTTTTGCAATTTGCTGTAAGTCGGCGAAAATATCTTCCAACCAATCGGAGATCGGACGCTCATAATTGTTGTCATTCAGTGTTAATCGAGGATTCCGACCGTCCATCACCACCCGATTAAAATTCTTATCGGTGATAACCTGTTCTTCCCAGCTCAACGGCTCACTTGGTCTGATCGCACAGTACATTAATAGTAAATCTAGGAACCGAATTTGCTCAGCGGTAATTCCGACTGGACTAAAAGGATTCACATCTAATGCACGCACCTCAATGTATTCAACACCACCACGTTCTAAAGCCTGCGTTGGCGTTTCACCAGAGCGCGCTACACGCTTTGGACGAATGGCCGAATAAAACTCGTTTTCGATTTGTAAAATATTATTGTTTAACTGGCGATACTCGCCATCGACTTTAACACCGATTTTGCTAAACCTTGCCGATTCCTTTGTAATGGCTCGACGCAAACCTCTCACATATTCTTCCAATGTGTTGTAAGTGATTTTAAGGTCGGCTTGCTCTTTATTGGTATAGCCTAGGTCACTCATTCGAAGTGACGTTCCATATGGCCGATATACTGTGCCTTTACCCATTGATGAAAACTCAATGTTATCTTCAGTATGTTGTAAAAACGACTTACAAATGGCCGGCGATGCGCCAAATAGGTAAGGGATCAGCCAACAAACGCGTTTATAATTACGAATCAAGTGAAAGTATCTTGTCGACACAAAGTCCTGATTAAACGGCTTGTTTTCATGTTGGGCTAGTATTGCTAATAACTCATCCGACAAACTAAAGTTAAAATGAACGCCAGCAATTATCTGCATTCCGCCACCATATCGATAAGTCAGACCTTTGCGATAGAGTGTCTTCATTTTACCTGTATGTGAACTACCGTACTGTGCAATCACAATGTCTTCAGCTGAGCCGACAAAACACGGCATGCTGAGCGGCCACAGCAACTCATCCCCTAACTCTTGATATGTGACCTTATGAATATCTGATAATTGCTCGAGGGTAACCGCAATATCGCTAGCGACCGGCGTAATAAACTCCATAAGCGTTTCAGCATAATCAGTAGTAATTAGCGGATGTTTAAGAGCCGATCCAAGTGCTTTCGGATGTGGACTCGAAGCTAATTTACCCTGCTCGGTAATACGCAAAGTTTCGCGTTCCACGCCACGCTGAATACCTCGTAAGGCTTGAACGTGCTCGGCTTTGGCGAGAGTCGCCAACAGTTCGGCAAATTGTGACTGCAAAATTTTTCCTGCCTTATCTCATCGAGCCATAAGTTATGGCGAAATATTACTGGTTTATAAACGGTTAGTCTATGTTAGTCGATCACTGTTAAACATTGGCAGTACTGGGCTTGCATGGCATGATAGTACAACTAAAACATATCAATGTTGATTTGAGGCAGTTGATGCAAGTTTCACGTAAGTTAAAACAGTGGCTTTCTAAGTACCGTCGCCGCGCCCAACACGGTGCGGCGAAAACGGCAACGTCTTCACCATCACTGTCGATTGCCGAACGTGAACGTGAACTCCAAGCGGTTGCTGCTGCGAATCAAGCGAAAAGCGAATTTTTAGCGAATGTCAGCCATGAAATCCGCACACCGATTAATGCCATATTGGGCATGACTCAATTAAGTTTGAAAACCGATCTTGATGATCAACAGCGCAGCTATTTACGCTCCATTGAAAGTTCATCGCGTATCTTACTCGGCATTGTGAATGACTTGCTCGATTTTGCGAAAATCGAAGCTGGTAAGCTAACTATAGAAGCCATCCCTTTTGACCTCGAAGAAGTACTTGCGAACCTCGCAGATATGTTTGCTTATCGAGCGTACGATAAGAATCTGGAATTCATTATCAACTTACCTACTAATATTCCGACCCGCCTTATTGGCGACCCGTTGCGATTAAATCAAGTATTAGTCAACCTCGTTAGCAATGCCATCAAATTTACCGAAGATGGCGAGATTGTAGTTGCCGCAACGTTACTCGATATTGACTCTGATAATGTTTATTTACGTCTATCGGTAACCGATACGGGAATTGGTATGGACGAAGCGCAACGAGCCCGATTGTTCGATGCTTTCACCCAAGCTGATGCCTCAACCACAAGACGTTTTGGCGGCACTGGTCTTGGTTTGGCAATTAGTCAGCGTATCGTCAAATTAATGAATCAACATGGCCTTGGCGTGATCAGTTCATTAGGTCAAGGTTCAACTTTCTTTTTGGAAATGCGCTTTCCATTGCAAAAGAATCAAGATGATTCTGGTCGTGATTCACTTATTAATCGGTTACAACAGAAACATGTTCTTGCTATCGAAGATAACTTGACGACACGAGAAATGTTGACTGAATTATTGCGAAGTTACTCTGTCAATGTTGTGAGTTGCCGCACTGCCGAAGAGGCCTTGCAACTTTTAGAGCAACATGATTTTGATGCGGTCATCGTCGACTGGCAACTTCCTGGTATGAGTGGTTTAGAGTTTTGCCAAGAACTCCTGTGCCAAGACACGACATTACCGCGGCTCGTTCTTGCAACTAACTACCACGCTAAAGATATGATTGAACAAGCGCGAGAAATCGGCGTTGCCGAGTATATTGTTAAGCCATATACCAGCTCGGCCCTATTACGCGTGCTCTGCTCAGCGTTAGCTATATCGGGGCAACCATCAGTTCCTGCCGCATCAAACCGACTTGAGGAACTTTGCAGTGCGCCTGTGTTGCTAGTTGAAGATAATGATATTAATCAAATGATTGCCAAAGAAATGCTTCAACAGGCGGGATTAGTGGTTGATGTCGCGCGCAACGGTGAAGAGGCCGTGGCGATGGTGAGAGCAAAGCCCTATGCCTTAGTTTTTATGGATATCCAAATGCCGGTTATGGATGGACTAACTGCCGCCGAGAAAATTCGTGGTTTCTTTTCTTATCAGCAGTTGCCAATTATTGCTATGACGGCCAATAGTAGCGGCGAAGATATCGAACGTTCGTTGGCCGCTGGAATGCAAGATCACATCAGTAAACCAATTGATGAAGGAACCTTGATTGAGGCACTTGAAAAATGGTGTGTGCGTGGTCGCTACACAAACGACGACAAACCACCTGCGACATCACATCCAATTGTCGAAACACCGGAACACGTGTCTTACCCAAATCACAATGGCATCGACTTTAATGGTGCACTTGAACGGCTCGGGCATAACTTAACCCTATACCAAACTCTCGTTGAACGACTCTATAGCGATTATCACCAAGCCCCTCAACAAGTCGTTGAGTTCTTGTCGAAAGGCCAACATGATCAGGCTAAGCGCTTTTTCCATTCATTGAAAGGTGCTGCGGCAAATCTAGGCTTGACCAAACTGTCAAAAGTAGCGGCAATTCTGGAGCAAAGTATGTCATCAGGCGCTGTCAACGAGGTTGCCGATAACATTACGCGACTCGATCCATTGCTTGAACAAGCCAGACAGGCTGTTGCTGATCTCGTGCTGTGGCAGCAGCGCCAACAATCATCAGGAAAACAATCATGACTCGATTTTTGTTTTTGATTCCACTTATTTTAAGCGTTGCTTGGTTCGTTTATTTGAGATTACATGGATGGACATTACGACAAGGCTTAAAGGGTTTTATCTATATCGCAGTTTTTAGTGCATTTATTGCTGTTTTTTACACGCTTTTGTTGTGGTTAACGGGAAGGTGAATTCCCCCTTCCCATTAGCCAAATCGTTTTGAGTCAGGCTTTTTCAGCCTTCTCGCCAACCTAATGTCACCCTACCAAAGCAAGCAATATACCGGCAGCTACGGCGCTTCCGAGAACACCAGCTACGTTCGGCCCCATTGCATGCATGAGCAGGAAATTTTGTGAATTCGCCTCCAAGCCAACTTTGTTGACAACTCGTGCAGCCATCGGCACCGCTGAAACACCTGCGGCACCAATAAGAGGATTAATAGGTTGTTTACTAAACTTGCCCATCACTTTCGCCATGAGCACACCTGACGCTGTCCCGATGCCAAAAGCAACAGCACCGAGCGCTAATATACCGAGTGTTTGTAACGATAAGAATTCTTCAGCAGACAGTTTTGAACCAACCGCAAGCCCAAGAAAAATCGTGACAATATTAATCAGTTCATTTTGCGCCGTTTTGCTCAATCGATCGACCACACCCGCTTCGCGCATTAAATTACCTAAGCAAAACATACCTACCAACGGCGTTGCTGTTGGCAGGAACAATAGTGTGAGAAACAGCACCGCGAGAGGAAATAAGATCTTCTCGCGACGAGCAACCGGGCGTAACTGTTCCATTTGAATTTTGCGTTCCGCTTCAGTGGTCAACAACTTCATAATCGGCGGCTGAATAATTGGAACTAGCGCCATGTATGAATAAGCAGCGACTGCGATAGCACCGAGTAAATCAGGACTCAGCCGCGAGGCAAGAAAAATCGCCGTCGGCCCATCAGCGCCACCAATAATCGCGATGGCTGACGCATCCGCAAGAGTGAAGTCAAACCCCGGTAGGCCGTTTAGTGCAATCGCACCAAGCAAAGTCGCGAAAATACCAAATTGTGCGGCTGCGCCAAGCAATAGGGTTCGTGGGTTGGCCAGCAGCGGACCAAAATCCGTCATTGCTCCAACACCCATAAAAATGAGGAGCGGAAATACGCCAGTCTCAATACCAACGTAATAAATGTAATACAGCAAGCCGCCAGGCTCAGTAAAACCGGCTTGAGGAATATTGGCTAGAATGGCACCAAAACCTATTGGCAGTAACAATAGCGGTTCAAATTTTTTGTGAATCGCTAGGTAAAGTAACAGGGCTCCCACCAACATCATGATGGCGGCCCCCCAAGTAAATGCTGCAATCGCTGTGCTATCCCACAACGTCATTATTCGGTCCATGAATTACTCCAAAGTCAGTAAAACGTCGCCAACATTCACGCTATCACCTTCTTTGGTAGTCAGCGTAGCTACTGTTCCATCATGCTCAGCCTTAATATCAGTTTCCATTTTCATGGCTTCAAGAATAATAAGAACATCACCGGCCTTAATTTGTTGGCCTTGCTTCACCTGAACTTTGAAGACGTTACCCGCAAGTGGTGCTTTTATTTCTCGACTACCGGCTGCTGTGGCCTTCGATGACTCTGGTGTCGATTGCGCTGCTGATGTCGATACTATTTGCCCAGATGGAGCAACCTCAACAGTAAATGTTTTTCCATCCACTCGCACATCATAAACTTCAGTTGTGCCGGCAGTTTTAACAGCACTTTCTGATTGTGATGTCGTCGCTGAAGCGTCCGTTTCGGCATTCGGAGCCGGCTCAAATGCGTCTGGGTTGCCACGATTTTTGAGAAATTTGAGACCTATCTGTGGGAACAGTGCATAGGTTAAAACATCATCGATTTCATTTGATGCTAACTCAATGCCATCAGCTTTTGCTTTTTCTTTAAGCTCCTTTGTTAGTTTTTCTAACTCATCATCAATCAAATCAGCTGGGCGGCAAACAATAGGTTCTTCACCATCTAATACACGTTGTTGCAGTTCTTTGTTTACTGGCGCAGCTGTTGCTCCGTATTCACCACGAAGTACACCACGCGTCTCTTTTGAAATAGACTTATAACGCTCGCCGCTCAGCACATTTAACACGGCCTGGGTACCGACAATTTGCGATGTTGGCGTTACTAATGGAATAAACCCGAGGTCTTCACGCACACGAGGGATCTCTTGAAGAACCTCATCAAACTTATCGGTTGCACCTTGCTCACGTAATTGGTTTTCCATGTTCGTGAGCATTCCACCTGGCACTTGTGCAACTAAAATTCGAGCATCAACACCTTTCAGCGAGCCTTCAAACTTGGCGTATTTTTTGCGAACTTCGCGGAAGTAACTCGCAATATCTGTAAGGTCTTCGAGATCTAATCCTGTATCTCGTGGTGTACCCTCAGTCATCGCAACAATCGTTTCTGTTGCGGAATGACCGTAAGTCATACTCATTGAAGAGATAGCGGTATCCAACATATCGATACCTGCATCAATAGCTTTTTGATAAGTAGCAGTGCTTAAACCAGTAGTCGCATGGCACTGCATTGCAATTGGTATCTTCACCGTCTTTTTCAACGCCGAAATTAACTCGTATGCAGGTTCTGGACGCAGTAAACCAGCCATATCTTTGATGCACAACGAATCACAGCCAAGCGCTTCAAGCTCCTTCGCCATTTCCAACCATTTATCCAAGGTGTGTACCGGGCTTACCGTATATGACATTGTACCTTGTGCATGTCCGTCGACTTCTTTCGCCGCTTTTATTGCGGTTTCTAAATTACGCACATCATTCATCGCGTCAAAAATTCGGAAAACATCAACGCCATTTTCTTTCGCCCGCTCCACAAAACGACGCACCACATCATCAGCATAATGACGATAGCCCAACAAATTTTGGCCTCGTAGCAACATCTGCTGAGGTGTTTTAGGCATTGCCTTTTTTAACTCGCGAATACGCTCCCACGGATCTTCACCTAAATAGCGGATACAGGAATCAAATGTCGCTCCCCCCCATGATTCCATTGACCAATAGCCCATCTCATCAAGCTTTGCGGCAATCGGTAACATGTCATCCAGACGCATGCGTGTCGCTAATAGCGATTGGTGAGCATCGCGTAATACTAATTCAGTCAACTTCAAAGGTTTAGTCATGAAAGCACTCCTTACTTTTACGAACGACGCTGGCGACGATATTGATGAATTGCGGCTGAAATAGCAGCAAGCTGCATTGCGCTTGGCTGCTGCTCACCAGATGATTGAGTTTGCGACTCGACTTCCACTTTACCTGCGATAATGCGTAAAAGGCCCATCGCACCAATTAAAAGCGTTAAAAACACAAAAACGGTGATCATACCCGTCACCATAACCATGAAAGCTTCTGAGATGAGATTCGTCATGCAACGCCTGCTTTTGTTGAGTTTGTTGTTTTAATCCTAATCTAACTTCAGGATAACACAATTTATTTACAGGCAGGGTTTAGCAAAAAAATAGACAATATAAGTGCGAGATATTCGTTATTCGTTATTCGTTATTCGTTATTCGTTATTCATTATTCGTTATTCGTCTTTAGTGTATTGTTTTAACGAATAACGACAAGCGAAGCGATCGAATAACGATAAACGCTTTTAGGGTGTTGTGTTTGTTTTTGTTTTTACGAATAACCAACAACGAATAACGACTAACGCTCTTGGTTTTAGGGAAGTGGCGCACTCGGGAGGACTCGAACCTCCAACCGCTCGGTTCGTAGCCGAGTACTCTATCCAGTTGAGCTACGAGTGCGCATTTCAATTTTGACTGTCAACAAATGGCGCACTCGGGAGGACTCGAACCTCCAACCGCTCGGTTCGTAGCCGAGTACTCTATCCAGTTGAGCTACGAGTGCGTTGTTGACAAATGGCGGTGAGGGAGGGATTCGAACCCTCGATAGAGCTACAAACCCTATACTCCCTTAGCAGGGGAGCGCCTTCAGCCTCTCGGCCACCTCACCGCTTACTTGTGGCGTTGAATTCTAGCGATGTTGACAAATATGTCAAACGATTTTTTGGAATTCGCTGATCGTTTGTGGGATTTTTAAGCATCTGGACGAAAATTCCAACACAACGGTCTATTTTCAGGCAAATTCAAAACGCTGCAGGAACGCTCTAAACGCAAAAAGCTGACTTTCTAAAGTCAGCTTTTTCGCGCAAATCTTATTCTTTATCGGTCTTCTCGCCGTCTTGGTGCTCAGCTTGAATACGCATATAAATTTCTTCTCGGTGAACAGAGACGTCTTTCGGTGCGTTTACCCCAATTCGCACCTGATTCCCTTTTACACCCAATACAGTGACTGTGACCTCATCACCTATCATCAAGGTCTCACCCACTCGGCGGGTTAAGATCAACATTAGCCTACTCCTTCCCTACTTCTGTTTTCCATACGGTTCAGTATAGAACATTACCGCACTATCAGCCTGTCTAATTTACTGCGCCATCGAATATATCACAATTGTTATACGATTCACTAGTTGATTGCGTATTTATTCATCGAGAATAAAATGAGAATGTTCAGTTTACCAATTAAAGCTTACTAACACACTCTCATTTGCCCTAAAGCCATCCGCATCGCTGTGCAACTTATCGCAATAATGATTCAATTTTTTCTTTGGCAACATTCAATGCTTGGCTCAAGTTGTTCACTTCGGTTCCACCTGCTTGCGCCAAATCTGGTCGACCGCCGCCTTTACCGCCGACTTCCGCTGCAGCGACATTAACAACGTCACCCGCTTTTACACGGTCAGTAAGATCTTTGGTAACACCAACGATCAGACTCACCTTTTCATCAGCGGCTAAACCGAGAACCACTATGCCTGATTGTAGTTGATTTTTTAAATCATCAACCATATTCCGCAGAGCTTTCGGTTCAACATTTGAAACTTCTGCAAGTACCACTTTTACGCCACCGATTTCTAAAGCGTTGCCAATTAAATCAGTACCCGCTTGTGAAGCAATTTTCTGATTCAATTCATCAATAGTACGTTCAAGCGCACGACTACGATCAATATGTTGCTGCAATCGTTCGCTAACATGCATCACATCCGTTTTCAGCATCCCGGCAGCTTGGCGAAGTTGTTGCTGCTGTTGCAAGGTAAACTGCACAGCGCCGGCACCTGTTACCGCTTCAATTCGACGTACGCCGGAGGCAATGCCCGCCTCCGATACAATTCGGAACATACCAATATCACCCGTTTGGGTAACATGTGTGCCACCACAAAGCTCCATGGAGAAATCGCCCATAGTCAACACGCGCACATCGTCATCATACTTTTCACCAAACAAGGCCATAGCGCCTTGCTTTTTGGCCTGTTCAATTGGCATGACGGCAGCTTTAACAGCGTGATTCTTATAGATCTCTTCGTTCACTTGACGCTCGATTGCATCAAGTTGCTGTGGTGATACCGCCTCAAAGTGAGAAAAGTCGAAACGTAAACGTTCCGCGGTAACGAGAGAACCTTTTTGTGTTACGTGTTCACCTAACAAGTTACGAAGCGCTGCATGCAACAAGTGGGTTGCCGAATGGTTACGCTTCACCGCTTGGCGGCGTTCCGCATCCACATGGGCTGCAACTTTATCACCAAGCTTCAAGGCCATCGCGGCCTGACCATGATGAGCAATTGCTTTACCAATATATTGGGTATCTTCAACGATAAACTCACCACCATTCGCAACGAGCTTACCTGTATCGCCAATTTGACCACCACTTTCAGCGTAGAAAGGAGTGCGCGATAGTACGATAATCCCCTTGCTGCCAGCAGCTAGTTCCTCAACAGATTCGCCATCAACAAACATTTCGACAATTTCACTTTCGTCGGCTGTTTCGGTATAGCCAGAAAACTCCGATTTTTGCGCCGACTTCAGGCGTTGATTGTAATCAACACCAAAATTAGATGCCTGCTGAGCACGTTGGCGTTGTGCTTCCATGGCTTCGTTGAAGCCATCCTCATCGATGGTTAATCCTTTCTCACGCGCTATATCAGCGGTTAAATCCATCGGGAAGCCATAGGTATCGTAAAGTTTAAATACCAGTTCGCCGGGTAACACGGTACCCTCTAAGCTTTCCAACGCATCGTTTAGAATACTGAGTCCGCGCTCGAGGGTTTTACCGAACTGCTCTTCTTCACGCTGCAATGCTTGTTCGATTACCTTTTGTTTCTCTTGCAACTCAGGGTAAGCGTCTCCCATCTGCGTTACGAGGCTCGCAACGAGCTTATAGAAGAAGTTTCCCTTAGAGCCGAGCATACTACCGTGGCGCACAGCACGGCGAATAATACGACGCAATACATAGCCACGACCTTCATTTGATGGCTGCACACCATCTGCAATCAAGAAGCTGCATGAGCGAATATGATCAGCAATGACGCGTAATGATTTATTGTTTAGATCATCGGTGCCAATCACTTTAGCGGCATCGCCGATAAGCGCTTGGAACAGGTCAATCTCATAGTTGCTGTGAACGTGTTGGAGCACTGCGGCAATTCGTTCAAGCCCCATGCCGGTATCCACTGAAGGCTTTGGTAATGGCAATAAGGTTCCGTCTGCCTGACGGTTATATTGCATGAATACCAAATTCCAAATTTCAATGTAACGGTCGCCATCTTCTTCAGGCGTTCCCGGCGGTCCGCCCCAGACATCATCGCCATGATCATAGAAGATTTCCGAGCATGGACCGCAAGGACCGGTATCACCCATCGCCCAAAAGTTATCTTTAGCACCGATACGAGAGATTCGATCGGTAGGGACACCAATCTCTTTCGCCCAGATATCGTAAGCTTCATCATCTTCAGTAAAAACGGTCACCCACAGCTTATCTTTCGGAAGTTTTAATTCTTCGGTGAGAAATTCCCAAGCGTATTGAATGGCTTCGCGTTTGAAGTAGTCACCAAAACTGAAGTTGCCTAGCATTTCAAAAAAAGTGTGATGGCGCGCGGTGTAGCCAACATTTTCAAGGTCATTGTGCTTACCACCAGCGCGTAAACAGCGCTGAGATGAAGTTGCACGCGTGTAGTCGCGGTGCTCATCGCCCAAAAATACGTCTTTGAAAGGCACCATTCCGGCGTTGGTGAATAACAACGTTGGGTCGTTACCTGGGATTAATGATGCTGAAGGGACGCGATGATGGCCCTTGGAAGCGAAGAACGCGAGAAACGCTTCACGAATTTCCGCACTGGTCATTTGCATGGACTACTTCCTACGACGTTTTGGGTAAAAAATGGACTAAAATATTAGGCGAAATGCTACCACGAAAGAAACGGCTAAACTAGTCTGCATCAGCGTTAGCTTGACGATCAAGCGCCTGTTTTATCTCACCGAAACTGTAACCACGTTGCATCAAGTGGCGAATCATTTTGTCGCGCTGTTTTTGATCTTGCGGCGGCGTTTCACCAAATTTTTTAATTAAACGCTCATAACACGCCTGATTCCAATTGGGCTGCTCAGTTTGCAAAATATCTTCGATTAACTCGCTCGATAGACCTTTTTGCGGAGCACGAGCCATTATTTTTCGCACGCCATCTCCCTTGGCGATACATGCTCGAACCCAAACTTGTGCGAAACGACGATCCGATTGCCAGCCGTTTTCTTGCGCTTTAGTCAGAACCATTTCAATAATTTGGTGGTCGAAACCTCGTTGTTTTAACTTCTGTTTTAGCTCTCGGGCACTATGTTCTCGACGCGCTAGCAAACGGATGAGCGTTTCTTCTGCTTGAAGTCTTTCGTTTTCAGCTGTCATATTGATGTGTTATCAACCGTATTTGGAGGCGCTATGTTACTTCGCCATGCAATTATCTTGAGTTTATTTAGTGGAATTCTCGCCGGCTGCCAACCGCCAAGCTCCGACATGACGCGAACCGTTAGCGTGACTGGGCATGCCGAATCACTGGTGGCTCCTGATCAAGCCAAATTGACTATCAGCGTTAATCGCGATGGTGCAGAACTTGCCGATATCAAACAACAAATTGATCAAGTTTCGGCATCAATCATAGCATTTCTTCGCGAACAGCAAATAGATGATGCGGACATCACGTCTTTCAAAGTAAGTGCCAGTCCGGCATACGATTACCAGGATGGCAAACGTGTTGCTCGTGGATTCACTGCTACGCGCCAAATCCAAATCACGCTGCGAGACCTGACGCAATATGACAGTATTGTCGATCAAGCTTTACAGGCGGGCGCAACACACATCATGAATGTTGAGTTTATCATCAGTGAAACTGACAAAATTTATCAGCAATTACTTGCCTCAGCGGTCGAACACGCGCGTCAAAAAGCAAGCAATATGACGAGCGCTGCTGGCAGCACACTCGGCGAGGTTATTTCTATCCAAGAGAGTAGTCACGCGCCGGCTGTCAGTCAGCAAGCGATGATGCGCATGCAAGAAGCTGCCGACGTTAGCTTACCGGGCAAAAATGAATTAAGAGCACAAGTCAGCGTCACTTATCGTATACGTGATTAAGGCGTTGGCAAGGTCATACAATGCAGTGCCCCACCGGCTTTTATGAATTCATCGGCTGCAGCACCAATGATTGTAAGTTGTGGTGCTGAACGCCGTAAAATTGCGAGTGCCTCGGCGTCAGTATCTAAACCAAATTGTGGCACCAGCACAACGTTCCCTGTGCGCACAAAGTTAACGTAACTTGCCAGCAGTGGAGCCTTGCCTCGTGGAAGCACGCCAGCTTGCTCGCGAATACTCTGATACTCACTTAAAACAGGTGTAATCGCTTCCGGTTGAGGCACCACAATCACCTTGAATAGTTCACCCTTTGCATTTGTCCAGCGCCGCGCTACTTCAAGTTGTTGGATATAATCATCGGTTAATGATGATGCTGCATTCGGTAGGCTAACCACAATGGTATTGGCGTCTAAAAACTGCACTTGGTTATCGGCATGACCACCGGTTTCATCGGCAGGGTGAGCAAAATGCAACCAATAAAGGTGAGTTATTTGAAGCTCAGCTTTCAGATATGTTTCAATGTCTAAAGCTGACCAAGTTGGATTATTTCGAATGACGCTTACACCATGAATGACCGCTGTACCAGCACCATCAGTGCTGATTGCACCGCCTTCGAATACCAAGTCATGGGCACGGTAAGTGACATTCAATTGATGTGCTAAACGCTCAGCAAACAATTGATCATCGTGAAAGTTGGGGTACAGACCATGCCATGCGGAAAATTTGAAACCATGTGCAACGAGCGTTTGCGTGTCGCTGCGAGCCCATAGCGGACCGATATCACGTGGCCAAGCATCATCATACTTCATGGAAAAAAGGGAAAACTGATTTGATATACGCTGCTGGACCGCATCGTATTGATCGGGATGAACGCCAATAACAATATTCTGATAAGGCTGAAGGCGTTCCGCGAGTTGCAACAACTGACGCTGTGCAGGCTCTCCGTTATCACGCCATACATCGTTACGAAAAGGCCACAGCGCTAGCAGTGGCCCATTCAGTTGCCAATCAGCCAACAGACTCATGAGCGTGTTCGTTGACGTCCATTGGGTTTACGTTTTTTGTTGGCGTTCGTCCGCGATGATGGTTTACCAGTTGACGGCGCTTTACCACGCGGACTGCTTGGCTTACGTGGGTCTCTGCGCGGAGCTTTTCGTTGCTCCGGCGTAGGCTCTTCAAGATTTGCTCCGGGACCGCGTTGTTGCAGTTTTTGCGCATTAATTCGACGCGCACGTGAATAGCGTTTCTGCCGTGACTCACCTTGACGCGGATCGATAAACGTACGGGTTTCTTCAGGCAACCCAACCAAGTCGCGTAGATAATTAATATCTTTTAGGGATAGCTCACCCCAGCCACTTTGAGGTAAGCCTTGTTCTAATTTGATATTCCCGTAACGAACACGAATTAGCCGGCTTACTTGCACGCCCTGTGACTCCCACAAACGGCGAACTTCGCGGTTACGACCTTCCGTTAACACAACGCGAAACCATTGATTCATGCCTTCGCCTCCACCACGTTTAATTTCTTTAAACGCAGCAGGACCATCTTCCAATTGAACGCCTTGCTTCAACTTTCGCATCATTGCATCAGTAACTTCACCAAACACACGAACTGAATATTCTCGCTCAATTTCATGGCCCGGATGCATCAATCGATTGGCTAGTTCACCATCAGTGGTGAATAACAGTAGACCCGATGTGTTCACATCTAAACGACCCACTGCTACCCAACGCGCGCCTTGCATACGAGGTAACCGATCGTACACCGTTGGGCGGCCTTCCGGATCGCGTTTTGTACACAATTCACCTTCTGGTTTGTGGTACATCAATACGCGACAGACAACATCTTCTGGCTGCTTGATGCTCACTTCGCGACCATCAATGCGCACAACCGCATTGGTATCAATTCGTTCGCCTAATGTGGCGACCTGGCCATTGACGCTTACGCGCCCAGCAGCAATCATCGACTCCAACTCACGGCGCGAACCATGACCAGATCGGGCTAGTACTTTTTGCAGTTTTTCACTCATGGTGGATATTACTCTGTATTTGTCGCTGTCTCAGCGGTTATCTCAAGTTTAATCTGAGCGGTCTGCCCGGCATTGCTGCCTCGCTCGGGAGGTTCCGGAATTGCAGGTAATTCAGATAAATCGTGTAAGCTAAAATAATCTAAAAACTCATTCGTTGTGGCATAAAGCTGCGGGCGCCCAGGTACTTCACGATGACCAACTACTTTGATCCATCCCCGTTCTTGCAACGTCTTCATAATATTGGAACTGACGCTGACCCCACGGATTTCCTCAATGTCGCCGCGAGTAATCGGCTGCCGATACGCAATTAATGCAAGCGTCTCTAATAATGCCTGTGAATAGCGCGGAGGCTTCTCTTGCCACAAACGACTTATTATACCACCCAATTCCGCGCGCGTCTGAAATCTATATCCAGACCCAACTAAAATGAGTTGCACACCACGTTCTTGATAGTCGCTCTGCAATTCGCGCAGTACGTCTTTTAGTTGTTTTTTCGTGACGTTTTCGGGGGCAAAATGATCCGCAAGCTGTTGCTCACTCAACGGTGACTCGGCAACAAATAGCAATGCTTCAATAGCCTGTTTAAGTTGTTGAATCTGCATAAACTTGCTCTCGATTTGTCACATGAATTTCGCTAAATGCATCGACCTGAGTTACTTCTACTAATGCTTCTTTCACGAGTTCCAAAATAGCTAAAAAACTAACAACAACGCCAGCTCGCCCTTCTTTGGGCTCAAAAATATCGCTTAATCGGAGCCGTTTTTTTGTCTGCAACAAATCTAAAATACGGCTCATCCGCTCGCGGGTCGATAATTTTTCTCTTTGTACATGATGATGGTTCTGCAACTTAGCCTGAGCCAACGCTTGACTAAAGGCAACAGCAAGTTCAGCCAGAGTTACTTCTGGCAACTGCTGTTCAATTAATTCCTGTGCATCAGTCTGTGCGTGCGCTACAAAATTATCGCGCCCCGTTTGTGGCATTCCATCAAGATGTTCCGCGCCTTGGCGAATGGCCTCGTACTCTTGTAATCTTCGAACGAGTTCAGCTCTCGGATCGTGTTCATCCTCGTCCTCAGCTGGCGGCCGTGGTAACAGCATGCGACTTTTAATTTCAGCCAGCATGGCAGCCATCACCAAATAATCTGCCGCCAACTCTAATTTCAAATCTTTCATCATATCGACGTATTCCATGTACTGTTTGGTAATGGGCAGTATTGGAAGATCGACAATATCGAGTTTTTGACGGCGAATTAAATAGAGTAACAAATCCATCGGCCCGGAAAAGCTCTCAAGTATTAGCTCAAGCGCATCCGGCGGAATATAGAGGTCTTCGGGTTTTTCAATCACTGGCTCACCACGGACAAAGCCCAGCGGCAGTGATTGTTGTTGAGCGATAGTCACGTCAGCGTTGCTCATCGCACTTTATGCATCCACAAATGGCGAAATATCGCCAGCACCTTCCCGAACTACTTTGACTGCGTCGTCGGCTAAGTCAATCACGGTAGTTGGCTCTTCACCACGATGCTCACCATCAATGATCAGCTCAACTTGTTGGTCTAATCTTTCGCGAATCTCATAGGGATCAGACTCAGCAAACTCATTATCGTCGAGAATTAAACTCGTCGACATTAATGGTTCACCCAACGCTTCAAGTAATGCCATAACAATTGGGTCATCCGACACCCGAATACCGATAGTTTTGCGTTTCGGATTCAGCAGGCGCTTTGGGACTTCTTTGGTACCTTTCAAAATAAAAGTATAAGCTCCCGGTGTGTTGTTTTTAAGCAGCCGAAACGCTTGGTTATCAACACGCGCGTACGTCGACAACTCTGATAAATCACGGCACATTAGGGTGAAGTGATGGTCTTTATCAATATTTCGAATACGACAAATGCGTTCCATGGCATTTTTGTCACCAATACGGCAACCTATGGCATAGCCTGAATCGGTTGGATAAACCACCACACCACCCTGCAAAATAATCTCAGCGGCCTGTTGCATCAAGCGCTTCTGCGGGTTTTCTGGGTGTACACTAAGGTATTGGCTCATAATAATTAAATTTGTCTCATTGCGGTTGCTTTAACACAGCCTACTTATACTGCTTACCATAGGGTCCATATTGGCACACAGCGCTCTGGTAAACAAAGATTTTTACCTAACTCACGCCAGCGTGCCGGATAATGAAAATCAGAGCCAACAGAGGCTGCCAGGCCAATTTCTTCAGCAAACGTCGCCAATGCTTCGCGCTGACCGGGTGATTGTGTGCCAATGGCAACTTCGACACCGGTTACGCCGACCTGTTTAGCCTCGGTTAATAAGCGCCGTAACCATTTATTACTCAATTGATAAGCATGAGGATGTGCGATTACCGTCACACCGCCAGCGGCCGTAACCGCCGCCACCGCATCGGCTAAGTTCACCCATTGCGTGGCAACATAAGCTTGCTGGCCTTTCCCCAAATAACGCCGGAATGCCGACTCAAACGAGCTGACCCAATCACCTTCAACCATGGCATCGGCAAGATGCTTGCGGGTCGGCATCGTCATAGCCTGTGCCATTGGCGGTTGTACATCAATGCCAGCTTTGTGAAGCTTCGCTACCATGGCTTGGTAGCGGTCGCGACGGCGTTGTTGTTGCTGCGCCAATAGCTGTTCCATGCTTGGTGCATCGGCGTTAAAGTTCAGCGCCACCAAATGAATTTCGAAACCTTCCCACGAACAAGTGATTTCTGTACCCACAATGAGTTTTAAAGGTAGCTGGTGTTGCGCAATAAACGCTTGTGCCACGGCAACACCACCTACCGAATCGTGATCAGTTATCGCCAAATGCGTGACGCCCTGCTCACAGGCGCGCTGAACCAACTCTGCGGGGCTTAATGCGCCATCAGAATAGTAGCTATGACAATGTAAGTCATAACATGGTGTCACATCAAATGCTGGCTGCAAGCTCGGCTCCTTGACGAATGGCTCGTTTCGCATCGAGTTCGGCGGCAACATCTGCGCCACCAATTAAGTGCACCGATACGCCCTTTTCTTGTAGTGCGTCATGTAACTCGCGCTGTGGCAATTGCCCGGCGCATACCACAACGGTATCAACGGCAAGCAGTTGCTCGGTGCCCTCAATTTCAATCCATAAGCCTTCGTCAGTCACTTTCTTGTAAGTAACACCGGCAATCATTTCCACGCCTTTTTTCTTCAGCGTCGCACGATGCACCCAACCCGATGTTTTACCCAATCCCGCACCTACTTTGGAGGTTTTGCGCTGTAATAACCACACCTCGCGTGGACTATGTTCAGTCGCCTGAGGCATTAATCCACCGCGATGTTCATAACTTTCATCAACTCCCCATATTTGCGACCACTCGCGAACATTTAGGGTTGGCGAATGTTCAGTAGTTAGGTATTCCGCTACGTCAAAGCCAATACCGCCAGCACCAATTAGAGCTACTTTATGACCGACCGGTTTGTGATCACGAAGTACATCGAGATAGCCAAGAACATTTTCGTTGTTAATGCCTGGAATATCTAATTCACGAGGCACGACACCAGTAGCCAATACAACCTCATCATATCCGCCTGAACTCAAATCATCAGCTGTTTGACGCGAGTTTAAGTGAACGTTGACACCGCTATCTACCAGACGATTTTTAAAATAACGAATAGTTTCGTGGAATTCTTCTTTGCCTGGAATCTGCTTGGCATAGTTAAATTGACCACCGATGTCGCTTGCGCCGTCGAATAAATCGACATGGTGTCCGCGTTCTGCTGCGCGGCAAGCAAACTCGAGTCCTGCAGGGCCCGCTCCAACAACGGCAATGCGTTTAGCTTGTGCAACCGGAGTAAAGACTAACTCACTTTCATAACAGGCTTGCGGATTGACCAAACAGCTTGCCCGCTTATTTTCAAAAACGTGGTCAAGACAGGCCTGGTTACAAGCGATACAGGTATTAATTTTGTCGGCTTCATTGCGATTGGCTTTTGCAACAAAATGCGGGTCGGCAAGCAAAGGACGCGCCATCGACACCATATCAGCTTCGCCATCAGCTAAGATTTTTTCCGCAACTTCAGGCGTGTTGATGCGGTTGACGGCGACTACCGGAATAGATAGTTCTTGTCGAACTTTTGCCGTAATCCAACTAAATGCTGCACGCGGCACTGAGGTCACAATGGTTGGCACTCGAGCCTCATGCCAGCCAATACCACTATTGATAATGGTTACCCCGGCCTGCTCAACAGCCTTACCGAGTGCGATTACTTCATCGTAAGTATTTCCGTCCGGCACTAAATCGAGCATTGATAAGCGGTAGACAATAATAAATTCTTGCCCTACCGCTTCGCGAATGGCCTTGATAATTTCAATGGCTAAACGACTACGGTTCTCAAAAGAGCCGCCCCAGCGATCCGTTCGCTTGTTTGTTCGCGGGCAAATAAACTGGTTGATTAAGTAGCCTTCGGAACCCATCACTTCCACACCATCATAGCCGGCCTTCTGCGCCAGCTTAGCGGCACGTGCAAAATGGCGAATCGTGGTGAGAATTTGCCGTTCGCTCATCGCTCTCGGTGCAAATGGGTTAATTGGCGCTTTGATTTTACTCGGAGCGACAGAAAATGGGTGATAGGCATAGCGACCGGTATGCAAAATTTGCATACAAATCTTGCCGCCCTCAGCGTGCACAGCCTCGGTTACTTTGCGGTGTTTTGCCACATGCCAAGGCTTGCTCAGTTCACTACCAAAAGGGCTCACGCGGCCGCGAAAATTCGGACTAATACCGCCAGTGACAATTAACCCAACGCCGCCTTTCGCGCGCTCGGCATAAAAGGCGGCGAGTTTATCAAAGCCATTTTTCTCTTCTTCAAGCCCGGTGTGCATCGAACCCATCAACACGCGGTTCTTGAGTTGCGTAAAGCCTAGATCGAGAGGCTGAAATAAATGCTGGTATTTTGTCGTCACAGTGACCTCAACTTAAACAACTGTTTGAATAGGGTCACTGTACTCATTTTTGCTCAAAAATAATAGCCTATATTAATGTTGAAACGGGTGTTGGTATCCGTAGCATTGCCGCTCATGGAGCCACCAACAAACGGTTGATTACGTGCTGTCACCAAATCAAAGTAGGTGTACAAACCGCCCGCTGAAACCGCAACGCCTAGCACATTCATTAATGTATCTTCGGAATAAAAACGTTTATCGGTCATCAAGCTAAAATCATTGTAAAACGTTAAGTTGGTTACCGGCCCCCATTTCACTGGAAGACTGTACGCGATGTTTGCTGAGTACAAGGTAGCTTTCGTTGGAATGGTATCAAAGTAATTGTAGGCGCCCACGACAATGCCTGCATTCGTAACATCCATATCGTAATCGTATTGCGTGACTTGCCCCATGAACGTCCAGCGATCGTAGTTATAAAGACCATGAACTGCCCAAGCAATACGTTCGCCAACATTATCAACGCCATCATTCATGTCGCCCCACTGCACTGATGCGCCGAATTCTGCTGAACGAATATCGTCAAACGACCATTTACGCACACCGCGTAATGCCCAGCTATTGGTTTCGGCAGCGAGAACAGTCGGATCATCATACAAACCTTCATCAGGGATCCGAATACCAACCGCATCGTAAGCGTAACGATCCGATTTATTCGTTGCTAAACCGTCTGCACCACCGAGCTCATCCGATTTAAAGAAGGCAACGTCAAAATCCCAGTCGGCATCGCGATAACGCATTTTCGCGCCCATATCGTGGTCATCTTCTAAACCAACGTAAAAGTTTGAGCTAAAAAAGTAGCTGTTTGAGTTATACGGCGTGTTACCGAATGGGACTTTAGTTACCCCTAACTGCCCTTGCCAGTTCTCGGTGAAGTTGTAACCAACCCATGCATGTTGCACCACATCCATATACTGGAACCATCGATATTGAGCTGACAAAATCACATCACCAATTTCGCCATTGTAGTCAATTCGAACCAGATCAAAGTCAAAATCGCCACCGCGATCTTTCAGCGGGTCATTATAATCTTCCCATACGTACTGAGCCCGTACTGCACCACCTATTTGTATTGGTGCATTTTGAGCCTCTTGCACATCCTCTTCTAAACGCTCCACTCTTGCTGCTAAGGCTGAGCTTCTTACCTCACGCCGCGGCGCAAATTCTTCTTGTTGGTCAGATTGTTGCGCTTGATCTTGCTGCTCCTGCTGCTGCGAGGCTACGCGTTGCTCTAAATCGACAACACGTTGTTTCAACTGCTCGATTTGTTCAAGTAGCTGCTGTAACTCTTCAGTGCTTGTCAACTCATTTGCCTGACCAAACGCACTTGGTGCGGTGATCAAAGTCGCCATCGCTACGGTTAACAGTTTCAATTTCATAGTCTGTTCCTTAACGCAGAACATGCAGGAAATGCATGTGTTTGTGGTAATGATCGATGATATCTCCTATCACAGCATCACGTGACCAACCTAAAATATCGTAATCTTGGCCGCCCTCACGTAGGTGAACTTCAGCGCGATAGTATTTCTGTTCTTCAGGGGCATCTACTTGCTCCCCTTCGGCATAGATAAATGCTGGCTGGATATGTGAGGCAAGTTCAACTTGATAAATAAAATCGATTTCGTCACCATGAATGACGCGAAATGTCTTAAGGTTCTTATCGTCAACTTGCAATACAACGGTTAGCCCACTTGCTTCCATTTCTTCAGCAACATCTTTAAATGCCGGCTCAACAACTTGCAATAAGAAACGCTGACCCACTGACTTGCTCGGAAAGTCGATAATGTTGTGCAAGCGTTCACGCCAATTCTTGTTGCTCTGTGATGACGCAGTTAAATAGCTGTTCTGTAGCGTATCTTTTTTATGAACGTCTACACGTAAGGCTTGGATCAATCCATAAGTTGCCACAAGAAGAATGATCGTAAACGGCAGCGCGCTAGCGATGGTCATAGTTTGTAATGCGCCTAAACCACCAGCCAAGAGCAGAATAATAGCGACGATTCCTTCTCCGCTCGCCCAGAATATACGTTGCCACGCCGGTGTATCATCGCGACCATTGGAGCACAGCATATCGACTACCATGGAACCCGAGTCGGATGAAGTGACAAAGAAAACGACAACCATAAGCGTCGCAACCACACTCAAGAAACTACTCCACGGAAACTGCTCCAAAAAGGCAAATAGAGCAATCGACACATCGTTTTCAACCATTTCACCGAGCGACACAACGCCCTTATTAAGAATCATATCAATGGCTGAGTTACCGAAAAATGTCATCCACATGAGCGTGAAGCCGGCAGGCACCAATAACACACCTAAGACGAACTCACGAATCGTGCGTCCACGCGAAACGCGCGCAATGAATAAACCTACGAACGGTGCCCAACTTAGCCACCACCCCCAATAAAAGACAGTCCAACCGCCAATCCAATCGGTTTTTTCATAGGCAAACAGGTTAAACGTGTTATTGACGAGTTCAGACACATATGAACCCGTATTTTGTACAAATGCTTGTAAGAGGAATACGGTTGGCCCAAGTAACAAAACAAACACCAGCAATAACACGGCAAGAATCATGTTTAGTTCGGACAGTCGACGGATACCTTTATCCAAACCAGTGGTAACCGAAATAACTGCAAGTAAAGTTACACCAATAATCAGCAATACTTGTACCGTGTCAGAAACCGGAACATCGAATAGGTAATTAATACCAGCGTTAATTTGCGTCACACCATAACCTAAGGATGTTGCTACCCCGAATACGGTACCGATCACCGCAAACACGTCAACAACATGACCGATGGGGCCATATATTCTGTCACCAATCATAGGGTAAAGCGCCGAGCGAAGCGTAAGCGGTAAGCCATGCCGATAAGCGAAAAAGGCGAGAATTAATGCGACAATGGCATAGATAGCCCAAGCATGAAGGCCCCAATGGAAGAATGTAATCTTCATCGCCTCACGAGCGGCTTCGACACTACCTGCCTCTGCTACTGGCGGAGCTAAAAAGTGCATCACTGGTTCGGCTACACCGAAAAACATCAAACCGATACCCATCCCTGCGGAGAACAACATTGAAAACCAGGTGATTTTTGAATAATCGGGAGCAGAGTGATCAGGGCCGAGCTTAATCGCACCCATTTTCGAAAAGCCCAGATAAAGAACGCTCAGAAGTATAATTGCGACGGCAAGCACATAGAACCAGCTACCATTCTCAATAATGGCTGCCTGAACGGTTTGAAACCAACTATTCGCTGTTTCTGGGACAATGGCTGCGAATAATAAAATCACAATGATTAAACCGGCCGCACTATAGAATACAGGGGGATTCAGTCTTGCAGGAGCGTTAGTATCGTTCATTCTATGTCCTTGCTTGAATTGAAAAACTTTCGATTATTATAGCGTTGATTGAGAAAATTTCCTGAACACAAAAAAAACGACCACCCGAGGGTGGTCGTTTATTAATCACGTTATTAAGTAATCGGTTAGATTACTTCAGCGCGCTCTACAATCTCAACTAGTGCCCAAGACTTCGTCTTAGATACTGGACGAGTTTCGCGAATAATCACGGTATCGCCAGCTTTACACTCGTTGTTTTCGTCGTGTGCGTGTAACTTGGTGGTACGGGTAATGTACTTACCATATACCGGGTGTTTTACACGGCGAGTTACAGCTACAGTGATAGACTTGTCCATCTTGTCGCTAGTAACACGACCTTGCAGAGTACGAACACGTTTTTCTTCAGCCATTACGCACCTGCCTTCTGATTCAAGATAGTTTTCACACGTGCGATATCACGACGCACTTGCTTCAACATGTGAGTTTGATTCAGCTGACCAGTGGCTGCTTGCATGCGCAGGTTAAACTGCTCACGACGCAAACCTAACAACTCTTCGTTCAGCTGCTCAACGGTTTTTTCTTTCAGTTCGTTCGCTTTCATTACATCACCGTCCGAGTCACAAAGGTGGTTTTGAATGGCAGCTTACGTGCCGCAAGGTCAAACGCTTCACGCGCTAACTCTTCCGAAACACCGTCCATTTCATACAGGACACGACCTGGCTGAATTTGAGCTACCCAGTATTCCACGCTACCTTTACCTTTACCCATACGCACTTCAAGAGGCTTCTGAGTGATTGGCTTGTCAGGGAACACGCGGATCCAAATTTTACCTTGACGTTTCACGTGACGCGTCATGGCACGACGAGCCGCTTCGATTTGGCGAGCAGTCATACGACCACGCTCAACCGATTTCAAACCGAAAGTACCGAAGCTGACCTTGTTACCTGCTTGCGCCAGGCCGCGGTTACGGCCTTTGTGTACCTTACGGAATTTAGTACGCTTTGGTTGTAACATATCGTATCTCCTTACTTACGGCCTTTAGGGCGTTTTGCTGGAGCTGCTGGCTTTTCTTCAGCAACTGGCATGCCGCCAAGAACTTCGCCTTTGAAGATCCATACTTTGATACCAATGATACCGTAAGTGGTGTTAGCTTCAGCGGTTGAGTAGTCGATATCCGCACGCAATGTGTGCAATGGAACACGACCTTCGCGGTACCATTCGGTACGTGCGATTTCCGCGCCGCCTAAACGGCCACTAACTTCAACTTTGATACCTTTGGCGCCAAGACGCATGGCGTTTTGAACCGCGCGCTTCATTGCACGACGGAACATGACACGACGCTCTAGCTGGCCAGCGATGTTTTCAGCAACCAGTTGTGAATCAAGCTCAGGCTTGCGCACTTCTGAGATGTTGATTTGCGCAGGAACACCAGTCAGTTTAGAAACTGCTTGACGCAACTTCTCAACGTCTTCGCCTTTCTTACCAATCACAACACCTGGACGTGCAGTGTGGATAGTCACGCGGATGCTCTTCGCTGGACGCTCGATGACGATACGTGAAACTGACGCGTTAGCCAGTTCTTTGTTCAACATCTTGCGAACCAAGTGATCGCTGTGCAGGTTATCAGCAAAATCTTTCGTATTCGCGAACCAGGTTGAATTCCATGGTTTGGTGATACCTAGGCGAATACCATTAGGATGTACTTTCTGACCCATAATTTATCTCCTAGCTATCTGATACAACCACAGTAATGTGGCTGGTACGCTTAAAGATACGATCAGCACGACCTTTCGCACGAGGCTTGATGCGTTTCATGGTTGGACCTTCGTCTACCATTACTTTAGCAACTTTTAACTCGTCGATGTCGGCACCTTCGTTGTGTTCAGCATTCGCGATAGCTGACTCCAACACCTTCTTCAGCAGCACAGCTGCGTCTTTAGGGCTGTAGTTCAGAATATCCAGAGCTTTCGCTACTGGTAATCCGCGAATCTGATCCGCTACCAAACGGCCCTTTTGCGCAGAAAGCTTGGCAAACTTGTGAATAGCAATAGCTTCCATCTTATGTCTCCCTTAGCGTTTCTTCGCTTTCTTATCAGCGGCGTGGCCACGATAAGTGCGGGTTGGTGCGAATTCACCAAGCTTGTGACCAATCATTTCGTCAGAAACGAAAACTGGTACGTGCTGGCGACCGTTATGAACAGCGATAGTTAAGCCGATCATATCAGGGATAATCATTGAACGACGGGACCAAGTTTTAATTGGCTTTTTGTCCCCGGCTTCCAACGCTTTCTCCACCTTATTCAGTAGGTGAAGGTCGATAAATGGACCTTTTTTAAGAGAACGTGGCATGTCTAATCCTCAACTCTTATTTGTTGCGACGACGTACGATGAACTTATCAGTACGCTTGTTCTTACGGGTCTTATAACCCTTAGTCGGAGTACCCCAAGGAGTAACCGGATGACGGCCACCAGAAGTACGACCTTCACCACCACCGTGTGGGTGATCAACTGGGTTCATCGCCACACCACGAACGGTAGGACGAACACCACGCCAGCGCTGCGCACCAGCTTTACCCAATTGACGCAGCATGTGCTCTGCGTTACCTACTTCACCGATGGTTGCACGGCAATCCGACTGAATGCGGCGCATTTCGCCAGAACGCAAACGTACAGTTACGTACGCGCCATCGCGAGCTAGAAGCTGTACTGACGCACCAGCTGAACGAGCCAACTGAGCACCTTTACCAGGCTTCATTTCGATAGCGTGAATCACTGAACCCACTGGGATATTGCGCAGTGGAAGTGCGTTACCGCTTTTAATCGGTGCATCTGAACCAGATACGATTTGATCGCCAGCTTTCATGCCTTTTGGAGCAAGAATGTAGCGACGCTCACCGTCTGCATACAGAACCAAAGCGATGTTCGCTGAACGGTTTGGATCATATTCCAAACGCTCAACTTTCGCTGGGATACCGTCTTTGTCGCGTTTAAAGTCGACCATACGGTAGTGATGCTTGTGACCACCGCCGATGTGACGAACAGTAATACGACCATTATTGTTACGACCGCCTTTTTTGTTGTTTTTATCCAACAACGGGGCGTAAGGCTTACCTTTGTACAGGTCTTCGTTAACCACTTTAACTACGTGGCGACGACCTGGAGACGTAGGCTTACACTTAACTAATGCCATGTGAATTCCTCCTGTTACTCAGCGCCGCCGACGAAGTCGATGTCCGCACCTTCTTTCAGGGTGACATACGCTTTTTTCCAGTCGCTGCGCTTACCGAAGCGCATGCCGGTACGTTTGGTTTTGCCTTTTACGTTCACAGTGCGAACGCTATCAACCTCAACTTCAAACAACTTTTCTACAGCTGCTTTAATTTGCGGTTTAGTGGCGTCTTTCGCTACTTTGAACACGACAGTGTTAGCTGTTTCTGCAGTCACAGTCGACTTTTCAGAAACGTGAGGAGCCAGAATTACAGTCAGCAAACGTTCTTCGCGCATCATGATAATACCTCCTCGATTTGCTTCACTGCGTCAGCAGTCATCAAAACTTTTTCAAAAGCAATCAAGCTTACAGGGTCAAGACCTTGAACGTCGCGAACGTCAACTTTGTGCAAGTTACGTGCGGCTAAGAACAAGTTCTCGTCAACTTCTTTAGTCACGATAAGAACGTCGTTCAAATCCATTGACTTCAGCTGAGCTGCTAATGCTTTAGTTTTTGGTGATTCAACACCAAACTTCTCTACCACGATTAAACGGTCTTGACGAACAAGTTCAGACAAGATGCTTTTCATCGCACCGCGGTACATTTTCTTATTTACTTTTTGGTCGTGGCTGCGTGGTTTCGCTGCAAACGTAGTACCACCAGAGCGCCAAATTGGGCTACGGATAGTACCTGCGCGAGCGCGGCCAGTACCCTTCTGACGCCATGGCTTTTTGCCACCGCCAGATACTTCAGAACGCGTCTTTTGTGCTTTGGTGCCCTGACGAGCGCCCGCAGCATAAGCAACGACTACCTGATGAATCAGAGCTTCGTTGAACTCACGTCCAAAGGTAGCTTCGGAAACTTCAAGAGCGCCTTTTGCGTCTTTTAATGTTAATTCCATCACCATTCTCCTCAGACGTTACGCCTTAGCCTTGACTGCTGGCTTGACGATTACATCGCCACCAATAGCACCAGGGACAGCACCGCGAATCAGCAACAAGCCACGCTCTGCGTCAACACGTACAACGTCAAGCGTTTGTACAGTTACTTGCTTGTTACCCATTTGACCTGCCATCTTCTTGCCTTTGAATACCCGACCAGGAGACTGGTTTTGACCAATAGAACCCGGCGCACGATGCGACAACGAGTTACCATGGGTAGCGTCCTGAGTACGGAAATTCCAGCGCTTAACAGCACCTTGGAAACCTTTACCTTTTGAGGTACCGGTAACGTCTACTTGTTTGGTGTCTGCAAAAATCTCAACAGTGATTTCAGAACCTACTGCAAAATCTTCACCTTCACCGCTCTCTAGGCGGAATTCCCAGAGACCGCGACCTGCTTCAACACCCGCTTTCGCGAAGTGACCAGCAAGTGGTTTAGTAACGCGGTTTGCTTTTTTAGTACCTGTAGTCACTTGAAGCGCGCGATAACCGTCAGTTTCCTCAGATTTAACCTGAGTCACACGGTTTGCTGTCACTTCGATCACAGTAACAGGTACAGAAGCGCCGTCTTCTTGGAAGACGCGAGTCATTCCTACTTTACGACCGACTAGACCAATAGCCATTGTTAAAACCTCTCGTGTGTAATCCTATTACTGCCCGCTTAGCCCAGGCTGATCTGTACATCAACACCCGCTGCAAGGTCTAAACGCATTAATGCGTCTACAGTCTTGTCAGTTGGGTCCATGATGTCGATCAAACGCTTGTGGGTACGGATCTCGTACTGGTCACGCGCATCTTTGTTCACGTGTGGAGAAATCAACACGGTGAAACGTTCTTTGCGTGTAGGTAGTGGAATTGGGCCACGTACCTGAGCACCAGTGCGTTTTGCAGTCTCAACGATTTCTGCAGTCGACTGGTCAATCAGACGATGATCGAACGCTTTCAAGCGAATCCGAATTCTTTGATTAGCCATAAAAAATCAAAGCCTCAATTAAAGAGCATTTAAAAAAGAGCACAGAAAAAAACCGACACCCTGGCAGCATACCGGGCGTGGCATTTTCAACGAAAAATCCATTCAATCCCCTATCGGGACTGCTGTGGCAACCTAACACAGCTGTGAGCGCTCCAAGGAGTTCATCAACTGTGGCCGCGAATTATACACTTTTGAAGGGAAAAAGCAACGTCGTTATTGGTTATTCGTTATTGGTTATTCGTTATTGGTTATTCGTGGAAAAGAAAAATCTCCGCTCACGGAGTGAGACGGAGATTTCGGGATTCAACGCTTTTGGTTTTTCGTTTTCTCGAATAACGAGTAACGAATAACCAATAACGCCTTTAATGTTTGGCGGCGTAGTCTTCTACTTCGCGCCACACACGTACAAAGTTTTTATACAGAATCTTCTCAATTTCTTCTTCACTGTAGCCCCGGTCAAGAAGCCCTTGAACCAAGTTTGGATAAGTTGAGACATCCTTCAAGCCCACCGGCAGTGAGTCACCAACACCGTCGTAATCCGAACCAATACCTATGTAATCAATACCAACGAGGTTTTTCACATGGTCAATATGGTTCAGCACTTCTTCAAGGGTCGCGAACGGGAACGGATTTTTTGCGCGTACTTCAGCGATGCGCTTTTCAGCTTCCTCGCTGCCTTCTCCATATTGCTCATTGATCGCAGCAATTTGCTTACGAACGATATCGCCGTATCGGTTTGCTTGCTGCGTAACAAACGATGAGCCGAAGTTGATCATGATAACGCCGCCATTTTCGGCGAGGCCTTTGATCATCTCGTCACTCATATTACGCTCAAAACCTGGCGTATATTTACGTAGCGAAGAATGCGATGCGATAACTGGAACTTGCGAGAGCTCGACGGCTTGCCAGAATGCTTCGTCCGACACGTGAGAAATATCAATCATCACCCCGACGTTGTTCATTTCTTTTACCAGCTCTTTGCCAAATGGACTTAAGCCATTCCATTGACGGCGAATATCGTATGATGAATCTGAGATGTGATTCGACTGGCTGTGTGCCAAGGTAATATAGCGAATACCTCGGTTATAGAATTCGTGGAGGTTGTTTAAGTCGCCTTCAATTGGCGAACCGTTTTCCATACCAAGGGCTAAAGAAATAACGCCGCGCTCTTGTTGCTGCATCACTTGATCGACACTATATGCCATAGCAAATTTTTGCGGGGCTCGCCAAGCTAAGGCTTCCATACTATCAATAAGCTGATGCGCTAATTGATAGCTAGCTCCTGGCGTTTGTTCTAATTGCGCTGGAATATAAATCGACATGAACGGAACATTCAAACCGCCCTGCTTTGCACGAGGGTAGTCGAAGTCACCACGTTGTGTTGCGCGTGAAACATCTTCCCAATCGTTATTTAATCGATATGGCACATCAATGTGTGTATCAATAATTAAATTCTTCTGCGCAATTTCATGCGCTTTGTCACTCGCTGTGTATTCTTGTGCTGTGGCAATAGTTGTTAGACTCAGGGCGCCAACCAAACCCAACATAAGTGGCTTATTCACGCAGTAACTTCCTCTTATTATAAGAATTAACGGTGAAAATCAGCCTACCACATGTTTATGTTGTATTCACTCGGATTTGTCGACGCTTATCGCAGCAGTAGCGATGACGACCGCTCCAGCAACCACGGTACCCAATACTGGTGCTGCCATCATCGCGACAAGAAAACTGGATTGCATCCACATGCTGTTATTCCTCGTTACCGGCAATTAAGTCAACGGCAACTTCAGCCACATTAGTCAACATGCGTGATGGATCTAATGCAAATTTTACTTCAGCAATATACTGCATCAACTCAAGTTGGTTTTTTGATTTAACTTGCTGACGCGTGTTGCTAACTTCTTGTGAAATGCTTTCTTTTAAAGACAATTGTAAATTACTGTCTGTTTGTTTTTCTTGTGCTTGCGCTGAACCGAACAATAAAGCAGAAGCTACAACGATTGAAGTGATTGTGGTTTTCATGGGTAATCTCCTAGTTAGTATTCGTGGACTAATTATTTAGTCGCTAGGAGATAAGCAAAGGTTGTGCCAACTTTGGCGGGTGACGCTAAAAAATTTATTTATTCTTTATTTTTCAAAGGCTTGTATATTTTCTTTTTAATTAAAAGTGATCATATACCCGAGCTTCACTGATGTGCAGTTAACTTGTTTCAGTTGCGAAATTAGCCAATTTTTCGGCAAAAAGCGTACGGGCTGATACAACTTCATGGTATGCCGCCTCCAAAACAGGACGCGCAGCAGTAGCTTGCGGACCAAGCTGGCTGAGTACCTGTCGCCACTTTTTAGCACCAGGCCCACCTTGAAACAAACCAATCATATGTCGTAATACATGCCATGGTCGGCCGCCTTGCTCCACATGGTGATCGGTATAGGCAATCATTGTTTCAATAACCAACTCGACGTCAACCTGACGATTATGTCCGAGTAAACCGTCAAACTCAGTTAACAGATATGGATTTTGATAGGCTTCACGGCCAATCATCACGCCATCAACATAGTGTAGATGCTGCTTGATTTCGGCAACACTTTTAATGCCGCCATTAATAGATAGGTGCAAATGCGGGTAACGCTCTTTCATGCGATATACACGATCATAGCGAAGCGGAGGAACGTCCCTATTTTGTTTCGGGCTCAAGCCTTTTAGCCAGGCGTTACGTGCATGCAGAGTAAAATGCTGGCAACCGGCATCCATTACCGGCTCCATAAACGCTTGAAGATACTCGTCACTATCGTGTTCATCAATGCCAAGTCGAGTTTTGACCGAAACAATCGTATTCGGTGCGGCGTCGCGCATCGCTTTAACGCATGCTGCTACAATTTCCGGCTCGGCCATTAAGCAGGCGCCGAAACTACCGTTTTGCACTCGATCTGACGGGCAACCAACATTGATGTTTACTTCTTGATAACCACGTTCAGCTGCTCGCGCAGTGCACTCAGCCATGGCCGCAGGGTCGCTACCACCGAGCTGAAGAACCACGGGTTGCTCTTCAGGGTTAAACTGCAAAAAGTCCATTTTCCCGTGAATAATTGCGCCTGTAGTCACCATTTCAGTGTAAAGCACTGACTTTTGGGTCAATAACCGATGAAAATACCGACAATGCCGATCAGTCCAATCTAACATCGGCGCAATTGCAATTAATTTGTCGGCATCATAATAGGTCATTGTACTTCTTCACTACTGTTTCAATTCGAGCGCGCGATTCTACCACTCTCTACTAGTGAGGGCTAGCCACAACCGGAGCCCGTCGTGCCTGCGTCATCAATTCAAAAGCATGTGCTGCTTCAATCAAAACACCCTCACTACGAGCGGTGCCGAAAAAACTTAATCCAACTGGCATGTGCTGAACAAAACCCATCGGCACAGTAATATGAGGATATCCAGCAACTGCGGCCGCCCCACTCGCTGAACCGGTAAAATGATCACCATTAATTAAATCAATTTTCCATGCCGGTGATACAGTCGGCGCAATAAGCATGTCTAAGTTATGCTCTTTCAAGACCGCATCGATACCTTCTTTGCCCGCTTTGCGTTTAGCATCAGCCTTAGCTTGCTTATAATCCTCATGGTCAGCTTGGCGAGCGACTGACATTTCGAACAATTCTTGTCCAAACCATTTCATGGTGACGCCTGCATGTTCCTTGTTTGCAGCAATAAGGTCTTCCAATGAACTAAAATCCGGATGCGGGCTCTGTTCAAAGTACTCGCGCATGCCATGAGCGAACTCATACAGCAAAACGGTATATTCATCGCCACCCCAATTGCGTCCATTTGGAAATCTGAGGTCATCAACAATAATGGCGCCAGCTGCTTCTAGCTCCTCAATCCGACGATTAAACACGCGGTCAAGCTCGTTATTGTAGCCAGCGAGCTCGCGCATCACACCAATGCGCTTTCCTTTCAAACCATCGGTTTTTAGATGTTCTACATAATTGACTGTATCGTTATAACTCGCGGCATCGCTTTTATCGTAACCCAGCATCGCCATCATTAGATGTACGGCATCGGCGACGCTACGAGCCATTGGTCCGGCCGTATCTTGACTTGCAGAGATCGGGATAATCCCATCGCGGCTGAGTAAACCAACCGTTGGTTTAATGGTCACAATGCCGTTAATGGCAGCCGGACAAACAAGACTACCGTCCGTTTCAGTACCAACCGCAACGGGAATAAAGTTAGCGCTCACCGCGGCAGCTGAACCCGAACTAGAGCCACAAGCGGTGCGTGACTGATCATATGGGTTCTTAACTAAACCACCCAAACTACTCCATCCAGAAGACGAATTGGTCGAGCGAAAGTTCGCCCATTCACTTAAGTTGGCTTTACCCAAAATAATTGCACCGGCTTCGCGCAATTTCGCCACAATAAAAGCATCGTTGGGTGGCATATGGTCACGCAATAAATAAGAACCTGCGGTGTTAGCTAACCCGTCAGCAGTATCAATATTATCTTTCAACAGTACAGGAATACCGTGCATTGAACTGCGAGTTTTCCCGGCTTCACGCTCAGCATCGAGCTGCTTGGCTTGCTGTAATAGCTTCTCACGCTCCTGCACAGACAAAACCGCTTGAAGTTCGGCACCATCACGATTGTGTTGGGCAATTCTATCCAAGTACCGTTCAACCAAAACAACACTGGTCAATTCACCACGGTTTAATTGGTATTGAAGTTGTTCAATTGTCGGATCATCAGCCGCCCATGAATTCGCACTGAACAATACAAAAAACGCCAACCAACAAAGTGCTTTTATTGTTTTCATTTATATTCCTTTCAAGTCACTGACAGATGGCGCTTTGCGCCTGATGAAAGCGATGATAAACTGCTGCTCATGAACACACAAGAAACCCAGCGCCTCGTCAATAAGGCCGAACAACTATGTGAACAACGTGGCGCCCGCTTAACGCCGGCACGCCGCGAGGTTTTTGAGATCCTTGCTGAACAAGAAGGTGCTATTGGTGCTTACGACCTGCTTGATAAACTCAAAGCAGCGGTACCGAATGCTAAACCGCCAACCATTTATCGCGCATTAGATTTCTTGCAAGAGCAGGGTTTTGTTCACAAAATCACATCGTCAAACAGCTACGTATTATGCAGCCATTTTGACCACCAGCATCCGGTACAAATGTTAATTTGTGAGCGTTGCGGATCGGTGCAAGAGATACAATCAGACGGTGTATATGATGCGCTGAAAAAGCAGGCTGAGGGACAAGGTTTCTTAGTTGCTTCGCAAACCATTGAGGCGCACGGCCTCTGCAAAGACTGCCGTTAATAAAGCGAGCGGGCCTAGTAATCAGGCCCGTCTGGCATATCAATCTTCGCTAAATTATCAAAGCGCGAGTAATGTCCTTGGAATTTTAGCTTCACACTGCCAATAGGACCATTACGCTGCTTACCAATAATCACTTCCGCTACGCCCTTTTCTTCACTTTCTGGATGATAAACTTCATCACGATAGATAAACATAATCACGTCGGCATCCTGCTCAATTGAGCCTGATTCACGTAAATCAGAGTTAACCGGCCGTTTGTTGGTGCGTTGTTCCAACGAGCGGTTCAACTGCGACAAAGCAACAACAGGCACTTCAAGTTCTTTCGCTAACGCTTTCAATGAGCGAGAGATTTCAGCAATCTCAAGCGTTCGGTTTTCTGACATACCTGGCACGGTCATTAACTGCAGATAATCGACCATAATCATCGAAAGACCACCACTCTCGCGATAAACACGTCGTGCTCTAGAGCGCACCTCAGTCGGGGTTAATCCAGATGAGTCATCGATATAAATATTATTCTTATCTTTGAGAATATTGATTGTTGAGGCGATACGCGACCATTCGTCTTCTTCGAGTCGCCCAGTACGAATTCTAGTTTGGTCCACATGGCTTAGTGAAGCGAGCATACGCATCATGATTTGTTCCGATGGCATTTCTAAACTAAACACAAGAACGGGTTTCTCAGCGCGCATCGCAATGTTTTCAGCTAGGTTCATTGCAAACGTTGTTTTCCCCATCGATGGACGCGCTGCGACAATAATGAGATCCGACGGTTGTAATCCAGCTGTCATTTGGTCGAGATCATAGAAGCCGGTTGAAGCGCCAGTAATACCATTATGATTTTTACTACGGCTAAGTTCGTCAATTCTATCGATAGTTTTCTGCAGAATTGGCGAGATTGGTTGCGGCCCTTCATTCTCGTTGGTACGTTTTTCGGCAATCTGAAAAACTTTGCTTTCAGCAAGATCAAGAAGTTCGCTGGAAGTTCGGTTTTGGGTGTCAAAACCAGATTCGGCAATTTCATTGGCCACTGCAATCATTTCTCGCAACACTGCGCGCTCGCGTACAATCTGCGCGTAGGCTCTAATGTTTGCTGCACTTGGCGTGTTTTTGGCAATTTCACCTAAGTACGCGAAACCACCAACATCTTGAAGTTCGCCGGAGGTTTCCAATACTTCAGATACTGTGACCAAGTCAATCGGTTGGGTACGCTCGGCTAAATGATGCATGGCTCGATAAATAAGGCGATGCCCGCGATGATAAAAATCATCCGCAATCAATTCCCCAGCAATCGTATCCCAGGCCTGATTATCCAGCATCAACCCACCCAGAACTGATTGCTCTGCTTCAATCGAATGGGGAGGCGTTTTTATTGCATCTAGTTTGGCATCTTTTATTTTTTGCTGTCCTTGCCGTGAATGCTTATCGCTGCGCTTGTCTGCCATGAATGTCCCAGTGAACTAATTTGAACGACCAAGCGAAACTATACAAAATGATGCCTCAGTAAGAAAGCGAATCAGCATAATTTTGCTGATTCGCTTCTTCTCGTTCCAATCAATTACTTTTTAAGAACGATGTCACCGCTAACCGTACGGAAGGTCATTGAGCCGCTACGCTCGCCCAACTGCAAGCTAAGGCGTTGGCCAATGCCGAAGGGTGATTCTTCTGCTTGTTGTTGTGTTAAGTGATTATGGATAGCGCCACCAGCACTTGTTTTAGCATCGATATCGGCGTCAATAGACCCCTTGAACAGCATATTGACTTCACCGCTAACACTCTCAACGCTCACTCGGCCTTCACGAGCTACTTCTAAGTTTGCATCGATATCACCGCTAACACTATTCACCTGAAGTGACTCGATACGTTGCAAGCGCAACTCGATATCACCAGAAACAGCTTCTACACGCACAACCTTGGCATTTGTTTTTGCGGCCAAGTCACCACTCACGCTGGAATAAGTTGCACGTGAGCTATCACTGCCATGGTCCTTCACATCGCCACTCACGCTGCGTAGTGCTAGTTCGCCGGCAAGACCTTTTCCTTCGATATCGCCGCTTACAGACTCAAGCTGTGCGTTACCAACAAGTTGTGAAGCCGCAATATCTCCGCTGACGGTATTCGCCGTTACGGCTGATTTAAAGTTTGATACTTTAAAATCTACTGATACGCCGCGAGCTTCTACTCTAGCGGTTTCAGGTAATGTTATTGTCAGATCGTTACCATCGTTATCGTTGTAATTACCACGCTTTGGCATTTCAACTTTAATCGTCAAAGTATCGCCGTTTAACTCAAAAACAAACTTCTCAGCGTGTTTGTCCAAGCGACCAGTAACGTGGGCAACATTATTTGAACCACCTCGAATATCCACTTCGCCACGCATTGTATCAATAACAACGCGTGCATTTGCTGGAATGTCTAGTTTCTGGTCAACTCGTTCGCCCTGAGCCTGTGCTGAAAACGATAGCGCGATTACAACGGCGCCAATCAACATATTAAATACTTTCATGGTCGTACTCCTGTTACACCTGCTGATAGGTGCGTGGTTGTTGATACATAACTTTTAATAAATCGAGTTCTTGCTGATGCAGCCATTGGAGAAACTGCCACAACTCACTATTATCCGGATCGAGTCGCAATTGCTCTGTGACTTGCACAGCAGCGCTACGCAATTGTTCAAGCTCAGATTGCAGCTCTGAAAAAGTAGGTTGTAAACCAGCATCTTCATAGTTCGCTAAAAGTATCTGGCGTTGTTGTTGATGCTGCTGCGTCACCATGGTCAACAGTTCAAGCTGTTGCCCATTGACGGTTGTACTGACTGAATTCATCGATAAGCTCAAGGTAACGCCAACAATGACAAATATCGAAGCCGCCGCACCAGTGAACCACACCCAGTAATTGCTAGGTTTACGTTTCAACGTGACTTGACTGCGACTGATACTCGCTTCAATACCACGCCAAAGATCTCGCGGAGGGGTTACTTCACGGTTTTCAGCGATGGCTTGTTGGATAAGCGCATCAAGCTTTTGAGCTCGGTTATCATGCGTTGTCATAACTTAGCCACTCCTCTAATAATGTTCGGGCGCGAAATACCTGCGCTTTGCTAGTGCCTACTGCTATACCTAACTCCTCGGCCACGTCTTCATGGCGCATTCCCTCTAAACAATGCAGCACGAAAACCCAGCGCATCTGTAACGGAAGTCGTTTTACTAAGTGATCCAGTTGGTTTAAGTCAGCACTATCTTCTTGCACCAGTTGCTGTTCAAATTGCGCTTGGTTCTCGCCAGCTAACTGCAATTTGCTGAGACGCTTCGTTTGTTTACGCAATTCGGTTATTGCCACACGTGTCGCGACAGTATGTAACCACGTACTAAACTTGCTCTCACCGCGAAATCGTTCGAGATTCTTCCACAGCTGAATAAACACTTCTTGCGTCACATCCTGAGCGGCATCATGATCGGCCGCGAGTCTCAGTACCAAACCGTAAACTCGGCGATGGTGCCGTTCATAAATTTCTCGAAACGCCTGGAGATCGCCAGCACCGGCTTTTTTAGCAAGTGCGATGTCAGGATCATCAAACTGCGTTGTTGTTAGTATTTGGGCTGTCACTGTTAGTCCTTGATTCAGTTGGTACAGCTAAGTGTTATTTCTCGTACCTAGTATGTCGTCACTAACCACATTATGGTTTACACGATTTAAAAAAAATCCAAAAAAAAAGCTGCCCGAATGGACAGCTTTCTTAAATTGATAACTGCGACTCAATTAGTCAGCAGCAACAACCTGTAACTTCACAGTAGCAAATACGTCTGAGTGCAAGTGCAACTCGATGTCGTATTCACCAACTTCACGCAAAGTACCGTGTGGTAATAATACTTCAGCTTTCACAACTTCAACGCCTGCAGCAGTTACTGCATCCGCGATGTCGCGAGTACCGATTGAACCAAACAACTTACCTTCGTCACCAGCTTTAGAGCTAATCACAACCGGCTCAAGTGCATTGATTTTTTCTGCACGTGCTTGCGCTGCTGCTAACTCTTCTGCCAATTTAGCTTCAAGTTCAGCACGACGCTCTTCAAATACTTTGATGTTCGCTTCGGTAGCAGGAACTGCTTTACCTTGTGGGAACAAAAAGTTACGTGCATAGCCAGACTTAACTGAAACTTGGTCACCCAAGCTACCTAAGTTGGCAATTTTGTCTAATAGAATGATTTCCATTGTACGCTACCTCTGAGTTTCTGAGATCGTTCGCGATGCCGGCTTACTGATGTGAATCAGTGTAAGGCAGCAACGACAAGTAACGTGCACGTTTAATTGCACGCGCCAACTGACGCTGGTACTTCGCAGAAGTGCCAGTGATGCGGCTAGGAACGATTTTGCCACTCTCAGTGATATAGTTTTTCAGAGTAGCGATATCTTTGTAATCAATTTCTTTAACGCCTTCAGCCTTAAAACGGCAGAATTTACGGCGACGGAAAAAACGAGCCATGATGGTCTCCTCAAATCTTCACAAGTTGCTGGGCGTGTAGTACTAATTTGCCAATACCGTTTTTATCTTCTATTCGATTCAAAAAACCAGTGGCTTGTACTGCAGTTCCAACCTTTAATTCGTTTGCCCATTGCGGTGCTTTCTCGCCACTTAAAACCACAGTAATTCTGACATAACTGCGACGTGGGAGACCGGCTTCAATTTGTTCAGAAATATGTTCTAAGACAAATCGTAAGTGGCTAATGCCAGCCGGACTGTGCGTCAATTGAGGCGGTTTGATAATCTCGCCGCTTACGCAATAGTTATTTTGCACAGGCTCCACAATAGTAGACTCAGTGAGTTACGGCTTATGCCGCTTCGCTGTCGTCTTGCTCTTCGTTACGGCTTTCGCTCTTACGCGGCTCGTCTTTCTTGCTCAATGGAGAAGCTTCAGTTTCCGCTTCTTTCTTGCGCATGATCATGCTGCGTAATACCGCATCGTTGTAACGGAAAGCTGTTTCCAGCTCTTCAACAACTTCAGCAGTCGCTTCGATGTTCATCAACACGTAGTGTGCTTTGTGCAACTTGTTGATTGGGTATGCCAACTGACGACGGCCCCAGTCTTCTAAACGATGAATGGTACCGCTTCCCTGTTTGATGGTCTCGCTGTAACGCTCGATCATGCCAGGGACTTGCTCGCTCTGGTCTGGATGGACCATGAATACGATTTCATAATGACGCATTTCTGCTCCTTATGGTTCATAGCTACTGACTGGCTCAGTCACACCCTCAGCAGCAAGGAACGCTTTTTTAAATGAATAAAATACTTCAGACTGATTTAAGCGGCGGGATTTTAGCCTATAACGCCTGCAATCACAAGCTTGATTGCGCTTTATGGCCGTTTTCAACAAGCTCAATTAATATTTTGACGTACTGCTCCGGCAATGCACCAAAGGTTTCCATCTGCCCTTGCACTTTAAAACGTTGTATCGAAGAGCTTGTGTCACTCTCTGTTGGCGCGCTCAACTGCCCTGACAATTGCAGTAAATCAGCAGCTTCAACCGTAACATTGAGTGTCCAGGCATGGTCTTGTGGTTGATCGAGCAATCGCCATTCATGACGGCTTTCGATTCGTTGTTGTACATCAAACAGAACATCTTCTAACTGCGGATTTTTAGTACCGGTAACCTCGTAGGAAACATATAGGTACGGCTTGTTTGAGCGCTTGCTTGGATCAAGATCGCCAACGGGCAGCCATGCTAGTGCTAACATGGCAATCACTAACCCCGCGAGTAATAATGGCCGCCAGCTACGCTTAATTGCCATGACGTTGCCTCACCGCCTCATACAAGCAAACACCGGTAGCGACAGACACATTTAAGCTACTGACGGTGCCTAATAATGGGATTTTAATGAGCTCATCACAGGTTTCCCGCGTCAACCTGCGCATGCCGTCACCCTCTGCACCCATTACAATAGCGACAGGCCCTTTAAGGTCGACAGCATAGAGTTCTTGTGTAGCTTCACCAGCCGTACCAATCACCCACACTTGCTTATCTTGCAACTGTCGTAAAGTACGCGCCAAATTCGTTACCTGGACAAACGGTACGGTTTCGGCCGCACCACTTGCCACCTTGCGGACCACTGGTGTAATCGATGCCGATTTGTCTTTTGGAACAATCACGGCAGTAACCCCAGAGGCGTCGGCAGTGCGTAAGCAAGCACCTAAATTATGCGGATCAGTCACACCATCGAGAACTAGGAACAGCGCGCGTTTGCCGGCTTTGTCACATAGGCTATCCAAATCATTCTCGGTTAACTGCGGTGCTTCAAGCGCAGTAATGGCGATTCCTTGGTGATTACCACCTTCGGTTTTTTTATCGAGCGTCGCCTTTGGCACAAATTGGACGCGTAAACCTAATCGCTGAGCTTGGCTGACTAATAACTGTAACGGTTTATCTTGACGCTCTCGGGTGGCAAATACTTCGACCAAACGCTCTGGGTGCTGCTCTAACAAAGCGCGCACCGAATGCATGCCAAATATGGTGACTTTTTTACTCATGATAATTATTGACTCACTTTCTTACTTTTTTGTTTTTTGGCTTCTTACCTTTTCGCGTCGCTTCGGTCGCTTTTCGCTTCGATTTGATTCGCGCTTTAGTCGCTTGTTTTTTCTGCTTCTTACTAGTAGCAGAAGGCTTGTTGCGCTCGCCACGCGTACTCGGATGGTGCCCTTCCGGCATGCGATTTTTACCCATCGGGCTTTCCGCTGACAACAAGTCTAAATCGATTTTACGTTCATCCAAATTAACCGATTTGACACGGATGCGGACTTTATCACCTAACCGATAAACAATTCGACTATTTTCACCAATGAGCATCTGCTTTTCGCCGTCAAATTGATAATAGTCGTTGGAAAGGTTACTGATATGCACTAAACCATCAATTTGCATGTCATCAATACGCACAAACAAGCCAAAATTAGTCACCGCGGCAATCACACCACCAAACTCAGAGCCAATATGGTCTTGCATGTATTCACATTTGAGCCATTCATCAACTTGACGCGTTGCATCATCGGCGCGACGTTCAGTCATTGAACAGTGCGCTCCAAGTTCATCAAGTTGTTCATCCGGATACATCCAAGCGCCCTCTAGCGCCGGACTGGGCCCTTGTTGTTTCTTCAACAGCGCCTTAATTGCTCGATGCAAAATTAAATCTGGGTAACGACGGATGGGCGAAGTAAAGTGCGCATACTCATCAAGCGCTAATCCAAAATGTCCTGCATTATCCGGGCTATACACCGCTTGCTGCATCGAGCGAAGTAACATCGTTTGAATCAATTCAGCATCAGGACGTTCAGCCACCTGTTGTAAAACTTCGGTGTAGTCGCGTGAACTCGGATCATCTGACCCTTTCATGGTTATTCCTAGCTCTGCTAAGAAACTTCGAAATGCACTTAAGCGCTCAGTTGATGGTGGCTCATGCACACGGAACAGCGCGCCAGCCTCTTCATGCCCTTCTATCAGTCGAGCCGTGGCGACATTCGCCATAATCATACATTCTTCAATAATGGTGTGAGCAACATTTCGACGCACTGGCTCAATTGATTCAATTTTCCGTTGAGCATTGAAGATAAAACGCGTTTCTAATGTTTCAAATTCAATTGCAGCGCGCTGTTGGCGTGCTTTTTTAAGCACTTTAAACAATCCGTGTAGATGGTCGATATTCGTCATCACATGATCATATTCAGCACGTAACTTCGGATCACCATCGAGAATTGCAGCAACTTTGGTATAAGTTAGTCGCGCATGTGAATTCATTACTGCCGGATAAAACTTCGATTTTTGTAGTTTACCCCGCGCATTAATTTCCATTTCAGCGACCATGCAAAGCCGGTCAACATCTGGATTTAATGAACACAATCCATTGGAAAGTTTTTCCGGTAACATGGGAACAACAAAGTTCGGGAAATAAACCGAGTTTCCGCGCTCAAAAGCATCTTTATCTAATGCCGTGTTGGGACGCACATAGTAGCTCACGTCAGCAATCGCCACCCATAAGCGCCAGCCGTCGCCATTAGGCTCGGCACACACTGCATCATCAAAGTCACGAGAATCATCACCGTCTATGGTAATTAACGGCAACTCGCGTAAATCGATTCGCCCTTCATAAGCTTCTGCTGGAATCGTCTCACCAAACCGAGCGAGCTCTTGCTCAACGCCAGCAGACCACGTGTTTGGAATATCATGTTCGCGAATGGCAATTTCAATTTCCATGCCGGGTGCCATGTGTTCACCAAGCACCTTTGTGATCGTACCGAGCGGACTACTACGTCGAGTCGGTCGTTGGGTAATTTCAACCACCACAATTTGCCCATGCCGTGCTCCGGCTGCCTGACCTTCTGGAATAAGAATGTCTTGGTTAATGCGGCTATCATCCGGTACAACCATGCCAATGTTATGCTCGACAAAATAGCGTCCGACAATGTCGCCTTGGCGAGGTTCGATAACCCGCACCACACGCCCTTCAACACGGCCTTTACTATCGGTACCTTGCTGCTGCACCAACACTTTATCGCCGTGCAAAACGTTGTACATTTGATGATGAGGAATGAATAAATCAGCCCCACCCTCATCCGGACGACAAAACGCAAAGCCATCGCGGTGGCCAATAATCCGACCTTTTATCAAATTCATTCGGTCTGGCAAACCATAGGCGTTAGCTTTGGTATAAATTAATTGCCCATCACGCTCCATAGCCCGTAGCCTGCGTTTTAAGCCTACCTGTTGACGTTCGTCACTGAGCTGAAATTGTTCGACAAGTTCTTCAAATTGCATGGGCTTGAGACGAGCTTTCACAGCGTCTAGGAGCTGCTCGCGCGAGGGAATTTCTACTTCGTATTCGGGGGTATCTTTTTCTTTAATTGTCATAATTTCTCATATTAGCAATGCGTTCTTGCATTGAATGAATAACCTAAGCATAACAGGTTATTCGTTATTCGTTATTCGTTATTCGTTATTCGTTATTCGTTATTCGTTAAAGATTAGACTAAAGCCAAAGAACGCAAGTTCCTTGCAGCAAAAGAAATTCCGAAACAAGATTGTTGTTGAAGTACCGAACAGCGAAGCGGACGAAGAGCGTAGCGCACGAACAACGAAACACGCTTTTGCACTTGTCTTTTCGAATAACCAGTAACGAATAACGAATAACGTCTTTAGGAAGTGGTGCCTAGGGTCGGACTCGAACCGACACGGGTTTTATCCCGGCGGATTTTGAATCCGCTGCGTCTACCAATTTCGCCACCCAGGCACTGGGGACTTTTGCGCTAGCTTGGCTAGCTGAAGCATGGTGCGCATTATACTGAACCATTACCGTCAATCAAGACATTTTAGTGAACATTTGTTCGTTCGATTATTTCATAACCATATTCATTTAAAAATTAGTGTTCCACGGTAAGTTTTGGTTAAGATAGCTGCCATCAAATGAGCAGAGAGGCCAATACACAGCCATGACCGACCAACCCGAAGATTTAAATCAACAAGCTCCTCGAACCACCGCTCAAATTCATGCGAGTTTCCCCAGCGCTGGATTTCTTCGGCGCATAGCCGCCATGGTTTATGACTTACTTGTTGCCGTTGCAATTTTAATGCTCGCCTCGGGCATTGCCATGTTGCTACCTGCCATATTAAGTAAGATGGGTATTATTGAACTGACTGAATCGTTCACCGCCGCAGATTGGCTCAATCAAACGCCCCTTTACGGTATCTATTTAATAACCGTGCTGGGATTATTTTTTGGTTGGTTTTGGTGGCGTAGCGGACAAACAATTGGCATGCGTGCTTGGCGACTCAAAGTACAACAACGTAATGGCCACCGATTAACGAAAAAACAGGCACTGATTCGCGTTCTAACATGTGCATTCGGGCTTGGAAATTTATGGGTTTTAGTTGATTTTAAAAATCGTCGAGCATGGCATGACTATGCCGCTGGAACCGAGCTCGTAACCCTCTCAAAAGAAGCCAATCAACTGTATTATTGGAAAGAGTTGTAAGGTTCTCACGCCGCGGCTAACTTCCGCGGCGCCCCATCATCCAAAGTGCCCATCCCGCAAATATCAAGCTTGGCAACAACGCTCCTAAAACTGGCGGTAGCTGATACACCTGAGCCATCGGACCAAATATTTCGTTGCTAACATGGAAACCGAAGCCAGTGATAACACCCAGTAAAATACGAGCGCCCATGGTTGTTGAGCGTAACGGCCCAAAGATAAATGACAACGCTACAAGCAACATCACAGCAACGGTCATTGGCGCCAATAATTTTCGCCAAAGTGCTAACTCGTAGCGATCGGCAGCCTGACGATTACTTTCTAAATAATCGAGATAATCCAATAACCCCCGAATTGAAAGTGATTCAGGTTTTACCGTTACAACGCCAAGCTTGTCTGGGGTCAAGGATGATTGCCACATAAACGTTGGTTGCGAAGACTGAATAATTCGATCAAGTGTGTATTGGGTTTTGGTCACTTCCATAAGGCGCCATTGATCGGCAGCATAGGTGGCTGATCGGCCTTGGGTTATCGACTCAAGTTCGTTATTTTGGTCAAAGTTATAAATAGTGACGTCACGAAGCCGACCCGTGTTTTCCACTTCACCTATATTGACAAAACTAAGCCCATCTCGTGCCCAAATCCCTTGCTGTGCAGAAATTAGACTGCCACCTGATATTGCACGGGCGCGAAGTTCGCGACCGTGAGATTCGAGCTCGGGCGCAATCCACTCGCCCATCGCCATAACAGCTAGCATCATAATTACTGCAGCCTTCATCACTGAACCGACAATATTCAATCTCGAGCGACCGGCCGCGAGCATAACAACAAGCTCTGAATTGCTCGCTAGCATTCCCATCCCAATCAAGCCACCTAAAAGAGCAGCCATTGGGAAAAACACTTCAATATCTCGGGGTAAACTGTACAGCACAAATAATCCGGCATCGGCTACCGAATAGGTGCCTTTACCCACTGACTTTAGCTGTTCCACAAAACGGATCAGACTTGATAATCCACTCAGTACCGCCAAACTCAGTAACGAGGTAACGAGTACAGAACGTGCAATGTAGCGATCAAGGATAGAAAACATTAACGTGACCTCTTCAGCTTAGCCATTGCTTTGAGCCCCCAAGGCCGACCTTTGCCGATAAGTATTATTCCGCAAATAAGCAGTAAAATATGAATCCACCACAAACCGATAGCTGGATGAATTGCCTCATCGGCAACGGCTGAACGCGCCGCCATTAACGTCAAAAAGTAGCCAAGATAAATCAGCAACGCAGGTGCCATTCGTGCAAACTTGGCCTGACGCGGATTAACACGGCTCAGCGGCACCGCAATGAGTGTTAAAAGAGGCATTGCTAGCGGTATTGCAATACGCCATTGCAGCTCAGCCTGAGCTTCAGCATCCTGCTCACGCATAAGCTCGAGGGTACTGTAAGCCTCTAATTTGCGAATATATTCTGAGCCTTCTTGTTCTTTAATCTGCAGTTGATAATCGTCAAACTGCATAATTTGGAATTCACCTTCAATAAAACTTTGCGCGTAACGCATACCATTGTTCAAAACCAAGGTTTGCGCGCCTGTGTCGGCGGCAATAACACTGCCGCGATCTGCCATAACGACACTTCCACCTATTACTTGGTCATCTTCGTCACGCAATGACTGTGCTACAAAGACTTCGTCAAGGTCGCCATTTTCGTTGAGACCTTGAACATAAATCACCGCTTTTTGGTTACTGGCTTGTTGAAAGCGTCCAGGCATAATCACGCTAAGCCCACTTTCACTTCTCGCTTTTTCTTCCACGACACGTTCTTGTTCTAGTGACCATGGTACTAAATAAAGTGTCAATGTTGCCGTGATAATAGCCAACACAATGGAGAGCACGAGTGTTACTCGGGTGACATACCACTCACTGACACCGCAAGCATGCAAAACGGTCATTTCATTATCTGCATAAATGCGACCATGAGCTAACAGGATGCCAAGAAAAAGACTTAGCGGAAGGATTAATGCAGCAAGCGCAGGAAGATTCAGACCAAGTAGCTGGATCACAATATTGCTTGGAATTTCACCCGCTGATGCATCAGCCAATACGCGAACAAACTTCTGACTTACAAATATCGTCATCAACACCACCAATACGGCGATTTGAGACTTGAATGTTTCACGTATTAAATAGCGAAATATGCGCACTGAAACCCACTCTTAACATTGCTTTTTACTGGAAATGCTGCGAATTTTAAGTAAACTTGTCATTTTCACAAGAATTATTCTACGACAGCGATCTACTGTCAACCGCAGCAAACGGGAGCACATATGGAGTTCAGCGTAAAAAGCGGCAGTCCTGAAAAACAACGTTCTGCCTGTGTCGTGGTCGGTGTATACGAACCACGCCGCCTATCCGGTGTAGCAGAGCAACTCGACAAAGTGAGCGGTGGTTACTTGAGTAACCTATTACGCCGCGGCGATCTCGAAGGCAAATCAGGCCAAATGCTACTGTTACACAACGTTCCTAATGTATTTAGCGAGCGCGTACTGCTCGTTGGTTGTGGTAAGGAACGCGAGCTCGATGAACGTCAGTATAAACAAATTATAGAAAAAACCATCCATACTTTGAACGAAACAGGTTCTATGGAAGCGGTTTGTTTTCTCAGTGAGCTGCACGTTAAAGGTCGCGATACTTACTGGAAAGTCCGCCAAGCCGTGGAAGCGGCGCAAAGTGGTTTGTATACGTTCAATCAGTTGAAGACCCGCAAAGAAGAGCCGCGTCGTCCTCTGCGCAAGCTAGTTTTCAACGTACCAACTCGCCGCGAGCTCCCGCTCAGCGAAAAAGCGATTGCACATGGGTTAGCGGTTGCTAAAGGGATGTCGATTTGTCGCGATGTAGCTAATATGCCACCCAACATTTGTACACCTCGCTATTTGGCTGAACGCAGTAAAGAGTTGGCGAGTAACTATGACAATATGTCGTTTACGGCGGTCACCGAGCAAGAAATGGCTGAGCTTGGTATGAACGCGTACCTTGCTGTTGGCCGCGGCTCTGAAAACGAATCCGTATTAAGCTTAATACACTATCAAGGTGCCGCTAAAGAGCACGCTCCGATTGTATTAGTCGGTAAAGGGCTAACCTTTGATGCTGGCGGTATTTCCATAAAGCCTGCAGCCAATATGGACGAAATGAAATACGATATGGGTGGTGCCGCAGCCGTATTAGGTACTATGCAAGCCATCGCAGAGTTACAACTACCGATAAATGTAATTGGCGCCATCGCTGGTTGTGAAAATATGCCAGATGGCCGTGCTTATCGCCCAGGTGATGTACTCACTACCATGAGTGGCCAAACGGTTGAAGTATTAAACACTGACGCTGAGGGTCGCCTCGTGTTATGTGATACGCTGACTTACGTTGAGCGCTTTGAACCAGAAGCTGTTGTTGATATCGCCACCTTGACTGGAGCCTGTATTATTGCTCTTGGACATCATGCTAGCGGATTAATGAGCAGTCATAACCCGCTTGCTCATGAATTGCTATCAGCCTCTGAACAAAGTGGTGATCGTGCATGGCGGTTACCGTTATGGGATGAGTATCAAGAAGCGCTCGACAGTCCATTTGCCGATATGGCAAATCTTGGTGGACGCGATGCCGGAACAATTACGGCTGCTTGCTTCCTATCTCGATTCACGAAGAAATATCATTGGGCCCATCTCGACATCGCTGGCACAGCGTGGCGAAGTGGTGCCAAAAAAGGAGCAACCGGTCGACCAGTCGCTCTGTTAACGCAATTCATCATTAACCGCACCGCCTCTGGCGAGCAAGATTAAGCTGAGCACATTATGGCGCAGGGCATTTTTTACGTACTCGATGGACTCAACGAAGAGCAACAACGACAGTTCTTCTGCGAGCGTATCGCGCAAGCCTGGCGCGAGTTTCGCAGTGTGCGCGTTTGGTGCCCTGACCAAAGTACTGCTGAGCAGCTAGATGAAGCATTATGGCAAGCGCCAGCAGATGCCTTTGTGCCGCATAATCTCGTGGGCGAAGGTCCTGCGCAAGGTGCGCCAGTCGAGCTGTGTTGGCCGCAGGCTAACGTTCCGCAACGACGCACAGCAGCGGTCGTTAATTTGATGGCTGACATACCAAACTGGCAAGGCGCTCGACTTATTTTAGAACGTGTTCCCTCAGCAGAAAGCGAACGTCAAGCAGCACGAGAAAGATATAAGACTTATCGTCATCAAGGTGTTGAGTTACAAACCGTAAATGCATCTGAGCAGATAAAATCATCAACCAAATAGAACGAAGTGAAGGTTTCTATGGATAAAACGTATTCCCCGCAAGCCATTGAGCAAGCGCTCTACAAAAATTGGGAAGAGCAAGGTTATTTCAAACCGTCAGGTCACGGCGATTCATATTGCATTATGATTCCGCCGCCCAATGTTACTGGCAGCTTGCACATGGGACATGCGTTTCAGCACACCATTATGGATACGCTGACGCGGTACAAGCGAATGGACGGCTACAATGCGCTTTGGCAAGTAGGCAGCGATCATGCTGGTATTGCGACGCAGATGGTTGTTGAGCGCCAACTTGCAGCTCAAGGTGTTACCCGTCAAGAGCTTGGTCGCGAAGCCTTCATCGAAAAAATTTGGGACTGGAAAGCGAAATCTGGCGGAACCATCACCTCACAAATGCGTCGCCTTGGCGATTCAGTTGATTGGGATCGCGAACGCTTCACTATGGACGATGGTTTATCCAATGCTGTGAAAGAAGTGTTCGTTCGGTTACACGAAGAAAACCTAATTTACCGCGGTAAGCGTTTGGTGAACTGGGATCCGAAACTGCAAACAGCTATTTCTGATCTGGAAGTCGAGAACAAAGAGCAACAAGGTCATATTTGGCATTTACGCTACCCTCTTGCTGACGGTGCAACGACTGCAGATGGCAAAAACTACTTGGTCGTTGCTACGACACGCCCTGAAACCATGCTTGGCGATGTTTGTGTGGCAGTACACCCTGATGACGAGCGGTATCAAGCCCTTATCGGTAAGCACGTACAACTACCGATTGTTGGACGCAAAATTCCGATCATTGCCGATAGTTACGTCGATCAAGAGTTTGGTACCGGTTGTGTGAAGATTACTCCAGCTCATGACTTCAATGATTATGACATTGGTAAACGTAATAATTTGCCAATGATTGCTGTGTTAGACAACCATGCACATATCCGAGTACAAGCCGGTTTGTATACCCCAACAGGCGAAGAGCTGCCAAGCATTGATGGCTTCGATGGTACGCTTCCTGCCGATTATCAAGGTCTAGAGCGCTTCGAAGCACGCAAGAAAATTGTCGCTGATTTTGATGCGCAAGGCTTGCTCGACAAAACTGAGCAACATACGAATAAGGTTCCGTATGGCGACCGCGGTGGCGTGCCAATTGAGCCGTATCTAACCGACCAGTGGTATGTACGGGTCGCACCTTTAGCCGAAGTTGCGACCAAAGCGGTTGAAGATGGCGAGATTCAATTCGTACCCAAGCAGTATGAGAACATGTATTTCTCTTGGATGCGTGACATTCAAGATTGGTGTATTTCTCGCCAGCTCTGGTGGGGACACCGCATTCCAGCTTGGTATGATGAGCAAGGTAATGTCTATGTCGGCCGCGATGAAGCCGAAGTTCGAGCAAAACATAATTTAGACGACATCACGCTTCGTCAAGATGACGACGTGCTCGATACGTGGTTCTCATCGGCATTATGGACATTCTCAACTCTAGGCTGGCCAGAGAATACGGATGATTTGAAGACGTTCCATCCAACCGATGTACTGGTGACTGGTTTCGATATCATTTTCTTCTGGGTTGCCCGCATGATTATGATGACCATGCACTTCCTAAAAGATGAGAATGGCAAACCGCAGGTACCATTTAAAACGGTATACGTCACCGGCCTGATTCGTGATGAAGAAGGTCAGAAAATGTCGAAGTCAAAAGGTAACGTGCTTGATCCACTCGACATGATTGACGGTATCGATTTGGAATCGTTGGTGCAAAAGCGTACGGCAAATATGATGCAGCCGCAGCTTGAAGCAAAAATTAAGAAACGTACTGAAAAGCAGTTCCCAGAGGGAATTTCGGCACACGGTACTGATGCACTGCGCTTTACTTTAGCCGCATTAGCTTCAACAGGTCGCGATATCAACTGGGATATGAAGCGTCTGGAAGGCTACCGTAACTTCTGTAACAAGCTTTGGAACGCTAGCCGCTACGTGCTAATGAATACCGAAGAACAAGATTGCGGCACCAATGGCGGCGCAATGGAGTTATCGCTTGCTGACCAATGGATCATTGAGCAGTTTAACGACACTGTGAAGCAATTCCGCAGTGCACTTGATAACTACCGCTTTGACCAAGCAGCAAGTATTGCTTATGAATTTACCTGGAACCAGTTCTGCGATTGGTACTTAGAGTTAACTAAGCCAGTTCTGTTCAACGGTACTGCTGAGCAACTACGCGGAACCCGTCACACGTTAATTACCGTGCTAGAGCAGCTGTTACGCTTACTACATCCGTTGCTGCCGTTCATCACAGAAGCCATTTGGCAACGCGTTGCGCCACTTGCTGGCGTTAGTGGTGATACCATCATGATGCAGCCGTATCCACAAGTGCAGGAGCAGCAATTCGCTACAGCACGTGACGATATGGAATGGTTGAAACAAGTGATTGTCGCAGTGCGAAATATTCGTGGCGAAATGAATTTGTCACCAAGTAAACCATTGCCGGTGTTATTTAAGAATGCTGATGATGTCGCTCGCAAGCGTCTTGAACACAACGCTAACTTCTTAAGTGCGTTAGCAAAACTTGAGTCTGTTACTTTCTTGGGTTCTAACGACGAGGCGCCAGCGAGTGCGACTGCCTTGGTTGGTCGTATGGAAATTCACATTCCTATGGCAGGCTTGATTGATACCGCAGCAGAGCTAGCTCGTCTTGATAAAGCGATTGAGAAAGCTCAGAAAGAGTTTGATTTGTTTACGCGTAAGCTAAGCAATGAAAACTTCGTTAGCAAAGCACCAGCGGATGTGATTGAGAAAGAACGCGCCAAGCAAGCTGAAGCCGAGGAAACACTCCAACAGCTTCAACAGCAACGCGCTAAAATAGCCGCACTTTAATCTAGCACATTAAGCTGCACTCACATTTTTAAGCGAATGCGAGTGCAGCTACAACGGCAATCAGTGCCGCTAGCATTGGGATAACAACGGTCACCACAAAAATATCTTTATACGCTTCTTTATGGGTTAAGCCCATGAGGGTCAGTAACGCAATCACTGCCCCCGAGTGTGGCAACGAATCCAAACCGCCTGCCGCAAGGTTAGCGATACGATGCAAAAGCTCTGGTGCCACACCAGCCTCAAGATACGCAGGCGCTAAACTTGACATAAAAATCTGTAAGCCGCCGGATGCAGAAGCAGTGACACCTGAAATCAAATTCGCCGAAACAAACACAGAAGCCAACGCTGGCATGTCTAACGCGAGAAGCCATTGCGCAAATGCATGGAATCCCGAAGTTTGAATAACAACCCCACCAAACCCAATCACCGCTGCCGTATTGATTAGCGGAAGCAGCGCATCGTCAACACCTAAGCCTGCTGCTTTAACAAACTGCGAACGCACTTGCGGAAACAGAATAAAGCACAAAGCACTGCCCACGAGTAAAGCAAAACTTGCCCATAAAACCGGTTGCGTCGACGCAAACTTTTGCCAATCACTATCGATTCCAAAACTTTGAAGCGCTCGTGGTAATACGATTGTTGCTAATACCAGAAGGATTGGCATTAATGACATCCACAGCCCAGGTAAGGCCTCACCGGGTTTGGGAGCTAATGCGGCCATATGCTGGTCTTTGTCATTCGCAATGTAGTCTTCGCCCTGTTGCTGAGCGCGCTGCCACTGCCTCTGAAGGTACCACATTCCTAAACCAGCCATCACCAGCGCGGCTAATACGCCGTACCAGCCTCCGGCAAAAAGATCAGTCGATAAACTACGTGCGGCAATAACATTATGTATCGACGGCGTGCCGGGTAGCGCGGTCATGGTGAAGGTTCCCGCCCCAAGTGCTATTGCTGCCGCATAAAGGCGTCGAGGAATATTTGCGGTGCGCATTAAGGTGACGCCAATTGGATACATGGTAAACATCACGACAAAGACGACCACACCACCATAAGTTAATACAGCACAAACGAGCATAGCGATAAGTAAAGCGCGTTTTTGCCCCAACCTATTGGTTATTCCAACGGCGACGCCTTGAGCGGCATGACTTGTTGCCATAATGCGCCCAAATAAGCCACCACACAGAAATAATAAAAGGAAGTTGCCAGCAAAACTAAAAGCCCCGGATGGGCCAAACGGAAAATGTTTTAGAAATATGTCGGATATGGGTAGGTGATTGGTAACGCCAATCACCAACACCGACAGCAGCACTGCCAAAAGAATATTAACGCCGCGTAACGCCAATATAATGAGTAAAACGAGTCCAATAATGAGTCCCAAATCACCTAACATAATGTCATGCCCTTCTATTATTGTTCTTAGCGGGCGCGGTGATTATGGAACGTCGTTATTCCTCTTCGTCGTCCTCACCGAAATACGTGCCCCAGCCGTCGTAATCGACACCGGCGATGTCTGCTATTTTGGTCACTTCTTTGGTTTGCGCCTGCAAAACTTCTGCTTCAAGTTTTACCTCACTCACGGCAACAAATGCAAATAAACGCGAACCATCGTCTAACTCAAATTCATCGGCATCATCAACATGATAGCCTACCTTTACCAGTTCTACGGCTGCTTTTTCGAGCTTGGTAAAATCAGAGCTGACTAAGTGATGCTCAATCTGGAATTTTTCCTGTGGATCAGCGCCATCAGCAATCAGTGCCGCGACTGTTTCATCGCTTTGCTTCAATAACTCAGGAAGATCGTTAGCCATGCGTTGTTTTTCCTTGCGCTAATTCGTGATCAAGTTCACTTATTTTAGACTGCATCAGTTCGTGGCAATGGGCGGCTAAGGCGCGAATTGAATCAGCGCTGTAGTTCGCAATTTTTACTGGCTTCAGCATTTCGATAATCACTGTACCATTGTTCCAACGGTTCAGTTTTATTCGACCATGCAAATTAGATACGCAAATTGGAACAATGTCGACTCCCGCTTGCACGGCTGTACGAAAAGCACCGGTTTTAAACGGCAATAAGCCACGACCGTAACTGCGCGTGCCTTCTGGAAATAAGAGAATTGAGAGCTGACGTTTACGAATCGCTTCTGCTGCTTGTTCAATTGTACCGTGTGCGCGACCTTTGTTGTTGCGATCAATCAGAATGTTTCCAGCAAGCCAGTACAGCTGACCGAAGAACGGTATCCACTTCAAGCTCTTTTTACCAATACTTACGGTGCTTTGCGGCATCGAGCGCGCTAAGGTGAAGATATCGTAACTATTTTGATGATTGGCGATGTAGACAAAAGGACCTGCGTTGGCAATTTCATCCGGTACTCGAATATCTAGTTTCACCCCTAACAAACGATGCATGCGACCGTACCAGTGGGCGGCAAGAGTCGTGTTATTTCGATGAAATGGACGAATCAGACAAATAAGCAATAACAACGTACTGCCAACAACAATGAAAACGCCTAACAGCACTATACGTAAAACAGCGAGCATGTAGTCTCCTTAATCACTAATGCCCGCTAGTATAACCTGTTAGGCGCCGAGAAACGTCCGATCAGTCTTGATTTTCGACAGTAATTGCATCAACGCGCTGCAACCCTCGTGGTAATTTGTTTCCACGACGACCGCGCTCACCGCGATAGTGCTCTAAATCAGACGGTTTCAAAGTCAGTTTCCGTTTCCCAGCCAGCAAAGTAATCGCTGCATCAGCCGGCACGACTGCCGCCGCCACCACATATTCTTCACGTGATTGTGCGCGAAGAGCAGGAATGCTCAGCATCTTATTACCTTTACCTTTAGCTAGTTCTGGTAAATCGCGAACTGGGAACAGTAACATACGACCTTCGTTCGAGATTACGGCAAGTAGGTCATTTTCAACATCGGTTACGGTGCTAGGCGGAAGTATTTTTGCCCCGGTTGGCAGGTTCAAAATAGCCTTACCATTCTTATTCCGGCTGACTAAATCTCCGAACTTACAAATAAAACCGTACCCAGCATCAGAAGCTAATAAGTAGCGTTGTTCGTCTTTTGCCATGAGTACTTGGTCAACGGTTTCGCCGGCAACCATACTGAAGCGTCCGGTAAGTGGTTCACCCTGCGTTCGCGCAGAAGGCAGCGCATGTGCTTCGCACGAATAGCTGCGCCCCGAACTATCAAGGAATACCACTTGTTGATTGCTCTTACCTACAGCTTGCGCTAAGAAGTTATCGCCCGACTTGTAGGCTAAGTTTGCACCATCAACATCGTGTCCTTTCGCGGCGCGCACCCAGCCTTTCTTCGAGAGCACCACGGTAACAGGCTCAGCTGGAGTCAAATCACGTTCACTTAGCGCTTTTGCTTCTTGGCGTTCAACCAACGGCGAACGACGATCATCACCGTACTTTTCCGCATCGGCGAGAATTTCTTTACGAATGAGGGTTTTCATGCGGCGATCTGAGCCAAGCAGGAGCTCAAGTTGCTGACGCTCTTTCTCTAACTCCTCTTGCTCACCTTTTAGCTTAAACTCTTCCAGTTTGGCTAAATGACGCAATTTCAATTCTAAAATAGCTTCTGCTTGCGTATCGGTTAAACCAAAGCGCGCCATCAGTACGGGTTTTGGCTCATCTTCATGACGGATGATAGCAATCACCTCGTCAATATTGAGATATGCAATGAGCAAACCTTCCAAAATGTGCAAACGCGCTAAGATTTTGTCGAGTCGATACTGAACACGACGAGTCACGGTTTCCTGACGGAACACCAGCCACTCTTTGAGCACATTAAGAATTGGTTTTACTTGTGGGCGACCATCAAGACCTAACATGTTTAAATTGACACGGTAGTTTTTCTCGAGGTCTGTTGTCGCAAATAAGTGTTGCATCATTTGCTCAACATCAATTCGGTTCGAGCGCGGCACAATCACCAAGCGGGTTGGATTTTCATGGTCCGATTCATCGCGCAAATCAGTCACCATCGGCAATTTTTTGGCCTGCATCTGCCCCGCAATTTGTTCGAGTACCTTCGCGCCTGAGGCTTGATGTGGCAGCGCTGTAATGACAACTTCGCCATCTTCCATGTGGTATTTTGCACGCATCCGAATGGTGCCACGGCCAGATTCGTATATCTTGACGATTTCATGGTGAGGCGTGATGACTTCAGCGTCCGTTGGATAATCAGGACCACGAAGATGCTCCATGATTTCACTCAAATCAGCGCTAGGTTTCTCAAGTAACAAAGCACAGGCATGTGCCACTTCGCGTACGTTATGAGGAGGTATGTCGGTTGCCATACCAACCGCAATACCAGTCACGCCATTTAATAGAATATGTGGCAGGCGTGCCGGTAACATGCGCGGTTCTTTCATGGTGCCATCGAAGTTAGGCGTCCAATCAACGGTTCCCTGACCTAGCTCGCTTAATAAAACTTCACTAAAACGAGACAGACGAGCTTCGGTATAACGCATTGCTGCAAACGATTTCGGATCATCAGGCGAACCCCAGTTCCCCTGCCCGTCAACTAACGGGTACCGATACGAAAACGGCTGCGCCATCAACACCATGGCTTCATAACAAGCACTGTCACCATGCGGGTGGAACTTACCCAATACGTCACCGACGGTACGTGCTGACTTCTTGTATTTTGCCAGCGCCGATAAGCCGAGTTCAGACATGGCATAAATAATGCGTCGCTGAACTGGTTTCAAGCCATCGCCAATATGTGGCAGCGCACGATCCATGATCACATACATGGAATAATTGAGGTACGCGTCTTCAGTAAACTTGCGTAACGGGAGTTGCTCTAAAGCATCCATAGACATGTGAATAATTCTCCTTAAAGCTCGGCCAAGTCGACTAAGTTGCCTTTACTTTCCAACCAGTCGCGACGGTCACCCGAACGTTTTTTAGCAAGTAGCATATCCATTAACTCTTCGGTCGCTTCAGGTTCATCAACTGTTAGTTGTACTAAGCGTCGAGTATTCGGATCCATGGTGGTTTCGCGCAATTGCAGCGGATTCATTTCACCCAAACCTTTAAAGCGTTGAACGTTCACCTTGCCCTTTTTCTTTTCCGCTTCGATGCGATCTAAAATGCCCTGCTTTTCGGCTTCATCTAATGCGTAGAACACCTCTTTGCCAACGTCTACTCGGTACAATGGAGGCATTGCCACATACACATGACCATGATCGACCAGAGCTCGGAAATGTTTGACGAATAATGCACAGAGCAAAGTCGCGATATGCAAGCCGTCTGAATCAGCATCGGCGAGAATACATATTTTACCGTACCGCAGTTGCTCCAGATCGTCAGAGTTAGGATCAACCCCTAAAGCGACCGAAATATCATGAATTTCTTGCGAGCCTAGAATTTGATCAGACTCAACTTCCCAAGTATTGAGAATCTTACCGCGTAATGGCATCACCGCTTGGAAATCACGATCACGGGCTTGCTTTGCTGAGCCACCTGCCGAGTCACCCTCGACTAGGAATAATTCGCCGCGAGCCGGATCTTGGGTCGCGCAATCGGTCAGCTTACCGGGTAATGCAGGCCCCTGAGTTACTTTCTTCCGCACCACTTTCTTGCTGGCACGCATCCGTCGCTGGGCGTTGTTAATACACAATTCAGCGAGTTGCTCAGCCTGCTCTGTGTGCTCGTTTAGCCACAAACTAAACGCATCTTTTACCACCCCAGAGACGAATGCGGCGCACTGACGAGATGACAACCGTTCTTTGGTTTGACCAGCAAACTGCGGATCTTGCATCTTCACCGACAAAATATAAGCACAACGATCCCAAATATCCTCTGGCGTTAATCTTACGCCACGCGGCAACAAATTACGGAATTCACAAAACTCTCGCATGGCGTCGAGTAAGCCCTGACGCAAACCATTCGCATGGGTTCCGCCTTGAGGCGTTGGAATTAGGTTCACGTAACTCTCGGTGACACCTTCACCGCCTTCTGGCAGCCATGTAACGGCCCAATCAACGGCCTCATCATTGCCAGCAAAGGCTCCAATGAATGGCTCTTCAGGTAGCGTTGGTAGTTCACGAACAGCCTCTACGAGATAATCCCGCAAACCATCTTCGTATAACCACGTTTGCTCTTCATTATCGACGAGATTCCGGAAGGTAATTTTTAAGCCTGGGCACAATACCGCTTTTGCACGTAATAAATGCGTTAATTTCAGTACTGAAAACTTGGGAGAATCAAAATACTTCGGATCTGGCCAAAAACGCAGGTTCGTACCGGTGTTGCGTTTGCCGACAGTGCCTGTCACCTCGAGTTCAGAAACCTTATCACCATTCTCAAAGGCCATTTGAAACACTTGACCATCACGTTTTACGGTTACGTCTACTCGAGTGGATAACGCATTTACAACGGAGATACCTACCCCGTGCAAACCGCCCGAAAACTTATAGTTTTTATTAGAAAATTTACCACCAGCGTGAAGCTTGGTCATGATCAGCTCCACCCCAGGCACACCTTCTTCAGGGTGAATATCAACTGGCATACCACGACCATCATCTTGCACTTCTAATGATTGATCAGGGTGTAACGTCACCACCATTTCGCGTGCATGGCCAGCTAAAGCTTCATCAACACTATTGTCGATGACTTCTTGGCCTAAGTGGTTGGGGCGCGTGGTATCGGTGTACATTCCCGGTCTGCGACGGACCGGTTCGAGGCCATTGAGGACCTCTATCGCATCGGCTTTGTAATCTGACATGCGCTAATCTATCTCGTGTTGCACGGAATCGTTGTTATAGGAATGCCCATATACTGTTACAGGACGTCGAGAAACTCAAGCACAGCTGGTAAGTAGCGCGGAAAATCAACAAAACTGTGATCACCGCCTTGCTCAACAAGCATTCGCTGAGTTCGATAATAGTCTCGGGCGAGCCGATAATCCAAACGCTCGTCGCCAGCTTGAAGCAGCACCATTAACTCCACATCTTGCGAGAACTGCTGCTCTGCTGCAATCAAAACTTCACGATCGTGAGAATCGAGTCGGTAATGTTCGTTGGTATAAGGGTGAACGCGCTCAGTTACCTCTTCCGGCATCCAACTGTAAGGTCGCACCGCTGGATTAATCAGAACGCCGCGAACATGGCGCTGGCGTTGGCGCAATTTACTAACAACATAATGCGTCCAGAATCCCCCCAGCGAGCTTCCCATCACCGCTTTAATTGGACGATGTTCAATCAGGTCATCAAGCAACGCTCGTATTTCGGCCATGCGTGATGGCTGCTGCGGAGCGTATAGCAAATCGGCACCGGCGCCATGCGCTTTCAAATAATCTTGTGTTTGAATGATTTTTAAACTGCCCGGCGAACTTTCAAATCCGTGTAAATACAGCAACAAGGCTTAAACCTCCTGGAAATAGCCATTCGCTCGAATAAGTTGGAGCCACTCTTGCAAAAAGTGATTCACTTGATGTTTTTCATCGGCATGGTACATGCTTGGATTTGGCACGTCATAACTGGCCTGTAATCGAGAAACGCCTTGGCTTCTGACCACTTCAGCGAGCTGAGCATCGTGATAGAGACGCACATCTATTTGCGTCTCTCGCAATCCTGGCAACTGCTTTAGTAACGCCTGCTGTTCAATTCTCACTTCCGTTGTATAGGGTGCTGTTTCTAGCACTGTCACCGCAAAGCGTAATTGCTGCCCAACCTTGATGACTTTCGAGCCTGATTGCTTGACGCCAGCAACCATTGGGCGCAACGCAGCATAGTTGATTGCCGCGAGCCGTTGTAAGGCTGCGAGATCAAACTTATAGCGTTTTCGAATCACATCGGTTGTCATAAATCCTCGAACTGGCGTTTATGTAATTGCAACCATTGTAGCCCAATCACGCTCGCCGCATTGTTAATTTTTCCTGCTTCTAACAACTGCACCACGTCACCATAGGGCAAAACGTGTACGCGGATATCTTCATGTTCTGTCGCCAAACCGGCGTGGCGAGCTGCTTTATCGCTATCAACTAGTGCAATGTATATCGAAATTTTCTCGGTACATCCGCCCGGTGTGGATAAGTAGGTAAGAGCGTAATGTAAGCTATTCGTTGCTAACCCAGCTTCTTCTTGAAGTTCACGATGAGCTACCTGCTCCGCCGTCTCATCGTTACTATCGTACATGCCAGCAACAAACTCGAGCAACCATGGCGAAGCATCCGTACCTAACGCGCCAACCCGGAACTGCTCTAACACCACGAGTGCATCTTTTTGTGGATCATAGGGCAACACGACCACAGCATGCCCACGGTCCATCACTTCACGGTCAAATACTGGCGACCAATCGCCCTCAAATAAGCGATGCTGCAACCGTAATTTATAAAGACTAAGAAAACCCTCTCGTATCAGTGTTTTCTCAATAACTTTTACGTCATTTTGATTATATTTTTGCACAAGCAACCTTTTCTCGTTGTTTAACGTCTTATGTACTCGATTGAACGCGAAATTGATTCATAACAATTGTAAAAAAAACCATCTTTGGCACATAATTAGTTACACTTGAACCTACTCTGTTGCAACTGGCGCCATGCATTTAAATTCGTTTCACAGTAAACTAGTAAACATTCACGAGTGTATGTAAAATGGCAGCCAGTTTTTTGGCAAGATGATGCTTTCAAATAATTAGGACACCCTATCCATGAAAAAGCACGTATTATCAGTTTTAGTTGGCTTAACGCTAAGCGCGACCAGTACTGTCGCCTATGCCGACGACCTTGCACAAGTTTTCCAGCTTGCATTGCAGAACGATCCTACACTACAACGAGTTGATGCTCAGCGTCGCGCCGCACAAAAAGGTATCGATATCACCAAATCAGCTTTTTGGCCGCAGGTGAGTTTCTCGGCTGGTTACTCACGCTCAGAATCAGAGAGTGCAAATTATGATTCTGTTGCGCAAAGTTTTATTGTTATTGATAGCGAGAACCGCGGCTGGAATGCTGGGGTAAACTTAACCCAAACGGTTTTTGATATGAACGTTTGGGATCAAGCTGCATTAAGCGAAAAGCAAGCTTACCAAGCTGAAGTAAATTACCTAAGTGAGCGTCAGCAATTGATGATTCGCGTAGTGAATGCCTATTTCACGGTTCTGGAGCGCATAGACGACTTAGAGTTCGCAACTGCTGAGAAAAAAGCAATTGAACGTCAACTTGAACAAACCAAGCAACGCTTCTCTGTTGGCTTAACCGCGATTACCGATGTGCACGAAGCTCAAGCACAATACGACACGTCGGTGGCGTCAGAAATCCAAGCGAAAAATGCCGTTGAAATTGCACAAGAATCATTGCGCGAAATCACGGGTCGTTATCATCAAGATTTAGCTCAGCTAAACACCGAAACTTTTTCGCCTGAAAGCCCAGAGCCAGCGGATGCCATGCAATGGGTAAAAATTGCAGAAGACAAGAACTTACAGTTATTGGTTCAGCGCGTGTCGGTTGAAATTGCTGAGCAACAAATTGATTTAGCGCGCAATGGTCACTTACCAACCGTGTCGTTGAATGGTTCATACTCGACTCGCGATACCACCACCACGGCACGCGGTAACGAAATTGATATGCCACGGATGGATTCCAACTCGATCGGACTCTCTTTGAATGTGCCGATCTTCACCGGTTTCCGCACGTCATCTGAAGTTGACCAAGCGCGTGAAAACTTTGTCGCCTCAAGCCAAGAGCTTGAGGGAGTTCGTCGCGGTGTCGAACGTCAAGTTCGCAACGCTTATTATGATGTTGTCGCTTCGCAATCAACAATTCGTGCGTTCGAACAAGCGGTTGTTTCAGCTGAGAGCGCGTTGAAAGCCACGCAAACTGGTTTTGAAGTTGGTACCCGCACAATCGTCGACGTATTGAACAGCACCCGCAATTTGTACAATGCTCGGCGTAATCTATCGAGCGCCCGTTATGGATACATTCGTCAGTATTTGACTCTGAAACAAGCTTCAGGTCAGATTAGCGAACAAGATTTAGTAGCCATTAACGCAAGCTTGATTAATGAAAATAATTGAAAAACCGCACTTTGAGCCACGGTTTTTATTACCGAAGTACTGGTTAACGTGGCTTAGCGTCGGCATTCTCTACACCATTTCTTGGCTGCCATATCGTTGGCAGCTAGGAATGGGCAGAGTTTTAGGTCGACTATTCTATCGTTTCGTTCCTCGCCGCGCAGGCATTGCTCGCCGCAATCTCGAATTGTGCTTTCCGAATATGTCGCCTAGCGAAATCGAAACGCTCGTTCGAAAAAATATGCAGAATACTGGTATCGCCTTCTTCGAAACGGGCATGGCTTGGTGGTGGCCAGATTGGCGCATTCGTCGTAAATTACATGTTCACGGCGAAGAACATCTTCATGCAGCCCAAAAAGATGGCAAAGGCGTTTTGCTGTTACTGTTTCACTTCTTGAGCCTAGAAGTTCACGCCAGATTACATGGTTTCGTTAAACCAGCCGTAGGCCTTTACCGACCGCATAACAACGCAGTAATGGAATACCTACAAACCTTAGGACGCGGCCGATCAAACAAATACATGATTCCGCGCACCGACGTGCGGAGCATGCTACAAGCACTCGATCAAGGTGAGATTGCCGGCTACTTGCCAGACCAAGACTATGGCCGCAAGCGCACTGTATTTGCACCACTATTTGCCGTTGAGAAAGCCAGCACCACGACCGGCACGTTGTTATTTGCAAGCAATGCGAATTGCGCAGTATTACCGGTAACTTGTTTTCGACGCGATGACGGTTCTGGGTACGATATGACGTTTTACCCTGAGTTCGAGAATTTCCCGACTGGAAATGACGTCGATGATGTCACTCGCGTCAATCACATGATTGAATTTGCCATTCAGCAAAAACCTGAGCAGTACATGTGGATACATCGACGCTTTAAAACGCGACCGAACGAAAGTGACCCCGACCTTTATAAACCTTAATCCGCTAACCAATGTCGCCATGCTTGAATAACCGTATGGCGATATTCTTCTAAGTCCATTCGTGTAACATTACCACGGTCATCAAGCGCTAACTGATGAATCACTTCACGTTCGGAAATATAAGCTTTCATTAGCTCCTGTGCGCGTTCGGCACTCATTAACCCGACCTGTGCAGCACCTTCTAATATGCGAATATTATCGGTAAATTCAGTTAACGTCGGATGTTCCGGAGCGAAACGTAGCACTAAATATTGAACTAAAAACTCTAAATCAGTGATACCTCCTTCGCCCTGCTTAACGTCAAACTCCTGCCCTTCTACTTTGGCATGTAAGTGCTCGCGCATTTTTTCACGCATACTAAGCACTTGCTTTCTCAGTTCCGCTTCATCACGACTTTGACAGAGCTGTTGCTGACGTATTTCTATTAGCTTTTGACACAACTCAGGACTGCCGAAGACTGGACGCGCTCGCACTAAAGCTTGTAACTCCCAAGTCCAAGCGTCTTCACGCAGATAACTGGCAAAAGTATCCAAGCGCGATACTAACAAACCGGCTTTACCCGACGGTCGCAAACGCATATCGACTTCATACAACGTACCGACCACCGTTCTTGTGGTAAACAAATGCAAAATACGCTGCGCTAAACGAAGATAAAACTGTTGAACCTCAATAACTTTGGCCCCGTTAGTTTCGCCTGAATAATCTGAGTCAGTAATAAATACTAAGTCTAAATCAGAGCCATAGCCCAGCTCCAAGCCGCCGAGTTTGCCGTATGCCATCACAGCAAACCCCATATTGTCGATATCACGACCAGGAGGCACGCCGTGTTTCTCCGCTAACTGAAACCATGCTAAACGCACAACTTTTGCAATAATTGCTTCAGCAAGATAGCTCAGGTGGTCACTGACTTTCATAAGCGGTAGCGCACCACTTATATCAGCCGCAGCAACTTTCAGTTGCAACACTTGACGAGCCTGACGTAGCGCATCCATTTGCGCCTCAAGTTCTTGTTCTTGCTCTGGTAGTCGCATCAAAAACTCATCCAAGAGCGACGGATAATCTTCCAATTTAGGTAGTTGATACAAATGTTGTGGATCAATTAACTCATCGAGCAGCAGCGGATACAACGCAAGTTGATGAGTTAACCACGAGCTGGCACGGCATAACTTAATAAGTTGCTCGCGTGCACCGCTATTTTCAACTAACAACTCAACATACGCAGTACGTGTCATTATCTTTCGCAACACTTGAAGCACGCGCTCGAGTACAGAATCGGAATCAGCAAATTGCACAATCCGCTCCAGCAACAATGGAACCAAACGCGCCATTGCCTTACGCCCACGGGGGCCTGAACCGCGCTTACGAACATCCATCCGTAACTGATTGACTTGTTGCCATATGAGTTGCGCCGTGGCTTTCGCAAGGCCAACATCAACAAGAACGTCGACTGCCGTATCATCTTCAATCATATCCTGCCACAGCAGCTGTAGTTCCCCTGCTTCTTCGTCTTCAGCATCAGGATCGCCAATTACCTGACGGAAGTGCTGATGAACTTTTACCATCGTCGTCTTAATTAACTCATCCACTTTTTGCCAAGGCTGCTGATAAGCCAAGCTAATACGCTCTTGCAATGCCTTCTCAGTAGGTAAGGTTTGCGTTTGTTCATCGTTGAGTTGCTGCAGTACGTGCTCCATTTTGCGCAGCACGGCATAACACGCCAGCAACTCATCAACCGACGATTGCGGAAGAAGCCCGAGTTCGGCAATGGCTTGGTAGGCTTGATAAATCGACTGAGTTTGTAATTGTCGTTGTTGGCCGCCACGAATAAGTTGAAAAACCTGTGCAATGAACTCGATTTCGCGAATGCCGCCGGGACCTAACTTGATGTTGTGTTCGAGCCCTTTTCGTCGCGTTTCCTGGGTGATTAAACTCTTCATTTTACGTAATGCATCGATTGCGGAGAAATCGATGTAGCGACGATAAACAAATGGCCGCAGTAACGCTGATAGCTGTTGCTGATAGTTGGCATCAGCGCCGATGATTCTTGCCTTCACCATGGCATAGCGTTCCCAGTCTCGACCCTGCTCTTGATAGTAGTATTCGAGTGCCGACAAACTGGCAACAACCGGGCCTGATTGACCAAATGGACGAAGTCTCAAATCAACCCGGAACACCCGCCCATCGACAGTGATTTGATCAAGCATACTCACCAAGCCTTGGGCAAGTCTGGTGAAGAACACACTGTTCTCAATTGGTTTACGCGGATGGTCCGTTTCACCTTGCTCTGGATAACAAAATATAAGGTCAATATCGGATGAAAAGTTGAGTTCGCCGCCGCCCAATTTGCCCATCCCAATGACTAACAACGGAAGTGCATCGCCGTGCTCGTCACGCGGCGTGCCAAACCGGTCACAAAACCGCGGATACAACCACGCTAATGAACTGCTAATAAAAGCATCTGCAGTCGCGGTAATGTGCGCTAACACATCCTCTAACGGCATTTGTTGCAGTAAGTCGGCTGCCGCAATGGTGGCGTACCATCGTTGCCGTAATTGCCGTACCAGTTTATTCGCTTCAGCCTCGTTAGTGCAGTGCTCTAAACTCGCATTTAACTTGGCTTGATAATCGCTCGGTTGAGGGAGAACAACTTTTTCCCCCTGCCACTCGATGGCATCGGGATATTGCTCGAGTACACGAGCGACAAATTCACTAATTGATGTTACCCGCGCCAACTTATCCACAGTTACAGTATCCAGTACGGCTCTTGTTTCAGTGCAGCTCTGCGCGAGCGCTCCAAGGCGTATAGCAGTGATTCAAGTTGTACCTCTTGCCAACTCAACAATTTGTCCGTGTTGATGTCGTCGGTATCTTTAATCGCTTCGCGTAAGAGCTTCAAGGCCATGATTTCTCGAATACCACGCAGCATGTCTTGCCATGGTGCACGAAAACTTTCGCGGTCTTCAGCATCGAACAAATAACCCACGCAATACCCCAGTTGCAACGAGCTTTGTAACTGCGGTAGCAGTTTTAAATATTGATCTGCACGCATTTCGTCATGACGCGTAAACGCTTCAACAACCTGTTGCCAATCTTCACGCAAGCGCTGTGCCGCCCATTGCTTTAGTGGCAATTGTGTTAGCTGCTCGTGACGAGGCTGCTGCGCACAAAGTTCGCCCAGCTCGAACAAAGTAAGCTGATAATCATCGCGTTTGCTGAGGTTAATGACTAATTCCAATTGAACCGCATGTTCTTGCTGCTCAAGAATTTCATCGTACAACTTTTGATTTTGCTCAAGTGCGCGGTGGTAGGCGCCATCTTCGGCGGTTAGCTCATTGAGTCCGTCGTAACGACTTAACCACCCGAGATGCCCCAACATTTGCTCTAATCGCACAATGTGATCACTTACATCAATTTCAAAAAGAGCGAGTTGCTGTAGCACCACTTTACATAAACGAATACCGTCGGTAATTCCAGCCACAGCACGCACGCTCGGTTGTTCATTTAAACATGCGTCATTGTGTTGCCAGTATTGCAACGCATACGCAAGAGCGCGATATAGGCCGCTACCAGCATCATCGTTTGGTTGCTGGCGAACAAAGTGAGCATGCGTAAATGGCTCTAACACAGATTTTTCTGCCAACAAATAGCCGCGTGCAGCCTTACTCAAGCTGCCCACTCGTGCATTAACTCGCGTAATAAAACGTCGCGCAAACTTATATGCTTGAGCTATCTCGCCACCTTGAACCTCTAGCTCAACTTCGCAAATTGGTCGCACTTTATCGTTAGCAATAACCTGACCTTCGTCGAAAACCAGTTCAATTACGCCATCACCGCTTGCTATTTGCCAACGATGCCGGGTGAAATCGGTACGAAATATTTCGGTAAGCTCACGCTGTATATCAAAAACTGGGAATTCGTCTGGCCAAATATCTTCTTCAAACAACGTCAAATCAGGTTCGTCGCGGGTTACTACGACATTGTATTCAGGGCGAGAATGCATCCCCCCAAGCACTTGGCCAGCTAGCTTAATGGTTTGTTCACGCTCATCACCACGGCGACGAATACGTAAACCGATGTCGTGCTGACGCAATTGCAGATCCGGCGTGTCAAAGTACGCATTGCTTAATTCCAGTTGGCTGGGTTGCGTTTCTTTGGCTAGCTGTTGGCACAATGCTAGAACCGCATCTCGCTTAGCTGGTTCTACCAGTAACTTTAGTTCGATTTCTTGACTCACGAGTGGTCTCTTACACGTTGATTTTGCTTGTTTCATACGGTACTCGTACTCAATGTGCGGGTCAACTTAAATGGGCTTGACAGCTGTGTTTAAAAAATGCACCGTGGGCGCGATTTAGAGAATTAAAAAAATGTGATCAGACTAGCTTTACGCGCGCCAAAAAAGTCATATACTGGCGCCCGAAATATGTCACCGCCAGCCTTGGGCTGAGTCCAACAGGAGATGCTATGTTCAAAGCGAGTGAAGTACTTGCGGCTCAGTATACCGGCGCCGACCTTGGTCGACTCCAACAAGCAATAACTGCCAACTATTTGGTAGATGAAGATGCTTATTTGCGTGAGCTATTGCCTTTAGTCCCTCAAGAGGATTCAAATCTTGATGCGGTTACTCAGGCAGCAACCGATTTAGTAAATAAAGTTCGCGACCGTGCTGACGGCGGTGGCGTTGATGCGTTTTTGCAAGAATACAGCCTTGATACCAAAGAAGGTATTATTTTGATGTGTCTTGCAGAGGCCTTGCTACGTATTCCAGACGCCACCACAGCTGATGCACTCATTCAAGACCGTTTGTCCGGCGGTGATTGGCAAAAGCATATGGGACAAAGTGCGTCGTGGTTGGTTAATAGCGGCACATGGGGGCTTGCGTTAACCAATTCGATGATTAATCCAACCGGTCAGCCAATGGAAACGCCACGCGGTGTTTTTCGTCGCATGGTTCGTCGGCTGAGTTCACCAGTAGTACGCAAGGCAACCTATGCCGCTATGCGCATCATGGGAACGCAATTTGTTTTAGGTCGGACAATTCAAGAAGCTCTCAAAAACAGCCGTAATAATCGCGACAAAGGCTATACACATTCATACGACATGTTGGGTGAAGCAGCATTAACTATGACTGATGCGCGCCGTTATCACGCCGACTATGTCAACTCAATCAAAGTGGTTGGGAAAGAGAATTTCAATAATCCGAACGCACCGCGACCGACAATTTCAATCAAATTATCTGCGTTACATCCGCGTTATGAAGTGGCCAATCATGAACGGGTTCTTACTGAACTCGCTTCAAGCTTGACCGAATTGGTGAAACTCGCGAAAGAAGCCGACGTTGGCGTGAGCATTGATGCCGAAGAAATGGATCGCTTAGAACTTTCACTCGAACTGTTCGAGAAAGTTTATCGCAGTGGTGTCTGTAAAGGTTGGCCGCGTTTTGGTTTGGTTGTACAAGCTTATTCAAAGCGCGCATTACCCGTATTATGCTGGGTAACCGCTTTAGCTCGTGAGTGCGGTGATGAAATTCCAGTACGTCTCGTAAAGGGCGCTTATTGGGATACTGAGATTAAACTGTGCCAAGTAAACGGCCTAGAAGGCTATCCTGTTTATACTCGTAAAGCGAATACCGACGTATCTTACTTAGCTTGCGCTCATTATTTGATGAGTCCGGCAACCGATGGTGCTATTTATCCACAATTTGCAACGCACAATGCGCAAACTGTTGTCGCTATTCGTGAGTTAAACAACAAGTACCAACGTCGAATTGAGTTCCAACGTTTGCATGGAATGGGTGATGATCTTTACGATACGTTGCTTGAGCAAGACCCGAAAGTTACGGTTCGTATCTATGCTCCAGTAGGCGCTCACAAAGACTTACTTCCGTATTTGGTTCGCCGCTTACTTGAAAACGGTGCAAATACTTCGTTTGTGCACAAGTTAGTCGACCCTGAAACGCCGGTAGCCGAGCTCACCGAACATCCGCTTCGCACCATGCTGAAGCATGAGCATTTCGCAAACCATAAGATTCCATTACCGACGCAGATTTTCAGCGATCGGAAAAACTCGTTAGGATTGAATATGAACATTCACTCGCAAGCTGATGATTTTATCAACGCCGTTCATCAATATCGTGATAAGCAATGGCAAGGTGGACCAATTGTTAACGGTGATGTGGTTGATGCGCACCACCGTGTTGCTATTCACAGTCCACAAAATACCAGTCAGCAGATTGGTACCATTTGTTGGGGTGACAAAGCTTTAGCCGAGCAAGCATTGCAAAGTGCTAATGCCGCTTATCGCCGTTGGCGCGATACCGATGTTGAAGTGCGAGCAGCCTCACTCGAGAAATTGGCTGACTTGATGGAAGCTAATCGTAATGAACTGATTGCCCTGTGTACCATGGAAGCGGGTAAGAGTTTACAAGATGGTATCGATGAAGTTCGCGAAGCAGTCGATTTCTGCCGTTATTATGCGCAACAAGCTCGTGAACTTATGGGTGACGGCACCACCTTGCCAGGTCCAACAGGCGAAACCAACGAACTATTTTTGCAAGGTCGCGGTACGTTTATCTGTATCAGCCCGTGGAACTTCCCTTTAGCAATCTTCATGGGACAAGTAGCAGCGGCTTTAGTTACCGGTAACTGCGTGATTGCCAAGCCAGCTGAACAAACAGGTTTGATTGCCTTCCGTGCTGTTCAATTGGCATTAGAAGCAGGTATTCCTGGTGACGTTTTACATTATATGCCGGGTAGCGGTGCTGAAGTTGGTAGTTTCTTGGTGTCACAAGAAGATATCGGCGGTGTCTGCTTTACCGGTTCAACTTACACCGCGCAATCAATTAACCGCGCATTAGCCGCTCGTACCGGTGCAATCGTGCCATTGGTTGCAGAAACGGGTGGTCAAAATGCAATGTTGATCGATTCAACTGCATTGCCAGAACAAGCCGTTACCGACATCGTTGCCAGCGCCTTCAAGAGCGCCGGTCAGCGTTGCTCTGCGCTACGCGTATTGTTTGTTCAAGACGATATTGCTGACCGCGTGATTGATTTGCTCAAAGGTGCCATGGCTGAACTGAAGGTTGGCGACCCAATGTTGCATGAAACTGACGTCGGCCCAGTGATTGATGGTGTGGCGAAAAGTAATCTCGAGCAGCACATCAATGATATTTCGCAAGCAGGCCGCTTAATTGCTCGTGCCCCAATGCCGGAATATACTAATGGCGGTACTTTTGTGGCGCCAACTGCGATTGAAATCGATAGCATTAATCAGCTCGTTAAAGAAAACTTCGGTCCAATTTTGCACGTTATTCGTTACAAAACGAGCGAACTTGATCAGGTTATCGAGAGCATCAACGGTACTGGTTTTGGCTTAACATTCGGTATTCATAGCCGCAATGAAACCTTTGCAGCAGATATCGCGCGTCGTATTGATGTAGGTAACGTGTATATCAACCGAAATCAGATTGGTGCTGTAGTTGGCGTGCAACCGTTTGGTGGGCGCGGCATGTCAGGTACTGGCCCGAAAGCGGGTGGTCCACACTACTTAACACGCTTTGTGACTGAAAAAACGCGCACCAACAATATAACCGCTGTTGGTGGTAACGCTACCCTGTTGTCGCTAGGTGACTAGCGACAACACGTTATTGCGCTGAGAACACAATAAGTGGGCGATTAAAACTCGCCCACTTCGTGTTGATACAGGCTCTCACTTCCGTCCTCAATAGCTCCAATTAAACCGTGAATACGCGGCAAAATACGAGCCATATAGAACTTCGCTGTCTTCACTTTACTTGCTAAGTACGGGCGCTCATCAACTAATGGCTGAGCAACCTTGGCCATGCGTAGCCACATATAGGCAAATGCCACATAACCGACCAAATTTAGATACTCAACGGCGACGCTATTGATGATGTTTTCATCTTGCGCCACACGCTCCAGCACATGTTTTGTAACCTGATTAATTAATTGAGTCGCTTCCGCAAGTTGTTGATATTCTTTTTCTAAACCGGCTTCGGGCTCAGCCAATAAGGCTTGAATATCGTCTAGCAGTGGTTTGAGTAATTCACCACGCGAACCCGCAACCTTGCGGCCAAGCAGATCGAGTGCTTGGATACCATTAGTCCCCTCATAAATTTGAGCAATACGAGCATCTCGAACTAACTGCTCTTGTCCCCACTCACGTATAAACCCATGACCACCAAATACCTGCTGACCAATAACCGTCGTTTCAAAACCGGTGTCGGTTAAGAACGCTTTGGCAACCGGTGTGAGAAGTTGAACCAGTGCTTCCGCTCGTGCTTTTTGTTGTGGATCTTGAGCGTATTTCGCAATATCTAATTGTTGCCCAACGTAGGTTGAGAATGCCCGACCGCCTTCGACGAAAGCTTTCATCGTCAACAGCATACGGCGGACATCACCGTGTACAATGAGAGGGTCGGCTTCTTTATCAAGTTCACGTGTTGCCTTGGCACCGCGCCCTTGAATACGGTCTTGTGCATACTCTAAAGCGTTCTGGTATGAACGGGCGGCGGCGCCTAAACCCTGAATACCAACGCCGAGACGTTCATAGTTCATCATCGTGAACATGGCTGGCAGGCCTTGATGAGGCGCACCAACTAACCAGCCCTTGGCGCCGTCAAAGTTAAGTACACAGGTCGCTGAAGCATGAATCCCCATTTTATGTTCAATCGAGCCACAGTTAACGCCGTTACGTTCGCCAATCGCTCCGTTTTCATCAACGAGAAACTTCGGAACGAGGAAAAGGCTAATACCTTTGCTGCCAGCTGGTGCGTCAGGTAACTTCGCAAGCACCAAATGAATAATGTTTTCGGCAAGATCATGCTCGCCGCCAGTGATAAAGATTTTGGTACCTGAAATGGCAAAGCTACCATCGTCATTTGGTACGGCTTTGGAGCGAATAATACCTAAATCAGTACCGGCATGTGGCTCAGTTAGACACATTGAACCCGTCCACTGACCAGCAATCATTTTCTCGAGATAAGTAGCTTTTAGAGTGTCGTCAGCGTGCTGATCGATGGTCATGATCGCACCGGCGGTTAGACCTGGATACAAAGAAAACGAAATATCTGCTGCACACAGCATTTCTTCGTACTGAGCTGATACGCTTTTCGGCAAGCCCATGCCGCCAAACTCAGGGGTTGCGGTAACACCAACCCAGCCGCCTTCGGCGAGTTGTTTAAAGTTTTCTTTGTAGCCTTTTGGTGTTGTCACCACGCCATTCTCAAATGACACGCCCTGTTCGTCAGCAGCGCGTGCGTTTGGCGCAATGAGGGTCTCAGCTAGCTTGGCGCCTTCATCAATAATCGCAACAGCGGTTTCAATATCTAATTCTGCGAGTTCACCGAACTGAGCCCAATCTTTATCAACTTTAAAAACGTCCTGCAGCACAAACTGCATATCTTCACGTGGAACACGATAATCCGCCATAACAACACCTCTTTGCTGACGATGATTTCACGCTGAAATCAAACAGTAGATTTAAACAGGTGTTTTAATAACAGATTCGTTATGGCTTTGTCCAGTCTTCTAAAGCCGGTTGTTGAAAAGCTTGATCATTCTTTGACAACACCACATGAGCAGGTGCGATAGCTAAAATAGTTAATCCCTGATAGCTCTCACCTTCAAATAAGCGTACACCACCGAGTTCAATCCAGCGCGAATTTGGCCGCGATGAGTACTGATGTCCATCATAGGTAAAACTTGGCACTGAACGCTGAAAGCTTGGGCTTAACTGTGATAACGCTGGTACCACACTTAAGTTTTCCCCTTGCTCGCCTAATGCACTTTCAAAAGCACTAAGCATTTCAGGAGAAATTTGCTTGAGGTCAATTGCTTGATTGGAATTTACTACAGAAGTGTTGGCTTGCCGCTCTGCCGTGCTAATGAGTTCATCGCCTTCCTCCGCGTCGCCTGCTGGCTCCGACTCTTCCTCAATACGCCAATTGGGTTGAATTACGGACGCCACAGATCCTAATTGATAGCTTGGGGAGACAGTCGGTGACTGAATCTCTTGTGACGCGACTTCAGATTCGGCTATTCCAGAGAGCAATTGCTGACTGATGAACCATCCTGCAATGATCGCCATGATGATGACCAAGGTGGTAATGATCGCTTTTGCGAACGTACCGGTACCCTGTTGTGCTGATTGCAAAGAGATAGTTCCAGGCTGTTGAATCAACGGCGATTGTTGATTGCGCAATGCTTTAAGTACTGATGACATTAACGCACCTCCGAGTTTTTCGATTTAGCTAATCGCGGTCCTGATTCATTTTCGTTTGCACTCAACCATGCTAACGTCAACGCATCCAGTTGCCCTGTCACTTTCACTCCAGCTTGCTGTTGCACATGACGCACTTGTTCCGCTATACCATCGCGTCTATCAACCCCATGCTCGCTCAGCTGTCGTGCAAGCCATTGTTGATATACCGATTGCTCAGCGTCGGCATCGACGTCGAAATACCCCGGGGGTTGCGCAATTACGATTACGAATTCTCCAGTCCAATCGTTGTTTGGTGACGCATCAACATCATTCACAAACTGATAGTCACCGTTCTTCAGCGTCAACAGCGCTGGTAGCTCAGGAATGAGAATTTGATCCAAGCGAGCGCTTGCACCCACGCAGAGTAGTTCGAACGACTGAATCCATTCACAAAACGCTTGTTCTTGTGGCGGATTCGGCAGCTTCCAAGCGCTTGCCATTAATTCAATGCCGCTTCTTATTGGTGTCGTCTGTTCCACCACGGGTTGAGCAATCTCAGCTTGACGCCAGTACCAATTCGCAGCTCCAGTTAAACCAGCAATTACAACCCCCGCAACGATCAACTGCAGCCAACTTCCTCTGGATTTTTCTTCGCGTTGAGGCGACGGACCATCTAACTCCTTCGCGGCAATTTGAATGTGACGTACCGAGACCACGGATTGCTGTTCGTTATACGCAGCCAGCAAGGCGCGGTCACAGAGCAAATTGAGTCGGCGTGGAATCCCTTCACTGGCGAGATGTACTTTTTTGACAGCTTTTTTATCGAACAACCCACGCTGTGCACCGGCTACTTGCAACCGATAATTAATGTATCGCTCCGAGTCAGCTAACTGCAGCGGTAATAAGTGGTACCGAGCTGTAATGCGCTGCGCGAGTTGACGAAGTTCACGACGGCGGAGTAGATCCTGGAGTTCTGGCTGACCGATGAGAATAACCCGTAACAACTTGTTCTGGTTAGTTTCTAAGTTGGTAAGTAACCGCAACTGCTCAAGCACTTGTGGCTGCAGATGCTGAGCTTCATCAATTAACACCACGCACTGCTGATTTTGAGCATGAGCCTCAAGTAAAAATTGGCTAAGTTTATCGGTTAATTGCTTTGCTGTTACTTGGTTTTTGTTGTATTCAATACCAAACTCATCACAAAGGGTTGCCAATAGTTCATCTGAGTTCAGCATTGGGTTCAGGATAAATGCAGTGCGAGTCTGTTCCGGCAACTGCTCCAACAAAGCACGAGAAACAGTTGTTTTACCCGTGCCGACTTCGCCAGTCAGTAATATAAACCCACCACTGCCCTGCAAACCATAACTGAGGTGCGCCAGCGCTTCTTGATGGCGTTCGCTCAGATATAAAAATTGTGGATCAGGTGCAATTGAAAATGGCTCGGTATGCAATCCAAAATAATTAAGATACATGGCAACTTCGCTGCATTAATAGTTATAGTGTGAAACAGTGTAACGACTCGCTTGCATCAGGGCTAGTGATTCGCGATCATCATTAAAAAGCAAAAGGAGCAATTGTGGAAGTTTATCTCGTCGGTGGTGCAGTTCGCGATCAACTCTTAGGTAAGACCGTACACGAACGTGACTACGTGGTTGTTGGCGCGCGACCAGAAGAGATGCTTGCTCAGGGGTATCGACAAGTAGGGAAAGACTTCCCCGTGTTTTTACACCCGCAAACTGGCGAAGAGTATGCCCTTGCTCGAACAGAGCGCAAATCAGGGCAAGGTTATACTGGTTTCACCGTTTACGCCGCACCCGATGTCACCTTAGAAGATGATTTGATTCGTCGCGATTTAACGATTAATGCGATAGCGCAAAAAGCCGACGGCCAACTCATTGATCCGTTCGGCGGTCTTAGCGACCTCAACAATCGCAAACTTCGTCATGTTTCGCCGGCTTTCGCTGAAGACCCATTACGAATTCTTCGTGTGGCTCGCTTCGCAGCCCGTTTTGCTGATGACGGTTTCACTGTTGCCGATGATACGTTAGCACTGATGCGTCAAATAAGCCTCAGCGGTGAGCTTCAAACTCTCGCTGCTGAACGTGTGTGGCGGGAAACTGAAAAAGCAATGGCGACCATCACACCGTATGTTTTCTGGCAAATATTGCAGTCCTGCCAGGCACTTGAACCTTGGTATAGCGAGTTGAAAAGCTCAATTGATATCGAGAAACTCAAAGTTCAAATGGAGAACATAGGCGCTAAACTTAACAGTACTAATGCTTGGGCGCTTAGTTGTTACTCACTATCGATGACCGAGCTTTCGCAACTCCACGAACGTTTGAAAGTGCCCAACTCCTATACCGATATCGCTGTTGCTGCCCGCAAAGTCAATTGGCAACAATCACAACAGATTGATGCCTCATGGGCGTTTCACGCCATTGGCAAAGTTGATGGTTGGCGTCGTCCGAACATTGTGCAAGAACTATTCATTCTGTGGCATGCGTTGGGTATGACGCAGGCAGATATTGAACGTATTCAACTCGCATATACACAGGCGCAACAGGTTAAGGCTGGCAATGTCATCGAGGCGGCTAAGCATCGTGGTCGTGAGTTAAAAGGCCCAGCCATCGGTGCGGCTGTGAGCGCAGAGCGTTTAGCTGCAATGCGCCACAGCTGGCATTCATCTAAATAAAGAATGCGAATAACACCGCGCCGAGTGCTAATCGATAGATAACGAACGGCAACATGCCCATGCGGCTGATAATCTGTAAAAACACGTGAATACACACGTACGCAGCAACGAAGGATGCGACAACGCCTAGGATGATGGCAGACCAAGCAACGGCTTCAGGCTGTTGCACCAACTTCAAGCCTTGGTAGCCTCCGGCCATAATAATAATTGGAATGGATAGCAAAAAACTAAATCGAGCGGCGTCGGTTTTTGTAAGGCCGAGCATCATTCCCGCGGTCATGGTAATTCCTGAGCGCGACGTGCCAGGAATCAATGCTAACGCTTGTGCAGCACCAATAATCAGTACTTGTTTTAACGATAGTTGTTCGATTGTCTGCTGTTGCGACGCGCGCACATCGGCGTACCAAAGTAACAAACCAAAAGCGACGGTACTGGTGGCAATCACCAATGCCGAACGAGCAAAGTTTTCAATTAGGTCATTACCAAGCAAGCCAGCCAGACCCGCGGGAACCGTACCCCAAATAATCAACCAGGCTAGACGACTATGAGCATTATGCTGTCCGCGCAAACTTCCGAACCAATTCACCAATAGTTGCCCAACTTCGTGACGGAAATACAGCACAACCGCCAGCAACGTACCAACATGCGCTGCGACATCGAAAGCGAGCCCTTGATCTTCCCAACCAAACAACTGCGACGGCAAAATCAGATGCGCCGAACTCGAAATCGGTAAAAACTCCGTTAGCCCCTGAATTAAGGCAAGAATGATGGCTTCCCAAATGCTCACAGTACAAATATCCTTCTAATTTGAATCATCAATAACTAGATGTGGTAGCGGGTCAAACGCTAAGAATATCGGCTCTAGTTTTTGTTCACCAGAATAATTTGACCAATGTTCGGTAAATGTTTTATTCGTAACGGGGTGACGAAGTGTGGGACTTAATTCTGCTAGAGGCCATAACACAAATGCGTTCGTTAATATTTCTGCGCGAGGTAACTGAACCGGTGCGTCGCTAATGACGGCGTCATACATCAACATATCAATGTCTAATGTCCTGGGACTAAATCGCGCTGCACTGCCGTCATGACCATGCGCTTTTTCAATCGCCTTACACGTTGCTTGAATGGCTTCAATCGATCGATCTGTTTCGACACAGGCGACTAGGTTGTAGAAGCGACTACCAGCAAATCCAACCGAATCACTTTCAAACACTCTTGAGACGAACAACGGATGTTGTTTACTGGCAAAGGCATCATGCAGTGCTCGCACGCCGGCCTTGATATAATGTTCTCGGTCGCGATTACTCCCGATACCAAACCAAACCCAACTCACTATGCTTGCCTAACAATTTCAACAGCAGTTTGACGAGCTGCAGCAACTGCTTGCGGCTTACTGACTTTTACTCGTACGCGTGGCGTTTTAAAACGCGCTAACACTAGGCTTGCAATTTCTTCAGCAACGGTCTCGATTAGCGCGCGCGGACGCTCTTGAACAAGTTTAATAATCGCTTGGCTCAGTGCGTCATAATCCAAGGCATCTTGGAGCTGTTCAGACTGGGCCGCCTTGCGGTTATCCCAATCCATCTCTAAGTCTAAAATGAGCGGTTGTGTCTGTTCATGTTCCCAGTCGTAAACGCCAATAAATGCATTTACCACTAAGCCTTCAATGAAAACTTTATCCATGCAAGAGTCCGTATCAATAGAAATTCAACGCTAAAGCACTTATGCTATGGGTTTGCATAGTAACGGAAAGCGAATCAGAAGCAAACGGCTACTGACACCAGCACGTGTTTTAATGACAAGATAAGTGAACCAACTTAAGTGAGCCAGCTATGGGTGCCCTGATAATATTAGCGATCATATCAGCCTATTTGTTCGGCTCGATTAGTAGTGCGGTGCTTATTTGTCGCTTGTTTGGCCTGCCCGATCCACGAACTTCCGGCTCCAATAATCCAGGTGCCACCAACGTTTATCGCCTAGGCGGAAAGATTCCTGCCGCTTTAACCTTATGGTTTGATGTGCTCAAAGGTATGATTCCGGTATGGGGCTCTTATTTTCTGGGGATTGAACCGTTTTACCTCGGTATCATCGCCGTCGCGGCCTGTCTGGGACACATTTTCCCACTCTACTTTCACTTTCGCGGTGGTAAAGCCGTCGCCACAGCACTTGGCGCAATGTTCCCCGTAGCATGGGAAATGGCTTTATTACTCATTGCAACTTGGTTGGTGGTTTTTCGAATTAGTCGGGTGTCATCTTTGGCCGCACTCGTTACGGTAAGTCTTGCACCGTTCTATGCGTTCTGGATAAAACCTCAGTACACGGTGCCAGTGATTATGATCTCAGTATTAATCATGTGGCGCCATCAATCTAATATTGTTCGATTACGTAGCGGACAAGAACAGCGTACTCGTCGCAACGATTAAAAACCGAGTTACGATGAAGCACCACTCGGTTCAGATAGCTCAGCTAGAGGCCAACGCGGGAACGTTTTTACTTTAATATCCGTACGTTCACCTGCAAGCAAGCGCTGAGCACCAGCAAAAGCGATCATCGCCCCATTATCAGTACAAAATTCAGGTCGAGGAAAGAATACTTGCCCACCAATGCGTTGCGCAAAGTCTGCTAGCTGCTCCCGTAAATGTTTGTTTGCACTCACGCCACCAGCAATAACCAGTCGTTTTAGGCCGGTCTGCTCTAGCGCACGACGACATTTAATCACCAACGTATCAACCACCGCATCCTGAAATGCTCGGGCGACGTCCGCCAGTTGTTGCGGCGAACCATCGGTACTCGCAATGGTATTCGCGGCAAAGGTTTTTAAACCGCTAAAGGAGAAATCAAGCCCAGGACGGTCGGTCATTGGTCGTGGAAACTTGTATTTATTGGGTAACCCTTGCTCGGCCATTTTCGCCAGCCGTGGCCCACCGGGATAATCGAGTCCCATCAACTTGGCAGTCTTATCGAAAGCCTCACCAGCAGCATCATCAACTGACTCTCCCAACAATGTATATTTGCCAATACCATCGACTTGAACCAGCTGGGTATGTCCACCAGAGACTAATAGAGCAACAAATGGAAATTCTGGCGGGTTTTCTTCGAGCATCGGCGCTAATAAGTGCCCTTCCATATGGTGCACTGCAATTGCCGGCACATTCCAGCCAAAGGCTAAGCTGCGACCAATACATGAGCCCACTAACAAGGCCCCAACGAGCCCTGGCCCTGCGGTGTAGGCAACGCCATCAATGTCTTGAGGTTGTAAATTCGCTTGGGTTAAAGCCGCTTGAATAAGCGGTAGGGTTTTACGAACATGGTCGCGCGATGCCAGCTCTGGCACCACACCACCGTAATCAGCGTGCAACTTAACTTGTGAATACAACTGATGAGCCAACAAGCCATGCTCGGTATCGTAGATAGCAATACCGGTTTCATCACAGGAGGTTTCTATTCCAAGTACACGCATGACAAGCCTCAAAAATCTGGTGTAAAAAACGGCGCACAGTTTACCCCAGATTTTCGTCAAAGTCAGTCGAGATCAACCGTTGCTCCCTGCAAAGCGCTGTCATCATCACTTGCATTACTATCGCCACTCAGTTTAATACGCAAGCGCAAATCGTTTGGCGCGTCAGCATGACGCAAGGCTTCGTCATAACTAATACGACCAGCTTTGTAGAGGTCGAATAGTGCTTGGTCAAAGGTTTGCATACCAAGCTCGCGCGATTTCGCCATTATCTCTTTAATTTCACCCATATCATTGGTTGCAATTTTTTCCGCAACAATCGGGCTATTTAATAAGATTTCAATTGCTGCGACACGCCCACCGTCAATGGTTGGAATTAACTGTTGCGCGACGATACCGCGGAGGTTCAAAGACAAGTCAAACATCAACTTGCCGATTTTTTCCTTAGGTACCATGTGCATGATGCGTTCAATCGCTTGGTTGGCGTTGTTAGCGTGCAGTGTGGCCACACATAAATGACCGGTTTCCGCGAAGGTAAGTGCGTACTCCATAGTTTCTTGCGAGCGAATTTCACCCACCAAGATAACGTCAGGCGCTTGACGCAATGAGCTTTTCAACGCGGCTTCAAACGATTCCGTATCACTGCCGACTTCACGTTGCGTGATCATTGACTTCGCGTGTTCATGAACAAATTCGACGGGATCTTCAATTGTTAAAATGTGACCTTTCGAATGCTGGTTTCGATAACCGATCAATGCTGCCAACGTGGTCGATTTACCGGAGCCTGTGGCACCGACTACCAGCATTAATCCACGTTTATTCATAATTAGCTTAGTCAGTACTTCTGGTAGCTTCAGCTCTTCCACTGTTGGAATTTCGGTAACAATACGACGAACCACCATTCCCGCACGTTGGCGTTGCCAAAATGCACTCACCCGAAAGCGGCCGATACCTTCGCGAAATATCGCAAAGTTGGCTTCCTTTTCATCCATGAACTCTTTCAGATGTTTATCACCCAACGCTTCTTTGACAATAGCTAGCGCCGCATTGTCGCTGAGTCTTTGTTCGGTCAACGGTGTCAGTTCACCATTAATTTTTGCACTTGGTGGTAAGCCCGCGGAGATAAATAAATCCGAGCTATTGCGTTCCACCATTATTTTTAAAAGTTTATCTAGAACCATGATTAAAATGAGTCCTTGTTCGCGGCTTTGGCCTTCGCATCGGCACGAGAAACGAGGCCTTGGTTCAACAGATTCTGCAAGCATTGGTCTAATGTTTGCATACCATGCGCCGCACCGGTTTGAATCGACGAATACATTTGCGCAATTTTATCTTCACGAATGAGGTTTTTAATGGCTGAAGTCGCAATCATGATTTCATGCGCAGCAACACGACCGCCACCGACTTTTTTCAGTAGCGTTTGCGAAATAACTGCGCGTAATGATTCGGACAACATTGAGCGAATCATCGGTTTCTCGTCGCCAGGAAACACATCAACAATACGGTCAATGGTTTTCGGCGCTGACGTGGTGTGTAGGGTACCGAACACCAAGTGACCGGTTTCTGCGGCAGTCATTGCTAGGCGGATTGTTTCAAGATCACGCATCTCACCCACAAGTATTACATCAGGGTCTTCACGTAATGCAGAGCGCAGTGCGTTATTAAAACTGTGTGTATCACGGTGCACTTCACGTTGGTTAATTAGGCTACGCTTGTTTTTGTGCACAAATTCAATCGGATCTTCGATGGTTAAAATATGATGATATTTATTTTCATTAACGTAATCGATCATGGCCGCTAATGTTGTCGACTTACCTGAACCTGTTGGCCCTGTAACCAACACTAAGCCACGCGGATTATCTGAAATAGTCTTGAATATCTCTGGCGCACCCAACTGTTCCAAGGTGAGCACCTCACTTGGAATGGTTCGAAATACAGCGCCAGCACCACGATTCTGCACGAATGCGTTAACACGAAAACGGGCTAAATCAGGAACTTCAAACGAGAAGTCGCATTCTAAGTTTTGTTCGTATTCTTTACGCTGGCGGTCGTTCATGATGTCGTATACCAGTTCTTGTACCTGCTTGTGGCTTAGCGCTGGGATATTTATTTTACGAACGTCACCGTCTACCCGTATCATAGGAGGCGAATCAGCTGATAAATGTAAGTCTGACGATTTATGTTTAACAGCGAAACTGAGTAACTCAGTGATATCCATATAACAGCCTCTTGTAAGTGAGTTTTAGCAATTGATGAATAGCATAGCTGAACGCATAAAAGAAGTCCGTAATGAAATTGCTCGCGTCTGTGAACAATACCAACGCAAGCAAAATAGCGTGAAATTAATTGCGGTGAGTAAAACCAAACCCGCGGCAGATATTGCTTCTGCGTATCATGCTGGACAACGTGATTTTGGTGAAAACTATGTTCAAGAAGCAATTGCAAAGATTATGCAATTGTCAGAGTACGACATCACTTGGCATTTTATTGGCCCAATTCAATCGAACAAAACGCGAGATATCGCCGAGCATTTTGCGTGGGTTCATAGTGTTGATCGCGCAAAAATCGCGCGTCGTTTAGCGCAACAACGCCCAGCAGAAATGCCACCGTTAAATGTTCTCATTCAAGTCAATATCGATGATGACCAAGCAAAATCCGGTGTAGCGCCCGAAGAGGTTGCCGAGCTCGCCGCCGTTATCAATGACCTTCCACAAATACAGCTGCGCGGGCTAATGACCATACCGGCGGTGCAATCCGAACCGAGTGCTTCAGCTTCCAGTTTCGCTGCAATGCAGCGGTTGTTTTTAGAGTTACAGTCCCAATATAAACAAGTAGATACCTTATCGATGGGTATGAGCGCTGACTGGCCCTATGCGGTTGCGGCTGGAGCAACCATGATACGAATTGGCACAGCAGTGTTTGGCGCTCGAGTAAATACACCAAAAAATACAGGAGACCCTGCATGACAACTTCGCCTCGTAATATCGCCTTTATCGGCGCTGGAAATATGACTCAAAGCATTGTTGGAGGCATGGTCAAAAGCGGTTATCCCAGCGATAAAATTTATGTCAGTAATCCAAGTCCAGAAAAACTCGAGAAACTGAAAAGCTCCTTAAACGTACACACCAGTCAAGATAATCAAGTGGTCGCTGAAGCGGCGGACGTCATTGTGCTATCAGTGAAACCTCAGCTCATGGCCGACGTTTGTGCTGCATTGAAGAAACAAGTTTCTAATCTTTCTGAAAAGCTCATTGTGACCATTGCTGCTGGTATTCGTATTGAGAAGTATCGCCAATACTTAGGGGATGACATTCGTATGATTCGTGTCATGCCCAACACGCCTTCATTAGTTGGCAAAGGCATGTCGGGTTTGGTTGCTGACGATCGCGTTTCAGAGGCCGATAAAGCATTTATCACCGAGGCATTTGATGGCGTCGGCGCGACATTGTGGGTAGCTGACGAAGATCAGTTAGATATTCTTGGCGCGGTTGCAGGTAGCGGTCCTGCTTACTTTTTTGAGTTTATGGCAAGTTTACAAAAGGCGGCAACGGCACTTGGATTTGATCGTGACAAAGCGCGGCAGATGGTGCAACAAACCGCTTTGGGTGCCGCTGAAATGGCTATCGCTAGTGAGCTTGAGCTCGAAGAGTTACGCAAACAAGTGACCAGCAAGGGCGGATCGACGGCCAAAGGCATCGAAGTTTATCAAGCCGCAGATATTGATGACATTTCGGGTCAAGCAGTAAAAGCAGCTGTGCAGCGCAACCAAGAAATGGCTAAACTGTTTTAATTAAATTATTTAGAGAACCTATATGAACGCGTTACGCTTTTTGGTCGAGATTGTCTTTGATTTGTTCCTGATTGTTGTGCTGCTGCGCATATGGATGCAGGCTGCGCGAGCTGATTATTTTAATCCAATGAGTCAGTTTGTGGTAAAAGTCACGAACCCCATTATTAAACCGCTGCGCAGTTTTCTGCCCATGGTTGGTCAGTGGGATATTGCGAGCCTCGTTCTCGCCTACTTGGTCGGCATTGGTAAAATTCTTGTACTTGCCAATATCGCGGCAGGAATGACGCCGATGTTCAGCGATACCTTACTCATGGGCCTGGCTGTTGTGGTATTCCAGTTCCTTTCATTGCTGTTTTGGTTGGTGATCATCATGGCGATCATGAGTTGGTTTAATCGTGGATACAACCCAATGATGGCGATGATTGAGCAGCTTACGCAGCCATTCTTGGCGCCAATTCGTCGAGTTATCCCGCCTATTGGTGGCCTCGACCTGTCAGTGTTGGTTTTGATTGTTGCGATTCAATTTGTACGTATCTTGCTAAGCAACCTCTTTGGCATAGGAATGGGGTTATGAAACACATTATTATCAGCATCTTAACTGCCTTGCTTGTTGTGGTTGGTGTCAGCGATGTGAAGGCAGAACAAAGCAAGCGCCTTGGGCCTTGGGAAGTGCATTACAATGCTTTTAATTCGACCTTGCTACGTCCTGAAATGGCAAAGCAATACCAGCTTTCGCGTAGTGAGACACTAGCGACGTTGAATATTTCAGTATTAGATGCGACGGCAGCCGGTAAACCAGCACAGCAAGTTGAAATTTCAGGTTATGTCATGAACCCGTTGAGTCAGCAGCAAACCCTAGAATTCAACGAAGTCATTGAAGGCGATGCGATATATTATCTTGCTCAAACGCGTTTCTCTAATCTCGAAACGTTGCGTTTTTTTATAACGATTAAACAAGGTAATCAAACGCAAGAGTTGCGCTTCCACAAAGAGTTTTGGAGCAACTAAGATTTGCAAAGATAAATCGAGGCCAACGAACTAGTTGGCCTTCTCTTCAAGTAACTTGACACCCACCTGCCGGATAAACCCATCATCAGTGACTTCGCGCACGGTCAGCAAAACCAACCCAAGTTGTAGTTGGTCACCAATAACAACGCGACGATGGAACTTCTGTGTGAAGTAATCGTGTAGTGACATAGCCAGCAATTTGGTATCCAGTTGGCCAACTGGGTAGAAGCCGGCAACATCTTGCATTAATAGATCGCCACGTAAAGTGAAGTCACCGAAGAATTCGCTGCTTTGCAATTCAGTTGCCTTGCCTCCGGCGGCAAGAACTCGGCTAATAGCATCAACATGCTCCAGCTTAGCGACAACAATCACTGTATCGCCCTCTTCCAAAACCGGCTGACTTTTCGGCAATAGCCACTCACCTTCGCGAATGATCCCGACAAACTCGACATCAACATTCCAACGCAGCTCATCCCACCGATGATCGCAAGCCGGTGAGCGTTCACTAATCTGATAAGCCCATACTTCCATTGGATCTTTACTGCCCAAACGATCTAACGGCATGCGACGGTCAGGCTCCGCTGGCGCAGGCACTTCAAGCCCCAACCAGCGCGCCATTGGCGCTAGCGACCAACCTTGCACAATTAATGACACCATCACCACCATAAACGCAATGTCGAAATAGAGTTCTTGATTTGGCACACCAGTCAACCAAGGATACAGCGCCAAAATGATCGGAACAGCTCCACGTAATCCCACCCAACTGATAAATACTTGTTCACGCCAAGGGAACACGAAAGGAATTAGACTCACTAAAACAGCCAATGGACGCGCCACGAATATCATCAATACGGCAACACTCAGCGAAAGCGTCCAGTGCTCCATAAGGTGAGATGGGGTCACCAGTAACCCTAATATCAAAAACATCATAATTTGACTGAGCCAAGCCAAGCCATCTTGTACTTGTAAGATATGCGGTAGTTGCGGCAAACGGGAGTTGCCTATCTTGTATCCCATTAAGTACACAGCCAAATAACCACTACCACCAATGCCCGACGCGATCGCAAAAATAACGACGGCAAATGCTGCCGCTAGCAATGGGAAAAAGGAAAACTGCACTGAAATTTTTTGTGCCATCCAAACAAATGCTCGCCCACCTATCCAACCGGCCAAATAGCCGATAACAACCTGTTGAACAACATCAAGGCTTATCCAAGCCAATGAAAAACTCTCAGCTGATGCAATAATTGAAGTTAAGGTCATGGTCAGAATAATCGCCATCGGATCGTTAGTTCCCGATTCGATTTCGAGCGTTGAGGCGACCCGCTGCTTTATACGTAGGTTCTGAGACTGAAAAATACTGAATACGGCGGCGGCGTCGGTTGAACTTAGAATGGCACCGATGAGAAGTGCTGTTGGCCAGGGTAAATCAAACAACCAAACCACTCCGGCGGCGGTGATTGCACAAGTTAGTGCAACACCCACGGTCGCCAAACTAATCGCCGGCCACAAAGCGACACGAAAACGCTCTTTATGTGTTCGCATACCACCATCAAAGAGAATGATCACCAGAGCTAGTGAGCCAATAAAAAATGCTACTTCAGGGTTACTAAATTCAATGCCGAGCACGCCTTCTTCACCCGCCAGCATGCCAACCACCAGAAATGTGAGTAGCAGTGGTGCGCCGAGTCGATTAGAGACGACAGCTGCGAGTATGCTGATTAACAACAGCGATCCCATCAACAGCATGATTCCAGTAATGCTGGCCAAATTTTCTCTCCTTGGTCACGATGCCCTTGACCCGTATAATAACAGGCAAATACAAATTACGGGTGAAAAGTTCATGCATGAATTAGTCTTAGCAACTAGTAATAAAGGTAAAGTAGCCGAATTAGAGGGGCTTTTAAAACCATTAGGTTGGCAGGTAAAACCACAGTCACAATGGAACTTTGCCGAAGCCGAAGAGACCGGTTTAACCTTTGTTGAAAACGCCATTCTAAAAGCACGTCATGCAGCGCAACACACCGGTCTTCCAGCATTGGCTGACGATTCAGGTTTAGCTGTTGCGGCACTGCAAGGCGCACCTGGAATTTACTCAGCTCGCTATGCAGGTCCAGGTTGCACCGATCAAGATAATATCAATAAATTACTCAGCGCATTAAAGGACACCCCAGAAGCAGAACGTCACGCGAGTTTTCATTGTGTTCTCGCATACTTACGTCACGCTAGTGACCCGACTCCTATTATTTGTCATGGTCGCTGGGATGGAATAATTGCAGCAGCACCTCGCGGTGAACAGGGCTTTGGCTATGACCCGATATTTTGGCTCCCCGATCGCCACTGCACAGCCGCTCAGCTTAGTACCGAACAGAAACAGCAATTAAGTCACCGTGGTAAAGCTCTACGCCAGTTTGTCGCCCAATTGCAGGCATCTCTATGAGCCAGTTAAAACTGCCACCATTGTCATTGTACGTTCACATTCCTTGGTGCATACAAAAATGTCCCTATTGTGACTTTAACTCACATGCCTTAAAACACGATATTCCCGAAACAACCTATGTTGCGCGCCTATTGGATGACCTGCGTGCTGACTTAGCTTGGGTTCAAGGACGAGAACTCACGAGCATATTTATTGGAGGCGGTACACCCAGTTTATTTCGCGCGAATAGCATCAAGCAACTTTTAGACGGCATCGCGAAACTAATACCACTCGAAGCAAACTGCGAAATCACCTTGGAAGCTAATCCTGGTACGTTTGAAACTGAACGCTTTTCCGGCTTTGTAGATGCGGGCGTGACGCGACTTTCGATCGGCGTGCAAAGTCTCCAGCATGAGCAGCTTGAAGCCTTAGGCAGAATTCATGACCCACAACAAGCAATAGCAGCTGCCGCTCACGCCTCCTCCTTGCCGCTGAAAAGCTTTAACCTTGACCTAATGCATGGACTTCCCGGTCAATCACTTAAGGATGCGATGGCTGATTTAGAGGGCGTTATCGAGCTTAATCCACCGCATATATCTTGGTATCAGTTGACCATTGAACCTAATACCGCGTTTGCAAGCCGACCTCCGCAACTACCCGAAGATGATGAATTATGGGCAATTCAAGAACAGGGGCATGAAAAATTAATCGCAGCTGGTTACCAACAGTACGAGGTGAGTGCGTACGCTAAAAACGGGCACCAAAGTAAACACAACCGTAACTATTGGATGTTTGGTGACTACCTCGGAATAGGATGCGGCGCACACAGTAAGATTACGATACCCACAACGGGGGAAATTATTCGTTGTGAAAAAATAAAGCACCCACAGGGGTATCTCGATTTAACCCGGCCATTACGATATCGACAATGGCTTGTTACGGCAGATGAGCGCCCTTTCGAGTTTTTTATGAATTATTTTCGATTACTTGAGCCGGTGCCTAAATCAGCTTTTGAAGACTTCACTGGTTTACCATGTTCAATTGCTGACCAGCTTCTAGAAGAAGCGCTACAAAAGCATCTCGTCGTCGATAAAGGGCGCTATTGGGAAACGACCCAACTTGGTAGGCGTTATCTCAATAGCGTATTGGATTTATTGGTATGATCCCGAGCGAGTTATTCAACTCGTTCAAATTTCATATCCCAAACGCCATGACCAAGACGTTCGCCGCGCTGCTCAAATTTTGTTAGCGGGCGCTCGGCAGGTCTTGGAATGTAGGTATTGTTTGCTGATAAATTGCGCCAACAGCGCGCCGCATTCATTACCTCTAACATATGTTCGGCGTAGTTTTCCCAGTCGGTTGCCAAGTGCAGAACACCCCCAATGGCCAACTTCCGGCGTAGCAATTCAACAAACTCAGGTTGAATAAGACGCCGCTTGTGATGACGCTTTTTGTGCCAGGGGTCTGGAAAGAAAACCTGCACCGTCGCTAAGCTTCCATCGGCAATACAATCTTCGAGAACTTCCACTGCATCATGTTCAAACACACGCAAGTTCTCGAGACCTGCATCTTCAGCATCCATTAAGCATGCGCCAACACCAGGTCGATGTACTTCAATGCCAATAAAGTTCTTTTCTGGTGCAGCTTGCGCCATAGCGACCAATGATTTTCCCATGCCAAAACCAATTTCCAGCACAGTTGGCGCTTGGCGCTCAAAGACTTGCTCGAGATCAAGCATACCTTGGTCATGGGTTAATCCCATCTTTGGCCAACTGCGCTCAAGAGCGGCTGCCTGACCTTTGGTTAAACGGCCTTCGCGCTTTACAAAGCTGCGGATTTTACGAATGTACTTTCCCTCAGCTTGGGCTTTTTCTAAATTCTCGGAGCTCATGATGCCTCTACGTTGTGGTGCGCGAATAATGAATAAGACAAGTTTAAATTTGCGGCGCTCATTATGCAAAAAGGCACGCCAAACGCAAGTTTGGCGTGCCTTTATCTTCTACAGAATAGTTAAATTATTCTTTTACAGGAACCTGTTTAGTCACTGACATAACAGCTTCAATACGGCGATTCTTCGCACGATTTTCTGCTGAATTGTTTGGATATTTCGGACGGCTCTCACCGTAACCTTCTGTTGTTACACGAGAAGCAGCAATACCAAAATCATTCACCAAGCTATCACCAACAGCCTTCGCACGACGTTCAGATAATTGCTGATTGTACGTTGCCGCACCAGTATCGTCAGTATGACCTTCAATAACGACATCTAGCTGTGGGTACTCTTTCAAAAACTCAGCTGTTTCACGAATATCCGATTTCTGAGAATCAGGAATTTCGTCTGAATTCAGCGCAAATGTTACAACCAATTCGCGAATTACCGTTTCGTTGGCGTACATAACACAACCGTCAGCATCAACTTTGAAGCCAGCCTGTGTATTTGGGCATTTATCCATATCGTCATTAACGCCATCACCGTCTGAATCAACGACAGCCGGAGCAGCTGGAGCTGGTTCAGGCTCAGGTGCTGGAGCCGGCTCCGGTTTGGTATAAGTAGACTCTGATGCGCCGCCAAAATAATAGCGAAGCCCTGTCATCAACATAAACTCGGTAAGGTCACCGTCGCTTTGCTGCACTGCGCCTTCGAAAGAGATGGCCCAGTTGTCATTCAAAAACTCTTTATAACCCGCACCAACACGTAAGAAACGGTTGCTAATATCACTGAATTCAGTTGAGTTAATACCTACCGCACCATAAAAATTCGAGGTGAAGTTATAAATTAAATCCACACCGTATGCACTACCAGTAGAGTCGTCGCTAGAAGTCTCTAGATCACCACGCAGGTAATCATAGTAAACACGATAACCCCACTCTGGGGTAAACTGATAGCCAAGCTCTAAACCACCCATGAGTGAATCGAAACCACCACCAAATGTTTGCACTTGATTATTTTCGATAACACGACGGTCAGAGTCTGTGCCGAACACCCCAATGCGCGGACCAACATAAATGCTACCCGGCTCATCGCCTTGGAATGCCATAACTGGTGCAGCCATTAATGAAGAAATGACTGCTGCTGATACCATTGATAACCGTTTCATGAGATGCTCCTTGTGTTTTCTCATAGGCCGATTTACGAACGTGGATGCATTATAGTACAAATGCAGGAAAAAAGCCTGATTCAACGCGGATTTACCGATTTTTTGCGACTTTTTTAACCAATAACTTACAAAAATTTTATGATTGATAAGACTTCTAGCCCCACTACTACGCCGATTGATCCCGTAAAGTTCAGTGAAACCTTAACTTTATGGCAAAAAACACATGGTCGGAATGACTTACCCTGGCAACAGGATGTAACGCCATATCGCGTTTTAGTTAGCGAGCTCATGTTGCAACAAACTCAGGTGGCTACTGTCATCCCTTACTTTGAGCGTTGGCTACAACATTTTCCCACTGTCGTAGCATTGGCCGATGCTTCCGAAGATGAGGTGATGGCTCAATGGCAGGGACTGGGGTATTACTCGCGTGCCAGAAACTTGCATAAAGCGGCAAAGTTTGTTGTGCAAGAAATGAACGGGCAACTACCCGATAATATTGACGAACTCAGAGAAGTTCCCGGTGTTGGACCTTATACCGCCGGCGCAATTTCGGCGTTTGCTTTTAATAAACCAGCTGCGCTAGTCGATGGAAATGTTAAGCGACTATTCAGTCGCTATTTTGGTATTGAAGGCGACATTTCCTCAGTAAAAACCAACAGAACAATTTGGTCGTATGCAGAAAAGTACACACCAAAAGCCGACAATCGCCGCTATGCTCAAGCACTACTTGATCTCGGCGCGACCATCTGTACGCCTCGGTCCCCGGATTGTCAAAGGTGTCCAATAAAAACCAGCTGTAATGCCTATGCAACAAATCGCACCCAAGTTCTTCCTGAGAAAAAAGCAAAGAAAAAAATACCAAAACGTCATGGCTATTTCTTGCTCGACCTAACTGATGAGGGTGTGATGCTAACGCAACGCTCAGGTGACGGCATATGGCCTCGACTATGGTGTCTACCAGAAGTATTAGAACCATTAGAAAAAGCACATCTTCACGGAAGCTTTAAACATGTGTTTTCACATTATAAGCTCGAGGCACTGGTTTTCTCGCAGCCCGTAGCGCAAGGTGGCGTACGAATACCGTTAGAGCAATTGGATAACTATGGATTACCTACCCCAATTCGTAAATATCTTAATACGTTGCGTACATAACTATCAGCAATTAAAGCGTCAGTAAGTTTGCATTCACTGACATCGGCACCGTAAAATAATCCTCTAATTTAAAGCCGAATGAGGTTGTCATGAGCCGTACCGTATATTGTGAATACCTGAAGAAAGAAGCTGAAGGTTTAGACTTTCAACTCTATCCAGGTGAGCTTGGTGAGAAAATCTTTAATAGCATTTCAAAGGAAGCATGGGCTGAGTGGCAAAAGAAACAAACCATGTTGATTAACGAAAAGCGTTTAAATCTTATGGACCCGCAAGCTAGAAGTTTTCTTGAAGAACAAATGAAAGCTTTCTTATTTGAAGGCAAAGAAGTAGATATTGAAGGCTACACCCCACCCACAAAATAAACACCTCTAAAAACCCCGCCTTGCGGGGTTTTTAATGTTTATAAAAAGTAAAGTTTCATTTCACTAAAGCCCTATTTCCTTATCTTATGCCTTATATAGTGGGCATTTCCTTCACTTATCCCTCTGAACTAGAGAAAGCACCCCAAATCTGTTAGACTACATACGAATTTTTCAAGAGGGAGAAGTTATGGAAATGCCTTCCTGGCAACGTGCTGTTCTAAAAGTCGGCAGTGCGTTGATTGCGCCAGACGATACAGGAACGAGCAGTAAATACTTATTAGCTATCGCTCGATTTATTATTGAGTGTCACGAACGCGGACAAGAAATCGTCCTCGTTTCATCAGGTAGTGCTGCAGCGGGCAGAAAACATATTAGTTTCGATGGCGACAAGCTTCCGGTGACCATAAAAAAAGCGATGGCTGCTGTTGGACAAAACGACATGATGGCCAACTGGTCGCGGTTTTTTGACTTCCCGTGCGCACAGGTTTTGATGACCCACGGTGATTTACGCGATCGCGCTCGCTATGTCAGTGTTCGAAACACCCTTCGCACATTGTTAGAACACGATGTATTACCCATCGTGAATGAGAACGATGCATTAGCTACCGACGAAATGAAGGTAGGCGATAATGATAACTTGGCTGCAATGGTAGCGACCCTTGTAGACGCCGATGCATTGTTCATTTGTTCTGACATAGATGGCTTGTTTGATGCCGATCCGCGAGTAAAACCCGATGCGAAAAAAATTCCAGAGGTAAATGAAATTACCGAGGAAATTTTTGCATTAGCCGGTGGAACCACAAATAAAATTGCAACGGGTGGTATGCGTACCAAGATTGAGGCAGCTGAAAAAGCCACCTCTCATGGTATTGATACGTACATCGTTAACGGCCGCAAAGGAGAAACCTTCGAACACTTATTACAGGGCCAAAATCCTGGAACATTGTTCAAGCGCCAGCAAGATCCGATGAGCAATAAAAAACATTGGTTACGGCATACGTTAATTTCACAAGGCGAGCTCGTTATTGACGAAGAATCTGCAGCAGCGCTTAGCCGCGGAGAGTCGTTAACAACGAGTGGCATTGTCGACGTTCAGGGCGACTTCAATCGCGGCGATGCCGTTGTGATTCGTAGCGGAAGTACAGCCGAGGCTATTGGCAAAGGTATCTGCCAATACAGCTCACACGAACTAATGCATATCAAAGGGCAAGAAATTAGTGATATAGCCGAAGCGTATGGCTACAGCCCAATCTCAGAAGTAATAGAAAGTAATGATTTAATGATACTGGAGGACGAATGAGTACTCAGTTAGCTAAACAAATTTCAAAACGCGCAGCAGTTGCTGCCCGCGCAGTCGCCAATTTATCAGAAGCTAAAAAGAATCAAGTATTGCAGCGTATGGCTGATGCCATTCGCGCAGCAAAAAGCACTATCTTAGCGGTTAATGAAAAAGACATGGCTGCGGGGAAAGAAAAAGGCTTATCAGAAGCGATGCTTGACCGGTTGCAACTGAATGATGAGCGCATTGAGGGCATGGCGAGCGCCATTGAGGAGATAATCGAACTCTCCGATCCAGTTGGTGAACGCAAACATTTTGAGACTCGCCCAAATGGTATTCAGGTCGATAAAATGCGTATTCCGCTAGGCGTAATCTGCATGATTTATGAGGCACGCCCGAATGTGACGGCCGACGCTGGAGCTCTGTGTTTCAAATCTGGCAACGCTGTTATCTTACGTTGCGGTCGAGAAGCCATAGAAACGAGTAAGGCTATAGCGGATGCACTGCATCAAGCACTTCGCGATAGCGAATTGCCAGAAGACGTTATTACTGTTGTTCCTTCGCCGGATCGCGATTTGATGACTGAGCTACTCAAGCAAGACAAGTACATTGATTTAGTCATTCCTCGGGGTGGCGAAGGCTTGATCCATTTTGTCAGTGATAACAGTAAAATCCCTGTTATCCAGCACTACAAAGGCGTATGCCATTTATATATTGATAAAGATGCGGATTTAGATAAAGCCCTCAATATCTTGCTGAATGGTAAAACTCAACGTACAGGGGTGTGTAACGCGCTTGAAGGTTTAGTCGTGCATCAAGATATCGCTCCGAAGTTTTTACCGGTTGCAGCAAAAGCCTTGGCTGAGAAAAACGTTGTCATTCATTCAGACAATGCATCAGCATCTTACTTTGATAGTCCTGATGTCATTGCAGAGGATGCTTTTGGTGAAGAGTATCTGGCTTTAGAAATTGCGGTGAGAACCGTCAAGGATTTCGACCAAGCACTTGATCATATTCATCACTTCGGCAGTGGCCATACTGAAGTAATCGTCACTGAGAATAAAGAAGCTGCCGACCGCTTTATTCGTGAAGTCGATTCAGCGGTGACAATGGCAAATGCTTCTTCACGGTTTAGTGATGGCGGTCAGTTAGGCTTAGGTGCTGAAATTGGTATTTCTACCAGTAAATTACACGCATACGGCCCAATGGGGTTACAGGCACTGACAACTGAAAAGTTCGTGGTGACCGGTACTGGGCAAATTCGCGAGTAATTTACTCGCGTCTGTAGCCGTGTAACCGCCTTAAGCAGTCACGTTAGCTATAGGCATCGACTAAAAGAGGCCAATCTCGTGTTTCATTAAAATGAAATGCTCGGTTGGCTTCTTTTGCTTTGGTTAGTTCTTTATTAAACGAACGTAGCAAACGTTGTAGATTGGCTTCTCGCCATTCGCCTTCCGCTTTAAATCCACACTTATCAAAATCGACAATCCAGCACTTGCCGTTATCATCGAGCATGATGTTGTGGCAGTTCAAATCAGAATGATAAACACCTGCACTGTGCAACTCACGTATTGTTCTACCAACTTGTTGCCACTCTGAATCAGTGAGAGACCGTTGCAGTAGTAACTTGAATAGGTCTTGCGCATTAGGAATAACCTCAACCAAGATATCAGCGCGATATCCCCAGACTGGTGCTTCTACATACCGAGCTGCAACTGGCCGAGGCACTGGAAGTGCTAACTCTCGTAATTTCAGCAGTAGCGAGAACTCAGCCATGGCACGACTATTAGCAATTGGCTCACGTTTGAAGCGATCTTTATTCACCTTTCCAACCAGGCCACCGCGATAATAATGCCGTAACAATAAACCGTGCTCTCCTGCATCCACGAAGAACGCTGTGCTCCGCCCTGTCGCCGAGCCCTTCACTTTATTCTGACTCTGCCAAAAACTCGCATCAAAGTGATCTGATGTACAACCATCCAAAATGCTCGGGTCATACCAAATTTCCATTTTGTCGTTCGGCTTAGCTGTTTTTATCATTGACATCGTCCTCACTTTCTCGGCGTTGCGTGCAAACGGCACGAAGCGCTCAATATCCTGTAAAATAGCTTCCGTTGCGCCTTGATCGTTGGCAAATTCATCAAATGCATGGTTTGCATGTTGCGTAGCTTGCTGCGGGTGAGCCAGCCATTCATTCCACGCAGCGGCTAACGCTTTTGCATCAGCAACTATATGAACACCATCCACCGCTTTTAAGCGCTGATAAATTTCATCAAAATTGAATACATGCGGACCGGAGATTACTGCTGTATGGGTCGCGATTGGCTCAAGTGGATTATGCCCACCTCGTTCAATCAGGCTCCCCCCAACAAATGCAGCATCGGCCACGGCGTACCATAACAATAACTCACCCATTGAATCCGCAAGAAAAACTTGATGAGATGGTTGTACAGTTTGCGCGGTACTGCGGCGCACATAACTAAACTGCTGCTGTTCTATTAACCGAGCCACTGAATCAAATCGCTCAGGATGACGAGGCACGATAATTAACAGTGCGTTGGGATGTTGCCCTAGTACCGAGCTAAACGCTTCAAGAATTTGCGCATCTTCACCATCGTGAGTGCTTGCGGCAACAAGAACCGGTCGGTTTAATTCATCGCGCCAGCTCTTAGCTTGTTGATGTATTTCATCGCTGACCTGAAAATCGTGCTTTAAATTTCCGCGCACAGCGAGTTTATCATTCGGTACCTTAAGCGCTTCAAAGCGCTCAGCACTCGCATTCGTTTGTGCGGCAATAAAGTTCACGCGCTGCCAGATTGGACCAAGTAGCCAAGCATATTTCTGATAGCTTTTTGCTGAACGCTCCGACATACGAGCATTAACAACTAAAACAGGTATGTTTCGCAGGTGACATTGCTCGAGCAAACACGGCCACACTTCGGTTTCAAGTACGATAAGTAAGCGCGGACTGAGTTTACTAATAAACCGCTTCATTGCTCCGGGGGTATCAATCGGCAGGTAACTATGAAAGACACGCTCACCAAACAGCTTCAGCGCCATTTCCGCAGCTGTCGGTGTCATTGATGTCAACGTCACCGGAAGATGCGGGTAAGCGTGTAAGACACGCTCGATAAGCCCACGGGCAGCTACCGTTTCGCCAACTGACACACAATGAATGACAATGCCATCGCGAACTTGTGGCGGAATTTTCTGAAGTGCGAGGCGCTCGCTCCAGCGTTCTCGATAAGCCGAAGCCTTCGCTCCACGCAACCAGAGATAAATAAATACCAATGGCGTCGCAAAGCGAATAAGCAGTTTATACCAAACAGTCATTAGCGCTTAACGCCAGTACTCTTTGATCCATGTTGTAGGAAGTACCTTGCGGTACCATTTACCACTGCGTCCAGCTATCGCATCGTCAGGATGTGGGCGACCATGGAAAATGATTACCTTGGCGCCCTCAGGAATGCGTGGCTGTTGAAAGAAACTCAATGGGAATGGACGTAGACAATGACGTTTGAAACTGCGACACCATTGCGCTGGCCAATATTTTAATTTTCCCTGACGCGCAACAAACTGCGTAATGAATTCCTGCTCATTGCGAACATCTTTACGTGAGCCAACTGGATCTGCTTTCAGATGTTCTAGAGCATCAACATGAGCACCAATATTAAAACGAAATACCGAGGTATTTCCGGTAGCATCGGATTTATCCCATTCTTTAATTACCAAAAACTCGCCTTCTGGCTCAAAGAACTCATCCAAGCTTCCTACAATGACAATATCAAGATCCAAGAACAACGTTGGCCCTTGTAAATCGTAAAGTGGATTCGCGAAACAGGTCAATTTCAACCAGCCGTGGGCGAATGTCCATGGTTTACGCTGGTCAAAATCTTCAAATCCGATTTCTGGAATTGGCTTTACTTCAACCTCGTCGCGAATTCCTTCTGCGTCATCTGTGAAGCATACAAAACGGTATGGCAATGAAATATTGCGACTCACCATTGAGTACAGTGTATTGACATAGTCAGAGCCGTACTTGTTGCCCCACTTGATACAAATAATATTAACTGGCTGCATGATGTTCCTGCCTGAGGGTTAACTAATTTAATAGACGCATAATGCCAAATTTTCGGTGATCTCGCTATGCTAAAACACGTATTTAGCATTGATTCCCTATAACTTAGCGTAGATTTAACAGATGGCCACTCATTCGTCGTCCTTATCTTTTGGTGATATCAGTTTTAATCGCCTACCAAATGATTCAATTACCACCTTAGCACTTGTTTTAGGTGATCAATTGAATGCTGGTCATAGCTGGTTTAAAACGATTGATCGCAATCGACTATTCGTACTGATGGAAGTACGCGAAGAAACCGACTACGCCAAACACCACATTCAGAAAATTGTTGGGTTCTTCGCTGCGATGCGTCATTTCGCGCAAGCATTAAGCGCGGCTGGACATCACGTTTGTTACCTATCACTAGATGATCCGAACAACCGTCAGAGTGTTACCAAAAACTTATCCGCGCTGCTTCAGCGTCTTCCTCGTACACGACAAGTTCAGCTCCAACAACCCGATGAGTATCGTGTTGATGAGTACCTACAAGCTTGGGCTGGGCAGCAGTCGGTTGAAGTGCAATGGTATGACAGTGAGCACTTCTTAACTCAACGCAGTGTGTTAAATGACTGGTTCCCAGGTAAAGAAAACTTCTTAATGGAATCGTTCTACCGCCGGGTTCGCCAACAAACTGGCTACCTCATGGAAAACGATAAACCAATAGGTGGTAAATGGAATTTTGATAAAGACAATCGTAACAAACTGCCCAATCAACAAGATGTTGCCAAACCATTATTGTTTTCCCATAACGTAAGCGACATTATCGCTATGTTGAAAAAAGCAGGCGTTGAAACCATCGGTGACATTGAACCGCAGCGATTCATTTGGCCAACATCACGGCTCGAATCGAGGCAACTACTCGACTTTTTCGTGGAAAACCTACTAGAAAATTTTGGACGCTATCAAGATGCTATGCACACGGAGTATTGGTCGCTTTTTCATGCGCGTTTGTCATTTTCACTAAATACCAAAATGCTCAGTCCTCGCGAAGTTGTCGAGAAAGCAATTTCCTATTGGCAGAACAATTCATCTCGAATAAACATCGCACAAATTGAGGGATTTGTACGTCAGATCATTGGTTGGCGAGAGTTTATTCGGGCTATTTACTGGCATCACATGCCTGACTATTCCACCACCAACTTTTTTGAAAACAAAGCCCCTTTGCCAAGTTATTACTGGACCGGCAAAACACACATGCTGTGCATGGCAAAAAGTATTCAGCAATCGCTTGAATTTAGCTATGCACACCACATTCAACGGTTAATGATTACTGGCAATTTTGCACTGCTTGCGAACGTGAACCCTGACGAGGTCGACGCTTGGTATTTAGGAATTTATATCGACGCCTTGCAGTGGGTCGAGTTGCCAAATACACGCGGCATGAGTCAATTTGCTGATGGTGGAGTTCTTGCCACCAAACCCTATGTATCGAGCGGTTCTTACATCAATAAAATGTCGAATTACTGTCAGCATTGTCACTATGACGTCAATCAACGTGTCGGCACAAATTCATGCCCTTTCAACAGTCTGTATTGGCATTTTATAGATTCTCATTACGAGCAACTTAGCAAGAATGCGAGATTGGGATTAATCTTAAGCCAATGGGATAAACGAGATAAGACAGATAAGCAAGAACTATTGGAGCAAGCGCGCTTGTACTTAAACCAAATTGATTCGTTATAAACGGAGTTGATAGAAACGCTAAAAAGGAAAAAATATGAGCAGATTTATAGTTATCTTACTCACCAGTTTTTATATCGTCGGTTGTAGCAGCAATCCAACACCGGTGGCTCCGGTAATTGATAAGTTTGAAGCGACGAAATACCTAGGCACATGGCACGAAATTGTTCGCTTACCACATAGCTTTGAAGAAGGATTAGAACGTGTTACAGCTGAATATCGGCTCAATCAGGACGGTACCATTGAAGTCACTAACCGCGGCTACAATACCGAGCTTGGTGAATGGGAAACAGCAATTGGCCTTGCCAAGCCTGTCGATACGGCCATGTATAAAGTAACATTCTTTTGGCCATTTTATGGTGGTTACTACATTAGTGAATTGCAAACAAATGACGCTGGAGAATACTCATTGGCGGTCATTACGAGCGATAGCCATGATTATTTTTGGGTGCTCTCACGTACACCAAATGTACCAGAAAGCGAACTTGAGGAAATAATGAAGAAAGCTGAGGCTTGGGGGTATGACACCAGCCTGATGATTCGAGTGAACCATCAGGCCGGATATCAATAACACTTACTGAGCGCGACGCGCGCGACGTTCGCCTGGATTACCGCGTCCGCCTTTATTATCACCACGACGTTGCGCACCTTTAAACGGTGGACGTTCGCCGGCAGGTGGACGTGGACGACGAGTAATTTGCTCACCTGGAGCTAACTCGAGGCCCATCTGTTGTTGACGTACACGCGCACGTTGTAATACGCGCACAACAGCTGTCGGCATGCCTTTTGGTAGCTCAACCAAGCTATGGCCGTCAAATAACTGAATTTGACCGATAAAACGGCTATCCATATCAGCTTCGTTCGCAATGGCACCAACGATATCTTGTGGACGAGCACCGTGCTCACGACCAACTTGAATGCGATAAGTGTCAAACTCAACGTTCGCATCACGACGATCTCGAGAGCTGCGTTTTTCGCGACCATCACGACTATCGCGGCTATCGCGGCTATCGCGGCTATCACGAGCATCACGTTTACCACGACGTTCAGTACGTTCTTCAAATTTACGTGGCGCCGGATCATCCGCAACAATCAACGGACGCTGCAAGTTTTGCTGAGCTAACAAAGCGGCAGCAATTTGCTCTGCCGACAAACCCGTATCAGCTTGCATTTTGGCAATGATTTCGTTCAATTGGTTAAATTGACCACCAGCAACCGTCGTTACGATTTGCTCTTGCAGTTTCTGTTGGCGATGCGCACTCAATTCTTTCGCATTCGGAACTTCAAAGTATTCAATAGTTCCGTTGGTTAAGCGCTCATAGGTGCGAAGCAAATGCTTTTCTTTGTTGCGATAGAACAAAATCGCTTCACCACTACGTCCGGCACGGCCGGTACGACCAATTCGGTGAACATAAGATTCGCTATCGCCTGGTAAATCATAGTTCACAACGTGCGTGATTTCTGGCACGTCAAGACCACGCGCTACCACATCCGTTGCTACTAAGATTTCGATACGACCGCTACGCAATTGCGCCACAGTTTGCTCGCGCTGTGCTTGGTTCAAGTCACCACTTAATGGAGACGCTTTAAAACCAGATGCTTGCAGTTGCTCAGTAACATCCATGGTGTCTGAACGCGTACGTACGAAAATCAATACGCGCTGATACTCTAAGGTTTCGAGCAAACGCGTTAACGCTTGCATTTTACTCAAGCCACGCACTAACCACGCGCGTTGACGAATCGTCGCCTTCGCTTTCTCAATGGCTGCAATTTGAATATTTAACGGTTGCTCACCCGCTTCGGTAACAAGGAAAGTCTTCGCTAATTTACGAATTGCCGGAGGCATGGTCGCCGAGAATAACGCGCGCTGTGCTGTGTTCGGCACTGCGCCCATGATGGTTTCGATATCGTCAATGAAGCCCATGTTGAGCATTTCATCGGCTTCATCAAGCACCGCTAAACGCAAAGCGCTTAAGTTCAAAACGCCTTTGTTTAATAAATCGAGTAAACGACCTGGCGTTCCCACAACAACATGAGCACCGCCGCGTAACGCTTTAATTTGTGGACCAAAAGCTGCGCCACCATAAACGGTAGCCACTTCAAGACCGCGCATTTGCTGTCCGAATTCTGCTACAGCTTCAGCAACTTGAATCGCCAGCTCACGAGTCGGTGCAACCACCAACATCTGTGTCGCGCGTTCTTTGGTATCAATTGCAGACAAACCTGGCAAACCAAACGCAGCCGTTTTACCGGTACCGGTTTGCGCTTCGCCAAGCACGTTCTTGCCTTCAATCAGGGCAGGAATTGCTTGTAACTGAATTGGCGTCGGTTGGGTGAAATTCATTTTTTCTAGCTGTTTAAGCACAACAGCAGGCAGGGCCAGATCGGCAAACGATTGGCCAGTCATTACTTCAGACATATTTTTCTCACATGTTTCTGTATTGCATATATAAGGGGGATATACGCCCAGCTACAGAACACGATGAACACTCTGGCAGGAATTTAGGCGCTGTTTACCCCAGCATATTCAGGGGTAAGTCCGCTCCCATCAATAGCGGTAATGACCCTGAGGCGGCGAACTATACGCTAATTGTTAAATAAACACAAGGTAAACTAGCATTGAAGTTCTGACGTATAAGCCTAATACTGAGTTATACATTCAAAAATTGGGAGTAGTCATGTCAACACATACCATGCGTTCACTCGTTCAAACCAATGCTTTCATTGATGGTCATTGGATACCAACCGATAAACGCTTCGAAGTGACCAACCCAGCCACTGGAGAGACTATCGCTGAGGTTGCTGACGGCGACGCAACCATGGCTGAACGCGCAGTGGAGGCTGCTCATAAAGCCTTGAAGCATTGGCGTGAAAAAACCCCGAAACAGCGAGCTGACCTGTTGCGCCGCTGGTATCAAAGCATGCTCGATAATAAACAAGCACTTGGTGAATTAATGAGTGCTGAGCAAGGCAAACCGATTGCCGAAGCCATCGGAGAGATAGAATATGGCGCCAGCTTCGTGGATTGGTTCGCTGGTGAAGCTGAACGTTGTTACGGAGATATTTTGCCCGTTAGTGCAAACGACAAACGCAGTTGGATTATCAAGCAACCGATTGGCGTATGTGCTGCCATCACGCCGTGGAACTTCCCCAATGCGATGATTACGCGAAAGGTTGCTCCCGCCCTTGCTGCAGGTTGCACAATTGTTGTTAAGCCACCACAACTAACGCCGCTTTCAGCACTAGCACTTGCGCAACTTGCTAGTGAAGTAGGCATTCCGGATGGCGTAATTAATTTTGTGCCAACAACACAGTCAAAAGAAGTTGGCGAAGTATTCACTCAACATCCTCGTGTTAAGAAATTTACCTTTACCGGCTCAACTGCAGTCGGTAAAGCACTAATGGAACAGTGTGCGCAAACCATGAAAAAAGTTTCACTTGAGTTAGGAGGCAATGCACCATTCATTGTATTTGACGATGCTGATATTGATGTGGCAGTTCGCGAACTAATTGCATGCAAATTCCGTAATGCAGGCCAAACCTGCATTAGCGCCAATCGTGTTTTAGTGCAAGAAACCGTGCACGAAGCATTCATTGAAAAATTACAGAGCTCATTGGCAACAATCAAAGTTGCTCCTGGCGATGCAGAAGAAGTGGACTATGGTCCCCTGATTAACTCTGCTGCAATAGACAAAGTTGAAGAATTGCTTAAAGATGCGCAGCAGCATGGCGCTAAACTTGTCACCGGCGGCAAAGTTCTAACAGAACTGGGTGAGTTATTCTACGCCCCTACTTTAATCACTGAGATAACGCCGGCAATGCGTATTGCACAAGAAGAAATATTTGGCCCGGTTATTGCCGTACAAAAATTTACCGATGAGGCGCAAGGCATCGCGCGCGCAAATGATACACCGTTTGGTCTAGCCGGTTATTTTTGCGCTCAAGATTACACTCGCATTCAACGCGTCAGTGAACAACTTGAATGTGGCATGTTAGGGATTAATGCCGGCGCAATTTCTCACGCGTACAATGCTTTTGGCGGCGTGAAAGAATCCGGTATTGGCCGTGAGGGCTCTCGCTATGGCTTGGCCGAATACCAAGAAACTAAGAACATCACCTTAGGCGGCTTTGCATGAAACAACAGTTAGAACAACGCTTGCAGCGATTGAGGACCACCTACAATAGCGGTTTGACCCGCTCAGTTGCGTGGCGCAAAGAGCAACTCCAGAAATTGCAGCAGATGCTTGATGAGCACGAAAAAGAACTCCTAAACGCGTTACAAGAAGATTTAGGGAAATCGTCAGCTGAAGGTTGGCTTACCGAGCTAGGTTTTCTAATAAGCGATATCAAGCATACACTGCATCATTTAAATCAGTGGGTGAAGCCAAAACGCGTACGGCAGCCACTGCTAGCGTGGCCAGGTAAAAGTTATCTGCATCCAGAACCTCTTGGTGTGGTTCTTATTATTGGGGCTTGGAACTATCCACTACAATTACTCCTTAGTCCTCTGGTAGCTGCTCTTGCCGCAGGTAACTGTGTGGTTGTTAAGCCATCTGAGTTATCACCTAAAACGGCAGAGCTTATTGAGCGCCTATTGCCTGATTACCTGGCTCCAGAAGCTGTTCATGTTGTCACCGGTGGCGCCGATGTCGCCTCTGAGCTATTAACACATCGTTTCGATCACATTATGTATACAGGTGGTGGACGCGTGGGCAAGATTGTTATGCATGCCGCTGCAGAACATCTAACCCCGGTAACTTTAGAGCTAGGTGGAAAAAGCCCAGCTGTGGTTTTAGCCGATGCCAATATCAGCGTTGCAGCACGACGAATTGCGTGGGGAAAATGGATAAATGCCGGCCAAACCTGCATTGCTCCCGATTATGTCTTGGTGGATGAGGCAAAACATGACGAGTTTATCGCTGCGTTAAAACAATCCTGCGAAGCTTTTTTTGGAGATGATCCGCAACACTCAGCTGATTATGGTCGAATTGTTAATCGTCAGCATTTTGATCGCCTTAAAACTTATCTCAATGACGGCCAAATTGTGTTTGGTGGCGAGTTTGACGGAGACGACCGTTACATTCAGCCGACTGTTCTATCTGACGTTGACCCTGCCAGCAAGGTCATGCAAGAAGAAATCTTTGGCCCTATTTTACCGGTTCTTAAAGTTAAAAATCTGGCGGAAGCTATCAACTTTATACAAGAACGAGATAAACCTCTGGCTCTCTACGGCTTTAGTAATTCCGCACGGCAACTACAACAACTCACCGAACAAACTCACGCGGGGAACCAGTGTAACAATGACACCTTGATGTTTATGCTCAATCCAGAGTTGCCGTTTGGTGGCGTCGGACCTAGTGGTATGGGCCGGTACCACGGTAAATTTGGTTTTGATACGTTTAGCCATATGAAATCGGTAATGACGAGACCATTTGCTATTGACCCAAATTTTCGGTACCCGCCATACACGTCATTTAAGCAAAAAATACTACGTTGGTTCTCGTAATCGACCCGTGACCAGACTAAAACCGCATATTTTTAGCGGTTGGTCTGGTCTGCTTGCCGGCGATGAACGCATGCGCTAGGATTGTGCGGTTTGCAAACCATTATAATAACGAATAGCAAGGGTTCTCTCTATGAGCGCATCTCGTGAGCATTTCAGCTCCAAAATCGGTTTTATTCTTGCCGCAGCTGGTTCTGCGGTCGGCATTGGTAATCTTGTAGGCTTCCCCGTTGCAGCAACCAAAAATGGCGGCGGCGCATTTTTATTAATTTATGCATTATTTGTAGCGTTCATTTGTCTACCTGTCATGTTGGCAGAAATGGGACTTGGCCGCCGAGCTCAGCACAGTCCTTATAAAGCATATTCAGAACTTGGACAGGGCTTAAAACGTTGGCGTATAGCTGGCTTATTGGCAACCATAACGCCGTTTATGATCGCCGTGTTTTATATGGTCATCACGGTATGGATTTTTGGCTATCTCGTGCAATCGTTGCTTGGCAACCTTGATGCTCTGGCCAGTGAGGGTTTCTTTACTAACTTCGTTAACGACTATGATTTCATTTGGTATTTAGTCGGCGTTACCATCATTATCAACTTTATTTTGGTTGGTGGTGTTCGCAAAGGCATTGAGCGCGCATCTAAAATTCTCATGCCAACGCTATTTCTAATGCTCATCTTGCTTGTTATTTTTGTCCTGACATTAGATAACGCATGGGCTGGAGTGAAATTCTATCTGGTGCCAGATTTTAGCCAAATTAATGGTTCAGTGATTAACGGGGCATTGGCGCAGGCATTTTTCTCATTATCGCTCGGTATGGGTATTCTGATCACATACGGTTCTTACTTCCGCCGTAGTGATGACATTGTCACATCAGGTAAACTGGTTGCAGTCACTGACACAGCGGTTGCATTTATTGCCGGTCTAATGACATTGCCAGCAATTTTCGCCATTTATCCAGATACTAATCCTGATTCGTTGAGCGATTCTTCGGTAAGCATGATATTTTCATTCTTTCCAAATATTTTCCTAGCACTATCAGAATCGGTTGGATACTTAGCTGCCAGTGTTGCTGCGACCATTTTCTTTTTATTAGCGTTTGTTGCGGCAATTACGTCGCTGGTTTCTATTATTGAAGTACCAACGTCATCATTAATGGAAAAGCGTGACATTTCACGTAAGAAAGCCCTATTGATTATGGGTATTGCAATTACCGTACTTACGCTAATTGCGGCAACCTCATTTGGTTTGGTTCCATGGTTCACAGCTTTCACCCATTATGCCGGTGTTGATAAATCGGTTTTTGATGTCATCTATGACGTCTTCTACGATACAATTTTACCGCTGAATGGTTTGCTCATCTGTTTGTTTGTACGTTTTCGTTGGAAACGCAGTCAGCTAACCGCAGAATTAAGCGAGGGGAATCAAGCTTATGCAACCTCATGGCTGGAAAAGTACGTAAGCTTTGCAATTGGTACATTTATTCCGTTGATTCTTGCTGTTGTATTCATCAACACCGTGCTAACTAAATTCTTCGCAATCTCGCTCATTTAAACTATGGGATTACAGCGAATTGCTCATCACCTAAAGACTGCTCGCGTTCGAGCAGTCTTTTTGTTTGATGGTCCACGTGATTGGCAGGCATTTCACAAAAATGCAGTGATAAATCAACTTCCTACTGCGTTGTGTTTATCTGATAACGAAAGCAATGACATTGCGGTACATCGGTATCGCGATTACTTAGGTTCGTCGAACGATTTCGTTGTGCTTGAGTTCACAGAAGTGATTCACGCTGATGCCCTTGCTGCATTAGCGGGGACCGTGAACGGAGGTGGCATTTTGTTTGTCTTTCTGCCGGAAGCAGTAACGCCTTTTAAAAAGCGTCTGCTCGCTTCCAGCGTTAATTTTGCTCGAATTGAAATCCTAAAACCGGATACAGATTTAAAAGCCTTAACGCAAGAATTAGCCGGCTCGAACTTACCGAAATCAAAAAAAATAAGCTTACCGAACTCAACGCAAAAGACAATTATTGAGAAAATGATTGATCTACCCGGCACCTGCCATATTCTCATGGCCGACCGCGGGCGAGGGAAAAGCACAACTCTTGGCTTGGCTTGCCAAGCATGGATACGAAATTATCGCGGCCGCGAGCTGGTAGTCACCGGACCTCGGCCCTCCGCAACCACAACGCTACTTGAACATGCAGCAAAATCAGTTCGCTTTGTACCTTGGGATAAATTATTGAGTGATTATGCCCCACAAAGCGTACGACTTATCATTGACGAAGCCGCAGCGATACCAATGCATGTATTACAACAACTAGTGCAACGATTTACCGTTTGGGCAGTAGCGAGTACCGTAGATGGTTATGAAGGTTGCGGCCGAGGTTTTGCAGTTCGCTTTGTTGAATGGTTACAGCAGCAGCGTACGTGCAAGCTGCATGACTTAACAGAGCCAATGCGTTGGTCGGTAAATGATGAAGTGGAGCCGTGGTTGAATCAGGCGTTATTAATGCAGGCTCACCATCAGAAAAACGACCATTCAATTTTTACAGATACGCAATCGTCGACAACGTTTCAAGACACGCACGCAAGCGAACTGTCTGAGTATGACCTGCAAGAAGTTATTACTTTACTTCTAGAAGCTCACTATCAGAGTAGCCCTAACGACTTACGCTTACTGCTCGACGACCAGCAACAAAGACTTGTTTTAGCTCGTCGCCAAGATAGTATCATTGGTGTTATCTGGTATAGCCTCGAGGGTCAATTACCGCAAGAATTACAACAACCTATCGTCGATGGAAAACGCCGCCTGAATGGTCAAATATTGCCACAAGCAATAGCATTTTACTTGCAACAATTAGAGGTTTTGAGCTGGCGGTGGTGGCGAGTTACCCGAGTAGCAGTTCACGATAAAGTTCGTCGCCAGGGTATTGGTTTAGAACTCCTAAACGAGCTAAAGAAGCTATCATTACACGCACAAGTTGATGCGTTAGGATCAAGTTTTGGTGCCAGCCCCGACGTATTAGAGTTTTGGCGTCAAAGTCCTTATAAAATTGTGCGCATGGGCCGAAAACTCAATATGGCGAGTGGTTACCCAAACGCCATCCTCGCACTCGGGCTTAATGATGAAAGTCGCGAGCTTATTGAAAGACTTCACCAGTATTGTAATGCTGAGCTGGATTGGCGTAATCATGTTGATGTGAGTGTTAACACAGCCATGTACCGCATTGCACGAGCAGTATTGGTGGGATTCGCATATGGAAATTTACCATTTACTGAAGCTCAGTTCGCATGGAACGTTTGTGATAAAAAATATCCAATAAAAGCCTCTGGTGTCACCCTTCCAGGGCAGATATTGAATGTGGCTGAAGACCTTGCCCGACTCACTCAAAAGTACGGATACAGTAGTCAGCAAACGATGCAAAATCAGTTGCGCCAAATTGCACGCGAATATCTCGAACTCACCCGTTAAACACTGTTAAAATAGTTACCTAAACATGCTTAGTTAGCAAAATTATGCTATCTTTTAGCCTTTGTGTTCACCCACAACGGAAGGGTATTTTTAACATGTCACGAGTTTTAATTATTGGTGCGGGCGGCGTTGCTGGCGTCGTTGTAAAAAAATGTGCGATGCTGCCGGAGTACTTTTCGGAAATTCACCTAGCTAGCCGAACTGTTTCTAAATGCGAAAAGCTTCAAGAAGAAGTGGGCAAGGATCGCGTCGTCGGTGTTTATCAAGTTGATGCTGATCAAGCTAGCGAAGTTGCTGACCTTATTCGCAAAGTACAACCAAGTCTAGTGATCAACGTTGCCTTACCATATCAAGATTTACCAATTATGGATGCTTGTCTCGAAACTGGCGTACATTATCTTGATACCGCGAACTATGAACCGAAAGACGAAGCCAAGTTTGAATACTCATGGCAGTGGGCTTATCAAGACAAGTTTAAAGAGAAAGGCATTATGGCCTTACTTGGAGCTGGATTTGACCCGGGTGTGACTAACGTGTTCACTGCATATGCAGCGAAACATTATTTCGATGAAGTTCACTATTTAGATATCGTTGACTGTAATGGAGGCGACCACGGTCAAGCCTTTGCAACCAACTTTAACCCAGAAATAAATATCCGCGAAATTACCCAACGCGGTAAATTCTGGGAAAACGGTGAATGGCACGAAACCGATCCAATTAGTGTTCGCGAAGACCTAGACTATCCGGGTGTTGGTGTGCGCGCTTCTTACCTACTTTTCCATGAAGAGTTAGAGTCATTAGTGAAACACTTTCCAACCTTGAAACGTGCGCGATTCTGGATGACCTTTGGCGAGCAATACCTAACGCATTTGCGCGTGTTAGAGAATGTTGGCATGACCTCAATTGAGCCAATTGAGTTCCAAGGGCAAAAAATAGTACCGTTGGAATTCCTTAAAGCCGTTTTACCTAACCCGGGTTCTTTGGCTGAAGGTTACACCGGTATGACTTGTATTGGTACCTACGTCACCGGTATCAAAGATGGCAAAGAGAAGACTATCTTTATCTACAACAATTGTGATCACGCTGTTTGTAATGCTGAAGTCGGCGCTCAGGCTGTGTCATATACAACTGGCGTTCCTGCGATGATCGCTGCATCAATGATGCTGCAAGGTCATTGGATGAAGCCAGGCGTTTGGAACATGGAACAATTTGATCCAGACGAGTTCATGGAACGCCTGAATAAATATGGCTTGCCATGGAAAGTTGTTGAAACTGAATCGCCATTTAAGCGCTAATATCATGACGAATCCATTTCTAGACTCGGCAATTCCGTCGCCTTGTTACGTTTGTGACGAGGCGGCGCTTGAGCGCAATCTTCAATTAATGCAGCGCGTTCAACAAGAAAGCGGTGCCGACATCATTTTGGCACTGAAAGGTTTCTCGATGTGGAGTACCTTTCCTTTAGTAAAACAGTATTTGAAAGGGTGCACTGCTAGCTCAGTTTGGGAAGCACGTTTAGCTGCCGAAGAATTTGGTCGCGAAGTTCATGCTTATGCTCCTGCGTACAAACAAAGTGATATTGATGAATTATTACCAATAGTTCATCACATTTCTTTCAACAGTTTGTCGCAATGGCAACGCTATCGCGAACAAACTCTCGCTTCCGGTGTTTCAGCTGGACTCCGCGTCAATCCTGAACATCAAGAAGCAGAAACTGAGTTGTACGATCCGAGTGCTCCTGGTTCACGCCTTGGCATTCGCGCTTCAGAATTGGCAGGCGCAGATTTAACGGGTATCGACGGACTACACGTTCATAACCTATGCGAGTGCGACTCATTTGCTCTCGAGCGCACCCTTGCGGCGGTCGAGTCAAAGTTCGGGCATCTTCTGCATAAAATGAAGTGGCTTAACCTAGGCGGTGGTCATCTGATGACCCGTAAAGGTTATGATGTTGAACACCTGATTAAACAATTAAAGCGCATTCAAGAAACCTACAGCATTCAGGTTATTCTTGAACCGGGTTCAGCCGTTGCATGGCAAACAGGTCCGTTGGTAGCTGAAGTCGTTGATATTATCGAAAATGATGGGCAAATTGCCTTGTTAGATATATCTGCAACAGCACACATGCCTGATGTATTAGAGATGCCTTATCGACCGAATATCACCGGTGCTCGTGAACCTGGTGTATTACCAAACACTTATAAGCTAGGTGGTAACTCATGCTTAGCTGGTGATGTGATTGGTCTGTATAGCTTTGAGGAACCGCTGCAGCCAGGCGATCGTCTTATTTTTGAAGATATGATGCACTACACAATGGTAAAAACATCATTCTTTAATGGCGTTGAACATCCTAGCATTGGCATTTTGCGCCGCGACGGTAAATTCGATTTGATTCGAAAATTTACTTACGAAGACTTCCGCGGAAGGCTCTCATAATTACTTGTTTTCATCGATGTTTGCTTACGCTTTACAGAAAAAAGCACAGCTAAATAAAGCTGTGCTTTTTTTATGCCTGCCGCGCGTAACAAGCTAGTCCTTGCAGAACTAACTCACTTCGGACTTCTCCTCGACGCTTTAAATCTGCAGGAAGTAGTGGAATCGAGCCACCGCTAAATAGAATGCGATAATCAAACCAGTCAAGCTCAGTTTCAGAAACGGCTATTGCTTGTCGAACTAAGCCAACAAAAGCATTCACGCAGCCATTCAATAAACATTCAGGCGTGTTTTGACCCAGTTGATGCGCCTTACCCCAATGGTCATCACCTTCGTGGCCGACAAACACTCCTGGAGCCCGATTGATAACCGAATGTTTCATGAGATGCACACCCGGCGCAATCCAGCCGCCCAAATGCTGCCCATTCTCATCTATCCAGTCCACCGTGATGGCTGTTCCAGCATCGATGATCACTGTAGCTTTTGGTTGCTCATCAAATGCGCCTACCATAGCCAACCATCTATCAACACCGAGATTCCTGAATTCGGCATACGAGTTTGTTACACCGAAAGCCTTAGATTCTGTAACGACTCGTACAACCGTTTTCTTCGCATTATCGAGCCAAGCTTCAACCACCTGATTGCGGTCTTGGCTGCTCACGCTCGCCAACCACACACTTTCAATACCGTCAGGCAATGTGTGCTGATTAAGTTCTGCGTAAGCCACATTCAGCCATGGCTCTAGGTGCCCTTCTGCATCCATTAAGGCTGTTTTAACTCGCGTATTACCTGCATCTATTAACAGTTTATGCGCCATAACGTAAACTTACCTCTCCTGCGTGAAAACGCTCTAGCTTACCGTCGCGTTTTACTAGTAATGCCCCACTTTCGTCTATACCTTCAGCAATGCCATGCAGTTCCTTCTCTCCCATGATAATGCGAACGGGCTTAAGAGCGAGTCGATCAAATTTTTGCCAGCGAGAAATAAATGGCTTCAATCCCTCACCTTCATATAGCTTCAGAGCTTTTCGGCATTTTGCGAGCAGGAGCGCGGCCAACTGATTTCGGTCAAAGTTATTGTTCAAAAGCGTACTCAAGTCTGTCCATGGTTGATCGATCTGCTCGCCTAGCCATTTTGGCATTTGAATATTGATACCAATTCCAATAATGGCATGCGCAACACCAAGCGCTTGACCTTCGAGTTCTATAAGAATACCGGCAACTTTCTTTCCGTCGACGATCACATCATTTGGCCATTTCACCTCGACATCATAAACGCCAAGCTCCGATAGCAGTTCAGCAATAACAGTACCTAATGCGAGACTCAACCCCATAGCCGCGCCCATACCATCTTCAAGGCGCCAATACATGCTCATGTAAAGATTGCTACCAAATGGTGAGATCCACCGTTTACCACGACGACCGCGGCCTTCGGTTTGCGCTTCAGAGAACACGGCATAACCAGAATCAATCGGACTGTTTAGCGCATGTTTAATAAAGTCATTGGTCGAGCCAATGACTCGCTCGAGGTGAACATTCTCTACGTTTTCATCGTTGGCGCGTAAATAATTGGTAACTCTTTCTAAATCGAGAAGCTTTAACTCTTTGGCAAATTTATATCCTTTACCTGTAACTCGAAAAACATCGATACCAAGCGCTTGAACATCCTTTATATATTGACTAATCGCGGTTCGGCTTACGTGAAGTTTTTCACCCAAGGCTTCACCGGAGTGAAACTGACCGTCACTCAGCATTTCGATAACCTGAACTATTCTCTCTATTCGCTGTGGCTTCATAACGAAACTAATCCTTTTTCGTCTAACAACCGAACTTCAGCTTCCAACTCAATACCGTAATTTTCATAGACAACTGATAGTATATGACGCGCTAGTTTTACCACATCTGCACCAGTTGCCCCGCCTGAATTTATCAATACCAAAGCTTGTTGCATATGAACTGCCGCACCACCAATCTTAAATCCTTTCAGGTTTAAATGATCAATTAACCACCCTGCAGCTAATTTAATTTCACCGGTAGCTAATTCAAAATAAGGCATTGTTGGAAAACGCTCAATCAGCTCGGAATATTTGCTTCTACTTATCACTGGATTTTTGAAAAAGCTACCAGCGTTTGGAATGACTTTAGGATCTGGTAGTTTCGCAGTTCGGATAGCTATAACCTTGTTCAAAATATCAGTAGCGGAAACTGGCTGATTTAATGCTTTTAGTTCACCATAAGATAACTCTGGTTGCCATAATTTTGGAATCAGGAAATGAACCTCAAGAATCACCCAGCGCATAGGATACTGTTTAAAAATGCTATCACGATAGCCAAACTGGCAATCAACAGTCGAAACGTTTACTAGTTTTCTTTCCTGTCTATCCCAAACCTGAACGTAGTCTATAAAATCACTGACTTCTCGACCGTATGCTCCGATATTCTGAACCGGTGCGGCTCCAACTGTACCTGGAATGAGAGCTAAATTCTCAAGTCCATGAATACCCTTCTTGTTTAAGAATAGTACCAGATTATGCCAATCTTCACCGGCTCCGACTTTAACTGACCAGTGCTCTTTAGCTTGCCTTACTTTTATACCTTTAACACGAACACAGACAATCGGCTTTTTAAAATCAGTCAAGAATATAGTATTAGAACCGCCTCCTAATATATATGCATCAGAAGGTATGTCGTTTACCTGTTCTTGGCTATCCAAGAAAATAATATCTTGCGCCTTTGCAGGTAATCGAAATGTATGAAGTGTAGATAAATCAGTGGAGATTTTTGTTTCGCTCATTCGCTGATTATACGGCTAAAAAGTTTAGAACGGTAGAAGGTGAAGGGCGTTATTCGTTATTCGTTGTTCGTTATTCGTTACTCGTTATTCGTGGGTGGGGTTGGCTTTTTCGAATAACCAATAACGAATAACCAATAACGCTTTTGGCTTTCCCCAAACGAAAAAACCCCGAGCGTCAGCTCGGGGTCTCGTCGTATTTGAAGCCTGGCGGTGTCCTACTCTCACATGGGGAAGCCCCACACTACCATCGGCGCTGAAGCGTTTCACTACTGAGTTCGGAATGGATCAGGTGGTTCCACTTCGC